>NZ_CP033465.1 GCF_003718715.1 Clostridium sp. JN-1 | reverse complement strand
TTTTTATCCTCCAGTCTTTAAATAAAGAAATTATAAACATATTTATGAACATCATTATAATTTCTTGACAAATGTTTATAAAATTATGCACTTGTTAATTAAAATGTTGATATTTTTTATTAAAAGAAAGTTATCAACAGAAAATAAAAAATAAGTGCTAACAACCTCTAAAATGAATAATATTAGAAGTTTAGTTAAAAATAAAAAATAAATATAACAAGAGTATAACAAGTTATACACAATTTTATCCACAGCTGTGGATAAAAGTAAAAAAACAAAAGTTATACACAGTTCCCTATTAATAATATCAGAACATAGTAAGCTATTCAAGAAGTTATCCACAAAAACAATATAAAAAATATTAATAGTTAGGTTTGCTCTTGGAAGGATATGATCAATATAAACATTAAAATAGAAGTTTATACATAAAATTCAATTTACGAATAGATATAATAATATTGACATTATATCTAGGTAAATATATAATTTAATAGTGAAATTGTGAGGATGGTAATAAGTTGGTAATTGATTAAATTAAATCCTACTAAAAATTTATAATGAATTTTGTAAGGATGATATATTATAAATACTTGTTGCAGAAAGGAGTGTAGTTTACAATGTGGATGACTTATCAACCTAAGAAAAAACAAAGAAAAGTTGAACATGGTTTTAGAAAAAGAATGAGAACTTTATCAGGTAGAAATGTTATAAAAAGAAGAAGACAAAAAGGTAGAAAGAAATTAACAGCATAAGGGCCGCTTTTGTGGCCTTTTTCTGCAATTGCAGGAAAAAAGGAGCAAAGTAAATGAAAGATAATAAGATAAGAAAGAATTCAGAATTCAGAGTTGTGTATAGAAGAGGAAAATCATTTTCAAATCATTTACTAGTTCTATATGTTTATAGAAATAAAAAAAATATAAATAGAGTTGGAATATCGGTAAGTAAAAAAGTAGGAAAAAGTGTAGTTAGAAATAGAACTAAAAGATTAATTAAGGAAAGTTACAGGCTAAATAAAAATTATTTAGCAAAAAATAATGATTTAGTTTTTATAGCAAGAACTGCTGCTAGGGGAAAGAGTTATAAAGAAATTGATGAGGCTCTTAAAAATCTTTTAAAAAAGGCAGGTCTGTATAATTAAATGAAAGAATTTTTAGTTTTTTTAATAAAATTTTACAGAAAATACTTATCACCTTTAAAAAGACAATGTTGTAGGTTCTATCCGACTTGTTCTCAATATGCCATACAAGCTATAGAAAAGTATGGTGTATTAAAGGGTGGTTTTATGTCTATAAAAAGAATTCTGAGGTGTAATCCTTTCAATGAAGGAGGATATGATCCAGTTAAATAAGTAATCAGGAGGTTTACATTTTGAAGTATCTAAACAATGCATTTGTCCAATTTTTTAATTTCATACACCAAGGTGTAGTAACAGTGATCCCAAATAAAGACATTTCATATGGTGTAACAATTATTTTAGTTACACTTATAATAAGACTAATAATACTTCCTCTGAATATAAAACAGACAAAATCATCAATAATTATGAGTAAAATACAGCCGGAGACAAAAAAGATACAAGATAAGTACAAAAATGATCCTCAAAAAGCTCAACAGGAAATGATGAAATTGTATAAAGAAAAAGGTGTGAATCCGTTGGGCGGATGTCTTCCAATGTTAATTCAATGGCCAATATTTATAGCTCTTTATTATGTTTTCAATAATTTACAAGGCATAAATGGAGTACATTTTCTTTGGATACAAGATTTAGCTAAAAGAGACATAATACTTGCATTACTTGCTGGTATTACTACATATTATTCAGGAATATTAATGATGCCTACTGGAGATAATGCTCAGGCTAAAAGTACAACTACCATGAATATAGCTATGTCTGGATTTATGGTTTTTATTAGTTGGTCATTAAAATCGGCTTTAGTGTTGTATTGGGTAATAAACAATCTTATACAAATAGCACAAACATTAATTATGAAAAAAGTTAGCGATAGTAAAAATCACCAGTAAAGCCTAGGGGGTGACTTAAAAGTGAAAGTTATTGAAATGACAGGCAGAACTGTAGATGATGCTCTAAAAAATGCTTTAGATGAATTAAAGACAACAGAAGATAAGGTTGAAGTTGAAGTTTTAGATCATGGTAAAAAAGGTTTTTTTAATATAGGGGCTAGGCCAGCTAAAATAAAAGTTACAGTTAAAAGGGATTATATATATGAAGCAAAAACTTTTTTAAGGGAAATGTTAAATTGTATTGGGATTAAGGCAGAGATAAAAATTAAAGAAGAAAATAATGTTATAAATATAATATTAACTGGTCCTGATATGGGAATACTTATAGGATATAGAGGAGAAACTTTAGATTCAATTCAGTATCTTATAAGTCTTGTAGTAAATAAAAAACATGACGCTGAATATAAACGGGTTATTTTAGATACGGAAAACTATAGGGCAAAAAGAGAAGAAACTCTAGAGAGGTTGGCCAGAAAAATATCAGGTAAAGTAAAGAGAACAAGAAGGCCTGTAAAACTTGAGCCAATGAATCCGTATGAAAGAAGAATAATTCATTCAGCACTTCAGAATGACAGTTATGTAAATACTTACAGTGAAGGTGAGGAGCCTTTTAGAAGGATCGTTGTGGATTTAAAGAAAGCCTGATATTATGGCTTTCTTTTTGCTTTATATTATAGGGAGGAGTTTAAATTATGAAAGAATTTGATACTATAGCAGCTATAAGTAGTGGTTTGAGTGAAAGTGGAATTTCAATAATAAGAGTTTCTGGTGATAATGCTTTAAATATAGTTAATAATATCTTTAGAACTAAAAATAATAAAAATTTAAATGGCATAAAACCATATACTATGAGGCATGGTTTTATAGTGGAAGAAGAAACTGGTGACACTTTAGATGAAGTACTTGTAAGTTACATGAAGGCTCCTAGAAGTTTTACTGCTGAAGATACTGTAGAGGTAAATTGTCATGGAGGAATTGTTGCTACTAGAAAAATACTTGAAGAGGTTATAAAGCAGGGAGCGAGAATGGCGGAACCTGGGGAGTTTACTAAAAGAGCATTTTTAAATGGAAGAATAGATTTAAGTCAGGCAGAGTCAATTATGGATATAATAACTGCTAAAACGGAAGTATCCATGAAATCTGCAGTTGAACAATCAAAAGGTGTGCTCTCCAAGAAAATAAATGAGATAAGAGAAGAACTTCTTGAAACAATTGCAAGCATAGAAGCAACAGTAGACTATCCTGAGGAAGATTTAGAAGAAATAACTGCAGATGATGTTTCAGTAAAGTTAAATAATGTAGTTAAAAAAATTGATCAAATTTTAAGTACAGCAGAAGAAGGTAAAATAATTAGAGAAGGCCTTAATGTTGTAATAATTGGTAAACCTAATGTTGGTAAATCCTCATTATTAAATTATTTGCTTCAAGAAAAAAGAGCTATAGTAACAGAAGTACCCGGAACAACAAGAGATATTATTGAAGAATATATAAATATAAATGGGATTCCTGTAAAGATAATAGATACTGCTGGAATAAGAGAGACGGAAGACTTAATTGAGAAAATGGGAGTCGAAAAATCAAAAGAAAAGATAAATCAAGCAGATTTAATAATATTGATGTTAGATTTAAGTAGAGAATTAGACGGCGAAGATAAGAAAATTATTGAGTATATAAAAGACAAGAAGTATATAGTTTTGTTAAATAAAAGTGATTTAGCATCTAAGATAGATGTTAATAAGATAAAGGAACTTAATCAAGACCATGTAATAGAAACTTCTGTAAAGACAGGAAAAGGCATAGATATATTAAAAAAGCAGATAAAGAAGTTATTTTTCAAAGGAGAAATAAAATCTAAACAACTTATTTTGACAAATACAAGACATAAAGAAGCTTTAATTAAAGGCAAGTATAGTTGTAATCAAGCAATTCAAGCATTAAAAGATACTTCAGCAATTGATTTAGCATCTATAGATATAAGAAATGCTTGGAGCAGCTTAGGAGAAATAGTAGGAGATACTTTACAGGAAGATATAATAAATAAAATATTTTCTCAATTTTGTTTAGGAAAGTAGGTAGATATTTATGGAATACTTTGGCGGCGAATTCGATGTAGTTGTTATTGGTGCTGGTCATGCCGGTTGTGAAGCGGCCCTTGCAGCAGCTAGAATTGGATGTAAAACTTTAATATGTACAATGAATTTGGATAGCATAGCTTTAATGCCGTGTAATCCTAGTGTAGGAGGTACTGCTAAAGGACATTTAGTTAGAGAACTAGATGCTTTAGGTGGTGAAATGGGTGTTAATATAGATCATACATATATTCAATCTAGAATGTTAAATACATCAAAAGGTCCTGCAGTTCATTCGCTTAGAGCTCAAGCTGATAAAAGAAGATATTCTGAAAGAATGAAAAATGTTATAGAAAAGCAGGCTAATTTGTATTTAAAACAGATTGAAGTTACTAAAATTGATGTAAAAAATAATAAAGTTTGTGGAATTTTAACTAGAAATGGAGCATATTTTAAAACTAAAGCTGTTGTTTTAGCAACAGGTACATATTTAAAAGGGAAAATAGTAATAGGAGAAGTAAGCTATAGCGGCGGTCCTAGTGGATTATTTCCAGCAAAGGATCTTTCTCAAAGTCTTTTAGATATAGGAGTAGAACTTAGAAGATTTAAAACTGGTACACCAGCTAGAATAAATAGAAGAAGTGTGGATTTTTCCAAAATGTTAATTCAAAATGGAGATAAAGAAGTAGTTCCATTTTCTTTTATGAGCGATAATATAGATAGAGATCAAGTTCCTTGTTATCTTACTTATACAACAGAAGATACTTTAAAAGTAATTAGAGATAATATAGATAGATCACCTTTATATAATGGCAGTATAAAATCTGTTGGACCAAGGTACTGCCCTTCACTTGAAGATAAGGTTATGAGGTTCCCAGATAAAGAAAGGCATCAATTGTTTATAGAACCAGAAGGAGAAAATACCGAAGAATTATATGTCGGAGGTGCTTCAAGTTCACTGCCAGAGGAAGTGCAGCTTGCCATGTACAGAACTATAATTGGGCTTGAAAATGTTGAAATAACAAGAACAGCATATGCTATAGAGTATGATTGCATAAATCCACAGCAATTGAAACTCTCATTAGAATTTAAAAACATAGAAGGATTATTTGGAGCAGGACAAGTAAATGGCAGCTCAGGATATGAGGAAGCAGCTGCTCAAGGTATTATTGCAGGTATAAATGCTGCACTTAAAATTAAGAAAATGGAACCTTTAATTTTAAAGAGGTCAGACGCATATATAGGGGTACTTATAGATGATTTAGTTACTAAGGGTACTGAAGAACCATACAGAATGATGACTTCTCGTTCAGAATACAGATTAGTTTTAAGACAGGATAATGCTGATTTAAGGTTAACTGAAATGGGATATAAGGCTGGACTTGTAACTGAGGAGAGGTATAAAAAGTTTTTAGATAGAAAAAATTCTATTTACGAGGAAATAAACAGAATAAAAGGGGTTAATATTACACCAAAGAAGGAAGTAGTAGAGTTTTTAGAATCCCTGGGTTCATCTGAATTAAAAAAGACTACAACTTTATATGAATTAATAAAAAGACCTGAACTGGACTACTTTAAATTAGAACCTTTAGATAAAAATAGACCAAGTATAAGTAATGATATTAAAGAAGAAGTAAATATAATTTCGAAATACGAGGGTTATATAAATAAACAATTAGAACAGATAAAACAGTTTAAGAAATTTGAAGATAAGATGATACCTGTTGATATTAATTATGATACTGTAAAAGGTTTAAGAATAGAAGCTATACAAAAGTTAAAAAAGATAAAACCAATAAATATAGGGCAAGCTTCAAGAATTTCTGGTGTTTCTCCAGCAGATATATCGGTACTTTTAATATATCTTGAAAAAGAATATAGAAAAGAAAAATACAAATAGTAATTACTATAGAAATTTAACTTTGATTTTGTAATAATTAATATAGAACTTATTAGTAAATGCAATTAAATTTAAAGGTTGTATATTTCTATAAAATAGTAGTAGAATGGAGAAGTAGGTATGAATTATTTTGATATAATGAAAGATGCTTGCGATGATGTAAATATTAATTTTGATGAAAAAGCTTATGATAAATTTGTTAAATACAAAGATATGATAATTGAATGGAATAAGAAAATAAATTTAACAGCTATTACTGATGAAGATGAAATAATAAAAAAACATTTTATTGACTGCATAAATATATTTAAATTTATACCGTTAAAAGGAGCAAAAAATGTTATTGATATAGGCACTGGTGCTGGCTTTCCCGGCATCCCTATGAAAATCGTTAAAAATGATTTAAATATAACATTATTAGATTCTTTAAATAAAAGAATAAATTTTTTAAATGCAGTAATAGATAAACTTGAATTAACTAACATAAATACCATTCACGGTAGAGCAGAAGATTATGCAAGAAAACAAGAATATAGAGAAAAAGCAGATGCTGTAGTATCACGTGCAGTAGCTAATCTCACAGTATTAAGTGAATTATGTATTCCTTATGTTAAAGTTGGTGGATATTTTATTGCAATGAAGGGACCAGCTGTAGTAGATGAAATTGAGGAAGCTCAAAATGCTATTTCTATTCTTGGATGTAAGGTAGAGGATATAATAGAAGTTGATATAAAAGATAGTGATTTAAACCATAATCTTGTAGTTATAAAAAAATTAAAGCACACAAATAACACATATCCAAGAAAGCCGGGGATAGTTTCTAAAAAGCCTTTAAAATAAGTGTTATAATTTGTCACACGAAAATTTAGATGCTTGAGAAGGAATTTAAAAAATAGCGAAGAAGTGTTAAGAATAGGAATTTACAAGAAGGATGAGTTAAGTATGCAAAAAAATATTAATTATGTGCCTGTAGATCTAATTTTGCCTAATGTATATCAACCAAGGAAATACTTCGATGAAGAAAGTTTAGATGAATTGGCTCAATCTATAAGAACTTATGGTATAATTCAACCTTTGTCTGTTAGAAAAATAGGCGAAGATAAATATGAATTGGTGTCAGGTGAAAGAAGATTAAGAGCAGCTAAAAAGGCAGGGTTAAAGGAAGTGCCAACTATAATAGTGGATATAAGTGATAAGGATTCAGCAGCTATTGCTCTTCTAGAAAATTTACAAAGAGAAAATTTAAATTTTATAGAAGAAGCTGAAGCTTACTATAACCTTATAAAAGAATATTCTTATACGCAGGAAAAACTTGCACAGATAATAGGCAAAAAACAATCCACTATTGCAAATAAAATTAGAATATTAAGGTTGACACAGGAAATTAGGGATATGCTCTTAGAAAATAATTTAACAGAAAGACATGCTAGAGCACTGCTAAAACTTCCAACTGTTGAGTTACAGAAAAAAGTACTTAATTTAGTTATAAAAAAATCCTTGAATGTAAAAAAGACTGAAGAGCTGATAAATAAGGAATTAGAGGAAAGCATTAAAGGTAAAGAGAAAAAAGTTAATAAAAAGATAAAGGGAATATTTTCTCCTAGAGTTTATATTAATACGGTTAGACAAGTATTTGATAAATATGGACTTAACGCACAATATAATTCTAAAGATTTAGATGATAAAATAGAAATAACAATAACGATTCCTAAAAAATAATATAATATGTTTCACGTGAAACATATTAAAAGATAGAGTTGAAGAATCAACTCTATCTTTTATTTTAAATAGAATTAACTTTAATATAGTACAAGAAATTAAAATTAATTTTACATTACATTTTTGTAAAAATACTTTTAATATATTATATAAAAATATATAATTAAATATATGATTAAATTTAATTGTACGTCTTTGTAATATATGACTTACTTAAATATTGGAGATAAGGATTATATTTATGTCTGTTACTTTTGTATGAGAGGTGTAAATGTGTATGAAAATAGTATCTATATTTAATCAAAAAGGCGGTGTTGGAAAGACTACAACTAGTATTAACTTAAGTTCATATTTAGCTATTCAAGGTTATAAAGTACTTGATATAGATATTGATCCGCAGGGAAATACTACTAGTGGGCTTGGTTTTGATAAGGCAGCTATAGAGGAATCAATATATGATGTATTGACTTCAGATATAGAATTGGATGACGTTATAAGAAAATGCGAGCTTATAGATAACTTTTATGCAGCACCTTCTAATATGGAATTAGCAGGTGCAGAAGTTGAACTTATAAATAAAAATGAAAGGGAATCTATATTAAAGAAAAAGATTAATAATTTAAAGCAAGAGTTTGATTTTATATTTATAGATTGTCCTCCTTCTCTAGGATTACTAACTATTAATGCATTGACATGTTCAAATAGTGTTCTTATACCTATACAATGTGAATTTTATGCACTAGAGGGAGTTGGACAACTAGTTAATACAATACAACTTATAAAAAGATCATTAAATCAAGATATTGAAGTAGAAGGCGTAGTAGTAAGTATGTATGATGGGAGAACCAAATTATCAAGTGATGTTTTAAAAGAAGTTAAAAAATATTTTAAGGATAAAGTGTATAAAACTTTGATTCCTAGAAACGTAAGACTAGCAGAAGCACCTAGCTTTGGGCTGCCTATAGTTTTATATGATGATAAATGCAGAGGTGCTAAAGCATATAGTAATTTAACAAAAGAATTTTTAAGTAGGCAGTCTCAGATAAAAAGGAGTGAAAAATTAATTGAGTAGGAAAATTGGACTAGGTAAGGGGTTAGGTGCATTAATACCCGAGGAAAAAGTAGAACATCAGATGGATCAAAAAGATAATGGTATTATAAAAATGGTAGATATAAATATGATACAAGCTAATAAATATCAGCCTAGAAAAAATTTTAATGAAGAAAAGATAACTCAGCTTTCTGAATCTATAAAAGAACATGGAGTAATTCAGCCAATAATATTAAAGAAAGATGGACAAACATATAATATAATAGCTGGAGAGAGAAGATGGCGAGCTGCAAAGTTAGCAAACTTGGAAAAGGTTCCTGCAATTATAATGAATTTAACTGAAAAAGATATACTAGAAGTATCATTAATTGAAAATATACAAAGGCAGGATTTAAATCCAATAGAAGAAGCGCTAGCATATAAGAGATTAATTGATGACTTTAATTTAACGCAGGAACAATTGAGTAATAGAATAGGGAAATCACGTACTGCTGTTACTAATTGCTTGAGATTATTAAATCTAGATGAAAAAGTACAGGAGTATTTAAATAATGGTTTAATATCCGAGGGACATGGAAGAGCATTATTAGGATTACAAGATAAAGAATTGCAGCGTAAATTAGCTAAGGTGATAATTGATAAAGATTTAAGTGTAAGAGAAACTGAAAAATTTATAAAAAATATAAACACAAATAAAAATGACAATCAAGATACTAATATAAAAGAACAAACTTTAAATCCCTATTATTTGGATATAAAAAATAAGCTTGAAAATTTGTTTAGTACTAAAGTTTCCTTATTAAATAAAAAGAACAAGGGAAAAATACAGATAGAATATTATTCAGAGCAAGATCTCCAGAGAATACTTGATATATTAAAGTTAAATCAATAAGTAAAGTTAGAAATAAAACTAGTTTAAAATGTGTTTCACGTGAAACATTGACGGAGGGATAAAAACATGCAAAATATCATACAGCTAATAAACAATTTTCAAGTATATATTTTACTTGGCTTTTTAATATTAATTGTAATATTATTTATTTTACTTATATCTGCAAATAGGTCTTTAAGTAGATTAGAAAAGAAATATAAGAAACTTATGAGAGGAGTAGATAATAAGAATTTAGAGGAGTTGGTAAACTCATATCTTAATAAAATAGATAAGACACAAGAAGATTATAAATATATGAAAGATTTATATGAAAGTTTAAATACAAGATTTAAAAAATGTATACAGAAATGTTCTGTAGTTAGGTATAGAGCATTTGAGGATGTTGGAAGTGATTTGAGTTTTTCAATAGCACTTCTTGACGAAAGTAATGATGGTGTTATTATAACGGGTATATATGGAAGAAACCAAAGTAGTTCATATGCTAAGCCAATAGACAAAGGTATGTCTAGGTATGAATTGTCAGATGAAGAAAAACAAGTATTAAATAATTGTATAAATAATTAAATTTTAAGGGACTATTGCACTAGAAGTAATTTATATAATATGTTGTATATAAATTACTTAATGCAGCAGTCTCTTTATTTTGCCTAGTAAATATGAATAAAAGTAAATAATAAGGGAATATTAACTTACAAAGAGGTGTAATGTATGAAAGTATATGTTTCCAATGAATTAAATTATGTAAAGCAAGAGCTTTTAAAAAAAGGATATACTGTAGTAAAAGATAACGAAAATTCTATAGTTGATGCAATAATATGTAATTTAAAAAGCAGCGGTTTATCAGGGTTGAATATAAATAACAATATAAAGAAAGATGGAGCCCTGATTATAGACTATGGTAATAAATCTATAGATGATATAGAATACATACTTAATAATAGATCATATAATAGCTTATTTTAGTATATTTATTATTAAGCATTAATGTTAGTTAGAAATTTATTTTCTAATTCAATACTTGCACTTTTTCCACCAATAGTTTTTAAAATACAATGATATATTCCTCGAGATATTACTTCTGCAATTTGCATTACTACAGAAAGTCTTGTATTTTGTAGTACCATAAATTCCATTGTACCAGATATGTTTACGATACCTGTTATACTTAAGTCACCTACTTTTGGAAGGCTTTTATTAACAGCAGAACCTGGGTTTAAAGGTTTATTTTCTATAATTATTTTCCCTACATTTTGTATACTACCTAAACAAGCATCTATTGCAATTATATATGGATTTACAAACTTATCTTTAATTTCTTTAAGTGTTTTCTCTAAGTTTTTTGCATGAATTGGTTTCTCTAAATTTCCGTATAAACAAACTTTATTTCGTATTAAAAATTTTAATTTATGTCCTACCAGCGGGCCTAAACTATCGCCTGTAGATCTATCTGTACCAATACATAATATCACTAATGTTCTTCCAGACTTTAATACGGGATATACCTCTTTACTTAAAGCATCCCTTAAAGTTGCAACTGAATTTTTTGATGAAGAATCTATAATTAATTTATTCATTACAATAAAACCTCCTGATACTATGAATTTTATCCATCAGGAGGCTTTTTATACACAAAGTAGATACTTTATAGTATATTTACTTTTTTAAGTATGTTATAAAATACAACTAAGAACATACAAAAAATTATTCCTAAGAATCCATGAACTTTTATACCTATGTATAGAGCTGCTAAAACTGCTACAGGGTGTAATCCTAGTGAAGAAGAGACAACTTTAGGCTCAATAATTTGTCTAATTGTAGATACCAATATATATGAGATAATTAAGCCTACTGCCACAATGTAATTTTTCATTAAAAAGTATATTATGGCAAGGGGTATATATATTACTCCTATTCCAAGGATAGGTAGAACATCTGCTATTGCACATATTATACTGAGCATTAATGCATACTTGACTTTAAATATTAAAAATACTATAAGTGTTTCAATAAATGTTAACCCTATTATAAATAAATATGAAAGAAAGTAATTAGTTAGCATGTGCTTGGCTTGTATATAAATATTGGATATTTTATTTGCTTTACTTTCAGATAGTATATTTAAAATTTTATTTTTTGTAGAAGCTATGTCTTTTGTAAAAAAGTATGTAGAAAACAATGTAAAGATTACAAGCATTATTAAATATGGTATTGAAGCTAAAAAGTTAAGCAGCATGGATACTATTTTACTAGTTATACTAACAGTTATATTAGAAATTTTACTAACATAACCTGAAAAAGTTTTTTCTATTGTATTGACAATTGATGGATCTAAGTTATTATAATAGCTTTTAAGCTTATCCATATAAGAATACAAATTAGATGAATTATTTGATATGTACGATTGAGCATTTTTACCAAACTGTACTGTTTCTTGAGTAATGTTAGTAATACCGTAGTAAAGTATACATGTTATTATGGAAAAAAATAAAATAGTAGTTATTAAAGAAGCCAAAGAATTTTTCAATTTAAATCTTTTCATCAAAAATTTCGTTGGCTTTTTTAGTATCAAGGCAAAGACTAGAGCTAGTACAAATGGCAGTGTGTAACTAAGTGTACTAAAGAATATTAAAAACACCAAAGTATATAATAAAAAGAATATTATAATTTTATCTATTTTATTTAAAAATTTGTCCATTAATGATCACTTCCTTTATATGAATTTTTATTTAGAGTTAATAATTACTTTTAATTATAGCATTTACTATAGTTTATAAGACAATATTTGTCCAATTTATTAAAGCTTATAGACATTATGTAAATTTTATATTGTATATAGGCCGCAATAGGTACATCATGTAATTTTTTTATTACCTATAAATATAAATACTTATATTTATATTATTTCTGATATAATAGAATATAAACATAAAATCTTATTATTATTGAATAATTTTCATAAAGGATAGAGGGGAGGTATAGTTCAGATTTGAACTATGTTTGAAATGAATAATAATTATTATATTCTAACTTTTGAAAATACACATGGAGCTATAAGTGGAGAGAGTATTCTAAAGGATAATAATGTGGAAGTTGCTGTTATGCCAACGCCTACATTCATTACTAAAAGCTGCGGATTAAGCATTAGGATCAATGAAAAATATATAGATGATGTTAAACAGCTAATAAAGAATAAAAAAATTGAAGTAAAAAAAATATATATGAGGAAAGATAATAAGTATGAAGAAATAGAGGATTGATACTGGAGGAAATATTATGAAAAGTAGTGTTCCTATTCCTGCTTTGAACGTTAAGCTTGATAAAGAAAGTGTGGGATTTGGTAAGTTTAATATTAGTATGGAGAGTTTATATAATTTAGGAACTGATATTATAAAAATTATAATCATCTTTATATGCATGTACCTTACTATAAAGATAGGTAATGCAATTATAAAAAGATATGTAACAAAGCAGAAGAATTTTAAATTTTCATTAGATGAAAAAAAAGCTAAAACTGTTGGTGCAATTTTAAAAAGTGTATTAAAGTATTCTGTTTACTTTATTGGATTAATGGGAATTATGGAAACACTATTAGGGGGAGTTGGCATAACTGTTGCAGGAATAGGTGGAGTTGCTGTAGGATTTGGAGCTCAAAGTTTAATAAAAGACGTTATTAATGGATTTTTCATATTGTTTGAAAATCAATTTAATGTAGGTGATTACATAACTATAGACAATAAAGATGGAGTAGTTGAAAGTATAGAGCTGCGAGTTACAAAAATAAGAGACTTTAACGGAGATATTTACATAATTCCAAATGGACTTATAAGCAAGGTAACAAATCACTCAAGAGGCAGCAGTAAAATTGCTGTTAACTTTGATGTTCCATGTGGAGAAGATATAAATAAAATTATAGATATAATATCTAAATTATGTGATAAATTTAAAAGTGAAAATGAGTATGTAACTGATGGACCTAGTGTTTTAGGAATAAGTGATATTAAAAATGGCAATGTAACTATTAGGGTAGTTGGTAAAGTAAAACCTATGACTCAATGGGATGCTGAGATGAAACTTAGAAAAGAAATTTTTGAAGAATTAAACAAAGCTGCTGTAAAAAAACATGTTTTACTATAAAAATAATAAAAGAAGGTGATTAAAATGATAAAAAATTTTAATCTTGGAGATATTGTTGAAATGAAAAAACAACATCCATGTGGAGGAAAACAGTGGAAAATCATAAGGATGGGTGCTGATATTAAAATTAAATGCTGCACTTGTGAAAGAATAGTAATGCTTCCTAGAAGTAAATTCGAAAAAGATGCAAAAAAAGTAGTGATTGAGGGTTAAAAAAATATTGCTATGTTTATAATAAAGTGATACAATATTAAATTGTAAGTCCCTGCTGTTATATACAGCCGTTAGTCCAAGGGGAGGAGGTGAATCTCTGATGAGAAAGTATGAAACTATATTTATATTAGATCCATCATTAGATGAAGAAAGCGTTAAAGCTAATGTTGAAAAGTTTAAAGATGTAATTCAAAATGGTGGTGGAGAAGTAGAAAATGTTGACCTATGGGGTAAGAGAAAACTTGCTTATGAAATAAACAAGGTTAACGAAGGTTTTTACACTTTGATAAATTTCAGTGCAAATACTGATTTACCAAAAGAATTAGATAGAGTATTTAGAATTACAGATGGTGTTATAAGACACATCATAGTTAAAGATGAACAGTAGGTGGTGTTTTAATTGAATAAAGTTGTTTTAATTGGAAGATTGACCAAAGATCCAGAGTTAAGATTTACTCCAGGGACTGGTGCAGCTGTTACTACTTTGACTATAGCCGTTGATAGAAGATTTTCTAAAAATGGTCAAAGAGAAGCTGATTTCATACCGATAGTTGTATGGGGAAAGCAAGCAGAATCAACTGCAAATTACATGAGTAAAGGAAAACTTATAGGAATTTCTGGCAGAATTCAAACGAGAAGTTATGAAGCTAAAGATGGCAGTAGAAGGTATGTTACTGAAGTTATTGCTGATGAAGTTCAATTTCTTGAATGGGGCAACAAATCAGCATCATCCAATAATGCAAATTCATCTGAACAATCTCAAAATACTCAAGGTTTTAATGATTCAATTTATGGAGAGGATATTACTCCTGTAGATGATGGAGATATACCTTTCTAATTAATAATTTTTGGTAAGGAGGTATTTAAAATGGCTAATAGAGAAGGTGCCAGAAGAGGCAATGGAAAAATGAGGAGATCTAAGAGAAAAGTTTGCGCTTTTTGTTTAGATAAAGCTGAAGGAATAGATTACAAAGATGTAAATAAATTAAGAAAGTATGTTACAGAAAGAGGAAAAATTCTTCCTAGAAGAATATCTGGAAACTGTGCTAAACATCAAAGACAGCTTACAGAAGCTATAAAGAGAGCAAGAAATATAGCTTTATTACCATTCACAACAGAATAGTTATAATAAGCTTGCACTTAAAGGTTATTGAAATTATTTATTTCAATAACCTTTGTTTTATATAATTTACAATGAAAATTAACAAAATTAGATGTATTTATGTTTGAAAATTATACATATGTAGTAATAATTATAGACGACATTTTTGTAATTTAATATAAATTGGTTAAAGTTCAAATGATATGTTAAAATTATGTTTATATGGCAGACCCAACTGATAAAAGATTATGGTATAACTTTATTGCATAATTAAGTTAAAATAACTAAAATAAAGTTAAGGCTTAAGGGGGATAATTATGAAAAAAGATGATCTTAACATAATGAACAGCATAAAAGTTATAGAAGAATTAAAAGCAGATCTCCTATGCATAATTGGTGATTTATTTAAATTATTAACAAAAGGAAGTAATGTGGCACATCAAGCTATATTGGACTGTATATCTGGAGGAATAATAATTTTTTATTTACTTGCAGATAGACTTGGATATTCTCATGCTGTAGTTGATGATAATGTTCTTAAAAAACTCAAAGTGGGTATAATAGAAAAAGACAAAATAGAGAAAGATGGAAGAAGCTTAAGTAAATTATATAATCATTTGAAACAAAAGGAATAAACGGAGGATGCAATGCAAAATAGAAATTATAATACAAAAGCAATAGTAGAGGCAGGATTAATTACATCTCTTGTAGTAATATTAATGCTTATGAGTGTTTATATTCCTATTTTTTCTTTAATAGGAATATTTATTTTACCAATTCCTATTACAGTGCTTTTCATAAGACAAAATTACAAAGTTACGATAGTATCGGTAGTGATTAGTGCAATAATTATAGGTATGGTTTTTAATCCTATATCAGCTGTATCATCTTCAATTTTATTTGGACTTACAGGTATTACACTAGGATATTTGATTAAAAATGATAAAAGCATAAGTACAATTATACTGTTTTTAGCTGCAGCTTTTGCAGCTGCAATGATAGTTGACTTTGGAATATACATAAGTCTTATAGATAAAAGAGGATTAGTAGGGTTTGTAAATGATATTGCAGCACAATTTAAAGATTCAATGAACATGGTTAAGCAAATGTATTCAAAAATGGGTGTCAGCAGTGAACAACTTGCTTCACTGGATCAGGTTTCAAGTATGTTTAATACTAAGTATATTATGAGTATTATTCCAGCACTTATAGTAATGATTTCAGTTACATTTTCATATTTAAACTATACTATAACTAAAAAAATATTGAAAAAGTTAAGATATAATGTAAAATCAATAGCACCATTTTCAGAGCTTTATGTTAGTGCAAAAACAGGAAGTTTAATTGGAATAGTACTTGTAATTGGATTGTTTCTTAAAAGAAATAATATTGCTTTAGGAGATTCCATAGCCATTTCTTCTCAGTACATACTTCAACTTGTACTTTTGTTAGATGGTTTTGCTCTTGCGGCTTATTACTTGAAAAACAAATTTAAAATGTCTAAAACTTTTACTTTTATAATAATATTATTAACTGGTTTCTCACAAATTGCAGTTGTCTACATGCTTGCTGGATTATCAGATATATTTTTTGACTTTAGAAAAATTAATCTCCACAAAAGAGAAGAAAAAAGATGATAACGGGGGACTTGTTATATGGATAAAAAGTATGATAGTTTTGTATCAGGTAATAAAATATATATGATTATAATAGCTGTTCTTGTTATTATGTTATTGTTTTATAGTAATTTGTATGTAGGGGCTCTATGTGTAGTTTTATATATAGCACTTATTGTATATAATTATAGGGTTTCAAAGTCAAAAAGATACGAATGGAAAAGGTTTATAGAAAACTTTTCTTTTAAGTTAGATACTGCTACTAGAAATTCTCTTATAAAGTTACCATTTCCTTTAACAATTACAGATAATAGAGGAGGAATTTTGTGGTACAATCAAGGATTTTCTTCTATGATGAATAATGAAGACATACTTGGTTTAAATATTAACAACTTTATCAAGAAGTTTAATGTAAGACAGATTTTAGATGGAAAGAAAAGTGTATTTAGATATATTAAATTAAATGATAGATACTACGATATATACGGTAATGCCATAGACTCATCTGAAAATAAAAATGAAAGTATAGTAATATTATATTTTTATGAAGTTACAGAATTATTTAAGATGCAAAGTTATATAAATGAAAATAAATATGACGTTATGCTTATTGAAGTAGATAATTTTGATGATGTGTTAAAGACAATAGAAGAGGGAAAAAGACCACTTATCATAGCAGAAATTGAGAGAAGCATAAATGCTTATTCGCAAAGGCTTAAGGCAATGATTAGAAAGTATGATGTCAATAAATATGTTTTGTGTATCCAAGATAAATATATTAAAGAAGAAATGGAGAAAAAGTTTGATATATTAGATACTATAAGAAAAATAGATATGGGAAATAAGTTAGAAGTAACTTTAAGTATAGGGGTTGGCCGCGGTGCAGATACTCCTATGGGAAATGAAAAGTATGCAGCATCTGCTAAGGAATTAGCTTTAGGCCGCGGCGGAGATCAAGCTGTAGTTAAAAATGGAGAGAAGCTGTTATTTTACGGTGGAAAAACAAAAGAAGTCGAAAAAAGGACCAAAGTTAGAGCTAGAGTTATATCTCGTGTTTTAGTAGATTTAATAAATGAAAGTAGTACAATATTTATAATGGGTCATATAAATGCAGATATAGATTGTTTAGGATCTGCTGTTGGACTTTATAGTACTGTAAAATCACTTGGGAAACAGTGCTTTATAGTGTTTGATGACATCAACAGCAGCATAAATATAATTTTAGACAAGATAAAAAAAGAAAAGGATTATAAAGATGCATTTATAAGCAGCAGTACTTGCATTGATAAGTTAGATCCAAATAGTCTTTTAATTCTTGTAGATGTGCATAGTAAAAGTTATGTGAATAACATAGATGTAGTAAATAATTCAAAAAAAATAGTTATAATAGATCACCATAGGAAAGCTGCAGATTTTATAGAAGGTTCTCTTTTAAGTTACATAGAGCCATATGCATCATCTACATCTGAGTTAGTGACTGAAATGCTCCAATATATGGTTGAAAATCCAAAACTCAAGCCAATAGAAGCAGAAGCACTTTTAGCAGGTATATACGTTGATACTAAAAACTTTGTTTTTAAAACTGGTGCCAGAACCTTTGAGGCAGCTTCTTTTTTACGAAAACTTGGAGCTGATACTATTGATGTAAAAAAATTTTTTACAGATAACTTAGATGTTTATTTAAAAAGAGCTGAAGTTATTAAGTCAGCTCAAGTATATGAAAATATAGCTATAGCAGTATGTCCTAAGGAAATAGAAGATATTGTATTAGCTGCTCAAGCTGCGGATGAGCTGCTAAATATTACAGGTATTCAGGCATCGTTTGTTTTTGTTAAAATAAAAGATGAGATTTACATTAGCGGCAGATCACTTGGCGACGTGAATGTACAGCTTATACTCGAAACCTTAGGAGGGGGAGGTCATATGACTATGGCAGGTGCAAAACTTAAATCAATTACTATAGATGAAGCATTACAAAAACTAAAAAATGCTATACAAAAATATATTAGGGAAGGTGAAGAGTAATGAAAGTTATACTTTTAAAAAATGTAAAATCTTTAGGAAAAAAGGGAGATGTAGTTAATACTTCTGATGGTTATGCGAGAAATTATCTCTTTCCAAGAAAACTTGCAGAACAAGCTACAGATACTAACGTTCATGTATTAAATAATAAAAAAGAGGCAGAAAGAAGACAAAAGCTAGCAGAAATGGAGGCAGCTCAAAAGTTAGCAGCTTCATTAAAAGGAAAAGAAATAAACTTACAAGTTAAAACTGGTGACAATGGTAAACTATTTGGCTCTATTACAAATAAGGATATAGCAGATCAAATTGAGAAAAGTTTTAATATAAAAGTTGATAAGAAAAAATTAGATGTTGGAACTGCTATAAAACAAGTAGGAATTTATGATGTAGAGTTAAAGTTATACTCAGAAGTTTCAACTAAAATAAAGGTAGTTATATCGGGCAAATAAGGGGGAAAATGTGTGAAGTCACAACTTATAGAAGAAATTGAGCAGCAGCTTTTAGGTAGTATAACTATAGATACACAAATAAAAATACTATATGAAATGATAGATAAAGTTTTTGAGGCTGGGACTATAAGATCTAGAATTGTAAAATACAAGTTAGATAATTATATAAATAGTGATAATATATATAAAAGATTATATGCTTTAAATAAAATAGTTAGTAATGGTAAGGGGATAAACTCAGTACCTACTGATGCAAATGTATACAAGGTATTGGAAGATACAAATAATCTAATTTCTGAACAAATGGCAAGAAAGTTTGTTGCAAACAAGATAGAAAAAGGTGTTGAAAAAGACTTAATTGAAAAACAGGATAAGTATATAAATGAATTAAGATTAAATATAATAAAAAAACAAAAAGGTCCAGAAAATGCAAAGACTCTTAAAAAATATGCACAACTTAAAATGTTGGATTCTAAGAAGCTAAGCAAAAGTATACAAGAGCTTTTAAGACCAGAATCATTTGATGAAATAGTAGGTCAAGAAATGGCAGTAAAATCAATTATATCAAAATTAGCTTCTCCATATCCACAGCATATTATACTATATGGTCCTCCTGGTGTTGGAAAAACTACTGCAGCTAGGCTCGCATTGGAAGAATCTAAAAAGCTTAAATTTACACCATTTGAAGAAAGTGCAAAGTTTATAGAGGTAGATGGAAGTACTCTAAGATGGGATCCTAGGGAAATAACAAATCCACTTCTCGGCTCTGTACATGATCCTATATATCAAGGATCTAAAAGGGATCTTGCAGAAACAGGGGTACCTGAACCTAAACCTGGATTAGTAACAGATGCACATGGTGGAGTACTTTTTATAGATGAAATAGGCGAATTGGATGATATTCTTCAAAACAAGTTACTAAAAGTATTAGAAGATAAGAGAGTAGAATTTTCATCTTCTTACTATGATCCAGATGATGAAAACACTCCTAAGTATATAAAGTATCTTTTTGAAAATGGTGCACCTGCGGATTTTATATTAATTGGAGCTACAACTAAAGAACCCCAAGAAATAAATCCAGCATTAAGGTCAAGATGTACTGAAATTTACTTTGAACCACTTACATCAAAAGATATAGAACAAATAGTAATAAATGCAGCTCGTAAACTTAATATAAGCTTGGAAGATGGAGCAGCTAAACTTATAAGTAGATATACCATAGAGGGAAGAAAAGCTGTTAATATACTTGCAGATGTTTATGGATATGTACTTTATAATAAAAATAACAATAAGGATAAAGTAAGTATAGAAGTAAAAGATGTGGAAAAGGTTATATCTATAAGCAGACTTGTACCTTTTGATACTGCAAAAAGTCAAAGTAAATATGAGGTTGGACATATATATGGATTAGGAGTAAGTGGATTTATAGGATCTACTATAGAAATAGAAACTGCTATTTTTAAAGCTAAAGCAAAAGGCAAGGGCAGTGTGAGATTTAATGATACTGCTGGTAGTATGGCTAAGGATTCAGTATTTAATGCAGCATCTGTTATAAGGAAACTAACTGACAAGGACATAAATGACTATGACATACATGTAAATGTGATTGGTGGAGGAAAAATAGATGGACCTTCTGCTGGGGCAGCTATAACTATATGTATAATGAGTGTTTTATTAGACAAACCTATAAGACAGGATGCAGCTGTAACTGGGGAAATATCTCTTAGAGGTAATATAAAACCCGTAGGTGGAATATTTGAAAAGATATATGGTGCAAGGAGAAAAGGTATAAAACTTGTTGTTGTACCAAAGGATAATTCAAAGGAAATTCCTTTGGCATTAGATGATATAGAAGTTAAAACTGTAGAAAATATAGATGATCTTATGAAGTTAGTATTTTAACTTCATTTAATATTCGTATTCTAGGGAGAGATAAAAATGGATTCACCTCTTAGAAGTATGCCTCATAATATAGAGGCTGAACAAAGTGTAATAGGAGCAATGCTCATAGATAAAACTTCCATAGCAGAGGCTATGGAAGTTTTAAAAACAGAAGACTTTTATAAGGATGCTCATAAGATAATATTTGAGTCTATAGTAAGCTTATATCAAAAGGACATAGCTATAGATATTATAACCCTCTCTGAAAATTTAAAATCAAGGGGTAAATTAGATGATATTGGCGGTATAACGTATATAAGTGAATTAAGTGGTTCGGTTATATCTACAGCTAATATTCAATCTTATATAAAAATAGTAAAAGAAAAGGCAACTTTGAGAAATTTGATTAAAGCTGCTACAAAAATTATAGAAGAAAGCTACAGCAATCAAGATAATGTACCCAAAGTTATTGATTTAGCAGAAAAACAGATATTTAATATAGCTGGAAACAATGTAAAGTCTGATTTTGAACCTATTAGCGATATACTTGAAAGAGGTTTTGTGCAAATAGAAAAGCTTTTTAATAATAAAGGTGAGACAACAGGTGTTGCTTCAGGATTTAGGGAGTTGGATGCAAAAACTTCTGGCTTTCAAAAAGGCGATATGGTTTTGATAGCTGCAAGACCATCCATGGGAAAAACTACTTTTGCATTAAATATAGCTGAACATGCAGCATTAAAAGAAGGAAAGAATGTAGCAATGTTTTCACTAGAAATGTCAAAGGAACAGCTAGCTTATAAACTCTTGTGTTCAGAAGCTCATGTAGATATGCTAAATCTTAGAACAGGAAATTTAGAAGACAAGGATTGGGAGAATATTGCAAGGGCATCTGGTCCTCTTGGAGGAGCTAAATTGTATATTGATGATTCAGCAGGTATATCAATAATGGAGATGAGATCAAAATGCAGAAGGTTAAAAATAGAAAATGGAATTGATCTTATAATCATAGACTATTTGCAGCTTATGGCAGGCAGCGGAGGATCAGAAAGTAGACAGCAGGAAGTATCCGAGATATCAAGATCTATAAAAGCACTAGCAAAGGAAATGGAATGTCCTATTATTGCACTATCACAGTTATCACGTGCACCAGAGGCTAGAACAGATCACAGACCAATGCTTTCAGATTTAAGGGAATCAGGTTCAATAGAGCAGGATGCAGATTTAGTTTTGTTCTTGTACAGAGATGAATACTATAATAAAGATACAGAAGAGAGAAATATAGCTGAATGCATAATTTCAAAACAGAGAAATGGTCCTACTGGAACTGTAAAGTTAGCATGGCTTGGACAATTTAGTAAGTTTGGTAATTTGGATGTTATCCATCAGGAGTAAAAATCCTGTTGGATAAGCCAACAGGATTTTTTTAGTGTATATCTATTTTAGTTTTAGTTTCTTTTCCTTTTTCTAATTTAGGTAAAGTAATTTTTAGTACACCATCTTTAAATGCGGCATCTATATTATTTTGATCTACATTATCAACATAAAAGCTTCTTTTAAATTCACCATATCTTCTCTCACGTCTTATATAATTATCTTGCTTATCCTCAACTGAATCATCTCTCTTAGCACTTACAGTCAAATAATTGTTATCATAATCTATATTTATAGCTTCTTTTTTTATTCCAGGAAGATCTGCTTCTATTTGATAATCATCTTCAGTTTCCTTTAAATCAACTTTAAATCCATTTCCAAATCTAGATATATTCATTGGTGCAAAGAATGAATCATTAAAGAAATTATCAAATAATTTATCGAAATCATCACCTCTTCTTAAAAAACCATTATCTTTTCTAAAAGGAACCATATCAAACATATTAAAACCTCCTCTGATTATTAATATTTGTTAATATTATTTATATGGTACTAAGTATTCTTTATCTTTAGTACATCTATATAATAATACAAAGGTCAAAGAAAGTCAAAGTTTAAAATGTATGATTTTGAGAGAAATCGGTATTTAAGTTAAGAAATATAGTTATAAGTTGATTTTAATAAGATATATGGTTGTTAATATCCTGTAACCATGTATTTTATATAAATTGATTATATATTAAAAGTTTTTTGACAATGTTTTAAAAAATAAGTGAATTTATATTGTAGGCTTTTTTTCACATTTTCGCTTTCCAATCAAAGCGGCACCGATAGCTCCATTAAATTGAGGATAATTTGCTTCATATGGATATCACAAAGCAGCTCATCCTCCAGAGCTAAACGCAGGGCTTCATTTTTAGCACTGCCGCCGGTCATTAGAATGTCTCCATTAGATTTGTACTTTCTGGCAAGTTTAGCTATACGGTTTGCCATGGATCGGTTATCTCAGAAATTGTACTATCAGCAACTTCAATGTTTCGTCGGCTGTAGCCAGCAGCAGTGATTGCTTTAATTTGACTTTGATTGATACTTGCTTCCGTGCAGATGTGATTCATGAGTGTTTCTGCAGTTTTTTCACAGTCTATTCCGGTGGGCAGCACAGCTGTGGAGATGATTTCTTCATCCTTTATCAGTGCCGCCTTTAAGTAAGTTGACCCTGCATCCATTCCTAAAAAATAATGATCCATTCTATTACCTCCTTTGTTCAAGCATCTCTATAAATGCTTCCAATCTAATTTTGACCTGCTCCAAATCCTCCGCAGAAAAGTCTGTTTCTATCCTTAAAACCGGGATATTATACTTTTGTGCTAATTTTTCTACCTTTGACAATTCAAAATCATAAGGAGTACATCCGCGAAGAACATGGTAGATGATTCTTTCTGCCTGTAAGACTGGACAAGGATTTGGTGAGGGCAATCGGATTTTTATAATTATCCTCAAATCCTTTTTCGGATTTATCTGTAGAAATCGGCAGAGGAATGACTGGCAACTTTTTTGCCAAAATATCAGCACTCTTCCTTTTTCTATCACAGGTAAGCGGCAAAATCACAGCTTTACATTGATTGTAGACAGGTAGAATGTTCATAAATTGAAATCCAACTGATGTTTTTATAACTGGACAGGCATCTCTTGGTACCAACTCATCCCCGAGCAATGCTGCTATATTGTATCCGGAGAATAACCGCATGGGGGTACAGCCAAAGGCATATATCAGTTCATCCGGCACCATAACACAGTAGTTTCCAATATAGGTGTTTGGATTTTCAGAGAAGTCTGTGAAATTGTTTTTTAGTATATTTGTAAAATAATCCATTTCCTGCAAGGCGTTTACATTGTTCAGCTGATTTAATGTACCATTCGAAATACGCACTACGTTTCGCTTAAATCTTTCTATTGCTTTTTCATTCATATGGGCACCTCCTTATTTAATCTCTCTCTTTGATGATAGAAGTTTTTTACCGACTACTTAAAAGAAGCAAATTCCCATGATAATTCCCAGCACAACAATGTCCCATGTTTTAAGATTGGGGCTGACTATGGCAAGATCAGGACGAAGATAAGTAATAGGTCTGACTCCCCATACCACGACACTTAGGATAAATCCCGCCAGTACTATATATTTTACTGGCTTTAAAATACATTTTGTTTTTTGTGAAAGGTGTATGGATGGCAGTCGGAATCTCTTTCTGAAACGAGATAAAAGTTCTTGATAAAAACCTAATGGACAGATCGGATGAGACTGCATAAGCAGTTCCGTAAAAGCCTCAAGCCTTATTTTTATTTGTTCAGTGTCGGCGTCCGAATCCGTTTCTACTAAAACAAAGGGAATGCCGCCATCAATACATATTTTTTCTACTTGCTCTGCTTCATAAGCATAGGATAACTGCCCTTTTAATAAATGATAAATAACCCCACTGCTGTATTTTATTTCAGCTGCACTAACAGTAAAGGTATGGCTGATATCTTGCTTAACTGCCGAATAAAACTGTTAAGAAACGTAGGGCAACTTGATTCCTCCAGTTTTACTAATGCATGATATGCGCGGAATATTGCCTCGGCATATTGCAGCAATTCTTTCGGAGCAACTGATTTTTGAACAGCCTGCTGCAGTGTGTACCACACTTCATTCTGTTCATCAACAAATTGATCAGAAATTTCTTTTGAAAGAAATATGTTTTGCTCTGCAGAAAGAATGTTAAACCCGGCTTCTGACAGAAACGATAAGGCTTTACGTGCGGTGATATGTCCGTTATATGTAATTTTACTGCTGGGGATTCTATCGGAGAAAATTTATTGTTTTCACGAAATAATACTTATCCATTGATGATTATCACTAAATATGATACTGAAATTTTACATTTAAGCAAGCAATTGATTTTATATTTATGCCGGATGAATGATCAGTTTTTGCAGAATTTCCTTGAATCCCTTTCTGATAAAACACTAATTCTCAGCGGTAAGATCAAGACACTGCCAACGAAGACCATCAGGAGATGTATTATTGAATTTTTGTTATGTGAGTATAGCATCCAAAAAAACACAACTATTTTTTTGAGACTATCTAAAAAAGAATTGGCTGAAAAATTTGGAGTTCGGCGTCCGTCACTATCACGTGAGCTAAATAAAATGCGGTCAAAAGGGTTGATTGAATATAACGCAAAAAGCATTACAATAATAGATGTTGAGGAATTAAAGCGCATATATTCAGAGTCATAGGCTTACCATGTACTATGACTTAAATCAATCATAAGATATTTACACTTTATGAACTCTCTAAACGTTATAAAACAAAAAAACGCCTTCAATCGTTGAGACGTTTAAGTTTGGTGCTCCTAAGAGGATTCGAACCTCCGACCTACTGATTACGAATCAGTTGCTCTACCAGCTGAGCCATAGGAGCATAAATATTAACTTTTACTATTTAATTTTAATACAACTTACAATTAATATCAACATTCAACTACAAATTTATAGTTTACATTTGAGTTCGTTCTGCTTATTGATATTTAAGTTATTTAGAATTATTATGATTATAAATAACTTAAATATCAATAGATGGGGGAATAAGGATGATAAGAGAATTAGTTTTAAAAAACAGATCGTACAGAAGGTTTTATCAGGATCAAGAAATAACTACAGAAATTTTAAAAGAACTGGTGGATCTTACTAGACTAACTGCATCAGCGGCAAACTTGCAGCCATTAAAGTATGTTATATCAAATACAAAAAATAACAATGAGAAAATATTTAAAACTTTAGGTTGGGCAGGATACTTAAAAGATTGGGATGGGCCAAAAGATGGAGAAAGGCCAAGTGCATATGTTGTAATACTTAATGATACATCTATTAGTAAAAATCCATCATTTGATCCTGGGATAGCAGCACAGACTATCTTACTTGGAGCCGTTGAAAAAGGGTTTGGTGGATGCATTCTTGCAAATGTAAACAAGAAAGAATTAAAATCAAGTCTTAATTTAGATGAAAAGTATGAAGTTATACTAGTAGCAGCTCTTGGAAAACCAAAAGAAGAAGTGATTATTGAATCTATGGATTCAAATAAGGATGTAAAGTACTGGAGAGATGAAAATAAAGTGCATCATGTACCAAAGAGAAGCTTGGAAGATATAATTTTAAAAGTTTGAACATATAATTTTTGATTATATCCTGGGAAATAAATAAATTTAAATTTGATTCTATTAAAGGATAATTTTGATAATAAGGTAGTTATTAAGGGAAGTTCAAACTTCCCTTAATAAACATTAAAATGTGGAACATTTAGCTTTGTATCATTCTAGCAGTGTTTTGATATATTAAGCTTTTTTGAAAGCAGTGTAATAATATGACACCATTTTTTAAAATTATTTTAAGTTGACAAAAAATAAATTTACAGAGTATAATGTATTGATAGCTTGTTTAACATTTGCAAAATTTTAATTTTGGAGGTGAAAGTTCGCAATATTTAATTAAAGCGCCAGGACTTGGGTAAAGTAATTTATGTTATTTATTTTACTTGAGTTGACGAGGATGGGGAGAATCGAATCTTCGGCGGGTGCCCCACGGTATCGCACTACCGTTAGCGGTTGATAAAAACAGGAAGTGATTCTTGTAACAACATCAACCTGGTGTTAAAACCTTACTTGTTTCTATTATGATGCTCTTTATATTTTTAAATCTAAAAAAGAGGATAGTTATTTTGTTGTTCAAAATAATGGAAATTTAAAATAGAAACTTAATAATAAACTAACAATTAAAGAGATAAAAGAAAGGAAGATTTTTTATGTGCGGAATAGTTGGTTATGTTGGAGAAAAACAAGCTCAATCAATTTTAATAAATGGATTGAGTAAACTTGAATATAGAGGATATGATTCGGCAGGTGTTGCTATAATAGATGGCGACCATATGAACGTTATGAAATGCAAAGGAAGGCTCGCAAATCTTGAAGAAAGACTAAGTACTGAACCATTAAAAGGAAGTATAGGTATAGGTCATACAAGATGGGCAACTCATGGTGAGCCATCAGATTTAAATTCCCACCCACACAGTAATGCGGATGGAACAATAAGTGTTGTTCATAATGGAATAATAGAAAATTATGTACACTTAAGGGAATGGTTAATATCGAAAGGATATAAATTTATTTCTGATACAGATACAGAAGTTATACCTCATCTAATAGATTACTATTATGATGGAAATTTATTAGATGCAGTTATGAAAGCTGCATCTAAGATGGAAGGAAGTTATGCTATAGGAGTTGTCTGCTCTAAGGAACCAGATAAATTAGTAGCAGTAAGAAAAGATAGTCCGCTTATTGTTGGAGTTGGAAAAGGTGAATCATTTATAGCATCCGATGTTCCAGCAATATTAAATTATACTAGAGATGTATATTATTTAAATGATAAAGAATTTGTAGTACTATCTAACGACGGTGTAGAAATTTACTCACCTGAAGGAGAAAAAATAGAAAAAGAGCTTAACCACGTAACTTGGGATGCTAATGCTGCAGAAAAAGATGGATTTGAACACTTTATGTTAAAGGAAATCCACGAACAACCTAAGGCTATAAAAGCTACTATGACTTCAAGGGTTATGCCTGGTCAGCCAATAAGGTTAGATGATATAAAAATTACAAAAGAGCAGTTAGAAAATATCGAAAAGATATATATAGTAGCTTGTGGAACAGCTTATCATGCTGGAATAGTAGGTAAGTATGTAATAGAAAAACTTGCAAGAATACCAGTAGAAGTTGATATTGCTTCAGAATTTAGATATAGAAATCCTATAATAAATGACAAGACTTTGATGATTGTGATAAGTCAATCCGGAGAAACAGCAGATACTTTAGCAGCTTTGAGAGAAGCAAAAGCTCAGGGTGCAAGAGTAATAGCAATTACAAATGTTGTTGGAAGCAGCGTTTCAAGAGAAGCAGATGATGTTTTATATACTTGGGCAGGACCAGAAATTGCAGTTGCATCTACTAAGGCATATACAACTCAGCTTATTACTATGTATATGATAGCATTGTTCTTTGCACAAAATAAAAATACTTTAAGTAAAGAAGAGATAGAAGAAATAAAGAATGATATGCTTACTCTTCCTGAAAAAGCAAAACAAATGCTTGAGCATAAAGAAGTACTTCAAAAGTTTGCTTCAAAAACTTATATGCATAAAGATATGTTCTTCCTTGGAAGAGGAATTGACTATGCAGTAGCAATGGAAGGATCTCTTAAATTAAAAGAAATTTCATATATACATTCAGAAGCTTATGCAGGTGGAGAGTTAAAACATGGTACTATAGCATTAATAGAAGATGGAACTATAGTTGTAGCACTTGCCACTCAAAGTGATTTATATGAAAAAATGATAAGTAATATAAGAGAAGTAACAACAAGGGGAGCAAGTGTTTTAGGATTCACAGTTGAAGGAAATGAAGACATGGAAAAAACGGTTGATTCAGTAATTTATGTACCAAAAGTTAATGATATACTTTCACCAGTTCTTTCAGTAATTCCACTACAGCTTTTAGCATATTATATGGCTGTTGAAAAGGGATGCGATGTTGATAAGCCAAGAAATCTTGCTAAGTCAGTTACAGTTGAATAGTATGACTGCAGTGCAAGAACAAGTTGTAGTTTTGAAATAAAGTTTGATATTTTGAAACAAAGTTTGAATGAAATTTCTGAATATAAAAGGGCTGTCGTATTATCATAAAAAAATGTGCTAATACGGCAGCGTTTTTTGATTTGCAGAGTTTTTAAAACTTTAAAATGATTAAAAAAGTTCATGCACTTTAGAGGAAATAAGGTGATTGTGTAGAATATATTGTATTAGGTACCTAAGATGTTATTTATATCCACAAGGTAGATATATGGCAAAGGTCAGCAGAGTGCTGACCTTTATTTAAAATTTTGTATTGGAGGAATGAAAATGAAGAAAATAGTTGTTTTTGGGAGTAAGTGCTGACCAGATTGTCAGCCTGTGAAAGAGTTCCTTTCCGAAAATAATGTTAAGTTTGCATTTATTGATATTACTGAAAGTATGTTTAATTTGAAGATGTATCTTAAGTACAGAGATAACAGACCTGAATTCGAAGAATTTAAGAAAAATGGAAAGATTGGAATTCCATTTATATCGATTAACAAGGGAGAAAAGTTGATTTTCGATAAACAACCTGATCTAAATGAACTTAGAGATTAGAATAAAATAAAATAAAGCCGCACAGTCTCAAATTTTGTGGGAGTGTGCGGCTTTTTTCTGTGTACTTCCTTTGTTTAATTTAATCGACATATTATACTATATGTATTGTGTGAGAAGTATTCAACAATTGTAGTTAAGCCTAGTATATTATTCATATGTTAAATATTTTTAAATTTTGTGCAAATTCTGTATTTGATATTGCTATAGAACTATATCAGTAATATTAAAAACTTTTATATTGAATTAAATTATTGATTTTGAAATTATAGTTTACATATAAAATAACACTTATACTGCAGCTGTAAAAAAAGTTTTACAATTGTAAATACTTTTTTACAGTTTAATTAGCAAAGTGGTTTAAAACGTTTACGAATTTTTTATTAATCAGCTTATTTTGCTAAAATTCAAGCTATTATAACTTTTGAATTTTTTGGCATAATAAATGCTGTTATTAAATATATAACTATGTTGAAATTTGCACAAAAACATTGGAGGAGGTATTCAAAATAATGAATGAAAAAAAAGGTAATGCTATAGCCCTACTACCATTAATTGTATTTATGGTACTATTTCTTGGCGTTTCACTTGTAATGCAAGATTTTTATAAAATGCCTGTGGTTGTAGCTTTAATAATTGCATCCACAATAGCAATACTTCAAAACAAAAAAGTACCTATAGAATTAAAAGTTGAAAGATTTTGTAAAGGTGCTGGAGATTCTAGTATAATACTTATGTGTTTAATTTTTATCTTAGCAGGTGCTTTTGCAGAAGTAAGTAAAGCTATGGGCGCCGTAGACTCTACTGTAAACTTGGGACTAGCTATTTTTCCACCAAGCTTTATGGTAGCTGGCATATTTATAATTGGTTCTTTTTTATCCATGTCACTTGGAACTTCCGTTGGAACCATAGTAACATTAACACCTATTGCAATGGGAATTGCACAAAAAACAGGTTTACCTGTCCCATTTTTAGTTGCTGCTGTTGTTAGTGGAGCTATGTTTGGTGATGGATTATCTATGATATCAAATTCTACTGTAGCTGCTACAAAAACTCAAGACTGCGAAATGGTAGATAAATTTAAAGCTAATGTAAAAATAGTACTTCCTGCAGCTATTATAACTTTAATTATATATGGATTTTTAACTTTAGGTATGCAAGTCAATCATACAGGACCTTATAACTATCAATTTATTAAGATATTGCCTTATATAGCTGTATTTGCAATAGCTTTAACAGGCTTTAACGTAGTATTAGTATTAGTTGGAGGTATCGTATTAGCAGCTATAATAGGTCTTGCTTATGGTTCCTTTGATATATTTACGGTATTTCAACTTTGTGCAAAAGGTATTGCAGGTATGGAGGACATATCTATAATATCGATACTAATTGGTGGTATAGGTGAATTAATAAAATTCAATGGTGGTATAGACTTTTTATTAAATACAATAAAAAAGAGAATTCACTCCGAGAAAGGTGCTGAACTTGGTATTGGTATATTAGTTAGTTTAGTAGATTTATGTACTGCTAATAACACTGTTTCTATAATTATAGTTGGTTCACTAGCCAAAGATTTATCTGAAAACTATGGTGTAGATAGAAGAAAAACTGCCAGCCTCTTAGATACTTTTGCCTGCTTTATACAAGGATGTATACCTTATGGTGCCCAACTTTTGGTTGCGTCTAGTCTTGCGGCAATTTCACCATTTTTAATAATGAAATATCTTTGTTACCCTTATCTCTTAGGGATTGCATCAGTGCTGGCTATAGCATTTGGAATACCAAAGTTTAAAACTCCAGCCAAAGGTGCATTAAAATTGGAAGATGATGAAGCTTCTACTATTGCTTAAAAGTAAGTAATTTTTTATAATTTATAAATTACACGCCCTTTAACAAAGAATTAAAATAACATAAAAGATAAGCAAACTACATTTTGCAGTTTGCTTATCTTTTATACTATTTTAATGTTTCCGTGCTTAACTTTCATTAACTTTCATTAACTTTTACTTGAAACGATTACTACTTTAAATATAAAATTATAATAGTAGTATTATTTTACTATATTTAAAAAGGAAAGGGATATTTATGAAAAATTACTTAAGACTTGAAATAACCTCATGTGATCGAATAGGAATGGTTTTAGATATTTTAAAAAAACTTTATGAAAATAACATAAGTATTCATTCTCTTGAAGTTTTTCCAAACAAAGTATATATAAAGGTAGAAGCTTTACAAGAAGAAGGAAAAAAGTTAAATATTATTGAAAATCTACTTAGTATAGATGGTGTTTTAAAAGTTCATGAAATTGAGCTGCTTTCTTATGAAAAAAATGAAAGAAGACTTCGTGCTATTATAGATGCTGTACAAGATGGTGTACTAGCTATAAACTATAACGGAGAAGTGGAACTCTTTAATAATTATTGTGAAAAAATATTCCACATAAAAAGAGAAGATATAGTTGGAAAGAATATAAAAGAACTTTTAGACTTGGACTGGCCTATTATTAATCTTTTAAAAACTGGGAAAAATTATGACAACATTGAAATTAATGAAAAAGGTGTTAAAAGCAGCTTTCACTATATTACTTCAGGACGTTCTATAAAAGATGATAAAGGAAAAACTATAGCTGCTGTTGCCTCACTTAAAGATATTAATGAAGCCATAGAAATGTCAAATGCCATTACTTCAAAAGAAGAATTTGTATTTAAAGATATTATAGGTAATAGCCCTGCCATTGTAAGGACTAAGAAAATATGTACATCTGTGGCAAAAAGCAATTCAACTATACTTCTTCGCGGCGAAAGTGGTACAGGCAAAGAACTATTTGCAAAGGCTATACATAAATTAAGCTTACGAGCAGATAAAAATTTTCTAGCCATAAATTGTGCTGCTCTTCCAGATAATCTTATAGAAAGTGAACTTTTTGGATATGTAAAAGGGAGCTTTACTGGGGCAGTAGAAAATGGTAAAGATGGTTTATTTAGAGCAGCAAGTAATGGTACTTTATTTTTAGATGAAATAGGAGAACTATCTCTTCCCATTCAGGCAAAGCTTTTAAGAGTTTTACAGGAAGGCACTATAAGAAAGATAGGCAGTGCTGTAGAGGAAAAGGTAGATGTAAGGATAATTGCAGCAACTAACAGAAATTTAGAGGATATGATCAAAAAAAATACTTTTAGAGAAGATTTATACTATAGGCTAAATGTAATACCTATATATATTCCTAGTCTTAGGGATAGAATTGAGGATATACCTATATTAGTTAACTTTTTCATAAAAACACTGAATAAACAAGTAGGTAAAAATATAAAAGGTGCAGAAACGGAGTTTATAGAAGAACTTGTAAAATTAGATTGGCCTGGCAACATACGTGAATTAAAAAATGTTGTAGAAAGAGCTATGAATTTGTGTCATGGACTTTTTTTAAAAAAAGAAAATTTGATCATGAATTTTCAAAAAACTACAAATCATGAAGAAGATTCGAAAAATAATGACTTTAATTTTAAATTAAAAGATGTAGTAGAAGCTGCTGAAAAAAAAGCTCTTATTTCTGCTATGAAAGATTGTAAAAGCTGTAGAAAAGCTGCAAAAGCTCTTGGTGTATCTCATACTACTATAATAAATAAATTGAACAAGTATGGGATAAACTTTCACTAATTTATAATAAGTTATTACGCAGGTTTTAAATAAGTGTAAAATTTTATTTACATATGTAAATAAAATTTTACACTTATTTAAAAGAAACGGTCGAAAACATTTACACCCTATTGCAAATGCTGTGCTTGTACAACTGGCATGAAGTTTGCTTTATATTATGGTGTAAATAAAAAACTTTTAGGAGGCTAACTATTATGGAAAATAAAAAACTAGGATTTAATACAATAGCAATACATGGAGGTCATGTTGGCGATAAACAATTTGGTTCTTTAGCGTCTCCAATATATCAAACATCAACTTTCATATTTGAATCAGCAGAACAAGGTGGAAAAAGATTTGCTGGTGAAGAAGGCGGATATGTATATTCTAGACTTGGAAATCCAACTTGTACAGAAGTTGAAGATAAATTAGCTTTACTAGAAGGCGGTGAAGCTGCTGCAGTTGCTGCATCCGGTATGGGCGCAATTTCTTCTGCACTTTGGTCTGCACTTAAAGCTGGTGATCATGTAGTTGCATCAGATACTTTATATGGATGTACTTTTTCACTTTTAAATCATGGTCTTACAAGATTTGGTGTTGATGTAACATTTGTTGATGTAACAGACATTGAAAGTGTAAAAAAAGCTTTAAAACCAAATACAAGGGTTGTTTATCTTGAAACCCCAGCAAACCCAACATTAAAAATTACTGATATTAGAAAAATATCTGCTATAGCTCATGAGAACAATAAGGATTGTCTTGTATTTGTAGACAATACATTCTGTACTCCTTATATCCAAAAGCCTCTAGAATTAGGTGCTGATGTAGTTGTTCATTCTGCAACTAAATACTTAAATGGACACGGAGATGTTATCGCTGGATTTGCAGTTGGTAAAAAAGAATTTATAGATCAAGTTAAACTTTTTGGATTAAAAGATATGACTGGTGCAGTACTTAGTCCTTTTAATGCATACCTTATTATAAGAGGAATGAAAACTTTACCTATAAGAATGGAAAAACACTGCGAAAATGCTGTGAAAGTTGCTAAATTCTTAGAATCACATCCTGCTGTTTCAGAAGTATATTATCCTGGTCTTGAGAGTTTCAAATATCATGACCTTGCTAAATCTCAAATGAAACTTCCAGGTGCTATGATTTCCTTTGAATTAAAAGGCGGTGTAGCAGAAGGTAGAATAGTTATGAACAATTTAAAATTAGCTGCACTTGCAGTAAGCTTAGGAGATACTGAAACTCTTATTGAGCATCCTGCTTCTATGACTCACTCACCATATACAGCAGAAGAAAGACATGCTGCTGGAATAAGTGATGGTCTTGTAAGATTATCTGTTGGTCTAGAGAATGCAGAAGATATAATAGCTGATTTAAAACAAGCTCTTGATTTAATAGTAAAATAAATTTAATAATATAATCAAAATTTCAAAACCTATAATGTTTTGAACAAAAGGACTTAGTATTAATTAACTTTAATGCTAAGTCCTTTTTTTATATAGATAGAATTAATTTATTAATAAATATCAGGAAAAAGAGAATAATAAACTTATCAATGAATGAGGAGGTGACAAAATGCACAGCAGCGACAGCCAATTTGCAATTGATTCTACTGTTCAAAATATAAGAAACTTGATGGGAAACAAATCTGAACTTATAGTAAAGAATATGTTTATTGGCAGTAATAATACTTTAGGGGCAGCTGCAATTTATTTAAATGGTCAGACAGATAAAAATATAATAAATAGAGACATATTAAATCCATTAATGCTGCATGTACATGAGGATATATCAAATATTGAGAATTTAGCTGACTACTTGTGTAAAAAATATATTGCTGCAAGTAATACTAGTTTAGAAACTGATGTAAATAAGCTGCCGGACAATATAAATGATGGTAAAACCGTAATAGTAATTGATGGTGTTTCAAATTTTATTGTAGTAGACACTGCAGGTGGAAATTATAGGTCAATTTCGGAACCAACTAATGATATTTCATTAAGAGGTCCAAGGGAAGGTTTCGTAGAAAATTTAGAAACAAATATAAGTCTGCTAAGTAGAAGAATAAAGGACAAAAGTTTGACTATACATAAGTTTAAAGTTGGCAGAAGAAGCCAAACTAATCTTGTAATCATGTATATTGACGATATAATTGATAAAGAATTTTTAAAAAGCATAGAAGAAAAGGTAACTAAAATAGATAAAGATTTTGTAGGAGCTAGTACTATAATTGAACAAATTATAGGAGAACATGATCTTAGTATATTTCCACAGACTATAGGAAGTGAAAGACCTGATGTAATACAAGCTGCTTTAATGGAAGGAAGAATAGCATTTTTACTTGAAGGTACTCCATATGTCACAACTTATCCAACTACATTTATAGAATTTTTTCAAACTGTAGAAGATTATTATGGCAGAACTATGCAAACTTTACTAGTAAGATTATTAAGATTTATTGCAGCATTTATTGTTATAACACTTCCTGCAATTTATATAACTTTTATTAAGTTTAATACTGAACTCATACCTGCTCAATTTGCTCAATCACTTATTGAAGCAAGGAAAGGCATAGTATTCACACCATTTATATCACTTATAGCTATGCAAGTAACTATAGAATTTTTAAGAGAAGGTGGATTAAGGTTACCCGGTAAAGTTGGTCAGACCCTAAGTTTAGTTGGAGGTATTATAATTGGTGATGCTGCACTTAAAGCTAAAATTATAAGTTCATCTACATTATTAGTTGCAGGCATCGCAACAGTTGCTTCTTTTGTAATATCAAATTATCAAATGTCAATTGCAATAAGATATTTGTCATTCCCGATGCTTATACTTTCTAATTGGCTGGGTGTGCTTGGAATAATAATTGGCTGGTTTTTTATATTAGCATATCTTTGTTCACTTGAAAACTTTAGTGTACCATACTTTGAATTTAATTTAAGTGATATGAAAGATACATTTATAAGAGTTCCTATAAAATATATGAGAGAAAGACCTAAAGTTATACCAAATGTCAATCCGGTAAGACAAAAAAGACCTGGGAGGAAAAATAAATGAATAAACCCCAAAATACATTTATGACCCCAAGCCAATTTACAATGTTTTTAATATCAATATTTACTGGAGTTGGAATGCTGTATTTACCTAATTCTGTCATAAAAGATGCTAAACAGAGTGGATGGATAAGTTGTATAATAGGAGCATTTTATCCATTAATTATAGTAATAATAGCATATTATGTTTGTAGAAAATTTCCTAATGACGATATAATAACACTTAGCAAAAAGTGTCTTGGAAATGTATTAGGAAATATTTTTAATATTATATTTTTAACTTTTTTTATTTTTATGGCAACATCAGAACTTTCTGCATTAGCTAATGTATTTAAAGTATATACGACTCCTTTTTTAAAAAGTTATCAAATATTTTTATGTACACTCACAGTTATAGCTTATATAGCTTATAAAGGAATTAAACCACTTGCAAGGTTAAATGAAGTAATTTTTTACATGGCAATAGCATTTGTTTTTATACCAGGTGCGGCTTTAAGATATGGAAGTTACTTAAACTTGATGCCTGTGTTTGGCTGTGGAATTAAAGATCTATTTAAAGCTTCAAAAGAAATGCTTTTCTTTTATACTGGTGGAGAAGTATTATTTTTAATTTATCCATTTTTACAAGATAAGAAGAAATTTATGAAATGCGGTATAACATCTGTAATTTTTACTGCATGTGTTTATACATGGTTTACTTTTTCAGCTATATATTATTTGGGAATAGATATTTCACCTAAATATTTATGGCCGACTTTAACATTAGCTGATACCCTGAATATACCGATTATAACAAGTTTCAGATATGTATTTGTGTCACTATGGGCATTAGTAATTTTAAGATGTCTTGCTGTTTACTATTTTTCATCTTGTTATGGGTTGAGTAGAGTAATAAAAGGAGTATCCACTCAAAAGTTTGCAATAATTTTATATCCAATAATTATACTTTTAGCAAGTTTATATGGAAATCCAACTACAAGAAGGGCTTATACTAATATCATACTTAAATGCTATGTAATATATAATTTAATTTATATTTTAGTAATAACAACTTTAATGCGTTTTAAAAAAGGTGATGATTTTGAAAAAAAATAAGGTTGTATTGATTATTTTAATTCTTTTAATTTTTATTGTATCATTTGTTGGAGCAAAAGGTGAAGTCATTGAAAACTTGGATGTACCTATTGGAGTTGGAGTTGATTCAGAAGCTAATCTTTCTAATAGATCATATATTATATCAATGTTAATACAAACTTTTGAAGGTGGAAACAAAACATCTTCTAATGTAATAACTGGAGAAGCTAAAAGTTTTGGAGAGACTAGGGAAGAAAGGCAGTTAAAAGAAAGTAAGAAGATTGTATTAGGATTAATTAGGGTGTTTTTCTTTGGAGAAGGGGCTTCAAGAAATGGTATAAAAACTTTTATTGATGTAAACTTAAATAATCCAGACTTAAATGATAGAGCTGTATGTGTGGTGTGTAAGGGAAATGCAAGGGATATGCTGCAGCATAAAGTGAAAGGTTATACTAGTTCAGCAGAATATGTTGAAGGAATGGTAAAAAATTTGGAGCAATTCAACTTTTTCAAGCAGCAATATACTGTACTGGATATGATAGTTAGGGTAGACGCTGAAGGAAGAAATTTATTACTTCCATATATAGAGTTAAAAGATGGAGAAATTCAAACTACAGGGCTTGCAATATTTAATAAAGATAAGATGATTGGAAAGGCTGATATCAAGGATACAAAAATGATAAATCTCTTGAAGGAAAATAATGTAAAAGGGATGTTAACACTCCAGCAAAGTCCAAAAAAATTTATAAATTTTTATGCTAAGTCAAAGAGAAAAGCTAATTGTTATATGGAAAATGGTAAATACAAATTTATAATAGATTTGAAATTAACAGGTTCTATAATAGGTAATGAACTTTATGAAAATATGAATACAGAACCTAAGAAAGTTAAAGAATTTGAAAGAGATATTGAAAAATCAACAGAACAATTATGTAATGAAACTATAGGTAAGATAAAAAATAATTATAAAGTTGATGTTTTGGATCTAGGAGAAGTTGCAGCTGCTAAATATGGAAGAGGAAAGGGTATAGACTGGAATGATGTAGTCACAAAGTCTGATATACAAGTTAGAGTACATGCAAAGGTAAGTGATCAGGGAAGAGGAGATTATTGATATTTTAAATGTATTTACTACAAAGAGGTTTTAGCTTATAAAAAATTTACCTTGTAGGTTAAGTTTTTTATAAGCAACCAATCTATCTATTTTCTATTTTAAAATTGAAATATTATAAATTTAAATTTATAGTATTAAGTAACCGACAATTAATAATTTATAATATTGGAGATGGTGCTATATGATTTTTTTTGGACATTTAGGTTTAACTACAGGAGCTATAAAAGTTGTAGAAAAGTTAGACTGTAATATTAAAGTTGATTATAGGTTTGTACTTATAGGATTAATATTACCAGATATTATAGACAAGCCTATAGGAGCTTTCTTATTCAGAAATATATTTCACAATAGTCGTATATTTGGACATACACTGCTGTTTCCCATTATAATTATGTTATTTGGAGTGTACTCTATAAAAAACAATAAAAAAAGTAACGTTTTATTTTTAGGAATAGCTAGTTTTATTCATTTGGTACTAGACAGCATGTGGCTGTATCCTCAGATACTTTTTTGGCCAATTCTTGGCTTTAAGTTTCCTACTAGACCCGAAGGCAGCTGGATTAAAAATGATTTTGTAAGGCTTGTTTCAGATTCTAACTATTACATGCCGGAACTAATAGGTTTTGTTATAATTGCATATTACTTCATTAAGATTATTAAAAATAAAAATGTAAAAGCCTTTTTAAAAGAAGGTAAGTTGTAAGTGTAAGTGAATGGTAAAATAGAATATTTTAAATATGATAATAGAGCTTTAGTAAGCTCTTTTTTTGTTAAAGACACTTGAAAATTCACAAGGCGGAATAAATATGTTCCCTAATATAAAAGGTATATTTGATACAATATAATAGAAAATATGGTAAAAGTATGATAAAATTATAATAGGCTAAAAAATTTACTTTGAAATCAACTCTAGCATAACAAATCAACTCTTAATCTATATGATAATTCTTACTTTAGGAGGGTTTAAAATTGTATAATACTATAATACATTATAACAATGAAGAAGAGTATAAAAAGTGCATTTTAAATATTGACAAGTTCCTAGAAAGTGTAAATTGTAATGTTAGAAGTTCTATAAATAATATAAATGGTGCGGCCGATTTAAGTCTTATGACTAATGTAAATATTGAACAAAAACAATACCTTAATTTAATAAAGTCAAACACATTGAATGTATTAAATGTATTAAATACTGCAGTAGATTTTTTAAAGATACAGTTTTGCAATATGAAAGTTGAAAAAGTAGAATTTAACTTTAAAGACTTTATAGATGATATAGTAAAACCATCAAGCAAAGAAGCTATTTGTAATGATGTCAAATTTGAAATAGATATCGATGAAGGCATACCCAATGTATTAATAGGGGATATTGTTAAGTTAAGACAAGTATTGATTAGTATTATAGAAGGTGCAATAAAATTCACAAAACATGGAATGATATCATTTATGATTGAAGTTATTAATAGCTCTCAAAAACAAATTGATTTAAGATTTAAAGTTAAAACTAGCAGTACAGCGTTTTGCAAAAATAATGTATTAAAGTTTTTTGAAAACTTGAATAAGCCTAATGGTAAGTACTGCATTGAGAATCTTAATGATTCGATGATAGGTATTTACATAGTCAGTGAAATTGTGAAAGTTATGGACAGCCAAATTAATGTAGTAAGCAAAAAGAATATTGGAACAACATTCTCATTTGATTTACTTTTAGAAATAAGTAAAAAATCTAGTTTAATAGACATTGATGTAGATAATAAAAATGATAGAGAAAGTTTACAACCTATAATTAAAAATAATACTATATATGAAGATTCATTATTTTTATATCCTTTATAGTTTAATTTAAGTTTATAGAAGGTGATAGTTTGAAAGGGGTAATAGATAGATTTGAGGGTAAATTTGCAGTTGTAGAATTAGAGGATGGGCGCATAATAAACATATGTAAAAAAAAATTTCCTGCGAGGCAAAGGAAGGCGATGTATTAACTATAGATAAATGTATAAAAATAGACTTTGAGGAAACGGTTAAAAGAAAATCAAGAATTAAAGGATTAGCAGATGATATGTGGAATCGTTGAAATGGTTGTATAGGTATTACTATACATCCGTTTTGTTTTTAAACTTGATTATTTTTCATGTTATGTTTTTAATTAGTACTCAATGCTACGAATCTTATACTCATTAAATGCAAAAATATTCGTATTTTGTATTGATTTATTGATGTAGTTTTGATACCATAAAGTAGGAGGGATGAGCTTTGAAAAAAAGTTATGATGTTATTATAGTTGGGGCAGGGCCAGCTGGAATTTTTACAGCTTTGGAAGCCACAAAACTTAATCATAATTTAAATATCCTTATAGTGGATAAAGGAAGGAATATAGAGGATAGAAAGTGTCCAGCCAGGATTACTGGAAAGTGTGTAAATTGCAAACCCTGCGGTATAACATTTGGCTGGTCTGGAGCAGGAGCATTTTCAGATGGAAAGTTATCTTTAAGTCCTGAAGTAGGAGGAAGAATACTTGAATATGTTTCTGAAGATAAAGCAAAGAATTTAATTAAGTATTGTGATGATGTATATTTAAAATTTGGAGCAAACAAGACTGTTTATGGTCTCAATAATGAGAGCATAGATAGTATAAAATATGAAGCAAGTAAACATAATATTAGATTAATAGAGTGTCCAGTAAGACACCTTGGGACAGAGCTTGCTTACAATGTATTAAAGAAGATGTATTATCATCTTATCAATAATACTAAAACTGATTTTAGTGAACTTACAGAAGTAGAAGATATAATTGTATCTAACAGAAAGGTCAGCGGAGTTGTACTTAAAAATGCAGATGGTAAATCTTCTGTAGGATGTAAGTATTTAGTTGCTGCACCTGGAAGAGGTGGAGCTGAGTGGCTTGCAAATGAAGCAAAAAAGCTGGAAGTCAAAACTACAAATAATGCAGTTGATATAGGTGTTAGGGTTGAAGTACCAAACTCAATAATGGACCACTTGACTAAATACTTATATGAAGCTAAATTAGTGTACTATTCTGATACATTTGATAATAAAGTTAGGACTTTCTGTATGAATCCAGGGGGAGTAGTATCAGAAGAACATTATGATGGATCGATAGCTGTAGTAAACGGTCATAGTTATTCTGAAAAAGAATTGAGAACAGAAAATACTAATTTTGCAATGCTAGTATCGACTACATTTACGGAACCTTTTAATCAGCCAATTACCTATGGAAAGTACATTGCAGAGCTTGGCAATATGCTTACAGGTGGAGGAATAATGGTTCAAAGACTTGGTGATTTATTAAATGGAAGAAGAACAGATTATTCTAGAATAAAGAAGTCTACCACAATACCAACATTAAAGTCAGCAGTCCCTGGTGACTTGAGTTTTGTGCTGCCTCAAAGACACTTGACTTCAATTGTAGAAGCTTTAAAAGCATTTGATAAAATAGCACCTGGACTTTACAGCAAAAATACTTTATTATATGGAGTTGAAGTAAAGTTTTATTCAAGTAAGTTTGAAACAGATAATAATTTTAGAACATCAATAGAAAATTTATACACCATAGGTGATGGAGCTGGTATAACAAGAGGACTTATGCAGGCATCTGTAACAGGTGTAGTTGTTGCCAGAGATATTACAAGTAGATAATTATTTACCAATACCTATGTAAAAGAGGAGGAACTTTTATGTCAGCATTTATTGTATTAGGAGCTCAATGGGGAGACGAAGGAAAGGGTAAAATGACAGATTACCTTGCTAAAAGCGCAGAAGTAGTTGTCAGGTTTCAAGGTGGAAATAACGCAGGTCATACCGTAGAAGTTGGAGATAAACAGTATAAGCTTCATTTAATACCATCAGGTATACTTTATGAAGATAAGTTAAATATAATAGGAAATGGAGTAGTACTTGATCCAAAATCTTTATTTGAAGAAATAAGCTACTTAGAGGGTCTTGGAGTTAAAGTTACCCCAGAAAATCTTATGATAAGTGATAGGGCTCAAGTTGTAATGCCATATCATAGAGTTTTAGACGGCGTAAAAGAAAAATCAAGAGGAAAAAATGATATTGGTACAACTGGAAAAGGAATAGGTCCTTGTTATACTGATAAAGCTGAAAGAAGCGGCATAAGAGTTTGTGATTTAATGCATACTGAAGTTTTTGAAGAAAAACTAAAGCATAATATTGAAATGAAAAATGATATTATAACAAAGGTTTTTGGCGGAAATGCTTTAAACTTCGTTGATATATATAATGAATATCTTGAGTACTCCAAAAAGTTAAAACCTTTTGTAAAAGATATATCAGTAGAAGTATACAAAAACATAAAAAGCGGCAAGAAGGTTTTATTTGAAGGAGCACAGGGAACACTTCTCGACATAGATTATGGAACTTATCCATATGTTACATCATCAAATACAATTGCGGGAGGAGTATGTACTGGAGCTGGTGTAGGACCTACAATGATAAGTAACATAGTAGGCATAGCTAAAGCATACACTACAAGAGTTGGTAAAGGACCATTCCCTACTGAATTATTTGACGAGACTGGTGATTGGATAAGGGAAAAAGGACATGAATATGGAGTTACAACTGGAAGAGCAAGAAGATGTGGATGGCTTGATCTTGTTATATTGAAGACATCTGCTAGAATTTCTGGACTTACAAGTTTTGCAGTAACTAAAATAGATACCCTTGCAGGTCTTGAAAAAGTAAAGGTATGTGTAGGATACAAGATGGATGGCAAAGTAATAGATTATGTACCTGCAAGTTTAGAGGATCTTGCTAAATGTGAGCCTATATATGAAGAACTTGATGGATGGGATGAGAGCATAGAAAATGCAAGAACTTATGAAGATCTTCCTGAAAATGCAAAAGCTTACTTAAAGAAAATAGAGGAACTTACAGAAACAAAGGTATCAATAGTTTCAGTTGGTCCAAAAAGAGATCAGACAATTAAGGTAAGTGAAATATAATAGTTGTAATAATTACAGCCGCCTGATAAGTTTAATAATATCAGGCGGCTTTTTTTAATAAATTAAATTGATATACTTGGCTAGATTATGTATAGTATACTTAATTACTAATGAAAATTGGAGGTTAACTTTACATGGAAAACAAGTTAAAAAAAGTTGAAATAATTAATAATAATTGTAATAGAATGCGTATAGTTACAGAAAAAGAATATGAAATACATTATTATGAAATTGATTGTGAAAAAAAACTTTTAATTACAAGCCTTATGAATTTTTTTAGTGATGTCGCCATACAACAATCTGAAAATTTAGGAGTTGGACTTGGATATTTAAAGGAAAAAAGTACAGCATGGGTAATTTATAAATGGGATATACATTTAAAAAGATATCCTATGTTTAATGAGAAAATAAGAGTTAGAACAATGCCATATTCTTTTAGAAAATTTTATGCTTACAGGACATTTGAAGTATTGGATGAAGGCGGAGAAGTTATTGCAGATGCAAATTCACTGTGGTTTTTTATAGATACTAAACAAAGAAAAAGTATAAGAATTACAGATGATATGTATAATGCATATGGCATAGATAAAAGTAATAATAAAGTTTTAGGTATGGAAAAAGTAGGATCACCTAAAAAAATAGATAGTGAAGAAAATTTTAATATAAGATATACAGATATAGATACAAATCAGCATGTAAATAACGTAAAGTATGTTGATTGGGCTCTAGAAACAGTACCAATAGATGTAGTAAATAATTATGAACTAAATGATATAAATATAATTTATGAGAAGGAGTTAACTTATGGAGAATCCATAAAGGTTGTTACAGAAATAGAAGAGAATGAAGATGCTGTAATGTGCATACATGAAGTTCAAAATGCAGAAGGAAAAGAAGCAGCTAAGTTAAAAACAGTATGGAACAAAAAATAAAGTGCTGTTTATGATTTCGCAGCACTTTTTCCTGCAGTAAATCCTGAACTCCATGCCCACTGAAGGTTAAATCCACCGCAGTCTCCATCTACATCTAAAACCTCTCCAGCAAAAAACATATTTTTTATTATTTTGGATTCTAGAGTTACTCTATTTACTTCTTTTGTATCTATTCCACCAGCAGTTACCTGTGAGTTTTTAAATGTATTGGTATCTGAAACTGTAAACTGCCAATTTTTTAGAAGATCAAATATTTCTTGCTTTTCCATCCAGGTGAGTTCAAAAGATGGTTTATGTATATCTTTAATTGAAGCTTCTTTTAAAAGAATAGGAATGATTTTTTTATTTATTATTCCTATAAAAGAGTCAAAAACACTTCGATAACTAAACATTCCCCAATGATTTTCTAAAGATTCTTTTAAAGCATCATTATCCATATGGGGCATCATATCTACACTTAATTTTACAGACTTATTTTTATATAGATTATATGAAGCTATACGACTTAATTGTAATATTGGAGGACCTGAAATACCATAGTTTGTAAAAAGTATTTCTCCAAATTCTCTTTTTAGAGGTTTATCATCTACAAATACTTGAACATTACCATTAAATTTCACCCCTGATAGTGCTTTTAAGTTTTTATAGGCTAATTTTAGCTGAACTAATGCCGGTATAGGATGAATTATGTTATGACCTAGGTTGCGTGCCAAAGTAAACCCAGAGCCATCAGAACCGGTATTAGGGGCTGATTTTCCACCGCAGCATAAAATGATTTTATTGCATGAAAATGCAGTATCAGTATTTGTTGTTACTTTAAATCCATTCGAAGATATATTTATATCCTTAACTTTTGTATTCAAGTATACAGGTATACTGCGGTCTTCTACAGCCATTCTAAATATATCAAGTACAGAAGAAGATTGAAGTGACAGCGGATACATTTTTGTGGATTCTAAATTTGTTATAGGCAGTCCTAAAGTTTTAAAAAAATCTATGGTATTAGATAGAGAAAAATTGTCTAGTGTGTATTTCGGAAAATCTTTGTTTTCGCTGTGATACCTATCTATTGATATATTACTATTCGTTATATTACATCTACCATTACCTGTAACTAATATCTTGTTTCCTATTCTTGAAGACCCTTCAATTATAGCTGTATCCTTTCCCATATCTTTTGAAGTGATTGCCGCTATGATGCCTGAAGCACCGCCGCCTATTATTAATACATCATGAAACAAGTTAACACCGCCCTAATCTATAATTTATCACTAAAGTCGTGGAATTTTTACATATAAATTTAAAATTTCAGTCTAAATTTAAATAATGTTATTTTATATTATATCATATTTGTGTAATACTATATTTGTATTTAATATAATCTGTATATTTTATCAAAAAGTTATAAAAATAAAAGGGGGAATTAGGTTGCTTACTATTTATGCAGTATCAGATTCAATAGGTGAAACGGCTGAACAAGTAGCAAAAGCTACTGCAAGTCAGTTTTGTGAAAATGTAAATGTAGAGAGGATTCCATATATAAAAAGTTTTGAAGTTGTAAATGAGTTTATAAACAACATAGAAGATAAAAAAAATACAATGATTATATCTACTATAGTTTTAGTGGATGTAAGGGAGTTTCTAGTGCAAAGATGTATTGAAGAGGGTATACATATAACCAATGTACTTGGACCATGTATAAGTATGGCATCTATTATACTAAATAAGATACCAGACTATAGACCAGGTGCAGTATGGCAAATGGATTCTCAGTACTACAAAAAAATACAAGCCATGGAATTTGCAATACAATATGATGACAGCAAGGACAACTCTGGTATAAAGAATGCAGATGTGGTATTAATAGGACTTTCAAGGACATCAAAGACTCCACTATGTGTATATCTTGCTAATAAGGGAATAAAGGCACTAAATGTTCCTTTAATGCCTGAAGTTGAGGTTCCAAAGGAATTATTTGAAATAAGCAGAAATAAAATAATAGGTTTAACTATAGATCCTATGCAGCTTATAGAAATAAGGAAACATAGATTAGATAGGATTGCATCATCTTATCAGCTTTCAAGGGAAATTCAATATGCTAATGCAGAAAGAGTGCTTAATGAATTAGACTATGCAGATAGAATAATGAGAAGATTAAGTTGTAAAGTAATTGATGTAACAAAAAGGGCAATAGAAGATACAGCTTTAATTATAATGGAGCATATAGGCTATATAGGTCATAAGGAGATATAAATTGACACAAAAATACTTTTAATATAAAAAGACTGCCTGAAGTATTGATTTACAAGCGTTTATATCCAAAGTATTAAATTAATAAAAAAAAAGTTTTAAAAAAAGTGTTGACACTTTGGATAAAATTTTGTATTATAGTGTATGTCAGGTCGCCAAGATAAACACCTGATAAGCTAATAAGGCCCCTTGGTCAAGCGGTTAAGACACCACCCTTTCACGGTGGTATCATGGGTTCAAATCCCGTAGGGGTCACCATTAATGTGTGGGCGCATAGCTCAGCTGGGAGAGCATCTGCCTTACAAGCAGAGGGTCACAGGTTCGAGCCCTGTTGTGCCCACCATACATTTAAAATGTGGCCTAGTGGCTCAGCTGGTTAGAGTGCCGGCCTGTCACGCCGGAGGTCGAGGGTTCGATACCCTTCTAGGTCGCCATAAGTTCGCTGGCATAGCTCAGTTGGTAGAGCAACTGACTTGTAATCAGTAGGTCGAGGGTTCGAGGCCTTCTGCCAGCACCAATTTTATAAATAAGGCCCCTTGGTCAAGCGGTTAAGACACCACCCTTTCACGGTGGTATCATGGGTTCAAATCCCGTAGGGGTCACCATTAATGTGTGGGCGCATAGCTCAGCTGGGAGAGCATCTGCCTTACAAGCAGAGGGTCACAGGTTCGAGCCCTGTTGTGCCCACCATACATTTAAAAAATGTGGCCTAGTGGCTCAGCTGGTTAGAGTGCCGGCCTGTCACGCCGGAGGTCGAGGGTTCGATACCCTTCTAGGTCGCCATAAGTTTGCTGGCATAGCTCAGTTGGTAGAGCAACTGACTTGTAATCAGTAGGTCGAGGGTTCGAGGCCTTCTGCCAGCACCAAAAAAGACATTATAAATTTATAATGTCTTTTTTAGTTTGATTAATATAATGTTTAAAAAATAAAAGCACAGAGTATAAAATAGCTGCTCTATGCTTTTAATGTTTTAAAATATATTTTTGAAGAATATACATTTTATTGGTGCTTTTTACTATGTATATTCTTTTTTATTCTTATATCTTCTCCATAAAATTTATATAATGTAAATTCTCCTAAAAGTCGTGATGATATTCTTTCTGAATAGTTTTTTAATAAAGTTTCTAAACTACAATTAGTTGATATAAGCATTTTTTTTTGTTTTAATAATTTTGCATTTAAAAAGTTAAATAGTTCCGTTTTTGAAAAGTCTGTTATCTGTTCCGAACCTAAATCATCAATTATGAGTAAGTCACAATTTAGCATTAAATCCTTTAATTCACTGTCATTATTAAATCGTATGGATTTTAAATCTTGAATTAGTAATTCAGCAGTTCTATAAACAACTAAATAGCCTTTATCTAACAGCTCTTTTGCTATACAATTTGACAAAAATGTTTTACCAGTACCTGAGTTTCCAAAGAACATAATATTTTCATTTGAAGTTGAAAAGTTCTCTATATATGTCCAGCAGTCTGATACTATTTTTTGCATGTTTTTCCTAGGGCTTTTGTATTCATTATCACTTCTTTGAGGGGAAAATAGTTCAAAGTTAAATTCATCAAAGTTATTTTTTGCAAGTAAGTTTTTTAAATCTGAATTTTGATAGTATAGATTTACAAGCTTTTGCTTATAACAATCGCATTTTTTTGTACCTATAAACCCAGTATCTTTACATTTTGGACACTTATAGTGAATATCTAAAAAGTCTATTTTATACCCATTGCTTACTAGAAGTTCGGATTTCTTTACTCTTAAATTTGTTATTTTTTCTTTTAATGTTTTAAGGTATTTTTCTTTGTTTCCTATATTATTTAAAATATTCATTGAGAGTTTTAAACACAGTTTACTTATCTGTTTTTCAATGTTAAATATTTCAGGAACTTTCGCCATTACTTCCTCTCTTCGTGCCTGAAGTAACTTTTCTTCAGATTTGCGTATATCTTCATAGACTTTAGAAACATCTGAGCGATATTTTTTAATCATTATTTATCCCACCCTAGCAATTTTTTTTCTAAGTCGTTAAAATTATAGTCCCTTTGTTCAAAATTATTAAAAGTACCTGAATTATTCTTAGTAGATTTAAATTTTGAATTATTTTTAATGAAAGCTTTCTTCTTATCTTTTTTATAGACATCTTCTAATGTTTTAATTCCTTCGTTATACCAATTTGAGAGAATTGCATCAATATACTTAAAATCAGATTTATTAATTCTTTGAAAACATATCTCACAAGCTTTGCATATAACATTGACTGGAAAGTTAAATGAAGTTATCCACTTATCTAACATATCTTCTTGAGGTTTCATTATTGCTGCATCTTTTATACCAAGGTAGTTTAATACTTTCTTGATTTTAATCCACCTATCTTCGTTCCTCTTTATAAAGCTTTGAGCATCATCTATGGTTTTAATTTTAGAATCATACCAGCTAATTGCGACTTTTTCTATATATCTATAATCATTTTTGCCTTTTGATGCACAATATTGAATAAGTAATAAAATGATTTCTGGAGAAAAGTTAAAATCTTTTAACCAACTTATGTACATAGTCATTTCCTTAGAGGAGAGTGGTCTTGATAACAGCTTTTCTATGTCCTGAAGCATGTCTTTTGTAGAATTTTTATTTAATTCTTCTAAAAGGTTTATATTTTGATCTTTTTCCTGAGGCATTTCATTTAAATCAAGAAATTCTACATTATAATTACCCATGTTGTCTATAGGAATCAATCTAATTACATTTTCATCATTCCAATAGTTCCAGGCATTTAATACATCTGTTTCTAGCAAGTGTAAGTTAGTGGCTATAATTTCTGAACTCACACCAAGTTCTCCAGAAATGCAGTATTTTAAACCCAATATATATACTTTTACAAATTCACCGCGTGCTTTTGGCATAAATTTATCTATAAAAACATTACTTAAAGGAGTATAGTATAAATTTTTATTTTTAAATACGAAAGTACTCATACGTTATTCCACCTTTGAAATTATTAATAACTAATAAGTAATTATAACAAAATACAAAATTTATAACAATCAAAAATGCAAGTAGATATATAATAGGATATGTTATATTTATACTGAATTGAGAAATAATAAAAATGTGGGTAAACTTATTTTAAATTAACTATTTGAAGTTTAGTAATTCTGCTATAATTAAAATAGGGAAGTATATTGCCCAGCGTATTTCGTTGACACTAATTTATTTTTAATATATACTTTGATTATCAAACTATTTGATAATTAAAAATTACATAAAGGGGACGATCAAATGAAACTACCTCCATTAGTTATAGGAGACATTACAGCTCGAGTACCCATTATTCAAGGAGGCATGGGAGTAGGAGTATCTGGATATAAACTATCCTCTGCCGTAGCAAATGAGGGTGGTATTGGTGTAATATCTGGTGTTCAAATTGGCTATAGAGAGCCAGATTTTGAAACTAATACTACAGAAGCGAATAAGAGAGCTTTGAGAAAAGAAATAAGAAAAGCAAGAGATTTAAGCCCAAAAGGTGTATTAGGTGTAAATCTAATGGTTGCTATAAGTGATTATGAAGAATTAGTAAAAGTATGTGTAGAAGAAAATGTAGATATAATAATATCTGGAGCTGGACTTCCATTAAGGCTGCCAGAGTTTACTGAAAACAGTTCTATAAAGATAGCACCTATTGTCTCATCAGGAAAGGCAGCAAATATTATTACTAAGCAGTGGATAAAAAAACATTCTAAATTACCTGATTTAGTTGTAGTTGAAGGACCAGAAGCAGGCGGACATTTAGGATTTAGTAAAGATCAATTATTAAAAAATGAAACTAAATTAGAAGATATAGTAAAAGAAGTTATAGATGTAATGAAAACATTTGAAGAAAAATATAATAAAAATATTCCCATTGTAGCTGCAGGTGGTATTTATTCAGGAGAAGACATTGCAAGATTTTTAAAGATTGGAGCCTCCGGAGTTCAAATGGCTACAAGATTTGTGGCAACTTATGAATGTGATGCAGATATAAACTTTAAAAATGCCTATGTTAATTCAAAAAAGGAAGACTTAACTTTAATACAAAGTCCTGTAGGATTACCTGGCAGAGCTATAAGAAATAAGTTTATAAGTAAGATGGAGTTAGAAAGATTGGCACCTACTAAGTGTTATAATTGTCTAAAAAAGTGCGATCCTAAAAAGACTCCATATTGTATTTCAAAAGCTTTAATACATGCTGTAAAAGGTGAACTTGAGAATGCACTCATATTTACTGGAAGTTCTGCATATAAGATAGATAAGATTGTTACTGTAAAGCAATTGATGCAGGAGTTAATATTACAAGCTGAAAAGAGTTTAGAAGACTGTAATTAGGCTTTTAACTCAGGAGTGATGAATGAATTGAGCAAATCTATACATATTTTAAATGAACTTTTAATTAATACATTTAATGATATATTGGAAATAGAACAAAAATCCCTTAAGTCAGGGATTTTTAAAGATTTATCTGTTAATGAAATTCATACGATTGAAGCCGTAGGAATGAATAAACCTAAAAGCATGACGCAGGTAGCATCTGAATTATATATAACACTTAGCACATTAACAACATCTATAAATCATTTAGTAAAAAAAGGATATGTAGAACGAAACAGAAGTCAGAAAGATAGAAGGGTAGTTTATATAAAATTAACTCAAAAAGGCAGGTTAGCTTATAAAATTCATCAAGAGTTTCATTCGGATATGATAAATGCTACCATAAAAGGTATAACAGAAGAAGAGAAAAAGATACTAATTAAATCTTTGAAAAAGTTAAACCGATTTTTTAAATTAAGGCATGATTTAAGAAATAACTCAAAGGAGAATGATGATGAATAATGTTAAAGTAATAGGTACAGGTAGTTATGTACCTCCTAGAATTGTTAGCAATGATGACTTATCTTGTGTTATCGATACTAATGATGAGTGGATAAAGAGTAGAACAGGTATAAAAGAGAGAAGAATATCAGAAGGCGAAAACACTTCTAATATGGCTTCAAAGGCTGCTATGGATGCTTTGAAAGGCACAAATATAAAACCTGAAGATATAGATTTAATTATAGTTGCTACAGCTACACCGGATAATTTTATCCCATCAACATCATGTTTAGTGCAGGATAAAATAGGTGCAGTTAATGCAACTTGTTTTGATATATCTGCAGCATGTTCAGGATTTGTATATGGTTTAAATATTGCTTATCAATTTATAAGGACAGGATATTCAAAGATAGTACTTGTAATAGGAGCTGAAACACTTTCTAAAATTGTAAATTGGTCAGATAGAACCACATGTATACTATTCGGAGATGGTGCTGCAGCAGCTTTAGTTACAGTTTCAGATAAAAATAAAATATTATCATCATATAGTGGATCTGTAGGAAGTAAAGGACGTTTTTTAATGTCTAAAGGTGTACCTGTAGAAAATTTATATGTAAAAGCTGAAAGTAGTGATAATCATAAAACTACTATGGATGGAAGAGAAATATTTAAATTTGGAGTTAAAAGTATAATAAAAGGAGTTAAAAAGCTTCTAAAAGATGCAGGATGTTCTGCCGATGATATAAAATATATAGTTCCGCATCAAGCTAACTGCAGAATAATTGATTTTGCAGCTAAGGAACTTAACATCGATAGAGATAAATTTTATTTGAATTTAGATAGATATGGGAATACTTCTGCTGCTAGTATAGGAATAGCGCTGGATGAAATTGTAAAGAAGCGATTGATAAAATCAGGAGATAAGATATTACTTATAGGTTTCGGAGGAGGACTTACATACGGAGGAATGATAATTGAATGGTAAGTCTATACTCTATGAAATGTAAATGGATTTATAATAAAAAAATAAGGAAATTTAGTGGAATAATAGATAGTATTATTAAACTGCAAGAATATAGGAGGAATGACTATGATTAGTTCTAAATTTACCGAGATGTTAAGTATAAAATATCCTATAATTCAAGGGGGAATGGCATGGATTGCAGATAGTTCTTTAGCAGCAGCTGTATCCAATGCAGGAGGACTTGGCATTATAACAGGTAATGCACCCGTAGATTGGGTTAGAAAAGAAATAAGAAAAACAAAGGAGCTTACAGATAAGCCATTTGGAGTAAACATAATGCTTCTTTCAGAAACTGCTGAAACTATTGCTAAGATGGCATGCGAAGAAGGAGTAAAGGTAGTTACTACAGGGGCAGGAAATCCTGGAAAGTACATAGATATGTGGAAAAAAAGTGGTATAAAAGTAATACCGGTAGTTGCTTCAGTTGCCTTAGCAAGGAGAATGCAAAGATCAGGTGTAGACGCAGTAATTGCAGAGGGATGTGAGTCAGGAGGACATATAGGAGAATTGACTACAATGACATTAGTACCTCAAGTAGTTGATGCAGTAGATATACCTGTAATTGCAGCCGGAGGTATTGGTGATGGAAGAGGTGCAGCAGCAGCATTTATGCTTGGAGCTCAAGGAGTACAATTAGGTACTAGATTCCTTGTCGCAAATGAATGTACTGTTCATCAAAATTATAAGGATAGAGTAATAAGGGCTAAAGATATAGATACTGAAGTTACAGGAACTGGAACAGGTCATCCTGTGCGTGTACTTAGAAATAAACTTGCTAGACAATTTAAGCTTTTGGAAAAACAAGGAGCACCTTTAGAAGAACTTGAAAAGTTAGGTGTAGGAGCACTTTCAAGAGCTGCCCGTGATGGCGATGTTGACAATGGATCTGTTATGGCTGGACAAATAGCAGGACTTGTTCATAAAGAACAAAGTTGTGATGAAATAGTAAAAGAAATATTTTCTGAGTTTGAAGCAAGCTTAACCAGAGTAGAAAATATGATACAAAAATAAGAATATGTAAATATAATACAAATAGGTGGGGTAGTTATGGGTAAAACAGCTTTTTTATTCCCTGGTCAAGGAGCTCAGTATGTGGGCATGGGCAAGGAATTATATGAAAATATAGATGTTTGTAAAGAAATATTTGATGAGGCAGATAGAGCTTTAGGATTTCCACTAAGTAAAATGTGTTTTGAAGGTCCTAAGGAGTCATTGGATAGTACTGAAAATACTCAACCAGCAGTTTTAACTATGAGTATAGCAGTATTAAGAGCACTAGAGGAAAGTGGAATTAAGGCTGATGTTACAGCAGGATTAAGTCTTGGAGAATATTCAGCACTTGTTGCAAGTGGGGTATTGGATTTTACGCAAGCTGTACAATTGGTTAAAAAAAGAGGAAGATATATGCAAGAAGCAGTTCCAATTGGAATTGGTGCTATGGCTGCAATAATAGGGTTGGATGAAGAAAGCTTAAGAACAATATGTAAAAGATGCGAAACTTCTGGTATAGTTGAAATAGCTAATTTAAATTGTCCAGGTCAAATAGTAATTGCAGGAGAAAAGAAAGCAGTTGACTTAGCATGTGAAGAAGCAAAGTCAAGTGGAGCACATAAAGCAGTAAAACTTTCTGTAAGCGGACCATTTCATACTTCTATGTTGAAACCTGCTGCAGATAAACTTGAAAAGGAACTTAAAAATATAAACCTTAAGGATTTTGAAATTCCAGTTATTACAAATGTTACTGGCGAAATTGTAAAGAACAAAGATGATGTAAAGCCATATTTAAAAAAGCAGGTTATGAGTACTGTGTTATTTGAAAAAAGTATAAGAAATATGATAGATATGGGTGCAGACAAATTTGTTGAAATTGGACCTGGAAAGGCACTAAGTGGATTTGTAAAGAGGGTAGATAGAAAACTTACAATTTTAAATATACAGGACTTGGAATCGCTAAAAAGTGCAGTAGAAAAACTCAAATAGAATGGAGGATAAAATGGAATTATTAAAAGGGAAAACGGCAATTGTAACAGGAGGAGCAAGGGGAATAGGTAAGGCTATATGTCTTGACTTAGCTCAAATGGGCGCTAATGTTGCAGTTAATTATAGAAAAGATAGTGATGAACTAGATGTGCTTATCAAAGAAATAGAAGAAAAAGGTGTAAAAGCACTTAAAGTCCAAGGTGATGTAAGTGTATTTGAAGATGCAAAGAATATTATAAATGAGACTCACAAATTTTTTGGGTCAGTTGATATACTTGTAAATAATGCAGGAATAACAAAAGATGGATTATTACTTAGAATGAAAGAGGAAGACTTTGATAAGGTAATAGAAGTAAACTTAAAAGGTACTTTTAATTGTATAAGACATGTAAGTCCTATAATGGTTAGGCAAAGAAGTGGTAAAATTATAAATATATCTTCTGTAGTAGGTATAGCTGGAAACGCAGGTCAAGTCAATTATTCAGCTGCTAAAGCAGGAATAATAGGAATTACAAAGTCGGTGGCAAGAGAACTTGCATCAAGGGGAATTACAGTAAATGCTGTGGCACCTGGATTTATTAAAACGAGCATGACAGAAGGCTTATCAGATAAACTTAAAGAATCTACATTGAGTACAATTCCGCTAAAGAGGTTTGGTACTCCCGAGGATGTAGCAAATGTAGTATGCTTTTTAGCATCACCTCAAGCTGACTATGTTACAGGACATGTGATAAATGTAGATGGTGGAATGGTAATGTAATTTTGTATAAGGTTGGTGAAAAAATGAAAAGAAGAGTTGTTGTTACAGGTTTAGGAGCAATAACACCAGTTGGAAATAATGTTGAATTATTTTGGAATAATATAAAAAATGGTGTATGTGGAATAGACTTTATTAAAGCTTTCGATACAGAAAAATTTAAGGCAAAATTAGCTGCAGAAGTTAAGGATTTTAATCCCGAAGACTATATGGAGAAAAAAGAAGCAAAGAGGTTAGATAGGTTTTGTCAGTTTGCTTTGGCAGCAGCTGCTCAAGCAGTATCTGATGCTGACTTTGATATGGAAAAAATAAATAAGGAAAGATTCGGAGTTGTAGTTGGATCTGGTATAGGTGGAATAGGAAACATAGAAAGTGAAAAAGTTAAACTTATTGAAAGAGGACCTAATAGAGTTCATCCACTATTTATACCAATGATAATAGGCAATATGGCAGCAGGAAATATAGCCATAAGATTTGGAGCTAAAGGACCATGTACTAACATAGTTACTGCATGTGCAACGGGAACTAACTGCATAGGAGAAGCATTTAGAATGATTAAAGATGATCTTGCAGACGTTATGATATCTGGAGGTACAGAAGCATCAATTACTCCATTATCTATAGCAGGATTTACATCTTTAACTGCTTTAAGTAAAAGCACAGATCCTTTAAGGGCATCAATTCCTTTTGATAAAGAAAGAAATGGATTCATAATGGGAGAAGGTTCCGGAATACTTATATTGGAGTCATTAGAACATGCTAAAAAAAGAGGAGCTAAAATCTATGCTGAAGTAGTTGGATATGGTTCAACTTGTGATGCTTACCACATAACATCTCCATCTCCAGATGGTGAGGGCGCAGCAAGAGCTATGCAGATTGCTATTGAAGGAGCTGGGATACAAGCTAGTGAGGTTTCATACATAAATGCTCATGGAACGGGCACACAGGTAAATGATAAGTTTGAAACTGTTGCTATTAAAAAAGTGTTTGGAGAAGAAGAAGCTAAAAAAATTCCTATAAGTTCAACTAAGTCTATGGTAGGACATTTACTTGGAGCAGCTGGAGCTATTGAAGGAGTTATATCAGTAAAGGCATTGACTGATGGTTTTATACCTCCAACAATTGGTTACAAGGTTCCAGATGAGGATTGTGACTTAGATTATGTGCCAAATAAAGGCAGAAAAGCTGATCTTAAATATGTTATGTCCGATTCTCTTGGATTTGGCGGACATAATGCAGTAATTTTATTAAAAAAGTGGAGTGAGTAATGTTGAGTAATGTTGATTTTAAATCAGTTGAGGAATTAATCGAAGCAGTTGATAATTCTAAAGTTGGATACCTACAAGTAAATTGGAAAGATGTTTCTATAATTATGAAAAAAGAAGGAGAGAGTGGATTAATAGAATCTCAACCTGTCCCAGTACAGCATAATTTAGATCAAAGTAAAAGTGAAACTGTAAGTGTAAAAGAAGCAGTAGATGAAAAAAAAGAAGATAAAGAAAATGAAATTGAAACTGAAATAAAGAATGAAAATAAGGTTGAAGATAAGAATTTAAAAGAAATAACTGCACCAATCGTTGGAACTTTCTACAGTTCATCTGGGCCAGATAAAGAGCCATTTGTAAGTGTAGGATCCAAGGTTAAAAAAGGAGATACACTTTGTATATTAGAAGCAATGAAGCTTATGAATGAGATACAAAGCGATGTAGATGGTGAAGTAGCAGAGATATTAGTTGAAAATGCTGAAATGGTTGAGTATGGTCAGCCTATGTTTAAAATAAAAACAGTATAGATTTTACTACTTAAATCATATGGATAAAAACTTGTAAGGAGGCAAAATGATATGGATAACTCGGAATTTTGTGTTGATTTAGGAATAAATGAGATAAAAAAAATACTTCCACATAGATATCCTTTTTTACTTGTTGACAAAGTAAAATATATGGAGCCTGGAAAAAAGGTTATAGCTTATAAAAATGTAACTATAAATGAATATTTTTTTCAAGGACATTTTCCGGAAAAGCCTGTAATGCCAGGAGTGCTTATAGTAGAGTCAATGGCTCAAGCTGGTGCTGTAGCTATTTTAAGTGAAGAAGAATTTAAAGGGAAAATACCTCTATTTGCAGGAATAAACAAAGCTAGATTTAGGAAACAAGTGGTACCTGGTGATACACTTAAATTAGAAGTGGAAATTACAAAAGTAAAGGGACCAATAGGTTTTGGTAAGGGTACAGCTTATGTTGATGATAAAAAAGCAGCAGAAGCTGAAATAATGTTTGCAATAGGTGATAAAAGTGTTTAATAAGATATTAATAGCTAATAGAGGAGAAATAGCAGTTAGGATAATAAGAGCCTGCAGAGAACTTGGAATTGAAACAGTAGCAGTTTATTCAGAAGCTGACAAGGAAGCACTTCATGCACAAATGGCAGATGAAGCAATTTGTATAGGTCCTGCAGCATCAAAAGACAGTTATTTGAATATAAAAAATATAATAAGTGCTACAGTTTTATCAGGTGCTGAAGCAATACATCCTGGATTTGGATTCTTATCAGAAAATAGTAAGTTTGCAAGCATGTGCAGAGAATGTAATATTACATTTATAGGACCTTCACCTGAATGTATTGACAGCATGGGTAATAAATCAAATGCTAGAAGTATAATGAAGAAAGCTAATGTGCCTGTAGTTCCTGGATCAGAAGGTGCAATAAAGGATGAAAATGAACTGCTCGAAATAGTAGGGGAAATAGGGTATCCAGTTATGATAAAAGCTTCTGCTGGAGGCGGAGGAAAAGGTATAAGGATAGTTTATGAACAAAAGGATCTTTTAAAATCATATGAAAATGCAAAGGCAGAGGCTAAGGCTTCATTTGATGATGAGAATATTTATGTAGAAAAGTTTATAGAAAACCCAAGACATGTTGAAATACAGATACTAGGAGATAATTATGGTAATATCGTATATCTTGGAGACAGAGATTGTTCTATGCAGAGGAGAAATCAAAAAGTATTAGAAGAGGCACCTTCTCCTGTTATGACTGATAGTTTAAGAAAAGAAATGGGAAAAACAGCAGTAATGGCTGCTAAGGCTGTAAATTATAACAATGCTGGAACAATAGAATTTTTATTAGATAAAGACAATAAGTTTTATTTTATGGAAATGAATACTAGAATTCAAGTAGAACATCCTATAACTGAAATGATTACAGGTATAGATTTAATAAAAGAACAAATAAAAATTGCAGAAGGAGAAAAACTTGGTTTTTCACAAGAAGATGTAAAGATACATGGTCATGCAATTGAATGCAGAATAAATGCAGAGGATGTAATACATAACTTTATGCCGTGTCCTGGAAAAGTTACGAACTTATACATTCCAGGTGGATTTAATGTGAGAGTAGATAGTGCAGTATACTCTGGTTACACTATTCCTCCTTATTATGATTCTATGATAGCCAAATTAATAGTTTATGGTAAGGATAGAAATGAAGCTATTTGCAGGATGAGAAGGGCATTAGGAGAATTTATAATAGAAGGCGTAAAGACAAACATAGATTTTCAATTTCAATTGATAAATGATAGAAACTTTATAGATGGAAATTATAATACTAGGTTTATTGAGAATATGTTTAAGGATAAAAAGTAAATTATTATTTAATTGACTCTAATTAGGGGGTGAACTACTTTTGATAGGTAATTTATTTAAAAAAACAAAGTATATTACTGTAAGTCAGCAAAATTTGCAGGACGAATCTAATATTTCAGATGTGAATTTGGATAAAAAGCCTAGTATACCTGATGGTATGTGGGTAAAGTGCAAAAAGTGCGGCAGTGTTTTATACAAAAATGACTTAGAAGAAAATTATAAGGTATGCAGCTGTGGATATCATTTTAGGCTGACACCAGAAGAAAGAATTAAACTTATAATGGATAGAGATACTTTTGAGGAATTTGATGCTAATATTAATACTGTAAATCCACTGGATTTTAAAGGTTATGAAAGTAAAATAGAAAACATGAAAAATGGCACTGGATTAAATGAAGCAGTTGTTACTGGAAAAGGAAAGATATCTGGAATAGAAGTTGTGATTTGTGTAATGGACAGCTTTTTTATGATGGGAAGTATGGGATCTGTAGTAGGAGAAAAAATTACGAGAGCAGTTGAAAAAGCAACTCATCTTGGATTACCACTAATTATATTTACTACTTCAGGTGGTGCTAGAATGCAGGAAGGTATATTTTCTCTTATGCAAATGGCTAAAGTAAGTGCTGCCTTGAAAAAGTTTAGTGATAGGGGACTTTTGTATATAACTGTATTGACAGATCCTACAACAGGTGGAGTTACTGCTAGTTTTGCAATGCTTGGAGATATAATTATTTCTGAACCTGGGGCTTTAATTGGATTTGCCGGGAAAAGAGTTATAGAGCAAACTACCAAACAAAAACTCCCTGAAGGATTCCAAAGAGCAGAGTTTTTATTAGAACATGGTTTTATAGATAAAATAGTACCTAGAAGGGAACTAAAAATCACATTAAGAGATATATTATTCATCCATTCTATTAATGAGTAATATGTTTTTTAGAAAGGAAGCTGTGTTATGGAAAAGTTAGAAAAAGTACATCATATAATGAGTAAGTTTGATGGAAAGACTGCATGGGATAGAGTGGCTCTAGCTAGAATGATAGGAAGGCCTACAGCACTTGATTATATTGATAGAATTTTTGAATCATTTATAGAATTTCATGGAGACAGATGTTTTGCAGATGATCCAGCAATAGTTGGAGGGGCAGCACTTCTCGAAGGTCAGCCTGTTACTATTGTTGCAAATCAAAAGGGAAGAGATACAAAAGAAAATATAAAGAGAAACTTTGGATCAGCTCATCCAGAAGGGTATAGAAAAAGTCTAAGACTTATGAAACAGGCAGAAAAGTTCAAAAGACCTATAATATGTTTTGTGGATACACAAGGAGCGTTTTGTGGTGCTGGTGCCGAGGAAAGAGGCGAAGGTGAGGCAATAGCTAAAAACCTTTTAGAAATGTCATCACTAAAAACGCCTATAATATCAATTGTAATTGGTGAAGGAGGCAGTGGAGGAGCACTTGCTCTTGCAGTAGCAGATAAAGTCTGGATGCTTGAAAATGCAGTATATTCTGTACTATCTCCTGAAGGATTTGCAAGTATACTTTGGAAGGATGCTTCAAGATCAAAAGAAGCTGCTGAAGTTATGAAAATAACAGCAGCAGATTTAAAAGGGTATGGAATAATAGATGATATAATTAAAGAGCCTTTTGGTGGAGCACATAAGGATGTAAACAAGATGTCACTTTCAATTAAAAAGCATCTAATTGAAGGTATATCTATGTTAAAGAAAGAGCCTATAGAAGAAGTTATTGAAAAAAGGTATAATAAGTTTAGAAATATGGGAAAGTATTCGGAATAATTTGATTATAGTATATATTATATTGATAATCTTTTAAGGAATTTTAAAGATTGTCAATATATTTATTTTTACGAATATTTTTAGTCAAGAGGTAACTTATCTAAATCCAAAACTCCTGAGCCTTGCTTATATCTCGATAAGTTTATAGGGCTGCAGGATACTTTTATAATTGATGATATATCTTTAAAAGTTAAGTCTGGATTCTTCTCATATAAAAGAGCACAAATACCTGATATATATGCAGCAGCACAGGAAGTTCCGCTGTAACATGCATAAGGAATTTTAAGGTTACTTGGATATATTTTATGACCATTTCTTTCAGATATATAGTTAATATTTGAATTCAAAGAACATATATCTACAGCAGCAGCAACTAAATTTGGCTTATTAAGTTTTTTAAATGGACCGCATGATGAATATTTATAAAGTTTAGGCGAATAGCTCGTAGTATCTATGCCGCCTACAGTTATACAGTTATCTAATGTTGCTATACCAGAAATACTGCCATCATATTCGCCGTTATTACCTGCTGGTACAATGGTAATAATATTATACTTAGCTGCAATTTCAAATAACTTTGAAAATAAAGATATAATAAAGTAATTATTGTAAGGCAATTCAAACGGAAGACATAATATTCTTATGTTAAAAGCCTCTCGCTCACTTATTATTAAGTATATTGCATTTAGAATATCCGATATCCAGCCCCTGCCCAAACTATTAAATGCTTTAACCATATATATGTGACTGTCTTCTGCTATACCTGAGTATTTGCCGTTTGATAAATAACCGCTTCCGCATAATATGCCGCTCATAAATGTACCATGCCCATTATCATCATAAGGGTAATTACAGCAATTTATTAAGTCAACAAATCTCTTAATTTTATTCCTTGGGTTGAGCAAATCACAATGAGGATATATACCGCTGTCAACTATACCTATTCCAATATTTTTACCAGTAAGTGTACTGTTTATTTTATAGCATATACCATTTAATGAAAGGATATTAGAAGCACATAGAAGTGCGTAATTATCTAAACTTATATAGTCAACTTGAGGATATTCTATTAATCTTTCTACAGCGTCTTTTGATAAAATAGCAATTATACAGTTTATAAGGTACAAAGAGTAAATTACTTTCCCATGATGTGATTTTACTTTCTTTTCAATTACATCAGGCATGTGTTTACAATGAATTATTACTTTATATTTTTTATAACAGTTATTAACTAATGATATTTTCAAGTTTGGATCTAATTTATTTCTTAAAAAGAACATATGATACTCCTCTTAACATTAATACCATTACATGATATATTATATGTTTTTATCATATGTTCGTGAATATATAATTAAAATTTAAAATCCTCTTTACATAAGTCAAAAAATGCCTTAGATGTTGGGGTTAAAGTTCTTTTAGAGCTTAAAACCATATATATTGATCTTTTTAAGGATAAGTCTTCAATTATGCTTTCTTTTATCATTCCAGAAGATATGTAATCTCTAAATACTTGTTTTGACACTACGGATATACCTAGTCCATGTTTTACGAATTGAAGCTGTGTATCAAGGTTATTAACTTCGAAATGTAAATTTATATCTCCAATATTAAATTTAGTTTTTTGTAAAGCATTTTCAAAAGTTTTACGGGTAGCAGAGCCTTGTTCTCTAAGTATGAATGGAAATTTTAAAATTGATTCGAGTTTCACGAAATGTGAAAGATTTAACTCAAGTGGTGATATTAAAATCAAATCATCTTCAATTAACTTATAATTTTTAATTCTTTCATCACTTACTAGCTCACCTACTATACCTATTTCACAATCAAATTTTACTATATCCTGAATTATCTTACCGGAACTTTGCTCTATGACATCAAAAGATACTTCTGGATATATACTATGAAACTTTTTTATTAATTGAGGTACAATGGTATTGCATGGAGTAGTACTTGCAGCAAGCTTTAGCCTGCCATTTACATTTCCATTAAAGTTAGTTAAATTGTATATAGCTTTATCCCTAGTATTTAAAATGTCTAATGCGTATTTTAAAAATGAGTCTCCAGCGGGGGTTAAAATAACCTCTTTAGAAGTTCTGTCAAATAACTGAACGTTTAGTTCTTTTTCTAAACTAGCTATATGAGAACTTATAGCTGGTTGAGATAAGAAAGTTGAATTAGCTGCTTTAGAAAAGCTTTTGAATTTTGCAACATTTATAAAGGCCTCTATTTGCTTAAAGTCCATTGAAATATCCCCCTGTAGTAAACTTTAAATTTAAATAAAAATTTAACAATATAATATAACTACTTTATATTATATCCTTATATATGAATTTAGTCTATTAGCGTTTATATTTAAAGATTATAATCCCTAAAATCATAACAAAAACACCGATTATTTTAGGTGAATCAAATTTAATCCTCTGTGTATCAAAAAGTCCAAAAGCATCTATTAAACTAGCAGATACAAGTTGAGCTATCAGTATAATTGCAGTTGAGCATGTTGGTCCAAGTTTTCCTATACCTTGTATGACAGTATATATTATGATTACACCAAGTACGCCGCCTGAAAGATATAATTTATTACAACTTTTTATATTTTTCAAGTTTCCAGTTCCAAGTACAAGTACGATTAGCAAGGTTACAATTAAACCTATACCTTGAACAATAAGGTTTGTTTCCCATATTCCTATCTTTTCATTTAATCTTGTATTAAAAACTCCTTGAAAGCTCATGCAGATACCTGCTATTAAGGAAGATATAACAGCAAACATTTATGACACCACCTTTTCTAAAGTTATTTTAACCATAATAATTTTTATTATAAGTTTAAGTTTATGTATAAAATAACATAAAATATTCATAAAAGATATTATCTACACGAAGTATGACAGGTGACTGAAATTTTTAGATAAAATTTGTATTATAACATATCAATTTATAGAAATATAAAAATTTTTTAGATTATAAAAATTTTTTTTATGTAACCGTTTGCCCATTGTTTTAATATTTATTAAATTTCGCTAAAATATATATAGGAGCAATTATATTAAATAAAACAAGTTCATATGAAGAATTATTTATATTTAATTATAAGGATGGAAAGGTGGTTTTTTTATATGAATTTACAGAGACTATTTGAATTGCAGCAAAATTTAGATCAGCATATTGAAAGGAATCATAATTTAGAAGATGAATCTTTACTATCTAAAAAGGTGTTAGCTCTTCAAGTTGAGCTAGCAGAACTTGCTAATGAGACTAGATGTTTTAAGTTTTGGAGTAACAAACAACCTTCTGATAAGAAGGTTATACTAGAGGAATTTGTAGATTGTCTTCACTTTATACTAACTATTGGAATTGAGAAAGGGTTCACAGACGTAGAAGTTCAAGGAAGAAATCCGCAGTATGATATTGTTGGACAATTTTCAAATCTATATATAGATATAAATGATTTTATAGTTTGCAATTCAAAAGATCATTACATAACTTTATTTGAAGACTTCTTAACTCTTGGAAATAGTTTAAAATTTTCAAAAGAAGAAATAGAAGAAGCATATTATAAAAAAAATTGTGTGAATCATGAAAGACAGAAAGTTGGATATTAAGATTTTTAAAAGAAAGAAGTACCTCTACTTCTTTCTTTTAAAAAAATCATTTTTTAGTCATTGCAGATTTTACATTTATGCCATCTATTTTACCAAGCTTACCAGTCAGTGCACTAACATCATCAGTAGTACCATCTATAATTACAGATATAACTGAAATACCTCTTTCTCTATAAGGTATTCCAAGTCTTCCGACTATTATGTGTGCAAAGTCATGCAGTATACTGTTTACTTTAGGTGCATTTTCTATATTTTCAATGACTATACCTATTACACCTATCCTTTTTTCCATGAAAATACCCCCATAATTAATTTAACTGTATATTAAAATTCTGCAGAACCAGGTGTTCTTGGGAATGGGATTACATCTCTTATATTTTGCATTCCTGTTAAGTACATTAATATTCTTTCAAATCCTAATCCAAATCCTGAATGTTTGGTTTCACCGTATTTTCTAAGTTCAAGATACCACCAGTAGTCCTTTTTGTTTAAACCTAATTCTTCAATTCTCTTTTCAAGGACATCATATCTTTCTTCTCTTTGACTTCCACCTACTATTTCTCCAACACCAGGTACTAATAGATCAGCTGCAGCAACTGTTTTACCATCTTCATTCATCCTCATATAAAATGCCTTTATATCTTTAGGATAATCAGTTACAAATATAGGTTTTTTAAATACTTGTTCAGTTAAGTACCTTTCATGCTCTGTCTGAAGGTCTATTCCCCAATGTACAGGATACTGAAATTCATGACCTGATTTTTCAAGAATATCAACAGCTTCTGTGTAGGTAATTCTACCAAATTCAGAATTAATTACATTTTTTAATCTATCAAATAATCCTTTATCAATAAATGAATTGAAAAATTGCATTTCTTCAGGAGCATTTTCCATTACGTAATTTATTATGTACTTAACTAGTCCTTCAGCTGTATCCATATAATCTTTTAATTCAGCAAAGGCCATTTCTGGTTCTATCATCCAGAATTCAGAAGCATGCCTTCCTGTATTTGAATTTTCAGCTCTGAAGGTAGGTCCAAATGTATATACGTTTCTAAATGCAAGAGCAAGAGTTTCGGCAGACAACTGTCCACTTACAGTTAAATTTGTTTCTTTACCAAAAAAGTCCTTAGAAAAGTCTACATTTCCATCTTTAGTTTTAGGCATATTATTAAAATCAAGAGTTGTTATTTTAAACATTTCACCAGCACCTTCACAATCGCTGCCAGTTATTATCGGAGTATTTACATATACGAAATTTTGCTCTTGAAAGAATTTGTGAACAGCATAAGCTGCAAGTGAACGCACTCTAAATACTGCTGAAAACGTATTACTTCTTGGTCTTAGGTGTGCAATTGTTCTCAAGTATTCAAGTGAATGTCTTTTTTTCTGAAGAGGATAATCTGAAGATGAATTACCTTCAACTGTTATAGCTTTTGCTTTTATCTCAAAAGGTTGTTTTGAGTTTGGAGTAACAGCCACAGTACCAAGTACTTTAAGAGAAGTACTTATAGGTAATTTACATATCTCTTTGAAATTATCTAAACTTTCATCAAGAACTATCTGTACATTTTTAAAAAATGTTCCATCATTTAATTCAATGAATCCAAAGGATTTAGAATCACGTATTGTTCTAACCCATCCAGTTAATTCGACTTCCTCATTATCAAAGCTTTCATATTGTCTATAGAGTTGTTTTACTAAAATTGTTTTCATATGTTTTCCTCCTGAAAAATTATAATGTTTGTAGTATAATGTGTCAATCTAGTTTTAATTCTTACCTTATAAGATAAAAGTATTCTATGACTTTTATAAGTTAATTTCGAACTTCTATTTCATCTATAAAAGTATAATTACTTGGTTTAGTAACAGAAAAGAATTTTACAAACCTAGCGTCAACAGGTGACTTAAGAGTCAAGAAAATTTTATACTTTGCTCCATCACGTTCTGAAAAAGGAACTGTAGGAAAGTTTAGCATACCAACTGGTTCATAGTTTTTTCCGTCCTTTGAAACCGATATAGAAGCCTTTTCAGGAAGTTCAGCCCACGAAGTAGGATTACTTAAATAGTCAATTGAAAATTGACGTATACTACAAATTTGATTTAAATCTACAGTTATCTCTACAGGATCATTATACCACCCTATAAAATAATTGTCTTTAACTTTATTATTTGGCGAATATAAAGAATCTGTTAATTTAAGTCCATTATCAGCATACGTTGATTGAGGATTAGGTGATATTGTATACTTACATCCTTTAGAAATCAAGTTAGGCATTTCGGATGCAGGAGTTATATTAACTGTAATTGACTTTGAAGGTTTAGATAGATTACCATCGAAATCAAAACTTCTAACCTCGTATGTGCATTTATTTATGTTTGTACCAAGGTAAGGCTTATCTACAAATTTATTAGAAGTTTCATCAATATTTCCACCATATTTTCTCTGTACAATGTTTTGATATATCAAAACACCATTTCGATATAATTTATAACCACATATATTCTTAGTATCATCCGGCTTATCCCAGGACACTAAAAATTGATTGTTCGAAATTGAAGATACATAGATATCCTTAGGTTCGTTAATTTTCACATTACTTAAGGTACCTTTTTTTAAATATTTAATATAAGCTTTATGAAATCCATCATCTATATTATTTGGACTATAATAATGGCTATAGGAAAAACATATAATGTTATCAACGCATGGACTTTCTAGCTTAAGCTGCTTTGTAAAACGATCAAGTGTTGAACTAGAGCTGTCCCTATAATCAAAGGTTTCTGCGTTTGCCCAAAGCAATAAACCACTTTTTGAGTTCACAGCTTTTTTTAAGGCAGTAAACCATTCGTTTACTTCATCAATTTTTAATTTACCACTGCCTATGGAGTCTTGAGGACAAAATATATCTCCAGGTTTAAGCTGTGTGTTTTTAAAAAACACCTTCCAGTTTTCAGCATATTCATTTGCACTACTGCAAAACGAATTCATGAAAGGAGACATTAAAAATGGAAGCCTCTCATTTTTGCTTACCAAGTGCTTAAGATGATTATTTACAGCATTAGATAGTACTAGAAATTGAGATTGAGTTGAAAACTTTGCATTATCAACTTCATATGGAAAATACCAGCCATAAAACGAATTTGGATATTTAGAATGATATTTTGAATACAACTCATCGGCAGCAGAATTCATTTTAACAACTTGTTCATTTAGCCAGTTTGCATCATCTCCAGATTTGTTCCACCAGTCACTATTAAAGTTTGTATCTATAAAGACTTTCATGTTTAAATCTTCAGCATTTTTCAAACAAAGATCTACAGGATCGTAATTACCATATATTTTTTGAAATCCAGGAATAGAACTTTTATAAGCTGTTTGAGTTATATTGTCTTTAGTTATAGAAACGCCAGATAGTACTATATAGTGCATATTAGCTTCTTTTAAATATGTAAGTTCTTTTTTCCACTTTTCGTCATTCCAATTTTGTGCAAGATCTACTTGAATAAAAGTTCCATCAGCTCTAGGCGGCTTGGTACTTTTCTTTAAAGGACTATTAAAATATATAAATACAAATATAAAAATTATAAAAACACATACACATATTTTAGAAATGTTTTTTTTTAGTTTCATAGTTTAACCAACCCCTCCTATTTATGATAAGGTTCATTATTCATTATTTTATAACTCCTATATAATTGTTCCATAAGTATTACTCTCATGAGTTGATGAGGAAAAGTCATCTTTGAAAAACAAAGTGAAAAGTTAGCTTTAGCTAATACTTCATCTGATAAACCAAGGGAGCCGCCTATTATAAAGACTAAATTACTATGTCCTTTGATACAACAATCTTTAATAAAAGAGGACATTTCTTCCGATGAGAGCATTTTTCCCCTAAGATCAAGTGTTATTATAAAGCTATTTTCTTTTATATGTTTTAAAATCGATTTACCTTCCTTTTTTTTAATTATCTCCTTTTCCTTATTTGAGTAATTTTCAGGAGCCTTTTCATCTGGAACCTCTAAAATTTGAAGCTTACAGTATCTACTAAGCCTTTTTGAATACTCTTTTATAGCATCTCTTAAATAGTTTTCTTTAATCTTACCAACGCATACTATATCTATTTTCATTATATCATCTCCTATGGTAAATTAAAAAAATCCTTACCTAAAATGTAAGGATTTTTAGCTGTGTACTGCAGCTTAATTTTTACCACAGCAATTTTTATATTTCTTGCCGCTTCCACAAGGGCAAGGATCATTTCTACCAATTTTATTTTTATTTATAACAGTTTTAGAAGCAGCCCATGTCTTATGAATTTCTCTTCTCTTTTCTTTTGAAAAAATTGAGTCCCATTGAGGAAGGTGATATAAATAATCAGCCTTAGCATCTAACATATTAAAATATAACTTTTCAAAGTCAACTTTAATACTAATGGAAGAATTATCATCTAAATTTTCCAAATCTAAATGTTCTTTTAAGCTATCATTTATTCCATCTAAAAATCCCATAAAGTATACTGGCTGTACTTCAAAATTTTCTGCCAAGTCTTTTATAATGCCATCAATACATTCACTGTGATCAGCTAGGACTTTTGTGTAAAGATGCTTTTCAATAGCACCATATTCTTTCCAAAAAGCAGCCTCTCCATTTGTTTTTACAAAACTTACAACTGTATCTGTCCAATCTTTATATAAACTCATACTTTTTTTCTCCTTTAAAAATACATATTACTTAAAACATTATAATAAAAAAAATACTTTTTTTCAACAATGTTTTAGCACGAAAATGTGTAATAACTTAGCAAGATTATATTAGTTACTACAATTTAGAATTATCAAGGTCATTTTTGCCAAGCGGTTTAGATAAATCAAAATGATTTCCCCATATGTTAACATCTTTATTTTCAATAGAAAGCTTTACTTTGTGTATTGAAGAAATCTGATTAAGAGACAAAATAATGCTTTCCAAACAAGCCTTTTCAACTTGCGGTGACATTGATATATTTGCTTCTTTACTAAAGTTTATATATGCAATGTTGTCATTTACAGAAAAGCTTATAAGTCTAGTATCCTTAGGAAGTAATGGTTTTGATTCACTTTTGACTGAAGGACCTTTAATCAACTCATTTATGATAGTTTCACCTAATAGCTCGTCTTTTTTTATTATCCTCTCTTCTTTCAACATCTTGAGGTTGTTTGGTGAAGATGAAGAATTAAAATACAAATTTAAGTCTAAGGTATTTTCCTTTTCATTAGATAAAACTATTTGCTTTTCTTTTTCTTTGTTGTTTGAACTCAAAAGATCCTTACTACTACATCCATAAAATAAGGATGATATCACGGCAGCAGACGATATTATTAAACAAAGAGTTTTTTTCATAGCTTCACCCTTTTTTATTAAAATTTTATATAGTTACTAGGCATATCTCTTTTTGCTATTGATAAATTTAAATCTAAATTTACCTTAATCCCTGCACTGTTTAGTACGTTTAGTACAGTTTGATAAGCAAGTTCGGGATAATTATTTGTCTTGCTTAAATGTCCTAATATGATATTTTTAAATTTACCATTTGTAATACTAACTATTGCTTTTCCACAGTCATCATTAGACAAATGACCTAGGTCACTAAGTATTCTTCTCTTTAGTACATAAGGATATGGTCCAAACTTAAGCATTTCTGTATCGTGATTACTTTCTAGTAAGATCACATCAGCATCCCTTAAGATGTGATTTAATTCTTTTGGAAAAAATCCAAGGTCCGTTGCTATACAAGCCTTTTTACTTCCACAATTTATGGAATATCCAAAAGGGGATGCAGCATCGTGAGAAATTTTATAACTTAATATATCCATATCTTTAATGTTAATATATTTATTGTCAAGTACTTTTATATTATCTTCTTTTATTTTGCCAATAGATTTAGCCATAGCCTTCCATGTAAGTGCATTTGCATATATAGGTATGTCATATTTTCTAGATAGAACACCTACTCCTTTTATATGATCTATATGTTCATGAGTTACAAATATGGCATCTATATCTTGTGGATTTTCACCAATTTGTGAAAGAGCACTTTCTATTTTCTTGCCGGCAAGACCAGCATCAACTAATATTTTAGTGTTATGTGCAGCAACAAATATACTATTACCGCTGCTGCCGCTATATAAAGGACAAAAAATCATGGCAACTCTCCTATAAGATACTATTCAGAATAAGAAACTCTTTTAATATCAGCACCTAGAGCTTTGAACTTATCTTCAATGTTTGGGTACCCTCTGTCTATATGTTCTATGCTCAATACTTCAGTAGTTCCTTCTGCAATAAGTCCAGCTATAACCATAGCTGCACCAGCTCTCAAGTCTGTAGCTTTGACAACAGCGCCTGTTAAGTTACTTACTCCATCTATAATTGCAGTTCTACCTTCAACTTTTATATTAGCACCCATTTTCTTTAGCTCATCTACGTGTTTAAATCTGCTTTCCCATATGCTCTCATTGATGATACTTCTACCTTTAGATACACTTAAAAGGGCACTCATTGGCTGTTGTACATCTGTTGGGAAACCAGGGTAAGGCTGTGTTTTTATATTTACACCCTTTAATGTTTTGTCAGATTTTATTGTAATAGAATCACCATCTTCTTTAACTTCTGCACCCATTTCTATGAGTTTTGCAGAAATTGATTCTAAATGTTTAGGAATAACATTTTGCAGGGTAACTTCACCGCTGCAGGCAGCAGCAGCAATCATATAAGTTCCAGCTTCTATTTGGTCAGGTATAACACTATAAGAACATCCTTTGAGTTCTTTTACACCAGTTATTCTTATAATATCTGTACCAGCGCCTTTTATATTGGCACCCATACTATTTAAAAAGTTAGCAACATCTACTATATGCGGTTCTTTTGCAACATTTTCAAGAGTAGTTACTCCTTCAGCCAAAGATGCAGCTAACATTACATTTATAGTTGCACCTACGCTTACTACATCGAAAAATATGTTTGTTCCAATTAATCTATCAGCTGATATTACAACTGAACCATGTTTTATCTCTACATGTGCACCTAGAGCCTCAAATCCTTTTATATGTTGATCTATAGGTCTAACCCCTATAGGACATCCTCCCGGGAGTTCTACCCTTGCTTTTTTAAATCTACCAAGCAGCGCCCCTATAAGATAATATGAAGCCCTCATCTTTCTAACATCCTCTGTATTTGCATTTAAGTTATTTATATTAGTACTATCTATTTCAACAGAGTTCTTACTTATTTTTAAATTACATCCTAAACTTTTAAGAATTCTTTCAAGACAATGAACATCCTCTATATTAGGTATATTATCTATAGTACATACATTTTTACTTGCCATTATAGCAGCAGGTAATATTGCAACAGCAGCATTCTTAGCACCATTTATTTCTATAGATCCAAAGAGGGATTTTCCCCCGTTAATAACTAATTTATTCATTATGTACCCATCCTTATCATAATCAAAATTTAATATTTATAATAAAACCAACATGTTAAAATTCAAATTATTACACAAATTTTATTATATCATAATTCCATGATATTTTAACAATAAATTTAAAAATATAAACACGATGTTTTGTGTAATATAATGTAAAAAAGCCCCTAAATTTAAAATTTAGGGGCAAGTATCATCATTAGAATTAAATTACCTAGTTATATTCGCTTTTACAAGTCAATTTTATTTTCGAGAATATAAGAACATCCAGTGAAGAATAATATGAATGTTAAAATACTAAATATGATTGATGATATATTTACAGAAAGTATACCTGTATCTGTTGAAAGCAAAGTTAAATCAAAGCATTGAGGGAATATAAATACTATAGTCTCGAGTAATTTAGCAAGTATAATAGAAATAACTATAAATATTATAAAGCTCCCAAGCTTACCAAATCTTCTGCTTTTAATGGCCATCTTACTTAATGATATGCAAAAATATATTAGTATTAATAGATAAATATATTGAAATATAGATGCTAAGATAACGAGTACTGCACCTTTAATATTAATTAAATGTAATGCATTTGAAATTTGCATTAGCATAACTTTTTCAGTTGTATAATAAGTTATATAGTTAAATATAAAAGCTATACATCCAATAAATACAGCTTGAATTAAAGCTGTTAAAACTTTAGCACCTAAAATAACACAGCCTTTCTCAGGTATACTAAATAAAAGATATCCACTATCTTGATACATATCCCTTGAAAATAACATTATGTTCCATATAAATACTATAATCATAGCAGCAAAACTTATAAGAGATGAACATGCAATTATAGAACCGCTTTGCCATGAATTGATTCGTGTATATAGCAATAAGTTTAAAATAATAATTGAAGAAGCCATTATAATAATATCTTTATATAAGCCTTTTAACTCATACTTAATTAGTTTTAACATTATTTAAAAACCTCCCTATACAACTCATCAATTGATACTTGTTTTTCACGTCTAAGTTCTTCTGCATCGCCTTGTAATACTATTTCTCCATTAGATATAAAAACAACTTCGTCAAAGAGTCTTTCAATATCACTTATAAGGTGTGTGGTAATTATCATTGAACTATCTTTACTGTAGTTATCTAATATAGCATTTAATATCTTTTCTCTTGTAGTAGGGTCAACTCCTCCTAAAGGTTCATCCAATATATAGAGCTTTGCTTTTCTCGAAAGAGTTAGAGTTAAATACAATTTTTCAGACATACCTCTTGAAAGTGATTTAACACTGCTATTTTCATCTAAATCCATGAATTTTAAAAATTCATATGCTTTTTCTCTATCAAAATCCTTATAAAAATCATTGAAGAAACTTATAGCATCTTTTATCTTCATCCATTTAAATAAATAGTCCTTGTCTGGCAAGTAGGAAACTATTGATTTTGTATAAGTTCCAGGCTTTTTACCATCTACTAATATTTCACCGCTGTTTTGTTTTAATATACCAGCTGCTATTTTAAGAAATGTTGTTTTTCCACTGCCATTTGGACCTAAAAGTCCTACTATTTTACCTTTTTCTATTTCTAAATTTATATTATTTAAAGCTTTTTTATTGAAATAATTCTTTTTCAAGTTTGACGCTTTAACTAGAATATCCATATCTATAATTCCTCCCCTAGTTCTTGTCTTACAATATTAATTATTTCCCTTGAGCTGAATCCTAAACTTTTCATTTGTTTTAAAAATTCATATATAGATTCTTTAGCCATCTCTTTTTTTAGTTGATTCACAATATCAGTCTCCTCACTTACAAAACTCCCTGTACCTCTTTGAGTATAAGTTATATTTTCCCTTTCCAACTCTTGGTATGCTCTTTGGAGGGTATTTGGATTGACTTTGAAGTTTGCAGACATTTCTCTTACTGAAGGAAGTTTATCTCCCGGCTTAAGTTTGCCAGATACTATATCCCTTTTTACAAAGTTAACTATTTGCAAGTAAATTGGGATCTTGTCATTAAATGTTATTCCCATTATGATACCTCCATATTGTTTTAGTGTACTATATTAACAATACACTAAAACAATATACAAGTCAATACGATTTTTCGCATATTATCATTTTGCAGACATTTTAATATAATGATATAATTAATACTAAGTTTAGTTATATTTTATGGGGAAATGATTTGGAGGATTAAAAAAATATGAAGTATTATTTAGTAGCTTTATTTGATAAAAATTCTTGCTCTAATATAGAAAAAGTACAAAGGAACATATGCAGAAGATATAAGCTTTATAAAAATATACATATGCCTCATATAGATATGGAAGTATTAGAAGACCCAGATATAGATAAGTTTTGCAAAGTTGTTTCTGATATATTGAAACCTTATAAAAAATTTAAAGCTGAAATAAATAATGATTTAAGTTTTAATACAAATTTTAGAGTAGTAGATATTAAAGTTGAAAGTAAAGGATATATCATAAGGTTAGCAAGACAGATAAATGAAATGCTTAGACTGCATAAATTTAATGTTAAGGAAAATAACTTCGAAAATAATGATCTTTATATACCTCTCGCAAAAGCTAATTTTGGGTTAAAGGAATGGAATAACAAAGAATATGTAGCGGCATGTGAAAGTGTAAAAAGGAATGAATTAATCAATACTGTCAAAATAGATAAGATGGAATTGTGGAAAAGTGTAAACAATAGAAAGTCTAATATTATAAAAACTTTTGAACTGCGTGATTTTTAATTTCACAGCCATAAAGTTAAGTTTATATTTAATACAGGATAATTTATTATCCTGTATTATTTTTAACAGATATTTTATAAAAAGGTGTTTATGAACCTTATTTTATAATTGTAAAGTAAATAGAAATATTAATTTTGCCATATACAATATCAAACACCAAAATAACAATGTATGAATGCTGCAGCTAATGCAGCACCAACAAAGGGTGCTATACCAGGTATTAATAATCCATATTGCCAGTCATTGTCGGCTTTATTTTTTATTGGCAGTATTTGAAATGCAAGTCTTGGACCTAAATCACGAGCTTGATTCATTGCGAATCCAGTAGGACCTCCTAGTGCCATACCGATTGCCCATACTAAAAGACCAACTCCTATTGGCAGCATGCTTTCATTTTTTAATGCTATTGCTAAAATAGATGATACAAATATAAAAGTTGCAAACATCTCTACAAAAAAGTTTCTTGGCAAATTACGAATAATTGGGTTAGTAGAAAAAATATTTCTAATAGCAATTGGATCCACTTCGTTTTCACTAGCTTTAAAGTGGTCAGCATACAGTACATATACAATTAATGCACCAATAAGGGCACCTAAGAATTCTGCTATACAATAAGGAATAAAATAAGACCAAGGAATCATTCCTAATATACTTTGAGCTAAAGCCATAGCGGGATTAATGCAGACACCCCCAAAAACAAATAAAGCAATTGAAATTCCAAATGCCCATGTTGTAATTGCAAATAAATGTCCACTTCCGCGATATTTAGTATTTTTTAATACCTCATCACAATGTACTCCTACACCAAATATAATCATAAGTGCAGTACCTAAAAATTCAGCAATTAAATTGTGAAACATGTTTATTCCTCCTGTTGTGATTTATATAAATTTTTTACTTCAAATTATTTAATACTTTATGTTAATTTTTAGGCTTAACGATGACACTTAATCCATCAGGTATTACTGCTACCTTTGCATCCTTTCCTTTTAATTCAAATGCACGATTTAATGCTTCGTTAATGGTCCTCACAATTTCCATGTGTAAACCAGTAACTAGCGAAGGATCTACTAAATCAGAAACCATAATAACCTTATGATGAACTAGAATTCTAGCTAAAATTTGCGATGTCCACTGTTCTGGTAAAGTTTTTGATCTAGGGGTTTTAATTGCTAAATCTAAGAATTCTTTTGGATCTTTTACATTAGCTATATTATCATAAAAATCTTGTCCGCCGTGTCCATCTCTACATCCAGCGGCCATAATGATTACTCCACCTTCATTTAAAGTTGCTTCTGCAGCTGTCATCCCTTTAACTGCCTGATAAATATTTTGGTCAAGAGGATATCCACCATTTGTAGAAATAGCTATATCACAATCAACTTTATTTACACAAGCCAAACTATTTACAAATTTACAGCCTGCTAGATGGGCTTTTTCTAAATCGCCGGCAAATGATCCAATAATTTTATGATCGCCATTTAATACTACATTAATAATGAAAGCTAATTTAGCAGCTCTTGCTGCATAAACCATATCTTCGTGAACTAAGTTATGACACAAGTTTCCAGTACGGGAATTCTTATTATTTATAAATTCTCCACTGTGATTTGCCATAATTGTTTTATATGAAGCAATACCAGGTAATACTGATTTCCTACCGCCAGAAAATCCGGCAAAGAAATGTGCTTCTATAAATCCTTCCGCTAAAAGTAAATCAGCTTCAGCAGCAATTTTATTTATGATACATTCTCCACCACTTGGTAAAATGCCGATTTTTTTCATGGATGCATCGTCCTTTGAAATGTGCATTACTATTTCTTCATTATCAACAATTTCTTGTCCATATTTGGCGATTAATTCTTTCCTTGTACTTGGTCTGTGAAATCCTGCAGCAACTAAAATACGAATACGTGCATTAGGAGATACGCTGCGAATTCTCCTCAATAAAATAGGTGTAATAATATGAGAAGGAACTGGTCTGGTATGATCACTACTAATGATGACAATATTTTTTTTCCCTTTTGCTAATTCTTCCAAAGAAGTACTGCCTATTACATTGTCTAATGATTTTTCAACAATTTCATTTTCTCTTTCTTTACACTCATAAGTTCCCTGCTTCGATTCCAATAGTCCGGCAAAATTTTTTTCACTCAATTCAAAATTAACGTTCTTAGAATCATATGGTAATTTAAATTTTAACATGATATCTATCCTCCTCTTTCGTTAATTAGTATATAATTAAGTTATAGTGTGATAAAATATCATATGATGTCAACAAATGTTAACAAATGTCACATTAAATTATGTGTTTTGACAATTTTTTTAAATTAATAATTGATTTAAGCTGTTTTAATGAAAAAGTATAAGGAGGGATATATGTGGATTTAGGGTTCTTGATAAACTTTTTAGAAATGCATAATACACCAGTTGTTACTAAAAGATATCATACATATTTAACATACTATGGATTAGAAGAACAATATACTTATGTTTTAAAAAAAGGAATAATTAAAACAAGTATTATTTTAAAAGATGGACGTGAGTTTAACATATCTTATATTTGTGTACCGAATATTATATCTTTATTGAAAGATGAGGTCAGCAAATATACATCTTCGCCTTTTAATGTAAGGATTGAATCTCAAAAGGCAATTTTTTATAAAATTCCACGGGTTACATTTTGGAAATATGTACATAGTAATATACAGTTACAAAGATATATAAATCAATATTATAGATGTGAATTATCAAAAAGCATACATAACCAACAAATCATGACTATGAATAGTAAAAAAGGTGCAGTTTGTGCTTTCTTATACAGCTTAATCAATAAGTTTGGCAAAAGAGAAAAAATAGGATACCTAATTGATTTTCCGATAACTAATGAAGACATAGGAGGATTCTGCGGAATTTCAACTCGAAATAGTGTAAATCGTATTCTTCATGAATTAAAAAAGGAAAAAGTAATTGATATTGAAGATCAAAAAATACACATATTGGATGTGGATTACTTATTTGGTTTTGTACTGCATTAATGTTAGAAGAATTACTTAAATAAAAATACACTGCCCTAAGGCAGTGCATTTTCATTATACTAGATGTCTAGTAAGTTCTTTTTATAAGTGCTGTATAAATCTCTTAATTCATTGATTTTTTCATCAAGTTCTATTTGAAGATTTGAAACTTCATCATAGTTGTTAATTTTACTAGCATTCTTTATTCTTGTAAATAAACTCTGCTTTTCATAAGAATCCTTTAATAGATAGTACCTTAAGTCGTTTATCCTCATCCAATTAGCAACATCTAAATCTAATGCTTTGTCTATAGAATGAAGCATTTTACAACCTCTTATTTCATCTGCATAATTTGGTATAATTCTATTATTCATTTCTATAATCCACTTTGTAGTAATTCCTAATCTAAAGCTGTTTATAAGTTTTTCATTAAATACGCCGCCTTGAAGAAGAACTGCTTTCTTTTCAGGGTATTTGTCAAGAGCACATAAGTTTTCATATACTGTGTTAGGTGCTTTACCAAAGTAATTTTCTCTTTCTTCATCAGTAAAGTCTTCAAACACATCCTCTTCACTTCTGTATGCCCTGGATTTTTCCAAGTAATCAGCTTCATCTCCGGGATTCTTAGAAAGTTCAGCTAAAAGGTCATCTTCTGTTTTACCATTAGTTACTGCATATTTTATTCCATCTATCATTGCTTGGAATAAAGCAGAAACAACTAAATAAGTGTTTGTATGAGGATTTGGAGATCTAAGCTCAAATCTTGCAGCTAAAGGATTGTTGACATCCCTTATTACTCCAACTAATACAGTTCTGTTTCTAGATGGAATATCAACAGAATTTCCTATTGATGTAACTATGCATATAGGAGCTTCAAAACCCGGCTTAAGTCTTCTTAATGAGTCATTTGTTGAAGAAACAAATGGGTTTATTACTTCATAATTCTTAAGAATTCCCATTACTGAAGCATACCCAAAAATACTTAAGAAGTGTTTTATTGGAGCAGCAAACAGATTGATTCTTTTGCCGTTTTTAAGCTTTAAAGCTATACCAAGGTGAGTGTGTTTTCCGCTTCCAGCAACACCATCCATCGGTTTTGCAAGGAAAGTTACATCTAATCCATTACTTCTGAAAACCTCTTTAACTATACTCTTTACTAATAATTCATTATCAGCAGCTTGTAATGCAGTAGAATACTTCCAATCTATTTCAAGCTGTTCCATTATGTGAGTAAAGTTTCCTGATTCATTTAATTTAGCTTTTACTCCACCAACTTCTTTGTGTCCCATTTCAGGTTCTAAACCATATGTCTCCATTAATGAAAGTGATTGTTCAAGCGCTGTTCTAACGCATCCTTTTATCTTTGACCAGTATTGTTCCTGCAGAACTTGTGAAGTAGATAATTCTTCAACACTAGATTTATCGTTAGGAGTTTTTACCCAAAATTCTAGTTCGGTAGCACAAGTAATAATTACATCATCTATATCATCATATTTAATTTCAAAATTTGATAGTGATTCTGGGTATTTTTTAAATAAATCTAGAAGAGTTGATCTTAAATATTGAACAGAGTTTTTTAGAATATGTCTTGAGTCTACTGGTGAATTTTCATGATACAAGAAGCAGGGGATTCTCAGTGTTCCTACAGGTTTTCCACTTATAGGATCTAAATTTTCATTGTTATATTCGATAAACCAGTTAACATCAAGATCTGCTAACATATCTACTTTTGCATTATTTAAGGTGGCAATTCCGGGGAGTACAACAGAAGAGCCGTCAGTTTGAATTGCGCCCTTTAGGAAACCTGTTATATCATCTAAGAATATATTAATAGGAATTTTTTCGTCAGTTGCATTACCAGCCAAGTCAATTGCAAGTAATGATACAAATTTTATTTCCGGATGAGTAGTTAAAATTTCGTTCAAATCTTTTTCTGAGTGTTTCTCTTTCGAGATAACATAAATCAGATCTTTTATCATATATTTACCTCCTAAAAAGAAATAAAAGAGTTTTTTTTTAATCCCCAATATTTTACTTTGAAAATTGAAGAATATTTACTCTTTTATATATATTGATTATTAATATTAACATTTTATCATTTTTATATATTCATGATTTTATAATTAATATTTACATATGTCAATAGAAAATTGAAAGTTTATTTAAATAAACTTTCAATTTAGTACAGCTTTTTTAATATTTAATTAAATAAAAACACTACATTATCGCAATGATATCGTATACATAATGTGATTATAGTTTTATATATTTTTATTTTATTATATAATGAATATATTATAATATTTTTTAAGTTTTATGAGGTGGTAAAGTGAAAGTGGAAGATAGACCAATAGGTTTTTTTGATTCAGGAGTAGGTGGAATAAGTGTTTTAAAAGAAACATTAAAAGTTCTTCCAAACGAAAACTTTATTTATTTTGGAGATTCTGCTAATGCTCCATATGGAATAAAGAGTGTTAACGAAGTAAAAGAATTAACATTTAATTCAGTTGAATTTTTGATAAAAAAGAATGTAAAAGCAATTGTAATTGCATGTAATACAGCTACAAGTGCTGCAATAATAGATTTAAGAGATAAGTATGAAGCTAGTATGCCAATAATTGGAGTAGAACCAGCCTTAAAGCCAGCAGTTGAATTACATAGAGAAGGCAAGATAATTATAATGGCAACACCTATGACTTTGGCAGAAAGCAAGTTTAAAAATTTAATGGATAATTATGCTGATGTTTCAGATATATTACCATTACCTTGTCCTGGCCTTGTTGAATTAATAGAAAATGGGAATACAGATGGTGAGGAAGTAAAGGCATATTTAACTAAAATGGTAAAACCATATGAAAAAGAAGGTATAGCAGCTGTAGTTCTTGGGTGTACTCATTATCCTTTTATTAAAGAGTCACTTAAAGCAGTGCTTAATTTAAGCGTTCCTATTATAGATGGAAGTCTTGGAACTGCAAGACAATTAGAAAGACAATTAGTGGAATATAACATTAAAAATAATACAGATTCAAAAGGAAAGGTTGAAATATTTAACTCACTAAATGATGAGGCTATCATAAAATTAAGTTATAATCTGCTTAAATATTAAAGTTTAAAGTCATATAGATAATGATGTTATACATATTATGCGGAGGTAAATATATATGAGTAGGGTAGGAGAAAAAATTAGAAGTGTAAGAGAAAGTAATTCTATGTCACAAAAGCAGTTGGCTAAAAAATTAGGAGTTAGTGAAGGCTTTATAAATGATGTTGAAAATGGAAGGAAGATAATAAATCAAAATTTAATTGATAGAATATCAAAGGTACTCGGAAAACAAATAAATGACATAACTATGTCATTTGAAGAAGAAGTTTTTAATGAAGATAAAAGTGAAAGTAATTCTTATTTTAAAAAGTCTAAAACTAAAGATGTTAGTGATGTTTGGAATGATGCTCTTGGATCAGTTTTAAAAAATATACCTATATATAAATATAATTTAAAAGAAAAAGTAGGATTTAAACAAATTCCAATTATAAATAATAAAATAGAAGGATATTCTCAAGATAAGGTACTGTATGTAAAAGTAGAAGATGATGATATGATAGGTTTTAGAATGGATAAGGGAGATATAGCATTTGGATTTACAACACATGAAATTGTGAATAATTCAATATGTCTTGTAGAGTATGAAGGTGATAGAGCTATTAGACAAGTAAAAAAATTAGATAACAATAAAATACTTCTTGTAAGCAATAGAAAAAGTTTAAGAACGGAAACAGTTGAAATAAAAAATTTAAATATTTTAGTTAAATTTAATAGATTGGAAATAGAACTTTAAATTAATATATCAAAAGTATTGAGATAAATACAAAATGAGTAAAGGGTGATATAAATGAAAGGTACAGTAGTTTCTACATGGATGAAAACTTGCAGAAGCTTATATGGTGATGACCCAGTAAATAGAGCTATGCAGGATGCAGGTTGGAGTACAGATAAGATATTTTCACCTACAGAAAGCATAGAAGATTCAAAAGTAAATCAAGTAATAAACCATATAGCAAAGCATAATAATGTAGATGTTAAGGATTTATGGAGAAAAATAGGTGCGGATAATATAAAGACATTTCACAATGATTTCCCATCATTTTTTAAACATGAAAACTTATATTCATTTTTTAGTTCTATGTTTAATATTCATAATATTGTAACTAAAAAGATACCTGGAGCAAAACCGCCTTTAATAAAGGTCACACCAGTATCAGGTAAAGAAGCTATATTTGAATACAAATCAAAAAGAGGCATGTTTGATTACTTGATGGGATTAATAGAAGGAAGTTCAAAGTTTTTCAACGAAAAAGTAAAAGTTGATGAATTAGATAGGTCTGATGACTATATAAAATTAAAAATGAAGTTTGAAAAGGGAGTATATTTAAAAAAGGTTTATAAGTTCAATAAACTGCTTTCTTTTGGATTTATTAAAAATGTAGGAGCTAAAGCAGGTATATTTACTTTTATAATTACTTTAATTATAAGTACACCACTAGTTGGAATACTTAAATCTATAATAGTTTCTATAGTATCAGCATTTTCAGCATTCATATCTGTAAATGAACTTATGAAACCACAAACTGCCATAAAACAAGAGATTAATAAAATTACTGATAAAAGTTATATAGATACAGAGAACATAGAAACCTATGATTTATTCGAGGATACATTTAGTATGCTAAAAAAATATGAGGATAGTATGAGACTGGAGTTTACTGGGATAAAGGGTATTACTGATGAAATGGATACATTTGTAAATGACATAAATAATATATCAAATTCCATGAACAATACATCCACAGAAATATCTCAAGTAGTTGAACAAGTAGCAGATTCTTCAGTAGATCAAGCTCAAAACACGCAAAATACTGTTTCAATATTAAATGAAAATATTCAAAGTTTAAAGAACATAGTTAAAACTGAAGACAAAAATAAGTCAAAGATTGAAGATGTAATTATAAAAATAAATAATAGTTATAAGAATGTAGATAATACGAGCAAGAATATATTAAATTCACTTAAAAAGTTCCAGAAAGTTAAGGATAATGGATTGGAACTTGAAACAAAGGCAAAAGATATTACCGGAATAGTGTCAATAGTTGCAGATATTTCAGAGCAAACTAATTTACTTGCTTTAAATGCATCAATTGAAGCTGCTCGTGCAGGAGAACAGGGAAAGGGATTTGCAGTTGTTGCAGAAGAAGTACGTAATTTAGCAGAACAAACACAGAGTGCAGTGGAACAAATAAATTCAAACTTAATACAATTCACCAGCGAGATAGGAAATTTGGTTGAAGAAATAGAATATCAATATCACACACTTCAAGGTGAAACTGGCAATCTCGATAATGTAAGAGACATGAGTTATGAATCAACTAAAGCTGTACAAATGGTATCTAAGTCTATGATAGAGACAATAGATAATTTGGGAAGTCAATCTAATTCTATAGCAAATGCTTATGATAATATGGAATCACTTGCAGCTATAGCAGAAGAAAATTCTGCTTCCACAGAGGAAGTAAGTGCAAGCGTTACAAATTATATTAATCAAATTAAGAAATTAGGAAGTAACGTTGATGACTTCCAGATGATAATTAAGATGTTCAAAGATGACCTTGGTAGATACACAATTTAATATGGGATTAATCCCATATTAAATTCCTCTTAAGTCGAATTCAGGTATAAAACTTTCAGAACACGTGCCTTCTTCTTGAATAAAGGCATTTTTTATTCCAATTGATAAACAGTAGTCTATTAAAACATCATAGTGTTTAGGACTTAATTTTCTATTTATTTCCGGGAAATGAGAAGTATTATGTGCAGGAGTAAATTGATTCATTATGCTTATATATATTGAATCACCATAAGTTTTATGTAGATAGTCCATTATTTTTTTTGAATCAAATAAGAGACCAGGAAGCATAAGGTGTCTTACAATAACTCCTTTTTGGATTATGCCATTTTTATCAAATCTTGCTTTTCCAACTTGTGAAAACATTTCTTCTATAGCTTTAGATGCATAATAAAAATAATTATTTGCATTTGAATACTTTACAGCATATTTATCATTAAAGTATTTTAAATCAGGCAAATAGACATCTATATATCCTCTTAGTGCACGTATAGTTTCTAAGTTCTCGTAACTACTTGTATTATATATTATAGGAATATTAAGTCCTTTAGATTTTGCAATGTCTAGAGACTTTATTATCTGTGGAACGTAATGAGTAGGACTAACCAAGTTTATATTTAGTGCACCTCTTTTTTGCTGTTCTAAGAAAATTTCGCTCAACCTTTGTATAGTTATTTCCTTACCTATACCATCAGAGCTTATTTTGTGATTTTGACAAAATACACATTTTAAATTGCAGTTTGAGAAAAACACTGTACCAGAACCTTGAGTACCAGATATACATGGTTCTTCCCAGTAATGAAGAGATACTCGTGCAACTTTTACATTTTCTTGAGATTTGCAAAATCCAACTTCTCCATTTAATCTATCTACTCCGCAATTTCTAGGACATAGTTTGCAATTGTGCAGATCCAGCATATATTCACCTTCTATTATAAATAATATATAGTAACTTAAATTATAGTGTATATATGATTAGATGTTAAGAAAAATTAAATATTTAAAATAATAATTTATAAATTAAATTTAACTTTAAGGGAAAACTAAAGACAAACTATTATTTAAAGGAAGGATATGAGAGTATAGTATGTTGATTTTACATAAGAACGTAAAAAAAATAACTTTATTTATAATTATGATATTTCCTTTAATATTTACAGGTTGTACATCTGGCAAAAAAACAGAAAGTGATAAGTCAAATGCTTTTGATATAAAAGCAGCTGCCAATGTTACTGAATCATATATGAATGCAGTCGCTAAAGGCAATATAGATAATATAAGTCAATTTTATAGTAAAAAGCTTTCAAAAAGTCCAGCTAATAGTGAAAATCAAAATTTAAAAATTTTTGGATACAATATAGCAGAAACGAATGAAGTTGGATCAGCAGGGTTATTTAAGATAATGGTAAGTCGTTCTGACTTAAGCAAAGTTTTTACGAGCTTAGATCAGTATGATGTGAGAATATCTAAGGAAGATAATGATTACAAAGTTGTTGATACAAAGGATTCAATTGAAAAGGAAGCTTTTGAACAAGATGGCGAGATAAGACTTAGAAGTAAAAACAATGCTAATACAAATCTTGTTATAAATTTTGAAGGATTACCCAGCTATGCTTTTTCTAAAGATGATAAAGCTAATATAAATAAAATTTTAGTACCTAAAAAGTTTTCTTTAATTAGTTTTTCATATGGTGGAGATTCTCTAGCAATTTCTACTTATGATAAAAATTCTTTTTTAGGTATTGTAAAAATTGATGAAACTTTAGCGGTTCAATCTTCTAATGGAGGAGATAATAATGAGCAAGGAGGTCAAGGAGGTGGAGGTCAAGAGTCTCAAGGACAAACCAAAATTAAAGAAAAGCCAATTGGGAAAGAAGTATTTCCATTAGATATGTTAAAAGATGCAAAAGTAGAGTTCATGTCATTTTCACCAACAGAAAAGTTCATAACTGCACAGTATTCTACAGTAAATGAAAGTAAAAGTCTTAGAGTTTATAAAGCAGACAGCGGAGATATGATACCTTTTAAGTTTGAAGATAAGTATCCTATAGACAAAGTTAATGTTCTTTTCTCTTCGTATGATAAGGATAATTTAAACTTTGATGTAGTTCCAAAATCAGCTAATGATAAATCAGTATCTAATTATATAGGTAAGTGGCAGTTAGATTTAAAAAATTTTAAAGAAGTTAAAATGTGATATAATATATTTAAATTTACAAATGTAAATAATTTTGATTATGGAGAAAAGTATGTATTGGAATAATAAGAGATATTACAGTCTAAATTATTTTTTGAGGAAAAAGTTTGGATGTAAAGTTTTTAAGATATCACTGGATGCGGGATTTTCATGCCCTAACAGAGATGGTACCATAAGCACAGGAGGATGTATTTTTTGCAGTGAAAGAGGATCTGGAGATTTTGCAGGAAATAGAAACTTCGATATTGCACACCAATTTGAACAAGTAAAAAGTGTTATGCATAAGAAGTGGAAAGGCGGCAAGTATATAGCTTATTTTCAAGCATATACAAATACATATGCTCCTTTAGATGTGCTTGAAAAGAGATATAATGAGGCAATTTCTCAAGAAGATGTAGTAGGATTAGCTGTTGCTACGAGACCAGATTGTCTTGAGCCTCAAGTTGTCGAATTATTGTCTAAATTTAATAGTAAGGCATATACATGGGTTGAATTAGGACTTCAAACATCAAATGAAAATACTGCATATAAAATAAACAGAGGATATACCTTAGACGTTTTTGACAATGCAGTTAGTGTGCTTAGAAAAAAGAAAATAGATGTAGTTGTTCATATTATATTTGGACTCCCTAATGAGACTAAAGAAGATATGATGAATACAGTGAGATACGTCACAAGTAAGGATATACAAGGAGTTAAATTTCATCTTCTTCATTTAATAAAAAATACTCCTATGGAGAAATTATATGAAAGTAATGAACTAAAGTTTTTGTCTCAAGAGGAGTACGTGGATATAATTTGCTCGGCAATATCAATAACTCCTTCTAATGTAGTTATTCATAGACTTACCGGAGATGCACCGAGAAACTTACTTATAGGTCCAAAGTGGAGCCTTAAAAAGTGGGAAGTTTTAAATTCAATTGATAGGGAATTAGAAAAGAGAAATATTTATCAAGGCATATTTTCTAAGAATGAAGGGATGTGAAGACCTTATGAAACTAGATATAATAATATCTGCTGATGATATAAAAAATGAAAAAGTTAAGGATAAAACAGTAGTAGTCATTGATATACTTAGGGCTACGTCTGTAATAATTACAGCAATCAACAATGGATGTACTCAAGTTATACCAACTTTGACAGTAGAAGAAGCACTTAAAATAGCTAATAAAGATAGAAGCAGCTGTGTACTTGGCGGAGAAAGAAATGCTGTTAAAATAGGTGGCTTTGATTTTTCAAATTCTCCATTAGAATATAAGGACAAGCTTATAAAAGGTAAAAAACTTGTGATGACAACAACAAATGGAACTAGAGCAATTAAGAGAAGTGTTTTAGCTAAAAATATTTTAATAGGTGCAATGATAAATGCCAGCGCAGTATCAAAAAAGGTTATAGAATTGAATAATGACGTGGTTATAGTAAACTCAGGTACTTATGGACAGTTTTCTATAGATGATTTTGCATGCAGTGGGTATATATTGAATTGTATATTGAAATTAAAAGAAGATGTTGAACTTGCGGATATAGCTAAAACAGCCTTATATATATACAAACAAAATGACAAAATTAAAGATTTTATAAAACATGCAAATCACTATAAAAAGTTAAAACAGCTTCACTTAGAAGATGATTTAAATTATTGTTGTAAAAAGGATATAATAGATTTAGTTCCTGAATATAAAAATGGTATTATAGGTGTGTTTAAGGATGAAGAATATAAGAAGATATGTTAAAAATGCAAAGCATTTTTTAGAGGACATAGGACATAGGACAGTGAAGGTTGATTTTTCTCCGCTGTGCTTCGAAAAATCTTTAATTAAATTTTTGATAACTCGTTTCGCTAAAGCGAAACATTGTGTAACCATGAGAATGTACCTAGATTTGTGTAAATCAAATCTAGATATGTTCTTTTATTTTTTCTTAGAAATTTAAATGTGAGAATTGTGGAGTAGAAGAATATATACCAAGAGATGTGATTGAAATGTTTGATGAAATAGATGGTGAAAATATAATTGAACCACCTACGTTTAGTTGTGAAAAATGAGGAGCTATAATGAGACCAAAAAGATATGAAGGTATTCATGGGATAATATATGAATTTTAAAGTATACGATATTAATATGCTATCGCATAAAAGGTTATAGTTATATAAAAATTTAATGATAAAAAAAGTAATAATAAAGCAGCCTAGTTAAGGGCTGCGCCCAAAAGAAATTGAGCGAAGCGAAATAACGCGGCTGTGGCCGCTTTTTATTAAAGATTTTTTGCAGTGCAGCGGAGAAAAATCAACCTTCTCTGTCAATTGTCCTATGTCCTATGTCCTCTGTTTTTTTCCCTCTGTCTTTGTTAAAGGTTACATAATCTGAAAAATGTAGAACTTTAAATAATATGATTCATTAAAGTAACATAAAATAGGATGATCAGCAGATTGAGTTCTAAATTCTACTTGTCTTAAGAATCTTTTATTGTCTTTTGCGGCAGCTAATATTACGTTTTTAAGTAAATCTGCACTCATAGAATGTGAACATGAGCATGTGACTAAAAATCCTCCAGGTCTAATCATTTCCATTCCCCTTAAATTAATTTCTTTATATCCTCTTATTGCATTTGAAATTGTGGATTTAGATTTTGTAAAAGCTGGGGGATCAAGAATTACAACATCATATTTTTTACCTTGTTTTGCCCAAGTATGCAGTATGTCAAAAGCATTATGACATTCAAATTTAACGATGTCTGATAGACCATTGAGTTCTGCATTTCTTTTAGCACATTCTATTGATTGGCGGGATATGTCAACTCCAAGTACACTTTTAGCTCCTGCAATACCTGCATTTAGAGCAAAAGATCCAGTGTGAGTAAAACAATCTAGTACTTCTGCGTTTTTACATACTTTGTGTATTGCCTGTCTATTTTCTTTTTGATCCAAAAAAAATCCGGTTTTTTGATCATTCTCAATATCTATTATGTATTTGACACCATTTTCACTAATCTGTATATTGGTATCAAAAGGTTGAGTTAAAAATCCTTTAGTTAGATCAAGACCCTCAAGTTCTCTAACCTTTATGTCATCTCTTTCATAGATTCCACTTGCATTAAAGTCATTAACTAGTATTTTTACTATAGTGTCTTTATATTTATCAATCCCTAGGGATAAAAACTGAATAACATAATAGTTTCCATACTTATCTATTATAAGTCCTGGAATAAAGTCAGATTCTCCAAATAGAAGTCTGCAGCATGAAGTATCTATGAGTACCTTTTTTCTATATTCCCAGGCATCATGCAGCCTTTTCCTAAAAAAGCCTTCATCTATGTGCTGATTTATATCATGAGTCAGTATTCTTATAAAAATTTTTGAAAGATTATTTACACAGCCTTTACCTATAAACTTATCCTTAAAGTTGTAGACCTCAACTATGTCGCCGTTTTTATATTCTCCATCATAACTTTCAATTTCGTTTAAGTAAATCCATGGATAACCATTTTCAGATTTTCTACCCATGCCTCTGCGCAGATAAAACTTGCATGTCATCAAAATGTCCCCCTTGTTTATTAGATAATTAGCCGCTTATAAATAACATTTTTTATATATAATCTGCTTTTACATTGTTTTCAATTATCCAACCCTTATTATTTATTCCTGTTTTATTATCAAAGTATACTCTAAGCCACCTGGTATTTCTTATAATAGCACTGTCTTGAATTAACACGTGTGTATCTTGTCTAAGTGAAGTTATTATATTCATTGAATCATCTACTGGAGACAAGTATACACTACAATAATTTATTATAATCCCCCTATTGTATTTAGGTGTTACATATTCTATAGATATAGATTTTATATTTTGAGAGGGAGATTTCTTAAGCTTATGCTTTAAATTACTATTTTCGTGTTTCAGTACGAGTATTTGCTTCCTTTGATCGTATAGTTTATTATTTAAAGTAGTATAAAAGTAAAAACTAATTGATATAACGATTAAAAATAAAATTGCGAATATCACAAAATCCCTCCCACAATTTATACATATATTATATATATGCAGAAGTTGTGAAAAGTTACATTGACAAAATAAATATTAAGCAAAAGAACTGGTTAACTCATCGTAATTGTATACGTACTTGTCTGATTTTTCTATGATAGATTCTCTTTCGTATTCAGAATAGTTATCGTGAATACCAATAACAGTCATGCCGCCAGCTTTTGCACCTTGGATTGCAGGTAATATGTCTTCGAATACTATACAGTGATTTGGAGCTATATTTAATCTTTTTGCTGCAAGTAGATATATATCAGGAAAACTTTTATTTTTCTTAACATCATTTGCAGTCACTATGACATTAAAAAAGTCGTATATGTTATTTTTTTTTAATGAGGTTTCAACTAGTATAGGATAATTACTTGTAGCTAAAGCTATTTTAATACCTTTAGATTTTAATAACAATAAAAATTCCCTTACTCCAGGTTTTAATTTGACATTATTAGAATATTCATAAAGGGCAGTATCAAACCATTCTTTTTCAATTTCCCTTATACCTTCTTTTAAATTAAAAGTATCTTTAAAGTATTTTGCAGCTTGCCCAGCATCTAGTTTATCAAGTCCTTTTTTAAAACCTTGGGGTATGTGTATACTTCTTTTCTTTAAAAAATCTTCATCGATTTTATCCCAGACCCACATAGAGTCTATTAAAGTTCCATCCATATCAAAAATGGCAGCTTTTATATTTTCAAACATAAAATTATTCCCTCCATCCAATTAAACTAAAGGTTTTAAGTTTAAATTTATTTAAAATTCCCTTTCAAAAATTTCTGTTTGAGCATTGTCTTCTTTAAAATCATCTACAGATTTTATACCTATTTTATTTAATATTTCTATCATGCAGTTACTGTCAATGGGTACCTTTATAGATGATTTTTCTGCAAACTCATCTACTTTTTCTTTCCCAATTTCCCGCGGAATTATTGCCTTTGGTCCGCCAACGCAGCCGCCGATGCATCCCATTCCTTCCATGAAGTTAGCATGTATATCTCCTTTTTGAACTTTTGATAACATTTCTTTACATTTCTTTATTCCATTAGCATGTGTTGTTTTAAGCAGTTTGTATTTTTCAGGAAATAATCGTTCTATAGCTTCACCTATTGCTATTGATACTCCTCCAGTACGGGCATATAATCTTCCGCCTTTTGATGCATATTCTGAAGATATATCCTCTTTTAAATCTTGAGGTTTTATGTTAAATACATTAAATATGTCTTCTAATTCAGAAAATGTAAGTACAAAGTCTATGGCATCTGCTAGATCTTTATCTTTTGCTTCTGCTTTTTTTGCAACACATGGTCCTACGAAAACAACTTTACAATCAGGATTTAGTTTTTTTAAAACTCTTCCAGCTGCAATCATAGGTGAAATTGATGGAGATACATATTTAATTAAGTCTTTATAAACTCTTTTTACCATTCCAACCCACATAGGACAGCAGCATGAAGTTATCATTAAGTCCTTTTCATTATTTACATGAATGTCAAATTCAGCAGCCTCTTTTAAAGTTAGCATATCAGCAAAGAAAGCAACTTCTATCATATCAGTAAATCCTAACTTTTTGAAAGCGGATCTCAATTGATTAATATTTGCATTGGCAAATTGACCTGAAATTGCAGGAGCTACTGCAGCAATGACCGGACTATTACTTTTTAAAATATCAATAAGAGGAATGAACTCAACTTTGTCAAGAATACTTCCGCTAGGACATGCTTCGACACAGAAACCACAATCTGTACATCTATATCCATCAATATAGGCATTATTATTATCTTTGTCTATGAATATTGCATCAAATGGACACGAACTTTGACAAAGTGTACTACCATTATTGGTACCTTTGCAGTCTGCACTGCAGTATCGTATTTTTTCAACTACTTTATGGTTTGGATTATAATTAGATATGGCGTTTTTTAAATCATGTATAAAGTCTTTGGTAAAATCAACTTTAATGCCGCATAAGGAAGATATAACATTACTAAGATATTCTTTGTTAATGTTTGGCTTACTTAAAATTTGTTTTACACAATCTTCAAAGTTACCATTAACATAAGATTCAGCTAAACTTTTAAACAAGTCTTCATAATTTTCTTTCATGATAAAACACATCCTTATAAATTTTTAAAAGTAGAACCATTTTAGAAAAGTTTTATACTGTTCATGAGTTTATTATGGATAATTAGTAATTTTTTATCCTGAAGTTATATAATTCTGCAGTTATTATAAAAAGTTAACATAATTTAAAGAACGTTAGCAGTTGAATTTAAAGTATAAAAAAAGTGGTATATTCATTTACCACTATGGTCGGGGTGACAGGGCTTGAACCTGCGGCCTCTTGCTCCCGAAGCAAGCGCGCTCCCATCTGCGCCACACCCCGTTTAAACTATGATATAAATTTAGTATAATTATAATTTAGCAATTATACCTATATATGTCAAGCATAATTGAATATAAAAGGAGTAAACTTTTGTTTACTCCTTTTATACGTAACTTATTGGTCGGGGTGACAGGGCTTGAACCTGCGACCTCATGGTCCCAAACCACGCGCGCTCCCATCTGCGCCACACCCCGATGAGTACATGAATATTATATATTATATTTACGAAAAAATCAATACAAAAATTAAAAAAGTGGTATCAATTGGATTAAAAACTGTCTTAAAATGCAGATTATCATTTAAGACAGTTTCTTTTAATAATTTATTTAAACTAAGCTTTATCTTTTTCATCACTTATGCCTTTAGTTGGAACCAAGGACATAAAGAAACCTACTAGTATTGATACAAGTGCAGGTGCTATTATATTTACATAAGTAATATATCGAGTTCTGTAGAGGATATACGCTGCGATAGAAGTTATGATTGCAGATAATAAAAAAATATAAATTACGAATTTAGCAAAAGAGCTAAAAAATCTTTCATACATTTTATGGCGCAGAGGACCTCTAATTACTGCTCGAAATAAAAAGTAAGATGCAAAGATGAATATGATATCTACACCAGCAGATATTAAAAAGTTTCTCATAAAAACACCTCCAATAAGGTAACTACTAATATTATTACCATACTGGAGGATTTTACACGTATAAATATTTTTAAATTAAGTTTACTTTAAATACATTTCTCCTACTTTAAATACATCTCCAGCACCTATTGTAAGAAGTAAATCGCCGTTTTCTAAGTTTTCATTTAAATATGAAACAATGTCTTCAAAGCTGTGAAAGTTAGAGCACTTAACGTTTCGTTCTCTTATTTTATCTCCTAGGGAATTTGAACTAACGACTCCAGTATCTTTTTCTCTTGCAGCATATATATCTGCAAGTATAAGTTCGTCAATATTATCAAAGGCTTTAGTAAATTCATCAAATAAATTTAGTGTTCTAGAGTAGGTATGAGGTTGAAAAACACAAAAAATTCTTTTGTGTGGATAATTATTTGCTGCACTTAATGTAGCTTTTATTTCTGTTGGATGATGTGCATAATCATCTATTACAGTAACACCGGATTTAACACCTTTGAGTTCAAATCTTCTGTGTATACCTTTAAAGTTTGCAATACCTTTGACTATATTCTCGCTGGATACATTAAGGCAAAGCGAAGCACAAATACTTGCTAGTGCATTTAATATATTGTGTTTGCCCGGAATATTTAACTGAACGTGCATTAGCTCATTTCCATCTTTGCATACGTCAAATGAAGCACAAGCTTTTTCATTAAAATGTACATTCTTACATGTAACATTTCCTTTATCTATGCCGTAAGTTATTACATTACAATTGGATTCTGAGATAACTTTATCCATTCGTTTATCTTCAGCATAGCATACCAAATAGCCATCCTTAGGAATAAGCTTAGCAAACTTTATAAAAGCATTTTGTATATCATCTATATCTTTATAATAATCAAGATGGTCTGCATCGATATTCAATATTACACCAATGTATGGGAAAAACTTTAAAAAAGAACCTTTGTATTCACATGCCTCAGTTATAAAATATTGACTGTTACTTGAACGTACATTACCATTTATAGCATCTAATTGTCCCCCTACTAATATAGTAGGGTCTAGGTTAGCAGCTAAGCATATATGAGATATAATAGAGGTTGTAGTAGTTTTACCATGAGTTCCAGATACTGCAACATTGTATTTATGACCTTTCATTATACGACCTAGGAGTTCAGCTCTGCTCATAATTGGGATATTTAAAGATAAAGCCTTAACGTACTCGGGATTATCTTTAGATATAGCTGCTGTGTATATTACTAAATCAATATCATTTGTTATATTATTCTCCGATTGACCGATATATATTTTTGCACCAATTGAGGCTAATTTATCTGTTACAGGTGAGGCTTTCATATCTGATCCGGAGACATTGAAACCCCTTGTTAACAGAATTTGAGCTAAACCGCTCATACTTATACCACCAATTCCTATAAAATGTATTGTCTTGTCTTTGTCTTTAATAAAATCAAACGACACCTAAATCAGCTCCTTTTAAATACTCTATTTATTAATTATATACAAAAACTACTCAAAAAAACATTATTAATAAATTTTTATTTATATATATCAAATAATACAATGAGTGAATGAAATAGTACAATACTAAAAACAGAGGACAGAGGACAATTAAGGAGGATTTTTCGTAAGATTAGCTTACGAAAAATCTTTAATTAAATTTTTGATAGCTCGTTTCGCTTAAGCGAAACATTGCTAACTCAGAGGTTTAGCACTTAAATTCCAGTAAAAATAGAATTTTTACTGGAATTTTATTGTCTATAAAAAAAAGGGGCTGTCGCATTAGCATAAAAAAATTTGCTAACGTGGCAGCGTTTTTAGGTATTTTACGGAAACTTTTATGATACTTTAAGGACAAATGAGTTCAATATTTAAAAAATGGTGCACCTCAAAACTCTTGATATTAGGTTTTTTTGATTTGCAGAGTTTTTAAAATTTTAAAATTATGCACTTTTTTTAAATGGAGAAAGATGTGTTTCAGTTCTATCTGACTGAATTTTATTATGCAGCTTATTTATATTATGTGCCATTGCTAACAGAACACTTTCTGCCAAAACATTCTTTTTACCTTTACTTAGATATCTGTGAAATCTCATATCCTGTTTTATCTCTGCAAAAGAGCCTTCGGCTTGAATACTTCGATTCATTCTCAACTCGCAGCCTGATTTGCTTACAATTCTTTCAAGATTCTCTTTGCTAAGCATGTTGAATAGCTTTGAAGTCTCAAGATTTTTAACTCTTTCTTCTAATGGTGTTTTGCAGTTATCTCCTTTTATGCATTTGATCTTATGATCACAGTTACTGCAATCCTCAGAAGTATAAATTATTTTTTCACTTATATAGCCTGTCTTGCTTTTTCTTTTTACTATTTTATTTATTTTTAGGAACTTAAATATGAGAATTGTGAAGTAGAAGAATATATACCAAAAGATGTGGCTGAAATATTTGATGAAATAGATGATGAGAATATAATTGAACCATCTACGTTTAGTTGTGAAAAATGCGGGGTTATAATGAGGTCAAAAAAATATGATGGTGTTTATGAAATAACATATGAGTTTTAAAGTGAAAAACATTAATATGCTGCCGCATAAAAAGTATAGTTATATAAAAATGTAATAATAAGAAAAGTAGTAATAAAGCAGCATAGTTAAGGGCTGCGCCCAAAAAAAGTTGAGCGAAGCGAAATAACGCGGCTGTAGCCGCTTTTTTTTATTAAAGATTTTTCGTAAGCGAAGCTAAGAAAAATCCTCCTTCTCTGTCAATTGTCCTCTGTTTCTTTTTAAGTGTATTGATATTATTTATGTTTTAGAATAAAATATGAATAATAGATTAAATTTATTTGATATTATTCGTAAAAAAAATTTTTATATAGATAGGTGGTATAATGGAGAAATTTACTAGAAACCAGAGGGTAGCTGCAATAACTAAAACTTTAATGGAAAATCCTAACAAAATTATAAACTTAAACAAGTTTACTAATATGTTTAATGCAGCTAAGTCAACAATAAGTGAAGACTTAGTAGTTATTAAAGATACTTTAAATAAACTTGATATGGGCAAAATTAACACTATATCCGGTGCAGCAGGAGGCATTAAATATGTCTGTGGTATGTCCAAGGAAGAAAGTAGGAAATTTGCTGAAGAATTATGTATTATTTTGAAAAGTAGGGATAGAATAATACCAGGGAACTTTTTATATGTAACTGACATAGTATTTGATCCGCAGATAATTCACACAGCAGGTAAGATACTTGCTTCAGCCTTTATAACTAAAGATGTAGATTATGTGATAACTGTTGAAACTAAAGGTATACCACTTGCATATGAAGTAGCTAAAATGCTGGGCGTTCAATTAGTACTTGCTAGACGTGAAACGAAAATTACAGAAGGATCTACATTGAGCATAAATTATGTATCTGGTTCTAGTGGTAGAATACAGAATATGTCCTTATCCAAGAAATCATTAAATAAGAATAGCAACTGTATATTTATAGATGATTTTATGAAAGCTGGAGGAACTGCGATGGGCATAATTGATCTACTAAAGGAATTTGAAAGCAAACTTTTGGGAATAGGTGTTTTAATAGATAACATGGAGACACCTAGGAAACTAATACATGATTATGTATCTATAGTTGATTTTAAAGGTGTCAATGAAAAGGGTGAATCTCTGTTATATCCTTCTAGATTCTTTAAATAATAAATTTTCAAAAAACTTATTGATTTTTTTAAAAATAAGGAGGATAATCATATGTTATAGAGAATAATATATACATAAGCATCTTGGAGGTGGTTTATATGCAAATTACAGATGTTAGAGTTAGAAAAATAGCAGCCGAAGGTAAAATGAAGGCTATAGTTTCGGTAACCTTTGATAACGAATTTGTAGTTCACGATATAAAGGTTATAGAGGGTCAAAATGGGCTTTTTATAGCAATGCCAAGTAGAAAGACTCCTGATGGAGAATTTAAGGACATTGCACACCCAATTAATACTCAAACAAGAGAAAAAATTCAGAAGTCAATTTTAGAAGAATATGAAAAAGTAAAAAGTGAAGAAAATGTTTCTGACGAAAAGTCAGAGGGATAATAAAAAGGAGTGATATCACTCCTTTTTATTATCCCTCTAAGTTGATATAAAGTTACATCATAAGGTTGAAAATATGTTATATATAAAATATAATATTAAGGGATGTTTTTTTATACTATTTATAAAAAGTATACAAAGAGGTGTTATAATGTATAAATGTGCTATAATATTGGCAGCAGGAGAGGGAAAAAGGATGAAATCTTCCATCCCAAAGGTATTACATAAAGTATGTGGGAAAGAAATGGTAAATGTAGTCATAGATGCTATTAAAAAGTCTGAAGTTGAAAATATAGATGTTGTAATTGGTAAGGGAGCAGAAAAAGTAAAAGAAGCTACCTCAAAAAAAGATGTAAGTTATTCATTTCAACAAAAGCAGCTAGGTACAGGCCATGCAGTTATGTGCGCTAAGGAATTTTTAAGTGGTAAAAAGGGAACAGTTGCAATATTTACTGGAGATGCACCACTAATTACATGTGAAACTATAAGTAAGCTTTTTAATTTTCACGAAAAAGGTAATTATAAGGCAACTGTAGTTACATCTATTGTAGATAATCCAGATGGCTATGGCAGAATAATAAGAGAAGAAAGTGAACAAGTAAGCAAAATTGTAGAACACAAAGATTGTAATGAAGAAGAACTTAAAGTTAAAGAGATAAATTCTGGAATGTATTGCTTTGATATAGAAAGTTTGCTTTTAAGTATTGATAAATTAAATAATAGTAATGCTCAAGGAGAATATTATCTAACAGATGTAATTGAAATTTTAAAATCAAGCGGTGAAAGAATAGGCGGTTTCTCAATACCATTTGAAGAGACGATGGGAGTCAACTCTAGGGTTCAACTTTCACAAGCTGAAAAGGTTATGAGAAATAGGATAAATGAAAAACATATGGAAAATGGCGTTACATTAATTGATCCTGCTAATACATATATAGATATGGATGTTCAAATAGGAAATGATACTATAATATATCCAGGTAATGTACTTCAGGGAGCAACTATAATAAAAGAAGGATGTATACTATATCCTAATTCAAGAATTGACAATAGTGTCATAAATGAAAATGTAACAATACAAAGTTCTGTTATTTTAGATAGTGAAGTAGGAAATAATACAACAGTCGGACCGTATGCTTATATAAGACCGCAAACTGTTATAGGAAAGTCAGCTAGAATTGGTGACTTTGTTGAAATTAAAAAATCAACAATAGGTGACAATACAAAAGTATCTCACTTAACTTATATTGGAGATGCAGAAGTTGGCAGTGGATGTAACTTTGGATGCGGAACTGTTGTTGTAAATTATGATGGAAAAGCAAAATATAAAACTATAATTGGAGATCATGCTTTTATAGGTTGTAATACTAACTTAGTTTCTCCAGTTACTGTTAAATCAAATACATATATAGCTGCAGGTTCAACAATAACAAAAGAAGTTCCAGAAGGAGCTTTAGCAATTGCAAGAGCCAAACAAAGGAACATAGAAGGTTGGGTAGAAAAAAAAGGACTAAAGAAATAAGTTTTAGGAGGATTAACAATGATAACCCATGGTAAAAACATTAAAATTTTTGCAGGTAACTCTAATCTTGATTTAGCTAGGGAAATAGCTGACACACTAGGACTACAAGTTGGAGAAGCAAAGGTTTCAACTTTCAGTGATGGAGAGATATCAGTTGATATCGGAGAGACAGTAAGAGGTACAGATGTATTTGTGATTCAATCAACAGATTATCCTGTAAATGACAACCTAATGGAACTTTTAATTATGATAGATGCTTTCAAAAGGGCATCAGCAGGAAGAATAACAGCTGTAATTCCATATTACGGTTATGCAAGACAAGACAGGAAGGCTAAGGCAAGGGATCCAATTACAGCAAAATTAGTTGCAGATATTTTAACTACAGCTGGGGCTGATAGGGTACTTACAATGGATCTACATGCATCCCAAATTCAAGGATACTTTAATATACCATTGGATCATTTACTTGGAGCACCTATTTTAGCAAAATACTTTAAACAAAATGGATTTGCAGATAGGGATGATGTAGTTGTTGTTTCACCTGATCTAGGGAGTGTAACAAGAGCTAGAAAGTTTGCAGATAAGCTGCAGGCACCAATTGCTATAATAGATAAAAGAAGACCTAAGGCCAATGTATCTGAGGTAATGAATATTATTGGAGATGTAAAGAATAAAACTGTTATACTAGTAGATGATATGATAGATACTGCAGGCACTATAACAAACGGTGCTAATGCATTAATTAATATGGGTGCAAAAGAAGTATATGCATGCTGTACACATGCTGTTTTGTCCGGCCCAGCTATTGAGAGAATAAGGGAATCCAAACTAAAAGAATTAGTTATGCTCAACACAATAAGTTTACCGGAAGAAAAGAAGCTTGATAAGTTTAAAATATTATCAGTAGCTCCTATATTTGCAGAAGCTATAAAGAGAATATACGAAGATGTTTCAGTAAGTAAATTATTTGAAGAATAAGACTAAAAGCATGCAGAAAGTCATCTGCATGCTCATATTTTATATTTAGGATATACAATGAATTTTAGTGGAATAAATGCAAATTTTTATTTCACTATTTAGAATATATATAATATGTGATAAGTTATAGATGTATATGTTAATATATTCTAATGATTTAAATGGAGGGGAGTAAATTTAAATGGAAGGATCTATAGGGAAGATACTCATAGTTGACGATGACGAAAATATATGTGAAGTTATAAAAATGTATGTTGAGAGTGCAGGTTATGATACTAAAGTTTCACATGATGGCAAAGAAGCACAAAGTGTATTTTTAGAATATAAGCCGGATTTAGTACTTTTGGACATAATGCTTCCACATGTTGATGGTATAGATGTTCTTAAGTGGATTAGAAAAGATTATGAAACACCTGTAATCATGCTTACTGCTAAAGGTGAAACTTTTGATAAAGTACTGGGATTAGAACTTGGAGCAGATGATTATATGGTTAAACCTTTTGAACCAAAGGAAATGCTTGCAAGAATAAAGGCAGTTTTAAGAAGATACAATATGGATAATGAAAATAGAGAAGTATTGAATTTTGAAAAATTAATGATAGATATAAATTCATATACAGTTATATATGATGGGAAAGAAATTAAAATGCCGCCAAAGGAATTCGAATTATTGTATTACTTAGCTAATAATAAAAACAGGGTGTTTACTAGAGAACAGCTTTTATGTGAAGTTTGGGGATATGATTATCCAGGAGATTCAAGAACCGTTGATGTTCATGTAAAAAGGCTTAGAGAAAAGCTTCAAGGAGGATCTAATTGGCAAATAGAAACAGTTTGGGGAGTTGGTTATAAATTTGAGGTGAAGTAAAATGAGAAAGGGCTTATTTTCTAAGCTTCTTGCAACATTTACAGTAATAATATCAATAACTTTTATAATGACAGCTTCTTTTTTGTCGTACTGGTTTGAAGAATATTATTTTGATCAGAGGAAAGGTCAACTTTCGACAGAATCCCAATTTATAAGTGAAGCAGCAATTCAGTATTTGCAGGGAAATATTTTAACAGATAAAATGAATGAAACCTTAAAGAACATAGGCAGCTATCTATCAGCAGATATATGGCTAGTTGATAGTTATGGCTATGTATATGCAGTTTCAAATAATGCACATAAAGATCTTATAGGAACTCAAATGCTTACAGGTGACTTAGAAAGTTTAAGAGAAGGTCAGCCAATTGAAAAAAAAGGAGTATATGTAAGTATATTTAAGGTTCCAGTTCATACATATGAAATACCTGTCTTTTCAGATGAAGGAGTTTTCAAGGGTGCAATAATGATGCACACTTCAATAAATGAACTAAAAGACCCACTTAAAAAGGTGTATCATATAATTTGGATTTCTGTTATATTTGCTATTGTAATTTCATGTATTGTAATTTATTACTTTTCCCAGAGAATAATAATAAGACCATTGGAACAAATTAATCATGTAGCATATAAAATAGCAAAGGGTGATGTTGATAAGAGGGTAAATGTAAAGTCTAAAGATGAAATAGGAGAACTTGCAAAATCATTTAATTCAATGGCAGACTCACTAGAAGAAGTTGAAAAAAATCGAAGAGAATTCATATCAAATGTGTCACACGAGATAAGGTCACCTATAACATCAATAAAGGGATTTATAGGGGGCATGTTAGATGGAGTCATACCAACTAATAAGCAAAACTATTATTTATCCATTACATATGAAGAAATTCAAAGATTGACTAGATTAGTAAATGATTTGCTTGACTTATCAGCTATAGAATCAGGCCAATTTAGACTTAGGATAGAAGAAATTGATATAAATGAAGTAATTAGGTTATGTGTAATAAAGTTTGAACCTAAAATCAAAGAAAAAAAGTTAAATGTAGATGTTCTTATGGAAGATGAAAGTCTATTTGTTGCAGCAGATCGTGATAGAATAAATCAAGTGGTAACAAATCTTATAGATAATGCTATAAAATACATAGGAAATGGTTCTAATATAAAAATTATTAGCAAAACAAAAGGAGAAAAAGCGTTTATATCTGTATATGATGATGGACCTAATATATCAGAAGATGATTTGAAGCATATATGGGATAGATTTTACAAGGTTGATAAGTCAAGAACATCAAAAATAAGTACAGGATTAGGACTCCCAATAGTGAGATGTATATTGACTCAACTTGGAGAAGATATATGGGTTGACAATAAGGAGCCTCAAGGAGTGATGTTTACATTTACTTTAAGAAGGATTTAAAGAATAATTACACTTTGTTCATATGTATTTAAAAGTATTTTATTATCATTATATATTATAATGAATGTAAATATAATATTTTATGAGGTACAGTCTGATGAATGGTAATAAATTAAAAAAGGTTAAGGATACAAAATTGGAAAGTGCAGATGCTAATAATGGCAGTATAAAGTTTACTAATAATAGAAGAAAGTTCAGAATGAAGATTGTTCTTTATAGTATAGTTGCTGTATTAATTGCTGCAGTTTCAGGAGGAATTTCAGGAGCATATATAGTTAAGAAGTATTACAGTAAAATGTATGTCCCTATGAATCAATCTTTAACTGGATCTAAGGGTGAAGACAGTCAGGCTAAATATACATCAAGTAAACTTGAAAATCCTATAACTAAGGTTTCAGAAATAGTTGGTCCTACTGTTGTGGGCATAAATAGCAGTGAAAATGGATTTTCAGAACCCAAGAGCGGCGACATTTGCAGCAGCGGCTCTGGAATAATATTTGATTCTAATGGTTATATAGTTACTAATTATCATGTTATTGAAGGAAAACCTAAAGTTACAGTTAAATTGCCAAGTGGAAAAGTTTTAAATGCAAGTATAATTGGAACGGATCCTAGATCTGATTTGGCTGTTGTAAAAATAGACGCTAAAAGTTTACCAACTGCTAAATTTGGAGACTCTTCTAAAATTAAGGTTGGAGATTTAGCTATTGCAATTGGAAATCCGCTGGGGCAGGAATTTGCAGGTTCTGTGACTGCGGGTATAGTAAGCGCATTGAATAGAAAGATACAATATGGAGGATCAATATATAAAGTTATCCAAACGGATGCAGCAATAAATCCTGGAAACAGCGGCGGACCACTTTGTAATGAAAAGGGAGAAGTAATAGGAATAAATAGTTTAAAAATGGGATCGGATCAAAATGTTGAAGGTATGGGATTTGCTATATCTATAAATGAAGTTAAGGATATAATCAAATCTTTAATGGATTATGGAAAAATACCAAGGCCTTCTCTTGGAATATATGGTCAAAGTGTGGTATCAGAGAAAAATAGTATTAAGGGTGTCTATGTAAAAGAAGTAATTCCAGGAAGTGGAGCCATGGCTGCTGGAATTAAACCTACAGACATAATAATGGAACTTGATAATAAGAAAGTTTCTAGATTTGAAGATATAGCTGATATATTAGATAAACATAAAGTAGGAGATTCAATTAGCTGCAAAATATTGAGAAATAAAAAAGCAGTGCAAATAAATATTGTCCTCTTAGAGGTAAATAATAAAGATAAATAATAAAATCAATTTTTATATATGTGTTGATAGTTCTTAAAGTATAATTATTTTTAAGTAGCTACCAACACATTATGCTGCATAAATTAAGTTTGATTTATAAATTTTATAGTGTCATAGATTGAGGAGTGAAAAAATGTTTTTAATAGTTGGATTAGGTAACATAGGCAGTCAATATTCACATACGAGGCATAATGTTGGATTTGATGTTATAGATTTAATAAGTAAGAGGTATAATATATCAATTAATAGGGAAAAATTTAAAGGGATGTATGGTGAAGGTAGGGTTGGTAACGAAAAGGTTATTTTGTTAAAGCCAAGTACCTATATGAATTTAAGTGGTGAAAGTGTTATAGAAGCAGTTAACTTTTACAAAATTAGCAGCCAAAATATAATTATAGTATATGACGATATAGATTTAGATATAGGAAGAATGAGAATAAGAAATCATGGGAGTGCAGGTGGACATAATGGAATAAAAAATATAATATACAATTTAAATACTGAAGTATTTCCTAGAATTAGAATAGGAATAGGACAGCCTAAACAAGACTTGGTTTCTCATGTCTTGGGAAGGTTTTCAAAAGATGATAGAGAAAGATTAGAAAAGGTATTTGATCTAGCAGTAGATGCAGTAGAATGCTTAATTAAATCAGGCGCAGACGAAGCTATGAACAAGTTTAATGGAATTACAATGTAAATTTGTTTAAGTTTTGATAATTTTATAGGGTGGTTGGTTACAATGAGACTACAAGGACTTTTAAAGCCTTTAATTAATAGTAGAAATTTTAAAATTTTAATAGATAGTTTAGAAAAAGGTAATTTCCCAATAAGTATATATGGTACTTCAGAATCTGGTAGAAGTTATATAATAGATGGAGTGTATGATGAGATAGACAAGCCTATTTTAATACTTACACATAGTAATGTTGAAGCTAGAAAATTATATGAAGATTTGTCAACTTATGTGCCTAATGTATGTTACTTACCTACAAAAGAAGTAGTATTTTATAATATAGATGCTATATCTGGAGACTTGAGATGGGAAAGACTAAAGATAATTAAACATATACTTGAAGATGATAAGAAAATAATAGTAACTTGTATAGAAGCTTTAGCTTCAGCATATATTCCAGTTGAACTCTATAAGAATTACACATTCAATATTAAAGTTGGGGATACAATTGACCTTGAAAAACTCAGCCAAAAACTTATACAATGTGGATATGAAAGAGTTGAACTAGTTGATGGTAAAGGGCAATTTTCTATAAGAGGCGGAATAATGGATATTTATTGTCCTACTTCTGCTGAAGCTTATAGGATGGAGTTATTTGGAGATGAAGTAGATTCTATAAGGAATATAAACTTGGAATCTCAAAGAAGTATTGAGAAAGTTTACAACATAGAGGTATTTCCAGCAAAGGAAATGATATTAAATGAAGATCTCATAAAGAAAGGATATACTGGAATAGAAAGCGACTTGAAGTTTGCAGTTAAAAAGCTAAAGTCTAATAACAAAAAATCAGCTTTAGAAAATATAAGTAATGTCATGAATAGAAATTTGGAATTGCTAAAGGAAAATTGGAGTTTTGAAAATATTGATAGTTTCCTTCCATATTTCTATGATAGTACTTCGTCATTTTTTGATTACATTAAAAATTATTTTATTATAATAGATGATGTACAAAGGTGTGTAGGAAAGTTAGAAAGTGTATATTATGAATTTGAAGAAAATTATAAGCACTTTTTAGAGCAAGGTAATGTTTTGTCAAAACAAAGTAAGCTTTTGTTAGATAAAAATTATATACTTGAGGTATTAGAAAAAAAACAGATTATAACTTTGGATTCAATATCCAAGTCTAGAAAAGTGTTAAAGCCTGAAACAATACTAAATATATCTCAAATAACATTAAATAATTATCACGGCAAAATGAGTTTACTGATAAAGGACATAAAAGAAAAAAAGGATAAAAATTATAAAATTGTTATATTTGCAGGTACAAGACCAAGGGGAGAAAGACTTGTTGATAGTTTAAGAGAAAATGATATAAATAGTACATATAAAGATGTAATACATGATATTGAGCCGGGTGAAGTTGTAATAACTTTTGGAAGTCAGTTAAATGGATTTGAGTATCCTGAGTTGAAATTGTCAGTTATATCAGATAAAGAAGTATTTGGGGAAGCTAAGAGAAAAACTCGCAGCAAACCTATTAAAAAAGGTGTAAGTAAAATAAAGAGTTTTACAGAACTTAAACCTGGTGATTACGTAGTTCATGTAAACCATGGTATAGGAGTATATAAGGGAATACAGCAATTAGAGCTGCAGGGGCATAAGAAAGATTATCTAGAGCTTATGTATGATTCAGAAGATAAGTTATATGTACCTGTAGAACAATTGGATTTAGTACAAAAGTATATAGGATCAGAAGGAAAAGCTCCTAAGATAAATAAACTTGGAGGATCTGAATGGGCTAAGGCAAAGAGAAAGGTTAAGAAATCTATAGAAGAAATAGCGGAAGACTTAGTTAAACTCTATGCTGTTAGATCAACTGTAAAGGGATATAAATTCTCAAAGGATACTGTATGGCAAAAACAATTTGAAGATGAGTTTCCATATGATGAAACACCAGATCAACTTACAGCAATTAGTGAAATAAAGGGAGATATGGAATCTGATAAACCAATGGATAGGCTCTTATGTGGTGATGTAGGATACGGTAAAACCGAAGTTGCTGTGAGGGCAGCTTTTAAGGCGGTTATGGAGGGAAAGCAAGTAGCATTTTTAGTCCCAACTACTATACTTGCACAGCAGCATTATAATAATTTTATTAAAAGATTTTCTGATTTTCCTATAAGGATAGATATGATAAGCAGATTTAAAACTCCATCTCAGCAAAGAAATAGCATCAAGACATTAAAAGAAGGTGGAGTAGATATAATAATAGGAACTCACAGAATACTTCAAAAAGACGTTGAATTTAAGGATTTAGGACTTTTGATAGTTGATGAAGAACAGCGATTTGGTGTAACACATAAGGAAAAGATAAAGAAGTTAAGAAAAAATGTTGACGTTTTAACTTTAAGTGCAACACCTATACCAAGAACTTTACACATGTCATTAGTTGGTGTTAGGGATATAAGTATTATAGAGACTCCTCCAGAGGAACGATATCCTATTCAAACGTATGTTGTTGAATACAATGATCAATTGATAAGAGATGCAATTTTGAGAGAACTGGGAAGAGACGGACAGGTATATTTTGTTTATAATAGGGTTGAAAATATAAAGAAAGTTGCTTCGTATGTAGCCAAATTAGTTCCGGAAGCTAAGATAGCAATAGCACACGGGCAGATGCAAGAAAGAGAATTAGAAAATATTATATCTCAATTTATGAAAAATGAGTATAACATACTTGTAACTACAACTATAATAGAAACCGGAATGGATATTCAAAATGTAAATACGATGATAATATATGATGCTGATAAGATGGGACTATCGCAGTTATATCAACTTAGAGGTAGAGTTGGCAGAACAAATAGAATGGCTTATTGCTACCTCACTTACAGAAAAGATAAGGTGCTTACAGAGATAGCTGAAAAGAGACTTAAAGCTATAAAAGATTTTACAGAACTTGGTTCAGGTTTTAAAATTGCACTAAAAGATCTTGAAATAAGGGGGGCAGGTAATATGATGGGTGCTTCACAGCATGGTCATATGGCTGCTATTGGGTACGACTTGTACTGTAGAATGCTTGAAGATACTATAAAAGTCGTAAAAGGTGAAATAGATAAGGAACCTGTGGAAACTACTGTTGAATTAAAGGTTGATGCATATATACCATCTGATTATATAAAAGATGAAATGCAGAAGATAGAAGTTTATAAGAAAATTGCGGCGATTAATTCCTATGATGATATGAAAGATATTGAGCAGGAATTGGAAGATAGATTTTCGAGAATTCCTGCTTCGATAAATAACCTTATAAACATATCTTACATAAGAAGTATGGGTAAAAATTTGGGCATAAAGGAAATCAAAGAAAAAGGTGGTGAAGTACTATTCTTATTTGAAAGTCAAAGTAGAATAGATAATAATGTGATAAATGGACTGCTAAAAACTTATTCCAAAAGCATAAGCATAAAAATGCTTGGTAACCCTGGAATTGGTTACAAGATTAAGAATATAAAAAGGTCAGATTTAATTTTAAAAGTTAGAGAGATTGTTGAATACATGCTCAATATTCATGAGCAAAAATAATTTTGTAGTAAAATAAGTTTTATGTTAAAATTAGTTTATGTTTTTAAAAGATTAAATTAGAGTGGAGGAATAAACTGTTATGAATATAAAGAAGTTAATAAGTATAGCCGCTATATCCATATTTTCATTTTCAACCGTTGGATGCAGTATGATAGCAAAGACTCCTGAGGCTATAAATAAAAGTGTTGTTGCAAAAGTAAATGATGAAAAGATTACCAGAGGTGATTTAGATAAAAGTCCGGCTATGCTTCAGGTTATAGAGCAAGTAAAGCAGCAGTATGGAGAGAATTATGCTAAAAATGATGAAGCTCAAAGTGCTCTTAAAACTCAAAGAGCACAAGCACTTGATTTAATGATAACTAAAAAAGTTATGGAACAGAAGGCAAAGGAAATGAATCTTATGCCAAGTGATTCAAAGTTAAAATCGGAAGTTAAAACACAAATGGACACTTTGAAAAAGCAGCAATTTGGTGGAGATGAAGCTAAGTTTCAGGAAGTTTTAAAGCAGCAAAATATGTCAGAACAGACTTTAAGTAACTTATTTTATGATCAAATAAGGACTCAAGAAATATATAAAAATTTAAGCAATAGTGTAACTAAGAATATTAAAATTGATGATAAAAAAGTAGAAGATTATTATAAAGCTAACCAATATAAGTATACTGAAAAACCTGATAAAACACATCTTGAACATATTTTAGTTAAAACAGAAGATGACGCTAAAAAAGTAAAAGCTAGACTTGATAAAGGTGAAGATTTTGCGAAAGTTGCAAAAGAAGTGTCGCAGGATCCAGGATCTAAAGATAAGGGTGGAGACTTAGGATTTGTAAATTACGTTGATTCAGGAATGGATCCTGATTTTATGGCTGCTGCAATAAAGTTAAAGAGTGGTCAAGTATCAGATCCTGTTAAAACACAATATGGATATCACATAATAAAGTGTGTAGAAAAACAAGAATATCCTGCTAAGTCACTTAGTACTGTAAAAGAACAAATAAGAAAAGAACTTGAAGACGAGCAAAAGCAAAATACATTTAAACAAAAATTAGGCGAATGGCAGAAGGCAGCAAAGATAACTAAATACGAAAAGAATTTAGCATAATATAAATAATCCACAATGGTAAACACATTGTGGATTATTTTATTAATTTAAATAGCAATTGTGTATAAAATTTCATATTTAGAAAAATAATATTAACATTAAGAGTTTATTATAATTATGTTTACTTAAAGGAGGTATACGAGTAATGAAAGCAACAGGCATTGTTAGACGTATAGACGATTTAGGAAGGGTTGTAATACCAAAAGAAATAAGGAGAACTCTTAGAATAAGAGAAGGGGATCCACTTGAAATTTTTACAGATAGAGAAGGAGGAGTTATTTTAAAGAAGTATTCCCCAATTGGTGAATTAAGTGATTTTTCAAAAGGATATACAGAATCACTGCAGCAAGTTATAGGAGATATAGTTATGATATGTGATAAAGATAGTATTATATCACTAAGTGGGGGTACTAAAAAAGAATATTTAGAAAAGAAAATAAGCAGTGATATTGAAAAAACAATAGAAGAAAGAAAAAGTGTAAATTTAGATCAAGAAAAGACAATAGCCCTGTATGATGATGAAGAAGCAGAGGGAAAATATACAGCTCAGGTTATTGCACCTATAATAACAGAAGGTGATGTTATTGGAGCTGTGATAATAGCAAGTAAGGAAGAAGATGCAAAGTTTGGTGATGTACAAATCAAGTTAGCTGAAACTGCTGCATCATTCTTAGGAAAACAGATGGAGTAGTAAGGAGTCCTGTACTTTAAAGTACAGGACTTTAAATGTTATTAATGAGTTTTGCCATAGTTAAGAAAAATATTCAAGTACATATAGTAATAATACCTCCAAAGTTAAAATAATTATTAAAATAGATAAGTTTAAGTATCTTTTAATATTTAAAGTTTTTGTACTGTAAATATGGTTGAAGCTAAATAATTGGAGGTAATTTTATGAAAAAACAGTCCCTTATAGAAGGCACTTTTATTTTAGGGTTAGCAGGAATTATAGCCAAGCTACTTGGTTTATTATTTAGATGGCCGCTGCAAATGTTAATAGGAGATGAAGGTGTTGGATACTATCAAATGTCATTTCCACTTTATATGTTTTTTATTGCAGCAGCTTCAGGAATACCAGTTTCAGTCTCTAAGATGGTTTCTGAAAGGAAGGCAGTAGGTGATGATGAAGGTGCCATCATAGTCCTTAGAAAAGCTATTATACTGATGTTTATATTGGGGGCTGGGTTTACTGGATTATTACTTGCTTTTTCTAAAACAATTATAAGTTTTTTAAAGTGGGACAATAAGTCTTATTACTCATTGGTATCAATAGCAGTTGCACCTATATTTATTTCTATAATGAGTGCTTTTAGGGGATTCTTTCAGGGGCTGCAAAACATGACCTGTACTGCTGTATCACAAGTAATAGAGCAAATTGGAAGGGTAGTTGTAGGTGTTGGACTTGCCTACTTACTTCTTCCAAAGGGAATAGAATATTCAGCTGGAGGTGCAGCTTTAGGAGCAGCAGCTGGGGGAATATTTGGCGGTACATACCTTATAATAAAGTATGCACATGTGAGAAGGGAGTTCCATGTTGGGAAAATTAAAGATGATGTTGAGGTTTTAAGCAAGTTATTATATATAGCTATACCTGTATCACTTGGAGCAGCTGTAAGCAGTATAATGAGCGTTATAGACTCAGTACTTGTGCCTCAAAAGCTTTTGCAAGCAGGATTTACATACAAACAAGCTACCATATTATATGGACAGCTTACTGGTAAAGCTTTTATTTTGATAAATGTACCTTTAACTCTCTCAGCAGCACTGTGTTCGTCGTTAATCCCTATAATAGCGGAAGCTTACATACTAAACAGGAGATCTGAAGTTGTAAATAAAGTTGATATAGCAATTAAACTTTCAATGGTTATAGCAATACCGTCGTTTTTAGGATTATATAATCTAGCCTACCCTATTTTAAATTTAATTTTTCCCGGGCAATCTGACGGCTTTAAAATTTTGCAATACTCATCTATTTCAATTCCATTTATAGTATTAGCTCAAACATCAACTGCTGTACTTCAGGGAACTGGAAGGTATGCTGCCCCTGTTTTAAACTTAGCTGTTGGTTGTGTAGTTAAAAGTGTAATTACTATGTTTTTGGTTGCAGTACCTGAAATAAATATATATGGAGCTGTACTTGGAAGTATAGGAGGTTATATAATAGCTTCTATGCTTAATATGAGGCTTTTAAAGACTAGCTTAAATATTTCTATAAAGTGGAATGATCATTTTATAAAGCCCCTATTTGCTTCAATTTTAATGATAATAGCTGTTGTAATTATTTATATGAATGTCTATAATTATACCATGAGCAGCAGATTAGCATGCCTTTTGGCTATACTATCGGGTATATTTATATATTTAGTACTCATAATTGCAATGGGAATATTTAAATATGATTATATAAAAAATAAAATCGTAAGACATAATAAATACAAGGCTTAAAGCATATGTATAGATTTTACTTGATTTATTAAAAGGAGAGGAATATATATGATAAGGGTGGTTGGACTAGGACCGGGATCAAAAGAAGCAATTACAATAGGTATGTTAGATACTTTAAAGAACTCAAAAAGAGTATACCTAAGAACAAGTAAGCATCCTACTGTAAAGTATTTAAAAGAATATGGTATAAAATTTGAAACTTACGACAATATATATGAAAAAGAGGAAAAATTTGAAGATGTGTATAAGTCTATAGCAGAAGATCTAATAGAGAAAGAAGATAATTTTAAGGATGTAGTTTATGCAGTGCCGGGACATCCATTAATAGCTGAAAAATCTGTCAATATGTTAATTGATTTATGTAATAAAAAGTCTATTGATATAGATATACTCCCAGCAGTAAGCTTTATAGATGCAGTAGTTGAAAGTTTAAAGATAGACCCTATAGAAGGACTCAAAGTCATGGATGCATTTGATATAAGAAAACAGGTATTGGATAAAAGAGTTGGTACTATAATAACACAAGTATATGATAATCTTATAGCATCAGAAGTTAAGCTTGCGTTAATGGAGTATTATGGTGATGATACAGAAATATATTTTATAAGAGCAGCAGGAGTAAAAGGTGAGGAAAGCATAAGAAAAATTCCACTTTATGAATTGGATAGACAGGAGGATATAGATTACTTAACTTCTCTATACATTCCTAAAAGAGTCAGCGAAGTCAAAGATTTTTATGATTTGCTGAATATAACAAAAGTATTGAGGTCAGAAAATGGATGCCCATGGGATAGAGAACAAACCCATGAAAGTCTAAAGAGATATTTGATAGAAGAAAGTTATGAAGTTTTAGAAGCTATAGACGATAAAGATTATGATGAGCTTGTTGAAGAACTTGGAGACGTCTTGTTTCAGATAATTTTTCATGCTCAAATTGGAAGTGAAGAAGGATTTTTTAATATTAATGATGTATTAAAAGTTGTATGTATGAAAATGATAAATAGACATCCTCATGTTTTTGGAAGTATTAGTGTCAATACATCTGATCAAGTTGTTGATAATTGGGATAAAATTAAAAGAAAGGAACAAGGACTTAAAAGTTATACAGATGAATTGAAGCATGTACCTAAAAATCTTCCAGCTTTAATGAGAGCAGAAAAGGTTCAGAAAAAGGCAGCTAAGGTTGGCTTTGATTGGGATAAAGTTGAAGATGCACTTGATAAAGTAATAGAGGAATATTATGAGGTAAAGGATGCATATAAGGGGGAAAAAAGGGCAAAAATATTAGAAGAAATAGGTGATTTAATATTTGCTTCGGTAAATGTTGCCAGATTCCTTGACATAGACCCTGAATTTGCATTAAATTATACTATAGAGAAATTTATTAATCGATTTGCATATATAGAAACAAGTGCTAGATCTAGAAACATTGACATGAAAAATATGACACTAGAGCAAATGGATCAGCTTTGGGAAAAGTCTAAGAATAAATAATATTTTAGCTTTTTATGCAAAAATACTTTGAAAAAGAAGGATTTTTTAAATCGGTGAAGAATATGCTAGTATGTCAAACATAGTATATTCAATATTAAGGAGGTAAAAAAGGTGAATAAATCAGAATTAATTGCAAGTATATCAGAAAAATCAAAGGTGACAAAAAAGGATGCAGAAGTAGTTTTAAAGGCTTTAATAGAAAGTGTTGAAGAAACACTTGAAAAAGGTGAAAAGGTTCAGTTAGTTGGATTTGGAACATTTGAAACAAGAAAAAGGGCTGCAAGAGTAGGTAGAAATCCAAGGACTAAGGAAGAAATACAGATACCAGAATCTACAGTTCCTGTATTTAAGGCTGGTAAAGAGTTCAAAGATAAAGTAAACAAATAATATTCAAATTGTTATTTTAGAAAACCTAGGTGTAAATCTGGGTTTTTTGTTTTAAATGAGGAGGTAAGTTAATGAGACTGGACAAGTATCTTAAGGTATCTAGAATAATAAAAAGAAGGACTATAGCAAAAGAAGTGTGTGAATGTGGAAGAGTCAGCATCAATGGTAAAGTTGCTAAACCAAGTACTGAGATATCTGAAGGTGATATTATAGAAATACAATATGCCAGCAAATCATTGAAGGCTAGAATATTAAAAGTAGCAGAGCATGTAACAAAAGAAAATGTTTCGAGTATGTATGAAATTATAAGCTAAGCATAATTTGTTTCTTTAATTTTATTTTAAGCTGTTTCAATTAGTAATATTCCTTACAGCAGGTGCATATATTGGTTATGAGTGGAGGGATATTATGGAGAAAAAGGAGACTAAAATAGCAGACGAAAAAAAGAGCATTATGAATATTGAAAATAGAAAAAAACTGACATTAAGTGGTGTTTTAGAAGTTGTTAGTTTTAATGAAGAGCAAATAATTTTAAATACTAATTTGGGTACGCTAAGCATTAAAGGAAGTAACCTTAAAATGAATAAGTTAGATGTTCAAAATGGTGATGTTATAATAATAGGCATGATAAATTCCTGTATATATATGAGTAAAGAAGCTAAAAAGAGCAAAGAAAGCATAATATCGAAGCTATTCAAGTAAGGGATATAGATGATAATTTCTATAACTAAACAGTTTGAATGCTTTGTTTTTAGCATTACTGCAGGAATTATGACAGGGGTACTGTTTGATATATATAAGATAATAAGGGGCTATGGTATTATAAACAAATTTATATCATTTTTGGAGGACTTACTTTTTTGGATATTAGCGGCCATAATAGTTTTTATATTTTTAATTGTTACTGATTACATATACATAGGTGCTTATGTATATATGCTGATAGCTATTGGTATATGTATATATATTAAACTGTTTAGCGCAGCTTTTATAAAGGTTGGGACAAAATTAATAAAATTTACAGCTAAGGGTTTTAGAGTATTAATGAATATCATAATTTACCCTTTTTCACTACTAACTTATAATATTAAGATAAAAATTAAGAAAAATTATAAAAAATGACTTGAACAAAACATAAAAGCAAATTAGAATATAAGTATGATGTTTTGGTTGGCTATCTGAAAATTAATGGTGAGTGATATGAAAAAAAAATTTAAACCCAAAAAACTCTTGTATGCTTTTATATTTGCTTACATATGCTATATATTTGCAAGTCAGCAAGTTACTATGTACAAAATAAAAAAGCAAATTGCAGATAAACAATTACAAGAACAAAAAATAAAAGATGAAAATGAAAAATTACAGGATGAGGTTAAAATGTCTAAGACAGATGATTACGTTGAAAAATTAGCTAGAGAGAGATTAGGTCTTATTAAACAAGGAGAGACCCCTGTAATAAATGCAAAAAACTAACATAAGGTTACAAATTTAATTTCTATATATAATATTATTTTATTTTAAGGAGGAATCTTTTTAATATGACCTTAAAGGCAGGATCCATACTAGAAGGCGTAGTGGTTAATATCACAAATTTTGGAGCTTTTGTTGAAATTGAAGGGAAAACTGGTTTAGTCCATATATCCGAGGTTTCAGATGCTTATGTAAAAGACATAAGAGATTATTTGAAAGAAAAAGACAAAGTAAGGGTTAAGGTAATTTCAATTGATGAAAAGGGTAAGATAAGTTTATCAATAAAGCAGGCTTTGTCAGAAAAGAAAAGTTTAAGGCCAATTGAAATTGATTGGCAAAAAGAAAAGACTAAAAGCTATCAAGGAGATTTTGAAGATAGAATGTCTAAATTTCTAAAGGATAGCGAAGAGAGATTTCAAGACCTTAAAAAACATCAGGATTCAAGGGCAAGAGGATATAAAAAAACTTCTAATTACTAATTCAGTTAATTCGGAGGGTTAAACTTTAACCCTCTATAATATTGTTAAAAATATTTATAAAAAAAGTAGTTGACAATAGTATTTTCATGAATTATAATAATATATGTCGTCAGTTGATAACACATGAGTTGCTGGAGTGGCGGAACTGGCAGACGCACAGGACTTAAAATCCTGCGGGCTTTAAAACCCGTACCGGTTCGATTCCGGTCTTCAGCACCAATATTAATATCGCGGGATGGAGCAGTTGGTAGCTCGTCGGGCTCATAACCCGAAGGTCGCAGGTTCAAGTCCTGCTCCCGCAACCAAAAAAGAATATTATGCGGCGGAATAGCTCAGCTGGCTAGAGCATTCGGTTCATACCCGAAGTGTCGTAGGTTCAAGTCCTATTTCCGCTACCAATATTGTGCTGGAGTGGCGGAACTGGCAGACGCACAGGACTTAAAATCCTGCGGGCTTTAAAACCCGTACCGGTTCGATTCCGGTCCTCAGCACCAATATTAATATCGCGGGATGGAGCAGTTGGTAGCTCGTCGGGCTCATAACCCGAAGGTCGCAGGTTCAAGTCCTGCTCCCGCAACCAAAAAAAGAATATTATGCGGCTAAATAGTTTAGTTGGCTGGAACATTCGGTTCATACCCGAAGTGCTGCAGGTTAAAATTCTATTTACGCTGTTAAGTAAGGTCTATAGTTAATCACTATAGACCTTTTTAGTATTATAAAAAACACAAATATGATATTCCTTGTGTAATTAATCTCATAAAAAACAAATTTCTGCTTGTATGTATCTAAACTAGACAATTATAAAAAACATAGAATTATATGTCCTAAAAAAAATAGGGTGAATTTCATGTTATGACATTTATTTCCAGAAAGCTTTGCTATAATAGAGGTAATAATTTTATAGGTAGGTGTTTAGCCATGCAATATGGAGTAGAGATTTTTCCATACCAAAGAAAAAAGAAAGCAAAAGAAAAACAAAAACAAAAGCTTATTAAGTTTCCACTTGTAAAAACGTCAATAGTATTTCTATCAGCACTTTTAGCAAGCAGAGTAGTTATGGTAAACCTCATGGCACCGTTTGGGTTAGCTTTTTTAATAGCAATTATAATATCAGAAGATAAAAAAGTATCATTATCAGCTGGAATTGGTACATTATTAGGATACATATCTACAATTAATAATGTAAAGGATTTACCTATGTATTTAATATCTGTACTTATACTTATGAGCTTTAAATATATATTAAATAATATGCATCAAAGGACTAAATTATTAATATTATTTTCCAGTATATTTGTAGAGTTCGTACTCTATAAAGTGTTTGTAGATAGAATAATATTAAGTATGTCACTTTTAACTTCATTTTTTGAAATTTGTTGTGTATTTCCAATATGTTTTATTATCAATTATTCTATAGGGTGTTTTAAACAACTTAGGACAAGACATTTATATACAAGTGAAGAGATAATAAGCATGTCCGTAGTTATGTCTTTAATTGTTGCAGGTACATGGGGAGTTGTTATAAAAGGTATTGCTGTAAGAAATGTTGTAGCATTAACTTTTGTACTTATACTCGGATATGTAAAAGGAAGTTCAGCTGGATCAGCAGTAGGTGTTGCAATGGGTACCATAATAGGCGTAACGTCAAGTAACATGATAATTTACGTTGGAGTGTATGGATTAGGTGGGCTTATTTCAGGTGTTTTTAGAGAAACTGGAAAATGGATGAGCGGTATTTCATATTTGGTCGCATTCTCCGTACTTAAGATGTATTCAAATATAGCAGTTGAATTTAAAATAATTGAAGTTGTCATAAGCTGCTGTATCTTTTTAGCTATACCTATGAGTGTTTTGAAGAAGATAGAAGTGGAGTTAGAATGGGAGAAAAAACAGGAGTATTTTAAAGAGAGTTATGCTGAAAGAATTAAGGGTATTTTAATGGTTAAGTTAGAAAGTTTTTCAGATATACTGCATAATGTAGCAGAAGTGCTTGAAAAACTTGTGGATAACGACAAACTCATTATGAAGGATAAAAGCAGTGCTATGATTGAAAACCTTGCAAGTAGGGTTTGCAGTGATTGCAGTATGAAATCGATGTGCTGGAGCAGAGAAAATTTTTATACCTACAATGCTTTGGGTGAACTAATACAAAATTTTCAAGATAATAAGAAAGATATGCCATATGAATTGGAGAGAAAATGTACCAGGAGATCTATCCTTTTAAAAGAAACTGAAAATATAGCTAATAATTATATAATAAGTGAGATGTGGAGAAGCAGATTAAGTGAGTGTAGGGAATTACTCGGCGGGCAAATAGATAATATGGCAGGCTCAGTATCTGAAATAGTAAAAGAGTTTGAAATGAATATAAGGTTCAATCCAGAAGTTGAAAATGACTTAAGGAGGATATTAAACAAGAACAAGATAAAGTATGTAGACATATTTTGTTATAATGATAAGAATGATAGACTGGTAATCAAAATATCTATGGATGCTTGTGGAGGAAAGCAATTATGTGCAAAGAAAGTATTACCTTTAGTAAATCAAGCAACAGATAAAATTATGTTCATAAATGGAGATGGATGTAATATAAATAAATCCTTAAAAACTTGTGACGTTACTTTTGAAGAAATGCCTAAGTTTTATGTATCAACTTATGTACGCAGGATGTGTAAAGATGGAGAAGAACTTAGTGGGGACAGCTATACATTTGGGAATTCAGCAGATGGTACGTATGTGAGCATGATAAGTGATGGAATGGGTTCAGGGCCTGAAGCTGGCCAGGAAAGTGGAGCTGTAGTAAATATAATACAAAAGTTTTTAAAACAAGGATTTGATAAGATTACAGCTATAAATACCGTAAATTCTATAATGAGTATTAAGTTTTCCGAAGATGAGAAATTTTCAACTATAGATTTAAGCAGTATAGATTTATATAGAGGAAAGGTAGACTTTATGAAGATAGGAGCAGCTGCAAGCTTTATAAAGAAAGGTCAAGATATTACTGTAGTTGATTCAAAAACTTTACCTATAGGAGTTCTGGACAAGCCTGATATTGATATGAGTAAAGAGAAGATTAAAAATGGAGATTTTATTATAATGGTGAGTGATGGAATTTTAGATCACGAAAATGAGTCAGTCGGAAATGTAGATTGGTTTGTAGATTTTTTAAAAGACAATAAATGTACTGAACCAAAAGAATTAAGTGAGGAGATCATGGATAAAGCTAAAGAACTAAGTAATGGAAAGGTAAAAGATGATATGACAGTTATTGTAGAAAAAGTGTACAATTTATATTGATTTGAATATTTTTCTGAGAGTACGGGAACCAGAGTACAGGAACCTAGAGGACAGAGGACAGTGAAGGAGGATTTTTCTCCGCTTCGCTTAAGAAAAATCTTTAATCAAATTTTTGATAACTCGTTTCACTAAAGTGAAACATTGTGTTAACTATTTTTGAAAATGTCCCTCGATATTAAAGATATTAATGTCAATAATAATTAGTATCTAGATTGATTATAACCTCAAATGTTTTTAAAACATTTGGGGTTAACTTAATAAGCCTAATACATGTGTTTTTTAGAAAATACATGTATTAGGTTTTATAGTTTATTTTTTAGATTAATGTTATACGTTCGTACTTGCCCTGTGCGCTTGCTTATTGTTATGAGGTGTATTTTAATACATTTTTAATTTATTTGGGACATAATCTCAAATGGTATACTAAGACATTATCACAAATGAATCAGAGAAAAACTAATTTGTTTTTTAGGTTTGTTTTGCTAATTGCAAAACATTACTAACTTATATAAATTTAAAGATTCTTTTGCGTTAGCAAAAAATCAACCTTCTCTGTCAATTGTCCTCTGTCCTCTGTCCTCTGTCCTCTGTTTTTTCTGTTCTCTCAAAAATATTGCATCGCATTTTTTTAACTTGCAAATTGCAGTAAAAGTATAGGTTATCATAAATATATTTATGATATAATATACTACAGACTATAAAAACAATCAGGAGTGTTAAAATTGATAGATAAAGTTTTTGATAATATAGTTAAGTACTCAATGTTTGATAAAGGGGATAAGGTAATAGCTGCTGTTTCTGGCGGACCAGATTCTATATGTCTTTTACATTGTTTGTATAAATTAAGAGAAAAGTTAGGTATAACTATCTATGCAGCACATTTGAATCACTGTCTGCGTGGAAGAGAAGCTGACATGGATGAGGAATATGTAAAAGGATTTTGTAATAAATTAAATATAGAATTTAGATCCAGAAAAGTTGATGTAAATAAGTTATCTAAAGATAAAAATATATCATGTGAAAGTGCAGGAAGGAAGGCTAGATATGACTTTTTCTATGAATTAAAAAAAGAGCTAAATGCTCAGAAGATAGCAATTGCACATAATGCAAATGATCAAGCTGAAACTATACTTATGAGAATAATGAGAGGAACAGGTCTTGATGGATTAGTTGGAATAAGGCCTGTTAGAGATAAGATATTTGTAAGACCACTTATAAATATAACTAGAAGCCAAATAGAGAACTATTGTATTTTGAATGATTTAAATCCTAGAATAGACAAGACAAATTTAGAAACCATTTATTCTAGAAATAAGATAAGGTTAGAATTAATACCATATATACAAAAGAATTTTAATGAGGATATAATAAAAACCTTAAATAGATTATCTGATACCATAAAGGTAGATAACGATTATTTAGATCTTACTTCTAAAGAAAAATTTAAAAAATATTGTGATATAAATGAAGAAAAGGTTATAATATCTAAAGGGGCATTTGTTGAACACAAGGCTATTGTAACTAGGATCATACGCCTTGCAATTTATAATTTGTGTGGTAATTTATATAACCTTGATAAATCACATATCTATCAGATACTAAGTATTCAAAGTACTTCTACGGGAAAAACTTTAAATTTACCAGGCAATATAAAAATTATAAACAACTATGGTGATATTTACATATATAAAGTAAGAAATGATACTGATAAAAAGGTCAATAGAGAATATAAACTTAGCATGGGAGTTAATGAGTTAAAAGAAGAAAATCTAATTGTAGAATTAAACTTAGTAAAAAATGAAGATATTGAAAATCTAAATAGCAGCGAACTAATTAAATACTTTAATTATGATAAAATAAGAGGTGAAATTGTATTAAGACATAAAAAAAATGGAGATAGATTTATTCCTCTAGGTATGAATGGAAGTAAAAAATTAAAGGATTTTTTCATTGATGAAAAGGTAATAAAAGATCAAAGAGAAAAAATTCCTATAATATGCTTTAACAATGAGATTTCATGGATTGTTGGTTATAGAATAAGCGAGGTATTTAAAGTAACTGAAAATACAAAAAATATTTTACAAATAAAGATTAAAGGGAGAGAACAAAAGAATGTATCAAATGAAGGATGATATAAAAGAAGTATTATTTACAGAAAAACAATTAAGAGAAAAAGAAAGAGAATTAGGTAAAAAAATAAGTGAGGATTATAGGGGAAAAGATTTAATTCTCGTTGGAATATTAAAAGGATCTGTTCCATTTATGGCAGATTTGTTAAAAGAAATTGATATTCCATGTACTATGGATTTTATGGCAGTTTCTAGTTATGGCAGCGCTAGTAAAACTTCAGGAGTAGTTAGAATTTTGAAGGATTTAGATTTTGAAATAGAAGGAAAGGATGTTTTGATTGTAGAAGATATAATAGATTCAGGAGTTACTTTATCATATTTAATTGATTACCTAAAAGGTAGAAAACCAGCAAGCATACAAATAGCTTGCCTTTTGAACAAACCTGATAGGAGAAAAAAAATACTTGATGTAAAGTATATTGGATTTAGAGTACCAGATTATTTCTTAGTTGGATATGGGCTGGATTACTCAGAAAAGTATAGGAACTTACCTTATATAGGAGTGCTAAAAGAGGAAGTTTACAAATAATTATTATTAATTCATTGTAAAGAAATATTCATTATGATACAATTTTTACAGTATAAAACTAGAAAGAGAGGGGGGCCTGTAATGAAAAAAATTTCAAGCGCAACGGCCTGGGTTATAGTATTTGTATTAGTAATTCTTGCAGCTACGATGCTTGTAAGAACTAATGAAAATGCAACAACCATAAATTTCGATCAATTTCAAAAAGATTGGTTAGGAAATAATGTAAAAAGTTTTCAGGTGAAAGAAGATAAAATGACTGTAGTAGGTACATTAAAAGATGGTACACAATACGAGACAGTAGTTCCTTCAGAAAGATTGTTCCAATTTATAGGGGAACATCCTAAGAATGGAGATGTTAAGGAAGTATATGATAAGCCTGCAACTATACCTATGTGGGTGCAGTACTTACCAACGGTGCTTTTAATACTTATACTTGTAGCCTTTTGGTTTATGTTCATGCAGCAATCACAAGGCGGTGGTGGAAACAGGAGTGTAATGAATTTCGGAAAGAGTCGGGCTAAGATGGCAGCACCAGAGAACAAGAAAAAGGTGACATTTGCTGATGTTGCTGGAGCCGACGAAGAAAAAGCTGAACTCGCAGAAATAGTTGATTTCTTGAAACAGCCAAAGAAGTATATTGAAATGGGTGCTAGAATTCCTAAAGGAGTTTTACTTGTTGGCCCACCAGGAACAGGTAAAACTTTGTTAGCAAAGGCTATAGCAGGTGAGGCTGGTGTACCATTCTTCAGTATATCAGGTTCAGATTTTGTTGAAATGTTTGTAGGTGTAGGTGCATCCAGGGTAAGAGATTTATTTGATCAAGCAAAGAAAAATTCACCATGTATAGTATTTATAGATGAAATAGATGCAGTTGGAAGACAAAGAGGTGCTGGACTTGGCGGCGGACATGATGAAAGAGAGCAAACGTTAAATCAACTCTTAGTAGAGATGGATGGATTTGGTGCAAATGAAGGTATTATAATGATAGCTGCAACAAATAGACCAGATATATTGGATCCAGCATTATTAAGACCTGGAAGATTCGATAGGCAGATACTAGTAGGAGCTCCAGATGTTAGAGGTAGAGAAGAGATTTTAAAAGTACATTCAAAAAACAAGCCGCTGGCTGAAGAAGTAAAATTAGATGTATTAGCTAAGAGAACACCAGGGTTTACAGGAGCTGACCTCGAGAATTTAATGAATGAATCAGCACTGCTAGCTGTTAGAAAAGAGAAACAGAAAATAGGTATGGATGAACTTGAAGAAGCTGTAACTAGGGTTATAGCAGGACCAGAAAAGAAGAGTAGGGTTATAGATGAAGAGGATAGAAGGATTACAGCATATCATGAAGCAGGGCATGCTGTAGTTATGAGGCTTCTTCCTACTGCAGATCCTGTTCATCAGATAAGTATAATTCCAAGAGGAATGGCAGGAGGATATACTATGCATCTTCCTGAAAAAGATAGTTCATATATGTCAAAGACTAAATTAGAAGATGAAATAGTAGGACTGCTTGGAGGAAGAGTTGCAGAAAAAGTTATTATAGGAGATATAAGTACGGGAGCAAAGAACGATATTGAAAGAGCAACTACTATAGCTAAAAAAATGGTTATGGATTATGGTATGAGTGATCTTGGACCTATAGCCTTTGGATCTGGACATGATGAAGTATTTTTAGGTAGAGATTTAGGAAAAGGAAGAAATTTCAGTGAGGAAGTTGCATTTGAAATAGATAGAGAAATAAAGAAACTTATAGACGATGGATATAAGAAAGCAGAAAAACTTCTTACTGAAAATGTATCTAAGCTTCATGCTGTTGCAAAAGCTCTTCTTGAAAAGGAAAAGCTTGAAGCTAATGAATTTGAAGAAGTATTTGTTAATGCTGATGCCAATGCATAAATAATTAAAAGTTTACATATGATGAGCTTAATTAGCCTGGGTTTTCTCAGGCTAATTTTCATTTGCAATATCTTTGTCAAAGTCAAGTTTTTGGCTAAGTAGGCAGCTTAAATGGTTAAAGGTTTATATTATAAAAACATATTAAAAGTTACATATTAATGATATAATTATTATATATTTTTACAATTGTAAAAAAATTTAAATGAAGTGAGATGATACAATGGAATTTAATTTAAAAGAAGGAATGACATCTGCTAAAGAGATGAAAGTTACAGAAAATGATCTTGCTAGCAAAATGGGCTCAGGTGTTTTAGATGTATTTGCGACACCGGCTATGATAGCTCTTATGGAGGAAACTTCGAGAAGTTGTGTTGATCTACATCTTCCATGTGGTTACACTACAGTTGGTATAGAACTTAATGTAAAACATTTAAAGTCTACCCCAATTGGAATGAAAGTAAGATGTGAAGCTATTTTAACTAAAGTAGATAATAAGGAATTGACCTTTAAAGTTGAAGTTTGGGATGAAAAAGATAAGGTAGGAGAAGGAAAACATTCAAGATACATAGTTAATAGCGACAGGTTTATGGAAAAAACTAATAATAAAAAGAATTTATAAGCTAACTTGACAAATAAAAATCAGCTGATAAAATTAAACTGATAAACTACAATAATGTATTGAGCAACTGTGGGGCAGCTTTAAGGGCTGCTCTTTAATTATGTATATAATAAAAATTTTATGTTTTATGTATAAAAGGTGGTGTATTTGGTGATTTTAGTTTTAGATGTAGGTAATACGAATATTGTTTTGGGAGTTTACAAGGATAAAAAACTTATTGCTGATTGGAGATTATCTACTGATTCAAAAAGGACTGCAGATGAATATGGCATTCAAGTTATACAATTATTTTCACATAACAAACTTCATATTTCTGATGTAGAAGGAGTCATAATATCATCGGTTGTTCCCAATATTATGTATTCACTTGAACATATGATAATAAAATACTTTGAGGTTAAGCCTATAGTAGTAGGCCCTGGAGTTAAAACTGGAATAAATATAAAATATGATAATCCAAAGGAAGTTGGAGCTGATAGAATAGTTAATGCTGTTGCAGTTCATGAGATTTATAAAAAACCTTCTATAATAATAGATTTTGGAACGGCTACTACTTTTTGCTCTCTTACTGAAAAAGGAAATTATCTTGGAGGAACTATTTGTCCTGGAATACAGATAGCTTCAGATGCATTGTTTGAAAGAGCTGCTAAATTGCCCAGAATAGAATTAGTAAAACCTGATAAAGTTATATGTAAAAATACTATATCAAGTATGCAAGCTGGGATTGTATACGGATATATTGGTCAAGTAGATTACATAGTTTGTAGAATGAAAAAAGAGATGATGGAATTAGGAGAAAAGCATCCACTTGTAGTTGCAACAGGCGGCCTCGCTAAACTAATCAATGAGGAATCTAGAAGTATTGATTTAATAGATCCAATTTTAACTCTTAAAGGACTAAGAATAATATATGAAAAAAATAGAGAACAGGGAATGTGATGAAAATAAAAAACTTAGAATTTAAAAACAATATTTTTTTAGCACCTATGGCAGGAGTTACGGATATACCTTTTAGAGAGCTGTGTAAGAAAATGGGTGCAGGATTAGTTTATTCCGAAATGATAAGTGCAAAAGCGCTAACTGAAAAAAATAAAAATACATATGACATGTTGAAAGTTTCACCACAAGAATCTCCAATTGCTGTACAGTTATTTGGAAGTGATCCATTTGTAATGGCTAAATGCTGTGAGTTATTTAATGATAATCCAGATGTATGTATTTTGGATATAAACATGGGATGTCCTGCACCTAAAATTGTTAAAAATGGAGAAGGATCTGCACTTATGAAAAATCCTGAACTAGCAGTTAAAATAGTTAAGGAAATGAAGAAAGCATCAAGTAAACCTGTAACTGCAAAGATCAGGAAAGGATTTGATTCAAATAATATTAATGCTGTTGAATTTGCAAAAATGCTCGAACAGGCAGGTGTAGATGCTATAGCAGTTCACGGCAGGACTAGGGAACAAATGTATGATGGAAAAGCTGACTTAGATATAATAAGTAAGGTTAAAAAAGCAGTATCAGTACCTGTTATAGGTAATGGGGATGTAATAGATGCTAAAAGTGCAAAACATTTGTTTGAAGCAACTAATTGCGATGCTATAATGATAGGACGGGGCGCTATGGGAAATCCATGGATATTTAGGGAAATAAGAGATGGATTAAATAATAGGGAAATTGTTTATCCAGACTTTAATGAAAAAATAGATGTTTGTATAAAACACTATGAAAATGCTATAAAATATAATGGTGAAGCTAAAGCTGTAAGGGAAATGAGAAAACATATTGCGTGGTATTTAAAAGGTTTTAAAGATAGCAAGAAAATTAAGGATAAAATTAACTCAGAAAAAAGTAGTTCAACTGTAATTAAGATATTAATGGAATATAAAAATTCACTCCAAGCTGATAAACAAAATTAATGTAATTTTTGATATTACAAGAGAATAGATTAATAATAAGATTAGACCTTAAAGTCACAATTTTACAATTAAGTGACTTTTGTAAAATTATTTAGTAAAATTTCAAAGATTGACATTAGAATAGAGCTGTTTTATAATTACTTAAATATAATCGTTTAGGTATGTTTAATTAAGTATATTTAATAAGCTATTTATAAGTTAGTACTTATATTAATTATTTAAAGGGGAGAATGGATATGAATCAGGCAAAGGAATATATGATGACTTATGAAGGTGTAAAAAAACTTGAAGGGGAATTAGAATATTTAAAGACAACTAAGAGGAAAGAAATAACTGAAAAGATTAAATCTGCCCTTTCTTTTGGGGATTTAAGTGAAAACTCTGAATATGATGAAGCCAAAAATGAACAAGCATTTGTAGAAGGAAAAATAATTCAGCTTGAAAAGATGTTAAAACATGCTAATGTAATAGATGAAAGTGAAGTCCCACTAGATGTTGTAACATTAGGTTCAAAAGTTAAGATTAAGGATTACGAATTTGATGAGGAAGTTGAATACACAATGGTTGGTTCTGCTGAAGCTGATCCTATGAATAATAAAATATCAAATGAATCACCAGTTGGCAAAGGTCTTATGGGCAAAAAAGTGGGAGATATAGTTGAAGTACAAGTTCCAGATGGAGTTAGTAAGTATAAAATACTTGACATAAGAAGATAAATGGAGGTTTTAAAGCATGTCAAAAGAAGAAAAGAACTTAAATAAGTTAGAGAAAAATTTTAATGCATTGATAAACGAGAGAAGAGAGAAGTTTTTCAATCTTCAAAAGGAAGGAAAAGATCCATTTAATGTATATAAAGTTGAGAGAACACATACATCTAAACAAATTAAAGATAATTATGACAACTTAGAGGGAAAAACTGTAACAGCTGCAGGCAGACTTATGTCTAAGAGAGTTCATGGTAAAGCTGGATTTTCAGATTTACACGATAGATATGGTAAAGTTCAACTTTACATAAGAATAGATGATGTAGGAGAAGCAAGGCTAAAAGAGTATAAGAGCTTTGATATAGGTGATATTTTATCAGTAACAGGAAGAGTATTTAAGACCAAAACAGGAGAAATTTCAATTCATATAACGGATTTTGAACTCATAGCTAAGTCTCTTAAACCACTGCCAGAAAAGTGGCACGGACTTAAGGATCCAGATTTAAGATATAGACAAAGATATGTTGATTTAATAACAAATCAAGATGTTAGAGATACATTTATGAAGAGAACAGCAATTATAAAATCAATAAGGGAATTCCTAGATCAAAAAGATTATATAGAAGTAGAAACTCCGATACTTTCACCTATAGCTGGTGGAGCTGCAGCAAAACCTTTTATTACTCACCATAATTCACTTGATATGGATATGTATCTTAGAATAGCTACTGAATTATATTTAAAAAGACTTATAGTAGGTGGTTTTGAAAGGGTATATGAAATTGGAAAATGTTTTAGAAATGAAGGAATGGATATAAGACATAATCCAGAGTATACATCTATTGAACTTTATGAAGCTTTTGCAGATTACAATGATATGATGGAGATTACGGAAAATATGGTTGCATATGTCTGTGAAAAGGTTCTTGGAACAACTAAAGTTGTTTATGAAGATACAGAAATAGATTTTAAACCGCCATGGAAGAGAATTACAATGGTTGATTCGGTTAAGGAATTTGGAAATGTCGATTTTGATCAGGTTAAAGATGATGAAGAAGCTAGACAAATTGCAAAGGAAAAGCATCTTGAGTTAAAAAAAGAGTTAAAAGATTGTTCAAAAGGCGATATATTAAATGCTATGTTTGAAGAATTCTGTGAAGATAAATTTATTCAACCTACATTTGTAATGGATTATCCTGTTGAAATTTCACCTTTAACTAAAAAGAAAAGGGGAAATGATAAGTATACTGAGAGGTTTGAAGGATTTGTATTTGGTAGGGAAATATGTAATGCATACTCCGAACTAAATGATCCTATAGTACAAAGAGAAAGATTTGAACAGCAGTTAAAAGAGAGAGAATTAGGTGATGATGAGGCGTATATGATGGATGAAGATTTCCTAAATGCGCTTGAAATTGGTATGCCTCCAACAGGCGGACTTGGTATGGGAATAGATAGATTAGTTATGTTTTTAACTAATGCATCTTCAATAAGAGACGTTATATTGTTCCCTACGATGAAGCCAACTCAACAATAATTGAGCTATGTTACATAAAAGGCTCTATTTAAATATAATTTGTAGAATATCTGTTAATTAATATAAATTTCCTTGTAATTTGCAGTTAACAGTATTAAAATATAATTAATAAAAATAAAAAAACTAAATAATTAAAAAATACTGACATATAAAATTTTGAAAGGGGCTGGAAATATGAGAATATTTGTAACTGGTAAAAATATTGAGGTAACTAATGCATTGAGGAATGTAGTGGAAAAGAAATTATCGAAGTTAGATAAATATTTCAACCCTGAAGTAAAAGCTAATGTTACATTAAGTGTACAGAAAAATTCGCAGATAGTAGAAGTCACAATTCCTTTTAATGGTGTAATATTAAGGGGAGAAGAAAAAAATAGTGATATGTATGCATCTATAGACTTAGTTGTGGATAAGTTAGAAGGGCAGATAAGAAAACAAAAAACTAAACTTCAGAGAAGAAATCATGGAAATTCTTTAAGATTTCAATCCATACCTGATGTAGATAAAGATGCAAATGAAGAACCAAAGATAGTCAGAACTAAAAAATTTGCAATAAAGCCAATGTCAGCAGAGGAAGCTGTATTGCAAATGGAACTTTTAGGTCACAACTTTTTCGTATTTGAAAGTGCAGAAGATGAAGAGGTTAATGTAGTTTATAAAAGAAAAGATGGAAACTACGGCTTAATTGAACCTGAATTTTAAAGTAAAGAGAGAAGCTAAAGCTCCTCTCTTTTTATTCTGATGCATAATTTAGGTTATGTTAGCTCAAGTTGAATACACAATAATTAGATGATATAATCTATAAAGTATATACTTATTAAAAATTTAATTTGGTGAGGATGAAAAGGATGAACATTTTTCAAAAGATATTTGGTACATATAGTGAAAAAGAAGTAAAGAGGATAGTACCTATTGTAAATAAAATAGATTCTTTAGATTCTAAAATGCAAGCTTTAACTGATGAACAACTTAGATCTAAAACAGATGAGTTTAAAGAAAGATTATCAAAAGGTGAAACATTAAATTCAATCTTAAGTGAAGCTTTTGCAGTAGTTAGAGAGGTAGCTTCGAGAACTGTTAAGTTAAAACCATTTAAAGAGCAGCTTATGGGTGGAATAGTACTTCATCAAGGAAGAATATCAGAAATGAAAACTGGTGAAGGAAAAACATTAGTTGCAACACTTCCAGCATATTTAAATGCTCTTACAGGAAAAGGAGTTCACATAGTTACAGTAAATGACTATCTTGCTAAAAGAGATAGAGATACAATGGCACCTATATATGAAGCATTGGGATTAAAAGTAGGGGTTATACTTCATGATTTAGATCAAAGTCAAAGGCAAGCAGCATATAATTGCGATATAACTTATGGAACTAATAGTGAATTTGGATTTGATTACCTTAGAGATAACATGGTTATATATAAAGAGGAGAGAGTTCAAAGAGGACTTAATTTTGCTATCGTGGATGAGGTTGACTCAATACTTATAGATGAAGCTAGAACACCTCTTATAATTTCTGGTGAAGGCGAAAAGTCTACAGAATTTTATAAAGTGGCAGATTATTTTACAAAAACACTGACTAAAGAGGATGATTTTACAGTAGATGAAAAAGCTAATGCTGTAATGCTTACAGATGTTGGTGTTGAAAAGGCAGAGAAATTTTTTAAACTTGATAACTATGCTGATGCTCAAAATATGGAATTGCAGCACCATGTAGTTCAGGCATTAAAAGCTAATTATATAATGAAGAGAGATAAAGACTACATGGTAAAAAACGGTGAAGTTCTAATAGTAGACGAATTCACTGGAAGAATGATGGAAGGTAGAAGATATAGTGATGGTCTTCATCAAGCTATAGAAGCAAAAGAGGGGGTTAAAGTAGAAAAAGAATCCAAGACTCTTGCAACTATTACGTATCAAAATTACTTTAGAATGTTTAATAAACTTTCAGGTATGACAGGTACTGCCTTAACAGAAGAAAATGAGTTTAGAGAAATATACGGATTAGATGTAATTGTAATTCCTACTCATGAACCTGTAATAAGAAAAGATCTTCCAGATGTAGTATATAAAACAGCAAAAGGTAAGTTTAATGCTATAGTTCAGGATATAGTTGAAACTCATAAGAAAGGTCAGCCAATACTAGTTGGTACTGTAAGTATAGAAAAATCTGAGCTGCTTTCTGATATGCTAAAGGGAAAGGGAATTAACCATCAGGTATTAAATGCTAAATTCCATGAAAAAGAAGCAGAGATAATATCCCATGCTGGTGAATTTGGTATGGTTACTATTGCCACAAATATGGCAGGACGTGGTACTGATATTAAACTTGGTGAAGATGTTGTGGCTGTTGGAGGCCTAAAAATTATAGGTACTGAAAGACATGAATCAAGAAGAATTGATAATCAGTTAAGAGGACGTTCAGGTCGTCAAGGTGATCCTGGTACATCAAGATTTTACGTTTCACTTGAAGATGATCTTATGAGAATATTTGGTTCTGATAAGCTTAAAGACATAGTTGAAAAATTAGGTCTTGGTGATGATGAAGCTATAGAAAGTAAAATGGTAAGCGGTGCAATAGAAAATGCACAAAAGAAGGTTGAAGGAAATAACTTTGATATAAGAAAAACAGTAGTACAATATGATGATGTAATAAATAAGCAAAGAGAAATAATATATAAACAGAGATCAGAAGTTTTAGAGGGTATAGAATTAAAAGATCAAATGAAAGAAATGCTTAAAGATTTGGTTTCTGATATAGTTGATTCACATATATCTGAAGTAGAAGATGAATTTGAAGATGAAATAAAAGATTTAGTAAAGTATATGGAAGAAGTATTTGTTGAAAAAGACAGTGTTTCAGCAGAAGAGATTATGAATTTATCAAATGAAGAAATAAAAGAAAAGTATATAGAAATTGGTCAAAAGATATATGAACAAAAAGAAGAAGAGTTTACACCTGAACAAATGAGGGAAATAGAGAGGGTTATCCTTTTAAGAGTTGTTGATACAAGATGGATGGATCACATAGATGATATGGAACATCTAAAGAGATCAATAGGTCTTACAGCATATAAACAGCAGGATCCAACACAAGCTTATCAGTTTGAAGGCAGCCAAATGTTTGATGAAATGATATACAATATAAAGCTTGATACTATAAAGTATCTATTACATGTTCAAATGCAAAAAGTACCTGAAAGAGAAAGAGTAGTTAAGGAAACTTACACTAACCAAAATGGAGATGCTGCTGTAAAAAAACAGCCCATAAGGAAGAAGAAGACAGTAGGTAGAAATGATCCTTGTCCATGTGGAAGTGGAAAGAAATATAAAAATTGCTGTGGAAGGTTTGAGTAAGGAGTGTGTTATATATGGTAATACAATTAGAAGAAATTTTAAACACACTAACAGGTATGAACCAAAATATGAATGAAATAAGGGATTCACTTTGACATAGAATCACTTAAAGTTAGGATAGAAGAGCTTCAAGAAAGAATGCAGGAACCAAACTTTTGGCAAGATGCAAATAAAGCTCAAAAAGTGTCTTCTGAAGAAAAGTCTTTGGAAGGAAGAATTGAAAGATATAAATCCTTAAACGATAGGATACAAGATGCAAAAATTTTAACAGAAATGGCTTTGGAAGAAGAAGATATATCAGCTGAAAAGGAAATATTAAAAGAAGTTAATGATATAAAGTCTGAAATTGAACAATTCCAGGTTGAAATTCTTCTTTCGGGTAAATACGACAAGAATAATGCAATTATGAATTTACATGTTGGTGTAGGTGGAACGGATGCACAAGATTGGACTGAAATGCTGCTTAGAATGTACACAAGATGGCTGGAGAAAAAGGGATTTAAGATAGAAATTATAGATAGTTTACCGGCAGAAGATGCTGGAATTAAAAGTGTTACTTTAAGAGCAATTGGAGAATTTGCATATGGATATTTAAAATCTGAAAAGGGAATACACAGATTGGTCAGAATATCACCATTTAATGCAAATGGGAAAAGACAAACTTCTTTTGCATCGGTAGAAGTACTTCCGGAGCTTACAAGTAATCAGGATATATCTATAAGACCTGAGGATATAAAAGTAGATACTTACAGGTCAAGTGGTGCAGGCGGACAGCATGTTAACAAAACAGAGTCGGCAATTAGAATAACTCACTTACCTACGGGAATAATAGTACAGTGTCAAAATGAAAGAAGCCAGCATCATAATAAAGAACAGGCACTTAGAATGCTTAAGGCAAAGCTAGTAGAATTAAAGGAAAGGCTTCATAAAGAGAAGATAGAAGACTTAGCTGGAGAACTCAAAGACATGGGATGGGGCAGTCAGATAAGATCCTATGTATTTCATCCATATACTTTGGTAAAAGATCATAGAACAGGTATGGAAACAAGTAATATAAATGCAGTTATGGATGGAGAAATTGATGATTTTATAAATGCATATTTAAAACAAGATGCAAAATAAAATACACAGTATTTATTAAATATAGAGCTTAATTTAAGCTCTATATTTAATTTACTTTAATTAGAATTTTGGAAAATAAGAAAGTACTTACTATAGAAATATAAAATATTTGTTTATAATATAAAATGAAAAGATTATCTGAAAATGCATAGTGTACTACTTCATTATTTATTATGTTAAAACATCTATTAATTGAATTTTTATCTATAAAACTTGACTTATCGTAAATAGTATGAATTTTTGAAGTATCACAATCACTTAAGGTTACAGCATCTATATTCTTTTTTCTAAAGAACTCATGGTCACTAGCGTCTTCAAATAAATAATCAAAATTTATCTTATTATTTGAGCATATAGATGAAACTTCATGTATAAAGCTAGTTTTAGCAGAATCACTTTTAGCACCCATTATGTATATTGGATTGGAATATGAGCCGCCTATCATGTCAAAGTTGAATACTTTGCTGCCTTTTATATTGTTAAAGTACTTTTCAACGAATGCCTTTGAGCCAAGGCACCCAAACTCTTCCGCATTAAAGCCAACAAATATTATATCTCTATCAGGTTTCCCTAGGGAATTAATATATCTACTCATTTCCAATATAAATGAAATACCAGAAGCATTGTCAAGTGCACCATTATATACATTACCAGCTAAATCAGTTCCAACATGATCAAAATGAGCTGATAATATAATTGGTGGTTTATCTTTATTTTTACCCTCTATGATGCCAATTACATTATTTAAGGAAGTTTGCTTTGATTCAAGGGGAATGTAGCAGTTTACATTAAAGTTATTATCTATATAACTTCTTATTTCTTTTAATGTGTTTTGTGTGACCATTACATACATGCTAATTGGATTACTGTTAATAAAAGAGCTCCTAAATATTAGCTTATTATCATTTGGCACATAAAATAGAAAGTAATTATTGTCTTTATATACATGTAAATAAGAATTTAATATACTGTAGGCACTTTTCTTATTGAAGGATACTTTGTTTTCTTTAAAATTCACTAGATCTTCCTTGAAATCTACTGCATATTTATAATCTTTAACTATAAATCCATTTTTATCTGTAATCCTTAAATAAGGTTTCTCATCTAATCTGTGCGGATATACAGTATTAAATGATTGAAAGTAACTGCCATTATAAGGACTTAAGTTATACTTTTCAAAATGATTTCTTATATAAAGGGCAGCCTCATCATTTTCAAGAGTTCCACTTAGTCTTCCTTTGAATTTGTCACTTGATAGATAGTCTATATTTTGTTTTACTAAATTAGGATCAAATGAACTTATTGAAAAGTAAAACCCAAAACTTAAATTAAGTAATAAGCTGGATAAAATCGTAAAAAATAAAGTTATATTCTTTTTCATATCTAAAGTTTCCTTTTTATAATTTATTGGATTATACTTTAATATATATTAGATTTGAAAAGTTTATATAACTTTGTAAAGAAATTTTAGGAGGTAAAAATGAACAACATAATTGATAGGTTATCAGAAGAATTTAAACTCAATAAAAAATACATAAGTAATATAGTACAACTTTTAGATGATGGAAATACAGTTCCGTTTATTGCAAGATATAGAAAGGAAATGACGGGTTCAATAAGTGATGTAGTATTAAGAAACTTATTTGAAAGACTTACTTATTTAAGAAACTTAGAAAGTAGAAAAGAAGATATTATAAGGTTAATAGATGAACAGGGAAAGTTAACCGAAGATTTAAAAAAGAATATAATAAAATGTGATACTTTAACGGAAGTTGAAGATATATATAGACCATATAAACCTAAAAAGAGAACAAGAGCAGCTATTGCAGAAGAAAAAGGATTAAAGCCTTTAGCTCACGCAGTATGGAGTGGAGATTTTAAAGAGGATATAAAAGAATATGCTTATAAATTTATAAATGAAGAAAAAGGAGTAAGTTCTGTAGAAGATGCTCTTCATGGTTCTATGGATATAATAAGTGAGAAGATATCTGATAATGCTGAATACAGAAAGTGGATAAGAAGATATGTAAATCAAAATGGAGTAGTTGAAACTAAAGGTGAAAGTAAGGAATCTACAACTTATGAAATTTATTATGATTATAAGGAAGCAGTAAAAAGTATTCCGCCGCACAGAATTTTAGCTATAAACAGAGGAGAAAAAGAAAAGGTTTTATCTGTGAAAATAACATGCAATTTAGAAAGCATAGTGGATTATTTAAAATCAAAGTGCATGAAGAATAATAGTATTACAGATTATTATATAGAGGAAAGTATAAAAGATTCACTAAAGAGGCTTATATACCCATCTATAGAAAGGGAAATAAGATCAGAACTTACAGGTAAAGGTGAAGAAGGAGCTATAAATATATTTAATGCAAATTTAAAAGCTCTTTTAATGCAGCCTCCTATTAGAAATAAAAATGTACTTGGATATGATCCTGGATTTAGAACAGGGTGTAAGATAGCTGTACTTGATGATACAGGTAAGCTTTTAGATACTGCTGCCGTATATGCAACTGCACCACAAAATGATATTGAAGGTTCTATAAAAACTTTAAAGAAACTCATATATAAATATGATGTGGACGTTATTTCTCTTGGAAATGGTACGGCAAGTAGAGAATCAGAAGAAGTTATTATGAAACTCATTGAGCAAGTTAAACAAGAAAAAGGCAAAGATTTATATTATGTTATAGTATCTGAGGCTGGAGCATCTGTATACTCGGCATCAGAACTTGCAACAGCTGAATATCCTGATATAAATGTATCTTTAAGGGGTGCAATATCAATAGCTAGGAGGCTGCAAGATCCCTTATCTGAGCTTGTTAAAATAGATCCTAAATCCATAGGGGTTGGACAATACCAGCATGATGTATCTCAGAAAAAGTTAGATGAATCACTTAAGGGTGTTGTTGAGGATTGTGTCAATAGTGTAGGAATTGACTTAAATATAGCAACGCCAGCATTATTATCTTATGTTTCAGGCATAAATACATCTATAGCAAAGAATATAGCAGCTTATAGAGAGGAAAATGGAAAATTTAAAAGTAGAAAAGAACTTTTAAAAGTAAAGAGATTAGGACAAAAGGCATTTGAACAATGTGCAGGTTTTTTAAGGGTTATGGAAAGTGAAGAGCCGCTTGATAATACTGCAGTGCACCCAGAATCCTATAAAGTAACCAATAAGTTATTGAATATATTAAATTATAGTATAGATGATTTAAAAAATAACAACTTGGAAGATATAGATGATAGGGTTAAGGATAAAGGATTTGAATACTTATCAAAAGAGCTCGATACAGGTATACCTACTCTTCAGGACATAATAAAAGAGATAAAAAAACCTGGAAGAGATCCTAGAGATGAAATGCCAAAGCCAATATTAAAGAATGGAATTATTGACATAAATCAATTGAAGCCTGGTATGTCGCTTATGGGTACGGTGAGAAATGTTGCAGACTTTGGTGCATTTGTAGATATAGGTGTTCATCAAGATGGATTAGTTCATATAAGTCAGCTGTCAGATAAATTTGTAAAACATCCACTTGATGTAGTTAAAGTTGGCGACGTAGTTAAAGTAAGTATATTGGAAGTTGATACTAAAAGAAATAGAATATCACTTAGTATGAAAAACCAATAAATTATTATTATTTGGATGATTATGTGTATTGAATTTTAAATAAGATTGCACTATAATAAAATTGTAAAAGTTAATAGTTTTTGATCTTCAGGGCGGGGTGAAAGTCCCCACCGGCGGTAAAGCCCGCGAGCCTTAACAAAGGTATGATTTGGTGAAATCCCAAAGCCGACAGTAAAGTCTGGATGGAAGAAGGTAAGAGTATATGTTTATTTGCCCTGGCTTAGTTTAAAGTCAGGGCTTTATTTATACTATAACCTTCTAATGATTGTTAGCTTTTTAGTTACTTTAAAAATTAAATTATTTATTGGAGGGTGTAAAATGAGAAAGGATAATTTAAACAGGCTTGTAAAAATATCTTTATTAAGTGTAATTGGATTTGTATTAATGTTTATAGAGGTTTCTATACCGCTTTTTCCATCATTCTTACAGATGGATATAAGTGACTTACCTGCTTTAATTGGTTCGTTTGCACTTGGACCTACAGCTGGAATAGCTATAGAATTAGTTAAAAATATACTGCATGGTGTATTTGATGGCAAAACAGCTTTTATTGGGGAACTTGCAAATTTTTTGGTCGGATCGGTTTTTGTATTTACAGCGGGGTATATATATGAGAAGAAAAAAAGTAAAAAGACAGCTGTATATGGATTAATAATAGGTGCTTTATTTATGACTGCTGCAGCAAGCGTACTTAATTATATTTTATTTTTACCTCTATATGAGAAGGTGTTGAATTTTCCTATGAGTGCAGTAATTGGAATGGCAAATAAGGTAAATCCTAATGTAACGGACTTGAACGGTGTTATAGTATGGGCAATAGCTCCATTTAATATGATAAAAGGAGTAATACTATTAGTACTTACAATGGCAGTTTATAAGAGCGTATCTCCTATATTGCATGATGAAGGAAAAAAGGAATTGCTCAAAAGCAATTAGGTTATAAAAACAGAGGACATAGGACAGAGGACAAAATCAGAGGACAGAGGACATAGGGACAGAGAAGGAGGATTTTTCTCCGCTGCGCTTCGAAAAATCTTTAATTAAATTTTTGATAGCTCGTTTCGCTGAAGCGAAACATTGTGTAACTATGAGAACATATCTAGATTTGTGTAAATCAAATCTAGATATGTTCTTTTATTTCTCAGAAGTAATCTCCTAAGTAAGCAATTATTTAAAAATCATAGATTTTAGATGCTTGCTTAAGTGATGTTTTGCATTAGCAAAACAAACTTAAAAAATAAATTAGTTTTCTGACGTAAGGAAGAAAACTTACCTTCTTTGTCAATTGTTCTTTGTCCTCTGTCCTCTGATTTTGTCCTCTATTTTTTTAAAAGTATATGCTTAACATTTAAAGATGTACGATAATATATAGAGTTATAAATGCAATTCTTATAATATTGGAGGTGAAAATATGCCTGGAATTTTGAATGTAAGTGGTGCTTATGATGTAAATACTAGAAAACTCTTTAAGAAGTTGACATTTGAAGTAGGACAGGACTTTATGGCTAGGGTTATAAATGTTAAGAAATTAGAAGGTGAAGTGCTGTTAAAACTTATTGATGGGTGGAAGTTTTCTGCAAAACTTGAAAATGATTTAGATAAATTGCCAGGGGGTTTGGTGAAGTTTCAAGTAGAAGGATATGAAGATGGGCAGATCAAACTTAAGATAGTCAGTAATACAAATGATACCTTAGGCGAAAGTAACCTTAAAGAATCATTTGATTCTATATTATCAAAATCTGATATAAGTGTTACTAAAGATGATTACCCAGTATTATATAAAATGGTAAAACATGATATACCCCTTACAAAAGATAATATATCGTATGTTAAGACGCTTACAGATTTTACAGAGAAGTTAAAAGAACCTGGTGAGGAAGATAATTTTATAAGTAACTACATAAAAAGTAAAGGTATACCGAATAAAGATGCAAGAGCTCAAGATATAAGGAATGTTTTAAAAAGTTTTTTTAGTGAATTCAAAGGTCTATCTTTAGATGGCTTACTTACTTTTATAGAAAATAAAATAGATTTATCTAAAGTAAATATAAAAAGTTTTAACGAGATTTTTAATGGCTCACTTAAAATATACAATGATGCCCAAAGTATAAATGATGCTGTGAATTCAACAAATAATGTAAATCCTAAGGATTCAAGAAATATGTTTTTAGGTAAAAACATAGATGTTATTTTAAGTGGAAAAGGCGGTCAGGATGTTCAAGATCAAAGTGTTTCAAGTCAGGGCGAACAAGTTGATATTTCTAAAGATATGAAAGGACAAAATCTAGAAAACCTGAACCCTAAAGGTGATAAGAGTGTAAAAGATGATTCATTGAATTCTACTAAGAATATGAACTTAGATAATTCAGATGTAAAAGTTGAAAAGAAAAGTGATTTTAATATAAAGCAAAATGATGATTTCACAAATGTTCAAAAACCTGAAGCCTTAGGCAACCAAAAAGATATTAAAATTCATAAGGGCTTGAATGTTTTAGTTGATGAAATAAAGCAGCAAATAAATGAAAAAACAGAACATGTAAAAAATATAATAAAATCAGTAATGGATAAAAGTAATGATACAAATTTAGAAAATTATAATAACCTAACTGCTGTTTTAGATAAAAATATAAATGATTTTAAAGTTTTCAACACTGTTTCAAATCAATACTATTATATGGACTTACCTTTAAATATAGATAACTATGAGTATAACTTTAAGCTTATGGTAAAGGATGATAGAAAAAAAGGTAAAAAGTTAGATTCTACTGATTTAAAAATAGCAGCTTCGGTAAATACTGAAAATATTGGAGTTGTAGATGCTTATATAGCTGTAAATAAATCAAATATGAAAGTAGATATAAAGTGTGATTCCAACTGGGTTCAATTTTTAGATAAGGGAAAAGATATAATAACTAATCAATTGACGGAAATGGGTTACAATACATATATATCTGTAGATAAGAGAAAAGAAGAAATGAATTTAGTAAATTGTAGAGATTTTTTTGAAGATAAGCATGCAAGTATGATAAATGTAAGAGCTTAATGTTTACAATAATATAATAACAATTTATAATTAAGTTACACTTTGATACGTGTATTTAATAATTGAAATTAACTAGGTAACTATTACTTATGGGATAGGAGTGTTTTCTGTGGATAAAAGAAAGAAGGCTGCAGCTTTAAGATATGAAGAAGGATATGAAGCACCAATGGTTACTGCAGCTGGTATGGGATATGTTGCAGATAAAATAATAGAAAACGCAAAAAATAGTAATGTACCTATAGTATATGATGAAGAGTTATCAAATCTTTTGACAAATGTTGATGTGGGAAATGCTATTCCAATGGAATTATATGATGCAGTTGCGAAGGTAATAGCTTATATTATGAGTATGGATAAAAAGATAAAATAGAAGGTGATTTAGTGGCTTTATTTGCTATATCAGATTTACATTTAGACTTAAATGGTGAAAAGCCTATGGATGTATTCGGAGAAAACTGGCATAAACATGATGAAAAGCTGAAAAAAAATTGGATGGCTAAGATTAAAGATGAAGATACAGTAATGATTGCAGGCGATATATCATGGTCTATAAAAATAGAAAATGGAATGCAGGATTTAGATTGGATTCACAGCTTGCCAGGTAATAAGATTATGATTAAAGGAAATCATGATTACTGGTGGAGCAGTATTACTAAGTTAAATAATTTATATGACGATATGAAATTTATTCAAAATAACTTCTTTACTTATAACGATTATGCAATCTGCGGAACTAGGGGATGGATACTTCCCGAAAGTGAGAACTTTTCTGAGCACGATAAAAAGATATACAATAGAGAAATAATAAGACTGAGGCTGTCATTAGATTCAGCAGCAAAACAAGGTTTCAATAAATTTATTTGTATGATTCATTATCCACCTGTAAGTGAAAAACTTGCGGAATCCGGATTTACGCAAGTTTTTGAAGAGTACAACGTAAGTAAGGTTATATATGGTCATTTACATGGAACTTCAACATCCAGGGCATTAAATGGTGAATTTAACAATGTAAAATACTTACTAACTTCAAGTGATTTTTTAAAATTTGATCCTGTAAAAATTTTATAAATTAAAATCCTGACAATTAGAATAATATGATGTGTTAATTGTCAGGATTTTAATTATTTAAAGAATTTAGAAAGAAACCCTTTCTTTTTAGAATTATTTTCTTCTTCAAAATTATCTATATCATCTTTTTCGCGGGGATTTAATATTTCTGTTATAAGATCTTTTTGATCGCGAGCTAGATCTTTAATTCGAGGAGGTACTCCCCTGCCAGTAATAACATTACCAAACCATTTTAATGCTTCATCTGTATTCCCAAGTCTTCTATTAAGTTCTCCTATAAGATAAACAAATGTATATCTATCCATACCGTATATAGGAAAATCTTCATTTGAATAAGCTTGATTAAAACCTTCAAGAGCATTTTTTATGAAATTTAATTCATTGTCACTATCATTTAAAAGCCTATACATCCATGCGATTTTCAGACAATTCATAGCCTTTTGACTGGCTTTTGCACTTATTGCATAATAGCTTAACAAAGATAACTTGTACCTTTCTATAGCTATATTTACGTCATATACATCTGGATAAGTTCTGCTGTGCCACTTTGGTCTGATTTTTTCATTTATAGCATCTATTTGATGTCCTCTTATTTTATAAAAGTCACTTTTTATTGATGAATAACCACATTTATTGCATACCCATACATCATAAAAGTATGGATTTACAAGTGAATACCTTATGAAAAAATCCGAATCCCTTTTTATAATCCTGTATGCTGAAGCTTTTACTGCTTTTGCTTTAAAAACATTTTCGCAAATAGGGCAGGTAACTTTTTTATCATATAATAGAAGCTTTTCATTATCAGCTTCTGATTCTTGCTTGGGAGATTCCTCTTCATTTTCACTTTTTTTATTATACAAGTCGACATTGCCTATGTCATTAAACCCCAGATATTCAAGACCTGAAAATATATCTTTTGACATTACGATATCACCTACATTATTTTTTTACTTAACTACATTATATCAAAAAAGATAGTAAAGTTGTAATTTTTTATATATAGGTGAAATAGAGAGTAATATATTTTGTATGTGCTTATAATGAATTAAAAGTAGTAGTATAATATAAGTGTTAACGTTATTATAGGAATATTGAGCAACAGGAGGTCATAATGGCTATAAAGGAATGGAAAGGTTTTTTGATACCTTATGAACAAGCAGTAGATGAACTAAAAGTTAAATTTAGGAGTATAAGAAGAGAATATAGGAAGAGAAATGAATATTCACCTATAGAATTTGTTACAGGAAGAGTTAAAGAAATATCCAGCATAATAGATAAGGCTAATAAGTTAGATATACCATTTGATAGGGTAGGATATGAGATGGAGGATATAGCTGGGGTCAGAGTTATGTGCCAGTTTGTTGATGACATTGAAAAAGTCGTTGAGATAATGAGAAAAAGAAAAGATATGCAGATAATGTATGAAAAGAATTATATATCAAATGTAAAAGAAAGTGGATACAGGAGTCATCATGTTATTATAAAATACCCTGTTAATATGTCAGATGGAGAAAAGGATATTTTAGCAGAATTTCAAATAAGAACTCTTGCTATGAATTTTTGGGCTACTATAGAACATTCATTAAATTATAAATATAAGCACGAGATTCCACAAGACATAAAATTAAAATTAAAAACAGCAGCAGATGCTGCATTTCAATTGGATGAACAGATGTTAGAAATTAAAGATGAGATTAAAGACGCTCAAAAATTGTTCGAAGTAAAATCAAGTTTGGTTTCTAATATAATGAATAATATATTAACTCTATCTTCCATGGGAAAGTTTACAGAAGCCACAAGGTATCAAACTCAAATAAATAAATTAATAGAAGAAGGAGAAGTGTTTGAGTTATCAAGTCTTTTAAGGGATACTGAAAAAACATTACAAATGTATAAATAAGAAATAAGGAGTTTTATAACTCCTTATTTCTTATTTAGCTACTATATTTACAAGCCTTCCTTTAACCACAATTATCTTTTTAACTTCTTTGTTTTCGATATCTTTTTTAATAGTTTCGTTTTCTACAGCAGCTTTCTTTATCTCATCTACAGATAATTTAGTAGATATATTGATTTTAGTTTTTATCTTACCATTAATCTGAATAGCAATTTCAACTTCATCCTTAACAAGTGCTTTAGGATCAAAATCAGGCCATTTTTGATTGAATATTGAATATGGCATATCTTGAAGTTCCCACTGCTCTTCAGCAAAGTGAGGTGCAAATGGAGCTAAAAGTTTCAAAAAGTCTGTAACACAATCTTTTAAGAATTTAGCATTTTTAACTTCTTCAGATATATACTTTGAAAGTGCATTTGTATATTCCATAAGCCTTGCTATGGAAGTGTTAAATTGGAACTTTGCTGCATCTTGGGATATAGAATGAATTGAAAAGTTTCTTACGTAATTCAATTCTTTTTCTGCATCACCAAAATTATTGTTATCATTTGCATGATTATTTATTTCATCTTTGCATGATTTTAATAATCTATCTACCCTATCTATATACCTGGACATTGAATTTACACCATCATCGCTCCAGGCACCACCTTCACTGTAATCAAAACCAAACATCAAATACATTCTAAATACATCAGCACCAAATTTTTGTATATAATCATCTGGTGAAATTGTATTTCCCTTAGATTTACTCATTTTTTGTCCGTCAGGTCCTAGTATTAATCCTTGATGCCTTAAGGATAAAAATGGTTCATCGAAGTTTACATATCCCATGTCTCTTAATGCTTTAGTTATAAATCTAGCGTATAAAAGATGCATACAAGCGTGTTCTGGACCGCCAACATACATATCTACAGGAAGTATTCTATTTATCTTTTCAGTATCAAAAGGTTTTTCACTGTTCTTATTGTCTGCGTATCTTAGGTAATACCATGAAGAACATACGAAAGTATCTAAAGTATCTGCTTCTCTTCTAGCTGGTTTTCCACATATAGGACAAGTAGTATTCATAAATTCTTCTGATTTTGAAAGTGGTGATTTTCCATCAGGTGAAAATTCAACATTATATGGCAGCTCTACAGGAAGCTGATCTTCTGGTACAGGTACAATTCCGCAGTCATCACAATAAATTATAGGAATAGGAGTACCCCAATATCTCTGTCTTGAAATTAACCAGTCCCTTAATCTATAATTTATTTTCCAGGAACCTAAATTATCCTTCTCAAGTTTTGCTACAACGGCTTCTTTTCCCTCATCAGTATATAATCCATTAAATTCATTACTGTTTATCATCTTACCATGTTCAACATATGGAAGCTTTTCTCCACCTTCTATAACTCTTTCTATAGGAAGTTTATATTTTGTTGCAAAAGCAAAATCTCTTTCATCGTGAGCTGGAACTGCCATTACAGCACCAGTTCCATATGTATTCAATACATAATCTGCAGCCCAGATAGGCACCTTTCTTCCGTTTATAGGATTTACAGCATATGAACCTGTAAATACACCAGTCTTTTCTCTAGTTAAAGACTGTCTTTCAATTTCAGATTGGGCATTTGCTTGTTTCTTATATTCTTCGAGGGCTTCCTTATATTCAGGAGTTGTAATTTGATCTACTAATTTATTTTCAGGAGCTAGAACAACATATGTAACTCCAAACAATGTATCTACTCTAGTTGTAAACACTTTGAAATCTAAATTTGAGTTAGCTATTTTAAATGTTACCTCTGCACCCTTGGATTTACCAATCCAGTGTCTTTGCATAGCCTTTGTCTTTTGAGGCCAATCAAGATCATCTAATTTTTCAAGTAACTCATCTGCATACTTTGTGATTTTTAAGAACCATTGAGTTAAGTCCTTTTTAACTACCTCGGTATCACATCTTTCACATCTACCTTCAACAACCTGTTCATTTGCAAGGACAGTATTGCAGCTAGGACACCAATTTACTGGAGCTTTACTTCTATAAGCCAATCCATGTTTGTAAAGTTGTAAGAATAACCATTGATTCCATTTATAATATTCAGGAAGACATGTTATTACTTCATTTTCCCAATTAAACATAGCGCCCATTGCCTTTAATTGCTTTTCCATTGTGGCTATGTTTTTCATTGTAGAGTCTTTAGGATGAATTCCTGTTTTTATAGCGTAGTTTTCAGCAGGAAGACCAAAAGCATCGAAACCCATTGGTTGAAATACATTGTATCCCTGCATTCTTTTCATTCTAGCCCAAGAATCTACAGGACCATAGTTAAACCAGTGACCTGCATGTAATCTGCTGCCAGAAGGATAAGAGAACATTTCTAGTGTATAAAGTTTTTTACCGGGATTTTTTTCATCAAATTTATATATTTCAGATTCTTCCCACTTTTTTTGCCACTTCTCATCAGTTTTAGTGCCGTAGTTTCCCATAATATCTCTCCTTTAATCTTTGTTGTTTATCTATAACATTTTAAGTAAAAAAGCATTACTTATGCCAGTTGTTAAAAAATACCTTGAAATAAAAAAAGCCCTTCACATCTCGTAAAAGAGACGAAAAGCTTGATTCCGCGGTACCACTCTAATTAAATCTTAAAAAGATTTCACTTAAAAATATAACGGTTTTATCCGTATCTGTTTTTACAGATAAGCTCTGAGGTAAGTTCATATTACATCAACACTGCCTTTCAGCAAATGACAGTTCTCTTAAGATGATGTACAAATTACTGCTCCTCTTCAAAGCACATATACATGATCTATTATAATTTATATAATAATGATTTTATAATAATGGAAATACTTTGTCAAGCAGTTATTTAACCCTAGTTTAGAAGGTTTTTTGAAATGTAAAATAAAAGAACCCTTCAAAGAAAAGTTCCTAAAAATGGCTGCCCATGCTGGATTCGAACCAACAGATGCCTGCTCCAGAGGCAGGTGCCTTACCGTTTGGCGAATGGGCAATATATAATATTTTAACTTCTCAACACTAGATATTATACCAAAATGAAATGATATGTCAATACCTTTTTTTGTGAAATCTATTATATACATAATTTATAAATAAAGTTACAGCATAATCGTAAAGTATAAATACAATTTGCATTAAGATTAAAATCCAGTAAAAAGGAATTTTGAATTTAAATAAATTTGTTACAAATAATCTATAAGTTAAGTACATAAAAACTATGCATGAGTTAAAAAACACCAATTTAAGTAGTAATTCTATATACAATTTACGAAGTTTTTCTATATAGTACTTAACAATTCCATATAGTCCAAAGAAAATTATGTATAGTATAACTGAAGACTTAATTCCACCTATAAGCAGTGATAAAAGTGAGGTAGACACATAGACTGTTAATGCACTTTTAAGACCTGAGTCTATAACACACAAAGGTATTATACAAGAAGCAATTACAAGTAAAAATAATTTATTTACTGGAATTATTGTACTTAAATAAACAAGTATAACTCCAACGGCAGTAAATAGACCACCCTTAGCTATATATGATGATTTATTAACTTTGTGCATAAAGTATACACTTCCTTTTTAACAACAACTTATAAAATCCCCACCACTGCATTCGCAGCAGCAGTCCATACAATATAATGTTGAACAAATGTTACAAATATCGGAATCATTTCTCCTATTATTATAGTAAGGCTGTCTATAAGATGTATTTAAATTATTCAATCTATTTAAAGCTTCTCTATACTTCATGTTGTAAGGCTCCAAACGGCATGCTGTATTTAAATTATTAAGGGCATCATTGTACCATCTGCGCTGAAGGTTAACTAATCCCATAAGATAATTCCATTCAGCATCTCTTGTATTAATTTTATTTAACTTTTGCCCTGCAAAAGCAAAGTTTCCATTTCTAATATCCATTTCTATTTCTGAATATATATTTGAGTTATTGTAATTGTTACCTTCAGTACGGCTGCTTGAATAACTAGCACTTTGAGGTGGATTTTTCATAAGGTAATCATAAGCCTCATTTATTTCTCTCATTTTATCTTCAGCAAGATCCTTTAATGGATTATTACCATATTGATCAGGATGAAATTTTTTAGCTAATTTCCTATAAGCACTTTTTATTTCGTCTTTTGAGGCATTTTCACTTACATCAAGTGTTTCATATGGATTTTTCATTGTTGTAAACACTCCTTTTAAATACTTTATCCATTTTTTCCATCAATCCGAATTGCAAAATGTTGTTTAATAAATCTATGTTTTTATTTAAAGGCAGCTTATTTAAAATTGACAAACATTGTGATGCACAAGAAACTAAAATAAAGTCGACTTGTTTTTCTATATTCTTAGAAAAAGTTTTACAGTCAAGATTTTCTCTATTAAAACAAGCATTTATAGCATTAAATTTATTATTTTTAACATCTTTCTCTAAATCATCCCATGCGTCCATTATGTAAATCCACTTTCCAAGATTATAACCCAGCCAGTATAAATCATTTTTATTTTGATCATCTTTATATGAACATAAAATAAATCCTGTAAGTTCTGCAAAAGGATGAGAAATACTATCTATGGATTTATTATCATCATTTGATGACTCAAGTAAATTTAATTTGTTTAGTTCCTTTTCTATATGACTTAGATGATCTTTTAAGCTCAATGGAATACTTTTTCTGTAATTCTTAAAAAATGTACAGAAAACTTTACTCTTTATAGATGCATCATCTTTAACATTATCCAAAAGTTTGTAGTAACCTAAAATCACATTGCAGAAAGCTGCATATCTTAAACAATTGTTATCATTAACTATAATTTTCTTCTTAAAAAAGTGAAATGAACAAACTTGTTTACGGTAAATTGTTCTCTCTCCATATAGGGAATCAAGCAGTATAGCTAAAAATGTCATATCATAGTTGAGGGAAAGTCTTGGTATATTACCTATGTTGAGCTTTATAGACTTACATAGACCGCAGTAATAAGCTTTAAATTTTTCATAATCCTTAATTTTTAACTCCATTTTACATGGAGTAACATAGCCAAACATGAATCATTCTCCATTCGTAGTTACCTATCTATCAAAATTTATTATTTTAAATTTACTATTTTTTTAACTGCTCAAGTATCTCATATATCGTTTGAGAAGTAGTATCCTTCATAGTATAACCCAAAAGAAGAACTATTTGTTCGAGTTCATTTTCATCTGATGTCTCAATTTCTATATAAGGAAAAGGACAAAAACTTTTATCATTTATGTCTATTTCAATTAAGCTGTTCTTATATTTATAACTTTCTCTGTACTTTTTTATGGAATTTACTAATTTAAGACCAAGGGATTCAAATATTTTTTCTCCAGCTTTGGCATCCAGGATCTCCGTTTCATTTTCTGCCATAACTTTAAACTTATCTTGACTCAATAGTTTCTTCGTAGTCATAAAGTAATGAGTAGAACTGTTAAGCATATCTTGAATTACACGTATTCTGGCATATCCCTTATCTTTTATAAGTCTTCTATCTTTAAAATCATATATATTGTTGATTTGATTTTCTTGTTTTACCTTTACTGCATTTACGTTTTTTAATTTTGATATTATATAATTTACATCTATATTGATTATTCTAGTTTCAAATTCTTTCATAAAAAGGGCACCTCTTAATATACTAAAGTAATAACAATTGTTGCAATACAAATTAATAATATTATATCATATATGTATGGGAATTTGTGTGTGAAAAAAGTGTAACAATTTATTACAAATGCAAAGTTTAAATTTTGGAAAGGAGGGATATATGTGGACAACAAATATAATCAACTTGTTACTACATATAAAACAGTTCAATACAGAAGTATAAACTTTATAGTTGTTATGGGCATAATTCTAGCAATTTGGATGTTACTCTTTGGACAAGTAGTACCAGCAGTTATTTTAATAATTGCAGCTGCAGCATCATTTTATTTTAAAAGATATTTATATGTGGAGTATGAATATAAATTTGACAGTGGTAATGTTGAAATATATAAAATAATAGGTAAAAGTATGAGAAAAAAACTTATAGAATTTAATATAAAGGATATAGAAATATTATCGCCTGAATCAAGTAAAAGTTTAAAAGCTCTGGCAAATATACCGCATAAAAAAAAGAATCTTTATCCTGTAACCTCAAAAGAGAAAATTTATGCAGCGATATTGAAATTAAATGATGAGAGAATAAAATTAAGATTTGTACCAGATGAAAAGTTCGTAGAATTGTGTTTTAGGTATAATCGAAATGTTGTAAAAAAATCATAACTTAAAAATAAGTATCCCAACTTTTGCAGTTTAAAAAACTGCAAAAGTTGAGTAAGTATTTATTAAACTATAGTGTATTAGCTGAACCTAAAACATTTTCTATCTTATTTTGAACTAGTTTTTGTATGTTTTCTCTTGCAGGTCCTAAGTATTTTCTAGGATCAAATTCCTTTGGCTTTTCACCAAATACTTTTCTTACGGAAGCTGTCATTGCAAGTCTTATATCGGTATCCATGTTTATCTTACATACTCCCATGGAAGCTGCTTTTCTAAGCATTTCAGTTGGAATTCCTTTAGCTCCTGCAATATTTCCACCATATTTGTTACAAGTTTCAACAGATTCTGGATCTACTGAAGATGCACCGTGAAGAACTATTGGCAAATTAGGCAGCTTATTTTGAACTTCTTCAAGTATATCAAATCTTAATTTTGCTTCTCCAGCAAATTTATATGCACCGTGGCTTGTTCCTATAGCTATAGCTAATGAATCAACGCCAGTTCTTTCTACGAAGTCTTTAGCTTGGTCTGGATCTGTATAAATGTGAACATCACTCTTAACATCATCTTCTACTCCAGCTAAAACTCCAAGCTCAGCTTCAACAACAACTCCACGAGCATGAGCATATTCTACAACTTCTTTAGTCTTAGCTACATTTTCTTCATATGGAAAATGAGAGCCATCGAACATTACAGAAGTAAAACCAGTTTCTATAGCAAGTTTTACAGTTTCAAAATCAGGACCGTGATCTAGATGAAGTGCAAGATCTATTCCAGTGTCTGCTATTGCTGCATCAACCATAGCTTTTAAGTATTTTGGTCCAGCATATTTTAATGCTCCAGATGAAACTTGTAATATAACTGGAGACTTCTCAGCTTTTGCTCCATTTACAACACCTTGAATTATTTCCATGTTGTTGATGTTAAAAGCTCCTATTGCATAATGTCCTTCATATGCTTTTTTAAACATATCTTTAGTAGTAACTAATGCCATTTTATATTCCACCTTCCGAAATAAAATTTTATATTTATAGATATAAATATCTATGAGTAATGATAATATCAAAATGGGCATTCTATGTCCCATAGGGACTTAAAATGATTTACCCTAAATATTATAATCCATCAAGCGAATATTTTCCACTTCTTTATTAATTATAAATCAATTTATATATATTTTAAAATATATTTTGTACATTTACCTTCTCCATATCAGCTATATGCTCCAAGAAAAACTTGAGTACATGTGCTGAAGCAAGAGATTCATCTTTGTTTTTGCACTTTGTGTATTGTGTTAATTTCCATAGTTCATTGTTTATATTATCTATTTCAGCATGATCAACAAATATAGATATAGTATTTGAATACTTATCCCACTTATTTAAAAATTCAATAGAAGTATTATATGCATTGTCAAACGAACCACTATTAATTTGACTTTCTATAGTACTATTTAAAGATTGAAGTTCGTTACATACTTTATTGAGATACATGACAGAAAACATGTTTAAGATTAGCATACATATAAAAAGTGTAAAGGATATAATAACATTTCTCATTAAATCACTCTCCATTTTGCTAATAAATTACTTGCAGGTAATTACTTATTTTTTATATTATCCTTTACTTGGTAATAAAATTCACCTTTTGAGTCAATGAGTGCTATAAACACATCTTTATAGGAGTTTACTTTATTTGATTTCAATTGAGAGTTAAGCCACTTTTCAGTTTTATTTGCAAGTTTTAAGTTACTAGTATTTATTTTACCATCTAAAATTAAAGTTATTGGGAGGGTTTCTTGGACAGCTTTTATTTTTAAATCCTGCTTTGTAACACCAGAGAGCTCAGTTTTAGGAATGATAGAAAGCTGACCGCTTGTTTCTAATATTGCATATTCTATATCTTCCAAATTATAAATATTCTTTAATCTCAATTCTTCTATTAAATCGTTTATATTAACTTTTTGATAATTTAATTCTTTTATATCTATCTTGCCATTTTTTATAAGTATACTTGGTTTTCCATTAAACCAGAGTCTCATTTTTTCACTCTTGAGTTCAAGTATGGAAACTGTAATCTGCAGTATTAGAAGCGTTATTATAGGAATAATTCCATGCATAAGTGGAAGTCTGGTGTCCTGCATAGGCAGTGAAGCAAGTTCAGATATCATTATTGCTATTGCAAGTTCAAATGGCTGCAATTGACCTATCTGCTTTTTACCCATAAGTCGCATTGATATAACAACTACAAGATATAAAATTATAGTTCTAATAAGCACTATAAACAAAAAAATCACCTACCTTTGAGATTAAAGTTATTATTTGTAAACTTATAGCCAAAGTATACTATAATTAAAAATTATCTATTATTTTTAGTTTCTGCAAAGATTCGTAAATTATAGGTTGAAGTTTGAACATTTTAATAAAAGTAAAGTATAATGATAATACAGCAGAAAATTTAAGGGGATGGATTTTGTGTCTAAAATTAGGGTTAACGTGAGCAATAAAAAATTAATAGTTGAAGAGGGAATAGATGCTTATAGTATAATAAAGCAAAGTTTTAAAAGTGATATTCCTATAGTTCTTTCAAAGATTGATGGAAAGTACAGCGAGCTTACAACTCATATTTATGAGGATTGTACCGTGGAACCTGTGGATATAACAAATAGTTTAGCCAATAAGGCATATATAAGAACTTTACAATTTATACTTATAAAATCTGTAATTGATTTATTCCCAGATGCAAAGATTACAATAGAACACTCTATTGAAAAAGCTTTATTTGGAGAAATCCATAAAAAGATTCCGCTAAATGAGGATGATGTAAAGAAAATAAAGCTTAGAATGGACGAAATAATAAAAAAGGACATAACTATAAGGAAGATGTCATTTGATAAAAAAGAAGCTGTAAAAATTTTTGAAAATTACAAAATGTATGATAAGTTAAGGCTTTTAAAACATGTATCTTCGGATAAACTTAAACTTTACGAACTAGATGGGAGATATGATTATTTTTATGGCTCTATGGCATATTCAACAGGAGCTATAAAAGCATTTGATTTACTTTATTATGAACCAGGTTTTATTTTAAGGTATCCTGCAAAGGCAGATCCACTTAAACTGCCTAAGTTTGTTGAACAGAGAAAACTAAGTAAGATATTTTATGAAACGGAACAATGGGGAAACATACTGGGTGTTGGAGATGTTGGTTCATTAAATGACAAAGTAGTAAGTGGAGACATTGGATATATGATAAGAGTAGCTGAAGCACTTCATGAGAAGAAAATTGCATATATAGCAGATGAAATAAACAAGAGGAAAGATGTAAAAATAGTTTTAATAGCAGGGCCATCTTCTTCAGGTAAAACAACATTTGCAAGAAGATTAGGTATTCAGCTTAGAGTTAATGGATTGGTACCAATTCCGATTTCTTTAGATGATTATTTTGTAGATAGAGAACATACACCTAGGGACGAAAATGGAGAATATGATTTTGAATCAATATATGCTCTTGATCTCAATCTATTTAACTCAAACTTACAAGATATTTTAAGCGGAAAAGAAGTGGGACTGCCATTTTTCAATTTTAAAACTGGATGCAGGGAATGGAGAGGAAATAAAATAAAACTTCCTTCAAATGGCTTGATAATAATTGAAGGTATACATGGTTTAAATGAAATGCTTACTTCATCCATACCATATAAAAATAAGTTTAAAATATATATAAGTGCACTCACACAGCTTAATATAGATGATCATAACAGAATAGCTACTACAGATGTAAGAATTCTAAGAAGAATAGTTAGGGATTCTCTATTTAGGGGATATGGTGCAGAAGACACTTTAAAAATGTGGCCTTCCATAAAAAGGGGAGAAGAAAAAAACATATTTGTATTTCAAGAAAATGCAGATGTAATGTTTAATTCAACTTTGGTATATGAGTTATGTGTTCTTAAGAAATATGCATTAAAAGAACTTGAAAAAATAACTCCTGAAAGTCCTGTTTATTATGAAATGTTAAGACTTAAGAGTTTTTTGCATTTCTTTAAAGATGTTGACGTAAATCTTGTACCTGATAATTCAATACTCAGAGAATTTGTAGGAGGCAGTTGTTTTTACAAATATTAAAAGGGACTGTTGCATTAAGTAATTTACATACAATATGTTGTTTTGCAAATTAAAAATCAGTACAACATATTGTATAAATTACTCTTAGTGCGACAGCCCCTTTTTTGTTAAGAAAATTTAATTAAAAATGTATTTTGAATTAAATTTTAATATCGATAGTATATTAGTATTGATATTAAATTTAGTAAGGATGATAATATTGTCTGATAGAAAAATCATGGAAGATTATTGCACAGATATATGCAATTTAGTAGATATATTAAATAAATTAACCAATTCATATAGATTATTAATTGGTGGGGCAGGAGAATTAAACAGTATAGGATTAGCACGTAAAAATCAAATCAGGGACGCTATTGATAGAGCTGTTGATTTAGGTAATATCATAGATAAAGTAATGAAATCTTTAGATAAGTCAAGCTGCGCTTATTTCGATTATTGTGAGTTGAAATGTAAGTTTTTAAATAATAAGGTAATCGAAGCATATGTGCTTACAGAAATAAATGAGGAACTTCAACTTAAGAATCAAGTTAACAATAAACCTGAAGGTAATAATGAAAAAAAAGAAGGCAGCAGCAGTTAAAAAATTAAGAGCTCCTGCACTTACGCAAAAGCTCTTAATCATAATATATAATTGATTAACTAAAATTTCTTAACCCTATGTTTTGAAACCATAAGATAAGACAAAGATGCCATTATCAAAATTGTAATTATGCTGATTCCTGATGGTGCAATATAATTTGGTGTTGAATAAAATGCTGATATCAAACAATATACAGCCATAAACATACCTGCAAAAGTTATAGGAATACCAAAAAATTCTCCATCAAATTCTGTAACATTAAATCTTGCAAGTCTGTATGCTCCTGATATAGGTAATAACAAAGCTATCAAATAACCTGCAAATCCAAGGTTCGAAAAACCAAAAATATTGAATGCAAGTATCGAAGGAGCTACCCCAAAAGAAACCAAATCAGCAAGTGAATCTAATTCCTTTCCTATAGGACTATCGACTTTTAAGAATCTTGCCACTCTACCATCATATCTGTCTGCTAAACATGCAAGTATTATAAAAATAGCTGCTAGTTTAAAGTTTTCCTGAAAAGTCATCATTAATGACAATACACCACAGCCTAAATTAGCAAACGTAAATATATTAGGTACAGCACTTCTAGCCATTTTAACCATTATAATCACTCCTAAAATATAGTAATAAAAACTAATATAAATACAAACAACTAAATCATATTATGACTATTATAACTCATTTAACAAAAATATTTAAGTGTAGATTGCACATTTTTATAGAAAAATTATAAATTTTTTGTTAAAATAATACTTGCTTATGTTTGAAAAGTCATATTTATAATTATAAAAGAATACAATTTGGAGAGTTGAGTATAATATGAAAAATAATAAGAGGATATTAAAGTGTTTAATTACAGCTCTTTTTCTAATGACGGCAGTGTTTTTTATAATAAGTCACAGACATATGATTACAAACTTAAATGTATATAAAATAAGAAACTATATTTTGAGTTATGGAAGGTTTTCTTCAATAATATTTATTATTGCATATTCGTTGAAACCAATAGTATTAGTTGTTCCAGCATCAATTATGTCAATACTTGCAGGAAATATATTTGGGCCATATAAGGCACTATTTTTAAGTATGGTAGGGTGTTTTGGATCTGGCACTATTGGATTTTTTATATCAAGGTTTTTAGGTAAATCTTTTGTTGATAAGTTATTAAAAGGTAAGGCTTTGACGCTGGATTCAAATATTGGAAAGCATGGATTTAAAGTTATGCTTATAATGAGACTATCTTTTATATTCCCATATGATACATTAAGTTTTGCAGCAGGTCTATCAAAGATGAAATATAGGGACTTTATCTTTGGAACTTTAATTGGAATATTTCCAGAAATGATTTCTTACTCATTTATGGGAGAAAGTATTAGGCATCCGTTTTCTATAAGGTTTTTACTTCCAATACTTATGGTGCTTGTTATTGCACTAATTTCATTCTACATATATAAAGCTAGTAACGTTAAGGACAATTGAAAGAATGAATAATAACTAATAGGGAACACTAATTTTAGTTATGAAAATAATAAAAAAGAGGTGTTCTACTATGAAGGTTAAGGAAATAATGACGAGAGAAGTTGTTAGTATTAACTTTAATGACACTATCCAAAGAGCTGCCCAAATAATGAAGGACAATAATGTTGGTTCAGTTCCAGTATGTGATAGTGGAAGAGTAATAGGTGTCGTTACAGACAGGGATATAAGCATAAGGTCTGCAGCTGATGGTAAAGATACGCAAAACCAAACCGTTAGAGACATTATGTCAACAAACCCTGTGATTGGAACTCCTGAAATGGATGTAAAAGAAGCTACAAGAATCATGAGCGAAAGACAGATAAGAAGACTTCCTATAGTTGAAAACAAGAATCTTGTTGGGATTGTTGCACTTGGTGATGTAGCTGTAGAACCAAACCTTCAAAATGAAGCTGAGGGAGCTTTAAACAATATTTCTGAACCAAGTACTCCAGAAATGTAGTAAAATTTAATAATTTGTAAATAAATCCACAAGAACATAAATAAATTCTTGTGGACTTATTATATAAGATGATATAATATAGTAGTTAAATTTACAATAAAGTAAATTTTATTAAAAACAGAGGAGTTTCATATGAAAAAAGTTAAGTTTATATATAATCCATACTGCGGTGAAAGTACCATAATTTCAGATATTGATAAAGTTATAAAAGTTAATCAAAAATATGGATATGAAGTTGTGCCATATAGGATTAGTTTTGAATATGAAATGAGTAATGCATTTGATGATATAGATGATACTTATGAGTACATATTAGTTGCAGGTGGAGATGGAACTATAGATAATGCTGTAAATTGCATGAAAAAACTGAATATAAATTTACCTATAGCTATACTTCCTGTTGGTACTGCTAATGACTTTGCAAAGTTTATTGGTATGCCTCAAGATGTTGAAGCTGCTTGTGAGGGAATATTAAATAGTAAACCTAAAAAGTTAGATTTAGGTAAGATAAACGATAAATATTTTATAAACGTAGCCAGCACAGGGTTATTCACAGATGTGTCCCAGAAAACAGATGTGAATTTAAAAAACACTATGGGAAAACTTGCTTATTACGTAAAGGGAATAGAGCAGCTGCCTAACTTAAGAAAACTCAAGGTAAAGGTTACGTCTAAAGAACAAGTATTTGATGGCTATATGTATTTGATGTTAGTATTTAATGGACAGACTGCAGGAAACTTAAGGCTTGCCTATAAGGCAGAAGCAGATGATGGACTGTTAGATGTACTTATAGTACGAGGCGGCATGATGAAAGATATTATAAGCTTATTTATAAAAATGTTAAAAGGTGAGCACCTTGAAGATGCAGCAGGATTGGTATACTTTAAAACAAATAAATTAGAAATAGAATGCCATGAAGATATTGTTACGGATATAGATGGAGAAAAAGGACCGGATTTCCCACTTGTTATAGAATGTATAAAAGAAGGATTTGAGATTTTAGGTACGAATATATCAAAGTAAATGTAATTTATCTTATAAATTCCTCATATAAATATGAATATAGTAATATTTAGTGGAGGAAAGTGTGATAAAGCTTTATATATATGCTGTTTTATTAATACTAGTTGTTTTACTACTACTAAAGATATTTAAATTAAGTTTTTATTGCCCTAAAAAGATAAAAACTATAGTTATAATAATTGTTTCAGTTATGTCTTTAAGATATATTAGCTTGATTATATTGTTTTTATCATTCAAGATGCAGTATCTATATTTGCTAAAACCTGTATTTTTTATGAACTTTATTGCAGTACCAATTATAGCAATTACTACATTATATATTTTTTTGCGAAAAGACAATATGAGTTTTTCGTATTCTTTTATATTTACAGTTTTACTTACACTTTTGTATGCTGCTGTAATGTATAAATGTATATGCTGCGTTAAAAGTTTAGATTACTGCGGATATACTATAGTTTTTAAAGATAATTGGGTATACTGGGTATACATAGCACTAAATACTTTTATGTTGTTTTTAGCAATGTACTTATTGAACAAGAATAATATTAATAAAGTAGGCATTTATCTTATAATAGCATCATCGTTAATGACTATAATAGAAATGATAACTTGGATTATAGGAGTAAGCTTGCTGCCAGAAAATATAATAGGAGATATCATGTGGATTATATCTCTAATGTATGGAATAAAAAAGGTAGCTAAAATAAATAAGAAATAAGAAATAAGGAAAGAGTATTAGCTTTCCTTATTTCTTATTTATTTTATTAACTTTAGTTTTATGTTTTGAATGTACTCTCATATGAGAAGGAATAAGACATTTTGGACCACTGCCAATTAAATCTTCCCTGTGAGTTTTTATAAGAGCTTCCTTTACTAATTTGTAGTTCTTAGGAACACTAAACTGAAGAAGGGCTCTTTGCATATTTTTTTCCTTTTGTGTCTTTGGTACGTATACTTTTTCATTTGTTAGAGGATTAATACCCGTGTAATACATTGTAGTTGATAAACTACCTGGGGTAGGGTAAAAGTCCTGAACTTGCTCCGGCGTATATCCCATATGTTTAATGTATTCAGCTAACTCTACAGCAGCATTTAAGTCACTTCCAGGGTGGCTTGACATCAAATATGGAACAAGATACTGCTTTTTGTTTAGCTTTTTGTTTATACGAAAGTATTTATCAACAAATTTTTCATATACTTTTCTTGAAGGTTTACCCATTTGCTTTAAAACCCTATCACTTATGTGTTCTGGAGCTACTTTTAGCTGGCCGCTTACATGATATTTACAAAGTTCTTCAAAAAAACTTGTATCCTTATCATAAATTAAATAATCATATCTTATTCCAGATCTTATAAACACTTTTTTTATACCTGGCAGCTGCCTCATTTTTTTAAGCAAGCTTAGATATTCAGAATGACTTACTACCAAGTTTTTACACGGAGTTGGAGATACACACTGCCTATTTTTGCAAACACCAACCTTTTCTTGAATTTTGCAAGATTTATGTCTGAAATTTGCAGTAGGACCTCCTACATCATGTATGTATCCTTTAAAATCATCAAGTGTTGTAAGTAATTTAGCTTCATCTAATATTGACTGCTGACTTCTATTTTGAATAGTTCTCCCTTGATGAAAATTTAGTGCACAAAAAGAACAGCCTCCAAAACAACCTCTATGGCTTGTTATGGAAAATTTAACTTCATTTATTGCAGGTATTCCTCCCTTAGATTCATACATTGGATGGTATGTCCTTGTATATGGGAGGTTGTAAGTTATATCCATTTCCTCTTGATTTAACGGGTATTGAGGTGGATTTTGTATAATATAATGATCACCATGTTTTTGAACCACTGTTTTGCCGCTTATGGCATCTTGTTCATAGTATTCTAACTTATAACTTTCAGCATAAGCTTCTTTATCTTCAGATATATCTTCAAATGAAGGAACTTCAACAAAGTCTTTTAAGTTATCTAATGTTTTAGCTGAATAAACAGTACCGCGAACATTATGTATATCATTTATATTCATACCGTATTTCAATAGATTTGCAACCTGAACTACAGTTTTTTCACCCATTCCGTACATTAAAAGATCAGCTTTTGAATCCATGAGAATACTTCTTCTGACTTTATCTTCCCAGTAATCATAATGAGCAAATCGTCTCAAACTTGCTTCAATTCCTCCAATTAGTATTGGAACATCTTTATACGCTTCTCTGGCTCTATTACAATATACTATAACTGCTCTATCAGGTCTGTGACCTTCCTCACCTCCTGGTGAATAAAGGTCATTGTGTCTTTTCTTTTTTGCAGCAGTATAATGATTTACCATAGAATCTATATTACCAGAGTTTATGAGAAATCCGAGCTTTGGCTTACCAAGTTTTTTGAAATCTTCAGCATTATTCCATGACGGCTGTGCTATTATTCCAACGAGAAAACCTTGACTCTCTAGAACCCTAGAAATAATGGCAGTTCCAAATGAAGGATGGTCTATATAAGCATCTCCTGTAATTAAAACAAAATCCAATCTGTCAATGTTTCTGTCTTTTAAGTCGCTTTTACTTACAGGCAAAAAATTATTATTTATTATCATAAGAACTCTCCATTCAAATATTTGTATAATTAATTATATTATTGACTCTTTACATAAAAGTATGTTAAATCTTATATTAACATAACAAGAAAAAAATATAAATAAGTGTCTTTAACATAGGACATAGGACAGAGGACAGAGAAGGAGGATTTTTCTCCGCTGCGCTGCAAAAAATCTTCCATCATTGTCCTATGTCCTATGTCCTCTGAATTTGTCCTCTGTCCTCTGGTTATAAGTGCAGGAATTAAAAACAATTGATTGATATATATAGCAAAACTAATCAAAGTTCAAATAAAATAATTTAATAAGCAAATTTAGATAAATTTAAAGTTTACAGTTGCATTTTCGGAAATTTGTAATATAATAAATAATGTGAAATGAAATATAAATTAATGTTAGGTGAGGCTCCTATATAGATATACGCTACTGCCCGGAAACATCGAGAGATGCCAATGGGTCAACAGGTACTACCGATTCAAGGTTTTACTTAATGCAGCTTGACTTTGATGTCTAAAGCTATATAGTGCTAAAACTCGTACAGGTGAGTTCTAGTTTATTGAGAGTCTTTTAAAGGGCTCTTTTTTATTTTAAGATATTAAGGTTAAGTTTATTTTTAATTTAAATAGGTGGTGTTATAAATGGACGTTGGTCCTTATAGCGGTCGGTTAAATTGTACATTAAAATTTAATAATAAGAGCGCAGAAGAATATTTAGGTTAAGGCATATCTTTAAGTTTACATTTCGTTAGTATTGAAAACCGCAAATATTCTCCTGCATGCGAAAGGAGGAATATTTGTGAATAGACTATCTAGTTTTTTCTTAAGTAAGGTTCTCTATAAAAAGATATATGATGAGTTTGATGAATATATAGGGAAGTTATGCGATATTTACGTTACTACGGAGGATGGATTCCCTAGGGCAATAGCTTATCAGATAAAGAGAGACGGAGAACTAATTAATTGTGAATTCAAAAATATTATATTTTATGATGATGATGATAAAATTCTTATAAAAGGTGAAGGAGTAAGGGAGATAATTTTACAAAGATATTCTTACCTTTTATCTAAACATCTATTAGATAGACAAATTGTTGATATAAACGGAAAAAAGCTTGTTAGAGTTAATGATCTTAGGATTGCACAAATGGCAGGAGAGTATAGAGTAGTAGCTGTAGACACAGGAGTTTTGGCACTTGGCAGAAGGCTTGGAATAGAAGGAATAGTAAAAAGTTTTTACAAATTATTTAATAAGGTACCAGCAGATAGTTTAATAATATGGGATAATGTTGAGTCACTTGAAATGGTAAATAATAATTTGAAGTTAGCAGTTCCATATCAAAAGTTATCTAAACTTCATCCTGCAGATTTGGCAGATATATTGGAAGATATGGATATAAACTATAGAAAGAAAGTTATTGAAAGCTTGGATCAAAATTTAGCAGCAGATATACTTGAAGAGATAGAACCTGATATTCAAGCAGATATTTTAGAAAATATGAGTCAGTCTAAAAGAGGAGAAATTTTGCGTGAAATGCCTAATGATGAAATAGCAGACATATTGGATGAAGTTGATTCAGAAACTATGGAAAAAATATTGATGGATATGAAAAAGGAAAGTGCAGATCAAGTAAGAGCACTTATGAACTATAAACAGGAAACAGTTGGAAGTATAATGAACCAAGATTTTATATCATTTAATATTAGTATAACTGTGGGTGAAACTATAGATATTTTAAAAGAGACTAATCCAGATGATGAAGTAATTCATTATATATATATAACTGATGATCAACAAAACTTAAAGGGTGTAGTTTCATTAAAAGATATATTATTGTCGGATTCTGAAACAAAACTTAAAGAAATAATGACAGATAATCCTACAAAAATAACTGACAACGAGGATGTCGATGAAGCTATTGAGTTGTGTTCCAAATATGACCTTTTATCTATACCTGTAATTGATGAACAAGGCAAATTATGCGGCATTGTTATATTAAATGATTTAGTTGAAGATATATTAATGCCTATGTGGAAAAAGAGGATTAAAAAGGTAGGATAGAAGGAAGGTGAGCCGCGTGAAAAGTAAAAATAAGTTTTTAATAATGCTTAGTATATTGGGACCAGGGCTTATAACGGCAAATGCTGGTAATGATGCTGGCGGAGTTACTACCTATTCTGTTGTAGGTGCACATTATGGATATTCAATGCTCTGGGGAATGTTTGTTATAGCCATAGGTCTTGCCGTAGTACAAGAAATGAATGCAAGAATGGCAGTAGTTACGGGAAAAGGACTTTCTGATTTAATAAGGGAACGATTCGGTGTAAAATGGGCATTTTTTGCCATGGCTGTTTTATTAATTGCTAACTTAGGTGTTTGCATAGGAGACTTTGCTGGTGTTGCAGCAAGTCTCGAACTTTTTCATGTAAACAAATATATATCTATCCCAATACTTACAATATTGATATGGATAATAGTAACACAAGGTAATTATTCAAAAGCTGAAAAAATATTTTTGCTGCTTACGATAACATTTTTTAGCTACTTCATAACAGCCTTTTTAATTAAACCTGATTGGAGTCATGTATTTACAAGTATAGTAAGACCCCATGCTAAATTTGATAAAGGATACTTTTTAGTACTTATAGGACTTGTAGGTACTACAATTACCCCATATATGCAGTTCTATTTACAGTCATCCATAGTAGATAAGGGCATATCTTTAAAAGAATATGGTTATGAAAAAGTTGATGTATATTTTGGAACTTTTTGGGCTATTTTGACTGCACTATTTATAACTGTTTGTACAGCAGAAACTTTGTTTAAAGCAGGAATAAGAATAGATACTGCACAAGATGCAGCTTTAGCATTAAAACCACTTGCTGGAAATTACTCGTTTATACTATTTGCAGTTGGGCTCTTAGGTGCATCATTTTTAGCATGCTGTGTAATACCACTTTGTACAGCTTATGCTGTGTGTGAAGCTTTTGGTTTTGAAAGTGGAATTGATAACAGAATTAAAGAAGCACCTGTGTTTTTCGGATTGTTTTTTATAATGCTAGTAGTAAGTGCCATAATAGTAATGATGCCTAATATATCGCTTATAAATGTAATACTTGCAACCCAGCAGTTAGCTGGAATACTTTGCCCAATAGTACTTATTTTTATGATAATACTTGTAAATGACGAAGAAGTAATGGGAAAGCATGTTAATAATTTACTTCAAAATATAATAGCAAAATCTACAGTTATACTTATAATAGTTTTAACTATTTTAGCTTTTGCTGGTAACTTTATTTAATATATTGAAGCAGCCATACCAAATGCAGCGGGCGGGCTGCATTTTTATTTTTAAGCTGTGCTTTAATTTACCAAAGGTATTTATAGTATCTTTTCATATAATTACGTATACACTATGACTATAAAAATAGTATGTCTTTAAATTTTCAAGTCCATGTAGGTAATATACTTTGAAATTTATACTAAAGTTAAAATCTATGTTGAATTGAGAAGTGGAGTGATTATATGAAAAAAATGCTTTTTAAGTTTAAGAGAGAAATAATATGTACACTTGTAATAATTTTTACATACATTGCTACTAGCATCTGGGTTTTACCATATGGGAATGATATAAAAACTGCAGCATATTATGGTTCTAGAGGAGGAATTGTATATCAAATTCAAAGTAAATTAAAAGCATGGTACTACTATACTGGAAATGTTGATGGTATATATGGATATAAGACATATACTGCAGTTAAAAAGTTTCAGGCTAAAAATGGTTTAAATGTTGATGGAGTTGTAGGAAATAGTACACTTAATGCATTGGGTATAAATACTGGAACTGCAGGTAAAGCAAATGCTGATTCTAAAACAACTTCTAATAATCAAGATGTAACTTTACTTGCTAGACTTATAAATGGTGAGGCACGCGGTGAGCCATATGAAGGTCAAGTAGCAGTTGGAGCTGTGGTACTTAATAGAACTAGGAATCCAAAATTTCCATCTTCCGTAGCGGGTGTAATATATCAACCAGGAGCATTTACTGCAATAGTAGATGGACAGATAAATGCAAATTTAGAACAGAGTTCAATAAATGCTGCAAGAGATGCTTTAAATGGATGGGATCCATCTGGGGGAGCAATTTATTATTTTAACCCAGCTACTGCTACAAGCAGCTGGATATGGTCAAGACCGCTCATAAAAATTATAGGTAAACACAGGTTTTGTAAATAAAGTGTAATTTTATATAAAATGTTTTGTGAAAATGTATTGACAAAATAAAATATAATTATATAATAGTTATATAGTAACAATTCACAGTAAAACACTCTGAAATACTTTGAAAAAGGAAAGTAACTTAGATAGAATTTGAAAGAGAGAAAATCATTGGTGAAAGATTTTTATTGGAAATTTAAGCGAAGTGCCCTTTGGAGTAGTAGGCCGAATTAAGTAGGTTGTATCGGATTCACCCGTTATAGTGATAGAGTATAGCGCGTACTCGAAAAGTGAGATTCTTTGAATCTAATGGGAGTGGAACCGCGGAGTTTATAACTTCGTCTCTATATAATAAATAGAGACGGAGTTTTTTTGACGTCAAAAATCCTTAAATGACATAATTTATTAGATTGCTGGAATTCTAGATTAATATTGTTCGCAATATTAAAAATTTTTGATAAATTTTATTATATGGAGGTATTTGTAAATGATTTATAATAGTGCAATAGAACTAATAGGAGCTACTCCTTTATTCAAATTAAACAACTTGGTAGATGAAAATTCAGGAGAGGTGTATGTAAAACTAGAAAAGTATAACCCAGGTGGAAGTATAAAAGATAGAGCTGCACTTGGAATGATAGAAAAAGCTGAAAAGAAAAATTTACTCAAAAAAGGCGATACTATTGTAGAACCAACAAGTGGAAATATGGGAATAGCCCTTGCTATGATAGGAAAACTTAAGGGTTACAAAGTTATAATAGTAATGCCAGAAACAATGAGTGCAGAGAGAAGAAGCCTTATGAAAGCTTATGGCGCAGAATTAGTTTTGACAGAAGGTGCAAAGGGGATGAAAGGTGCTATAGAAAAGGCAATTGAAATAGGAAGCGGCAAAGAAGGATACTATATACCGCAGCAATTTATAAACGAGGCAAATCCTTTTAAACATTATGAGACTACAGCAGAAGAAATAATTGAGGATGTAAAAGATGCAGCTGCATTTGTAGCTGGTGTTGGAACTGGTGGAACAGTTTCTGGTGTTGGTAAAAGGTTAAAAGAATTTAATAAGGATATAAAAGTAATAGCAGTAGAGCCAGCAAATTCACCAGTACTTTCTGGAGGAAAAGCATCAGCTCATAAAATACAAGGAATAGGTGCAGGTTTCATTCCTGACATATACAAAAAGGAATTAATAGATGAGATTATAACAATAACTGATGAAGAAGCTTTTGAATATGCTAGAAGAATGGCAAAAGAAGAAGGAATATTAGTTGGAATATCTTCTGGTGCAAATATACTTGCAGCTATAAAAGCTGCTAAAAAACTTGGAAAAGGTAAAAAAGTTGTAACTGTTGCTCCAGATGGTGGAGAAAAGTATTTGTCAATGGGACTTTACGATTAATAAATTTAAATTGTGAAAATAAGTTAAGGATGACTTTACTATACTTGTACAATCATCCCTAACTACCTATTTTAGTATATATGATATCTATTTAATTTTAAAGGTGGGAAAGAAAAATGTTTGGATTTTTTAAATCTATAAAATATGATTTAAGGAATGCTGTTAAAAAGGATCCAGCAGCAAGGAATTCACTGGAGGTTTTAATTTTATATCCTTTTATTCATGCAGTTATAAATCACAGAATAGCATACTTTTTTTATAAGAAAAAAATGTTCTTTACGGCAAGATTAATATCTCAATTAGGAAGATTTTTTACTGGAATAGAAATCCACCCCGGAGCCAAAATTGGAAAAGGATTGTTTATAGATCATGGTATGGGTGTTGTTATTGGAGAAACAGCTGAAATAGGTGATAATGTTACATTATATCATGGTGTAACCCTAGGGGGAACAGGAAAGGATATTGGTAAAAGGCATCCGACTATAGGTAATAATGTTATAATTGGCTGCGGAGCAAAGGTACTTGGTCCAATAAAGGTTGGAGATAACGCAAAAATAGGTGGAAATGCAGTAGTTGTAAAAGATGTACCAGCTAATACTACAGCTGTTGGTGTACCTGCTAAAATTATATATAAGAAGTCAGCACCTATTATAGAAATAAAGGATTATCTCGGAAGGAAAAAGGACATATATAATGATATGGTCATATAAATGATTTATACTTTTATATTGTAAAGGATATTTAAATATATATATTAAGTCCGCTAAACTTGAAGTTTACGGACTATTTTTTTATAGATAAATAAGTTGATTTATTTGCAATATGATATATAATAAAAATTGATTTATTAAGCATTTTTTATTAGCCTGAGATTTTATGCAAAAAATTGTTGGGGTAGATTTTTGGAATGTTTTTAGGCTATAATTTATAATATATAGTATAATACATATAGGAAAGGTGGGCTTTATATGATATCTCCTATAATTGTTAAAGCTATGGGTTATCTTCCTCAGGGGTTTCTAGAATATTCATCGAGAAAAATTTTAAATAGGTATATTAACAAATATGCCGATATAGAAGTACATGGTATGGAAAATTTAAACGATGTAAACAGACCTATTTTATTTATATGTAATCATTTGAGTAATTCAGATGCACTTGTTATAGATAAAGTACTTAAAAGAGAGGATATAACTTTTGTTGCAGGGGTAAAGCTTTGCAGCAATCCATTAACTAATCTTGGCATGAAAATAACTAAAACGATTGGTATAAAGCCTAATACTGCAGACAAGGATGCAATATCAAAGGTTGTAAAGACTTTAAAGAGCGGCAATAACATACTTATATTCCCAGAAGGTACTAGAAGTAGAGTTGGAAGCATGAGAAATGGGAAAAGAGGAGTTGTCTTAATGCAAAAATTGAGTAAGGCAAATATAGTTCCAATAGGAATCTCTGGAAGTGAAAAACTTCTTCCAATAGATGATAAGGATATGGCACTTGAAAAATTTCAGTATGCAAAAGTAAAACTCAGCATAGGTAAAAAATTAGAAATTCCTCCAAAAGTGGAAGGTGAAACTAAACATGATTACGAAGGCAGATTGCTTGATGTGTTCATGAGAAGTATTGCTAATTTGCTTCCAGAAGAGTATAAGGGGGTATATAAATAATTTTATAAAAATTGCTATATGTTAAATTTGATTTTTAGACACTAAGTTTGCAGCTTGGTGTCTTTTATATATAATATAAATTAAAGATTTTCAAAATAAGAAGGTGTTAATGTGGATAAATCAACTATTAATAATATCTTAGATGTATTAAAAAAAACTTATCCGGATGCAAAATGTGCTTTAAAGTTTAATTCACCATATGAATTACTTGTATCTACGATACTATCTGCACAATGTACTGATGTAAGGGTAAATCAAGTTACAAATGAATTATTCAAAGAATACAATTCTCCAGATAAAATGGTAACTTTAACAGAAGAAGAATTGAGCGAAAAAATAAGGAGCTGCGGCTTTTATAAAAATAAAAGTAAAAATATTTTAAATACAAGTAAATACATATTGAAAGATTACAATGGTAAAGTCCCAAGTACTATGGAAGAACTATTAAAACTTCCGGGGGTTGGCAGAAAAACAGCTGATGTTGTACTTTCAAATGCATTTGGAATACCGGCTATAGCTGTAGATACACATGTGTTTAGAGTATCAAATAGACTTGGTATAGCAAAGGGAAAAACTCCAGAACAAGTTGAAAAGGAACTTATGAAGAATATACCGAAAGACATGTGGAGTGCCTCGCATCATTACTTAATTTGGCATGGAAGACTTATATGTAAATCGAGAAAACCAAAGTGTGAAGAATGTCCTCTTTCACCGTATTGTGAATACACATTGTAGGATTCCTAAATTGCAACTTAACTTACACTCCGGAATATATATACAGCCTTTGACACTGTAAAAACTTTTATTACAAATTTAAAGCTCTTATTTTGAAAATTCAAGAGGCTCAAATAAACTCGCAGGCTCAGACAGTATTTGATCCCCTAGAATTTTCTAAAATATTTCGCTAAAACTTGTAATAAAAGTTTTTAATGTGCCTTCAGGCTGTATATATATCCCTACGTGTAAGTTAATGCATGAACTGGAAACCGTATATTAGAAATTTTCTAAAAAATTGGTTTAGGCATTGATATATTAAGATATTGTGAGAAACTTGGATTAACTTATCCTGAAAGGGACAAGATTAACAGAAGAAAATATGATGCATCTTGAGAAAAAAATTAATATATACAAGAAAATGATATCCGAAAAAAGGATTAATATATGTTAGGTAAAATTAATTGGAGGTAATATGTATGAGATATAGACGATGGCGCGCTATTGTTTGTGGCTCCGTGCAAAGACTACATAAAAATATAGAACAAAGTCTTGTTCGGAGCCGAATTTAGATTAATTTAGCTTAGTTTGCTGAATGCTCTCACTGCGATTTACAAGTAATGGAACATGGAGAACACTATTTCTATACCGAAGAGCAACTGCAATTTTTAAGACAGTGGCTGAAAAAATGTATCATCAATGCATAGCTGCAATTTGAAATTTTTAAGGGGAATGGAAAGTGAATTACGTATATATTTTAAAGTGTAAAGATGGTACTCTTTACACAGGATACACTAATAATTTAGAAAGAAGAATAAAAACTCACAACAGCGGTAAAGGAGCAAAGTATACTAGATGCAGGCTTCCGGTGGAGCTTGTTTACTCCGAAGCTTATGAAACAAAGAGTGATGCGATGAAAAGAGAATATTACATAAAGCAAATGAGCAGAGAAAATAAAATGAAACTTATATCAAATATTAGATGAACTATCATGAGCTTATATTTATGAAATAAGTTTGTTTGATATAGAAGAATGGCTAGATAAATATAGTGCTATTGCAGGAGATTATGAAAAGGCATTTGAAAAATTACTAGCTATTAGATTGATAGAAAATATAAAAATAGTAAGGTAAGTGATGATATGAAAAAAATACTTGTAGTTGAAGATGATAAAGCATTAAATAATGGAATTGTTTTATCATTAAGGCAAAATGATTTTAATTTTAGTCAAGCATTCACAATAAAAGAGGCCGAAGAGTATGCAAAAAAAAATGAATTTGATTTAATAATTTTAGATATTAATTTACCAGATGGCAGTGGATTGAATTTTTGCAGTGAAATTCGTAAAAAATCTTCTGTACCAATTATATTCCTTACAGCAAATGATATGGAAATTGATGTAGTTACAGGCTTTGAACTTGGAGGAGATGATTATATTACAAAACCTTTTAGCTTAATTATTTTAAGAGCAAGGGTATTAGCTATTTTAAGAAGAACTGAAACCGCTGTAAAAGCTAATAAGTTTGAAATTGATGATTTTATATTTGACTTTGAAAAAATGAAATTCAGGAAAAGTGGAAGGGAAATAATATTAAGCAAAACAGAACAAAAATTATTAAAAATTATGGTTGTAAATAAAAATAGTGTCTTACCACGTGCACTTCTTATTGAAAAGATATGGACAGATGGTGCAGAATACGTAGATGAAAATGCATTATCAGTAACAATCAGCAGATTAAGAAATAAATTAGAAGATAACCCCAATAAGTCAAAGTATATTCAAACAGTATATGGAATTGGCTATATGTGGGGATGCGATAAAAATGAAACAAAGTAATTTATCTTTTAAATTAATTTACATACTATTTAGCATATTATTTGTGTTGGCTTCTATTTTGTTTGCTGTGATTTTTTCATTTGAAGATCAAAGTTTGTTTGCGATTAGTTTCTATGTGTTAACTGTATTTGTTATTGCAATATTTTTTGTGTTAACAATTGGTAAGAAAGTTAAAGCTATAGTGCAAAGGTTGGACAACATGGTGGAAAAAGCAATTAATCATGAGGATTTACAACTAGGTTATGATGAAACTACACTTTCAGTTCTTGAAAATAAGCTAAATCGTTTTTTGTCTATGTCGAAAGCAATATTAAGTAAGAGAGAAGAAGAAAAAAATACTATAAAGAGTTTAATATCTGATATTTCACATCAAACTAAAACACCGATTTCTAACATATTGTTATATTCACAATTATTGCAGGAATGTGAAGAAGGCAATTGCCAATCCAAAGAATTTATAAATGAAATTACAGCCCAATCAGAAAAATTAAGTTTTTTAATTGAAACATTAGTTAAAATGTCACGACTAGAAACAGGAATAATAAATGCAAAAAGCCAGGTATCTTCAATAAATAAGTTATTAGAAAATGTAATTAATGCAATAGAGAATAAAGCTTCATTAAAAAATATTAGTATAAATTTGCAATGCAAAGATGAGGTTCAAGGCTTTTTTGATTCAAAATGGATGGAAGAAGCAATATATAACATAGTAGATAATGCAGTAAAATATACACCTATAGGTGGAAAAGTCACAATATCCGTAAATCAATATGAGATGTTTACCAATATAAATATTTCTGATACAGGAATTGGAATAAATGAAAAAGAAATTAATAATATTTTCAAGAGATTTTATCGTTCAAGTGATGTAAGTCAATATGAGGGAATTGGTATAGGATTATTTTTGGCTAGAGAGATTATAACATTTCAGGGAGGTTATATTAAGGTTAAGTCAGAACCTAAAGTTGGGTCAATATTTTCTGTGTTTATACCTAATATAAGATAAGGAACAATCAAAATTATCAGCAAATCTTTCAATACTGTTAGATTTCAGAAAGATTCTAGAAAGATTTAATTGCTATAGTTTATGTTGTAAATGAGTCATAAACTTAAGCATAGGGGGTAAACTTATGGTAATTTTAAAGACGAATGATTTAAGAAAGTATTATGGAAAAGGTGAAAATATTGTAAGGGCTTTAGATGGGATAAACCTAGAGGTTAATGAAGGAGAATTTTTAGCTATAGTAGGTACATCTGGAAGTGGAAAGAGTACTTTACTACATATGCTCGGAGGACTTGACAGACCAAGTGATGGACAAGTTATAGTAAATAAAAAAGATATATTTAAGTTAAATGATAATGAATTAACTATTTTTAGAAGAAGAAACATTGGTTTTATATTTCAAAATTATAATTTGATTCCTGTATTAAATGTTTATGAAAATATTGTATTACCAATAGAACTTGATGGAAATAAAATCGATAAAAGATATGTTGATAATGTAATTTCTGTGCTTGGCATTAAAGAAAAATTATATAACCTTCCTAATAATCTTTCAGGAGGTCAGCAGCAAAGAGCAGCAATTGCAAGAGCTTTAGCAACAAAACCAGCAATTATTCTTGCAGATGAACCAACAGGTAATCTTGATAGTAAAACAAGCCTTGATGTTATAGGGTTATTAAAAACTACAGGAAAACAATTTAATCAAACGATAGTTATGATTACTCATAATGAGGATATAGCTCAAATGGCTGATAGAATCATAAGAATTGAAGATGGAAGGATTTATAGTAAGAAGGTGAAGAGTGATGATAGGAACTAGAAATAAAAAGGCAATCAAAAATATCTCTTCAAAAACTTTAAAAGCTAATAAGCTGAGAAATATATTTTCTATAGTGGCAATAGCGCTGACAACTTTGCTTTTCACAAGCTTATTTACTATAGGAATAAGTATGATGAAATCTTTAGAAAAGAGTAATATGCTTCAAGTTGGCGGGAGTGCACATGGAAGTTTTAAGTATTTAACATCTGAAGAGTTTAATAAGATAAAAAGTAACAAACTAATTAAGGAAATTGGCTATTCAGTTTTGGTTGGTATTGCAGAAAACAAGGAACTTGAGACTCAGCAGGTAGAAATCAGATATGGAACTGATAATGAAGCAGCCATGACGTTTTCAAAGCCTAGTGTAGGAAGGATGCCGCAAAAGGAAAATGAACTAGTAACTGATACAAAAGTTCTTGATAAATTAGGCGTTCCACATAAAATAGGAGAAGAAGTAGAATTAACATATAGCATAAACGGTAAAAAATATACATATAAGTTTGTTCTTTCAGGATATTTTGAGAAAATTACTTCAGGATCAGCAAGTATGGCATGGGTATCAGATGAATTTATAAAAGCAGGACTTTCCAATATAGATAATAAAAGTGTAAAAGAACACGTGATGGAAAATGGATCAATGTCAGGTTTAATATGTGCCGATGTTATGTTTTCAAATAGCTTTAATATAGAAGGAAAGCTTTTAAAAGTACTAAGTGATAGTGGATATACGCAAGAAGATATACCCATAGGAGTTAATTGGGCATATTCATTGTCTGGTTTTAAATTAGGAATTGGTACAATACTAAAATTAATAGGAGCGGCATTTATTATTGGTCTTGCAGGATATTTTATAATTTATAATATTTTTAATATTGCGGTAACAAGGGATATAAAATTTTATGGAATACTAAAAACCATAGGAACTACGCCAAAACAAATAAAATTCATTGTAAAGAGGCAAGCTTTAATTCTTTCAGTTTTTGGAATAGCAATTGGATTAATATTAGGGTATGGATTAGGAGTAATACTCTTACCTTTTGCAATGCAATCATTAGCAATTGCTGATATAACTACAATTTCTTTTAGTCCATTAATATTTATTGGAGCCTCATTATTTTCTCTTATAACTGTGTTTATAAGCTGTAGTAAACCAGCAAGAATTGCTTCAAGAATATCTCCTGTTGAATCAATGAGATATTCTGATGTTTCAACTGAAATAAAGAGAAAATCAAAGAAATCTTCAAATGGAGCAAAGATTTATAAGATGGCTTTATCTAATATTTTCAGGAATAAAAGGAAGTCTTTTGTGGTGATGGCCTCACTTTCGTTAAGTATAATTCTTCTAAATAGTTTTTATTCAATAGTTAAAGGATTTGACATGGATAAGTATTTAAGTGGGTTTATGTCAAGTGATTTTGCAATAGGGGATAAAGCATATTTTACTCCAACCATCACATTTAAAGGCCAAAATACTTTAACTGAAGATATTGTAAAAGAAATAAGCTCTTTAGATGGCATAGAAGGTATTGGAAGAATATATTTTAAAGAGGATAAACATAAACTTAGTGATAATTCCTTTGAATGGTTTAAAGATTCAGTTAATTTAAATAGTGATGATTCCTATGCAAAAAATGCAGCCAAAAAAGTAATGGAAAATGGTGAAATAAACATTCATCTCAATGGGATTGATAAATTTATTTGGGATAAACTTGAGATAAAAAAAGGAAGATTTGATTCAGAAAAATTTGCTTCGGGGAATTATATTGTAATTGGGATGCCGCATGATGTTGAATTTAATTGTAATAAAGATATTGATAAAATACAAAATGCGGATAGAAATCATACAGCATCTTACTATGATGTTGGAGATAATATTAAAATTGATTATGGTAATGGAAATGTAAAAACATATGAAGTCATGGCAATTGCATATATTGAAAATAACCTTACAGTAAGACGCGGCGATGGTACAGATATTTTTATGCCGTCAGAGGAATTTAAAAAGCAGATTAAAAATCCAGTAATAATGACAACTATATTTGATGTAAAAGATCAATATATAAATAGTACAGAAAAATATATTCAAAATCTTATAGAAACAAAAGAGCCAATGCTTAGCTATGAATCTAGGGATACGTATAAGAAAGAGTTTGCAAAAACTAAATCAACTTATGAAGTTGTTGGATATTCCCTTAGTTTAATTGTTGCGGTAATTGGAATACTTAATTTCATAAATTCAATGTCTACAAACATTTTAGCAAGAAGACAAGAATATGCAATACTGCAAAGCATAGGAATGACAGGTAAACAGCTTAATAAGATGCTGATTTTTGAAGGTTTATATTATGCTTTGTTTACGATAATAATAGTGGTTATACTTGGAATGCCACTAACTTATGGAATAGTGTCGGTCATAGCAGCAGATATATGGTTTTTCTCATATAATGTTACTATTTTGCCTGTGTTAGCATGTATACCATTTTTAATAGCAATTTCTATGATTATTCCATGGATATTTTATAAAACTACAAGAAAGATGAGCATTGTTGAAAGACTTAGAGAAATAGAATAATAAATAAGTTTTTATATGTGTCTTCAGTTTTGGCAACATATATTTGCGTATAAGTTAAGTGTCTGAAGTGGTTATCTATATTACTATGGAATTTAATTAATACATCAAATTACTAGGACATGCCTAGGAAACATTATATAATAATTCTTGTGTTAACATAAATTAGGATGTAGTTTTGTTATGTTAAAAAACTGAATTGAATGTTGATGATATAGCTCCACCAACAGGAGTTATTGCAAAGGCAACTTCATCTATGTAAGATACAACATCTACAATGTTTGATGAAAATAGATATGTAGAATTATAATTGAAAAAAATTATTGAGATACAGAAAAATTAAATAGTAATTTGAATTACGGATTGCTTTATAATTCAAAGTGCTTTCTTAATCTATACAAAATGCAAAAAATAAATAAGTCTATAGCAGTTCTTTAACTGACTATAAACTTATTATACGAGGAGACTAGTTATGAAATATAAATGTCCATGTTGTGGTTATTATACATTTGATGAAGAGCCTGATGGAAATTATGATATATGCGAAATATGTTTTTGGGAAGATGATCCAATTCAGTTGAAAGATCCAACATATGAGGGTGGAGCTAATCATGTTAGTTTAATCCAAGCACAAAAGAATTTTTTGAAGTTTGGAGCATGTGAATATGAAATGATTATTCACGTAAGAAAACCTAAGCCAGGTGAACTAACAGGAGTTGATTGGTAATATTATAAAAATGATATTAAATTGTTAAATTTTCAATTTTTCAATTTAAGGTTGAATACTATAGATAGTAAATTTTAAAAGGAGATTAAAATGGTTTTATTAGTTGTTGATACACAAAAGTTAATAACAAATGAAGAATTATATGAATTTGATAGGTTTGTATCTAATGTTAAAGAAATAATACATGAGGCTAGGACAAATAATATTGAAGTAATATATGTACGTCATGATGATGGAATAGGGAATGAATTAACAAAAGGAACTGACGGCTTTGAAATATATGAAAAGTTTCAACCAATGAATGATGAAAAAATATTTGATAAAAAGGTTAATAGTGCTTTTAAAGGGACTGGATTGTTAGAATATTTAATAGGTAAAGGTGAAAAAGATATAATTATTGTAGGGCTTCAAACAGATTATTGTATTGATACTACTATAAAATGTGGATTTGAACATGGGTTTAATATTATTGTTCCAGCATATGCAAATACAACAGTTAATAATAAATTTATGTCAGCTAAGCAAAGCTATCAATATTACAATGAATTTATGTGGAATGGCAGATATTCAGAATGTATTTCACTGGATGAAACAATTAAAAGAATGAAATAGCTAAATTCCAATTATTTAGAAAAAGATAAAAAAATTTATGTTTAATTATGGAGGTTTTGTATGAAGGAATACATAGTTGATAATGAAAATAATAAAATGAGGTATCATGATTTACCAGGTAAAGATACGCCAATACTATTTATTCATGGCTTAGGATGTTCTGGGTCATTTGATTATCCTGAAGTTGCAGCACAAACTGATTTAATAAATCACAGACGAATATTAATAGACTTGCTTGGTAGTGGATTTAGTGATAAACCAGATGATTATTTATATACGATAAAAGAACATGCAAACTATTTATATAATTTTGTACAAGATCTAAAACTTGATAAGTTTATTATTTTTGCACATAGTTTAGGAGGCCCTATTGCACTTGAACTTGCAGATAAATGCAGAGATAATATTGAAACAATTATTCTTAGTGAAGCTAATTTAGATAAAAGCAGTAAAGGCTCATCAAGTTACGAATTTGGGAATTATCAAGAAGAAGATTTTGTAAATGGAATATTTGATGAAGTTGTCAATGAAAATTCTAGTGTAAATTCTATGTGGGCATCTACATTATCAGTTTGTTCTTCTACAGCAATTAGTAGAATTTCAAAATCAGCAGTTGCTGGTGCAGAGCCATCATGGCGTGAAATATTATATTCATTGCAATGTAAAAAGACATTCATTTTTGGTGAAAAATCTTTACAAGATAATGATAAAATTGAGCTGGAAAGACGAATGATAAACATTGAAATTGTAAAATCGGCAGGACATTCTATGGCTTGGGAAAATCCAAAGGGATTAGCAGAAGCAATTAAAAAGGGCATTTCTTATGCACGAGAATTATAGCCACTACAATAAATATATAAATTACAATTTCAGATTGAGTATTATAAATTAGTAATTTGATATAATATAAGTAAGAAAAGCTTAGTGCTACCAACACTAAGCTTCCTTAGAACATTTATTTTGCCACAATGCAGCTTAAGCAAATTGCAAAAGGCTACTTAAGTTTGAGCAGTTCTTTTCTTAAGAAGTCGAGTGCGTACATTGTAGTTTCTTTTCTTACCATATCTCTGGTCCCTGAATATTGAAGCCTTTTTACTTGAACTTTATCATTTATACAAAGACCAACATAAACTAAACCTACAGGTTTTTCAGGAGTTCCGCCTCCAGGTCCGGCAATACCAGTGGTTGATAATCCTATATTTGTACCAGAAGTTTTGGAAATGCCTTCTGCCATTTCGTAAGCAGTTTCTTTGCTAACTGCACCAAATCTATTTAAAGTTTCAGGTTTTACACCTAATCGTCTCATTTTAGCTTCATTGCTGTAGGTTACAGCACCTTCCATAAAAACTGATGAAATTCCTGGATAGTTTACAAGTTTAGCTGCTATAAGTCCGCCTGTACATGATTCAGCAGTGGCTAAAGTCAGCTTTTTTTTCATAAGTAAGTTTCCAATTACTGCTTCAATACTGGTTTCATCTTCACTTTCTGGTCCAAAGTAAGATACATTTTCATTACTCATTTTAGATGCTCCTTTTCAAAATTGTATTAACATCATAATACCATTAATTTGGCTAAATTTTTACTATATCATTTAATAAAATGTTGAATTTAAATATTTATGCAAAGTGGTATAATTAAAATAGTAATTTTACTAATATTTATGTCTTGGAGGGCTTAGATTATGAAAAGTAGCTTTATAGATTTTAAAAAATTTATAAGAGGAAAGAAAACAGCTGTAGTTGGTATAGGAATTAGCAATAAACCCTTGATAGATTTATTATTAAATCTAGGTGCAGATGTCAGTGCGTTCGATAAAAAGAATGAAGAACAGTTGGGAAAAACTGCAGACCAGCTTAGTAAAAAAGGTGTTAAGTTAGTTTTGGGCACTGGATATATGGAAAACTTAAAGAATTTTGAAGTGATATTTAAAACTCCTTCTATGAGAATAGATATGCCAGAACTTCAAGAAGCTAAGAAAGCAGGGGCATATATAACTTCTGAAATGGAGGAATTTATAAAGTATTGTCCAGCTAAAATATATGGAGTAACAGGTAGTGATGGTAAAACTACTACTACTACTTTGATATATAACATCTTAAAAGAACAGGGATATAAAACATGGGTAGGAGGAAATATAGGTACACCTCTATTTAGTAAAATAGAAGAAATAAATAAGGACGATAAAGTAGTATTAGAGTTATCCAGTTTTCAACTTATGACAATGAATGTATCACCTGAAATTTCTATAATAACAAATTTAAGTCCTAATCATTTAGACATACACAAAGATATGGATGAATATATAAATGCTAAGAAAAATATATTCAAGTATCAAGGAAAAGATGATTTGCTTATTTTGAATAAAGATAATGAATTAACTGATTCTATGACTTGTGAAGCAAATGGAAGGTTGATGCAATTTAGTATAAAGCAAAAAATTGATGATGGTGCTTATTTTCAAAATGATAAGTTGTATATAAATAATAATGAAGTATGTAAATTAGGAGACATTAAGCTAAAAGGTATGCACAATGTCGAAAACTTATTGGCAGCTTTTTGTGCTGTATCTGAAGATGTTGATATTAGTACTATGAAGAAAGTAGCTTCTTCATTTACAGGAGTAGAACATAGATGTGAATTTGTAAGAGAACTAAATGGAGTAAAATACTATAATGATTCAATAGCCTCAAGTCCTACTAGAACATTAGCTGGGTTAAAGGCTTTTGAAAAGCCAGTTATCTTAATTGCAGGAGGTTACGATAAAAACATACCGTTTGAACCTTTGGCACAAGAAGGATATAAGTACATTAAGACTTTAATTTTAGTAGGTAATACTAAAGACAAGATAAAATTAAGCTTTGATAAAGTTATAGAAGATAGGAAAATCGAATTGCCAATTATAATAGCTGATAGTTTTGAAGATGCAATTATGAAAGCAAAGGAAAATTCTAAGCAGGGAGATATAATTACATTATCACCAGCTTGTGCAAGTTTTGATATGTTTCCTAATTTTGAAGCTAGGGGAAATAGATTCAAGGAAATAGTAAATAATTTAGAATAATTATTATTGTTGAATAAAAGAATTGTAATATTAGTTATTTAGCGACCTAATATATTTTATTGTTTAAAGTTAATTTGTGAGTAATTCATATAAATACATTCTAATTATATAAATTAATGTGATAAAATATGATTTACTCATGAATTAGCTTTAATAATTAGGCTAAAAACATCGTAAACTTAACATGGAGTGTCCACATATAAAAAAGTTATAAATAAAGAGAAAAATAGAGAATAATATATATAATTTTGAATAATAATAGGACTGAGTAACTTATATGATAGTGAAAGGTGATAGAATAACACATGTCGCTTGAGTGAATAAGCGGTAATCAAGAAAAGAACTTTTAATACAAAAATTAATTACTTAATGAAAAGTTAAAATAATTAAAAAAAGTTAAAAAAAGTTCTTGACAGTTTCAAATATACATGATAGTATATAGAAGTCGCTTAGATGAAGCGATGATGAACCTTGAAAATCAAACAGAGAAGAGAATAATAAACCAGCAATTCTTTTGTAAGCTGTGAAAACAGCTTAAAAGTAAGTAAATGAGCTTAAATTGAACTTGAAACTCTGAAAAGAGTTTATATATAAGAAATTAAATTGAGAGTTTGATCCTGGCTCAGGACGAACGCTGGCGGCGTGCCTAACACATGCAAGTCGAGCGAGAGAAATTCCTTCGGGAATGGATCTAGCGGCGGACGGGTGAGTAACACGTGGGCAACCTGCCTCAAAGAGGGGGATAGCCTCCCGAAAGGGAGATTAATACCGCATAAAGTTATTTTATCACATGGTAAAATAACCAAAGGAGAAATCCACTTTGAGATGGGCCCGCGGCGCATTAGCTAGTTGGTAAGGTAACGGCTTACCAAGGCAGCGATGCGCAGCCGACCTGAGAGGGTAATCGGCCACATTGGAACTGAGAGACGGTCCAGACTCCTACGGGAGGCAGCAGTGGGGAATATTGCACAATGGGCGAAAGCCTGATGCAGCAACGCCGCGTGGGTGATGAAGGTTTTCGGATCGTAAAGCCCTGTCTTTTGGGACGATAATGACGGTACCAAAGGAGGAAGCCACGGCTAACTACGTGCCAGCAGCCGCGGTAATACGTAGGTGGCGAGCGTTGTCCGGATTTACTGGGCGTAAAGGGTGCGTAGGCAGATATTTAAGTGGGATGTGAAAACCCCGGGCTCAACCTGGGGACTGCATTTCAAACTGGATATCTAGAGTGCAGGAGAGGAAAGCGGAATTCCTAGTGTAGCGGTGAAATGCGTAGAGATTAGGAAGAACACCAGTGGCGAAGGCGGCTTTCTGGACTGTAACTGACGCTGAGGCACGAAAGCGTGGGTAGCAAACAGGATTAGATACCCTGGTAGTCCACGCCGTAAACGATGAGTACTAGGTGTAGGAGGTATCGACCCCTTCTGTGCCGCAGTAAACGCAGTAAGTACTCCGCCTGGGAAGTACGATCGCAAGATTAAAACTCAAAGGAATTGACGGGGGCCCGCACAAGCAGCGGAGCATGTGGTTTAATTCGAAGCAACGCGAAGAACCTTACCTAGACTTGACATCCCCTGAATTACCTGTAATTAGGGAAGCCCTTCGGGGCAGGGAGACAGGTGGTGCATGGTTGTCGTCAGCTCGTGTCGTGAGATGTTAGGTTAAGTCCTGCAACGAGCGCAACCCTTATCATTAGTTGCTACCATTAAGTTGAGCACTCTAGTGAGACTGCCCGGGTTAACCGGGAGGAAGGTGGGGATGACGTCAAATCATCATGCCCCTTATGTCTAGGGCTACACACGTGCTACAATGGTGAATACAGAGAGATGCAAACCCGCGAGGGTGAGCCAAACTTCAAAATTCACCTCAGTTCGGATTGCAGGCTGAAACCCGCCTGCATGAAGCTGGAGTTGCTAGTAATCGCGAATCAGAATGCCGCGGTGAATGCGTTCCCGGGCCTTGTACACACCGCCCGTCACACCATGAGAGTTGGCAACACCCGAAGTCCGTGGGGCAACCGTAAGGGGCCAGCGGCCGAAGGTGGGGTTAATAATTGGGGTGAAGTCGTAACAAGGTAGCCGTAGGAGAACCTGCGGCTGGATCACCTCCTTTCTAAGGAGTCGTAAGATAGTTAATTCTATCTTAAAAGACTGGTTTTATTATACTCTGTTTGATTTTGAGGGATTAAAAACCTAAATGGTTTTTAACAGATAATGAATTAATTATCTGTCATCACTCTCAAAAATTGTTCTTTGAAAATTGCACAGAGAAAATAAGTTAAAAGTAAAGCATATTCATGTATATTTATTCTAAAAAGAATATTTATACTGAATGAAGATTAATATAATTAATCGTACTTTGTAGAATTAAAAGATTCTTATAGTTATAGTTGGTGTAATAATATATCAACTAACAAACAAACATTAATAATAGTGTATAACTTATTATTAATGAAATAAAAATTGCTTATAGCAATTTTTAACTTAAAGGTCAAGCTACAAAGGGCGCATGGTGAATGCCATGGCACCAGGAGTCGAAGAAGGACGTGATAAGCTGCGATAAGCTTCGGGTAGGCGCAAATAGCCTGTGATCCGGAGATTTCCGAATGGGGAAACCCACATGACTAACGTCATGTACTTTAAACTGAATTCATAGGTTTATAGAGACAAACCCGGGGAACTGAAACATCTAAGTACCCGGAGGAAGAGAAAGAAAAATCGATTTCTTAAGTAGCGGCGAGCGAAAGAGAAAGAGCCCAAACCAGGAACTTGTTCCTGGGGTTGCGGGTAGATCATAAACACTTTTATTTCCTAATTGAAGAGAGCTGGAAGGCTCCGCCGCAGAAGGTAAAAGCCCTGTAAATAAAAAGAAATTTAAGTTAGATCTATTCCAGAGTACCACGAGACACGTGAAACCTTGTGGGAAGCTGGGAGGACCACCTCCCAAGGCTAAATACTACCTGGTGACCGATAGTGAAGCAGTACCGTGAGGGAAAGGTGAAAAGAACCCCGGAAGGGGAGTGAAATAGAACCTGAAACCGTGTGTCCACAACCGGTCGAAGCACATTTAAGTGCGACGGCGTGCTTTTTGTAGAACGAGCCAGCGAGTTGCGGTATGCAGCAAGGTTAAATACTTAAGGTATGGAGCCGAAGGGAAACCGAGTCTGAATAGGGCGACTAGTTGCATGCTGCAGACCCGAAACCGAGTGACCTATCCATGGACAGGATGAAGCGGAAGTAAAATTCCGTGGAGGTCCGAACCGCGTTGGTGTTGAAAAACCATGGGATGAGCTGTGGATAGCGGAGAAATTCCAATCGAACTCGGAGATAGCTGGTTCTCCTCGAAATAGCTTTAGGGCTAGCGTCGAGATTGAGTAATGGAGGTAGAGCACTGAATAGGCTAAGGGCTGAAAACAGTTACTGAACCTTATCAAACTCCGAATGCCATATACTCGTATCTCGGCAGTCAGACTGCGAATGATAAGATCCGCGGTCAAAAGGGAAACAGCCCAGATCATCAGCTAAGGTCCCAAAGTGTAAGTTAAGTGGTAAAGGATGTGGGATTTCTAAGACAACTAGGATGTTGGCTTAGAAGCAGCCACTCATTTAAAGAGTGCGTAATAGCTCACTAGTCGAGAGATCCTGCGCCGAAAATGTCCGGGGCTAAAACTTACCACCGAAGCTATGGACTCGAAAGAGTGGTAGAGGAGCTTCCTGTATGGATTGAAGCTGTACCGTAAGGAGCGGTGGACTGTACAGGAGTGAGTATGCTGGCATAAGTAGCGAGAAATAAGTGAGAATCTTATTGGTCGAAAACCTAAGGTTTCCTGGGGAAGGCTCGTCCTCCCAGGGTTAGTCGGGACCTAAGCCGAGGCCGAAAGGCGTAGGTGATGGACAATTGGCTGACATTCCAATACCGCCAGCTTCCATTTGACAGATGGGATGACGCAGGAGGATAGGATGTGCACACTGTTGGATGTGTGTCTAAGCACTTAGACGTGCCCAGAAGGTAAATCCGCTGGGATTAGTTGAGGTGTTACAGGGATTTCTTTTCTAAGAAAGAAGTATCCGATTCCACGCTGCCAAGAAAAGTCTCTATGGAGGAAACTGGTGCCCGTACCGCAAACCGACACAGGTAGGTGAGGAGAGAATCCTAAGACCATCGGAAGAATTGCTGTTAAGGAACTCGGCAAATTGACCCCGTAACTTCGGGATAAGGGGTGCCGTCCTTACGGACGGCCGCAGAGAATAGGCCCAAGCAACTGTTTAGCAAAAACACAGGTCTCTGCTAAAGCGAAAGCTGAAGTATAGGGGCTGACGCCTGCCCGGTGCTGGAAGGTTAAGGGGAATACTTAGCGCAAGCGAAGGTATGAACTTAAGCCCCAGTAAACGGCGGCCGTAACTATAACGGTCCTAAGGTAGCGAAATTCCTTGTCGGGTAAGTTCCGACCCGCACGAATGGCGTAATGATTTGGGCACTGTCTCAACAGCAAATCCGGCGAAATTGTAGTGCAAGTGAAGATGCTTGCTACCCGCAGTTGGACGGAAAGACCCCGTAGAGCTTTACTGCAGCTTAACATTGAGTTTCGGTATTGTCTGTACAGGATAGGTGGGAGACTTAGAAACTAGGGCGTCAGCCCTAGCGGAGTCATCCTTGGGATACCACCCTGACAGTACTGAGATTCTAACCGGAGGCCATGAAACTGGCCACGGGACATTGTTAGGCGGGCAGTTTGACTGGGGCGGTCGCCTCCTAAAAAGTAACGGAGGCGCCCAAAGGTTCCCTCAGAACGGTTAGAAATCGTTCGAAGAGTGCAAAGGCAGAAGGGAGCCTGACTGCGACACATACAGGTGGAGCAGGGACGAAAGTCGGGCTTAGTGATCCGGTGGTACCTCGTGGGAGGGCCATCGCTCAACGGATAAAAGCTACCTCGGGGATAACAGGCTGATCTCCCCCAAGAGTCCACATCGACGGGGAGGTTTGGCACCTCGATGTCGGCTCGTCGCATCCTGGGGCTGAAGTAGGTCCCAAGGGTTGGGCCGTTCGCCCATTAAAGCGGCACGCGAGCTGGGTTCAGAACGTCGTGAGACAGTTCGGTCCCTATCCGCTGCGGGCGCAGGAAATTTGAGAGGAGCTGTCCTTAGTACGAGAGGACCGGGATGGACTGACCTCTGGTGTACCAGTTGTTCCGCCAGGAGCACGGCTGGGTAGCTATGTCGGGACGGGATAAACGCTGAAAGCATCTAAGCGTGAAGCCCACCTCAAGATTAGATTTCCCATAGCACAAGCTAGTAAGACCCCTTGAAGAACACAAGGTTGATAGGTCAGAGGTGTAAGCATGGCAACATGTTCAGCTGACTGATACTAATAGGTCGAGGGCTTGACCAAATTAACTAAAATCGTTTAATTTGACTTTTAACTTAACTGTGCAATTTTGAGAGAACAAATTCTCAATAAAAATGATATACACGATATGCAATATGTATCAATTAACAATAAAAATTGATAGAAGCGAGCAAGACAATGAAAAATTTGAGTGAGGAGCGGAGTTTACTATAATGTAAATGAGCACCGCAGAGAGAGTTTTGACGCAGTAATGTGAAGCTTATAGCAATTTTTAAAGTAAATCTGGTGGTAATGACGTAAAGGTAACACTCCTTCCCATACCGAACAGGTAGGTTAAGCTTTACAGTGCCGATGGTACTTCAGGGGAGACCCTGCGGGAGAGTAGGTCGCCGCTAGGTGTAAAACATATTGTTCCGCGATAGCTCAACGGTGGAGCATTCGGCTGTTAACCGAAGGGTTGAAGGTTCAAATCCTTTTCGCGGAGCCATTTTTATTTTTTGTAAGGAATATCGCAATAGATGATTACTTAATTATATTTGAATTGAATACAAAAAGGCAGTTATTTGACTGCCTTTTTTATTTACATATTAATTGATAGATTAAGAAAAGACATTTATTTGTCAAAAGCTTCTTTCCAGTCTTTCATAAACTTTTCTATTCCCTGATCAGTTAAAGGATGTTTGATTAATTGTTTTATAATTTTATAAGGTACAGTGGCAATATGTGCACCACAAGCTGCGGCATTTACAACATGCATAGGATTTCTTATACTTGCTGCTATTATCTGTGTTTTTATGTTATGAATTCTAAATATTTTACATATGGAAGATAGTAATTCTATGGAGTTATCAGATATATCATCAACTCTTCCAAGAAACGGACTAACGTAAGAAGCACCTGATCTAGCTGCTAATAATGCTTGACCAGCTGAAAAAATAAGTGTTACATTTGTCTTTATTCCTTCTTTTGATAAAACATTTACAGCCTTCAGACCCTCTTCAGTCATTGGTATTTTTACAACCATGTTTTTATGAATTTTTGCAATTTCTCTACCCTCTTTTATCATTCCATCTGCATCAAGTGCAATTACTTCGCCGCTTATAGGTCCATCTACAATAGAAGTGATTTCTTTTATTACTTCATTGAAATCTTTTCCTTCCTTTGCTATTAGTGAAGGATTTGTAGTAACTCCACAAATAACCCCCATATCATTAATTTCTCTTATTTCATCTACATTTGCTGTATCTATAAATAGTTTCATATAAATTCCCCCCTGATGTTTTATATTTTGTTTGAGATAAGCATCTATAACTAAATTATCAAATATCGTAAGTAAATTTCAACTGTAATTTAACCCTTATATTACAGTTGAAATTTATTTTAAATCACTATTTTGTAGTTTCTCTTCTAATATCTTTTAAATTTGCATTGCAATATTTTTATACTACAAATTACAGCATTTGATATATAAAGTAGTATAATACTAAGAAAACAGAGTTATTTTTTTATAGAGGTATAAATTTAAGCTGGCAGATTGGAAGTTCTAAATATATTGTAAGTTGGGGGGATTAAACATGAAGAAAGGTTTAAACATTTTATTAGCACCGGATTCTTTTAAAGAAAGTATGACTGCGAAAGAAGTCTGTGAAGCTATGGAGAGGGGGATAAAGAAAGTAAATAAAGATGTTAATTGTATACATGTACCTATGGCAGATGGCGGAGAAGGAACAATGCAGTCCCTTGTAGATGCTACGAATGGTAAAGTATACAAGTCAAATGTAATTGGTCCACTTGGTTATGAAATAGAATCACAATATGGAATTTTAGGAGATGGTCAAACTGGAATTATAGAAATGGCAAGTGCAAGTGGGATAGCGCTTTTGCCAAAGGAAAAAAGGAATCCAATGATAACTACTACTTATGGAACAGGAGAATTAATAAGAAATTGTTTAGATCACGGAATAAAAAAACTATTAATAGGTATTGGAGGAAGTTGTACCAATGATGGAGGAGTAGGTGCAATTCAAGCTTTAGGTGGAAGATTTTTAGATGAACATGGAAATGAAATTGGCTTTGGCGGAGGTGAATTAAACAAATTATACAAAATTGATTTAACTAATCTTAACCCTCGTTTAAAAGATCTAAATGTAGAAGTAGCTTGTGATGTAACAAATCCACTTTGTGGGAAAGATGGAGCATCTAATGTTTTCGGACCACAAAAGGGTGCCGCTCCTAAAATGATAGCTATTTTAGATAATAATTTAAGACATTATGCAAATGTAATCAAAGAGCAATTTAAAATAGATGTCATGAATGTACCAGGTGCTGGAGCTGCCGGAGGGTTGGGAACAGCTCTTATTGCATTTTTAAATGGAAAGCTTGAAAATGGAGCAGACATAGTTATTAAATATTCTAAACTGGAGGAAAAATTAAAAGATGCCGATATAGTTTTCACAGGTGAAGGCAGCATAGACTTTCAGACGCAATATGGAAAAACTCCAGTTGGAGTTGCAAGGTTAGCAAAAAAGTATGGGAAACATGTTATAGCAGTAGCTGGAAGTGTTGGAGATGACATAGATATACTTTATGAAAAGGGCATAGATTCAATTTTTAGCATAGTCAGAGGTGTTACAACTTTAGATAATGCATTAAAAAATGGACAAAGCAATGTAGAAAAAACTATTGAAAATATAATGAGGTTGATGAATTTTTAATAAGCTTAAAATAAAGTTAGCAAGTCATGCAATAATTACACTAAATTATGTCTAAAAATTAATAAAAGGTCTATTGACAAAATAATATAAGTCTAGTATAATTTTTAAATGTAATCAGTAGTAATTTAATTACTGTTGATAAGGTAAATATATCTGGTGGTTATTACGTAAAGGTAACACTCCTTCCCATGCCGAACAGGTAGGTTAAGCTTTATAGTGCTGATGGTACTGCAGAGGAGACTCTGTGGGAGAGTAAGTTGTTGCCAGGTTTTAATGGATCTTTAGCTCAGTTGGTTAGAGCAACCGGCTCATAACCGGTTGGTCCGGGGTTCGAGTCCCTGAAGGTCCACCATTATGGGGGTATAGCTCAGTTGGGAGAGCATCTGCCTTGCACGCAGAGGGTCAAGAGTTCGAGTCTCTTTATCTCCACCAAAAAAGCAAGAGATACTTAGTATCTCTTATTTTTTCTTCTATTATGTAGTATTGTTATAAAGAAAATGTAATTAAAATATTTTTGAATTTTATTTAAAATATTTTCTTGACAATACAAATTCAATATGATAACATATTAGTCGTTGTAAATGTTAGTGAACCTTGAAAATCAAACAGAGAAGAGAATAATAAACCAGCAATTCTTTTGAAAGCTGTGAAAACAGCTTAAGAGTAAGTAAATGAGCTTAAATTGAACTTGAAACTCTGAAAAGAGTTTATATATAAGAAATTAAATTGAGAGTTTGATCCTGGCTCAGGACGAACGCTGGCGGCGTGCCTAACACATGCAAGTCGAGCGAGAGAAATTCCTTCGGGAATGGATCTAGCGGCGGACGGGTGAGTAACACGTGGGCAACCTGCCTCAAAGAGGGGGATAGCCTCCCGAAAGGGAGATTAATACCGCATAAAGTTATTTTATCGCATGGTAAAATAACCAAAGGAGAAATCCACTTTGAGATGGGCCCGCGGCGCATTAGCTAGTTGGTAAGGTAACGGCTTACCAAGGCAGCGATGCGCAGCCGACCTGAGAGGGTAATCGGCCACATTGGAACTGAGAGACGGTCCAGACTCCTACGGGAGGCAGCAGTGGGGAATATTGCACAATGGGCGAAAGCCTGATGCAGCAACGCCGCGTGGGTGATGAAGGTTTTCGGATTGTAAAGCCCTGTCTTTTGGGACGATAATGACGGTACCAAAGGAGGAAGCCACGGCTAACTACGTGCCAGCAGCCGCGGTAATACGTAGGTGGCGAGCGTTGTCCGGATTTACTGGGCGTAAAGGGTGCGCAGGCGGATATTTAAGTGGGATGTGAAAACCCCGGGCTCAACCTGGGGACTGCATTTCAAACTGGATATCTAGAGTGCAGGAGAGGAAAGCGGAATTCCTAGTGTAGCGGTGAAATGCGTAGAGATTAGGAAGAACACCAGCGGCGAAGGCGGCTTTCTGGACTGTAACTGACGCTGAGGCACGAAAGCGTGGGTAGCAAACAGGATTAGATACCCTGGTAGTCCACGCCGTAAACGATGAGTACTAGGTGTAGGAGGTATCGACCCCTTCTGTGCCGCAGTAAACGCAGTAAGTACTCCGCCTGGGAAGTACGATCGCAAGATTAAAACTCAAAGGAATTGACGGGGGTCCGCACAAGCAGCGGAGCATGTGGTTTAATTCGAAGCAACGCGAAGAACCTTACCTAGACTTGACATCCCCTGAATTACCTGTAATTAGGGAAGCCCTTCGGGGCAGGGAGACAGGTGGTGCATGGTTGTCGTCAGCTCGTGTCGTGAGATGTTAGGTTAAGTCCTGCAACGAGCGCAACCCTTATCATTAGTTGCTACCATTAAGTTGAGCACTCTAGTGAGACTGCCCGGGTTAACCGGGAGGAAGGTGGGGATGACGTCAAATCATCATGCCCCTTATGTCTAGGGCTACACACGTGCTACAATGGTGAATACAGAGAGATGCAAACCCGCGAGGGTGAGCCAAACTTCAAAATTCACCTCAGTTCGGATTGCAGGCTGAAACCCGCCTGCATGAAGCTGGAGTTGCTAGTAATCGCGAATCAGAATGCCGCGGTGAATGCGTTCCCGGGCCTTGTACACACCGCCCGTCACACCATGAGAGTTGGCAACACCCGAAGTCCGTGGGGCAACCGTAAGGGGCCAGCGGCCGAAGGTGGGGTTAATAATTGGGGTGAAGTCGTAACAAGGTAGCCGTAGGAGAACCTGCGGCTGGATCACCTCCTTTCTAAGGAGTCGTAAGATAGTTAATTCTATCTTAAAAGACTGGTTTAATGTCGATACTCTGTTTGATGCACTAATGTTTATTTTTTTTTGAGGGCTTATAGCTCAGCTGGTTAGAGCGCACGCCTGATAAGCGTGAGGTCGATGGTTCGAGTCCATTTAAGCCCACCATTTGTTCTTTGAAAATTGCACAGAGAAAATAAGTTAAAAGTAAAGCATATTCATGTATATTTATTCTAAAAAGAATATTTATACTGAATGAAGATTAATATAATTAATCGTACTTTGTAGAATTAAAAGATTCTTATAGTTATAGTTGGTGTAATAATATATCAACTAACAAACAAACATTAATAATAGTGTATAACTTATTATTAATGAAATAAAAATTGCTTATAGCAATTTTTAACTTAAAGGTCAAGCTACAAAGGGCGCATGGTGAATGCCATGGCACCAGGAGTCGAAGAAGGACGTGATAAGCTGCGATAAGCTTCGGGTAGGCGCAAATAGCCTGTGATCCGGAGATTTCCGAATGGGGAAACCCACATGACTAACGTCATGTACTTTAAACTGAATTCATAGGTTTATAGAGACAAACCCGGGGAACTGAAACATCTAAGTACCCGGAGGAAGAGAAAGAAAAATCGATTTCTTAAGTAGCGGCGAGCGAAAGAGAAAGAGCCCAAACCAGGAACTTGTTCCTGGGGTTGCGGGTAGATCATAAACACTTTTATTTCCTAATTGAAGAGAGCTGGAAGGCTCCGCCGCAGAAGGTAAAAGCCCTGTAAATAAAAAGAAATTTAAGTTAGATCTATTCCAGAGTACCACGAGACACGTGAAACCTTGTGGGAAGCTGGGAGGACCACCTCCCAAGGCTAAATACTACCTGGTGACCGATAGTGAAGCAGTACCGTGAGGGAAAGGTGAAAAGAACCCCGGAAGGGGAGTGAAATAGAACCTGAAACCGTGTGTCCACAACCGGTCGAAGCACATTTAAGTGCGACGGCGTGCTTTTTGTAGAACGAGCCAGCGAGTTGCGGTATGCAGCAAGGTTAAATACTTAAGGTATGGAGCCGAAGGGAAACCGAGTCTGAATAGGGCGACTAGTTGCATGCTGCAGACCCGAAACCGAGTGACCTATCCATGGACAGGATGAAGCGGAAGTAAAATTCCGTGGAGGTCCGAACCGCGTTGGTGTTGAAAAACCATGGGATGAGCTGTGGATAGCGGAGAAATTCCAATCGAACTCGGAGATAGCTGGTTCTCCTCGAAATAGCTTTAGGGCTAGCGTCGAGATTGAGTAATGGAGGTAGAGCACTGAATAGGCTAAGGGCTGAAAACAGTTACTGAACCTTATCAAACTCCGAATGCCATATACTCGTATCTCGGCAGTCAGACTGCGAATGATAAGATCCGCGGTCAAAAGGGAAACAGCCCAGATCATCAGCTAAGGTCCCAAAGTGTAAGTTAAGTGGTAAAGGATGTGGGATTTCTAAGACAACTAGGATGTTGGCTTAGAAGCAGCCACTCATTTAAAGAGTGCGTAATAGCTCACTAGTCGAGAGATCCTGCGCCGAAAATGTCCGGGGCTAAAACTTACCACCGAAGCTATGGACTCGAAAGAGTGGTAGAGGAGCTTCCTGTATGGATTGAAGCTGTACCGTAAGGAGCGGTGGACTGTACAGGAGTGAGTATGCTGGCATAAGTAGCGAGAAATAAGTGAGAATCTTATTGGTCGAAAACCTAAGGTTTCCTGGGGAAGGCTCGTCCTCCCAGGGTTAGTCGGGACCTAAGCCGAGGCCGAAAGGCGTAGGTGATGGACAATTGGCTGACATTCCAATACCGCCAGCTTCCATTTGACAGATGGGATGACGCAGGAGGATAGGATGTGCACACTGTTGGATGTGTGTCTAAGCACTTAGACGTGCCCAGAAGGTAAATCCGCTGGGATTAGTTGAGGTGTTACAGGGATTTCTTTTCTAAGAAAGAAGTATCCGATTCCACGCTGCCAAGAAAAGTCTCTATGGAGGAAACTGGTGCCCGTACCGCAAACCGACACAGGTAGGTGAGGAGAGAATCCTAAGACCATCGGAAGAATTGCTGTTAAGGAACTCGGCAAATTGACCCCGTAACTTCGGGATAAGGGGTGCCGTCCTTACGGACGGCCGCAGAGAATAGGCCCAAGCAACTGTTTAGCAAAAACACAGGTCTCTGCTAAAGCGAAAGCTGAAGTATAGGGGCTGACGCCTGCCCGGTGCTGGAAGGTTAAGGGGAATACTTAGCGCAAGCGAAGGTATGAACTTAAGCCCCAGTAAACGGCGGCCGTAACTATAACGGTCCTAAGGTAGCGAAATTCCTTGTCGGGTAAGTTCCGACCCGCACGAATGGCGTAATGATTTGGGCACTGTCTCAACAGCAAATCCGGCGAAATTGTAGTGCAAGTGAAGATGCTTGCTACCCGCAGTTGGACGGAAAGACCCCGTAGAGCTTTACTGCAGCTTAACATTGAGTTTCGGTATTGTCTGTACAGGATAGGTGGGAGACTTAGAAACTAGGGCGTCAGCCCTAGCGGAGTCATCCTTGGGATACCACCCTGACAGTACTGAGATTCTAACCGGAGGCCATGAAACTGGCCACGGGACATTGTTAGGCGGGCAGTTTGACTGGGGCGGTCGCCTCCTAAAAAGTAACGGAGGCGTCCAAAGGTTCCCTCAGAACGGTTAGAAATCGTTCGAAGAGTGCAAAGGCAGAAGGGAGCCTGACTGCGACACATACAGGTGGAGCAGGGACGAAAGTCGGGCTTAGTGATCCGGTGGTACCTCGTGGGAGGGCCATCGCTCAACGGATAAAAGCTACCTCGGGGATAACAGGCTGATCTCCCCCAAGAGTCCACATCGACGGGGAGGTTTGGCACCTCGATGTCGGCTCGTCGCATCCTGGGGCTGAAGTAGGTCCCAAGGGTTGGGCCGTTCGCCCATTAAAGCGGCACGCGAGCTGGGTTCAGAACGTCGTGAGACAGTTCGGTCCCTATCCGCTGCGGGCGCAGGAAATTTGAGAGGAGCTGTCCTTAGTACGAGAGGACCGGGATGGACTGACCTCTGGTGTACCAGTTGTTCCGCCAGGAGCACGGCTGGGTAGCTATGTCGGGACGGGATAAACGCTGAAAGCATCTAAGCGTGAAGCCCACCTCAAGATTAGATTTCCCATAGCACAAGCTAGTAAGACCCCTTGAAGAACACAAGGTTGATAGGTCAGAGGTGTAAGCATGGCAACATATTCAGCTGACTGATACTAATAGGTCGAGGGCTTGACCAAATTAACTTAAATCATTTAATTTGACTTTTAACTTAACTGTGCAATTTTGAGAGAACAATTTCTCAATAAAAATGATATACACAATATGCAATATGTATCAATTAGCAATAAAAATTGATAGAAGCGAGCAAGACAATGAAAAATTTGAGTGAGGAGCGGAGTTTACTATAATGTAAATGAGCACCGCAAGGAGAATTTTGAAGCAGTATTGTGAAGCTTATAGCAATTTTTAAATAGATCTGGTGGTTATGACGTAAAGGTAACACTCCTTCCCATACCGAACAGGTAGGTTAAGCTTTACAGTGCCGATGGTACTTCAGGGGAGACCCTGCGGGAGAGTAGGTCGCTGCCAGGTGTAAAACATATTGTTCCGCGATAGCTCAACGGTGGAGCATTCGGCTGTTAACCGAAGGGTTGAAGGTTCGAATCCTTTTCGCGGAGCCATTTTTATTTTTTGTAAAAGTTGATATATGTAGCTGTAGAATTAAGAAAGAGTACTTAATTTTATAGCTTTTATTTTTACGGTTTAATCAATATAATCTAATATATAAAGCAAAATTTATCGTTGAGTTAAGAAGTAATAGTTCTTAACTAAATAACAAATTCCAACTCTGTCAATTGTCCTCTGTCATCTGTTTTTATGTTTTCTGTTCTCTATTTATGTAAATATTACCCTAATTAAAGTATTTAGAAAATTTAATTAACTTAAGAGGATTTTTAAAGTTGAAGTAGAATTATATATTTAAGTGAAAGTGAGAGGAGGAATTACTTATGAAAAATTATGCAACTAAAAATCTAAGAAATATAGGTATAATAGGTCATAGTGGTTCAGGAAAAACTACTTTAACAGAATCAATACTTTATTACACAAAAGGTACAGATAGATTTGGTAGAGTTGAAGATGGCAATACTATTAGTGATTATGATGCAGAAGAAAAAAAGAGAACAATTTCTATAAATACATCCATAATACCTTGTGAATGGAATAGTGTAAAAATTAATTTAGTTGATATGCCAGGGTATTTTGATTTTATTGGAGAAGTTTATGAAGGACTTAAGGCTGTAGATGTAGCTGTAATCGTTACGTCAGGCGTATCAGGAATACAAGTAGGCACTGAGAAGTCATGGGAATATATAAATAAATGTAAACTTCCACGAGCATTTTATATAAATAAACTTGATAGAGAAAATTCTAATTTTGATAAAGTATTTAAAGGATTAAATGACAAGTTTGGAATGTCAGTTGTCCCTGTACAATATCCTATAGGAAATGAGGAAAACTTTAAAGGTGTAGTAAATGTAATATCTGGTAAGGCTAGAATTTTCGATTACAAAACTAAATCAATGAAAGAAGTTGAAATACCTGAGGAGCTTATTTCAAAAGTTGAAGAATGCAAAAACATGATAGTAGAAGCTGTAGCAGAGACAGATGAAGAATTACTTGACAAGTATTTTAATGATGGAGAATTAAGTGATGATGAAATATATAATGGACTCATAAATGGATGTGCTCAAGGTGATATAGCTCCAGTTATGTGTGGATCAGCAGTAAAGATTATTGGGATTGAAACCCTTCTCGAGGATATAGTTGAATGTTTTCCTTCTCCCGAAAAGTCAGCAAGTTTAGGGGCAAGGTATGCTAAGGATGATTCTAGGTTAGAAGTCAAGATAGATGATAAATCTCCACTATCTGCTTTTGTATTTAAAACTATAGCAGATCCTTTCGTTGGTAAGTTATCTCTCTTCAGGGTAATGACGGGCAAAATGACATCAGACTCGGTTGTATATAATTCTCAAAAGGATAAAAATGAAAAAATAGGAAGTATGTATTACTTAAAAGGAAAACAACAGATACCAACTAGTGAAATTACAGCAGGAGATATAGGTGCTGTTTCAAAATTACAATTTACGACAACTGGGGATACATTATGTTCTAGAGATATGTCTATAATATTCGACAAAGTTGAATTTCCTGAATCTGTAATGTCAATGGCAGTATTACCTAAATCTAAAAATGATGAGGATAGAATATCAAATGGCTTAAATAAGCTTATGGATGAAGATCCAACATTTAAAGTGTCACAAGATGTAGAAAATGCTGAAACTATAATTTCTGGGCTTGGAGAAACTCACTTAGATGTAATAGCATCCAAACTTAAAACAAAGTTTGGAACAGACGTTGAACTGCAGGTACCAAAAATTCCTTATAGAGAAACTATCAAAAAGACCTCAGATGTTCAAGGAAAACATAAAAAGCAGTCCGGCGGACATGGTCAATATGGTGATGTTGTAATCAAGTTTGAACCTAGATGCGATGGTGAGACAGATTTGATGTTTGTGGATAAAGTAGTAGGGGGAGTTGTTCCAAGACAGTATATACCAGCAGTTGAGAAAGGACTAAAAGATTGTGTGAAGCATGGGGTACTTGCAGGATATCCAGTTATAGGATTAAAGGCTACACTTCATGATGGCTCTTACCATTCGGTTGATTCATCTGAAATGGCTTTTAAAGTTGCAGCTTCAATAGCTTATAAAAAAGGACTTACGGAAGCTAAACCTATATTGTTAGAACCTATAATGCATGCTGAAATAGTAGTACCTGATGAATACATGGGAGATATAATAGGTGATATAAATAAAAAGAGAGGTAGAGTTTTAGGAATGGAACCCTGCGGAAACAACCAAAGGATAATAGTAGAAGTTCCTCAAGCAGAAATGTTTAAGTATGCTACTGATTTAAGATCTATGACTCAAGCAAGAGGAAACTTTAGTATGAAGTTCGAAAGATATGAAGAAGTTCCGGAGGTTGAGGCAAAGAAAATAATATGTAGTAAAAAGGTAAAACTTGCCGAATGATTTACAAAGGCGCTGTTAAAATTTAATGGCGTCTTTGTTTGACTTTTATTTAGTGATAAATTATTGAATATTTTAAGAGTATATGACAGAAAATAATCTTATTATTTAAATTGAAAATTTTATTTTTGAGGAGATGCCTTATGTCACAATATCAGATAGATATAAATGGTAAAATACGTTTAATGGATTATAGCAGTATTGACGATTATATGGCTATAGTTAATGAAAATGATAATCTTTTAGTTACTTTCGACGATAATAATGATAATGAAGCTAAAATGATTTATAAAATATTGGAGAAAAATAGATTTAATGTAGTTTCATCAGTAAAAAATCCAAATGGTAAGTATTATATAAATGCTACCAAGAAATACTATGGATAGGAGGTTAATTTGTACGTAAAAGATAAAAAGTAACTTTATGTGTTGGAGGTAAATATTATGGAAAAAGATAAATACATAGTTGGAATAGATCTAGGTGGAACAAAAATAAGTGGTGCTGCTGCCGATAGTAGTGGAAATATAGTAAGCAGGTATAAGACACCTACTAATTCCCAAAAAGGCAGCGATGAAGTATTTAAAAATATAAAAAGCGTTATTGATCAAGTTATTGAAAAGTCAAGTCTTAAAATAAGCGATATAAAGTCAATAGGGATAGGCTCTCCAGGACCACTTGATGTAAAAAAAGGTGTTATTTTAAAATCATCTAATTTACCATTTAAGAATTTTGAGCTTGTGAAAAAGTTGGAAGATAGTTATGGAATAAAGACTTACCTGGAAAACGATGCTAATGCAGCAACTATAGGTGAATTTATGTTTGGAGCAGGAAAAGGCAGTAAAAACATGCTGTATGTTACTGTAAGTACTGGTATAGGGGGAGGTGCTGTATTAGATGGAAAACTTTACGAAGGAAACACTTGTAATGCACTTGAAATAGGTCATATGACAGTATTGCCAGATGGGCCTAAATGCAATTGTGGAAATTATGGATGCCTTGAAGCTGCAGCGTCTGGAACAGCTATAAAAAATCAGGCAGTACAAGCCATCAAGGATGGAAAGGATACTTCACTTTCAAAGTATGAAAAGGTTACTTCTTTTGAGGTCTTTAAAGAAGCAGCAAATGGAGATGAGGTGTCTAAAAATATATTAGACAAGAGTCTTGGATTCTTAGGAATAGGAATAGCTAACTTAGTTACCATATTTGATCCTGAGATTATAGTAATAGGCGGTGGAGTTTCGAAAGGTGGACAAATAGTTTTTGATAAAATCAAAGAAGTTGTTGAAAAAAGGTGCTTTGCTTCAATGGCTAAATCTTGCAAAATAGTTAAAGCTGGTTTAGGTGATGATAGTGGATTAGTTGGTGCAGTTGCCACTGCAATAGTAAAAGGTTAATTTACATAGATATACTATAATAGATAGTAAATGAAAGAAAATGTGGATTATATAATAGATAATATTATATAATCGATATTTTTTATCATAAAATGCATAATTTAATGGAATGTTAATATTGAAATTATAAAGCAAAAATATTATTATGTAACTAAGGTCAAAGAAAGGCAAAGTCAAGAAGGTGATTTTATGGCAAGGTTATCAGATGTAATAGAAGATTTTATAAAACAAGCGATGGATAACAGTCAAGAAAGTGAACTCCAAATAGTTAGAAATGAACTTGCAAATTATTTTAGCTGTGCCCCTTCACAAATAAATTATGTACTTACAACGAGGTTTACTGTAGATAAGGGATATTATATAGAAAGCAGAAGAGGCGGTGGAGGATGTATAATAATAAAAAAGGTGGAAATGAATGACAATAAGTCACTTGCTGAAATTATAAATGATAAAATTGGTGAAAGTATAACATATAATTCTTCTATTCAAATAATAAATGGGTTACTTGAGTCAAAGATTATCACTAAGAGGGAGGCTTATATATTAAAAGCAGTTATTAATGATAGGACTTTAATTAGTTTCCAAGAAAATAAAAACATACTAAGAGCCAATATTCTAAAAGCTGCAATGCTAGTAGTATTGAGCGATATATAATTTTTATGTAATTAAGAGGTGGTATTTATGCTTTGTGAATCTTGTAAAAAAAATGAAGCTACTGTTCACATAACTAAAATAATAAATGGTGTTAAAAAAGAACTTAATTTATGTGAAAAGTGTGCAAATGAAAATGGGGAATTTAATTTTGTTCCTCAAATAGATTTTTTTTCAGCACCATTTACTTTTCAAAATGTGTTAAGTGGAATGATGGATTATATAGGTAATTCTAATAATACAGCTCAGTATAATTTCAATGTCACTTGCAGTAATTGTAATTTGAACTTTGAAGAGTTTAAGAGGACAGGTTTAGTTGGATGTAGTAATTGTTATAAAAACTTCGGCTCAACTTTAATTCCTATAATAAAAAGAGTACAGGGTAACCTAGAGCATACTGGTAAGATACCTAAACGAGTTGGTAAAAACCTTATACACAAGAACAAGTTATTAGAGTTAAAGAATGAGCTCCAAAAATGTATAGATAATGAGGAATATGAAAAAGCAGCTAAAATTAGAGATGAGATAAAAGAAATCAATAAGGAATAGGAGATGTGTGTTATGGAGAATTGGATCAAATCGAGTAATGATAATAATAAACTTGTACTTAGCAGCAGGATAAGGCTTGCCAGAAATATTGATACAGCTCCTTTTCCACATAGATTAGATGAAGAAAGAGGAAGAAAGATAGTAAAGTTAGTAGAAGATGCATTTTATAAATCACAGGCAATAAACGATAAATTTAGTACTAAATATTTATGGCAAAATGATGCTGCTTCTAATAGGATTTTTTTTGATAAACATCTTATAAGTAAAAATCTTTTAAATAATAGTAGTAAAAGTGCTTTTATTGTGGATAATGATGAAACTACTAGCATAATGATAAACGAAGAAGACCATATAAGAATTCAATGTATAACAGCAGGATTAAATTTGGAAGAGGCATATGACTATTGCGATAAGATAGATGATTTATTGGAAGAGGACTTAAATTATGCATTTGATGAAAAGTTAGGATATTTAACTTCTTGTCCTACTAATGTTGGAACTGGTCTTAGAGCATCTGTTATGGTTCATTTACCGGCATTGTCACTTAGCAACAAGATAGCAGGTATATTAAATGCAATAAGTCAAGTTGGTATGACTATAAGAGGACTATATGGTGAGGGTTCGAAAGTTTATGGTAACATTTATCAAATATCCAATCAGGTAAGTTTAGGACTTAATGAAAAAGAAATAATCAACAACTTGAGTGGAGTTGTAAATCAAATTGTAAATGAAGAAATTATAGCGAGAAATACTATGTTTAAAACCTATAAATATAGTATAGAAGATAGAATATATAGGGCATTAGGCATATTAAAATCGGCTGTACTTTTAAATTCAGATGAATGCTTAAAATTTTTATCTGATGTAAGATTAGGAGTTGAAATGGGAATAATTAAAGATGTTGATTTAGTTATGTTGAATGAACTATTAGTAAAAACACAGTGCCTTTTAATTAATGATTCAAAACCTCGAAATTCGGCTGAAGAAAAGATGAGTTTTAATAGAGCAAAGATTGTTAGGGAAACCTTAACTCAGAATAAATAAAAAGGAAGGTGAGAAGAGTATGATGTTTGGAAGGTTTACTGAAAGAGCTCAAAAAGTATTGTTTTACGCTCAAGAAGAAGCACAAAATTTACGACATGGATATGTAGGAACAGAGCATATACTTTTAGGGATATTAAGAGAAGATGGTGCAGCTAAAGAGCTAATTAATAGTATAAATATAACAGCAGATGATGTAAGAAGATTGGTGGAAGAATATGAAGGAAGAGGTGATATGGATTTATATAAGAATGAAATACCACTTACTCCTAGAACAAAAAGGCTTTTAGAATTAAGTTTATTTGAAGCACGTAATTTGAATCATAATTATATTAGTCCTGAGCATATATTACTGGCGCTTATAAGAGAAGGTGAAGGTGTTGCTTTTACTATTTTAAATAATCTTGGAGCAGATTTTGATAAGCTTAGAAAAGAGTTAATAGATGTACTTTCTGGAGAACAAAATACATCAAACGGAGACGTGAACAAAAATGCGGGTGAATCTACACCAACATTGGATCAGTTTGGCAGAGATTTAACAAACATGGCTAAAGAAGGTAAGTTAGATCCTGTAATAGGAAGAGATAAGGAAACTCAAAGAGTACTTGAAATATTATGTAGAAGGACTAAAAATAATCCATGTCTTATAGGGGATCCTGGAGTGGGAAAGACAGCTGTAGCTGAAGGCTTGGCTCAAAGAATTATGTCTGGTAATATTCCTGAAATACTCAAAAATAAGAGAGTTGTTACCCTAGAATTGTCATCCGTAGTTGCTGGCTCAAAATATAGAGGAGAATTCGAAGAGAGATTAAAGAAAGTTATGGATGAAATAAGGAAGTCAGGTAATATAATATTGTTTATAGATGAAATTCATACCATAATAGGGGCAGGAGCAGCAGAAGGAGCTATAGATGCATCTAATATATTGAAGCCTGCACTAGCAAGGGGAGAAATTCAATGTATTGGTGCTACAACTATAGACGAATACAGAAGGTATATAGAAAAGGATTCAGCTTTGGAGAGAAGATTTCAACCTATAATTGTAGGTGAACCTACTAAGGAAGAAGCTGTACTCATATTAAAGGGACTTAGAGACAAATATGAGGCACACCACAGAGTAAAGATAACAGATGAAGCTATAGAAGCAGCAGTTAACTTATCTGACAGGTATATAACTGATAGATATTTGCCTGACAAGGCTATAGATTTGATGGATGAGGCAGCGGCAAAAATTAGAATTGAAAATTTAGTTGCTCCACCTGATTTAAAGAACTTAGAAAGTGAATTAGACAATGTAACAAAGGAAAAAGAAGATTCCATAAGAGTTCAAGATTTTGAAAAAGCTGCTAGACTAAGAGATAAAGAAAAAGAAATGAAAAATAAGCTGGAAAATCTGAAGAAAAATTGGAAAACTGAAAAGGAAGTATCAAATCTTACTGTAGGTGAACCGCAAATAGCAGCGGCAGTATCAAGATGGACCAATATACCGGTAGAAAAACTTACCGAAAAAGAATCTGAAAGGTTATTAAAGCTTGAAGAAATACTTCATAATAGAGTTATAGGACAGGATGAAGCTGTAAAATCCATAGCAAGAGCTGTTAGGAGAGCTAGAGTTGGATTAAAGGATCCTAAGAGACCTATTGGCTCATTTATATTCTTAGGTCCTACAGGAGTTGGAAAAACTGAACTATCTAAAGCACTTGCAGAGGCAATGTTTGGTGATGAAAATAATATGATAAGGATAGATATGTCAGAATACATGGAAAAACACACAGTATCTAGACTTATAGGATCGCCTCCAGGATATGTTGGTTTTGAAGAAGGAGGACAGCTTACCGAAAAGGTTAGAAGAAATCCTTATTCCGTAGTATTGTTTGATGAAATAGAAAAAGCTCATCCAGAAGTATTTAATATATTACTTCAAATACTTGAAGATGGAAGACTTACAGATGGAAAAGGAAAAACTATAAATTTCAAAAATACTATAATAATCATGACTTCAAATGTTGGAGTATCCACTATAAAGAGACAAAAATCCATGGGATTTGCACTTGATAATAGTTCAGCATCTAAGGATGAATATGAAAAAATGAAAGATAACGTCATGGAAGAACTTAAGAGATCATTTAGACCTGAATTTTTGAATAGAATTGATGATATAATAGTATTCCATCAGCTTCAAGAGGAAGATTTGAAGAAGATAGTAGGACTCATGTTAAAGACAGTTTCAAAGAGGCTTGAAGAGCAGGGTATAAAGATAAAATTTAGCGAAGAGTCTCAAAAATTTCTTGCAAAGCAGGGAACAGATTTAACTTATGGGGCAAGGCCTTTAAGACGTGCTATAACTAAAACTGTAGAAGATAAGCTTTCAGAAGAAATGTTAAAAGGCAATGTTAAAAAAGGTGATATTGTTAAGGTTGATGTAAACAATGATGATTTAGAATTTGTAAGTTGTAATGAGAATGTTTAATATAATACTATCAAGTCCATTTAGTGTATACTATGGATTTGATAGTATTTTTATAATTTTGAATTGATATATTTAAATTAGTTTAAGAATAAATTATAATGAAGGAAATATTTTTATAACTTTTAGTTATTATCAGCAATAAAAGGAAATAATAATAAACGGTTATAATTTGAGCGATGGGTGGTAAAATTAATGGCAAAAAACAAAAGCATTTTTGTTTGTCAGGAATGTGGATATGAATCGTTAAGATGGCTTGGTAAGTGCCCTAATTGTAATACATGGAACAGTATGGTTGAAGAAGCAAAAGAGGAAAAAAGCTCTTCTAAATTGAGTACTGCATTAGACAGTGTACCGCGCAGCATAACAAGTATAAAATCTGGAGAATATGAGAGACTTGATACTGGAATATCTGAGTTAAATAGAGTGTTAGGTGGGGGGGTAGTTAAAGGATCACTTACATTGATATCAGGTGCACCAGGTATAGGAAAGTCAACGTTACTTCTACAGACAGCAAACAATATTGCCAATAAATATGGTAAGGTATTATATGTATCAGGAGAAGAATCTGAGGAACAGATAAAGATGAGGGGAGATAGATTAAATTCTCTATCAGAAAATCTTTACATAATTTCTGAAACCAATATGGAAAAAATCGAGGAACATATAAAAAATACAAATCCAATATTTGTTGTAATTGACTCAATACAAACGCTTTTTAAACAGTCTATGACTTCAGCACCGGGAAGTGTATCTCAAGTACGACAAAATTCTAACGATATTATGCGTATAGGCAAAACAAAAAATATACCATTTTTTATAGTAGCACATATAACAAAACAAGGAGAATTAGCAGGACCAAGGGTGCTAGAACATATGGTAGATACTGTACTTTCTTTTGAAGGCGAAAGGACTGAAGAATTCAGAATACTTAGAACCATAAAAAATCGTTTTGGTAATACTAGTGAAATTGGTGTATTTGAGATGTCCCAAGAAGGATTAAGGCAAATATCAAATCCATCAGCTGCATTCCTAGAGGAAACAGGATTTCAAAAAGAGGGCTCTATTGTAATAGGGATAATTGAAGGAACAAGACCAATATTAGTTGAAATACAAGCTCTTGTAACTGAAACTAAAGCAGTCATACCAAGAAGAACAGCTGTAGGAGTTGACAGTTCAAGATTGAGTTTAATATTAGCAGTTTTAGAAAAAAAACTGAAAGTCTACTTTTACAATTGTGATGTTTATGTTAATGTAGTAGGTGGGCTCAATATAGATGGAACTTTTGGAGACTTGGGGTTGGCATTGGCTCTTTTGTCCAGTGTTAAATCAAAGGCAATATCACTTGAAAGGCTTATTGTAGTTGGAGAAATAGGACTCACAGGAGAGGTAAGACCTATTACCTTTTGTGACAGACTTATAAATGAGGCAGAAAAGATGGGGTTTAAAAATGCTATAATACCATTTAGAAATAAGGGTAAAATAAAAAATAAAAATATTGATGTAATTGGGGTATCTTCTTTGGTAGAGGCAATAAATAAAGTTTTTTAGTATAGGGTGATAATATTGAGATTAGAAAAGGATAAGGAACTTATGGGTATCCTTAAGCTTTTAGCACCAGGTACCCAGCTTAGAGATGGACTTGAGAATATTTTAAGGGCAAAGACCGGTGGATTAATTGTATTAGGTGACAGCGAGCAGATATTAAAAATAGTAGACGGAGGATTTAAGATAAATTCTGAATACAGCCCATCTTATATATACGAACTAGCAAAGATGGATGGTGCAATAGTTTTAAGCAGCGATTTAAAGAGAATAGTTTGTGCAAATGCCCAACTTATACCTGAATCGAACGTACAAACATTTGAGACTGGTACTAGGCACAGAACTGCAGATAGAGTTGCTAAGCAGCTAGGAGCTATAGTCATTGCTATATCACAGAGAAGAAATATAATAACAGTATATAAGGGCAATATTAAGTATGTACTAAGGGACAGCAGTGTTATTTTAGCAAAAGCAAATCAAGCGCTGCAGACTTTAGAAAAATACATTTCTGTATTAGATAGGGTTGTAGTTAATCTTAATGTTCTTGAATTTCAAGATTTAGTTACTCTATTTGATGTTATGACAGCAATTCAAAGAACTGAGATGGTTATGAGGATAGTTTCGGAAATAGAAAGATATATATGTGAGCTTGGCAATGAAGGCAGACTTATTTCTATGCAGCTAAATGAGCTAATACGAAGTGTTGAAGAAGATGGTATTTTCTTAATAAGAGATTACTGTCGAGATGATATGAATTATGACGAAATATATAAAAATATTCAGAAGATGACATCAGAAGAAATACTAAATTTAGATTGTATATCAAGAGCATTAGGCTATGTGGGTGTCCCGCTTGTCGATACACTAATATCACCGAGGGGTTATAGGATGCTTAATAAGATACCGCGAATACCTTCAAATGTAATAGAAAACCTTGTTAAAAATTTCAAACAATTGAAGGGAGTAATGGAAGCTTCCTATGAACAGCTTGATAATGTTGAAGGTATAGGTGAAGCAAGGGCAAGGGCTATAAAAAATGGTTTAAGACGTTTGAGAGAACAAATAATGATTGATAAATAAAGTCTTAAATTAGCACAAATTATTAATTTGTGCTAATTTGACCTTGAAAAGTTTTACCTAAAAGTATATTTTCCAAGAGTATTCATCTTATCATATTCCTTAAGTATAATGTCAAATAAGTTTAAGTCTAAAATATTACAAAGAGATGCAAGGTAAAATAAATTATTACCTATTTCCTGCCCTATTATATCTCTGCAGTTATCGCAAAGCTTGCCATTTACGTGAGATTTTAGACATTTTTTAATATCATTTATATCTATATCATCTTTCTCAATTTTCTCAATTGGCAAGTGCTGTTTATCTGCATTTATCTTTATGCACCCGCAACTTGTGACAGACTTGGCAATTGCCCTATTAATTCTTCCATTGGATTCTTGAAATTTAGTCATTATATCGATAATACTCCTATGTCTGAGTAATGATTCATTTACTGAATTTTGAAAGTTATCAAAAATTACATCTTTCATGAGGTTCAACTCCTTATAAAGATTTAAGTTAATATTATAAGTTAATTATAATTTTCCCCAGATAATTTTGTCAACAAAGCATAGTACAAATTTCAAATTCAATTTATATAATAAATCAAGAATGTGTTTATTAATAGGGGGACTATTATGTTAAATAAAAATAAGGAAGGTGTATTTATACCCAGATATGGAGCAAGTATCATAGAAGGTGCAGAAAGTTACTGCAGTAGTGATTTAAAATTGAGAAATAAAAATATTATTGGAAGCTCAAAGTATGCTTGCAAGTGAAATTCAACTTGTATTAAATACCAAATTTGAGGAAACAATGATTAAAATAAGACAATTAGGTAAATAATTTATTAAATAGTTGCAGTTTTATTGAAAAATTTAATTTATTAATATATATTAGGTATTAATAGATTTAAAAATACAAAAATTGTTAATAATTAGGATAGAGGAGGTGAGGCTGTTGCTTAAAAAAGTTTTAAAAGGCCTTTTTACAATTATAGGTTTAATATTAGGATACTTTATGGGTGAAATGATAATTCATACAAGCTATTTTGACAAACTTGGATACTTTAGCAATAGTCCTATAAGAACAGCATTATTTTTACTTTTGTGTACTGCAGCATTTGGAATTATATTATTTTTGATATCCCCTTGGATTAATTTTATTATAATAAAGACTATGGATTATATAGAAAAGAGTTTACAAAGGTTACCAGCAACAGAAATGTTGTTTGGAACAGCAGGAGCAATACTTGGACTTATTATTTCAGCCTTGTTTGTAGATCTTTTGGCTAGAATTCCAGTAATAGGTGCAGTTTTAGCTGTACTTGTAGCAATACTTATGGCTGTTCTTGGAGCCAATATTGCAATTAAAAGAAGAGACGAGCTAGCAACATTAGTTTCAAATATAACATTAAGAAGAAATACTCCTAAAGAAAAAGATAAAAAAACTAAAGTTAAATATAAGGGTGATCCAAAAGTTTTAGATACCTCGGTCATAATAGATGGAAGAATATTTGATATATGTCAAACTGGATTTGTTGAAGGTACTTTAGTAATACCTAATTTTGTTTTAGCAGAACTTAGACATATAGCAGATTCATCTGATGGGCTTAAGCGTAATAGGGGTAGAAGAGGATTAGACGTGCTTAATAAAATACAAAAGGAACTGAATATAGATGTTAAAATTTACGAGAAAGATTTCCCTAACATACCAGAGGTAGATAGTAAGCTTTTAAAGTTAGCTCAAGTTTTAAATGGGAAGGTTATAACTAATGACTATAACTTAAATAAAGTAGCAGAGTTTCAAGGGGTTCCTGTTTTGAACATAAATGAATTAGCCAATGCTGTAAAACCTGTGGTACTGCCTGGAGAAGAAATGAAAATACAAATAGTGAAAGATGGTAAAGAATCTGGACAGGGAGTAGCATATTTGGATGATGGTACAATGATAGTTGTTGAGGGAGGTAAGAAATATATAGGACAAACAAAAGATGTAGTAGTTACTTCCGTATTACAAACAGCAGCTGGAAGAATGATATTTGCTAGACAAAAGGATGATGTATAGTATGAAAAAAAATTATGCGATTATTTTAGCAGCTGGAAAAGGCACAAGAATGAAAAGTAGTATCAATAAACAGTTTTTAAATATAGATGATAAACCAGTTTTGTATTATTCATTACATAAGCTTTCCAAAAATAAATTTATTGATGGAATGATTCTAGTGTGTGGAGAAGATAAAATAAATTATTGTAGGAAAAACGTCATAGAAAAATTTAAAATAGAGAAAGTAGTAGATGTAGTTAAAGGTGGAGATGAAAGGCAGGATTCTGTTTTAAATGGTCTTAATGCAGTGCCAAATCATGAATGTAACATAGTTTTAATTCATGATGGCGCAAGACCGTTTATAGAAGACAGCGTTATAGAAAATGGTATAAAATATGCAGAAAAGTATGGATCATGTGCCTGTGGAGTTCCACCTAAGGATACTATAAAGATAATAGACAAGACCGGTTTTTCTGTGGATACTATTGACAGAAGTAAACTTTTTTGTGTACAAACACCTCAGTGCTTTGATTATAATTTGATACTTAAGTGTCATAGGAAGTTAAAGCTTCATAGGGTTAAGTTTACAGATGATACGGCTGTAGTTGAATACTATGGGAATAAAGTTTATTTGTACAGTGGAAGTTATGATAATATAAAAATTACTACGCCGGAAGATTTAATTACGGCAGATAGTATAATTAGAAAACGTAAATAAAAACATAGGACAGTGAAGGAGGATTTTTTGCTAACGCAAAAGAATCTTTAAATTTACAGAGATTTAGAACTTAAGTTTCAGTGAAAATTTTATTTTTACTGGAACTGTATTTTTTTACACTTACTTGGAGGACTGGTAAGCCCGCAGACCGATAGATCATAAAGGTAGTTATACTTACCACCTTCTCCAAAAAACTTAATAAAGGGTTTCCAGTTTTATTTTGAAATTATATCTTCTCTGTCAATTGTCCTCTGTCCTATGTTCTCTGTTTTTATATTTAAAATAGGGTTAAATAAGTTATAATAATATGTTAAAATGTTTAATAGAATTATTTAATTAAATATAGCATGTGTAAAAATATTATACGTGAAAATAGGGGGAAATACTGATGAAAGTTTTTAATACAATGACTAGAAAAAAAGAAGAGTTTGTTCCCTTAAAAAAAGGGCAAGTAGCAATGTATGTATGCGGCCCAACTGTATATAATTTTTTTCATATAGGTAATGCGAGAACATTTGTAGTATTTGATACTGTAAGAAGATATCTAGAATACAGGGGATACAAGGTTAAATTTGTTCAAAACTTTACTGATATAGATGATAAGATGATAAAAAGAGCGAATGAAGAAAATATAACAGTAAGGGAACTAGGAGATAAATTTATAAAAGAATATTATAAGGATGCAGATGCTCTCAACATAGAGAGGGCAACAGTAAATCCTAGAGCAACTGAATATATAGATCAAATAATAGAGTTTGTATCTGACCTTATAGATGCTGGATATGCTTATGAGGTAGATGGAGATGTATATTTTAGTACTAAAAAATTTAAGGGATATGGTAAACTTTCAGGACAAAATTTAGATGAGCTTCAATCAGGAGCTAGAATAGATGTGGATGATAGAAAAAAAGATCCTATGGATTTTGCAGTATGGAAAAACCAAAAAGAAGGAGAACCAGCATGGAAGAGTCCATGGGGTATGGGAAGACCTGGATGGCACATAGAATGCTCATGCATGGCTTATAATTTACTTGGAGAAACGATAGATATACATGCAGGAGGAGCTGACTTAGTATTTCCGCACCACGAAAATGAAATAGCCCAAAGTGAAGCTAGAACGGGTAAAACATTTGCAAACTACTGGATGCATTCTGCATTTGTAAATATAAATAATCAAAAGATGTCAAAATCTCTTAATAACTTTTTTACTGCAAGAGAGATATTAGAGAAGTATGATGCTGATGTTTTAAGATTGTTTATGCTCTCTGGGCACTATAGAACTCAGATTAACTTTAGTATTGAGCTTTTAGATTCAACAAAGTCGGCACTAGACAGACTATATAATTCAATTACAAATTTAGAAAGTTTGTATGACAAAGTAATTTTAGAAGATCTAACAGAGGATGAAAATAAATATATAGAATTATTAAGTAAATACAAAGAAAAGTATATAGAAAAGATGGATGATGATTTCAATACTGCTGATGCTATATCTGTAATATTTGATTTAATTAAGGACGTAAATACAAATGTAAATATAGGTTCTTCTAAGAAACTTATAAAATATTGCCTGGACTTAATAAGAGAATTAGGGGCGCCATTGGGAATACTTCAAAAATCTAAAAAAGGTAATCTTGAAGATCAAATAAAGGAATTAATAGAAAAGAGAGAAGAAGCTAGGAAAGATAAAAATTGGGCTCTCTCAGATAAAATAAGGGATGAATTAAAAACCCAAGGTATAATACTTGAAGATACATCAAACGGAGTTAGATGGAAAAAACTATAAATGTTAAATATTATTTAAGTAGGTGATAAGATAAATAATATGCAGATTGGAGAAATTAAATGGATTTTACCTTGTTAAAAAATAAATTCGTAAAAAAAGATGTAAAAAACTTAAATCCGCTGGTACTTGCATTTATTGGGGATGCAGTATATGAGGTATTTATAAGGACATATCTGGTTGAAAAAAATAGGAATATGTCAGTTCACAAGCTCCATGTAAAAGCTATAGAATTTGTTAAAGCACATGCACAAAGTGAATTTATAAAAAATATAGAGCAGGAACTTACGGAAGAAGAATTATGTATTTTCAAACGCGGAAGAAATTCTAAGTCTGGTACAGTTCCTAAAAATGCTGATGTTCGAGAATATAGATACGCAACTGGATTTGAAACTCTTATAGGATTTCTATATTTGACAAATGAAGAAGAAAGATTAAATTACCTACTGAAGCTTATAATAGATTTAAAGATGATGGAGGATAAAAAATGACTTTAAAAGTTAAATTGATTGAATACACACCCAATCCTGAAAAGGTAGTGGCAGAAGCGGCAAAATTGTGTTATAGTCCTGTTGGAATAGATGAAATTGAAGAAAGTCTAACTCAAGAAAAAATAACTAAATTTTTAGATAAATTGATGTCATATGGTCATGAATCGGTAGTTGAGCATGTTTCATTTACATTTGGAATTGAAGGAGTTTCAAGGAGTCTTACACATCAATTAGTTAGGCATAGAATAGCATCGTATTCGCAGCAAAGTCAAAGATACGTTAAATTAAATGAATTCAAATACATAGTACCTCCTGAAATAGAGAAAGATAAGGATGCAAAGACTATATTTATAAATACTATGAATAATATAAAAAAATCGTACGCTGATTTATCAGAAATTTTGAATAAAAAGTATATTGAACAAGGAATGAATCCTAGAGATGCTGAAAAAAAATCAATAGAAGATGCAAGGTATGTTTTCCCAAATGCCTGTGAAACTAAAATTGTAGTTACAATGAATGCAAGGAGTTTATTTAATTTCTTTAAACACAGATGTTGTAACAGGGCGCAGTGGGAAATAAGGCAGTTGGCTTATGAAATGTTAACTGAGGTTAAAAAGGCAGCACCAGTACTATTTAAATACTGCGGTCCATCTTGTGTAAACGGACCTTGCCCTGAAGGCAATATGACATGTGGTAAAATTGAGGAAGTTAGAGCTAAGTATAAAGAAGGTGATTAATTGCAGAAGAAAAAGCTATTTAGAGATGGAAATAGATCCGTAGAAACAGATACTGACTTATTTAGAGAAGATATTATTGAAGGAAGAAATGCAGTTATTGAGACATTAAAATCAAATAAAACTATAGAACAGATATTTATTGCAAACGGAGAAATTTCTGGATCTGTAAATACGATATTGAAGTTAGCCAAAGAAAAGAGAATAGTAGTAAAACGTGTTGATAGGAAAAAGTTAGATCGACTATCACAAACGGGTTCACATCAAGGTGTTATAGCACAGGTTACTCCTTATGAATACTGCAGTGTAGAAGATATACTGCAATTTGCAAAGGAAAAAGGAGAAGAGGAATTTATAGTAATTTTAGATCAGATAGAAGACCCTCATAATTTTGGATCTATAATTAGGACAGCTGAGACATGTGGAGTACATGGGATTATAATACCCAAAAGAAGAAATGTTGGAGTAACACCTACCGTGTATAAAACGTCAGCAGGTGCTGTAGAGCACATGAAAATAGCAAAAGTCTCTAATATCAATAATGTAATAGATGAGCTAAAGAAACATGGTATATGGGTATATGGAGCAGATATGAGAGGCGAAAGTTACTGCTTTGATTCAAAGCTTAATGGACGATTAGCTTTGATTATAGGAAGTGAAGGAAAAGGTATATCTAAGCTCACAAAATATAAGTGCGACGTACTTGTAAAGATACCCATGGTTGGCAAAATATCTTCTTTAAATGCTTCTGTTGCAGGCGGCATACTGATGTATGAAGTTTTAAAACAGAGAATAAAATAGGGCAATGTGATGGAAAGTGAAAAATGTTTTTGTAGATGGGTATAATGTAATAAATAGCTGGCCAGAATTGAATAAAATAAAGGAATATAATTATGAGGCTTCAAGAAGTAAACTTATAGAAATATTGAGCAATTATGCAGCGTATAAAAATTATAAAATTTTTATAGTTTTTGATGCACATATGGTAATTGGAAGTATAGAAAAGAAAGAAAGAATTAACAATAATGTTATAGTTGTATTTACTAAAGAAGGTGAAACAGCAGATAGCTTTATTGAAAAAACAGTGAATAAAATAGGACGCATCACAGAAGTAAGTGTTGTAACATCGGATTCTTTGGAACAGCAGGTAATCTTTGGACGCGGTGCTATTAGAATGTCGTCAATAGAGTTTTATCGTGAGGTACAAGCAACACAAAATAAAATACAGAAGAGAATAAGTAAGGGATATTCAAAGAAAAAGTTTGAATTAACAGATTCAATCAAACAGGATATTTTGGAAAAACTTGAAAAAATTCGCAGAAGTAATTGAAAATCTATTGACTGTGAATTTACTTGTAATGTATAATCAATATTATATGATATATTCTTAATTTGGAGGGGATACCTTGGACAGAAGGGGTTGCGCTAGTAAAAAAATTTCCTCCTTTGGAGAAGATAAAGTAGATGAGGAAGTTGTCATAAAAGCCAAAAAGGGGGATACTAAGTCTCAGGAGTATCTAATTAATAAATATGAGAATTTTGTAAAGGCAAAAGCAAAATCTTATTTTTTAATTGGAGCAGACAAAGAGGACATATATCAAGAAGGAATGATAGGGTTATATAAGGCAATAAGAGACTTTAAAACTGATAAATTATCTTCTTTTAAGGCTTTTGCTGAACTTTGTGTTACAAGACAGATTATCACTGCAATTAAGACAGCTACACGCCAAAAACATATTCCTTTAAATACTTATATATCTTTAAATAAACCTATATATGATGATGAATCAGATAGAACGCTTTTAGATGTATTATCTGAAGCAAAAGTAGCTGATCCTGAAGAATTAATTATAAGTAAAGAAGAAATAAATCATATACATGCTGAGATTGGTGAAGTATTATCTAACTTGGAAATGGAAGTATTAGTGTCGTATCTTGATGGGAAATCCTATCAAGAAATTGCTTGTGATCTGGATAGACATGCCAAATCTATAGATAATGCACTCCAAAGAGTTAAAAGAAAATTGGAAAAATGTCTAAATGATAAATAATTGTATATTGACAAAAAAATATACTTGTATTAAAATTGATAATCGGTATAAGTTTTAAACTATTATGGGCAGGAGTAGTTCAGTGGTAGAACACCAGCTTCCCAAGTTGGCTGTCGCGGGTTCGAGTCCCGTTTCCTGCTCCAAAATTGCCCATGTAGCTCAGTTGGCAGAGCGTCACCTTGGTAAGGTGGAGGTCACCGGTTCAATCCCGGTCATGGGCTCCAGTAAGATAAATTTACAAAACACCAGGGCGAGTTTACTTAAATCAAAAGTTAATAAACGAGGAGGAATAAAAAAATGGCAAAAGAAAAATTTGAAAGAAATAAGCCGCATGTAAACATAGGAACAATAGGACACGTAGATCATGGTAAGACAACACTTACAGCAGCAATAACAATGGTACTATCCAAAGAAGGAAAAGCATCAGCAACAAAGTATGATGAAATAGATAAAGCACCAGAAGAAAAAGAAAGAGGAATCACAATAAACACATCACACGTAGAATATGAAACAGATAAAAGACATTATGCACACGTAGACTGTCCAGGACATGCTGACTATGTAAAGAACATGATAACAGGAGCAGCACAAATGGATGGAGCAATCCTAGTAGTAAGTGCAGCAGATGGTCCAATGCCGCAAACAAGAGAACATATACTGCTAGCATCAAGAGTTGGAGTTGACTACATAGTAGTATTCTTAAATAAAGCAGACCAAGTAGATGACCCAGAATTAATAGAATTAGTAGAAATGGAAGTAAGAGAATTATTAAGTGAATACAACTTCCCAGGAGATGACATTCCAATAATAGTAGGAAGTGCATTAAAAGTACTAGAGAACCCAGATGATCCAGAAGCAACAAAATGCATACATGAGTTAATGGATGCAGTAGACAGCTATATACCAACACCACAAAGAGCAACAGATAAACCATTCTTAATGCCAGTAGAAGATGTAATGACAATAACAGGAAGAGGAACAGTAGCAACAGGAAGAGTAGAAAGTGGAGTATTAAAAGTTGGAGACGAAGTAGAATTAGTAGGACTTAAGGAAGAAAAGACGAAGACAGTAGTAACAGGAGTAGAAATGTTCAGGAAGACATTAGACCAGGCAATGGCAGGGGATAATATCGGAGCATTATTAAGAGGAATACAAAGAGAAGATATAGAGAGAGGTCAGGTACTTGCAAAACCAGGTACAGTACATCCTCACAAGAAATTTGTAGGTCAGGTATATGTACTTAAGAAAGAAGAAGGCGGAAGACATACACCATTCTTCAATGGATACAGACCGCAATTTTATTTCAGAACAACAGATGTAACAGGATCAATAAAATTACCAGAAGGAACAGAAATGGTAATGCCAGGAGATCACATCGACATGGATGTAGATTTAATAACACCAGTAGCAATGGATGAAGGATTAAGATTTGCAATAAGAGAAGGCGGAAGAACAGTAGGTTCAGGTGTTGTTACCAAGATAGTTGAGTAATTAAATCATAGGACTGGGTTTCTAGACCTAGTCCTTTTAAAAATTTATAAAGGCGGCGCAAGCCTGTAGATAAATACGGTAGGAACTATTGGAATTAAGCCTGTGAATATAGTAGGCTGCGAGGTTGAAGAAGCAGGAAGCCCCATTCCCTTTGTGGGTAGGGTAAGTTCACTAATTGTATATGATGTTAAAGCATAATTTTATTGACATATAGGCTGACTTGTGATAAATTATCTAAGTGATGCATAATTATGAGAAATTAAAATATTAAAGTTATATATTTATATATATATGTAGTTTTCAGGAGGTGTAAGAAATGAGAACAAAAGTAACATTAGCTTGTACAGATTGTAAACAGAGAAACTACAATACAATGAAAAATAAGAAGAATGATCCAGATAGATTGGAAATGAAGAAATATTGCCCATTTTGCCATAAACATACATTACATAAAGAAACAAAATAACTTTTTAGAGTCATAAATAAAGTTTAGAGGATGTGAACAAAATGACTGTAAAAAATAATGTTAAAAAAGTTGAAAATTCAGTAGCGTCCGGAAGTGGTTTTATTGGCTTTTTAAAGGAATTATTAACAGAACACAGAAGAATAACTTGGGCATCTAAGGAAAGAGTAAAGAAAGCCACAATTACGGTTATGGCATTTTGTATTGTTTGTATTATAATTGTAGGTTTGTTAGATTTTGGATTTAATAATTTATTTAAAATTGTCTTTAAATAAGATTAAAGAAGGAGGGAGGAAGGGAAATTAATTCCCGTTCCTTGTATTATGGCAGATAAAGCTAGATGGTATGTAGTTCATACATATTCTGGTTATGAGAATAAAGTAAAAGCTAATCTTGAAAAGATCATAGAAAATAGGGAACTTTATGACTGTATAGATAATATTCAAGTTCCTATAGAAGAACAAGTAGAAGTAAAAGATGGCAAAAAGAAGATTACACAAAAGAAGATATTCCCAGGATATGTTTTAATACACATGATAATGACAGATGATTCTTGGTATGTTGTTAGAAATACCAGAGGAGTCACAGGGTTTGTTGGACCAGGATCAAAACCTGTACCGCTTACAGAAGAAGAAGTTGAATCTATGGGCATAAAGGAAAAAATTGTTGATATAGATTTAGAAGTTGGTGAAAATGTTAAAGTCAAGTCGGGTCCGCTTGAGAATTTTCCAGCTGTTATTCAAGAGATAAACAGCGAAAAAAGAAAAGTTAAAGCTTCAGTTAATATGTTTGGCAGGGAAACTCCTGTTGAACTTGATTTTAATCAAATAGAAAAATTAGATTAATCTAAGACTTTAGTCTTACAAAAGTGGAAGGACAAAAAGTCCATATACCACTTATAGGAGGTGTAAAACATGGCTAAAAAAGTAGTAGGAATGATCAAACTTCAACTTGCTGCAGGAAAAGCAACTCCAGCACCACCAGTTGGTCCAGCACTTGGTCAACATGGTGTAAACATTATGGGATTCTGTAAAGAATTTAATGCTAAGACTGCTAGTCAAGCTGGTTTAATAATACCAGTAGTAATAACTGTATATCAGGATAGATCTTTTAGTTTTATACTAAAGACTCCGCCAGCAGCAGTATTACTTAAAAAGGCAGTAGGAATAGAAAGTGGTTCTGGTGTTCCCAATAAAGAAAAAGTTGCTAAGGTAACTAAAGATCAGTTAAAACAAATAGCTGAAACAAAGATGCAGGATTTAAATGCTGCTTCAGTTGAAACTGCTATGAAAATGATAGCAGGAACAGCAAGAAGCATGGGAATAACTGTAGAAGAGTAGTTTTTAAAAGTAGTGGGAGGCTTAAGACCGTTAAAACCACAAGGAGGATTGAAAGATGGGAAAGAATTACAAAGAGAGCATTAAATTAATTGACAAAAATGTATTATACACTCCATCAGAAGCTATGGAGCTTGTATTAAAAACATCAAAAGCTAAATTTGATGAAACTATAGAATTAGCTTTAAGACTTGGTGTAGATCCAAGACATGCAGACCAACAAGTTAGAGGAGCAGTTGTACTTCCTCATGGAACTGGTAAGAAAGTAAGAGTTTTAGTTTTTGCAAAAGGCGACAAAGCAAAAGAAGCTGAAGAAGCAGGAGCTGATTATGTAGGAGCTGAAGAATACGTACAGAAAATTCAAAAGGAAAATTGGTTTGATTTTGATGTAGTAGTTGCAACTCCAGACATGATGGGTGTTGTTGGTAGATTAGGTAGAGTTTTAGGACCTAAAGGATTAATGCCAAATCCAAAATCCGGTACAGTTACTTTTGACGTTGCTAAGGCAATAAGCGAAATCAAAGCTGGTAAAGTTGAGTATAGAGTTGATAAAACTTCTATAATTCACGTTATGATAGGAAAGAAATCTTTTGATGTTAAAAAATTAGAAGAAAATTTCCGTGCCTTGATGGAAGCTGTAGTTAAAGCTAAACCGGCAGCTGCTAAAGGTCAATATTTGAAATCAGTTGTAGTTTCAAGTACAATGGGACCTGGAATAAAAATAAATCCAGTAAAAGTTTTAGAATAATATTGACATATGTTATAGATTTGTATATAATCTTAACAGTTTAATAAATATTCCATAGACAGTAGGTGCGAAAGCATAAAGGATTACCAACCTACCGAGGATTCCAATAGACATATATTTTGAAATGTTGGTCTCTTCATGTTTATGGAGGGACTTTAAATTTTCCATAAATACAGTTTAAACTGTGAGGAGGTGGACACACAGTGGGAAAAAACAGAGAATTAAAAGAAGCAAAGGTTTTAGAAATAAAAGAAAAAATGGAAAAAGCTCAGTGCATAGTTCTTTCTAAATATCAAGGTCTAACTGTTGAAGAAGACACTGCACTTAGAAAAAATTTAAGAGAATCTGGTGTAGAATACAAGGTTTATAAAAATACTTTGGTTACACTAGCTGCAAAGGAATTAGGATACGACGGATTAGCTGATATTCTTAAAGGACCAGTATCAATAGCACTTGGATATGATGATCCAACTGCACCAGCAAGAATTCTTAACGATTTTGCAAAAGATCATAAAAAATTAGAATTAAAAGGTGGAGTAGTTCAAGGAGAAATCTTTGATCAAGATAAAATTATGCAACTTGCAAAGATTCCACCAAAAGAAGTTCTTATTGCAAAACTTCTTGGAAGCTTCAAGGCTCCATTATCAAAAGCTGTTTACTTATTAAATGCTATAAAAGAACAAAAAGAATCTCAAGAAGCATAATCATGTATGTTTAAAAAAAGGAAATTTTGGAGGTGCCAATAAATGAATAAAGAAGAAATAATTCAAGCTATAAAAGACATGAGCGTTTTAGAATTAAATGAATTAGTAAAAGCATGTGAAGAAGAATTTGGAGTAAGCGCTGCTGCTCCAGCTGCAGTTGCAGGTGCAGGCGCAGGTGCTGCAGGTGCTGCTGAAGAAAAGACTGAATTTGATGTAGTATTAACAAGCATTGGATCAGAAAAAATCAAAGTTATAAAAGCAGTTAGAGAGATAACTGGATTAGGATTAAAAGATGCTAAAGCATTAGTTGATGGAGCTCCTAAGACATTAAAAGAAGCTGTAGCAAAAGATGAAGCAGAAGCTATGAAAGCAAAACTTACAGAAGTTGGAGCTGCTGTTGAATTAAAATAATAACTTTTAAAATTAAGAGACACTTTAAAAAAAAGTGCCTCTTTTTTAAAATATAAAATAAAATATAGTATGAATTTGTTTAAATATTAGTATGAAATTATAACAGTATTTTAATATGATTATTTTTAAATTATATTGACAATACAATTGTTTTGTGATAGAATAATTAATTGCATTGATTTATTATAAAATTTATAATTATTTAAATTTAAAATTGTATTAATTATGCAAAATAGGTTATAATAATTTGATAGCAGTGAAATTAACCCAGAAATACATTTTTAAGCATGTGTTTTTGGTTATTTTTAGTTTATGCAAGGGGTGAAAGTCAATGGTACATCCTGTCCAAGTTGGTAAAAGAACAAGAATGAGCTTTTCCAGGCTTAATGAAGTGGCAAAAATGCCAAACTTAATCGAGGTTCAGCTAAATTCTTATAAGTGGTTTCTAAAGGAAGGTTTGCACGAGGTATTTGATGACATAAATCCTATTCAAGATTATACAGCAAATTTAAATCTAGAATTTGTTGGATATAAATTGGATATGGATAACATTAAATATTCTGTCGAAGAGTGTAAAGAGAGAGATTCGACTTATGCAGTACCACTAAGAGTAAAAGTCAGGTTACTTAACAAAGAAACTGGTGAAGTTAAAGAACAAGAAGTATTTATGGGAGATTTCCCTCTTATGACTGAACAAGGAACTTTCATTATAAATGGAGCCGAGAGGGTAATTGTAAGTCAGCTAGTTAGATCGCCAGGTGTATACTATGATATGACAATTGATAAAACAGGTAAAAAACTTTTTTCATCAACAGTTATACCAAATAGAGGTGCATGGCTTGAGTATGAAACAGATTCTAATGACATAATATATGTAAGAATAGACAAGACAAGAAAATTACCTATAACCATCTTAATAAGGGCAATGGGTTATGGAACAGATGCTGAAATAGTTGATTTCTTTGGAGAAGATGAAAGACTAAAATCAACTATAGAAAAAGATAATACAAAGACTCGTGAAGAGGCATTACTTGAAATATACAAGAGATTAAGACCAGGAGAACCTCCTACTGTTGATAGCGCACAGTCACTTATAGAATCTCTATTTTTTGATGCAAAGAGATATGATTTGTCTAGAGTAGGAAGATATAAATTTAATAAAAAATTATCCCTATACCTTAGAATAATGAATAGAATATCAGCTGATGATATTGTAAATCCGCAAACAGGCGAAATAATTGTTCAAAAAGGTGAAAAAATAAGTAGGGAAAAAGCAATTCAAATACAGAATTGTGGTATCAACGTAGTAGATATAGAGCTAGAAGATAGAATAGTTAGAGTTATAGGAAATCATTTTGTTGACATACATAAGTTTGTCAATTTTGACATTACTGATTTAAATATAAAGGAACTCGTTTATTATCCAGCTTTAAAAGAGATATTGGATAATTATAATGATGAAAAGAGTATAAAAAATCAAATAAGAAATAATATGCATTCTCTGATACCAAAGCACATTATAAGAGACGATATATATGCAACTATAAGTTATGAATTGGGCTTGGCATATGATGTTGGTCATACTGATGATATTGATCACCTTGGAAATAGAAGACTTAGATCTGTTGGCGAACTGCTTCAAAACCAATTTAGAATAGGTCTTTCAAGAATGGAAAGAGTAGTCAAGGAAAGAATGACTATTCAAGATCAAGAGGTAATAACACCTCAAGCTTTGATAAATATAAGACCAGTAGCAGCATCTATTAAAGAGTTTTTTGGCAGTTCACAGCTCTCACAATTTATGGATCAGACCAATCCTTTATCGGAATTAACTCACAAGAGAAGGTTATCTGCTTTAGGACCAGGTGGACTTTCAAGAGAGAGAGCAGGATTTGAAGTTAGAGATGTTCATCATTCACATTATGGAAGAATGTGTCCTATAGAGACTCCAGAAGGACCAAACATAGGACTTATAAATTCATTAGCTGCTTATGCAAAAGTAAATGAGTATGGATTTATAGAAGCACCATATAGGGTAGTTGATAAGGAAACTGGAATAGTAAAAGATGAAATAGTTTATATGACTGCTGATGAAGAAGATGAATATGTAATAGCTAAAGCTAATGAACCTTTAGATGAAAATGGACGCTTCTTAGATAGCAAAGTAACAGTAAGAGATAAGGAAGATGTTATTGTAGTACCTCGTCAAGATGTTGATCTTATGGATGTTTCTGCAAGACAGATAGTTTCTGTTGCTACTGCAATGATACCGTTCCTTGAAAATGATGATGCCAGCCGTGCACTTATGGGATCTAACATGCAGCGTCAGGCAGTACCGCTATTAAAGCCTCAAACTCCAATTGTTGGTACAGGAATAGAATTGAAAGCAGCAGTTGATTCGGGTGTATTGCCTAAGTCTAGAAATGCAGGAACAGTTATTTACGTATGTGCTAATGAAATAAGAGTTAAAAGGGATTCAGATGGAGGAATAGATACTTATAGACTCCTTAAATTCAAGAGATCAAACCAGGGTACATGTATAAATCAAAGACCTATAGTTACTAAAGGAGAAAAGGTAGATAAAGGTACTGTGCTTGCTGATGGACCATCTACCGATCTTGGAGAAATAGCATTAGGAAAGAATATAAGAATGGGCTTCATAACATGGGAAGGTTATAACTATGAAGATGCCATGTTAATTTCTGAAGACTTAGTTAAAAATGATGTATTTACATCAATTCACATAGAAGAATATGAAGCAGAAGCAAGAGACACTAAGTTGGGACCTGAAGAGATAACAAGGGACATACCGAATGTCGGAGAAGATGCTTTAAAGGATATAGACGATAGAGGAATAATAAGAATCGGTGCAGAAGTTAGAGCAGGCGATATACTTGTTGGAAAAGTTACTCCAAAGGGAGAAACTGAACTTACAGCTGAAGAAAGATTATTAAGAGCTATATTTGGTGAAAAAGCCAGAGAAGTAAGAGATACTTCACTTAGGGTTCCACATGGAGAATCAGGAATAATTGTAGATGTAAAAGTATTTACAAGAGAAAATGGAGATGAACTTCCTCCAGGTGTAAATAAACTTGTTAGATGTTATATAGCACAGAAGAGAAAGATATCTGTTGGAGATAAAATGGCAGGAAGACATGGAAATAAGGGTGTTATTTCAAGAGTACTTCCAGAAGAAGATATGCCTTTCTTACCAGATGGAAGACCGCTTCAGATATGCTTAAATCCTCTAGGAGTACCTTCACGTATGAACATAGGTCAGGTTCTTGAAGTACATCTAGGATGGGCAGCTGCAGAAATGGGATGGCATATAGCAACACCAGTATTTGATGGAGCTACTGAAGAAGATATAGTTGAATGTCTTAAAAAAGCAGGATATGAAGAAGATGGTAAGACCGTATTATATGATGGAAGAACTGGAGAACCTTTTGACAGCCGTGTAACTGTAGGATATATGTATATATTAAAACTTGCACATCTAGTTGATGATAAAATACATGCTAGGTCAACAGGACCATATTCATTAGTTACTCAACAGCCATTAGGAGGTAAAGCTCAATTTGGAGGACAGAGATTTGGAGAAATGGAAGTATGGGCACTAGAAGCATATGGTGCAGCTCATACACTTCAGGAAGTATTAACAGTTAAATCCGATGATGTAGTAGGAAGAGTTAAAACTTACGAGGCAATTGTAAAAGGAGAAAATATACCTGAACCAGGAGTGCCTGAATCATTCAAGGTTCTTATAAAAGAACTTCAAGCATTATGTCTTGATGTTAAAGTATTAAATGATGACAATGAAGAAGTTAAACTTAAAGAATCCGTTGAAGACGATACTGAAGATTTAGGTGTAAATATTGAAGGAAATGAAGATTCCAATGAATCTGCTCCAGAAACTCCACCAGCAGATGAGTACACAGAATCTGAAAAAAAAGACGATGAATTAGAACTTGATTATGATGATTTATCCTTAGATGATCTTCAAAATAATTTAGAAATAGATGATTTTAATGACGAACATTAGGAAGGGAGGATGTACCCTTGTTTGAATTGAATAATTTTGATGCATTACAAATAGGGCTAGCTTCACCTGAAAAGATAAGAGAATGGTCAAGAGGTGAAGTAAAAAAACCTGAAACAATAAATTATAGAACCCTAAAACCTGAAAGAGATGGCTTGTTTTGTGAGCGAATTTTTGGACCTATAAAAGACTGGGAATGTCACTGCGGAAAGTATAAGAGAATAAGGTATAAAGGTATAGTTTGTGACAGGTGTGGTGTTGAGGTTACAAAAGCTAAAGTTAGACGTGAGAGAATGGGGCATATAGAGCTTGCTGCCCCTGTATCCCATATATGGTACTTTAAAGGTATACCATCACGTATGGGACTGATTTTAGATATGTCACCTAGGTCGCTGGAGAAAGTATTATATTTTGCTTCATATGTTGTTTTGAATCCTAAGGAAACACCACTTCTAAAAAAACAACTTTTAAATGAAAAAGAGTATAGAGAAGCAGTAGATAAGTATGGTGATGATAGTTTTACAGCAGGTATGGGTGCTGAACCAATCAAGAAACTATTAGAAGAAATAGATCTTGATCAACTATCAGATGAACTTAAGAAGAATTTAAAAACAAGTACAGGACAAAAGAAAGTAAGAATAATAAGAAGATATGAAGTTGTAGAATCATTTAAAAAGTCTGGAAATAGACCTGAGTGGATGGTTATAGATGTTATACCTGTAATCCCGCCTGACTTAAGACCTATGGTTCAGCTTGATGGTGGAAGGTTTGCAACATCAGATTTAAATGATCTATATAGAAGAGTTATAAACAGAAATAATAGACTTAAAAAATTATTAGATTTAGGAGCACCAGATATAATAGTTAGGAATGAAAAGAGAATGCTCCAAGAAGCAGTTGATGCTCTTATAGATAATGGAAGAAGAGGAAGAGCAGTAACTGGACCTGGAAATAGACCTTTAAAATCACTATCAGATATGCTTAAGGGTAAACAAGGAAGGTTTAGACAAAACTTACTTGGAAAACGTGTTGACTACTCAGGACGTTCAGTTATAGTTGTTGGACCAGAACTTAGAATGTATCAATGCGGACTTCCAAAGGAAATGGCACTTGAACTATTTAAACCTTTTGTAATGAAGAAATTAGTGGAGAGTGGTTTATCTCATAACATAAAAAGTGCAAAGAGAATGGTAGAAAGAGTTCAGCCGCAAGTTTGGGATGTATTAGAAGAAGTTATAGAAGATCATCCAGTACTATTAAATCGTGCCCCTACGCTTCATAGACTTGGAATACAGGCATTTCAACCAGTACTTGTAGAAGGTAGGGCAATAAAATTACATCCACTTGCATGTACAGCATATAATGCTGATTTTGATGGTGACCAAATGGCAGTCCATGTTCCACTATCTGTTGAAGCTCAATCTGAAGCTAGATTTTTAATGCTTGCTGCACATAACATACTTAAACCATCAGATGGTAAGCCAGTTGTAGTTCCTACACAGGATATGGTATTGGGTTCTTATTATTTGACAACAGATAAGGATAACGTAAAAGGTGAGGGAAGAATATTCTCATCTCCAGATGAAGTAATTATGGCTTATCAATTAAAGCAGATAGATATACATGCAAAGATTAAAGTAAGGTTGACTAAGATTAAAGATGGGGAAAAGGTTACTGGAATAATACAAACAACTCCAGGTAAGATTATATTTAACGAATCAATTCCTCAGGATTTAGGTTTTATAGATAGAAGTAAACCTGAAAATGAATTTAAATTAGAAATAGATTTTCTTGTTACTAAGAAAAACTTAGGCGAAGTTATAAATAAATGTTATATGAAACATGGTGCAACTCAGACATCTATAATGCTTGATAAGATAAAAGCAAAAGGATACCATTATTCAACTATAGGTGCTATAACAGTTTCTACTTCAGATATGGTTGTCCCAGAAGCTAAGAAAACTTTGCTTGCAGATGCAGATGCAGCTGTCGACAAGATTGAAAAGATGTATAGAAGGGGCTTTATATCAGAAGACGAAAGATATGAGAGGGTTATAGAAAAGTGGACCAAAACAACTGAGGATGTAGCAGATGCCTTAATGGAAAATCTCGATAAGTTCAATCCTATATTCATGATGGCAGACTCTGGAGCCAGAGGTTCAAAGAGTCAGATAAAACAATTAGCAGGTATGAGAGGTCTTATGGCTAATCCATCAGGTAAAATTATCGAACTTCCTATAAGATCATCCTTTAGAGAAGGTCTTGATGTATTGGAGTACTTTATATCTACTCATGGAGCTAGAAAAGGTAATGCCGATACTGCGTTAAAGACAGCCGATTCTGGATACTTAACAAGAAGACTTGTTGATGTAAGTCAGGATGTTATAGTAAGAGAAGAAGATTGTGGAACTCATAATGGATTTGAAGTTTCAGAAATAAAAGAAGGAAATGAAGTAATAGAAAGTTTATCAGAGAGACTTACAGGAAGATACTCTGCAGAAGATATGATAGATCCAAATACTGGAGAAGTTATAGTTCCTAAAGATACTTATATGGATATGAAGCTTGCTGAAAAGGTAGAAAAATCTGGCTTGAAAAAGGTAAAGATAAGATCAGTATTTACATGTAAGGCAAAACATGGTGTTTGTGCAAAATGCTATGGAATGAATATGGCTACGGCTCAGAAGATAAACATAGGTGAGTCAGTTGGAATAATAGCAGCCCAAAGTATTGGAGAGCCTGGTACCCAGCTTACAATGAGAACATTCCACACAGGTGGTGTTGCTGGATCAGATATAACTCAAGGTCTTCCAAGAGTTGAGGAATTATTTGAAGCAAGAAAACCAAAAGGTCTTGCTATTGTAAGTGAAGTTTCAGGTACAGTAAAGATGGAAGAAACCAAGAAAAAGAGAACTGTTATAGTTGTTACTCAAAGTGGTGAAGAAGTCACATATGATATACCATTTGGTTCAAGACTTAAAGTATCTAATGGTGATGAAATAAATGCCGGAGATGAAGTAACAGAAGGATCTGTTAATCCACATGATATTTTGAGGATAAAGGGAGTTCAAGGAGTTAAAAACTATCTTTTATCAGAAGTTCAGAAAGTTTATAGACTGCAGGGTGTTGATATAAATGATAAGCATCTTGAAGTAGTAATAAGACAGATGACTAGAAAGATAAAGATTGAAGACCCAGGAGATACCGAATTACTTCCAGGAACTATGATAGATATGTTTGACTTTGAAGATGCAAATAAAAAAGCTGAAGCAGAAGGTAAGACCCCTGCAGAAGGTAGAGTTGCACTGCTTGGAATAACTAAAGCAGCACTTGCCACAGATTCCTTCTTATCGGCAGCATCTTTCCAAGAAACTACAAGAGTACTTACTGATGCAGCTATAAAAGGTAAAGTAGATCCACTTCTAGGATTAAAAGAAAATGTAATTATAGGAAAATTGATACCTGCAGGTACGGGAATGACAAGGTATAGATCAATAAAGATTAATACTGACGGTGAAGAAGAAGCAAAACGATTAAGTGATGAAATACATGCTTAAATAACTTATTGACATAGTAGTTTGAAAATGATAAAATACACCTGTGTGTTTTACTGCAGGGCAAAGTGTAAAACTCTGACCCTGCAATATTGTAAGGGGGAAAGATTTATGGTTTCAAGACTTGAAGGCAATAAAGTAATTGGTATAAAACAGACAATTAAAGCTATAAAAAGTTGTAAAGCAGATACTATTTATATAGCTAAAGATGCCGATGAAAAGTTAGTAAGTCCGGTTATTAATTTAGCTGAAGAAAACTCCCTGAAGATCATATATGTACCTACAATGAAGGAATTAGGACATTTATGTGCTATAGATGTAGGTGCATCAACAGTTGTTATTTTAAAGTAACAATAGTAGTTTAAGTTTATATCATTAATTTAATATAAAGTTTATTATTAGTTATACATCTAATATAAATTTTGATGCATAACATTCGATGAGGAGGTGTAGCTATGCCAACTATTAGCCAATTAGTAAGAAAAGGTAGAAAGACAACAAGTGCTAAATCAACAGCACCAGCACTAAAAGAATGTCCTCAAAAAAGAGGAGTTTGTACAGTAGTAAAGACTGCAACACCAAAGAAGCCTAACTCAGCTTTAAGAAAAATTGCAAGGGTTAGATTAACAAATGGTTTTGAAGTTACTGCTTACATACCTGGAGTAGGACACAACTTACAAGAACATAGTGTTGTTCTTATAAGAGGAGGAAGAGTTAAGGATCTTCCAGGTGTTAGATATCATATAGTTAGAGGTGCCCTAGATGCAGCAGGAGTGGCTAACAGATTACAATCAAGATCAAAATATGGTGCAAAAAAACCAAAACAAAAATAATGTTTTGGTAATTTAAGTTGAAAATAGTGCTATGTCTTCAGCATTTATATAGATTTTTGCAGGAGTACAAAGCACTTTACGGTAATTGTATATTATATTCGTATGATTATCGAGTACCGATGAACTTAAATTTAAAATGTTAAGGAGGGAAGAAAAGTGCCAAGAAAAGGATATATACCTAAGAGAGATGTATTACCGGACCCAATGTACAATAGTAAAGTTGTTGCTAAGTTAATAAACAACATAATGGAGGACGGTAAAAAAGGAGTAGCACAAAAAATATGCTACGGTGCTTTCGAAATAATTAAACAGAAGACTGATAAAGAGCCAATGGAAGTATTTGAGGCAGCAATGAATAATGTAATGCCATTACTTGAAGTAAAAGCAAGGAGAATAGGTGGTGCTACATATCAAGTACCAATAGAAGTAAGACCTGATAGAAGACAGACTTTAGGAATCAGATGGATTCTTGGAGCATCAGCTAAAAGGGGAGAAAAATATATGAGAGAAAGACTCGCTTCTGAGCTTATGGATGCAGCTAATAACACAGGTGCAGCTGTAAAGAAGAGAGAAGATACTCATAAAATGGCTGAAGCTAATAAAGCTTTTGCACATTATAGATATTAATATTCAAAACTGTTTTGGTTTATCCCAAAACAGTTTTGTCAAATTTTAAATCCTAAATTTTACTTTAAGAGGAGGAAATTTAAGTGGAAAGAGAATATCCATTAGAAAAATTCCGTAATATTGGAATAATGGCACACATTGATGCCGGAAAAACTACTACTACTGAACGTATACTTTTTTATACAGGAAAAACTCATAAAATAGGAGAAGTTCATGAAGGTCAAGCAACAATGGACTGGATGGTTCAGGAACAAGAAAGAGGTATAACAATAACTTCTGCAGCAACTACTTGTATGTGGAAAGACCATGTAATAAACATAATAGATACACCAGGACACGTGGATTTCACAGTAGAAGTTGAAAGATCACTTAGAGTTCTAGACGGAGCAGTTACAGTATTAGATGCAAAGGGTGGTGTTGAACCACAGACTGAAACTGTATGGAGACAGGCAGATAATTATTCAGTACCTAGAATGGTATACGTAAATAAAATGGACTCAACAGGTGCAGATTTTTACATGTGCGTGAACATGTTAAGAGATAGATTACATTGTAATGCAGTTCCAATTCAAATTCCAATAGGTGCAGAAGATAAATTCAAAGGAATAGTAGATCTTATTAAAAATGAAGCTATTATATATGAAGACGACCTTGGAACTGTTATGGATGAAGTTGCAATTCCAGATGATTTAAAGGATAAGGCAGCTGAATATAGAACAGCATTAATAGAAGCAGTAGCTGAACAAGATGAAGAATTAATGATGAAATATCTTGATGGAGAAGAGTTAACAGAAGAAGAAATCAAAGCAACACTTAGAAAAGCTACAATAGCAAATGAAATGGTTCCAGTTGTTTGCGGATCATCATACAAAAATAAAGGTGTTCAACCAATGATAGATGCAGTTATTGCTTATATGCCATCACCATTAGATATACCACCAATAAAAGGAACAATTCCTGAAACTGGTGAACCAACAGAGAGACCAGCATCAGATGATGAACCATTATCAGCTTTAGCATTCAAAATTGCTACTGATCCATTTGTAGGAAAACTAGCTTTCACTAGAGTTTATTCTGGAATAATGAAGAGTGGTACATATGTATATAACTCAACAAAAGGCAAGAGGGAAAGAATAGGAAGACTAGTTAAAATGCATTCAAATCACAGACAAGAAGTAGAAGAACTTAGAGCAGGTGAATTGGGAGCAATAGTTGGATTAAAAGAAACTACAACAGGTAATACACTTTGTGATGAAGAACATCCAATTGTACTTGAAAGTATGGAATTTCCTGAACCAGTTATAGATATAGCTATTGAGCCTAAGACAAAAGCAAGCCAAGAAAAGATGGGTATAGCTTTAGCAAAGCTTGCAGAAGAAGATCCAACATTTAAGACATGGACAGATCAAGAGACAGGTCAAACAATTATAGCTGGTATGGGAGAACTTCACTTAGAGATAATTGTTGATAGACTTCAGAGGGAATTTAAAGTAGAATGTAACGTTGGTGAACCACAGGTTGCATATAAAGAGACAATTAGAAAAACAGTTAAAGCTGAAGGTAAATTTGTTAGACAATCCGGCGGACACGGTCAATATGGTGATTGTTGGATAGAAATGATTCCAACAGAAGAAGGATACTCATTTGAAAATGCCATCGTTGGTGGAGCTATTCCAAAAGAATATATTCAACCAATTGATAATGGTATACAAGAAGCGTCTAAGAGTGGTATAGTAGCAGGATATCCTGTTATTAACTTCAAAGTTAAATTATTTGATGGATCATATCATGATGTCGATTCATCAGAAATGGCATTTAAAATTGCTGCTTCAATGGCATTCAAAAATGCTATGGGTAAAGCAGATCCAGCTTTGCTTGAGCCTGTTGAGAAGGTTGAAGTTACAACACCAGAAGAATACATGGGAGATGTAATGGGAGACATTAACTCTAGAAGAGGTAGAATAGAGGGAATGGAACCAAGATCAGGTGCACAAGTAATTAGAGCATTTGTTCCACTTTCAGAGATGTTTGGTTATGCAACTGTATTGAGATCAAGAACTCAAGGTAGAGGAGTTTACTCAATGGCATTTGATCATTATGAAGAAGTTCCAAAGAGTATACAGGAAAAGATTACTGGAGATAGGAATAAATAATAATAAGTTAGTTCAATATAGAACAATTAAGTTATTAGGAGGAATAAAAAAATGGCAAAAGAAAAATTTGAAAGAAATAAGCCGCATGTAAACATAGGAACAATAGGACACGTAGATCATGGTAAGACAACACTTACAGCAGCAATAACAATGGTACTATCCAAAGAAGGAAAAGCATCAGCAACAAAGTATGATGAAATAGATAAAGCACCAGAAGAAAAAGAAAGAGGAATCACAATAAACACATCACACGTAGAATATGAAACAGATAAAAGACATTATGCACACGTAGACTGTCCAGGACATGCTGACTATGTAAAGAACATGATAACAGGAGCAGCACAAATGGATGGAGCAATCCTAGTAGTAAGTGCAGCAGATGGTCCAATGCCGCAAACAAGAGAACATATACTGCTAGCATCAAGAGTTGGAGTTGACTACATAGTAGTATTCTTAAATAAAGCAGACCAAGTAGATGACCCAGAATTAATAGAATTAGTAGAAATGGAAGTAAGAGAATTATTAAGTGAATACAACTTCCCAGGAGATGACATTCCAATAATAGTAGGAAGTGCATTAAAAGTACTAGAGAACCCAGATGATCCAGAAGCAACAAAATGCATACATGAGTTAATGGATGCAGTAGACAGCTATATACCAACACCACAAAGAGCAACAGATAAACCATTCTTAATGCCAGTAGAAGATGTAATGACAATAACAGGAAGAGGAACAGTAGCAACAGGAAGAGTAGAAAGTGGAGTATTAAAAGTTGGAGACGAAGTAGAATTAGTAGGACTTAAGGAAGAAAAGACGAAGACAGTAGTAACAGGAGTAGAAATGTTCAGGAAGACATTAGACCAGGCAATGGCAGGGGATAATATCGGAGCATTATTAAGAGGAATACAAAGAGAAGATATAGAGAGAGGTCAGGTACTTGCAAAACCAGGTACAGTACATCCTCACAAGAAATTTGTAGGTCAGGTATATGTACTTAAGAAAGAAGAAGGCGGAAGACATACACCATTCTTCAATGGATACAGACCGCAATTTTATTTCAGAACAACAGATGTAACAGGATCAATAAAATTACCAGAAGGAACAGAAATGGTAATGCCAGGAGATCACATCGACATGGATGTAGATTTAATAACACCAGTAGCAATGGATGAAGGATTAAGATTTGCAATAAGAGAAGGCGGAAGAACAGTAGGTTCAGGTGTTGTTACCAAGATAGTTGAGTAATTAACCTATAAATGTAAATTTAACTCGTTAGCTAGCAAAGAGTTTATGTTAAAAAAGGGGAGGAGATATCCTGCTCCTTTTTTAATTATATATAATTTTTACATAAATCATTTACAATGATAAAAATTACTTGTCAAAAATAAAAAATTAGTGTATAATTAAGAAGTTGTAATGTGATAACAGCGATGAGGCAAGAGGTTGCCGGGCTTCCGGGTAATTCTTGGCTGAGTATGTTAAGGTCTTGAACCTAACGACGGTTATTCTGTAAAAGGTATTTTTTTGAGGGTAACGATGAAACACCCGGAACAGTTTACAGAACCAATCCGCTGTTGTACGTAAGAAGCAAGCGTGCATGAAAAGGAGGGAATAATATGGCAAAGCAAAAAATTAGAATAAGGTTAAAGGCTTTTGATCATAATATCTTGGATCAATCGTCAGAAAAAATTGTAGAAACTGCAAAAACTACAGGAGCTAAGGTAGCAGGTCCAGTTCCACTGCCAACAGAAAAAGATGTTGTAACAATATTGAGAGCTCCACACAAATATAAAGATTCAAGAGAGCAGTTTGAAATAAGGACTCATAAAAGATTAATAGATATAATAAGTCCTTCACCAAAAACTGTTGATGCATTGATGAGGCTTGATTTACCAGCAGGTGTTGACATTGAAATAAAATTATAATTATATTTGTAATAGATTTGAGACTATTACTGACTATTATGATCGCATTATTAGTGCGATCCGCTAATATGTTGAGGAGGTGTAAAGTATGAAAAAAGGTATACTAGGAAAAAAACTTGGTATGACTCAGATATTTGACGAAAATGGTAAAATAGTTCCTGTTACAGTAATCGAAGCAGGTCCTTGCTTAGTTGTTCAAAAGAAAACTGTAGAAAAAGATGGTTACAATGCTGTGCAAGTTGGATTTGCAGATGTAAGGGAAAAACTCTTAAACAAACCAATGAAAGGACACTTTGCAAAAGCAGGTGCTGGTCTTAAGAAGTTTGTAAGAGAATTTAAAGTTGAAGATATAGATAGCTACGAAGTTGGTCAGGAAATAAAAGCTGATGTATTCGAAGCTGGAGAAAAAGTAGATGTATCAGGAGTTTCAAAAGGTAAGGGATTCCAAGGTACAATAAAGAGATGGAATGCACACAGAGGTCCTATGTCTCACGGTTCTAAATTCCATAGAGCAGTTGGATCAATGGGAGCAGCATCAGATCCATCAAGAACATTTAAAAGTAAGAGAATGCCAGGACACATGGGTCATGTAAATACAACAGTATTAAATATACAAGTTGCAAAAGTTATGCCGGAAAAAAATATTATCTTAATAAAAGGCGGAGTACCGGGACCTAATAAAGGATTTGTAGTAATAAAAAATACAGTTAAAGCCTAAGCTTTGGTAGAAAGGAGGATGCAGAATGCCTACAGTAGGATTATTTAACAAAGAAGGTCAAAAAATTGGAGATGTTCAACTTTCAGATAAGGTATTTGGAGTTGAAGTTAATCAATATGCAGTACATCAAGTAGTAGTTGCACTACTTGCAAATAAAAGACAAGGAACTCAATCAGCTAAAACCAGAGCAGAAGTATCTGGAGGCGGAATCAAACCTTGGAGACAAAAAGGTACTGGTAGAGCAAGACAGGGTTCAATAAGAGCTCCACAGTGGATTCATGGTGGTATTGTTTTTGCTGTAAAGCCAAGAGATTACAGAATTTCAGTTCCAAAGTCAATGAGAAGAGTTGCTATGAAATCAGCTCTTACAAGTAAAGTACAGGAACAAGAATTAGTTGTTTTAGATAATTTAGAATTAGAAGTTCCAAAGACTAAAGAAATGGTAAAATTACTTAATGTATTTGGTGCTAAGAAAACTTTAATAATTACAAAAGAATCAAATCAGAATGTATATAGATCAGCAAGAAATATACAGGGTATATCAGTATTACCAGTAAACAACATAAATGTTTATGACCTATTAAAATATGATAAACTTATAATTACTAAAGAAGCTGTATCACAAATTGAGGAGGTGTATGCATAATGAAATTAACTAATTATGATATCATAAGAAGACCAATTGTAACTGAAAAAAGTATGGCCTCAATGAGTGATAGGAAATACACCTTTGTAGTTGATATACATGCTAATAAATCTATGGTAAAAAAAGCGGTAGAAGATGTATTTGGAGTAAAAGTACAAGAAGTTAAAACTGCAAGATACATAGGTAAGAATAAAAGAGTAGGTGTACATTTAGGAAAGAGACCAGATTATAAAAAGGCAATTGTTAAATTGACACCAGATAGTAAGGGCATAGAGTTCTTTGAAGGAATGTAATTTAATAAAAAGCAGGGTATTGGTTAGAAACCAGATAAGCTAGAAGAAGGAGGGAACACCATGGCAATTAAAGGATTTAAGCCTACAACCGCTTCAAGAAGACAGATGACAGTTAGTACATTTGAGGAAATAACTACAAGTGTACCTGAAAGATCTCTTCTTGTTGCATTAAAAAGAACAGGTGGTAGGAATGCAAATGGAAAAATAACTGTTCGTCATATTGGCGGCGGTGCAAAACAAAAATATAGAGTTATAGATTTTAAGAGAACAAAAGATGGTATACCAGCAAAAGTAGCTACAATAGAATATGATCCAAATAGATCAGCTTACATAGCACTTGTAGTATATACTGATGGGGAGAAGAGATACATTATAGCTCCAAATGGCTTAAAAGTTGGAGATGTTTTAGTATCAGGACCAGATGCGGATATAAAGGTAGGAAATTGTCTCCCAATAAGAAACATACCAGTTGGTACAACAATTCACAATATAGAGCTGTCAGCAGGCAAAGGAGCTCAACTTGTTAGATCTGCAGGAAGTTCAGCACAACTTATGGCTAAAGAAGGAAATTATGCTACATTAAGATTACCAAGTGGAGAAATGAGATATGTTAGAATAGAATGCAGAGCAACTATCGGAACAGTTTCAAATCTAACACACGAGATTGTAAACCTAGGTAAAGCAGGAAGAAAGAGACACCTTGGAGTTAGACCAACAGTTAGAGGTTCTGTCATGAACCCTAATGACCATCCACACGGTGGTGGTGAAGGTAAGGCGCCTGTTGGACACCCAGGTCCACTTACTCCATGGGGTAAACCAGCACTTGGATATAAGACTAGAAAACATAAGAAATATTCAGATGGATTTATTGTTAAGAGAAGAAATGATAAGTAGAAATAATAGTATGAAGAGAATTTTGAATTCTCTTCACTTAACTATTAATTACATTATTTGAAGGGAGGCCAACATAAGTGAGTAGATCAGTTAAAAAAGGACCTTTTGTCCATGAAGGACTTTTAAAGAAAATAAATGAAATGAATAAAAGCGGTCAGAAGAAGGTTGTAAAGACTTGGTCAAGAAGTTCAACTATATTTCCACAAATGATAGGTCATACAATTGCAGTACATGATGGAAGAAAACATGTGCCTGTATATATATCAGAGGATATGGTAGGACATAAATTAGGAGAATTTGTTTTAACTAGAACATTCAAAGGACACGCAGATAAAACTGAAAAGACATCTTCTGTAAAATAACCTGGGAAGGAGGTAATATACGATGGAAGCTAAGGCTATAGCTAAATATGTGAGAATGTCCTCAATGAAAGTAGGAGTTGTTCTTGATTTAATAAGAGGTAAAGATGTAAATGAAGCTTTTGCTATATTAAAATATACTCCAAAAAGTGCAGCTGAGGTGGTAAACAAGGTATTAAAATCAGCTGTTGCAAATGCAGAGAATAATTTAAGTTTAGATGTAGATAGCTTATATGTTGCTGAGGCATATGCTTGCCAAGGTCCAACATTAAAGAGATTTAGACCACATGCTCAAGGCAGAGCTTTTAGAATAAAAAAGAGAAGCAGTCATATAACAGTGATTGTTAAGGAAAGAGATTAAATAAAGGAGGGAATTTGATGGGACAGAAAGTACATCCACACGGTCTAAGAGTTGGGGTAATAAAAGACTGGGATGCTAAATGGTATGCAGATGGTAAAAAATTCGCAGATAATTTAGTAGAAGACAACAAGATTAGAGAATTTGTAAAGGCTAAGACTTCTGCAGCTGGAGTTTCAAAAATACAAATTGAAAGAGCTGCAAAAAGAATAAAGTTAAACATATTTACTGCAAAACCTGGTATGGTTATCGGAAAAGGTGGCCAGGGAATTAATGCATTAAAAGCAAGTCTTCAAAAATTAATAAGCAATAAAAATATATTGATAAATATAGTAGAAGTTAAGAGTGCAGAAGCTGATGCTCAGCTTATGGCTGAAAATATAGCTAGACAGCTTGAAAAGAGAATTTCTTTTAGAAGAGCAATGAAGCAGACAATTCAAAGGGCAATGAGGCACGGAGTTAAAGGAGTTAAAACTTCATGTTCAGGAAGACTTGGAGGAGCAGAAATTGCAAGAAATGAGCAGTATCATGAAGGAACAATTCCACTGCAGACATTAAGAGCAGATATAGATTACGGATTTGATGAAGCAAATACTACCTATGGAAAAATAGGAGTTAAAGTATGGGTTTATAGAGGAGAAATTCTTCCTACTAAGAAAGCTGTACAGAACAAGGAAAAAGTTGAAGCATAGAAAGGAGGAGCATCATAATGTTAATGCCTAAAAGAGTAAAGCATCGTAAAGTTCAACGTGGTAGAATGAGAGGCAAGGCTACAAGAGGTAATTTCATAGCATATGGTGATTTTGCACTTCAAGCTACTGAATGTGGATGGATTACTAATAATCAGATAGAAGCAGCCAGAGTAGCTATAAATAGATACGTAAAAAGAGGAGGAAAACTTTGGATAAAGATTTTCCCAGATAAGCCAGTAACTGAAAAGCCAGCTGAAACTCGTATGGGTTCTGGTAAAGGTTCACCAGAATATTGGGTATCAGTTGTAAAGCCAGGAAGAGTTCTATTCGAAATGGCAGGTGTTAGTGAAGTTGTTGCAAGAGAAGCTATGAGACTTGCATCACATAAGCTACCTATAAAAACTAAGTTTATAACTAAGAAAGATTTTAAAGAAATGGGTGGTGAAACCAATGAAGGCTAAAGAATTGCAAGAATTAAAACAAAGCAGCGCCCAGGATTTACAAGCAAAGTTAGGCGATCTTAAATCAGAATTGTTTAATTTAAGATTTCAGCTAGCTACAGGTCAATTGGAAAACCCAATGAGAATAAGAGAAGTAAAAAAGTCCATAGCCCAAATTAAGACCATCCTCAGAGAAGAAGAGTTAAGGGCATTTGAACAGTAGTTTAACTTTGAAAGGAGGTTATCTCGTGGAAAGAGCTAATAGAAAGACAAGAATAGGAAGAGTTGTATCTGATAAGATGGATAAAACTATAGTAGTTGCTGTTGAAACAAAAGTACGTCATCCGCTATATGGAAAAACAATTAATAGAACTACTAAGTTCAAAACTCATGATGAAAAAAATGAAGCAAAACTTAATGATAGAGTTTTAATAATGGAAACTAGACCATTATCAAAAGATAAAAGATGGAGACTTGTAGAAATAGTAGAAAAAGCTAAATAGTTCCAAAGAGCTGAAAGGAGGATAATACACTATGATTCAGCAGCAGACGGTATTAAAAGTTGCAGATAATTCTGGTGCTAAGGAAATTATGTGCATAAGAGTATTAGGTGGTTCCAAAAGAAAATGGGGAAACATTGGTGATATTATAGTTGCTAGTGTTAAAAGTGCAACACCAGGCGGAGTTGTTAAAAAAGGTGAAGTTGTTAAAGCAGTTGTAGTAAGATCTGTTAAAGGTCTAAGAAGAACAGACGGTTCATATATAAGATTTGATGAAAATGCCGCTGTTATAATAAAAGATGACAAACAACCAAAAGGAACTCGTATCTTTGGACCAGTAGCAAGAGAGCTAAGGGATAAGGATTTTACAAAAATATTATCGTTAGCACCTGAAGTTTTATAGAATAAGGAGGTGGCTATAATGGCAATAATTAAGTTACATGTAAGAAAAAAAGACAAAGTAATGGTTATTTCTGGTAAAGATAAAGGAAAAATAGGTGAAGTTCTTAGCGTTATTCCTAAAAAAGGCAAAGTTGTTGTTAAAGATGTAAACATAGTATCAAAACATCAGAAACCAAACAAAGCTAATATGCAGGGAGGAATAATTAAAAAGGAAGCTCCTATTTATAGTTCAAAAGTGATGTTATATTGTGACAAATGTAAATCTGTTACAAGAATAAGCCATAAGATTTTAGAAGATGGAAGCAAAGTTAGAGTATGTAAAAAGTGCGGAGAAACATTCTAATCTTTGAAAGGAGGGCAAGTCAATGAATGTAAGATTACAAGAAAAGTATGATAAAGAGATAATTCCAGCTATGACAAGCAAGTTTGAATATAAAAACATAATGGAAGTACCAAAGTTAGAAAAAATAGTTATAAATATGGGCGTTAGTGAAGCTAAGGAAAATGTAAGAGCTTTAGAAGCAGCAGCAGCAGACTTAGCAACAATAACAGGACAAAAACCAATTTTAACTAGAGCAAAAAAATCAATTGCCAACTTTAAAATCAGAGAAAACATGCCAATAGGCTGCAAAGTTACATTAAGAAGAGAAAAAATGTATGAATTTGCAGATAAATTAATGAATGTTGCACTACCAAGAGTTAGAGACTTTAGAGGAGTTTCAGATAAGTCTTTTGATGGAAGAGGAAACTATTCATTAGGAATTAAGGAACAATTAATATTCCCTGAAATTGAATATGATAAGATTGACAAAGTAAGAGGTATGGATATAATATTTGTTACTACTGCAAAGACTGATGAAGAGGCAAGGGAATTATTAAGATCCCTGGGAATGCCATTCACTCAGAAATAAGGAGGGAAAATTGTGGCACGTAAAGCTTTAATAGAAAAGTGGAAAAAGGAACCAAAGTATTCAACTAGAGCTTATACAAGATGTAGAATATGTGGAAGACCACATTCTGTATTAAAAAAATATGGTATATGCCGTATTTGTTTTAGAGAGCTTGCATACAAAGGTGAAATACCAGGATGCAGGAAAGCTAGTTGGTAATAACAGATTTTTACGAAAGGAGGCACAATAAATGGTAATGACTGATCCGATTGCAGATTTACTAACACGTATAAGAAATGCAAATATAGTTAAACATGAAACTGTGGAGATACCTTCTTCCAATACAAAGAAGGCTATTTTAGATATAATGCTTCAAGAAGGATATATTAAAGATTTAGAGGAGTACAAAGATGGCTGTGTTAACATGGTAAGACTTTCAATGAAATATGGCCGCGGTAAAGAAAGAGTTATAACTGGTCTTAAGAGAATATCAAAACCAGGATTAAGAGTTTATTGTAGAAAAGAAGAAATTCCTAGAGTATTAAATGGTTTAGGAATAGCCATAATATCTACTTCAAGAGGAATTGTTACAGATAAAGAAGCAAGAAAATTAGGAGTAGGCGGAGAAGTACTTTGTTACATATGGTAAATAACAAAAAACAGGAGGTGTAATTATGTCAAGAATAGGAAGGCTTCCTATAGCTATACCGAGTGGTGTAACTTTAACAGTAACACCAGACAACGTTGTTACTGTTAAAGGACCAAAAGGTCAACTTGAAAAAACTATGAACAAAGAAATGAAAATAGCTGTTGAAAATAATTCCGTAGTAGTTACAAGAGATAGCGATGAAAAAAGTGTAAGAGCACTTCATGGATTAACAAGATCATTAATAAATAATATGGTAATTGGAGTAACTGAAGGATACCAAAGAACTTTAGAGCTAGTTGGAGTAGGTTATAGAGCTCAATTACAAGGCAAAAAATTAGTTATGAATCTTGGATATTCACATCCTATCGAAATTAAAGAAGTTGCAGGCATAACATATGCAACACCTAATACAACTACAATTGTAGTAAGCGGCATAGATAAAGAATTAGTTGGTACTGTTGCAGCAGGCATAAGGACATGGAGAAAACCAGAACCTTATAAAGGAAAAGGAATTAAGTATGCAGGCGAATATATAAAGCGTAAGGAAGGCAAAACTGGTAAGAAATAATAGAAAGGAGTGTGTACTCTATGTTTAATAAACAGGATAAAAACAAGACTAGAGTAAGACGTCATCTAAGAGTTCGTAAGAAGATCTTTGGAACAGCAGAAAGACCAAGACTTTCAGTTTACAGAAGTGATAAGAACATATCTGCTCAAATCATAGATGATATAAATGGAGTAACTTTAGTTTCTGCTTCAACTGTAGGTAAGGAATTTACTGAACCAGGAAATAATAAAGAGGCAGCAAAAAAAGTTGGAGAGCTAATTGCAAAAAAGGCTTTAGAAAAAGGAATTAAAGAAGTGGTTTTCGATAGAGGCGGATACGTATATCACGGTAGAGTACAAAGTCTTGCTGAAGGTGCAAGAGAGAGCGGCTTACAATTCTAAAAAAGGAGGGAAATAAATGAGAATCGATCCTAGCACTTTAAATCTTAAAGAAAAAGTTGTATTTATAAACAGAGTTGCTAAGGTTGTTAAAGGTGGTAGAAATTTCAGATTTAGTGCCCTTGTAGTTGTTGGAGACGAAAACGGACATATTGGGGTAGGAACTGGTAAATCTATCGAAATACCTGAAGCAATCAGAAAAGCAGTAGACGATGCTAAAAAGAAATTAATAGAAGTTCCAATAGTAGGTACAACTGTACCACATGATATAGAAGGTTGTTTTGGTACTGGAAAAGTACTTATAAAGAAGTCTGCAGAAGGTACTGGAGTTATAGCAGGAGGTCCTGCTAGAGCTGTACTTGAACTTGCAGGTTTAAAAGATGTTAGAGCTAAATCTTTAGGTTCTAATAATCCAAGAAATATGGTTAACGCTACTCTAAACGGTTTGTCTAGATTAAGAACAGCTGATCAAGTTGCCAGCTTAAGAGGAAAAACCGTTGAAGAGATTTTAGGTTAGGGGGGGAATGAACCTTGGCTAAAATTAAAATAACTTTATGTAAGAGTTTAATAGGTAGGAAAAAAGATCATATTGCTACTGTTAATGCTCTAGGATTAAGAAAAATAAGAAAAACAGTTGTACATGAGGATACTCCTCAAATCAGAGGTATGATAAATAAAGTTAGCTATCTTTTAAGTGTAGAAGAAGCGTAAGTTAGAGGAGGTGTAAGATAGAAATGAAACTTCATGAGTTAAAACCGGCAAATGGATCAAGAAGAGCACCAAAAAGAATAGGTAGAGGTACTGGTTCAGGATGGGGAAGAAATGCTGGTAAAGGTGAAAATGGACAGAAAGCTAGATCCGGCGGCGGAGTAAGATTAGGCTTCGAAGGAGGTCAAATGCCTTTATTTAGAAGACTTCCTAAGAGAGGATTTAAAAACTTATTTGCCAAAGAGTTTGCAGTTATAAATGTTGATAGATTAAATGTATTTGATGAAGGTACAGAAGTAACAACAGAATTATTACTATCAAAAGGTATCGTAAATAAGTCAAAAAACGGAGTTAAGATACTTGGAAATGGTGAATTAGAAAAGAAACTAACAGTTAAAGCAGCAAAATTCTCAAAGTCGGCTGTAGAAAAAATAGAAGCAGCTGGAGGAAAAGTTGAGGTGATATAGGTGCTATCAACCTTGCGTAATGCATGGAAAGTTCCTGAACTAAGAAAGAGATTGATATTTACATTACTTATGATAGCAATTTTCAGGATGGGAAATTATATTCCTGTTCCTGGAATTGATACTTCAAAGGTTGCAAACTTAACTAAGAGTGGATCTTTGTTTGGATTTTATGATTTAATATCAGGTGGTGCATTTAGTAGATTTAGTATATTTGCAATGGGAGTAGTTCCATTCATAAATTCTTCCATCATATTTCAGTTACTTCAAGTTGCAATTCCAAGATTGGAACAGCTTTCTAAAGAAGGAGAAGAAGGAAGAAAAAGGATACAGGAATATACAAGATATGCTTCAATACCACTTGGAGTAATTCAGGCATTTAGTACATATGTTATAATAAGTAGAGCAAATGCCCTCCAAAATCCATCAAGTAAGTTAAATATATTTGTCATAATACTTACCTTAACGACTGCTTCAACTTTCTTGATGTGGTTAGGTGATAGAATAACAGACAAGGGAATAGGAAATGGTGTATCACTTTTGATTTTTTTCAATATTATTTCTAGATTTCCAGCTACGCTTTATCAGTTAGCACAATTACAAAAGGCAGAAACTGTTGATTTTGTACAGTCAACATTATTTATTTTAGCAGTGATTGTATTACTTGTACTAGTTGTAATTACTAGCTTATCAGAGAGAAGAATTCCTGTGCAATATGCAGGAAAGATGGCAAGTGGCGGTAGATTATATAAAGGTCAATCTACTAATATACCAATAAATGTTAATGGTGCTGCTGTTATTGGAATTATATTTGCAATTTCAGTTATGCAATTTCCAATTACGATAGGTATGTTTTGGCCAAATTCAGCTTTTTATAAGTTTGTAACTGCGAGTCCATTTAGTCCATTTAAAGAAAGCACTTGGCAATATGCAGTATTGTACTTTTTATTGACTATATTCTTTACATGGTTCTATACGGAAGTTACGTTTAAACCTGATGAAATGGCTGAAAACATGCATAAGTCTTCAGGTTTTATACCTGGAATAAGACCAGGGGAACCAACTGCCACCTATATAGATAGGGTTCTCGCTAAGGTTTCAATAATAGGTGGTGCTTTTGCCGGAGTAATAGCCATAGCACCTATATTAGCAGCAACGTATACCAACTTTAAAGATATATATTTTGGCGGTACTGGTTTACTTATTATAGTAAATGTTGCACTTGAAACTATAAGGCAATTAAAGTCACAATTGGTAATGCGTCATTACCAAGGATTCTTAAAGGATTAATGTGTTGGAGATGATACAATTGAAAATAGTTTTGTTAGGTCCTCCGGGAGCAGGAAAAGGCACGCAAGCAAAATTAATTAGTGAAAAGTACTCTATACCACATATATCTACAGGTGATATTTTTAGAAAAAACATTTCTGAAAAGACTAAACTTGGTGTTGAAGCAAAAAGATACATGGATAATGGTCAGTTAGTACCAGATCAAGTTACTATAGATATAGTTAAGGATAGATTGAGCAAAAATGATTGCAAAGAAGGATTTCTATTAGATGGTTTTCCAAGGACAGTTAAGCAAGCAGAAGCATTAGATGAATTCTTAAATGAAAATCATAATAAGATAGATGCAGCACTGCTCATAGATGTTGAAGAAAAATTCATCTTAGAGAGAATGACTGGAAGAAGAGTTTGTCCATCATGCGGTGCAAGTTATCATATAAGATTTAATCCTCCTAAAGTAGAGGGTAAATGCGATGCTTGTGATAGTGACTTAATACAAAGAAAAGATGACACAGAAGCAACTGTTAAGGAAAGGTTAGATGTTTATAATCAACAAACTCAACCGCTTGTTGATTATTACAAGAATCAAAATGCATTACTTAAAGTAGAAGGAACAAAGGAAATAAATCAAGTATTTGATGAAATATGTGATGCTTTAAAAGCAGTCAAATAATGATAATACTCGAAAGTGATGATGAAATAGAACTGACAAGTCCTAACAAGTGGACAGTTGTTACAAAGGATGGAAACTTATCAGCACATTACGGAAATACTTACCTTAAATTAATAGGGGTGATATGTTGTTGCAAAGTAATAGCTGTTTAGGAAAAGTAGTTTATTCGAAAGCAGGACGCGATTCTGATAAATTTTTTATAGTAGTTGATATTATAGATGATAATTATGTTTATATATGTGATGGAAAACTTAGGACTATAGAAAGACCTAAGAAGAAGAAAATTAAGCACTTAGGATTTACGAGTTTGATCGCAGAAGATATAAAGGATTTATTGGTATCGGAAAAGAAAATCAGCAATGCTATGATAAGAGAATTTTTGCAGTCTTACGACAATAATAAGGAGGTTTGATTACCTTATGTCAAAAGATGATGTTATAGAAATGCAGGGTACTGTTTTAGAGGCATTACCTAATGCAATGTTTGAAGTTAAATTAGAGAGCGGACATAAAATATTAGCGCATATATCAGGTAAATTGAGAATGAACTTTATAAGGATTCTTCCAGGCGATAAAGTTACTGTGGAGTTATCTCCATATGATTTGACAAGAGGAAGAATAACTTGGAGAGCAAAGTAAATAAGGAGGGTTAGCTATGAAAGTAAGACCATCAGTTAAGCCTATGTGTGAAAAATGTAAAATCATAAAGAGAAAAGGAAGAGTAATGGTTATCTGTGAAAATCCTAAACACAAACAAAAGCAAGGTTAATTTTATATAGTTTCTGGTGCGGCTGTAATAGAGTAAATACTCTATTAACTAGAAGCCTTATATATAAATAAATTTAATTAATCCTTACCAATTAGATATTCAGGAGGTGTAAATTTTAATGGCAAGAATAGCAGGTATTGACCTACCAAAAGAAAAAAGAATAGAAATAGGTCTAACATATATATATGGCATAGGATTATCAACTTCTCATAAGATTCTTAAAGAAACTGGAGTTAATCCTGATACAAGAGTCAAGGATTTAACCGAAGGAGAAGTTAATACATTAAGAGATTACGTAAACAAATACGTAAAAGTTGAAGGTGACTTAAGAAGAGAAACAGCTCTTAATATTAAGAGATTAGTGGAAATTGGTTGTTATAGAGGAATAAGACATAGGAGAGGTCTTCCAGTAAGAGGACAAAAAACAAAGACAAATGCAAGAACAAGAAAAGGTCCTAAGAAAATGATAGGAGCTAAAAAGAGAAAATAATTTTGGTGTAAGGAGGGAAAAACATGGCAGCTGGATCAAAAACTAAGAAGACAAGAAGAAAAAAAGAAAGAAAAAATGTTGAACATGGCTGTGCACATATAAGATCAACTTTTAACAATTCAATTGTTACTATAACTGATGCATTTGGAAATACATTATCATGGGCTAGTGCAGGCGGATTAGGTTTTAGAGGATCAAGAAAAAGTACTCCATTTGCAGCGCAAATGGCTGCTGAAACATCAGCAAAAACAGCTATGGAACATGGTTTAAAAAGTGTAGAGGTGTATGTAAAGGGACCAGGAGCAGGTAGAGAAGCTGCAATAAGATCACTACAAGCTGCTGGATTAGAAGTTACATTAATAAAGGATGTTACTCCTATACCACATAACGGATGCAGACCACCAAAGAGAAGAAGAGTTTAGTTTAAGGAGGTGTAAGATTAATGGCAAGATATACTGGATCAACATGCAGACTCTGTAGAAGAGAAGGTTTAAAACTATTTCTAAAAGGAGATAGATGTTATACAGATAAATGTGCATTTTCAAGAAGAGGATATGCACCAGGACAGCACGGACAAAGCAGAAAAAAAATGTCTAACTATGGTGTTCAATTAAGAGAAAAACAAAAAGCTAGAAGAATATATGGAATACTTGAAGGACAATTTAGAAATTACTATGCGAAAGCCGAAAAACTTAGAGGTATAACAGGTGAAAACTTGTTAAGACTATTAGAAATGAGACTTGATAACGTAGTATTCAAACTAGGATTTGGAAATTCAAGAAGTGAATCAAGACAATTGGTAAATCACGGACACTTCTTAGTAAATGGTAAGAAAGTAGATATTCCTTCTTATCAAGTATCAATCAATGATGTTATAACTGTAAGAGAAAAAAGTAAATCAACAGAAAAATTTAAGACATTTGCAGAAAATCCAAAGACTTTACCAGCATGGTTAGAGGGAAGTTCAGAAAACTTTGAAGGAAAGATTCTTAGAGAGCCTTTAAGAGAAGACATAGATGTTCCTGTTAATGAAACATTAATAGTAGAATTATATAGTAAATAGTTACTATAGAATCAGTTGCCCTCAAAATATTAACAAATCAAATAGAGGAGGGTTATATTCGTGTTAGAAATAGAAAAGCCCAAAATAGAATGTGTAGAAACTAATGAAGATGGCACTTATGGTAAATTTGTAGTTGAACCGTTAGAAAGAGGCTATGGTATTACTCTTGGTAATGCGTTGAGGAGAATTCTTCTTTCCTCATTGCCTGGAGTTGCTGCTAATAATATCAAGATAGATGGAGTACTCCATGAATTTTCTACAGTTCCTGGAGTAAAAGAAGATGTTGCTGAGCTAATATTGAATATCAAGTGTCTGGCTTTAAAGATGACAGATGAAGGTCCTAAAACTATATATATAGATGAACAAGGACCTGGTGAAGTTACTGCAGGAGATATAAAAACAGATGGTTCTGTTGAAATAATCAATAAGGATTTACATATAGCCACTTTGGATGACAATGGTAAGTTGTATATGGAAATTCAGGTTAACACAGGTAGAGGCTATGTTGCTCAAAACAAAAACAAATCGGAAGATATGCCTATAGGAACTATAGCTGTGGATTCGATATATACTCCTATTAAAAGAGTTAACTTTGTTGTAGGAAATACAAGGGTTGGCCAAATCACTGATTATGATAAGTTATCTCTTGAGGTATGGACTAATGGTACAATAATGCCAGATGAAGCTATAAGTTTGTCAGCTAAGATTTTAATAGAACATTTTAAATTATTCATGACTTTAACGGATCATGCTAATAATGTTGAAATAATGGTAGAAAAAGAAGAAGATAAAAAAGAGAAAGTCTTAGAAATGACTATTGAAGAACTTGACCTTTCTGTTAGAAGTTATAATTGTTTAAAAAGAGCTGGTATAAATACTGTTCAAGAGTTAACAGAGAGAACTATGGATGATATGATGAAGGTTAGAAACCTTGGTAAAAAGTCCTTAGAAGAAGTTCAACAAAAGCTTGAAGTATTAGGTTTGTCGCTAAAACAAAGTGAGGAATAAAGTACTGCAGGTAATACTTAAAGAATAGTGTAGTGATAAGGAGGTATAGAGATGGCAAGACAACGTAAATTAGGTCGTCCAACTGATCAGAGAAGAGCAATGCTTAGAAATCTTGTTACTAGTTTTCTAAAGCATGGTAAAATACAAACAACTCAAACTAGAGCAATAGAAACAAAGAATTTAGCTGAAAAAATGATCACTCTTGCAAAAAGAGGAGATCTTCACGCTAGAAGACAGGTTCTTTCTTTTATAACTGAAGAAGAAGTTGTTAAAAATTTATTTGATACTGTGGCTCCTAAATATGCTGAAAGAAACGGCGGATATACAAGAATGTATAAAATGGGACCAAGAAGAGGCGACGCTGCAGAATTAGTTATACTAGAGTTAGTATAAAATTTAGGGATTAAGTAAACTAGCTTAATCCCTGTTTTATTATAATGAAAATAATGAATATATATAGAGCTGAGTATTTACTTATTAATATATAGAGCTATACTATACTAGTATATACTTTATATTAATTTAGTGGGGTGTTTCTATGGATGAAAAGATGATAACATGTAGAGACCTATCATATAAGTATCAGAGTAATAATAAAGATGAAGCTAAATTGGCACTTGAAAATGTTACACTTGAAGTAAAAAAGGGCGAATTTTTAGTTGTATTAGGGAGAAATGGATCAGGAAAATCAACTGCAGCAAAGCTTATGAATGCGCTTTTAGTACCTTCTTCTGGTAAGGTGTATGTAGGTGGATTGGACACATCTAAAGAGGAAAATGTGTGGAAAGTCAGAAATAAAGCAGGTATGGTTTTTCAAAATCCAGATAATCAAATAGTTGCAACAATAGTAGAAGAAGATGTAGCTTTTGGACCTGAAAATTTAGGGGTTCCATCAGAAGAAATAAGGAAAAGAGTAGATCAATCTTTAAAAAGGGTTAATATGTACGAATATAGAAGACACGCACCGCATCTCTTATCAGGAGGACAAAAACAGAGAGTTGCAATAGCAGGAGTACTAGCTATGATGCCAGAATGTATAATATTTGATGAATCAACTGCCATGTTGGATCCATCAGGTAGAAAAGAAGTAATGAATACTATAAAAGAACTAAACAAAAATTATGGTATAACTATTATATTTATAACTCATTACATGGAAGAGGCTGCTGAAGCTGATAGAATAGTAGTTATTGATGAGGGAAAAGTAGCTATGGAAGGTACTCCGAGGAATATATTTAGTCAGGTTGAAAAGATGAAACAATTGGGATTAGATGTACCTCAAGTTACTGAATTATCCTATGAATTGAGAAAAAGTGGTGTGAATTTAAGAAAAGATATATTAACTATAGATGAGATGGTGGATGAATTATGTCAATTAAAATAGAAAATTTAACTCATATATATATGAAGGGTTCACCCTTTGAAAAAAAGGCACTTGATGATATAAATTTAAATATAAATGATGGAGAATTTGTTGCTTTAATTGGGCATACTGGTTCAGGAAAGTCTACACTTATTCAGCACATAAATGGACTTTTGAAACCTCATTCAGGAAAAATAATAATAGATGGTACAGATATAACTCAAAAGAATATAAATCTTAACTTTATAAGAAAAAAAGTAGGACTTGTATTTCAATATCCTGAGTATCAGCTTTTTGAAGAAACTATAGAAAAAGACATTGCTTTTGGACCTAAGAATTTGGGCTTAAGTAATGATGAGATAGATAGAAGAGTAAAAAAGGCTATGGAGATGGTTGAACTTAACTATGAAAAGTATAAAGATAAGTCGCCATTTGAGCTAAGCGGCGGTCAAAAACGTAGAGTAGCTATAGCAGGAGTAGCAGCTATGGAACCTAAGGTACTCATTCTAGACGAACCAACTGCAGGACTTGATCCCAAAGGAAGAGATGGCATTTTAGGACAGATAAAAAAGTTACATAAAGAATACAATATGACTATAATACTTGTGTCTCACAGCATGGAAGATGTAGCAAAAGTAGCAGATAGAATAATTGTTATGAACAAGGGAAAATGTATACTTGACGGGGAACCATCTAAGGTATTTAAAGAAGTTGATACCTTGGAAAGTGTTGGGCTTGCCGTACCACAAGTAACTTACCTTGCAAGAAAGCTTAGAAAAAAAGGATTTAATATATCAGATAATATATTTACTGTTGAGCAGGCAAAAATGGAAATATTAAAGATATTAAAAAATGATGGGAGAGCTAAAAATGATTAAAGATATTACGATAGGACAGTATGTACCAGGCAATTCTTTTGTCCATAAGTTAGATCCAAGGGTTAAAATATTAATATCTTTAGTTTATATAGTTGATTTATTTTTAGTTAATAACTTTAAAGGATATGTATTCATAATTTTTTTTACATTTGCAGCTATATATATATCTAAAGTCCCATTTAGTTATATATACAAAGGATTAAAGCCTATATTTATTTTAGTTGTGATAACAGCTTTGTTAAATTTGCTCATGACTGGTGGAACTAATCCACCGCTGTATCACTGGAAATTCATAACTATATATAGAGAAGGTGTATCGATTGCAGTTTTTATGGTCTTAAGACTTGTATTCCTCATAATTGGAACATCACTTTTAACGCTTACAACTTCACCAATTGAATTGACTGATGGAATTGAAAAGCTGTTGAATCCATTTAAGAAAATAGGGGTGCCAGCCCATGAACTTGCAATGATGATGACAATAGCACTTAGATTTATACCAACTTTAATGGATGAAACTGATAAAATAATGAAGGCACAAATGGCAAGAGGAGCTGACTTTGAATCTGGAAATCTAGTACATAGAGCAAAAAGTTTAATTCCTATCCTTGTACCATTATTTATAAGTTCATTTAGACGAGCAGATGAACTTGCAATGGCTATGGAAGCAAGATGCTATAGAGGCGGAGAAGGTAGAACTAGAATGAAGCAGTTAAAACTTTCAAATAAAGATTTTACTGCAGTAGTTTGTGTTACTCTATTAGTTGCTATTTCCGTATGGAGTAGGATGTGGAAGTAATGAGAAATATAAAGCTTACTATTGAATATGATGGCACAAATTATGCAGGATGGCAAAGACAGATAAATGCTGTTACTGTTGAACAAAGAGTTGAAGAGGCAGTAGAAAAGCTCACAAATAAACATTGCGAAGTAATAGGGGCAAGCAGGACGGATTCAGGAGTCCATGCTAGGGCATATGTGTGCAACTTTTTTACAGACAGTGTTATACCAGAATATAAGTTTAAAGGAGCAATAAATAATTTTTTGCCTCAAGATATTGTAGTTAAAGAATGTGAAGAAGTATCACTTGATTTTCATGCTAGATTTTGCAGTAAGGGTAAAAGATATATATATACTGTTTTTAATGGAGATCAGCGTTTGGCTTTAGGTAGAAATTATGCTTATTATTATCATAGAAAGCTTGATATATCAAAAATGCAAAAGGCAGCCAAGTATCTTATAGGAACACATGATTTTGCTGCATTTAAAAACAAGGGGAGCAGTCCACATAATTCAATTAGAACTATAACAGGGCTCAATGTAGAAAAAAAAGGGCAGTTTATAACATTTACAGTAACCGGAAATGCATTTTTATATAATATGGTTAGAATCATAGTTGGAACACTCTTAGATGTAGGGTGCGGCAGATTTGAAGTCGATTATGTAAAGACTATACTTGAGCTAAAGGATAGAAGTAAAGCTGGAAAGTCAGCACCAGCTCTTGGTCTTGTATTGGATGAAGTATTTTATTAATAAATAACTATCTTTTATGCATATAGTTTATTGACACGCCCGGCAGATTGTATTATAATATATAATGTTTGTATCTTAAGTATGTAAGATCCACTAGCCCCGGGTCTTAAAGATAGAAGTAGTATTTCTTATAGAATAATTAGGGAGGTAAAACGATGAAATCATACATAGCAAAACCGCAAGAAGTTGAAAGAAAATGGTATGTTATTGATGCTGCTGGAAAGCCGCTGGGAAGAGTAGCAAGCCAAGTTGCTTCAATATTAAGAGGAAAAAATAAACCTATATTTACACCACATGTTGACACAGGAGATTTCGTTATAATAATTAATGCAGAAAAAGTTGTTTTAACAGGAAAGAAATTAGATCAAAAGATGTTAAGACATCATTCACTATATCCAGGTGGATTAAAAGAGACTCCTTATAGGGAAGCATTAGCTAAGAAACCGGAATTTGTATTTAAAGAAGCAGTTAGAAGAATGCTTCCAGAAGGTGTATTAGGAAAACAAATGCTTAAAAAACTAAAAGTATATAAAGGCACAGAGCATGATCATCAAGCTCAAAAACCAGAAGTTTTAGAATTAAGATATTAGAAGAGTGAGCTGGAAGGAGGATAAATAATGGCTAAAGTACAGTATTTTGGAACAGGAAGAAGAAAAAATTCAGTAGCTAGAGTAAGACTTGTACCTGGTGAAGGTAAAGTAACAATAAATAAAAGAGATATTCAGGATTATTTTGGATTAGAAACTTTAAGGGTTGTAGTAAACCAACCTTTAGAATTAACTGAAACTAAGAGCAAATATGATGTCTTAGTTAACGTTCACGGCGGTGGATTCACTGGTCAGGCAGGAGCTATAAGACACGGTATATCAAGAGCCCTTTTAAAAGTTGATCAAAACTTGAAACCAGAACTTAAAAAAGCAGGATTCTTGACAAGAGACCCAAGAATGAAAGAAAGAAAGAAATATGGTCTTAAAAAAGCAAGAAAAGCTCCACAATTCTCAAAGAGATAGTAAGAAGCTTGATAAAAAGAGAGGAATTTCCTCTCTTTTTTTTATTAAAAATTTGCTTTAAGCATAAAATATGTGTGAAGTTACTTTAAAATTATAGGAGGAATATGAACATGAAACTTACAAATAAAAGATTAATATCTGTTTTAGTAGTTATTTCAGTTGGATTAACTTCAATATTTTATGCTAATTTTAATTTATCACTTCCTGTTAACAAAATTCAAAATGAAAAGACTATAACAATACTCATAGATCCAGGTCATGGAGGTATTGACGGAGGAGCACAGTCTCGAAATGGCACATGTGAAAAGGATATCAACTTAAATATAAGTAAAAAACTTAAAGATATGCTTATAAGCAGTGGATATAACGTAGTTATGACCAGAGAAAAAGATATGGGGTTATACGGCGAAAATAAAACTGTAAAACAGAAGAAAGTTGAAGATTTAAATAATAGGTGTAAAATGAAAAAGGACAGCAGCTGCGATATATTTATGAGTATACACCTTAATATGTTCCCAGAGTCAAAGTATTCAGGTGCACAAGTTTGGTATTCTAAAAATCCGCAAAGTCAGGAGCTTGCTTCTGTAATTCAAGGAAACTTAAAGAAAGACATAGATCCCAATAATAATAGAGAGCAAAAACCTGCACTTGACTCATATAAAGTACTTAGATGTAATGATGATATGCCGTCTGTACTTATAGAATGTGGATTTTTATCAAATCCATCAGAAGAACAAAAATTAAAAACAGATGCATACCAAACTAGCATAGCTAAATGTTTGTGTAATTCTATAAATCAATACTGTAAGTCAAAGCAGTAGATGGAGTTTATTGTATACTTGAAGTTGTACGTAACTTGTGATAACATTTAACTATATATGGATTAATCCATTGGTCCAATAAAGGCAAGGGGTGAGAGGTTATTTCTATACAGATTAAAGTTAATAAAGAAAGTGGGATTCCTCTTTACTTACAAGTAAAAAAACAAATAATGGGTTTGATAAAAGGTGATACCTTGAAGGTTGGAGATAAGATGCCAACTGAGCGTGATCTTTCAGAAAAACTGAAGGTAAGTAGAAATACTGTAAGTACAGCTTATAATGAGCTGGAACAAGAGGGAGTATTAAAATCTTACCAAGGGAGAGGTACATTTGTAGCTGAAGATGCAAATCCCTGGAAGGTACAAAACATAAGAGAAAAGATCGGTAAATTTATTGATCTTGGATTTGAAGAAGCACTAGAAGCAGGAATAGATGCTGATGAATTTTTAGAAATAGTTAATCAAAGGGTAAGAGAAAAAAGAGATTTTATGAAAAAAATAACGGCACTATATATAGAATGCAACATGGAGCAGTCCAGAATGTTTAGTAAAGAATTAATGGATAGTACCGATATGAATGTAATTCCACTTACGCTGCAGGATATTAAAAATATAAAAAAGGAAACAGAAGAACTTATAAGGAAAAGCCAAGTTATAATAGCCACATTTAATCATGTAAATGAGGTTGCTAGAATACTTAAGCCTTTTAAAAAAGAAGTTATAGGTGTTGCTATAAATGTTGATTTAGAGACTATAGTAAAAATAGCAAGATATCCTGAAGACACACGATTTGGATTTGTATGTATGTCTCAGGAATTTATGTTCAAGGCAAGAGGTGCTCTTGAAAAAGCTGGTCTTGGGAATATCAATATTCAGTACAGTAATACTTGGGATAAAAATGAACTCAAAAAAATTATAAATAATTCAGATGTACTGATAGTTTCACCTGGAAGATATGATGATGTAGTACGAAGTTTAACTCCTGATAAGCAAATAATGAAGTTTTTATACAGTTTAGATGATAACTCTATAAAAACACTTAAATCAAAAATGGTAGAAAACAAATAGTTCTATTATAAGACATTTGTATGTACTGCATATTTGTATATAATGAAAAAAAATCAAACATTAGCTCAAAAATAGTGTATACTTGATGTATAAAAGGCAGTTTTATAAAACTGCCTTTTATACATTTTAAAATAGATGTAAAAGGGGAGAAACTGTATATGAAAGATATAAATGTACTTGATATAATAAAAACTGTAAAAAAGTTGTGTATAGATTCGAATTATTATCTTTCAAAAGATGTAAAAGATAAGATAGTAGAAGCTCAAAAAAGTGAAAGCTGGCCTATGGCAAAAGGAATACTTGATAAAATATTAGAAAATGTAGACACAGCAGAAAAAGAAAAGATGCCAATGTGTCAAGATACTGGGATGGCATGTGTTTTTGTAGAAATTGGACAGGAAGTACATATAGTTGGAGGAAATTTAGAAGAAGCTATAAATGAAGGTGTTAGGAGAGGGTATACCGAAGGATACTTGAGAAAGTCTGTCGTATGTGACCCTATAAATAGAGTGAATACAAAGGACAATACACCTGCAATCATATACTACAATATAGTCCCAGGTGATAAGTTAAAGATTACAGTTGCACCAAAAGGATTTGGTTCTGAAAATATGAGCCAAATAAAGATGCTTAAACCAGCCGATGGTCTAGAAGGTGTAAAAAAGTTTGTTTTAAAGGTAGTAAAAGAAGCAGGACCAAATCCATGTCCTCCAATTGTAGTTGGAGTTGGAATAGGCGGAAGTTTTGATAAAGCTGCAAACTTAGCAAAGAAGGCTCTTATAAGACCGCTTGACAAGAGAAATCCAGATAAATTTTATTCAAATTTAGAAGAAGAACTTTTAAATAAAATAAATGAGCTTGGAATAGGACCTCAAGGATTTGGAGGTAAAACTACAGCCATTGCAGTTAATATTGAAACTTATCCTACTCATATAGCAGGACTTCCTGCAGCTGTAAATATAAATTGTCATGTAACGCGTCATAAAGAAGCAATATTATAAAAAATTTGGAGGCAGTACAAATGGAAAAACATATAAAAACTCCTTTTACAGAAGATGAAGTTAAATCTTTAAAAGCTGGTGATAGTGTTTTAATATCTGGAATAATATATACTGCAAGAGATGCTGCACATAAAAGGCTCGTAGAACTTATGGATAAGGGATTAGAACTTCCTATAGATGTAAAAGATCAAATAATATACTATGTGGGACCAACTCCACCAAAGCCAGGCATGGTAATAGGATCAGCAGGTCCAACTACTAGCTACAGAATGGACCCATATGCACCGAGACTTCTTGATGCAGGATTAAAGGGAATGATAGGAAAAGGTGTTAGATCAAAAGAAGTTATAGAATCAATGAAGAAAAATAAAGCAGTGTATTTTGCTGCAATAGGAGGAGCCGCTGCTCTTATGGCAAAGTCAGTAGAAGAAGCTGAAGTAATTGCATATGAAGATTTGGGATCAGAAGCAATAAGAAAGTTAAAAGTAAAAGATTTACCAGTCGTGGTTGTAATAGATAGTGTTGGAAACAACTTATATGAAATAGGACAGGAAAATTATCTTAAATCAAAATTATAACTATATTTTTATATCCACAGTCTTGTTTATATGTGTATAACTTTAGAGTGTATATGTGGATAATATATAACACATGACTTTAAAAGGGGGAGGTCAGTAGATGAAAAGGGATGATAAAGGCAAATTTAAACTGCTTGGAAAATTGTCGTTTAAGAAAAAAATAATAATATTTTGTATATTGTCCCTTGTGGTAATTGGAATAGCAGTTAAAGAGTCAGTAAATAATTATAATTTAAATACACAAAATAAGATGCTGGAAAAGGCAGACAAGAAAAGTTCAAGTAATAAAGAACAAATAAGTTCTAAAAATAGTGAAAAAACCAGTAAACAAAATGATGTATATGAAGATAAGTATAATCAAAGTTATAAAGATTTTAGTGATAAAAATTACAGCGAATGTATAAAAAAAGCAGATGAAATTATAAAAGATAAACCTGATTTTTATAAGGCATACAATATAAAAGGGATAGCGCTTTGTTACAGTAATAACTATTATGAAGGTATGAAAAATATAGATAAGGCACTCCAAATTAAACCTGACTTTGGATATGCTAGATTTAATAAGGCCCTTGCATATGAACTTTATGCACATTATGATGATGCCCTTGAATGGTATGATAAAGCACTTCAAGTTGAAAATTATGTATGGAGTTATTATGGAAAAGCAAGCATATATGGAAGAAGAGGAGACGTACAAAATACGGTGAAGTATTTAAAAATTGCTATTAATATGTCTTCTGATATAAAACAAATTGCTGCCGAAGAACCAGACTTTGACCCGGTAAAAAACTCAAAAGAATTTCAAGACTTGATAAAATAGACAGAGGACATGGGACAGAGGACAATGAAGGTTGATTTTTTGCTAACACAAAAGAATCTTTAAATTTATATAAGTTGGCAATGTTTCGCTTCAGCGAAACGAGTTATCAGAATTTAATTAAAGATTTTTCGTAAGCTTAGTGGAGAAAAATCCTCCTTCTCTGTCAATTGTTCTTTGTCCTATGTCCTCTAAAAAATGCTTAGCATTTTTTATAATGCGGATTAACTTTGTTTTAACTTATTTATGTCAATGTTATATTTTTTACATCTTAGTGCAACAGTTCTATGAGTTATTCCAAGGACTTTTCCAGCCTTATTATAGCTCTTATATTTTTTCACTGCCGTTAAGATTAATTCCTTTTCATATTCTTCGAGAGGCATTAGTTCATTATTTCTTAAATTTATTAAATTATTTGTTTCACTGTCATCATTTTTTATATAAAAAGGCAGATCATTTTCAGTGATAGTAGAATTATCACACATATTTATAGCTCTTTCAATTATGTTTTCAAGTTCCCGTATATTGCCCGGCCAGTGGTATTCCTGAAGGTAAGAGAGACACTTTTTATCTATATGAGATACATTCTTATTTAGTTTTTTACTTATTTTCTTCATAAAGTGTTCGACTAAAAGATTTATATCATCTTTTCTATTCCTAAGCGGTGGAAGCATTATAGTGAGTACGTTCAATCTGTAATATAAATCTTCACGGAAGCTGCCTTCTTTTATCATTTCCTCTAAGTTCCTATTAGTAGCAGCTATTATTCTAACATCTACCTTTTGAGGTGTAACTCCGCCAACACTTTCAAACTCCTTTTCCTGGAGAACCCTTAGTAATTTTACTTGCATTGAAATAGGCATGTCTCCTATTTCATCTAAGAATATAGTACCTTTGTTGGCAATATTAAATTTTCCAGGTTTGTTTTTAAAAGCACCAGTAAATGCACCTTTTTCATATCCAAATAATTCACTTTCAAATAGATTTTGTGGTATTGCTGCACAGTTTACCCTTACAAATGGCTTGCCGCGTCTGCTGCTGTTATCATGTATTGCCTTTGCTATAAGTTCCTTACCAGTACCACTTTCGCCGCGTATAAGTACAGTTGAAGTTGACTGAGAAGCCTTATCTGCCATAAAGATACATTCCTTAAGTGAGCTGCTGCATCCTATTATTGAACTAAATGATTTAATTGAGACAGTTTGCCTTTTAAGTTCTTCCTTGTAATAATTTAATTCTTCTTGGGACTTTTCAAGTTTTTTCATCAAATCCTTTAATTCATTTTCAGTTTTAGAAATTGAAATAACTCCATTAAATGTACTATCAATGAAAATAGGTTCTACAGTGGATACTATATTTGAATTGCCTTTTGTGTAAACTATGTTTTCTATTGGTTTTTTAGAATTAAAGACCTTCATTGTGAAACCATTTGGTGATACTTCTAAAAGGTCTTTTCCAACTAGATCATTGTGATCGATTCCAAAGTGTTTTTCGTAAGCTGGATTTACATAATTTATAATTCTCCTGTCATCTACAAAACATATCAAATCATGTGATGCTTCTAATATTTTTTTAAACCTCTCATTAACTTCTTTCATAGCAGCAACTTCGGATATATCCTGAAAAATTCCAAGAGCACCAATTACCTTATCATTATAAAATATAGGGGATCTATTTGTAATTACTAAATGATTATTTATATACTGTGTTTGTCCAAAAACACGTTTTTTAGACACAGTTATATTTGGTAAATAAGAAGTTGGAATAACATCCTTTACATACATTCCAATTACATTATTTAGTTTTTTGTCTATCATCTTTAAAGTATAATCATTCATTGTAGTAATATAACCATTAGCATCTATCACAATTATTCCTACAGGAATGTTTTTAACAATTTGTTCGTATGCTATGGTCTTTTGCTCCATTATGTCATCTATTTTAGATAAAGTCGAATTATTTTGAGTATTTGCCATATCAATTGTTATAAAGTTACATAACTTGAGTACAGCATTTTGACCATCCATAGAATCTTCTTTGCAGGAAATTTCTATAATGTCATCCTTTTTTATTTTAAGTGAAAGCAGTGCAAGCATACTTATTGCAAGAGGTTCCGCAGATGGAAGATTTCTTATATATAAATTTACTCCAAATTCATTTTTTAATTGTTCAGCCTTATTAACTATGATTGCAGCTATTCTTGTGTGTATACCTCCATTTATAGGTATGTTTATACTATTCTTATACATAAATTATCGATCTCCTGAATTAACGTTTATTCTACAATTTTATACATAATTATTGATAAATTTTATCAAAATTAAATCACATTATGATAAAATTTATCAATAATTATAATATACCATAAAAAAGCGTAAGTGCACACATCATTATACTGCTTATTTGAGTAATTTTTATTAACAAAACCATAAAATTTGAGGTATAATGTAATTATAGACATGTAAAATTTAAAATAACTGTCAATATTTATGTACAAGGACAATTTATATCAAGTCAAACTTCAAATATTTAAATCTTATAAGCTATAAGTTGATAAAAATTATCAATTTATAGCTTATAAGGTTGGCTGAACACAGGAGTTTTCAAAGTAAAATTGCAGCCATACTTTTGAAAGGACTATCCACTTAACATAAGTATTTAGGCATATGATGCTATTTTTATGTATTTTAAATTAAAATAAAGGAAAAATTAAATATAAGTTGGCATGAAATTTGCTAGTATATATTTATAGTAATGTATTAGGGAGGATTAATAATGAAAAAAGGTATAGCAGCATCAAAAGGATATTCAATAGGTAAAGTCTTAATAAAAGAAGATGCGGAGATAAAAGTTGAAGAAAGAAAAATAGACGATGTTAATCTTGAAAAAGAAAGATTCAAAAAAGCTCTTAAAAGTTCAAAAGAGCAGTTGATTAAGATAAAAGAAAAAGCTGAAAAAGAAGTTGGAGCAGATAAAGCAGCAGTTTTTGAAAGTCATATGATGCTTTTAGGTGATCCAGAATTTGCTGGAGCTGTAGAATCAGGAATTGAATCAAATAAGGTGAATGCAGAAAAGGCTCTTAACGATGTAGTTAAAATGTATGAAGGTATATTTGCAGCAATGGAAGATGAGTACATGAGAGAAAGAGGAGCAGATGTAAAAGATGTTGGAAAGAGGATAATGGCTAACCTTGCTGGAAAGGTTTCTGTGTTATCTGATAATATAGAGGAAAATACAGTAATAGTTGCAAATGACTTAACTCCATCCGATACTGCACAGTTAGATAAGAGCAAAGTAACAGCTTTCCTTACAAATATAGGAGGAAGAACTTCCCACAGTGCTATTATGGCAAGAACTTTAGAGATACCAGCAGTAGTAGGACTTAATGATATAACAAAAGAAGTTAAAAATGGAGATACAGTAATTGTAGACGGAGTAGAGGGAATTGCAATAGTAAATCCAGATGAGGATACTATAAAAGAGTATGAGATTAAAAAGCAAAAATACATGGAAGAAAAAGAAGAACTGAAAAAACTTATAGAAACTAAAACTGTTACAAAAGCAGGCAAGAGAGTAGAAGTTTCAGGAAATATAGGAAAAGCAGAAGATATAAATCAAGTTATAGAAAATGGTGGAGATGGAGTAGGTCTCTTTAGAACAGAATTCCTATACATGGATAGAGAAGATATGCCTGGAGAAGATGAGCAGTTTGAATCATATAAATATGTAGTTGAAAAAATGAATGGAAAACCTGTAGTTATAAGAACTTTGGATATAGGGGGAGATAAAAAGCTTCCATATCTTCCATTACCTCAGGAAATGAATCCATTCTTAGGATATAGAGCTATAAGACTTTGCCTTGATAGAAAAGATATATTTAAAGTTCAATTAAGAGCATTACTTAGAGCATCAGCTTTTGGAAATCTAAAGATAATGTTTCCTATGATATCTTCATTAGAAGAATTCCTTCAAGCTAAAGAAGTTCTAAAAGAGTGCATGGGAGAACTTAAAAAAGAAGGAAAAGCATTTAACGAGAATTTAGAAACCGGCATAATGGTTGAAATACCTGCAGCAGCTGTTTATGCAGATGAGCTTGCAAAATATGTTGATTTCTTTAGTATAGGAACTAATGACTTAATACAATATACTTTAGCAGCAGATAGGATGAATGAGAGAGTATCATATCTTTACAACCCAATGCACCCAGCAGTACTTAGACTTATAAAGATGACTATAGAAGCTGCACATAAAGAAGGAAAATGGTGCGGAATGTGTGGAGAAATGGCAGGTGATGAAAAATCTGTGCCTACACTTGTAAAGTATGGATTAGATGAATTCTCAATGAGTGCGTCTTCGATACTTAAAGCAAAACAACTTATAATGCAAAATTAATGTACATCGGTATGTTCAGAACAATTACAATCGCCTAGTGCGGTGGGTTCTCGCTAAGAACTCAAATTGGCACTGTTCAAGGTTAGTGCTGCCTTTGGAGCGTAGGTAAACTTGCTCTGTTGGGAGTATTGAATACGAAGCCGCCGCTTCAACGAAGTAAGTGGGGGTGAGTTCACTTAAGCCTTATATAAATTTATTATAGATATAAGAGATTTTGATTAACTTATATTAAGATAATCAAAATCTCTTATTTTTTTAGCTAACTGCAGTGCAATATTTTTGAGAGAACAAAAAAATAGAGGACATAGGACAGAGAAGGTAAGTTTTCTTCCTTACGTCAGAAAACTAATTTAATTTTTGATAACTCGTTTCGCTAAAGCGAAACATTGCTAATTTATATAAATTTAAAGATTCTTTTGCGTTAGCAAAAAATCAACCCTCTCTGTCCTCTGTCCTTTGTCCTTTATACTTTGAATCCCGTCCTATAAAAAAATGCTTTGTATTTTTCGCATATTATAAGCTGCCGAATTGTATCTAAGTTTGTTAAGTGAGGATTAATTGTTATATAATAGTAGTGTTAAAATAAAATAACTAAGGAGAAATACTCATGGATAGGTCTAAAAGGCTGTATGCAAAAGCTTTAAAAATATATAATCATGGTTATATCTATAATGCAATTAGCTTGTGTGACAAAAGTACAAGCCTCGATGTTAGAAATATTGCTGCTTTAAACTTAAAAGGCTTACTGTATTATCTAAATGGAGATCTTGATCGTGCACAAAAAACTTGGAAGTTAAATTCTCATGTAAACAAGGATAAGGTTGCCAAAAAGTATCTGGAAGATAGTAAAAAAGATGAGCTCAATCTTGAAAGGTATATGAATGCTGTAAATTTAGTAAAAAACTTAAAAATAAATGAAGCACTTGAGCTTCTTAAAGTGTGTTCAGAAAGTGACTATAATTATATAAATGTAAATAATTATAAGACCATATGCTATATAAAGAAAGCAGAATATACTAAAGCACAAGAATGTATAGATAAAGTATTTAGGCTGGATAAAAATAATTCTACAGCTAAAAATAATATGAAAATGCTTGTAGAATATGGAGTTGTAGAAAAAAAGCACAGCTTAAAAAGAGCAGGTATGGCAGCTGGAATTTTTATGCTTATAATTATTTTGCTTGCGTTAGTTTTTTTTGCGGTAAAAAGTTTTACAAACAGAAACATGGCAAAGCTAAGTAATAATAAAAGTTCAAGCAGTGCCTCTAATATAAAGAAAAGTACTCCAGAAAAAAAGAAAACTGCTGTGTCAAAAAAACAGGAGACTTTTCCAAAAGAGAGCTTAAATACGTATATTGATAATAAAAATTTTGATGCAATGTACGATTGCGTTATTAAATGGAAGGATAAGAGTTTATCAGTAAATGATAAAGCACTTATTTCAAGTGCAGAACAAATGTTATCAAGCGATGAAGGTGTACAATACTTTTATACAAATGGATGTAATTTTATAAATAATAAAGATTACTCTAAGGCAAATGATAGCTTACTTAAAGCATATCAATTTGGCTCACAAAGTTATTTGTATTCACATATAATATATATGCTTGGTCTTAGTTATAATTCTTCAAAAGATGTTGAAAATGCAATAAAGTACTTTGAAAAGTATGATCAAAACTTTCCAAGTGGAGATTATGAAGAAACAGTATTATATAATTTAGCAGTTATATATAAGGATATAGATAAAACAAAAGCGAAAACATATGCAAATAAACTTGCAGATAACTATTCTTCATCCATGTACAATAACTCCTTAATTCAATCAATAATAAATTGGTAATTTTTACACCCCAGGGGTGTAAAGTGCAATGTATTAAAAACTATTGACTGAATACATTAAGTATTATAAAATAAAAAATATAAAGATACCCCATAAGGGTATAAGGAGGTAACAAATTATGGTAAGTGAAATAAAAGATACTGATTTTTCAAAAGTTATTAAAAAAGAGGCATCTCCTGTAGTAGTAGATTTTTGGGCACCTTGGTGCGGACCATGCAAAATGCTTGGACCTGTCATTGATGAAATTTCAAGTGAAATAGGTGAAAAGGCTAAATTTTATAAGCTTAATGTAGATGAAAACCCAGTTTCATCAATGGAATACAAGGTAGCAAGTATACCTACAGTTATTATATTTAAAGATGGAAAACCAGCAAAAACTCTTGTTGGATTTAGACCAAAAGAAGCAATAAAAGGTGTTATAGAAAACTATATCTAGAGGTGAAAATAGTGAGTAATAGATATGATATAGCTATAGTTGGAAGTGGAGCTGCTGGATTATCTGCAGCTGTAAATGCAAAGATTAGAAATAAGAATATTTTAGTATTTGGAAATAGAGATTTAAGTCATAAACTTAATAAAGCCCCACTTATTAAAAATTATCTTGGATTTTATAACATTAAGGGAAGGGACTTAAAAAATGAGTTTCAAGGTCATATAGATGCCATGAATATAAATATTATATATGAAAGAGTTAATGCCGTATATGCCATGGGAGACTATTTTACAATCTCAGTAAATCAAAAAAACTATGAATCCAAGGCTGTTATAATAGCAGCTGGTATAGAACAAACGAGTCCATTAAAAGGTGAACAAGAGCTTCTAGGTAAAGGCGTAGGATATTGTGCAACCTGCGACGCACCGCTGTATAAAGGAAAAGTTGTAACAATTATAGGGTATAATAGGGAAGCAGAACAAGAAGCAAACTTTGTAAGTGAACTAGCATCAAAGTTATATTATATACCAAGGTATAAAGCAGATTATAGCTTAAAAGATAATATAGAAGTAGTTTTAGATATGCCGCTTGAGATAGTTGGAAAAGATAAAGTAGAAAAACTTGTATTAAAAAATAAAGAAATAATTACAGATGGAATTTTTGTATTGAAGGACAGTATATCTCCCGGCCAGCTTGTTCCTGGAATAGAACTCGACAAAGGGCACATAAAAGTAGACATAAATATGAAGACTAGTATAAGAGGTTGTTATGCTGCTGGCGATTGTGCTGGAAAACCATATCAGTATATGAAAGCAGCAGGTCAAGGTCAAGTAGCGGCATTAAATGCTGTATCGTATTTAGATTCTATAATAAATTAAAAATATCCCTGGATTATAAAAAGTCCAGGGATATTTTAATATGTTAATTTGCTGTAAAGAACACATGATTGCCAATGGTTTTTACATTTTCCTTATTTATGTCCTTCATCCATCTAGATGTTGCTATTTGTGGATTGTAGAAAAAGACAGCTTTTCCTGTTGGATCAGATCCATTTAAGGCTTCCAAAACTGCCTTATAACAATCTTCACTTTGGGGAGCAGAAATTGTTCCATCATTATTCACACATGAAAAAGCGCCTTTTTGCATTATTACCCCTTCTACCGTCTTTGGAAATTCAGGATATTTAAGTCTGTTTAAAATTACAGAAGCAACTGCTACTTTTCCTTCAAAGGGTTCACAATTGCTTTCAGCATATACTACTTTAGCCATTAAGTCTAAGTCTTTTTGAGTTATATAAACTTTCTTATCACAGCAATTAAAAACTTGGACTACCTGTTCTCCTTCATTTTCATTAAATAAGTTGATATCGGAAGTATTATTTTCCCGGGCACTGACTTTAAGTGGAATAAACATTAATAAACTTAAAGTAAAAATTATAAAAATTATTAGTTTTTCCTTCAATTAAATCCTCTCCTTTTACCTACGGGGTTAGCTGACGGGTTCGGTAAAGGCATAACCTACGTAAAACGATTCACCCCAAAAATACTGGTTTCCCCGCGTTTTTAACAGAAATTGAAAACTTAGGCTTAATGGTAGTGTAACCAATAGTTTAAAAAAAATGCAAAAGTTTATTTTTTTTATTAATATTTTATAAATTAGATTTTGTTTTGATATAAAGCATTATTAAATAGTGTATAATTAAGTATAAAGTAGAGAGAAAATTATGCAGTATGAGAATATTGTACGTGATATAAGTTACAACATATTTAACAAAGGAGTGAAATGGGTGGAAGCATTAGACATGGTAATCAATTCAGTAAGGAATATCAGTATATCATCAATAGCAGATATACTAGTTGTTTCATATATTTTTTACAAAGGTTATATGCTAATAAAAGAAACCAGGGCTGAACAGCTTTTGAAAGGTATTATATTAATTTTATTTCTTATTCCTGTAAGTAATTTTTTTAATCTTACAATGCTGAATTGGATACTGTCAAAGACAATTACAATAGGTGTGCTCTCTCTTGTAATTATATTTCAACCTGAAATTCGAAGTGCACTAGAACATCTTGGCAGAACTGCTTTTAATGATATACATATGTTTGAGGATGACGAAACCATGAAAAAAGTAATTAATGAAATTGTAAACGCAGTTGGAAATTTATCCGTAAGCAGGACAGGAGCACTCATAATAGTAGAGCAGTTTACAGGACTTGAAGATGTAATAAAGACCGGGACTAGATTGGATGCAGTGGTATCATCGGCACTGCTTGAAAATATATTTGTAGTAAATACTCCGCTTCATGATGGAGCAACAATAATAAGAAATGACAGGATAATATCTTCAGGATGTTTTCTGCCGCTTACAAATAATCGCGAATTGAACAAAAAACTAGGCACAAGACACAGAGCTGCAATTGGTATTTCAGAAAAATCTGATGCACTTATAATTGTAGTATCTGAAGAAACTGGAACCATTTCACTTGCTGTAAATGGAAATATGACTAGAAATTATACCAAGGAAAAGCTGCGAAGTATTTTAGTGAGAATTATAAAGAAAAGACAGCATAGAAAATTAACCATTAGAGAGCAGGTGGTTCAATGGATCAAAAAGATAAAAGACAGCAAATAGTTGTAAAGGTATGCTGTGTAATAGTATCGTTTATATTATGGCTTTTTATATATAATGTTGAAAACCCCGTAAGAGAAAGAAAAATTGTAGTTCCTGTTCAGGTTATAAATAAAGATACACCTGTACAATCTAATCTCGTACCTATAGATGAAGATAATTTAAGTGTTACATTAACTATAAAGGGAAATGCATCTGATTTATATGCTGTCAAAGCTTCACAATTTAAACTTGTATCTGATTTAGGTACTTATGTAGTAAAAAAAGGTGAAAATAAAATACCCGTTCAAGTAGTAAAGAGCCCTTCTACTGTAAGAATTGTAAATAGCGAAAGTTTATGGGTTAAGGTAATAATTGAAGATTTAAAGAGTAAGAATGTCCCAGTTAAACTCTCACTTTTAGGAAAAGCCAAGAGCGGATTTTATGCAGCTAAACCCGAACTAAGTGTAAACCAAGTTAAAATTAAGGGATCACAGGATGCAATCCAGAAAGTTACAAAGGCAGAAGCAGTATACAATATCCAAAACGTTTCAGAAGATGTAAATAAAAAAGTAACTTTAAGAGCTGAAGATTCGTTGGGAAATGTAATAAAAAATGTAGAAATAGAACCTAAAGATTTGGATATATCTATATCTGTCAAAAGAATAAAGAGTGTTCCGGTAAATGTAAATATTTCAGGAAACTTAAATGATTATGGTATAAAATCAGTAGTTCCAATAGACTCTAGTGTAAATATAACGGGAAGTGAATCGCAAATAGCTAATGTGGAAAGATTAAATACTGAAAGCATAGATGCAAGTACACTTAATGGAAAAGATACAGTAGAAGCTAGAGTTATTTTGCCTCAAGGAGTCATACTTATAAACGGCGGAAATACAGTCAAATTAAAAGTCAACTTTTTTGATAATAAAAGTACGCAAAAACAAGTAACTGTGAATATACAAACCAGTAATTTAGATGCCAGCTATAATGCAATTTTGAGTTCAAGCACTGTTAACTTGGTTGTAACGGGATCTCAAGATGCTGTTCAAAATCTCAAGGACAGTGATATAACAGCAATTGTGGATTTAAGTGGTGTTAAAGAAGGGCAAAATACCGTTCCTGTAAACATAAGTTTGCCGGATGGAATAACCAAAGTGTCTCAGGATCCAGAACAAGTGTCAGTTAATATAAGCAGAAAAAATCAGGAGGTAAAAGATGGGCATTAAAATAAACAATATAATTTTAAATATAGAAGAAGATTTAAGCCAAGTTAAAAATAAGGCAGCAAAAAAAGCTGGAATCAATGTAAATGATATAAAAAAGTTAAGAATAGTTAAAGAGTCTGTAGATGCTAGAAGGAAAAATACCATAAAGTTTGATTATGCTGTTGAAATAGAATGTGAAGATGAATTAAAAATAGTAAATGAAGCTAAATCAAAAGATGTAAGAATGATAAAAGATAAGTATAATCAAAGTTTTGAATTTGGCAAAAAGAGAATGAAACACAGACCTATTATAATAGGAATGGGACCTGCAGGGATGTTTGCAGGTCTTTTGATGGCTCAAAATGGATATCAACCTATAATTATAGAAAGAGGTCATAATGTAGAAGAAAGGACTCTTGAAGTCAATAATTTTTGGAATACTGGCAAATTAAACATGGAGTGTAATGTTCAATTTGGAGAAGGCGGCGCTGGAACTTTCTCTGATGGAAAACTTACAGCAAGAAGTAAGGATTCAAGATGCCGTTTTATAATTGATCAGTTTGTAAAAAGTGGAGCACCTCAAGAAATAATGTATAGTAATAAACCGCATGTTGGAACGGATATTTTAAAAGGAGTCGTTAAAAACATAAGGGAAAAAATAATAAAACTTGGAGGAGAAGTTAGGTTTAACAGCAAACTTGAAGATATATTGATGGAAAATGACAAGTTAAAATCAATAATTGTAAATGGAGAAGAAATGCCGTGTGAAAATCTTATATTAGCCCCAGGACATAGTGCTAGAGATACCTACGAAATGCTTTATAAAAGGGGAATATTTATGGAAGCCAAAGACTTTGCAGTTGGAGTCAGGGCTGAACACCTTCAAGAAATGATAAATGAAAATCAATATGGCAAGTATGCAAATCATCCAAGATTAAAGGCAGCAGATTATAGACTTACATATACAACAAAAGCAGAAAAAAGAGGAGTATATAGTTTTTGTATGTGTCCTGGAGGAGAAGTTGTGTCTGCTGCGTCAGAAGATAAAAGACTTGTTACAAATGGAATGAGTAATTATAAGAGAGATAAGAAAAATGCAAATTCAGCCGTTGTAGTTTCAGTAAATAAACATGATTTTGGCGGAGATACACCCCTTTCTGGAATGGAATTTCAAAGACACTATGAAGAACTTGCATATAACCTAGGTGGAGGAGGATATTTCGCACCAGTAGAGCTTTTAGGAGATTTTTTAAATGATACAGTTTCGAGTAAACTTGGAAGTATAACACCAACATATAGACCGGGATGGGAATTTAGAGACCTTAGAAAATGTCTTCCTGAATATGTTGTAAGTGCACTTAAGGAAGGATTTTTAAACTTTGATAAGAAGATAAAGGGATTTGCAAGCAGCGATGCAGTCTTAACTGGAATAGAAACGAGAACATCTGCACCGCTTAGGATAACGAGAAATGAAAAACTTCAAAGTATATCACTAGAAGGGTTATATCCATGCGGCGAAGGTGCAGGATTTGCAGGAGGAATAATATCTGCTTCGGTAGATGGTGTTAAAGCTGCAGAAAGCATAATGAAAGAATACGCACCATTTTAGCGTATATCACGTTATTTTATATGTACACTCTAAGATCAATATGCTAAAATAAAGTTGATTTTAATGGTAGATAAAGGAGATCAGGTAAATGAAAAAAATAATCATTATATTTACTGGTGGAACAATATCCATGAAAAAAGATGAGAATAATGCATCAGTACCATCTATGAGTGGAGAGGATATACTAGAGCTTACTCCAGGCATAGATAAAATTGCAGATATACATTTTTTGGATTTTGGAATGGTGCCAGGACCGCAAATGACTCCGCAAAAAATGTTTGAATTATCAAAAGTTATAGATAAAAAAGTTAAAGATGAAGGATACGATGGAGTAGTTGTAACTCACGGTACAGATTCGCTTGAAGAAACTGCATATCTTGCGGACTTAACCTATAATAATTCAAAGCCAGTAGTTTTTGTAGGTTCAATGAAAAGCAGCTCTGAGTTTGGATGGGACGGTGCATCCAATTTAATAGATGCAGTACTAACTGCATCATCAAAAGAAGCAGAGAATAGAGGAGTAATGGTTGTTATGAATAAGGAAATACATGTTGCTTCTCAAGTAACCAAAACTAATACACGCTCTCTGGATACATTTAAAAGTCCGGACTTTGGACCAATTGGCTGTGTTGATAGCGGAAAAGCTTATTTTTACTATGATTACACCAAAAGACAGCACATTTCTGTAGAAAAAGTTGATGACAAAGTAGATCTCATAAAAAGCTGCTGCGGCATGGATGATAGACTTTTGAAGTTTTGTGTAGATTCTGGAAGTCACGGAATAGTAATTGAAGGAATGGGAAGAGGAAATATTCCACCTAAAATGGTTACAGGAGTAGAATATGCAATAAATAAAAATATACCTATTGTATTAGTATCAAGATGCATGTCAGGAAAAGTTATTGATGACTATGGATATGAAGGTGCAGGAAGAGAACTTAGAGAAAAAGGAGTAATTTTTGGAGACAATCTTCCAGGACAAAAAGCTAGAATTAAACTCATGGTATCCCTTGGATTCACTAGAGACTTAAAAAATATAAAAGAGTTTTTCGAGAAAAATTATTATTAATTATTTTTTATAGGTAGATTTGCGAGCAGCACTTAGTGTAAAGCTATTATAAACTATAATAAACTTGGTAAAAATATTTATGTAATTATAGTACGTAAAGATAAATAGATCGGGAGGAAACTTTATGAATAACTTTAATCTTCAGCGTGAAGAAATAGAAAGAGTTTATGGAAAAATAAGCCCTTTTGAATTAAAAGATAAATTGATAAGTTTAGCAGGAGAATCCAACGAAAGCGGAGCACATTCACTCTTAGATGCAGGAAGAGGAAATCCAAACTGGATTGCTGCATCGCCAAGAGAAGCTTTTTTTACATTTGGACAGTTTGCTGTAGAGGAAAGCCGCAGAACATGGAGCGATAATGACCTTGCAGGCATGCCTCAAAAGAAAGGAATTGCAAGACGTTTTGTTGACTTCGTAAGGAGAAATGAAAATATAAAAGGAATTGAGACACTAAAGAAAATTATAAACTATGGTGTCACAGTAAAGCGTTTTGACGCTGATGAATGGATATATGAATTAGCAGATGGAATTATTGGAGATGACTATCCAGTACCTGATAGAATGTTAAAACATGTTGAAAGCGTTGTACATGATTACTTGATTCAGGAGCTGTGTTACAACGAACCTTTAGAGAGAAAATTTGACTTATTTGCAGTAGAAGGTGCTACTGCAGGAATGTGTTATATTTTCGACAGCTTAATTGCAAATAATATATTGTCAAAGGGAGACAAAGTTGCGTTAATGGCACCAATTTTTACACCATACCTGGAGATTCCACATCTTCCAAGATACAACTTTGAAGTAGTTGATATAGTTGCCAATGCAGCCTATAAAGATGGTACGTGCAGCGGTCAGTATTCTGATTCTGAACTTAAAAAACTTTGTGATCCAAGTATAAAAGCTTTATTTGTAGTAAATCCAAGTAATCCACCTTCTGTTGCAATGAAACCTCAAATAGTGAGGTACTTAAAGGAAATGGTTGAAAACTATAATCCTAATTTGATGATTATTTCAGATGATGTATATGGTACTTTTGTTGATGACTTTCATTCACTTATGGCTGATTTGCCTTACAATACCATAGGAGTTTATTCATTTTCAAAGTACTTTGGAGTAACAGGATGGAGACTTGGAACTATTGCATTATATGAGGACAATGTATTTGACAAACTTTTAAGAGAACTTGATTCCGATAAGAAAGAGAGGGCAAGGAGAAGGTATGCAGCACTTTCAACCAATCCAGAAGAAATCCCATTTATTGATAGAATTGTAGCTGACAGCAGACAAGTTGCACTTAATCATACTGCAGGATTGTCTACACCTCAGCAGGTACAAATGGCATTCTTTGCATTATTTGCTTTGGTTGATAAAGAAGATAGGTATAAAAACTTAACTAAGAGCATATGCCACCGACGTCAAAAATTATTGTTTAAGGGATTGGGATTAGAGCTAAAGGAAGATCCTTTTAGTGCTGCTTACTACACGCAGTTTGACTTGCTTGAGTGGGCTGAACACAACTACAATAAAGAATTTGCAGAATATCTTAAGAGCAACTATAAACCAATAGATATTTTAATGAAACTTGCAGAAGAATCTTCAATTGTACTTTTAAGCGGAAGTGGTTTCCACGGTCCTGAATGGTCTATAAGAATATCTCTTGCAAATTTAAATGATGAATCATACTCAAAAATTGGTGAAGTAATTCATAAAATATTAGAAAACTACGTAGAAGATTGGAAAAAGTTGAAAACTGCAAAAATCGTAAAAGCTTAATTATTAAAGCGGCTGTCTCAAAATCATTTTGAGACAGCCAATTTTAGTTATTTAAATATGTTGAGAAAATGGAAGCATTATGAACATATTATACGTAAGCAAGCTTATGTAATTAAATAACAAACTTAAAATATATTAGGAAAGTTTAATTAACTGTGATATAATATAAACAAAGATAAAAACAATTCATTAAATTACAAAATTAATCGTAGAAATTCATTCACTTTTAAACTATTACCTTAATTACCAAAAACTATTCTTATTATTAACAAAAGATTGTTATTTAAAATACAAACTTTAAAATTTTTATAAAGTTTAATAAATATCTTAGGAAACCATTAGTATACGTTTACTTAAACGTTTGCTTTAATGTAAGAGGTGATTTGTATGAGCCGAATTAGTATTCTAGCAGGACATGCTGGAAGTGGAAAAACAGAAATAGCTATAAATTGTGCAGTAAATTTAATTAAAAGTGGTCAAAAGGTTGTACTTATTGATATGGACATAGTTAACCCATACTTTTGCATAAGGGATATGAAAGGAAAACTTGAAGATATGGGAATAAGGGTCATATCTGCAGATCCAGATTTATCTAATGCCGAACTTATGGTAGTACCGCCGGAGGTTATATCTGCATTTCATGATAAGAGCCATAAGGTAATAATGGATATAGGCGGAGATGACGGTGGAGCTATAGTCTTAGGACAATACAATAGGTATTTTAAAGAAGAAGAGTATGATATGTATTTTGTAATAAACAATAACAGACCATTAACTTCTAAAAATGAAGATGTAGAAGATTACATGAAATCCATAGAAAGGGCTTCAAGGCTCAAAGTGACGCATCTTATATCAAACACAAATATGTCATATGAAACTGCGCCTTCAGATATATTAAAAGGGGACAAGAATGTTGCAGAGTTATCTAAAAAATTAAACATACCTTACAAATATGCAGTCTGTCCAAGAAGGCTTGAAGAAAAAGTAAAGGGCAAAGTTAATGCTGAATTATTACCCATAGATACTTATATGAAGCTGCCGTGGGTATAAACAGTATATTTTATTTTTGATTATTTTGTAGGTATATATAAATATATTTACAAATATTATATATTATATATCATATAAATTTAAACTCAAGGAGGGAATTTTCTTATGCCAAAGGTAACTTTTAGAGAAGAAAGATGCAAGGGTTGTGGGCACTGCATAGAAGCATGTCCTAAAAAGATCATAAGTTTTTCGACCAAACTTAATGCCAAAGGATATCATCCAGCAGCAATTAGTGCAGACAAAGCTAAAGAATGTATAGCATGTGCATCATGTGCAAGAATATGTCCCGATTGTGTAATAACAGTTGAGAAGTAAATAAAGGAGGGTGCTTTAATGGGAGAAAAAGTTTTAATAAAGGGTAGTGAAGCAATTGGCGAAGCTGCAATTAGGGCTAATTGCAAAGCATTTTTTGGTTATCCAATAACCCCACAGACAGAAGTTGCAGCTTATATGTCAAGAAAGATGCCTAAAATAGGGAGAATATTCATACAAGCAGAAAGTGAAATTGCTGCTATAAATATGGTTTATGGAGCAGCAGGTACTGGAGTAAGATGCATGACTTCATCAAGTTCACCTGGAATAAGTTTGAAGTCAGAGGGAATATCCTACATTGCAGGAGCAGAGTTGCCGTGTGTAATAATAAATATAGTAAGAGGCGGTCCAGGACTTGGAAGTATTCAGCCAGCTCAATCAGATTATTTTCAAGCTACAAAAGGCGGAGGACATGGAGATTACAGGATGCCTGTATTTGCACCAGCATCAGTACAAGAAATGGTAGATCTCCTTCAAGATGCTTTTGATGTAGCAGACATGTATAGAACCCCATGTATGGTAATGGGTGATGGAATGCTTGGACAAATGATGGAACCTGTAACATTCACAGAGAGAAAACAAAAGGAACTTCCTCCAAAAACATGGGCAGCCAATGGATTAGGCGGAAGAAAAGAGCATAATATTATAAATTCATTATACTTGTCACCAGAAGTATTAGAACAGCACAATATACATCTTCAAGAAAAATTCAAAAAAATAACAGAAAATGAAGTTAGGTATGAGATGTTAAATTGTGAAGAAAATTGTGATTTGATAATGGTTGCATATGGAACAACAGCAAGAGTATGCAACAATGTAATAAAGCTCGCAAGTAAAAAGGGAATAAAATTAGGACTAATAAGACCTATAACACTTTGGCCATTCCCGGTTGAAGCATTTGAAAAGACAGTTGACAAAACGAAATATGGTTATCTTTCAGTAGAAATGAGCTGTGGTCAGATGGTTGAGGATGTAAGACTTGCAGCAAATGGAAGAAAACCTGTAGATTTTTACGGCAGAAGTGGAGGAATGGTTCCAGATCCAGCAGGTATATTTAAAAAAGTTGAAAGTATAGTAGGAGGTGAAAGGTAATGGCAATAGTATATCAGCCACCTAAATCATTACTAGATGTACCTACACATTATTGTCCAGGATGTACTCATGGAATAATTCATAAATTAGTAGGTGAAGTCATAGATGAACTTGGAATACTTGACAAAACAATAGGAGTTGCTCCTGTTGGATGTTCAGTTTTAGCTTATAATTACTTTGCATGTGATATGTTTGAAGCTGCACATGGAAGAGCACCAGCTTGTGCTACTGGTATTAAAAGGACAAACCCAGATAAAGTAGTATTTACTTATCAGGGAGATGGAGATCTTGCAGCTATAGGTACAGCTGAAATAGTACATGCAGCTACAAGAGGCGAAAACATAAGCACTATATTTGTAAATAACTGCATATATGGTATGACTGGAGGACAGATGGCACCAACTACACTTCCAGGTCAAGTTACGGAGACTACACCATATGGAAGAGATCCAAAGATAGCAGGCTATCCAGTAAGAGTATCAGAAATGATTTCAACTTTAACAGGTGCTTGTTATGTAGAGAGAGTAGCTGTAAATAATGTTCCAAATATAATAAAGGCAAAGAAGGCAATAAAGAAGGCATTCCAAAATCAGTTAGAAGGTAAAGGTTTTTCACTTATAGAAGTACTTTCAATATGTCCAACTAACTGGGGGCTTTCACCTTCAGAAGCAATGGGATGGTTAAAAGATAATATGATTCCATATTATCCTCTTGGAGTTAAAAAAGATACAACTGGGGAGGTGAAATAAGATGGCATCACAACAAATAATTTTTGCAGGATTCGGAGGACAGGGTATACTGTCAATGGGTAAATTCTTAGCTTTTGCAGGAATGGATTCCAATTTAAATGTTTCATGGCTGCCATCATATGGTCCAGAAATGAGAGGTGGAACTGCTAACTGTTCAGTAATACTAACTGAAGAAACAATAGGATCACCTATAGTTACAATGGCTGACACTATAGTTGTAATGAACAGACCTTCACTTGAAAAGTTTGAAAACAAACTGGAACCAGGAGGAGTTGTAATCTTAGATTCAGATTTAATTGATGTAATGCCTAAGAGAAAAGACATAAAGGTAATAGCAATACCTGCCCAAACTGAAGCAGAAAAGCTTGGAAGCAGAAAAATTGCAAACATGATACTTTTAGGAGCACTTCAAGCACAAACTAAAATAGTTTCAATGGATGATTTATTAGCTGCACTAAAAGCTCATGGAAAAGAAAAGTTCTTTGAATCAAATAAAAAAGCAGTATTAAAAGGAACAGAATTTGTAAAATAATTATAGATACCATATATATAGACACTTAATTTATATTTTAGAGTATAAATTAAGTGTCTAATTCGTATATCTATAATTTTTAGACAAATAGTAAATTTATAAAAGCGATTTATTTTATTGTATGTATTTTGTTATAATTATGGTAAAAATAAAGAGAGGTGAAGTAGTATGTATGCTAAGAATATACACTATACAGAAGATGATTTTGAAGATATTCAGGCTAATTATAATGGTAAAGCAGAATATAGTAACGGATATATTGTATTATCATCTAATACTTCTATTCAGCATAATAAAATAATATCAAGATTAAATTTTAAATTAATGACATTTCTTGATAAAAGTAAATGTGATGTATATACGGAATCTATTGAAGTGATTTTTAGAAATAATGAAGAAGTGTATAAGTATAAACCAGATGTATTTGTAATGTGTGAAAAGTCTACTAGGGAAGGTGAAAGTTTCACATCAGCTCCAAAGATTATATTTGAAGTTATTTCAAAAAGTACCGCAGCTCATGACTATATAACAAAGTTAGATGTTTATCAAAGATTTGGTGTTCTTGAATATAATCTAGTTGAACAAGAAGGGTATATAGTACAATATTCATTAATAGATAATCAGTATAAAATAACAAATGTTTTTAAGAATAATGATAACTATATAAGCACGGTTTTTCCAGATATGTCTATAAACCTGGAAGATATATTTAAGCTTTAGGGTTATTGGTTTGATTTATTTATAACAAAATAAAATCATATGAAAAAGCACAGCTATTCTTGGTCGGATGGAGTGCTTTTTTCATGTGTTTTCCAACAGCCCAAGGTGGGAAAACGTACAACCACCGCAGCCATCCTCTACAGAATATTTAATTTTCAACTTGAATATTATACCATCTTATATAAATTTAAAGATTTTTCGCAGTATAGCGGAGAAAAATCCTCCTTCTCTGTCAATTGTCCTCTGTCCTATGTCCTCTGGTTTTTATATCCTCTATCCTATGTAAAAATATTGCACAGCAATATTTTTATATTGTTCAGTTCTAATAATTGTAATATAATAATATAATGTAGTTTATATTAATTGATACTTAAAAATTTACAACAGTATACTAATAAAAAAGAGAGGTATTTTTATGCATAGAATGTTTGGAACTGATGGAGTAAGAGGAATTGCCAATAAGGAACTAACATCAGAATTAGCTTATAGTTTAGGAAGAGCAGGAGCGTATGTGCTTACAGAAGGAGCTCATAAGCCAAAGATATTAGTTGGAATGGATACAAGAATATCAAAGGATATGCTTGAAAGTGCTTTGGTTTCAGGTATACTTTCAGTTGGTGCACAAGCTTTGTGTGTGGGAATTATTCCAACTCCAGCAGTAGCATATCTCATTAGAAAGTATGGTGCTGATGCCGGCGTAGTTATATCTGCTTCACATAATCCGGTTGAATATAATGGTATAAAATTTTTCAATAGTAAAGGATATAAGCTGTCAGATGAGTTAGAAGATAAAATTCAAAACGTCATTGAGAGTAATTTTAAAGGAATTCCACTTCCTACAGGGTGTGAAATAGGAAGAAAAATAGAAGAATCCTGTGAGGCAGTTAGAGATTATATAGATTTTGCAAAGTCTACTACAGATGTAAACTTAAAGGGTTTAAAGATAGCTTTAGATTGTGCAAATGGTGCATCATATATAACTTCAGTCAGGGCATTTGAAGAATTGGGGGCAGAAGTTTGTGTTATAAACAATGAACCAAATGGAATAAACATAAATAAAAACTGCGGCTCAACTCATCCAGAAGAACTTATGGAGTACGTTGTTAAAAGTGGATGCGACTTTGGACTAGCATTTGATGGAGATGCAGATAGATGTCTTGCAGTAGATGAAAAAGGCAGCCTTGTAAATGGTGACTTCATAATGGGCATAATAGGAAAGTACTTAAAACAGCAGGGAAAACTTGATAAGGATGTAGTAGTTGTAACTGTAATGAGTAACCTTGGACTTGATATAGGTTTAAAGAAAGAAAATATTAAAACTGTAAAGACAAAAGTTGGAGATAGATACGTACTTGAAGAGATGATGAAAAAAGGTTACAAATTAGGAGGAGAACAATCAGGACATATAATAATGCTTGATTACAATACAACTGGCGACGGACTAATTACAGCACTTCAAATTTCTACAATAGTTAAAAAGAGTGGAAAGAAGTTATCGTGCCTTGCATCTATGATGAAAGAATTACCGCAAGTACTTGTAAATGCAAAAGTCCCAAATGACAGGAAGGATATATATTTGCATGATGAAGAAATAGTAAGTGAAATAAAAAAATTAGAGAAAAGTTTAGATGGTTCAGGAAGAGTACTCATAAGGCCATCAGGTACAGAACCACTTGTAAGAGTAATGCTTGAAGGTGAAGTGCAAAGTGAATTAAATAAAATGGCCCAAGATTTGGCCAATTTAATTGAAAAAAAGACAAATATATAGAATTTATTGAGAAAACAAACCATCAGTTAAATTTTACTGGTGGTTTACTTATTTACATGTTATTTAAGTAATGCTATAATTTAACATGTTTGAGTTATATTCTAGAAGGAGTACCACATTATGCTAAAGTTAACTATAGTTGATATCTTACTAAGAACGATACCAGAAGCTTTCTTATTTATTATATCAGCTTATTTGTTTAGTTTAAAAAAGATAGACAAGAAAAGGTGTGTAACAGCAACTTTTATGCTTGGGTTTTGTACATATTTAATTAGAGAACTTCCAATACACTATGGTGTACATATAATTATAAATATGATCGTATATGCATCAATAATAGTGATTATAAATAAAATAGATATTATAAATGCCATAACTTATTCACTGGGTGCAATGATGCTTCTTTCCATATGTGAATGGCTTAATTTACTTGCACTCAATATATTAGTTAGTGATAAACTGCATGATATATTGCAAAATCCTGTTACTAAAAATTTATGCTTTATTCCATCGTTAATTTTATTTATTGCAATTGTACTGTTGATTTACTCTTTAATTAAAAAAAGGAATGCTCGTATATGAATATAAATTTTATTCAAAAGTTTTCAAATGCATTTGGATCTAAGTTAGCTTCTACCTTGAAATTAGATAAGGATGGAAGAGACATAATAGTATATGGTGCACTAAATTTATTTCAGATGATATGGAGTATATTATGGGTAATAGTATTAGGAGCAGTATTTCACGTTGCTGGACAAGCTATTTTAGTTTGTGCTTCTACAGCAATTTTAAGAAAATATTCAGGAGGAGCACATGCACCATCATCTAACAGCTGTGCTGTAATTGGTGCAGTAATTTCAGCTGGAATTGCCTTGATTGTAAGCAAAGTTTTTATTAAAGTTTCTTTTTTAACTGTAATTTTTATTGAAGTAATTTCTCTTGGAATATCTTATTACTTGATTTATAAACATGCTCCAGTTGACAGCAGGGCTAAGAAAATCACAAGTGCTGAAGCAAGGCAGAAGTTTAAAAAGTATTCTATTTTAACACTGAATATATTTACTTTAATCATAATTATACTTGATATTTGTTATACAAAATATAATAATAGTACCTATTTTTTAATCATAGTGCAGTGCATGTGCATGGGAACACTGTGGCAGGCATTTACACTAACTTCTATAGCTCACAAATTATTTAACATAATTAATATTTTTAAATTTAGGGGGGAGGGATTAAGATGAAAAATACATTAGTAAAAAAAGCTGCTGCTGTATGTGCAGGAGTTTTTAAACATTTTGCATTTTCAACATCTGCATCAGCTTGCAATTTAAGCTTATATCAACCAGAAGAACCAAAGTGCTTAAGAAAACACAAGTGACGGTATAAATATAAGGATCGCTTTTCGGTCCTTATATTTATGTCATTACATTAAAAGATTATATATTTAATAAAAATAAGTAGATGGATGTGAATTTTATGAACGTTACTCAAGGCAGCAGACAAAAGAACATAGGTGATATGATATTTATAGTTAAAGTACTGTCACTTCTTTTTTGTGGAATTATAGTTTGCAGTCAATTTTTTATGAGAAATAAATATATAAATTCCACAGACTTAAAAAACTACAATATGAAGACCTTTGGATTAATGGTTTTGATGACAGGGATAATATACTGTTTGTGGATACTGATTTTAAAAAACATGGGCAAATTAAAATTAAAGAAAGTATTTGTCATAGTTGAGGATATATGTTTTATCATTACGTTTTCCATTATAGTTTTATTATCACAGCCTTATTCGAGCCAGTACAATTTTATTTTCCTTTTTATAATTATTATATCAACGATACAATCAGGCATGAGATATGGTATGACTTTAGCATTTATGTCGTCAGCAATTGTATTTTTAATGGATATTTTTTGCCTAAAGAATCCAATTAAGATAGATACATATTTTGAAAGTGATATGCTTTTATCATCTATATTCATAGTGACAGCATGGATACTTGGACATTATGTGACAATTGAAAATCAAAACATAAAAGAAAAGAATATGCAGCTTTCAAAGCTAAATAATAAACTAAGTAAACAAGAAAAGCAGCGTAAAAATATAGAAAAAATGCTCTTGAAAAATGAGAGATGTTATAACTTATTAATTGATAATTCTAAAGAAGCAATATTCATCCACAATTTTAAAAAGATAATATTTGCAAATGAAAGTGCCGCTAGAATTATAGGCTTTTCAAAACCAGAAGATTTAAATGGAAAATCTATTTCAGACTTTGTACCTAATAATGAAAAGAAAAATATAAAAAGGAAATTTTCAAGCATATATAAAAAAAAGGAAACAACACTTGTATTTGAACAAAAAGTTATAGATAAAGATTCAACCATAAGTTCAGTTCAAAATACATCTACTTATATAATATATGATGGAAAACCGGCATTACTTACAATACTTCATGATATAACACCAGAAAAACAGGTAAAAAAACTTCAGCGTGATGTAGAAGAAAATGTAAAACTTTTAAACCAAAGTAGAGGGTTAAACAAACTAATTACTCAGTTTTTGGCAAATATATCACATGAACTCAAAACTCCTTTAAATGTAATATTTTCTGCAATTCAACTGCTCAATATTTATAATACAGGAGAACATAAGAGTAAAAGGGAAAAGTACCTTATAGTAATGAAACACAACTGCTACAGGCTAATGAAGCTAATTAATAATTTACTTGATATAACCAAGCTTGATTCTGGATTTTTAAAACTAAAACTTAAAAATTATAACATTGTAAGTGTAGTTGAAGACATAGCATCTTCGGTAAGGACACATGCACAGTACAAGAATATTTCACTAACCTTTGATACAAATGTTGAAGAAAAAATAATGGCATTTGATTTAGATAAAGTTGAAAGAATTATTTTAAATTTGATGTCAAATTCAATTAAGTTTACTAAGCCAAAAGGTCATATATTTGTAAATGTAGTAGATAAAATTGACAAGGTATATATTTGTATAAGGGATACAGGTATAGGAATACCTAAGGATAAGCTAAATATAATATTCAAAAGGTTTGGTCAGGTTGATAAGACCTTGAATAGAAATTGCGAGGGAAGTGGAGTAGGTTTATATTTGGTAAAGTGTTTTGCAAATATGCACGGTGGAAAAATTAAAGTTAAAAGTGAACTTGGAAAGGGAAGTGAATTTATTTTAGAGCTTCCTGTAAGGATAGTAAATGAAATAGATGAAAGGCAAGATGCAGTATATGAAAACAACATTGAAAGAGTCAACATAGAGTTTTCGGACATATACTACGATTCAGTAGTAAGTTAAAGCGCTGCAGTAGGGTACCCAATTAGGTGGAAAAAATGTTGAAGTTAATATATAATGAGAGAATATAAGGATATAAACCTAGGATTTTACCAGACGAATATAATTATGGGAGGATTTTGACTATGATAAAGAAAAGAAAATGTTTAAGTTCTGCATTAGCAGCACTTGTACTTTCTGCTGCGCTTTCATTTGGCTCGACTGTACAAGCTGCTAATGTTACAAGAACAGATGGAGGAGCAGGCGGAAGAATAGGAACAGCAGACAGCGTTGCATTAAGTGCGTTTGGAAAAGCTAAAAATGTAATATTAGTAAACGGATATGGATATGCTGATGCTGTAAGTGCAGCTCCTCTTGCAAAGCAGTTAAATGCACCTATACTTTTAACAGCAGGCGGCAGTACTCTTGAATCAGAAGTTGCTTCAACAATAAAAAGTCTTGGTGCAGAAAAAGTATATATAGTTGGAGGAACAGGGGTTGTATCGCCTGCTGTAGAAAATAATTTAAAATCATCATATCAAGTAGAGCGTATAGCTGGAGTAACAGATACTTCAAGAATGGGAACAAATGCAGAGGTTGCTAAAAAAGTATTAAGTTTAAGTGGACAAAAAACTGGTATTCTTGTAAATGGACAAGATGGTTATGCAGATGCACTATCAGTTGCATCACTAGCAGCACAAAAAGGATACCCAGTTTTATTTTCAACATCACAGAGCACAGCACCTGTAGTTAAAGACATTATAAACCGAAATTCACTTAACATGTTAGCTGTTGGAGGTAATGCAGTTTTACCACAATCAGTTGTAGATAGTGTTGGAGGTAAGAAAATAACTGAAAATACACCAGATAGATTTGCAACTAACCTAGCTGTTCTAAATTACTTCAAGACTAACGGCGGTATAGATTTTAGCACTATTTACATAGCAGCAGGTGGAGCAGAAAAAGATCAATTTGCAGATGCATTAGTTGCTTCGGCAGCAGCAGCAAAGACAGGTTCACCACTAGTGCTTACAGGTCTTGGTGCAGGGAAAGATCAAATAGCAGCAGCACAAGATTATATAGCTTCTAATGCAAGTGAAGATTCAAAACTTATTATAGTTGGAGGAACTGCTTCAGTATCCGACAGCATAATGAATCAATTGCAGAATTCAGACACATTTGAAGTTATAGAAATAAAATAATAAACTGAAAAATCAAAACCAGAGGACAGAGGACAGAGGACAAAGGACAGAGAAGGAGGATTTTTCTCCGCTGCGCTTACGAAAAATCTTTAATTATGACAACTCGTTTCGCTGAAGTGAAACATTGCCAACTTAAATTTAAAGATTTTTTGCGTTAGCAAAAAATCAACCTTCATTGTCATTTGCCCTCCGTCCTTTGTTTCATGTCCTCTAAAAATGTTTTGTATTTTTAGTATATTATGAATTGTATATATAAATGTATATAACTCAAGTAATTCATATTATGGGGTATAATAATAAATAAAAGAGTTCGTATGATTTAATTAAATTAGGGGTGTGAAATAAATGAGTCCTGAAAAAGTAAAAGTTGATTTAAATTTATCTAATGACTTAATACCTCTTATAGAAGATTTAGGTCTTTCAAAATCTTTAAATGATAATATAACAATATCTATAGCAATCGCATTGTTTACAAGTAAGTCGGTATCGTTAGCACGTGCAGCTGAAATAGCGGAAATGGATCTTGCGGATTTTATGGTCTTGCTTAGGAATAAAAATATACCATGGAATGAATATACGGAAAATGAATTCCGTCTTGATGAAATTGCAGTAAAAGATTTCAAAGCGTAAAGAAGTATTTAGATATATTAATAGAAAATGGATTTAGAATGTCAGTAAAGTTATATAATCAGATTCTAAAATCTGCAGGAGAACTTGATTGACTATTGTAAAAAACACAAACTCTCGGTAAAATTCCGGGAGTTTTTTTAACCTTGAGGAGGATATTTCAAATAAGCGAAGAATAATAATATGAAAGATATTTTTATAAAAATTTCCAGTGTCATGATGTTGTGGTAAATATATTCCCAATAATCATATGATATTTCCTCAAATTACTAACATTGAAAGTATGGAAAATATAAAAAAACTGTTGTATAATCTAATTGTAGTTTAAAACTGCTAAATAATATATTTTTTTCCCATAAATATAACTTTGTACATATGGTGAATACCATAGAAAGTAATCCAGATATATGATATAATAAAGTGTGAATTTGAAAATGGAGTAAATAGATGGTATAATTATTTGCATAATTTAATATTTTAAGAAAAGATAAAAGTTTATATAATATACTGGAAAATTATAATACATGTATGTTATAATAAATTTTGTTTCTGTATCATGGTGTTACCGTGATATCACAAAATTGACAAGCTTGACAGTTTTAAATTAAATTGCCATTTAAAATACATTATATATAATGTATTTTAAAATATTAATAATGTATATATTAAAAAAATATATATAATTAAGAATTCAATTAAAATTCACTTAATCGAGGAGGGTATTACAATATGAGTAAAAAAGGTACAAAAGCACTTGCAAGTGCTACACTTTTGTCTTTAGTTTTAACTACAGCTTTATCAGCTGGACCAGTTAAAGCAGCTGACGCAAATTTAACAGCAGCAGGCAAAGTAACAAGAACAAGTGGTGTTGACAGATATGAAACAGCAGCAAAAGTTGCTACAACAAATTGGGATAAAGGTTCTAAAGATGTAGTTTTAGTATGTGGTGAAGGTTATGCAGATGCTGTAAGTGGATCAGTATTAGCAAAAACAATAGATGCACCAATACTATTAACTCAATCAAAGACACTTAGTGCAGATACTAAGAAAGCTTTAGATACATTAAAGCCAGAAAATGTATATGTTATAGGTGGAACAGCTTCAATAGCTCAATCAGTTAGAGACGGCTTGAAAACTTCTGGATATAACCTAAAAGAATTAGGCGGAGCAAACAGATATGAAACTAACGTAGCAGTTGCTAATGAATTAGTTAAAAACCATGGAGTAAAAGCTGACAATGTAATGGTTGTTGGTGGAGAAGGTTTCTCTGATGCACTTTCAGTAGCACCAGTTGCAGCTGCAAAAGGACAAATCCTTTTACTTGGAAGCAATAGCCAAAGTGATATGAAATCAGTTATCAACTTTGTAAATGATAATAAATCAAAAGCTACAGTTGTTGGAACAAATAATGTAATGAATGATTCAATACTAAAAGCTTTAGGTGTAGATACATCTGCAAGAATAAATGGTGGAGCAGACAGATTTGCAACTAACTTAAATGTATTAAATACATTCAAGGATGATTTAAAAGCTGACAAGCTTTATGTTGCAAACGCAACAGCAGATGATGGATATGCAGATGCATTAGTTGCTTCAGCATTAGCTGGAAAAGTAGCAGCACCTTTAGTATTAGTTGATACTGATAGTTCAACTGCAACACAAAATGCTTTGGATTATATCTCAACTAAAGCAAATTCAAGCACTGACTTGAATGTTGTAGGTGGAACTGGAGTTGTTTCAAGTGCACTAGAGCAAAAAATAAATGATGCTATTGATGGTAATGTAAATCCAGGTGGTGACACAACTGTTAAATCAGTAGAATCAGTTGGATTAAATCAAATCAAAGTAGTATTTAATACTGACGTTGATAGTGATTCAGCTGAAGATGTTGGAAATTATAAAATAAATGGAATAACTTTAAATGATAATGGTACAAAAAATGGTGGAACTGCTGATGCTAATAGTGCTACAGCAACTCTTCAAGATGATAATAAAACTGTTTTAATCACTTTAGCTAAAGCAAAAGAGCAACAGAAAGATTATACAATTTCTGTAAAAGATGGGATATTAACTGAGGACAAACAGGACACAGTAGAAGAAAAAGAGCAATCAGTTACATTTGGTGATACAGAAGCTCCTACAGTTTCTTCTGTATCTGTAAAAGGAAATAGCAAATTAACAGTTAAATTTTCAGAGCCTGTAAGAGTTGAGGCAGAAATTGTAGACGGAAAAATTGTTCCAAAGACTGGCTTCATTTCTAACTTTAAAATCAATGATAGGAGTATTACTAATGAAGGAATTAGCTTGAATGATTGCGAAGTAAAAAATGCAATTCAAGAAGAAGGTAATTTAAAGTATTACTTATCTGATGAAGTTGATTTTTATTTCACAGGAAAACTTGATGCAGGAAGTAATGTATTAAAAGTAGAAGATGGTAAAGCAAACGATTCATTATCTGATACTGCTGGATTTACTGTTAAGGAACAGGAGCAAGATTTTAATGTAGATACTGTTTCTACTAAGCCTCAAGTTAAGGAGGTTACTTGTGATAGTGATGATACTGTTTGGGTAAGATTTGACAGACCAATGGATTCTAAAACAGCTGTAGATGCTGGTTACTATAAAGTAAATAATAAGGAACTTACTGACGATGGTGAGTTAAAAGAAGATGATTATACAGTTAAATTCAAACATGTAAAAAACATAGAAACTGGATCTAATACAATTTATATTACTGATGATGTAAAGGATGCTTATGGAAATACAGTAGATGATGATACAAGAGTTAACTTTACAAAATCAAAAGATGAAGAGAAACCTCAAGTTAATAATGTAAAAATGGTTGATAGTGAAACTATTAGGGTTACATTTAATAAGGATATATTAGCAAGTTATGCTAAGCAATTAAGTAACTATAAATTAAAAGATTCTGATGGCCTTGATATAAGTGATAATATAAGAGTTGTTGAACAGGCTAACAAGAATTACAGTGATACTACTACACCAGGAGCTATAAGTGATGATGATACTGATGTATGGGATATCAAGATGGACAAAAACCATAAATTAAATTCTTCAAAATATTCATTAACTATTAAGAACTTAAGAGATACAAGTTCTGATGGAAATGTTATGGATGAAAAGACATTTGAGTTAAATGGTAATGATGACACTGCTCCTAAAATGGAAGGTGCAATCAAGACAGATGATAAGACAATGTTAATATCATTCAGTGAGGCAATGGATTCAAGTTCATTGAAAGATTTGTCTAATTACAAATATGTAAATGATTCTAATGAAAGTAAAACTCTTCCATCTGATACAGATGTTACTGTCGGAGATGACAATAAGAGCGTGAAATTGGAGTTCCCTGATAGCTATAAGATGGTAGCAGAAGGTGAAACAGCATCTTCAGATGTAGATGAAGACAATATTGTAAGAGGAATTGTTGCTTCTGGATTAAAGGATGAAGCTGGAAATATTATAGATTCATTCAGTAATGCGGCTACTTTGGGTAAACAATCAGCTGACACGAAATTTGGGATAAAAAATAATAGTGTAAGAGTAGAAAGTGATGGCAACGATGTTGTAGTATATGTACAATTCACAAAATCTGTTAATATGGATACTTTAACTAATGAGTCGGTTGATAAGAGTATTACATTTGCAGGTATTCAACCAGATGCTATAGGCACTGAAGGATCAAATATTAAATTGACATTTAGTAATGGAAATAAAGTAAAGAATGATGATGGTTCAAATAAAACAGTTTATAGTGCATATAAAGAAGCAAGCGCAGCTGATTCAGCAGCTGGTTTGAAAGAATCAGTGACTACTGTAACAGATGAAGCTAACAATGATAGTATTAGTGCTGCTGATTATGTGAAGTTATATGCAGCTAATGGTAAGTTATCAGTAGGTAAGGATGTTCAAGATATACTCGGAGGAGGATATGATAACGCTACTGATACTACAAATAATAAAGTATATGATTATAATGTAGCACCTGAAACAACAACTTCAGATTACTGGTATGCAGCTCAAGGAACTACTAGTTCAGCTGTAGTATTAACATTTGACACTGCTTTAGATGCAGATAATTCAAGTGTTAAGAAAGATGATTATACTTTCTTTGTAGGAGGAAAACAGGTATACGCTAATGATGTTGTTATAAAAGGCAATAGTGTAGTATTCAAGTTTGATAAGGATGCATTTGCTGATGGAGATGGAGAAGTTAGTGTTAGATTAAAAGATTCAGCTAAGAGTACTATTGATATAGAAGCAGCAGCTGATGCAGATACAGATACTCCTAACGCTAAATATGTTCCATCAGATGATGATATGGATAGTAACGATGTTGATATTTTAAATTCATCTGATGTTAAAACTTGGGTAGATGGTTTATTAAAATAATAGATTTGCATATGCAACTATGCACGGAAACACATCAAAACAAAGATCACATCAAAATTTCATAAAATAATCAGGTCACATTCTGATTGAAAAACTAAATAGTCATATCTAAAGAAATAGAGTATCCATCGGGGATACTCTATTTCTTTTCATTAAAAAAATTAACAAATAACAAATATCAAAGAACAATTCAGGATAATTTTCTTCGTATACTCTGAAAATTTATATCTTATTATTGTAATGTAAAATAAACCATGACACAATTTAATTACTAAATGTAGGTGGTGAAAAGATGGATAAAGGAGCGAAGCAGATGTTTGAACTAATATTAACCCAATTTGGACGGTATGGACAAAAGATTTAATGTTATAGATGAAGGATTTGACAGCATTGACAAGAAACTTGATGGAATAGTAGATTTATCTTTAGAATTTAACGCTGTGGTATCCATGTTTATGATTCAACATTAAATTAGTATATGGATGAAACTTATAGATATCTAACCCAATACTTAACTTGTACGCAGAGATATATTAACAAAATGAAAGCACATATAAAAACTTTTTTATCATTCTTAGCGAAGTATTTTAGAAAATCTTAGAACTTTTGATACTGTTTGAGGTACGAGTTTATCAAAGGTTCTTAGATTTTCAAAATGCTGAGCTTTAGAATGATTAAAAGTTTTTATCGTGCTGAGGTTTGTTAATATATTTCGGAGTATAAGTTAAGTGTTGGGTGTAGGTATACCTATAAGTCTTTTATTCTGTACTTTAATTTTAAGTTTTCAGTGTAGTCAACTCTACAGTCAATTACGCACGGCACTTTTTGTTCAAAAGCATCCTTAAGTGCTGGTATGAGTTCATCACTCTTATGGATAGTGTATCCTTTAAGTCCTATGCTTTTTGCCAGGGCTTCAAAATTTGGATTAGTGAAATTGATGAATTCAGATTTTCCAAATTTCTCTTCCTGCTTCCACTTTATAAGACCAAAATTACTATCATTAAAGATCAATGTTACAAAAGGAGTTCCTATTCTTAAAGCTGTCTCAAGTTCCTGGCAGTTCATCATAAATCCGCCGTCTCCAGTTATAGCTAGTATTTTTTTATCTGGATGAACTAGTTTAGCTGCAACTGCACCCGGAATAGAAATTCCCATTGAAGCAAAACCATTTGAGATTATGCAGGTATTTGGCTTATAACAATGATAATTTCTTGCAACCCATATTTTATGAGCACCAACATCTGATATAACAATATCATCTTCACCCATGAATTTCCTAACATCATAAAGTATCTTCTGCGGCTTCATTGGGAATGAAGTATCTTTTGCAAATAACTCATAATCTTTTTTCATGTTTTGTCTAAGTTCAAAAGCATATTCTGGCTTACTCTGTCTATCACAACGCCTCAATAGTTCATATATTGAATCAGATATATTTCCTACAACTTCAACCATTGGCTGATAGTGTTTATTTATCTCTGCTTTTTCCATCCCAACGTGGATTATCTTTATATTGCCATTAGGATTCCACTTTTTAGGTGCGTATTCGATTAAGTCATAACCTACAGCTATAACAAGATCCGTTTTTTCAAGTATTTTATTAATGTAGTCTTTTTGAAATAATCCTATACTCCAGAGTGAATACTTGTCTGTAAATGGTACTACTCCTTTTCCCATAAATGTATTTACTACAGGTATGGCAAGCCTATTTGACATTTCACTTATAGAACTACTTGCATTAGCTCTTATAGCGCCGTTACCTACGAGAATTATTGGATTTTTTGCCCTTGATATTGCAATGGCTGCCCTCTCTATACTGCTGTAGTTGGCAAAGCTCTTTTCAATTATTGGCTTTACAAGAGGTTTTCCTACTGCAGGCATAGCTGCAATATTTTCTGGTAAATCAATGTGCACTGCACCTGGTTTTTCACTAACTGCTTCTTGAAATGCCTTTCTAACTATTTCAGGTACTGTATCTGGCCTTACAATTTGTTTGTTCCACTTTGTGACAGGCCTAAACATGGAAACAAGGTCAAGGTACTGGTGAGAAATTATATGCATTCTATCTGTACCAACCTGACCTGTTATAGCAATAAGAGGTGCACCATCTAAGTTTGCATCTGCAACTCCTGTCATCAAATTAGTTGCTCCTGGTCCTAAAGTTGAAAGACAAACACCTGGTTTGCCAGTTAACCTTCCATATACATCTGCCATAAATGCAGCTCCCTGTTCATGTCTTGTTGTAATAAACTTTATAGAAGAACCGTGTAATGCATGAATTAGATCAAGATTTTCTTCACCAGGTATTCCAAAGATATACTCAACCCCCTCAACTTCAAGGCATTTAACCAAAAGTTCAGCTGTATTCATACTGTTTTTAGTATCTTCATTTGCTTTAGATTTCTGATTTGACTCAACCGACACCATAAAAAACCTCCATTCGATTTTCTGTATTTAATTCAAGATAATGAATAAAATAATTCAACATTAAAACTTATTATAGCACAAAATTTAATTTTTTACTGTAATACGTGAAAAAATAAAAAAATGACTCCAATTCGTGTGAAATTTACGCTGTTTACAAAAAGTAGGATTTGTTTAATGTACTAACAAATCCTACTTTTTATTTAAAGTTATTTTAATTCAATACTATTTTGAAAGACCTGCAACTTTGATTGTATCTTTGATGCTTTTTGCACTTTCCTTTAACTTTGTAACTTCATCAGAAGTTAGAGGAACCTCAAGTCTATTTTCTACACCATTTTCAGATATTACACAAGGAAGACTTAAAGCGACATCTCTCAATCCATAGTAACCTTCAAGGGTAGTTGAAACTGGAAGAATACTGTGTTCATTGAGAACAACTGCTTTTGCAAGTCTGCATGCAGCCATGGCTATTCCAGAACTTGTAAATCCTTTGAATTTGTTTACTGTGTATGCAACATCTACAACTTCTTTAGCTGTTTTTTCACGATCTAAAGGCTCATCTGGTTTAAAATAATCATCCAATTTATCACATGGTATCCCTTCTATGTTTAAAAGACTCCATGCAGGAAAAGCTGAGTTGCCGTGCTCTCCAAGCATGTAACCATGAACATTTTTAGGATCTACATTATATTTGTTTGCAATAATTCTTTTAAAACGTGATGAATCAAGGGTAGTTCCCGTACCAAATATTTTTTCCTTAGGATATCCAAAGAAGTTTTGTGCATAATAAAGCAAGGTATCAAGAGGATTAGTTATAAGTATGATTACTGCATCTTTAGTATACTTGACAATTGAACTCATAACATCTTTTATTACTGGTACATTTGTCTTTGTAAGGACTGTTCTATCGAGTATATCCCCACCTACACTTGGACCAGCTGCAATTATTATTACTTTTGCATTACTGCATTCCTCGTATCCGCCAGAATGAACATTTGTATTGGGATTGTAATTAAAAGGTGTTGCGTGAGCTGAATCAAGTGCTTCGCCCTCAGCTTTTTCCTTGATCTTATCAATAGCAACTATTTCAGAAAATATTCCAAGTGAAAGGGCAGTATTTAATACTGCTGAACCTACATGACCTGTACCAACAACTACTAATTTATTTTTTTTAGTACTCATTTATATACCCCCTCTTAATTATTATATTTTCATAGATTATAGTAAACTTTTGCTAATAAGTCAATAGGTTCCTCTGTCTATACATTTCTTTAAATTTTTAGCTATGGCTCCAGCTAATTTCACCGGCACAGCATTTCCTATCATCTTATAATTTTCATTAAGTGAGCTGCTAAGAAACTTAAAGCTATCTGGAAACGTCTGTATTCTTGCACATTCCCTGAAAGACATTCTTCTAATAATTCTTCCGCTGTCCTTTTTGAATTGCCATTTGTCTTTATCTACTTTTTCCATTTCAGGGCTATCAGGATGTATTTGTGTTTGCCTTCCGCTTGCTTGAACCGTAAATCCAACTTCATTCCAGCTTCTGCGTCTGTTTCTGCTCATAAAAATTGGAGAAAACGACCCTTCCATCCATTCCCCTGGATTATCTCTTAAATCACCAATAGCATCTTCTAATGTAACATAGTTTTTTGGGGTATGAGTTGGTTCTGGAAATACATAATTACTATCTATGTCATTCCTTATTCCAACTATAAATACCCTTTCTCTATCTTGCGGTACTCCATAGTCTTTAGCATTCACAACTTTATAAGTAACTGTATATCCACAATCCTTGAACATATCAACTATTTCATTAAATGAATTGATGTGCGCTTTTGATACAATACCTTTTACATTTTCAGCTACAAAAGCTTTTGGTCTTTTATCTTTTATTATTCGTACATATTCATAAAATAACTGTCCTCTACTGTCTTTATTGCCTCTCATTGCTCCGGCAAGTGACCAAGACTGACAAGGCGGACCGCCTATTATTATGTCACAATTAGGAATATCATCCGAATTTATATTTACAATACTATCTATTATCAATTTAGTACTTTTATGATTATACCTGTACGTATCGGCTACCTTATTATTATTATCATTAGCCCATATAACATCAAATCCTGCATTTTGAAAACCTAAATCTAATCCGCCGCATCCAGCAAATAAAGCAGCTGTTTTTAACACGATTATTCATCCCTCTCCTTGAACTAATTAATATTTTTATTTTACCATAAGAACTCCTATTTAGTAAGATTGAGCTTGTACTTATGCTGTCACAAGTTGTATAATGTTGCTAATATTGATGTTTTTGGAGGTGTCCAATGGTTAGAAATTTTAGTGATTCCGAAAGATATATTAAAGAACTTTTTTGTAAAGGAACTGCATTTATAATTAATAATAAACATTATGAAATAACTTTATCTGATAAACCAACATGCAGCAAAGGAGAGCCTAAAACTGACCTTTATATATTAGTTAGAGAATTAGAAACTAATACTAGAAAAGAACTAAAAATATCTGTAAAAAAGTCAAATGCTGATTTTCTCGAAAATAAAATAAGCTGTGAAAGAGCTTTAGCAATCTTTGGACAAGACTGGAAATACATAATTAATGCATGTACCATGCAGCTTGAAGATAAATTTAAAAGCAAACCCCTTATTTACAAACGTAAAAAAGGAAAAACAAATGCAGGTTCTATTACTTTAGGCTGGAAGTTTGAACTTCTAAATAAATCTAGCGGCAAATTATCGAATAAGATTGCTTTGAGTAAAAGACAAGTTATAGATGTTTACTCTGGTACAAATTTACCTGATGATAAAAAGAATGCCTTGATTAAAGGAAATAGAGTAACTAATTCTGGTATAGCAAACTGTTTACTTATTGGTAATACAGAATTATATACTACAGCTCAAGATGTAATTAATAATATCATACCAATTACTGCATATGTAGAATCTCACCCAGATATATATCTTGCTTGTAAAGCCTTAAATTATAGAACTTTTGAGCAAAAGTTTGATGGTAACCGACCACTTTGTGTATTTGTTGATTGGAATGTAAAAAGCGGTAAACTCACTCCTAATATTAGATTTGATGCCCCTTTAGTTACTTGCGGAAATGCTGCTGCTTCAAAATTACTTAATGCAATGAAAACATTAAGTATTACTACAACTGATAATATTACACCTCAAAATGTGTCATCTATAGATTTTGTTTATTAAAGCTGTAAAACAGAGGACATAAAAATAGAGGACAGAGGACATAGGACAGAGGACAATGAAGGAGGATTTTTCTTCGCTGCGCGGAGAAAAATCTTTAATTAAATTTTTGATAGCTCGTTTCGCTGAAGCGAAACATTGCCAACTTATATAAATTTAAAGATTTTTTTGCGTTAGCAAAAAATCAACCTTCACTGTTTTATGTCCTCTGTATCCCATTCTTTGTCCCCTCAAAAAATGCTTTGCATTTTTATCATATTGCGAATTGCAGATCAACATAATTATATGGTAAAATTATCTTAATATTTATATATTAATATATTGAAGAAAATGGTACCAGTGATATATCATAATGTTGAGGGGGATGAAAATTGAAGAGGTTAAATATATTTATTTCTATACTACTTATTACACTTTTTGCAGGAAGTACTGTTTTTGCCGACAGCATCACTTTGGATATAGATTCAGTTATGGAAAATGCCGTTAATAATAACTATAATGTAAAAACTGCAGATATAAAGATACAGCAAAATCAAAATCTTTATGACAACTCATTTAAAGAGGCAGCTAAAATAGATGATGAGCTTTCGAGCGGCAAAGTTCCTGAAAATCAAGTGCTTCAGTATGTACAGCGAAGGGATTATCCACAGATGGAGTATAAGTACGCATTATATAAGTATAATAATGCAAAAGAAGTTGCTAAAAATCAAGCAAGATTTTCAATATATAAGGAATATGAAACACTCTTAAATGATAAGAGTAATTTAGATTTGGAACAAATAAAGCTTAATAATGCCAAAGATAACTTAAATACAGCAAAGCTTCAATTGAATTTAGGTACTATATCTCCTGCTGATGAAAAAGCACAGGAAGCGAAGTATGCTAAAGAACAAGCAAATTTTAATCAAATTCAAAGGCAGTACGATGCTGAAACTATGAATATGAACAAAACTTTGAATTTACCTCTTGATACTACATATAAAATTCTTTTAAAAGATAAGCTAACACCATCACCTTATATAAGGTCATATGATGATTACAATGAGGATGCACTTAAAAATAGATTTGAAGTGCTAAATGGAAATGAGTATATAAAGTTAATGAAATTTGAATTTGATACTACAAGGGGTATGGATCCTTATACAATGGATGCACCATATAAAATTGCAAGATATAACTGGCAGATGGCTAAGGATCAGCTGGATATCCAAAAGATAAATATTTCACTGGAAATAAACAATTTATATAATGATCTTCAAAATAAATCAAAGCAAATTGATTCACTAAGAGATAGTTATAATTTAGCTTATGACCAGTATAATAAAGCACTTTTAAAGTATAATGCCGGCGTTATGAGTAAATTGGACAAGAATCAGTACTATATAAATATGCTGACAGCAGATAACAGCTTGAAATCCGGCGAAAGGGATGTTTGGCTTGCCCAAATAAAACTTAACTATGCATGCGGACTTGGATACGATGCTTCAAGTTTGCTTAAATAAACTTCAATATATAATAAGGAGAGGAAAAGCATGAATAAGAAATTAGCTGCCGCACTTGCACTGTCATTTGTATTTAGCATGGGCGGAACTTGTTTAGCAGCAGCTTCAAATACGACTACATCACAGACAATAAGCTTAACTTTAGATGATGTTTTAAATAATATAGAAAAAGACAACAGAAGTATAAAACTTTTGGATGAGCAAATAGACTTATGTAATAAACAATTTGACAATGCACATTCAAATGCTCTTGGACTTGAAGCGTCAAATTTAAATCCGGCTGCAGCAGGAAATCAATATGCAGCTTTAAAAATACAAGAAGATGTAATACCGCTTGAGGCTGCCCAAGCAATTCAAGATACAAAACACAAAAGAAGTGATACTCTTAAGACTTTAAAGTTTACAACAGAACAGGAGTATATGGCTGTTGTAAACCTTCAAGATCAAATAGATAATATATATAGAGCTATTGACAATGTAAATAAACAAATAGACCAGACAAATTTAAAAATACAGCAGGGACAGCTGACTAAAGATGCATTAAATACTCTGGAAGTACAAAAAAGTCAGCTTGAGGCATCTTTAAATACTCCAAAGTCACAAATGCAGCAGGCACTTTTGGGCATAAAACAAGCATTAAATCTTGATTTAAATACAAACCTTGTACTTGCTCCTGCTAAAAAGGATTTTACAAAATATGATGATTCAAATATAAGCGGCAAGATAACTGCATCGGTAACTAATAATTATGATTTATATAGTATCCAAAAGAATATAGATTTTGCAGCTATGCAGCAGGACATATATTCAAAATACTACCACAATGACAATACAAATGAAGTTCAGGCAGGTTTAAATGTACAAAACTTAAAAAATCAGCTTGATGAAACAAATCTGGATAAGACTATAGATTTGTGGAATTCTTACTATGACTTAAAGAACAAGGAAGATGCAGTACAAACTGCTAAAGCAGCTGCTGATGCTGATGAGGCAGCTTATAGCTCTACTAAAGCCAAGCTAAGTCAAGGTATGGTAACGCAGCTTCAACTTGATTCAGCTGAACTTGCTTTAAATAAGGACAAGTTAAATCTTCAAATGGCAGTCAACAACTATATGGTAGCAGTAGATACTTTTAAATATAATCTAAGCAATGAATAATTAATCTGCATAGAGGACAGAGGACAAAGGACATAGGACAGAGAAGGGGGATTTTTCTCCGCTGCACTACGAAAAATCTTTAATTAAATTTTTGATAACTCGTTTCGCTAGAGCGAAACATCGTGTCAACCATTTTTAAAAATGTCCCAAAATATTAGTTCCAAAATCTGAAAGAGATAAGATGAGTAATGACAGGTTAAAATATTGAAGTATAAGGGCTTATGGTAATTCTTATTATAGGTCCTCTTATTATTTTCTGTTTGAATGTATTGTTTTGCGTAATATAAAAATATATCATAAAAGATATATTTTTTTATATCATATATGGTATAATTATATTAAGAAACGGACACAATAAAGTATAAGAAAGGACTACTAATGTGGGATGTAGATTTTTACAGAACAAAGGATGATATTGTTCCAGTTGAGGAGTTTTTAAATAGTTTAAATATTAAAATGCGAGCAAAAGCTCTTCATGAATTAAATATACTTCAACAATTTGGTATAAGTTTAAGGGAACCTTATTCAAAATCAATTAAGGACGGAATATTTGAACTAAGAATCAAACTAGGCAGTGATATATCCAGAATTTTTTATTTTTTTCGCATTGGAAATAAAATAATTCTTACAAATGGTTTTATTAAAAAAGCTCAAAATACACCTAAAAGTGAAATTAATAAAGCCTTAAGGTATAAAGCTGATTATGAAGGGAGATATGGAAAATGAGTGATTTAAATAAGTTTTTCGAAAAGCAAATGCAAGATGAAGAATTTCGTAAGGAATACAATGAGATGACTCCTAAATATGAAATAATAAAAGAAATTATTCAGGAACGAAACGTACAAAATTTGACGCAAAAACAATTTGCAGATAAGGTTGGCATAAAACAGAGTAATATTTCTAGATTAGAAAGCGGTAATTATAATCCAAGTATAGAATTTTTACAAAAAATTGCGAAAGCTTTAGGAAAAGAGCTTCATATAGAATTTCGTAAAACTAGAGTTTAATAAATTTATATTAAGTTTAAGGAGCTGCTTGCACTAAGAAATTAGTGCAATAACTTCTTTTTATTTTAACATAAACGGTTAAATTTAACTAACGTGCTTCCAACTTTGTGTAAGTTATTATATAATTAATATAGTTTTTATATTAAGATGTATATAGATTTTTTAGTTTATGAATTAAGTTGCAAACTATGAACACCATATCATGTGTAACTATGTTAATGGAGGGTAAATAATGTACGATGATTTGTATAAAGAATTTTATGGAGAAGAGTATGGAGAAAAAAAGTGGTATTCAGTAATCCCGCTGGCACTTTTAGTATTTCTAGTACCGCTTATAGTATATGGAAAAGCTATGAATTTAACAGGTAATTATTTTAAGTTCTGGAATGGGACAAGCCAGAGTATTGATTTCTTTTCATATTATAAGTCCGTTTGGATTATAATTTTAACTGTTATATTACTTGTTGTTTTTTTAGTTCAGTTTTTTAAGAAGTCAATTCAAATACAAAAGATGAGTATATATATTCCAATTGGAGTTTATTCTTTTTTTGTTATTCTTTCTACTATCTTTTCAGATTATAAAGACATAGCTGTTTTTGGATTTGTTGAAAGATATGAGGGAATGTTAGTTCTCTTATGTTACATGATAATATTATTTATAACTATAAATATGGTAAATAATAAATCTGCTTTAAAGGCAGTTTTAATAGCGTTATTATCTTCAGCTGTGATAATAGGTTTAATTGGTATTTTTCAATATTTTGGACATGATATATTCAAGACGATGGGCGGAAGAAAACTTATTCTGCCGGCCAACCTTCAAAATATGGCTAGTAAGTTGAACTTCCAATTTGGAGACAAAATAATATATTCAACTCTATATCACTATGACTATGTTGGAAGCTATATGGCAATGCTATTTCCACTGACTTTAACAATGCTTTTACTAGTTAAGAATAAAATTTATAAGATACTTTTAATTCCAGTAACAATACTCATGTTTTTAAACTTGCTTTTATGTCATTCACGTGCAGGTATTGTAGGCGGTATCCTTGCATTAATTGTACTTATAATAATGCTTAGAAAATATTTGATAAAAAACTTAAAGCTCACAGCAGCAGTACTAGCTGCAGTCATAATAGGTGGAACTGGATTTAACATTTATTCAAAAGGTCTCCTCAGTGACAGGATAGGTTCACTTTTTAAAGATGCAGGAGAACTTGTAAAAGACTCAAATGATCCAGTACTTAAAGATGTTACATCAAATGGAAATGAGTTAAGTATAGTATTTTCAGATAAGACACTAAAAGTTGTGAGCCAAAATGGAAAGCTTGATTTTAAAGATGCTTCAAATAAGACAATAGAAAGCAGTTTAAATAAGCAAAATGGACAAGAAATTCTTAAAGATGATAAATACAAGGATTTTAACGCAGCTGTAACTGATTATTCAACTAATACTGAAAAAAAGTATGGCGTTCAAATAACTAGAAACAATTTAAAGATGCCATTTTTAGACTATAATGACCACTTTACATTTACGAATGATAAAGGTGATTCAGTAGAAATAAAGCAGGTTCCAAAGTGCGGATTTGAAGGAAAAGAACAGCTTGGATCTGCAAGAGGGTATATATGGTCAAGAAGTATACCGCTTTTGAAACATACTGTTTTAGTTGGATACGGACCGGATACATTTGCAGCAGAATTTCCTCAGGATGACTATATAGGAAAATTAACTGCATATGGTACTTCATCAATGCTTGTAGATAAAGCACACAACATATATCTTGCAGTTGGATTAAATACAGGTATTGTAAGTTTAATAGCTTTCTTGGCTATCATGGTTATGTACTTTATATCAAGTGTAAAACTTTATTTTAAGAATGATTATGAAGACTTATTTCCTATAGTAGGACTTGGAATATTTACAGCAGTAGTTGGATACCTAGGGGCAGGTTTCTTTAATGACAGCATTGTGTCTGTTGCACCTGTATTTTGGACACTTTTGGGAATAGGGATAAGTATAAATGCAATACTTAATAAAAAAACTGAAGAAAAAAAGTAACTTGTATTTCAGAAAAGTTGATATTATTCGATAAAGTTTATGGATTAAAATATACTCGTTTTTGCAGGAGGAAGTTATGGAAGAAGAAACTTTAGATTTAAGAGACTTGTGGAAAATTGTAAGAAGGCGAAAATGGATCATTATAAGTATAACTGTTATATTTATGATTTTAGGGCTAGCTGCAGGATTTATGTCACAAAAATCGCCATCAGATACTGTAGACAAGGATGAATTATATAAATCTACGGCAAGCATACTTATTACAAATTTTCCAGATGAGAAAAGTCAAAATATAAAGGGGCAAGTTGAATTAAATCAGCAGTTAACAAATGCATATGGAGCTATTGCAGAATCAAGAACTGTGGCAGAAAAAACTATAAAAGATATGAATTTGAACATAGAGACAGATGAATTTATAGATAATATAAATGTGGCTGCAAATGCTAATTCACAGGTAATTACAATACACTATTCGGAAGATAAAAAAGATAATCAGCAGAAAGTATTAAATACGTATGTTAAAAATTTCATGGAAGAGGCAAGTAAAATATATCCTCAAGGTAAACTAAAAGTATTGGATGAGCCATCTAAAGTTGAAGAAATTTCAAAAGATGATTTTACTAAATTAACTACTCCTGTAGAGCAGGGTCAACAACAACAACAACAGAAGGCAGCAGAACCTCAAAAAAAGACAAAGAGTAAAAAGCTAATTTTAGCAGTATCATTGTTTTTAGGACTCATGTTTGGTTTTGGAGCAGCATTTGTAGTTGAATACATGGACAATACATTAAAGAAAAAAGAAGAAGCAGAAGATGTATTAAACCAAACTGCAATTGGAATGATTCCATACAGCAGTTCTAAAGATGGTGAAGAATATCAAGAAGCTTTTAGAAGTTTGAGAACAAGCTTACAGTATAAGGATGGAAATGTTTTTATGATCACAAGTCCATCAAATAAAGATGGAAAAACTTCTGTATGTTTAAGTTTAGCAAAATCATTTGCCAATTTAGGTTATAAAATATTGATTGTAGATGCAAACGGCAGAAGTCCGCAAGTTGATGTTGAATTACACTTAGATAATAAGTATGGATTAAGTAATATACTAAAAGACAGTGAAGAAAACTTTGAAAGTTTAAATTTGTTACAAACTAAAGTAGAAAATATATGTGCATTATGTTGGGGAAGTGAAGATGCAAACCCATCAGACTTATTAGCTAAAAGCAGTTTGAAGGTTTTATTTGAGGAATTAAAGAAAAAATTTGACTATATAATTATAGATACACCAGCTGTGACAAAATACTCTGATGCACAAATTGTTGCAAAGGCAGTAGATAATATTTTAGTTTTAATGGCGGAAGGAAATACAAATAAGGATGAAGCAAAAAGATTTAAAGAAATTATAGAGCTGTCACAAATAAAAGTAAGTGGTTTGATTTGGAGAGAAGGGAAGATATAAATGTTATGTGCACTTATTATGGCAGGCGGCAAGGGAGAAAGGTTCTGGCCGCTCTCAACTGATGAAAAGCCAAAACAGTTTTTAAAACTTTTAGGTGAAAAAACCATGATACAGATGACAGTAGAGAGACTGCTTCCAATTATATCAATAGAAGATATATTTGTAGTTACAGCACGAAGATATGTAGAAGTACTTAGAGAACAGCTTCCCAATCTTCCAAAGGATAATATAATAGTAGAGCCTGTTGGTAGGAATACTGCACCATGTATAGCACTTTCAGCTTTTATGATAAAAAAGCACTATGATAAGGAAGATACTTCAATAGTAGTTCTTCCGTCTGATCATCTAATAGTTGATGAAAATGAATTTAGGAACACAATAAGACAAGCATATAAATTTGTAATGGCAAAAGAAAATTCCATAGTGACTTTGGGAATTAAACCGGATAGACCTGAGACTGGATATGGATATATAAAGTTAAAAGTTGATAGTGAAGAACTTAAAGTTGGTAATAGAGAAAATAAGATACATAAGGTTGAAAAATTTGTGGAAAAACCTGATTTGAAAACTGCCGAAGAATATTTAAAAAAAGGCAATTTTCTATGGAACTGTGGAATGTTTGTATGGAAATGCGATACCATACTAAACTTAACAGAAAGGTATTTGAATAATACATATAAAATTTTAAATGAAATTGCAAATGCTTCAGAAGTAGAGTTTGAAGATAAATTAATGAGGGAATATCCAAAGGTGGATAATGTTTCAGTAGATTATGCAATAATGGAAAAGGCAAAAGATATATATGTAATTCCATCTGATTTTGGATGGGATGATATAGGAACATGGTATGCAGTTGAAAGGTACAGAGAAAAGGATGACAATAATAATATCTGTATCGGAGACATAAAAAATATTGATGCATCCAATAACATTGTCTTTTCAAAGGAAAAGCCAATTGTAGTAGTTGGCATGGACGATGTATTTGTAGTAGAAAGTGATAATATAATATTTGTTGGAAAGAAAAAAGATATTGAGAGAATAAAGGAAATAAAGAAAAAGGTGAATTAATATAATCTAAGCTGGTGAATTTATTTTATGAAGAAAATAGTTTATGTAGTAGAGGCATTTGGATCGGGAGTATATTCTTTTTTAACTGAGTTAACTAGTGGACTTACTAATGATTATGATATTGTTATAATTTATTCATTAAGAAAGGAAACACCTGCTAATTTTGAAAAAGATTTTAATCCAAAAATTAAATTTGTAAAAATCGATATGTGTAGAGGATTAAATCCATATAAAAATATAAAGTCATTATTTCAACTTAGAAAAATGTTAAAATTTGAAGATCCTGATATTATACATCTTCATTCTTCAAAAGCTGGTTTTTTAGGCAGAATAGCAAGTTATATAAATGGTTTTGATATGAATAAGGTGATTTATAATCCACATGGATTTTCATTTTTGCAAAAGGATAAATCAAGTTTAAAAAAGAAGTTTTTTTATAGATTAGAAAAGTTTGCAGCAAAGTTTGGAGGATGCATTGTAGGTTGCTCTCAAAGTGAATATAAAGAAGCTTTAAAATTGTCGAGTAATTGTATTAATATTAATAATGGAATAGATACATCTAAAATTGATAAATTATTAAATCAGGTTAATTTGGAAAGTCCTAATGAAAAGACCAATAAAAGTAGGGCTATCATAGGAACAGTAGGAAGGATATGTAGACAAAAAAATCCTGAATTATTTAATAAAATTGCAGAGAGTTTTCCTAATTATAATTTTGTGTGGATTGGCGATGGTGAATTAAAGGACAAGTTAACATCACCTAATATAAGTATTATTGGATGGATTGAAAGAAAACAAGTTTTGAAAAAGTTATTATCATTTGACATTTATATAATGACCTCATTGTGGGAAGGATTGCCTATTTCTTTATTAGAGGCTATGTATTTATATAAAACTGTAATAGTATCAAATGTTATTGGAAATAAGGATGTAGTTAAAAATTATGAAAATGGATTTATATCTAATGATCTAAATGAGTTTTTAAATTATATAAATATGATTCTAAATGATGATGATTTAAAAAACAAATTGTCTGATAATGCTAACAAAACTATAGATAAATACTTTAATATAAAAATTATGATTAGTAAGTATAAAGAATTATATAATACTTTAAAAAGTTAGGAGTAGATATCTTTGAAAGTAATGTTAATATATTGCGGAAGAAAGGGTGGAGGGGCTCTTTATTCGATAGAAATGGCAAAAGCTATATCTAATAAGGTTGACTTGACTGTAGTTATATCTAAACAGGTAGAAAACTTATCAGAGTGGAGAAAAACAGGTATTAGTTTAATTGAAGTTAATACATATTATAATTTAAAAACTTTTGTGATTTCATCCTTGAATTTGTACAAGTTTATTAAATTAAAAAATGTTATAAAGAAAGTTAAACCAGATATCATTTATTATACAATGATACATCCTTGGATACCTATAATTAACTTTTTAACGCATGGTATACCTAAAGTTTATACGGCACATGATATTAAAATGCATAAGGGTGAAGAAAATTTAATCTTGTCAATGACTAATAAAGTTGGTATAAAGAATTCCAAAAGAGTTATAGTTTTAAGCAAGGTTTTTAAAAATGATTTAACTAAGTTTGGTATAAATAAAGATAAAATTGATGTAATACCACATGCTAAGTTTTCTCATTATATCAAAGTAAATAAAGGGAAAAAAAGTGATTTTTCTAAGACAATTTTATTTTTTGGGAGAATACATGAGTATAAAGGTATTAGAGTCTTATTAAAAGCTTTTAAAATTATTAAAACAATGGATGATGGAGCTAAACTATTAATTGTAGGCAATGGAAATATGACTCCATATGAACAGCTTATTAAAAATTCTAAAGATGTATTTGTAGTAAACAGGTGGATAAAGGATGATGAAGTTGGAGACTTTTTTTCTAAAGCTGATATTGTAGTTCTTCCGTATATTGATGCCTCCCAATCAGGAATAATTCCTATAGCATATACATTTTCTATTCCAGTTGTTGCATCTAGAATTGGAGGCATACCGGAGCAGGTTGATGACGGTAAAACTGGGATTTTAGTTGAACCTAGGAATGAAGTAGAATTAGCTGACGCATGTGTAAAACTACTAAAAAATAAGCAGTTACTTAGTGAAATGGGTAAAAATGCATACAATAAGTGTTTAAATGAGATGAGTTGGGATTATTCTAGTAAGTTGCTGTATGAATCTTTTAAAAAGGTAATTGAAGATAAGTAGTTTAATTATAAAATGTACAAAATTTTTAATTTAATAAAGGATGATTTAAGTGCCATTAGTATACATAATTTTAGTCAATTATAATGGATATAAAGATACAATAGAATGTGTAAATAGCTTAAAAAGGACAAGTTATAACAATTATAAAATATTAATAGTTGATAATGCTTCAACAAATAATTCTTTAGAAGTTTTAAAACAAACTTTAAATGATTGTATTATTATAGAATCAAAAAAAAATTTAGGGTTTGCCGGTGGAAATAATTTAGGAATAAAATCTGCATTAAAGAATAATGCAGATTATGTATTACTTTTAAATAATGATACTTTAGTAGAACCTAATTTTTTAAATAATATGATAAATTCTTTTAATAAAGATGACAGAATAGGATTAGTTGGATGCAAGATAATGTATTACCCAGAAAAAGATAAAATTTGGTATGGTGGTGGCAAGATAGATTGGTTTAAATTTATTGGAATTCATCTTGGAAATAAAGAAGTTGATAAAGAGCAGTATGATGTAGAAAAAGAAATAGATTTTATGACAGGATGTTGTATGCTTATTAAAAGAGATGTTTTTGAAAAAATAGGATTCTTGTGTGAGGACTATTTTATGTATTTTGAAGATGATGATTTTTGTGTAAGAGTAAATGATGCTGGTTATAAAATTTGGTACAATCCTAAGGCTGTAATTTATCATAAAGTTGGTTTATCAGGAGGTGGAGAAGAATCTCCTTTTTCTATTAAGTGGTGTGCGAGAAATAGACTTTTATTCATGAATAAATACAAAAATAAGGTTTCTAAAGTAAGTTTTGCTTTATCAAAGATGTTTTTTTATAGTACAAGGGTAATAAGATATTTTCAGTATAAATTTCAAGGTAGAGAAGATAAGGCTAGAGCTATTATAGAAGGAATTAAATATGGAAGAAAAAATATCTGAATTCTATATTAAAGTTATTTTAGATAGTTATATAGTTAAGTTTATACCTTAGTGTTTGAAAAATAATACTTAAGATTGGATGTGTAAAGTTCAGTGATAGATAATTTAATAAAAAAAAATAATTGTAATATTATTTTTTTAGTTTTTTTTTCGGCTATATTTTTAGACTATTTTTTTATAAATAAATTATTTTACTTATTTTATATAATTACTTCTATAATTTTTTTATATGATATTTTTAAATTAAATAGAAAGCAAGAATATAGAATTATATATAATAAAAGCATTGTTATATGTATAGTATATTTTTTATTATATACTTTAGGTATAAATATATTTAATATTACTACAATCTCGTATAAGTCTATTGGTAAAATGATAATTATATATTCCTTATTTATATTTATATTATTAAAATTAAAAACAGTAGGAAAGAGTTATGTATTAAACTTTTATAAATACTTTATATTAATGCTTAATATATTTGTTATTATCAATTTTTATGAAATAGTTTCAAAGAAGAGTATATTTTACAGTTTTATAATTAGTGGCGCCAAGCATTGGCAGACATGTGCGTTTGGTACAAATAATTTTAGAACATTTTCAATTTTTATACATCCTATAGTATATGGTTCATTTTTAGTAGTGTTGTTTTGGTGTAATAGATATATTATTAATAATAAAATTAAATATATATTACAAATAAATGTAATTATTAATTTATATTATACTAAATCGAGAAGTGCATGGATTGCAATTGGTATTACTTTATTTATTTATTATTTAAAAGCTTTTTTTATTAAGATTAAAAATAATAATATTAAATTTACATACAAAAAAGTTATTACTTTAATATTAACTTGTATAGTACTAATATTTATATTGCTAATATTTTCAAAGGATATTAACAATATATTAAATCAAATTGCCGAAAGATTTATTACTGCTACAAAAGATTCTTATAATGATGCTTCGAGACTTCAAAGATTAGGAACGATTAAAATTGTTAATAATTATATGTTTAATAATGGAATATCAAATCTTCTATTTGGAAATGGATGTGGTTCAGTAAAAGAATTCATGATGAATCATTTTGTTTATATAACAGGCTTTGCCACAACAGATAATCAATATGTATCTTTTTTTTATGAGTTTGGATTGATAGGAGTATCATTATATATTTTTATAGTCGTTTCTTCTATAGTGAAGTTTTTTAAAAATAATGATATTTTAGATATAAGTAACTTGTCAATTTTATGCTTTTTATCAATTTCAGTAAGTATGTTTTTTTATGAAAGTTATGGTTGGATTGATGTTTTCATATTTTTGATAATAACAATGTCTTTTTCATGTATAAAAGATATAAAAAAAGTTGGTGAATAGATTTTGAAAATAAATTTTGTAATTCCTTTTACAAGTAAGACAGGTGGAATAAAGATAGTTTTTGAGTATGCTAATAGATTAAAGAAAATTGGACATGATGTTGAAATCTATGTTCCAATGATTTCATATAAATTTGGGAATAAAGGATTTATAGGCATTTTGAAAACAATAAAATCTAGTTTAGGTAATACTTTTAAAAGAGGTACAAAAGTTAATTGGTTTAATCTGAATGTTCCATTGAAAGTTGTACCAGCAATAAAAGATAAATATATAAGAAATGCTGATGCTGTAATTGCAACTGCGTGGCCAACAGCATATGATGTATACAATTTAAATAATGACAAAGGTAAGAAATATTATTTTATTCAGCATTATGAAATATGGAGTGGAGATAAGGAAAAAGTTGATGCTACGTATAAGTTACCAATTAAACAAATTGTTATTGCAAAGTGGTTAAAAGATTTAATGAGAGAAAAGTTTAATAATTATTATTCTCATATAGATTATAATGGCATTGATTTTAAGGAATTTTATAATTATAACAAAATTTACAATAATAATGTTATTTGTATGATGTACAGTAATCAAGATTGGAAGGGATACATTGAAGGCTTAAAGGCTTTTGAAAAAATCAAAGAAAATTTTTTAAATCTAAAGTTAATTTTATTTGGAATGGAAAAAGGACAAGATATTCCTGAGTATGCTGAATTTCATTTAAATCCCTCCAAAGAAGAGTTAAGGAAAATATATAGTAAATCAGATATTTTTATATTTCCAAGTAAATTTGAAGGTTGGGGATTAACTCCACTTGAAGCAATGGCATGTAAATGTGCTGTGGTTGGAACAAATGTTGGATGTATGAGTGAAGTGGGGGTACATGGTAAAAATGCCATGCTTTCTGAACCTAATGATATAGATATTATGGCAAGTAATATAGAGAAGTTGTTGACTGATAAGAATTTGCTAAAAAATATTTCTGAAGAAGGATATAAAACGGTTCTTCAGTTCGATTGGAAAAAAAGTGTTAAAAATTTTGAAAAAATATTAATGAAATAGTAGGAGTGTAATTAATACTATGAATAAGCCACTTGTTAGCATTGTAATACCAGTTTACAATGCTGAAAAGTATATAAATAAATGTTTAAACAGTGTTTTATCTCAAACATTAAAAAATGTAGAAGTTATTGTTGTTAATGATGGTTCAGAAGATAATAGTATAAACTTAATAAATAAGTACTTAAAAAAATACGATAACTTAATATTAGTTAATCAAAAAAATGCTGGACCAGGAAGTGCTAGAAATTCAGCTTTACAAGTGTGCAATGGAGAATATATAGGCTTTGTTGACAGTGATGATTTTATACGACCGGATATGTTTGAAATTATGTATAAAAAAGCAAGAAAATATAATCTAGATATAGTTTTGTGTAAATTTTTATACTATTATCCTGAAGATAATAGATGTGAATTAATGAATATTAAATATGATGAAACTGAGATACTCAGTAGAAAAGATGTAATTAAGCAATTTCTTGTTAGTAACAATATAGAAGGATTTTCATGTAATAAATTATTCAGAAGAGAACTTTTTAATGGAAACAATATAAAATATCCAACAGATATAAAATATGAAGACATGCCTACTATTTTTAAGACTCTAATATATTCAAATAAAATTGGTTTTGTGGATAGAGGATTATACTATTATGTTCAACATAATCAATCAACAACACATATAAAAGATATTTATAATGTTAGAAGTTATTTAGAAGCTATTGATATGATTTATAAAATAATGAAAAAACATAATATATATGATGATTTTTCAGAAGAATATTATTATTATTATGCAAAAAGAGTTTTGTGTAGTTATTCAGATTTTTTTAGGTATTTAAATAAAAGTTGTGAATCCAATGAATTCTTCAATAAATTTTTAAAAAATATATCTGTGAAACGTGTGTTTAATAATAGATACTTTATTAAAAATTATAAGATTAAATTTAAGGTAGTATTATTAAAAATTAATATGTTAGATAAAATTTTAAAATTGAAGAATATTAGAAATTAGAAATGGGTGAATATTATTATGACAGAAAATCTAAAAAATACTTTTACATTAGTAGGCAATGGACCATATGAAAATCATGGTTGCGAAGCTATAATTAGGGGAACAGTTAACATATTAAGCCAATATAATAGTGATTCTAATTATTTTGTTGCAAGTTATTATGCCAATTCAGAACAGTATATAAATCAGAAACAAAATGAAACTGGTATTAATATTAAGCATATTAAACATATAAATGTAAATAAGTATTCTAAAGGATGGATAATATCTAATTTATATGGAATTATTAATAAAGAAAAAAAAAGATTTTATAAATTCAATAATTTAGATAAGATTATTGATGGGTCAAAAGCCATATTATCTGTTGGCGGAGATAATTATTCATTAGATTATGGTATTCCAACAAGATTTACTGATCTAGATGACTATGTTATATCAAAACAAAAACCAATAATTATTTGGGGGGCTTCGGTAGGACCTTTTAGTAAAGATAAATTATATGAAAAATATATGAGTGAGCATTTAAGAAAAGTAACAGCTATATTTGCTAGAGAGTCGGAAACTTTAAAATATTTAGATAGTATTGGTATAAAAGACAATGTCTATAGAATGTGTGATCCAGCATTTATGCTTGATATACATAAACCTATAAATTACAATCTGAAAGTTGAATCAGGATCTATCGGGATAAACATTAGTCCACTTATGCCTGAATATGTATCAGAAGGTAATATAAATGAATTCATAAAGTTAGCTACAAAAGTAGTTAATAAGATTATAACTTCAACAGGAAGAAAAGTTTATCTAATACCGCATGTAGTTATAAAAGGAAATAATGATTATGAAATTATGAATACAATTTATAATAATATAGATGAAAGATTAAAAGAAAGAGCTACTTTAATAAGTGATAAATTAAATGCTTCAGAATACAAGTGGATAATAAGCCAAATGTATGTATTTTTTGGTGCAAGAACTCATTCTACTATAGCGTCATTATCAACATTAGTACCTACATTAAGTTTTGCATATAGTATTAAATCTGTTGGAATAAATAAAGATTTATTTGGCAGCGATGAGTACTGTATTTATCCTGAACAATTTAATGAAAATGAACTAATAGAGAAAATAAAATATTTATTAGATAATAGAGAAAAAATAAAATCTCAATTGCAAGTAAGAGTAGATGAATCTAAAAAATTATCATTAAAAGCAGGAGAATATTTAAAAAGCATTGTTGGATAATAGTAAGATCCCAATTATATGGATGAGGTGTAATAATGATTTCAATTTCCGATAAACAAAATTGTTGTGGGTGTAAAGCTTGCTATAATGCATGCCCTAAACATTGCATAAAGATGGTTTTAGATACTGAAGGCTTTTGGTATCCTAATGTAGATAGGGATAAGTGTATAGATTGTGGATTATGTGAAAAAGTATGTCCTGAGATTAATATTTATAAAAATAGTAATTCTAACGATAGGGTAGAATGTTTAGCCGCATGGAATAATGATAAAGAGGTTAGAAGAAAAAGTTCTTCAGGGGGCATTTTTACATCTATAGCGGAATGCATATTGTCAAATGGTGGAATAGTCTTTGGTGCAGGATATGATGATAATTTAAAAGTCATACATAAAGAAGCTAATACAATACAGGAATTAAATAATTTAAGGGGATCAAAATATGTACAAAGTGATATCAAGGAAGTATATAAAAAGGCAAAACAATATTTAAATAACGGTAAGAAAGTGTTATTTACGGGAACCCCTTGTCAAATAGCAGGCTTGTATAATTTTTTGCAAAAGGAATATAATGAATTATATACTTGTGATCTAGTGTGTCATGGAGTACCATCCCCTAAAGTTTTTGAAGAATATAAGAAGTATATGGAAAGAAAACACAATTCAAGTATAGAGAATATAGACTTTAGACATAAACGTTATGGATGGAAGCTATATTCTGTATCATTATTATTTAATAATGGTACAGAATATATAAAGAATTTATCAGAGGATGTTTATATGCAAGGATTTTTAAGAAATTATTATTTAAGACCATCTTGCTACAAATGTACATATGCAAAATTACCAAGAGTAAGTGATATTACACTAGCTGATTTTTGGGGAATATCTTATAAATATCCAGAACTTGATGACGATAAAGGTACTTCACTATTATTAATAAATACTAATAAAGGAAAGAAAATAATAGATAGTTGTGGAGATAATATTTTTAAACAAGTATGTGATTTAGAATATGCTATATTAAATAATCCTTGTATAATTAAATCAGGTAAAGCACCAAAACTTAGAAAAAGTTTTTTCAAAGACTTTAATACCAAAGATTTTGATTATGTTATAAAAAAGTATATGGGACAACCATCTTGGATAAAAAGAAAACTTATATTTATTAAAAGGGATCTTGCATTTATTAAACGAAGGATTTTAAGATTGATGAAATAGTTAGTATTAATATATCTTAGGTTACAGATATGGTCATAAATATGAATGTATTTTAAAAAGAGGGAAGTATATGGAGAATAGTAGGACAAAAAATACATTTCGAAATATGATATTTGGTATGACAAATCAAATAATTTCATTATTATTGAGTTTTATTAATAGAACAATATTTGTTAAAGTATTGGGAGCAGAATATCTAGGTATTAACGGACTTTTTTCTGATATTTTAACGATGCTTTCAATGGCTGATTTAGGATTTGGAATTGCAATGGTATATAGTTTTTATAAACCATTGGCAGAAAATAATCATGATAAAATTGCTGCCTTAATAACATTTTATAAAAAAATATATAATTTTATAGCAGCAGGAGTAGCTGCTATTGGACTTGCTTTAGTACCATTTTTAAGGTATATAGTTAATTTAGATCAGGCTATTCCACATATTAAAATATATTATTTGTTGTTCTTAACAGATACAGTAATATCATATTTATTTGTTTATAAAACCTCAATTATCAATGCTGACCAGAAGAATTATATAGTTTCTAAGTATCAAATGTTAGTTAATTTTGCAAAGGTGATGCTTCAGTCAATTTCTCTACTGATAATAAAGAGCTATATTATATATTTGATTATACAAGTTTTTACTACTCTAGCAAATAATCTAATAGTTTCAAAAAAAGCAAATGAGTTATATCCATACATAAAGGAATCTAATCATAAGTTAAACAAAGTAGAAAAGAAAAACATATATGAAAATATGAAATCTGTTTTTGTATATAAAATATCTGGTGTATTGCTTAGTGGCACAGATAATATTCTTATTTCAATTTTTGTAGGAACTATTTGGGTTGGATTTTATTCGAATTACTGTTTAGTTGTGAATGCGATAAATAATTTTATTAACATAGTATATTCTTCAGTTACAGCAAGTATTGGCAATTTAATTATAAGTGAACGACCCAAGAAACGTTTTGAAGTATTTGAATCTACACAAGTTACTAGCTTAATTATTAGCACATTTACAACAGTATGCCTTTATATACTATTTGATGATTTGATTTATGTTTGGCTAGGAGCAAAGTATGTGTTAAATGATTATACATTAGCTGCAATTATATTTAATTTTTATATAGTGGGTGTTTTACACCCTATTTGGTCTTATCGAGAAGCAACAGGACTTTATATGCAAACTAAATATATCATTCTAATTGCAGCTATTGAAAATATAATATTATCTATTATTATGGGTAAGATTATGGGGATGTCTGGGATATTGTTTGCCTCTGCAATTTCAAGGTTAACTACTTATTTTTGGTATGAGCCAAATTTGTTATTTAAAGAGTATTTTTATGAGCCAGTTAGAAAGTATTATATTCCACTGATATTTAATGCACTTCTTACCATATTTATTATTGTAATAATAAGTATAATAACGAACCATATTATAATTGATTCATGGTTGAAACTCGTAACTAAAACAATTTTAGTAGCATTGTTTACATTAGTAATAGTTATTCCATTTTATTATCATACCGATGGTTTTAAATTATTACTAAATAAAATAAAATCTTTATTAAAGTAAACATAATTATTATAGTGCTTGTGTATAAGTATAATGAAATACATATAAAAACTTGAAAATTACAATATAGTGTTCTTGTTAATTTTATTTTGAATATAGTTAATTAATATTTAATTAAGTCAATACTTTTGGAGGATGATATTCTCATGTTAAAAAATCTAAGAAATAAATATAGAGGCATAAAATTAATGCATCAAAAAAAGTTTAGTAAAAGAATTCAAATTTTGGATGTTAATAAATCTATTGATTTATTATTAAGTTCCCATAAATCTTTATGCAGATTTGGTGATGGAGAACTTGACATTATTGGAGGTAAAAAATAGGATATCAAGAAAGAAATCCATTATTAGGAAAAAGATTAAAAACTATATTATGTGATACATCGGATATTTGTTTAAAAGGAATTCCAGATGTTATTAATAATTTTGATAATATTACAAAGGATTCCTATAATTTTGGCTTAATAATATGTACTTGTATAGGAAAAATTGGCTTAAATTTTTATCTAGTAATATTATTTATTTAAGTACTAATATGACAAGATTATACATAAGGTATGAAAACAAAGAAAAGTGCGGAATATATTTTAGTAAAATAAGACAGTTGTGGAATAGTAGAGATTTAATTATTATTGAAGGTAGAAAAACAAGATTCGGTATTGGAAATGATTTGTTAAATAATTCTGCTTCGATTAGTCGAGTTTTATGCCCAGAAGAAAATGCGTTTGAAAAATATTCACAAATTTTAGAATATGTAGTGAATACAATAGATAAAAAGAAGTTAATTCTTATATGCTTAGGACCTACTGCTACTGTTTTAGCTTATGATCTTGCAATAAATGGTTTCCAAGCAATTGATATTGGACATTTAGATATAGAATATGAATGGTTTTTAAAGGGAGTAGACAAAAAAATTAAAATTGAAGGTAAATATACAAATGAAACTAAAGATGGTAATGAAGTAGGTAATTGTGGTGATTCAAAATATTTAGAACAAATTTTGAAAATAATATAGTATTAAAATATATTTGTTCAAAGGGGATTGGCAAATGGAAGGATTTATAGAGTACCTTCAGTCATTAGGTACATTAAGTGATAAATCAATAAAGGATGACATATCTAGAATGAATTCAATGCAATCTAGAGGAATAGATTATACTAAAGGAGAAAAATATGCAAGAAAATATCTTGAAGATAGTGATTTATTGGATTCAACTGTGAAAAGTTGTCTAAGATTATGTAGAAGATATGAAAAGTATAAAGACAAGTAATTGCCTTTAATTTTTATATATAAGAACAATTCTACAAATTTTTAAAAGTAAGTTATCATGATATTACAATAAAAGAAATGGTTAAGAAAATAAGTAAGCGATAAACTACCAAGTGCATGGAAATAAAAAGTAAGTGGTAAATTACCCAGCGTATATTTCCAAAAATGAACACTGGGTAATTCACCACTTACGTTATTAATTAATCTTTATACCAGGAAGTTGATATCTAGGAAACTCCTCATTATACATGAATGTATAGGTGTAGTGAAATGTCTTGGTACTAGGTTCTGTGCTGTCATTTTGATATATATTATAAACTTCTTCCGTACTTACAGTTTCTGACCTTTTATCATCACTTATGTTATAAGAAGTTACGTTAAAAGATTTTATATCTTCCTTATTGCTGGTCATAGTTCCATTTTTAACAAGGGCATCTAACTTATTTTTCGAACATTTATGATTTTTTTCATGAATTCATGAAATTCATCAGATTTTATTAAATTTAGAGCAGCATTTTCTTGCTTTTCAGTTATAACACCACCTTGTACCAGTTTATCCAGATGTGATTTATAATCATGATGTTTGTGATTGTTATTTTTAAGTGTAGTTTCACTGATGGTAGGTATGCTTTTAGATGATAAAGCAAAGACCGTCATAAAACTCATATTTAATGAAGTTAAAATAGTTAAAGCAGCTATTAATTTAATATTCCTTTTTAACATTTTAGTTTTTCCCGAAATAGATTTACTTATAGTTTGTCAATTTAGGTGATAATTATAATATTAATTTTCAGTATCTATTGTTAAAGTCAATAAACGAGAGGCATTCTATAGATAAATTTAAAGACAATTTTAAATTGCGCTTTTACTTAGAACTTAGAAATTGTATAATAATACTATATTTAAATTTGTTTTAATAATTATACTTATTTGAAAGGTGATATTCATGAAAACTTATTTGGTAACTGGTGGAGCTGGTTTTATTGGCTCTAATTTTATTCATTACATATTAAAAACACATAATGATATTAAAATTATAAACTTAGATAAGCTAACTTATGCAGGTAATCTTGAAAATTTAAAGTCAATTAGTAAAAATCCAAACTATACTTTTATTCAAGGAGATATATGTGATGTAAAGTTTATTCAAGGTTTATTTAAAAAATATGATATAGATTATGTAGTAAACTTTGCAGCAGAATCTCATGTGGATAGAAGTATAAGAGAACCTGAAGTATTTGTAAAGACAAATGTGCTTGGAACAGTAACTTTATTGAATGCTGCAAAAAGTGCATGGAGTAATGGAGACAACTTTAAAAAAGGCAAGAAGTATATTCAAATTTCTACTGATGAAGTTTATGGATCACTTGGAAGCGAGGGATATTTTACGGAAAAAACTCCACTTGATTCCCATAGTCCTTATTCTTCAAGTAAGGCATCTGCTGATCTTATGGTGAAAGCTTATTATGATACATATAAAATGCCTGTGAACATAACAAGATGTTCTAATAATTATGGACCATACCAATTTCCAGAAAAACTTATACCGCTTATTATAAATAATTGTTTGAATAAAAAAGAATTACCAGTTTACGGAGATGGACTTAACATAAGAGATTGGCTTTATGTAGAAGATCACTGCAAGGCAATAGACATGGTGATCCAGATTGGACGAATTGGACAAGTATATAATATAGGTGGTCACAATGAAAGGACAAACATACATATTGTAAAAACAATAATATCATACATACACGATAATATTGATTCATCTGTAACAGAAGACTTGATAAAATACGTACAGGATAGAAAAGGTCATGATAGAAGATACGGAATAGACCCATCAAAAATAAAAGATGAACTTGGCTGGTATCCTGAAACCAAATTTGAAGATGGAATAATAAAAACAATAGAATGGTACCTGCAAAATAGTGACTGGATGAAAAACATTACATCAGGAGAATATCAAAAATACTATTCTAAAATTTATCTATAGATTTTCTAAGTAGTTTTTACTTGAGAACAAAAGAAAGAGAAGCTAAATATATGAAACTTTTAAGGAGATATTAATGCTTAATTTGTTACTGTATATAATTAATAATATTATTTTAATTTTTACATCAATTACTATAATTAAGTTAATAGATAGGTGTAAAAATAGATGGCACGATAAAATAATGAAAGTTGGTATTTTATATATTTCTCAAATATTAATAATAACTTTAACTTGCGGGTTAATACTTAAAAAGTTAAATTTACTGTGGATAACTGCTATATGTATAATAATGTTTATCATTTGTATTGTTATAAAAATTATCAAAAATATCACGTTTGATTTAAAAATAAATTTTAAATATTTAAAATTTACTTTTAAATACAGTGATAATTTAACTAAAGGTTTAATAGTTATTTTATTTTTCACTTTAGTTTTAAAATTATTTAATGTATTTGTGTTACCACCTTATTCATGGGATAGTATGGCTTACCATTTACCGAATTTAGTAGACTATATACAAAACGGGAAAATATACATAAGTGAGAAATTAATATGGTCAAATTGTTATCCTAAGAATATAGAAATGTTAAATCTATGGCAATTAAGTTATTTTAAAAATGGTATAACTTTAGCATTAACACAATATAGTATTACAATTCTTGGTTCTATATCAATTTATGGGATATTAAATCAATTACGAATTCAAGAAAAGTATTCACTTTTAGGAAGTATATTTTATCTATCAACACCAATAATTTTAAGTCAGATGTCTACAACGTATATAGATACGGCGCTATGTAGTATTTTTGTAATGTGTATATATTTTTTGATTATTTCATATCATAGTAATTTTGATCAAAATATAATTTATTTATCTTTAGGATTAGGAGTATTATTAGGAATAAAATATTCTAGTATAGGGTATTATATAATATTTATGTTTTTTATATTTTTATTATTAATAAAAAGTGGTAAGGGTTTACCTAATTTAGCAAAGATAATGCTAAAGATATTTATAATAAGTATGTCCATTGGAAGCGTATGGTACATTATAAATTTAATAAAATTTAAAAATCCTGTGTATCCATTTGAAATAAAGGTTTTAAATAATGTTATTTTTGCTGGAGAAAATGTTAAAGCATCAATTATGGATTCTAATACACCATATATATTAAGAAATAAAAATTATTTTTATAAAATTTTAATTTCATGGTTTCAAGTAGGAGGTACTGGTTTAGGACCTTCAAGTGGAATAGGAAGTTTAACAATAAAAGATGCTGCAAAAAATTTTTTATGGAATTTATATGATCAGAGAATAGGTGGACTTGGATTACTATGGATAATAATTTTAGTTCCTAGCATTTTCTTTTTTGTTTTGAATAAAGTTAAAACAAGAAGTATTAGAACTGATGAATCGATAGTTTTAATAATTCCAATAATTTGCTTTTTCATAACTCCATCTAATTGGTGGACAAGATATGTGTGCTTTATATTAATAGTTGGAATTTATTGTTTTTGTTATTTAAGGGACAATTGTATAAAACATAAAAATATATTTTTAGAATTTTATATTTTCTTATTTATAGTAATAGGTTGTATTCAAGGATCAGCATATGAAATTATGTGTATTGATAGAATGGTATTAAATAATTATTTAGAAGGAAAAGACTGCTTTAGAAGTGCAAGTTCTTTATTTATTGATGATGAATATAAAAGTATATTGAATAAATTTAACAAACCTGATTCTAGTTTAAAAATATTAGTTTTTGAGGTTAAAGCAGAACATTTATATTATTTTCAAGGCAATAATCTACAAAATAACGTTAAGTTTTATCCTTACGAGAAGTGGAATAAAAATGAATACTCCATTGATGAAAAAAAATTTGATAAAGTGTTAAAGAGTAATGATGCAGACTATATTGTTGTTCCTAATACTTATGTAAAATATAATAAGATAATTATGAATAATAGATATAAATTGATTTCAAAGCCTAAAGATAATGTTTTGTTTTATGAAAAAAATAAAGCTTAAATTATTAAAACAGGGATATATATCTTGAAAAAGAACATTGGAGTAAACCTTAAAGTTTTTTGAGACATATATCAGCCAATACAACTTAAATTTATTTTGCTGCAACACAGTACATTTAAATTATGAATTGCAAAAGTTAAAATTTGGAGGCGCAAAAATGAAGGGAATAATACTTGCAGGGGGATCTGGTACAAGACTTTATCCAATGACTAAGGCAATTTCCAAACAAATAATTCCAGTGTATGACAAACCAATGATATATTATCCACTTTCGGTACTCATGCTTGCAGGAATAAGAGATATACTTATCATATCAACACCAAGGGACATAAAAGCATTTGAAGAACTTTTGGGGGATGGAAGTCAGCTTGGATTAAAATTTCAATATAAGATTCAAGAAAAGCCTAATGGACTTGCAGAGGCATTTATACTTGGAGAAGAATTTATTGGACAAGATAAAGTTGCACTTGTGCTTGGAGATAATGTTTTTCATGGATATGGTTTTACAGAGAGACTTGAAAGAGCAGCAAATAGGCAAAGTGGAGCTACCATTTTTGGATATCATGTAAGTAATCCAAGAGATTTTGGAGTAGTTGAATTTGACGACAACTCAAATGTTATTTCAATTGAAGAAAAACCATTGAATCCAAAATCTAATTATGCTGTTCCAGGACTTTATTTTTATGATAACGATGTAGTAGATATAGCAAAACACATGACTCCTTCAAAGAGAGGAGAACTTGAGATAACAGATGTAAATCTTGAGTATTTAAAAAGAGACAAGCTTAAAGTTGAACTATTTGGAAGGGGAATGGCATGGCTTGATACAGGAACTCCACAAGGTCTTTTAAACGCAGCAAACTTTGTTGAAGCAGTTCAAACAAGGCAAGGTCTTTATGTTGCTTGCATAGAAGAAATAGCATATAGAAAAGGATTTATAAGTAAGGAGCAGCTTGAAAAGCTTGCAAAACCACTTCAAAAGGTTGACTATGGTAAATACCTTTTAAATTTAATCAAAGGTGAAGCAAAAATAAATTCAAACTGCAGGGACTGATATAATATATAGGGTTTCTAGTTCATACATTAACTTACACGCAGGGATATATATACAGCTTGAAGGCACATTAAAAACTTTTATTACAAGTCTTAGTGAAGTATTTTAGAAAATCTTAGATGATTAAATATTGTTTGAGCTTTGCGAGTTTATTTAATCTTCTTAGATTTTCAAAATACAAACTTTAGACTTGTTAAAAGTTTTTATAGTGTCAAAGGCTGTATATATATCCTGGAGTGTAAGCTAAGCTGCAAACTAGAAATTCTACATTATCCAATACAGTTGAATTTATCTTTGCTGCGTCACAGCTTATGGATTGGAGTGAAAACTTGTGAAATTATTGGTTACTGGTGCAAAAGGACAGCTTGGAAGACAGATAACTTCAATAATAGAAAATAAAAAATCTCAACTTGGAGAGATAGACAAAGTTTATTATGATGTGGAACTCAAGGGTGTTGGATCAAAAGAACTTGATATAACGAAGTTAGATGATGTTTTAAAGTTAATATATGATTTTAAACCAGGTGTAATTATAAATTGTGCAGCGTATACAAATGTTGATAAATGTGAAACAGATAGGGATAATGCATTTAATGTAAATGCACTTGGTGCTAGAAACTTAGCAGCAGCTGCAGAAAAAGTTGGTGCTAAGATACTTCATGTGTCTACCGATTATGTTTTTGATGGAACTTCAAGTTTGCCTGTAAATGAATATGAGATTCCTCACCCTCAAAGTGTATATGGTAAAACTAAACTTTTGGGTGAGGAATATGTTAGGGAGAGCTGCAGAAAGTACTTTATAGTTAGAACATCATGGCTTTATGGAAATTACGGTAAAAATTTTGTGTATACTATAATGAATGCAGCTAAAGATAAAGGACATTTAAATGTTGTAAATGATCAAATTGGAAATCCTACAAATGCTGAAGATTTAGCCTATCATATTCTAAAAATAATACTTACAAATCAATACGGCATTTATCACTGTACAGGTAATGGTGCGTGCAGCTGGTACGATTTTGCATGTAAGATTATAGAATATAGTAAAATAAATTGCATCGTTGATTACATGAGTTCTGATAAATTGGATAGAGCAGCTAAAAGGCCAGCGTATTCTTCACTTGATAATATGATGCTTCGTTTAACTGTTGGAGATGAAATGCGTCCGTGGGAAACTGCCTTAAAGGATTTTATAAATAATATAAAGTAGCTGCAGCTAAATTTTCAATTATAATCAATATGTTTTTGTAAGTATTTTCTTTAGCTTTAAGAGGCAGATTTGCTTCCTCTTCTTTGCTGCAGCATATGTTAAGTTTTCATATTTGGCATATGATTTTAAACTTCTTCTGTCAAAATAAAACCATTTAATCAAATCCTTATCATCACGAGGGAGAAGTTCTATTGCTTTACTTAAAGATAGGGCTTCCTCTTTTGATATAAATTCGTTTTCTATATTTTGACTTGAAGATATGCAGTCAATTAGCGCTGTGTCATCACACACAGGAGCATAAATGCTTGTCCCAAACTTTTCTTTATTCTTTTTTACGCTGCATTTTCTAAGACTATATTTTAGTGAGTTTGAAACACATCTACAAGCATAACTATTGAAGCTGGATACAGGTGACTTTTTTAGATCGTATTTTTTTACAGCATTTATAAGAGCTAAATTACACACTTGAATTAGATCATTTAAATCGTTTCCATTTATGTAGTAGGAAACTGCCGTCTTATAAATAAATCCTTTGTATTTGTCTAAAATTATAGCCATAGCTCCTTCGTTGTCATTTTGTGCCTCACATATTATGTTTAAAATTTTTTCATTTTCTTTGTCCATTTTATAAATCATCCCCTCTTTATTATATAGTTATCTATACATTTATGATTCTCACAATTTATTTCACAAACGCATATTTATATTGGTATATTAACATAAATTTACTAAAAAGTAAAACAATTATAGAAAATTTTTTCAAAAAATATTTAATTATGAAAGTAAATAAGCTAAATGGTAAAAATAGTAAAAAAATAGGTTCTTACTTTTTACCATTATTTAAGTTATTTATAACATTAGACAAATTGTTTATACTGCTTGTCAAAACTTCAAGTTTGCTTTCCAACCTCACAAGAAGGTAGACGGATACTGCTATTGGAAAGCCTACATTGCCTATCATGCTAACTAGATCATTTCCCATAAAATCCTCTCCTCTCTTAGAATTAGTTTTAAAGTAATTTCTTGAACTTAATTCTATAATAAGAACCGCACTGGCAGTGTTCAGTCATTAAAGTATTTTTTATAACTTTAATTAAAAATTGATTGTACACAAAATGACATAAAACAAAGCTAAAATTTATTAAACAACTAATACTCCAAAACTCATATAGGATTTCTAGTTCATGCATTAACTTACACGCAGGGATATATATACAGCCTGAAGGCACATTAAAAACTTTTATTACAAGTTTTAGCGAAATATTTTAGAAAATTCTAGAGGCTCAAATACTGTTTGAGCCTGCGAGTTTATTTGAGCCTCTTGAATTTTCAAAATAAGAGCTTTAAACTTGTTAAAAGTTTTTACAGTGTCAAAGGCTGTATATATATCCCGGAGTGTAAGTTAAGCTGCAAACTAGAAATCCTATATTGAATTTTACAATTAGTGTTATTTAACAAGTTTTGCTTGTTACCTTACTTGAAGTTGTGTACTTGTTCTGTCAGTTATTTCTGCAGAATCGACAGATGTTATATCCCCACCCTTAGGTGCAAAAATGTTCTTTGCAACAATTGTATTCATAGCTGTCTTTACCTCATCTTGACTTAAATCATCCTTTACATTGCTGACTTTTAGAGAAGCCTTCTTCCCCTCAGCAGTTAGAAAATTCATAGTTAATGTTTTACTCATAAAATATACCTCCCCATAATTTTTAATTGTTAATGCCTGTTAAACTTTACAGATAACCGAATCAGATACTTAACTTATATGTAGGAATATATTGACAAAGTGGAAGCACATTTAAAAATTTTTAGTAATTCCATATTTTGTTAAAACATTTCAAAGTATAAGCTAAGAATCTTCATTGGTAATCTATATAAGATTTACTAATTTATATAATAAAATTTAATAGTACATCCTAAAGCAAAAGTTTAACTTATTAAGTTTGACTTTGAGTAGATAGTCAACGCTAAAGCTGAATTTGTACACTGGCACATGTTGGTGATTTTTGTGAGCATTTAAATATTTTTTTATTAATTCTTGGCGACAATTTTATAAAATCTTAGAACTTTAGATTTGTTTGAGGTACGAGTTTATCGAAAGTTGTTAGATTTTATAAAATTGGAGCCTTAGAATTAACAAAAATATTTACGCTCACAAAAGTTGCCAACGTGTGTAGGTGCATAAATTTAGCTTTGTATTAACTATCTACAAGTTAAGCATTTGTGATTGAACTTTCTTGGTCGACTAGAAGTTCATTTAATGTTGTTCCAAGAAGAGTTTCAATTTGTTTTGCCACATCATACATGTCCTGTTCAGTTGCAGCAGGTTTTATGCTTTTAAAACTCTGCTTTTTGATTATGTCCTTTCCATTTTTATCTACACCTGATTTGTATTTAAGAACAAGTGTGTTTTGGAGCTTTGTAGAAGTTGCTGCCATTATTAACATCCCCTTTCACTTAATATATAGGCTGAACTTTGAAAAAGGTATACAAATTGTAATAGTAATTTTAAAGAAAAATTGTTATAATTATTATGTTGAATAAGGTTGATATAAAGTGTTTTGGGGGATTTCTATATGATAAAAGAAAATCAAAAATATCTTAATAAGGTTTTGGTAGGGTTTGATGCTGTAAGTTTGCTTATAGCTATAAGAGTTGCATGGTATATAAGGTTTAATACTAATCTTTTAGCAAAACCAGAAGGCATATACCCGTTGGAGAGGTATTTTACACCCCTGGCACTTATGGTTCCAGTATATATAATCTTGTATTATCTTTTCAAATTGTATTCTGCATATAGATTCAAATCTATTTTTGAAGAAATATTTAATGCATTAAAAGCTAATGTTATAGGTATGCTTGCATTTACAATGATGCTTTACATATTCAAAGAGATGGATTATTCAAGGTATATGATTGCTACTTTTTTTATTGTAAATATGATCTTAATTTCTGTAGAAAGAAGTTTGCTTAGATATGTACTTAGATGTATTAGAAGAAGTGGGCACAATTTAAAGCATATAATATTTGTTGGTTTAAATGATGATACAATTGATTTTATGAATAAGGTAAATGTAAACAAGCATTGGGGTTATAAGGTAATTGGAATACTAAGTGATTACTATGATGAGGACAAGGCAAATGGTGAGCAGCATATGGCTTTTGAAGAAGCTGCTGCATGTTTGGAATCCAACAATGTAATACTTGGTGAGATAGGTGAACTTGAAAAGTATTTAGTGTCTTATGCTATAGATGAAGTTTTTATAACGCTGCCTTTTAGAGAGTATTACAAACTCAATTCTGTAATAGAAGTGTGTGAAAAAAATGGGGTAAAGGCTCAGATAATACCTGAGTTTTCAAAGTTTTTATCATCTAAGCCGTATATAGAAAATATAGATGGAACTGCAGTTATAAGTATGAGATATATACCACTTGATGATATATTAAACAAGACCGTAAAGAGAATTTTTGATATAGCACTCTCTGTATTTTTTATAATTTTAACTTCTCCAATAATGATTTTTACTTGTATCATGATAAAATTGACTTCACCAGGACCTGTAATATTCAAGCAGGAAAGAGTTGGATTAAATAAGAAACCTTTTGTAATGTATAAATTTAGATCTATGAAGGTGCAGAAAAAAGATGATGAGAAGGTAGAATGGACAACTCAAAATGATCCACGTAAGACTAAATTTGGTACATTTATAAGAAAGACAAGTATAGATGAATTGCCACAGTTTTTCAATGTGCTTAAAGGTGATATGAGCCTTGTTGGTCCTAGACCTGAGAGACCATATTTTGTCGGAAAGTTTAAAGAAGAAGTTCCAAAGTACATGGTAAAGCATCAGGTTCGCCCTGGAATAACAGGATGGGCACAGGTAAATGGCTGGAGAGGAGATACATCTATAGAAAAGAGAATAGAGTGTGATATATATTATATTGAAAATTGGAATTTTTGGTTTGATATAAAGATAATGTTTTTAACTGTATTTAAGGGATTTGTAAATAAAAATGCATACTAAAATACCTTTATGCATAAATTGGTTTTGAGTATGAAATAATGTAGATGGAGGACATAATTTTGGATAAGTTTAAATTTATAGAGACAAAAATAAATGGAGTATATATAATAGAAACTGGAATATTTGGGGATAAAAGAGGATACTTCATGGAAACATATAATTATAATGAGTTTAAAACTGCAGGGCTTGATATGTTATTTGTTCAGGATAACCAGTCAAAGTCCAAGAAGGGAGTTCTGAGGGGACTTCATTTTCAGAAAAAACATCCTCAAGGAAAACTTGTAAGAGTTACTAAAGGTGAAGTATTTGATGTGGCTGTTGATTTGAGAAATAAATCAGAAACTTATGGAAAATGGGTAGGCGTTTTGTTGTCGGAGGAAAATAAAAAACAATTTTACATACCCAAGGGATTTGCTCATGGATTTTTGGTTTTATCTGATGAAGCAGAGTTTTGTTACAAGTGTACTGACTTTTATCATCCTGAAGATGAAGGTGGAGTACTTTGGAATGACATGGATATAAATATTGATTGGCCGTTTGATAAAATAGTTGGAAGTGATATAATACTTTCAGATAAAGATAAAATACTTCCTAAGTTTAAAGATATTGAAATAGAATTTTAAATTATTTATATAAGTGAGGAGTAATGATGAGTAGAACTAGTGGAAAAAGAGGATTGCTGGCATTCGTAACTATTTTAATTATTGCAGTTGTGGTGTTTTTTGCTCTTTTATTTTCCGGATCTTCATATAGAGCTGATAAAGTTGAGCTTTCTTCGGATCTGATTAATAAAATGCAAATTGCTGCACTTCAAACTGGTACTATTGAGCTAAATGGTGATGAGCTAAATCAAATAATAAATATGTATTTTACACCTAAAAAGTACTCAAATATTACTGTAAAGGGAATAAAGTCTGAAATAGTAGGCAGTGATGTTAACTTTTATATACCAGTAAATTATAAAGGGCTTAATTTACTTATGAAGGTTAGTGGAAATTTAACTTATGATTATGGAATAAATTATAAAGTTTCAAATGTGAGTTTAGGTAAAATCCCTGTACCAAAAAAATTATTTTTAGATATTGTAAGGAGTAAAGCTGGAAATAGAGCTGCAGTAAAAGATGATACAATTTACATAGATAAGAGTAAAATACCTGTATCAATAAAATCAATAGATGTAGAAGATTCAAAAATGATAATAAATGTTGAAAAGCTGACAGATCAAATTAAGAACAAATTACAATCAATGGTTGGTCAAACATCTTCAGGTACTGGCAGTTCTGCCCAAGTTAATAAATCTTTAGACAGAATATCTGGCAAGTTAAATGCTGCGCTAAATTCTGTAGATACACAGGGAGAAAAAGCTGTTATATCAAGTATGATATCTTCAGTAAATAAAATGAAGTCAAATTCAAATGGAAGTCCTGATGATTATGCAAGTCAGGTAAAGGTACTATATAGAAAATTGTCTGAGTCTGAAAAACAGAAGGTAAAAACAGCTGTATTTTCAAATGTGGATGGAAACGACCTTGATATAGTAAAAAGTATGATCAATTAAAATGTAAACTGTAAATTGCATATTAAAGCTATCAGTAGTTAAAAATACTGATAGCTTTACTTATATATATGAAATATTTTAAAAAGGATGTAATAGAATTAAATTTAGTATATATTTGATGCACAGTTTATGCAAATTAATGTACAAATATGGCTTTAAATAATGATATAATTAAAATGTATTTGTTTGCAGATTGGAGTGATCAAAAGATAATGAAGAAAGTTATATGCATTTTAATATGTACATTGTTTGTTTTGCCATTGAGTGCATGTTCAAGCCCAGGTATCTTTGGCAGTAAAAATAAGATGTATAAAGAAGATTTTATGACAATGGATACTTCTATGGAGCTGAGTGCTTCTGGACCAAATGCACAAAAGGCAGTTGAAGAAAGTAAAAAGAAATTATTTGAATTAAATGATATGGCAAGTAGTACTATAAAAACAAGTGATGTTAGTAAAATCAATGATGCTGCTGGAAAAGAGTATGTAAAAGTTCATCCTGAAATAATTAAAATGATTTTAGCCTCTCAAAAGTATTCTGATATAACTAATGGAGAATATGATTTAACAGTTGGTCCTATAATAAATTTATGGGGTATAGGCACTGATAAGGAGAGAATACCAGAAGGCAGTGAAATCAAAGCTAAGCTGCCTTTAGTTGGATATAAAAAAATTAGTGTAAACCAAGAAGACAGCAGTGTTATGCTTAAAGATCCCGGTATGGCGATAGACCTTGGAGGTGTTGCAAAGGGATTTGCAGCAGATGAGGTACTTAAAATTTATAAAAAGTATAATATAGAAAACGGACTCATAAATTTAGGATCAAGTTCCATGTATGCAGTTGGGAAAAATGAAGACAATGGAGATTGGAAAATTGGAATTAAGCATCCTAGAAGTGAAGCAAGCGATAATTTATTAGGAATACTCAGCATATCAAATCAAGGAATATCCACGTCAGGTGACTATGAAAGGTATTTTGTAAAAAATGGAAGAAGGTATTTCCATATAATGAATCCTAAAACTGGTTATCCTGTTAATAATGGAATAATGAGTGCTACAGTAGTGGTTGATGAGAGCATTCCAGATGCAAATATGACAGCTGATATACTATCTTTAGTTATTTTTGAACTTGGACCTGAGAAAGGTATAAAGCTTATAAATAGTATGCCTAAAGTATCATGTGAAGTTACTATGACAGATTATACAATCTATACATCTAATGGATTTAAAGATAAGATGTCAGACTTAAATAAGGATTTTAAATATAAAGATTTGCCTGGTAAGTAGGCATTGATTCTAGGAGGAAATATGGATTATACATTAATTGCAACATCAACTTTTGGACTAGAAGGTGTGGTTGCAAAAGAACTTAAGGAACTTGGATACGAAGACTTAAAGGTTGAAAACGGTAAAGTCACCTTTAGTGGAGATGAAATGGATATAGTTACATGTAATTTGTGGCTTAGGACAGCTGATAGGGTGCTTATAAATATGGCTGAATTTAAGGCTGAAAGTTTTGAAGAGCTTTTTCAAGGTACTCTAGCTGTCGACTGGGGAAGTTTAATGCCGGAAGATGCATTTATGCATGTAACTGGAAAGTCAGTTAAGTCACAGCTTCACAGTGTACCTGATTGTCAATCAATAGTAAAAAAGGCTGTTATTGAAGCTATGAAAAGGGAGTATCCTTCTGGAAACTTTGATGAAACTGGTGCAGAGTATAAAATAGAAGTTGGCATTTTAAAGGACATAGTTACTCTTACAGTTGATACTTCAGGTCCGGGATTACATAAAAGGGGATATAGAGAAAATGCAGGAGGTGCACCAATTAAAGAAACTCTTGCAGCAGCTTTGGTGCTTTTGAGCAAATGGGAGCCTTCACATATACTTGCTGATCCAATGTGCGGATCTGGCACTATTGCAATAGAAGCAGCTTTAATAGCAAAAAATATAGCACCTGGGTTAAACAGAAGTTTTGTTTCTGAAAAGTGGGATGTAATTCCACAGGACTTATGGAGTGACTTGAGAAAACATGCTAGAAATTCTATAAATGACAAGGAACTCAGAATTCTTGCGTCAGATATAGATGGAAGAGTGCTTAGAACAGCAAGAGAAAATGCTGAAAAAGCAGGAGTTAGTGAGTACATATCATTTCAAAAACTTCCAGTACAGGAGTTTAGCTCAAAGAAAAAGTGCGGCTTTATAATAAGCAATCCGCCTTATGGAGAGAGACTTGGAGAGGTAGAAGAAGCTGAAAAACTATACGAAGATATGGGAAAGGTATTTTCAAATCTTGAAGAATGGTCTTACTTTATAATAACAGCACATCAAGGTTTTGAAAAACACTTTGGAAAAAAGTCTGACAAAAACAGAAAGCTCTACAATGGAAGAATTAAGTGTTATTATTACCAATACTTTGCATAAAACAGAGGACATAAAACCAGAGGACATCTGTCCTCTGACTATTATTTTCCAAAAACTTGTTTTTTAAGTTTCAAGCCTGTTTCTGTTACTGCTAAACCTCCAAGTGCTGTTTCCCTTAACTCACATGGAAGCTGTTTTCCAACTCTATACATTGCTGAAACTGTGTCATCAAAAGGTATTTTGCTTGTAATGCCTGACATAACCATATCTGCTGTTGTTAATGCACTTACTGTACCAGATGCATTTCTCTTTGCACAAGGTATTTCTACGAGTCCTGCTATTGGGTCACATACAAGACCAAGAATATTTTTTATTACGATAGCAGCTGCATTCAATGCTTGAGATGGAGTTCCACCCATCATTTCTACGACAGCTGCAGATGCCATTGCTGCTGCAGAACCACATTCAGCTTGACATCCTCCTTCTGCACCAGCCATAGTTGCATTCTTTGCTATTATTACTCCAACACCTGATGCTGTAAATAGTGCTTGTACCATTTCATCTTCTGTCTTTTTAAGTTTTTCACCTGCACTTATTATTACTGCAGGAAGTATTCCGCACGAACCTGCTGTAGGTGCAGCAACTATTTTACCCATTGCGGCATTTACTTCAGAACAAGAAAGTGCTCTTGCCATTGCCATTACCATGAAGTTTCCTGTTAAAGTTTCATTTGAGTTTGCATATTCATTTAATTTATATGCATCACCGCCTATGAGACCACTTACGGATTTTATTTTATTGTTCAATCCATGTTCAGCAGAAGCTTGCATTACCTTTAAATTCTTTCTCATTTTTTCAAAGACCTTATCTAAAGTAAGTCCGCTTGCCTTCGATTCTTCATGGAGTGCGTACTCCCATATTGTCATATTTTTTTCATTACATACTTTTATAAGTTCATTTCCGTGGTTTACCATGTTTATTCCTCCTCACTTACGGGATTTATGGCTATTACTTTGTGTATATTTGGTACTTTGCTTATCTCATTAGTTACATCATTATTTATTTTATCATCAACTTCAAATACCATGGCTGCACTTGCACCCTTTGTACTTTTTCTGTATACTTTCATGAATGCAATATTTATATTATGGTCATACAATATATCAGATACTTTTGCAACCATACCTGGTACATCAATATGATTTATAAGTATAGTTGGATAAGTTCCAGAAAACTCAACTTGATCACCGTCAACTTCAGTAATAAGTATGTTTCCTCCGCCTATGGAACTTCCCATTACTTCAATTGTTGAATCGTTTTCTTTAGTTATCAAAAATTTTACTGTATTAGGATGCACATCCCCAAGGTCAGTTTCTACAAATTTAACTTCAATGCCTTTTTCTTTAGCCATTTTCATGGAGTTTTTTAATCTTTCGTCCCAAGGATTCATGCCAAGTATTCCTGCAACAAGTGCTTTGTCTGTACCGTGTCCTTTATAAGTTTTTGCAAATGAACCATGTAATAAAAATTCTACTTTCTTAATTTTTCCACCTGCTATGGTTTTTGCAACTTTTCCAAGCCTTGCAGCTCCAGCTGTATGGGAACTTGATGGTCCTATCATTATTGGGCCTAAAATATCAAAAACACTATACTCTCTCATTTCATTAATACCAACCTTTCAAAATTAGTTGTATAATACATTTATAATAGCATGTTATAACATATTATACAATTTATTTTAGCGAAAATTGCTCAAATTATGCCGGTTTTTTTTATTTGTGAATTATTTATTGCGCTATATGGTTTCTAGCTTAAAAATTAACTCATACGCAGGGATATATTTGCAAATATATCCACGAGTATGAGTTAGGTTTTTTAATTAATTGTCACTTTTAGTAGAATCTTCATCTTCAACTTTTACAAATTTGTCCTTTCTTGATGCATACACAGGAAGACCTATCAATGTTATAACTAGTCCTAGTCCTGCATTTAAAGGTTGAGTGAACAATGTATTAAGTACTATATAAAATCCTCCTACTATAGCTATGATAGGTATTACTGGATAAAGAGGAACTTTATATGGTCTGTAAAGATCTGGTTGTTTCTTTCTTAATACAAATACTGCAAAGAAAGTCATTGTGTAGAAAATCCATATTACAAATATTAGTAAGTCTGTTAACTGGTCAAATTTTCCGGAGAATATAAATATTACTGAGATTATCAATAATAATATTCCGCTATTTACAGGTACTTTGGATTTTGGACTTAATTTTGCTAGCCATTTGCTTCCAGGTAATTTATTTTCTAAAGCCATTGCATATGGTATTCTCATACCTGTAAGCGTATATCCATTTATTGTACCAAACACTGATATTAATATACCTATAGTTATTATTTGTCCGCCCGTTTTTCCAAATATTACATTAGCTACAGCAGCTGCTGGTGTTTTTGATGCTGCAAGACTGCTTGCAGGTAATACGAATAAGTAAGCTATGTTGATTAGTAAATAAACACCCATAACTAATGATAAACCACCAACAATTGCCCTTGGTAAGTCTTTCCCAGGGTTTTTCATTTCTCCAGCTATAGCACCTACGTTTATCCATCCATCATAAGCAAACATTGTTGCTACAAGTGCTGAACCAAGGCTTGTACCTACTGGATGATTTGCAGCTACTACAGGAAATAATCTAGCTGCCCCGCCGTTTCCGTGTGCAAGTCCTACTACTATAATTACAAACAAAGGTATTAACTTACATATAGTTGAAATCGTTTGTATTGCAGCGCCAGTTTTTGAACCTAATGCATTCATTATAAATAAGAATACAGAAATTCCAATAGCTATTGGGACTATCATTGAATCACTTAATCCGAGCAGTGAAACTGATTGAGTTCCAAAAATTATAGCAAGTGCAGCAACGTTAGCTGGAAAGTATATTAAAGTTTGTGCCCATCCAAGCAGGTAAGACCACATATCACCATAAGCTTCTTGAAGATATGCAAGCATACCACCTGTCTTTGGAATTGCTGCAGAAACTTCAGCTGCTGTAAGTCCTCCTGCTATAGTTATAATTCCTCCAAGTATCCATGCTATAAGTCCGAGACCTGGAGCTCCTGTTGCAGTAAAGACGGCTGTAGGTTTAAAAAATACACCTGCACCTATAACTATACCGATAACGGTAGCAAGGGCAGGCATTAAACCTATTTCTTTTTTTAATCCATTTTTACTCATTTTTTTAGTTCTCCTTTCGACATATTATGGAATAATTGCTATCATGTGTTTAATGTAATATTATCCGTAAAAAATTTGACCATTTATAAAACTTTTACAGTACAATTATACAAGTTTATATTTTAGTTCAAGTTATAAACATAAATTAATACAAATTAATACATATAAAAATAACTATATTTTATACTTAAATTGGATAATATCTTAAATACAAAGTTATAATAGCATATAATGATAATTTGTACAATAAGTTTTACGAATAAAGTGGCAATTTGGCACCAATTTTTTAAATAAATGAATTATATCTCCCAACTTTTTATATTTTTTTTATAATTCAACCCGTTAACTGTTATGAAAACCTATACTAACATTCATTGAAAACGAATTTTAATTAGTATATAATGGTTATTGTTAATAAACGAACAATATGTATAGAAATAATTTGGGCATTTGGAAGGTGGATATGAGAAAAATGGAGGATGAAGAATTATCAGAGAATAATGAATTGACAGCAAGGCAGGCAGATAGAATAATTAAGGCATTTAAGAATATTGGAAAAACTTTTGGAGATAAGTTTAGGAAGAGTGCTAAACAATATGGATTTACATCACCACAGCTTTCGGTTATATTTCATCTTTATAAGACGCCTGGAATAACTCTTAATGAACTTAGTGAACATATGATGTTAACTAAGAGTACTGTTTCAGGTATAATAAACCGCCTGGTAAATCAGGAAGTTGTTGTTAGGGAAGTACCTAAGAATAATAGAAGAATTATAAAATTGTCATTATCAGAAGAATTTATAAAGAATAATAATGTTATAAATATGAAAAAAAATTTTGCATATGATATTATAGCTAATGCAGTAAAAAATTTAGACCCTAAAGAATTGGAAAACATAGTTTACAGCTTGGAAAAGCTAAATTCACTGATGCAAGATAATAATGATGATAAATAAAAAAGGGTATTTAAATGTGATGAATAATTTGGTAATATATTTTATATAATGATGCAGCTTATTACGAAGATACCGCTGCTTGTTTTGACGGCAGTTGACAGTTTAGTTAAATAAATAACTTGATAGGTGATGAAATAACTTGAAAGGATATAATTTAAATTGAATGTGCTTATCATATTCTTGAAGATATTATTTATATTTTTAGGTTTCATATTTTTACTGCTTTTAATAACAATATTTTCACCGTGTAAATATAATTTAAATATAGAGGTAAATGATGGAAAGGTAATTTTTTATATAGAAATATCCATGATATTTCACTTATTCAAACTTATGATTTCTATGGAAAACTCTAAATGTAGAATTAAATTAACTGTCTTGGGTATGCATATTCCATTAGAGTTCAGTAAAAAGGGTTCTAGTGATAAAAATTCTAAAAGCTTACATAAATATAAACTTAATTTTTTAAATGGGAAATTTTTGATTTCATGTATGTCTTATTTTAAGGAAGTTATTGCACTTTTGAAACCAAAGTATATAGAAGTAAGCGGTATATATGGTCTTTATGATCCAGCAGAAACTGGTTTTATGTGCGGCTTTATTTCAATGTTTTCGCAGGCGGTGAAAGAAGATTATTTACATGTAAATCTTGAGCCGGATTTTGAAAATCAAGTTATAAATATAAATGCAAATATGTATGGAGAGTTGATTTTATTTTCTGTAATTTGTAAAACTCTCAAATTTATAAGGAAAGACGAAGTTAGAGAAGTCTTAATTGAAAAATTTTAAAGCAGACTAAATATTAGGAGGGATAAATAATGGGGCCAGTTCCAGAAAATTTGGACATGTTATTTACTAAGTTAGAAGATTTTTTTAATACTAGAACTGTTGTGGGAGACCCAATTGAAGTTGGAGAAACTACCTTGGTACCAATAATATCAGTGACATTTGGATTTGGTACAGGTGCAGGTGAAAACCAAAATGCACGCAAAAATAAAAGCGATTCAGGTTCAGGTGTTGGAATGGGTGCTAAAATTGCTTCTGATGCAGTAATTGTTGTTAGAAAAGATGGAACAGTTAAAATACTTCCTGTAAATGGAAGAGACAACTTAGTAAACCTTATAGAAAAAGTTCCAGAAATAGTATCAAAGTTCAACTTTAAAAAATCAGAAGACAAAAAATAACATATGGAATTCCAGAATAAAAACTCACTATTTTATTTTAAATATGGGTATAAACTGATATAATAAAGTAAAAGAATAATGAGTTAAATTAGTTTAAGGAGTTTGATTAAAATGAATGATGAAAAAACACAATCTGAAGTAGAACAAGAGGAAAAGGCTCCTAAACAAAAAAAGGAAACAAATATGTTATTAGCTGCATTTATGCTATTTATTTTGCCAATAGCAGCTATATTTTTAGGAGTGTTTTTAGGCGGGTATATAGCCGAATCTCTTAATAAAAGTATTTATGTCTTTAGAATTGCAGGAGGGGTAATTGGTTTTGTATTGTCTGTCATAACTATGAAAGTGTTTGATAAGAAAACAGTTGTAAGTGACAAACCTGAAAGGTACTACTGGGAAGATATGTAGAAGTTTTATATATTCACTCTTGGATGTTAAAATTAATTATTTTGCGTTCAAGGGTGAATTTTTATATTACTAAAATTCGTAAAAGTGGTAAAGATAATCTATGTTGACAGTGATAATGTACAGGATTATAATTAAAGTGGCAAATGCCAATATAAGATAGGAGGTGCTTTAATGTCACAATCTGATAAAACCAATGAAAGTGCTCAATGCAAAAATAACATAAAAAATGTAATAGCAGTTATGAGTGGAAAGGGCGGAGTAGGTAAGTCTACAATTTCTGTACTACTCGCTAAAGCATTTAAAAATAAAGGATTTAAAGTTGGAGTGCTTGATGCAGATATAACTGGACCAAGTGTTCCTAAGTTGTTAAATTTAGATGATGAACTAGCAAAGGCTGTTAATGAAACTATTATACCTGTAGTATCAGAAGATGGAATAAAGGTAATGTCTCTTAATCTCCTTATAGAAAATAAAAATGAGCCGGTAATATGGAGAGGACCTGTAATATCGGGTGCTGTTAAACAATTTTGGACTGATGTAGAGTGGGGTGATCTTGATTATTTAGTTATTGACATGCCGCCTGGAACAGGAGATGTGGCTCTTACTGCAATGCAGTCAATACCTATAGATGGAATTGTAATGGTATCAATACCTCAGGATTTAGTTTCAATGATAGTTTCAAAAGCTATAAATATGGCTAAGAAAATGGGAACTGATATTTTAGGTGTTATTGAGAATATGAGTTACATAGTATGCCCTGATTGTGGTAAGAAGATTAAGATTTTTGGAGAAGAAAATACAGATAAGTTCTTAAAAGATATGGACTTGAAACTCCTAGGAGAGCTGCCAATGCTAAATAGCATAAGTAATATTTCAAGTTCTGATAAAAATGATTTACCTAATGTATTTGATCCTATAGCTGCGAATATATTAGATGAGTTAAATTCTAGAAAATAAAATGGAAGAGCCTTTGAATGAGTTAATTCAAAGACTCTTTAATTTTATTTTCTAGTTTGCAACTTAACTTACACTCCGGTATAAAATGGTACTGCGATGCAATATTCTTGAGAGGACAGAGGACATAGGACAGAGAAGGTTGATTTTTTGCTAATGCAAAAGAATCTTTAAATTTATATAAGTTGGCAATGTTTCGCTTTAGCGAAACGAGTTATCAAAAATTAAATTAGTTTTCTGACGTAAGGAAGAAAACTTACCTTCATTGTCCTCTGTCCTTTGTCCTCTATCCTCTGTCTAAAGTGTTATAATTATTCTATATGGACTTAAATAGGATTACAATCTATAAGTGCGTTAATAAGTATTTTGCAATTGGGGGGATTACAGTGGAAAATATTTTGTTAAGTATTGATTGGGATTATTTTATGCCATATATCAAAAATTGGAATGGATCTTGTATTGAAAACAAAAGAAATATCATAAAGCAGTGGTATAAAAAATATTTTGAAAGTAAAACAAATGGAATTGACATATCTAGCATCTCAAATAGAATTGATGTTTTAAAATAAGGTTGTGTTTAAGAAAAAATGAAAAACAGTTGATTAAATTTTTAAAGTTAATCAACTGTTTTAAAAAAGTCCTGATTCGATAATATAATCTTTTAGTTTATTAATTTTTTCATCAATCCTTTCTATTAAATGAAGAGTAAATAATTTGTATACTTAATTTCATTTCAAGTACTTTAATATTGTAGAATTATAGGAATTTTCATAACTATTTTAAGAAAGTTATAATAAATCTATAAAAAAGATTAATTATGACGAACCAGGATTAGCTAAAGAAGTTTTATGAATTTTGAATGAAAGTTTAAATGCCCATTGGTATAATCCTTTGCTTTCTATAGAATTTAAATCCCTATTTAAATTAAAATTGTTTGGCGGTATCACTCCTATCCCTGAGTTATTTAATCAATATAATAGCCTTTAATCAACAACGTTAATTCTAAAAATGGATTAACCATATTTAGCATTTATAAGTTTAATCTTGTATTAAGGTTACTATTGATTGATTTAATAATATATCAATTATAAGTAAAAGTCAATATAAATTTTGATAATTATTAATTTTTTGAAAATTAAACAGAGCAAAAAAATAGGATTGCTGCACTGAAAGTAATTTATACAACATGCTGTATTTAAATTACTTAATGCAGTAGTCCAAATATAAAAAAGTATGTACATTTTTATACTTATGCTAAGGGTAAATACATAAAATAAGCTAATGCGTCCTTCGCAGAAGTAGCAAAGTCTATATTTCGCTGATGATATGGACTTCCTCCATATTCATTTCCTTGATTGTCACATATATATGCATAATCAAAGGACTTAGGGTCTAACCATTTCATAAAAGTATAAGTATGGGTTGGACCATTACCATATGAAGTAGTAAAGCAAATGTCACCAGGAAGTAACTTTGACAAATCATAACATATTTGCCATCCATAAGATAACAATTTTTTAGTTAATTGAACTGTATTACATACATATTCAGGTAATGATGTTAAACCAGCTCTTCTTAAAGCTTCACTTGCAAAAAATACACAGTTATTGCTTGTACTCCCATCATGCAGCTCTATTGCTCTAGCTCCAACAGATTGTCTATTATCTTCATTCATAAGATAATTATAAAGGCTGACTTGTAAACTTGATTGATTTCTATATGAATTTGATATAGAAGTCACGCCTTCAAAAGGGTTTATTGTCAAATTCAATTTTACTAATACGGGATAACCTTTTACATCGCCTTTGAATACATATTTTCCTGCAGGTGCTCCGGTATTAACTTGCTTGTCCCAAGTAACGCTTACTTGTCTCTTTTCTCCATCCGACATAGCTGCAGTTAATGTAGTTGGCAATTTGTAGTCGCCGCATTGGTTTATAGTTACATTCAAATCATCTATTGAAGTTATTGATGAATCAGTTTTAAAATTCATACTTACAGATTGTGGCAGATGCTTATTGTATTTAGAAACTAAATTTGCATCTATAAACAACTGATAATCACTTTTAGGATTATATTTATCAGATACTGAAACATTTACTTCCAAACCTTGATTACTTATTGAAATATCTATTGGAACTTTATTATTAGTTTTTTTATCTATAACTTTTATGCTGTTTTTTGCTGAAGATATATCTACTGGCTGACTTAATACTATTGTCCATTTTTTATTTACATCTACATTGCTTACGCTGTCAATTTCCCTTACAGGATTACTGGTGGAATCCTTCACTGTTGAGGAATTACTATTTTGAGCTATTGCAGAAGTAGTTGTATTTTGTGGTGTATTAGATTTATCTGCAGTTTGTGCTGTAACCATTGCAGAAGTAGTTGTGCTTTGTGATGTATTAGATTTATCTACAGTTTGTGCTGCAACTATGGCAGAGCTTGAAGTTACTTGTGTATTTGAAGCATCACTAGCTAGTACTAAATTGTGTGAGTTTAATTGGTAAAATGCAATAACAAATACAAACAGTAAGAACTTCTTAAAGTTTTTAATCAATCGTTATTCCTCCTTTCTATAAAAATTAAACATATTATATAATTTTACTATAATTCCAGATTAATTTCAACATTCCTTAATATTCAGAGGACAAGAAAAAGAGGACATAGGACAGAGGACACAAAACCAGAGGACATAGGACATAGGACAATGAAGGTTGATTTTTTGCAGCGCAGCGGAGAAAAATCAACCTTCTCTGTCCTCTGTCCTCTGGTTTTAAGGTATTTAATTTGTAAAATTTACACATAATATTTTAGAGTAATCAATAAAGTATTTTGCAGGAGGAAAAGGTGAAAAGTTTAACGACTAAATGTATTAAAAATGTGATTTTTAGATTTAATGATGATGATGTATTGGCTTTATCCTCACAATTGGCATATGGATTTATATTTGCATTTTTCCCTTTTATGATATTTCTCATGACAATGATAGGATATAGTCCTGTGGAAAGCGGAGATGTATTAGCAGGATTAAATAGACTTTTGCCAAAGGATACTTTGGAATTAATTAAAAACATAGTTATTGAGGTTGTCGATACAAAAAATGCAAGTTTGATGTCATTTAGTTTGATTTTTACTATATGGTCAATGTCATCGGGATTTGATGCAGTTATAAAGGCACTTAATAAGGCATATGATGAGCGGGAAAACAGAAATTTTTTTGTGGTAAAGTTAATAAGCATATTATTCACATTTGAACTGACAATTGTAATACTTACTTTAATATTTTTTTTAGTATTAGGACAAATAGTTGGAAATTCAATTGCATATAGGTATGGTTTTTCACAAGAGTTTAAAGTTTTATGGGATGCAGCAAGATATGTAATATCTATTTTAACTACTATATTTATTTTTGCTTCATTATATCATTACACTCCAAGTAGAAGACTTACATGGCATGAAGTTATGCCCGGATCTTTTTTTGCAACTATTGGATTAATTGCAGCATCTATGATATTTGCATACTATGTCAATAACTTTACCAATTATTCTAAAGTATATGGAAGTATAGGTGCAGTTATTGCACTTTTAAGTTGGTTTTTTCTTGGAGCAACTATAATAATTTCAGGCGGAGAATTAAATGCTATATTAATTTCAAAATGTGGAACAAAAACTTAAACTTAAATAGTTTTCAATTTCGACAGAAGGTTTTATTAAAAAAAAGTAAATAGTTGTATTAAGAAAATATTAAAGTTGATAGAAGTGATAATAGATGATTTTTAATGTCATATAAGAAAGATAATCTTATAGTTTTGCTTATCATGAAATGACATATTTTTTCTGAGTATTGTGATAATATTATTTTACACCATCACTTATTTATGGGGGGGAGAAAAGTATGGTAATAGAAAGTTTGATGAAGATTAACGAGTCTGAGAGGATAAAGTATAAATATATCTATAAGCTGACAAAGAATAATGTATTGATTACATACAAGATGCAGCCTATAGAGTTAGAGTGTTACGGCATAGAAGTTGAAAGACAAGACTTAATAGATGATAAGATCATAAATACAGAAAGCGATTTTGTTAAAAATATAAGTCCGCAGAAGTACAAAGTGTATAATTTGTTTAAGCTTTTATATAATAATAATGTATCTCCCATACATTTAATAGATGTACTTGGAGAATATATTGATGAGTATGTAGTAGATTTTGAAGATAAAGTAAACATGTGCATTAATTATTAATGGTGCATAAAATAAGAAGAGGATGATTCCTCTTTTTATTTTATGTAATATGATAAATTTAAATTTAACTTTTAAAATGATAAGTTTTAATCTATTATAATAGATATGGGGGTGATACATTGTGATATTTGGTGTTGGAATTGATATAGTTGAAATTAGGAGAGTAAGTGAAGTGCTAGATAAACATTCGAATTTTTTAGAAAAAAATTTTTCTAAAAACGAAATTGAATATTTTAAAGTGAGAAAATTAAGACCTGAATTTGTAGCTGGAAGGTTTGCAGCTAAAGAAGCAGTGTCTAAAGCACTGGGCACTGGGTTCAGTGGATTTGAACTTAAGGATATAGAAATTGACAGAACGGCTTCAGGTAAGCCTACTGTTATATTAAAGGGAAAGGCAAAATTGATAGCACAAAAATATCAAAATTATAAAATTCATGTAAGTATATCGCATGGTATAGATAATGCTGTGGCATATGCTGTAATGGAGGTTGATAAAATTGAAGATTGCAGCTGTAAAGACTGTGAGGAAAATAGATAGTTATTGTATAAATGAATTAAAAATACCGGGGATAGTTCTTATGGAAAATGCAGCTTTAAAGGTTGTAGAAAATATAAATTTAGATAAATTCAATAAATTTTGTGTAGTTTGCGCAAAAGGTAATAACGGCGGTGATGGATTTGCAGTGGCAAGGCATCTACTTGTTAATAAAAAGGATGTACAGGTATTTTTAATTGGAAATAGCGGCGGCATGAGTAATGACTGTAAGACTAATTATGATATACTTACAAATATTGGAGTAAGTGTAGTTAACATAAATAGCTTAAATGATATAGATATTTTAAAAACTAGTATACTTCAAACTGAAGTTGTTGTAGATGCAATGTTTGGTACGGGACTTTCAAGGGATATTCAAGGTATCTTTGATTCTGCAGTATCTTTAATTAATCAAAATAGCAGGTATACTGTATCAATAGATGCTCCATCTGGATTTGAAAGTGATACTGGGAAGATACTTGGAAATTGTATTAGGGCAGATAAGACTGTAACTTTCGAACTCTATAAGAGGGGATTCTTAAATTATGGTGCAGATGAATTTACAGGAGATGTGATTGTAGAAAGTATAGGAATACCTAAATTAGCAGTAGACAAGTTTACTCAAGATGATTTTATACTAAATCATGAAATGATAAAGAATAATTTAAAAGTTAGAAACAAATACTGTCATAAAGGTGATTATGGCAGAGTTATGATTTTTTCAGGCTCCCTGGGATTTACAGGAGCAGCTTATATATGTACGCAGGGTGCAGTTAGAAGTGGTTCAGGACTTGTAACTTTATGCTGCAGTAGAGAAATTCAAGGTATATTGTCTTCTAAATTAGTTGAAGCTATGACAATTTCACTTGATGAAGATCAAAGGGTATTTGAGCTTTTAAAAAAGAGTGATGCTTTAGCTTTCGGTCCGGGTCTCGGCAGTAGTAAAACTACTTACAATTTATTAAAGAAAATTGTGGATAATTATGAAAAGACGATTGTCATAGATGCAGATGGTATAAATGTTTTGCAGGGAAAACTTGATACATTTAAAAATAAAAAATGCAAGTTTATAATTACACCGCATGCTGGAGAAATGTCTAGAATAACGGGGCTCAGTGTAGATTATATAAATCAAAATAGAATAGAAGTTTCAAGGAAATTTGCTAAAGACAATAATGTAGTAGTACTTTTAAAAGGATATAATACTGTGATTACTGATGGATACAAATTAGCTATAAATCCTACTGGCAACAGTTCAATGGCTTCAGGAGGAATGGGCGACCTATTAACTGGTATTATAGTATCGCTTGCTGGACAGGGATATGAACCTATGAAAGCTGCATGTTTAGGAGCATTTATACATGGGTATTGTGGAGAAAAGTTATCAAAAAATATGTACTCTGTTAATGCAAGTTATATGCTTGACAAAATTCCATTTGTAATTAAAGAACTTCAAGATTAAAATAATTTATGCTTAGAATATAAAAAGATGCAGCATAATATATTAATAATATAAAATTAAATTAAGCTTTTGTAAGCATTTTTAATAAGAACATTCTAGTAATTTGTGTTGGAGGAATGGTGTGAAAAAAAGATTATTATTAATTATTTTATGTTTTATAATTGCAATATTTCAAATTGGGTGCAATAATAAAGGTAAGGATATTGAAGAAAATTTGAAGTACATTAGAAACTTAGATAGTTATACTTGTAATGTAAATATAAGCATGAAAAACGATAAACAAGTAATAACTTACAGCGGAAAGCAATCTTATGATAAGATGTACGGCAGCAGGTTTGAGCTTGGCGATAGTAGAATTTTTATATATAAAGATGACATGGTATTTATAAAAGATTTAAAAAACAATTCATTTTATAACACTCAAGAAGATTCCGATAGTATATTTAAATTAGCTTTTGTCTCATATTACATAAATTTATTATACACAGATGAAAATATAAAGAGTTCATTTAAAAGTTTAAATGGACAAGAGTATCAAGTTGTACATTTGGACATTCCAGGCAATAATAAAAACATCAATAATGCTAATTTATACATTAGAACGTCAGATAAAGTACCTCAATACTTATACATTTACAATTCTAGCGGCAAAGAAGACATTAAGGTAGAGTATTCATCATTTCAGCCTAATATAAAATTAAACCAGCAGATTTTTGAGACTAAATAAAAGAATTGATAAGTTCAAATTTTAGTTCCAATTTTAATTTAAATTTTTGGAAAATTTAAACAATATGTTAACAAGATAGTTTTAGGAAAGGTGATGTATTTATTATGTTTAAAAATTTTAGACCTACTTGGATGGAAGTTGACTTAGATAAGCTTGCTTATAATGTAAAAAGTATACGAAAAAAATCCAATTCAAAAGAATTAATAGGGGTTGTTAAAGCAGATGCGTATGGCCACGGCGTATTGGATGTAGTACAAACTCTCTTAGAAAATGGTATTGACAGATTAGCTGTTGCGGTGTTAAGTGAAGGTATACAACTTAGAAAAAACGGCATTGATAAACATATAATGATACTTGGACTCACTCCAGATACTTTAAATGAAGAATTGATAAAATATGATATTGAACCAGCAGTATCTTCTTACGAATATGCATTTAAGCTGTCCAATGATGCTAAGCGTATGAATAAAACAGTTAAAATTCATGTAGCTGTTGATACTGGTATGGGAAGAATAGGATTTTTACCAAATGAGGACGGCGTTAATGAAGTTTGTAAAATTAGTAAACTTCCTAATATAGAAATAGAAGGTTTGTTTTCACATTTTTGTACTGCAGATGAATTGAACAAGGAATATTCAAATATGCAGTTTGAAAAATATAATTGGTTTTATGATGCACTTATGGAAAGACAAGTTAAAATTAATATGAAGGATATTGCTAATAGTGCTGCTATAATGGAATTACCAAAAACTCATTTTGATGCTTCAAGGCCAGGTATAATATTATATGGATATTATCCATCAACTGAAGTTGACAAAAATGAGCTTGATATCAAACCTATTATGACATGGAAGGCAAATGTAATGCATGTTAAAAAACTTGGAAAAGGCGAGTACATTAGTTATGGAAGAAAGTTTAGAACTGAAAGAGAAAGTTTAATTGCAACTTTGCCAGTTGGGTACGCTGATGGTTATACTAGAATGATGTCTGGAAAGGCGAAGGTAATAATTAATGGAAAATTTGCTCCTGTAGTTGGAAACATATGCATGGATCAATGTATGGTTGATGTCACTGATGCTGGAGATGTAAAGGCTGGGGATGAAGTCATACTTATGGGCAGTTCAGGAAATTTAAAATTTGATGCTGACGATATAGCACCTATACTTGGCACTATAAATTATGAGATATTGTGTATGGTAAGTAAGAGGGTACCTAGAGTTTATATTAAAGGTGGAAAGGTAGTTAAGGTTAGAAATTACATTTAAGATGTATATAATATTATTATAATGTATATTATAATAATATGGTTAAATTCTATCGTTATTAATATTATTAAAAAATATAGCCTCCGTTAATTTAGTACGGAGAAATACATATTATATTATTTTAATCTCAGAATACATAGCATAAATAAATTGTAATATAAGTAAATTATACATCAAGTTACAAGTAGAAAAATGGAGAAAATAAAGATATTTTCTTTGACAGGCTTGTAATTTTGGTTATATAATTTAAATATGTATATTCTCGCTTAAGTTAATAGGAGGTATTAATTTTTATATGTCAAATTCAAAAAGATTAGTGGTTGACCTCTCAGAAACACTTTACAATGAATTTAATAAGGCACTAAAAGAAGATTGCAAAAAAAGAAGTGAATTTATTAGGGAAACTATCATATTATATATTAAAGAGAAAAAAAGGTTAAGTATAATAGAGCAAATGGAAAGTGGTTACAAGGAAATGGCGAAACTTAATTTGGAATTTGCAGAAATGGGCTTTGCGAGCGATATGAAGGAATTAAAAGAATATGAAGCGAAGCTTTCGGAGAGTGATTTGGCAGATGACAACGATAGTGAAAAGAGGAGATATATTTTATGCTGATTTAAGCCCTGTAGTCGGCTCTGAACAAGGTGGGATAAGACCTGTAATAATCATTCAAAACGATGTAGGCAATAAATACAGTCCCACTGTAATAATAGCGGCAATTACTTCACAGATAAATAAGGCAAAACTTCCTACGCATGTAGAAATTTCATCAGAAGCTTATGGACTTAATAAAGATTCTGTAGTTTTGCTGGAACAGATAAGAACTCTAGATAAGAGAAGATTAAAAGAAAAGATAGGCCATATGACAGAGTCAGATATGAAAAAAGTTGATGATGCACTTTTGATAAGTATAGGGTTACAATAGCAAGTTTTAAATAAGGGTTTATGTTATAAACCCTTATTTTTATGGGCAAAATCCCAGGTATATATATAAAAAATTTTTTTTGTGATAGAATAGTAACTGATTATATATTTTAAGGAGGTTGAAACTTTGAAAAAAAGTGTAGAAGAACTAACTCAAATAGCTAAGGTTATTAGAAAAGATATAATAACTATGTTAACGGAATCTGCTTCAGGTCATCCAGGCGGTTCATTATCTGCTGTAGAAATTTTAACTGCATTGTATTTTAATGAAATGAACGTTGACCCAGAAAATCCAAGAGATCTAAATAGGGATAGATTTGTACTCTCAAAAGGTCATGCAGCACCAGCATTATATAGTACACTTTGCAGAAGGGGATTTTTTGAAGCTAAGGAGTTAATGACTTTAAGAAAGATTAATTCTAATTTACAAGGACATCCTAATATGAATGAAGTTCGCGGAGTAGATATGTCTACAGGTTCATTAGGACAGGGAATTTCAGCAGCTGTTGGAATGGCTATAGCTGGAAAGTTAGATGGAAAAGATTATAGAGTATATACTTTATTAGGAGATGGAGAACTTGAGGAAGGTCAAGTTTGGGAAGCTTCCATGGCAGCAGCTCAATATAAATTAGATAATCTTACAGCTTTTGTTGACCATAATGGACTTCAAATTGATGGACCATGTGAAGAAGTTATGTCAGCTGAACCAATAACAGATAAATTTAAGGCATTTAGATGGAATGTTATAGAGATTGACGGACACAATTTTGAACAGATAATTGACGCTGTAGAACAAGCTAAAAAGACTAAAGGAAAACCAACTATGGTGGTATGTAAAACTATAAAAGGTAAAGGCGTATCATATATGGAAAATCAAGTTGGATGGCATGGTTCTGCACCAAACCAAGAACAATGTGATATAGCTTTAAAAGAAATTGGAGGTGAAGAATAGTGAGTAAGAAGATAGCTACAAGAGAAGCTTATGGAAAAACTCTTGCTGAAATAGGTCAAAAAAATAAAAAAATTGTTGTATTAGATGCAGATTTATCAAAATCTACTAAGACTGCAGAATTTAAAAAAGTTTGTCCTGAAAGATTTATCGATATGGGAATAGCAGAGGCTAATATGATGACAGTAGCTGCAGGTATATCAACATGTGATAAGATAGTATTTGCAAGTACATTTGCTATATTTGCAACAGGAAGGGCTTTTGAACAAATAAGAAATTCAATTTGCTATCCTAAGTTAAATGTAAAAGTATGTGCAACTCATGCAGGATTAACTGTAGGAGAAGATGGAGCGTCACATCAATCAGTAGAGGATATATCACTTATGAGAAGTATTCCAAATATGACAGTAATTTGTCCTAGTGATGCTGTTGAAACTGAAAAGGCAATTAAAGCTGCAGCAGAATTTAATGGTCCTTGTTATGTAAGGCTTGGAAGATCAGGAGTACCTGTTATAAATGACAATCCTAACTATGATTTCAAAATTGGCAGGGCAGTAACTTTAAAAGAAGGAAAAGATGCTGTAATTTTTGCAACAGGAATAATGGTAGATGCTGCACTTCAAGCACATGATATACTAGCTCAAGAAGGTATAAATGCTAAGGTTGTAAATATACATACTATAAAACCTATAGATAAAGAAGCAATTATAAGTTCAGCTCATGAAACTCACGCTGTAGTAACTGCAGAAGAGCATAATATAATAGGCGGACTGGGTTCAGCTGTATGTGAAGTTCTAAGTGAAAACATTCCAACTCCAGTAGTAAGAGTAGGAATAAAAGATACATTTGGAGAAAGTGGAAAACCAGCAGAACTTTTAGAAAAGTATGGTTTAACTGCTAAAGACATAGTTAATGCTGTAAAAAAGGTATTGACATTAAAAAAATAAAACTATGAGCTGTAAATTATAAATTATAAATAAAAGTAGGGTGTAATTCCAGAAGTTACAATGGAAGTTCATCCTACTTTTATTTATAACTGTATAATATGACATATGTGCTGCTTTTTATTAATAATAAATTAATACATTAAGGGTTAATTTAATCTCTTACTATGTTATAATATCTATAAGACTGTTAAAAAAAACAGTCTGTTTTTATATTATATAAGGAGAGGTTTGGATGATACAATTTAAGAATGTAAGTAAGATTTACAATAACAACATATTTGCATTGTCTAATTTGAATTTGGAAATAAAGCAGGGCGAATTTGTATTTTTAGTTGGACCAAGTGGAGCTGGTAAATCTAGTTTTGTTAAAGTACTTTTAAAGGAGATTCAACCAACTAGCGGACAATTGATAGTTAATAATATGGATATAACAAATTTAAATAGAAAAGAAGTACCATATTACAGAAGAAAACTAGGAGTTGTTTTTCAAGATTTTAGATTAATTTCTACATTAAATGTTTATGAAAATGTAGCTTTTGCAATGAGAGTAGTACAAGCTCCTGTAAAGGAAATAAGAAAAAAGGTTCCAGTAGTTTTATCACTTGTTGGTCTAGCAAATAAATATAAAGCTTTTCCAAATGAGCTATCTGGAGGAGAACAGCAGAGGGTTTCACTTGCTAGGGCTATTGTAAATAATCCTTCTATATTAATTGCAGATGAGCCTACTGGTAATTTAGATCCTGAAACAGCTATGGGAATAGTCGAAACGATGAATGATATAAATAAGGCAGGAACAACAGTTGTTATGGCTACACATGCCAAAGAAATTGTCGATATGATGAGAAAAAGGGTAATAGCATTGGAAAAAGGAGTTATTATAAGAGACGAACAAGGAGGTGTTTACGGATATGAGGATTAGTACATTTAAATTTTTTGTATCTGAAGCATTAAAAAGTTTGAAGAGAAATAAAACTATAAGTATTGCATCTGCAGCAACAGTTGCAGCAACTCTCCTTATGCTTGGAATATTTTTGCTTGCAGTATTAAATGTAAAGCAGGGAATATTACAAGTTGAATCTAAGGTTGAGGTAAAGATATTTCTAAAGGATAATATAACTATGACTCAGCAGAAAGATTTAGAGGATAAGATAAAGTCAGTAAATGGAGTAGTTGAGGTAAAGTATGAAAGTAAAGCCGAGGCAATGCAGAAATTCAAAGATCAGCTTGGAAAACAAAATAAAGGGCTGGTTGAAGGGTTAGATAAGGACAATCCTATGCCTAATTCTTATATAGTTAAGGTTAAAACGCCTGAAGCAGTTTCAGAAGTAGTAAAAAGAATAGATGGAATGGGTGGAATAGAGAGCATTAAAGATGGAAGAGAGATAGTTGATAAACTTATATCAATAATCAAGACTGTAAAATGGATAGGAAGTATCGTATTTATAATTTTAGCTGGTATTTCACTATTCTTAATAGGAAATACTATAAGACTTACAGTTTATTCAAGAAGAAGAGAAATAGGTATAATGAAATACATAGGAGCTACAGATTGGTTTATAAGATGGCCTTTTATAATAGAGGGTATAATTATAGGAATAGCAGGTGGAATAGTTTCAGATGTAGTACTTTTTTATCTGTATAGATTAATTTACACTAAGGTTGCTTCTGGACTTATAATAATGAACTTGATAAGCCCAGCTTGTGTAATAACTGTTATGCTATTGTTATTCGTTGTTGTAGGTGCTATTATTGGGTCAATTGGAAGTATTGTATCAATGAGAAAGTTCCTTGCAGTGTAAAAATTATTACCCCAGGGGTGTAAATATTGGAAAAGGTGGAACGTAACTAGTTACGTTCCACTTTTTCCAATATTTACACCCCTGGGGTAGCACATTATTTTGTGAATTTAAACTATGATTTACAAAAATATTTTTTTTAATGTTATAATTATTTAAGATTTAAATAAATAATATACAGTAGAAGGTTAAAAGCGAAGAGGTGTAAAAATGAGTACTAAAAAAAAGTGGATACTATCGACTGTAGTTATAATAATTGTTACAAATATTGTGACTATGTTTGGAACCGGAGCTTACATAAAAAGTAATTATGGAATTGATAAGTTTCAAAAATTATTTGAAGTTAGAAGTGCACTTTATAAATATTATGACGGACCAATTAATGATTCTGATTTAGTTGAAGGAGCAATCAAAGGAATGACATCAGCATTAAATGATCCTTATACTGTATTTATGAACAAAAAAGAATATGATGAATTTAATACGCAAACTGAAGGAAACTATAGTGGAGTAGGAATTGTAGTTCAGGCAAGTGGAGATAAAGTTATAGCAGCAGATATTCTTGACAATTCACCAGCTAAGAAGGCTGGAATTTTACCTAAAGATGAGATTCAAAAGGTAAATGGTAAGGCTGTAAGCGGAAAAGATTTAGATAAAGCAGCTACTAGTATGAAGGGACCAGAAAATACAGAAGTTACTTTAACTTTATATAGGCAGGGCAAAGGAACTTTTGATGTAAAGTTAAAGAGATCTAAGATAAGTATGGTTACAGTAAAGGGTGAAATGATAGATGACAAAGTTGGATACATACAAGTTTCCATGTTTGATGAACATACAGCTGACAGTTTTAAGAGTAATTTGAAAAAGCTTCAGGATAAGGGAATGAAATCATTAATAATTGACTTAAGAGGAAATCCTGGAGGATTATTAAATGAATGTGTAGATATGGTTTCAAATTTTGTACCTAAAGATAAGGTAATAGTTTCAACTGTAGACAAATATAAAAGCAGTAAGAAATATAAGTCAGCTGGAGGAACTGCAGTAGGAATGCCTGTTACAATACTTACAAATGAAGGAACTGCAAGTGCATCTGAAATATTCTCTGGAGCTATGAAGGATTATAAACTTGCTACTTTAGTTGGAGAAAAGACTTTTGGAAAAGGAGTAGTTCAAACTGTATTAAATACTGGTGAAGGAACTGCATTAAAAGTTACAATTTCAAAATACTATACTCCTAATGGAGTAAATATAAATCATACTGGAATAAAACCAGATGTAAATGTAAAATATCCAGAGGAGCTTATGAAAAAACAATACAATAGAAGTGAGGATCCTCAATTTAACAAGGCACTAGAAATAGCTAAAAGTAAAATTAAATAACATTGACTATTTTTGTTAGACAGATATTTTTCTGTCTAACTTCATTTTAATATCCATAAGAAGTAAGGCTTACATTTTATTGTAGATTAATTTTGACTTTAAGGAGAGGGGAAATAATTTTAATGAAAATTTTGATATATACATTAAAGGCAGTAGCTTTTGCACTCACAGAACCATACTATGTTATCATCTTAGTAATACTTGGATTATTTCTTTATGAAAAAAACAAAAAAACTACTATTATGCAAAAGATGATAATTGGAACACCAATAAATTCTCCATTAGAACTTACTATATCACAAATTGTCATAGGCATATTTGCTGGAGCTTTGGCTAGTGCCATAATGTCTTATTTTGGAATAATATTTGATCAAAATTCATCTGTTGATTTAATATTTTTGATATCTATAGTTTTTATGTTTTTTAATCCTAGGTTTATATGTTTTTCATATTCAGCATCTTTCCTTGGAATTTTAAGTATGATTTTTGCATACATAGCATATGTAACTAAAAATCCAGCTGTAAACTTTTTGAACATAGATATACCAGCTTTAATGAGTATGGTTGCTGTACTTCATTTTGTAGAAGGAATTTTAATATCCATAGATGGAAAGACAGGCTATATACCAGTATTTACAAGTAGAGATGGTAAAATAATAGGTGGATTTGCCCTCCAGAGATATTGGGTTGTTCCAATAGCAATATTTTTTATGTTACATAATGTAGATCCAAATACTTTGAGTTCAACATCGCAGATGCCTATGCCGGGCTGGTGGCCGATCTTAAAAGGATCAATTCCCACTGACGTTTTAAAAAGTGCAGTAATTTCATTAATGCCGTTTTATGGTGTTATGGGTTATAATAGTATAACCTTTACTAGAGACAAGAAGCAAAAGTCTGCAATATCAGGCGGACTTACTATATTATATAGTTTAATGCTATTTGGACTTGCACAGTTAGCAGTCTTAAATTCATACTTTAAAGTTTTAGTTTTAGTATTTGCGCCTATTGCCCATGAAGCAATGATCATGTTTCAAAGGTACTTGGAAGCAAGCGGCAAACCAAAGTATATAAGTGGAGAAGATGGAATAATGGTACTTGAAGTAGCACCTAACTCTCCTGCAAATGAAATGGGTATAAAAAGCGGTGACTTATTAATTGAGATAAACAATAAGAGAATAGAAGATGAAAAGAAAGCACTGGAGGATATAAGAGAAACATCGAGTTTCATATGGCTTAAAGTTAAAAGGGTAACAGGAAAAATTGAAGATTTAACTTATAATAGAATGAATTCCGGGAAAAGACTTGGTATAGTGTTTGTACCTAGGACTGTTCCAAAGGACAGCACTATAGTTAAAGTAGGAGAGTCTAAGTTTGACAGCATATTAGAAAAGATTAAAAATAAAAAAGATGGGGATGATGATAAATAACTATGGGTGATTTTAAAATACACTCTAAATTTAAACCAAAGGGTGATCAACCACAGGCTATAGATAGTATAGCAGACGGAATAGTTAATAAAAAGGATAAATTTCAAACACTTTTAGGAGTTACAGGTTCGGGAAAAACATTTACAATGGCAAATATCATAGAAAGAGTAAAAAAACCAACCTTGGTACTTGCACATAATAAAACTTTAGCAGCTCAGTTGTGTTCTGAATTTAGAGAATTTTTTCCTGAAAATTGTGTAGAATATTTTGTGTCTTACTATGATTATTATCAACCTGAGGCATATGTTCCTCAAACTGATACGTATATAGAAAAGGATGCTTCTATAAATGATGAAATAGATAAGTTAAGACATTCAGCTACATGTGCTCTATTTGAAAGAAGAGATGTCATCGTTGTAGCTTCAGTATCTTGTATATATGGACTTGGTAATCCTGAAGAATACAGTAAACTTACAATTTCACTTAGAGAAGGTATGGTAAAAGACAGAGATGAGATAATAAAAAAGTTAGTTGAAATTCAATATGAGAGAAACGAGATAAATTTTATAAGAGGTACTTTTAGAGTAAAAGGTGATGTTCTAGATATTTTTCCTGCATCTTCTACTAATAAAGCTGTTAGGATAGAATTCTTTGGAGATGAAATAGATAAAATAAGAGAATTTGACGTACTAACTGGTAAGATTACAGGAAAGCGCAGTCATGTACATATATTCCCAGCTTCTCACTTTGTTACGTCAAGGGATAAACTTGAAGCAGCTATAGAACGTATAGAAGAAGAACTTGAGGAAAGATTAAAGACATTGATATCCGATGATAAACTTTTGGAGGCACAGAGGCTGAAGCAGAGAACTAACTTTGATATAGAGATGATGAGGGAAGTTGGCTACTGCAGTGGAATAGAAAATTACTCTAGAATATTAGATGGAAGAGCAAAGGGAAGCCCTCCTCAAACGCTTATTGATTATTTCCCAGATGATTACCTTCTATTTATAGACGAAAGTCATGTAACTATGCCTCAAGTAAAAGCTATGTATGCAGGTGATAAGTCAAGGAAGCAGTCACTTGTTGATTATGGTTTTAGACTTCCATCGGCATTTGATAACAGACCTTTAAAGTTCAGTGAATTTGAAAAGAAGTTAAATCAGGTTGTTTTTGTTAGTGCAACTCCTGCTGAATATGAGCTTAAAAATTCAACAAATATAGCAGAGCAAATAATAAGACCTACTGGATTGTTAGATCCTGAAATTATAGTAAAACCTATAAAAGGTCAAGTAGATGATTTGTATGCAAATATAAAGGAAACAACTAAAAAAGGATATAGAACTTTGGTTACTACCTTAACTAAAAAGATGGCAGAAGACTTAACCCAATATCTTAAAGGACTTGATGTAAAAGCAGCATATTTGCATTCAGATATAGACACAATAGAGAGAATGAAAATTATAAACGAACTTAGAAGAGGAGAAGTTGATGTATTAATAGGTATAAACTTATTAAGAGAAGGACTTGATATTCCTGAAGTTGCCCTTGTTGCAATACTTGATGCAGATAAAGAGGGATTTTTAAGATCTGAGAGGTCACTTATACAGACAATAGGAAGGGCTGCAAGAAATGCAAATAGTAAAGTTATAATGTACGGCGATGTTATTACTAAGTCTATGAATAAGGCAATAACTGAGACTAATAGAAGAAGAAAGATTCAAATGGAATATAATAAGAAGAATGGTATTACGCCTACAACAATAACTAAAGAAATTAGGGATATAATTGAGGCAACTAAGGTTGTGGAAGAAAAAGAAGAATATGAGACATTGGAAGATGCAATAAAGGCAAACAATGAAAATATAGATTCACTCATTAAAAAATATGAAAAAGAAATGAAACAGTGTGCAAAGGAGCTTCAGTTTGAAAGGGCTGCTGAACTCAGGAATATTATATTTAAACTCAAAAAACAAAAGAAAGCTGAATAAAAAAATCTTTTACAAGGAACAGACGTTCCTATATAATATAAGAAGAAAACTAATAAATTTAATATTTATGATGAGGTGTGTTAACGAATATGAGGGATAAAATAGTAATAAAGGGTGCTAAAGTTAACAACTTAAAGAATATAGACCTTGAAATACCAAGGAATGAGTTAATTGTGTTTACTGGGCTTTCAGGTTCTGGAAAATCATCTCTTGCCTTTGATACTCTATATGCTGAAGGACAGAGAAGATATGTTGAGTCACTATCAGCTTATGCAAGGCAATTTTTAGGCCAAATGAATAAGCCGGATGTAGAATACATAGAAGGTTTGTCTCCAGCTATATCAATAGATCAAAAGACAACCAGTAGAAATCCGCGTTCTACAGTTGGGACTGTTACTGAAATATATGATTATTTAAGACTTTTATATGCTAAAGTTGGTATTCCACACTGTCCTAAATGCGGTAAAGAGATAAAACAACAAACTGTAGATCAAATGGTCGATAAAATTATGGAGATGCCGGAAAGAACTAAGATACAAGTATTATCTCCAATTATAAAGGGAAAAAAGGGACAACATGTTAAGGTTATTGAGCGTATAATAAAAAATGGATATATAAGAGCAAGAATAGATGGCAAAATATTTGACTTAGAAGAAGATGAAGTGAAATTAGAAAAAAATATAAGGCATACAATAGAAGTGGTAATAGACAGGTTGATAGTTAAAGGTGACATAAGGAGCAGATTATCTGATTCTATTGAAGCAAGTTTAAAACTATCTGAGGGTATTGTAATTATAAATGTCATAGGTGGAGAAGACATACTTTTTAGTGAAAAGTTTGCATGCCCTGACTGCGGTATAAGCATAGATGAAATTGCACCGAGGTTATTTTCGTTTAATGCTCCTTATGGAAAATGTGATACTTGTGATGGATTAGGTACTCTTATGGAAATAGATGAAGATCTGGTAGTTCCAGATAAGAGCAAAAGCATAGTTGAAGGAGCATTTATGCCTCTTGGAAGCGGGAGCTTAAAGGAAGATTCATGGACTTTTAGTGTACTTAAGGCTCTTGCAAAAAAGTATAAATTTAAATTAACAGCGCCTATAAAAAAGCTTGACAGGAGTATATTAGATATATTATTTTACGGACTCAATGGTGATAAGATTAGAGTTACATATTCAAAAGAAGGAAAGGTTATGGAATTTAACCATTCATTTGACGGCATAATAAATAATCTCAAGAGAAGATACATGGAAACTAATTCAGATTATATAAAAAGGGAAATTGAAAATTATATGAGTGATAATCCATGTCCTAAATGTAATGGTGCAAGATTAAAACCAGAAGCTTTGGCAATAACTGTAGGTGGAAAAAATATATTTGAATTTTGCAAAATGCCAATAAAAGATGAACTTAACTTTTTGAAAAATCTTGAGTTATCCGAAAAAGACAAGATTATAAGTGATCAAATACTTAAAGAAATAGAAAATAGGCTGAACTTTTTAATAAATGTTGGACTTGATTATTTGACACTGGCAAGAACAGCAGGGACTTTATCTGGCGGCGAGTCACAGAGAATAAGACTTGCAACGCAGATAGGTTCTGGGTTAGTTGGGGTATTATATATACTTGATGAACCAAGTATAGGACTTCATCAAAGGGACAATGATAAATTGATAGATGCACTGGAACATTTAAAAGACCTTGGTAATACTCTTATAGTTGTTGAACATGATGAAGATACAATAAGGAAAGCAGATTTTATTGTTGATATAGGTCCTGGAGCAGGAGAGCACGGCGGAGAAGTAGTAGCAAAAGGTACTCTTCAAGATATAATTAAAAATGAAATGTCTATAACAGGTCAATATTTAAGCGGTAAAAAGAAAATATATGTACCTAAAGTAAGAAGAAGTGGAAATGGAAAGAGCATAGTTGTAAAAGGCGCAGGGCAAAATAACTTAAAGAATATAGATGTAGAGTTTCCCCTTGGTTTATTTGTTTGTGTTACTGGAGTGTCAGGGTCTGGAAAGAGCACACTTGTAAATGAGATACTCTATAAGGGATTGAATAAGAAAATCAATGGTTCAAAAAGTAATCCTGGAATATGTAAGGATATTATAGGAACTCAAAATATTGATAAGATTATAAATATAGATCAAAGTCCAATAGGCAGAACTCCAAGATCAAATCCTGCAACTTATACAGGTGTATTTGATATAATAAGAGAAGTTTTTGCTAGTACGTCAGAGTCTAAGATGCGGGGATACAAACCAGGAAGATTTAGCTTCAATGTAAAAGGTGGAAGATGTGAGGCATGTAAAGGCGATGGAATCATCAAAATTGAAATGCAGTTTTTATCTGATGTATATGTGCCTTGTGAAGTTTGTAAGGGAAAGAGATACAATAGAGAAACCCTTGAAGTAAAATATAAGAATAAAAATATTAGTGATATTTTAAATATGACAGTAGAAGAGGCATTGAAGTTTTTTGAAAATATCCCTAGAATAAAGAACAAACTTCAAACACTCATGGATGTAGGACTAGGATACATAAAACTAGGACAGCCATCTACGCAGTTGTCCGGCGGCGAAGCTCAAAGGATAAAGCTTGCCTATGAGCTGTCTAGAAGAAGTACTGGAAAAACTTTATATATTTTAGATGAGCCTACTACAGGATTACATGTAGATGATGTAAATAAGTTGATACTCATACTTCAAAAAATTGTTGATGCTGGGAATACTGCAGTTGTTATTGAACACAATTTAGATGTAATAAAGTGTTCAGATTATATAATTGATCTGGGCCCTGAAGGAGGAGAAAAAGGAGGAACTGTTATATGCACTGGAACCCCCGAGCAAATAGTTGAAAATCGCTATTCTTATACAGGACAATATTTAAAAAAGATGTTATAATCTATATAAGGCTAGCTAAATATACTATATTAGTGCTAGTCTTTTATTTGTTGCTATATAGAAAACAAAGTATAAGAAGGTGATTTTAGTGGATTTGAGTAATTTAAGTATGATATTTAAAATTGTAATAATTGCTATTGTATATATTATAATTTTAACAGCTATTATTATAATGTATAAAGATATAAAAAATGGCGGCAAGAAGTCTAGAAGACTCAATAGAAGATCTTTTGGACTTGAAATAGTAAATGCAGGGAATAACAACAATTTGAGAAAAGGCGCTGTTATTCCGATAAGAGGAGAAGTAAGTATAGGAAGAAAGAGCAATAACTTACTTATATTAGATGATCCTTATGCATCTGGTTATCATGCTAGGGTTTATGCGAGGAATAATACTTATATATTAGAAGATTTGCATAGTACCAATGGTACACTATTAAATGGAACAAAGGTAAACGGAAAAACTTACATTAAAGTTGGAGATGAAATCAGAGTAGGAAATACTTCATTTAAAGTTATAGGATAAGATTTGATAGGTGGTGATAAATTGGACACTAGTAAGGATGAAAAAAAACTTTTGAAATATACTTATCTTTTGTGCATTGTTTGTTTTTCTAATCTAGCTATTTTAAAACAGCCTCTTGATAAGGGAGCCCTTGTCATGGGTGGGGTTACATGTATACTCATCGGTTATTCATATTTTATAATAAGGAAATTCTTTTCAAGTGGAGATAAATATATATTTATTTTTTCGAGTATATTGTCAGTTATAGGTATAGTTATGATTTACAGACTAAACATTACGTATTCGATAAGACAAATTATATGGTTTGCAGTAGGAGTAACTGGTTTTATATTAATTGTGGTTTTGCTGCCGGACTTGAAGAGATTCGGAAAGTATAGGTATTTTTATCTTGTAGTTACTTTAATATTTATGTCCCTTGGAAGCTTAATGGGTAAAGAAATAAATGGATCTAAAAACTGGATTGTAATAGCAGGGTATTCTTTTCAGCCATCTGAGTTTGGTAAGCTATTTTTAGTTGCATATCTTGCATCTTCATTAAAGGATTATAAATCTTTTAAAAATCTCATAGAACCTGGAATTGTAGTTATGATATGTTTAGGATTTATGATACTTCAAAGGGATTTAGGTTCTGCTCTAATACTTTTTGGAATTTCTATAACTATGCTGTATATAGCTACTTCAAGATTTAAATATGTTGCTGCGTGTTTTGGATTATTTTGTGTGGGATCAGTTATAAGTTATCATATTTTTGATCATGTTAGGACAAGAGTCATGATATGGAAAAATCCATGGCCGTATGCAAATGAAAAGGGCTATCAGATAGTTCAGTCTATGCTTTCAATAGCATCAGGTGGATTTACTGGATCGGGATTAGGACTTGGACATCCAGAGTATGTACCAGTTAATACGACTGACTTTATATATGCAGCATTGTGTGAAGAACTGGGGATATTAATGGGATTTGCCATAATAATTTTATACTTTTTACTATTTTATAGATGCATGAGAGCTGCTGTATATGGTAAAGATGTATTTTCAAGACTTTTAGTAATTGGCTATAGTTCTATGATAGCATGTCAAGTACTTGTCATTATAGGGGGAGTTATGAATGCAATTCCACTTACAGGTATAACACTGCCTCTAGTAAGTTACGGTGGAAGTTCGATGCTCATAACATTTTTCTCGCTTGGAATAATCCAAAAGATATCAGAAGAAGGTAGGTAGTTATGAAGGATATATCAAGTAATATAAAAAAAGTACTTTTTGTTTTTTTGTTATGTTTTATAGCTCTAATATCTTATATAACATATTTTGAAATGGTAGTAGGTCCAAAGATAGTAGACAACCCAGCTAATAGAAGGTTATGGGCTAAGAGAAATGAAGTACTTAGAGGTATAATTTATGACAGAAATGGAAAACCCCTTACAGAAAGTGAAAGAATAGATAAAGAAAACCAAAAAAGATATTATACTGGAGGGGAAATGTTTGCGCATGTGTTAGGATATGTAGATATAAAGTATGGTATTACTGGTCTTGAAAAAAAGTATGATAGTGAACTAATGTCTACTGATATAAAGGATAATGTAAAGAGCTTGATAGCAAATAAAGGGAAAAGGCAGGATAAAGTAGGTAACAATTTAAAAACTACTTTGGATTATGATGTACAGAGCAAGGCTTATGAACTCTTAGGTGACAACAAAGGTGCAGTAGTTGTGCTGAATCCAAAAACTGGGGCTGTTATAGCTATGGTTTCAAAACCATCATTTAATCCTAATAATTTACAAGATATATGGAGTTCTATAAATTCAGATAAAGATAGACCATTATTAAATAGAGCTACAGCTGGATTGTATCCGCCGGGTTCTACATTTAAAACTATAACTGCAATAAGTGCCCTTGAAAATATGGGCGGAGTTCAAAATAGAACATTTACGGATAATGGAGAGTTATATATAAGTAATCAATATTCACTTCATGATTTTGCAGGGGAATCATTTGGAGATATATCTTTTGAACAAGCGTATGTTAAATCAAGTAATGTAGTCTTTGGAACTTTAGCTTTAGAATTGGGAAATGACAAGTTAAAAAAGACTGCTGAAGAATTTTACTTTAATAAAACTATACCTACAGATGGTATTGCAGTGGAAACTAGTAGATTCCCTACATTAAAATCATATGAAAAGGGAAGTATTGCTCAAACTGGAATAGGTCAAAGTGGTGATCTTGCAAGTCCGCTTCAAATGGCTTTAGTTGCAAGTACTGTTGCAAATAATGGAGTAATGGCTAAACCTTATTTGGTTAGTCAGGTAACTACAAGCAAAGGTAATCTTGTAAAAGATGTACAGCCAGAGAGTATAGGACAAATAATAAGTCCTAGTATAGCAAATACTATGAAAGGCTTTATGAAGTCAGTTGTCCAAGAAGGTACTGGTACAAATGCTGCTGTTGATGGGGTAGAGGTTTGCGGCAAAACTGGAACTGCAGATCATCAAGAAGATGGTCATGATGCACCACCTCATTCATGGTTTATAGGGTTTGGACCATATGAAGATCCACAAGTTGCAGTAGCAGTAATAGTTGAAAATGGAGGTCAGGGAGGTAAGGCAGCTGCAGGAATAGCTTCTGAACTGATGAGAATGGTAATCAACAAGTAGAAAGGAGACTTAGAGTTTATGAAGATAGAAGACATAAACAACTTGTCTAATGGTGATGGTATTGAAGTTTTAGGAATGGTAAGCGATAAAAGAATAGGTCACAAAAGGGATGGAAATCTATATATTATTATGATAATTCAAGATAATACAGGTTCTATAGCATTTCCAATTTGGGATAATTATCAAAAGCTTATGGATTCAGCAGAAGAAGGATCAATTGTGAAAGTAAAAGGATATGCTGGCAGCTTTAATGGAAATATGCAAATAAAAAATCCTGTTATTCAAGTTGTAACTGAGGATATTGATTATTCCAACTTTGTACCTTTTTACGATATACCAAAGGAACTCATCACGTATTTTATAAATACGGTTAATAAACTTGAGGATAAATATAAAAAGATTGCTGTAGCAGCTACTGGCGCATCCGGATACAGCGATAAAAGGTGGAAAGCCTTTTTAACTTGTGTTGCTGCTGAAAAGTTTCACGGCAATAAACGCGGAGGACTTTTTTTACACACTGTTGGAGTAATGAAGACAATGGAAAGTATTTTGAATAATTACATTGATAACCCATTTTATATGAGTGCAAAAGATGTTATAAATAAAGATAGACTCATGTTAAAAGCCATTATACATGATGTCATGAAGACAAAGGAATATGATTACGATGGAATAATACGAAGGAAGTCCATTAAGCTTGACCATATAGTGATGGGAGCTGCTTATTTAATTGAAGTAAATAATGAAGTTGGAAATGTGCTTGATGAAGAAGAATTAGACGATATATGTTATTCTATTTTATCTCATCATGGAGAGTTTGGAAAGTTTGAGCCTAAAGGAGTCGAGGACATACTGCTAAATATAGCAGATACGGTAGACAGCCAAATTGTAAATGCAATAGAGAACAAAATATAAAAACAGAAGACAAAATCAGAGGACAGAGGACATAGGACAGAGGACAGAAAAACCAGAGGACATAGGACAGAGGACAATGATTGTTGCTTTTCCTCCGTTACACTACGGAAAACCTTTAAAAAATTTATAGAGATTTAGCATTTAAGTTCCAGTAAAAATAGAATTTTTACTGGAATTGTAACTTTTTACGCTTACTTTAAGGGCTGGTAAGCCCGCAGACCGGGAGACCGTTGATTTTATTATTTTATTTTTTATGGAATCTCCATGTGCATTTGATTGTTACCAAAGGTGGGGCAGGTAAAATCACGGTTTGGAGAAATACCAGGCATATAAACTATACAGCATTAAGGAAAAGATGGTAGAAAATATTGTTAGATGGTGAAAATATAATTGAACCACCTACGTTTAGTTGCGAAAAATACGGATCTATAATGAGACCAAAAAAATATGAAGATGTTTATAGAATAACATATGAGTTTTAAAGTATACGATATTAATATGCTATCGCATAAAAAGTATAGTATATAAAAATGTAATAATAAGAAAAGTAGTAATAAAGCAGCCTAGTTAAGGGCTGCGCCCAAAAAAAATTGAGCGAAGCGAAATAACGCGGCTATGGCCGCTTTTTTATTAAAGATTTTTCGTAAGCGCAGCGGAGAAAAATCCTCCTTCTCTGTCAATTGTCCTTTGTCCTCTGACCCTGTCCTTTGTCAATTGTCCCCTAAAAAAGCTCAATAGAGCTTTTTTTGTTATAGTTGTAAAATGCAATAGTATTTCCCGGAAAATTTTGTTGTAAAAAGTAAAACAATTATAATTTTAATGATATAATATAGACAATAACAAAGATAATTAACTGCAATATAAATAAATTTAGAATAATTGACGAGGTAAAAATATGAAGGGAAAAACTCATGCTGGAGTTGGAATGGTTACTTTTTTAGCACTTTGTAATAGTTTGCCTGGGAAATTTAATTTTACTGGAATTATAGTAGTTGCTTTTGCGTCTATTCTTCCAGACATAGATCATCCTAAGAGTTTAATAAATAAGTATATTTTGCCTTTTAAAAATAAAACCACAAAGACTGTTGTATACTTTTGTTTGGGTATAATAATTTTGTGGTATAATTATTTAAACTTTAAAGAGCCTGCTTTTAAAGCTTTAGGAGTTTCTTTGCTAGTAATAGCTGTGTCATCTCATAGAAATGGGTTAACTCATAGTTTGTCTGGAATGATACTGTTTTCGTTTATTGCTGCATATATAGGCAATATGTACAGCATACATTATATAGTGTACTACTTTATAATTGGTTATGGTATGCATTTACTTTGTGATATGGCAACTAGTAAGGGAATACCAGCGTTTTATCCATTTAGAAGTAAAAAAGTTAAATTGCCTATTACTTATAAGAGTAATTCCAAAATAGGTTCTACTATAGAGGAACTTATAATGATATTTGGGTTATTATTTACTATATATAAGCTTCCTGTAATTTTACGCACGTGAATTCTTAGAGGTTATGAGGTGATTTTGTGTTCGATCTTAAGTATCAATTAAAAATGCTGCCAGAAAAACCCGGCGTTTATATAATGAGAAATAATTTAAATGAAGTGATATATGTCGGAAAAGCAAAATCACTAAAAAATAGGGTAAAACAGTATTTTCAAAGCTCAAAAAATCACTCGGAAAAAGTTAAGGCTATGGTGAGTAATATAGCTGAATTTGAATACATAATTACTGATTCGGAAATTGAAGCTTTAATTTTAGAATGTAATTTAATAAAAAAATACAGACCAAGATATAATATTTTATTAAAAGATGACAAACATTACCCTTTTATAAAGATAACTGTCAATGATGACTTTCCGAAAATGTTTATAACTAGGGTACTTGCAAAGGATGGATCAAAGTACTTTGGACCATATACAAATGTGTCTGCTGTAAATGAAACTATGGAATTACTTAAAAAAATTTTCCCGTTAAGGACGTGTAAAAAACTTATAAGGGAAAATGGTGAGAGGGTAAGGCCCTGCTTAAATTATCAGATGGGGTTATGTAAAGCACCGTGTGCTGGATATATAAGCAAAAGTGAATATGGTAAAATAGTTAAAGGTGTTAGTGACTTGTTATCTGGTAAGGATAAATATATAATTAAAAACTTAAAAAATCAAATGGAATCTGCATCTGAAAATTTAGAATTTGAAAAAGCAGCAGGAATTAGAGACAAGATATTTGCAGTGCAAAAAGTCATTGAAAAGCAAAAAATAATAACTGGAAACTTTGAAAATGAAGATTTTATTAATATGTATAGTGATGATAAAGATACGTGTGTACAAGTATTTTTCCTGCGCGGAGGCAAGATAATAGGGAGAGAGCACTTTATAATAGAAAATAGTGCAGGTGATGATAAATCACAAGTTATGGCAGATTTTATAAAAGAGTTTTATGGTGGAACTGCATTTGTGCCAAAATATCTATTTTTGCCGTATATAGAGGATAAGGAATTACTTGAACAGTGGCTTGGTATGAAGAGAGGATCAAAGGTATCTATAAAAATACCGCAAAAGGGTGAAAAAAAGGATACTTTAAATTTAGTCGAAGAAAATGCTAAAATAACCCTTGAACACTTTAAGCTTAAAATTATGCGTGACAAAAAATTTTATGAATCTGTTTTAAATGATCTTGCTGACGCATTAAATTTGGAGTCAATTCCAGAGAGAATAGAAGCTTATGATATATCAGATATTCAAGGAGTTGATTCAGTTGGCAGCATGATTGTATTTGAAAATGGAAGACCTAAAAATAGTGATTACAGAAGATTTAAGATAAATACAGTAAAGGGTGCAAATGATTATGACAGCATGAGAGAAATTTTAACAAGAAGATTTAAACATGGATTTGACGAAATAAAGGGTATACAAGAGAAAAAGCTAAATTTAACGTCTGGAAAGTTTTGTATTTTTCCAGATTTAATAATGATGGACGGAGGAAGAGGACAGGTTAATATTGCATTAAGTGTTTTAAATGAATTTGATTTAGATATACCTGTCTGCGGTATGGTTAAGGATGATAATCACAATACTAGGGGGATCATCTATAATAATATTGAATTGCAATTAAAGTCAAACTCAAATTTAATTAAATTTATAACTAGAATACAAGATGAAGTTCATAGATTTGCAATAACTTATCACAGGAGTTTAAGAAAAAAGAGAGTACTGCATTCTGTGTTAGATGATATACCTAATATAGGAGAAAAGAGAAGGAAGGAACTTCTTAAAAGCTTTGGGAGTATAGAAAATATAAAGGTTGCAACTTATGACGAACTCATAAGGTTATCTACAATAGACAAGAAAGCAGCTAATAGTATAATAGAATACTTTAATAGTGATAAGTGATAAGTTAAAATATAAATAACAAAGAATAGAAAATATAATTAATGACTAAGATGTATACATATGCATTTATTTGGGAGGTTATTTGAATGAAATACGTTTTAGATACACATACACATACTATAGTAAGTGGCCATGCTTATACTACTTGGCTGGAAAATGTTAAACACGCATCTGATATTGGATTAAAAATACTTGGTACAACTGATCATGGCCCTAAAATGCCCGGGGGACCTCATGAATTTTATTTTAACAATTTAAAAGCTTTACCGCGAAGGCTGTATGGGGTTTTAAACTTAAGGGGATGCGAAGCAAACATAATAAACTATAATGGAGATTTGGATATATCTAAGGATATCCAAAATAAATTGGATATAGTTATAGCTAGTTTACATGATGTATGTATAGATCCGTCAAGTGAGGAAGAACATACGCAGGCACTTTTAAAAGTAATGGATAATGATAATGTTCATATAATAGGTCATATGGGAAACGCGTCTTTCCCTGCAGATTATGAGGAAGTTATTAAAAAGGCTAAAAAGAAGGATATTCTTATAGAAATAAATAATAGTTCATTTATTTCAAGACCAGGAAGTTACGAGAATTGCCTAAAGATAGCTGAGCTTTGTAAAAAGTATGGTGTTAAAGTGATAATTGGCAGTGATGCACATACTTGCTTTCAAATAGGACAATTTTCAAGAGCAGATGAATTATTAAAGAAAATTGAGATGCCAGAAGAGCTCATAATGAATTTGGATGAGAAAAAGATTATAAGATATTTAAAAAATAGAGGAAAGTTAAGTGATGTTAATCTTGATTAAGGGCAAAACATACATTATACTAGATATGGATAAATTTTAAGTTTGAGGAGATTATGTCATGAATGGATTTAAAGATATTAGTAAAAGTTTGAGTAAGATATTAGAAAAAGAAGATATAAAGATAGATGAACCTATGAAAAACCATACGTCGTTTGAAGTAGGGGGACCTGTAGATGTGTTAGTTACTCCAAAAAGTTTTGAGCAAGTTATAAGTACAGTAAAGATATGTAATGAAAATGATGTACCATACTACATAATAGGTAATGGCTCAAATTTATTAGTTAGAGATGGAGGAATAAAAGGAGTAGTTATAAAACTATGTAAGTTAAATAAAGTATCTGTGTCGGGAGAAAAAGTAACAGCCCAAAGTGGAGCAACTTTAAAAGATGTATGCAAAGCTGCACTTAAGGAGAGTCTAACAGGTTTTGAATTTGCATGTGGAATTCCTGGAAGTGTAGGCGGAGCAGTTACAATGAATGCAGGTGCTTATAATGGAGAAATGTCTCAAATAATAGAAAGTGCTAAAGTCATAGATAAATGTGGAAATATAAAGCTGCTTGACAGAGAGGGTTTGAATCTTGGATATAGAATGAGTTCTATATTAAAATATGGATATACAGTGCTTCAAGTAACTTTTGACTTAAAAAAAGGTGATCATAACAAGATAAAAAGTAGAATAGACGATTTAAATACTAGAAGAAGTGAGAAACAGCCGCTGGAGTATCCTTCAGCAGGAAGTACTTTTAAAAGACCTGATGGATATTTTGCAGCTAAACTTATAGAGGATACTGGACTTAAGGGATTAAGTGTTGGCGGTGCAGAAGTATCTAAAAAACATTCTGGTTTTGTAATAAATAAGGGCAATGCAACTGCAAAAGACATTTTAGATTTAATAAAACTAATACAAGAAAGGGTAAAAGAAAAATTTAACGTTGATCTTTATACAGAAGTAAGAATAATTGGTGATGAAAAAGTTAATAAATAATGCTTAATTTTTAGTTGATATGGAGAACTTAACATATAGTAAAACGTTAAGTTCTCCATGTTCTATTCCATATTTCTTATTAAAATATGTTATGATATAATTGAACATAAGATAATTGTAAGTTGATCGTTTAACATAAGATGAAAAGACATAACAATTTGATTACTGGAGGTTTAATTATGAGATTTGTCATAGTAACAGGTCTGTCAGGTGCAGGGAAAACTCAGGCAATAAGAAACCTAGAAGATCTAGGATATTTTTGTGTAGATAATCTTCCACCTACATTGATACCAAAGTTTGCAGAAGCTTGTTATCAAACGGATGGTAGAATAGATAAAATAGCTTTGGTTATAGATATAAGGGGCGGAAAATTTTTTGATGACTTATTTGAAAGCTTAAACTATCTAAGAGATCAAGGCTATAAATATGAAATTTTATTTTTAGATGCTTCAGATGAAGTACTTGTGAAACGCTTTAAGGAGACTAGGAGAAAGCATCCTTTAGCACCAGATGGAAGAATACTAAATGGTATAGCAATGGAAAGAAATAGATTAAGAGAAGTTAAAGATAGATCAGATAATATTATTGATACATCAAAGCTCGCTATAAGGGAACTTAGAGAAGAGATAACTAGAATTTATTCTGAAGAAGGCCAAATCGAAACTGAACTTATGATTACAATAGTATCATTTGGATTTAAGTACGGCATACCTGTCGATTCCGACTTAGTATTTGATGTTAGATTTTTGCCTAATCCTTATTATATACCTGAATTAAAGAAGTTTTCAGGAAAAGATGAACCTGTTAATAAGTACGTGATGAATTTTAGTGAGACTAAGAAGTTTATAGCAAAATTAGACGATATGTTGAACTTCCTAATTCCAAATTATTTAAAAGAAGGTAAAAGACAGTTGATTGTCTCAATTGGATGTACTGGAGGAAGGCATCGTTCTGTAGTTATCGCTAATAGTATCTATAATAAACTTAAAGATTCTGGATATGAAGTTAACATAGATCACAGGGATATCGAAGAAGATATCAATAAAGGTGGTAAAAAACTATGAAACTAGTAGACTGGTTTAGACCGGGAATAAAAGTTAAAAGATGGATTCTACTTGGTGCTATGGGTATACTATTTATAATATTTGGAGTAATAGAATTTATAAACAGAAGATTTTATAGTGTTTACTATATATCATTTTATGTATTTTTGATGCTGACTGGAGTTTTTGTTCTATATATTTCCATAACTCAGGGTATGCGTTCTATAATAGCCTTAATAAATAAAGGCTATTTGAACGTATCTATAGATTCAAAAAAATTGGAGAACCTGATATATGAAAGAAGGTTACTTGTAAAGGGACCTAAAATTGTTGTAATTGGAGGCGGAACAGGTCTATCTACTATGCTTAGAGGACTAAAGTACTATACTTCCAATATAACAGCTATAGTTACTGTTGCAGATGATGGAGGTGGATCAGGTGAGCTAAGAGAAGATCTTGGAATACTTCCACCAGGTGACATAAGAAATTGTATACTTGCTTTAGCAGATACAGAACCGCTTATGGAAGATTTACTTCAATATAGATTCAAGGATGGAAAACTTAAAAATCAAAGCTTTGGTAATTTATTTTTAGCAGCTATGGATGGCATATCTAGTAATTTTGAAGAAGCTGTTCACAAAGTAAGTTCTGTTTTGGCTGTGACAGGTAAAGTAATACCTGTCACATTAGATAATGTCATATTGAAGGCAAAGTTAAAAAATGGAATGATAGTAGAAGGAGAATCAAATATTCCAAAAGCTGCTGTCCAAAATGGAAGTCCAATTGAAAGAGTTTTTATAGAACCTTCTAATGCTAAAGCTCTGGATGAAGCAGTTCAATCAATAATGGAAGCTGATGCTATAATACTTGGTCCTGGAAGTTTATATACAAGTGTTATTCCAAACTTAATGGTTAATGGTATAGCAAATAGTTTAAAGAAAACTCAAGCTGTAAAATTATATGTTTCCAATATAATGACTCAAAATGGTGAAACTGATGGATATGCTGTTGGAGACCATATAAAGGCAATATTTAATCATATTGGAACCAAGGTAATTGATTATGTAGTTGTTAATGCTGGAGAGATTGATTCTACATTAATAGATAAGTACAAAGAGGGAGAAGCACATTTAGTAAAAATAGATACAGAAGAAATAAAAAAACTTAATGTGGAAATAATTAAAGGAAATTTTATAACTATAAAGAATGGTCTAGTAAGACATAATTCTGAAAAGTTAGCTTCTATTTTGATAGAGACAATTATGGATAAAAAACTTTTATATGACAGGAAGAAAATTATTGAATACTTCTATTTATCAGAGAGGTTGAAGCAAAATAAAAGTAAATAGGGGGAATAAACAATGTCGTTCTCACTTAAAGTAAAAAACGAAGTTTGCAGGTATTCAGATATGAGTAAGATAGAAGCTGTATCGGAATTGTCAGCTATAATGAAAGTTAGCGGCACTCTTATGCTTGGAGGAAATAAACAGTTTGGATTTAAAGTTATAACTGAAAATCCAGCTATTGCAAGGTTTATATTCAAGCTATTAAAGAAGTATTTTGGTATACGTACACGTATAGCGGTAAAAAAGAGTAATTCACTTAAAAAAAATAACCTCTATATAGTTTTGATAACTGAGGACATGGGAGTTAAGGAGTTACTTAAAGAGGTTGGGCTGCTTAAAGAAGAATATGATGTATTTGCTTTAGACTATAGTATTCCTAAAAACGTTATAGATGATGAAAGATGCAAAAGAGCATATATAAGAGGTGCTTTTCTTGGAGGAGGAAGTGTAAGTAACCCCGAGAAAACTTATCATCTTGAGTTTGTAACCCATGATAATGATTATGCAAATGATTTAAGTAAACTTATAAATGGATATAATTTAAATTCGAAGGTCATAAAGAGAAAAAATAGTTATATTGTATATTTAAAGGAAGGCGAACAAATAGTTGACTTATTGAATATAATAGGTGCCCATACTTCGCTTTTAAAATTAGAAAACGTAAGAATAATGAAAGAAATGAGAAATAACGTAAATAGACTTGTGAATTGCGAAACTGCTAATTTGAGCAAAACGGTAAATGCTGCAGTAAGACAGGCAGAGAGTATAAAGATCATCCAAAAAGAAATAGGATTAAATAGATTACCTAAAAATTTAAGGGAAATAGCAGAACTTAGATTAAATTACCCTGATGAATCATTAAAAGAACTTGGAGAAATGCTAAATCCTCCTGTTGGTAAGTCAGGTGCCAATCACAGGCTTAGAAGAATAGAAAAAATAGCAGAGGAACTTAAGAGAGAAGGAAGGTAAAAATTAATTTTGTCAAAACATGAAGATATAATTAAGTACATACTTTCACTTGATGTTGGTACAAAAATTTCAGTTAGAGGCATAGCTAGCAGTTTAGGCGTTAGTGATGGAACAGCGTATAGAGCTATAAAAGATTCTGATACTCTTGGAATAGTTACTACTATACCAAGGGTAGGAACGGTTAGAATAGAAAAAGTAGAAAAAAAGAATGTAGAAGTTTTAACTTATGGACAGGTTATTAATATAGTTGATGGTACTTTGCTTGGAGGAAAAAATGGAATATATAAAACATTACATAGGTTTGTAATAGGGGCAATGACTATTGATGCAATGATGAAATATATAACCCCTGATTGTCTTTTAATAACTGGAAATAGGGAAGAAACACAAAGGCTGGGACTTATGAATCAATGTGGAGTTCTTATAACAGGTGGATTTAAATGCAGCTGCGAGATGAAAAAGTTAGCTAGTGAAAAGTGTTTACCAATAATATCCACAAAGTATGATACATTTACTGTTGCCAGTCTTATAAATAAAGCTATTTCTGAAAAGCTTATAAAGAAAGATATAGTTTTAATAGAAGATATTATGGAAAGCAGTCCATATTCTTTAAAAGCCAATGATACAATAAGAAAGTTGAAACAGCTAGTGAGAGAAACGCAGCACCAAAGGTATCCTGTGGTAGATGATAATAATAAGGTTATTGGTATAGTTACATTGAAGGAGTTATTAAGTGAAGATGATGAATATGTAGGAAAGGTTATGGATAAGGATTTTATAACATTAACTCCAAAGACGACGGCTGCATATGCTGCACATATTATGTCATGGGAAGATATTGAAATGTTCCCAATTGTAAATGGTAAAGAATTAATAGGAGTAGTCACGAAAAGAGATGTCATAAGAGCACTTCAATACATGTCAAGACAGCCACAATCAGTTGAAACCTTAGAAGATTTGATACTTAAGAACTTTGAGCTTAAATCAAATGGAGATAAGGCTTGTTTTTTAGGAAAAATAACTACTGCAATGCTTGACCCTATAGGTACTGCTTCATGGAGTTCATTAAATATGCTGGTATCAACAATGGGTATAATGGCATTAAGGCAAAAAAATAATATAAATGTATTTGTAGATAATATAAATACTTATTTTATGAAAGCCGTTCAGATAGATAATACTATAGAAATACATACTGATATTATAGAAGTAGGAAGAAATTTTTGTAAAGTTCAAATAGATATGTATGATGATAAAAAGGATATAATATCAAAAACATTTTTATCAGCGAAGGTCCTTAAGAAATAGCATACTTTATTAATTTTAAATAGAGAGGATTGATTTAAAGATGTTTACTCATGTAGTTTTTTTTAAGTTAAAGGACAAAAGTCCAGAAAATGTAAACAAGGCAGTTCAAATTTTAAAGAGAGTAGATGGAAAAGTTCCTACTCTTAAAAGTGTTAAAGTTGGAGCAGATGCTGTGCACTCAGCAAGATCATATGATATAGCACTTATAGCCAAATTTGATTCAAAAGAAGGCATGGATGAATATCAAGTACATCCAGTTCATGTACATGAAGTTTTAGATAATCTGAAACCAATGCTTGAATCATCTGCAGCAGTTGACTTCGAAGACTAATAATAAAAGAAATAGGGTGAGTATGTGGGAAAAAAGTATGAATGGATAAGTTTGCATCAACATACAGGGTATTCACTTTTGGATTCTTCGGCTAAAATCCATGATCTTATAGCAAGGGCAAAAGAACTTGATATGAAGAGTATAGCAATAACGGATCATGGAGTGATGTATGGATGCGTAGAGTTTTATAAGGAAGCAAAGGCACAGGGAATAAAACCAATAATAGGCTGTGAAGTATATGTTGCCTCAAAATCTATGTATATAAAACAAAATGATAGGGAAAATGGAAATTATCATCTAGTACTTCTTGTAAAGAATGAAACTGGTTATAATAATTTGATGAAAATAGTGTCTAAAGCATCAATTGACGGATTTTACTATAAACCAAGGGTAGATCACGATTATTTAAAAGATCACAGTGAAGGAATAATAGCTTTAAGTGCATGTCTTGGAGGAGAAATTCAATCTTACATATTAAAAAATAAACTGGATAAAGCAAAAGAAACAGCTCTTTTTTATAAAGATATATTTAAAGATGGATTTTATTTGGAATTACAGTACCATGGTATGGAGGAACAGTTAAAAGTAGACGAAGAGCTTATAAAAATGTCTAAAGAGCTTCAAATACCGCTCGCAGCAACTAATGATGTTCATTATATAAAAAAAGAAGATTATAGAGCTCATGATGTGCTTTTATGTATACAAACTGGAAAAACAGTAGATGAAAAAAACAGGATGAGATATCCTTCTGATGAATTTTATTTAAAATCCCCAGAAGAGATGTATGAAATATTTTCATATGTACCAGAAGCCTTAGAAAACACAGTTAAAATTGCAGAAGAATGCAGCTTTGATTATGAATTTCACAAATCTAAGCTTCCAAAGTTTCCACTGCCTGAAGGGGTTGACCCTTATGAGTATTTGAAAAAGTTATGTTATGATGGACTCAAGGAAAGATATGAGGATGTAACTTATAAACTAAAAGAAAGACTTGATTATGAACTTGGAATAATAGAGCAGATGGGATATGTTGATTATTTTCTAATAGTTTGGGATTTTATAAGGTTTGCAAGAGAAAGTGGAATAATGACTGGTCCAGGTAGAGGTTCTGCTGCAGGTTCCATAGTTGCTTACACACTTGGGATAACCAAAATAGATCCTATAAAATATGGACTCATTTTTGAACGTTTTTTAAATCCGGAGCGTGTATCTATGCCTGATATAGATTCCGACTTTTGTTATGAGAGACGCGGAGAAATGATAGATTATGTAGTTAAAAAGTATGGAGAAAATAATGTTTCTCAAATTATAACATTTGGAACTATGGCTGCAAGAGCTTGTATAAGAGACGTTGGCAGGGCAATGGACTATCCTTATGCAGAAGTTGATAGAATAGCAAAGATGATTCCAAGTGTTTTAAACATAACTATAGATAAGGCACTTGAATTAAATCCTGAATTAAAAGGAGCTTATGATAGTGAATCTAGAACAAAAGAACTCATAGATATAGCAAGATCACTTGAAGGTCTGCCAAGGCATACATCTACTCATGCAGCTGGAGTTGTTATAGCATCTGAGCCTCTGGTAAATTATGTGCCGCTTCAAAAGAATGAAGACAATATAGTAACTCAATTTACAATGGGTACGCTTGAAGAATTGGGACTATTAAAAATGGATTTCTTAGGGCTTAGAACTCTTACTGTATTAAGAGATACAGTGAATATGGTCAAGGAAAATAAAGGAGTATCCATAGACTTAGATAAGATAAACTATGAAGATCAAAAAGTCTATAATATGATAGGTAAGGGAAAGACTGTAGGGGTATTCCAACTTGAGTCAGCTGGAATGACGTCGTTTATGAAAGAGTTAAAACCAGATTCGCTTGAAGATATCATAGCTGGAATTAGTTTGTACAGACCGGGTCCTATGGCTGAAATTCCTAAATATATTGATAACAAGAATAACCCTGGAAATGTTGAATACGTTACTCCTGAATTGCAGTCAATACTTTCTGTAACTTACGGATGTATGGTTTATCAAGAACAAGTTATGGAGATAGTTAGAAAACTAGCAGGATATTCAATGGGAAGAAGTGACCTTGTAAGGCGTGCTATGTCCAAAAAAAAGCACCATGTCATGGAAGAAGAAAGAAAGAATTTCATATATGGTATAGTTGATGAAAAAGGAGAAGTTAAAGTACCAGGGTGTATTAGAAATGGTATATCAGAAGATGCAGCAAATAAAATATTTGATTCAATGATGGATTTTGCATCGTATGCTTTTAACAAAAGCCATGCAGCTGCATATGCAGTAGTTGCATTCCAAACTGCATATATGATGTGTTACTATCCAGCTGAGTATATTGCAGCTATGCTTAACAGCGTAAAAGGTGATAGTGATAAAGTAGCATATTACATAAGGTTTGTTAATGAGACAGGTATAGAAGTTCTTCCGCCGGACATAAATGAAAGTTATGCAAAATTTACTGTTAAAGGAGATAAAATTAGATTTGGACTTTCTGCTATCAAAAATGCAGGAGATAATGTAATAGATAGTATAATTAAATCAAGAGACAAGAAAGGCAATTTTAAGGATTTGATGGATTTTTGCAATAAAATAGACATATCATGTATAAATAAAAGGGTTGTAGAAAGCTTGATTAAATCAGGTGCTTTTGACTGCTTCAATGTATATCGTTCAAAGATGCTGGCAGTTTACGAAAGAGTACTTGATGGTGTAAGTAGTTCGAGAAAGAAGAATATAGAAGGACAGTTGAGTTTATTTTCTAACTTGAGTGACAGCCAAGTTGGAATTCAATATCCTAATATAAAGGAATTTGAGAAAAAATATATTCTGGCAATGGAAAAAGAAATGACAGGTCTTTATATATCAGGCCACCCTTTAGATGAATACAAAAAAACCCTTGAACTTCAAACTAGTGTAAAAATATCAGATATACTCGGAACTAAATCACTTGAAAATGAATTAGCAAGTCAAGTTAAAGTAAAAGATGGAACTAGAGTAATTGTAGGCGGTATTATAACCTCTTCAAGTAAAAAGATAACTAGAAATAATGAGATGATGGCATTTATAAATGTGGAAGATTTATATGGAGATATAGAGGTCATAGTGTTTCCAAGGACATTTAATAAATTTAGAAATTTGATAGATGATGATAATCTAATAACAGTTACAGGAAGAGTTAGTATAAGAGAAGATGAGCCGCCTAAAATATTATGTGAAAGTATTGAACCTTTAGTAAAAATAAATAGTCAAAAACTTTATATATTAATAGAAGAAGAAGCTTTGATAAGGCCAGCAATAAATAACTTAAAGAAAATTTTATGTGAATTTAAAGGCAATACTCCTATGTATATTTGTACAAAAAAAGAGAGAAAAAAATTTAGATTGGATAGTGAATATTGGGTAAAAGTTAATGATGAGATAATTTACAACTTGAAAAAAGAATTTGGAGATGACAATATAAAATTAATTTAGAGTTTCAAATTATAGTATATTTTTTTGTATAATAAACAAAATAAAAGTGAAGTTATAGCTTTCCTAAAAGCATTATTACTGCTGGATAAACTCAAAAAGTTAGTTTATTTAAATGCAGATATTAAAGAAAAGTGGTGCTGTGTGTTTAAACGCACTATACAGCAGCGGCGAAGTGGATACGCCTGTTAGAATAAGGATAGCATAGACTGTCAATTTTCTATATGAAGCCCCGTACCCGTGTGGTCGGGGCAGTTCACTTAAGAACTTAACATGTGACTAACAATTGTAATATGTCGATATATAAAAGATTTTCATTTAATTGATGGCGAATAATGAAAAACCCGGTATTGTATGATATAATAGACACAGTTGGCATGTAATTAGTGTGGGACATAAATTGTCCATGCGGTCATAGGAGGTATAAATATGAAAACAATAGCTATATTAACAAGTGGTGGAGATGCACCTGGAATGAACGCTGCAATAAGAGCAGTAGTTAGATCAGGATTGGATAAAGGCTTTGAAGTAATGGGAATACAAAGAGGCTACAGCGGTTTGCTAAATGGTGAAATATTTAGAATGGATAGACACAGTGTAGCTGATATTATACAAAGAGGAGGAACCATACTTAGAACTGCACGCTGTGAAGAGTTTAAAACAGAAGCAGGAAGAAAAAAAGCTGTTAATATACTAAAAACTTTTAGAATAGATGGATTAGTAGTTATAGGTGGAGATGGTTCGTTTAGAGGAGCTCAATTGTTATCAAAGTTAGGAATAGCGGCAGTTGGTTTACCTGGTACTATTGATAATGATTTACCATATACAGATTATACTATAGGATTTGATACAGCAACAAATACTGTATTAGATGCAATAAATAAATTAAGAGATACATCTACATCACATGAAAGAGTAAGTGTTATAGAGGTAATGGGAAGAAATTGTGGAGATATAGCACTTTATTCAGGACTCGCTGGTGGTGCTGAAAGTATAATTGTACCTGAAAAAGGTTATGAACAAGATACTTTGTGCAGAACTATACTTGAAGGAAAAATGAGAGGTAAAATGCATAATCTAATAGTATTAGCAGAAGGTATAGGGGGAGCAGAGCAATTAGCAGAGAAAATAGAAGAAGTTACTGGAATAGAGGCAAGGGCTACTAAACTTGGTCATATTCAAAGAGGAGGAAGTCCATCTTGTATGGATAGAGTATTAGCTTCTAGAATGGGATATAAAGCAGTTGAATTGTTAGCAGAAGGAAAATCCTCAAGAGTTGTTGGAATAAACGGTGGAAAAATAGTTGATATGGATATAGATAAGGCTTTAGCTGTACCGCGTAAATTCAATGAACAGCTTTATACAATAGCAAATGTATTATCATATTAATTGGCTAATTTAATTACTTATAAATTAAATATTAAATAATTTTCTATTAATTAAAATAAATAGTTTATTACAAAAAATAAATTTATATAAGGAGAGTAATTATGCAAAAGACTAAAATGATTTTTACAATTGGACCTGCAAGTGGAAACGAAGAAGTTTTATCGAAGTTAATTGAAGCAGGCATGAGTGTTTCAAGACACAATTTTTCACATGGTGACCATGAAGAACATAAGATGAGAATGGATCTTGTAAAGAAACTTAGGAAAAAATATAATAAGCCAATAGCTATAATGCTGGATACAAAGGGACCAGAAATAAGAACTCTTAACTTTGCAGAAGGAAAGGTAGATTTAAAAGAGGGAGACAAGTTTACCGTATATTGTAATGAAGAAGTTATGGGAGATAACACAAAGTGTTCTATAACTTATGCTGGATTATGCAATGATGTAAAAGCTGGAGACAGCATATTAATAGATGATGGATTAGTTGGACTTGAAGTTGAAACTGTTGAAGGAAACAAGATTCACTGCAAAGTAAAAAATGCTGGAACAGTAGGAAACCATAAGGGAGTAAATGTTCCAGGAGTATCTATCGATCTTCCAGCTATGACTGAGAAAGATGAAGATGATTTAATATTTGGATGTGAACAAGGTGTTGATATGATAGCTGCTTCATTTATAAGAAAGGCAGCAGATGTCCTTGCAATAAGAAAGATTTTAGAGGCAAATGGAGGACATGACATACTTATATTCTCAAAGATTGAGAGTCAAGAAGGTGTCCATAACATAGATGAAATTATCAAATTTTCTGATGGTATAATGGTGGCAAGAGGCGACATGGGAGTAGAAATACCTATGGAAAAAGTACCACTTGTACAGAAAATGATAATTGAAAAATGCAATAAAGCAGGTAAGCCAGTAATAACTGCAACTCAAATGCTGGATTCAATGATAAGAAATCCTAGACCAACTAGAGCAGAAGCTTCAGATATAGCAAATGCAATATTTGATGGTACGGATGCTATAATGTTAAGCGGAGAATCTGCAAACGGAAAGTATCCAGTTGAAGCTGCACAAACTATGGCAAGAATAGCACAAGCTGCAGAATCTAGATTAAACTATGAATCCATATTGAACAAGAACAAAGGAATGCACATTCAAAATGTACCTAATGCAATAAGTTTTGCTACTTGTACTACGGCTCAAGAATTAAATGCTTCTGCAATAATTACAGCTACACAAAGCGGTCATACAGCTAGAATTGTATCAAAATACAGACCAGCTTGTCCTATAATAGCTGTTACATCATCTGAAAGTGTTGCAAGAAAGTTAGCACTTAACTGGGGTGTATTTGCAATATTAACCCAAAAAGTTGATTCAACTGATGAATTAATAGAAAAATCTGTTGAGATATCTTTAAAAACTAATTATGTTAAAAAAGGTGATCTAGTTGTAATTGCAGCTGGTATACCTGTAAGTTATTCAGGAACTACAAATATGTTAAAGGTTCATATAGTTGGAGATATACTTGTTCAAGGCAGAGGAGCAGGTAATCATCCTGGATATGGTACAGTTAAAGTTGTAAAAAATGCTAAAGAAGCATATGATGTTGTTGATACTGGAGATGTTCTTGTAATAAAGAACTTAGATAAGGAATACTTATCAGTTTTAGATAGAGTATCTGGAGTAATAGCTGAAGATGGAGGTTTAACTTCTCATTTAGCTATAGAATGTATATCAAAGGATATACCTATAATATGTAATGCAGGCGGTGCAACTCAAATATTGAAAACAGGTTCATTTGTAACTCTTGATATTACAAGAGGAATTGTATACAGCGGAAGAGCTAATATAAAATAATATACACATTAAAGGGGATTGCTGCACTATAGGTTTTCTAGGGTGCAGCTTAACCTACACTCCGGGATATACTGCCAAACTTCAGCACGATAAATACTTTTAATCATTCTAAGGCTCAGTATTTTGAAAATCTAATAAACATTGATAAACTCGTACCTCAGACAGTATCAATATTTATAGATTTCCTAAAATACTTCGCTAAGAATGATAAAAAAGTATTTATATGTGCTTTCATTTTAGCAGCATATCCCTGCGTGTAAGTTAATGCATGAACTAGAAACCTTATATGTGTATAAAAGAAGGTTTATTGTATAGAGGATAATTAACAGCATATTACGAATTGCAGTTAATTCATACTCCAGCAGATGTTTGTGCATAAGTTAAATGTTTTGCATGGATATCGCGGTGCAGCAGCCTTGTATTTTAATAATTAATAATGTATAATAATTACACATTATGGTTAAAATATTATGATAGAGAAAAAAGAGACAACTGATTCTATTCTTGCACCTTTATGGTGCATTTTTTTTACTCTATTGGGAGTTATATATTCCTATAGAGTAAAAAGGATAGGTGCATGGAAGATGTTTTCTCAGCGAAATCAACTTAATTGATTTTTTAAGTATAAAATTTCTCTTAAATAAAAAACTATATAAGAGTAGGAGGGATTTTATATGAGTACTAAACTAAGTTGTGATGCTACTAGGTGCGTAAATAATATCAATGGATTGTGTGATGCATATATGATTCATGTAACTGGTTCTGATGCACGTGAAGGTTCTTCAACAGATTGTGGAACTTTTGTACAAAAGGGTATATTAAGTACTACGACATCACGTTTTACAAATTCAAATTTAGCAGGAGAATTTAAGCAATTACTCACTAATGAGTCTATAGAAATGAGCCCGCATATAAAGTGTGAAGCTGAAAATTGTGTTCATAATGTAAATAAAATTTGTGAAGCAAAAAATGTTCAAGTACACGGACCCGAAGCTCAAGATAGTAAATCAACACAATGCGAAACTTTTAAACCACATAATGGTTAAACCATAAAAACAGAGGACATAAGACATAAAATAGAGGACAGAGGACAATGAAGGAGGATTTTTCTACGCTGCACTGCAAAAAATCTTTAATTAAATTTTTGATAGATCGTTTCGCTAAGGTGAAACATTGCCAACTTATATAAATTTAAAGATTTTTTTGCGTTAGCAAAAAATCAACCTTCTCTGTCCTCTGTCCTATGTCCTATGCAAAAAATGCTTCGCATTTTTTGCATAGTGGCTTGTGGACAAAAACTTGTGTAAAATGTAGAATGGTTAAGTAAGATTTTAAATGTGGTAGGTGAAAACATGAAAAAGAATATTCCTGTAATTAAAAATGAGCAGTATGTTGTAAATATAGATAGTTCGGGTTATGAAGGAGAAGGTATAGGTAAAGTACATGATTTTACTATATTTGTACCGGGGGCAATGCCTGGGGAAGAAGTTAATGTTAAAATTGTCAAGGTAAATAAAAATTTTGCATTTGGTAAATTACTTAATGTTATAACCCCATCAAAAGATAGGGTTGAACCAATGTGCAGTTTATATAAAAGATGCGGTGGATGTCAGCTTCAACATTTTTCATATGAAGCACAGCTCAAGTTAAAAAAACAAAGAGTGAAGGATTGTTTGGAGAGAATAGGAAAGCTTTCTGTAAAATCAGATGAAGATAAAAGAAATAATGATAATGCAGTAATTTTATATGATACCATAGGCATGCAAAATCCATACAATTATAGAAATAAAGTTCAGCTTCCAGTAGGGAGAAAAGATGCAGAAGTAATTATAGGGTTTTATGCAAAGAGAAGCCATGAGATAATAAATATGGATACATGCGGCATACAAAATGAGGAATCTGATAAAATAATCAATATAGTTAGAAGTTGGATGACTGAATATAATATAGAACCTTATGATGAACAAAGCGGGAATGGAATTATAAGGCATATAATGATTAGAAAAGGATTTAAGACAAATGAAGTTATGGTAGTTTTAGTTACCAACAAAAGAGAACTGCCAAGTAAGGATGAACTTGTTCAAAGTCTAATAGAAAATGTAAAGTCAATTAAGAGTATAATTCAAAATATAAATACAAAAAAGACAAATGTGATTTTAGGTGAAGAGTGCAAGACTTTATGGGGAAATGATTTTATAAGTGATTACATAGCAAGTTTTAAGTTTAATATATCACCTCTTTCATTTTTTCAAGTAAATCCCGTTCAAACAGAAGTTTTATATAGTAAGGCACTTGAGTATGCAGGTTTGACTGGAGATGAAATAGTATTTGACGCTTATTGTGGTACTGGTACAATATCTTTATTTTTATCACAAAAGGCAAAAAAGGTATATGGTGTTGAAATAGTACAACAAGCTGTTGAAAATGCTAGGATAAACGCAGGACAAAACGATGTAGAAAATGTGGAGTTCATAGTAGGAGAATCGGAAAAGGTCATACCAAGGCTTGTAGAAGAAGGTATAAGGGCTGATGTAGTAGTCGCCGATCCACCTAGAAAAGGCTGTGACAGAAAACTTCTAGAGGCAATAGCTGCTATGAAACCAAGGAATGTTGTATATGTTTCATGTGATCCTAGCACGTTAGCTAGAGACTTAAATATACTTAAAAGTTTAGGGTATGCAGCTGTAAAAGCACAGCCAGTTGATATGTTCCCTCAAACGGCACACGTGGAGACGGTAGTGAAGCTTAAAAGGATAGAGAAAATCTTGTAGATAAAATTGATGATATATAGCAGTTTGGATTTTTGAAGCAGGTGAAAGTGATTTGATATTTATAATCTTTGAGCTATTGAAAGTGGGCCTATAATAAGTGTTTATGGTTCTAGTGATATAGTTTTAAAAAATAGATGGACAGCAGATAAGTCTTAAAGGTGTATCTGAAAAAATCATAGTAGATTCAGTTATACAGGAATGCTATGATGATGTGGAAAACAATTTAAATGAAAATATGTCAGATGAATTTTTAAAGATGAAGCCTGATGAAGATATAATAGAATAGAGTGGAAATGTTATTAAAGTTGAGCTTTTACCAAACTGGCGGTGGTTATTTAATGCTATAAACGTAGTAAAAGATGAAAGAAAAAACTATAGAGATAGTCAAAAGAGCAATAAAAAGGTATGGATAATGAAACAATAAAGGAATTAACAGACTTAGACATTGATGAAATTGAACTGATAAGAAAAGTACTAAAATAGGATGATTATAAATACAATAAAATTTTCTACATTAAATTAGCTTATTATGGTTATAGTAAGCTAGTTTTTTTATTGCTTGATTTAATATAAATTTAGCAATAAAATGTAAATGTATCAACAATATTGTTCTGGAAAGTTGAATTACATTTAAAGTTAGAGAATATCAAGTGAAACTTGATTAATATAGAGCCTGGACCTATCTTAATTTTAGTTGAACCTATCCAAGAATTAGCAGCCGTTAACTCATCACTTGCAGGGAAGCAGAGTGTACGGGAGTCTTATGGCTGATAACATTGGATAAATCTGCTTATAATAAAAATGATAATATTGTGTCTTACCTTTAATGAAGGCATAAAACTACTCCAGCAATATAAACCGGAGGAGGAAAACTTATATAATGATAACCTTATGCAATCCCATAAATAAAACAAATCAATTTGATGAAAGCTTAACTAAAAAAATAACAGAATTAGCTGCTATGTTCAATTGTGATATATGCAGAATATTTTTGTTTGATGATGATGAACAATTTGTAAAAGTAAAAAGTTCTTATATAAAAGATAATGAATCATTGGATAACTATAAAGATAGTGTTTACTTAAAAGATTCTACAACAAATAGTTTATTTTATTTACTTTTAAAAGAACATCAGATTATAATTTATAACAAAGGGGAAGACTCCCATAATAATGAACAATACTCTCCTTACATTGATAATATTGAAGAAGAAGTATACATACCAATTTTCTCTCAAGCTATAACTCATGATGAAATAATTGGATGTTTATATTTAGGAATGTTTAATGACCAAATAGAAATTATTGAAAAATTAAACCAATACGAAATAAGAGCTAAAATTAAGCGTATACAATATAATTTTAATGCAATTTATGAGAAGCATAGAGAGAACACTACTTTATTAAATATTATACATATATTTTTTGTGATTATAAGAGATAGAGAGCCATTTATGGTTAATCATCCATACAATGCAGCATATTGGAGTGATTCTATTGCAGAAAAATTAAAACTAAATTTGTTAGAAAGACATAATCTCTATATGGCTTCAGTGCTCCATGACGTTGGTAAAATATATATAAAACAAGCTATTCTTAATAAAAAAGGGAAACTAACTACTGAAGAGTACAATATTATAAAAAATCATTCAATTTATAGTTATAATATTGTTAAAGAAATTATTAATGGAGTAGTTTACTTGAATAATTTACCTACTATAGTGAAGCATCACCATGAGAGATATGATGGTAAAGGCTATCCTGATGGACTAAAAGGTGAAGAAATACCTTTAATGAGCAGGATAATTGGAATAGCAGATGCTGTTGATGCAATGCTATCTGAAAGGAGTTATAAAAAAACAAAGTCAATTGATGAGGTCATTAATGAGCTGCTAGAAAATAAAGGGAAACAGTTTGACCCTGAAATAGTTGATATAATGGTAGATATTTTAAAAGGTAATTTAGTAACTGATAATAATGATATAATGGGACCTATTACATGGAGTACTTTATTGTTCAGTACTAAATCAAAAGATTATGCTTTTCAAGGCAGTCTTATAAAAAGGGAATCAGGATATGAATTTCAATTTCGTGGGGATAAAAATGAATTGAGAAATTTTGATATAAATAAGATTACTAACTCAATCTTATATTTTGAAAGAGAAGAAAGGATATTTGAGTATATCCCCAAATTACAAACTTTTAAAAGAGATCATATATTTATATCGAACTTGAGTTTTAAACCTTTAAATAAATATTTTAGCCTATTATGGAATATACCTGGAAAGATTGGTATTAATAGTTCTAGTAATTATGATGTTGCTATAACTGAACTTGGAGGAGACTGCATTAAATTTAATATTGATAAGGAGAATTCCTCAAAATTAAATAAAAATGTGGTATATTTTATAGAATTTAAATTTGAAGATGAAACTCCTATAGCAGCTTCAGGTAAAATAATGAAATCTTATGAAATTGGATACAATGTTTACCATGAATTTAAATTTATAAATATTAATGAGAGCTTAAGGAGTAGTATATTCAAACATCTATTTGAAAAACAGACAAAATTAATGAGATAATATAAAAATAATGGAGGGTACTTATAGGTATGCATAAGATTCAAAATAGAAATAGGATATCATACTTTGGCGTTGGACCGTGCTATGTTGCAAGCATTACTTTATTAGCAATTATTGGCATTCATATTTCAAAGATGAAATATTTATCAGGCGGTCATTTTGAATCTCTAAGAATGTTAATGTCTGTTATTGGCACCATCGTGATTGTTTTAGGAGTTTTTTTATGCATAGAGACTGTGAAAACCAGTAAATTACTTAAACATATAAAGAATAATAAATTAATTACAACCGGTGTTTTTGCTTGGGTGAGAAATCCTTTATATACAGGAATTACCCTTATTGTTATTGGATTTATTTTTTGGGAAAATAATCTATTCCTTTTTCCGCTAATTATTATTTACTGGGGAGCTATGACACTATTGGTAAAAAGAGAAGAGGAAGCCCTGGAGAAAACATTTGGAGAAGAATATCGAGTTTATAAGTCGAGAGTAAACAGATGTATTCCTTGGTTCCCGAAACATAAATAAAGAAAAACTTTTCTCGATAATGCACAAAATTTATAATGTTTTGTGGAGTAAAAAACTTTGTCAGAAAGGATGAATCAACTTACAGGAGTGGTAAACATATACAAATTCACCCCAAATAGAAATCTCTTTTGCTTAATTTCCTTTTAATGCTGTTTTGAATATATCTAAGACATTTTTCAGCAGCTATTAGCTTTTCTAAAGGTGATATACTCTTTGTATTAAAGGGCACGACTGCATCTATCTTTAGTTTTCCAAGCCACTTATAACTATTTATAAACTCACTTTTTGAATCAGGACAGCCATAACATCTGTTTTCCTAGAGCCTATTGCCATATTAAATAGAAGATGATTGTATAATTCGTCTGCTCCATTTAACTCTTGGGAGTAATGAAAGTATCTTACAGCTTCTTCTTGGTAAGGTCTTAGAAGGTGCTTTAAATTTTTAATAATATAGTCTGGTACAGCATAGTGTCTCTTTATGACTTCATCATTTACATTTTCAGAGGATATATCATCCTGCTTTTTTAGGAGTTTTAAGGTAGGGAGTTCCAGCTCTTTTATTTTTCCTTTTGCATTAGTCATAGTCTATTCCTCCAAGTTTTCATAAAAATTTTTATTGAAGGCTGCTTCTTCATCAGTTAGATATTTACGAACTTCACTGCCGTCAATTTCTGAATAATTAAAGTAAAGCTGGTTTTTATCTATTATCTTTATAAGAAGTTTTTGATTATCTTCAAAAGGCATAGTCCAATCGATTTTTGATAAATCAGCTCTAAAATTTAGGCCTCCAACTTCTACCATGATGTTATAGACCTTTTTAAGGTCGTCTATAGTTTCAGCATTTAAGATATCCTTTATAAAGCCTGTGTTTTTTTCAAATAGTTCGGCATAAACAAAGCTTCCGCCGCCCTGCCAATTTACATCTTTAGAGATGCCGCTTTGCTCGCCTTCAATTACTTTTTGAAGTCTAGGTACTGATATTGTATTAATGTAATCCATTTGTTCAATACCAATATACCTTAAGCCCAGTTTATGTGCGACTGCAGCAGTGCTGCCGCTTCCTAGATAGAAGTCTAATATAATGTCATTATTTTTTGCGTACAGCAATATTATATCTTTTATTAATTTTTCTGGCTTTTTACCATTTTCAAACACAGTACCGCCTTCTTTTGATAGATTATTTAAATTAAATCCATCCCAAAATGTACCTTTTAGATCTTTTTTTAAGTATTTATTACCTTTGCTTTCTATAACATCTCTAAGCCATGTAATTAACCTGAACTTGCCGCCCTTATAAAACTGTTCATAAGTTTTACCTTTATTTTTCCCAGACTTGGGGATATATTCAATGCTATATAGATTAAATTTTTCGTTTTCATTTTCTAAAGCCTTCATAACTCTTGGTCTTATAGAACTTTGAGGCATTGCTGTAGTAAATATTTTATCAATGTACTTATAATAAGCTTCCATTTCAGTGATGGATTCTTCTTTTACAATCTGACCTATAGATTTAATAATTGGATTGATTCTCTTGAAAATTTTTATTTCATCACCATTTCCATCAGCTGTTGATTTTACATATACTTTATCTCCCTCATAATATAAAACTGATGTATATTTCCAGCTTACGCCGCTAGCTTTATAACTCTGAACTAAATTATATATTTCAGTGTACTTGTATATAGGGTTATATACGCTTACATTATTTATATCTTTACAAAATAAATGTATGTATTCTATATTTTTCTTAAGTTTTTTACCTTTGCCGCCGCCGCTGGCACCAGCAATATTTTTCATTTTAACAGATATAGTATTGATAAAATTTGATGATCCTAATACATTATCCATTAATACTTTTAAATATGCTTGTTCTGTTTCGTCTATTTGAGCAAATATTACCCCGTCATCACTTAATAAATCTCGTGCAATCTCTAGTCTGTTTTTCATAAATATTAGCCAGCTCGAATGGCTGTATTTATCATTATATAAAAAGTTGTCACTGCCTGTATTATAAGGTGGGTCTATATATATAAGCTTAATTTTTCCAGCATACTTATCCTTAAGGCTGTGTAAAGCAATTAGATTGTTACCTTTTATAATCAAATTGTCATCTTCGTTAAATTCTGATACAGGTTTTACACCTTCAGCACTATACTTTTTTACATTTTTAAATATCTTCTTATCAAAAAGAACGTCTATCTCGTCTTTTGCAATAATTTCATTTAAGAACATTTCATTAGGAGCTAAATCTTCTTTTTGTTTATCTTCCTTTGTCATTCCAGCTTTTAAAACTGTGTCTTTATATGGAAAATCAAGAACAACATCCTCGCATTCATCTATAAACTTTCCACCAGATGTAAGACCTATCTTGTTAGCGTAGTTTGTATAGCTATCTTGCCAGAATTCCTTATACTGAAACATATCTATAAATTCATTGAGTTTAAATATATCTGCGCCATTTACTGATATGACGAAGTCCTTATTTATAGTTTCATTGTTTAATAGGCATTGTATAAGGTTTTCATCATAAGAGTTTAAATCTTCTATAACTTTGTACCTTTTTAGTTTATTTCCATTAAAATATTTGTTTCCAAAGCTTTTGAGAATAGTTTTGACTTCAAGCATAAGTTTGCTTTCTATCACCATTTTTTATTCCCCCATATAGTTTAAAATGATAGTTTCATTGCGGCTGACAAATTGGATTCAATTAATTATGCATTTAAAATTATATCATAAAAATAGAGGACAGAGGCAGAGAACAAAATCAGGGGACATAGGACAAAAAAAACAGAGGACAGGGGACATAGGACAGAGGTTGAACAAGAAGGATATATAGTACAGTATTCATTAATAGATAATCAGTATAAAATAACAAATGTTTTTAAAAATAACGATAACTATATAAGCACAGCTTTTCCAGGTATGGTTATAAACCTAGAAGATATATTTAAGTTCTAGGATTGTCTCTTCGCTGCAAAATAGTAATAGGTATATGATCTGATGCTGGTATAAATGAAGTAGAAGCATTGACTGATAGTATAAAGTCAATGCTTCTTTTATTGTATTCATTAATATGATTAAGCTATTTATTAAATTTCACTTAGAAGGTGTATCAACAGTTGTAAATAAGTTGTAAAAAGTTATAAGTGTATGTTGGCTTTTATAGGTTTTTAACATAGAATTAATAGATGGTGATGATGAGTATGATAATATATTGTGAACAGGAAAGGAGATAGTAAAGTGGGAAATAATAATTAAAGTAATGCGGTATTCTGGTCCTAGAATGATAATATATCATCCTGCAATGTCTATTGAACACTTAATATCTAAATTTAAAAAACATTGATAGATTAGAGTTTCTAGTTTGGAACTAGAAACACTATAAAATATGGAAAAGCACAGATTAAAATGATATCATTATAAGTGACTTTGTAACGGTCAGGATAAAACAATCATACAATCAAAGGGGCTTTGAATTAAGACTAGGAGGGAAATCATGAAATTGAAAATATTCGATTTTATTGAAGAAGTTATAAAAGGCTTGGAAAAAGTAAATGATGAATTGCAAAATGAAGCTGAGGATTTGGAGACATATTTTCAACAATTGATAGAAAGCATCAATGATGGAGATATAAAGGTGAGTTCAAGAGTAAAGTCTCCTGACAGCCTGAGGGAAAAAATAATAAGAAATAATTATTATAAAAAGTATGAGTCAAGTAAGGAAGTTATTTCAAATCTTTCAGACTTGATTGGAATCAGAGTGGAATGTAGATTCATTGAAGATGAAATGAAAATATATAAAGTGCTGAAAAAACTCTTTAATAAAAGAAATGCTGATGGATATTATTATAATGCTTTGAATGAAAACATCAGATTGGAGCTGGCAGGCAAACAACCGCAGGAACAAAAGAATGGATTTGAAATTTATAGAATAGACGGAGTTTATGAAACAAATTATAGAAAAATCAAATTTGAACTTCAAATCAAATCCTTGGTCAACATATTTTGGGGGGAACTGGAACATAATATAATATACAAAAATAACAATTACAGAATAGCAGATGGGTTTTTAAAGGAACTAATGGGATCCATAAAGAAAAACCTTGCAATGATAGATAATCAGCTTCTTATAATTTATAATCAGTTCAACAGCAAAAACAGCATGGATCCAATGGTGAGAAAGTCTCAATTGGAAGTACTTCTTTCAAAAATTATTTATGACATATATTCAACAAAAATGAAAAATAGCATTGGATTCATAGTTGACTTTAAAAAGTCCTGTGATACCATAATGAAATACATTTTTAGAAGCAGCAACGCTGAAAACTTGGAGGATTATAATAAAACACTGCTGAAAACAATGGACAGATTGAATCATATCAGTAAAAATGATGTGGATTTCAATAGTGAGATAGAATTTGAAAGGGATGTACATTTCGAAGATGATTTTTCCAACATTATCGGACATGCTATTTTGAATTCTATAAATAATGAATTTCAATGGAATTTGTTTTTTAGAATATTGTTTGAAATAGAGCTTGGGAATAATGCTGAGGATTTTGAAACATTCATTAATTTCATAAGAGATAGGTTTTATGAAAATGACAATTTCCCTAGACTAAAATCAATTTTTAACGAAGAAGAGTTTGAAAGTGTAAAAAATGACATTATGCTGACAATTGCAAACAGTTTTGAAACTGTAGATTCCATAGAGTTCATATATTATGATAAAATTGAGGAAATGAATGAAGCATTAACTTTTTTCATAGATTTGATATGTGAAAAGATAAGTACATATGAGGAATGGGAAAAAACTCGCGGCATATTGCTAAATTTATTGTATTTCAAAGTTCTGTCCATTTTCGACTGCAAGATTAAAACGTATAAAGTAAAAGAACTGATTCAAACAGTTAAAGATGGTGATTATAAAATTAAAATAAGCAAAAGTATATTTAAATACATAGATAAGCTGGATGAGATGGATAATATAAAAGTTGAAGATGCAGTAAGACTTTTTAAAATTGAATTATGATGTTTTGAAAGAATGCTTAATGGATGAAATTAACAAGGAGGAAAACATATAGATGAAAAAAATTATGCCGACAGGCATTTTGATGCTGTACAGCATGATTGTAGGAGGTATTGTAGGTCTTTTGACATGGCTTTTTTTAGGTGCGATATCATTGTCAACCCACTTCTTGTGGGCTGTCCTGCCAAAAATAATTCAGGTTCATAATTGGACCATAGTGCTGTGTTTGGCTGGAGGAGTTTTGGTAGGCTTGTGCCAAAAGCACTTTGGAAATTATCCGCGCGGAATGGAAGATGTAATGGCAGAGTTCAAGGAAACTAAAAGAGTTGATTACAAGTCATTGTACAAAAGCACGATAGCTGCATTTTGCGTTCTTTCCTTTGGAGCTAGCCTTGGTCCTGAAGCGGCTTTGGTTGGACTTATAGGAGGGCTTTCGACATGGGCAGGAGACACCCTCAAATCTTTAATAAAGAAAAGGTCAGTTATAAATGAATATGGAGATATAATGACAGAGTACAGCATTGAGGCTGTAATAGGCATGATTTTTAAAACACCGCTTTTTGGTGCCACTACATTCTTTGAGGATAAAAAAGATTCAAAGCTTCTGAGAATGATAAAGACACTTGTATATTTGATAACTACTGTTTCAGGTTTTGGCGTGTTCATGCTTTTGTCAAAAATAGATAACAGAAGTACGGTTTTGGCCGATTTTGGTTCAGCAGTAGTAGGCAGAAATGAAATCATTGCCATAATACCGCTAATGCTTATAGGAATATTGTTTGCAATGTTGTATGGTTTTTTTGGAGATGTTCTTAACAAGGCATTTAAGCCGCTTGAAAATTATAAAATAGTAAGAGCTGTTGTTGGCGGACTGGTGCTGGGACTCATAGGAACAGCCCTTCCTATTGTTTTGTTTTCAGGAGAGCACCAGCTGACAGACTTGGAGGACACATATTCCCTGTCATTTTTGCAGGGGTGAGCATAGGATACGGAACTGCATTGATGTTTCCAATAGATCCAGTAACATCAATTGCAATTGTAACCACATCACTTACAAGTGGAATACTGAAAAAGCCAATTGCAGTTGTAGTCATATTGATGCTTCTGTTCCCGGTAAAATTGATCATTCCTATGATATTGGCAGCATACATTCCTATATATTTATTGAAGTATAATAAGGAGGCAGTATAAATGAGTAATATTATTTTATTTATTGTTATAGGTGTAATAGCAGGTATTTTGAGCGGACTGTTTGGAATAGGCGGCGGGATTATTATAGTACCTGCATTAGTTTATTTATGTGGATTTAATCAGCTAACAGCTCAAGGTACATCACTTGCTATTTTATTACCACCAACAGGTATACTTGCATTTATGAGTTACTATAAAAAAGGTCATGTTAACCTTCAAGCAGGAATATTAATATGTATATTTTTAGTTGTAGGCTCAGTCTTTGGAGCTAAACTGGCTCACGTCATACCAGTAGATACAATTAGAAAATTATTTGGAGTTTTAATGATGCTAATAGCTGTTAAATTAATTTTAGGAAAATAAGAATACTATTTGAATTCGGTTCAATTACTGTATATAGTTATTTATCAACTTCTATAATTTGTAATATTACTGATTCTTTGCAGCAGATTGAAAGCATGTTAAATGGTTCGATGAATAGGAAATAGGTGTATAATATTATCGCATGAGTAGGGAGCTGGGAGGCATAAAGATGAAATTAACTGTAAAGATAAGATTAAAACAGCTGAAAAAGGAAACACTATTTGAAGCATATAAAAAGGAGGAAGTCCTGTCATATTGTCAAAGATGCAGCAATTATAGTAGCAACTTTAGCTGTCCTGATTTCAAGTTTGATGCGGCAAGGTACCTAGAATTTTATAATTACGCTGCAGTCATCATGACTGAAATAGACACACAGCCTATTAAAGCACAAATGGACAATTTGAAGGCAGCTGACTTTAAATCTAGGGTCTTCAAGAACAATATGAAAGGCAAACCTGATGAGCAGGTTAATATCAGCAGTGTCATTTCCATGTATGCATTCAATGATGTCAAGGATCAGATGGCAGACAAACTGATTGAGATTGAAAAGGGCATGGACGGCGTTATTGGGCTGCCGCCGGGATCATGTACAAGATGTGAAGCTTGCTGTAAACAGCAGGAAAAACCATGTATTCACCCGGATACACTAAGATATTCTCTTGAAGCACTAGGCTTCAAAGTGTCTGACATATACAAGCAGTGTTTTGACTTGGAACTTGTTTGGACCAAGGATGTGCTGCCTGCAGCTCTTTATAGCTGCAGTGCGTTGATGACAAAAGAAAAAATAAGTGAATCCATGATTTTAGACAAATTGAACGGCATGGTGCTGTATCTTTAAATCCACTTTTTTAAAATTTCTATCTTTGTTACAATTAGATGATAACAGATAGGAGGTAAGATATATGTTAATATATGCAGTAATAACTATTACATTGGCACTTGTATTGTATACTATAGGTGTGTGGAGTGAAAAAATACAAGGTGAATTGAAAAAGTGGCATTTATTTGTATTTTACTTAGGACTAGTATTTGATACTACAGGAACCACAATAATGAGCAAGATTGCTGCTGGAGGTTTTAAGCTTAATTTTCATGGTATTACAGGTCTATTAGCAATTATTCTGATGCTTTTCCATGCAATTTGGGCAACTGTTGTATTAATTAAAAATGATGAAAGAGCAAAAGCAAACTTTCATAAATTAAGTATTGTTGTTTGGACTATATGGCTAGTGCCTTTTATTTCAGGTGCAATATTTGGTATGACAAGATAAAGAATAGATAACTTTACCCAGTACCTTTAAAAGTACTGGGTTTTTGAACAATCAGAGGGAGGTACTTTTGCCTTCTCTAATAATTTATATTGTTCTTGCTACGTCATATGCGTCCCATATAGCATTCATTATATCTGCAGTTTTTCTTGAATCTCCTATAAGATATAGTTCTTTGAATTTTCCATTGAGACTTTTAAATAATGCATTATCAGGTTTGTAGCCAACTGAGAGAACTACGGTATCTGCTTTAATAGATCTCCTCTTTGATGGTCCTTCCGAAATAATTGCAGCTTCATCAGTAACTTTAACTAGATATGAGTTTAAAACAACATCGACATTGTTAAATTTTAAAAGGTCTATAAGCATTGTCTTGTTCATGTGGGGGATAGGTTTTCCTCCTGACATAAGACCTTCAAGTGCTTCAACAATAGTAACCTTTTTACCTTGTTTGGCAAGATAAAGTGCTGTTTCACAGCCTACAAGCCCACCGCCTATAATAACAACATCATTTCCCGGCTTTTTAACACCCTCAAGTATATCTACAGCATATGCTACGCTGCTTTTATCGGCACCTGGAAAGTTAATTTTTGCAGGATTGGAACCTGTTGCTATTATTACAGTATCAGGTATTTCACTATCTATGCGATTCATATCGACTTCTGTATTCATATTTACTTTTATATTAGACTCTTTTAGTTCGTGTTCGTACCACTCCAGAAGCCTTTTGTCATCTTCCTTGAAATCAGGTTTTGAGCCTTCATTTAAGTGGCCTCCTAGTTTGTTAGTTTTTTCATACAAGGCTACATTGTGTCCTCTTAAGGAACAAACCCTTGCAGCTTCCATTCCTGCAACTCCTCCGCCAACAACCATAACTTTCTTCTTTACATTTGCTGGGACTATTTCATATTCCTTTTCACGGCATACTGCAGGGTTTACAGTACAGCATTCGGGTTTCCCTTCAAACATTCTTCCAATGCACCCGGTATGACAGCCTATACATGGCCTTATGCTTTCGATTTTCCCTTCAAGTACTTTTTTAGGCCAATAAGGGTCTGTTAGGAGTCCTCTTCCTATACCGACCATATCAAGCTTTCCTTCTTGAAGTGACTTTTCGGCAAGCTCTGGTATATCCATCCTTCCTGCAACAATTACAGGTACATTAACAACTTGCTTTAATTTTTCAGTAAGCGGGAGGTAGCAGCCGTGTTCCTGGTAAAGTGGAGGATGTGCCCAGTACCATGCGTCATAGGTGCCAGCATCTGCATCGAATGCATCATATCCGGCCTGTTCCAATATCTTTGCTGCTTCTAGGCCTTCATCTAAATCTCTTCCCATTTCCTTGAAGTTCTCTCCAGGAAGTCCTCCTTGTCTCCAGTCTTTTACATAACTCTTAATGCTGTATCTAAGGCATACAGGGAAGTTATTTCCTGCGTTTTTCTTTACCTCTCTTACAATTTCAATTGGCAGGGTAAGTCTTCCTCTAAGATCTCCTCCGTATTTGTCAGTCCTCCTGTTAAACATTGCAATTGTAAACTGATCTAATAGGTAGCCTTCATGCACAGCATGAATTTCCATACCATCAAATCCAGCTTCGGTTGAAATATGGGCAGCTTCACCAAAGCTTTTTACCATTCTTTCAACTTCTTTTGTTGTGAGTTCCCTGCAGGTTATTGAAGGGTCCCAGTAATTTGGAATGGCAGAAGGAGCAACTGGTTCTTCATCTAAAAATCCAGGTGCTCCGCTTCTTCCAAGTCCAAAAGTTATCTGTATGAATATTTTAGCTCCATATGCATGTACATGCTCAACAAGTTCTGCTGCTGATCTAATAAACTGTATGGGGTTTGTAGTTATGCACGGAAAACTAGGCATCTTAAGCTTTTCAATTTCATTTTCAGCTTTTACAGCACCAGTTATTATAAGACCAGTTCCCCCCTTTGCCCTTTCGACATAGTAGTCTACAGCCCTTTTACTCAAGGAACCTTCTGAAGTTATGAGACCAAGGTTTGCCATGGGGGCCATCGCAATTCTGTTTTTAATCTCCACATTTCCTATTTTTATAGGCTCAAATAGTTTTTTCATATTATTACCTCCGTTGTTATATTAGCTTCAAAATTAATATAACCAATGATTTAATGTATTATGTGAAGAACAGCATCAAATAATTTTAGGCTGTATCCTTTTTATCATCAAATAAAACTTTATTGAGTATTTTTGTAATTTACAATTTACCCAATATCTTTCTTTTCAAATCCCTTAACACTCATAAATATAAAAAACACCAAATATACATATACATAAACCATCATCCATACACTTGGTATGGTTGAGTTTCCTGATATACCAAAGCCCATAAGAACATTGAAGGAACCTAATGAATTAAAAATAGTAGAGATCATCTTTTTATAAGTTACTTCAAAAGGAGAAATTAAACTGGCAATTATTCCAATGGTGGAAAGAGAGACATTATTATTAAATGTTCCTACCTGCTCTATTACTCCGCCAATTGTTCCAAGTATATATATAGCTATTATTAATATTCCATTATTTAAAGTCTTGAATTTGGTACTTCCATAAAGAGCTAGTGACAATATAGTTAAAGGCTGAAGAATAAAAAACAGGAAGCCTTTAGCTAAGGCAGCTGCTCCAAAGGTTTCTACTATAGATATTTTACTTATAGTAGAAATAATAATAACTGCTGTGTAAAGAACAGCACTGTATAAAATAATAAGAACAGCTGTTCCTAGATATTTTCCTAGTATATATTCACTCCTTTTAATTGGTTTTGTTAAAATGGTCAAAATTGTTCCATTTTCTAATTCAGATGAAACTATTCCTATAGACAGCATTATAGTTAAAAAGGTTGTAAGCATACTGGAAAAATAAAATCCAATTACAGAAATAGTAGAAGAAAGATTTACAATCATATTTATAATGTCATTATTTCCAGTGAAATTCTTACTCATAAATCTAAAAGTAATGGTTAAAAGGATAAGATACAGTATAGTTAATATGCCTATAAAGTGAAAGATTTTCTTTCTGTAGATTTCTTTAAAAGTTGAGAGTGCAATTGTAAACATTATTCCTGCCCCCTTTTAACAAGTTTTATAAATAGATCTTCAAGACTATCTCTGTGAGGGGTAAGACCATAAAGTTTTCCACCGCCTGCTATAATTAATGAAGCAATGTCATGTATTTCATGTTCTTCCTTTACATGCATTTTAATGTTTTTCCCATCAAAAGTTACATCTTCATCAATCTTCTCAAGCTTATCTAAAATTTCATTATTTATATCTTCTACATGAATATCTAAAACAGTGTCTCCTTCTAAAAGGTCCTTTATTTTTCCCTGTTTTATAATGGTTCCATTACTAATAATAGCAGCGCTGTCGCAAATCAGTTCTACCTCACTTAAAAGATGACTGTTTAAAAATATAGTTTTTCCCATGTTTTTTAGTTCAAGCATAATATCTCTAACTTCTTTTCTTCCTATAGGATCTAGGGCAGAGGTAGGTTCATCTAAAAATAAAAGGTCCGGATCACAAAGAAGGGCACTGGCAATGCCTATTCGCTGCTGCATTCCTTTACTGTATGTGCCGATTTTTTGCTTTTCAGCTCCCTTTAGATTAACAATTTCAAGGACTTCTTCTATTTTTATAGAAGTAATCTTTTTATCAAGCTTATATAATGAGGAATGGAAAGACAGGAGGTCTAATCCTGTCATCCAATCTTGATATTTAAAAAGTTCGGGTAAATATCCTATTTTTTTCTTTGTTTCAATATCACCAATAGGTCTGCCTAATATACGTGCACTTCCTGAAGTAGGAAATAATAATCCTACAATGGTTTTTATAAAGGTACTTTTTCCTGCACCATTTGGACCTAAAAATCCATAGATTTCGCCTTGGGGCACAGAGATGTTTATATCTCTGCAGCCCTTATTATTTTCATATATTTTAGAAAGGTTTTTTGTTTCAATTACCAATTATATCACCTCATAGATTTTGCAATTTCAAGCATTTCATTTTTAGTTATATTACCACTAATATCAACTAAAACATCATCCTTAAGAATTAAAATATAGGAATATTTATTTTCGCTGTTATTTTCAAAATGTCCAACGGCTTTCATGCCATCAATATTTAATTCTTCAAGCTCATTATCTACGTTAGGAACATATAAAGTATTTTTCCAGTCCTTCATGGATTTCAACTGTTTTTGTATATCAGGCGGCAATATAGAAAGCTCTGAAAGAGCATTAAATATTTCATCAACATTTGTATCAGAAGGTGCAAGGATTTCAGGCACTTTGCTTTCTGATACATATATACGTTTGTTATTTGCAGCATCTTTATAATTAATATTTAACGTTCCATCCATTTTCAAAGAAAAAGTTTTTCCATCTAAATCTTTAGGAAATACATTTTTTTCTCCTAAAGATTTAAGAAGCTGATTTATATTTTCCACATTTAGAGTAAAATCAATTTTTGAAGGTTTATTTATGGCAATACTCTCTGTATTTTTCTCTGGTATATTTTTAGGAACTGATATTGTGAATGGTAATTCCTTTTTTGCTTCCTCCATAGTTACAGTCTTTTCTTCGCCGCCCTCAAAATTAACTTTACCTACTTTATCAATATTAATATTTGATTTGTGTTCATCAAGTGCTTTTTCAAGTTCTTTAACATCATCTAATGAAATATCTACACTTTTCATATCATTTGCTCTAAAAATTGAAACTGCATTAATAACTGCTGCTTTTATAGGCTGCACCGTAACACAAGTAGTTAGTACAAAAACTGCACATGCAGCTGCCGCTATCTTTTTATACTTTTTCATACTTTTAAACGCCCCTTTTTTATTCTTTACTTCAATATTCATACTTTCTGTTTTTATATGATTTACATTAAACTCTTTTCTATAATTCTGAAGTTTTCCAACAGCAAAGTTGTTTACAGAGTTTAATTCTTTATAAGTTTTTTTGCATTTTTCACATTGAAAAAGATGCATTTCTACTTCTTTTATTTCAATATCATTAAGCTCTCCATCAATATATGCTTGAATGATTCCTTCACTTGGACACTTCATTTTTATTCACTCCTTTTTCTACATTTAAGTATTTCTCCTTAAATTTTGCTTGTGCTCTCGATACAAGTGTGCCAACAGAGCTTTTATTAACTCCAATTACTTCCGCAATTTCGCTGTATTTGTATCCTGAAAATTTGAGAAGCAGACACATACGGTCCCTAGGTGAAAGCATATTTAGCACATTTTTAGTTAAATCTACTTCACAATTATTGATTGCAGCTTCTTCAATTGAAACTATATTATCCATTTCTTTTTCATAAATCACTTCGTTTTTCCCTTCGTGAATTCTTTTATCTCTTATATAGTTATATGAAATATTAGTAGAAACCTTATTTAACCACGCAGCAATATTGTTATGATCAGGTGGTGAATTATATAATTTCATAAATACCTCCTGTGTTAAATCCTCAGCTGCATGCATATCCCCAGTGAGGTAGGAGATTCTTCTGAAAATGGTGTCATAATATTTTTCATATGCAGTTTTAAAATTTTGATCATCTTTTTTCTTTTTAAAATAACTGATAACACCCATACTGCTAACTGTTTTCCTCCTCTCTAGGTAATGTTGTTCAAAAGCTTTTGACTTATTTGGTTTCTATAATATTAACACATAAGAATTAAAAATTATGACAAAGATTATATTTGAAAAAGAATGATAAATTCCACCTTGGCATATCTCAAGACGATATAGATGACGTTTATCGCTTAATAGAACTTTAATACAATTTTCTTATAATAATATAATTGTATAATATGTAGACAAATGTTACGTAATATCTTATAATAATATAAGAGTAATATATTATGGAGGTGTTAGAATGAGTATTACTGTAGATAACAAACTTAAAATCACTAAAGATCAAATAGTAAAATCCTCTATAGTTTCTAAAAGACTAGGACAATATAGAAAAAAAGCAAAAGAGAATCCGATATATATATCGGATAACGGTAATATTGATACAGTAATTGTATCATATGAGCAATTTGAGAAAATGTATGAGAGACTTGCAGAATTAGAGGGCAAAGAGGAAGAAAAAATATTGCTTGATAGAATTAATCAAATTGAAAAACATCCTGAATTATCTGCTAAGTGGAAGGATATAAGACGTGATGAATGATAAAAAATTTGAAATAATTTTCGCTGAAGGAGCAATAAAAGAATATAAAAAACTAGATAATTCTGTAATTAGCATAGTTAATAAAGCAATAGATGAATTAGAATATAGAGCTAATGAAGTAGGTAAACCACTTAAAGGAAATTTATATGGCTGCAAGGAAAAAAAGTTAAGAAATGAAGGAATACGAATAATATTTAGAATTGTAGGAAACAAGGTTGATGTTCTCCGTATAGTTTATGTATTGACTATAGAAAAAAGGGAAAGAAACACTGTATTTAAAGTGGCGATTAAAAGAAATAATACGGAAAGTTTGCAAAAAAATAATACTAACTGGAAAAATGTTAGTAAAGATAAATAGTAATATTTTAGCACACGAATGTACTAATTTTAATAGAAATGATAGGTAATTGCGGATAATTGTTATCGCAGTTACCTTTTTTAGAATTGCTTGAAATGAGGTTGATAAGTTCATTTAAAAGAAGGTTGGTATATACAACATGACAACATAATGTTATAATAACATATACAAAGTGTATTTGTATTTTGTATATAGAGAGGAGAAAAATATCTTGAGAAAAGTTTCAAAAGCCAATCCTTTACCGCTGCATTATCAAATAAAAGAAATATTACAGGAAATGATTGAAAATGAAGAGTTAAAACCTGGAGAAGCTGTACCTACTGAAAGAGAACTATGTGAAATCCAAGGTGTTAGCAGAATGACAGTAAATAAAGCAATTATGTCTTTAGTAAATGAAGGACTATTATATAGAGAACAAGGAAGGGGAACCTTTGTTTCAAAACCTAAACAAAATCAGCAAATACCTGCGCTTAAAGGTTTTACTGAAGAGATGAGAGAAAAGGGGTTAAATACAAAGACAAAGATATTATATTTTAGTATAAAAGAGGTAACAAAACAAATTAAAGCAGTACTTTGCATGCCGGAAAATGAAAATAAAGTTATAGAAGTATATAGACTAAGAAAAAGCGAGGGGGAACCTGTAGCTATTGAAACTGTGTGGATACCTTACAACTTATGTTCCGATATGACACAGGATATGATAGAGGGAAAATCACTGTATGGAATATTTAGAGAAAAGTATGGTTATTATCCGAAAGAAGCTAAACAGATAATTGAACCTATAATGCTCAATGAATATGAAGGAGGACTCTTAAATCAGCAAAATAACTCACTTGCTCTAATGTTTAGAAGAACTACTTATTTAGAAAATGAAGTTCCTATTGAATATACTAAGGCTATTTATAGAAGTGATATATACAAATATGAAATAGTATTAAGATAATAAATCATTTACAGAAAAGATTAAGAAACTATAAGGTGGTAAAAACTATAGAAAGGGGCAGTCCTAAATAATGAGAGCTATAGTAAATGGTAAGATAATAACAAAAAGTACACTGCTTGAAGATAAAGTAATACTTTTTGATGATAAGATTGAAAAGATATTAGATAAAAGAGAATTCCACAAGTTAATAAATGAGAATACAAATGATTCAATTCAAATAGCAGACGCACAAGGAATGTATGTTTCACCAGGCTTTATAGATATTCATATACATGGTGCTGGGGGAAGCGATACCATGGATGGAACTTTAGAGGCATTAGAGGTTATAAGTAAAACTATAGCAAAAAGTGGAGTTACAGCTTTTTTGCCAACTACTATGACAATGAGTAAGGAAAAAATATATAAGGCTTTAGATAACATAAAGGAAGCTGTGAGCAAGGATTTTAAAGGTGCCAAGGTTTTAGGTGCACATGTGGAAGGACCTTTTATAAATGAAAAATATAAAGGAGCTCAAAAGGAAGATTATATATTAAATCCTTCTTATGATTTCATAAAAGGATATGAAGATGATATAAAGATTATAACCCTTGCTCCAGAAAAAGATGAGAATTTAAGTTTCATTAAGACTGTAAAAGAAAAAACGGATATTGCTTTATCTATAGGACATTCAGATGCCTCTTATGAACAAGCTATGACAGCTATAGAAAATGGCATAACCCAATCAACTCATATTTTTAATCGTATGACACCTTTAAATCATAGAAAGCCAGGTATAGTAGGTGCTGCTTTTAATAGTGATATATTTTGTGAACTTATAGCAGATACTATTCATGTTCATCCTGCTGTCATTAATATTCTTGTTAACATAAAAGGTAAAGAAAAAGTAATATTGATAACTGATTCAATGAGAGCTGGAGGTATGAAAGATGGGATTTCAGAATTAGGAGGTCAAAAGGTTATAGTTAAGGATGGTTCAGCTAGATTGGAAGATGGAACATTAGCTGGGAGCGTTTTAACTTTAAATAAAGCAGTAAAAAATGTCTTTAATAATACAAGTCTTAATATATGTGAAGCTGTAGATATGGCATCACTAAATCCAGCAAAAAGTATTAATATAGATGGCAAAAAAGGAAGTATAGAAATAGGTAAGGATGCAGATATAGTTATATTTGATGAAAATTTTGATGTGAAACATACTATTGTTTCAGGAAAAACAGTGTTTAAGTGTTAATTTATTAGGGGAGAGGTGTTTGGTATGAGATTTATAATTGTAGATAATTATGAAGAAATGAGCAAAAAGGCAGCTGTTATGTTGGCTAGTCAAATTATATTAAAACCGGATAGCGTTTTAGGATTAGCTACGGGAGATACACCCTTAGGAATGTACAGCGAATTAGTAAGTATGTATAAAAAAGGAGAAATTGATTTTTCAAGTGCTAAAACCTTTAATTTGGACGAGTATTATGGAATAAACAAAGACAATACTCAAAGTTATCATTATTATATGATGAAAAACTTATTTGAACATATAAACATTAAAACTGAAAATATAAACATACCAGATGGTACAAGTGAAGATGTAGAAAAGGAATGTCTAGCATATGAGAAAAAAATAGTACAAGCAGGTGGAATAGATATTCAAGTCCTTGGAATAGGGGTAAATGGTCATATTGGCTTTAATGAGCCTGATGTAAATTTTGAAGCAGAAACTCATCTTGTAAGTTTAGATGAAAAAACTATTCAGTCTAATTCGAGGTTTTTTAAATCAATAGAAGAAGTACCAACAAAAGCCGTAAGTATGGGAATAAAGACTATAATGAATTCTAAAAAGATAATTTTATTAGCTAATGGAAAATCAAAGGCTGAAGCTGTATATAACACAATAAAGGGGAAAATATGCCCTGAAGTTCCGGCATCTATACTGCAGCTTCATAAAGATGTAACTGTTATTATAGATAAGGAAGCTGCTAGCAAGATATATGGTTTCTAGATTGCAGCCTAACTTACACTCCAGGAAATATATACAACCTTTGACACTGTAATTGTAATATAAAAAAAGAGGACATAGGACAGAGGACAGAGAAGGAGGATTTTTCTCCGCTAAGCTTACGAAAAATCTTTAATTAAACTTTTGATAGCTCGTTTCGTTGAAGCGAAACATTGCTAACTTATATAAATTTAAAGATTTTTTGCATTAGCAAAAAATCAACCTTCACTGTCCTTTGTCCTTTGATTTTTTATAGATAATAAACATAAAATCACATTAATGAGTTAACAATTATGAGGCAATAATGTTAAAATACTATTGATGTAAATACTTGTGATATATTTGGAGGTAATTTTAAAGGTGCTGAAAGATGAAAGATTTCAAAAGATTTTAGAAATGCTTGAAAGTAATAACATAATAAAAATATATGATATAAAAGAGATGTTAGGTGTAACTGAAATGACAGTAAGGAGAGACTTAAAAGCTTTAGAAGAAAAAGGACTTTTAATTAGAATACGCGGTGGTGCCAAGAAAAAAGAAAAAGTTTTATTTACAGAGTTATCTCACAATCAAAAAAGGAATATCAATGTAGAAGAAAAAAAGTATATAGCTAAATTAGCCGGGGGATTAATCAAAGAAAATGACATTATATATATAGGTCCTGGAACTACCAATGAGATGTTATATGATTATATTAATGTTTCTTATCTTAAAATTATAACTAATTCAATGTCCATATTTAATAAATTTAAGGACGATAAACGGTTTGAACTTATACTTATAGGGGGAAGATTTAGAGCACGTACTGATGTGTTTGTTGGAAATTTTACCAATGAACTGCTAGAAAAAATAAGGGTTAAAAAAGCCTTTGTAGGTGTAAATGGAATTTGTAATAATAGTATAACAACTTCTAACGAAGAAGAAGGGGTTTGTCAAAGAATAATATTAGATAATGCATCGGAAAAATATATATTGTGTGACAGCAGCAAAATAGGTAAAGAGGATTTTTATAGTTTTTATAATTTAAGAAAGGTTACTGCAGTACTAACTGATGACAAGATAAGCACAAAAGTAAAAGAAGAGTATGAAAAGATTGTAAAGATAATTAATTCCTAAAATTTGACGATTGATTAGTTTGTAGGATATTGTAAATAAGTATTTTAAATCTAAAAACTTATTTACAATATTTTTTTGCAATAAAAAACATAATAAAATATTTCAAAACATAATAGAACAAAAACAACACAAAAATCAAACAAAAGGTTACAAAATATATGACATACATATATTATGGTGATAAAATAACATTATAAAACAAAGTCAAACATATGTGATAGGAATGTATAGATTATAAATAAAACTTGTACATTAAGTTAGGAAAATTAACAAATATCACGGAGGTGAAAATTTAAACCAAATTGTAAACGTATCTAAAAAGGTTATGATGCAGTAAATTCTAGAACACATACCACATACTATATAAGAATTTCCAGCTGCAGAAGAGAATTTACTTGTTCACAATTTTATGGATTTAATGATAGATGAAAATGCCAATAAGGGAGAATACTTTGAAGAAGAAAGAAGTGGAAAGGGGGTCGCTGCCATGATTAAAGAAGTTGCCAAGCTGTTTAGAAAAGACTTAGTATTCATAGAAGAAGCAAAAGATAGTGATGATATTTTTAATAAGGTAGGAAAAGAGCTTTTCGAAAAAGGTTTAGTCAATGAAGATTTTGTTGAAGCAGTTAAGGCTAGGGAAAAAGACTATCCAACAGGTTTAGATTTAAGTGTAGTTGGCGAGAAAATTCCAAATGTAGCTATACCACATACAGAAAGTGAATATTGCAAAGCTAAAAATGTAGTAGTTGTAAAATTGAAGGATGAAATAGAGTTTAATAATATGATTTCGCCAGATAATAAATTAAAGGTTAAGTTTTTATTCATGATATTAAATAATGAAAAAGAAGCTCAATCTAATATACTATCACATTTAATGGAGTTCTTTACACAAAACGATAATATAAAAAATTTGTGTGAGATTAATAATACAGAAGAAATGTATAAGTACATAACAGAATAACATATATTTTAAAATAAAATTAAAATGGAGGAGATTATTATGATAAAAATATTAGCAGCTTGCGGCGCTGGAGTAAATTCAAGTCATCAAATTAAAGCAGCTATAGAAGAAGAAATGACAAATAGGGGATATGAAGTAGAAGCAGATGCAGTAATGATAAAGGATATCACAGAAGAAATGATGTCACATTATGATGTATTCACACCTATATCAAAACCAAATTTAGGATTTGAAATTAAAATTCCTATAGTAGAAGCAGGACCAATTCTTTACAGAATGCCAGCAATGGCACAGCCAGTTTATGACGAATTAGAAGAAGTACTAAAAAAGATTAATAAGTAATTAGCAAAGAATTTCAAATAAATAAACATTTTCTCGGCAGGGAATAAAATACTTGCTGGGAAAATGTATCGTTAACTCGTTAACTAATTAACTCATTAACATGATAAATTGATAAATCGTAAAGGGGGATATTAAATGTCAGGAATAATTAATTTTGCTAATGCCATCTTTCGACCAATAATAAATTTGGGTGCAGCACCAATGATGCTTATAGTTTTAACTTTATTGGCAGTTGTAATGAGAGTTAAATTTTCTAAAGCTCTAGAAGGTGGTATGAAACTTGCTATCGCATTAACTGGTATGGGAGCAGTAATAGGATTATTAACAACTAACTTTTCAGAAGCATTACAAGCGTTTGTTAAATCTACAGGTTTGCAATTATCCATAACCGATTTAGGATGGGCACCACTCGCAACTATAGCTTGGGGATCAATGTATACTTTGTTCTTCTTATTTATATTAATTATTGTAAATGTTGTAATGCTTTTATGGAAAAAAACAGATACATTGGATGTAGATATATTTGATGTATGGCATCCAGCACTATGCGGAATAATTATAATGTATTATTCTAATAATTTATTATTAGCAACAGCTTTTGTTGTATTACTTGGAATTTTAAAATTAATAAATTCAGATTTAATGAAACCAACATTCAACAATATGTTGAATATGTCAGATTCTAATCCAACAACTACAACTCACTTAAACTTCATGATGAATCCGATACTTATGGTATTTGATAAAATATTTGACAAACTTTTCCCTTTCTTAGACAAGTATGATTTCGATGCAGCTGCATTAAATAAGAAGATAGGTTTTTGGGGAAGTAATTTTGCTATAGGTTCTTATCTTGGAGTATTTGTAGGAGTACTAGGTCACCAAAGCATCTCTAAAATATGTGCATTAGCATTTATAGGTGCGACATGTCTTCAATTATTCTCTATAATTGGATCATGGTTTATTGCAGCAGTAGAACCTTTGTCTCAAGGAATTACAAACTTTCTTAGTGTTAAGTTAAAAGGAAGAAAGTTCAACGTTGGTATAGATTGGCCATTCATGGCAGGAAGAGCTGAGATTTGGGCTGTAGCAAATATACTAGCACCAATACTTTTAATGATGTCATTAATTTTACCAGGAAACAAGATTCTTCCTTTAGGTGGAATAATAGCAATGGGAATAACACCAGCATTATTGATAGTTACCCGCGGTAAGATAATACGTATGATAATTATAGGAATATTTGAAATACCTATATTCTTATGGGCAGGTACAGCTATTGCACCTTGTGTTACAGCCTTGGCTAAAACTGTAGGAGCATTTCCAGCTGGTTTACCAGCTACAGCTTTAATATCTCATTCAACTTGTGAAGGTCCAATTGAAAAGTTTTTGTCTATAATAATCGGTAAATTTGGACAAAACATGAACTTGACTAATGGATTAATAGTGTTAGCAGCACTTACAGCTTATTTACTATTATTCTATTGGTATTCAATTCAAATGAAAAAACGTAATAAAGAGTACTTAGAAGAAGGAAATAAAAATTTAAAGTCTGCATAGATTTTGCAAAAGTATTAAATTAAATAATATAGGACAAGCCTCAAAAGTTGGCAATTATTTTTGAGGCTTGTCCTTTTAAAATTTGTGATATGTAAGCTAAAAACAAAAAAATACATAAAAATCGAACAAAAAGTTACACAAATTAGTTGACATATACAAGATAATAATGTTAAAATAACATTGCAATAACAAAAAGAAACATAAAGTAATAAAACTAAACAAGTATAAACATTATATATATTTTGGAGGTATTATTAACTGTGCTTAAGGAGGAAAGACTTCAAAAAATACTAGAGATAATTCAAAGAGATAATATAATAAGCATATCTGATGCAACAAAGTTATTAAATGTAACAGAAATGACAGTTAGAAGAGATTTGAAATCTCTAGAAGAAAGACAATTATTAACTCGTATACATGGAGGTGCTAAAAAAAGGCAGAAAGTACTGGGAGAAGAGTTATCTCATAATCAAAAAAGAAAAATACATGTAGAAGAGAAAAGACAAATAGCTGAAATAGTTAGTAATATTATTAAAGACAATGACATTATATATATAGGTCCAGGAACCACAAATGAATTAATATATGATTATTTAAATGTTTCCTATGCAAAAATCATAACAAATTCTATGTCTATATTTTCTAAATTTAAAGATGATAAACGTTTTGAACTCATACTTATAGGAGGAAGATTTCGTTCCCGCACTGATGTATTTGTTGGAAACTTTACAAGCGAATTATTACGCAAAATAAGGGTTAGGAAAGCATTTGTTGGGGCTAACGGCATTCATGGAAATGATATAACTACTTCTAATGAAGAAGAAGGTGTTTGTCAAAGAATAATATTAGAAAATGCAGTAGAAAAATATATTTTATGTGATAGCAGCAAGATTAACAAAGAAGATTTTTACAGCTTTTATGACTTAGAAAAGGTTACTGCTGTTATTACTGACAATAAAATAGATAAGAAAACAGAAGAAGAGTATAAAAAATTAGTGAAAATAATTCACTGTTAATTATAGTATTTATTTTACTTTTAAGAATAGGGAGGATAAAAAATGAAAATAGTTATAGGTGCCAATGAAAAAGGTTTTGAGTTAAAAGAACATATAAAAAAATATCTGTCAGGTAAGGGACATGAAGTTATAGATAAAACCCCTGAAAAAAATTTAGACTTGGTAGAATCTGCAAAGCTAGTTGCTAAAGCTATGTTAAATAAAGAAGCAGACAGAGGAATAGCTATAGATGAATATGGTGCAGGAAGCTTTATGGCAGCCAATAAGTTTAAAGGAATAATTTGTGCTGAGGTTTCAGATGAGCATTCAGCTAAGATGACAAGAAGCCATAATAATGCATGTATGATAGCTATGGGATCAGAAGTTGTTGGAAAAGGATTAGCTGAAGGAATAGTAGATGCGTTTATACAGTCAGAATATGCAGGTGGAAGACATCAAATAAGAGTAGATATGCTTAATAAAATGCTTTAAGGAGGAAAAGGTAAAATGAAAATATCAGTTGGTTGCGATCATATTGTTACAGACGTTAAAATGCATGTTATTGAATATTTAAAGGGAAAAGGATATGAAGTTATAGATAATGGTACATATGACCATGTACGTACACACTATCCTATATATGGAAAGAAGACAGCAGAAAAAGTTGCAAGTGGAGAAGCAGATTTAGGTATTACAATTTGCGGAACAGGAGTTGGAATAACAACTACTGCAAATAAAGTAAAGGGAATACGTGCAGCTCTTGTTAGAGATGTTTCTACAGCTAGATACGCTAAAAAGTATTTAAATGCCAACATCATTGGATTTGGAGGACGTATTACAGGAATTGGTCTTATTGAAAATATTATAGATGTATTTTTAGAAACTAAATATGAAAAAAATGATGAAAATGCAGAAATAATAAAGAAAATAGATGCTATAACAACTGAAAATAAAGATCAGTTTGGAAATGAACACTTCTTTGATGAATTTATAGAAAAGTGGGACAAGGGTGAATATCACGACTAGGAAGTTTTATTTAAATCTTAAATATTAATTACGAGGTGGTAACAATGTTAGTAACAACAAAAGAAATGTTAGAAAAAGCCCAAAGAGAAAATTATGCTGTACCAGCATTTAATATACACAATCTTGAAACCATGCAGGTAGTTGTTGAAACTGCAGCTGAAATGAAGTCGCCAGTAATAGCTGCAGGAACTCCAGGGACAATAGAATATGCTGGAGGGGATTATCTAGTTGCTATTGCAGGAACAGCATCTAAAAAGTATGATATTCCAATTGCACTGCATTTAGATCATTTTGAAGATATAGATAAAATAAAGGAATATGTGGATACTGGATTTACTTCAGCAATGATAGATGCTTCAAAAGAGGATTTTGAAAATAATATAAGTAAAGTTAAAAAAGTAGTAGAATACGCCCACGCTAAGGGAAGTGTTGTAGAAGCAGAACTTGGAAAATTAGGCGGAGTAGAAGATAACTTAGTTGTTAATGAAAAAGATGCTATGTATACAAATCCTGATTCAGCTAAAGAATTTGTAGAGAGAACAGGAATAGATTCTTTAGCAGTAGCTATAGGTACTGCTCATGGTCTATATAAAGGAAAACCAAAACTAGATTTTGATAGATTAAAAGAAATAAGGGCAAAAGTAGATATTCCTCTAGTATTACATGGAGCATCAGATGTGCCGGAAGATTTAGTAAAGAAAGCTATAAAGTTTGGAATATGTAAAGTTAATATAGCAACAGATTTAAAGATACCATTTTCCAATGCTGTAAAGCAGTACTTTAAAGAAAATCCAGATGCAAATGATCCAAGAAAGTATATGACACCAGGAAAAGAAGCTATGAAAAAAGTAGTAATTGCTAAGATAAAAATGTGTGGAAGCGAAAACAAAGCATGATTACAGTTATAAATTTAAATGCATCTGTAGATAAAAGGTATGAAATAGAAGATATAACTAAAGGCAAGGTAATGCGTGCAAAGGCAGTACAAAATACTGCTGGTGGAAAAGGAATACATGTTGCTAATGTAGCCACCATCTTAGGCGGAAATGTTGTATGTACTGGATTTATAGGTGGAAAAAGTGGAGAATTTATTGAAGACAATCTTAAGAAGATGGGAATAAAAGGTGACTTCGTAAAAATATCCGGCGAAACTAGATCATGTTTGGCTTTCATAACAGATGATTTAGTTCAAACAGAAATATTAGAACCAGGTCCAGAAGTTGCAGAAGAAGAACTTAATGAATTTTTAAAGAAATATGATGATTTGCTGGAAAAAAGTTCAGTAATTACAGCATCAGGCAGTGCACCTAAAAATGTGCCAAAGGGTATATATGCCGCATTAATAAGTAAGGCTTCAAAGTTAGGTAAAAAATTTTTACTAGATACCAGCGGTGAACTTTTGTTAAAAGGTATAGAAGCAAAACCTTTCTTTATAAAACCTAATAAGGATGAACTTGAGATGATTACAGGAAATTCCATATTAAGTGAAAAAGATATTTTAGTTCAAATAGATAAATTGCATAGTATGGGAATACCATGTGTAACTGTATCACTGGGAAAAGATGGATCATTAGTAGGTTATAAAGGAAATAAGTATAAAGTACAGGTACCTAAAATAACAGCTGTAAATCCTGTAGGCTCAGGAGATTCTTTAGTTGGCGGCTTTGCTGCAGCATTAGAGCGAGGATACTCTATAGAAGATACGTTGGCTTTGGCAGCAGCTTGTGGTACTGCAAATGCTTTAGAAAAAGAAACTGGATTTATTAGGAAAGAAACAGCAGAAAAAATAATGAAGGAAGTAAAAATATCCAAAATACAGCATAGTTAAATGCCTATGACCAACATTTACAAGTATTGTTTTTTTAGCGAGAGCTCTTGAGATTTTATAAAACTCAAGACTCTCTCTTTATATAAGAACAAAGGACATAAAAATAGAGGACAGAGGACAGAGAAGGTAAGTTTTCTTCCTTACGTCAGAAAACTAATTTATTCTTCAGGCTTGTTTTGCTAATGCAAAGCATCGCTTAAGCAGGCATCTAAAATTTATAGCTTTTAGATAATTGTTTACTTAAGAGAGCAGCCTTAAGAAACAAAAGAACGCAGGGCTTTTTAAATTAAAAATTTTTCGCAGTGTAACGAAGAAAAATCATCATTTACTGTCAATTGTCCTCTGTCTATAATTTAGGAGGAAAGATATGTTTAAAGTAAAGGAATTTGATGATAAATTTAAAATGTATAGGTTGGAGGATGATAAAAATAATTCATGGGTTAATATATGCCCAGAGCGAGGTGGAATTGTAACTAGTTTTGGAGTAAATGGTAAGGAAATTCTATACTTAAATAAAGATACATTTTATGATAAAAGCAAAAATGTAAGAGGCGGAATTCCAGTATTATTCCCACTTTGTGGACAGCTGCCAGCCCAAAAGTATAGTTTAAATGGGAAAGAATATAGTATGAAAAACCATGGACTTGCTAGAATAAATTCATGGAAAGTTGCAGACGAAAATACAGAGGATTGTGCATCTATAAAGGTAGCTTTTAAAAGTAATGAGGATACTCTTAAATCTTATCCTTTTGAATTTGAATTACAATTTGAATATATATTAAAAGGAAATAAACTTACAATTAATCAGCAGTATATAAATAATTCAGATGCAAAAATGCCAATGTCAGCAGGATTTCATCCTTATTTTTATGCAAAAGATAAAAAACAAATAACTTATGATGTAAATGCCACCAAGTATTTTGATAATGAGGATTCAAAATTAAAAAAGTATCCTTCAGAAGGGATAGATTTAAGTAATACTAAAGAGTTAGATTTACTTCTTGATCATAAAGGTAATAGTATGAGTTTTTCTATGAAAGATTTAAAAAGAAAAATAAGCTTTGATTACAGTGATCAATTTAAATATATAGTTTTATGGTCAACTCCAGGAAGTAAGTACATATGTGTTGAACCTTGGACGTCAAAGATTGGTGCACTTGCTTCAGGTGAAGATTTGTTAGAGGTTAATCCTAAAAGCAAAATGGATTTATCATATTCGGTAACTGTGGAAAAGATAGATTAATATGATATAGGGTTTCTAGTTTGCAACTTAACTTACATGCAGGGAAATATATACAGCCTGAAGGTACATTAAAAACTTGTTAAAAGTTTTTACAGTGTCAAAGGCTGTATATATTTCCCGGAGTGTAAGTTAATGCATGAACTAGAAACCCTATAAATGTCTATTTCATATACATTGTCTTTACAGTAACGCCATCTAAATGTTCCAGCTCTCGTTCTAGGGACTTTAGATGTTCTTCATTATCTCTGAAATTTAAGGTTATTAACCCATGTTCCTTTTCTCCCGGATCATGAGTCCCAAATCTTGATAAAATACTATCACCATATTTAGTTAAGACTTCTTGAACCTTTGGTGCAGACTCTGTTCTCCTATCTACAAGAATGCCCATTATACCTAAGTTACTCAAATTAATCTCTCCTTTAAATTAAACCTTTCTAATTATTTTTTCCAATTATTTTAAAAACATTCATCATAACTATAGGTAACTTAGGTTATTTTTAAGGAAACTAACTAGAAAGTTAACTTATACACTAAAAAATATTGGTAACATTTTCAGGGAACAGTAGACATAGGACAGAGAAGGAGGATTTTTCTCCGCTAAGCTTACGAAAAATCTTTAAATTTAAAGGAAACTCCTGCTCTTTTGTTTTGCAGGAGTACACTCTGCTTAAGCGACCATCTCAAAATCGCAGATTTTAGATGTCTGCTTAGGTAGCGGTGTTTTGCTTTAGCAAAACGAGTTATGAAAAATAATTAAAGGTTTTCCGCAGTGTAACGGAGGAAAAGCAACAATCACTGTCCTCTGTCAATTGTCAATTATCCTCTGTTTTTATATTTGATGTCTCAAGTCTTTAAATAATTCAAACATAAAAGTTTGTTCGCTAATGATATGTTTAATTAGTTCTTGCCATGCCTTATTTTGGGTTCCAAATTTTAATAGCTGTGGATAAAATGATAAAGCATGAGTATCGTGGAGTAAGAATTCATCAATTAATCTTTTTACATTTATAATATGTTTAGCACATAAGGTTGGATTCATACTTACATCTTTTTTTACGTATAGTACATTATTATATAATCTTAAAAACATTTTATGAATATTATCAAGATTATCTTCTAAAGGTTTTGGCAGTTTAATATTAGCAAGATTAGCTACAGTTTTAAGAAAGATTGGATGTTCACTTGAAATGCGGGTCCATAATTGGAGTTCATTAAAAATGCAGGTAAATTGATTCACATGAGTGTAACAATACATGGGTTACCTCCGAATAAATTTATACAATACCATATAATATGCAGTTTGTATAAAAGAGTGACTTAATATTTACAATTATAGGATTTACAACTCGTAAGTTAACTCACGAAGCGTGAACCCTATGATCATTGTAAACATTAAAGCTATTTTTGTTTTAATAATTTTCTTATAACGTCGTAGTTGCTATCTTTGCTAATTACAAAACCATCAACAACGGTATTTATCCCTTTAAAATCATTAAATTCTGCAAATGATTTTTGTAGTTTTTCTACCAGTAATTTATCTAATCTTGGATTAGCCGCAATAACATCCTTAGGTATGTCTTCAGTTTTAGCAATTACTGTTAGTTTTTTTGTATCCAATCCATTTCTATTTGCATTATCCATTGCTTCATTATAAGTTGCTCCAGCGTCAATTTCTCCAGATAAAACCGCTTTGATTACGTTATCATGACTTCCTAAAAATGAGACTTTGCTAAAAGTGGTGTCAGGATTCATATTATTTGTTTTTAATATATTTCTAGCATATAAATAACCAGAAGCACTTTTTTTATCTACATATCCAAAAGATTTATCTTTTAAGTCACTAACGGTTTTAATTCCACTATTATTTTTTGTTACTATGTACCCATTATAGTAGTTTGTACCATTGACTTTAGGTGTGGCAATTGGTATTACATTGATTTTTTCATGGGCATCTACGTAGGCAAAAGGTGAGAACCATCCTATATCAATAGTATTATTTTCTATACTTTTCTCTAAAGCTGTATAATCTTTTAATATTACTACATTGGCTTTATATCCTATACTTTTGCATACTCTTTCAAGTATAGGAATATACATATTTTTTATATTCTCTGGATAAGTAAAGGGGTTTATTCCAAATATTATTTCATTATCTTTTTTTAGTTTAGCTACAAACTCTTGGATACGGTCCCCTGAATTACTTAACTTATGACAATAATTTAATAAATCATTATTTTTACTTTCTTGTAAGTTTACCATTTGTATAGAATCTAATGTTATACCATAAGTTTTTTCTACTGCAGCTGTTACTGTATTAACGGCTGATTCCATTTGACTTGCAAGATTAACTTGTCCTGCAGAAACATTTTTTAAATTAGATATTGATTTAACTATGTCATTTACTATAAATTCTATTTGGGATATTAATTTGTAAGATTCTTTAGCTGAAACTTGAAACTCGTTAATTTGATTTGTAAAACTAACTATGGAGTTATTTGACTCATTGATTCCAAGAAGAATTTCTTTAACTATGGCTTCAATTTGTGAAACTGCCTTTTCAGTTTCTTCTGACAACTTTCTGATTTCTTGAGCTACTACAGCAAATCCTTTTCCGGATTCTCCCGCTCTTGCAGCTTCAATAGATGCATTTAATGCGAGTAAGTTTGTTTGACCGGATATTTGACTTATATAGTTTATAAAATCAGCAATTTTTTTTGATGAATCCTTCAATTTTAAGTTTCCGCTAGATAGTTTCTCCATACTACTACCTAAATGAGATAGTCTGCTGCTAATGGTATCTAATTCACCTTTATTTTTTTTCAGTATATCAAATGATTTTTTGGAGTTTTGGTCCATTCTTGTTACATCATTATTGAGTTTTTCTGTTATATCAACAAACTGATTTATTCCAGCATTTATTTCTTGTGTATTGGCATTATTTTGATCACTGTAATCTTTTACTTGATTAGCTATTTTAATAAGGTTAGATAAGGTTTCCGTGCTGTCCTTACATAACCATAAAAGCTGTTGAATATCAAATCCTAGTGTCTGCCAACTTGAAAATAGTTGTTCATAATATTTTTCTTTACTATCAATATGGGAACTTTTTTCATATATCTTTTCTTTAGGTTTATTAAATAAAAAGTAGTTACATATTATTAAAATTAAAATACTCCCAAGTGATGATACTGCGACAAATTTTAAATTTCCCCAATGAGCTAAAAATAAAATAAAATTTAAACAAATTATAATAATACTGTTTACTACAATTATTTTGATTTTATCCATAAATATTGCCTCCTAACATGTATTCGTATTACTTTAAATTATAATACTATGGTGGGTATTTATGTCAAGTTGTAGTAGAGACTGTAGTAATTTAATAAAAATATATTGATTAAAACAAGAATTTAGAGTAAAATGTTTCGTATACGAAAGTTCGTATACGAAACATTTTCATAAGAAGTATTTTAATATAAAAGAGGCGAAGATATGTATGATGATAGTAAAAGTATTTTAATAATAAAAGAAATTAAAACAATATTATATTCTTTTAGAAAAAATGTAGGGGCTAGGCTGAATAAATTTAATCTTACTGGACCGCAGGCAATGATAATTAAGATGCTTGATAAAAATGGAAAGATGAGAATAAGTGATTTAAGTAAAAGTGTTGGTTTGTCTAATAGTACAGTATCTGGAATTATTGATAGACTTCAAAAAGAAGAGCTTGTTAAAAGGTCTAGAAGTGAGGAGGATAGAAGAGTAGTTTATGTAAGTATAGATCCGAAGTTTAGTGATGAGCTTCATGAAAACTTTAAAAGGATTGAAGAAGAATTTAAGAAGCTTATAGAGGATTCACATCCTGAAGAAATTGATACGATATTAAAAGGATTAACTTTGTTACAAAGTTTTGTAGATAAATTAAAATGAAACTATTTATTTTATTAAATAATGAGGAGAATAGAAATAGCAATGATTAAATTATTAAAACATTTAAAACCATTCACAGGAATGATTTTTGCTGCAATACTGCTCTTGTTTGTGCAAGCTATGTGTGATCTTGCACTTCCAGATTACACATCTAACATTGTAAATAATGGTATACAACAAGGCGGTATTGTAAATGCAGTTCCAGAATCACTAAGACAAAGCCAAATGAATAAAATACAAATATTTATGAGTGAAAGTGATAAAAGTGAAGTATCACAAGATTATACACTTGTAGATAAGTCAAGCAAAGATTATGATATTTACTCAAAAAAGTATCCTAATCTTAAAAATGAACCAATTTATGTACTTAAAAATGTTGATAAAACTGAGAGCGAAAAATTGAATTCAATAATGGGTAAGGCTATGCTTGATGTTTCAGGTGTTGAGAAAATTAAATCTACTAGCAAAAATGGAGTAATTAATTTTAATGGAATGAAAATACCAGCCAATGCAGATTTATTTGGGATGATTTCCAAGATACCTGATGGTAAGCGTTCAAAGTTAATTGATGAGATGAACAAAAAAACTTCAAGTTTAGGTGAAAATATGATTACTCAATCTGCAGCACCATTAATTAAATCAGAGTATAAGGCACTTGGAATGAATACTAACAAGCTGCAGAACAATTATATAATAAAAACTGGGATAATTATGCTCTTAATATCTTTACTTGGAGGTATATGTACTGTTGCAGTTGGATTTTTAGCATCTAGAACGGCAGCAGGCCTTGCAAAAAACTTGCGCAGAGATATATTTAAAAAAGTTGAGAATTTTTCAAATGCAGAATTTGATAGTTTTTCTACGGCATCACTTATAACGAGGAGTACAAACGATATTACACAAATACAAATGCTTATGGTAATTATGATAAGAATGGTATTTTATGCACCTATCATGGGAATTGGCGGTGTAATAAGGGCTATGGGAAAAAGTCAGTCAATGTCATGGATTATAGCACTTGCAATTATAGTTTTGCTGGGATTAATTTTAGTAATATTTGCAGTTGCAATTCCAAAGTTTAAGATAATACAAAAGCTTATAGATAAACTTAACCTTGTAACACGTGAAAGCCTTTCAGGGATGATGGTAATAAGGGCTTTTAATACACAAGGATTTGAAGAAAAGCGTTTTGATAATGCAAATAAGGATGTTACAAGAACAAATTTATTTGTAAATCGTGTAATGGTATCTATGATGCCAGTTATGATGCTTATAATGAACGGAATTACTTTACTTATAGTATGGGTTGGAGCTCATCAAGTTGCAAATTCAACTATGCAAGTAGGAGATATGATGGCATTTATGCAGTATGCAATGCAAATAATCATGGCATTTTTGATGCTAGCTGTAATGTTTATACTTGTACCAAGAGCATCTGTTTCTGCTGCACGTATTAGTGAAGTACTTGAAACTGATCTATCAATTGTAGATCCAGAGAATCCTCAAAGCTTTGATGATAGTAAGAGTGGAGTAGTTGAATTTAAAAATGTATCATTTAAGTATCCAGGGGCTTCTGAGTATGCTCTTAAGGATATTAGTTTTAAAGCATTACCATATAAGACAACAGCATTTATAGGATCTACTGGTTCAGGAAAAACAACTCTTGCAAATTTAATTATGCGTTTTTATGATGTAACAGATGGGGAAGTTTTGGTAGATGGTGTAAGTGTAAAAAATGTATCTCAACATGAACTTAGGGATAAAATTGGGTATGTTCCTCAAAAAGGTTATTTATTTAGCGGTACAATTGAATCTAATCTAAAATATGCAAATAAAAATGCAAATGAAAAAGAAATTTTAAATGCTGCAGAAATTTCACAATCTATTAATTTTATAGATCAAAAAACTGAGAGGTTTAAAACTGAAATTTCTCAAGGTGGATCGAATGTTTCGGGAGGACAAAAGCAAAGGCTTTCTATTGCACGTGCTCTTGTTAAAAAACCTCAAATTTATATGTTTGATGATAGTTTTTCAGCTCTCGACTTTAAAACAGATGCTGCACTTAGGAAGGCACTTAGAAAAGAAACTTCCTCAAGTACGTTTCTCATTGTGGCACAGCGTATTTCAACAATTATGGATGCCGATCAAATAATAGTTCTTGATGATGGACATATAGTTGGAAGTGGAACTCATGAAGAACTTATGAAAGATTGCAGCGTTTACCAAGAAATTGCAATGTCACAATTTTCAAAGGAGGAATTAGCGTGAGCAATAAGTATAAAGTAAAGAAAAGTGGAATGCATCATGGACCAGGTGCTATGATGCACGGCGAGAAAGCAAATGATTTTAAAAATACCATGAAAAAACTCGTAAAATATATGAGTGAATATAAATTATCTATTGTTGTTGTTCTTATATTTGCAGCTGCAAGTTCAGTCTTTTCCATAGTAGGTCCTAAAATATTGGGCCGTGCTACAACTAAGTTGTTTGAGGGAATTGTAAGTAAGATTTCCGGGAGCGGCAGTGGAATAGATTTTAATTATATTGGAAAAATAGTAATTTTTCTTGCCTTCTTATATATTGCAAGCGCACTTTTTAGTTATATTCAAGGCTGGATAATGTCTGGGGTGTCTATGAAAGTAAGTTATAAGATGAGAAAAGATATTTCAGAGAAAATAAATAAAATGCCGCTTAAGTATTTTGATACTACAAATCACGGCGAAGTGCTGTCGCGTGTTACTAATGATGTTGATACGATAAGTCAAACTTTAAATCAAAGTTTGACGCAAATTATAACTTCAGTCACAACTGTAGTAGGAGTGCTTATCATGATGTTCAGCATAAGTTTTACCATGACGCTTACAGCACTTTGTATAATTCCGCTGTCATTTGGATTGATTATGCTTATAGTAAAACAATCTCAAAAATATTTTAAAGAGCAGCAGGATTATTTAGGTCATGTAAATGGACATATAGAGGAAATGTACGGCGGACATATAGTTATGAGGGCATTTAATGGTGAGGAAGATAGTATTGAAAAGTTTGATAAATTAAATAATACACTCTATAAGTCGGCATGGAAATCACAGTTTTTGTCTGGAATGATAATGCCAATTATGAACTTTGTAAGTAATCTTGGATATGTAGGAGTGTGTGTGCTTGGAGGATGGCTTGCAGTAAAGAAAGCTATCGAGGTTGGAGATATTCAAGCATTTATACAATATGTAAGGTCATTTACACAGCCAATTACTCAAATAGCTAATATATCAAATATACTTCAACAAACAGCTGCTTCGGCTGAGCGTGTATTTGAATTTTTAGAAGAGGAAGAAGAAGTTTTGGAAAATGATGACTACTCTGTAGATCTTGAAAGAGTAAAGGGTTATGTTGAATTCAAACATGTTCATTTTGGATACAACCCTGAAAAGATTGTAATTAATGATTTTTCAACTAAGGTAAAACCAGGTCAAAAGGTTGCTATTGTTGGACCAACTGGTGCAGGAAAAACTACTATGGTAAAACTTTTAATGCGTTTTTATGATATAAATAGTGGTCAAATCCTTGTAGATGGTCATGATATAAAAGATTTTAAGAGAAAAGATTTAAGATCAATATTTGGAATGGTTCTTCAAGATACATGGCTCTATAATGGAAGCATATTAGAAAATATAAGGTATGGAAGACTTGATGCTTCAGATGAAGAAGTTAAAGCTGCAGCAAGAGCAGCACATGTTGAAAGCTTTGTGCGTACACTTCCAGGAGGATATGATATGATTTTGAATGAAGAAGCTTCTAATGTGTCACAAGGTCAAAAACAGCTTATTACAATTGCAAGGGCAATACTTGCAAATCCAAAAGTTTTAATCCTTGACGAAGCAACAAGTTCTGTAGATACACGTACTGAGGTTATGATAAAAAAGGCTATGGACAATCTTATGAAGAATCGAACGAGTTTTATAATTGCACACAGATTGTCTACGATAAAAGATGCTGATTTAATACTTGTAATGGATAATGGAGATATTGTAGAACAAGGAACTCATGATGAATTGCTCAAGAAAAAAGGTTTTTATTCTAATCTTTATAATAGTCAATTTGAAGACTTAGAAGCAGTTTAATAAAAAGACAGTAATATTCTATTTTTTATAAATTGAATATTACTGTCTTTTTAGTTTTTATTATATGGTTTTTAGATTGCAACTTAACTTACACTCCGGGAAATATATACAGCCTTTGACACTGTAATTCGTAATATAAAAACAGAGGACATAGGACAGAGGACAAAGGACAATGAAGGAAGATTTTTCTACGTTACACTACGAAAAATCTTTAATTTAAAAGAAACTCATATCCTTTTGTTCCTTAAGGGTACTCTACTAAGTAAACAATTATCTGAAAATCATAGATTTTAGATACTTGCTTAAGCGATGTTTTGCATTAGCAAAACAAGCCTAAAAAATAAATTAGTTTTCTGACGTAAGGAAGAAAACTTACCTTCATTGTCCTCTGTCCTATGTCCTCTCAAATATATCCCGGAGTATGAGTTAAGTTTTAAATCAGAAACCCTATACAAATAAAAAATAAAAAAATATAAAAAATGTGTTGACAAATATAAATAATAATAGTAAACTAAAAACATGGTAGAGAACAATTATTAATTAGTAATAAGTATTAAATAAAAAGTAATGCTTTAAAATTATAAATTTAATTGGGAGGAATATGAAAATGAAAAAATTTGTTTGTTCAGTATGTGGATATGTTTATGAAGGAGAAGAGGCACCAGAAAAATGCCCGCAGTGTGGAGCTAAAAAAGATAAGTTTGTAGAAAAAGTTGAAGGTGAAATGGCTTGGGCAGATGAACACAAGGTAGGTACAGCTAAAGGAGTAGATAAAGAAGTTGTAGAAGGCTTAAGAGCTAACTTTACAGGAGAATGTTCAGAAGTTGGAATGTACCTTGCTATGAGCCGTCAAGCAGATAGAGAAGGATATCCAGAAGTAGCAGAAGCATATAAGAGAATAGCTTTTGAAGAAGCAGAGCATGCATCTAAATTTGCAGAAATGTTAGGAGAAGTTGTAGTTCCTGATACAAAGAAAAATTTGGAAGTAAGAGTTGAAGCAGAACGCGGTGCTTGCCAGGGTAAAAAGGATTTGGCAGCATTGGCTAAAAAGTTGAATTATGATGCAATACACGATACAGTTCATGAAATGTGCAAAGATGAAGCAAGACATGGATCAGCATTTAGAGGTTTGTTAAACAGATACTTTAAATAATAAATTAGCTTGCTGAATACTAGGATATATATGTTATGCTGTAATTTTACTTATTCAGCAAGCTAAATAAGTACATATTAATATGAATAAAATATCATCAATGATAAAAAATAAGATAGAGTAGAAAAGCTAAGTTCGTCGTGATAATGAATTGGAGGGGTTTTTATGAAAAAATATGTTTGTTCAGTTTGCGGGTATGTATATGATCCAGAAGTTGGTGATCCAGACAATGGAATAAAACCTGGTACATCTTTTGAAGATATTCCAGATTCATGGACTTGTCCTCTTTGTGGGGTTCCAAAAGATCAGTTTGAAGTACAAGAATAAAAAAAGAGTGTTTCAAAGTAGAAATAAGTTTTTACTTTGAAACATTCTTTTTTAATTTTAAAGATAGTGATCCCAGAATTTAGCCACTGCATATGTTCCAAAACAAAAGGCTGCCATTACAATTATTAAAACAAAACTTATAAAATCATATTTTAACTCAACATTATTTTTTAAACTTAATCTATCTAATACCAATGTTTCTATTCCAAGTGATATCAATATAAGAGGCCATAAATTTATTACATATTTTTCAATTGGCAGATTAAAAACTGTTATGCACAAGTAAAGTATACCTAAAACTATCATGAGGATACCAAAAGTTAATGTACCAACTCTTCTTGACTTCATTTTTTATCACCTGACTTTGAATGTCTATTTTTGCCTTTAATCATAAATACTCCTATGCCTATTAATACTATTGATATAATTAAGTCTTTTACAAAACGTATTAGTTCATAATCAACATACCTGTTTATAAAAGGAACAAATATATTATCAATTAGTGAAAAAATGCCCATCAATATCAAGATATAAGCTATATACTTTTCTGTATTGTTATTTAAAAAAGATTGACTAAAGCTATTTGATTTAAATATTGGTAAGTCATCATCTTTTGCATTTTCTCCTTGATCAATTTTTGTTTTTACATCAAATATACTGTAACACCATATTACAGGTATAAAGATATTAAAAAAGTCAAAGTTAAAAGAATGTGATATGAAAACTATAAAAAAGAATAATACCATAAGTTCTATACCTTGTTTAATTAGACCAATGTACATATGTCCTGCACCAGGCAAAAGTGAAAAAAATAAAGCAGTTTTTTTTGAGTATTTCAATTTAGAAGTTCCCCCTCGTTTGTATTTTATATTATAAGCATATTGGAGAAATCTTAAAATAAACTCTCTAAAATTCTTAAGTTTTTCTTAAATTTAATATTTTTATGGATTAAAGTATAATTGTTTATAGTAAATAGAAAATTGATCTTATATAATAAAAAAGAAAACTTTATTTATGAAAGAGGACAAGAATGATAAAACAAAAAATTTTAGTGGTTGATGATGAGAAGGAAATACGAAATTTGATAGGCATATATTTGGAAAATGAAGGCTTTGATATAATAAAAGCAGCTAATGGAATAGAGGCATTAAAAATATTGGAACATGATGACATATGTCTTGTAATACTTGATATAATGATGCCTGAAATGGATGGGATTGAAACATGTATAAAAATAAGAGAAGATAAAAATATGCCAATTATAATGCTTTCTGCAAAGGGGGAAGACATGGATAAGATATTAGGACTTACAACGGGTGCCGATGACTATATAGCTAAACCCTTTAATCCCCTTGAACTCATAGCTAGAGTAAAATCTCAAATAAGAAGGTATACAAAATTTAATGATGTATACAATGGAAAAACTGAAAAAATAATTGAAATTGATGATCTTATTATAAATACAGATACCCATGAAGTAAAAGTTGGGGACAAGTTAGTAAACTTAACAAAAAGAGAATTTGATATACTTGAGCTGCTTGCAAAAAATAGGGGGATAGTTTTTAGTACCGAGAAAATATATGAAAGTATTTGGAAGGAAGAATTCTATGACTCGTATAATACCGTTATGGTTCATATTAGAAAAATAAGAGGAAAGATAGAACAAAATCCCAGAAAACCGAAGTATGTAAAAACAGTTTGGGGAGTTGGTTATAAAATTGAAAAAGCTCTTTAACCCAGTAGTTTTAAAGTTTTATCATTTTGCTAAGGATAATGTAATTAAAAGTATAAGGATAGAATTGGTAGTTACCTTTGCTGTATGTTTGCTTTCTGCATTTATTGCAGCAAGTTGGTATAATGGACATTACAACGAAAACCATATGATAGCTCAAGTAGATTACAGCAGTGGAATTGAAGATATTTCTGAAGAACTTTCAGAGATAAAAATGGAAATGCAAAATTTAAGTACGTTAAATGAAGGCTATGTAAATAAGATAATAGAGTATGCACTGCAGAAAAAAAACAATGATATGGTAAGAGTATATTTAACTGATTTAAGTGGAAATGTTTTATATAAATCTCAAAATGCACATGAAAAGAAACTTGATATTTATGACTTGGTTAATAAGGCTGACGAGTTTAAAAAGCAATATGATAAATCAATTGTAGTAGATACTGATAATGGAATATTAAAAAAAAGGATTGTACTAGATAAGACTCAAGAATATGTAGAAATTAGCGGAATAAGTTTGTCAGGTAAAAAATCTTATTTAATAATAAGGGGAATGCCGAAACAAAAAACTACATATATAAGACCTAATGGTTCACCACTTTCAATACTTCAAGGCATAATCACGTTTATAGCATTATTTTATTTTTTGACAAATAAAAAAATGAGATATATAGAAAGAGTATCAAAAGATTTAGTGCAAATATCTAAGAATAACCTTGATTATAGAATAAAAATTCAAGGAAAAGATGAACTTGCAAAACTTGCAGATAATATAAATTTCATGGCTTCAGAATTAAAAGGTAGAATTGAAAGCGAGAGGTCAGCAGAAAAAACTAAAAATGATCTTATAACAAATGTTTCACATGACTTGAGAACGCCTCTTACATCAATAAAGGGTTATCTAGCACTAGTTAAAGATAAGAAGTATAAAGATGCTGATGAGCTTAGAGAATTTGTTAATATAGCTTATAATAAATCAGAAAAGCTGGAGATACTTATAAATGATCTTTTTGAATACACAAAATTAAGTAACAGGGCAATAGAAATTAATAAAAAGAAAATATGCTTAGATGAACTTTTAGAACAACTAATTGAAGAGTTATATGTTATATGTGAAGAAAATAATGTAATAATAAAGAAAGAATTTTATAGTAATAAAGTTTGTGCTTACATAGATGGAGATAAAATTGTAAGAGTCTTTGAAAACTTAATTATGAATGCTATAAGGTATAGTTTGAAACCCGGTGAGATAAACCTTAAACTCAAGCAGAAAAATGAATATATATTGGTTTCTATAGAAAATAAGTGCAAACACATAGAAAAAGAAGATTTACAGAAAATATTTAATAGATTTTATAGGGTTGATAAGTCGCGTTCTGAAGCTACAGGGGGAAGTGGATTAGGTCTTGCTATAGCTAAAAGTATAGTTGAATTACATGATGGTGAAATGTGGGTTAAAAATAAAGAAGATAGTATAACTTTTTTTGTAAAGTTAGAGCAGGGGCTGCCTTAAAATGATTTATTTTGCAGCCGCCTGCCAATTTAATAGTGCAGTAAAATTTTTATTCATAATTAATCCTCATCTCGGTGATGATATATAAAAAGTTGAAATAATTACAGCATTTTTTCTATCCAGTTGAAAATTCGCTCACTTGCAATTAATTTAGATCCAGCTTGACAATGCTCATTTACACCTTCTTCTTTTGTGAAAAGCATAAATTCTTTTGGACATATTAGTGAATTGTAAAGTGATTTTGCTTGATTACTGGAAAATGTTGAATCACCTTCAGACTCTGTGACAAGAGTAGGACATTGTATTTTATTTGAGATGTCTTTTAGAAAATAGTGCTGACATTTTAGTATTAATTCTATAGGACTTTTGGCTCCAAACACGTACATTCCATGAAGTATGAACCATCTCACGTTTGTATCATTATCCATAATCTTATTTAATTCTGTATTGTATTTATCCATGTTATTCTCTGCTTCTTCAAAAACCTTTTTCCTTGGTAAGTTTTTAGGAATATGGTCACCTAAAAGATCAAATATTCCGCTGTTGGCAATGCAAGCTTTTAACCTGTGTTCGAAAGCTGCTGCTCTTGGCGCAAGATAACCACCCAAACTTTCACCTAAAATTATAATCGAACTTTTGTCGACTTCTTCTCTTGAAATAAGGTAATCTACAATAGGTGTTATAACTTTTTCATAATCATGTCTAAATACAAGATGATGTTTTATAATAACTTCACCTTGGCCTGGTCCATCGAATGTAAGACAATTCATTCCGCGTTTTACAGCACTCATAGCAAATCCATACATTTCTTCTTTTGTACCATCTAAGCTATTTAAAGTTATAATTGTAGGACTTGGATCTTTAGTTTTTTTTGCATGGTAAAAATATCCCGGGAGCTCTATGTCTTCATATGGTATTTTTACAGGTTCAATAACTAAATTGCTTAATTTTACAACATTTGAAAAACATCTAAGACTTTCACTATAGAGATTTAAATATTTAGAATTATCATGATCTTCGTGTAAATAAAATCCTGCAGTACGGTAGTAATTTGAAGCTCTTAAATATGATTCACTCGCACTTATAAAGCTATTTGAGAAATAACATAAGTTTGCAAAATTATCGAGCCTTTTTGCAGTCTGTGTCCATTCAGCACACCAACTTTCAGTATTACCATCTTTAATTTCTCCTGCAGTAGATAGGACTTCTCCTATATCAGCTGCCCCCCATGCAGTTGCACCAAGTAAACGCATTGTTTGAAATGAAAATTGCTTATTTTTAAAAAAGTGTTTCATAAATAAATAATTCCCTCCTTAAAACTTAATTTATCGATGGTTTCACTGCAGTTATATGAAAAGATAAATAGTCTTGATATGTTGTAGCGAGTATTATATATAATTATACCATTATAGTATTATTATTCAATGTGGTGAAATATTTTACAATTCAGAAGAGAGAGGACAAAGGACATAGGACAGAGAAGGAGGATTTTTCTCCGCTGCACTACAAAAAATCTTTAATTTAAAAGAAACTCACATTCATTGTCCTCTCAAAAAAAGTTGCTTTGCATTTTTTTATTAAATTCATTAATATAAATCTATAATATTTAAGCATTGGTAAGTTTGTGTGAACTTGAAAGGAGTTAAATTATGAATTATATAACTATTTGTGTGTTCGTAGGAGCAGGATTATTACTATGGATAGTAAGCAGTATTAGTCAGATACGAAGTGATATAGCACGCATAAATGTAAACTTAAGTAAAATTGCTAAACAAGTTGGAGTGCCTGATACAATAACGGACGAATTAAAAAGTCTTATTTTAGAAGGTAAAAAAGTTGAAGCAATAAAAAAATATAGAATTGCTACTGGACTTGGATTGAAAGAAGCCAAAGAATATGTTGATTCTTTAAGTAAATAGGAAGAGGTATTTTATAATACTTTTAAATGATTGTATGATTTTTCGATTTTGCTAAATTATAAGTTAAAGATTATTTATATAAGCCTTGTTTAATTAAAAGAAACAGGGCTTTAATTATGAAATCAGGTTTCCTGCAAGTTAACTTTTTCTACTAATATCAACTACAAGTCCATTTACAGGAAATAAGTCAGCACATAAAATGTTATTAGAGGTGATAGATATGAAAGAATTAAATATAGGTAAATGTATTGTTAAGAAGAGGAAAGAGAAAGGTATAACGCAGGAACAGCTGGCAGATTACATTGGAGCTTCTAAAGCATCTGTTTCTAAATGGGAATCTGGATTAAGTTATCCTGATATTTTACTTCTTCCTGAACTTGCAACTTATTTTAATATTTCAGTGGATGAATTATTAGGATATTCTCCGCAGCTTACAAAGGAAGACATTAAAAAAATTTATAATAAACTTTCACATGAATTTACCGTAAAGCCATTTGATGAAGTAATGGAGCAGTGTAACAAGTTAATAAAAAAATACTGTTCCTGTTTTCCTTTTTTGCTTTCTATGATTCAATTATTATTAAACTATTCGACTTTAACAAAAGCTGAGATAACAAAGAAAGAAATTTTTCAGCAGTGTATATTGCTAAGCAAGAGAATAAAAGAGGAATCAGAGAATATTTCTGACATAAAAAAAGCAAATACTATGGAAGCATTGGCAGAGATGGCACTGGGAAATAGCGAAGAAGTTATTCGATTATTGGATAATAAGTTAGAGCCGTATAGTGGAGATGATGTCATACTGATTAATGCATATAAGATGCAGGGAAAAGCTGCTCAAGCAAATGAAGTGAATCAAATACTACTTTACAACAAGGTAATAAACATATTAACACTTCTAAACAATTATCTTTCCTTAAACATTATGGAACCAGTTTTGTTTGAAAAGATTTATTCTCAGGGAATTCAGATTATTAATGTCTTTAAGCTCACAGATATTTGCACAAATGATGTTTTTGGAATTCATATCGCTGCTGCACAAGGGTATTTAATAGAGCAAAAGAAAGAAAAGGCGATAGATGCATTAGAGAGATATGTGAACACCGTTTGCAGTATCCAATTTCCACTGAGTTTTAAAGGAAATGAATATTTTAGTAAGGTAGATAAATGGTTTGAGGATAATAATTGTATTGGAACAAACACTCCTATAGATGAGATAACAATTAAGAAAAATCTTGTTAATGTAGTTGCTAAAAATCCTGCATTTACACCGTTAAGAGAAGATGAAAGGTATAATTTGCTTGTTAAAAAATTGAAAAGAAAGTTATGGGAAAAATAATCTTGAAATAATAAAGCAGCCCAGTTAAGGGCTGCGCCCAAAAGAAGTTGAGCGAAGCGAAATAACGCGGCTGTTGCCGCGCTTTTTTTTTATTAAAGATTTTTCGCAGTATAGCGGAGAAAAATCATCCTTCTCTGTCAATTGTCCCCTGTCCTCTGTCCTCTGTTTTTGTGTCCTCTGTCCTCTCAAAAGCGCTTTGCATTTTTTTATATGATATACATAACGTGTTATGAATTTACTTAACCTGTTACGTATGCCTTAAAACGTATTCAATTTCGAATGTAAACGTGTTACTATTTGAACATAGAAGCTGGTGCAGAAATTAATAGCACAATTAAAAAATAAGTTATTAAATTAATTACTACATTTTATAAAACATAAATACAGTTTTAAATTATATTCATAATTAAATAAGTAGTTTATTTAGAACTTTTAATTATAATCAGGGGGGCGTATAAATCGTGAAAGAGAAATTAGTAAATGGTGCACAAGTTTTTGCAAGAGCTATAATTGTTCCAGTATTATTTTTACCTATTGCAGGTATAATAATTGCACTATCTTCAATATTAAGCAATCCTACTATTGTTGGGAATAATACTTTTTTACTTAATTTAGGAAAATTTATTGCAAGCGGACTTTGGCCTATTATGAATAACTTAAGTGTTATTTTCTGCGTTGGTATAGCCATGGGTATAGCAAGAGAAAGGAAAGCGGAAGCAGCACTTGTAGCATTACTTTCTTTCTTAGTATACTTAGGAGCAAATAATCAATGGCTTGCTATTACAGGAAGGCTTGTAAAATATAAGCAGACTTCTGAGCTATATGGAACTGGACAAGCACTGGTGCTTGGTTTTCAGGTAACGGATATGGGAGTATTTTTAGGAATAATCCTTGGTGTAGTAATAGGAATTATACATAATAAATACTGTAATAAAGAACTGCCGGAAGCAATTAATATTTATGGAAATACAAAATATGTTTTTATAGTTTTAATTCCTATATTATTAATTCTTGCTATAGCATTTAGTTACTTTTGGCCTTTTGTTGCACTTGGTATTAAAGCACTTACTCACTTTATAAATGTTTCTGGTTATATAGGTGTATTCTTATATGGATTTTTAAATAGGGTATTGGTTCCAACAGGTTTGCATCATTTAATATGGACTCCATTTGAATATACAGATCTTGGCGGAACTTTGGCACTTGGTGGACATACATATGTTGGAGCTTATAATATATTCTTGGCACAACTTGCGGATCCATCTGTAAAGGCTTTTGATCCATCAGCAAAATATCTTCTGTTTGGTATATCTAAAATGTTTGGATTACTTGGTGCGTCGTATGCATTTTATAAAACTAGTAAACCAGAAAATAAGGAAAAGGTAAAAGGTATGTTGATTCCAGCAGCAGCAACTTCATTCTTAGCTGGAATTACAGAACCGCTTGAATTTACATTCTTATTTGTAGCACCTATTTTATGGTTTGTTCATTCAACTTTAGATGGTTTATTTCAGGTTATTGTCTATGCATTAGGAGTTAGGGTTTATGCTGCAGGTGGGAATTATAGACTTCTTAGCTTATAACGTTCCAGCTGGAATCAGCAGAACTAAATGGCCTATTTTCATAGCTGTAGGTTTAGTAGAAATAGTAGTATATTACTTTGTATTTAAATTTATCATAGAAAAGTTTGATTTAAAAACTCCTGGTAGAGAAGACGATGAAGTTAAATTATATACTAAGAAGGATTATAAAGATAAAAAATTAGGTAAGTCTAATCAATCTGGAGATGATTTAACTGCTGCAATTGTAGAGGGACTTGGTGGCAAAGATAATATTGAGTCTGTTGATAACTGTTTTACTCGTTTAAGAGTCAAAGTTACAGAATTAGATAAGGTAGATGAAGCTATCCTCAAAGGTACTGGTGCGTCAGGAGTAATTAAAAGTGGAAACAACATTCAAGTAATATATGGTCCTAAAGTAAGTAATATAAGAAATAAAGTTGATAAATATCTAAATAGATTATCTGCATAAATTAATAATTTGCTAGATACTTTTAATTTAATATAAATTAAAAAATATTAGAAAGAGGGAATATAATATGAAAAAATTTTCTATAACAATTGCAGGCGGAGGAAGTACATTTACTCCAGGAATAGTCTTAATGCTTTTAGATAATCAAGACAGGTTCCCCATCAGAAAAATAAAACTTTATGATAACGATGGAGATAGACAAGCTATAGTTGCCGGAGCATGCAGGATTATATTGAGAGAGAAAGCACCAAATATTGAATTTGTTGAAACTACAGATCCAGAAACAGCTTTTACTGATATAGATTTTGTAATGGCACATATAAGAGTAGGAAAATATGCAATGCGTGAAAAGGATGAAAAAATTCCATTACAATATGACGTATTAGGTCAGGAAACTTGCGGACCAGGAGGAATAGCTTATGGAATGAGATCAATAGGTGGGGTTATAGAAATACTAGATTATATGGAGAAATATTCACCTAATGCATGGATGTTAAACTATTCCAACCCAGCAGCAATAGTTGCAGAAGCTACAAGAAGATTGAGACCTAATTCAAAAATATTAAATATTTGTGATATGCCAGTAGGAATAGAATCACGTATGGCAAACATACTAGGTCTAAAATCTAGAAAAGAAATGATAGTAAGATACTTTGGACTTAACCACTTTGGATGGTGGACATCTATAAAAGATAAAGCTGGAAATGACCTAATGCCAAAATTAAAAGAATATGTTTCAAAAAATGGTTATGTAACTGAAGCAGATAAATCTGGTGAAAAAAGCTGGTATGAAACTTTTGCTAAAGCAAAGGATGTATATGCTGTAGATCCAGATACTCTTCCAAATACTTATTTAAAATACTATCTATATCAGGACTATGCTGTTAAACACAGTGATAAAAACTACACAAGAGCAAATGAAGTAATGGATGGAAGAGAAAAGTTTGTATTTGGAGAATGTAGAAAAGTTATTAAAACTAATTCCATTAAGGATTGCAAATTGCATACAGAAGAACATGCTTCTTATATAGTTGATCTTGCAACTGCTATAGCATTTAATACACATGAGAGAATGCTGTTGATTGTGGAGAACAATGGAGCTATTCAAAACTTTGATCCTACAGCAATGGTTGAAATACCTTGTCTTGTTGGAAGTTCAGGACCAGAACCATTATGTGTAGGAAAAATTCCTCAATTTCAGAAAGGATTGATGGAACAGCAGGTTTCAGTTGAAAAGCTAGTTGTAGAGGCTTGGGTAGAAAGATCTTATCAAAAATTGTGGCAGGCAATTACTCTTTCTAAAACAGTTCCTAGTGCAGGAATAGCTAAAAAAATTCTAGATGAATTAATGAAAGCAAATAAAGAATACTGGCCTGAGTTAAAATAATATTTTAACCTGTAATTATCTAATATCTATCTATTTATAATAAAGTAACTTTTAAATAGATAGGTATTATTTTCACAAACTTTTACATTAATCGACGATAGTTATATAATATAAAGTAAATAATTATACTATTTGTTGATAAGGGTGAAGTTTATGTCTAAAATTGATATATATAAAATAGTTGATAAGTATCATTTAAATAATATGGAAGAAGATATACTAACTTATATTATCGATAATATAGATAATGTCAAAAGTATTGGCGTAAGGGGTATAGCTAAGCAGCATTATACTAGCACTACTACTGTTATGAGTCTTACTAAAAAGTTAGGATATTCTGGATTTATAGATATGTATTATAATTTATATTTTACATTAAGAAGTAAAAAATCCTATTTTTCTGAATATAAAAGCAATGGCTATTTTGGAGCTGATATAGAGGAATTATTATCTCTCATAAGTGAAGAAAAAATGGCTGAATTTGTAGATATGCTGCATAAATATAAAAAAGACATAATATACACTTATGCAGTAGCATTTTCAGAACCTATAGTCCGATATATTACAAGGAAGCTAATAGTAATGGGATTTAGGTGTATTTTTTCGGATATGAGTGAAAACTATGATGTTAATAGCATTAACGGTAAAATTTTGATAACTGTTTCAAAATCAGGAGAAACGGATTCCGTAATAAGAATCTGTAAATTGGCTAAAAAGAGTAAAGTAAAAATTATTTCTATTACAGGGGAAACTGAAAGTACATTAGAGAAATTATCAGATATTAATTTCAAGTTATATGATATGCATACTATGGACGATCGTAATAAATTACCTACTTCATTTTATGCAAATGTTATAATGTTATTTGAATTTTTAATGGGGAAATATTTAGAAGAAACTAATTAACTGCTTAATTAATTCTATTTACATAATAAAATTAGAGGTTAAATATAAAAATAAAGATAATTATATTAAATTATTGGGGTAGGAGGATAAAGAATGTTTAGTATATTTAAAAAAAAGGTGAATAATTTAAAAAATACTGATGAATTTTTGATGCCTGTTTCAGGAAAAGTAATAAGTTTAGATGATGTAGATGACGAAGTATTTTCTAAAAGGATGATGGGAGATGGCTTTGCTATAGAACCTGAAAATGGACATGTATTTTCACCTATAGATGGTGTAATTACATGTGCCTTTGTTACTAAACATGCTATTTCTATAAAAAGTGATTCCGGAGTAGAAGTTTTAGTACATTTTGGATTAGATACTGTTGATTTAAAAGGAGAAGGTTTTGAAATCTATGTAAAACAAGGAGATTCGATTAAAGCCGGGGACAAGTTATTGGAAGTTAATGTTGAAAAAATTAAAGATAAAGTTAAATCCCTAGTTGTGCCTATAATTTTTATGGACTTAAATGGGAAAAAGTTTACATATAATATAGGACATTTTCAGGCAAAGGAAAGTGGAGTTGTATCTATAAAATAGTTTTTAAATAAACCTTCAGCATGTATGTTTTTAACTTCATTGAATTGATTGTGCTTTCAATGATAAGTTAATACGTTATACTGAAGATTTTTTATACCATAGATAATGATATTACTTTTAGCTGGTATAAACATAAGAGGACAAAGGACAGAGGACAGAGGACATAGGACATAGGACATAGGACAATTAAGGAGGATTTTTCTCCGCTGCACTACGAAAAATCTTTAATTAAATTTTTAATAGCTTGTTTCGCTAAGGCGAAACATTGCTAACTTATATAAATTTAAAGATTTTTTTGCGTTAGCAAAAAATCATTCTTCTCTGTCCTTTGTCCTCTGTCCTCTGTCCTCTCAAAAATGCTGCGCATTTTTAGCGTAGATTGCCGCTGCATGAGTGTTAGTGTATAATTATTGTGGTATTTTAACTAAAAAGTGAGGTAAAAGTTATGAATGAAGATGTAAAAATACTTGCTATAGAAAGTAGTTGTGATGAGACTTCTGCTGCGGTAGTGGTTAATGGGAGAAAAGTATTATCAAATATAATTTCATCTCAAATAGATATACATACAAAGTTTGGCGGTGTTGTTCCTGAAATAGCTTCTAGAAAACATGTGGAAGTTATAGCAATGGTTGTTCAACAAGCCCTTGATGAAGCAGGAGTCAAACTTGATGATATAGATGCAGTTGGAGTAACTTATGGACCGGGACTTGTTGGAGCATTACTTGTAGGAATGCAGTATGCAAAGTCTTTAGCTTATGCGATAAAAAAACCACTCATAGGTGTAAATCACATAGAAGGTCATATAAGTGCAAATTTTATACAATACAATGATTTAAAGCCGCCATTTGTATGTCTTGTTGTATCCGGCGGACATACGTTTATTGTGTATATGAAGGATTATGGTGAGTTTGAAGTGCTAGGACAGACAAGAGATGATGCTGCAGGTGAAGCATATGACAAGGTTGCAAGAGCAATTGGACTTGGATATCCTGGAGGCCCTAAAATAGATAAAATAGCTAAAGAAGGAAATGAGGATTCAATAAAGTTTCCAAGAGCTAACTTTCACGATAATGATTCTCTCGACTTTTCATTTAGCGGACTTAAATCTGCTGTATTAAATTACTTGAATAAAAAACAAATGAAAGGTGAAGAAATAAATAGAGCTGATGTAGCTGCATCTTTTCAAAAGGCTGCTGTTAGCTTTTTAGTTGATAATGCGATTAAGGCTTGTAAGATAAAGGGTGTACATAAGATAGCAGTAGCAGGTGGTGTTGCTGCAAATACATACCTTAGAAAAACTCTTATAAGAGAGGGACAATTGAACGGCATAAATGTTTTATTCCCTGAATTTACATTGTGTACTGATAATGCTGCTATGATAGGCAGTGCTGCATATTTTGAATATAAAAAAGGTAACTTATCGAATTTAACTTTAAATGCAGTTCCAAACTTGAAGCTTGGTCAAAGGTAAAAAATTAAAGTAATAACTATTTTTGTACTAAAACATAGTTGAATCATATATTAATGATATATTAGCATATGCTATACTTAAAATTTAAGTAATATAGCATATGCTAATTTATTGTTTTGACATACAAATTCTTTAATACAATATATATTGTATAGTCTAATTAAAAAATATTATTTTAAATATATTACAGCTTTTAATGCTTGAGTATTAGGTGATTGTGTAATAAATATAAAAATGCAAGTTAAAAAAACAAAAAATTGCAATTGAAATAATTTTGATACTTATATATAATAATATTAACTTTGTTTTAATTAATAAATATTCGTTATATACAATATTATACAATTCAAAAAGGAGCTGAGGGATTTGATTAAAAAGTTTAAAAGAGTTCTTGTGGCAAATAGAGGGGAAATTGCAATAAGAATTTTCAGAGCATGCCATGAGCTGGGAATAAGAACGGTAGCTATATATTCAGATGAAGATAAACGTTCGTTATTCAGAACAAAAGCTGATGAGGCATATTTAATAGGTAAAAATAAAGGACCAGTTGAAGCATACTTAAATATTGATGAAATAATAAGTCTTGCTTTAAAAAAAGGTGTTGATGCTATACATCCAGGGTACGGATTTCTATCGGAAAATGCTGAGTTTGCTAAGAAATGTAAAGAAGCTGGGATTGAATTTATAGGACCTACAGATGAAATGATGAATAAAATGGGAGACAAGATTCAATCCAAAATTATGGCTGAAAAAGCTGGAGTTGCAACTATTCCTGGAGTACAAGAAGCTATAAAGACGGAAGAAGAGGCCATAGAATTTGCAAAAATTTGTGGATATCCAGTTATGCTAAAAGCTGCAGCAGGCGGTGGTGGAAGAGGTATGAGAATTGTGTACAAGGCAGAAGACCTCTTGCAAGCATACAGGAGTGCTAAAAATGAAGCAAAAAAAGCCTTTGGTATAGATGACATGTTTATTGAGAAGTATTTAGAAAGTCCTAAACACATTGAAGTGCAAGTTTTAGGAGATAAATATGGCAATATAGTACATTTGCATGAAAGAGATTGTTCTATACAAAGAAGACATCAAAAAGTTATAGAGTTTACACCGGCAGTAGCTTTGCCAGAAGAAAAGAGAAATGCCATTTGCAAGGATGCACTTAAAGTAGCTAAGTCAGTAAATTATAGAAGTGCAGGTACACTAGAATTTTTGGTTGATAAAAACTTGAACTACTACTTTATAGAGATGAATCCAAGAATTCAAGTTGAACATACAATAACTGAAATGGTTACAGGAATAGATATTGTTCAAAGTCAAATTTTAATAGCTGAAGGATATAGTTTAGATTCTAAAGAAATTGGAATTTACTCACAAGAAGATATAAAGCCTAGGGGATATGCAATACAGTGCAGGATAACAACGGAAGATCCTATGAATAACTTTGCACCTGATACAGGTAGAATAGATGTATACAGAACTGGTTCTGGTTTTGGTATAAGACTTGATGGTGGAAATGGATTTACAGGAGCAGTTATAAGTCCTTATTATGATAGTTTGCTTGTTAAAACAATAGCTTGGTCAAGGACATTTAAGGATGCAATAAGAAAATCCATTCGTTCGGTAAAAGAAACTACTGTTTCAGGAGTAAAAACAAATGTTGACTTTCTTATAAATGTTTTAAATCATAAAGACTTTGCAGAAGGAAAATGTGATACTAACTTTATAGCAAGTAATCCAGAGCTTTTTGATATAGTACCAAAAGCTGATGAAGAACTTAGAATTTTAAAATATGTTGGAGATAAAGTCGTAAATGAAACTAAAGGTAAGAAGGATGACTTTGATGTACCAGTTGTTCCAAAATTTCAAGCAAATGAACATTTATATGGCACAAAACAGATATTAGATGAAAAAGGACCGCAGGGTGTAGTTGATTGGATAAAGGCTCAAGATAAATTACTAATAACAGATACAACAATGAGAGATGCACATCAATCCCTTATGGCAACTAGAATGAGAACAGTGGACATGGTTAAAATTGCTAAAGCTCAATCTGTTTTAGGGAAGGATATATTCTCACTGGAAATGTGGGGAGGAGCAACTTTTGATGTAGCTTATAGATTTTTAAAGGAATCACCATGGGAAAGACTTGAAGAACTTAGAAAGAGAATACCTAATGTATTATTTCAAATGCTTATAAGAGGAGCAAATGCTGTTGGATACAAAAACTATCCAGATAATGTTATAAGAAAGTTTGTTAAGCAGTCTGCAAAATCTGGAATAGATGTTTTTAGAATATTTGATTCACTTAATTGGCTAAAAGGTATGGAAGTTGCCACTGATGAGGTATTAAACCAAGGAAAAATTGCAGAAACTTGTATGTGTTATACAGGCGATATACTTGATGAAAGTAGGGACAAATACAGTTTAAAGTACTATGTAAACTTAGCTAAACAAATAGAAAAGACAGGTGCACATATACTTGGAATAAAGGATATGTCAGCTTTGCTTAAACCATATGCAGCATTAAAACTTATAAGAGCATTGAAACAAGAAATATCAATACCTATACACCTGCATACACATGATACTACTGGAAATGGAGTTGCAACTGTATTAATGGCAGCTCATGCAGGAATAGATATAGTTGATACAGCACTAAGCAGTATGTCTGGACTTACAAGCCAGCCTTCATTAAATTCAGTGGTTGCAGCATTAAAAAATACTGGAAGGGACACTGAAATTGATTTAGAGGATATGCAGGCTTTATCAGATTATTGGAGTGCAGTAAGACCTGTTTATAAACAATTTGAATCCGGATTAAAAACAGGAACTGCTGAAATATACAAGTATGAAATACCTGGAGGACAGTATTCAAACTTAAAACCTCAAGTTGAAAGTTTTGGTTTGGGACATAGATTTGAGGAAGTAAAAGACATGTATAGAAAAGTAAACTACATGGTAGGAGATATAGTAAAAGTAACTCCATCATCAAAAATGGTAGGAGATTTAGCTATATTTATGGTTAAAAATGATCTAACTCCTGAAAATATTTATGAAAAGGCTAAAAGTATGCCGTTTCCTGATTCCGTAGTTACTTTCTTTAAAGGAATGATGGGGCAGCCAATGGGAGGTTTCCCAGAAAAACTTCAAAAATTAGTATTGAAAGATGAAAAACCTATTACCTGCAGACCAGGTGAGTTACTTCCTAGTGAAGACTTTGGAAAGATAAAAGAACATTTAGATGAAAAATTTAAGATGAATGCTTCGGACAATGATGTTGTAAGCTATGCTCTATACCCTGATGTATTTGAAGGATATTTGAAATATGTAAATGAATATGGAGATTTAAGTCATATGGGAAGTGATGTATTCTTCCACGGACTTAAAGAAGGAGAAACTTGTGAAATTGAAATAGCTGAAGGAAAAACATTAATTGTTCAGCTGCTTGAAATAGGTAAGCTGGATGCTCAAGGGTATAAAACTCTAGTGTTTGAGGTAAATGGAAATAGAAGAGAAATTAAGATAAAAGATAAAATAAGCAGTTCAAAAATAGAAATTTCAGAAGAGAATGTTGAGTTTGCAGATCCTAATAATGAAGATGAAATAGGAGCAAGTATTCCAGGAAATGTATTAAAGGTACTAGTACATGAAGGGGATAAAGTAGAAAAAGGACAGAGCCTAGTTATAATAGAAGCAATGAAAATGGAGACAAATGTTACTTCAGCAAAAACAGGCACCGTTGAAAAAGTATTTATAAAAGAAGGAAATCAAGTTAAAACAGGAGAACTACTTGTTAAGTTGAAATAGTCATAATAAAAACTCTATCGTAAGGTAATCCTATCTTATGATAGAGTTTTTTTTATGTAAAGTTTTAATTTTGTATTGAAGAAATTATTTATTGGTGATAGAATATGTATAATTATTCAAATTGGTGTATTATAATGCAATGGGGGTGAACTTATGGATTTATTAGAAATTATAAAAGACAATATGGGCAAAATAGTAAATTTGAGAAAAAAATTAAATGAAAATGCAGAATTATCTTTTAAAGAATATAAAACTCAACAAATAATAAAGAAATTCTTAAAAGATTTAAATATCAATACAGTTGATATGATAAATACTGGTGTAGTTGGTGTGCTTAATGAAGGTAATGAATGTACTGCTATAAGATCAGATATTGATGCACTTCCTATTAATGGTGTATCGCATGCTTGTGGGCATGATTATCATATGGCTGTTGTGCTTGGATGCGCTTTAATATTAAAAAAAATAGGATTTGACAAATGTATAAAGTTTATTTTTCAACCAGGTGAAGAAGATACTGGAGGAGCACTTCCTATGATTGAAAATGGAGTGCTTGAAAATCCAAAAGTAAAAAATATAATAGGACTGCATGTATGGCCGGGACTTGATGTTGGAAAAATAGAAGTAACGGCAGGACCGTCTATGGCTTCAACAGATGAATTTTTTATAACATTTAAAGGTAGAGGTGGGCATGCTGCAATGCCTTATCTATGCAATAATACTATATACCCTGCTGTGGACTTTATTCAAACTTGCAGCGAAAAGCTTCACTTAAAAAATAATCCTTTAAATCCATTTGTAGTTACATTTGCATCGTTCAATTCTGGAAATGTGCCCAATGTAATAAGTGATGAAACAAAAGTTAATGGAACAGTAAGAACTTTTGATGATAACCTTAGAAATGTCATACAGCAGGAAATACAGAACACAGCAGAGGTTTCAGCAGAAAATTTTAAATGCAAAGTTGACATTGAATATGAACATGGTTGTCCACCTTTAATAAGTAACTTTGAACTTACGGATAAATTTATAAAATCAAGTAAAAAGATACTTGGAGATGATAATGTGCTGGATCTTGAAAAGAGCTTTGCTGGTGAGGATTTTGCATTTTTTGCACAAAGATGTCCATCTGTACACTTTAGACTTGGTATAAGTGACAAAGTTAAAGGAACAAAAGTTCTTCATTCAAGTGGTTTTGATGCCTCAGATGAAGCACTGCTCTATGGAATATATGTCATAGTTAACTTTATATTAAACATGTGAGGACACAAAAACAGAGGACATAGGACAGAGGACAGAGAAGGAGGATTTTTCTCCGCTGCGCTGCAAAAAATCTTTAAATTTATATAAGTTAGCAGAGATTTAACATTTGAATTCCAGTAAAAATAGAATTTTTACTGGAATTATAATTTTTTACACTCACTTGAAGGGCTGGTAAGCCCGCAGACCGATAGGTCATAAGTATGGATACACTTACCTTTTTACCCAAGAACCTTAATAAAATATTTCCAGTTTTATTTTGAAATTATACCTTAAAGCTATCTCTATGCCCGTAAGGCTGTGAAAAAAAACAATTCTCTAAATACTATCAAATAATTCTATGCCATCTATGGCAGCTACTTTTAAGTCATCAAGATCAAAATTCAAACAGCGCCTAACGGCGTCAATGCAGGGCATTTTAGTTTTTTTTGGATGAAGGTTGGAATCTATTAATTCTACTGTAAATCCTCCTTCTCTGTCCTCTGTCCTCTGTCCTCTCAAAAATATTGCATCGCAATATTTTTAATATATGTCTTTATATAAGTTATTGGATAAATGATGAAGTTTTATTTAGTGGAAATTTTGTATATAATGTTATATATAGCATTATATTTTGAGATAATAGATAAGTAATGAGTATGCTGCTAAATTATTAAGAATTTGAAAGGAGATAAATTTATGGAATTACAACTTGGAAAAGAATATAGTGGTTTTGAGTTTTTGGAAAGAAAACATATTAGTGAAATAAATTCTAATGGTATGATATTTGAACATAAAAAAAGTGGAGCAAGATTATTTTATCTTGAAAATGATGATGACAATAAGGTGTTTGCAATAAGTTTTAGGACACCGCCGGAAGACAGCAGGGGAACACCGCATATATTAGAACACTCTGTATTATGTGGTTCTAGAAAATTTCCAGTAAAAGAGCCTTTTGTAGAATTAGTAAAAGGCTCTTTAAATACATTTTTAAATGCATTTACATTTCCAGATAAAACAATGTATCCTGTAGCAAGTACAAATGATAAGGATTTTTCCAATTTAATGGATGTATATCTAGATGCAGTTTTTTATCCAAACATATATAATACTCCTGAAATTATGATGCAGGAAGGATGGCACTATGAGCTTGAAGATAAGAATGCTCCAATTAGTTATAAGGGTGTAGTTTATAACGAAATGAAAGGTGCTTTTTCTGCTCCTGAGTCCATACTTTTTAGAAAAATATCAGAATCTCTTTTCCCTGATACTCAATATGGACTTGAATCTGGTGGAGATCCATATGTAATACCAACTTTAACACAAGAACAATTTACAAACTTTCATAAAAAGTATTATCATCCATCTAATAGTTATATATATCTGTATGGAAAAATGGATATATTGGATAGATTAAATTTTTTAAATGAAAATTACTTAAAAAACTTCGACAGACAGGACATAGATTCAAAAATAAACTTGCAGGTTCCATTTGATCATCAAAAACAAGTTAATATTAAGTACCCTATACTAGCTAATGAAAAAGAAGAAGATAAGACATTTTTAAGTATGAATTTTGTTACTGGAAAAGCAACTGATCCTGAAGCATACTTAGCATTTGATATATTAGAACTTATACTTTTAGAAATGCCATCATCACCTTTAAAAAGAGCTATTATAGATGCTAAAATAGGTAAAGATGTATTTGGTGGATTTGAATCGAGTATGCTCCAAACCATATTTACTATAGTTGTAAAAAATTCAAATAAGGATAGAGTTGAAGAGTTTAAGCAGGTAGTAATGGACAGTTTAAAGAAGTTGGTTAAAGACGGAATTGACAAAAAACTCATAGAAGCTGCCATAAATATAAGGGAATTTGGATTAAGGGAAGCTAACTATCAAGGTTATCCAAAGGGATTGGTATATGGAATGAAGTGTATGGACAGCTGGTTGTATGATGAAAAACCATGGATTCATCTTACTTATGAAACTGCTCTTTCAAAGATAAAGGCAGCACTTACTACTCCATATTTTGAAAATCTTATAGAAAAACACATATTGAATAATGAACACAGTTCAGTTTTGATAGTAGAGCCTGAAAAAGGTTTACTTGAAAAGAAGGAAAATGAGACAAAAGAAGAATTACAAAAGTTTAAAGATAGTTTATCTGAAGGGCAAATAGATGAACTTATAAAGAATACTCAAAATTTGAAAAAAAGACAAGGTACTCCTGATTTATCTGAAAACCTAGAAAAGATACCGCTCATTTCTATAAACGATATAGATCCTAAGGCTAAAAAGTTGCAATTGATAGAAGATGAGGAATGCGGTGTAAAGGTACTGTATCATCCTGTATTCACTAATAAAATAGCTTATGTAAATTTATATTTTGACACATCAGCTGTTAGGCAGGAACTTATACCATATATATCACTATTGAGTACAATTTTAGGGAAGATAAATACAGAAAACTATAAGTATGAAGATTTATCAAAAAATGTTGATATATATACTGGTGGAATAAGATACTTTGTTGAAGCTTTTTCTAAGAATGGAAGTACCAATGAATTTTATCCTAAATTTATAGTAAAGTCAAAAGTCCTTGTAGAAAATTTATCTAAACTAGTTGAGTTGATAGAAGAAATAATTAAAAAGAGTAAGTTTGATGATTGTAATAGAATAAAGGAAATAATTGATGAAACAAAATCTAGAATGGAAATGATAATTTTTGATAGAGGACATATTGTAACTTCAAGTCATCTGCTTTCATATTTTTCAAGTGTAGGCAAATATCAAGATATAGTTAGTGGATTGGGATTTTATAAATTTATCGCTGATTTAGATAAAAATTTTGATCAAAAATCAAAAGAGATAAGCGAAAACTTAAATGAAGCAGCAAGGAATATATTCAATAAGAATAATTTAATTACAGGTATAACACTTGATGAGGAAAACTATGCTAAACACAAACAATGTTTAAATCAGCTGTATAATGATTTAGATTCAAGTAAGGTTGTTCCTCAAAAATATGAACTGAAGTTAACACCTGAAAATGAAGGACTGATGACATCAGGTAAAGTACAGTATGTATCGAAGGCATATAATTTCATTGAACTTGGATATAAGTACAGTGGAAGTTTACAAGTACTTAAGGTAATTGCAAATTACACATATCTTTGGACTAAGGTAAGAGTTCAGGGCGGTGCTTATGGATGTTTTTCATCATTCCAGAGAAATGGTAATATGTTCTTTACATCATATCGTGATCCAAATTTAAAGGATACTTTAAAAGTTTATGATGAAGCTGGGGAGTTTATTAAAAACTTTGATGCAGGAGAAAGGGAAATGAGAAAGTATATAATTGGTGCAATATCTGACCTAGACTATCCATTAAATCCTTCAATGCAAGGTGAGGCAGCTGCCGAAAATTATATAAAAGGTACTAAATATGAAGATAGACAAAAAGAAAGAGAAGATGTTTTAAATACGGATGTTAAACAAATTAGGGAATATGGAAATCTAATTGAAGATGCGATGAAGAAAAATTGCATTTGTGTACTTGGAAACGAAGATAAGATAAAACAAGAAAAGGACTTATTTAATCAGCTGGCGAATGTATTTGATTAATTTATAGATATAAAAATAAGTGGACGGTGTAAGATAACCATCCACTTATTTTTATTTAAACTGATTGACTTTTTGATTTTCGTATATTAGCAAAATCTTTAACCCATACTTTGATACTTTCAAGAATTACAATTACAAGAAGTATTAGTAACACGGCTGATATTACAGCTAGCAGTATATTTCCTTTTGGTAAGTAACTTTGGAATATATTGAGTAAGGCAGCTGATATAGTTATTATTGATATAGCTACCATAGGTAAAAATGTAATTAGTGCATATTTTGGAACGCCCTTCTTTAATATAATAGTTGTTCCTATTGCAAACGCTATAGCGGCAAGCATTTGGTTTGCTGTACCAAACAATGGCCATATGGTTGATATGTTACCTGTATACAGTAGATATCCCCATGTAAATGATATAATAGCGCTGAATACTATTACATTAAACCATGAATTTCTATTTCCAAGTGGTTTATAGAACTTTCCACATAAGTCTTGAAGTAAGTATCTGCCTATTCTTGTACCGGCATCTATAGTAGTTAGTATAAACAGTGCTTCAAACATTATGCAGAAATGATAGAAGTAAGACATTAATCCTTCTAATCCAGGAATCTTATAAAATACGTAGCCCATACCAACTGCAAGTGATACAGAACCACCAGGTCTTCCTGCTAAATGTTCACCAACCATATTCGATAACATTGGAAGTTCATGAGGAACCATTCCTAGTTTTGCAAATACTTCTGGTGCTGAGTTTATAGCAAAGTAATCAGCTGTAGGAAGACAAGTTGCAGCAATTAATGCCATTAAAGCTATAAATGATTCTATAAGCATTGAACCAAATCCAATAGGCAGTACATCTTTTTCATTTTGAATAAGTTTAGGAGTAGTACCTGAACTTATCAATGAGTGAAAACCAGATAATGCACCGCACGCTATTGTAATAAATAGGAATGGAAATACTTTACCAGGAACTATTGGACCGCCCCCATGTATGAATTTAGTAAAAGCAGGCATTTGTAGAGTAGGTCTAACAATTACAATACCAACAACTAATAATGCTATAACACCTAATTTCATGTATGTGCTTAGATAATCCCTAGGAAGTAATAATAACCATACAGGGAGAGCAGCTGCAAGAAAACCATAAAGAGCAAGTATAACTGACAGTTGTTTAGCATTAAAGGTTAGGTAAGGAGCTATTGCTGTATGCTGTATAAAAGGTCCTAAAGCAACACCTAATATTATAAGAGCCATACCTATTATAGTACCTTCTACTATTTTTCCTGGCCTTATAAATTTCATATAAACTCCAATAAACATAGCAACAGGTATTGTGAAACCAACTGTAAAAGTTCCCCATGGGCTGTTGTACAATGAATTGATGATTGGAAGTCCAAGACCTGCCATACTTATTATTAATATAAATAATACCGCAATGGAAGTTACAAATCCCATTCTTGTCCCAAAAAGTGACTTAGCAATTTCAGCAATTGATTCTCCATCATGTCTTACGGATGCACAAAGTATAACCATGTCATGTACTGCACCAGCAAATACACCGCCAATTAAGATCCAAAGAGTACCTGGAAGATAACCATATTGTGCTGCGAGAACAGGTCCTATAAGCGGACCAGCACCAGCGATTGCAGCAAAGTGGTGTCCGAGTAATACCCATTTGTTTGTAGGTACATAGTCATGACCATCTTCATGAATTTTTGATGGAACTTCAGTAGTGTCCCTCAAAACTAATACTTTTGCCGCTATAAATGAGCCGTAGAATCTGTATCCTAAAACCAATACTAGAGCAGCAATGATGACTAGAACTAAAGAGTTCATGAAAAAGTCCCCCCTCTTTCTTTTAGTGCGAATATTTATTTATGATAAACAATATCCGCAATTTAAAATTTTGAGATAACTCTCAATTCAAATGATATTACAGGAATTCACTTTTTAGAATAAATATAGGGTTAAACATCAAAAATTTCCGGTAAGTGGTATTTTATTGGGTGTGTGTTACAATTACAGCGTGTTTAATGAAAAGATTAAATAAACAAAACTATATATAGAGTAAAAAAAGGACTTACAAAACTTAATTTTGTAAATCCTCTTTATTAAAGATTTTAAATCTATGCTGACTGATTTATTTTATTATCAGTATCTGAATACTTATGCCAATCTCTTACCCAAGCCTTTATGCTTTCATACATTATAGCTACAAGTATTAATATAAGTATTAATGACATAATAGCTAATAAAGTTTTGTGACCAGGTATATAAGTTAATGTAATGTTTTCTATTGATGCAGTTAAAGTTACTATGCCTATAAATGCCATTGGCAGTATAGTCAAAGGTACATACTTTCGTTTTCCGTTTCTTATAAGAACAGTTGTACCTATTGCAAATGCTATAGCTGAAAGGGTTTGATTTGCTGTACCAAATAGCGGCCATATTGTTGATATATTTCCTGTATACAGTAGATATCCCCATGTAAATGACATAAGACCACTGAAGAATATTATATTAAATGTTGAATTTTTATTAGCAAGTGGTTTACAAACAGGACCTATTAAATCTTGCAATAAATATCTGCCTATTCTTGTACCAGAATCTATAGTAGTTAGTATAAATAGTGCTTCAAACATTATACAGAAGTGATACCAATAAGACATTAATCCTTTTAGTCCAGGAATGCTGTAAAATACATAAGACATACCAACTGCAAGAGATACAGAACCACCAGGTCTTCCTGCTAAATTTTCACCAACTAAATGTGATAACATTGGAAGTTCATGAGGGACCATTCCTAGTTTTGCAAATACAGCTGGTGCTGAGTTTATAGCAAAGTAATCAGCTGTTGGAAGACAGGTTGCAGCAATTAATGCCATTAAAGCTACAAATGATTCTATAAGCATTGAACCAAATCCAATAGGCAGTACATCTTTTTCGTTTTGAATAAGTTTAGGAGTAGTACCTGAACCTATAAGTGAATGGAATCCAGATAGTGCACCACAAGCTATTGTAATAAATAGGAACGGAAATACTTTACCAGGAACTATTGGACCGCCGCCGTTTACAAATTTAGTTATAGCTGGCATTTGTATAGTAGGTCTTACAAATATAATTCCTACAACAAGTAATCCTATAACACCTAATTTCATATATGTGCTTAAATAATCTCTAGGAAGTAATAACAACCATACGGGAAGTGCAGCTGCAAGGAAACCATAGAGAGCAAGTATAACTGATAGTTGTTTAGCATTAAAAGTTAAATAAGGTGCTAATGCAGTTTGTTGTATAAAAGGCCCTAATATTACACCAAGTAGTATTAGAAGCATTCCTATTACAGTACCTTCTGCTATTTTTCCAGGCCTTATGAATTTTAGATAAATTCCAATTAACATTCCAACTGGTATTGTAAAGCCAACTGTGAATGTGCCCCAAGGGCTGTTATATAATGAATTGACAACTGGAAGTCCAAGTCCGGCCATTGTTATTATGAGTATGAATAATATCGATATAGAAGTTAATACTCCCATTTTGCTGCCGAGATTTGCTTTAGCAATTTCAGCAATTGATTTTCCATCATGTCTTACGGATGCACAAAGTATAACCATGTCGTGTACTGCACCAGCAAATACACCGCCAATTAAGATCCAAAGAGTACCTGGAAGATAACCATATTGTGCTGCGAGAACAGGTCCTATAAGCGGACCAGCACCAGCAATTGCAGCAAAGTGGTGTCCAAGTAATACCCATTTGTTTGTAGGTACATAGTCATGACCATCTTCATGAATTTTTGATGGAACTTCCGTAGTGTCCCTCAAAACTAATACCTTTGCTGCTATAAATGAGCCGTAAATTCTGTATCCCAAGATTAATACTAGGGCAGCAACGATAACTAAAACTATAGAGTTCATATAAAATCCTCCTTTGTAATATAAAAGTTTTTATGTAACATTTATAAATATATATAAAACGATTACAAGTATTATATTAATACTTTATTTTTGATTTATGTATAAATAACTCGCCAAAGGATAAAATTTGAGAATAAAATGTAAAAATAAAGGCGTAATTGACAATATTGATGTTTAACAAATTATTTAAATATTTTTATTTTGTTATATAATATATATTAAGATTAATTTTATATAAAATTAATTTGTAGACTTTATCAGTTGTATAATGATTTTATTTATCTTAAATTTAGATAAATAGGGGGGATAAAGTGCTTTATATTCAATTACTTGAAAAAATGGCTCTAATTGCTTTGGCAGCTTATATATACAATCAATCCCATATATTTAAGAATCTTACAAAGGACAAACTAGAGTTTTCAGATAAAATAGTTATGATAGTATTTTTTAGCTCACTTTCAATAGTTGGAACATATACAGGTATAAACTTAGAACCACATGCAATAGCCAATACTAGACCAATTGGAGCTATTGTGGCAGGATATGTTGGCGGACCTGTTATAGGAATAATAGTTGGTACTATTGCTGGTGTGCATAGATACTTTTTAGGTGGTTTTACTGCACTAGCCTGTGGACTAGCAACAATTGTAGAAGGAATTTCAGGCGGCTTAGCTAGAAAATATTCTAAAGATGGTGCTTTTAGTGTCAAAAGTGGATTCATAGGAGCGGTTATAGCTGAATGCCTGCAGATGGTTATTTTACTGATTTTTGCAAGACCACTTGCGGATTCAATAAGATTAGTAAAAATCGTAGCATTTCCAATGATAACTATAAATTCACTAGGTGTTGTTATATTCATAAATATAATACAAAATGCAAGAAAAGAATACGATAGAATTGGGGCTATACAAGCTCAAAAAGCACTTAGTATTGCAAAAAGAACTATGGTCCATATGAGAAGAGGACTAAATAGAGAAACAGCTAAAAATGCAGCTGAAATTATATATGAAATGTCTAATATAAATGGTGTATTTATTGGAGATAAAAATGGGCTCTTAACTTATTGTGGTGGAAAATTAGATCAAAAAAAGCTTGATGACAGTTTGAATAGATACTATAAACATCCCAGCTATACAATATTGGAATTTATGAATGATAAAAAAATGTTACATTTTGTCTGTGCTCCTTTTTTTATATCTGGTGTTAATTTTGAGGGAGTATTAGGGCTTGAAGTTAAGTCAAAGTTAAATATAGACATGTATTTTTGGCAATTTGCTAAAGAATTAAGTGATCTTTTATCTATGCAAATAGAATTGCATAAATTGAATAAGTTAGCAGAAGAAGCATCTACTGCAGAATATAGAGCTCTAAGAGCACAAATTGAGCCGCATTTTTTATTTAATGCATTAAATACTATAGCATCTTTTTGCAGAACGAATCCTGCTAAGGCAAAAGAACTTATTATAGATCTTTCTAATTATTTTAGACAAACATTAAAACGTGAAGAAGACTTTATATTATTGAGAGATGAGATTGATTTTGTAAATTCATATTTGTCTATTGAAAAAGCTAGATTTGGGGAAAGACTTAAAGTACATATAGATATACCTCATGATATGATGAATATAAAAGTGCCAGCTTTTATACTGCAGCCAATTATAGAAAATTCAATTAAACATGGTATATTACCAAAACCTTTAGGCGGGAGTGTAACTGTGAAAGCACGTTATAATAGCAATCGAGAAATAAAATTTTCAATAGAGGATACCGGTGTTGGCATGAATGATGATAGATTAAATGAAGTTAGGCACAGCTCACCTGGTATAGGACTTAAAAATGTAAATGAAAGATTAAAGTTATTATATGGGGAAGCTAACATGCTTAATATTGAGACTGCTTTAAATAAAGGTACAGAGGTTAACTTTTTAATACCAAAAAGGGGGTAAGATCAATTAATGGATAAAATAAGGTGTATTATAGTAGAAGATGAAGTCCCTGCTGCGGAAGAGTTAAAATATATAATATCTAAATATGATCCTATTTATGTTTTGGGTATGGCTTATGATGGAGAAACAGGAATGAAACTCATAAAGGAAGAAAAGCCTCAAGTGGTATTCTTAGATATAAACATGCCGGTGAGAAGTGGTATGGAACTTGCAAGAGAAATAAAAGAATTTGATAAAAATATAGATGTGATTTTTGTAACAGCATATGAAAAACATGCATTACAAGCATTTGAAGTTGGGGCTATGGATTATGTTTTAAAGCCATTTGATGATAGTAGAATAGGTAAAACGATAGATAAAATATTGAATAAATGGAATAATAGCAGTTCTAAACAACAGGAACTTCCAAGAATGATAAATCAAATAATTAATGAAATTGACAAAGAAAAAAAAATGACTAAGAGAATTCCGTGTGACAGAAATGGAAAAATAATACTTGTTGATGTCAAAGATATTTACTATTGTTATATAAAGGATGAAAAAACATATATTAAGACAAAAAATGATGACTATTTTGTAGGATATACACTGCACCAGATAGAAGAAAAAACTAACTTTTTTAGAGCTCATAGAAGTTATCTTGTAAATATGGATAATATAAAAGAATTGTATTCATGGTTTAATGGAACTTATAAGTTAGTTATGAATGACAAGGAAAAGTCAGAAATACCTATTAGTAGAAATAATGTAAAAAAGTTAAAAGAGCTGCTCAAAATATAGGTTGGCTTGTTGTTTACATGTTATTTTAAGTAATTTAAGATATTTGTTAATTTTTTATAAGGAGGAATGCTATGACGGGTTTATTTACAGACAGATTATTAATATGTGTTGATAAAATTGATGAGCAGCATATAAAACTTTTTAAGGCTATAGATAAATTTCAACAAGCTTGTAATGACAGAAAATGTGATGAAGTAATTGGACTATTTAATTTTTTAAAGGTTTGCTTTGAAAAACATTTTAAAGATGAAGAAGGTTATATGGTCAAGTACATATACCCTGAATACGATGAACATATGGAAGAACACAACTTTTTTTTGAGAAAGATTTATGCCTTTGATATTGGGATTAAAGGAGGTTACATATCAATTACTAAAATGATGGAAATGAATGAGTTTTTTACTGAAAACTTTGTGATGCATCTCTCTGAAGTTGACAGCAAACTTGGAGAGTTTTTAAAAGACAAGCTATAAAATATTTATGATTAGGAGTGATAAAATGTCAGCTATTAATGTAAGTTTACAAGTATTACCTTCAGTTAAAGATAAGGATTTATATTCAGTTGTTGATAAAGTTATAGAGTATATTAAATCGACTGGTGTAAAATATGAAGTTGGACCTATGGAAACAACTATGGAAGGTGAGCTTGATGAACTCTTGGAAATTGTTAAGAAAGCTCAACAAATATGTGTAGAAAATGGGGCAGAAAGAGTGGCATCAATAGTAAAAATAGATTATAAACCGGATGGTATTACTATGAATGAAAAGATTGGAAAGTACAGAAAGTAAAAAACTAATGTAGGATTTTACTCCTACATTAATTTTTCCCATTCTTCATATAAGCAATCGAGTTCAGATTGTTTTTCAATTAGTGTTTTATTTATATCTTCACTTTTCTCAGGATTTGAATAGACTTCTTCTTTACATAAGGCAGCTTGAAGCTCAGATATCAAATCCTCAATATCGGATATGTTATCTTCTACATTTTTGACCTTTAACTTTTGTTCCTTTTCTATTTTTTTAATTTCTCTTTTTTTCTTTTTTTCATTATTTATTTGAGTCTTAGTTTTTCCAGGCACATTCTCTTCGTTTTCCTGAAATCTCAATGGATTTTTCTTTTTTTCAACATAATAACTATAATTACCCAAATATTCGTTAACACCTTTTTCAGTAAGCTCGTATATCTTTTCGATAACTTTGTTTAAAAAATATCTATCATGTGATATTACTAAAACAGTTCCATCATAATTTAATAGGGCTTTTTCCAAAGCTTCTCTTGACATTATATCCAAATGGTTTGTAGGCTCATCTAATAGTAAAAAGTTGGAGTTAGATAACATCAACTTTAATAAGTTAATTCTGCACCTTTCGCCTCCACTTAATTCAGATACCTTTTTAAATACATCATCACTATGAAATAAAAAAGCAGCAAGATAACTTCGTATTTCAGTTGTAGTCAAGTGTGGAAAGTCATCCCAAACTTCATCTATTACAGTTTTATTTAAATTTAAATTTGACTGTTCTTGATCGTAATAACCTATGAATACATTTTTACCAATGGAGCAAACTCCAGAATCTGCTTTCAATTTATCCATTATTATTTTAAATAAAGTTGTCTTTCCTCTGCCATTTTCACCTATGATAGCTACTTTTTCTCCTCTTTTTATATCTAAATTCAAGTTTTCAAATAAAGTTTTGCTGTAACTTTTACTTAAATTTTCAATATGTAAGACATCATTTCCACTTTTAATTTGAGTTTCAAATGTTATATGATCAAGCTTTTCTTCCTTATCAGGAAGATCTATTCTTTCAACTTTATCTAATGCTTTTTGCCTACTTTCAGCAGCTTTGATGCTTTTTTCCCTGTTAAAAGATTTATATCTTTTTATTATCTCTTCCTGTCTTTTAATTTCACTTTGCTGCAGATTATACGCTTTTAATTGAGTTTCATAATTTTTTTGTTTTAAATCTAGAAATTTAGTATAGCTGCCATTATATGAATTTATGTGGCCGTTAATGAGTTCTAAAGTTTTAGAAGTTACAGCATCTAGGAAATATCTATCATGAGATATAATTAAAACAGTACCTTTATACGACTTTAAGTACTCTTCTAACCATTCTATAGCATCTAAATCTAAATGATTTGTAGGCTCATCTAACAGCAAAATTTGAGGCTTTGTTAAAAGGAGTTTACATAGTGCGACTCTTGTTTTTTGACCGCCGCTTAATATACTGATATTTTTATCATAGTCTTCCTGCGTAAAGCCAAGTCCTTTTAAAACTTTTCCTATTTCAGCTTTGTATGTGTAACCTCCCTTATTATTGTATAGTTCAGTATTTGTAGTATAATCCTTAATCACCTTATTGTAATAATCTTTATTGCTGTCATCATATGGCTTATTCATTAAATTTTCTAGATGTGTTAATTTTTTTTCTAAATTTAAAAGTTCTTCAAATACCGTTAACATTTCATCGTATATAGTATTAGAAGATTCTAGTGAAAGATGCTGGGCAAGGTAACCTATAGATTTATTCTTATCAATAAATAAATTTCCAGAGTACTCATCCAGCTGATTAGTTATGATCTTAAAAAGTGTTGATTTACCAGCTCCATTAGGACCTATTAAACCTATCTTTTCACCTTCATTTAAATTAAGAGTTACATCATTTAATATAATGTTAGTTCCGTAACTTTTATGAATATTTTTGCAGCTTAAAACAATCATGTTTTCACCTTCCTTAATCCAACCAATATTATTTTACTATTACAAAGGAATTTTTTGTAGTGTAAATTTTGTGCGGTATGAAAAATATATGAATTTTATGTATAAAATTTTTTATAATTTTAAATTACATAAAATATTCATAGATACATATTATTTATAATATAAGTATAAAGTTGTTATATGAATATATTTGTTAAACATTGCATATTATTAATTAAAAATGTATAATGAATTATTGACATATAATATCATTGACTAATAATATAACAAGAGAAATAAATATATAAAGTATATAATATATATAATAAGAGGTGTAGTATGGAGAAGAAAAAAAATATATCAATGGCTGTTATAAAAAGATTGCCTAAGTATCATAGGTATCTTGGGGAATTACTAAAAAATGATGTCGATAGAATTTCTTCAAAAGAATTAAGTGAAAAGATAGGTTTTACAGCGTCCCAGATCAGACAAGATTTGAATTGTTTTGGAGATTTTGGCCAGCAGGGTTATGGTTATAACGTTAGTGAGCTGTATAATCAAATAAGAAATATTTTGGGGCTTACTAAAATTTACAAAACAGTAATAGTAGGAGCAGGAAACATAGGGCAGGCCATAGCAAACTATACGAGGTTTGAAAAACTTGGATTTACTCTTGAATCACTATTTGATATCAATCCTAAATTGGTTGGATTAAAGATAAGAGATATAAGTATAAAGGATATAGATTGTTTACCAGGATATTTACAAGAAAACCATATAGATATTGGTGTAATATGTGTGCCTAGAAATAATGCACAAAAAGTATGTGATATTTTAGTTAAAAATGGCGTTAAGGGAATTTGGAACTTTGCTCCTGTAGATTTAGTTATTCCTGATGATGTAAAAATCGGAAATGTTCATTTAAGTGATAGTTTACTTACGTTAAGTTGTTTATTAAATGACAAAGAATAGTTAACTTACGTTAAGTTGTTTATTAAATGACAGAAAATAGTTGATAGCCGAAAGGTAAAAATTATAAATATATGATGATTTTATATTGAAATCTATTGCTTTAGGGTTTATAATAATAATTGAGCTTGCGGGCTTCAATTATTTTTTTTATATTTATTGTTATATTATTAACAAAAATGTGTTAATTATATAACAATAAATAAATATTTCATTAATGAGGAGGATCAAGTAATGGAGTTTAAAAATCTTACCTTTGAAAAGGATGGAAAAATAGCTATAGTTACTATTAACAGACCTAAGGCACTAAATGCTTTAAATACGGAGACTTTTGTAGATATCAGTGCTGTTGTTGATGAAATTGCTAAAGACAGCGAAATACTTGCTGTAATAGTTACAGGTGCAGGCAGAGCTTTTGTTGCAGGCGCTGACATAACTCAAATGAAAGATATGAATACTGAAGGCGGAAGAGAGTTCGGAATGACTGGAAACGAAGCTTTCAGAAAATTAGAAAATCTTGAAAAACCAGTAATAGCTGCAGTAAACGGTTTTGCACTTGGAGGCGGCTGTGAACTATCACTTGCTTGTGATATAAGAATAGCTTCAACTAAGGCTAAATTCGGACAGCCAGAGGCAGGTCTTGGAATCACACCAGGATGCGGCGGAACACAGAGACTTGCAAGAACAATTGGACCAGGAATGGCAAAAGAACTTATATACACTGCTAAAATCATTGATGCAAATGAAGCATATAGAGTAGGTCTTGTAAACAAAGTAGTAGAACCAGAGAATTTGATGAAAGAAGCAAAGGATCTTGCAAATACTATAGCAGCAAATGCACCTATAGCAGTTAAAATGTGTAAAGCTGCAATAAATAAAGGAATACAATGCGATATAGATACAGGTCTTTCATACGAAACAGCAGTTTTTGGACTGTGTTTTGCAACAGAAGATCAAAAAGAAGGTATGACTGCATTTGTTGAGAAGAGAGACAAATGTTTTAAGAATAGATAGGAGGTTAATGTAATGAATTTTGGTTTGACAAAGGAACAAGAATTAGTAAAACAAATGGCAGCTGAATTTGTAAAAAATGAGGTAGAGCCTTTAGCTAAAGAAGTCGATGCAACAGAAAGATACCCAATAGAAACAATGAAGAAAATGGCTAAGTATAACATGATGGGTATGCCGTATCCTAAGGAATTAGGCGGAGCTGGTGCTGATTATTTAAGCTATATAATGGTAGTAGAAGAACTTGCAAAAGCTTGTACAACTACTTCAACTGCTTTTTCAGCACATACATCACTGTGCTCATGGCCAATATACAACTTTGGTACAGAAGATCAAAAGAAAAGATATCTTCCAGATTTATTCAGCGGAAAGAAGATAGGAGCATTTGCTCTAACTGAACCAAATGCAGGAACAGATTCTGCAGCACAGCAGACTACAGCAAAAAAAGACGGAGATTATTATGTATTAAATGGTTCCAAGATATTCATTACAAATGGTGGATATGCAGATACTTTTGTAACTTTTGCTATGACAGATAAGAGCAGGGGAACAAAAGGTATATCAGCATTTATAATTGAGAGAGGAATGCCCGGATTTACAATAGGAAAAGTAGAAGATAAGATGGGTATAAGAGGATCTTCAACAACAGAACTTATATATGAAGATTTAAGAATACCTGCAGCAAATCTTCTTGGAAAAGAAGGAAAAGGTTTCAAAGTTGCAATGATGACACTTGACGGAGGCAGAATAGGAATAGGAGCACAAGCTCTTGGAATAGCAGAAGGAGCACTTGAGTATGCTATAAACTACATGAAAGAAAGAAAACAATTTGGAAAACCACTTTCAGCATTCCAGGGATTACAATGGTATGTAGCTGAAATGAAAACTAAAGTAGAAGCAGCAAAATATCTTGTATACAAAGCAGCTTGGAAGAAACAAGAAGGAATGCCGTTCACAATGGATGCAGCAGAAGCAAAATTGTTTGCAGCAGAAACTGCAATGTTTGTTACAACTAAAGCAGTTCAGATCTTAGGCGGATATGGATATACAAAGGATTACCCACTTGAGAGAATGATGAGAGATGCAAAGATAACTGAAATATATGAAGGAACATCAGAAGTTCAAAAGATGGTTATTGCAAGCAATTTGTTAAGGAAATAGGAGGGTTAAACATATGAATATAGTAGTTTGCTTAAAACAAGTACCTGATACTAACGAAGTTAAAATAGATCCAAAGACTGGAACACTTATAAGAGAGGGAGTTCCATCAATAATAAACCCAGATGACAAAAATGCACTTGAAGGAGCACTTCAATTAAAGGAAAGTGAAGGAGCAAAAGTTACAGTAATCAGCATGGGACCTCCACAGGCCGATAAGGCTTTAAGGGAAGCTCTCGCAATGGGTGCTGATGAAGCAATATTAATTTCTGATAGAGCATTTGCAGGAGCAGATACACTAGCTACATCAAATGCACTTGCAGGAGCACTTAGAAAATTAGATTATGATATAATATTTGCCGGAAGACAGGCTATAGATGGAGATACTGCACAAGTAGGACCAGAAATAGCAGAACACCTTGGAATACCGCAGGTAACATATGTAGAAGATGTAAAGATAAGCGGAAATGAACTTACTGTAAGGAAATCTCTTGAAGATGGATATGAAGTAGTAAAAGTAAAGACACCAGTTCTTTTAACTGCAATAAAAGAATTGAATGAGCCAAGATATATGTACATGCCAAAAATATTTGAAGCTTACAAGAAGGAAGTAAAATTGTGGACAGCAGATGACATAGATGTAGATAAATCCCTTCTTGGACTTAAAGGTTCACCAACAAAAGTTAAAAAATCATGGCCAAAAGCAGCAAAAGGAAAGGGCGAACTTATAGATAAGCCATATAAAGAAGCAGCAGCATACGGAGTTGCAAAACTAAAAGAGAAACATTTCATCTAAATTTATAGGAGGGATTTAAACATGAGTATAGCAGATTATAAAGGTGTATGGGTATTTGCTGAACAAAGAGACGGAAAACTTCAGAAAGTAGCCCTAGAGTTAGTCGGAAAAGGAAAAGAATTGGCAAATAAATTAGGCGAAGAAGTAACAGCTCTGCTTCTTGGAAGCAATGTAGATAATCTTGCAAAAGAATTAGCAGCTTATGGAGCAGATAAAGTTATATGTGTAGATAATCCAAACTTAAAAAATTATACAACTGATGCATATGCAAATGTAATAAATGAACTTGTTACAACTAGAAAACCAGAAATACTTTTAGTTGGTGCAACATTTATAGGAAGAGATCTTGGACCTAGAGTATCTGCAAGACTTTCAACAGGACTTACAGCAGATTGTACAGGACTTGACATAGATGAAGAAGGCAAGAACTTACTTATGACAAGACCAGCATTCGGTGGAAACTTGATGGCTACAATAGCATGTACCGATCACAGACCGCAGATGTCAACAGTAAGACCTGGAGTATTTGAAAAATTAGAAAAAGACAGCAGCAGAAAAGGAAATATAGAAAAAGTAAATATCGATGTAAAAGAAGATGACATAAGAACAAAGATACAGGAAGTAGTAAAATCAGCTAAGAATATAGCAGATATAGGAGATGCTAAAGTTCTTGTATCAGGAGGAAGAGGACTTGGCAGTCCAGAAGGCTTCAATATGCTAAAAGAACTTGCAGACTTATTAGGCGGAACAATATCCGCTTCACGTGCAGCTGTAGATAACGGCTGGATAGATAAAGCATATCAAGTAGGACAAACAGGTAAAACTGTAAGACCTAATTTATATATAGCTTGTGGAATATCAGGTGCAATACAGCATTTAGCAGGAATGCAAGATAGTGATTTCATAATTGCTATAAACAAAGATGATTCAGCTGCAATAATGCAGGCAGCAGATCTTGCTATAGTTGGTGATTACACTAAAGTAATACCTGAAATGATAGCTCAGATAAAAGCTATGAATTAATTGACTTTATTCTGATTATTTTAATTGAGAGGGGATAAAAATATGAAAAAAGTATGTGTACTTGGTGCAGGAACTATGGGCTCAGGAATTGTTCAAGCTTTTGCATCAAAGGGATGTGAAGTAGTAGTAAGAGATATAAAGGATGAATTTGTAGAAAGAGGAATTTCAACAATAAAGAAAAATCTTTCAAGATCAGTTAAAAAGGGTAAAATGTCACAAGAAAATGCTGATGCTATAATTGCTAGAATAAAAGGAACAGTTGACCTTAACATGGCAGCTGATTGCGATCTAGTTGTTGAAGCAGCAGTAGAAAATATGAAAATAAAGAAAGAAATATTCTCAGAGTTAGATAAAGTTTGTAAGCCAGAAACAATTCTTGCTTCCAATACATCTTCTCTTTCAATAACAGAAGTTGCTTCTGCTACTAAGAGACCAGATAAGGTTATTGGAATGCACTTCTTTAACCCAGCTCCTGTTATGAAACTTGTAGAAGTAATAAAAGGAATAGCTACTTCTCAAGAAACTTTAGATACTGTTAAGCAAATAGCTACAGAGATTGGAAAAGACCCTGTAGAAGTTAAAGAAGCTCCAGGATTTGTTGTAAACAAAATATTAGTTCCAATGATCAACGAAGCTGTTGGATTAATGGCTGAAGGAATAGCATCTAAAGAAGACATAGATAAAGCTATGAGACTTGGCGCAAATCATCCAATGGGACCATTAGAATTAGCAGATCTTATAGGATTAGATATTTGTCTTGCTGTAATGGATGTATTATATAAAGAGACAGGTGATTCTAAGTATAGGACTCATCCATTATTAAGAAAATATGTAAGAGCTGGATGGCTTGGAAGAAAGACTAAAAAAGGATTCTATGATTATTCAAAATAATACAAGATAAATAACTAAAATAGCCGCTGAAATACAACTTATTTCGGAGGCTATTTTTGTATTACAAATTGTAGAAATTTTAATAAAGTTTTGATGTTTATTGTGTTATAATATAAAAAGGTAAAGGTTATTATATTATATATATTATGATTATATGGAGGGGTAAAAGTGTATAAAATTTTAAATAAAAGAGCTTTGGCACCTAATATATTTTTAATGGATATAGAAGCGCCTAGAGTTGCAAAAGCATGTTTACCAGGTCAATTTGTTATAGTTAGAATGGATGACAAAGGAGAGAGAATCCCTCTTACTATTTGTGATTCTGATCCTGAAAAGAAAACTGTAACTATAGTATTTCAGACAATAGGTGGTTCTACACAAAGAATGGCTGATTATGAAGTCGGAGAAGAATTTAGAGATTTTGTCGGTCCGCTGGGTCAACCTTCTGATTTGGTAACTGATAATATAGAAGAAGTAAAAAGTAAAAACATAGTCTTTGTAGCTGGCGGTGTTGGAGCAGCACCAGTATATCCACAAGTTAAATGGTTACATAAACATGGAATTAATGCAGATGTAATTGTAGGATGTAAATCTAAAAATTATTTACTTCTAGAAGATGAAATGAAAGCTGCTGCAGGTAATTTATATGTGGCAACTGATGATGGAAGTTATGGATATAAGGGATTTGTAACAGATTTATTAAAAGATCTTATAGATAAACAATGTAAAAAATATGACTATGTTGTAGCTATAGGACCTATGATAATGATGAAATTTATAGCAAAGCTCACAAAAGAGTATGGTATAAAGACAGTGGTTAGTTTAAATCCTATAATGGTAGATGGAACAGGAATGTGCGGTGCTTGCAGGGTAACAGTTGGAAATGAAACCAAATTTGCTTGTGTAGATGGTCCTGAATTTGATGGACATCTAGTTAACTTTGATGAAGCCATGAGAAGACAAGCAATGTATAAGACTCAAGAAGGAAAGGCTGCATTAGACCTTCAGGAAAAGCAAGAAGGTCATAAATGTCATGTAGGATTGGAGGGAGAAAAATAATATGGGTAATGATAGAATGGTTAGAACACCTATAAAGGAACAAGAACCAAGTGTAAGAGCTCATAATTTTGAAGAAGTTTGTTTAGGATATAATGAAGAGGAAGCTGTTAAAGAAGCTAATAGATGTTTAAGTTGTAAGAAGCCTATGTGTGTTACAAAATGTCCTGTAACTATAAGTATACCTCAATTCATATCTAAGGTTAAGGAAAGAAATTTTGAAGAAGCAGCTAAAATAATAGCTAAGTCAAGTGCACTGCCAGCAGTATGTGGAAGGGTATGTCCACAAGAAAGTCAATGTGAAGGAAAATGTGTACTTGGAATAAAGGGTGAGCCTGTAGCTATAGGAAAACTTGAAAGATTTATAGCTGATTGGTCAAGAGAACATAACATAGATTTATCAGAGAAAAAACCAAGTAATGGTAAGAAAGTTGCAGTTATAGGAAGCGGTCCTTCTGGACTTACTTGTGCTGGAGATCTTGCAAAATTAGGTTATAATGTAACCGTTTTTGAAGCATTACATGAAGCAGGTGGAGTTTTAGTTTATGGAATTCCAGAGTTTAGGCTTCCTAAGGATAAAGTAGTTAAACATGAAGTCGAAAATGTTAAGAAATTGGGAGTAAAGATAGAAACTGATGTAATAATAGGTAAAACTATTACTATAGATCAATTAATAGAAGAAGAAGGATTTCAAGCTGTATTTATAGGTTCTGGAGCAGGACTTCCAAAATTCATGGGGATAAATGGAGAAAATTTAAATGGAGTATTTTCTGCAAATGAATTTCTAACTAGAAATAATTTGATGAAAGCTTTTAAAAATGACTATGATACACCTATTAAAATCGGAACTAAAGTAGCAGTAGTAGGTGGAGGAAATGTTGCAATGGATTCAGCTAGGACAGCTTTAAGACTAGGAGCAGAAGTTCATATAGTCTATAGAAGATCAGAAGAAGAACTTCCAGCTAGAGCTGAAGAAGTACATCATGCTAAAGAAGAAGGAATAATATTTGACCTTCTAACTAATCCAGTAGAAATTTTAGGGGATGAAAAAGGCTGGGTTAAGGGTATGAAGTGCATAAAGATGCAGCTTGGAGAACCAGATGCTTCAGGAAGAAGAAGACCAGTTCCAATAGAAGGATCAGAATTTGTGATAGATGTTGATACTGTTATAATGTCACTTGGAACATCACCAAATCCACTAATATCTTCAACAACAAAGGGATTAGAAGTTAACAAGCGTAAGTGCATAATAGCGGAGGAAGATACAGGGCTTACTACTAAAAAAGGTGTATATGCAGGTGGAGATGCTGTAACAGGAGCTGCTACAGTAATACTTGCTATGGGAGCAGGAAAGAAAGCAGCAGCTGCTATTGACAAATATTTAAGTGAAAAATAATATTAATAAAAAAGAGTTGTATTTATACAGCTCTTTTTTAGAAGACAGAAAACAGGAAACAAAGGACATAGGACAGAGGACATAGGACAGAGAAGGTTGATTTTTTGCTAACGCAAAAGAATCTTTAAAATTATATAAGTCAACAATGTTTCGCTTTAGCGAAACAAGTTATCAAAAATTTAATTAAAGATTTTTCGCAGTACAGCGGAGAAAAATCCTCCTTCATTGTCCTCTGTCCTCTAAAATTTAAATATGGAAGGGCGATATATATGTTAAAAGATTATATTAATAAATATTATCAGGAAAAGTATAATCTAAATTGTGCAGAAACTATTTTATATGCTTCAAATGAGATGTATAATTTAAACTTAGATAAGAAAACCCTAAAGACCATGGCTGCATTTGGTGGAGGAATGGGCATAGAGGATGTTTGTGGTGCTATAAGTGGGTCACTTGCAGTTCTTGGAATACTTTTTGTAAAAGATAAAGCGCATGAAAGTGATAGAATAAAAAAACTTTCTAAAGAGTTTTTTGAAAAATTTCAGGAAAAATTAAATACTAAAACTTGCAGTGAACTTAAAAGTAAGTATAGAAATGATGAGATTAGATGCAGCCGCATAATTTTAACAGCTGCTGAAATATTGGAGGATATAATATCTAAAAACAAAGAATTTATAGTTAAGTAAAATCGATTGGAAGTGTAAGTTAATGGATTTTAGTCGTGTGGAAAGATTTGAACATGGCATTATTTTAAAAGGTGTCAGAAATTTTGAATTAAATCATATTTTTGACTGTGGACAGTGCTTTAGATGGCACAGACAAAAAAGTGGAAGCTACATAGGAATAGCTTTTGCAAGAGTAATAGAAGTTGAAAAAAAAGATAATGATGTGATTATATACAATACCAATGAAGATGATTTCAGAGATATATGGGCTGATTACTTTGACTTATACAGAGATTATTCTGAGATTAAAGATATATTGAAAAAAGATGATATACTTAAGAAGTCTGTTGAATTTGGATATGGTATGAGACTTTTAAAACAAGACCCATTTGAAATTGTTGTGTCTTTTATAATATCAGCTAATAATAGGATACCTATGATAAAAAAGGTTATAGAAAATATAAGTAAGAAGTGGGGCAAACCAATAGAGTATAAGGGTAATACATATTATTCGTTTCCAGATATAGAAGCTTTAAGTAAAGCTTCCGAGGAAGAACTTGAGAAATGCAGTGCAGGTTTTAGAGCAAAGTATATAAAGAATACAGTGGATTTAATATATACTAAAGGAACATTTAAAGATGAAGATTATGATGAACACTGCGATTTAAATTGGATAAGTAGGCAAAGTGATAATGTATGCCATAATGAATTGCAAAAGTTTATGGGAATTGGCCCAAAGGTTGCAGATTGTATAATGTTATTTTCTATGCAAAAGTATTTTTCGTTTCCTGTAGATGTTTGGGTTAAAAGAGCAATGCAGTATTTTTATGTAGCACCTGACGTTTCACTCAAAAGGATAAGGGAATTTGGAATAAATAAGTTTGGTGAGTTATCAGGATTTGCCCAACAATATTTGTTTTATTATGCAAGAGAAAATAATATTAAATTATAGAAATATTATAATATCAACGTTTATATGTATGCGTATAAAAGTGTAATTTGTAGTTATACTATATAATGCTGCACTATAAGATACTTCCCTTAATAAAAAGAAGCTTGTATTGAAAATTAACAATACAGGCTTTTTTGCATAAAATAATATTAGTATGTATTGATTATTGCTGTTGAAATTCAATATATTTATTTTTCCATAATTTGAAAAAAATATTATTATTCAAATTCTGTTACAATGATTAAAATAATTTGTTATAATGAAGTTAGATGTAAGATAAGATGTTGCAGAATTATTTTTGAGATACAGGGGGAACTTTTGTATAACTAATAAATTTATTAATTATATAACGTTTTGAGAGTATGATTGTTACAAATTTAACAAATATGTTAGAAATTTAACGATTTTGTATAATTAAAAAGTTTATTATAATTAAAAAATTTGTTGTAATTAAAAAAATTTGTATTAATAAATTTATGTTACAATAATTAAAATAATCTGTTATAATGTCATACGGAAGTTAATTAGGACAACATACATCTGTATTATATAAAATTATAAATCATACCTATTTGGGTATGATGTCGTATAAGGGGGAGAAGAATAATATGATAGCATTTGAAACTCCACTAAAGGAGCTAAAATTTTTAGTTTTGAAGGAGATAGTAGGCTTAGTTAGACAAGACAAACTTACAAAATCAGAACTAGAGAAGATTCCTTTCAAAATAGCACCAGGGGATAAGGCACAATATAGATGCTGTGTTTATAAGGAAAGAGCTGTTATTTATGAAAGAACTCAACTAGCGGCAGGTTTTTTGCCAATTGATAATTTAGCCCGTGATTTGGTAGATGCAGATGACAAGCAAGTAATATATGTTTTACCTGCAGCTTGTGATAAATGCCCTATACACAAATACACTGTTACAGAGGCATGCAGGGGATGTATTCAACATAAATGCATGGAAGTGTGTCCAGCTGGTGCTATAACTAGGGTTGATGGTAGATCTTATATAAACCATGAGTTATGTAAGGAATGTGGAATGTGTAAAAAAGTTTGCCCATATAATGCCATAGCAGAAGTTATGAGACCTTGTAAAAAATCGTGCCCAACTGGTGCACTTGAAATAAATCCAGATGATAGGAAGGCTATTATAAAAAAAGAGAAGTGCATAAGTTGTGGAGCTTGTATGGCCGCATGTCCTTTTGGAGCTATATCTGACAGAAGTTTTATAATAGAAGTTACTAAAGAGTTAATGAGTAATAAAAATGTATATGCAGTAGTTGGACCTGCTATAACAGGACAGTTTGGAAATAAGGTGAGTGTTTCTAAAATAAAGAATGCTTTTAAAGCAGTTGGATTTTCTGATATGTTAGAAGCAGCATGTGGAGCTGATGCAGTTACCGTCCATGAAAGTAATGAATTTGTCGAAAGAATGGAAAATGGAGACAAATATATGACTAGTTCATGCTGTCCTGGGTTTGTTAATTATGTAGAAAAGATGCTTCCAGATCAATCTGAAAGAATGTCAGGAACTGTATCACCTATGGTTGCTGCGGGTAGAATGATTAAAAAATTTGATAAAGATGCAGTAGTTGTATTCATGGGACCATGCACAGCAAAGAAAACTGAAATAAAAAGAGAAAGTGTAAAAGATTCAGTTGATTATGTACTGACATTTGAAGAAGCAGCTGCGCTTTTAGCCGGATTTGGTGTAGATCCTGAAGAGTGTGATGATACAGATGTTAATGATGCATCATCATTTGGAAGGGGATTTGCACAATCAGGAGGACTTACAGCAGCCATAGAAAACTATGTCGGTGATAAAAGGTTAAAAGTAAAATTTAATTCAATTAAGGTAAGTGGAGCAGGTGAAATAAAAAAAGCTATGATAATGGCTAAAGTAGGAAAAATTTCACAAAACTTTATAGAGGGTATGATGTGCGAAGGTGGATGTATAGGCGGACCTGCAGCGATGAGTTCTGCAGCGAAGTCAAGACCTCAACTTATTAAATTTAAAAATAAATCTGATAAAAAATCTGTACTTGATAATGAAAACCTTAAAAAATTTGATGATGTAAATCTCGAAAAATAGATAGTAAGCAATAAATAAAATCTTTGATTAATTATTTGATTAGTCAAAGATTTTACTTTTATATTAAATTTAGATTAAATATATTGAATAGTCCAGCATCATGATTTATAGTATAAGTTATTATAATGTTTAGGATGATGAAAATGATTGGAAAATTATATGAGAAAATAAAAAAGTATAAGTCATATATAGGATTTGCTATAATACTTATATTTATTATCTATGTTGGATATGAATACTATGATAAATATTTTTATATATTTAAGGATCCCGTTAAAATCAAGAATGTAATAATGTCTTATGGAGATTACAGTATTTTTGCATTTGTAATTCTTCAAATCATACAAGTGATCGCTTTTTTTATTCCAGGTGAGATAGTACAAATTGCAGGGGGATATATATATGGTGCAATTTTAGGAACTGTGATTTCATTTATAGGAATAACTATTGGAAGTATAGTTGTATATGGTATTTCTTACATTTTTGGTAAGCCGCTGGTTAAAAAAATAGTTTCAAAAAAAGATTTTAAATATTTTGATAAAATTTTGAATTTGGGTAATATAAATTTAATAGTTTTTCTACTTTATTTAATTCCAGGTATACCCAAAGATATATTAGGCTATATCTGCGGTATTTCTAGAATAAGCGCTAAAAATTTTATTATTTATTCTTCACTTGGGAGAATTCCTGGAATAATGGTATCAGCATATTTTGGAGCTAAAATAAGTTCTCAAAATTATGCTCTGCTTATATCAATAGCTGTTATTATGATACTGGTATTTATATTAGGTGTATTTAAAGGCGAAAAAATAGTAAGAAAGTTTATGAAAAAGTAACATGAAAACAGAGGACAAAGGACATAGGACAATGAAGGTTGATTTTTTGCTAACGCAAAATAATCTTCAAACATTGTCCTCTGTCCTCTGAATATGTTACCAAAATTTTTAGTGTATAAGTTAACTTTCTAGTTAATTTCCTTATAATGATTTGAATTTACGATATACTATTTTTAATAATAATGCTAAAATTATTATTATAAACATTATTAAAATTAAACAGTGCATGAAATATTCTTCTGGCAGCATTTTTATTACAGGATCTTTAACTGGATCAAATAACCAGTACTCATTTGAAAATATAATTTTATGAAATATAGTAAAAACTCCATTAAAGTTAAAATAAGATAATAAAAATATAAATGTACATATAGTCAATAGTATATTTGAACACAAATTTAAAATGCAATAATTTTTCTTTATGAAATTTATGCTAATAACACAAAGTATTATTAATATAAATAATAGGAAATTTATTTTTAGAAATAAGTTTTTAACTTCAATAAAGTGAATTTTACCTTCTAAAGAGTATGGTAAAATTGGCAGATTAAAATCTGCAGTATTACTTGAGTTAATAAAATCTATTATATAGTTGTAAATTAATCTTATTTGATCATTGTTTAAATTAGAGAGTTTTGGTATATCTAAGTGATTTATATCAAAAAAATAAAGTATCCTAAAATTTAAAGTTATTTTTATGGCAATTAGAATTATAGTTAAAGATACAAATAAGCTAATTATAGATTTAACAAAGAATTTAAACATATCCTTAATGATTAATACACATCCTTTCACAATTAAATTAGTAATTACTGTATTTTATAATATATCCATAAAGTAAATAAAAATAAGTTTTTACCTTATCATGTAACTTATTTCCAATAATCAAGCAAAACAATAAGATATTTAGTAATAATGAGAAAATTAAAGTTAAATTAACACTGATGGAATATTTAAGAGTAAATAATTTAATAAGTATGAAATTGGAATTTGAAAATATAGATATGATTCATTATTATAATAATTGTATTAGCACTCGAAAGTAATGAGTGCTAACAAAAAGTCAGTAACTTTATTAAAATATATAAAGTAATTTTTAAGGAGGGGTTTAAATGAATATTAGACCACTTGGAGACAGAGTTGTAATTAAAAGATTAGAAGCAGAGGAAACTACAAAGAGTGGAATTGTTTTACCAGGAGCTGCAAAAGAAAAACCTCAAGAAGCAGAGGTTGTTTCAGTAGGACCCGGCGGATTGGTTAACGGAAAAGAAGTAAAAATGGAAGTTAAAAAAGGAGATAGGGTATTATTCTCCAAGTATTCAGGAACTGAAGTTAAGATAGATGGAGAAGAATATACTATTTTAAGACAGGACGATATATTAGCTGTTATGGAATAGTTAAAGTAAAACATCTATCAGTTACTATTGCTAATTTGTTAGGAGGTAAAATTTTATGGCAAAAAATATTTTGTTTAGTGAAGAAGTTAGAAGATTAATGCAAGATGGTGTTGATAAGCTTGCTAATACAGTAAAAATTACACTTGGACCTAAAGGAAGGAATGTTGTCCTTGATAAGAAATTTGGTTCACCACTTATTACTAATGATGGTGTTACTATAGCAAAAGAAATAGAATTAGAAGATCCATATGAAAATATGGGTGCTCAGCTAGTTAAAGAAGTTTCCATAAAGACAAATGATGTAGCAGGAGATGGAACAACTACAGCTACACTACTTGCTCAAGCTATTATAAGAGAAGGATTGAAGAATGTTACAGCAGGAGCTAATCCAATGCTTGTAAGACAGGGAATAAAGATAGCTGTTGATAAAGCTGTAGAAGAAGTTAAGAAAATTTCTAAACCAGTAGAAGGAAAAGATGATATAGCTAGAGTTGCATCAATATCAGCTTCCGATAAAGAAGTAGGTAAACTTATAGCAGATGCTATGGAGAAGGTTGGTAATGAAGGAGTTATAACTGTAGAAGAATCAAAATCAATGGGTACAGAACTAGATGTTGTTGAAGGTATGCAATTTGATAGAGGATATGTAAGCCCATACATGGTAACTGATACAGAAAAAATGGAAGCATCACTTGACAATGCATATTTATTGATTACAGATAAAAAGATTTCAAGTATCCAAGATATATTACCACTACTTGAGAAAATAGTTCAGCAAGGTAAAAAGCTATTAATAATTGCTGATGACATAGAAGGTGAAGCATTAGCAACTTTAGTTGTTAACAAATTAAGAGGTACATTTACTTGCGTTGCAGTAAAAGCTCCAGGGTTTGGTGATAGAAGAAAAGAAATGCTTCAAGATATAGCAATACTTACTGGCGGTCAAGTAATATCAGAAGAATTAGGAAGAGATTTAAAGGAAACAACATTAGATATGCTTGGAAGAGCAGAGTCTGTTAAAATAACTAAAGAAAATACTACAATAGTAAATGGAAAAGGTGACAAGGCTGCTATCAAAGATAGAGTTAGTCAAATAAGAAAACAAATCGAAGGTACAACTTCAGATTTCGATAGAGAAAAATTACAAGAAAGATTAGCAAAACTTGCTGGTGGAGTAGCTGTAATCAAGGTTGGTGCTGCTACAGAAACTGAACTTAAAGAGAGAAAATTAAGAATAGAAGATGCACTAGCAGCTACAAAGGCAGCTGTTGAAGAAGGTATAGTTCCAGGTGGTGGAACTTCATATGTAAATATAATTCCAGAGATCGGAAAGTTAACTTCAGATGTTCCAGATGTAAAGGTTGGAATTGATATAATTAAAAAAGCTCTTGAAGAACCAGTAAGACAGATAGCTGAAAATGCTGGTGTTGAAGGATCAGTAATAATAGAAAAAGTTAAAAATAGTAAACCTGGAGTAGGATATGATGTATTAAATAATGAATATGTAGATATGATAAAAGTTGGTATAGTTGATCCAACTAAGGTTACAAGATCAGCTCTTCAAAATGCTGCATCAGTAGCTTCAACATTCTTAACTACAGAAGCTGCAGTAGTAGATATACCTGAAAAAACTCCAGAAGCTCCAGCACCAGGTGGAGCACCAGGAATGGGTGGAATGTATTAATATACATCAAAAATACCGCGTTTATCACGCGGTATTTTTTTTATAAATTTTGCCTAAGGTTAATATTATCCATAAAAAGGGTTATCTTAATATAATGGATAAAGTATTAAGTTTGTATTCATAGGGGTAATTATGATGATTGATTGTATGATTTTTATTGCAGGAACTATTATTGGAAGCTTCTTAAATGTATGTATATACAGAATACCTAGGGAAGAATCAATAGTATATCCTCCTTCTCACTGCACAAAGTGTAAAAATAAAATTAAGATATATGATTTGATACCTATTATAAGTTACATTATATTACGCGGAAGATGTAGATACTGCAGGAGTAAAATTTCAATAAGATATCCTCTCATAGAATTTTTAGCAGGATTGATTTTTGTAATGCTATTTAATATGTATGGTTTAAGTCTTACTTTTATAAAATACGCTGCTTTTATAAGTATATTAATTGTAGTTGCATTAATTGATTACGATACTACTAATGTATATTTTTCAACTATATTAATAGGAATAATTTTTTCAGCAATTTTTATATGCACATATATTTACATTGGGATTCCTGTAAAGGATTATATATACGGCGGCATCTTAGGAGGAGGAATACTATTTTTAATATGGTTACTTACATATGGCAATATGGGTTTAGGTGATGTAGAAATTTGCTTTGTCTGTGGATTGTTTTTTGGAATTGAATTGACTCTATTAATGATACTTTTGGCATTTGTAATTGGGTCACTTTGTGCTAGTATTCTTGTATTATCTGGTAAGAAGTCCAGAAAGGATTATATAGCATTTGGACCATATATTTTAATGTCATCTATAATATGTTCTGTTTTTGGTGAAAATATTTTTAATTTTATGTTATTTACACTTTAATCTTTGTTATTAAATTAACATTGTTGATGTAAACGTACATATAGAATCTAAATATGTATAATACAAGTACAAAATTATTGACAAAGCAGCAAAAATTGAATAGAATAGTATAAATACTTTAAATTAAAATGAATTATATATTGCAATATGTAATTAATATAAAGTTTTAAAGTCAAAATTTTTTATTTAAACTCATATATCCCCTGAATACGGCAGGGAGTTTCTACCAGAAGCCTTAAATTTCTGACTATGGGTGAAATTATTATAATTTTAGCATATTAATTTCACTCGCATGTGTACTTTAGTATGCTTTTATTTATATAGTTTTTTCTCATATCTCGGAGTGTAAGATAGGCTTCAAACTAGAAACTCTATATCTAAAAGTTTAAATTTTTGTATATATTGAAAGGAAGTTGATACAAATGGCAAAAATATGGAAAAACGGATATACATTTGACGATGCACTTTTAGTACCAAATAAATCAGAAATTTTACCAAGAGAAGTGTCTTTAACTACTAATTTAACTAAAAAAATAAAATTAAATATGCCTCTTATGAGTGCAAGTATGGATACTGTTACAGAATCAAAGATGGCAATTGCTATTGCAAGAGAAGGCGGAATTGGTATCATACATAAGAATATGACTATAGAACAGCAGGCTATGGAAGTTGACAAAGTAAAGAGACAGGAAAATGGAGTAATAACTGATCCATTTTATCTTTCACCAGATAATACAATAAATGATGCTCTTGAACTTATGAGCAAATATAGAATATCAGGTGTACCTATAACATCAAATGAAAAATTAGTCGGAATAATAACTAATAGAGATATTATCTTTGAAAGCAATTATGATAGAAAAATATCAGAAGTTATGACAAAAGAAAATCTTATAACTGCTCCAGAAAATACAACAATAGAAGAAGCAAAGGAATTATTAAAAAATCATAAAATTGAAAAACTTCCATTAGTTGACGCACAAAATAATTTAAGAGGGCTTATAACTATAAAGGATATAGAAAAGGTAAAGAAATTCCCTAATGGTGCAAAAGACTCAAAAGGAAGATTATTATGCGGTGCAGCTGTTGGAGTAACAAAGGATATGATGCAGCGTGTGGATGCTCTTGTAAAGGCAAATGTTGACGTAATAACTTTGGATACAGCTCATGGACATTCCCATGGTGTAATTGATGCAGTGAGAATTGTAAAAGAAAAGTACCCAGACCTTCAGGTTATTGCAGGAAATATTGCAACAGCTGAAGCAACAAGAGATTTAATTGCTGCAGGAGCAGATTGTGTAAAAGTTGGAATAGGACCTGGATCAATTTGTACAACTAGGATAGTAGCTGGTGTCGGAGTACCGCAGCTTACAGCTGTAATGGATTGTGTTGAAGAAGCAAATAAACATGGAATTCCAGTAATTGCTGATGGAGGAATAAAGTATTCAGGAGATGTAGTTAAAGCTTTAGCAGCTGGGGCAAAGGTTGTAATGATGGGATCATTACTTGCAGGATGTGAAGAAGCTCCAGGTGAAACGGAAATATATCAAGGAAGAAGTTATAAGGTTTATAGAGGAATGGGTTCACTTGCAGCAATGGCATGCGGAAGTAAAGATAGATATTTCCAAGAAGGAAATAAAAAGTTAGTTCCAGAAGGTGTTGAAGGAAGAGTTCCTTATAAAGGATATGTAACTGAAACTATATTTCAGCTTCTAGGCGGCATACGTTCTGGAATGGGATACTTGGGTGCAAAAACTTTACAAGATTTATATGAAAATGCTAGGTTTGTTATACAGACATCAGCAGGACTTAGGGAAAGTCATCCACATGATATTTCAATAACTAAAGAAGCACCAAATTATAGTGTAAATCAATAATATAAATTTTAATTGCAACTTTCCTCAATATAAATATGTTTTGGAGGTATCAGTATAACTATGGAGAGAGAACTAGTCCTTGTAGTTGATTTTGGAGGACAATATAATCAGTTAATAGCTAGACGTGTTAGGGAAAATAATGTATATTGTGAAATAGTACCATATACATATTCTATAGAAAAGATAAAGGCTAAAAATCCTAAAGGAATAATATTCACAGGCGGTCCAAACAGTGTCTATGGAGATAGTGCACCTAGAATAAATAAAGAAATATTTGAATTAGGTGTTCCTATACTTGGAATATGTTATGGTGAACAGTTGATAGCTTATACTTTGGGAGGAAAAGTTGAAAGTCCTGAAGTAAGGGAATATGGTAAAACTAATGTAAAATTATATGATAATTCCGAATTGTTTTATGGAATAGACCAAGATGAAACTTGCTGGATGAGTCATACTGACTTTGTATCTGAAGCTCCTAAAGGATTTGATATTGCAGCTGTAACAAGTCAATGTCCCGCAGCTGCTATACAAAATGTTCAAAAAAAGATATATGGAGTTCAATTCCATCCTGAAGTACAGCATACTCCATTTGGTAAAAAGATGCTTTCAAACTTCTTGTTTAGAATTTGTAAGCTCAAGGGTGATTGGTCAATGGCATCCTTTGTAGAAGAAAAGGTAAAGGCTGTAAGGGAAATAGTTAAAGATAAAAAAGTAATATGTGCACTATCAGGTGGTGTAGATTCATCTGTTGCAGCTGTATTAGTACATAAAGCTATTGGAAAACAATTAACTTGTATCTTTGTAGATCACGGTTTACTTAGAAAAGATGAAGGTGATCAAGTAGAAAGAGTATTTAGACAGCAATTTGATATGAATTTGATAAGAGTTGATGCTAAAGATAGATTTTTAGGAAAATTAAAAGGTGTTAGTGATCCTGAAAGAAAGAGAAAGATAATAGGAGAAGATTTCATAAGAGTATTCGAGGAAGAAGCAAATAAACTTGGAGATATAGGATTTTTAGTACAGGGAACAATTTATCCCGATGTAGTTGAGAGCGGAACTAAAACGTCAGCTACTATAAAGAGCCATCACAATGTAGGTGGATTACCAGAAGATATGAAGTTTAAATTGATAGAACCTCTTAGAGAGCTGTTCAAAGATGAAGTAAGGGCAGTTGGTGAAGAACTTAAAATACCTCATAAATTGGTTTGGAGACAGCCATTTCCAGGTCCGGGACTTGCAATAAGGGTTCTTGGAGAAATTACAGAAGAAAAACTTGAAATTGTAAGAGAAGCAGATGCTATTTTTAGGGAAGAAATAGCAAGTGCAGGACTGGATGAAAAGATATGGCAGTACTTTGCATGTCTTCCTAATATACAATCAGTTGGTGTTATGGGAGATGAAAGAACTTATTGTCATACAATAGCTCTAAGAGCCGTAACTTCAAGTGATGCTATGACTTCAGATTGGGCTAAGATACCTTATGATGTTTTAGATAAAGTAAGTAGAAGGATAGTAAATGAAGTTAAAGGTGTAAACAGAATTGTTTATGATATAACAAGCAAACCACCAGCTACAATTGAATGGGAATAAGATGCAGTAAATTTACAGCTTAATAATTCAGCTAGCGGAAAGTAATTAGGATAGAAATATCATAGTTACTTTTCCTTTTTTATAGAATAATTCATAAATTTTTTTCTTTAAATATTTATTTGAAAGTGTATTATAGTATTGTATTGATAGAGTATTAAAATTTGATTTGTTATGTATTGATTAGTGTGTTTATTTTGGAGAAAGGAGATTTTAAGTTGAAACGTATAGATAAAATATATAATTATTTACTTGATAATACAAAAAAACTTAACTTGGACACTATAAAAGAAAAAAAAGGATTTAGTGCATCAGAAATCTCAAAAGAATTAGATATATTGAGAAATAATGTGAGTATGGAATTAAACGTACTGCTTAGAGATAAAAGGATAATAAAGATCAAGGGAAGACCAGTGTTATTTTTAGAAAAGGGTACTGTAGAGAATATTGTTGGATGTAAGTTAGAAGGTAAGTCTTTAGAATTTGACAGTATAGATAAGTTAATTGAATTAAGTAATAAAAATAAAAAAGATAAAGATCCATTTAATAATTTAATAGGTGCAGAAACAAGTCTTAAAAATCAAATAGAGCAAGCTAAGGCGGCGGTACTATATCCTCCTAATGGTCTGCATACTTTAATTGTCGGACAAACGGGAGTTGGAAAAACATTATTTGCAAACATGATGTACAATTATGCTAAGTATGCAAAAAGGTTCAGTAAAGATGCACCATTTATAGTATTTAATTGTGCAGACTATTATAATAATCCACAGCTTTTGATTTCACAAATATTTGGACATGTAAAAGGAGCTTTTACAGGAGCTGAAAATGAAAAAGTTGGTTTGGTTGAGAAGGCAGATGGTGGAGTGTTATTTTTAGATGAAATACACAGACTTCCGCCGGAAGGTCAAGAGATGATATTTTATTTTATGGACACAGGAACTTATAATAAACTAGGAGAAACTGAAAAAGTAAGAAAATCTAATGTACTTATAATAGGCGCAACTACTGAAGATCCAGCATCATCATTATTAAAAACTTTTGTAAGAAGGATACCTATAATAATAACAATTCCTACTTTTGAAGAAAGACCTGTTAAAGATAAGTTAGACATGGTTAAATTTTTATTATCGAATGAAGCACATAGAGTAAATAAAACAATAAAGATTGAAGATGAAGCTGTAAAAGCATTAGTAGGCAGCGCTTCCTTTGGCAATGTAGGACAAATGAAATCCAATATTCAGCTTGTGTGTGCTAAAGGTTTTTTTAATAGTATAGGCAGTGATGATTGTATTGAAATAGATTTCAAGTCCCTTCCAACAGATATAAAGGATGGAATATTTCATTTGGGTGGTAAGAGAAAGGAAATGGAAGAAATATCAGAATATATTGATTCACAACTTGTTATTACACCTGAAGGTGAATATAAAGCACTAATAGATGAAGACCCTTACGAACCTCCATTTAACTTATATAAGATAATAGAAGATAAGTCTGCTGTATTAAAAGGTGAAGGTGCAGATGATGAGTATATTAAAAATTTTATTACTACGGATATAAATGTTCATATGAAGTGTTTTTATGATAAGTTTAAGAATAATGTACAAGGTAGGGAAAAGATACTTAAGATAGTAAATGAAGATATACTTGAATTTGCAGAAAAAATAAAAGATATTGTTGAAGTAAGGCTTAATAAAAAGTTTAATGAAAGATTTTTGTATGCTCTTAGTTTGCATTTAAGTGCATTTTTCAAAAGAGTTGAAAACAAAAGGAATTTGAAATACGCTAACGTTGAAGGCATTATTAAAGATAATCCTGATGAATACAATGTTTCTATTGAAATTAAAGAATTAATAGAAGAAAAGTATAAAATAGTAGTTCCCAACATGGAAATAGTATATTTGACTTTACTACTTAGTTCAATTCAGGACACGCAAAGTAATGAGCGTGTTGCATTAATAGTTGCTGCACATGGAAGCAGTACAGCAAGCAGTATGGTGAATGTTGCTAAAAAGCTTTTAGGTGAAGGTGTTATAGAAGCTGTAGATATGCCGCTTGAGGTGAATCCTAAGAAGGTATTAGATGATATGACAGAAAAAGTAAAAGAAATAGATATGGGTAAAGGAGTACTTCTTTTAGTAGATATGGGGTCTTTAGTAAATTTTGATGTTGTTATTACGGAAAAGACTGGTATAAAGGTTAAAAGTATAGATATGGTATCTACCCCTTTAGTCTTAGAAGCAGTTAGAAAAGCAAATATTTTTGATATGGATTTAGACAGTATATATGATTCACTTAAAGAGTTTAGGGGGTATGGTCGATATATAGAAGATTGTACTGCATCTGATATACATAAAGCTATAATAACTATTTGCAGCAGCGGTCAAGGAGCTGCCGAAAAACTTAAAGATTTAGTTAATGACATTGTTGTAAATTTAACTGATGAAAAAATAGATATAATACCTGTTGGTATAAATAAATTAAATGAGAGAATAAAATTAATAAAAAAAAGTTATTCTATCATTGCTTCTGTTGGAATTGTAGATCCAAAGATAGAAGTTCCATTTATTTCATTAGAGTCTTTGATTAATGGTCCTGGAGAGAACAACTTAATTAATATAATACAAAAAAACAATATTTTAATAACAAAAAAAGATGAAAATATACAGGTAAAAGATTTGTGTCAAGACAGTTTGAAAAAATTTTTAACATTTTTAAATCCATACAAAGTAATAAGTGTATTAATGGAGTTTTCAAGTGTATTGGAAAAGGAAATGAATGCACATTTTGATAATTTACTTTGCATTAGATTAATAATCCATGTAGGCTGTGCATTAGAGAGAATGGTAGTTAGAGATGGATTAGTATATAAGGATGATGTTTCAAAGTTAAATAAGGAGACACTAAAAAGTATTAGAAAAGCTAATAGCGTATTTAAAGATTCATTAAATATTGCTTTAAATGATGATGAAATTTATTATATTGCTGAAATGTTTCAATGAAGTGTATCAAACGTATTGATAAAAAACATTAGAGTATTAAAAAGTTCTAAAGTGTATCAATAAAACAGATTTTAATAAATTTTAATTGCCTTAAAGTACTGATTTTATAAGACACAGTGCTTTAAGGTTTTTTTTAATACACATCTTTGGCATGAAGTTTGCTAATAATAAATAATGTTTATCACAATGTGATGAAGAGGAGAAATTATAAATGAATATAGTATTAGCAAGAATTGACGACAGATTAATTCATGGGCAGGTTGCAACAATTTGGTCAAGGGAAACAAGGTGCCAGAGGATAATGGTGTGCAATGATGAAGCTGCGAATGATGTCATAAGGAAGACACTTTTAACGCAAGTAGCTCCTCCAGGAGTTAAAGCTAATGTAGTAGATGTTGAAAAGGCTATTAGAGTTTGTAAAAATCCAAGGTATGAAAGTGTAAGAGTAATGCTTCTTTTTACAAATCCAGCAGATGTGCTTAGGATGGTTGAAGGCGGAATCGATATCAAAAGTGTAAACATTGGAGGAATGGCTTTTAAAGAAGGAAAGAAACAAATAACTACTGCTGTTTCGGTAAACGAAAAAGATATAGAATCTTTTAAAAAGCTTAATGAAAAAGGAATTGAATTAGAGCTGAGGAAAGTTGCTACAGATACTAAAGTTGACATAATGACTAAATTAAAATAAATTTTGGTTACAGGTTTTTTTAGAACTTTTTTATAAATTTTACTGTAATAATTAAAAAATAGGAGGTATAAAGAAAGATGGTAGGAATTATTCTTGCTAGTCACGGAGAATTTGCTAAAGGCATCTTGCAATCTGGTGCAATGATTTTTGGAGAACAAGAAAATGTAAAAGCTGTTACATTGATGCCCAGCGAAGATCCTGATGACATTAAAGCAAAAATGAAAGACGCAATCGCATCTTTTGACAACCAAGATGAGGTTTTATTCTTAGTTGATCTTTGGGGCGGTACACCATTCAATCAAGCAAATAGTTTATTTGAAGAACATAAAGATAAATGGGCAATTGTAGCTGGTATGAATCTACCAATGGTGATTGAAGCTTATGCTTCACGTCTCTCAATGGAATCCGCACAGGAAATTGCGGCTAATATCGTAAAAGTAGCTAAAGAAGGAGTTAAAGTTAAGCCTGAAGAGTTAGAACCAAAAGATACTGGTAAATCTTCAGAAGCTTCGGCAGTACAATCTAATACAGGTGCACCTGGATCATTCGAATATGTTTTAGCTCGTATTGACTCTCGTTTACTTCATGGGCAAGTAGCGACTTCTTGGTCAAGAACTGTGCATCCTACACGAATTATTGTCGTATCAGATGCAGTAGCCAGAGATGAGCTTCGTAAAAAATTGATTCAACAGGCTGCTCCTCCGGGTATTAAAGCTCATGTTGTTCCAATTAAACAAATGATTAAACTTGCAAAAGATGATAAACATTTTGGCGGACAGCGTGCATTACTTCTTTTTGAAAATCCAGAAGATGTACTTAGAGCAGTAGAAGGTGGAGTACCATTAGAGACAATCAATGTTGGTTCTATGGCTCACTCTACAGGTAAAGTTCAGCCAAACAAAGTGCTTGCTTTCAATCAAGAAGATATTGATACCTTCAATAAGCTTAAACAAGCTGGATTGAAATTTGATGTCCGTAAAGTTCCAAATGATTCAGGAGAAAATATGGACGAAATATTAAGAAAAGCACAAGAAGAATTAAATAAATTAAAATAATTTAACGATTTAAAGAAATGGAGGATTAATAATCATGGATTTAAATATTATTCAAGTGATATTAGTCATTTTCGTAGCATTTCTAGCTGGTATGGAAGGTATCTTGGATGAATTTCATTTCCACCAGCCAGTAATTGCTTGTACGTTAATCGGCTTAGTTACAGGTAACTTAGTACCATGCCTAATCCTAGGTGGTACTCTTCAAATGATTGCCTTAGGTTGGGCAAATATCGGTGCTGCTGTAGCACCTGATGCAGCGTTAGCATCTGTTGCATCCGCAATTATTCTAGTTCTTGGTGGGCAAGGCAAAGCAGGGATTCCTTCAGCTATCGCTATTGCTGTTCCACTAGCAGTTGCAGGATTATTATTAACAATTATTTGTCGTACAATTGCTACAGCATTTGTACATTTCATGGATACTGCTGCTAAAGACGGAAATATCAGAAAAGTTGAAATGTGGCATATCATTGCTATTTGTATGCAGGGTATACGTATTGCACTTCCAGCAGCCTTGATCTTAGCAATTGGAGCTGGCCCTATTCGTGAATTACTTGAAGCTATGCCTGCTTGGTTAACAGATGGCTTAGCAATCGGTGGTGGAATGGTTGTAGCTGTTGGTTTTGCAATGGTAATCAACATGATGGCTACAAAAGAAGTATGGCCATTCTTTGCAATTGGTTTTGTGTTAGCAACTGTTACACAAATTACACTTATTGGACTAGGTGCAATTGGTACAGCTTTGGCTTTCATTTACTTATCACTTAGTAAACAAGGCGGCTCAGGTAATGGAGGCGGCGGCTCAAATACTGGTGATCCATTAGGTGATATTATTGATAACTACTAAGGAAGGAGAAAACACGAAAATGGTAAAACAATTAAAATTAACAAAAAAAGATCGTATTTCTATTTGGTGGCGTTCAACTTTCATTCAAGGTTCTTGGAACTATGAAAGAATGCAAAACGGTGGTTGGGCATTCACATTAATTCCCGCAATCAAAAAATTATATAAGACTAAAGAAGACCGTGCAGCTGCATTAAAACGCCACTTGGAGTTCTTTAATACTCACCCATATGTAGCTTCGCCAATCATTGGTGTAACATTAGCCTTAGAAGAAGACCGTGCAAATGGTGCACCAGTTGATGACGTAGCTATTCAAGGTGTTAAAGTTGGTATGATGGGACCTTTAGCTGGTATCGGAGATCCAGTTTTCTGGTTTACAGTTAAGCCAATTTTAGGTGCATTAGCTGCTTCTCTTGCTATGAGTGGTAACATCATGGGACCAATTATCTATTTCTTAGCTTGGAATGCCATCCGTATGTCATTTATGTGGTATACACAAGAGTTTGGTTACAGAGCAGGAACTCGTATTACTGACGATTTATCAGGCGGTTTACTGCAAGATATTACAAAAGGAGCATCCATCCTTGGTATGTTCATTTTGGGATCATTAGTTAACAGGTGGGTATCCGTTAAATTTGCACCTGTAGTATCATCCGTTAAGTTAAGTCAAGGTGCTTACATTGATTGGAGCAAACTTCCTGCTGGAGCAGAGGGTATTAAACAGGCTCTGATGCAACAAGCAGCTGGTTTGTCGTTAACTGACCATAAGATTACGACACTGCAAGATAATTTTGATTCACTGATTCCTGGACTCGCAGGATTAGCATTGACATTCTTTTGTATGTGGCTGCTTAAGAAGAAAGTATCCCCAATTGTCATTATTCTTGGACTATTCGCAGCGGGTATTGTTTTCCACTTAATCGGTTTAATGTAATATTTTTTAACAAAAGCCTAGGTCAGTGTAATATTTTTTACTTAGCCTAGGCTTTTTTTAAACATATAAAACATATATAATAGAAACAAATGTGTGTATAAGTAGAAAAGAGGTAGATCTATGGTTCAATCACTCAATACAAATGTTGATCTAACAATGGATGCAACAGCCTTTACAGGTTTGTCGGATTATGGCAAGATAATGATTGGCGACAAGGGTTTTGAATTTTATAATTCTCGTGATTCTCGCAAATATATTCAAATTCCTTGGGAAGAAGTTGACTATGTCATTGCGTCCGTATTACTAAAAGGAAAGTGGATTCCACGATATGCGATCAAAACGAAGAAAAATGGTACTTATACTTTTGCTTCTAAAGAATCAAAAAAAGTACTCCGTGCTATTCGAAAATATGTTGAACCAAGTCATATGGTTCGTTCGTTAAGTTTTTTTGATGTGATCAAACGAGCGGTCAAATTGAGATTTAAGAAGGGCTAATAAATAAGATAAAAAAGAACTGAAGTTGGTCAGTTCTTTTTGAAGTTATTTTAAAGCATAAATAGTATATACTATTTATCATAGACAAAACACAATATTTTGGAGGTTAAAGTATGTCTAACAAATGTTTAAAATTCGATTTAGAAAATTGTACAAATTATTTAAAGGAATATGAAGTAGAAGCTATGCAGCCTTTTGTAAATGAGGCACATGATATGCTTCATAAAAAAACTGGTCTTGGTAATGACTTCACAGGGTGGATTGATTTGCCGTTAAATTATGATAAAGAAGAATTTGAGAGAATAAAAAAATGTGCTCAAAAAATTAGAAAAGATTCAGATGTACTAGTAGTTATAGGAATAGGCGGATCATATCTTGGAGCTAGAGCAGCTATTGAAATGCTTTCACATACATTTCATAATGACTTGCCAAAAGAAAAGAAAGATGGACCTACTATATACTTTTTAGGAAATAGTTTAAGTTCAACTTATATGGCAGAGTTACTTGAAGTTATAAAGGGTAAGGATATATCAGTAAATGTCATATCAAAATCAGGTACGACAACAGAACCAGCAATAGCTTTTAGAATTTTAAGGGAGCTGCTTGAAAAAAAATATGGACGTGATGGAGCAAAAACAAGAATATTTGCCACAACTGATAAGAAAAAAGGTGCATTAAAATCTCTTGCAGATACAGAAGGATATGAAAGTTTTGTAATCCCAGATGATGTTGGGGGAAGATTTTCAGTACTTACGGCAGTTGGACTTCTTCCTATTGCTGCAGCTGGAATTGACATTGATGATTTAATGAAAGGTGCTCAAGATGCAGTAAGTCTTTATAATAATCCAAAGTTAGATGAAAATGATGCTTATAAGTATGCAGTAGCAAGAAATGTATTGTACAAGAAGGGAAAAACTACAGAGATACTTGCAAACTTTGAACCATGCTTACATTATTTTGGAGAGTGGTGGAAACAACTATATGGTGAGAGCGAAGGTAAAGACCATAAGGGCATATTCCCTGCAGCAGTTGACTTTTCAACAGACCTTCATTCTATGGGCCAATACATTCAAGATGGAAATAGAAATTTAATTGAAACATTTATAAATGTAGAAAAACCTAAAAAAGATGTTGAATTGAAGTTAGATGAAAGTAATCTTGATGGATTAAACTTTATTGCTGGTAAAACTATGGACTTTGTAAATCATCAAGCTTTCAAGGGAACAATTTTAGCTCACAGCGATGGAAGTGTTCCTTGTATGGTTTTAAATGTACCAGAATTAACTGCATATTATTTAGGAAATATGATTTATTTCTTTGAAAAAGCATGTGGTATGAGCGGATATTTGATGGGTGTAAATCCATTTAATCAGCCTGGAGTTGAGGAATACAAGAAAAACATGTTTGCACTCCTTGGAAAACCAGGTTATGAAGAATTAAAATCAAAGCTTGCAAAAAGGCTGTAGAAGGATGAGGGTATGAGAATTTTAGTGGATGCAGATGCATGCCCAGGGAGATATATAATAGAAAAAGCGGCAAGAAAAAATAACTTAGAACTTATTTTTTATTGTGATATAAATCATTTTATAAATAGTGATTACGGTGAAGTAAAATATGTAGATCAGTGGTTTCAAAGTGTTGATATTGTTTTGGCTAATGAATGCAGGAAAAATGACTTAATTGTAACTCAGGACTATGGTGTAGCAGCCATGGTCTTGGGAAAAGGAGCATATGCTATAAGTCCTAGGGGATATATATATAATAATGAAAATATAGATAGACTTTTGTTTGAAAGACATATATCCAGCAAGATTAGACGAAGCGGCGGTAAAACTTCTACATTTAAAAAGAGAACAGTAGAGGATGATAAAAGGCTGTATGATAATTTAATAAAGTTAATTCACAAAATAAAATGTTAGAAAACCCTATTACATAATATGTAAGTATAGTATAATATATCATAAAGATACTGTTTCAGGGGATGAGAAGTATATGAATGAGTTATCAATAGGGTATAATTTAAAAAGTCCGCAGAATAAAAATGCAAAAATAAATATCAATGTTATGAATTCAATGAAAGAAGATCTATTATTTAAGTACATAATTGTATGTAATGGAAAGTGGAGTACATTAAAAGATTTTAGCGGAAATAGTAATGTTGAATGGATTCCTAAACAAGATGGCAGATATACAATAATAGTAGAAGCACGTAAAAGAGACAGCCTTAAAAGTTTTGATTATGTATCAAGAGATAATTATATAATAGGCAATATTGAAGAAAAGTTAATAAATAATATTTCAACAAGTACTAAAAGTTTACAAGTAGGAGAAAAGCTGGATTTAACTGTAAATGTAAATAAGATACCAGTTATGTTTAGATATTGGCTCAGGATTAATAATAGGTGGGAAGTAATAAAGGATTATTCAGCTGACAACACGCTTACATGGGTTGCAAAGTCAGATGGTAAGTTTGAAATACTTGTTGAATGTAAAAATGTTGATTCTGAAAATAACTTTGATGATTTTGAAACTGTTGAATTTGAAGTTGTTCCTCTTAAAGTTGTTCAAATAAAAGATTTTAAGTGTCTTGTAAGTGAGCTTTTAAAAGGTAATGAACTAATTTTTGAAGTTGAGACAGTACATGAAGAAGATAGAACTATACTTTATAAATTCATAAAAATATATGAAAGTGGTAAATTTGAATGTATTCAAAATTATTCAACCAAAAGGATAATAAGTTATGTAGAAAACGAAAGCGGAAATTATAAACTCTTGTGTTTAGTTAAAGACATGTATTCTACAAAAGAATTTGATGATAGGGCTGTAATGAATTTTCAAATAAAAGATTATAAAGATATTTGTATTAAAAGTTTTACATCTGACTTAAATTCACCGCAGTTGTGCGAAACAAGTATAATATTTAAAGCAGACGTTATAGGAGGAAGGGAGTTACTATATAGGTATATAATAAAAGGAACTTATGCAGAAGATTCCGGTTATACGAGAAATAATACCTATGTTTGGACAAGCAAAGTACCAGGAAGGTACGATATAGCATTATGGGTAAAAGACAAGAGCTTTGATGGTAACTATGAAGCATGTCAAAACTTAGAATTCATCATAGATGAAAAGAGCAGTAAACCTGTTAAAATTGACAAAGTATTTATTGATAAAAATGATAAGGTTTTAGTTAATCAGGAAATAAATACAATAGTAAAAGCTTCAGGGGGAACAGATTTAAGGTATTCTTTCATAATAAAAAAAGATGGAGAAGAGATCCAAAAATTAGACTACGGCGTTTCTAATTATGCCAAGTTTTTACCTGACAAGTGTGGAAATTATGAGCTGGAAATAAGGGTTAAAGATAAATACTCCAGCCGAGAATTTGATTCACACAAGCTATTTAATATAGAAGTCTTAAAGTTTATTCCGGCAAGTATTTACTATATATTACTGCCAACTAAAGAATATTTTGTAGTAGGAGATACTATTAAATTAGAAATCATATCACAAAATTCAAGCACTACCTTGGTAAAGTATATACTTAAAATAAATGATCATAAGGTTGAAGAAACAGATTATGTAAAACAGAAAAGGTATATGTTTATACCAAAATGCAGAGGCAAATATACTGTTGAAGTATTTGCTAAAAATGCAGAAAGTGATAAAGTTTTTGATTGTAAGAAACAAGTGATTCTTAATATTCATGAATGTATTTCGCTGTCTAATACAAAAATAAGCTGTAATAAATTGGAGTTTAAATGCAATAATTCAATTACATTTACAGTTTCAAGTGAGCATGGTAAAGATGTATTATATGAATTTTTTATTATGGAGAGTGGAGATTGGAATATGGTACAAGAGTATAGTAGAAAAAATTATTATACTTTTATACCATTTGTTCATGGTGAATACAAAGTACTTGCTTTAGCAAGAAGCCAATACTATAAAGAAGCTTATGAGGACTATGATATACTTAAATTTAATGTTGAATAGATATTGTATAAAGTTATTTATAATTAAAACGATAAATTAGTAAAACTATAAAGAGCTGGTGAAAAAATGCAAGTGAATGATATTAGCGGCCAGGCTAAGAAAATTTTACAGCTGGAGCTTATGACTCAAATTCTAAAAGAAGCTGTTTCGAGCACTGGCAATTCAGATTATTTTGATATTATGCTGGAAAGCTTGATGAAAGCCGCAGCTGACAGCAGTGGAAATATAGACTTAAGCAAACTTGGATTTGAGGATGAGGATTTAAGTAAGTTAGGCTATGGTGCAGGTCAAAGATTTAACTCAATTTACAACAATATAAAAAGTGATATAAAAAGTGGTAATGTAAGTATAGATTCAGCTGTTGAAAAGGCATCTAAAAAATATGGTGTTGATAAGTCACTTATAATGGCAGTTATAAAGCAGGAGTCTGATTTTAATCCAAGTTGTACGTCAGGGGCAGGTGCTGAAGGGTTAATGCAGCTTATGCCGGGTACTGCAGCAGAACTTGGAGTGTCTAATCCATATAATGTTGATCAAAACGTAGATGGCGGAACTAAATATTTAAAATCTTTACTTGATATGTATGGAAATAATAAGGAATTGGCACTAGCTGCGTATAATGCTGGACCTGGAACTTTAAAAAACAGAGGTGTAACTGATGATTCAGGTATATCTAGATTGCCATACGAAACAAGAGATTACGTTACAAAAGTTATGAAATACTATTCAGGAAAATAAAGACGGTCTTTAAAAGGCTGTTTTTATTTTTTTTATTAAAGGTTATAATAAAGTTTAGCTAATATAATAAATAGGAGGATTTAAATGGAAAGATTAGACAAGATATTATCAAACCTTGGATATGGCACTAGAAAGGAAATTAAGACGCTTGTCAAGGACGGCATGGTTGAGGTAGATCACTCAATTGTAAAGGATAGTGGAATCAAGATAGATCCAAATATAAGCGAAATAAAGGTGTCTGGGGAACTTGTAACATATAGAAAGTACATTTATTTGATGATGAATAAACCAGCAGAAGTTGTATCTGCAACTTTTGATAAATATGATGAAACTGTCATAGATTTATTGGAACCAGAGTATCAAGTTTTTAATCCATTTCCAGTTGGAAGACTTGATAAAGATACTGTTGGACTTTTATTAATAACTAATGATGGAAACTTAAATCACAGGCTGATATCGCCTAAAAATCATGTGGATAAGGTTTATTATGCTGAAATTGATAAAAAAGTTACAGATGAAGATGTAAAAGCATTTGAAAAGGGAATTACTTTAGATGATGGCTATAAGTGCATGCCGGGTGAACTCGAAATTTTACATGTAGATGAAAGTTGTTCAAAAGTTAAGGTTACAATATATGAAGGCAAGTTTCATCAAGTAAAGAGGATGTTTGAAGGTTTAGGTAAAAAAGTAATTTATTTAAAGAGAATAAAGTTTGGAGCGTTAATTTTAGACCCAAATCTTGAAGAAGGAAGTTATAGGGAACTCACTAAAAAGGAATTAGAAAGCCTTAAATAAAGTTATTGCATAACTTATAAAATATGTCATGTTTATATAAAATTTACAATTATTTTAGCAGAATTAGCTTGAAATTTGTAATACTCTCTAATATAATAGTCTTGCAAGGATAAATAAAAGGATAATAGCCCCCTTTTTATTTATTAGTCAGCAGTTCATGCCCCAATGAACTGCTTTTTAATTTTTTGTAAAATTATTATGTTTTATAGATTAATGCGTTAAATCGTGATAAAATTGTAATTAAGTCATACATCGATACAGTAAGGAGTTGAGCTTGTGGAAAAGTATAAATCTAAACTTCAAAGTTCACAAATGGATTTTTTATGTGAAGCGATGCTTTGCTTAAAAACAAAAGAAGAGTGTTATAGATTTTTTGATGATATATGTACTATAAATGAAATAAAATCACTTGAGCAAAGGCTGCAAGTTGCAAAGATGCTTAAAGATAAAAAAACATATGTTGATATAGCAGTTGCAACGGGGGCTAGTACAGCTACCATAAGTAGGGTAAATAGGTGCTTAAATTATGGAAGCGATGGATATAAGATAGTTCTTGAAAGACTCAGTAAAAATTCAAAAAAGTAGACGAAAATGTGTTGATATTATGACAAATTAACTTTTAAGTATATCAGCACGTTTTTTATGTTTTGTGATTAAACAAGTTACTAAGATGTTATAATATTAAAAGTAAGGCTTACTAAAGAGACCAGGGAGTTGAAAAATATGAATTTAAAAGAATTTTTAAATAAGGAACAGTATGAAGCAGCAATGACTATAGATGGACCACTGCTTATTCTAGCTGGAGCTGGCTCGGGAAAGACAAGAGTATTGACTTATAGAATAGCTCATATGATTGAAAATTTAAACATATATCCTTCAAAAATTTTAGCTATAACTTTCACAAATAAAGCAGCTAATGAAATGAAAGAAAGAGTTAGAGGTTTAGTTGGAAATAAAGTAGATAATATGTGGATATCTACCTTCCATTCATGCTGTGTGCGAATACTTAGAAGAGAAATAGATAAATTAGGATATAACAAAAATTTTGCAATATATGATTCATATGATCAGAAAGTTTTAATAAAACAGTGTATGCAGGAAGTCGGCATAAGCGAAAAGAATATAACTGATAAAGAGATTATATCTAAAATATCAGAGCAAAAAGATAACTTAGTGCAGCCTGAGCAGTATAAAAAGGAAAATGAGAACAACTTCAGAGTGAATAAAATAGCAGATGTTTACTTGCTGTATCAAAAAAAGTTAAAGAATAACAATGCACTCGATTTTGATGATTTGATATATAAAACTGTTGAATTATTTAAGAAAAATCCAGATGTACTTAAGTTTTATCAGAGAAAATTTCAATACATAATGGTAGACGAGTATCAGGATACTAATAGATGTCAATATGAACTTTTAAAGTTACTTGCTTTTGAGCATAAAAATATATGTGCGGTTGGTGATGATGATCAATGTATTTATCAGTGGAGAGGTGCTGATATAAAAAATATTTTAGATTTTGAAAAAGATTATCCTAGTTCTAAGGTTGTAAAATTAGAAGAAAATTATAGATCAAAGGCAAACATATTAAATGCTGCAAATGATGTTATAAAAAATAATTGCCAAAGAAAAAATAAGGTACTTAGAACCAAAAATGAGAGCGGAGAAAAGATAAAGATATATAGAGCACAGTCTGATATAGATGAGGCAGTTTATGTAGGTTCTAAAATCAAAAAAATGGCAGAAGGCAGCAGAAGTTATAATGATTTTGCAATATTATATAGGACAAACGCACAGTCGCGTATTTTCGAGGAAGTATTTATAAAGTCAGGTATACCATATAGAATAATTGGCGGATTGAAATTTTATGACAGAAAAGAAATTAAGGATATAATGGCATATTTGAAGTTTATAAACAATCCTTTGGATGATATAAGTTTAAGAAGAATAATAAATGTTCCAAAACGTAATATTGGAGATACTACCGTAAAAAAAGTTCAAGACTTTGCAAATTCAATGGATGAATGCATGTACAGTGTACTGCTTGATGTAGATGAAGTATTAAATCTTTCTTCAAGGAGCATATCTTCTATTAAAAAATTTGTAAGCCTTATAAATAGCTTTATAAAAAGTAAGGATAAGCTGCCAATTTCAAATATTATAGAAGAGATACTTGAAACTACAAAGTACATTGATAAGATTAAGGATTCAAAAGATCCTGAAGTGCTGAGTAGAATAGAAAATTTAAATCAGCTTATACTTGCAGCAAAGGAATTTGAAAGTAATTCAGAAGATAAATCTTTGTCTGCTTTTTTGGAAAATGTTGCACTAGTATCTGATATAGACAATTTTGATGAAAATTCAGATTCAGTAGTAATGATGACTGTGCACAGTGCAAAGGGACTAGAATTTCCTGTAGTTTTTATGGTTGGAATGGAAAATGGAATATTCCCAAGCAGTATGTCGCTAAATGATGAAAATGAGATGGAAGAATCCAGAAGGTTATGTTATGTTGGAATAACGAGAGCCAAGGAATTACTATATATGACTTCAGCAGAAAGAAGAAGATCTTTCAAAAATACTGTATATAATCCTGAATCAGATTTTATATACGAAATATCCGACAGCTTAAAAGAATGTGATGAACAAGCTAAAAAACCTTCATGGACATTTAATAGCTTTAAAAATAATGCAAAGCCTACTTATAAAGGTTTAGATAAAAAACCATACTTTACACAAAATAAATATGAGGAAAATGCAGCTGCTAAAAGTGCAGCTGGACTTAAGGCAGATGAAATAAAAATGGGTATGAAAGTTAGGCATGCTAAGTTTGGAATTGGAACTATTGTAAGTATCTCAAATAGTAATGGTAATATCAAACTTACTATTGCATTTGACAAAATGGGAATTAAAAACTTAATGTATGGAATAGTTCCACTGGAAGCAGTATAGGGGGTAAATCTTTAAAATGGATGGAGACAAGAAAAAAAAAATTTACGGACTTATAGATGATTTAAACAAGTATGCATATCAATATTATGCACTTGATAATCCTGAAGTTTCTGATAAGGAATATGATTTAAAATACGATCAATTGTTAAAGCTTGAAAAGGAAACTGGTTTTATTTTGCCATATTCACCTACTCAAAGAGTAGGTGATGTTGTACTGCCGGAGTTTAAAAAGTATACTCATAAAGCAAGTTTATGGAGTCTTGATAAGTCTCAAAGTTTAGATGGAATTAGAGAATGGCATGATAGGAATCAAAAGGCTGTAGAACAGTATAATGCAGTCCATGAGGAAAAATTGCCGCCTCTTAGGTATGTACTCACTAAAAAGTTTGATGGACTTACTATAAATTGTACTTATGATGAAAATGGTATTCTTACAAAAGCAGCTACTAGAGGAACTGGAGTTATCGGAGAAGATATTACTGCTCAAGCTAAAACTATAAGATCGCTGCCTTTAAAGATTGAAAATAATCATGTTATAGAAGTGCACGGCGAAGCTGTTATGACAAAGGAGTCACTTGAAGAATATAACAAAAGTGCACAAGTTCCACTTAAAAATTTGAGAAATGGAGCAGCAGGTGCCCTTAGAAATTTAAATGTAAAAGAAACAGCAAGGAGAAAGCTTTCAGCTTATTTTTATGATGTAGGTTATAATGAAGGATCTAAGTTTAATACATATATAGAGATGATGGATTTTATTAAGAAAATGGGATTCCCTCAAGATCCTTATATAAAAGTATGTACATCTATAGAAGAAATAGAAAATGAATTAAAATATGTAAAAAGCATAAGAGATGATTTAAATTATGACATAGATGGTGTGGTAATTGTAATAGATGATATGAGAACAAGGGAAGTTCTTGGCTTCACAATAAAGTTCCCAAAGTGGGCTATAGCTTATAAATTTGAAGCAGAAGAAGTTACAACTAAACTCCTTAATGTTGAATGGAATGTTGGAAGGAGCGGCAGAGTTACTCCAACAGCTATTTTGGAACCTGTTGAACTTACAGGAGTCACAGTAAAAAGGGCGACTTTAAACAATATGGATGATATAAAGAGAAAGGGTGTAAAACTTGGCTGCAGTGTATTTGTAAGAAGATCTAATGATGTTATTCCAGAAATCACTGGAGCTGTAGAAAGTACACTGAGCGGTGGAATTGAAATAAATCCTCCAGAAAAGTGTCCTTATTGCGGAAGTGAATTAATTCAAGAAGGGGTCCACTATTTTTGTGACAACACTCTATCTTGCAAACCTCAAATGGTTAAAAGTATAGTTCATTTTGCAAGCAGGGAAGCTATGGATATTGTTGGGTTTAACGAGAGGACTGCAGAACAGCTTTTTGAAAAATTGGACATAAAGTCAATATCAGATTTATATAGATTAAAGAAAGATGATTTACTTGGTTTAGAAAAGTTTGCAGATAAAAAGGCACAAAACCTAATAGATTCTATAGAAAAGAGTAAAGATTGCAATTTAGCTTCATTTATATATGCCCTTGGAATACCTAATGTAGGCAAAAAAACTGCTGTCGATTTAGTTAAAAAATTTAAATCAATAGAAAATTTTAAAAAAGCTGGTATAGAAGATTTAATATCAATCAAGGATGTAGGAGAAGTAGTTGCTAAAGATGTATTAGAATTTTTTAATCAGGAGAATATAATTAATAGTATAAATGAATTATTTGAACTTGGTGTAAAGCCATATTATGAAGAAGAAACCATAGAAGAAAATGTATTTATTGATAAAACAGTAGTAGTAACAGGAAGTCTTAAAAATTATACAAGAAGCAGCATAAAAGAAAAATTAGAATCACTTGGGGCCAAAGTAACAGGAAGTGTAAGTAAGAAAACTGACTATGTACTTTATGGTAAAGATCCAGGTTCCAAGTATGAGAAAGCTGTCGAACTTGGAGTAAAAATAATAAATGAAGATGAATTTGAAAATTTAATAAATGGAGAAGAAGATTAACTTTAAATCAGTATTTACAAAATTCAAAAAAAAGATTATTATTAAGTGGATTGAGCTTGTACAATAATTATTGTATTAGCATGTGGAGGATAAGAAAATGAGGAAAACTATTAATATTTTAGGATGGATAGGAGTTATTTTTACAATTCTTTCTTTAATACTAACGCTCCTTACTACGTATCAATTTACGTATTTTAAATATTTCGATAGTTATTATACACTTCAGCTGTGCATGACACTCACAATGATTATGTGGGCTATTAAGATGTTTGATTTAAAATCTAACTTAAAAAATATAGTATATCCTGCAGCTTGTTTTATTATAGCTGTAACAACTATGGTTTTTATGTTTATGAAAGTTTATTAAAAATTTTCTCGGTATTATATTAAAAAAATGTAATTAAAAAGGAATTATCAAGCTATATACTTTTAAGTATTAATTTGATAATTCCTTTTTTAATTATCACCTTAAACAAAACTTTGAAAGTTTTGTTTATTTTTTCGTGTAAATGCTAATAATTCTAATGATATTAAAAATGAGGAGAACTTTTATGAAGAGAGTTATTTGTTTTTTAATAATTATCTGCTTTACTTTTTTTAGCAGCGGATGTGTTGAAAAGAATGTTCAGGCAAATAAAACAGAAAAACCTAAAAATTATATTATATATGATATGGCTAAATGTCCAAATGATTTGATTATGGCTGACAATTATGATTTAAAACAGCAGGACCTCATTGTAAATTTATTCGAAGGATTAGTTAAAATGGATTTAAATGGACAGATAATTCCTGCTTTAGCTCAAAGTTGGACTATAAATGAGGATCAAACGTGTTATACATTTAAAATACGAGATAATGCAAAATGGAGCAGCGGCTCAAATATAACAGCTAATGATTTTGTCGAATTTTTTAAAGAATTTTTTAAAGCTGGTAAAGGCAGTATATATACTGAACAATTATATTGTATATTTGGTGTTCAAGATTATGAAAATGGAATTAAGGATTTTAGCAATGCTGCTATAAAGGCATTAGATGAGAAAACGCTTGAAATTAGACTTAATTATCCATGTGGTTACCTTTTAAATATATTGAGTGAGCCCATCTACAGCTTGAGAAAAATTGATAGCAAACTAAAAAACTGGAAGGATCAATATAAAAATATTTTATATTCAGGATATTTTGTTATCGATAATTTTTCTAAAGACAGCGGAGTAACTTTGATAAAAAATAAGTACTATTGGAATAAGGACAGCGTTAAATCAAATAAAATTTTAGTAAATTTTAGTAATATTAAAGAAGCATCCCTTGCTAATTTTCAAAGTAATTTAATCAATGTATTTACTGATCCACCTGAGCCGGAAGTAAAAAATTTAGTTAATTCAGGCAGCGCATTTAAATATACAGGGCATACTGGTAATGCTTTGATTTTTAATCCTAAAAATAGTGATATTATAAGTAATGTAGATTTAAGAAAAGCCATATCAGAATGTATTGATAGAAATGAAATAACTAAAAATATATTAAATGATTCTGTAAGACCAGCATTAACTTATATTCCAGATGGTGTTAGTGATGGACTCAATGGTAACTATATAAATAAGAATTTTTTTGATGTAAACTCTCAAAAAGATGCTGCACTGCAGGATTTTAAAAACAGCTCATATCAACAAAATGATAAGAATTTAAAGCTTATATATTTAGATACCGAGGAAAATAGAAAAGTATGTGATAGTATTGTTAAAAGTTTAAAGGATAATTTAGGCTTGATTGTAGACAGTGAAGGGTATGAAATGGAAGAATTTAAGGATACAATAGAAAGAGGTGATTATGATATGGCTAAGATAGATTACTTGCCTCTGTATAATTACCCTTTGGCATTTTTAGAATTGTGGACTTCTACTTCAAGATCAAATATATATGGATATAAAAATTTACAATACGATTCTGAGGTATCACAAGGCAAAGTAGAAATTGATAGAGATAAACAAATTAGCTTTTTTAGAAATGCTGAAAATATACTGATGCAGGATATGATTCTAATTCCATTATATTTTGATGATACAATTGTTTGTAAAAAACAGAAAATATGTGATGTATATATAAATCACAGCGGAAATGTAGTTTTAGATAAGGCATATTTTAAAAATTAAATGGTTTCCCTTATTTTTTAGGGAAACCACTTTGACTTGATTTTCTAGCAGTAAAGTAAGCACATTTTGCTTCATTATTAAAAACATTTGAAAGCGGCATTATACGGTCTAAAGTACATTTACCATTTTCTTCGTGAATACATTTTTCGGAACAGTTTATATTCATCATTGTTTTACAACCCCCTTTATAAGTAGGTTGAATTTTGTTTTAAGTTTTAACTATAGTATATCCTGAAATTCAATTTTTATTTTTAATATTAAATAAGTAAATTATTAAGAAGAATATAAGCATATTTCTATAACTGTCAAACGAACTCTTAGATGGTTCAAATATTTCTTTCTTCTTATTATAAGTTACATACTTAATAAAAACTGAAGATAATTCACAGTTTTCTGGAGTCGATATTAAAGGCATTTTAAAGTTTTCATCATCTAATAAATCTTCAGATTTCATGGAACAATTTTTATATCTTTCAACATCATTTATATCAAGGACTTCAGGCCAGCTAAGTACTATACCTGATTCAACAAGTTGGTGTTTAAATACGTCCATTATTACAAGATTATTGGATTTTTCGTAATTTTCATGCATGTTACAATGACATAAACATGTCAGTAAGTACAAGGTTATATCTAAACAAGAAAAAGTCATATTTTTTTTCTCAGTATGTTTAATAAATATTCCCTTTTCAGGACTATACAAGTCAATGAGGTTATTGAATATAAGATCACATTCATCTTTAAACTTTAATATTTTAGTATTAATATAAAACATGGCATAATTTAAGTACTTTAGACAGTCATTTTGAAGTTTAGTATCTTCTGATGTACATATATTTTTTTGAGATTTTTCACTTAATAAATCACATAAATCAAGGAGAAGTACTTTACATTTTTCATTGTTAGAATAACTTACAAATAGGTTTAATGCTAAACACAATTTTAAGGTTTCTTCAAATGAAAGAGAGTAAAGCTCATCATTAAATTCCAGTAACATGTTTAAAATATCTATGGAAAAATCTTCGTAATTAGATTTTTCATCATCCTTACACATCTTAGATAATTTATAATAAGCTGCCATCATTAGTGCTTGAGATGAAAATTTAAATTTTTTATTTTTTTCTTCTAACTTTAATTCATTGACATAATCATCACTCACATCTTTTTTGTCTACAAAAACTCCATCGCTGTTTCTAAGATATGCTGCATAAAAATCAAGCTGTTTCTTGCATAATTTTAAATATAATTTACTTATAGAATATTTTTTGTTATCTATATCTTTAAATTTACTGTAGTAATCATAAAGTTCCATAAGACATAATGTCATAAGACAAGTGCTGTCAATGTTTATTTCTTTTTTAAATTTTTCCTTGTTCCAACAAAGTTTTTCATCAACGTTTATAAGTTTAGGATTAGCTTTTTTATATATACACAATAGTGGAGAAAGATCTTTAAATGTGGTAATATCAGAATTGTCTAAGTCCTTTAACTTTAATTCTTTTGTAGAGGTACATATGCCGCATTTTGAATAAAGTGAAATTTGTTTTACAGACTCTTTGGCTAAATGAAAGAGCTGATTTTCGATATTTTCTTTTTTTAGCTTATTCATTCTTAAGAATGGGCCAATATACTTCAAATTATATACACCTACTATAAAATTAATCCTTATATAAATAATATGATGTATAGTTTAAAATAGTGCTTATTAATTTAAATTGAAAGGAAGAATTTAAATGAAGATAGGAAAACTTAATTGGGATGATTTAAAGAATATAATAGATCAAAATAGAGGAAGTATTAGAGACGATATAAGAATAAGGGGAGGAATAGGGGAAGATTGCAGCGTTATAAATTTTGGAGATTATGAATGCGTTGTTTCAACAGATCCTATAACTGGAGCAGATATTAACAGTGGTAAGCTTGCAGTACATATAAATTGTAACGATATAGCATCCTGCGGAGTTGAGCCAGTTGGAATTTTGGTAACTATTCTTGCACCAGAAAACAGCTCTATTGACGATATCAAGAATATAATGAATGAAATAAATGAAGAGACAAAAAAACTCAATATAGAAGTACTTGGCGGTCATACAGAAGTGACTGCTGCTGTAAATAAAATGGTTATATCTTGTACAGTAATAGGAAAGGGAAAGAAAAATTCAGCAGTATCAACTTCTGGAGCTTTATGTGGAGATGATATAATAGTTACAAAAATGCTGTGTCTCGAGGGTACAAGTATAATAGTAAATGATTATGAAGATAAAGTAAAAGATATTTTAACAAGAGAAGAAATAGAAAAAGCAAAAAGTTATGTAGAGTATTTAAGTGTTGCAAAAGAGGGAATGATTTCAGGTGAATTTGGAGTAAGTTCAATGCATGATATTACTGAAGGCGGTGTACTTGGTGCTCTGTGGGAAGTAGCTAAAGCAAGTAATGTTGGATTTAAGGTATATAGTCACAAGATGCCTTTAAGCGATATCACAAAAAAGTTATGCAGTAGATATGACATAGATCCTTTAAGACTTATATCTTCTGGAAGTATGCTTATAACTACAGCTAATGGAAAGAATTTAATTGAAAAGTTAAAACAAAATGGTATTGAAGCTGCAATTATAGGCAAAGTTATAAAAGAAGGATCTATACTTGTAAATTCAGGTATGGAGAAAATAGTAACTCCACCTGAGAGGGATGAGCTATTTGCTTTTAAGGAAAAAGTGGTATAGTTTTTTGTCACACATGACTAAAATTATACTGTATAATAAATTAAGTAAGTGACGAATAAATGTAAGCTAACTTTTGGAGGTAAATATGAGAATTGATGGTAGAAAGAATAATCAAGGCAGGCATATAAAGATAACAAGACATTATACCAAATATGCCGAGGGTTCTGTACTAATTGAAACAGGAAATACTAAAGTTATTTGTACAGCATCTGTTGAAGAAAGAGTTCCACCATTTTTAAGGGGTAAAGGTGAAGGCTGGATAACTTGTGAATATAATATGATACCGAGGGCTACACATGTGAGAAAAGTTAGAGATATAACAAGGGGAAAACTAGATGGAAGAACTATGGAAATACAAAGGCTTATAGGCAGAGCATTGAGGTCTGTAGTTGACCTTAAGGCTATTGGTGAGAGAACTATATGGATAGATTGTGATGTTATACAAGCTGATGGAGGTACTAGAACTGCATCCATTTCGGGAGCTTTTGTAGCTTTAATTGATGCAGTAAATAAGCTGCATAGGCATACACCATTTTCAGTATACCCTGTTAGGGACTTTGTAAGTGCAGTTAGTGTTGGAATTGTAAATGGGGAAAAGCTTTTGGATTTGTGTTATGAAGAGGATTCAAATGCAAAAGTAGATATGAATATTGTAATGACGGATTCAGGTAAGTTTATAGAAATTCAAGGAACAGGTGAAAAAAGTCCATTTTCAAGAGAGGATCTTAATGAACTCATATCACTTGGAGAAAAGGGAATAAAAAATATGATACAGATGCAAAAAGACAGTTTAAAAACAGATTCTTTATGGATTGGAACAGGAGAAGAGTAATGAAAAAGTTAATTGTAGCAAGCAATAATGAAGGTAAAGTAAGAGAAATTAGGCAAATACTTTCAAAGTATGATGTAAATATAGTATCTTTGAAGGATGAAAAAATAGATATAGATGTAGAAGAAGATGGAACAACTTTTATGGAAAATGCTTATAAAAAGGCATATACTATTCACAACTTACTTGAAGATGACATGGTTTTAGCAGATGATTCAGGTCTTATGGTAGATTGCTTAAATGGAGCACCTGGAGTTTATTCTGCAAGATTTGCAGGAGAACATGGAAATTTTAAGAAGAACAATGAAAAATTAATTAAACTATTATCTGAAAAAAGTGAAGATAGGAAAACTGCAAAATTTGTATGTGCAATGGTGCTTGTAGTTAATAAGGATAAGATTATAAAGGTTCAAGGTGAAGTGCATGGAGAAATAATATCAGAAGAAAGGGGAGAAAATGGATTTGGATATGACCCTCTATTTTATGTACCAGAGTATAAAATGACTTTTGCAGAAATGGATTCTGATTTAAAAAATTCAATAAGCCATAGAGCCAATGCTTTAAAAAAGCTAAAATGTGAAATTAAAAAAATAATTTAGGAGGATAAAAGTGAAAATAGCAGCAGTAAGTGATACGCATAGATATAAACCTTCTATTACGAAGGTAATAAATAGAATTCAAGATATGGACATAGTTATACACCTAGGTGATAATGTAGAAGATGCAGCTGAAATATCAAAATTTTATAATGGGCGTATTATAAATGTAAAAGGAAATTGTGATTTTGGGATTGAAACTCCATCTGAAAAAATAGAAATTATAGGCGAAAAAAGATTTTTTATAACACATGGACACAGATATGATGTTAAATATGGGATATCTAGATTAAAATATAAGGCACTAGAATTAAATGCCGATGTTGTACTTTTTGGACATACTCATGTGTCGGAGATAACATTTGAAAATGGGGTATGGTTTGTAAACCCTGGCAGTCCAAGCTTATCCAGGGATGGATTTAACAGCATAGCGGTTATAAATATAGATAACAATAAGGTCTCACCCAGCATAATTAATATATAATTAGAAAAAATTTTTAAATAGGGGTTGACGAATCTGATTATATCGTGTAGAATAATCTATGTCGTTTGGAGTTACACAAAGAGCTCCAATAGTTACATAAGACTTTAATATCGGGGTGTGGCGCAGATGGGAGCGCGCGTGGTTTGGGACCATGAGGTCGCAGGTTCAAGCCCTGTCACCCCGACCATTAATGAAACTTCTCAGCAAAGCTGATGAGGATTAAAAAATAGCAAAATTACAGATTTTGATATTGTATATATGCGGGTGTAACTCAATGGTAGAGTGCTAGCCTTCCAAGCTAGTTACGAGGGTCCGATTCCCTTCACCCGCTCCATATAAGCGTCTTTAGCTCAGCTGGATAGAGCAACGGCCTTCTAAGCCGTGTGCCGGGGGTTCGATTCCCTTAAGACGCACCATTTGTGGTGGATATAGTTCAGTTGGTAGAGCGCCAGATTGTGGTTCTGGTTGTCAAGGGTTCGAGTCCCTTTATCCACCCCATATGTTGGGGTGTCGCCAAGCGGTAAGGCAATGGACTTTGACTCCATCATTCGTAGGTTCAAATCCTGCCATCCCAGCCATAAGGTTTACTAGCTCAGTTGGTAGAGCACATGACTTTTAATCATGGTGTCCGGGGTTCGATTCCCCGGTAAGCCACCACAATAAATGTGGATAAACTTTATAATTTAAAATCATTATTATTTATACATGCAGGTGTGGCGAAACTGGCAGACGCACTAGACTTAGGATCTAGCGCTTTACGGCATGGGGGTTCGAGTCCCTTCACCTGCACCATTAATCAAAGTGAACTTCTAAACAAAGTTCAGCAAAATTAAAACATAACGAAATCATAGATTTTGATGTTTTGTATTTATGCGGGAGTGGCTCAGTGGTAGAGCGTCACCTTGCCAAGGTGAACGTCGCGAGTTCGAATCTCGTCTTCCGCTCCATATATATGCGGGTGTAACTCAATGGTAGAGTGCCAGCCTTCCAAGCTGGTTACGAGGGTTCGATTCCCTTCACCCGCTCCATAAGTAAGCGTCTTTAGCTCAGCTGGATAGAGCAACGGCCTTCTAAGCCGTGTGCCGGGGGTTCGATTCCCTTAAGACGCACCATAATATGCGCTATTAGCTCAGTTGGCTAGAGCACCTGACTCTTAATCAGGGTGCCCAGGGTTCGAGTCCCTGATAGCGCACCATATCGGGGTGTGGCGCAGATGGGAGCGCGCGTGGTTTGGGACCATGAGGTCGCAGGTTCAAGCCCTGTCACCCCGACCATTAAAATTTTAAAACGTGCGGGTATAACTCAATGGTAGAGTGCTAGCCTTCCAAGCTAGTTACGAGGGTTCGATTCCCTCTACCCGCTCCATATAAGCGTCTTTAGCTCAGCTGGATAGAGCAACGGCCTTCTAAGCCGTGTGCCGGGGGTTCGATTCCCTTAAGACGCACCATAACATGCGCTATTAGCTCAGTTGGCTAGAGCACCTGACTCTTAATCAGGGTGCCCAGGGTTCGAATCCCTGATAGCGCACCATATTTATATATGGTGGATATAGTTCAGTTGGTAGAGCGCCAGATTGTGGTTCTGGTTGTCAAGGGTTCGAGCCCCTTTATCCACCCCATTTAAGGTTTACTAGCTCAGTTGGTAGAGCACATGACTTTTAATCATGGTGTCCGGGGTTCGATTCCCCGGTAAGCCACCACAATAAATCGTGGATGAGTTTTATTAAGTGTTTAAAACTTTATAATTTAAAATAATTATTACTTATAATGCAGGTGTGGCGAAACTGGCAGACGCACTAGACTTAGGATCTAGCGCTTTACGGCATGGGGGTTCGAGTCCCTTCACCTGCACCATTAATCAAAGTGAACTTCTAAACAAAGTTCAGCAAAATTAAAACATAACGAAATCATAGATTTTGATGTTTTGTATTTATGCGGGAGTGGCTCAGTGGTAGAGCGTCACCTTGCCAAGGTGAACGTCGCGAGTTCGAATCTCGTCTTCCGCTCCATATAATGAAACTCCTCAGCAAAGCTGATGAGGATTAAAACATAACAAAATCACAGATTTTGATGTTTTATATCTCTGCGGGTGTAACTCAATGGTAGAGTGCTAGCCTTCCAAGCTAGTTACGAGGGTTCGATTCCCTTCACCCGCTCCATTTTGTTATCTAAAATTAATTTTCTATAAAAATAAATGTTTAAAATATAAGCACCTATAGCTCAGCTGGATAGAGTGATGGACTTCGAATCCAGAGGTCGTGGGTTCGACTCCCACTGGGTGTACCAATATCAAGGCTTCCGCAAATTCGTGGGGCTCTTTTTTATGCAAAATAACACAACCGTAACACAACCGGAATAAAAATATATAAACATAAATAAAAAATAAATTTGCCCTACTTTTTATAGGGCAAATAAATCATTCAATTTATCCACAGCTTTTACCTTTTGACGTGGAAGTACATGTGTATAAATATTAGCTGTTGTTGATATATCAGCGTGGCCTAAAAGTTCCTGTACGGTTTTTAGAGGCACATCTCTTTCGAATAATCTTGTAGCATAAGTATGTCTCATAGCATGGAAGTTTTTATATGGTATATCGGCTCTTTTTAATGCCCTTGAATAGCTCCGAGTTATATTTCTGGCATCGGTAGGTTCGCCGATGGCATTAGGAAAAACTAAGTCATTATCTGCATATGCATCTCCTGCCTTTAATTTTTCCTCTAACTGTCTTAATCTATGCTTTTTTAATTCAGTTATTACAGAAGAAGGTATGGGAATAGTTCTTTTACTGTTTTTAGTTTTTGGTTCTTGTATAATTAGTTCCGCTTTACTGCCGGGAGCTTTATTTATTAATTTAACCATTTTAAAAGTTCTTTCTACTTTTAGTTCGTTATTATCAAAATCTATATCTGACCATCTAAGTGCTAAAACTTCACCCTGTCTTAATCCAGTTCCAAGTACCAATATAAACAATGCTCTATTTCTATGGATTTCTAATGATTTTACAAACTTTTTTTCTTCCTCCACAGTAAATATTTGAATTTCTCTTTTATTAGTTATTTTAGGAAGTATTACATTATTGCACGGATTAACTATAATATAATTTTCTTTAACTGCCTGGTTTAAAACTGATTTAAGCAGCTTATTCAGTGACTTAATAACACCTGGTGTTTTATTATTTTTTAAGAGAATATTATAGTAAGCCTGTATGTTTGAGGTTTTTAAATCCTTAAGTTTCCTTAAACCAACTGGTGAATTTAATATATAATTATTGTATATACCGCAGTACCTTTCAAGTGAAGAAGGTCTTAAATCATTAATTCTGTATTCATAGAGCCAGATTTTAAACCATTTCTGTAGAGTTATTTTTTCGTCAGCAGGAAGCAGACCTAAGGCAGATTTATTTAAGTAATCGTCTTTTTTATTTATAGTATCCATTTTGGTTTTGCCGTAAAATTGTTTTCTTATGAGTTTGCCGCTGTCATCTCTTCCTATTGTAACAGCACATCTCCAGCCTTTAAATATACCATTCTTATAATATTTTTGTACGGAACCTTCACCATTTGCTTTCTTTTGAGACATACTCTCACCTCTTCTACTAATAATAAAAATTATTTAGCATTATTATTATCTAAGTTCTTTGATGTGTTTATGACATCGTCAATTAAGGTTACAAAGTCTTTCTTTATATATTTTGATAAATTATTTCTGTTTAATTCATTTATATTTGCATATTCTAAAATTTCATCTTTTAGTTTTACTTTTGAGGTACCATCATAAAATAATATGAGGTCAGCTAATTTATCTATTATGAGGTCAAGCCTCATTTTAGTAAGTGATTTAAGCTTATTTATATCCTTAAGTGTTTTAGTCGAAATAGAATCGGCATATTTGATATCCTTCGGAGAATTTTCTGTATTATAAGATAAAACCTTATTTTCTATTTCATCATAAAAAGTTTTCAGTATGTTTATACTTTTAGACATTAAGTACAGCAGGTCTATATCTAGTTCATACTGCTTTTTTTCAATATCAAAATTCATAAAAATGTCAGATGTATAATTTGTGAGTAAGAAATAGACGGCTTTTTTTATATCACCAGGATAATTTTCCATAAGTTTTTTTATATTTTCTTTTGAAAGAAACTTAGAAAAATATTCAAAATTAATTTCATCTATACTCACGGAATTAGTTTTACCTAATAGATAATCTGTAGGAACATCAAAATATTGTGCTAATTTTATCAGCATTCCAATTGAAGGGTCCCTGCCGTTCTCCCAGTAAGATATAGTTTGTGTATATATTTTAGAACTGTTAGGTAAATTTGCATTTAATTTGTTTAATTCATCTGCAAGTTCTTTTTGTGTTAATCCTTTAGCTTCACGTAAATGTTTTAATCTATCTTTAAACTCCATATTTAACCCTCCCATGATATAGTATATCATAAAATTATTAAATTTATAAATAAATAATTCAAATATTCATTGACAATCATAAAATAAATGATAAAATTAAATTATAAAATCATTAAATTATTGAACAAGCTATTTTATGATATTTATAAACAAGAGAGGGTGGTTATATGCTATACAAACTCAAAGCAAAAAGAGTTGAAAAGGGTATAAAACAGGGAGTTTTTTCGAAGCAGCTTGGTATAACACCTCAATATTTAGGGAGAATAGAAAAAGGTGAAGTTGAACCGAGAAGAAACTTAATGATAAAAATTGCACAATTACTCGATGAAGATGTAAGTGAGTTATTTTTTAAGTAGGTTATTAATTATTGGAGGGATAAAAATGGAACAATATGCAGCTATCGATAAATTGAAGCATGACAAAAAGAAGGTAATGACAGTATCGGAATTTATGGATGAATATTGTATAGGTCATAATAAAGCGTATTCACTTATACATTGCAAAGGATTTCCGGTAGTTTTCTGCGGAAGGAAAGCACTTATTATAAGAAATAAAGTTGATGAATGGTTTTTAGAACACCTGGGTGATCACTTTTAGCAATATACATTATTTAAATTAATAATTATATTAATCTACAAGTAAAATTTCTTTAGTCAGAATATTGAATAAAAGGTAAAAATACCTTAAAATAATAGTAAGCAATATAGAAATAATGTTATATTGTGTCACTAATTAATATAACATTTAGTAATTTTTTAGGCGGGGGATATGTTGGTAAATTATAAGCTTAAATCTCTTAGAGTTAAAAATAGTGTAACTCAGAAAGAACTTGCAAGTCTGCTGCACATGAGTGTATCAGCTTACAGCCGTAAGGAAATTGGAAGCAGGAGTTTTACTATTAGTGAAGCCGGCAAACTTGCTGTATTTTTTAATACCACAATAGAAGATATTTTTTTAAGGTAATTATTTTAATTGGGGGAGGATTATTATGATTAACGAAAAATTAGAAGAACTTCCTGCGCTTATGACGGTAAGGGAAGTTGCACAGGTTCTTGGAGTAGAAGATAAAATTGTAGATGAGATTATATGCAGGGAGAATTTTACGGTAATTATGCTTAAGTCTAGGAGGAGAAAGATAATAAAAAAAGAATTAATTAACTGGCTCCAGAATGCTGGTAAATATAGATTAGCAGGAGAGTAAAATTATTATGTTAATTTGAGGGGGATATCTATGGCTAAATACAGGCAGCTCCATACAGACTTCTGGAATGACGGTTTTGTTTTAGATTTAACGCCCGAGGAAAAGTTTTTTTATATATACTTGATGACTAATTCAAATACTACTCAATGCGGTATCTATGAGCTTCCTAAAAGAATTATAGAAACTCAAACTGGGTACAACAGGGAAACAGTGGACAAACTCTTATTGAGATTTCAAGAGTATAAAAAAATACAGTATTTTGATGAAACTAAAGAGATAATTATTTTAAACTGGCTTAAATATAATAAGCCTAATAATTTGAATGCCATAAAATGTGTTAATAAAGAACTCAGGAATGTTAAAAATAGGGCTTTCATTTCAATATTTTATAAGCAGTGTCTAAAAGAAGAACTTGATATTGAAAATATTTTTAACGGTATAGAAATAAATGTAGATGATTCTAATAATCAAATAACAGAAGCAAATAATCCCCTTCTAAGCCCCTTACAAGGTGATACTAATACCCTTATAAGTAAAGAAGTAATAAATAATAAACAAGAAATAATAAATAATAAGCAAGGAGTAAGGAGTAATAAGTATGCATGTACGGAAGCCCCTTGTAAGTCATATTGTGATGTCCTGACGTTTTTTGAAAGTAGCGTGCATGCTGCAGATGAAGCTGAGAGAAAGAAACTGCACATTTGGAGCGGTTTTATAGACTGTGATGTCATTATCGAGGCCATTAAAGAAGCCTTGAAATATAATGCCAGGAATATAAATTACATTGGCAAAATACTCAAGAGCTGGCAGGGCAGAGGGATAAAGACTGTCTCTGATATCAAAGCCTATAAGAATATTTGGGAATCTAAGAGCGGTAAAAGCAGCAGCGATAGGCATTATGATTTTAAAGAGCTTGAGAAAAAACTGCTTGGATGTGGAAATGGATAAATTTATAATTTTTGATGTATTTCTGTATTAAATGATGTTATTATAGAGTAAGATTCTGGTTTAGTCTATAAGAATCTTAATACAAATAGTAATTTGTAGAAATACCTTGAGATGTCTTTGTTATATAATGAGTTTGGATAATTATATCGGTATTTTTAGAGACTCAATTTGAAGTAAGTGTTGACTTTGTTTCATTCTTGATTTTAGGAATAGAAGTGAGTTTATGGATATTTCAAATAATGTAGATAGTTTGGGTACTTTTGGGATTAGAGTCTCTTATATAATAGGAAGATGAACATTAGTATAGGAAATACTAAGTAATAATAAGTATCTTGGGTTCGATTTTCAAAATATTACAAAAAAGGAGCGCGTTATGGAAAAGAAAAAAGTATTCGGTACTTGCGCATTGTGCCGGAAAGAAAATGTTGAATTGATGCAAAGCCATATTATTCCTAAAGCAGTATATAGAAGAGCAAAGACTTTTCAAAATTCTAGGTTTTGTAGTTTTTATGAGCCGAAAAAGATTTTTCAGGATGGGGAAAAAAAACCCATGCTCTGCCATGATTGTGAAGAGTTTTTCAGTAAATATGAGACGAAATTTACAAATCTGTTTTTGGATAAATATTTAAAGAACCCTTCGAATAATCTTCCGGAGATAACCGAAAATACTAATTTCTATGCTCTAACAGTCGCTTGGAGAATTTTATATGATGACTTGTATGTGCAACATTCATATCTAGATGACAGTGAGAGAGCTTATCTAGGGGAGTATGAGAATAAACTGAGAAGATTTCTCTATGGAAGATATTTAGAGGAAAAACCAGAAGAGAGTGTTGTACAACCAACATCTGAAATGCCTGATGTAGAGGGAAAATGCTTGGGTGAAATTATTGCGGAAATTGAAAAATACCAAAAAAGTAAATTGCCTGAAGATATATCAGAAGTTAAAAATTATGTGTATACTTTGAGTGAATTGGGGTTTTCAGATGTTGTTGTAAAATTGTTTGATTCCATGATATTTGGGTATTCATTTTATACTCCAACAAGAACAAAGTATTATATCATATCAGGATATAAAGGCTTGATTATTGCTACAGTCTATTATAGAAAAAGAAGTATTTTGATAACAGACAATCGAAAGCTATTAAGAAAAGCTGGTTCATCAGAAACATTGGTAAAAGAAGACCTTATTGATGAAATTAATGTGTTGATAAATCAAATGAGAAAAAGATACCCAGAAGTGCAAAAAAAGTTGGATGAAAACGGGCTGAAAGAAAAAATTGCTAAAAGATATAAAAATCAGAAAAGGTAAGATTATAAAGATTCTTGATTTATATTATCCAAAATAGAATTAACTATATAGTTTATAATATAGTATTTATATAACACAATGCTAAGTTGACAAACTTCAATTTAAGGTTGAGTAATATAAATAGCAATTTATGGAGTTGTTTATTATTAAAAATTATAAAGAAAATTTATAAACAATGAAATGTATAAATTCAGAATTTATAAAGGAGATGTAACAAGATGGAAAGAAATTATATAGTTTATAAAGATGAACTTGAATTAATACAAGCTCAAAATCGAGTAGAATGTGATTTATACTCAGTAATTGCCTATATTATTAGAGAGAGTAAGCAAGGTGGGAACATTTCTTTAAGAGATGTTTCTGTACGACGGGAAACTGATTTTTCTAAACCGTTTAAAGGAGATTCAGGATTTCCAGACTTTGTGATAAGGACAAGAGAAAAAAGTGAGAATGCAGCTATTCTTGGGGCTGTTGAAATAAAGTATATAGGCTTAAATTTGGATTTGGAAAACTATATAGAACAGTTAAACGGTCATATTGATTTTTACAAACAGGTTATTTACACTAATGGTATTGTATGGCGATTTTATAATTTAGACGAGTTTGAAAATAGAAAACTTATATGGGAAGTCACCCTTGGAAAATTCGATAAGGAAACGATTATTTGGAATAATGAGGAGAAGTGGCAAGATTTATTGAAAAAATTAGATAATATTACATGGATAAAGCAAAAATAGATCAACAAACTGCAATTGTGTACGTGGTTAAGAGTAAATAACCTAGCAGGCGGAAATCCTGCCAGAATAAGACCTAGCCAATTATATTGGTGATCAGTTTAAGATAAATATGATAAAATAGCAGTATTCAAAAGAATCCAAAAGCAAGGGGATGATGTTATTGAATAAGATGTGTAGTAATATACATGCACCGATTAACTGTGATGAGATGATAGCGCTGTTTCATGAAGCGAATGCAAAGTTCATTTCGCAAAATGTAGAGTTGTTTACAACTGAAGTTTCTGAACGTACTCTTTGTGGTGCATTGATGATTGCCATGAACAGTATAATAAGAAAGGGTTTTGAACGATTAAATCGTTACAAAAATTATTTTGTTGATGTGGAGTATAACAGAAATGGTGGAAAAATTAAAACCATTATTAATGACGATATGGAAATCATCCCAATCAACTGCGATTTGATTGTACATAGCAGAGGCCGAAATAAGTGGCAGGACAATTTAATAGCGATTGAAATGAAAAAAGCTACTCGACCTGAATCAGAAAAACAGAGCGACAGAAAGCGGTTAATTGCCTTAACACTGCCGACAGATGGAGTTTGGTCTGCAGATGGGATGACTTTACCTGAGCGTGTCTGTGGGTATGTATTGGGTATTTATTATGAGATCGATATCCGAAAAATGGCTGCTCTCATCGAATTTTACTCCAACGGCAAGAAACTTGATGAGAGAATTATTGATATTGTGGACACAAAACATGTGGATGGTCCAAGGATATAAGTTTATTCTGTGTTCTGCCGGGAAATTCTCATCTGATTCATTCGACTATTTCAATGGATGGAAAATTGTACACTTGCGGTACCTGCTTTCGTTAAGACTTATGCCGCACCATCTGGGACATTTTTGTGAAGTGGGTGTCATTAAGCAGTTATCTAATAATGAATTTATTGTTGATTATTTACACCATGCCTCGCTTTACGATTCATTTGATTTTACAGAATATGTTTTGCCTATTCATAAGGAAGTTATAGTTACTAGATTGAGTATTAATAAAAATTCTAATGTTTTAGTGAAGTATAATTGGCTAAAAGAATATCATAATTCGTTTTGTAGAGAGCAGCGTTTATTGGGTCAAATTATTGATTGAGGCATACAAATTTATACAATCTATTGGGTTACTTAATGTAATATTAACGGTATGAAATAGTGCAGATAAATTCCAATTTAATGAGGTGAAATAAATGAGCATAGAAGCAATTTACAATAGAAGGAGTATACGAAAGTATAAATCTAAAGAAATACCAATAGATATTATTAATAAAATAGTGGATGCTGGAAGAGCTGCACCATCAGGGAAGAACAGACAGCCATGGAAATTCATTGTGTTTGGAGGAACTAAAAAAGAAGAACTTTTATCAAAAATGGACACTGGAATCCAGCGTGAATTAAATAAAAAATCATTATTGCCTAATTCAAGAGATGGAATACCAGATGCAAAGAATACTTTACAAATTATGAAAGAAGCTCCAATTATTATTATGGTTTTTAATACAAATGGTAAATCGCCATTTAAAAATATTATTACAGCAGATGAACGGTTTGTAGAAATTGTAGACACGCTTTCTATAGGTGCAGCTATTCAAAATATGTTATTGCAAGCAGAAGATTTAGGAGTAGGTACATTATGGATTGCAAATACATGTTTTGCATATGATGAACTGGTAAATTATATTGATGCAAAAACACAGCTGGTTGGAGCTGTTGCACTTGGATATCCTGATGAGAAACCATATCCGAGACCGAGAAAGACACTAGATAACATCGTTGAATATAGACTTTAAAAATCAATATGTTCCATTATGTCAATAAACGGTCAAGCACCGCTCATTTATTTGTATAATCAAATAAAAAGGCGGTGTTTACCATAGAAGAGCTTGTTAGCAAAGCCAAATCCGGTAATAAAAAATCCATGGAGCAAATCATACAGAAATTCACCTACTTTATAATAAAGAAATCGGCTAAGTATAAAATCCCATCATATGACTTTGAAGATCTAGTGCAGCACGGTTATCTTTCTGTAATAAAGGCAGTTATGTTATATAAACCAGGGAAAGACTCTTTTACTTCTTACTGTACAAATTCTATAGTGAATAATTTAAATGCACTTTTGAAGAAACAGGTAAAACATTATAGGGAAGTGCAGGATGAAGGAATCCTCTCAATTCAGCCCTATGATTTTACACTTGAAGATGAAGTGATTGCCTATGATGAATTAGAAAAGGTACTTAGATCACTTAATATCTTGCAAGATAGCGAAAGAAAAATAATTAGATCTGTATATATAGAAGGAAGGACACTAAAGGAGACTTCTGAAATACTCAATATAAAGTACAGACAAGCTATAACAATAAAAAAGGAAGCATTAAGCAAACTGAAAAAATATCTGAAATAGCATATATATTTTTATAATGGCACAAAGGGAAGGTGATATTTTATGTATGACCAGCTGGTTAGTTTAATCAGTACCGTAGGGTTCCCAATAGCAGTTAGCATATATCTCCTCATAAGTTTTGAAAATAAGATTGATGTTTTAGTCAAATCTATTGAAAGCTTAAGAGCGGATGTATCAGCCGTTATAAAAAACCAGGAAAAGAAATAGGATAAAACACCTATTTCTTTTTTTGCACTAATTTTTGAAATGGCATATATATAGGTAAAAGTTAAGAAAGGGGAGAATGACTATGGCAGCAAGTTCAACAAAGCTTTCAAGTTCACTTGTTATTGTGGAAAAGACAGGTGTAAACAAATCAGGTAAAGATGCCCTTAAGAAAGTAACCCTGGGCAAAATTGATATGAAAGCAGCAGATCAGGATATATTTGATGTTGTAATTGGCATACAAAATGTACTTAACTATCCTGTAAATGAAATTCGAAAGAACGATAACAGCGTAATTGTCAATGCATAGTTTGGTTTAAAATCTAAGAAGGGAGGAGTTTTTAAATGGCAAACAGACTTACTATGAGGTTTACTACTGCACAGGAAGGCAAATATTTTTCTCTTGATATAGACAATATAAAAGAGGATGAAAAAGGAGAACCGGCTATTACCCAGGATCAAATTTCAACTCTCATGGATTTAATAGTTGCAAAGAAGATATTCATAAGTAAGAACGGTTCACCGGTTGGTAAAAAGGATGCTAAAATTGTAACAACAGCTACAAAACAATTTGAAATGAAATAGATCATAAAGGTCCTGCAGATGTGCAGGATCTTTAAATTTAGGAGGTGGCATTTTGAATATAGTAAATTCTAATTTGAATTTTAGGAGTGCTTTAACATGGGGCAACAACCCACAGGCAGTCGTTCTCCACCATGCAGGTGCAAAAGTGTGCAGTATAGAAGATATTCACAGGTGGCATCTTGAAAACGGCTGGTGCGGCTGCAGTTATCATTATCTTGTGAGGAAAAGCGGTAATGTATATACCGGAAGAAATGAAAATGCTGTAGGTGCCCACTGCCCAGGATATAATTCCAGATCCATAGGAATATGCGCTGAGGGTGATTTCAATATTGAAGTTATGGGACAAACACAGTACAGTGCATTATTAGAATTAACCCACTCCATGTTAAGCAAGTATGGAATAAGTAAGGTATATGGACATAGAGAGCTTTATTCTACTGACTGTCCTGGAGAGAACTTTCCGCTGGACAGGATAAGAAGTGAGGCTGCAGGAAGCGGTGATAGGTTAGTTTATCCAGGATATCTTATAAAGATGAATTCTGGTTTGGAGGATAGTAATGTAAAAGCTGTTCAGGAAAAGCTTATGAGCAGAGGTTATAACGTTGGAAGATGCGGTGCTGATGGATTCTTTGGAGAGGGTACCTTAGAGGCTGTGAAGAGTTTTCAGAGAGACAGCGGGCTTGCAGTTGATGGCATTGTTGGGATTAATACGTGGAATAGGTTGTTTGGATAAATTAATACCAGTATAAAGAAGGTTGGCATCACTTTTATGATACCAACCTTCTTTATACTATCACATCAAAACCGTAGGTTTTATCTATAATTTTTGTAGTATGACAAGTATGCCTATGTTTACATTATGGTCTTTAATATGCGATAAATCAAATTGATATGTATCATACATACTGACGTGATTTAACAAACAAGTAAAATTAAATTTGTTTTGTAAATATAAGTATTAATATGGGGTAATATGGTATAATTTAATTAAAAATAATGCTAATAAATATTTGAATAATTAAGCCAAATTTACTTGAAAGGGTGATAATGATGGAGATGGAATTATACTTTGTGAATAATATTAACAATTTATTTAATAAAAAAGAAAGTATAGTTACTTTATTTAAGGTATCCGATGACAATTACGTTAAATCAGAAGATATTTACATTAATGAAGAAAAAATAATAAATATTGAAGAGGGAAGTTTTGTATACATAGATAGCAAAGATCAATTTATTAGTGCAGGTAGTAATAAAATAGCTAAAAGACAAATATTTACAAATAATATGCTTAGAGGAAAGTTAATTACTAAGTATGCTTCACCTAATAATATTAATTTAAAAAAAACCGACGAAGTTTATTCATATCATATTAATGTTGGCCATGGTAATTGTAGTATTATAGTATTTAGTTATAATAGTACATATAAAATATGGGTTGTGGATTGTTCGGAATTTGATTTTAGAAAACGTGTCAGCTATAGACAAAATATAAATAAGTGTTTTCAATTTATTAAAAATAAATTTGAATTAAATGATGTTAAAATAGATAAGTTGTTTGTAACTCATCCGCATTACGATCATTTCAATGGAATCAATTACTTAATTAGTCAAAATTATTTAACTAACACAGAAGTATGGATTAATTTATATTATTCGTGGCCAGATAGTAATTATAACAAATTATTGCAAAACTTAAGAAAATTAAATTTAACATTAATAGAACCTAAAGTCTCAAATGGCAATGGTATTATTGAAATTTTGTACCCTAATGAAACTATTTTAAGAACCCATCCTAAGAATGTTCAATCTTATCCTCGTTATAGTATTGTACCTGTGAAAAAAATAAACAATTCTTCAGCTATTTTTAAAATCAATCTTGCTGGCAAGTCAATGGTATTTCCTGGAGATATAGAAGAGGATGGTTGGAATAATGTTAAATGTTGCTACCCACATTTAAAAAATGCAACGTTTTATTGCATATCGCATCATGGTAGTATAACAGGATATAAAAGAAATAATTGTCCGCAGAAGTGTTCAATTAATGACATACAATTTTGTTGTTCTGATAAAAGAATAAATATTTTAATGGGAAGGAATAACGCGTATCCAGGAATTTTTAATCAATCTGTTTTAGATTCATTTAAGGGAAGAATCTATAGAACTGATTTAAGTGATAGTAATGAAGAGCCTTGCTTTATTGAACTTAATTGGAAAAATAGTGAAATTAAATATTATAATGATAAGCAAGTTTTAGACGAAGTTGCAGCAACAAAAGAAGATCAATAATTGCATGTCTTTTAATTAAATATATATTTTGGGTGAATGAAATGAGAGTTTATTTTTAAAAATAATGTCGATTGAAATCAATATATAAAAAATAAAAGATGTACCTGCAATTAATTTATTCTCATTATAATGCTGTTGATTATTTTGTAAATAAAGGTAATAAAATGTATTTGAGTGATATAATATAGTTACATGAAGCCAGGAATAATAAATTTTATAATTAGGAGGATAAATTTAAATGATTAACGATTTAGAGTTTAATAAAATATGTAAAGAAGATATATTTTGTAATGATTTCAAAGAGCTTAAGCATGATAATAAAATTGAATTTTCCAAAAAAGGAATTGCCATATTATATGCACCAAATGGAGTTGGTAAGACTAGTTTAGCTGATGTATTAGATAATGAGAAAGGTACTGAATTTGAAGTGGTATGTTGTGGAACTACATATAATAGCGACAATAATCCATTATTTTATAAAATATCAGATCAAAATGGTAGAAATGTTATACAAGGAACAACTAAAGATTTTTTATTGGGAGATAACATAGCAAAAGAATTTAATCTAAAACGTGATATAGATAATGAATTTGAAGAAATTGTTAAAGATTTAGTTAACGATTTAAAAAATGAATATACAATTTCAAAAAAAGAAAAGTATTTAATGAATATAATTTTAGATGAAAACTTTAAAGAGTATATAGATGATATTGTTAATACTAGATCACGAGGCAAAAAGATAAATAGAAATGAGTTTATAAAAAAAATCAGATCTATTAATAGAAAGACAATTGAAGATTTTAGCGAAGATAAACTTCACTTTTTAATTGATGATTTTAAAAATAAAAATTCTATATTGCAGAAAATATGTGACATTAGCGAAAATTCAATCGATAAAAATAATGATGTCAAACAAATAGAAGAAAATGACCAGGCAATAGAGATCCTTAAGAAATTTGACTATAAAACTGAATGTATAGTATGTGATAATCCGATAAATCCTGATGAATTATTAAATAAAAAAGTAAGTAATAGAAAAATGGTTTTTAAATCTTTAGATACTAAAACTAAAGAATTATTAAAATTTACGGCTAATCTTGTAAAAGGAAATGATCCATTTAATATAAAAACAGATTTGTTGAAAGCGATTGAAGATGGGAACATAGAAATAGTAAATGATTTGAAGGAAGATATTAATAATTACATTAATATTTTCAATGATAAAATAAGTAATTTATTTGTTGATTCCTTAAAAGGACGTGATTTAATAAGTAAATGTGATGAATATGATAGAATGATAGGAATCAAGCCTAAAATGACTCAGGAAGATTTGATTTATATAAAGGATGTTGTAAGTGAAAATATTGATAAAGAAATTGATTTAGAGAGAGACCAAAATAACAATTTAATTATAAAACTTGGGGGAAAAGAATTTATAAATAAAGAAAGAGAAGAATTGCATTTAAGTACGGGAGAACAAAATTTTATTTCTCTTGCATTTGAATTTTTAAAAGCTAAAAATTCAGATAAACCAATAATTGTAATTGATGATCCTATTTCTAGTTTTGATTCTATTTATAAGAATAAGGTAGCTTATATGATAATAAAATTCTTAGAAGGTAAAAATTGTATTATACTGACACATAATATAGATTTAATTAGATTACTTGATTGTCAATTTCACAAATGCTTTAATTTATATTTATTTAATAATGTTGAAAAAGAAAGAAATGGGTTTATAAGAGTTAATGAGAATGAGCAATTAATTTTATTATATTTAGATAAATTACTTAATTTATTTCGTACTGACATTTTTGATCAAATAGAAGATGAAGAATTATTTTTAATTTCAATAATTCCGTTTATGAGGGGATATGCTAATATTATTGGAGATACAGAAACTAAAGATAAGCTTAACAAATTGATGCATGGATATGAAACTGAAGATATAGATGTTACAAAAATCTATAATAAATTATTTGGTGTGAATGATAATACAATAGAAGAAAGCCATATAGTTTCTGCAAAGTATATTACAGCAATAAATTTAAAAGATTTAAATTCTATAAGTATATTAAAAAATGTTAATTATCCACTCCTAAATAGAACCTTAAAGCATTCACTAATATATTTATATCTACGATTAAATGTTGAGAAAACTCTTGTTAATTTATATAGTATCAATACGAAGAATTGTGATCAGCTTGGTAAAATTATTTATAAAGCTTTTGGCGATAACAGCAATAAAAAAAATTTAGAAAGAAGAGTATTTTTAACTTCACGAAAAACATTACTTAATGAGTTTAATCATTTTGAGGGAAACATGAATATATTCCAACCTGCAATAGATATTTCAGATACAATTCTTGAAAATGAAAAGAATGATATTTTAAAATTTCTAGCTAATTTAGAAAAATAATATTCAATTTATGTATGATTTATTTTGGAATATTTTTTATCTGAATTTATAAGAGAAGGATGAGTTGGACTAGCTTTAGAGAAATGCATTTAGTGTTATAGTTTTTTGTCTATCTAGTATTTTACAATATTATGTAATTATAAAACGTTATTGGTAAATAAATATTTATAGAAAGCAGGTGAGTGATATGGATGAACCTTCTATAGAGGAAATTCTTAAATATAGCATATATTTTAGAGATAAAGCATTGTATATAGGTGATTATGAGTTGAGAAATGCCGAAATTTTAATAAATTCTTTCAATAACGATAAAAAAGTTAATTTGTTCATGAGTCCACAAAATTTAAAAGTAGAATTATTATCTTTTATGGTACTATCCATAAAAATATATGTTGAAAACTTGAAAAACACTGAAACAGATATACTTGATTATTTGAAGCCAGGAGATACCGTAAATTATGCTGGCAAGAAAGTAGAATATTGCGGCACAGATGATATATTTGGAGAAGAAAAGATAAAATTGAGATATAAGAAAAATGATATCACATGGATTAGGTTAAGTGATGCCTATAAGTTGTCATTGAATAAAGGCATATCAACAAATTTAAATGTTATGGGTGCAGAGAATAAATTCAATAAAAAAAGTGGGCTCTACATTTTGGCTGACATGTTACACTTGAAATCAGAAAACTTGACCAAGGTTATAAATAATAAAATGCTTGTAGTTTACCAGCCGGGAAATGAATTAAAAGCTTTGCTAGACGATATAAAAATAAAAGTTAAAAATAAAAAATATGGGTTCACTGAAATATTTCCAAGCAAATATAACGATGATGATTTAAAGGGAAATAAATTAAAATTAGAAGAAATATTAATTTTTACCTCTAGTCTTGACAATGCTATGGAAATTATTAGAGAAGATAAAAAGATAGATAAAATATTACTTGTGGGAGAAAATACATACATTTCTGAAATAGGTGGTATCTTAGATATTCTATTAAATAAGAGTAGGATAAAAAAGATATTTATATTAAACAATTTCAATAAGAACAGCAAAATTTCCGAGATATTAGATGAAAATTATGATATAAATTTATATGCCTGGACAAAAAATGCACTTCTAAATAATTTCACAGTAGAATCTTTAAATAATATTATATTAACACATCATGAAGTAGATGTTTTAAAGAATAGGGAAGTCTCACATATAGTGTTAAAAGAACAATCAGAAATATGTGGGTATATGTTTGATTTGAAGAGAAGATTATATAATATATCAAATGATGATGTATCATATGAAAATACTAATAACTTTTTAATGGCCTCTTATGGGTTGTTTAAAATATTTGAAAAATTGACTGTACCTATATGTGAATATGATAGATATATAGAAGAAAACGATCTAAAAAAATATACAGTAGGAAAAGTTTTAGAGGCTTTATATGTAGCCCCAGAAAAGTACTGTCAATATAGGAGTTATAGTGAAAATTTAAAAAAGGTAGTAGAGCTGTCAGAAAAGTTGAAAGATATATTATATAATAAAAACCCTAAATTAGAGTATATAAAAAACATGAATTTGCGAGAAATGGATTTGATAATTTGTAGTAATCCTATAGAGAAGTTAATTCTCAAAAAATACGGTTCTTTTAACGTGCTCTGTATAAAGGATTTTAAGTTAAATTTTAAACCAAGTAAAATTTATAGAAATGTAGTGTTTACGGGGATATATGACAGCAATAAAATTGACCAACTCTCATCGTATATAGGTTATAGTATTTCAAACTTATTATATCCAACTGAAGTTTTTAAATATAACAGTAAAGTAGAAAAATATAATAGAAAAATTAAACAAGTGGAAGAAAGTAATATATTAAGTATTGATAAAACTGTAGATTTAATGGACAAAGCTAAAATAGATTTTACAAAGTTTAAAGAAGTTAAAAAAATTGGAAAAGAAAATAGAGAGGAAATAGCTGTACAGGAATTAGATGAAAAAATAGAGAAAAATGTGTATCGGCACTATGCCAAGGACAATTATTTGCAGAAAATTAATTTGGATTGTGAGATTGATGATCTCTTAAATATTCCGGCACACGATGATCAAATAATAGGCGGAAATAATTACAATAATAATTCTAATTCTAGTATAGATATGTGTTTGGAGTTTGAAAAACATAAGATAGCGCTTTTAACTAGGTTTTATAAAGCAAAGTGTATAGAAAATAGTACTGGAAAAGTATTAAATAAAGATATTCAATCTCTTAAAGTAGGAGATAATTTATTGTTTATAAATTATAAAAACGAGGGTGATTTGGAAAATTTATTCCGTAAAATTATATATTCGGATAAATTTAAATCAAAATATGGTAGGCACTATAAAAATATGAGGTATTGGAAGAATTCTTTAAAAAAGTATATGTATAATAACCAGCTAGTTACATCCAATATAGCCACAGAATTATTAATTTATGGTGTAAGCAGGGGAGATATGGCGATAAAAAGTTGGATTTCAGGTAATGAAATAGTTGGACCGAGAGAAAAAGAAACATATGGAGCCCTTGCAAAGATAACTGGTGACCCATATTTTTTAAAGAATTGGGAAGAAATATATAATTCTTGTAATTTGATGAGAAAATTTAGGATGAATTTCAAAAAAAATAATTTTAACATAATGGTTATTAGGTCTGTCATGAAAAAGCTAGACATTAAAGATGAATTAGGCCAGCTTATAAATGAGTTTATTGACGACATAAAGGAATGTGGACAGGTAGTTACGGTTAAAAAAATTTTAAATGTTTCATTTAATGTTCCTGCAAACAGGGCTAATTGTATTATAGACAAAGCAGCAGTTGATGATTTTTTCTATTAGATTAAAAATAGGGGGATTATTTTATGGATGAATTTGAAGAAGCTAGGGAAAAAATTTATGAGAGTGTAAGGAAAGAGCTGTTGGGACCTGGTTCTGAGGATATAGGTTCAGATGTAGAGCATGAACTTATAACGGATGAACCTATAACTAGGTATTCTACTGGAATTTTATTTCCACAAAAAGATGAGAAAAAACAAGAAGATGATGATATTGTAGATAAGATGAATGACCTCAGGAATGATTATGACTTATATGGATGTGAAGGGGGACATAAATTACCATGTAATAATAGCGGCGAACATAAAGGTGACCAAGAGGAAGTAAATTATAGTATAGAAGAAAAAATAAACATGGCCAATGAATTAAATCCATCATCTATGGGTATGACATTTTTTGCACGTGGTAATTTAAAAAAACTGAATATTAGGATTAAAGCGGCCAAATATAGAAAGAGTACTTTAAAAGATTGTTGCGTAAAATATACAGGTGAAAATTTATTTTTAGGGAATAAATTTGGAGATTACGTATATAGAGACGGTGACTTGTTAACGCTTAAGGATAATATAACATCCGATGTCATTAAAAAATTTATAGATAGAGATAGGTATAAAAAAGATAATGAATATAAGAAATTTATATCGGTAATATATGCGCTATCAAGGCAATGTAAAGATAGTTGTAACAGAAAGGACTCGTATGTTAGAGAACCGCTCGATTTTCCGGAAATTATAATTATAAGTATGGATAAAGATTATACAACTAAGGACATTGAGGTACCAATAAAACGTAAAAGCCTGGGAAATATTACAGCACAGCTACAGATATGTGTTGTCAGGAGAAACTATGGAGATGATATAAACAGTTATACAATTGTATTGGTAAATAGGGAAGGTTATAAGAACTATGGTAGAGATCTAAAATCAATTTTCCAGCCGGAAATTAGGATATCTACATTAGATAATCCAGAAATTAAATTCGTGGAAAATGGAGAGCGAAATCTTTCAAATTCAAAATATGACTTGGATAAAGAAGAAGAGTCTCTGGAACTCTTGTATAGGAATAAGAAAAATTATGCAGTTGGCCATGGTGTATCTACAGGACAAAATGTAGATATAGTAACTGGGCTTGGAGAAATATGGACTACATTTTTACCGAGATATGAAGTTAAAAAAATGGACTTTGATATAGAAGGGCTAAATAAAGATAAATCACAAGAAATATTATCTATGAAAAATTTATCTGATATATCAAAATTATCGAAGAAGGACAAAGTTAATAATTTAAACAAGATTGTTGCACTATATGATAACTGGATAGAAGAATTAAATACAGAAATCAATACATTGGATTCTAAATTTAAGAATGCAGCACTAAGACATATGGAACAATGCAAACTTGCGTCTAATAGGATGAAAAAGGGTATAGAATTAATAGAAAAAGATGATAATGTATATATTGCATTTTCTTTAATGAATAGGGCACTTCTAATGCAGAGGTTACATTCACATCTAGGTGAGAGATACCCAATGACAGGTAACTTACCTGAAAATCTTATGAAAAAATTTCCTGAAATTGATTATGAAAATTCGTCTCCGGATGAAGCCATGTGGAGACCATTTCAAATTGCATATATACTCATGTGTATTGAATCGATTGAAAATCCAAACTGTGGTTATAGGGACATTGTAGATTTGATATGGATTCCAACTGGGGGAGGAAAAACTGAAGCATATCTTGGACTTTCGGCCTTTACCATATTTTTAAGACGGTTAAGGCACCCTCAAAATGGGGGAGGTACCACTATAATAATGAGATATACACTGAGATTACTTACGTCTCAGCAATTTATAAGGGCAAGTATAATGATATGTGCCTGTGAATTGATAAGGAGGGAAGAAAAGTATAATTTAGGTGACGAAAAAATAACAATTGGCCTGTGGATTGGTTCTAAACAGACACCAAATACGAAAAAAGATGCCAAAGAAAAATTTAGTAAGTTAAAAAGTAAAGCTAAAAATAAATTTGATTTGGATTATAAAAAGGATAACTATAATAAATTTCAACTATTGAAATGTCCGTGGTGCGGTACTAAATTGGAAAAAGAATTTATACATTATAGTAATAAAAATAAGGAGGAAAAAGAAATAGAAGTTGGAATGTGGGGATATAATTTCACGGGTAAATCAAGTAGAATATTTTGTCCGGATGAAGAGTGCCCTTTTAGTGACGAAAATGGCGGGCTACCAGTACAAGTAGTAGATGAATGTATATATGATACACCACCGACATTGTTATTTGGAACTGTAGATAAGTTTGCCATGATAACATGGAAGGAAAGGTCATCTAGTTTATTTGCACTTGATGTGGGAAATAAAAATCTTTCGCCAGAATTAATAATACAGGATGAACTCCATTTAATATCGGGTCCACTTGGAACTATAGTTGGACTATATGAAACTGCCATAGATGCACTGTGTAGTGAAAAAGGTATTAGACCTAAAATAATAGCGTCAACTGCCACTATAAGGAGGGCTAATGAACAATGTAACCAATTATATGCAAGAGATGTTATACAGTTTCCTTCTCCGGGACTTGATGCCTCAGATTCTTTCTTTACGAAAGATGATAACGAAAAACCAGGTAGGCTATATGTAGGGGTAATGCCTGTAGGCAAAACTTTAACTACAGCCCAAGTTAGGCTTATGTCTGCACTTACTAATAGAGTCAAAATGATAGATATGTCTGAAAATGTAAAAGACAAGTATTGGACATTAGTTTGCTATTTTAATACGTTGAAGGAACTTGGAATGACACAGAGCCTTGTACAGGCGGATATACAGGATAATATAAACATAGTTTCAAATAGGCTCCTAAGGAGGAAACCAACTAGAAAGTTATTTAATGTAGCGGAGCTTAACAGTAGAAAAACTGCCAGCCAGATAAATAATACGTTAAAGGATCTGGAAACAAATTATTCAGAGGACAATATGAAAAATAATAAATGGGCAATAGATGTTGTACTTGCTTCAAATATGATTTCTGTAGGTTTAGATGTATCCAGGTTAAATTTAATGATGGTTTTACAGCAGCCAAAATTAACATCTGAGTATATACAGGCCACAAGTAGGGTAGGTAGGGAGAAACCAGGAATTATATTTACACTGTATGGACCGTCCAGGACTAGAGATAAGTCACATTATGAAATGTTTTATGATTACCACCAGTCTTTTTATAAACATGTTGAGCCAACAAGTGTGACGTGTTTTTCAGAACCTGCCAGAAATAGGATGTTGCATTCTATATTTATAGCTTTGGTAAGACATATACTCGGACTTTCTAGTGAGAAAAGTGCATCTGAATTTAAAAAAGATTTATCTGGGTTAGATAAGGTTGAAAATATAATTGTAAATAGGGCAGAAAAACTTTTTAGCATGGCTGGAGAGTCAGAAGATATTAAACAAAATGAAATAGATGATATAAAGAATGAAATATACAAAATAGAAGACCAATGGGCAGGTAGGGTTGACGATTTACCTGATGATATGAGTTTGATGTATTCTGGAAATAAAGACCAACAATTTAATTTGATAAAACCATTTGGGAAAGATGGAGAAAATAAAGCTATGGCAACCCTCCAATCTATGAGAAATGTGGACAAGCAATCGGGTGTAGATATATTAGTATTTGGAGATGATGAAGATGAGTAATGATAGCTTTGAAAAATTAAGTTACCCGGCACATGGTATCAGACTCGGGCAACTTATAAGTACTTTTGGACCTGGAGCCATAGTGGATTTTACAGACCAGAGTTTGATGGTGGCGGCACCAAAATATTGGAGAGAATATAACACTATACATGATGAAAGGCTGGAAAAGAAATTACATGTAGATGGATTTAGAATTCCCCAAGGTGAATCTTCGGTACCATTTGTAAGATTTCCAGAGTGGTACTTTTGTCCAAGATGTAGGAAGCTGCAGCGTATATCTGAATGGGAAAAAGAATACTACGATTCAACTTCAAAATTTATGAAGATACCTAAATGTTTAAATTGCAATATTCCTATAATTCCTATGTCAATTTTAGTTGCATGTAAAAATGGACATGTGGATGACTTCCCGTGGGAAGAATGGGTTCACATGGGTAAAGAAAAGGTTTGTTGCCACGCACACTTGAAGGTTATGGCTAATTCTGGGACACTTGGACTTGAAAGCTTGAAGGTTGAATGTGCAACTTGTGGTACAATAAAATCTTTAAAGGGCGCATTTAAGCATGATATTCTAAAAAGGTTAAAAAATAAAGATGGGAGCGAATTTCAATGCAATTGTAGGATGCCGTGGAAAAGTAAAAATAAAGATAAAAATGAAAGTTGTGGAGAAATTCCACAGGCTATTTTGAGAAATGCATCCAGCCTTTATTTTGCAAAGATAGAAAGTTCTTTAGTAATACCTCCTTATTCAGACAGGCTGAATGTTGCAATTGAAAGTTCTCACCAATTTGAGAGTTTTTTAAATATGAAAAATAAAAAGGAAGAGAAAGGAAAGCTCCAAGAATTTTTAGATGATAGTTTGGAAGACTATATAGACCTTATAGCTGAAGAAATAAACCAGGATGATAAAGAAGCCATAAGAAAGATAATTGATAGGAAGCTAAATGGTGATGCTGAAATAGATAATGCCAGCAGGAACACTTATAGGTATGAGGAATATGAAGTGCTTTTGGGGAATGTAGAGAAATCTTTATTTGACGACTATGATTTTAAAACAGAAATTAAGGAAATAAAAGATTATAATATGCCAGAGCTTTCTAATGTCACGCTAGTAAAGAAACTTAAGGAAGTTAGGGCTTTAGTTGGACATACGAGGATAAAACCACCAGAGCAGTATATTATGGGAGTAGATAATAATTTGGGTGAGGCCAAGTTGGTGAATATAAAAGAATATACGGATAAATGGTATCCTGCCTATGAAGTAAGGGGAGAAGGTATATTTATAGAATTAAATTCAGATCTTATAGATAAATGGGTAGTTGGTAACAGTCATATTATAAAAAATATTGAGAAGTTAGATTTAAGATATAATAAAGAAAAACCTATTGAATTAAAGAGAAAAATAACTCCTAAATTTGTATTGTTACATACATTTTCACATATTTTGATAAGGGAACTTAGTTTTGAATGTGGGTATTCATCTACGTCTATAAGGGAAAGAATTTATTGCGATTTGCCCGGTGAAGAAAATAAAATGAATGGTATATTAATATATACGGCCGATGCAGATTCAGAAGGAAGTTTGGGTGGCTTAGTCAAGCAAGGAAATCCAGAATTTCTGCCACGTATCATAAAAAATGCAATAAATAGGGCAAAGTGGTGTTCTGCAGACCCGGTGTGCATAAACAGTGATGGCCAGGGAAGGGATAGCTTAAATTTAGCTGCATGCCATAATTGTGTGCTGTTGCCAGAGACTAGCTGTGAAGAATTCAATGTTTTATTGGATAGGACGACTTTAGTGGGAAACCTTGAAAATAAGAAAATTGGATTTTTTAGTAGGTACATCTAGATTATATTTATAATTTGAAAACTGTAAGTTAAATATTTATTTTTATAATATAGGTTAACTTATAGTTTTTTTATTAAATTTGTTAATTTACTCCACAAATTGGTAATATAAATTAAGTATATGAGAAATACTATAAATGTACTTATAATAACATGATAAAATAATTGCGTATAATTTATCTTATCATGGACGAGGTTGAGATTTACTAATAACCATTAATATGTTAATATATTTTCATAACATATTGGAGGGAATATAATGGAACGGTTAATTGTAAATAAAGAAAAAGTTCGTTATAAAATGAAAAAATTGAATATAAAATCTCAGAGTCAACTTGCAAAAATGATGGGAATAACTAAAAATGAACTCTCTCTAATACTATCTGATAAGTTTGATCCAATTAAAAAAAATGTTAACTTATTATGTAATACATTAGATGTAAACTTTAATGATATAGTAAATATCCAGGAAGAAATGGATCTAGGTAAGTTATTTAAAGATAAATATGATAGAGTGAATAAAATTGAAGAACTATTAGATGTACAATATAATACTATAATACCAGTGAGAGATTACAATGTCTTAGAGTTGTTTGCAGGTGCTGGTGGCCTGGCACTTGGACTTGAAAAAGCGGGATTTAATGCAGTAGGATTAGTTGAGATAGATAAATATTGTTGCAATACTTTAAAAGATAATAGGCCAAATTGGAATGTGATTGATGAAGATATAATTACAGTTGCAAATAATGGTATACGAAATTACATAGGAGATGCCGAAGTGGATTTATTATCTGGAGGATACCCATGCCAGTCCTTTAGTTATGCCGGAAAGAAAATGGGTTTAGACGATACACGTGGGACTATGTTCTATTATTATGCCGAAATATTGAAACAGGTAAGGCCGAAAATGTTTCTGGCCGAAAATGTTAAAGGGCTTGTCAGCCATGACGACGGAAAAACCCTAAAAACTATGTTAAATGTATTTGGGGAAATTGGTTATAATGTGGAGTATAGAGTATTAAATGCTGTAAATTATGGGGTGGCTCAAAAAAGACAGAGAGTTGTTATTATAGGTGTAAGAAATGATCTATTAAATATAAAATTTAAATACCCTAAACCATTTGATTTTATTCCGACACTTAAGGATGCACTCAGAAATGTACCAAATTCGGAAGGAACTCAATATCCGGAGAAAAAGAAAAAAGTGCTTAGCATGGTACCGCCAGGAGGATATTGGAGAGACCTTCCAGATGATATTGCCAGGAATTATATGGGAAAAAGTTATTTTTCAGGTGGCGGTAGGACAGGAATGGCGAGGAGGATAAGTTGGGATGAACCATGCCTGACTTTAACATGTTCACCTGCACAAAAGCAAACAGAGAGGTGTCATCCTGACGAAGTTAGACCGTTTACAGTTAGGGAATATGCTAGGATACAAAGCTTTCCAGATACCTGGAACTTTTCTGGCTCTGTAGGTCAAAAATATAAACAGATAGGTAATGCAGTTCCGGTTAATTTTGCGAAATCTATTGGATTGTGTATAGTAAATGCACTAAATATGTTGTACTAAAATAGTTAAGATTTTTACCATATATGATATAATATAAGAAATTGTTACATATGTTTGGGGGAGTTATTTTGGAAGGGTATGAAAAACAGGAAATTTTACAAAAAGCTAAATTGTTCTTTAAAAATGTAATAGGGAAAAATCACATAAAAAATACCAAAAAGTTAGTAAAATTGAAAGAGTTTAAAGTAAATCCTTTTTTAATAACGTATTTAGCTAATTATTTAACTGGAAACAATAAGCCTGAAAGCATGGCTAAGGCACTTATATATCCGAGGGTTTTAGGTACATCTATAAATACTTCTTTTGGAACTAAAATACAGGAATTTTGTCATGAAGTATTAGAAGGATTTGCATCAACTACTTCTGGAATAGATATAGAGTTTATAGATTCTATAGATAATAGAAAAAAATATTGCCAGATAAAAGCTGGTCCAGATACTATAAATAAAGATGACGTTGAAACTATAGTAGGTCATTTTAAAGGTGTAAAGAATCTTGCGAGGACAAATGGGTTAAAATTGCAATATGATGATTTAATTGTAGGCGTACTCTATGGTAACAAAGGACAGCTTAATGCAAATTATAAAAAAATTGATAGGGAACACCAATATCCCGTAATAGTTGGACAAGACTTCTGGCATCGCCTTACTGGAGATGAAAAGTTTTATGTAGATCTAATAAATGCTTTTGGACAGGTGGCAATAGAGGCAGATTCAACCAAACTATTGAAAGATACAATAAATGCTTTGGCAGAGGATATAAAAAATAGTGAAGAATTTGGCCACTTATTCAAATAGATATTTTTTTTGTACAAGTTTAAAAACATATAAAAGCTTCCTGACATGGTTTAAGATCTTTTAATTTGGGAAGTTTTTATATGTTTTCTAGTTATGATATAGTAAATTTATAAAGGGTAGCAGAACAGCATTTTAGGTTAATATTCAAACTGTTATAAATAAACTACAAAGTAGATGTGGCAAAGAATTACTTTATGGTAGTTAATAATTATTTTAGCGGGGGTAAAAGTTATTGGAACAGTTAATAGAACCTTATGAGGCAATTGATATATTTAAATATCTAATATATGAATGGTATATGAAAAATGGTCGAAAGTTTTTGTGGAGAGAAACAAATAATCCATATTTTATATTAATGTCTGAGATGATGCTGCAGAGGACAACTGCCCAACATGTTAAGGGAGTATATGGGAAGTTTATAAGTAAATACCCTTCGTTGAATTCCCTTTCAAAGGCAGATCTTGAAGATGTAGAAAATATTTTAAAGTCACTAGGCTTAAGATATAGGTGTAAGCTACTTATAAAAGCGGCAAATTTTATAATAGATAATTATGGTGGCATAATACCAGATAACAAGGATGAAATACTTTTGATCCCCGGAGTTGGCGATTATGTAGCTGGCATGGTAATGAATTGCGCCTTTCATAAACGTGAATATGTAGTAGATGCTAATATAACTAGAATTTTTAATAGGGTGCTTGGCTTAAACATGAAAGGCGATATTTGCAAAAATAAAGAAATTATAAAATATGCATCTGTTTATTTTGATGTAGATAATTCTAGAGAATATGCCTACTCAATAATAGATTTTGGGGCGGCAATATGCAAAAATATGAATCCACTATGTAATACATGCCCTATAAATAAATATGGAATATGTTTATTTAATAGATAATGAAAATTTAAAGCTGCTAAGAGATATGGGAGGTAGAAAATTTGTCTAGGTATGTAGACAAGTTTACAGAAGAGGAAAAGCTGAGGGTCATGAAAGCATATTTAGTTGATGGGTTAAGTCATAGAAAAATTCAGTCTCAAATATTAGGGTTACCTGCACCCGATAATGGTGGTGGATATGTTGCAATGGACATTCTTCATTACTTTAATATCAAAGGTGATAAAAAAGGAATTCTTGCAACTAAGGATATAGACTCTTTAATTAAAAATGCAACAGGAGATTATTGTATGACCCTAAAAAAAATGAAAGCTTACTTTGAAGAAGAGAGTAAAGCTAAAAATATAATTAAGGGATTAAATACTGACAACATAGATAATACTGAAATAGAAGTATTAACTAAGCAAAGGGTTGGCCAGGATGAATTACGAGAGTATATTCTTAATATATATGGACATAAATGTTCCTTGTGTGACATCGATAAAGATGATTTGCTAATTTGTAGCCATATTATACCCTGGAAGATTGACGAGAGAAATCGTTGGAACCCCAGAAATGCAATATGTTTGTGTGCCCAACATGATAAATTATTTGATAAGGGATACTTTTTCTTAGATGAAGATTATAATATTAAGTTTGGGGTAAAGGCTGATTATAAAATTATGAATTTATTAAAAGGTGCAAGATTCAGAGAACCTTTGGAGAATTCACCTGATAAAGAATTATTAAAAATTCATTTTGATTCATATTGCAAGTAGATTTTTATATTAAATTGTATATAAAACAGTTTTAAGTTAGTGGAGGTAATATTGAATCTATGGACTAGCTTTACCTCTTCGCATACTCAGGATTAAAGCTGTTCCATAGAAATCAAATTTAATGGGATATTCCATCCCAAACCCAGGTAGCAGTTCTCCGAAGTCTTATAATAGGCTCCTTTTCAGTCGCAAGGAAGCTTTGGACAAGCACTTTCTTTTTCTCTTATTTGCTGCATCAATAACCACCAAAAATAAAATATTTCGTAAACATACAGAATATATAGTTTCTGCAGCGTTAAAAACAAAGGCTAGTCCAAAAGCAAATATACAAATCTATTAGTTAATTCCGTTCATGTGCTTATATTAATGTAATATTAGTGAATCAATTATAAAGGTATCATAAAGATAAATTTTGACATATTAAAATTACTCAAATTAAATATGTATTTCAAGTTATAAAAGATATTAAATTCTAATAATGATATAGTTACTAATGTATATAGTATAACGATTATATATTCGGGCACTTTAACTGCCACCCAAAAAAGGACAGGTTTCTATCTAGTATTTCTAAGCTTTCATAAGTCTTTCCCTTAATTCCAAGCCTTCCGAAAGCAAAGAAATACACGATTTTAGCTAGTCCTTTATTTGGGTTCCCGGCAGAGTGCAGGGGGGTAGACATGCTCCCTGCATAAACCTTTCATGTACAAGCATTAAAAAGGCATGTCCATATAAGGTTTCGTAGCAAGACAGGTCCACCCCTTCTTGGTATTCCTCAAGGGCCTTTCGCTTGTACTACTTCGCTAAACAAAGGGAGATTTAACGAAAGTACAAGCTTGCAGCAGAGCCTTTGGTAAATTCTTTAGGGTCACAAGCTTGATACAGTCGTCAAATCTATTGTTTAGCGAAATAAACAAGCGTTTGGGGGAGTATTCACAGGTCTTTATATGCATGAAACTTTAAATAGCTCTTTAAAATATTTCTAAACAATTTGTAGTATACAGGTAAGAGGGTGGACATGCTTCTAACATTCGGTGTAGATATGATTATATGTAGAGATTACTTATATTGATGGTGTTACAAGTCCACCCTATATAAAAAATCATACTTATTTTGTAAACATAAGTAATAATATGGATTTGTATGATATAATTAGGGTGTATAATTTTGCTAAATAGATGTGCAGTAGATATGGTGGGTTATGTATATAATTAGAGGCTTAATATGAGTGAAAAAGTAAATTTTGTAAAATGATATTATACTCTAAATTATAACAAATGATCAGTCTACTATTATATATAGGTAAATTATTTTTCTAGTGTTATAAATGGAGGTGAGTTTATGGGACTTTTTGATATAAAAGAAGAAATCAACTATATAGAAATTTGTATTTTTGCTATTAAAAAAGACGATAATTATGACAGTATTTTTACAATTGCAAAAAAAAGAGAGGGTTCCTTATATTGCAGTATATGGACAAAAATTGATGGCCCTAAACATATCAAATTGTTTAGGATTACCATAAGTGTAGATAAGGGACATGAAATGCTAAGACAAATTTATAAGGACAGTAAGTATAGCTTTAGTTGCAATAAGGAACCGATTGAGGTTAATTTTGGAAAACTATTAAAAAGGGATCCTGTGTTTTTTAGTAATGAAACAGGATCTACGATAGATAAAGGCTTATGGCCGGGAAATTATAATAAGGGGTTTTATTTAACTCAATGGTATAGACTAGGATTTGATATAAATAAGCAGAGTCTGGGAAAAATTTATAAATTTATAAATAAATATACTGGGATGGATGTCGAAAATCTTAATGATTTTATTGGTTCTATATTATACCTTGAAGAAGGAATTAAATATGAAACTGATATAAGATTTAACCCTGACAACGAAAAAGTTATTTTTGTTTTAAAGGGAGAATTGAATAAAACTGAAAGAATAATAATAATTGAGCTTAATGAAGGTAAAGAAGCTACACGAAAAAATCTTTACTACCTAGGTGATAAAAGATTCATAGTATTTGATGCTCCTTTTCCACCTACTTCACTTGGATATGAAATTTATGAAAAAGATGAAAAAGATATATGGATTCTAAAAGCAAGAGAAAAACACGTATTAATAAGAAGAATACATATGGATATGGGAATTGTAACTGGAAAATTGATTGTTAATACTCCGAAAGGTGAAGAGTCAGAAGATATTGTTGTTAGAGATAGACCAATAAAAGTAAATGGTGACTGTAAAATGCAGCCATGGATTAATGATGAGTATGATAGAATAAAATCAAATACAGCAAGGCATCTTAAGGATTTAGGTAGTATTTTTGTCAGAGCAGTAGGTGAAGACGAGAAAAAGGTTTTGATGAATATATTGAAAAATAAAATATTTGATAGTGCAAGAGAGCGTTTGTGGTTGTGGGATCCGTATTTAGACGACTCGGTCATTGATGTGATAATACGTATGGCCATAACGAATCCATCAATGGATATAAGATTTTTACTTAGTGAGTGTGAGGAAGATACAGATTTAAGTAGTAATAATGCTATAAGTATACTGAAAAGTATGAAGAGAAGTTTTAAAATATTTAATTCTATAAACAAGTTCGCTGGGAACAATATAGAGCATTTGAAGAATTTTAAAGTAAGAAACTGGTATAAAAAGGACAGACATACATTTCATGATAGGTTTATAATTTCAGATATGTCTGTGTGGAGTTTAGGAAGTTCAATAAAAGACTTAGGAAATTATCACACAACAATCTATCGTATGGATGGAGAACTTCCTGAAGAAGTAGCATCTGAATTTGAGAAGGCTTGGGAAGGTAACTTTTATAAGATGCAACCTAATGGCATTGAAATTTTTCCAGGTCCGTCAATAATAAGTAGGAAGGAGAGCGTTAAAAAATGACTTCTTTTTATGATGAGTATATTTGCTTTATTCAAGAAGATAAAAGCATTAGTGATCTGGTTGAAAATGGTTATGCAGAATATATTGATGAATATCAAAAAAGAATAAAACTTACATCCATAGGTTCAGAACATATAACTAAGAAGTTTGAAACTATTTTTCAGACCGAATTTTGGAGAACTGAGGATAAGATTCTTAAGATTGCTTCTTTTCTATCATTTAGCCAGTTGTTTGGTGGAATAAATTTTGTTGAGTACTTCAGGAAAAATATTCCCATTGAGAAAAGATTAGATTTTATTAAAGTTTTGGTTGACCGTATACCAAAACTAGAAGAAAAAGATAATCTTTCATTCGAGCAACCGTATGAAAAAAAATGGAGGCTGGAACTTTATAATAAATGCAAGAATATAGTATCTGGATATGAAATATATATGTCTTATCAAGGAAGTACTTTATGTTTTGAAACAGAAAGGTTGCTGCCTAAAGAATTAGTATATGTTTTGGATGCTGTTTTACTGTGTAGCAGGGAAGAATTCCAGAAAATTAATGATAAAAATACTTCTATTCTTTGGCCATTAAGATCTATTGATAGATTCAGACATGAACAGCTAGCGGATGATATAATTGAAGAAACAGTTATAATAACTGCAGGTTTAGCTTTAGAAAAACGAGGGGTGCTCTTGGCACATTTGTGGGAAAGTGGTTATCGAATATTAAAAGATATAGATGATTTGTTACATTTTACTAATAAATTTACTTCGTTAGTTTTTGATAATTTAAGTATAGAAGATTCTTTAAATATTATTTCTTGTGTATGTGCTGATTTAGTAAATGATAGTTTTGGAATTAAGAGGCCTTCTGTTACTGGAAGTAAAGAAGCAAAAAAAGCTTTATTTGAGATGTTAAGTTGTACTGGAAAGAATATCAAATTAAAAAGCATAAGTTTTACAACAATAAAAGCATGCTTTTTATGCAATCTGAAAGGGAAAGTAAACAAAGAGGAAAGATACGCAGCATTGGTGCTTGCAAATATCCTTGACAAGATAGAAAGTGAGAAAGCAAAAGATATTAGAAAGTTTATTATTGGTGAGTATCCCTCCTTTTGGGAGGAAGAGTCAAATGATAACTCAAACCTTTACTTCAGTGGAAAGCTTACCTTGAGCCTTATTGACGAACTTGCTAATGCTATTATGTTATGTTTTGAAGATGAGGTTATGAAAACATACTTAAACGATCAAAAGAAAATATCTTCACCTAATAGTTTGAAAAAATTTAAAGAAAATCATGATTACCAAAGGTATTTGAATGAAGTGAATCGGTCAGTAGTTCATGGAATACTTACAGAAAAAATTATTTTACTTGAGATTAGAAACGGTAATGCGATAGATGACCAATTTTTGAGTGGAGTTTTTAATTTTGTGATTGAAATAATAAGAGAACTACCTGATCATTATATAGGAGATAGTCAGAAGTTGTTAGTAGAAAAGCTATCTCAATATCTTGGACAACTTGCAGATCAAAATTTAAATATATTTAAGAAAAATTATCAAGAGATAATAAATTGGATATATGACTCAAATGTACTTGCAAATATAATAGTAGAGATTCATGTAGAAGATATAAAGGAGATACTGTTAAATCATCTTAGAGATGTTCTTGAAATTGAGAGATATACTTTGAGAACTTCTGAACTCATAGATAGGTCATGTGATTTATATCAAATTGAAATGTATAAAGAAGCAATTGAATTGATTTCTGAAGTAAATAGTGAAAAGTTGAGTGAAGAAGAATTTAGAAGACTTAAGTTGGTATTAACATACTCAAATTTACAAATGGCATTTAGCATGAAAAATACAGAAGCACAAGTGAAATATTTAAATGAGGCTCTATCTAGATTATGTATGTATGGACAAAAGCATTATAGATACCCTAGTAAGTTAGATGATAGATTACTAAAAGTTCAAATATGTGGATGGCTGTATGATAGGAACGGATATGATTTGGCGAATCTTATAAATAATTTCAATGCAACTGGTGCTTTTAGCGGAGGTTTTAGAAAAGATGAAATACAAAATAATTATAATGAAAAAGTTATAATATATGGGTTTTCGCTTGTTAGGATACTGAGTAGTAAGAAACTAGGAATGGAAATTTATAGCGACAAAATGAAGACTTTATGTAGGCATTTGGAAAGCAGTTATAAGCCACATTGGCAAATATTTCTTATAAAGGCATGGTATCATAATTTTATAAATGATATAAAATTAGAGGCTAATGATCTTGATAGTTTAGTGAAATGCTCTGGAATAGATGATAAAGAAATTGAATGGTTTCCTAATGCATTGAAAGAATATTATTATAAACATATAGGTGAATTAAATGAGTAGGTTGTTTTTAGAGGACTTAGATGAAAATTTACAAAACAACTTGCCTAGGTTAGTTGTATTAGAAGTATCAATTGAAAAAGAATCTTCAGGAGAAAATAATTACCTTATAAAACTCAGGCATTTTATTAGTTCGAATACTGAAAAATTAATTAGTGAAGCTGATGGAGAAATAAAATGGTTTGAAAATTTGGCAGAGAGTATTAGTTGTTATTATTCAACAGCGATTAATTTAATTGGAATATCAAATAAAAAAATAGATACAGAAAAACTTATGGACTTTACAAGTAATAGAGTTTTAGAACTTATTACTTGTAATGGTAATCTTAAGGCTGTATGGGAAAAGTTCTTAACGAATGCTAAGAGTTCAGAACATAAATTAGGAATAATTGTCGGAGTAAACATGGCTTCTTCATTAACTTTTCCTCTTGAGCATTTAAAAGTTGTAGCTAATGAAGAAGATGTAAAATTGCTTATATTAAAATCTTCTTTAAAGAAGCCTAATATATGTAGCCTCAATGAAAAATTACCCAAAAGAATTGCTATTATCTTAGGAAGGGATTATTCAGGAGAAGAGAAACTCAGTTTCGATTTTGAGCTTAAGAAAATTTATGAATTATTTGGTGAACTGGATAATTATGATTACTCTTATATTAGGGCATTTGGGGGGGGTAATATTCATCATATTAAAGATGGTGTAGAGTATACAGTTGATATATTTCCTCAAAATTGCCCTTTAGATACTGTTGGAACTGAACTAACTAAAATAAATGAGCCATATTTACTTATCTATACAGGACATGGCGTAGACACAGGAATAAATACTCCTCCATTTTATCCAAGGGGATATTTAGATGGAGAAATTGGCATAGAATGCAATGAGAACGCTAAAACATTACGACATATTGATTTTGTAAGCATATTAGATAAAAATCCTCCTCGTGGAATTATCTTTAATTGTTGCAATGCGATACGTGGATTTAGTTTTAGAGGTAAAGGTAGCGATGACGTAGAAGGACCTGAAGGATCGGAGAGTTTTGAGAGTTCATATTATAAACTGTTAGATAAAACTAAAACAAAATTTATTATTGCTCATAGAACAAAGATTTGTGGCATTTCTGCAAATATAAAGACTGTGTCATTAGCTCGAAATTCTGTAGAGGATAAAAGTATAATAGATATGATGATTGACATAACTAAGAATGAATATGATTATGAATTAGAATGGCGTAATGATAAAAAGGAATATGATAAGATTGATAGAGATTGCATATCGGAAGTTTTTTGGTTCAATTAAAGTTAGTTGGAAAATGGATACTTAAATTTAAGAAATTTCACTAAAGGCAATAAAATGGGTTTGAATAAAGTATTGTATCTAGTAGTTGATGATAAATTTACAATTATCCATATAGTTAGTAATTAAGAATAACATTTTGGATTGTTTTTCATACCAAGCCGTCCTTATGTCTACCCTGTAAAGGGCATGTATAAGGTGGACTAGCCCTGGGCTTGTCAAAGGCGCCAATCGTGTGTGAAAAATCCAATTTAATTAAATACTTTTGTGCGTAGAGGGAAGACCCCAGAGGAATACACAGGCAGTACAGTTAAGACAGGAACTTTTTATGAATTATTAAGGAAGCACTTTATCCACAGGAAGCCTTCCTTTTATTTTATTTGAAAACTTAATTGTTATAAGGCTTACGAGGACTAAAAAAGTGCTGGCGTTTGAATAAAATATACAGTGGTTTATTATTTGAAATATACAAATGTAATTAAATATGCATATTAGTATAATAGTATCTACATTCAGTAATTTTTATTAGTAATAAAGCAAAAGATATTTTATTATATTCTAATTTTATAGATATACATTTATGATATTTTACATAAATAAATGTAGTGGCCAGTTTTGTAATTGTAGAAATAATATTTGTATAATTTGTCTTTGGACTAGCCTTTGTTTTGAACACTGTAGAGGTAAGTACTATATTTGCATTTATGAAATATCTTATTTTTAATGATTATTGATGAAGTAGGCAAGTGAAAAAGAAAGCGCTTGTCCAAAGCTTCCTCGCGAGGAAATCCGAGCCTATTATAAGACGGAGGAGTATTACTTCCTGGGTTTGGGGCGGAGCATCCCATTAAAATTAAAGGCACTGGTCAAGCTTTTTGTCTGAGTGTGCGAAGAGTTAAAGCTTGACCAGTGCTTCAGATTTACATAACTAATTAATTTGAAATATAACATTACTTATAATCAGGTAACTTAATTAAACATTTCTATAGGGATATATTCTATTATATGATATATTTTATAATATAACTATGTGAGGTGACAGTATGAAATTAACAAAAAAGTATAATGAAAAGCAATTGAATTGTTATATTTATGATAATAGATATAAAATAGGCTCTAATCTGCTTCAATTTATTAAGGATAATGGATATACTAAATCATCAATTTCAAAATTAACCGGTGTTTCAATCTTAACTATTGATAAGCTAATTAAAGGTGAAATAGATAATAATAAAATTCTCAAGAAACAAGTTGATAAAATTATTATAATTCTTAATATAAAACTTGAAGAGTTAATAAATTACAACTATGAAGAATCAAAAGGCAATCAAAAAATTGCCGCATCTGATAATGCAGCAGAAGAATATGAATTAAGTGATAAGGATAAAAGAATATTTGGCTTTTTAGATGATATAATAGATATTTATGAAGTCTATAGTGAATAAAACTAAGCTGTCAAATATATTTTATATTTTCATAATATGAGTATACATGTGAGTATTTTGATGATGCCGTATTAAGTGGTCAATGATTGAGGACAACTTATTTATTGAGGATTTAACTATAGCTGAAGAGAATCTTTTAAGTATAGATGATTTAAGTGCATCTAAGAGAAAGGTATTACAAGAATCTATTGATATTTTAAAGAAAGTTGATTTCATTAAAAATGATTATGTTTCAATAGATAATATAAAGGTATCAACTGAATACTACTAAGATTATAAAAAATGAATTAGGCATTTACTTTTTTAAAAATATATAAGCTTTCAAATAAGATATTATAATATTTTATTTGAAAGCATTTTTTGTAATGTTTATAGCAATAAAAGCAATAAAAAATATAGAGTCCTAAATTATAATATACTATAAAGCTAGAATTAAAAAAGGATGTGAAGTAGATTTGATTACTATAAGCAGGATAACATATGATGATCTAAGTGATTTATCAAGTTTATATGAACAACTTTTAGGGAAAAAAACAAACTTTCGAAAATTTAAAGATAAGTTTGCATGGATTAATTCAAATAAAAACTATATGTTAATTGGGGCAAAAGATAATGATAAGAATTTAGTTGGCTCATTGTTAGGTATTACTTGTCAAGATCTTGGAGGAGAATGTAAGCCATTTATGGTTGTCGAAAATGTAATAGTAAAAAATAATTGCAGGAGAATGGGGATTGGAAAAACATTAATGAGATTTATTGAGGATTTTGCTAGGAAGGAAGATTGTTATTTTACAATGCTAGTATCAGCTTTTAAAAGAAAAGATGCACATAAGTTTTATGAATCTATTGGATACAATAATGATGTGGTCAAAGGTTTTAAAAAATACCTATAGTAAATATATTAAATGTAGATATTGAAAAACGATAAATTATACATTAATCAGTATTTTTATACATCAATATTGTTTATATAGTTATCACTAAAATATGTAAGAAATCTTTAATAAAATAGCTAAATTTAATATTTGATCTGTAACACAACCGGCAGAAAAAAGTGCGTACTTTTAAGGAGATAAAAGGTACAAGCAATACCGTAATCCTAGGTATATCAACCGCTGCGGAGATGGATAAAATTAGGCAAGGGCCTTTTAGTCAAATATATATTCGGGCACTTTGACTGCCACCCCAAAAAGGACAGGTTTCTATCTAGTATTTCTAAGCATTTGTAGTATACAGGTGAAAGAATGAACATGCTTTTAACACCTTGTAGAGATATGATTATATGATGAGATTACTTATATGGACGGCATTACAAGGTAAGTCCACCATATGTAAACCTAGTATATTTTTACAAAATAGTAATACTTGTTTTGTAACTATAAGTAATAATATGGGTTTACGTGGTATAATTAGATAAATAATGTATATTGGATACAGTTGATTATGTTTATAAATAAAAAATTAATTTAGAAAGAATAAAGAAGAAAATTTGATAGATTAGAATTATGAAAATTACGGTGTTGAATGAAGGAGGGGAATACTATGCAGCCAATATTGTTTTTTAATACGGCGTGGATGGACTTTTATGAAGGAATAAATGAAAATACAGAAATTTATGGCGGCGGTTCTTATGTTGAAAAATATGGTTATGGTCATGAAATCTATAATTTTAAAAAAATTAATGGTAAGGTATATGGCTATGTACAGCCAAATGGAAGAAATAATCTTGAAAGATTAGGTGTAAGTAAAGATGCAGAAAAAATATCAGGTGTATTACTTATTTTTACAGCAACACACAAGAACGGAGGTACTTTTATTGTAGGTTGGTATAAAAATGCAACAGTATATAGAGATTACCAGGAAACTACAATGAAAGAACGAAAATATCTTGATGAGTATTTGGGTTATTATGCAGAAGCTAATGCAGAAGATGCAGTTTTATTGAACCGAGATGAACGTATTACGATTTTCGAACCAATACCGAGGGGAAAAGGAGGCATGGGACATTCTAATGTATGGTATGCAGATGCTGATAACATGAAGGATTTTCGCAATAGAGTTACAAAATTTATTGATAATTACAAGAAGAAAAAACTTGAAAGAAAAACCTTATTAAAAAGATGCACAGACATTGATTTAAAAAAGAAAGTGGAAACTGAAGCTGTTAAGAAAGTTACTGATTATTATAGTGATTTAGGTTATGATGTTAAATCTGTTGAAAAAGATAATGTTGGATGGGATTTAGAAGTAAAGCAAAAAAGAACATTATTAAAAGTAGAAGTTAAAGGAACATCAAGCGGTGATGTATCAGTTGAGCTAACTTCAAATGAATATAAGAATATGAATTTGTATAAAGACAGTTACAGATTAGCTATTGTAACTAATGTATTGGCCGAATCAGTATTGTATGTATTTTCATTTTCTAAAGAGAAAGATAATTGGGTTGATGATAAGGGTAATATTCTAGAAATTGAAAATATAATATCAGCTAGGTGCTTTATATAATTTGTCTTTGGACTAGCCTTTGTTTTGAACGCTGTAGAACTAAGTACTATATATGCATTTATGAAATATCTTATTTTTAATGATTATTGATGAAGTAAGTGAAAAAGAAAGTGCTTGTACAAAGTTTCATTGCGAGGAAATCCGAGCCTAGTATAAGACTATAAGACGGAGGAGTATTACTTCCTTGGTTTGGGGCGGAGTATCCCATTAAAATTAAAGGCACTGGTCAAGCTTTTTGTCTGAGTGTGCGAAGAGTTTAAAGCTTGACCAGTGCTACAGATTATCTTGATTAGTTTCAATGAATCAGTTTGAAAAATATAATATAATAAGTACCAACAAATAATTAAGGATCACAATTAAATGTGTAGCAATGATTTATTAATTTCAAGATAATATTAATTATAGTATGATTATTTAACAAACAAACTATGATATAGTACTAATAGTTAAGCTTTAAAGGAGGACACAATTTTGAATATAGAATCATGGAAATTATGGCTATTTTCAAGCATTTGTTTCTTATTTGTAGCTATAATGAATCTGATTGATAAAAAATATCTTATAGGAATTACTTTTGGACTTTTAGGAGTATTTTATATATTTTTAAGTATGAATCATTATAAAAAGGATAAAAAGTCCAATAATAATGGCGAAATAAGAAAAAATTATTTGTATAACATATTGATAATAGTAATTTGTATGGATAATTGAAATAACGACAAATCAGAATTTGAGTTTATTGTGATAAAACGTAATAGAAAATAATAAAGCAGAGGAGCAAAGCGTATGAAGTTACTGTTCTTGTGGGTAGAAAATTATAGGAATATGATTAAGAATCAATCCTTTAATATTTCAAGCTCTTATCATATTGATTTTGATATAGAGTTTAACAGACTGAATATATCTAAAAACGAGGGCTATATAGATAACTTTTATGGAAATAACATTCTTGATATAACAGCGATAGTAGGGAAAAATGGGGCAGGAAAGACAACAATAGCAAGATATTTATATGATAAATGTGATGGTGTACAACCGTGTTATGAAAATAAAAAATATGTATCTAATGATAAGAAGAGAATTTTGGTTTATGAGAGAGGTAGCAATCAGAAAGGTGAACGAAGCAAACTTATTATACACTACTATTTGCGTGATGAACCAATAATTAATAATCCAGAAGGAATAGAAATAGAACTCATAAATTTAAAGGCAATACAAAAAGAAGAATTAATTAAAGCAGAGCAAGAGCATGATATAACAGCAGTATATTTTACAAATGCTTTTGAGATAAGTAATGTAATGAATAACCAAGGACTATCAGAGTTTAGTATAGGGAAAATACATAAGTCACTCTGTTATACACCAATGCTTTCATTACAAAGGGCATTTACAAAACTGAAAAGTCATTACGGAGCAGGTAAGGCTGATGGTGGAGCGATACTGTTAGATGCAATTAATCAATATGCCCAAAATATGACCACAGATTTTAAAACACCATATGCCACAGCTATAAGCTATAATTTTTTAATAGCAGTAAGATACTTCCTAGGTGCAATAGTAAAACTATTACCTGTTATGAAAGATTTTAAGCTGAATATAACAGAATTTGGTGAATACGTTAAGTTTCAGGAAAACTTTTTTGGACAAAGCCCATTTAATCAGGCAGTTATGTTTATCAGAAGGTGTATTTATGATCACATAAAAAGGTACTTTAAAGAAAATCATTGGCAGCAGATGTATTTAAATATACTCTGTGAAATTGTGTTGTTCCTAAATATATTTACTTCAGGATATAAAAATAAAAATATTAACTTTGAAGTACTTGAAAAAGATCATATTAGCCTTAGTAGTAGGGAAGCATTTGAGAAAATATTAGAACAAATAGCAGATAATGATGAAAATGCACCTAAGAAAGAGTTAATTAGAAAGATAAGAAATGTACAAGGTGTTGATCTTAATCTGATAAGAGAGTTTATTGAGTTAAAAGATGGAAATATGCAGCCACTACGAGAGTCAATGTGGTATAGACAGGTTAAAAACTTTTTAAATGATTATAATACCATTGCAAATATAGAGATTGCTCAGACAATCAACTTTGGATTTACACAACTCATTGAATTAATAATTGAGCACTATAATAACGAAGAAACTGTATACGGAAGAATGCTTAATATTATACCTCCCCATATGTCTTCTGGTGAAGTAGCAATGATAAACATATTTGCTACTGTTTATTCAGCACTAAAGAAGAAAACAAGTGGAAGCATATTATTGATAATAGATGAAATAGATGCCTTTCTACACCCTAAATGGCAGCAAGACATATTAACACACATTACCACATGGATAAATGAATCTAAGCAATTTAATAAAAAGAAGGTTCAATTGGTAATAGCTACACATTCACCAATTATTCTATCAGATATACCGAAGGATAACATCATTTATTTGCAAAAGCCATTTGAAACAACGGCTAAGGATAAGCTTACTTTTGGAGCAAATATTAGCACATTGTTTTATGATTCATTTTTCATGGAACAAGGAAGCATAGGAGCAATAGCAAGGAAACAAATTCAATGGGCAATAGATAACATAAGGAACATTGATTTAGGTATAGTAGATCAGAAAAAGCTGGTGTATATTATTGATAATATAGGAGATAAATTTCTTAGAGAAAAGCTGAAGTCATATCCTATTTATATTAAAGCAGTAGAAGAAGGCAGGGATATTAAATGGTAAAGATTGAAGTATCGGCGACAACGAGGAAACAGATAAATGATAATCATAGAGAATATATTGAACAAGAATCTTTGCCAAAGTTAGAGGCAAAAATTAAGGAAAAAAAAATGATTAAAAAGCGTAAGTTTTTAATGAGTTTATTTGGAGACACACCAGAAAAGAGGAAAGATTCTTTAGTAAACTATTGCTTATCAGCGAATTTAAAAAATATAGTAGATAAATTTAACAATACTTTTTTTAGGATATACGGCTTTGAGTTTAGCAATTCAAAAAAGCATAAAAGAACAATTGAAGCTATACGTAAAGATTTAAACTCAATATTTAATTATGGAGGATTCAACTCAGGAACAAAGCTAAGCAATGGTAGGCAATGGAGCAGACATAAATTCATCACAAGTTTAGGGGCTAAAGTATGTCCGTATTGTAATAGGCAGTACATAACTTCTTATGAAAGTGAAGCAGATGACATGAAAACTACAGCAGATGCAGATCATTACTACCCTAAAGTAGAGTATCCAATATTACAAATGAACATTTTTAATTTAATACCAAGCTGTAGTGTATGTAATTCAAGAATGAAAGGGAAAAAAAATAAAAAACATTTATATCCATATGAGGATTCAAGTGATAGCTTAGTCTTTAAAATACCATTAGAAACAAGTGAACGAGTATCAGAGATAACAATAGATACTAAAAATAACAAAAGAGCTGAAGCTTCTGTAGAGGTATTTAAGCTTGACAAGGTATATCAAGCTCATTTAGATGAAGCTTCTGAAGTCAAGAAATATGCAGAAGAATATTTTGAATTTGGGAATAAAGTATATGAAGCAACTTATGGTTTAAGTGTACCATTTGATATATTCAGTACATGGTTTAGCTTCATGGGAAAGGATATACCATCAGAGCCATTAATAAAACTAAGGCAAGATATATTTAAGCAGTTAAAAGAGGAGTATAAAAAGTAAGAACTTTATCGTAAGGTTGAAAAGGAAGATGCTAAAGATTCCTATAATGGTGATAATAATCAGAGAAACTCTACGTTAAAAGTGATGTTATCCGACAATGTTTTATGCGAATAAGGATATTTCAGAATATGTCCTAGTGCTTCTTTTGATCAAAGAGACAAATCTCCAATTTCCATGGAGATTAAAGGTGCAAGAGAAGGTATTATTCTATAAGAATACTTTTATTCAATATATGAGAGATCATTTGAAAAGTAATATAAACAAAGAAGAATATTATCAACTTTCAGAAACATGCTATTCAATGTGTTGAAATTTACTAGAAAGATATTATAACCGTTTTAGTAAGATATTTACTGAAGTAGTTCCTGATGCATGTTTGTATTATATACACGAATCAGGATTAGATGATTTTATGAAAGAAAAACTATTTAGAAAAGAGATTAATGAAGTATATGATAAGTTAATAGATTTGTAAAATAAGGAGAAGATTTATGATTATAGATAAATTTGAAACTCCTGCCGGATCATTTAAAGTATATAAAAATTCTAAAATTTGTTCTTTCTCTATAGAAGAGAGTGCATATAATAGATTTTGGTTGAATGGAAATAAGACAGTTCATCCGGAAGGGTGCTATAAAATTTTCTTAGATTTAACTCTTTTTTCGGTAGGTGATATAATTTCATGCGAACTAGATAATGGTGAAATGGTTAATGATGGCGGGGGTAAAAATACTCTTAATATTGTCGGGGAAATTGGTGATTATACAATTGGAATTGGAGCACCTGATTCAGATTCTATAGAAGAAGGTTATTCTCAAGATGAATTACCAAAAGATATGAACCATACCCAATATGAATTGCCTTATGATACAATAGATATTACCAAAAGAGGGTATATCTTTAAAATTAAAGATAATCCATCAGAATATAGAGACAGAAACTTTAGAAAATATATAGAGATTTCTTTGGTTTGGGAAAAGAAAGAAAAGGATTATGCTTGGGAGATTGTATCTTACTTAACTTGCTAAAATTTAAATTTATGCACTAATCAGTATTTTTATACATCAATATTGTTTATATAATTATTACTAAAATATGTAAGAAATTTTTAATAAAATATCTAAATTTAATATTTAATCTGTAACACAACCGTAACACAACCGGGAGAAAAAAGTGCGTACTTTTAAGGAGATAAAAGGTACAAGCAATACCGCAATCCTAGATATATCAACCGCTACGGAGATGGATAAAATTAGGTAAAGGCATTTTAGTCAAATCCAGAGGTCGTGGGTTCGACTCCCACTAGGTGTACCATAAGACATTGAAAACACTAGATTTAGTGCTTTTTTATTTTTATCTTAAATAAGTACATTTCTTATCATCTAATTTGTTTTTATCACATGCAGATACAATTAGTAAAGGGATAGATATTTTAAATGATGCAAAAAAAGCTGGCTTGAAGTGGCACTTGAAGATGGAATATTGATACCTGAGCCATTGGAAGAAGAAAATTTTTCGGGTCAGTTTAAATTGAGAACGCCTAAATCACTTCATAAAGAATCAAAAATTAGAGCTATATATATTGGTGATGTTAGGTATGAAGAATGTCCAGTTTTTGAACTTAATAAGGAAACAAATTGGTTTGAAATGTTAAAAGATAGAACATTTAGGTATGAGAAAGAATGTGTTGAAGAGGATAATGATTTTTTGATTTTTGAAGTTGAAAATGATGAAGTAAAACTGATAAATCGTTGATATTTTTGTTATTCGATATTAGCAGGAAATCTTCTTTTAATATAGAAAATTAAATTAGAGGTGAATGCTATCTATGAAAATGGGTGTAAGGAAACCAAGCGTTAAAAGAAGTTTAAAGGCAAGAACAACAGGAAGAGCTAAAAGAGCAATTAAAAGGAGTGTAAACCCATTGTACGGGAAGAAAGGTATGGGGTGGGTTAATAATCCTAAGAAAGCTGCATATAATAAAGTTTACAGAAAAATAAACATAGGAGTTTTTGATTTAATAAAAAAATTATTTAAATAACATGGCTATTCTAATTTAGTTATGGTGTTAAAGTATGATTAAAATAAAAGTTAAGAGGCGGCGTAAGTAATGAAAGTTAAGTATACTGGTGAAAACGACCCTTTAGTGCTGCTAAATAATAAAGTATATAATGTTTTATCTGTAGGAGATTACTTGTATCCACCTGAAGCTTTTGAAATAACAGAAAAATAGAATTATATTAAGAAGTACTTGCGATTTGTAGGTGCTTTTTTATTTAGAGGAAACTATGAATAAAAAAGCAAAAGATTTGTGGCTCTTAGATTAGCCCAAAAATGACTAAAACTCCAGAGGGCTTTTTAATTTGTCATAATGTACCGATTGCATGTATTGGTTGGTATCCATATTTAGGGCATGAGTCAGGACTTAATGATGCATATGACCAAGTTATAAAAGGTTATCGCAGCCCAGAAGAAGTGTTTAGTTCTGCTGCAATAATTTCATTTGAAGGAAAGAAGGAAGGAGTAATAAAAAAATGTCTAAAACAGATACAAAAACTATCTTTGAAAAAATTAATTCAAAGGTTAAGAAGAGTCAGATTTTGTTGCCCCAACCTTTGATGCAAGTAAAAATGTTGCTGATGTGGTAGATGACAAACAGAATAACAATACTATTAGGGATCGGTCTTAGATACAAAATGTACAACTTCAAGCGAGCCTTTAAAAAGTTTTGATGCTAAATCTCTGTTTTTTTGAAATACCACTTTTTTTATTAGCGTTAAAATAATATAATATTATGTAGAAGAATAGTAAAATTAGAGTAATAGCAGAAGATAGTGTGGGGTAAATATGTTAAAACGATATTTAACAACTAATGGATTAATGAGACATCTTAGAGATTCAGGGATAGAAATAGAAGGGAGCTACCAAAAAAGACAATTAGTTAACTATGGATATTATCATGGATATAAAGGCTTCAGATTTTTTTCTTCAAGAGGAAATAGAATACCATTTAATGATTATAAACAGGTTATAGCTATAATAAATTATGATAGTAATATTAAATCACTTTTTTATCAGCATTTGATGTTTATAGAAACAGCATTAAAGAACGTAACTCTTGAAGTTATACTCAAGGGGGCTAATTCACATGAATTTAACGTTGTTTTTAGTAAATTAATGCCAGGGTATGGAACTGCTCCATCAGGAACTACAGTGGAACAAAAAAGTAAAATACAGAGAAAAAAAATGGCACTGCAAAATAAAATACGATCTTCTTTATTGCATGCATATGAAAGGGAAAATAAAATAGTAACACATTTCTATAATAATATTAATTATAGTGATGTCCCAATTTGGGCTATATTTGAGATATTGACATTAGGAGACTTTGGAATGTTTGTGTCTTGTTTAAACCAAGATACTAGAGAAAAAATATCTCAATACATAGGGTTAGATTTATCTGGTGATACAAATATTACATTAATTTATCAAATAATTTATGTGATTAAAGATTTAAGAAATGCAGTAGCACATAATGACGTTGTATTTGATACAAGGTTTAGAAAGTCAATTATTACAAGACCAATTCAAGTGTGTTTAACTCATGAAGTTGGTGTAAATTATGTAAATTTTAAATCCTTAGCTGATTATGTTATTTTAATAGCGTATATGTTGAAAAAATTCAAGCTGCCCAAATATAAAATTTTAAATTTAATAAGTTCATTTGAAAAAAGTTTAAAGGACTTAAAAAAGGATGTTCCTAGTAATATATATACAATGATAGTCCATCCAGATACTATTAGGAAAATATCTGTATTAAGAACTTATATAAAAAGTTGAGAAAAAAAGTTGCATATTTTAGTGCGTTTGAGTATAATATAATTAAGAATTGAGATATAAGTTTGCGGACTTATATTTTAGGGAGTCGGATGCGTTCGTCTCCCTTTTTGTATTTACAGCTATTTTTATATTTAAGTAGGAAAGAAAATCTAAGAATTGCTTGTGATGAAGAAGTAATTATTGAATATATTACAAAGAAACATGTCATAGCATATTAAAATTGATTATATGAACTATATGGAAAATATGAATATATGAAATTGATATAATGAAAATTATAACTTATCAATTTGGAATATACCAAAAGCTATCTACTCCAGAACTTTGAATGACTGCTCCTTTTAGTACTTCTATAATTGCATGAACTATAGTGTCAAAATCAACAGTTGATACACCTAGATTGCCCAAACCAAATACATATATTACAGTATTTAATGTATCATAAGTTAAAGGGATAAATAGCCAAATGATAAAAGGTATGATTCCTAATATAAAGGATGGTAGAAATACAGCAAAAGTGTATCGCCGTTTTGGAGTTGGATAAGTTGTTATAACACCTAGACCAGTCTTACAATAAAACAATTCTACTTTAGATTTTGCAGGAAAAGCAACAGCATGTAAAAATTCATGGATTATTAAAGAAAAAACGCATAATATTATCCCTAAGAAATATCCGAAATATGAGAATGTGATTCTGTGTTTAACAAATTTATATTTTATAAATAAAAGAGTTAGTGCTAATAAAATAATTGGAACAACAGCAATATATTCTTCAAATTTAAATTTTGTATCATAAAAATAAGTTGCATTTTCTGGTATGGTGCTTTTGGATAAATTCTCATCATTTAATTTTCCTTTCCATACTAATTTCTTAAATATTCATCCCTTACTATAATAGAATTTTATTTAGCTTGTAACATTTTACTACTATATCATACACCATCAGTTACATGATATACCATGTTATTGAATTTTCAAAAACAACTTTATTTCATATAGTTTATAAGTATCCAATAAATCAAAAGAGATGCCAATATAAGGTAGATATCAGAAGAAACATATTATGATGAAGCATCAAAATGGCTTAGAAAATCAGCTGAGCAAGGATATGCAAAAGCTCAAAATTTGATTGGAGCTATGCATGAAAATGCTTTAGGAACGGCAATAAATTATAAAGAGGCTCTAAAATGGTTTAAAAAATCAGTTACCAAGCGAAACCTTACTGCAGTGGAAAATTTTGAATATTTGAAGAGTTTAATGTAAGAAATAGTGGAAACATCGAGAACGTACCTAGATTTGATTTACACAAATCTAGGTACGTTCTCTTATCTATTCAGTTTCTTAAGTTTTAGTTATTTATTAACAAAAAAAACATAAAATTATATAGATTTTTTGAAATTATAGTATAATATTATTATAAATGGGTAAACAAACAATAATATTAATTTGGTGGGAGATATTAATATGAAAAAAAAATTAACCAATTGGATACTTAATAACTTAAACAAACAAGAATTAATAAATATTGTTGAGAAAAATGATATTATGATACCAGGTTTTAGAAAAGGAAATTTAAAAAATGCATTAAAAGTTACAATTCAAGGTGAACTAAAAGATAGAAACGATTTATTAGATATTTTAAGAACAGGAATTAATACGTCTGAGGAAAAAGATGAATTTGAAAATAAAAGCATTGATGAAGTAAAAAATCTTATTAATACTGGGGATAAGAAAAAATTTTTAAGACAAATTACATTTTTAGCTGCAAGTGAAAAAGCTGAATACAATGATCTTGCAAATAATTTAATTGGTGAAGATGGTGAAATTGTTGATAAAGTAGAAAATAATAATTCAGATCAAGAATATGACAAATATGTAGTTGAAGTAAAGTATGAAAATGATAGATTTTATAATTTATATCCATTATGCAAGATATATAAACATAAATTTGAAACTATAGATGGATATAAAGAATATCCCAATTATGGTAATATAGCTGTGAATCCTAATAGAATTTTTTCTGAAAAAAATTATGATATCGAAAAATTGTTGATATGTAAGTTTAATCCAGATGATTTAGAAGATTACAATGATAAAACAAAAAAGAAAATAGATGGAGACAAGTTAATAAATAATAATAACATATACAGTTTGTCTGATGAAAAAATATATGAAATTGCAGAAGTAGGTAAAAATATTGATTTAAGTAAGAAAATTTATGATGATGAAGTTATTGTGATACAGAATGAACCTATTAAAAACGAAGTTTATATTAAAGATAACAAGTATATTTATGGACCATTTGGTTATAAATCACGCAGTACAGGCGGAGGATATTATATTGACAGGAGTAAAAATGATTATATAGTAAAAAGATATCCGATAAAAGAAAATGAAAATTGTTTAAATATTCAGGAAATAGATAATCTGTATGATAAAGAAATAGCTTATATTAAAGTTGTATATTTTTATGATTCAGTTAATTTGGTTTTTGATGAAATAGATACGATAAGTGATAAGGAACTTCTAGATGAATTAAAGAGGATAATTAATACAAAAAATATGTCTTGTAATAAGAGTGAACTTCAAAATATTAGAAAGAATATTATTTCTATAGTTAATAATTCTCTATCCAAGGAAAGAATAAAAAGAATAACAAAATTAATTAGTGAAACTGAGGTAACAGAAAATTTTATAGAAAAAGATTTGCTTGATATAATAAAGTTATTTTTAAATGACGATAGTACTAAAGAAAAAATAATACAAGCTATTTTAAAAGATAATTGTATTTTAGAAAAACTTCAAAATAGTAAATTAGTTATGTCTGAATTAGAAAATGCAAAAAAGGAACTAGATGATATAAATTCTACGATAAAAGATTCAAAAAATATAAATGAAAAGAATTTAAGCAAAAATTTTCGGTTAGATATAAAAAAATTAATTGAAGAAAAAGAGAATATTGAAAAAGATATAGAAGAGTTAAAAGAAAAATATAATTTGTGTACTGAAATTGATGAACTTATTAAGAAAAAAGAGAAAATAGATGAAGAAGTTAATAAAGCTAATGGTGTAAAAGAATATATAAATAAAGACATCCAGAAAAATAAAGAAGAAAATCATAAACTTCAAAATGAAGCTGAAGAAATTCAAAGAAGTCTTGAAAAAGAATTAGAAAATATAATGAATGCCTATAATAATAAAAATAAAAATGCAAATATTATATTTGAAGGATTTGCTGAATCGGAAATGTTAAAGGCTGCTGATAAATGGAATAAAAAGAGAAATAGTGAAGATTTTAAGGACAAAGTTGCATCAAGAGATAATTTTAAATTACTAAATATTAAGTCTTTTAAAAATGAAAATATAGTGGATTACATATATAATAAAGTTAAAAAAGTTAGAAATTACAGCAAGAATGATGTAATAAATATAATGATATGTCTTACACAGGGATTTTTAACTATATTTGCAGGGCAGCCGGGAGTAGGTAAAACATCACTTTGTAATATTATTGCCCGTGTATTGGGATTATACAGAAAAGATGAGTTTAATAGATATACGGAAGTATCAGTTGAAAAAGGATGGACTTCAAAGAGAGATTTAATTGGTTATTACAATCCACTGACTAAGAGTTTTGATAAAAATAACGGCATGTTATTTAGTGTATTTAATATATTAAATTACGAATACAAAAAAAATATCAATGATTTCCCATATTTTATATTGTTAGATGAAGCTAATTTAAGTCCTATGGAATATTATTGGGCTGATTTTATGAACGTTTGTGATATTGATAAAGATGATAGAAGAATCAATCTAGGTGAAGATTATATTTATAATATACCTAAAACTTTAAGATTTTTAGCTACAATAAATTATGACCATACAACTGAAGTTTTATCGCCAAGACTTATAGATAGAGCGTGGATAGTATTATTAGATTATTCTTATGATGATAACATATTATATGATGAAGATTCGAATGTTGAAGAAAATGATGAAATTGTTACTTTTGAAGATATAGAAAAATATTTTTTAGATAATTTTAAAAACAATGGGATTCCAGCTTCGATAATTGAGAGCTTAGATGAAATATGCAGGGAGTTTAATAAGAATAATATATGCGTAAGCCCTAGAATAAGAAAAATTATAAATATGTATTTAAAAACTGGAGTTAACATTTTTGAAAGTTCTAAAAATACATCACGTGAATACGCTGCCCTTGATTATGCAGTAGCTCAAAAACTGCTTCCTAAAATTAATGGACAAGGGGAAAAATATGAAGAATTTTTAAAAAATCTTATGAATTTGTTTAAAGATAAAAATATGACTAAATGTGTGGTAATACTTAAAAGAATAATAGAAAATGGAAATAATAATATGCAGTATTATCAATTTTTCTCATAAAGAAGGTCTGAATTATGGAATGTAGATTGATTCTTAAGCCTAATAAGTATAATAAATTAGAAGTGATTTTAGACGAAACACCAAGAAGCAGACTATTTAATCGTAATAAGATAGCAGGAATTGTCTATAGTGATATTGAATACAGCGCATCTATATTTTTTGAAGAAAAAATAAAAAGTTTGAAGATATTTATTAATAATAAACTTCAAGAATATACTTATGACAGCGGAAATATAACTTTTGAAAATAATGGATGTACTGAAAAAAGAGTGTTTACAAATTATTTTGGATGTGTGAATTTTACTATTGATATTGAAACAAATAGTGGATCTCATGAATTTTTTTATTCAGATTATTATGATGTTGGAATAAGAGATAATAAATTAAATGAAAATGTAAGGAAAATGGCAGAGTATGTATTTGATAATTCTCCTAAATATCTATTTAATAATTCTTCAAATGTTATGGATTTTTTAAATATAAAAAATAGTAGGTTCAAAAATATTGATACTGAAATTTCTATATTAGAGAATATACTGCGTGAATATGAAGAAAATTTTAAGTTTTTTATAACAAATTCAAAATATAAGACATTCAATAATTATATTGTAGATGATTTTGAAAAATTGAAGGAAATAAAATGTGAAACCATACAATATATAGCATCTAATCCTCAATATCTTATACCTGTAAGCTACTTTACGCATATAAAATATAATAAATTGAATTTACAGCCCAGAAAGGTTTTAGTAGATAGGACAAGGTTGGATTATGATATATATGAAAATCAGGTAGTTGTAAGTTTTTTGAGTTACATATATAAATATCTTTATAATAAGATTATTAAAATTAAAGAAAAAGTTATATATAATCCAAGTTATTCAATAAGGCCAAGCTATATATCCTCATATAAAGAAATATATAAGCACTTATTAAGCCGGATAGAAAATTATATTAATCGTGTAGAAAAGATAAATAAAGGAATTCAGAGAATGTATTTTATGTACAGCAAAATTTTAAAATGCAGTCATATAAATATAACTCGTGTTCCAAAACCATCGCATATTTTTATGGAAATTCAGCATTATAGGCGTATATATAAGGTTATTGCAGACTGGTTTGAGTCTGGAAATTATGATTTTGAAAACGAGAAAATGCTGTTAAGTTTGATAGAAGTAAATAAAATATATGAATATTATATTTTATTTAAGATAAATAATTATCTAATTAAAAGAGGATTTTTCTTAAAGAAGTCTATTAAGGCTGAATACAAATTAAAGGATAATCAACTATATGAAAATACCGAGTATGAAAATACATTTATGTTTACAGAAAAATTTTCAAATGTTACTGTATACTATCAGCCTGTAATATATGATGGACCTAGTAAATATAGTAATGGAGTAGGGCTGTTTAGAAATAATTGCATTTCCTTTGATTCAAGTAAATCCAATTATTATGCACCTGATTATGTGATAAAAATATGTAAAGGTAAATCTTCAAAATTTATTATATTGGATGCAAAGTGGTCGAATTTTGATACTGTGCTGCATTATAGATTTAAAGAAATCGTGTATAAATATATTTTTTCTATTAGTACAATTGATGAAAATGACGAAATTGATAAAGTTTGTGTTGTTAATGGCAAGCCAAAAGAAAATCAAATTGAATATATTTATAATTATTACAGCAGTAAATTTACGGAGAGGAATAATCAAATAAAACCTTCAGCAAAGATTTTAACGCTGCATCCAGATATAGATAAAAATACACAAGAGCAATTACTAGATAATTTATTTTCAGAAATTGTTTTTAGTTAATCAAAGTGCACTCAATGGGATGGGTGCACTTTGATTGTTTGAATGATTATTTCTACAATATTCATCATTTTAGGGCAGCCTTATAAGCCTTAAATCTGCTGACTATATCAGGGTTATCCTTAACAAATTGTAAAAAATCTTGAAAACATTTTGTTGTTTGTTTACTTATTGTGTGCTCAATTTTTTCAGTTTCCTCCAAAACATTAGATTCTGAAACATCAAGTATCCTTAAAAAATTTTCAATAATATTATGACGATTAAGCAGTGCAGCTCCAAGGACCTTTCCTTTTTCCTCAAGTATTAAAATTCCATATCTCTCATATTTTAAAAGCTGTAACTCTGCTAATTTTTGTACCATTTTTGTTGCTGAAGGAGGCTGAACATTAAGTGCATGTGAAAGTTCATGAATTCTTGTGAACCCTGTATTTAAACATAATCTATATATCATCTCAAGGTAGTCCTCCATGGATGCAGTAAGATGGTTATCTTCCTTTTTCATATATTCATTAAAGGTATAAAAGTCGTTTTTAATCATATTTTCACCTACTTTAAGCTAAAATCCCTTTAATAAATTATATGTTTGAATAAGTAGAAAGATTACTTTGAGGGAACACTTTTCCTATTATTACATAGTTTATATTAGAAAAAATCTTAGCCTTGGCTAACAAGGTTAACTAATAATAACTATTTTATTCTTATTTAACATATCTAATAAGGAAGGTGACATTTCCATGCAGAATGAAAAAAATTTAATCGATGTGAATATAAATCAACGAAAAGTAATGAATCAAAGTAAAATAAAAGAATTAGGAAAATTTTTAGGACCTGCTTTTATTGTTAGTGTAGCATATATTGATCCAGGTAACTTTGCAACTAATATTAGTGGCGGATCAAAATTTAACTATACACTCATTTGGGTAATCTTGTGGAGTAACTTAATGGCTATATTCTTACAAATTATGTCTGCTAAATTAGGAATAGCCACAGGTCATAATCTCCCTGAAATGTGTGCTAAAGTGTTTCCTAAGTCTGCAAACTGGGCGTTTTGGATTATTGCTGAATTTGGTGCTATGGCGACAGACTTAGCAGAGTTCCTCGGAGGAACATTAGGATTATATTTATTATTTCATATACCTATGATATACGCAGGACTTCTTACAGGATTGATAACATTTATAATTTGCTATATGGAAAAATACGGTCAAAAGGTACTAGAAATCATAATATCATCACTTGTTGCCGTAATATCTATTGCATATACAATAGAAATATTTCTTGCTAAACCAGATTGGGCTCAAGTAGGTATTCATACAATAGTTCCTATATTACCCAATGGTGAAGCTGTATTAATTGCTGTAGGAATGCTTGGTGCAACGGTTATGCCTCATGTAATATACTTACACTCACAATTAGTTCAAGATAGAAGTGTTGATTTGTCAGATGAAGGCAAATTAAAACATTTAAGAATGGAAAAGATAGATGTGGCTATAGCTATGAATATAGCTTTTATTGTTAATGCTGCAATGCTTATAGTATCTGCTGCAGTTTTTTATAAGAATGGAATGGTAGTAGATACAATAGAACAGGCCCATAAATCATTACAACCTTTAATAGGACCTTTATCAAGTGGTGCATTTGGAATAGCATTACTTGCGTCAGGATTATCATCTTCAGCTGTTGGAACCCTTGCAGGACAAACTATAATGAAGGGCTTTGTTAATTTAAGCATACCTGTAAATTTAAGAAGACTTATAACGATGATACCAGCTCTAGTTATTATTTCACTTGGAATTAATCCTATGTATGCTCTTTTTTTGAGTCAAGTTGTACTTAGTTTTATTTTACCATTTCCAATAATCCAAATGTTAACTATAGCTAAACGTAAAGATTTGATGGGTAACTTAGTTAACAAAGGTTTTGTACGAGTGTTAGGTGTTCTAATAGCTGCAATAATAATAGTATTAAATATAGTGCTTTTATATTTAACATTTACCGGTCAGGCTTAACATTTTTAGAGGACAGAGGACAAAGTCAGAGGACATAGGACATAGGACAATGAAGGAGGATTTTTCTTAGCTTCGCTTACGAAAAATCTTTAATTAAGCTTTTGATAACTCGTTTCGCTAAAGCGAAACACTGCCAACTTCAATGTTCTCTAACCTTTGTCCTCTGTTTTTTTGTCCTCTAAAAAATGCTTCTAAATATGTCCAATGATATAAAATATGCATATTTTATATATAGAGGGTATTTTTTAAAAATAATTATTTTATATTTTAATTGGGAGGAATATTTATGGCTAAATACAGACAGCTGCATACAGATTTCTGGAATGACGGCTTTGTTTTAGATTTAACGCCTGAAGAAAAGTTTTTTTACATATATTTGATGACTAATTCAAATACTACTCAGTGCGGTATTTGAATTCCATGGCAGATGCGCCAGTGCCAATACTTTGAAACTTAAATACTTAAAACTAAGACTTTAATTCAAATTAATAAAAATCAATCCTACTATGCAGCATGCAATACCTATTATTTGATATAAACCAATATGTTCTTTATAAAATAAAGCACCAATAATAACTAAAAATATTGCTAATGAGATATTTGCAATTAATGAACCTTTGCTTATATTCCAGCCTACTCGATACATATAAATATACCCAACTTCCATACCTAAGATTGCCAATCCAAGAACATAACTTGTCCAATTTAATTTATGTATATCAGTTAAAATCTTACTCGATTTAGATGTTAAACAATAGATTGCTAGAGCACTAATCATACCAACCAGGTAAGTTATTGAAACCGATAAGAATGAGTTTGCTTCTTTTGGTATATTCTTAGTTGTAACATGATAAATAACATTAGATGTGATAACTATAATAATTGGTACAATATAATTAAATGACATAATTAATCTCCTTGCAGTATAATTGCTTTTCTATTTTCCTAATATATTTTGCTTCTTAACATAAAAAATTATAGTGTTTAATAGTTAGTAAATAATTTTCTTATAGCATAACAATCCACCTAAAACAAAAGCGCTTAAATATCATGCTTTGAAAGGTCTGCAGCGTGAAATTTAAATGCTTATTATTTTCTCTATCTGGCGGCAAAGAAATAAAGTTTTTTTATTTATTTTCGTACTTATTATAACATTTTCATTAATGATTTCAATCATCCTGGCTGCATAAACTTTGTAAATTTTATATAGTAAATGCTTGGAAAGGTATTAAGCTATTGTAAAATAATAAGGAAGAGTGTTTGATATCTTTGATAATAATAAAGCCTAATGTTATAACATTTACATCTAGTTAATAAATATGACACTAAATTGTAACAATAACTATATATAATAATAATTGTCCCAAGTAGATAGAACTTAGACAAAAATTAAAAATATAATAAGTCCCCCTTATTATATGGATAGAAGAGGCTGCCGCACTAAAAAGTTAGTACGACAGCCTCTTATTTTTGCTGCATATTTGAAAGCTCTAGTTAAACACAGAGCTTTTTTTAAAACTTTACATTAGTTATCTATTGTCGATTTTTTCAGGATAGAGATCATGATAATATAATCTTTTTTGGGCAACATGTTCCCACGGCGTATTTTTTTTACCATAATTAACATAGGGATCAATTGATATTCCACCCCTTGGAAGAAATTTTCCCTGTACTTCTATATATTTTGGGGACATGATTTTTATAAGGTCTTTCATTATTATATTAATACAATCTTCATGAAAGTCACCATGGTTCCTAAAACTAAAAAGGTACAGCTTTAATGATTTACTTTCCACCATTAACTTATCTGGTACATAAGAAATATAAATTGATGCAAAATCTGGCTGACCGGTTATTGGACAAAGACTTGTGAATTCCGGGCAGTTGAATTTAACAAAATAATCATTATCTAAATGCTTGTTTACAAATGTTTTAAGGACTGAAGGATCATAATCAAATTTATATTTTGTGTTTTCTTTACCAAGAACAGTATTATTTTTTAACTCAGTTTCTCTGTCATTCATATTATCATCTCCAATTAAAATCTTATTTTGTTTTGTACTTGATTAATAAGTATTACTCCCATAATAGCTGGCAAAACTTGACCTATACAGAGACTTGCAGCAAGTATTGTATAATTTATATTAAGTATTTTTGAAAGCCATATAGGAACTATAAGTCCAGGACCACAAATAAGTGGTATAATAAGAAACCAGCGATTAAGATTCGCACGTCCTATTAAATATGTACATGTACTTGTTATGACACCTACTAAAAACCCGCCTAGTATGTCATAAATCCCCATTCCCCCTGTGAGAGTATTGCTTATCATATTGCCAAGACCAAGAGGAATTATTAGATAAGGAGCAAGAGCACTTAATGAGTATAGTGCAGTAGCTATTCTTATCTGATATTGCCCAAATGCAAACCATTGGGTAAAATACATTAGGGATATGTATATAGCCATTACTATCCCTGATATTGCAATTCTTCTTGTACTAAAAATTTTTGCGTTTTCCATTTTTCCCCCTAACCCAGAGGTAACTATCCCAAAAATAAAAAAAGCACCTAAGTGCTTTATAAATGGATTATTTTAAATAATCCATGCCCTTAGTTTTATTTATAGACAGGATGGTTACGAACTGTCTTAATTAAGTATTTGTAATTTACACACCATATATTATATTATAATTTTAACATAAAGATAATTATTTTTCACATGGAAATGAAAATATTGCGATGCAATGTTTTTGAGAGGACAGGAACCAGAGGATATAGGACAGAGAAGGAGGCTGTACTGCGAAAAATCAACCTTTTCTGTCAATTGTCCTATGTCCTCTGTCCCCTAAAAAATGCTTTGCATTTTTTTTTATATTATGAGTTGCAATTGATTATATGTAGAAATTTGAAAATAAAGTCAGAATATTATATAATTAGCTTATAATTTAATGTCAGATAAAAAGTAGAAATGTGAAATTAAAAAGGGTTATTTAATGGAGGATATATTTATGGATTACAACAAATGTTTTGATGAAAAACTAAGTGATGAAGAAATTTTGAAATTATTTTCTAATGTTTTACCGTATTTAAGTAATCTTTCAATGGATGATACAGCATTTGCGATATCAGATAAAGAAAAACTTATTTGTTATGAAGCTGCTGCAGGACTTAATTTACATGTTAAACATAGAGATGGATTACTTCCAATAGTAAAAGATTGCATAAATAGTGGTAGGACTCAAAAAGGAAATATACCAGCAAATGTATTTGGTAAAGCTTTAAAAGTTATAGTAATGCCTATAAAAAATTCAAAAGGAGAAACTATCGGAACGATCAGTAATGGAATTGACATGGAAAATTCTAATGAGATGGTAGACAGCGTAAATGAAATAGCTCAATCGGTAGGTCAGGTATCAATTGGTGTGAGTGATTTATCAGAATCAGCTTCGGAACTTGCTAAGTCTGGACAAAATGCACAGGAGTTAGCTCAAAAAGCTTCTGAAGCTTCAAAAAAGACTTCAGAAGCACTAGAAATTGTTAAAGGTATTGCTGATAAAATAAATTTACTGGGTTTGAATGCAGCTATTGAATCAGCTAGGGCTGGTGAGTTGGGAAGAGGATTTAATGTTGTATCAAGTGAAATAAGAAAACTTGCAAATCAAAGTAAAGAATCTGTTAATGTCATAAGAAATATTGTTGAAGAGATGAATAGTTCTGTAAATAACATTGCTAAAGCAGTTGATGATTCAGCAGCTGTAAGTGAGGAACAGGCAGCATCCATTCAGGAAATAAGTGCAACTATTGAAAGTACCAATGATAACTTGCAGAAATTAAAGGAATTTAGTAAGAGATTTTTATAGTACATGATTGCTTTCAACTGTAGGGTTTTTGATTCCAAACTTAACTCATACTCCGGAATATATTTGCAAACTAGAAATCCTATAATAGATGTAAAAGGATAACTTCCATGATATTTAGTTCTATCACAGGAAGTTATTTTTATTGTACTTATTTACAAATAAAGCTTATTAAATTTGTAGTTCCTGCGAATGGAAAGTTTTAAATTGCCATGGTAAAATATTCATATAAATATTTTGTAGGAGGAATTATAAATGGCAAATGTATCTTTAAATCATATACAAAAAGTGTACACAGGCGGTGTGGAGGCAGTTAAAGATTTTAATCTTGAAATAAATGATAAAGAATTTATAGTATTTGTAGGCCCATCAGGATGTGGAAAATCTACTGTACTTAGGATGATTGCAGGACTTGAGGAAATAACAAGCGGCGAACTTTATATAGGGGACAAGCTCATGAATGATGTATCACCGAAAGATAGGGATATAGCTATGGTTTTTCAAAACTATGCATTGTATCCTCATATGACTGTTTACAATAATATGGCTTTTGCACTTAAACTTAGAAAAGTACCTAAAGATGAAATAGACAAAAAAGTAAAAGAAGCAGCTGAAATTCTTGACTTAACTAATTTATTAGATAGAAAGCCGAAAGCATTATCAGGAGGGCAGAGGCAGAGAGTTGCTATGGGAAGGTCAATAGTTAGGAATCCAAGGGTGTTTTTAATGGATGAACCTCTGTCAAACCTAGATGCTAAATTAAGAGTGCAAATGAGAACAGAAATATCAAAACTTCATAAGAGATTACAGACAACATTCATATATGTTACACATGATCAGACAGAAGCTATGACACTTGGTACTAGAATTGTAGTTATAAAAGATGGTGTTATTCAGCAGGTTGATACGCCTCAAAATATATACAATAATCCTGTAAATATGTTTGTAGCTGGATTTATAGGGAGTCCTCAAATGAACTTTATTGATGCGAAGATTGAGGATACAAATGGGATAGTTAAAGCTAAATTTGGAGAAGATGAAATACTCTTACAAGAAGGGACAGCTAAAATTTTAAAAGAAAAAGGATATGTTGGAAAAGAAGTAGTGCTTGGAATAAGACCTGAAAATGTAAGTAACACAGAAGAAAGTATCAGTAAGTTTAAAGATTCTGTAATAAAATTAAATGTAGATTTAACTGAGCTTATGGGTGCAGAAACATATATATATTTATCTAAAGATAACTTAAAAATAACAGCAAGGGTAAATGGTACATCTAATGTTAAAGCAGGAGATAGTGTAGATATAGCACTGGATTTAACTAAAATTTATGTGTTTGACAAAGAAAGCACACTTGCAATTTTGTAATGCATTCTTAGGAGAAATGGGAAATGGACAGTTTCACTAATTTTTTAAAGCAATTAGCTAAAAATACTGAAAGCAAGTTTAATTTAATTGAGAGTAATGGACATGAGTTATTTAAGGGATTTAACATGAAAAATTGTGAAGTTATATCACTCAACTTATCATTGAATAATAAAGAAGTAGGACTTTATGTACCTAAGGAATATAGGAGCAGTTTAAAACTTTTAAGATATATTATTATAAGTAAATATAACAATAATATAAGTAAAAATCAAAAGATTATACTTAATATATTAGAAGGAAAAGAAGTAGACAGCAGCATTAAAAATGAACTATCTTTTTTATTAAAAAAATGCAGTCTTCTTATTATTAATGCAGACGGAGATAAAATTGAAGCTTTAGACATAATAAATAAATTGTATGAAAACTTTGAAATGATAGGTGTTATATATAAAGATGATATTGTAATAATAGGTTCCTTTGATGATGTTTGCGAACATGTAAATGGGATTAGGGAATCTATAATGAGTGACTTATATTGTAAGTGCTGTATTAGTGTATCAAATTCTATAAATGATTATAAAGATATACGAAAATCATATTTTGAAGCTTTAGAAAGTATGGCTCTTGGTAAGAAATTTGGTATAAAGGACGGAATATATTATTACAAAAACACATTATTAGAAAAGATAGTATATAACTTAAAAAGTGATGTAAAAGATGAATTAATGTGTAAGTTTAAAGACATACTGTCTGAATTCGATAAAGATATGATACTTACTATACAAGAATTTTTTAAATGCGAACTCAATATAAGTAATACAGCAAAAAGATTGTATATTCATAGAAATACTTTAATTTATAGGCTTAATAAACTTAAAAAAGATACTGGTTTCGATATAAGAAATTTTCACGAGGCAGTTATATTTATAGTTATATTTTATATTTGGAAAGAGAAAAAATAAGTTGACTTTTATATTAATTCGTAAAAGTGGAAAAATTTTTAAAAGTATGTTGAAAAACTTTGGAAGTGTAGTATAATGTAACTATATATTTGGTAACGTTACCAGTAACGTTACCAAATGACAGCTGCAAATATATAAAATTGAAATTAAAAATATAATCTAAGGGTGGATGTTTTAAATGGCTAATTTAACAATAAAGGATATATCTAAAATGGCAGGTGTTGGGGTTAGTACTGTATCAAGGGTTTTGAACAATCATCCTGATGTAAAAGAAGAAACGAGGGAAAAGGTTTTAAGAGTAATAGATAAAGTAAATTATGTGCCAAATAACAGTGCTAGAAATTTAAAAAGAAATACTTCAAATAATATAGGGGTTTTAATCAAAGGTATCCATAATCCATTTTTTTCTGAAATGACAAAATTTATAGAAGAAAAAATAGCTGAGAAGGAGTATTCAATGATACTTCACTATAACAATACAAATCCAAATGATTTCGAAATTGCTGTTGAATTTATAAAGGAGAAAAGATTAAAAGGGCTCATATGCTTAGGGGGTTATTTTAATAATTTAACTAAAAATCAGCTTAAGGATTTAGATACGCCTATAGTTTTTACATCAATAGACAGCATAAAAAATGTGGACAACAGCCTTTTTTCAAGTGTAACTATAGAAAATAAAAAAGCAGCATTTGATGCAGTAAACTATATATGCAGTTTGGGACATAGAAATATTGGAGTTATAACAAGCTGTGAAAAAAATACTAGTGTAGGAAGGCTTAGACTTGAAGGGTATAAAGAGGCTTTGATTCAAAATAATATTGAATATAATAAAGAGTTTTCAGAAAAAGGGGAATATACTTTTGAAGCCGGCTTTAATGCAGCAAATAAACTTTTAGATAAAAATCTAAATATTACTGCGATATTTGCGTCAAGTGACATTATGGCAATTGGAGCATCTAAGGCAATATTAAAGAGGGGACTTAGAATTCCTGAGGATATTTCTATAGTAGGTTTTGACGGTATAGAATATGCAAAATATTTTCACCCATCTATAACTACAATTAGGCAGCCTGTTGAGGATATGGGAGAAAAAAGTGCGGACATCTTATTTGATATTATAAATGGTAAGAGTGGGCACAAACACGTAGTAATAAATACAGAGTTAATAAAAAGAGATTCTTGTAGAAGATTAATATAATTTATTAGTTCTGTTTTTATATAAAATTTATAAGGGGGAGATCGTTGTGAAAATTAAGAAACTTGCGGCAGTAGCTATGTCTTCTATAATGATTATGTCATCTTTAACATTAGTTGGCTGTGGAGAATCGGGGAGCTCAGATTCCAGCAGCAGCGGCAAACAAGTAACTATTGATATGTTTCAATTTAAAGTTGAAAATGCAAAGGAACTTGAAGCTGCTGCAAAGGAATATGAGAGCAAAAATAAAAATGTAAAGATAAATATACAGACTGTAGGCGGAGGAAATGATTATGGTGCTGCTCTTAAAGCAAAAGTTCAATCCGGCGAAGAGCCAACAATATTTAACATAGGCGGTCCGCAGGACGTTAAGGATTGGAAGGAAAGAGTTACAGATTTATCAGGAGAACCATGGGTAAAAGATTGTGTAGCTGGCACACTAGATGGAGTTAAAGAAGATAATAAGGTATATGGAATGCCAATGTCAATTGAAGGATATGGTTTTGTATATAACAAAGAAATATTTAAAGCAGCAGGAATAGATGTAAGCACTATCAAGGATTATGACAGTCTTGAAAATGCAGTTAAGACACTGGATTCTAAGATAAAATCAGGAGAACTGAAATCTAAATATCCAAAGCTAGAAGCAGTATTTGAATTTCCTGCTAAGGAAACATGGGTAACAGGACTCCATACAGTAAATGCAGCTTTGTCACCTGAATTTGGTAATTCAGTAAACGCATATAAAGCTAAGAAAGTTGACTTTAAATATAAGGATGGATTGAAGAACATAATAGACCTTCAAGCTAACTATTCATCAAATGCTTCTTCAAAAGGTAATTTAAATTCAGTTGATTATGCAACTCAAGTTGGACAGGGAATTGCTGTTCAGCGTGTTGCCATGATTCAACAGGGAAATTGGATAGTAAACGATGTTAAAAAAGTTGACCCGAAAGTTGCTGATAATCTTGGAATATTGCCAATACCAATTAAAGGTGCAAAAGAAGATGTAATTCCAGTAGGTGTTCCTATGTATTGGGCTGTTAATAGTAAAGCTTCAAAGGAACAGCAGGATGCAGCTAAAAAGTTCTTGAATTGGTTATATACTTCAGATGAAGGTAAAGATATTGTAGTAAATAAGTTCTCTTTTATAGGACCATTAAAAGCATATAGCAATATGCAGCCTAAAGATTCTCTAGGACAAGATGTACAGAAATATGTTAAATCAGGAAAGGCAGAACAATGGGTATTCATGGGATGTCCTAGCGGCTGGGGTCAGGATGTCTTTGGAAAAGAAGTTCAAAAGTATCTATCAGGAGAAGAAAGTTTTGATCAAGTTATAAGTAATTCTCAAGCACAGTGGGAGCAAATAAGAAAATAAATATGTTAAGGAGAGAAAATTCTCTCCTTAAATTATAATTAGCATTTTGAATGAATTGAAATATTGGAGAGGGGTAAGAAAAATATGAAAAAGTCTAAACTAACATATTTTTTTATGGCACCTGTATTATTTGCATTCTTTTTAGTAGTTGTTATACCTGCAGTTCTCGGGATATATTATTCATTTACTGACTGGAATGGTATTGACAATAGTGTAAAGTTTGTAGGAATAGCAAATTATGTAGAAATTTTTAAAGGGAATAGTGATTTCTTAAAATCATTTATATTTACGCTTAAGTTTTCTATTGTATCTGTTATTTTAATAAATGTTATTGGATTTGGACTTGCACTTTTAGTTACTAGAGGTATGAAAACAAGTTCTATTTTAAGAAGTATATTTTTTATGTCAAATATGATAGGCGGTCTTATATTAGGATTTATATGGCAGTTTATTTTTACAAAGGCATTTGATTCTATAGGCACAGCTTTGGGAATTCAATTTTTTAAAGGATGGTTATCAACTACAAGTACAGGCTTTTGGGGCTTAGTTATACTCATGTCATGGCAGATGTCAGGTTATATGATGGTAGTTTACATAGCAGCTATTGAAGGTATTCCTGAAAATTTAATAGAAGCGGCTGAAATAGATGGAGCAAATAGTTTTCAAAAGCTTACAAAAATAATCATTCCAATGGCAGCTCCAGCTTTTACAGTAGGTATTTTCTTAACACTTTCAAACTCCTTTAAATTGTATGATCAGAACTTGTCACTTACAGCAGGAGCACCTTATGGATCTACTGAAATGCTGGCACTTAATATATATAATTCAGCCTTTGTATACAATAAATTTAATATAGCTCAAGCAAAAGCAGTAATATTTTTAATTACAGTTGCAGCTATAACCTTAACACAACTTTATTTCAGTAAGAAAAAGGAGGTAGAAATGTAATGAAAAGAGGAACTTTAAAGAAAATATCCTGGTATGTGGGTTCTACTATCCTTTCTATTATATTTTTGTTTCCTATTTATATAGCTGTTACAGATTCCTTTAAAACTCAAAAAGGATTATATCTAGATACTATTGGACTGCCAACAAAAGCCGTATTTACTTTAGAAAATTATGTACAAGCATTTAAGGACCTGGACTTTTGCAAATCATTTCTAAATTCTCTTACTATAACAGTTATAAGTACAGTTCTTATAATAATTCTTACGTCTATTACAGCTTGGGTTCTTGTAAGAAGTAAGACAAAGTTTAGTAAATTTGTATTTTTCTTATTTGCATTAGCGATGATTATACCATTTCAAGCTGTAATGCTTCCACTTGTGCATATGGCAGGTAAACTTCATTTATTAAATCCAGCAGGACTTATTTTTATGTATGTTGGATTTGGTTCAAGCTTATCTGTAATTCTTTATCACGGCTTTATTAAGGGCATACCTGTAGAACTAGAAGAAGCTGCTATCATAGACGGATGTAACAAATTTCAAGTGTTTTGGCTTGTTGTATTTCCGCTTTTAAAGCCAATAACAGTTACAGTAGGTATTTTAAATTCAATGTGGATATGGAATGATTTCTTGCTGCCTCAGCTTGTAATAAATAAACCTCAGTGGCAAACCATACCGCTTAAGATGTTTTATTTCTTTGGAGAGTACGCAAAAAAGTGGAATTTAGCTTTAGCAGGACTTATCATATCCATAATTCCAATGATTGTATTTTACTTTTTAGCTCAAAAACATATTGTTAAGGGTATAACCCAGGGATCTATAAAATAAGGTGGTGTTAAATGTGAGAGTTTTCAAGATAAATGAAAATATAACTAAGTACACTTTTGGAAATCCTTTTGATACTGAAGCTGTGTCTTTGAAAGGTACCGAAATTACAGAAAAGAATATTGAATTTTTTAAAATAACTAAAGATGAGAACTTTAATTTGATATATAACATGGAGCCTTCTCAAATTGTGTTTGGACTTGGTGAAAATTTAAGGGGAATAAACAAAAGAGGATGGATACATGAATCCTTTTGCAGGGATGAGCCGCATCATACGCCGGATAAGAAGTCACTATATGGTGCTCATAATTTTATAGTTCTAGATGGATATGAAAGGTTTGGAGTATTTGTTGATTTTCCGGGAAAGGTTGTATTTGATGTAGGATTTTCAGATAATGAAAAGTTAAAGATATCGCTAGATGAAGAAAACTTTGATATTTATATAATACACGGCAAAGATGTAAGAGCCATTGTAAAAAATTTTTTAAGCATAATAGGCGATGTATATGTTCCTCCAAAATGGGCATTTGGGTATCAACAATCAAGATGGAGTTATAAAGATGAAAATACAGTTTTAAACATTGCAGATAGTTTCATAAAGAATGACATTCCATGTGATGCAATTTACTTGGATATTGATTATATGGATAAATACAAGGATTTTACAGTAGGTAATAATAGTTTTCCTGATTTCAAGAACTTTGTTAAGAAAATGAAAGAAAATGGTTTTAGACTTGTACCTATAATTGATGCTGGAGTAAAGATAGAAAAAGGTTATGATGTTTATGAAGAAGGAGTTAAGGAAGGATACTTTTGTACTAATGCTGAAGGTAAGAATTTTACTGCAGAAGTATGGCCGGGGCTGTGCCATTTTCCTGACTTTTTAAATAAAAAAGCAAGAAGGTGGTTTGGACTTAAGTATACCATGCTTACAGATATGGGTATTGAAGGATTTTGGAATGATATGAATGAACCAGCCTTTTTAAATACATCAAATATTGATGAGGATTATAAATCTATGTACCATAATGTAAATGGAAATAAGATAAATCATTATAAAGTACACAATATGTATGGATACAATATGTTAAGAAGTGTGTCCGAAGGACTTAAAGAAAAATATGACAATAAAAGATTTTTGCTTTTCTCAAGATCATCATATATTGGAATGCACAGGTACGGCGGAATATGGACTGGAGACAATCATTCATGCTGGGAACACATACTTTTAAATATAAAGATGATGCCATCTTTAAATATGTGCGGTTTCCTATATAGTGGGGCAGATACAGGAGGATTTAGTGGAAATTCTAACTCCGAACTTGTTATAAGATGGACACAATTTAGTATATTTACGCCGCTTTTTAGAAATCATTCTGCTGCGGGTACAAGAAATCAAGAGCCTTTTTCATTTGATAATAAGACTACAGATATATTGAGGAATATTATAAAATTTAGATATGCATTAATACCTTATATATATTCAGAATACATGAAGGCTGTTATAAATAATGATATGTATTTTATGCCTATTTGCTTTGAATACAATGATAGCATGTCCAGAAAAATAGAAAATCAACTTTTAGTTGGAGGTTCTATTATGATAGCTCCAATATATGAGCAAAATTCTGCAGGTAGATATGTATACTGCCCTGAAGATATGCTCTTATGGAAGGTGTCAGATTTTAAAAATAGAAAATTTACTGTAGTTAGAAAAGGGCATATGTATTTAGATGTTGATATTGATGAAGTACCTATATTTATAAGAAAAAATAGTATGCTTGTTATAGGAAATCCTGCTAAAAATATAGATAGTCTTGATAATAGAGAGTTAAATGTAATAGCGTTTGTAGAAGGTACGGCAGAATATACTTACTATGATGATGATGGAGTAAGTTTTGATTATAAAAAAGGTAAATACCTTAATATGGAAATTAGAATTAAAAAAATAAAAGATGATTATAAGATAGATGTTAAAAATAGCAGCAAAAATTACTTGAATAAATTGAACTTTGAAATAGTAGATGAAAAAGGAAACTTAAAGAAGAAAACAGTATATATTTAATTAATTTAGTAAGGAGAATTTAGCTATGATTAAAAGAAGCAGCGGTATATTAATGCATATCACATCTTTACCGGAAAGTTATGGAATTGGTACATTTGGAAAAGAAGCTTATAATTTTGTGGACTTTTTAATAAAAGCAGGACAAAAATATTGGCAAATACTGCCCTTAGGACCTACTGGAGAAGGAGATTCTCCTTATCAACCTTTTTCATCTTTTGCCGGAAATCCATATTTTATAGATTTAGATATTTTAAATTTAGATGGAATTTTAAATAAGTCTGTATATGAAAATATAGATTTTGGCAGTGATCCTGAAAAAGTAGATTACGATAAGATATTCAAAAATAAGATGAAAGTTTTAAAAATTGCTTATGAAAATTTTATAGAAAAATATAATCCCCATATAGATAAGTTTAGGGAAGAAAATAAATTATGGCTGGAAGATTATGCACTTTATATGGCATTGAAGTTAAAGTTTGACTTAAAGCCGTGGCAGGAGTGGGAAACGGATATTAAACTTAGAAAAAAATCTGCTTTAACTCATTATAAAAGTGAATTAAAGCATGATATAGGATTCTGGATATTTTTGCAGTATGAATTTTTTAAGCAGTGGACTGCCCTTAAAAGCTATGCAAATAGAAATGGAATAAAAGTCATAGGAGATATTCCCATTTATGCAGCCGCAGATAGTGCAGATACTTGGTCAAATAGTGAAGTATTTTTGCTGGATGAAAACAAAAATCCTATCATGGTTTCAGGGTGTCCCCCAGATGCTTTTTCAAAAACAGGGCAGTTATGGGGTAATCCTATATATAACTGGAGTTACTTGGAAAACAGTGGATATAAATGGTGGATAGAGAGAATTAGAAAAAATGCCAGTTTATATGATGTAACGAGGATAGATCATTTTAGAGGATTTGAGTCTTTCTGGGAAATTCCATTTGGTGAAGATACGGCTGTAAATGGCAAGTGGGTAAGAGGACCTGGAATAAAGTTGTTTGATAAAGTTAAAGATGAATTGGGAAATGTAAGTATAATAGCTGAAGATCTTGGATACCTGACTGAAGATGTAATAAATTTCAGAATTGCTGCAGGGTATCCCGGCATGAAAGTACTGGAATTTGCCTTTGACACAAGGGAAGAAAGTGACTATCTGCCGCATAATTATGATAAAAATTGTGTAGTGTATATTGGAACTCATGACAATGCACCTGTTATGGGATGGCTTCAGGATGCCAGCGAAAAAGATGTGAATTTTTCTAAGAAATATTTAAAGCTAAGTAAAGAAGAAGGATATAATTGGGGATTTATAAGAGGAGCTTTGAGTTCTGTGTCTAACCTTTCTATTATACAGATTCAGGATTATCTAGGGTTTGGAAATGAAGCTAGAATGAATATTCCGTCTACCATAGGTGGAAACTGGCAGTGGAGAGTAAAAAAAGAAGACATTAATGCTAAGTTAGCAGAAAAAATTAAAGATATTACAAAATTATATGGGAGGTAGCTAAAGTGTTAGACGTAAGTCAATTAAAAGAAGACATACAGAAGTTTCTTAAGGTAGATTATGCAGTGAATTTAGATACTGCAAAAACCTATCAGAAATATAATGCAGTTTCTAAAGCTGTTATGGCACAAATAATTGACAATTTGAATAAAACTTGTGAAGTTTATTCAAAGAACAGGCAGGTGCATTATTTTTCTGCTGAATTTTTAATGGGAAGGGCTTTAGGGAATAACTTAATGAATCTTAAAGTTTATGAAGATGTAAAAAAAGCTCTGGATGATATGCATATAGATATAAATGCTGTTGAGGAAATAGAAGAAGATGCTGGAATTGGAAATGGCGGACTTGGAAGGTTAGCTGCTTGCTTCATGGATTCAGCAGCTGCAAATAACTTGCCTGTTACAGGATATGGAATTAGGTACAGCTACGGACTTTTTAAACAGAGTTTTAAAGATGGATTTCAAGTTGAAAGTGCAGATAACTGGTTAAAATATGGAGATCCATGGTCTATAAGATGTGATAGTGATGCTGTAACTGTAGATTTTTCAGATTACAGTGTAAAGGCTGTCCCTTATGATACTCCAGTTATTGGATATGGTACGAAAAATATTAATAAAATAAGACTTTTTAAGGCAGAACCTATAAATGAATTTGATTTTAATGCTTTTAATGATCAAAAATACAAAAAAGCAGTTGAGGAAAAAAACAATGCGGATAATATATCAAAAGTTTTATATCCAAATGATTCTACAGAGTTAGGTAAAATACTTAGACTTAGACAGCAGTATTTTTTTACTTCTGCAGCTTTAAAAAATATAATTAAAAAGTTTAAAAGATATCATGGTGATGATTTTAAACTATTTTCTAAATACAATGCAATTCAATTAAATGATACCCACCCAGTTTCAGCTGTACCAGAATTTATAAGAATACTTACAAAAGACGAAGGTATGAACTTTGAAGAAGCATGGAATATAACTGTAAATGTATTTTCATATACAAATCATACTATAATGAGGGAAGCCCTTGAAGAATGGGATGTTGAATTATATAGAAATTTACTGCCAGATGTGTATAGAATAATTAAGAAAATAGACAGCAGACTAATCAAGGAACTTGAAGCAAAAGGATATGGATACGATAAAATAAATTCAATGAGAATAATATATAATGGAAAAATTAAGATGGCATACCTTGCAATTTACGGATCTCACAATACAAATGGTGTATCAGAGATACATACAGGTATACTCAAAAACAGAGAACTTAAGGATTGGAATGAATTATACAGTGAAAGATTTCTAAATGTAACTAATGGAATTACCCCCAGGAGGTGGCTTCTACTTTCAAATAGGGAATTAGCATTTTTTATAACAGAACTTTTAAAGACTGATGAGTGGATTACAAACCTTAATTTATTAAAGAAACTTGAAGAGTATGCAGATAATAAAGAGGTATTAAATAAATTTTTAAGTATTAAAAAAATGAAAAAAGTTCAGCTGGCACAGCATATAAAAGTTCATGAAAATATCACTATAAATCCAGAATCTATATTTGATGTTCAAGCAAAGAGGCTGCATGAATATAAAAGACAGCTTTTAAATGCATTTAATATTTTGAATTTATACTATAGATTAAAGGAAAATCCTGAAATGGATATTGTACCAAGAACATTCATTTTTGGAGCAAAAGCAGCGCCTGGATATATTAGGGCTAAAGCTATAATAAAGTATATAAATGAAATAGCCAAACTTATAAATAATGACGATTCAATTAATGGAAAAATTAAAGTGGTTTTTATTCAAAATTTTGGAGTATCGTATGGAGAAAGGTTATTTCCAGCTGCAGACATTTCGGAGCAAATATCAACAGCTGGCAGGGAGGCATCTGGTACTGGAAACATGAAACTTATGTTAAATGGAAGCCTAACTATTGGAACTTACGATGGTGCTAATATAGAAATAGTACAGGAAGCAGGAATGGAAAATGAGTTTATATTTGGCTCGCGTTTTGAAGAACTTGAGAAAATAAAGAAAAGTTATGATCCTAAGGAATATTATAATTCTGTACCAGGACTTAAAAGAGTAGTAAACACATTAATAGATGGAACTTTTGATGATGGTGATACAGGGATATTTGAAGATTTATACAATTCGCTGCTTAAAGATACAAAAACTGATAGAGCAGATAATTATTTTATACTTAAAGATTTTAATGATTATAGAAAGACTCAATGCAGGATAAATGAAGAATATAAAGATAAGTTATCATGGGCGAGAAAATGCTGGATGAATGTTGCAAATGCAGGTAAATTCAGCAGTGATAGAAGCATAAAAGAATACTCAAATAAAATCTGGCATATAGAGCCGCATAAATGTTAATGCATGGGGCTGCCGCACTAAAAAAATTAGTACGACAGCCCTATTTTTGTTGATATTTTTTGAAGTGAAGTAATAATATAATGTGGATTTTGTCCCAGCATATTAATATTTGTTGAATGTGCCCTCTTTTCTTATACTAATTTGGAAAGGAGGGTACAATAATGTCAAAGATAGAAAAAATATTACAACAAATAGAAGACTTGAGAAAAAGTCTTAATGCATTAATTGAAGAAAAAGATACTTTATTAGATCCAAAAGTCATTAATGCAAGTCAAATGTTAGATTCAATGTTAAATGAATATAACAAAATAGTTGAAACAAAAAAGGACAAGTAAAAAAGTGGGGAGGCAAAAACCTCTCCTATTTGTTATGAGATAATTTGGATCTCTTTGTATACTTTTTACCATTTGAGTGAGAACCTATTTTTTCACCATGTTCAATACCTATCTCGGCGCCTGCTTCAGAGTACATTTTTCTCATTTCAGCATTAGATTTAGGTCTATCTTTAATTCTGTTTTTATTATTATCCATATAAATTCCTCCTGTAAAATTAATAGTTTACTTAAACTGAGTACAATTTTCTACAAAAAGTGTTAAACTAGTGGTAAAATCTTTTATCACTAGTGCAGTAATGTTTGAAGAATTTAAATTGTACATGCAGTATGGGAACTAAAAATAAAGGGCTAAATGCTGGAGATTTACCATCTCCAGCATAAAGGTAATTATCAATATATCAAAAAATAATATTTATGTTTAGTTAAAAACTTAAATATTCAAGGTTTTAATACATTGACAGCCTTATATTAATATAATGTGCAAAACTTAATTTATCTATGCGTAAAAGATAAAAATAATAAGTTTCTTATGGTACAAGGTCACGAGGTTTTACGACTAAATTATAAAATTATAACATATTATTAAAGAAAGGATATTTCTTACAGAATGAATCTTTCTTTATCATTATCTCTTAAATTTTTATACGCACTAATACTTATTAGAATACATAAGATTTTACCTGTTTATATAAATTGTTAAAGAACAGATATAAAAGCTATTCTATTATCTTAGAACTTAAATTATAGGGAGGTAAGTTATATGAAAATAGTTTTTATTGTACCAACAGCAGATATAAGGAGGAATTCTATATACAGATTTGGAAGTAAAATTTATGGACATACAAATAGTATTGTAGGTCCTCTTATACTTGGTAGAATTTTAGAAGATGCAGGTCATACTGTAGAAGCATATGAGGAATTGTACGAGGATTTAGATTTTAAAAAATTTGAAGATGCAGATTTTATAATGTTATATACCATGACTTCTAATTCTACTAGGGCTTATCATATTGCAGATTATTTTAGAAATGAAAAACATAAAAGGGTTGTAATAGGTGGAATACATGCATCAAGTATGCCAGAAGAAGCTTTGCAGCATGCAGATCAGGTGATTGTAGGTGAAGGAGAAAGTGTAATTAGAGATGTAGTTGAAGGCAGAATTAAGGATAAAATAGTTTATGCAAAATGTATAAAAAATATAGACGAAATACCATTTCCAGACTATAATATTCTAAAAACACCATGTGATGCGGCAAATGTAATTACATCAAGGGGATGTCCTTTTGAATGTTCATTTTGTACTACATCAAGAATGTTCCATCCATATAGGAAGAGAACACCAGATAATGTAATAGAAGAACTTAAAACGTATAAGGAACAAGGATTTAAATATATGAATTTTGAAGATGATAATTTTACTGCAGATAAAGCAAGGGCTAAAGGAATATTAAGAAAAATGATTTCAAACAAATTAGTGTTTAGAGAGACTTTCTTTTTCGGAAGGACGGATATGGCAAATGATGAAGAACTGCTTCAGCTGCTTCATGATGCTCATTTAAATAGAGTACTTATAGGAGTAGAATCTTTGAACCAGAAGTCTTTAGATGATATAAATAAAAAACAGAAAATTTCTGACATTGAGAAGTGTGGTAAAGTTCTTAAAAAATATAAAATAAAAATAATCGCAAGTTTGGTACTTGGATTGGACAGCGACAGCAAGGAAGATATGGAAAGGGGTGAGCAATTTTGCAAAAAAATAAAGGCATATCAATTTCAACCTGCTATTTTAACTCCTTTTCCTAAAACTCCTGTTTATGAGCAGTATGAAAAGGAAAATCGTATGTTAAAAAATGACTGGCAGTATTTTGATATGATGGTTGTAAACTTTAAACCTAAAAATATGTCACCCTACGATTTGCAAAGTGAGTTTTTTAAATTGATAAAGAAGTTTTATACTTTTAAGTCATCTTTTGCAATGTTTAAAATTTTTGGACCTGCAGCAGGGTTTAGAAGGTTAGGTCTGTGGATTGCAGTTAAGTTTGTAAATATATTTTTTAAAAGAAAATCAAACATGAATGATGGAAATATATACAACAAGTTAAAAGAAGTTTCCAATAGTTAAGGGAAAAACAGAGGATAGGAGACAGAGGAATAATAATGGAACTAGATTATGTGAAGTATATACGTGGTAAAGTTGGGCATGATGCAATAAATTTAACGGGAGTAAATGTATTGATAGTAGATGAAAGTAATCGGGTTTTACTTCAAAGAAGGGGAACTTTTCCGTACAAATGGGGATTAATCGGGGGAATTACTGAGTTAGGGGAATCTCTTGAACAAACAGCTGTTAGAGAAACAAAAGAAGAAACTGGACTGGATGTTGAAGAATTAAAATTATTGGGTACTACATCAGGAAAAGAATGTTATATATGTTTTCCTAATGGCGATAAAGCATATTTTATAACTATTGGATACTATACTAAAAATTTTAGCGGCGAGTTAAAAATAGATGGATTAGAAACTAAAGAGTTGAAATTTTTCAGCTGCAAAAAGTTACCTCAAGATATACCAGCTAGTCATAAAATGATGCTGGATATTTATTATAATAAAGTCAATGGATCTTGAAAAAGAGAATTTTTCAAGATCCATTTTAATGTTACTATAAAGAGTTTTCCTAAAAAACTTTAAATTAGTCATGATTAAATTTAAAGTCTCATATAATATAGAAAAGGACAAGCTCATAAAGTATGGATTCAAACTAAAAATATATAAAAAAAAGGTCCATATAAGAAAATGCGAATGGATCTATTAAATAAATAACTAAACTTAAATATTAAGTAAAACCATAACCTAAGCAATTATAAGTTTACTTGATATATGAGGTTTATAAATGGAGGTATTTAAAATGTCATTATCAATATTTATGGCTTATATAGATTATTGCAAAAGGGAACATAAGGAACCTAGTGTCGAGGAACTGTATCAGTGGAAGAAGAAATATAATCATAGATAGATGACATAGGACAGAGGACAATGAAGGATGATTTTTCTCCGCTGCGCTTACGAAAAATCTTTAATTTAAAGGAAATTCATGTTTTTTTTTTGTTCCTTAAGGAGTACTCTCCTAAGTAAGCAGGCATCTAAAAATCATAGATTTTAGATGCCTGCTTAAGCGATGTTTTGCATTAGCAAAACAAACCTAAAAAATAAATTAGTTTTCTGACGTAAGGAAGAAAACTTACCTTCTCTGTCCTTTGTCCTCTATCCTCTGTTTTTATGTTTTTATGATTGTAATATCTTAGGATCTATTTTGTTTGCACCTTCCTTGTAATGATGCAGCTTATTGACTGCTGGTCCTTCTAAGATTTCACCATCGTAGGTAAATCTAGAACCATGGCATGGGCAGTCCCATGATTTTTCAGCATCATTCCACTTTAATTCACATCCAACATGGGTACAGGTAATATCAACTAAGTGTAATACACCATTATCATCTTTATAAGCTCCGTATTTATGACCATCTAATTCAATTGTCTTTCCTTCGCCGCATTTAATATCAATGTTATCTTCACCGGACTTAATTTTATTAACTATAAGCTCTTTTGCCACATCAAAATTTTCAGCAGCTAGTGTTTTATAGGCACCTATAGTAAAATGTCTTGATGGATTAAATACTTCTTCCCAAGGATTATTCTTGCTTAAAATTTTATCAGTTAGTAATCTAGCAGCAGCGGTACCATTAGTCATACCCCATTCACCAAATCCTGCTGCAACATAAATATTTTCTGTTTGAGAAGTCAATTTTCCTACGTAAGGTACATGATCTACAGTTATATAATCTTGAGCTGACCATTTATACAATATGCTGTTAACATCAAAAATTGATTGAGCAAATTTCTCTAGATTATTATAATGTTCTTCGAAATTATTTCCATGGGCAGTTTTATGACCTTCTCCACCTACTAAAACTAATTGATTTTTTCCATCATATTGTGCTCTTAAAGAACGTCCTGGATTTTCAACATTAATGAACATTCCATCTGGAAACTTTTCTTTTATATTTGCAGCAATAACATATGATCTTTGTGGTTTGAGTCTTGTTAAATACAATCCCATCCCATCGTAACATGGAAAATGGGAAGCAATAATAACTTTTGGAGCCGTTACTTTTTTACCTTTGTCTGTAACGATAGTAACCAAGTTTCCTTCTTCTATTTCAACTGCTTCTGTATTTTCAAATATGTAACTTCCATCTCCAGGTATCTTTTCAGCTATTGGAAGTAAGTACTTTCTTGGATGAAATTGAGCTTGATTTTCAAAAACTACAGCTGATTTTATCTGTAAGTTAATTGGTAATTTATCTGCACATTTTGCTTTTATTCCCAGTTTTAAAGCTGCTTCAGTTTCTTTTTCGATATCCTTAATATGCTCTTCTTCTCTTGTATACATATATGCTGGAAGCCTTTGAAAATCACAATTTATATTGAGCTTATTTATCATATGATTAATAAATCCTATAGATGATTCATTGGCATTAGCATATCCTCTTGCAATTTCCATACCCATTGAATTTATTAACTTATCATATATTAAATGATGTTGAGAAGTTATTTTGGCAGTAGTAAAACCAGTTGTTCCTTGAACGATTCTACTTGCTTCAATAATAGCAACTTTTAGTCCTTCATTTTTTAAAATATAACCTGCAGTTATGCCAACAATTCCTCCTCCTATAATTGCAGCATCTACTTTTACGTCCTTGTCTAATGCGGGATAATTTGTTGTTGGTGTTGACTCTATCCAATAGGATTTTAAATAACCATTAGTATTTTTAGATGCATTATTTAGTTTATCCATAAAATTCACCCTTTTATAATTTAATATTAAATAGTATTTGATATTAATGTAAACTTATTCATCAAAATATACCAATTGTTCATAAAATAATGTTAAATATGTATTATAATAAAATTAATATAAATAAGTGGTGAAAAATGGAGGCTGTGATATGAAAAGAGAAGGAATTAGAAGGAGTGTGTTTTGGCTTGCAATAATATGTTTAGTTGCTTGCATTGGAATTTATGACTACACTATTGATAAACAGAAAAATAATTTTAATATAAGTAATGTGAACTGGCATGCTGACGCAAAATTTTGGACAGATAATACTGTAAATAATATTTATGATGTAAAATTTCAATTACTTGATGGAACAGATACAAGACAGATAAGTTCCAAAAAGCCAAATTACACAATGAAAATTGATTCTTCAGCTGAAAAAGGGAAATTAAATATAAAAGTATATAATAATAAAAAAACATTATTTGAAAAGAGTGGGAACATAAATAAAACGATACAAATTTCAGGTTCTGATTCTAAAAATATTAAAGTTGAGCTTACAGGTAAAGGAGCAAAAGGACATACTAAAATTACACTCAAATAAGAGTATTATACATTGTGAATGAATTCAATTGGAGGCATTTTAGATGGAATTATGGGATATATATGATTGTAATGCATGTAAAACTGGTTTAGTAAAAAAACGAAGTGATATTTTGAATAAAGGAGAGTATCATTTAGCTTCTGAAGTGTGGATAATTAATAGTAAACGTGAAATATTGATTCAGCAGAGATCCAGCAATAAGAAAACACTTCCTAATATATGGGCATTAACTACAGGCTGCATGATTAGTGGGGAAGATACGTTGGATGGTTCTATTAGAGAAGTAAAAGAGGAATTAGGAATATTCCTTAAAAGGAATGATTTAAATTTTATGCAAAGAATATTTCGTACAAATACAATTTGGAATATTTACTTTGTGTATAAAGATATTGACTTGTCAAAAATAGTTCTTCAAACAGAAGAAGTTAGTAAAGTAAAACTAGTGTCTATTAAGGAATTTAAAGATATGCTTTCGCTGGGTAAATTATATGAGTATCCTGAAATTTATTATATCTTATCCCTTATCAAATAAAAAATATGATAAAATATAAGTGTATTTTAAGGATAATTAATTAAAGAGTTACAATAAAATTAAAGTTAGATAATTGGGAGCAGAAATGATAAATAATATAAAATCATATGAAGTGGTAGGGGAAGTAAATAGAAAATTAGCTGAGGCTGCAGAATTTAAATATAAGGGGAATATCTACATGTCCCCTGGGGTAAAGAAACATATAGTAAAAAGACATAAGAAGGATTTAAAAAAAGAATTTTTAGATGATATACCTAAATACATAAGGTTAGTAATAAATGAACCAGATTATGTTGGTAAGCACCCTGATAAAGTTGGACGCAGCATGGAGTTTATCAAGAAAATAGGACGTAATTTATTGGTTGCTATAGAAGTTGATTTGGATGATAACTATATATATGTAGCATCATTATACCCTATAACGGAATCAAAGGTTGTAAGTAGAGTGAATAGCGGTAGATTCAAAAAAGTAAAAAAGTAATATGTTGACTTTAACTATATGAATAAGGTATAATATAATTGTATAAAATAGTATAAGAGTAACTAATTTGAGGTGGGAAATGGCTCCCCACGCGCAGTTTTAACTGTTAACAGAGATGCAGGATACGCCGCCCTGCCAAATTATTATTTTAAAGTTTAGGCACCCAATTTCTGGGTGCTTTTGTTTTATAGTTCTATACAGCAGGGCGAAGTGGATACACCACGAACCCCGTACCCTTGTGGTCATAAAGGTTCACAGGTATAAATAAAAAGGTATTATTGAAAAATAACTTATAAAAAGATTGAGGAGTAATTTTGATGAAAGATGTAAAGATAGATATGCCGGGCAGTGTAAGATATATTTTAAATACTTTAAATGAAGCTGGATACGAAGCTTATATTGTTGGTGGATGTGTTAGGGACAGTTTGATAAATAGAAATCCAGGAGATTGGGATATAACTACAAGTGCACTTCCAGAACAAGTTTTAAATATATTTACAAGTTTAGGGTGTAAGGTAGTTGAAACAGGGTTAAAACATGGAACGGTTACAATTATTATAAATAAAGAATCTTTTGAAGTAACTACATATAGGGTTGATGGAGATTATAGTGACGGAAGGCATCCTGATAGTGTAACCTTTACAAGAAGTTTAAAAGAAGATTTAGCAAGAAGAGATTTTACTATAAATAGCATGAGTTACAATGAAAGCCGCGGGTTATTAGATTATTTTAATGGAACTTTAGACATTAAAAATAAAATAATAAGATGTGTTGGAAATGGCAGTGACAGGTTTAATGAAGATGCTTTGAGAATGTTAAGGTGTATAAGATTTTCATGCCAGCTGGACTTTGATATTGATAAACAAAATTTATTAGATATATTTAAAATAAGTGATAACATAAAAAAGATATCATTTGAAAGAATTAGAGAAGAACTAAATAAAATTTTAATCTCACAAAAACCTGAAAAGGGATTAATTCTCCTTGCACAATCCAAATTACTTGAAAATTTCATACCAGAGTTCAAGGATACTTATAATTTTAATCAACACAGCAAGTACCATGATAAAGATGTTTTTATGCATACTATCTCAGTTGTAAAAAATGTGCCTTGCAATTTAGAAATGAGATTGGCAGCTTTATTACATGATATAGGAAAGCCAAGATGTTTTACAATGGGTAATGATGGAATAGGTCATTTTTATAAGCATGAAATAGAAAGTCAAAGCATGGCTAAAAAAATACTTACTAGATTAAAATTTGACAATAAAACAATAGATACAGTATGCAAACTTATATATAATCATATGACACCTACAAATTTGAAAAATAAATCTATTAAAAAACTTATTATAAGAGTTGGAAGAGAAAATATATATAACCTTTTGAAACTCATGAAAGCTGATAGAATGGCAGCGGCTCAAGAATTTAGGAATTATAGTGATATACTGAGCTTGAAATATAAAATAGATGAGATAATAAATCAAAATGAACCACTTTCAGTTAAAGAATTAGCTGTTAATGGTGGTGACTTAATGGAGATTGGGTATAAGCAGGGAAAAGAAATAGGAATTATATTAAATAGTTTGATAGAAAAGGTTCTAGATAATCCTGAGCTCAATACTAGAGAACAGTTACTAAAAATGGCTGTAGAGAAAAAACGCTTATGATATACTTAAAAATTATTTTAAACTTGTTCATATTATAAAAATTAGGACGAAACTATAGTATTGGAAAAATTACATTGGTAAAACATTGAAGTTTATAAAATCAAAAGTAAAGAGGGGATAGTATTATGAATACAGATATATTACTAGAAAGTGGAACAGGAGAGCTTGAAATACTTGAGTTTGTAATAAATAACAAGCACTATGCAATTAATGTTATAAAGGTTAAAGAAATATTGGAAGTTGACAATTTGACTAGATTGCCGCGTTCAAATCCTTCCATAGGCGGGCTCATATTGTGCAGGGACGAAATAATAACTTTGATTGATTTAAAATATGTTTTAGAGGGAAAAAGTGATACAGAAGAAGATAACAAAAGTTTTAAAGTTATAATATGTGAATTTAATAAGATTAAAGTGGCGTTTAATATTGATAAAGTTTTAGGAGTTCATCGTATTGGATGGAATAAAATAATGAAACCTCAAGAGATATATGCTAATTCTTTGATTACAGGAAATATTGTTTTGGATCATAAAATAATATTAATGCTGGACTTTGAAAAAATAGTTACAGATATTAGTCCAAGTACTGGAATAAGTGAAGATAAAATTGCAAATATAGACTATAAGGATAGATCAAACGTTAAAATTATGCTTGCAGATGACTCAGCTCTAATAAGAAAATTATTAAAAGATACGCTTACAAAGGCTGGATTTAAAAATCTAATGTTCTTCAATGATGGCAGACAAGCATTGGATTATCTTGAAGGTTTGGAGAAAGAAAAACATGAAAAATTCACAGACGAAGTTCAAATGTTGATTACGGATATTGAAATGCCTCAAATGGATGGACATACTCTCACAAGAAAAATTAAGGAACATCCTATTTTAAGAAGACTGCCTGTTGTAATCTTTTCTTCGCTTATAACAGATGATTTAAAACATAAAGGAGTATCTGTAGGTGCAGATGAACAGCTTAGCAAACCTGAAATAGGTGATTTAGTAAAAGTAATAGATAAGTATATATAAAGTTTTATCCAGAAGGATTATAATTATGATGTCAAATGAAATGGAGGCGCTTATGCAGCAGCGCCAGCAAAAGGAGAAAAAGAAAAGAAAGAACCAAATCCCTTATGCAATTATGATACTTATATTTGCAGCAATTATGTGTTTATTTCCTTGGAAAAATAATCATGATGTTGTTGTATATTAGGTTACGGGGATTGCAATTGGAATTGTTCTAAGATATTCTAGGTTTTGTTTTGCAGGAGCTTTTAGAGATCCTTTTCTTTTAGGAAATACGAAGTTATTAAGAGGATTATTGATTTTTACATTAAGAGAGGTTCTGCTATTTGCACTTGGTGGAGCTACAATGGGATTGGGTACAAGATTTGCAAATGGATGTAACGTCGGAGCATTATATACACCGATTGCAAACTTTTCTTTATCAGGATGGGTATTCCTAATATTTATGGTTATAGGCGGTATCGCAGGGAATACACTTGCCAAGAGATGGTTCAAAAGAGCGTAGAAAAATAATATAAGGTTTATGATTCAAAACTTAGTTTACACTCTGGCATATGCTGCCAAACTAAGTTTTTACAGTGTCAAAGGCTGTATATATTTCCTAGAGTGTAAGTTAAGTTGCACTCTAGGAATATTCTACTTATAATGCTATAGACTTTTGGGGATATTCCACAGGGAAAAACTGCAAAAATTTGATTTTACAAATTTAATAGTAATCGTCATAATAATCGTCATAGTAATCATCATAATAATCATATAAGTATAAAGGAAACATATATGGGAATGGCCTCATGCGTCTGCGCCTGCGTATAGGTCTATAGGGTGGTCTGCGAATAGGTCTCCTCATAGGTCTTCCAGATACCCTTCTGCGGCCGCCTTGTCTGTATAAGTTAGGATCAAAGTCATAATCATTATTGTCGTATGTGTTTTGGGGTTGATCATAAAACATAGAATAATATGGGCAACAAGGCATAGTGTAAGGATAATTGAAGTCTTCAATATCTTCATTAGCAGCATTATTAGTATCAGAATTGCGAGTCATTCAGTATAATGCCTCCATAATAAAAATTAATCATAATATATACTATGATTAAAATGATAATTTGTTAATGAATTTTATTTGCATGGGAAAAGGAGGTATGAATCATTGTTTACATATCTCCTTTTACTTTAATTGAAAATAATGAAAACTTGCTATTTAGATTTAACTTCATAGTAGGCTGTTTTATGAGTGATAACTTTATCACTTGTTTTATTATTGTTAAACTGTACAATATCAACTCTATGTTTACCTACCTTTAAATTGTCACCTTTTAAATCCATTGTTACTTTGCCGTCTGCTAATTGATGTTTAGAATTTAAAAGACTATCTACAAATACATAGCTTAAGTTTTTACCATTAAAATTACTTGTAGTTAAACCAATTTGTTGAACACTAGCATTTTTTTCAACATATATAATTGGAACTGCTCCATTTTGGGAAGTACCAGATGGAGTTGATATAAAGAAAGTACCTTGCCCCATATCAGCTTGTAAGTCATTTGGAATTTTCATTATATCATTTTTAGTTTGTTCTGTTGCATTTTCCGTTTTATTTTTAACTTGATTAGCACCTTGTTTAGCTGTAGTACATCCTATTAAATTCATGGCAATTGACAAGGTCATTACAATAGGCAAAAATTTTTTTACCATTTGAACACTCCCTTTCAAATACAAAGTTTTATTGCTGTAACTCTATTATGCCTATTGAAAAAAATAATATTAGTTTTTATATGTTTTAATTTTTTAAACATAAAAGTAGATGCTGTTAATGCATCTACTTTTATTAATTTAATAAGGAAGTGTGACATATATTTGATATTATAACCACAATATCGTAAATTAATGCAAAGTTAAATTATAAGAACATATTAATTCATTTTATAGATAACTTTAAAGTGCTTTTCACGCCTTGAACCAACTTTACTATATCCATATAAGCTTGCTGAGTGCCTTTTAATACTATTGGTCTTCCAATACTCACTAAGTGTAATTTTCTTGAAGTAAACCCTCCTACGTTCATGAGAAAGTTAACTGTTGGTTTTGTATCAATAATTAAAAGTTCTTTGCTATCTTTGTTACAAATAGAGCACATATCTTGAATAGCAGGTATTACTATGTTTGGAGCATATTTTCTTCCTAAGGTATATACCTTTGTATTGAATTCATCCTTCCCAATATAAATCAAATGACCAAGTTCGTCCTTTGTAATTTTATCGAAAGTTGGTAAACTAATTAATTCTTTTGTATCGGGAACCCTATCCATTGGAAGCTTTCCAATATGTATATTTGCTGCTGCAACTGTAGAATGAGCACCACCAACATCGTGATATATTACAATCATATTGATCCACCTGCTTTTGAATATTATGTATTTAGTATTTTCTAAAATTACAATTATATTCTTATTTTTTCTTCCAATGATTATTATCTAAGAATATGGCACGATCAATTATGGAATTCCCATATTTACTTCGTATCTTATCAATTGTAGATTCTAATTTGTAAGTTTTGATTGAATTATCTTCTGCATTTTCGGTATCAGATATTTCAAACATTGATATTTGATGTGCAGTACTCTCATTTTCAAATCCACTAAGACTTATTCCAAGAAGTCTTAGTGGGATTTGTTCATTCCAGTTATTTTTAAGTAATTCAGCACTAGCTGAGTAAATTTCTTTTGCAATACAAGTTTGAGGTATAGTTTTTTGTCTAGTTATAACTTTGAAGTCATAGTACTTAACTACAATTTGTACTATATGACCTTTTTTTCCATGCTTTCTAGCCGACCTGGAAACTTCATCAGAAAGCCGCATTAAAATCATATTTGCAGTTTTAATGCTTGTTATGTCTTCTGGAAGTGTTATTGACTTACCAATTGATTTCATTTCATCATGTGAGTGTGGTTTAACATGAGAAGTATCAATTCCATTTGCCAGCAGGTAAATTTGAGTACCAATTTTACCAAGCTTCTTTATTAGTCTGCTTTTATCTGAATTAGCAAGTTCTCCTATAGTTTTGATACCGATACTTTCTAGCTTAGAAGAAGTTTGTCTTCCAACTCCATACATAGATTTAATCGGCAGAGGCCACAATTTTTCTTTTATATTTTTTTGCCAAAGCTCAGTAATTCCTCCAGGCTTTTTGATATCAGAAGCCATTTTTGATAAAAATTTATTTTCAGATATTCCTATTGATGAACTTAATCCAAGCTCATTTTTAATTTGATTTGAAATAAGTTTTGCAGATTTTAAAGGTTCTCCAAATAAGCCTTCTGAACCTGTCATATCAAGCCACGCTTCATCTATGCTATTTTGTTCTATTATAGGAGTATAACGTGCAAGAATTTCTATTACCTCTTTAGATTTTTGTTTGTAAAACTCTAAATCTGGGGGAAGGATGATTAAATTTGAGCATAACTTTAATGCTTTATTTAAGACCATTGTGGTTTTTATACCATATTTTCGGGCAGCATAATTTGCTGTCAAAATTATACCTGATCGTTTTTTAGGATCGCCTGCTACTGCAGCAGGTTTTTTAATGAGTTCAGGATGGCGAGTTGATTCACAACTTATAAAGAAAGCATCCATATCAACAAGAAAAATTATTTTCTGCATACATACACCTACCAGTTTAAAAATAACTTTTTGATTTACATAAACCTTTACCACAGGGGACATAGGACAGAGGACAAAGGACAATGAAAGTTGATTTTTTGCTAACGCAAAAGAATCTTTAAATTTATATAAGTTAGCAGAGATTTCGCATCTGTATCCCGTCCTTTGAGGATGTTACCAATATATTTTAGTGTATAAGTTAACTTTCTAGTCAGTTTCCGTATATATTAAAGATATTTTAGCATACTTTAGAATAAAAATAATTATATAATGATAATTATAACTAAGAAATTTCTGCAAATTAAAAAAGCTCTATATTAATTTGATAATAATTTTAACACTTATCAAAAAAAATAACATTTATTTCGGCATTTTTAGCATAATATGCAATAAATGCTTCATTTTTTAGAACAAGTAATATTTTTAAAGTTAATTATGAGAAAAAACAATTGTTTTAAAGAAATAAATATGGTAGAATAAAGTAGAAATAAGAAATCATTAAAGTATTACGACTTGAAAATATTGCAGTTATCAGAAAGTAGATATGTTTTTTGGGGAATTGATTGATGCTGACATACAAAGCGTAAAATAAGTGTTTTGTGAAAAAACAAATATAGGTTTTTATAAGTCGAATGATATCGTTTTCTGACATATTAATTAGTTTAAATGCAATATTTAATTCTTAAATTAAACTTTAAGCGTACTATTATTCAAATATTATAATTTTCAATAATATTAAACATTAATTGGGAGGGGTACTCATGGAATTAAATTTAGAAAGAATTAAACAGGCACAACAAAATATTAAGAAGGTAGCTAGAAAAACTCCATTGTTTTATACTAGCACTTTCTCTAAAGAATGTAATTGTAATTTGTATTTAAAATGTGAGAATAAACAAAAAACTGGAGCTTTTAAATTAAGAGGAGCTTATAATAAATTAGTAAATTTAACTGAAGAAGAAAAGAAAAAAGGAGTTATAGCATCTTCAGCTGGAAACCATGCACAAGGAGTTGCATATGCTGCAACAACTTTTGGAGTTAAATCTACTATAGTTATGCCTGAGACTGCACCACAAGCAAAGGTACAAGCAACAAGAGGATATGGTGCTGAGGTTATTCAAGCAGGACAAGTATATGATGAATGTTATGCAAAAGCTGTTCAAGTACAAAAAGAAACAGGTGCAACATTTGTTCATCCTTTTAATGATGAAGATGTAATGGCTGGACAAGGAACAATTGGACTTGAAATATTAGAAGCATTACCAGATGCAGACTTTATAATAGTTCCAGTCGGCGGTGGTGGATTAATATCAGGCATAGCAACTGCGGCTAAATCCATAAAACCATCAATAAAAATAATAGGTGTACAACCAGAAATCGTAGCTTCAACTAAAGCTTCATTAGAAAAAGGAAAAGTAGTTACACTTCCTGGTGCAAAATCTCTTGCAGATGGTATATCAGTTAGTACTCCAGGAGATAAGTGCTTTGAATATATAAAGAAATATGTTGATGAAGTAATTACTATAACAGAAGAAGAAATAGCATATGGTATGTTTGAACTTATGGAAAGAAATAAGCTTATTACTGAAGGTGCAGGAGCATCTCCACTAGCAGCTTTACTTGCAGGAAAAGTAAAAGGAATAAAAGGAAAAAATGTTGTTGCATTAGTTAGTGGGGGAAATGTAGATATTGCTACAGCTGCTAAAATAATAGAAAGAGAATTAGTACTTTTAAAGAGAAGAATTAGGTTTACAGTAGAACTTCAAGATAAAGAAGGAAAACTAGGTGCTCTAATATCTGAGATAGGCAAAATGGGCGCAAATGTTGTTACTGTTAGACAGAATAACAACTGGAGTGAAAAAGGATTGGATTTTGCCGATGTATCATTTGAAATTACTGTACAATCAAAAGAACATGGAGATAAGGTTAAATCTGAGTTACAAAAATTAGGATATAAATTTGTATAATATATAGTATTTCTAGATTGCAGCTTAACTTACACTCCGGAAAATATATACAGCCTTTGACACTGTAAAAACTTTTAACAAGTTTAAAGCTTTTATTTTGAAAATTCAAGAGGCTCAAATAAACTCGCAAGCTCAGACAGTATTTGAGCCTCTAGAATTTTCTAAAATATTTCGCTAAAACTTGTAATAAAAGTTTTTAATGTGCCTTCAGGCTGTATATATTTTCCTGCGTGTAAGTTAATGCATGAATTAGAAAACCTATAGTGATCAATAATTTGTGATAATTTTGTAATTGAATTTACACATATATATTTCTAAGTTAAACTCCAGTAAGAATTTTGTTCTTGCTGGAATTTTACTTTACCTAAGTAATTAATATCCCATGCGCACCTCATCTTTTTTAATTTAAAATTTTCTTTGAACTTTTTCTTATCTTAGTAAATTTAAAGACAAATATCGTGAGACAGCTAAGTTCTCAGCTAAATTGGAATTTTGTCTTACTATTCTTTTATAATATTGGTACACAAATTTCACAGCAATGCTTATTTATCATCTGTATTGCATAGCGTTCAATGATAGGTCTTCTATAATCAAATTCGTAATTTCTTTTTGATAACTCCGGAAATATCTCCATCCATGCTCTTTGCACAGCATCTACCGTATGACTTATTTTAAATACGCAATGTTTTCCACCAATAATTTTTCCAAAATTGATATACTTATTATCAACCTTATATGATTGAACTTTCATTAAATAAGTTTTTTTCTCTAGCCCAACTCTTTAATTGCTCTATTATTTGCACATTCTCTGAACTGTATGGACCTGTTCTTCGTATATAAGCAATTTTATATGATGGTATCATTTCAATATTGATATTCATAATTTACCTTCTTTTTTTAATAGAGTACATCGATGCCTGAATTCATCATATAATGCTTTAAAATGTATTTCAACTTATTTTTTTAAATTACCAAATTACCATTTATAACACTCAACTTTAAACTTTGCTTTATATACCAGATTATATTGATTAAACCGTAAAAATAAAAGGGCCGCGCCCTAAAATCTTATATGCGTTTGACCTGTCGTTAAAGCGAAATATTGCGTATAAACCATATATGCTAGATTACAATAATTTTTGAATTACGCAATTATCCATTTACTTATATATAGATAATTAGATTCCTATTGGTGTCCAATGAGTACATATATAAACTGTACTTTCACCATCCTCAGATAACACATAATTACCGCAAGTAGTACATGGATAATTTCTTTTGTATGGTGTGTACTTGCACCCATAACACGAGTATTTTATCAACCTACCTCCTAATTTCTTTGTATTATGCAGTATCTTAAATATAAAAACACCTCAAATTCAATTTTTCTGAATAATGCGGTATCCTGATTTATTATTTTATTAAGTTTAACATCACTTCAATACTTTACTAATAAGAGAGACAATGGAATTTTTGATTTTTCCTATATGAACCTTATAATAATAATTTTCTTTCGTATTCAACCATCCTTTGCCACTCCAAAATTTAAAATCAGCAGAATTTTGTGGTGCCTTTGAAAATGCCCTTTGCTGCATTTTAAAAGTTAAAAGTTTAATAAACGACGGCTTTATAACTTCTGTATTAATTATTTTACTGTAGAACAAATCCACTTGTTTATTCAATTTTTTCATTTCCTTCATTGACTTTATATTATCCCTTTCATGCAGTGGAGCATAAGTTAATCCAACTTTTGCACAGGTTATAAATCCCATTGTGCCAATTATGAAGGATAATATACTTCCTACAACTCCTAATCCCACCGCTCCAGTCGATATGACCACCATCGCCTTCTTCCCATGAAAATCAGGTCGGTGACATTTATAAGCAAAACGATCTAAAAAGTTCTTCATAATCCAGGATACATTGTACGTATATACTGGCGATCCAAATATTACGGCATCAGCTTGTTTCATTTTAAATTCAAGGTTATGCCTATCATCATTTAGTGGGCAATTTTCTTCGCCTTTTTCAATGCATATAAAGCAACCTTTACAGGTATTAATATTGGTCTTACTCAATTGCACATATTCAAATTTAATTGCATTATTCTTTTCTACTAATCTTTGTTCAATTAGTTTAACAGTCTTATAAGTATTACCATTTATTCTTGGGCTGCCAATTATAGCCAGTATATTCATATCCCTTTCCCCCATATATCCCACTCGTTAATAATTTTACAATTTGTAAAATTATTAAATTTCGTCTAAATATATTTTCATTATATCATGTTTTGTGAATACCACATTATTCAATTTTCAAAGAACACCATTCTTACCTTTTGTTTTAGTAATTACTTCGTAGAAGGCTGAATATATGCTGGAAAAAAGCATTAGAGCAAACCTTAAAGTTCTCATTTTTTTTGAGAGGACAGTGAAGGTTGATTTTTTGCTAATGCAAAAGAATCTTTTTCTGTCCTCTGTCCTCTTTAAAAATATTGCAGATAAATTAATATGATAGTTCCTGCATGATGTATTTGATATTAAAATATTTAGAATGCTTTAGACATGATAAAATAAATATATAAAAACTAATTAGTAATTTAAATGGAGGGATTAATTATGGGTAATTATAAAAAACTTTGGTCAAATTTAGGGGTTGATTTAGAAAAGCATGATAAACTTTGCGCGGTGCTTCCAGAACTATATGGTAATACATATTTAACCCAAGAAAATAGACCTCAAGCTATGAATTATTTTAATTCTGCTGTTGCTGAAATACATGGATTTAGGATACAAGAACTAGATGAATGCAAAAAGAAGGGCAGTAAAGTTGTAGGTACTTTTTGTGTTTTTGTTCCAGATGAAGTGATATTGGCAGCAGGGGCTATTGGAGTTGGGCTTTGCGGTGGATCTCAATTTTGGGTAGAGGATGGAGAAAAAGTTCTTCCCCGAAATATGTGCCCGCTTATAAAGGCATCTATGGGAGCAAAAATTGGAGGAACATGTCCGTATTTTCAATCATGTGATATGCTTGTTGGCGAAACTACTTGTGATGGAAAGAAAAAGGCATGGGAAATATTAAATGATTATATTCCTGTACATGTTATGGAATTACCGCAAATGAAAAGAGAAAAAGATTATGATTTATGGACAAGCGAGATAAAAAGTTTTATAGCAAAGATGGAGGAGCTTACAGGAAATAAGATAACAGTACAATCTCTTAAAGATTCAATAAAAACTGTTAATGCTAAGAGAAGGGCTTTAAAAAGGTTATATGATCTTAGAAAATGTACTCCTTCTCCTATAAGTGGATTAGATGCTCTTTTGGTATCGCAAATAGCATTTTTTGATGATTGTGATAGATTCATAAAAAAATCAAATGAGTTATGTGATGAATTAGAGGAAAGAATTAAAAATAATAAAAATGATAACAAAAAAAGAATAATGATAACAGGTACGCCTATGGCACTGCCTAATTGGAAGTTACATTCTATAATAGAAAGTCTAAATGCACAGGTAGTTGTAGAGGAAACTTGTACAGGTACAAGATATTTTGAAAATGAGGTATCTGAAGATGGAGAAACAATTGATGATTTAATAAGAAATTTAGCCGATAGATATTTAAAGATAAATTGTGCCTGTTTTACACCAAATTCAGGAAGAATAGATGATATAGTTAAATATGCTAAAGAGTATAATGTAGATGGTGTTATAGATACTAATTTATCTTTTTGCCATACTTATGCTGTAGAAAATAGATTAGTAGAAAAAGAGTTAAAAAATAGGAACATACCTGTATTGAATATAGAAACTGACTATTCTACAGAAGATTCAGGACAAATTAAAACGCGAGTTGAGGCATTCTTGGAGATGATATAATGCAGAAAACTAGGTATTACATATTATTTCCATCACATACTGAAGGAATAAAAATGGAAGAGTTATTAAAGAAAGAAAAAATAACATATACAATAACACCGACACCGCGTGAAATTTCAGCATGCTGTGGTATTTCAATAATGTATGATAAAAATGATGAAGAAAAGATTAAAGAACTAATAGCTTGTAATAAAGTAAATACTTCTGGCCTTCATTCAATAACTAAGGAATTAAAGAATCCATACCTATAATAAGAGGTGAAGTTTATGTTTTATGTGGGAATAGATATAGGTTCTACTGCTTCTAAAGTATGTGTGTTTGAAAATGATAGAATAAGAACTAAATTTGTTTATCCTACTGGATGGAGCAGTGTTAAAATAGCAGATGAAATAAAAGAAAAATTAATAAACATGGATTTGAATAAGAACAATTGTAAAATTGTAGCTACCGGTTATGGAAGGGTTTCGGTACCTTATGCAGATAAAACTATAACAGAAATAACATGTCATGGTAAAGGAGCATACTATCTTTTAGGAGAAGACTGCACTGTCATAGATATAGGTGGGCAGGATACCAAAATAATAACTGTCCAAAATGGAAATATAACTAATTTTACTATGAATGACAAATGTGCTGCAGGAACAGGAAGGTTTTTGGAACTTATGGCAAATACTCTAGGACTTGATATAAATCAAATGTGCCAAATGGCAAAGTCAGGTAAAGGTGTAACTATAAGTTCAATGTGTACTGTGTTTGCAGAATCTGAGGTTATAAGTTTAATAGGAAGCAATAAAAAAAGAGAAGATATAGCTTATGGAGTCATAGATTCCATAACTAGCAAGGTTAAATCACTATGTCAGAAACATTCAGACGAATTTAATTATTTTTTAACAGGTGGATTGAGTGACAGCAGTTATATAGTTGAAAAACTTTCTGAAAAGTTGGGCAGCAGTGTAAAGACAAATCCATTTGGAAGATATGCTGGGGCAATAGGAGCTGCAATTATGGCTCAAAAACTTTGATTATATTTTATAAAAATAAGTTGACTTTATATTTTATTCATGATATGCTTGTAACAATAAAAATACACCTTTAATACTAATCCCGTGAGGTTAGGAAGGCAAATGAAATTGACTTAAATTTATTACATATTATTATGATAATAAAGTATAATTATGCCTTCTATTAAGAAGGCTTTTTTTATACCTTTAAATTTAGCACCGAGAGGCTAAGAAGGAGGAATTAATATGTTAAAAGGAAGACATTTAATTGATCCAATGGACTTTACATTGGAAGAGTTAGAAGAAGTTTTTAAATTAGCAGATCAAATCATAAAGTCACCAGAAGACTTTTCCCATGTATGTGATGGAAAGATACTAGCGACACTATTTTATGAACCTAGTACGAGAACAAGATTTAGTTTTGAAGCTGCAATGCTAAGATTAGGCGGCAAGGTTATAGGATTTTCAGAACCAAATTCAAGTTCAGTATCAAAAGGTGAAAGTGTTGCAGATACTGTAAGGGTTGTAGGATGCTATGCAGACATAATTGCAATGAGACATCCTAAAGAAGGAGCTCCTAAAGTTGCTTCAATATATTCAAACATACCTGTTATAAATGCTGGAGACGGCGGACACCAACATCCAACACAAACACTTACAGACCTCTTAACAATCAAATCAATAAAAGGCAGTTTGAACAATTTGACCATAGGTCTTTGTGGGGACTTGAAATTTGGAAGAACTGTTCATTCTTTAATAAAAGCTATATCAAGATATGAAAACAACAAGTTTATTTTAATATCTCCTGAAGAATTAAAAGTTCCAGATTATATAATAAATGAATTAAAAAATAAGAATATTGAATTCAAAGAAGTAGAAAAGTTAGAAGATGTAATAGGAGAATTAGACATACTTTACATGACTAGAGTTCAAAAAGAGAGATTTTTTAATGAAGAAGATTATATAAGACTTAAGGACAGCTATATATTGGATTCACAAAAAATGGAGATGGCATCAAAAGATATGATAGTTTTACATCCGCTTCCTCGTGTCAATGAAATAGCTGAAGAAGTTGATAGTGATCCAAGGGCATGTTACTTTAGGCAGGCTAAATACGGCATGTATGTTAGGATGGCACTTATATCTAAACTTTTAGGTGTAAAGTAGTTAAAGGAGGTATTAAAATTATGCTTACAATAAATAGTGTTAAAAATGGTATAGTTATAGATCATATAAAGGCAGGCCACGGAATAAAGATATTTAATTACCTTGGTCTTGATAAAGCAGATTATTCAGTTGCACTCATAATGAATGCTGAAAGCAAAAAGCTTATTAAAAAAGACATAATAAAAATAGAAAATAATATGGATTTGGATTTTACTGTATTGGGATTTTTGGATCCTAATGTAACAATAGATGTCATAAAAGATGAGAACATAGAAAAAAAGATAAAATTAACTTTTCCAAAAAAAGTTACAGGCATAATAAAATGCAAGAATCCTAGATGCATAACATCAACGGAGAAAAATTTACCACATGTATTTGAACTTGTAGATGAAGCAAAGGGAGAATACAGGTGTCAGTACTGTGATGAAATTTATAGAGCTATGGAAATTTAGTTTTATATCTCTACTTAAATTAGAAAGGATATGCTTTTAATGGAGTTGTTGATTAAAAATGCAAGAATAGTTGACTATATGCAGGATTTTGTTGGGGACTTATATATAAATAATGGTAAAATTTCTGAGATAGACAGAAACTTAAATAAAAATTGCGAAGTTATTGATGCTAATGGATTAGTACTCATGCCGTCATTTATTGATTTGCATGCACACTTTAGAGATCCTGGTTTGACTTATAAAGAAGATATTAAAAGTGGAAGTATGGCTGCAGTTAGAGGGGGATATACTCTAGTCAATTTAATGGCAAATACAAAGCCTGTGTGCAGCAGCATGAGTATAGTTAATTATATACTTAAAAAGGCACAAGAGGTTGGCCTTGTAGATATCCATCAAGCTGTATCTATAACAAGAGACTTCAATGGTCATGATATAAGCCATCTTGATGATTTAGACTCAAGAGTTAAAGTTATATCTGAAGATGGAAAAGATGTAATGGACAGTAAAGTAATGATGGATGCCATGCTAAAAGCAAAAGAAAAAAATCAAATAGTAATGTGCCATTGTGAAGAAAGTTCTGTTTCAAATGTAGATATGAGGTTGTCAGAAAATATGATGACCTGGAGAAATTTAGCCTTGTCAAAATTTACAGGCTGTCATGTCCATATATCACATGTAAGTACTAAAGAATCAATGAGTTATATTATTGAAGCTAAAAGAAAAGGATGTAATGTGACTTGTGAAGTGACACCTCATCATATTGCTCTTTTAAATAGCTCTTATAAAGTAAATCCACCTATAAGGGATAAAGAAGATGTTGGGTTTTTAATAAATGCTATAAAAGATGGATGGGTAGATGCAATAGGTACAGACCATGCACCTCATACAAGTGAGGATAAGAAAAATGGGGCAGCTGGTATATCTGGGATAGAGACATCTTTCTCAATTTGCTATACAAGTTTAGTTAAAAGCGGACGCATAAGTTTAAATAAGCTGTCCCAGATAATGTCTAAAAATCCAGCGTGTATAATGAAATGCAAAAAGGGACAAATTAAGGTAGGGTATGATGCTGATTTGGTTCTAGTAGATTTAGAGAGACAGTACAAAATATGCTCAGATGATTTTAAATCTAAAGGAAAAAATACTCCTTTCAATGGAATGAATGTCTATGGTGATGTATTAACTACATTTAGACGTGGAAAAGTAGTTTATAATTCAAATAAAATTGGAGCTGTGAGATAGATGATTACAGATAAGTTATATGAAGGCGTTGAAAAAAAAGGACATGTTTGTGTTGGACTAGATACTTCTATAGAATATATACCTAAATGGGTTTTAGATAAAAATACTTCAATTGAAGATGCAATTTTTGAATTCAACAGAAATATTATTGATGCTACATTAGATGCGGCTGTTTGCTACAAAGTGCAAATAGCATATTATGAGGCACTTGGATTAAAAGGAATGCAAGTTTACTACAAGACATTAAAATATTTAAGGGAGAAAAGTGCAATTATAATAGCGGACATAAAAAGGGGAGATATAGCAAAAACAGCTGAAATGTATGCAAAAGCACATTTTGAAGGCGACTTTGAAAGCGATTTTGTAACATTAAATCCATACATGGGTCTTGATGGGATAGAGCCATATTTACCGTATGTTGAAAATAACAATAAAGGGCTGTTTATACTAGTTAGAACGTCAAATAAGGGAGCAGAAGATATTCAATATCTTAAAACTGAATCTGGAAAAAAAGTTTATGATGTAGTTGGAGATAAGATAAATAAACTTAACTCAAAGTACTTAGGAAAGTATGGTTACGGTCCAATAGGAGGAGTAGTTGGATGTACACATACTGATGAAGGAATGAAGATAAGAAAAAATTTAGATAAAATGTTTTTCCTAATACCTGGTTATGGGGCACAGGGAGGAAATGCAGATGATGTATCTATCTACTTCAAGAATGGAAATGGTGGAGTTGTAAATTCTTCAAGAGGTATTTTACTTGCATATAAAAAGTTTGGCGATGGAGATAAGAACTACAGCGAATATGCAAGAAGAGAAGCAATAAGAATGAGGGATGACATAGCAAGAAAATTATAATATGGAGGTAAGTGCGTTGAATTTTAGTACGAGTTTGGTACATGAGAATGTGGAAGTATTTAAAAATGTTTTTAAGCTTACGATAAAGGGAAAATTTACTGGAAAGCCGGGTCAGTTTTATATGCTTAGGGCATGGGATGAATATCCACTTCTTTCAAGACCTATAAGTATACACTGCATAGATAATGAAGAAATAGTTTTTTTATATCAGAATATTGGAGAAGGTACTAAAATTTTAAGTAAGTTAAAGAAAAATGATGCAATACAGATTACTGGACCTCTTGGAAATGGATTTGATACTCAAAAGATAAAAGGAAAGGTGGCAATTGTTTCAGGGGGAATAGGTACAGCACCAATGCTCTACTTAGCTAAATTTCTTAAGGATTGTGACATCGATCTTTATGCTGGATTTAAGGATGGCTGTTATGAACTCGACAGCTATAAAGGATATGTAAATAGTATAAATATATCTACTGAAACGGGAATTTGCGGACACAAAGGGTATGTAACGGAAATGTTGAAACCAGAACTTTATGACGTTGTAGTTTGCTGCGGACCGGAAATAATGATGTCAAAAGTAATAAAAATGTGCAGAGAAAAAGACATACCTGTGTATGTTTCCATGGAAAAACATATGGCTTGTGGGGTTGGAGCCTGTCTTGTATGCACTTGTAAGACTAAGAATGGAAATAAGAGAACTTGTAAGGATGGTCCTGTTTTCTTTGGAGATGACTTAATTCTTAAGGAGGATATATAATGCTTTCAGTTAATATATGCGGTTTAAATTTTAAAAATCCTGTAATTGCTGCATCAGGGACGTTTGGATTTGGAGAAGAATACAATGAGTTCTTTGATGTATCAAAACTTGGAGGAATATGCTCAAAAGGTCTTACATTAAATCCAAAGGACGGAAACGACGGTGTGAGAGTTTTTGAAAGCAAAAGCGGAATGTTAAATAGTGTAGGGCTTCAAAATCCAGGTGTGGATCATTTTATAAAACACGAACTGCCTATGATGAAAAAGTATGGAACAGTTGCTATTGCCAATTTAGGCGGGGGAAGTATTGAGGAGTATGCAGCTGGAATCCAAAAATTAAATGATACTGATGTAGATATGATTGAATTAAATATATCTTGTCCAAATGTTAAATCGGGTGGAATGGCATTTGGAATAAAATCTGAAGTAGCTTATAAGGTTGTAAAAGAAGTTAAAGAAGTTTGCAAAAAACCTATGATGGTAAAGCTTTCTCCAAATGCAGAAGATATTGTAGATATGGCATACAAGTGCTGTGATGCTGGAGCAGATGCAATATCACTTGTAAATACATTTAAGGCCATGGCAATAGATATTAAGCTTAGGAAACCTATTTTTGAAAATGTAACAGCTGGACTTTCAGGACCTGCAATAAAGCCGATAGCACTTAGAATGGTATATGAAGTATGCAAAGCCATCGATGTTCCTGTAATTGGACTTGGAGGAATAACTTCATGGCAGGATGCAGTTGAGTTTATTATGGCAGGTGCAAGTGCAGTCCAAATTGGAACGGCAAACTTTATGAACCCAATGACTTGTTTGAATGTTATAAATGGTATTTATAAATATATGCAAAGAGAAAATATTAATAATTTGGATGAAATAAGAGGAATAATATAATTGTAATTTTTAAAAGCAAATTGATGAGGAGGATTTTATTATGGAAAATACAGATAAAATGGTTATAGATACTTTGAAAGAAACAGATGCACTTTTGGAAGGACATTTTTTATTGTCATCTGGAAGACACAGCAATAGATACTGCCAGTGTGCAAAGCTGCTTCAATACCCAGATAAGGCAGAAAAAGTTTTAAAGGTAGTAGCAGATAAGCTTAAGGATGTAGATTTTGATATTATAGTAGGACCGGCTATGGGAGGAGTAGTTGTATCTTATGAGCTGGCAAGACAAACCGGAAAGCCTGGTATATTTGCTGAAAGACAAGATGGAAAGATGACTATAAGAAGAGGATTTGAAATAAAGAAAGGTCAAAAGGCCATAATATCTGAGGATGTTATAACCACAGGAAAATCTTTTTTAGAAGTGGCGGATGTCATTAAAGCCTTAGGTGGAGAAGTAGTAGGAATAACTTGTATAGTTGACAGAAGGGCAGAAGGTGTAGAAGTAGAATATCCAATGTATAGTGCTGTAAAACTTGATATTAAAAGTTATGAAAAGGAAGAATGCCCTATGTGCAAAGAGGGTACTCCATATATAAAGCCTGGCAGTAGAAATATAAAATAGGATAGATACATAATTAAAAAACATAGGACATAGGACAGAGGACAGTGAAGGAGGATTTTTCTCCGCTAAGCTTACGAAAAACCTTTAATTAAATTTTTGATAGCTCGTTTCGCTAGAGCGAAACATTGATAACCTATATAAATTTAAAGATTCTTTTGCGTTAGCAAAAAATCAACCTTCTCTGTCCCCTGTCAATTGTCCTTTGTCCTCTAAAAAATGCTTGCCCTACACTTACTTAAAGGCAGTTATTTCAATCGATGGAAAATTTCCTGTATTAAATATACACAAGATGGAAAGAATGAGTATTGATAAGATAAGAAAAAACAATATATATCCAGCTTATATAAAGGTGCATAAAACCGTGTGGTCTTGTACCCAAGGATGTAAGCACTTTAATTATAGAGGGTTCGATACCCTCTATAATTAGTTTTTACTGAAAAAGAGTATTGTTAGTAAATGTGTAACCAAAACAGGATATAAGTTAAATGCAGACGCAAATGGAGCATTAAATATATTAAAGAAAAGCAGCGTTGTGGACTTAACAGTTCTATACAGCAGGGGCGAAGTGGATACGCCCGTTAGAATAAGGATAGCTTAGCTTAGACTATCAAACTTCTATACGAAGCCCCGTACCCTTGTGGTCGGAAAGGTTCATTTTATTATAAGAAATGTATTGCAGTTTTCATTTTTACACTATAGAATTATAAATAAAGAATGAATTTACATTCTAAATTCCATTTTGTTGTTAAAAGTGTTATTATTTTTTATGTATTTGAGTTATAATAAATAATGAGTTGTTAAAAAGTAGTTTTATTACTAATAATTTTGTATATCTAAAGAAAAGTTGCTAATATTTATATATTATTTAGGAGGAATTAACGGTGGTAAAGCCAAGTATATTTAGTAAAGATTATGATAGAAAAATGAAAAACAGAAAAAGAAGAATAATTATTGCAGCTGTTCTAATTGTATTAGCAGTCATTGTAGTAGGTACATTTTCAGTTGTATCTTTAAAAGGAGCATTTAAAGATTTATCTAAGGGTAACAATACTGCACAAAGCGCAAAGAGTACTCCAGCAAAGGATACTCCAGCAAAAAATACTGAAGTTAAACCAAAAAATAAAACAAGTGAAAATTCATATAGTGTACAATTGAGTGATGGAAAAACTGCAAAGGCAGTATATGAAGTTAGTAATGGAAGCAAAGTATTTAAAAGTGTGACCTTAGATGGTGAAAATGCAATATATGATATTAGTCCATCAAAAAAAGATGTAATTATTTATGATGGAAAAGCTCAAAGTATGGTACTTCTAGATACAGATGGCAATAAACAAGACGTTACAAATCCTCAGTATACTTCTACAAATGGAAATGTAATTGCTAAAAATGATCAACTTGCATCTGATCCTAACTACGTTTGGTGCAGCAGTCCTAAATTTTTGGATGACAATAATATTGCTTATATAAGCCAATTGCCTTGGATTGGTAAAACAACTAAATATGTGTGGATAGAGAGTTTAAGTAATAGAAATCATGTACTTATACAGGGTATTGAAGGAGAAAATATAAAGTTAGATAAGATAACTGACAAGGGACTTACTGTAATTTCAGATGATAAAACTGTCTATTTGAAAGCTGATGGAACTTTTGGAGAATAGATAATAAAAATAACTGTAAATTTTATGGCTTTAGGTATATAATTAATATTACAGAAATATTGGATATATTCATGCCATTTGATAAAATATAGTATTGTATAATGTGTATTAATACTTTGATATATGTTATAATGATATGGCTAACATAAGCATGTCAAAGAGTAGGAGGAATAAGACCATGAATGCTAAAATAGAAAAACTAGAAAACAATGTTGTTAAACTAGAGATAACAGTAGAAACAGAAAAATTTAATGATTGTGTAAAAAAGTCTTTCAAGAAAAATTCAAAGAAGTTTAACGTACCTGGATTTAGAAAGGGAAAGGCTCCAATGAACATAATAAAGAAATATTATGGAGAAGAAGTACTTTATGAAGATGCAGTAAATTTTTGCTGCGATGATACATATCCAAAAGCTATAGAGGAAAATGATATAAAGCCTGTAGATTATCCTAAAATAAATATAGTTAATATAGGAGAAAATCAGGATTTTGTATATACAGCTACAGTTGTTGTTAAACCAGAAGTTAAACTTGGTGACTATAAAGAATTAGAAGTAAAAAAATCAACATATGAAGTAAAAGATGAAGATATCGAAAATGAATTAAAATCAATTCAGGAGAAAAATGCTAGAATTGAAACTAAAGAAGAAGGATCTATCGAAAAAGGAAATATAGCAGTTATCGACTTTAAGGGATTTATAGATGAAAAACCTTTTGAAGGTGGAGAAGGAAAGAATTATGAACTTGAAATAGGTTCAGGAACTTTCATAGATAACTTTGAAGATCAATTAATTGGTTTAAATAAAGATGATGAAAAAGATGTTGTAGTTAAGTTCCCTGAAGAATACGGTAGAGACGAATTAAATGGAAAAGAAGCTACATTTAAAGTTAAAATTAACGATATAAAAATAAAAGAATTACCAGCATTAGATGATGAATTAGCTAAAGATGTTTCTGAATTTGATACTTTAGATGAGTTAAAAGCTGATATAAGAAAGAAAATGGAAAAGAATAATGAATTAAAAGAAAAAAGAGAATTTGAAGATGCTGTTATAGAAGCTGTATCTGCAAATACGACAATAGATATACCGCAAGTTATGATTGATAAAGAAGTAGATAATATGCTTAAGGATTTAGAAATGAGATTGAAATATCAAGGTTTAGATCTTGAATCATATTATAAATATACAAATAATACTGAAGAAAAAGTTAGAGAGTATATGAAAGATACTGCTGAAAAAAGAGTAAAGACAGACTTAATATTAGAAGAGATAGCTAAAGTTGAAAAAATTGATGCAAATGAAGAAGAACTTTTATCTAAAGCAAAAGAAATGGCAAAACAATATGGCACAGATGATGAAAAATTAGAGAAAACTGCTAAATTAATCTTAGGTGCTCAAGGAAAGCTTTTAAAGATAGAAGTAGTTAATGAAAAAGTAATTGAACTGTTAGTTAACAACAATAAAGCAATTGCATAAAATATTTAGATGATTGATTGCCAGAAATTGTTCTGGCAATTAATTTTAAGCTTAAAAATATTATTATATTGTTATACACTAACCTGGTAATATTTTTAATAATTAGTAAAAAGGAGGAGAAATTTATGAGTTTAGTACCAGTAGTTGTGGAACAGACAAATAGAGGAGAAAGGTCATATGATATTTATTCTAGGCTTTTAAAAGATAGAATAATTATGTTAAGTGAAGAAGTAAATGATACTAGTGCAAGTCTAGTTGTTGCACAATTGTTATTTCTAGAGGCAGATGATCCTGATAAGGATATATATCTGTACATAAATAGCCCTGGAGGATCAATTACATCTGGAATGGCAATTTATGATACAATGCAGTATATAAAACCTGATGTATCCACTATATGTATAGGAATGGCAGCTTCAATGGGATCATTTTTATTATGTGCTGGTGCAAAAGGAAAAAGGTATTCACTTCCTAATGCTGAAATACTGATACATCAGCCACTAGGCGGATTCCAAGGTCAAGCAACAGACATAGGAATTCATGCTAAAAGAATACTTGAGATAAAGAAAAAACTTAATACTATTTACAGTGAGAGAACAGGTCAGACTTTAGAAAGAATTGAAAAAGATACAGAAAGAGACAATTTTATGTCACCTGAAGAAGCTAAAAATTATGGGCTAATAGATGAAGTAATTACTAAAAAGAAATAAACCTTTAGTGAGGTGTTAAAATGGCCAAAATTGATGAAAAAAAACAGCTCAAATGCTCCTTTTGTGGAAAGACGCAGGACCAAGTTAGAAGATTAATTGCAGGTCCTGGAGTATATATATGTGATGAATGTATAGAACTTTGCTCAGAAATAATAAGTGATGAGTTTGAAGAGGATATTCAAGTAGATATGAGTTCCTTACCAAAGCCTATTGAAATAAAGGAATATCTTGATCAATATGTAATAGGTCAAGAAGAAGCTAAAAAGTCTATGGCTGTAGCAGTTTATAACCATTACAAGAGAATAAACAACAATGTCAATAGCGATGATGTTGAATTACAAAAGAGTAATATACTATTACTTGGACCTACAGGTTCAGGAAAAACTCTTTTAGCTCAAACATTGGCTAAATTCTTAAATGTACCATTTGCTATAGCAGATGCTACAACATTAACTGAGGCAGGTTATGTTGGTGAGGATGTAGAAAATATTCTTCTAAAACTTATTCAAAATGCAGATTATGATATAGAAAAAGCTGAAAGAGGAATAGTGTATATAGACGAAATAGATAAGATAGCAAGAAAATCAGAAAATCCTTCTATTACAAGAGATGTATCAGGTGAAGGTGTTCAGCAAGCATTACTCAAGATACTTGAAGGAACAGTTGCATCGGTTCCTCCTCAAGGTGGAAGAAAACATCCACATCAAGAATTTATACAGATAAATACAACTAACATATTGTTTATCTGTGGAGGAGCATTTGATGGAATTGATAAAATCATTGAGAATAGGACTAGAATAAGTACGCTTGGATTTGGTGCTGAGATTCAATCTAAAAATGAAAAAGATATAGGTAAACTACTAAAAGAAATAATGCCAAGTGATTTATTAAAGTTTGGTCTTATTCCTGAATTTGTAGGCAGACTTCCTATAGTTGTAACTCTTGAAGCCTTAAATAAGAAAGCATTAATCAGCATATTGAAAGAACCAAAGAATGCACTTGTTAAACAGTATAAAAAGTTGTTTGAAATTGACAATGTTGAACTTGAATTTGAAGAAGATGCTTTAGAAGCTATAGCTGATGAGGCCTTCAAAAGGAATACAGGTGCCAGAGGTCTTAGGTCTATTATAGAAGATACTATGAAGGATATAATGTTTGAGATTCCTTCAAAAGAAGAGATAGCTAAAGTTATAATAGAGAAAGATACAATAAAAACAAAACAACCTAAAGTTGTAAAGGCAGAAGAAGGAAAGAGAACTCCTTTGAAAGTAAAAAAATCTAGAACTAGAAAAGGATCAGAAACTGCATAAAATAAAGTGAGCACTAAAATTATATGTTTTAGTGTTCATTTTATATTCTAAATAATTCTATCTTCATTTTTATATTGGAATATACGAGCTAAAATATGAGCATAATAAAAAAAGTATTATATAGAACTTTGGAGGTAGAATTTTAAATATGATATATACTTTAGTAATTATTGAAATGTTAGCAACTCTCGTAATGGGGATATATTTTTTTGCTGCCTTGAAAAGTCAAAATTCCAGGAAGGTTATTATAAATAAAGAAAGCCAAGGTCAAATGGAAAATTTGAAAAAGTTAAGAGATATAAAATTGACAGAGCCTCTTACAGAAAAAAGCAGACCATCTAATTTTGATGAAATAATAGGTCAGCAAAAAGGTATAAAAGCCTTAAAAGCTGCACTATGCGGTCCAAATCCGCAGCATGTTATAATATATGGACCGCCGGGGGTTGGAAAAACAGCAGCAGCAAGGTTAGTACTGCAATTTGCAAGGGAAAAAGACTATTCACCGTTTAATGAAAATTCTAAATTTGTAGAAATAGATGCTACTACAATAAGATTTGACGATAGAGGTATAGCTGATCCACTAATAGGTTCTGTTCATGATCCAATATATCAAGGAGCAGGACCACTTGGAATTGCTGGAATTCCACAACCAAAGCCTGGAGCTGTAACAAAAGCACATGGAGGAATACTATTTATAGATGAAATAGGAGAACTGCATCCTGTAGAGATGAACAAGTTACTTAAGGTTTTAGAAGATAGAAAAGTTTTTTTAGACAGCTCTTACTATAGTTCATGGGATTCAAATGTACCAGTATATATTAAGGACATTTTTGAAAATGGACTTCCAGCAGATTTTAGATTAGTTGGAGCTACTACTAGAAATCCAGAAGAAATCACTCCGGCTTTAAGATCAAGATGTGTAGAAATTTTCTTTAGAGATTTACTGCCGCATGAAATTGAAACTATAGCAAAAAATGCTGTGGAAAAAATAAACTTTAAAGTGGAAAGCAGTGCCTATAATATTATAGGCAAATATTGCAGTAATGGTCGTGATGCAGTTAATCTAATACAATTGGCATCTGGTATAGCTCTAAATGAAAATAGAAATATAATAAGTATAGATGATGTTGAGTGGGTTATAGAAAACGGAAGGTATTCTCCAAGAATTGAACAGAAGATAAATGAGAAACCGATGATTGGATATGTAAATGGTTTGGCTATATATGGTTCTAATATTGGGGCTCTTATGGAAATAGAAGCTGCAGCTTCTAAGGTTAATTTGCGAAAGGGAGTTTTAAATATAACAGGTATTATAGATAGAGAAGAAATAAGTATGCAAAACAGAAAGATGGTCAGAAAAAGTACAGCACAGTGTTCAGTAGAAAATGTGATAACTGTAATAGAAGAAATTTTTGATTTAGATTGCAGTAAGTATGATATACATGTAAATTTCTCTGGAAATGCTCCTGTAGACGGACCGTCGGCTGGAATCAGTATAGCATCAGCTGTATACAGTGCAATAAAAGGTATCCCAGTAAATAATGAAGTAGCTATGACAGGTGAACTATCAATACATGGTGAAGTTAAGCCTATTGGCGGAGTTAATGCTAAAATTCAAGCTGGGATAAAAGCTGGAGCTAAGATAATAATAATCCCAGAAGGAAACTGGCAAAATAGTTTTTCAAAACTGGCAAAAGTTAAAATTTTACCAGTTAATAATATAAAAGATGTTATAGATGCAGCTTTAATTAAGAATTATAAAGATGATAAGAATGATCAATCACTATCTATGGAAAGTGATATTGATATTCTTGCAGCAGAATCAGCAAAAGTATAGTAAATTTCATTTGTAAGTTTAATATACATATATGATATGAGAAGATGTAAGCAGTAATTGAAAAAAACATATTTTACAGTTATAATATACTAGTCTAACCATTAATTTATTTTAAATTGAATTATAGTTATGAATATAGTATAAAATTAAATCTTTTAAAGTGAGGGGAAAAGACATGAATAACATGGATAATAATAAAATAGAAAGTCTTCCTCTAATTCCTCTAAGAGGTATTACAATATTTCCATATATGGTCTTACATTTTGATGTGGGTAGGGAAAAATCCATACTGGCTTTAGAACAGGCAATGCTTGAAAATCAGAGAATATTTTTGTCTGCTCAAAAAGAGGCGAAAGTTGAAGAACCAAGTCAAGATGATATATTTAATATAGGTACTATTTGTAATATAAAGCAAATTCTCAAATTACCAGGAGATACAGTGAGGGTTTTGGTCGAGGGGCAAAGTAGAGGAAAGTTACAAAAATATATTGAAATCGATCCTTTTTTTAAAGTTGAAGTTGAAATATTAGAGGATGAAGAATGCGAAAAAGATAATAAGTGTGAAGCACTTGTCCGCAGTATTAAAAAATTTTTTAATGAATATGTTAAACTATCAGGTAATATACCTGTAGAAACATTTATAGCATTAGATGAAATTGAAAATCCAGGAAGATTTGCCGATACAGTTAGTTCTTATCTCATGCTTAAACAGGATAAGAGACAAGAGCTTATAGAAACTTATAATATAGAAGATAGATTAAAAAAGCTTTTGGATCTACTTATAAATGAAGTAGATATTTTAAAAATTGAGAAAAAAATAGGTATAAATGTAAAAAAGAAAATAGATAAAGTTCAAAGAGATTACTACTTAAGGGAACAGCTAAAGGCTATTCAAGAAGAATTAGGTGAAGAAGATGAAGACAAAAAAGAGATAGCTAGATATAAAACTAAGATAAACAAGGCAAAATTACCTAAGGCTGTTAAGGAAAAGGTTCTATATGAATTAGATAGATTAAAAAATAGTGGAAGCTACGCTACTGAAGGTGGAGTTATAAGAACATATATTGATTGGGTACTTGCGCTTCCATGGAATAAAGAAACTAAAGATAATTTAGATATAAAGTCAGCAAGAGAAGTTCTTGAAAAGGAACACTATGGACTTAAGGATGTAAAGGATAGAATAATTGAATACCTTGCTGTAAAAAAAGTAAGTAATTCACTCAAAGGTCCTATATTATGTCTTGTTGGTCCTCCGGGAGTTGGAAAGACTTCTATAGCTAAGTCGATAGCACATGCACTTAATAGAAACTTTGTTAGGATGTCATTAGGAGGAGTTAGAGATGAAGCTGAAATAAGGGGACATAGGAAGACGTATGTTGGAGCTATCCCAGGAAGAATTATATATGGAATGAGGCAGGCAAAGTCTAAAAATCCTTTGTTTTTATTAGATGAAATTGATAAAATGAGTAATGATTTTAGGGGAGACCCTGCAGATGCATTACTTGAAGTATTAGACAGCGAACAAAATAATACTTTTAGAGATCATTACCTTGAGCTCGATTTTGATTTGTCACATGTTTTATTTATAACCACTGCAAATACTTTAGAGACTATACCAAGACCGCTGCTTGATAGAATGGAATTAATAGAAGTTTCAGGATATACGAGTGAAGAAAAATTTCATATAGCAAAGAATCATTTGATAGTTAAAAAGCTTAAGGAACATCAAATAGATGAAAGTAAAATTAAGTTTTCAGATTCATCAATATACTTTATTATAGACAATTACACTAGAGAATCTGGTGTTAGAAGCCTCGAAAGAAGGATATCTTCTGTTATAAGAAAAGCTATAACAGAAATGTTGGAAAAGAATAAAAAGAATATTCTCATAACTGTAACTAAAGTTAAAAGTTACTTGGGACCTGAAATATTCAGTTATGATAAAGTAGATAAAGAAGATAAAATTGGTGTTGTAACTGGAATGGCATGGACAGGATATGGTGGAGATACACTTCCAATAGAAGTGTCTGTTATGCCTGGAACTGGAAAATTGGAGCTAACAGGCAAACTTGGAGATGTTATGAAGGAATCCGCTAAGGCTGGATATAGTTATGTTAGGGCTAATGCACAAAAATATAATATACAAGAAAAGTTCTATAAAGATAAAGATCTTCATATACATGTACCTGAGGGTGCTGTTCCCAAAGATGGTCCATCAGCAGGTGTTACAATGGTAACAGCTATGGTTTCTGCGTTAAGTAAGAGAAAAGTAAAGCATAATGTAGCTATGACAGGTGAAATAACGCTAACTGGAAGGGTATTACCAATAGGAGGACTTAAGGAAAAAAGTTTGGCATCATATAGAGCTGGAATTGATACTATAATAATACCTAGAGAAAATGAAAAAGATTTGAGGGAAATACCAAAGACAGTTAAAAACAATGTTAAATATATACTAGCTGATAATATAGATAATGTATTAGATAATGCTCTAGTTAAGGATTAATGGGGGATTTTATATGGAAATAAAACAAGCAGAATTTATAACGTCGGCGGTATCACCAAGCCAATATCCTAAAGATAATAAAATAGAAATAGCATTTGTGGGCAGGTCTAATGTTGGAAAATCATCATTGATAAATACTTTGACTAATAGACGAAAGCTAGTCAAAGTAAGCAGTACTCCAGGCAAAACTAGGCTTGTAAATTTTTTTCTCATAAATAATAATTTTTATTTTGTTGATTTACCAGGATACGGTTATGCAAAAGTATCAAAGTCAGAGAAGCAAAATTGGGGGAAAGTAATAGAAACATATTTAAATCAAAGAGAGCAGCTTAAGAGGATAATACTCCTTGTAGATTGCAGGCATAAGCCAACACAAGATGATATTACTATGTATAATTGGATAAGATATTATGGATATGATTATACTATAGTTGCAACTAAAGCTGATAAATTAAAGAGAAGTGAGCTTGCAAAAAATTTAAAGATTATAAGAGAGTCTTTAAATGTAGATCCAGAAGATAAAGTATTTACTTTTTCCTCGTTAAAAAAACAAGGAAAAGAGGAACTTTTAGATTTATTTGATGAGGTTATAGATTGTCAAAATTAATTTAAAACAGGGAGATATTGTAGTGATAAAATTAGATATTATAAAAGATGTACTTGTATTTTTATTAGTATATATCCCGCCGCTCATTATCTTTGCTAGGTTTTGGAGGGAGAAGAATAGAAGTACAATTATATTAATTGTAATAACGTTATTTTATATAGTTGGATCTATGTTTACACAAAATTTGCTGCCTTTTATACTTGTAGCATTTGATATTAGATATATTAAGGCTTCAGGTATGTATATTACAAATGAAACGATTCAATACAAGAGAACTATAAGTAATAGATTAAAATTCGACTGCGAAAGATTTAAATTTGGAGGAAAAAACTTTAACGTATTGTTTGCCTTGAAATTTGCTGCTATTTCGTACATTATATCGATGTTTATATTTATTATTGAAACTATGTTACTTTTAAAGGTTAAAGTACAGTTACCAGAGCAAGAAGTGGTTTATTGGATGACCAATATGCCGCTGCGAAAATTCATAATCATAATTCCCGTTATTATAATATTTGCACCTGTAGTTGAGGAATTTGTCTTTAGATGGCTGTTTTTTGAGAAGATATTTAAAGATAGAATAGGTATATACTTGGCTGCATTACTAAGCAGCCTCATATTTGGATTTGCACACTTTAATTTAATGTCATTTCCGATATTAGTGTGGATAGGTATATATAACTGCTATTTAATAGATAAAAAAGGATATTGGTATTCTGTATTTAATCATTTTACATTTAATTTTATGACAACTATTGCCCTTTTAATTGATAAAATTTAAATTAAAACTAAAAAATAATTAAGAGTGTATTTCAAATATTATTTTATTTTGAAGTATGCTCTTTTATTTATGTGTCAAAAAAATTGCTATTAGAATAAAATATTAGGGAATAGAAAGTATTTTAAGGAGGGAAACCATGGAGATAAATCAACTTATAGATATGTTCAATAGTATGCACAATGGAAATGATAGCTGCAGTAGCAATGACAGCTGTGACAACAATGACAATTGTGACAGCGGTAATAGTAATGACAGCAGTGACAGTTGTTTTAATAATAATGGTTGTTTTGGTGGTAACAATAGGTGGATTTTAATATTTTTCTTATTTATTGTTTTTTATAAGGCGTACTGCTGTCGTGGTTCAAGCTGCTGCAAACATCATTATGGAAAAAGAAACTGTAGAAGTGGTAACGGTATAGGTATAGGCATAATTATACTGCTGCTTTTGCTGCTTTGTTCATTCCCAAGTGATGACTGTAAGAATAATTGTATAGAAGAACCAGATGATTGCTCAGAAGAAGATGAATGTGACTGTGATGAAGACAGATGCGATGATAAAGATGAAGATTGTGATGAAGATTATGATGAGGATAAAGATGAAGATTGTGATAGATATGAGGAAGATGATTATAAATATGAAGATAATCCGTATGATGAAGAAGAACAATGCGGCGAGGATCCACGCAATAATGCAGTAGACGTTGATTATGATGAAGATTATGATGAAGATTATGATGAAGATAAAGATCATGATTATGAAGAGGATAGATGCGGTGACAAAGATGATTATGAATATGAGGATGAGCCGTATGATGAAGAGGAACAATATGAAGAAGACAAACCTTGCGATAATGAAGCAGACGATGGTTATGATGATGATTAAGATTATGTAGGTATAGTAAATTACAAGCACAAAATGGATAAATATGAATAATATATACTATAAAAAACTTTTTAATAAAGATAAAGTATTATTTACATGATTTACTTAAGAATTCGAATGGAAAATAAATAGAAAAATTAGGAGGAATAGAAAATGAGTTCTAGAAGAAGAGACGATTGCTGCTGTGATAGAAGAGAAAATTGCTGCTGTGGTATAAGTTGTGAAGGCTTAATTGCTTTAGCTATAATATTAGGATTAGGAGTAATATTCTATAGGGGATTTAATGATGGTATATTTGCAACAGTTATAGTTTTAGCAGCTATATTTGCATTATAAAAATATAAGGACGGATAAAAAATAGGAGAGTCAAAGTTGGGCTCTCCTTAATATAAAAGGAGGTAAATTATATAATGTCTAAACATCGAGAAAGAGGCAGGGGAAATTCATTAAACGATATTCTAAGAGATATAGATATAAATCAGATTATTTCATTGATGTCTGCACTTGGCATGAATAGAAATAACAATAACAATAACAATAATAATAGGACTTCAAATACGGCTACTAATAATAACAAAGATAAAGATGTTCAAGAGTTTGCAAAGCTATTGGCAAATCCTAAGTTTTTAGATATAGTAAATAACCTCTCTAGAAAAGTTAAAAATAAGGAAATGGATGAAAAAACAAAACAAGAAGAGATAAAAAAGGCATTTAATCAAGTAAATGTTTTAATTAAAAAGGATAGAAATTAAAAAAACATATGAAAAATAAAACCCAAGGCCTAAATAAGGGGGGGATACAAATGAGCTGCACTAATTTGATAGCTTTAACTATAATTTTAGCATTAGGTGTAATTTTTTATGGGACGTTTAATGACGGCATATTTGCAACTGTTATAGCTCTAGCTGCGATTGTAACTTTGGCCTAGGTATATATTAAAATAATGCTCCCAAAATTATATTTATATAAAAAGCGCAGCCTTAGAGGGTGCGTCTTAGGGATTTTAATCCCGGAAAAATATCGGCATAGTTTGGTATCTATTACCGGCTAGCCGATTTTTCTTGTTCTGTGGTGGATGTAGAAACCGGTGGGCCAAACTCGCCAATCTGCATACTTCTTTAAAATGGTTTTCTGATTTTTAATGCTGTTAGGGTCACCCTGCAACTCGTCATCTCGTGAGAGATGGCAGTACAGAGCGGTTATTTTATCTTTATTTTTCACAGCAGCATAAGACTGTCTGTTATTCATGTTTACCTCCTTTCCGACAGTTTTCAAGCGGTAGCAGTGACCGCTTCATCATAAGTAACCCATGTGTGTTGGTACTTTTCATTAGTGCCTGTTGCACCGGCACTGGCTGCAAAGGGAATTTTGTTGATACGGTCACCATTTATTTCCTTACGCCAGAGAAACCATATCTTCATATCCATCAATTCCTGCATTGCGTTCGCCATCTTGTCCACCTCCTCTCCGTAAAATTTGCGTTTTCATTATCTGTGTGCCGGGTTTTTGAGCAGCCATTCCTTATAGGCATCAACCGGAATTAAAATCCTTGTACCAATTAGTATGATGGGGAATCCCGGCGATTTTACAAGTTCATAGGCTTTGGGTAGGCTTATGCCCATCTGTGACGATAGCTCCTGCACACTCATGGTCGTTTTCTCCATTTACTCTTTCCTCCTTATCTTGATAGTTGTTTTGGTTTCTACATCCACCATTCGCTACCGTTCTTAAGGCAGCCGCCTATTCGTGGTCTCCTCGTATCCGATTGCAGCAGAGGCGGGCGGCAACACTGCAAAAGTATCTCTTGCGGGTGGACTATTCAGTTGTCAAGGAACTTAAAATCAAGAAGTTTTACAATTTGCTTTTGTTTTCAATGCCATTGTATAATAAAATGTAATCGAAGTATAATTCTCAACGCTTATACATACGATTACATTCAAAGGATAAATGATATGAAAAAATTACCGGTAGAAAATCTTAGTTTTGTTGAAATTGGCGGCGTAGGTGAAATGGTTTATAGAGCTGTGCGATTTCCTGAGTATATTCCTGACTATGACGATGATGGCGAAATAATCAAACCTCTTTTCACAGGGAGTCATGCTCCGGAAAGCAGCACTGATTATTCCTTAACTGGACAGGAGCTATTGGTTAGCCTGTGTAATCTTTACGGGAAATTAAATAACCCAGACAGCACTGTTCAAATTACAAATGCCGTCTGGGATTGCCAAGCAGAGCGTAATCGTAGGAACAGACGAGCAAGCTATGCTCGTAAAAAGGCCGCTGAAGCAGAAAACAAAGAATAAAAATAAGACCTCGCTGCCATGCCCGGTGTGGGTACAGTAATGAGGCCTATTTGTTTGTGATAGCTTATCCGAGTGCCCCTTTTATAAAGGCTATATCCTCCTTGGATTAGCACTGTGATTAATATATAACATTCACATTCTTCAAATTGGCACATAATAACGTCTTCGTTTGGAAAAAGTGGCTAACGTTTCATACCCACATTTTCTCAACTGTTCCTTCGCTGGATCCAGGTTCGTTCCTAAATCATCGGGATAATGAGCATTTGACGATAAAGTCATCGGGATATGATATTTTGCCAGCGTCTGCAAGTGTCAGGGCTTGGGCAGGCTTCTTCTATCGGAGCACGATAGGAAAGCCCTGTATTCAATTCGGTAGCAATATTATGATTCCTCAATGACGAAGCGACCTTTTCATAACAACTTTGCAACAGTTTCTCGTCAGGACGATAACAGAATACTTTCAAATTATCCAAATGTGCTGCTATATCAAATAGCTGTGACTCAATTGCTTGGCAAACATAAGAGGTGTGTATTTTGTATAACTTCATCAAATTTACTTTTTCAAAAATATACGCACCTTCTGGGTTATCAAAACCCCAGCCATTTATAAAATGAACTGAACCTATGACATAGTCCCACGGTTTACATGTGATTAATTTTTCCAGCTCCTCCTCCCCATTTGGAAAGAAATCCGCTTCGATCCCTAGTTTGAGCTGAACCCCTTGTTTTTCCCACTTTTCTTTTTGGGATTGAATAAATTCAATAAACTGATTCATGGACGGTATGACAGATACTTGATTCAACCACTTTCTTTGTATATTTCCTAATTTATCTGATTCGAGATAAATATGCTTTTCATAATAATCCAGAGTATCATGAAATCGATAGAGATGATCCACGATACCAACTTCCTTTGCCCGCTCCAGGTATAAATCAAGCCAATACTCAGAATATTCCTCTTCTTTCACTCTTTTATTTAATTTAGTCATTAGTGATTGCATCCACTTATAAGAATAGGTTTTATCCTTCATGAAGAATTCCAAAGCATTTGCGGTGCGGCCAATCCAATTCGCTGAATAGGGTCCTTCTTCTAAATGAACATGGTAATCTATCTTCAATTGAACACCTCCTTCCTCTTGGCCGCAGAGCAGTTTAGATGATAAATACAACAAGGCACCCTATATCCAGTTTGGTAGAGTGCCTTGTTCGTTTTGCCTTAATTCATATGCGTCCACCATCACGCCGAACTTTAATTATAAGGTTAATCTGTATTCATAGATGGTGAACCTTTAATTTATGGAGAAACTTAGGAAAAAGTAAACACCATCTTAAAAACTTTTCTTTCTTCTATATTAATATGATTTATTTTGGTGATCCAAGCAGGGTCTTTTCTTTTTTGTAAAAAGGATTGCATGTCCCCAGATAATATCAAAGGGAGCTGAAGCAACCTTGGTTTCCTGGTTAAGATACATTCTGATGACTAAAAAAACTTTTTGATTGTTATCAACTCCGTACGCTGATCCTTTGGGGTTGCCAGTACTATAAGGTATAATAATTTCATTGCCTTCTGTGGAGTGTCTTGCCATTTTTACTACATAATAATACTTGCTGTTTTTATTACGTTTAGAAAAATATTCATCTGCGGGGTACTGGAGTTCACTTGTAAACACGGTTCCTGCAACGCCATTCCAGAGCTCATCGCCGTAGAAACTCACGTTGATAAACGTTGCAAATCCCGTTTGAGTGTTATTAACGCCATATATAATCACAAAATCATCATCGGTAGCTAATTTGAAACTTTCCGTTTTAACATAGATCGTATCTCTGTTATCGACCCAAACGTTAACATCTTGTAATATACCCTCATAGGCATCGGGTATTGCGAGATTTAAATCCAAATCTACAATGTCATATTTCGGATTTCCGTATTTACTAATAATTTGATTTCTCAGATAATCCAGCGTATCCCTTGCAGTAGGAATTACCTGGAATTCAGTAGTACATGTCTCCTTTCTTTTAAGCGCTGGTATGGGCCAGGGGTTTACTGGAGCATAGGGCTTTTCAGGGGTAATGCGTAACACTGTAAAATATTTCTCCAGATTATAAATATAATCCCAGCTGATATCCGGATTTTGAAAAATGTTAGCTCTCATGACAAACGCAAAGTGATCTTTGCCCCTTTCCAGTCCCATATTGACCAGACCTATAGGAATATTGTCATTATTCATAATACCAGGGTTAAAGCCAGAATCAGTCAAAGCATCACGCATGTGCTTATTTATTCCTTTGTCAGCAGTGGTAATGATAATTGTGGAAGTGTCAAAAGGATTTCCAGGGGTTCCATAGGGCGTACTATCAGTCCAGATAAAGCTGTTGCTTATTTGATCCCCCATGCTGGCGCCGATATAGTGATAAAAACCGGTGCAGCGGTTGCCAGCTGTAACTGCACCACAGTAGTCTTTTTTAGGCTTATTTTTAACTAACGCCAGATAACTTTTAAAACTAAAGTAAACTGACGGTGGAGGTGTTTGTCCAATTAGAACAATGGCCTCGTCCGGACGCAGCTTATAGTGCAACCCCGGCGTAATAAAATCAAGATTAGGCGGGTAATTATTTGGGTCGTCAGGATCATAGCCTCTTGGTGGTCTCTGCCCAGGTGATGGTTCCTGATTTGGTGCCGGAGGAAGGAGACAGGTTGCATATGGTGCTCCTACAATATTCCCCAAAGCCGTGTCAGATTTACCTTCACTTGCCAGCTTTAGTATATCTATATACCGTAAACTCCCTTTCTGAACAATAAAGCCTCTTTTCTCTAACAATTTAATAAAATATTTGATGCTTCCGTCTTTGCCAAAGTAATATTCATACATAGGTGTATCAACTTTGTTTGGATAGGAGCATCTTCTATTAATATCATTCAAATTAATCACTCCTTTTTTGTAATATTATATGTTGTAATTAAGCAGGGGTGATTTAGTATACAGACCACTATGCAAAATGAGTAATATTTATCACTGCGCAAAATCAAAGCATCTTATGGTCAAGTTTTCATAGAGTACCTTATTTGTTTTATCGTTATGCTTCTACTTCCATTGTAATATTGTAGGTGTCAGCAACTACTTGATAATGCACTGACTTTGGGAATAATACTGTGAATTATTGTGATAATGATGTCTAATGATATGTTAGTACTCAAGATTCAGCTTTTCATACCGCGGCAAAAGCATGTAAGGTTCCTTTATAATTTTTGGATATGCTTCCGATTACCGACGGTTAGAAAGACATTTATTCTGTTCTCTATGATAAAATAAAATTGGGAATTGAAATATATTGATTGGCAGGCAATAAGGAGGATTTTTCTCCGCTAAGCTTACGAAAAATCTTTAATTAAACTTTTGATAGCTCATTTTGTTAAAGCAAAACGAGTTACTTATATAAATTTAAAGATTCTTTTGCGTTAACAAAAAATCAACATTCTCTGTCCTTTCAAATATATCCCTGCGTATGAGTTAAGTTTTAAGCTAAAAGTAATGTAATTTAAGCTGCAAACTAGAAACCATATAATTTATTTTTAGAAAACAAATGGGACCGGTATTAACGGTCCCAAGGGGGATGGGGGGTTATTGACATCAAAATTAAAATTTGATGTCTTAGGAGAATATATCTCCAAATCACATTTATTATATTATCCTATTGTGTATGTTTTATTCATATATAAATAAATTTTTTAATATTTTACATACACATCCTGTAATTCTTTTTTTATTTCTTTTCTTAATTCATCTGGTTCAACGACTTCAGCATATTTTCCAAAACTAAACACCCATGATTTTATATCATCAATATTATTTAAATACATCTCAAGCATTACAGATCCATCCTCTAAATCAGTTATTTTTTGATTTATATGCCACTTTCCACTTTTTATAAAATCAGAAACTTGACTGCAAAACTTTATAATTACTTTAATCTTATCTCCGTTAAATACTGCCCAAAAATTATCTAAGTAATCCTTTAGCGAAAAGTTATGAGGCTTTATGTATATTTCATTTGTAGTTTTTAAACTTTGTATTCTAGAAACTTTTAAAATTTCTATACTGTCTGTACTATGACAATATCCAATTAAATACCATGAACCCATCCTAAATATCAAATCATAAGGATCAATCTTTTTAATAGTTAGATTATTCTTGTTAATAGAAAAGTAATTAATACTTAAACTTTTTCCCTTATTAATTGCATAGTTTATTTTAGATATTTTATCATCTAAATTTTCAAGATTTCCAGCTTGTCTAATATTAAAATTTGAATTCGCGTTTATAAATTTTAATTCCTCATTCTCATTTACTGATAAGTTTTTTATTTTTGATACAGCTGTTTTTAATTCTTTTTCTCTGATAAAGCCATTTTCTTTAGTTAATATTTCTGCTGCCATAAGCAAAGATTCTAATTCTTCACAGCTTAACTTCACAGACCTCATGTGGAATTCTTCATCTATGTAGAAACCACCGTACCTACCTTTCTTGGTATGAACTGGAATATTAGCTTCATTTAAGCTGCTTACATATCTATATATTGTCTTTTTATCTACATTTAGACTTTCCGCAAGTTCTGATGCTGTTGTAAGCCCTTTATATTGTAACGTAATCATTAATTCTATTAAATGAGAAATCTTTGACATACATTTTTACCTCCTGTATGTTATATTAGCTTTTAATTATATCGTAAAATTTAGCAAATCTTTTAGTAAATTTTTAGATATAACTTTTAAAGTTAATTTTATATATGGGGTTTCCAGTTCATGCATTAACTAGAAACCCCATAATACTATCTAAATTAAACTCATTGATGATATTTTAAAGTAATATTTTTTATCACTACTTGGATCAGCTGTTAAAGTTAAGCTCATAGTATAATTTTTAATTGAGTTTTTATCTGTATTTGATATGCCCTTGAAACTTAACTTCCATAATACCTCAGAAGCATCTCCTTTATTTGTACATTTAGTTTCTTTAAAAATTGCATCTTGAAATACGTAAGAGTTATTTTGAGAAGCCATATCTGATATTAAATCAAATTCCTTATCTACTATATTCATACTAAATATATCTCTTGGTATATAATCTTTGTTTTGCGGCAAACCTTGTATAAAGTTGATAAAAGCACATATGCTGTCTTTTCCCATAAATGTTTGATTGGTTTCGTAGTTGTAGTTTTTAAACTTATAATCTAAACATATATAATTATAAGTATATATGTTACCATCTACAAACTTGCCGGATATTACCTTAGGAGTTTTATTGTTTTTACAGTCAATAAATCCCAATATGTTATTTGAATTTGAAAAAATGTTCTCAAATTTATTGGTGTTCCATGAAAATACATATTCAATAGGTTTATCTTTTATGCAGCCTTGAACAAATATTTCGGAAATCTTATCCCTTGATACATCCATAAGAGTTATGTGTACAGGCCAGTAATTGCAAACATCAGATATAGTTTTACAAGAGCTGCTAGGAGCAATATCATATAGTTTGTTTTCAGTTTTTATTTGCAAACAATACTTGCTGTCCATTTTTTTTAGATACAAAGTATCTTTTTTGTTTCCATCACCATCAAAGTCAGATTTTATTGTCTCGGTTTGCGGCATACTGCTAAAAGTTTGAGCAGGCTGCTTTTTTATAAATAGCATTAATGTTAATATAAGAAAAACCAATATTAATAATAAAATGTAAATATGTTTTTTCTTTAGAAATAATACCCTAAGTTTCATATATTCCACCTCCACTTAATTATATGAACGTATTATATATTTAATTAATATGTAAAAACTAAATTTAAAGATGACTGTTTAACTTAAAAAGGTTGTAAAGGAGGAAGAATACTTGAATTACATGAAAAAGTTGTTAGCATTTTTTTTATGTATAATATTTCTAGTTAGCGCTGGTGGATGCAGTAAATCAAAAGCTTCTAAAGATGAACAGCAATTTAGTCTATATATTGACACAAAAGATAAAGCATCTCAAAATACGTTGAAGTTTATAATAGATGAATACAAGAAGAAGAATCCTAAGGTTAAAATTTTAGCAAGCAATGTTATAGGAGATAAGATAGAAGATCAAATAAGTAAGTCTTCAGATATTGATTTAGTATGTGTTTCTAGAAATGACATGATTAAAATAATTCAAAAGGGATTATTAAGCGATATGGGAAGTTTTTATAGTGAAAATAAAATAAATGATAAGTATTATACTGCTGTCAATGCATATGGAAGGTTTAAAGATAAGTACTATGGTGTTCCAATAATGCCTTATACTATAGAAATATTATACAATAAAAGTAGTTTCAGCAGCCTTAATTTGAAACCACCTAGCAATATAAATGATATGAAGGAAGTTTTAAAAAAGTTAAATCAAGCATCTATAAGAGTCCCGGTGGTTTTAGGTGAAGATATGGATATAAACAGTACAGCCTTGTCCATAATAGTAAATAATAATATTAGCATGAGGAAGCTGGAGAATAGTTACGATAATATGGAATCATATAAAAATTTAACTGAAATGAAGTCTGCTTTTAGCAGTATTCAAGATTTAATAAAGGAAGGAGTTATAAATAAAAATACTTTTGAAATTGGAAATGAAAATAGTATTAAAAAATTTAATAATGGAGATATTCCAGTTATAATAACTTCTTCATATTATATTAAGAATCTTATAAATAATAAAAATATTTCAATGGTAGAGTATGTAAATGACTCTTCATCAAAAGTAAATGTCCCTGTTATTTGTAATTCAATATTGTGTATGTCAATAAATACTAAAAACAATGAAGAAGCAGCTAAATTTATGAAATTTGCTTCAAGTGACGAACTATCTAAAACACTTGCAAGTAAGGGATATATAACTGGTAATAAGAAAGCTGATAAAGTATTTAAAGATAATATAAATAAGAGTATAATAAATCAGTTATCGGAAAGTACTGAAAACAATGTGTTATATATATATAATGTTCCTGAAAAACTAAAGAACAGCATATCAAGTCAATTGGAGCAGATGCTGAGCGGAAAAACTTCGGCAGACTTATGGGATTATATAATAAAAGATGCATATAAACAATAAAATGATATTTTAATATGTATAAAGAGGCTGTCTTTAAATGTAAAAACGGCCTCTTAAGTTTAAATTAATCTTTTTTAAGTTTGTCCTGGCAAGACTTACAAATACCATAAAAGTAAACTTGGTTTCCAATAACGTTATAGTCAGTAAAGTCTTTTACTTTATCATTTAAGTCAGAAAAGTAAATTCCATCTATATCATCGACTTTGCAGCACTTTATACAGTGTATATGTGGATGAGGTATTACATTTGCATCATATCTAAAATTGCCTTCACCTACGTTAATTTCCTGTATTAATCCAACTTCAGATAATGTCTTTAATGCTTTATAAACTGTTGCAAGACTCATTGTAGGGTAGTCTTTTTGAAGAGCTTTGTAAATTGTTTCAGCAGATGGATGTTCTTTAGTTGACATTAAATATTTATATACTGCAATACGTTGAGGAGTAAGCTTTAACTTTTTTTCCCTAAAAATAGTAGCTAAATTATTCATAGACACCACCCTTAATCTTAATTAAATATAGAATATAATAAAAATGATTATTTGTCAAAAGGTATTTCATATAGATAATCATTATTGAGTTCTTAGTTTGCGACTTAAATTACACTCCGGGATATTTTTAAAATAAAAACAGAGGACAGAGGACATAGGACAGAGGACAGTGAAGGAGGATTTTTGATAGCTCGTTTCACTGAAGCGAAACATTGCTAGGGCAAACGCATATAAGATTTTAGGGCGCAGCCCTTTTATTTTTATGGCTTAATCAGTATAATCTAGCATATAAAGCAAGATTTATCGTTGAGTTAAGAAGTAAGGGTGAAAAAGTAAGAGGTAAAAAATAAGAAGTAATAGTTGTGGTGAAAATTCGACCTTGCTGAATTTTTTCATAAACTCTTACTTTTTACCTGTTAGTTCTTACATAAATAACAAATTCCAATTGAAAACATACCTTTATATTTAAGAACCTACAATATGAAGATGCGTTTGCCATGGAAACACTGCTAACTTATATAAATTTAAAGATTTTTTTGCGTTAGCAAAAAATCAACCTTCTCTGTCAATTGTCCTCTGTCCTCTGTTTTTTTTTATGTTTTGGGATTGATTTTTATTGAAATTATGATAGAATTATATGTAATGTTAAATAATTAACAAGTAAATTTACATTCGTTCGTTTCTCTGAATAAAGGAGATATCCTCACAAAATAATTTTAAAAAATTATTTTTGGGTATCTCCTTTATTTATAATTTATTTTTTACAGTAAATAATATAAATGAATTTTAATATTGAATATTTGTTAAGAGGAGATACGATGAAGAAAAGTAAAAACATTATTTTAAGTTTATTTGCAGTTATATTAACTTTAAGTGTTATCTTTTTTGCATTTCATAAAAAGGCAGCATATAGTAAAAATAGTGTACGAATTGATGATTTTTCAGATTTTTCAGGACTTAATATGGAAAAAGCTAATATTAAAATAAGGTTTGAAAATAAGGACTTGAGTTTAAAGTTACCTGTATATGTTGAAAAAAATAGATACTATATACCATTAAACGAAGTTATGCAAAAAACTAATGGTAAATGTTCAATTGATAATAATAAAATATATTTAAAAAATTTTAAATGCAGTGGTCAAATCGATTTAAATAAAAACACATTTTTAAATGATGGTGAAAGCATAAAGCTAAATAAAAATATAATTATAAAAGATAATATTGCATACATGAATTTATTTGATTTTTCAAGAATTTTTGACTTGAAAGTATTTTGGGATATTCCTCAAATGACATTGTCTTTGTATAACAATAAGGAAGTTTTACATACTGAAAAAAATATTCAAAGTGATAAAATGTCATTTTTAAGATTGGAGGATATTACTGCAGGAGGGATTTATTCTTCACCAGAAGCCCTTCAAAAGCTTAGAATAATATCAGATTATTTATATGAAAAAAATGTACCTTTTCATGCTGCCTGGGTTCCAAGGTATGTTAATCCAAGCCGCGGTATTGATAATGATGTTTCAAAAAAGAATAGTATCTATAATGCCGATTTTGTATATACATTAGATTATTTCATATCTAGAGGTGGAATAATAGGTGCACATGGGTATACGCATCAATATGGTAATGCAGAGAGTGTTGATGGAATAGAATTTTCAATGGGCAGCAGGGATAGTATACCTAAGGATAGTACATATGCTCAAGAAAGGGTTAATGATGCTGTTAAAGTATTCAATGACTTAAATATAAAATGTAGTTTCTTTGAAGTGCCGCATTATGCAATACTGCCGCGCCAGATGGATGTAATAGAAAAGAATTTTGATTATATATATGAACCTTATTCAAGGGACGGTGGAGTAACAGAATATAAATATGTAGTTAGAATCAATAATAACGGTAGAAATGTTTTATACATTCCAACTCCTCTCAACTATGTAGATGGTAAAAAAGATTGTAATAATATGATAAATAAAATAAGAAATTTAAATGATAAAAATATTGCAAGTTTTTTTTATCATCCATATATAGAATTTGAAGATATCACTTTAAAAAAAGATAGTAATGGATATATAGATTATAATTACTCAGAACACTCTGTATTGCATAGTGTTATTGATGAAATTTATAAAAAAGGCTATAAGTTTTATAAAATATATGATATAAAATAGCCATTAAATTAAATATGATGTAAAAGCTTATGAATTGTGAAAAAGATTTTTAAATTTATAGGCTTTTTTTATAAAATAAACTAAAAAAGGAGAAATGCAGGTGAAGCAAGATAAAATGACTAATAATTATGCATGCATATTATACTTATGCAATAAATTATCCATTTGTGCATATTACATTATTGCAATTTAAATCAATATATATGTATGTTATTATATAAATATTTAAAAATATAATACTAAATTCATAAATTTAATGGGAAAATTTAATTAAGTTTTTAATTTATATGATAAATTAAAAATGTGTATATAAATACAGTTTTATAGTCGATTTTGCTTGATTTAAACGACAAATAATGATAATATTTTTACAAATGAATTTATATTTTATTTTAATATGATGGAGGTGTTTTATGGAATGAAAGACAATGAGTTGAAAAAAGAAATTGGACTTATACCCGCTCTTGCAATCGTTATAGGCATAGTTATAGGCTCTGGTGTGTTCTTTAAGCCTAAAGCTGTATTTACCGCAACAGGTGCTCCAGGATTAGGTATGATTGCATGGATATTAGGTGGAATAATATCCATAGCAGGCGGACTAACTGCAGCTGAAATTTCAGCAGCAATACCTAAAACTGGCGGTATGGTAGTCTATCTAAAAGAAACATATGGTGATATTTGGGGATACCTCCTAGGATGGGCACAGACAGTTGTATATGTTCCTGCAAATATAGCAGCACTGGCAATTATACTTGCTACACAAGCAGTTTCATTATTATCTATGGGTGATTCAATGATAATCCCAATTGCAATTATAGTTACTGTATTTTTATTTATTATGAATTTGCTTGGATCTAAGACAGGGGGAGCAATACAAACTATATCCACAGTTTGTAAGTTAATTCCACTATTTGCTATTATAGTAGTAGGACTTATGCACGATGGTGGAGGTACGGTTAGACTTCTACCAATTACAGCAGTTAACCATCCAATAACAACTAGCTTGGGTTCAGCAATTGTAGCAACAATGTTTGCTTATGATGGATGGATAAATGTTGGTGCCATAGCAGGTGAAATGAAAAATCCTGGTAAGGATTTACCAAGGGCAATCATAGGTGGATTGTCATTGGTTATGGCTGTTTATGTAATAATAAATGTCGCATATTTATTTGTACTGCCAGCATCTGCACTTGCAGCAACTTCAACTCCTGCAGCTGATGTTGCCAAGATACTCTTTGGACCAGCTGGTGCCAAGATTATAACTATAGGTATATTAATATCTGTTTTTGGTACAATAAATGGATATACACTTACAGGAATGAGGATACCTTATGCAATGGCACTTGAAAACAAGTTACCTGGAAGCTCATGGTTATCAAAACTAACACCAAACTCAAAAGTACCAGTAAATAGCGGTATATTAATAACAATCATATCAATAATATTTATATTTTCAGGAAAGTTTGATCAACTTACAGATCTTTTGATATTTGTAATATGGATATTCTATACAATGACATTTGTAGCTGTAATAGTTTTAAGAAAGAAACAGCCGGACCTTTATAGACCATATAAAGTGCCGCTTTACCCGGTAGTGCCTATTATAGCTATATTAGGAGGATTTTATATAGTATTTAATACATTATTTACTCAACCTTTAAATGCAGGCTTAGGCCTTGGACTTACACTTATAGGATTACCTATTTATTTTATAAGAAAAAATAAATTTACGGATACTGACTAATACTATTGCTTTAAAAATTGTTTTAAGGATTATTAATCTTTAAAACAATTTTTTTTTTATAAAATTTATGAAATATGTGTTGACAAATATAAATAATAATAGTAAACTAAAAACATAGTAAATAACAGTTATTAATTAATAGAAAATATCAGATAAAAAATAATATTTTAAAATTATAAATTTAATTAGGAGGAATATGAAAATGAAAAAATTTGTTTGTTCAGTATGTGGATATGTTTATGAAGGAGAAGAGGCACCAGAAAAATGCCCGCAGTGTGGAGCTAAAAAAGATAAGTTTGTAGAAAAAGTTGAAGGTGAAATGGCTTGGGCAGATGAACACAAGGTAGGTACAGCTAAAGGAGTAGATAAAGAAGTTGTAGAAGGCTTAAGAGCTAACTTTACAGGAGAATGTTCAGAAGTTGGAATGTACCTTGCTATGAGCCGTCAAGCAGATAGAGAAGGATATCCAGAAGTAGCAGAAGCATATAAGAGAATAGCTTTTGAAGAAGCAGAGCATGCATCTAAATTTGCAGAAATGTTAGGAGAAGTTGTAGTTCCTGATACAAAGAAAAATTTGGAAGTAAGAGTTGAAGCAGAACGCGGTGCTTGCCAGGGTAAAAAGGATTTGGCAGCATTGGCTAAAAAGTTGAATTATGATGCAATACACGATACAGTTCATGAAATGTGCAAAGATGAAGCAAGACATGGATCAGCATTTAGAGGTTTATTAAACAGATACTTTAAATAAAAATGTTTTTACAAAATTAAAATAGGGAGCTGTTGTAAAATGAAGTTTGCAGCAGCTGCCATTTTTAATTTGTTTATTTTTACTATATAGTCTGCATGTAATAGTTACATCGAATGTTACATTAAGTTTAAGCAAAAAATATTGCATTTTGATTTGTAAAAAAACAAAATATGAGATAATATAATTTATAGTATGATTACATACTATAAATAAAAGGAGAAAAGAGGTATTAACATGGAAAAGATAAATAAAGATATGACAATTGGTGAAGTCGTTAGAATGGATCCTCAAAATGCACAAACTTTAATGGTATTTGGAATGGGATGTGTTGGCTGTCCTTCAGCTCAAGCTGAGACATTAGAAGAAGCAGCACAAGTTCACGGCATAAATATTGAAAACTTATTAAAAGCTTTAAATTCCGTAGAGGCATAAAAATATAGGCTATAGGGACACAGTTTCCTATAGCCTTTTTACTTACATATTATAAAAAAATGCGAAGTATTTTTAGAGAACATAGGACAAAGTCAGAGGACAGAGGACAGGGGACATAGGACAATGAAGGAGGATTTTTCTGCGCTGCGCTGCCATAGCCATCAAGCTAATAATGCAATTTTTAAGCTTCTGTTATTGCATTAAATTTTAAATTTATTCACAGCTTCTTTAAGCTGTCCTGATAAATTGGCTAGATTCTGACTAGAAGAAGTTATTTCTTCCGTAGAAGCATATAGTTCTTCAGTTTCTCCAGATACTGTTTGGCTTTGGGAAGCAGTATCTTTCGATATGTTATCAATTGTCACTACATTTAAAACAATTTGTTCACTGCCTTCTGCAAGCTGATGCAGCGTTTCTGAAATAATTTGGATTTGCAAAGAAACGTCATTTACAAGCTTCAATATTTCATTAAATGAATTCCCCGCATTATTTACTATTTTCGTACCAGTATTTACATTATCCATACTGCTTTTCATGGAAGTGGCAGCCCCTCGAATATTTTCTTTAACTTGTTGAATAAGTTTTGCAATTTTATCTGCAGATTTACTCGATTCTTCTGCAAGTTCACGTACTTCTTTTGCTACAACTGAAAATCCTTTTCCCTGCTCTCCAGCACGTGCAGCCTCGATAGATGCATTTAAAGCCAATAAATTGGTTTGATCCGCAATGTCTGAAATAGCATTTACAACTTCTCCAATAGCCGCAGAATCGCGATTAAGTTTTTCCACTGAATCTTTTACTATTTCCGTTGAATTTTTAATGGATTCCATCTGGCTAACAGCCTGTAATATAACATCACTGCCATTTTTAGCTGCAGAAGATGCATTATTTGCAGCATTTGCTACTTCCTGAGAATTAGCTGCTACTTCCTGAGAACTTGCCGAAATTTGCTCAACTACTGCAGATACTTCTCCTGAAGATTTAGATTGATTTTCAGCTCCTTTAGCCACCTTGTTAATAGCATCCTTCACATGTCCTACAGTCTCGTTTAATTGATGGGCGTTATTATAAAGTTCTTCTGAAGATGCAGTTACATCATTAGAAACATTTAGAACCAGTCTTACAATATTTTTTAAATTTTGTGCCATTATATTAATTGAAGCAGCCAGTTCTCCTATTTCGTCCTTTTCTTCTATTTTTATAGGTTCAACTACCAGATTTCCACCAGCTATCTGTCCAAGGGAATCTACACACTTATCAAGTCTTAATACAATTTTATTAGAAATTTTCATTGCTGCAAAAATACCGGCTGCAATACTTATTAAAAATATAATACCCATAATCCATCTTGCACTAGAGCCCGCATTTCTAGTCTGTGCCCATGCGTTACTTGTAATTTCATTTATCATATTACTAAGTTTAATATACACATATTTATAATCATCCATATATACTTTCCCATCTTGCAGCCTATCTCTTGCTATTTGAACTTTTCCCGATTTAACTAAGTCTATTTGATCTTTAAAATAATTATCTATTACTTCAACATTTGGTATAACTTCATTTTTTATAGTAATGGCTAAATTATCATCTACATGATAATAATTTTTTATACTTTCTATATCCTTTTGAATATTTTTTTCACTTAAATTATAGGACTCCAAAAATCTATCATCTCCATCGCTGGCAATATACCCCCTAACTCCTGATTCTTCACTTACAAGTTCACTGCTAATTTGAGACATAATGTTACCTATTGGAATAATATCTTTTGAAACCCTGTCTGTAGATTTTTCAATACGGTTAAAATTATAAAAAGCACCGATTGTAGCTAAAAACATCATTATCAGAATAATACTAAATCCTACAAAAATTTTAGTTTTAACTTTTACATCCTTTATCACAATACTATCCCCCATTAATTTTATTTTGCATCTTGAACATTTCCTTTTGTAATCATTTTGTAATTAATCCATACGTATTTTCCATCTGTAATCTTATACTTAAAATTACTTTCATCGGGAGTTTCCCCATTAGAAAGTACATATGATAAATCAAAAACAGCATCACCCTGTTTTGCAGCATCGTTTAAAACAGTTCCGAGAAGGGTACCATCTTCAACAGCTTTAACTGCCGGTGCCGTAGCATCTACACCTGCTACAGGTACATATTTTCCTCCATTAAAATATCCAGCTGCTTTTAGGGCATCAACAGCCCCAAGGGCCATGTCATCATTGTTTGCTATTACACAATCAAAATTTTGGCCGTATGACGAAATAAACGAGGTCATTTTTTCCTGGGCCTTTGTACGATCCCACATAGCAGTGTCTTCTGCCACCTTTTGCACCTTAAAGCCTGAATCTTCAAGAGCTTTTATAGAATATTTCGTTCTCTCTTCAGTATCTTGATTTCCCGTTTCCCCTTTTAGCATAATATATCTAATAGTGCCATCTTGAGTAGGATGATCTTTAAAATAATTTGCAAGCATTTGACCCTGTATTGTTCCGGATTGCTCTGCTTTAGCACCTACATAGTAAATCTTATTCCATTTTTCAATATCTTCTTTTTTAGGTTCGCGATTTACAAATACTATAGGTATATTTGCTTTTTTAGACTTTTCAATAATCTGTCCTGCAGCATTAACATCTACTGGATTTACAACAAGTGCCTTAACTTTTCTACTTATAAAAAGATTTATCTTGTCATTTTCAGTTGTTTGAGAATTATCTCCATTCCAAATATCAACTCGAGCCTTTCCTTTAGATACCTTATACACTTCATTTTTAAGTTCAGTTATCCATGTGTTATTAAACTCATAGGCAGCAAAGCCAATTGTAGGTTCATTTTCATTTAAAGATGAAGAATCTGAACAGCCTGTCCCTAAAATAGTAATTAATAAAATAATGACAGCAATTAACTTTTCGTATCCATTCACGATTAAAACCTCCTTAGAAACATATAAATTCTTTTATATAAACAATCTGCCAATAATCGATTATTTCTAATCAATTATTGGCAGGTTGCACCACTAACTCTAAATTCTCCAGGTGCCCAATTATGGAGAATTTTTCATCGTTTCCAATTTTTATGAATATAACAACATCTATTTGTAATTTTACTGCTAAAATTACAAATAATCAACAAAATAAAGTCAAAAACAGAGATTTAGCATCTAAATCTCTGTAATTATATTACTTAGCTTGATGGCCTATGGCTGTGCTGCGAAAAATCAACCTTCATTGTCCTATGTCCTTTGTCCTCTCAAAAAATTGCAGTTATATTTAGCACATAATTGACATTACTATTCTAATACTATAATATAATTTATATTAGTGAGCAGTCACTCATGATTACAATATCAAAATAAAAGGGGATAGCACGATAAAATGGACAACAATTATAAAGATGTTATAGAAAATTTGTTTAAATTTAAAGATTCTATGCCTGAAGAAATGACAAAACGACAGTGGGATATATTGGAGGCTTCAGTAAAAGTTTTTTCAAAAAAAGGCTTTGAAGGAAGTAGGACAAGCGAAATAGCTAAAGAAGCTGGAGTTGCTGAAGGAACCATTTTTAGATATTATAAAAGTAAAAAGGATTTACTCATAAGTCTTTTAATTCCTTTAATTATAAACTTTCTTAGACCATTAATATCAGATCCTATTGAAGAAATAATTGAACAAGAAAAACAAAAATCTGTAGGGGAAGTTTTAAAGGATATGATACAAGATAGGTTAGAACTTATAGATGAAAATTTACAGTTAATAAAAACTGTATTTGTTGAATCCATTTATCATGAAGAGCTTTTAAAAGAAATGCAGAATTATATAATACCTAATGTTGCAGCTTTTTTAAATGAGTTCGTAGAGAAAAATATAGCTGATAACGTTTTTAGAAACAAAGATCCTAAAGTTGTTACGAGAACCATAGTGAGTTTGTTACTAGGCTATGTTGTGCTCAGCAAATTTTCACCTCAATATTTTGCAAACGATGATCAAAGTAAAGACGCAGGAGAAATTGTTGATTTATTTTTAAATGGTATAATTTATAAAGATAAAAAAGAGAGCAGTGATTAAATATTAAGATAAGTTTTAGTATTAACAGGGAAATCAGCAATTGCTGCTTTATGACATCCAACTGCTGGTACATGTATCCTGTTTAAAAGTAATTTTAGATTAGCTTAACAATTTTAAGACTTCAACCTTATAATTACCATCTGGTGATGATACAGTTGACTTTTCACCTACTCTTAATTTGTAAAGTGTCTTTCCTAAAGGAGAGTCAATGCTGATTTTCATATTTTTAGCATCTGCTTCTACTGAACTCACAAGAGTAACTTCTTCTTCGTCGCCAACATCGTAAAACTTTACAAGTGCTGTTTTATTTATACCAAACACGTCAGCTTCACTTGTATCATCAATAATTACAGCTGTTTTTAACTGCTGTTCTAATTCTAGTATTCTAGTTTCAGTCATAGACTGATCGTCTTTTGCTGCACTATAGTCCGCGTTTTCACTTAAATCACCTTGTGCACGTGCAGATTTTAAAGCAGCTTTAATTTCTACTCTTTTTACAGTTTTTAAGTATTCTAATTCGTCCTCTAATTTTTTTTTGCCTGATTCTGTTAACTTTAAGTTATGCATAAAATCACCCACTATTTTAAATTTATTAACTAAAGAAAATTATATAATTAATTAAGTTAAAAATTAAGCATATAATTGACTTTAAAATTAAATAATATTACCTTATTATTATAATATTACGCATATAATAATACAAGAATTTAAAGTAACATAGATTATGGATGATATATTTTGCATCCTTACAATAAACTAGAGAGGAATGAAATAAAATATGACAAAAGTACACTTTAAGGGAAGTACCATGTTAAATCCAGTTCCAGCCGTGCTTATAACAAGTATAGATAAAAATAATAACTTAAACGTATTTACAGTTGGGTGGATTGGCACTGCATGCACTCACCCACCTATGATAACGGCAGCTATAAGACCTGAGAGACTTTCATATAAGTATATAAAAGAGTCCGGCGAGTTTGTTGTAAATTTGCCGTCTAAAAATATGACAAAGATTGTAGATTTTTGCGGTGTCAAATCTGGAAGGAATATAGATAAAATTAAAGAGTGTAATTTAACTTTGGAAGAAAGCACAAAGATAAAAACACCTTGTATAGAACAATGTCCTGTAAGCATAGAATGTAAGGTTAAAAATATAATTCCACTTGGAACTCATGATTTATTTTTAGCGGAAATTTTAGCAGTAAATGTAGAGGAAAGTTTAATTGACCAAAATGGTAAAATTCATTTTGAAAAATCCAAACCGATATGTTATTCTCATGGTGAATATTTCGATTTATCCGAAAAGCCATTAGGTAAATTTGGATATTCAGTTCAAAAGAAAAGGGTTAGACATAAAAGCAGTAGAAAAGTTAAAAAATAAATTCTTTATTATTCTTCTATTTCATAAAATGAGATAGGAGGTGTTAAAGGTGCATTTAAAAAAAGTAATAATTCTTCTATTTTCAATAATAATAGTTGAAGTATTATTATTGGGTAATAGATATAAAATTACCGCTTATAGAGATGTTTGTAATCAAGGTAAATCAAAAACAAATTACATAATTATAGTTGATACTACTACTAATTCTTTAAGCGTATTTAAAGAAGGTAAATTATTTAAAACTTATAAAGTAGCATCTGGAAAATCAACTACTCCATCTCCAATTGGAACGTGGAAAATAATAGGCAAGGATACTTGGGGCAGTGGATTTGGAGGACGCTGGATGGGACTTAATGTTCCATGGGGAAAGTACGGCATACATGGTACGTTAGCTCCAAATTCAATAGGCTGGAATTCTTCACATGGATGTATAAGGATGAAAAATAACGAAGTAAAAGAATTATACAGTTATATTCCAGTTGGTACAACTGTAGTAATATCAGGAGGAAATTATGGGAGGTTTGGCGAGTATTTGAGGGTACTTCGTCCGGGAATGAGAGGATCGGATGTATATCAACTTCAACTGGTGCTGAGAGAAAAAGGATATTATAAATCCAACCCTGATGGTATATATGGTGATTATTTTAAATCAGTGGTTCATGAATTCCAAAAGAAGAATGGTCTTCAAGTTACTGATACTATAGGCAATTCATTTTATTCAAAACTTGGCATACATTTAGTAGATTAAAGCCTGAATTTTAAACAGGCTTTTTCTAAATATTGATGATTTTACATATGCTATTTTTTATGTTTATTCATTGTATATAATTCAATTATTATGATAATATATATAAATGAACTTAATAGATGGACTCAATTTATATTATAAAAAAGGAAGATAATTGTATGTTTGATGTTCAAGAAAAAACTTTGGAAAATGGTATAAAAGTTGCAACTGTAAAAAAGGATACAAAGATTGCTTGTGTCAATTGCGGCATAAAAATAGGGTCAATATATGAAAATAGACAGGAGAAAGGTATATCACATTTTATAGAACATATGCTTTTTAAAGGGACAAGTAGTAGAAATAACGAGCAAATAAATACTTATTTAGAAAGTATAGGTGGGGAATATGATGCATATACAGATAGTACAAATACAGTATATAGTATTGCAGCTTTAGATGATGAACTCGAGCATTCGCTGGAAATTTTATCTGACATGTTCATTAATTCTGTATTTCCTGAAAAAGAATTGGAAAAAGAGAGGGAAGTTATACTAGCTGAAATTAGATCAAGTAAAGATGATATAGAAGATTACAGCTTTAAAAAAGTAAACGAATTTGCTTTTGATAAGAGTCCGCTGAAACATGATACTATAGGTGATGAAGAAACAGTACTAAGCTTTAAAAGACAAGATATATTAGAATTTTATAATAAATACTATGTTCCTAATAATTGTTATATATCTATAGTTTCCCCATTTGATCATGATAAAGTTTTGAAATTGGTTTTAAAATATTTTAAAGGGTGGAAGTTTAAAGAGTTTAAGAAAAATGAAATTATTATAGAAGATAATATCCCAGTAAAAAAGGTTTCATATAGAGAAAATATAGAACAGAGTACTATAGTTTATGCATTCACATTTTATAATATAACTAAAGATCAAGAACTTGTACTTAAAGTATTAAATTATAAATTTGGTGAAAGTGCTAATTCCATATTATTTAGAAAACTTAGAGAAGAAAAGGGATTAGCGTATGACATTTATACAGATTTGACTTTACAAAAGTATATAAAAGTATTGTATATTTATACTGCTGTAGCGGATGAAAATATTGAAGAAGCATTAAAAACGATAGATAATTGCATTGATGAAATCAAAAATGAAAAAATATCTTTTAACAATGATACTATACAGCATATGAAAAAAGTTTTAAAAACTGCTATAGCATTTACGCTGGAAGATTCTATTGATATAGGGGGCTATGTCCTTCGCCAAATTATAAATCATGAAGATATATTTGAATTTATAAATGATATAGAAAAATTGAAGTATATAAAAAAAGAGGATATATATAATACAGCAAGGCTTGTTTTTAATAATCCAACTATACATATAGTTAAAAGCCAGAAATAAGGTGATTTATTTTGAGTAATGAAAAAAAAGTTGTTACTAAGATTGAAATTCAAAAAAACAATGGCAAGAGGGTAAATGTATATATAAACCAAGAGTTTGCTTTTGCATGCAGTACTGAATTGATTTATATGTATAATATTGTAAAAGGTAAAAATCTAGAATTAGAGAATATAAAAGAGATAGTCGATCAAGACAATTATATAAAGTGTAAAAGTTTGGCGCTTAAAATCATAGAAAGGTCATATAAGACAGAAAAACAGGTTGTTGATAAATTAGTCCGAAAGGAATATGGGAATCATACAATAGATAGAGTAGTTGATTTCTTGAAAAAGTATAAATTTTTGGATGATGAAAAATTTATTAGAACCTATATAGATGAAAAGATAAAGTCACAGGGAAAGAATAAGATAAGATGTGCACTTATAAAAAAAGGAATAGATAAGCTTAGTATAGAAAGTGAGCTTGAAAAAATAGATGCGCTAACTGAAAAAAAGTATGCACTTAAACTTGCAAGAAAAAAATATGATGTTGTAAAAAAGACGGGAGTAAACTATAAAAAAATATATAAGAAATTAGGTAACTATCTAATTTCTAGGGGATACAATGTAAATATAATTAAAGATGTATTAAATGATGTAATTGATAAGGATGAATGTGAACACAATACCAAATCAAAAAAAGAACAAGATTTAAATAGTGACCTCAATACATTGAGAATAGCAGCAGAAAGGCGATATAATATAATATCGAAATCTGAAAGTGACAGTATAAAGATATATAGAAAGTTATGTAATTATTTGCTTAGAAAAGGGTATTCTTATGAAAATATAAGAACTGTTTTAAAATCAATTATAAATTTAAAGGGAGATACTGTTTAAATGATAAATGGCTTCTAGAAATAGCATAATAGACTTATTTTAGAATAAGTTAAGAAGGTGATTATTATTATAAATAATATAAAAGCTAATCCAATAACAATTATGTTATTTTTGATATTTTTTTATCCATTATTTAAAGGGTTTTTATTTAAATTTAATTCAGGGGATTTAAAAGGTGATATTGATGATATTAATAGAAATATTTCATTTATTATAGCCATATTTTTAGGAACTTATAGTGGTAAAAAAATATTTATTCAGCATGGTCAGGGAATATATATGGATATATATAGGGCTATACCTACTGATTTTGCAAATTATATAGACAACAATATAACTACTGTCTATTTAATAATCATACCCATAATTGTATTCATAATATATAAGATTATAAAACTTTTATTAAATTTATTAAGCTATATAATCTTTTATCCCATACTAAATACTGTAGATAAATTTTTAAGGACAAAAGGTAACTCCTTTAAAAGAACGGTTGGAGCTGCCTTTCAATTACCGAAATCATTATGCTACATCATATTAGCTGTTTTTATAATTAACATAGCTTCCATGTTTAATATGGGTGGAAAGTTTAACAAGTACCTAGAAACTTCAAAACCTTATAATACAATTTGCAAGGAAGTTGTAATACCAGTTACAAACTCTGAAGTTGCAAAAAAACTTCCAAATATCATAGATAACTCGTTTAAAGTTGTAATAAAAAATCCTAATCAACAGGGGGACGCAGCACAAAATGTTATAAATAACGGAAAGACAATAGCATATTATAATGGAGTTACTTTGGATCAAGGGGTTGAATCTAATAGTAAAATAGATGAATTTTCAAGGCAGCTTACTGAAAATGAAAAGAGTACTATAGAAAAGTCGAAAACTATATATGATTGGATAGGAAGTAATATATCATATGACCACGAAAAAGCGAATGACGTGTTAAATAATAATTTTGATGTAAGTTCAGGAGCCATACCCACATTTAATACAAGAAAAGGTATTTGTTTTGATTATTCATGTTTATATGTAGCAATGGCAAGAGCTAATAATATTAAGGTAAGATTGATAATAGGAGAAGGTTTTAATGGAGTTAGTTGGGTAAGTCATGCATGGAATCAGGTATATATACCTGAGCAGCAAAGATGGATAAATGTAGATACAACTTTCTATAGGGGAGGAAATTATTTCGACAGTAAAAGATTTGATTTAGACCATAGAAATTCTCAAGTAGTAGGTGAATGGTAGCAATTTATGAGGATACTTTAAGTAATTTGTAGATAATTAAGTAATTTTTAATAAAACTTAGTTTACCTTATATCACATAAGTTGTATAATTACTTTGACAAAATTATGGGAGATGGTATGCATGGAACATTACAAGAAGAATGGAAACAATTATAAAAAGGTATCCAAAAAGGAAATTTCACTAATTGCTGTGTCGTTTTTAGTATTATTTTCAATTGGGTTATTTTTAGGCAGTGAGATATCCAGCAGGAAAGTAGCTATGGCAAGTAGTGCTAAGCAAAAAAATCAAAAACAATTGAATCAAAAAAGTATGGACCAAAGGGAAAGTAAAGTTAATCCAACAAATACTAAGGATACAAGTGGATTTAACCCATATAAGTCTGACGGGAGAAAGGTTGTATACTTAACTTTTGATGATGGTCCTTCACAAAATAATACTCCTAAGATACTTAAAATACTTAAGGAAAGTAACATAAAAGCTACTTTCTTTTTAATAGGTAAAAATGCAGAAGAAAATAAGCAGCTTGTAAAGGATGAGATAAATGATGGTCATGTAGTTGCAAATCATACTTATTCACATGATATGCATTATGTATATTCTGATCCTAGGATTTTTGTTAATGATTTGAACAAGTGCAGCGAAGTTTTAAAATCAATTGTAGGAGAAGATTATAAATTGAAGCTTATAAGATTTCCAGGGGGATCTTTTGGAAATAGATTGGCACCTTTTAGAGAAGCAGCAAAAAATGCCGGCTATCACTATGTCGATTGGAATGATCTAACAGGTGATGCTGAGCATAATAATGTACCTGTGGCTAACCTTGTTGACAAAGTTAAAATGTATGGAAATCATGACCATTTGGTTATACTAATGCATGATGCACCAGCTAAGGTTACTACTGTGGAAGCACTTCCTCAAGTAATACAATACTTTAAGTCTCAAGGATATGTGTTTGAGACATTAAGATAATAGCAACAAAGTCAGAGGACAGATTTTTGTCCTCTGCTTTTATTAGGATTTAGATAAATAAGTTTTCATTATTGAATTAATAGCTTTTTCACAATCAACATCATCATTATCTAAGCACCATGCAGTATTAAAGTATAATAGTGCCTTTTTATTATCTTTAAGCACAGCGTAACAATAACCAAGATTGAAAAAGTATTTGCTGTCCCTTTTTAACTTAATTGCTGATCTTAATAGGGGAATGGCTCTTTCGTAATCTTTCAATTTTATAAAGCATACAGCAGAATTATAAAGGGAAGAAGATACATTGTTTTTTTGCATGATGGCTTTTCCATACATATATATGGCTTTTTTATAATTTTTGGCGTTGTAGTATTCATTGGCTATTTGAAAGTAATTCATCTAAATCCTCCTAACTTTATGATGAGTTTGTAAATACTCATATAATAAGTTTATATAAATATTACAAGAATATACCTATACAAATAATATCCATATTTACATACTTTTATACACAAGTACTTTAATGAGTAGATCTTGATATTAATTTCCTTTCCAATAGTTGAACACCTTCATACATCAAATAAGCAAGTACAGCTAATATTAATATACTCAACATTACTGTATCAAGCTCAGAAGTTTGACCGCCAAATACTATTAAAAATCCTAATCCTTGTTTTGCAACTAAAAATTCACCCATTATTACACCAACCCATGATAATCCTACATTTATTTTCAAAGCAGATAAAAAGGTAGGTATTGTTGCAGGTATTATCAAGTGAGTTAATATTTGAGATTTTTTAGCACCAAAAGTTTTTAAAAGCTTTATTTTGTCATCATCCACTGAATTAAAACCGTCTAGTATAGTTATAATTGTGACTACGATTGAAATCAGCAGGGTAACTACAACTATAGCTGTTATACCATTTCCAACCCAGAATATTATAATAGGGGCAAGAGCTACTTTAGGAAGTGCATTAAGAACTACAATATATGGATCTAAAACTTTTGCAGCAAGTTTAGACCACCATAAAAGTACAGCTATTATTGCACCAAGAACTGTCCCAAGAGTAAATCCAAGAATTGTTTCATAGCATGTTATTCCTATGTTTGAAAATAAAGCCTTTTCAGTGTATAACTTTATAAGACTTTTAAACATTCTAGATGGTGTACTAGTTAAAAAAGGATCTATCCAGTTTAAATCTCCTGATATTTCCCACAGTGCAAAAAAAGCTGCTAATATTACTATCCTTAATGTAATTACTTTTTTCTTTTCCTTTTCAATATTTTGAATATATAATTTATGTTCTTTTATCTCATCTATCATTGTGAGTTTAGCTCCTTCCAAATATTATTAAAGTAAACTCTAAACTCAGGTTCCTCTCTACATTTTAAAGGAGAATCATGAGGAATAGAAAATTTTATATCAAAAATTTTTTTAATATTTGCAGGCCTTTTAGACAGCACGATTACCCTGTTAGACATAGATATTGCTTCAGATATATCGTGCGTAACCATTATGGCAGTTTTATTTTCTTTCTTAATAATTTTAAAAACTTCATCGCTTATATTGAGTCTTGTTTGATAATCAAGAGATGAAAATGGTTCATCAAGCAGTAAAACTTCTGGATCTAAAGCTAGTGTTCTTATTAATGCAACTTTTTGTCTCATTCCGCCGGACAGTTCATCTGGGTAATGGGACACGAAGTCAATTAATCCGTAGTTTTCCAATAGTTTATTGAGTTTTGGCTTATAATCATCTATGTTCTTATGCTGAATTTTAAGTCCTAATATAATATTATCCCATACAGTTAGCCAGCTAAATAACTGATCTTTTTGAAACATATATCCCATTTTATTGGAGAAGGATGTCATTTTTTCATTATCTATATATATACAACCATAAGATGGTTTTAAAAGCCCAGCTATTATATTTAAAAGGGTTGATTTACCACATCCAGATGGACCTACTATACTTAAAAATTCACCATCGTCTACTGAAAATGTTATATTGTCTAAGGCTTTAGTACAAGTAGTCAGGGAATGATAATTCATATATATTTGTTTTACATATACTTTACTCAAGAGATCATCTCCTATTAATTTGATTCCTGTAATATACATAGTTCAGTATATGAATTTATACATTATATAGTGTTAAATACATAAATAGTTTTGATATAATTATTTGTGATTTAGTATATGTACAAAGCGAGATATATGTTATAATATTGTGTAGTAAGTTTAGAACAGAGGAATGTTGTAGAATAAGTCTGCAAAACTACACATAACCGTATGCGTTAGGATATGGTTATTTTTTGCTCTCTATATAGTAATAATATTTTAAGTTGGGATTATACGTCCAAGTAGATTTTATAGTATTGACAATATTTTTTTGGTAATATAAAATTAAAGTGAGTAATCACTCATTGATAATGGTTATTAGCTAACATTTAGATATTGTAAAATAATTTAAATGTTATAAAGTAATTTGCATTATTGTTTATTTTTATACTTATTGTAAAAGGATAATAATATAATCATAGTAATAATATAAAAAGGTATTGTAATTAGTAAAATGTTATGGAAGTTTAAATGAAATTTAATTTTATTTCATTAATTTATTAATTGTAAAAGGTGATATGATTTATGAGAAACTTATTTCATATAGGGCTTGATGTAGGGTCTACTACTGTAAAAATAGCTGTATCTGATGATAAAGACAGTATGGTTTATAGCAGATATCAAAGACATTATTCAGATATACGAAGCACTATTGTAAATGTTATAAGAGAAGCATATGAATATTTTAAAGATGATAATATTACAATAATGGTTACTGGTTCAGGCGGACTTTCAGTATCTAAATGGCTTAATATATCCTTTATTCAAGAGGTTATAGCTTGCACTAATACTATTGAAAGGTTTATTCCAAGTACTGATGTAGCTATAGAATTAGGTGGGGAAGATGCCAAAATAACATTTTTTGATGGTGGAATAGATCAGAGAATGAATGGCACTTGCGCAGGCGGCACAGGTGCTTTTATAGACCAAATGGCATCACTACTTAAAACAGACGCTCAAGGTCTAAATGAATTAGCCAAAAATTATAAAGTTATTTATCCTATAGCAGCCAGATGCGGTGTATTTGCAAAAACTGATGTTCAGCCGCTTTTAAATGAAGGTGCAGCAAGAGAAAATATAGCCGCTTCTATATTTCAGTCTGTAGTAAATCAAACTATAAGTGGGCTTGCTTGTGGAAAGTCAATAAAAGGTAATGTTGCATTTTTAGGAGGTCCACTTTACTTCTTGTCAGAACTTAGAAAGAGGTTTATAGAAACGCTGAAGCTTACTGAAAAAGAAGTAATTTTTCCAAATAATTCTCAGTTATTCGTTGCAATGGGAGCAGCACTTGAATCTAAAAAGGAACCAATTATTTCTTTCAAATCTTTAATTGAAACACTGCCTCTTTTAAACAAAGGGGCTAGTGACGAAGTACGAATATTAAGACCTCTCTTTAAAGATGAAGACGAGCTTAAGGAGTTTGAAGAAAGACATAATAAAAATGTAGTTAACAAATTAAGTTTAGAGAACTTTAAGGGAAATTGTTATTTAGGAATAGATGCTGGTTCAACTACTACAAAGGCTGTACTTATAGATGAAGCAGGAAATCTCATATATTCTTATTATGGAAGTAATGAGGGAAGTCCGCTTAAATCAGCTGTTAAAATTTTGAAGGATCTATATAGTAAGTTATCAAGCGAAGCAAATATATTAAACTCTTGTGTAACGGGATATGGTGAAGGACTTATAAAAGCTGCATTATCAATAGATATAGGAGAAGTTGAAACAATAGCACATTACAAAGCCGCAGAGTTTTTTCAACCGGGGGTTGATTTTATACTCGATATAGGCGGACAGGATATGAAATGTCTAAAAATAAAAGATGGATTTATTGATAGTATAATGTTAAATGAAGCTTGTTCATCCGGCTGTGGTTCATTTTTAGAAACTTTTGCACATTCATTAAATATGACAGTTAAGGATTTTGCTAAGGCTGCACTCTCTTCTAAAAACCCTGTAGACTTAGGATCAAGATGTACTGTATTTATGAATTCAAAAGTAAAGCAGGCACAAAAGGAAGGGGCTACTGTAGGTGATATTTCGGCAGGACTATCATATTCTATAATTAAAAATGCGCTGTTTAAAGTAATAAAAATAAGAAATCCTAAGGCACTTGGAAAAAAGATAATAGTTCAAGGCGGTACATTTTATAATAATGCTGTACTGAGGGCTTTTGAACTCATATCGGGCAGAGAAGTAATAAGACCTGATATAGCGGGTCTCATGGGTGCTTTTGGAGCAGCTATAATTGCAAAGGAAAGGTATATTAGTGGAAGCAAGAGTACTTTGCTTAAAATTGATAAAGTAAATACTTTTACTACAGATGTAACTATGAGAAGATGCGGTAAATGTGCAAATAACTGTTTGCTTACAATAAATCAATTTCAAGATGGAAGAGAATTTGTATCAGGTAATAGATGTGAAAGAGGAGCAGGAATAGAACGCAAGAAAAATGACATACCTAATATATTTAAATACAAATATAGTAGAATTTTTAGGTATAATCCATTGAGCTTGGATAAGGCAGTAAGAGGTAGGGTTGGTATTCCAAGGGTACTCAATATGTATGAAAATTATCCATTTTGGTTTACGTTATTTACAGAACTTAAATTCAGAGTGGAGATATCACCAAGATCCTCAAAGGAAGTATATGGGCTTGGAATAGAAACTATACCTTCGGAATCAGCGTGTTATCCTGCAAAGCTAGTGCATGGACATATAATGAGTTTGGTAAATAAGGGAATAAAGTTCATATTTTATCCATGTATACCATATGAACAAAAAGAGCAAAAAGAAGCGGATAATCATTATAATTGTCCTATGGTTACATCTTATCCTGAAGTTATAAAAAACAATATGGATGTTTTAAAAAATAAGAATGTCGACTTTAGAAATCCATTTTTGCCTTTGGATAATGAGAAGAGATTGACAAAGAGATTACTAGAGGAATTAAAAGATTTTAATATAAGTAAAAGTGAAATGACTAGGGCAGTTGAAATGGCCTATGATGAAAATAAAAAGGTAAAGCAGGATATAAGACATAAAGGTGAAGAAGTACTTGAATACTTAAAAAAGACCGGCAGGCGCGGTATTGTTTTGGCAGGAAGACCTTATGATTTGGATCCAGAGATAAATCATGGAATACCAGACATAATTACTTCATATGGAATGCCTGTTCTTACAGAAGATTCTGTATGTCATTTAGGTCAAATTGAAAGACCTCTAAGAGTAGTAGATCAGTGGGTTTATCATTCAAGGTTGTATGCTGCAGCAAGTTTTGTGGCTAAAAATAAAAATGTTGAGTTAATACAGCTTAATTCGTTTGGATGCGGACTTGATGCAGTTACTACAGATCAAGTTCAAGAAATTTTAAATTCTTATGAAAAGATATATACTGTATTAAAAATAGACGAGGGAAGCAATTTAGGTGCAATTAGAATTAGAATACGTTCATTAAAAGCTGCCCTTGATGAAAGAGACAGCGCAGGTTTTATACCTAAAAAGGTTTTGAAAAATGATAAGAAAATTATTTTTACAAAGGAAATGAGAGAAAAGCATACTATTTTATGTCCTCAAATGTCACCTATACATTTTCAATTTTTACAAGAAGGGTTTAATGTTTCTGGGTATAATTTAGAGGTTCTTCCTTCAGTTGATAAAAAGGCTGTAGATGAAGGGTTAAAGTATGTTAATAATGATGCTTGTTATCCTTCAATAATGGTTGTAGGTCAGCTTATTGAAGCACTTAAATCCGGTAAGTATGATTTAAATAATACATCTGTTATAATGTCGCAAACTGGTGGAGGATGCAGAGCTACAAATTATATAGGATTTTTAAGAAAAGCTTTAAAAGAAGCTGGATTTTCAAATATTCCTGTAATATCAGCTAATTTAATTGGAATGGAAAAGAACCCAGGATTTAAGATAAGTATGGGACTTATAAATAAACTATTAATAGCTGTTTTATATGGGGATTTGTTTATGAGAGTACTGTACAAGGTAAGACCATATGAAAAAATACCAGGGTCAGCCAATATACTATATAAAAAGTGGATAGAAAAGTGTAAAGAAAATGTTAGAGATGGAAGTCATAAAAAGTTCAAAGAAAATATATATGCAATTGTTGAAGACTTTGATAATTTAGAAATAAAGAATATCAGTAAACCTAGGATTGGTATAGTTGGAGAAATTTTAGTCAAGTTCCATCCTACAGCAAATAATAATATTGTTGATGTTATAGAAAGAGAAGGTGCTGAAGCAATAGTACCAGATTTGACAAACTTCTTATTATATTGTGCATATAATGCAAACTTTAAATACAAGTATTTGTCTGGAACTATGAAAAGTAAAGTTATGCAAAATGCATTTATACAATTTATTGAGCACTTTAGGAGACATATGGTAAATGCACTTACAAAAAGTAAGAGATTTAGTCCGCCTGAGGATATAGAAACTTTAGCTAAAGGGGCTTCGCCTATAGTTTCTATTGGAAATGAAACAGGTGAAGGATGGTTTTTAACTGCTGAAATGGTTGCACTTATAAAAAGTGATGTTAAAAATATTATATGTATGCAGCCATTTGCCTGCTTGCCTAATCATGTAACTGGTAAGGGAATGATAAAGGAGCTAAAGAGAAGATATCCTGGAAGCAATATAGCAGCTATAGACTTCGATCCTGGTGCTAGCGAAGTAAATCAGTTAAATAGAATAAAATTAATGCTTTCAGTTGCATTTAAGTCTTTAGAAAAAGAGAAGTCCAGTTCTAAGTCTAATTTAGATAACTTAGGTAATTTAAATAAACCACCTAAGGCTGCTGGAATTGAAGAGAAGTAATATATTTTTAAAGGTAATAGAAGTTTGAATGAACTTCCATTACCTTTTTTTATTTGACTTCTTTAACTGCATCTTGAGCATATTTAGTATTAACTATTTTGTTAAACGGCGGTCTTTGAGGAATAAGTTGTTTGTTATAATCTTGGATTATATCCATGAGTCTATTTAAGTTTTCTTCAGTAAGTACAGGATCTGATGCAAAAGCATTTATGGATCTATAATTTTTAACAACAGATACTATTATATTTTTATCTGTTCCAGGGAAAAATGACTTAATGACTTCTGCAACTTCTGTATCATTGTGTTTTTGAACCCAAAGCTGTCCTTTATATATGGCTTTTGTAAATTTCTCTATGACTTCAGGGCTTTTTTCCATATATGATTTAGTTGCAAAATAACATGTGTAAGGTAAGGTTCCTGTGGATTTACCTACCGAAGCTACAATATGACCATTGTTACTTTTTTCAATCATACTTCCGCTTGGTTCAAATAGAGTAACATAATCGCCAGTACCTGATGTAAAGGCACCTGCTGTGGCAGTATAAGCTAAGTTTGTTATTAAATTGACATCCTTACCAGGAGTAAGTCCATGTTGTTTTAATACATATTCAAGAGACATTTCAGGGACACCGCCGGGCCTTCCACCTATTATGTTTTTACCCTTTAAGTCTTCCCACTTAAAGGAAGGTTCGGGATTCCTTCCAATCAAAAAAGAACCATCTGCTGCAGTTAATTGTGCAAATATAACTGGGTAGTCTTCCCTTTTTTGATTATATATATATATGACTTGTTCAGGTCCGCAAAATCCTATATCAGCATTTTTACTTAGTACTTCCTGCATAGTTTTATCTGCACCTTGTCCTGTAGTTAATTCAATATCAAGACCCTCTTCTTTAAAGAATCCTTCATTTATTGCAACATACATTGGTGCATAAAAAATTGAACGGGCAACTTCGTTTAATCTAACTGTAGTAGTGCCATTTTGACTTTTACTGCCGCATCCTGTAAACAGCACGGCTATGAATACAGCACTTAATAAAATAGAACAAAAGCTGAGCTTCTTTCTTTTCATAACATCCTCCGAGTTAAAATTGTATCAATTTATAATATGAATATCTATAGAATTATGTTCATACTCTGTCAATTGTCCTCTGTCCTCTGTTTTTTATAACTTCATAAAATTTTTAAAAAAATTACATTGATATTTAACAAATATGGCACAATGTCGTAACATTAACCATATATAATAATAATTGTCCTAAGATAAAACTTAGCGAAATTAAAAATAAAAAACCCTCTTATTAAGTATAGATAACAAGAAACTTAAGCACTGGCTAATTAACTGGTGCTTATTTTTCTTTATTTTTTGAATAACTTTTAATTATGATGTTATATTTTTAAATGTTATGAAGCACAATAAATATATGTTTTACAATAAATTTTTAAAATGAGGAGGTAATCTTTATAATGCAAAATAATGAAAAAAACCAAGGAGAGAATAAGTCAGGTGGTAGTACCTTTTTTTATTGGATAATGAGATTGATTTTTGTTGCAATTGTTTTAGCTGTAACATCATTTTTAACACCTGGATTTACTATTAGAGGATTGTGGTCATTTTTATTAGCTGCAGTTGTAATAACTGTACTTGATTATTTAGTTGAAAGGCTTATGGGAGTTGATGCATCACCTTTTGGAAAAGGTTTCAAGGGATTTGTTATTTCTGCAATAATAATTTATCTTACACAATTTTTAGTTGCAAATATGAGAGTATCTATAATAGGAGCATTATTAGCAGCTGTGGTTATTGGAATAATAGATGCAGTAATTCCAGGTAGAGTCATGTAAAGAATGCATTTTCTTAGTATTATAATGTAATTCAATATATTTAAAGACTTTTTTAAGCTTATTCAGGCGGCTCATAATGAGCATCCTGAATAAACTCTATTTTTATGGCTTTCTTTTATATATTAAAATCTTACTTGTTATTTCGTTTAAAGAAGGGTTGGTATTTTTTTAATTTTTCTTTAGTTTCTAAATCAGCAAAAGATGCATTAACACTGTTGTAGTAAATTTGTTTATAATCTTTATAGGTGATATGAAATTCATCTAATAATATGTTAAATTCATTAGTCATAGTTGTATTTGATACAGTTCTATTATCAGTATTAACTGTTACCTTTATTCCATCTTTGTAAAAGTCATATATAGGATGTGTATTAAAAGATTGTACTGCTTTTGTCTGAACGTTACTTGTCGTGCACATTTCAAGTGTAATTCCTTTTTCCTTAACAGCTTTATATGCTTCAGCACAATCTTTTATAAATATTCCATGTCCAATCCTTTCAGCATGTAAAAGCTCTATTGCTTCAAGTACATTTTTACCTATTCCAGTTTCACCAGCATGAATTGTTATTCTATATCCGTATTTTTTAGCTAAAGCTATTGGCTCTATAAATTCTTTTGAAAATCCTTCGTTTTCAGATCCAGCTAAATCTATTGCTGCAACTCCTTTTCCAAGGAATTTTTTTCCGCCTTCTACCACATCAAAAACTGTATCAACTGGCATAGTTTTTAAACATGATAAAATTAGATTTCCTTTTATATCATACTTTTTTTCTGCATCCTTAATACCATTTAATACACTTTCAATTATTTCTTCAATGCTTAATCCCTTTTCACGGTGGAGTAAAGGAGCAAATCTTACTTCTATATATTTTACATTTTCCTTTGCAGAATCTTCAAGAAGTTCGTAAGCTATTCTTCTAAGATTCTCTTTTGTCTGCATTACTAATATTGGGAGTTGAAATCTTTTTAAATATTCATCAAGAGATTCACAGTCTAATGGAGCAGTAACCATTCTTTTTATGTTTTGAATATCATAAGAAGGAATGTTAATCTCATCTTTTTTTGCTATATCAATAATTGTTTCTGGTCTAACACTTCCATCTAAATGGCAGTGAAGTTCAATTTTAGGTAAAGATATTAAATTCATATTGTCCTCCTCTTTTTTATTATATTTTAAAGCAACTTTTTTGATAGGACATGAGATAGAGGACAGAGGACAATGAAGGGTCAGAAAACTAATTTATTTTTTAGGTTTTTTTTGCTAATGCAAAACATCGCTTAAGCAGGGACCTAAAATCTATGGCTTTTAGATAATTGTTTACTTAGGAAAGTACTCCTTAAGAAATAAAAGAACATGAGTTCCTTTTAAATTAAAGATTTTTGATAACTCGTTTCGCTAAAGCGAAACATCGCTGATTTATATAAATTTAAAGATTCTTTTGCGTTAGCAAAAAATCAACCTTCAATGTCCTCTGTCAATTGTCCTCTGACTCCTGTCCTTTACAAAATGCTTTGCATTTTTTAAAGTATAATGAATTTTATTTTTAATGTCAAGTTGATTTTATTTGATCTAATACTCGTAAAAATTTATATTAACTGATAAATTATTATAAAATGATTGATTTAATTAAATGTATTGTGCAACAATTTGTAATACATTCTCACCTTTGGGACTATTAAGGGTTGTTTAAATATAGCTTTAATATTATACTTATAGAGTGATAATTTAGCACAGTAATTTATAATTTCATCAAATGTAGGTTATTGTAAAATGTTTTTTATTATATTTTATATTAAAATGCAGTATATAGTATTTTGAGGGGAGGAGATATTGAAGTTTTATTATTTGGACAAGGTTTAAAATTGTATATTAATATTTTTAATTTATATAGAAAGAGGGGGAAACTATTGATTAAGTACTTAAAATATCCTTTTATAGCTGTAATGATTTTTGCAGCATGCCAATTTAATTCACATAATTTTGTACTAGCTGATAGTGTCTCTAGTGTATCACAAGATCAAGTTATTTCGACAGAGGATACTTCAAAAGTGATGGCACAAGGCACATCTAACTCTCCAACTGCCAAAAGTACATCTCAAACTTCGATAGTAAATTCAGATGACTTAAATAATGTACCTTTGAATAAAGTGTGGGAAGTTAAATTCAGCCAGCCAGTAGGTTTAGAAGCTGCAAAAAATAGTGTAAAAATTATAGAAAAGAATACTAATAAGGAATTACCAATAAGTATAACTTTAAGCCAAAATGACTGCTGTATTAATATAGCTCCTTTATCAAAATATAATCCTAGCAGCGAATACATATTAAGTATAGATGCTAATTTGATATCAAAATACAATAAAAAACTTAAAAATTCTGTAAGTGTTACCTTTAAAACGGAAGCACTTACAATAACAGGAATAGATGATATTAATGTATCTATAAACAAGGGCGACAGCTATAAGTTACCTGATCAAGTGGCTGCTTCTATGTCAGACGGCAGTAAAAAGCAAGTAAGTGTTACGTGGGACAAGGCTTTTGATCTATCACTTGAGGCAGGAACTTATACTTATCAAGGCAGTGTTTCTGGATATCATAACAAAGTTAATTTAAAATTGACAATAAATTCGTTAGCACCACCAGATATTACAAAGAGTAAAACTGATGCTACTTTTGCATGGATATGGCAGCTTCAAAATCAAGTAGATACGTATGGTGGAATAGATAACTTTATATCAAAGTTAAAGTCACTTGGAATAAGTAATGTATGCATTAAATATCATGAAGGTTCAAGTCCAAGTGGCGGCGGCGTTAACTTTAAAAATGACTTTTTGAAGTATGTTAAAAAATTTAAAAATGCAGGGTTTACAGTAGGTACTTGGGGTTATAATTACTTTAATTATCCTCAGGCTGAAGCTGATTTAATAATAGATGCTTTAAATAATAGTGATTATTATATTTTTGATCCTGAAGACGATGTCGCAGGTAAAACAGACCAGGCAGAACAAGTATGTCAGCTTGTAAGAAGTGAAAAATCTGATGCAGTAATAGGTTATGCATCTTATCCTATAGCGACACTCCATGAGGATATACCTTATTCAGTATTTAATAAATACTGTGATTTTGCTGCACCGCAATGTTATTGGGGTGAAATGCAGTGGTCAATGAAAGGCGCTGTAGATGGTATGATAAATTCTTACAAAGAACTTGGATTGGACAAGCCTATATATCCTGTAATACAAACTTATAATGTAAGTTATTATGATCTTATAGATTATCTTAACTATAACTTTGACTGTACTGGATTGTGGGCAGTTGATGATTGGGACAGCACATTTACAGATTTCCAGTCAAATAGAGGAAGCGGCTTTAATAAAGGAAGCTGGATGTATAAAAGACCGCAATAAATATTAAGTCAAAAAATTTTACCCTATAGGAATTGACAACTTGAAATATGTCAATACTATAGGGTTCTTAAATGTAAGAATTTAAATATAAGATAATATAGATAAGCACTAGACATTATAATTGCCAGTACTTATTTTTTATAATAAGGGGGACTTATTATAATTTTATAAGCTTTATCATCAAGTATATAAGGTAATTGTTACATTGCTATGTCATATTTGTGAAATAACAATGTACTTTTTTAAAACATTTTGTGAATAAAATGTTTTAAAATTGAACTTGACAGCTTAAAAATTAAAGTTATAATAGTAATTAACAATTAAAAGATTTTATAAAACTGTGAAAAAGAGGAGTAAAAGTAATAATCTTTTACAAAGAGAGGAAGTTTGTTAGCTGAAAGACTTCCTATGAGATTTACTTTGAAGGTAGCTTTGGAGTTTTTCTACTGAAGTTTAGTAAGTGGAATCGGTTTTCTTAACCGTTATTTTGATTAAGAGCCTGTATTTTTGCAGGAAAAAAGGTGGTAACGCGGCTTTTCGTCCTTTATTGGATGAAAGGTCTTTTTTTTATTTTATTATGCAAAATATAGTTATAGTTACTATGAGTTTTAAATAAAGTTAAGGAGGAAGAAATATGGAAGAATCGAAGAATATTGCAAAGACATATGATCCACAAGAGTTTGAAGATAGGATTTATAAGAATTGGGAAGAAAAGGGATACTTTACACCTAACAATGATGAAAATAAAAAACCTTATACTATAGTTTTACCGCCGCCAAATATTACTGGAAAACTTCACTTAGGTCATGCACTAGATGATACTATTCAAGATATACTTATAAGAACAAAGAGGATGCAGGGATACAATGTATTATGGCTTCCAGGTGAAGATCATGCAAGTATAGCAACAGAAGTTAAAGTCGAAAAAGAACTTCTCAAAAAAGGCTTAAAGAAAAAGGAAATGGGAAGAGAGGCTTTCTTAAAAGAGGTATGGAAATGGTCAGATGAATACAGAGAGAGAATAAGGAAGCAAATTAAAAAATTAGGAGCTTCAGTTGACTTTACAAGAGAAAGATTCACTATGGATGAAAAGTTAAATAAAGCAGTTAGAACTGTATTTGTAAAGTTATACAATGATGGCCTCATATATCAGGGAAATAGAATTATAAACTGGTGCCCAAAATGTCAAACTGCTTTGTCTGATGCTGAAATTGAGTATACCGAGGAAAAAGGCCATCTTTGGCACATAAAGTATCCTGTAGTTGGAAGCGACGAATACCTTGAAATAGCAACGACAAGACCTGAAACAATGCTTGGAGATACTGCAGTTGCAGTAAATCCCAAAGATGAAAGATATACACACTTAATTGGAAAAACATTAATTCTTCCATTAGTTAATAGAGAAATTCCAGTTATAGCAGATGATTATGTTGACCTTGAATTTGGAACAGGTGCAGTTAAAATAACTCCAGCTCATGATCCTAATGATTATGGAGTAGGAAAGAGACATGATCTTGAAGAAATAATTATTATGAATCCAAATGGAACAATTAAATTTCCTGGAACTAAATATGATGGACTTGATAGATATGAAGCTAGAGATGTAATAGTTAAAGATCTAGAAGAACAAGGATTTTTAGTAAGTGTTGAAGAACTTGACCACAATGTAGGCTGTCATGATAGATGCGGAAGCGTAGTAGAACCTATGATTTCAAAGCAGTGGTTTGTAAAGATGGAATCTCTTGCAAAACCAGCAATAGAAGTTGTAAAAAATAAAAAAGTTAAGTTTGTGCCAGAAAGGTTTGACAAGACATACTTTAACTGGATGGAGAATATAAAGGATTGGTGTATATCAAGACAGCTTTGGTGGGGGCATAGAATTCCAGTATGGTATTGTAAAGACTGCGGAGAAATTATTGTATCAGTCGATACACCGCATGAATGTACTAAATGTGGAAGTCAAAATTTAGAGCAGGATAAAGATGTACTTGATACTTGGTTTAGTTCAGCACTTTGGCCTTTCTCTACACTTGGATGGCCAGATCAAACTCAAGACTTAAAGTATTTTTATCCTAATAATACACTTGTTACAGGATACGACATAATATTCTTCTGGGTAGCAAGAATGGTATTCTCTGGACTTTACTGTATGAATGATATACCATTTGACCATGTATTAATACACGGTATAGTAAGAGATTCACAAGGAAGAAAAATGTCTAAATCTCTTGGAAATGGTGTTGATCCAATAGATGTAATAAATGAATTTGGTGCTGATGCACTTAGATTTACTTTAATAAGTGGAAATGCACCGGGAAATGATATAAGATATTATCCTGAAAGAGTAGAAGCATCTAGAAACTTTGCAAATAAGATATGGAATGCTTCAAGATTTGTTCTCATGAACTTAGATGAAGATGTGATGAATAAATATAAAGATTGTAAGAATTATACTGAAGCGGATAAATGGATATTATCTAGAATGAATAAAGTTGTAAAGGAAGTAACAGATAACATAGAAAAATTTGAACTTGGAATTGCAGCACAAAAGATTTATGACTTTATATGGGGTGAATTCTGTGACTGGTATATTGAACTTGTAAAACCAGTTATGTATGGAGATAATCAAGAAGCTAAGGGAGTGGCATTTAATGTATTAAATGAAGTATTGACTACAAGCTTACAATTATTACATCCAATAATGCCATTTATTACAGAAGAGATATATACTCATTTAAATACAAAGTATGAATCAATAACAATTTCAAAATGGCCTGAATACAGAGAAGAAATTGATGATCCAAAAGCTGAAAGTGATATGGAATATATTATAGAAGCTATAAAATCACTTAGAAATGTTAGAACTGAAATGAATGTTCCTCCTTCAAGAAAAGCTAAAATTATGGTATATGTTACTGAAAATAATGCAAAACAAGCATTTCAAAATGGTATACCATATTTTGAAAAAATTGCATCAGCTAGCAAGGTTGAATTTTTGGATGATAAAAGTGGAATTTCTAAAAATGTAGTTTCAGTTGTTACAAGAGGTGCAGAAATATTTATGCCTTTACTTGAACTTATTGATCTTGAAAAAGAACTTGAAAGATTAAATAAGGAAAAACAAAGATTAGAAAAGGAAATTGAAAGGGTACAAAAGAAACTTTCAAATGAAAAATTTGTAGCTAAGGCACCTCAAAAAGTTGTAGATGAAGAAAAGAACAAAGGAAAGAAATACAGTCAAATGCTTGAAGAAGTAATTGAAAGATTAAACAACTTAAGTAAATAATATAAAAAAATGCTAAGCATTTTTAGAGGACAGAGGACATAGGACAGAGAAGGTTGATTTTTTGCTAACGCAAAAGAATTTTTAAATTTATACAAGTTAGCAATGTTTCGCTTCAGCGAAACATTGTGTAACCATGAGAACGTACCTAGATTTGTGTAAATCAAATTTAGATATGTTCTTTTATTTATTTATTATGAAGGTATTCATGGGATAACATATGAATTTTAAAGTATATAATATTAATATGCTATCGCATAAAATGTATAGTTATATAAAAATTTAATGATAAAAAGTTAATAATAAAGCAGCTTAGTTAAGGGCTGTGCCCAAAAGAAGTTGAGCGAAGCGAAACAACGCGGCTATGGTCGTTTTTTTATTAAAGATTTTTCGTAGTATAGCGGAGAAAAATCCTCCTTTTTTGTCAATTGTCCTCTGTCCTTTGTCCTCTGTTTTTTTTATATTATGAGTTACAGTTTAATTTTTATCTCATTAGAATAATTAATTTATATATGAGTTATCCTATTTATATGTGTTAGATAAATGAATTGATTTCAAATTCATAAAAACTAATATAATAGATAGGGGTAATATCAATGAACGAAGGACTTGTAACACTTGTAAGATCGATAGTTGCTTTTTTATTATTAATAGTATATGCACGTTTTCTAGGTAAAAAGCAAATAAGTCAGCTTACTCTTTTCGATTATGTACTAGGAATTACTATTGGGTCAATGGCTGCTTCTATATCATTAGATTTATCGAGTAGAATATGGCCGCAGTGGGTTGCACTTACTACTTGGACGGTCGCTGGCTTAGCTGTTGATTTGCTGACAACTAAATCACGGTTTGCCGCAAAATGTATAGAAGGGGAACCAACAATACTAATAATGAATGGTGTTATATTAGAAAATAATATGCGTAAATTAAGATATAATACCACAAATTTACTTCAGCAATTGAGAAGTAAAGATATATTTGATTTAAATGAAGTTCACTTTGCAGTCTTAGAACCAAATGGTGATCTTTCTGTCTTAAAAAAACCCGAGCTGCAGCCAGTTACAGCCAAAGATATGAACATTCCTGTGTCTAAAACAGGATTAGGGATAGAATTAATTTATGATGGAATAGTAGTGGATCTAAATTTAAAACAAATAAATCGTGATCGTTATTGGTTAATGTCTGAACTTAAGAAATTTGGAGTAAAGGACCCTTCTGAAGTATTCCTAGCAACCTATGAGGCATCAGGTTCTCTATATGTAGACAAATATAAGGATAGGATAAAAAAGCCTATAGTTGTGGGAGATTTTAAAGGACCATATTAGTATTTTAGTTTGCATGAAAAAAATCAGCATATTAAATTATAAAAATTATGAATGGAGGAATAATGATGAGAAGATTTTTTGTTATATTTACTCCTATAGCTATAATAGCAATGTCGATTATAATTTCACTTAGTGGTGGATTTCTTAAACACCCTCAAGGAGATTGGGACAATGTTCCAAAGTATCTCGAAACAACTACAAAAGCAGTAATGTCAGATGACTGGACATTAGCGGAGCAAAATGAGAGCAAATTAGAAACAGCCTGGAAAACTGTTGCTAAACGAATTCAATTTAGTGGTGAGAGAGGTGAAATACATAACTTAACTGTAAGTATTAATCGACTTAAAGCTTCTATCACTGCTAAAGATAAATCTGCAGCTTTAATGGAATTAAGTGAATCCAATGAACATTGGGATGGATTATGTAAATAGTAAGTACCAAGTTTTTAGTGCATATTTCAAATAGTTAAAACACAATAAAAAAAGGAGAAATTAATATTTTCTCCTCTTTTGCGTCTTAATAAGAATAATCTAACATTGCTTATATTGAGGTTCTTGCTGCTCAATATATTTTTGCCTTCCTTTTAGTGTTGTTAGTGCACAATCAAGATTTTGAGCTATTTGCTGGAAATCTTGTTTTGCTTTCTTATCCTCTGTTTCTAGAGCAAAGGTTTTCATTGTTGCAGCAGCACTTTGTATGCCTGCAATAGCTTGTTGCATCTGTGTTCCTACTGTCATAATTGTCACCTCCTTTCAAGCATTCTTTAAATATATATCTATAATTAATTAGTGAATGATTTTATATTTCTATTGATACCGCATGGGCAATACAAGGTATGCTTTCTTTCTGCTGGTAGGATAGAGGTGATAATAATGCACCTGTTGCAACAATTAATATTCTCTTTAGTTCTCCTTTCAGCATACGTTTAAGAAAATGTCCATAAGTAACGGCAGCTGAACAACCACATCCACTCCCACCAGCCATTACAGGCTGAGTTCCCTTGTATATCAATAGTCCACAGTCTGTAAATATTTCTTTTGGAATTTCAAGTCCATGCTTTTTTAAAAGTTCACTGGCAATTTCGTGTCCAACACTTCCTAAATCTCCAGTTGCAATAACATCATAATAAGATGGATCTATATTTAAATCTCTAAAATGTGCTTCTATTGTAGCCACTGCTGCTGGTGCCATTGCTGCTCCCATATTAAAAGGATCCGTAAGTCCCATATCTACTACCCTGCCAATGGTTGCTGAAACAACTCTTGGACCCGTACCTTTTTGAGCTACCAAACCTGCCCCAGCTCCCGTTACTGTCCACTGAGCTGTTGGAGGCTTTTGGGCACCATACTCTGTAGGATACCTGTATAGTTTTTCTGCCGCCATATTATGGCTGGATGCAGATGTTATTACATATTTTGCACAATTGCTGTCAACTAATTGAGAAGCTAGTGCAAGACCTTCCATAGCACTTGAGCAAGCACCATAAATACCTAAGAATGGTATCCCAAGAGTGCGGGCAGCAAAGCTGCTAGATATAATTTGATTCATTAAGTCTCCACTGATAAAAAATTGAATATCCTCTTTTTTTATGTTCGCTTTGTTAATTGCTGTTTCACATGCTTGTTCTATCATCTTTTTTTCTGCTTTTTCAAAGCTATCCTGTCCTAACCAAGTATCTTCATGCAGAATATCAAAATCATCAGCTAATGGACCTTTAGATTCAAATGGTCCACCTACTGCAGCAGAGGCTATAATTACTGGTTTAGAGTTAAAAACCCATGTTTGATGACCTTTGAGCATTTACATACCACCTAACCACTTTATAGTTATTTTTACTAGTGCAACAACAAAGGCTGAAAAGACCCCATAAGTTATTACTGGTCCAGAAAGTTTAAACATATTTCCTCCAACACCCAATACATATCCTTCGGTTTTATGTTCAATTGCAGCAGACGCCATAGTATTTGCAAATCCTGTAATTGGAATAGCAGTACCTGCTCCTGCCCATTGTGCAATATGATCAAAGACTCCAAAGCCAGTAAGTAAAACTGCGATTATAATTAAAACTGCTGTGGCAGGATCTCCTGCAGTCTTCTCTGTAAAGTTAAAATATTTCATGAAAAACCACTGAAGTAATTGACCAATTGTACATATAAAACCCCCAACAAAAAATGCCCTTATACAATTTTTTAAAACATGCCGCTTAGGTTCCATGTCCTTTGTAAAATTTTGATATTCCTGCTGAGTAGGGGTAAGCTTTTTCTTTTTCTTATTTGACATTATACTACCACCTTTTAGCGTAATAAATATGCTTCTAATTTATCCATCATTTTTTTGAGCTTTCTGGCATTCACAGAATACATATTTTTAACTTTAGGATCATCACTTTCTAATGAAAAAGTTAGAAGATCAGCTTGACATTTTGAAATACTTGCATACAGCAGCTCTTTTACCTGAGGTTTATTAACTTGTATGGCATCATCAAACAGGTCAATAAACAAATCACCTGAAGAGTCTACTTGACCAATAAAAACATTATCACTGCTTACTCCAACCTTTGACAGTTCAGCATTTAACCACTCTCGATTTAATCCTCTAGTTGACAGGGGTTCATCAAGAATTGTCCCATCTAATATTATAGTTTGAGGCTCAGATAAAGGAGCAACTTTCCTTTGTAAATCATGCGGTGTAATGGGCTTTTTATCTGACTTTAGTAAAACATTTATCTCGCCAGTGGTTTCCATAACAGCAAACTCTACATCTGCTAAATTAAAAGCATTTCTTGACCGCAATTCTCTTAAAAGTTCTTCACCGGTAAATCTTACTTCCTTTAAATGTTCTTCCATAACTTTACCATGTTTAATTAATACTGTTTCTTTTCCATTGATAAAGTCATGAAACCACTTACTCTTTAATGAGAGATAATCTAAGACAAAAGTTAGTATAATCCAAGTAACCAGGATAATGAGGTAATGGGATACACTTGTTACCAAACCTAATAAAACAAGAGAAATGATAATAGAAATTACAATATAACTTACAAATTTAAATGGCGCTGCTCTTGATATACTCCCTTTACCCATAAGTCTTACTATTGCTAGTGCTACAAAAAATACAATTATGGTCCTTAACAGCACTGTAACCCAACTTTGCATGAATTTTTTCTTCCTTAGTTACCCTTATATTGGGGTTCTTCAAACTCTATTTCTTTTATTCTATATTCTAAATCCTGAATAACTGATTCTGCTGTTTTTAGAGCCTTCTTATAGACCATTCTTTCTTCTTCATTTGCACTTTGTAGGGAATATAATCTTAATGTGCTTTCTACGCCTTTTAAACTTGCTAATGTTTGCTTTACTTTCGAGCCAACTGCCATTTCCTTCTCCCTCCATATTTGAAGATTAACCTTTAGGCTTAAATATCAATGCTGCAATGAATGCAAAGATTATAGCAGATGAAATTCCAGCACTAGTTATTTTGAATATTCCTGTTAGAATTCCTATTACACCTGTTTGCTCTGCCTCAAATAATGCACCTTTAACCAGGGCATTGCCAAAGCTGCTTATGGGTACTGAAGCACCTGCACCTGCAAACTTAACAAGAGGTTCATATAATCCAAAACCGCCTAAAATAGCTCCAATTACTACCAAAGTACATGTAGTGTGTGCAGGCGTAAGTTTAAATACATCCATCATTAATTGTCCTATAACGCATATTCCACCACCAACGATGAATGCCCATAGTAACTTTTCCATTACAGTAAATCTATCTCCTTTCATTTCAATCTCACAGCATTAATATTCTATAAACTATAAATATTTTCAGTAAAATTATAAATAGTAACATGATTTAGCTTTAACATTAGGATTTAATATTATTCATCAATAAACTTTTTTCCAAAATGCTTTATGGATAAATTTACATTGTATGACTTCTTGTATATTAGGTATATTAAATAGCGTAAGGAACATAACGGTTGAGCGAAGACTTATATACGCTTTTGTAAAGGGGTATATATGGGTCGACTAAAGATTATATATGGGTTGAAAGGCTTATGTATAGTCGGAGGAAAGATTTCATAAGGTAAGAAAGGGTTTTATTATGGTCAATAATTTTAAAGTTTCACAAAGGTTTTGATTATAATAGAATTTCAACTTATCTTATGTGGGTCGAGCTAAGATTATGCAGGGTATCGTAGTGGTTATGTGTAGCTATCAAGGTATCTTACATAGTCGAACGAACCATCAGCACGGGTATAGTTATCTGTATTGGTGCAAGGTAGATCGTTATGTTCTTTATATAAACTACCCCTGGGGTATCCCAGAGGTAGTTTATTTGTTATAATTTAAAAGAAGTTGATTTAAATGGAGGAAAAACAATGATGGAAGTTAAAGTAAAAAGAATAAATGAAGAAGCTAAACTACCTGAATATGCACACAAAAGTGATGCAGGAATGGATTTGTTTTCTGTTGAGGAAAAGATTATAGATGTAGGACAGACTGCTTTAATAAAAACAGGTATTATTATAGAACTTCCTGCTAATACAGAAGCTCAGGTAAGACCAAGAAGTGGACTAGCTTTAAAAAATTCTGTAACAGTTTTAAATTCCCCAGGAACAATTGATGAAGGCTACAGGGGAGAAATTGGTGTTATATTAATAAATCATGGAAAAGTCCCATTTAAGGTTGAAAAACAGATGAAAATAGCCCAAATGGTCATTAAACCTGTTATAAAAGTTTCAATAAAAGAAGTTAAAGAAGTATCATCATCTGATAGAAATAGCGGTGGTTTCGGCTCAACGGGAATGAAGTAAGTTAAAAATTAATTATATTGAGAGGGGAATAACATGATTAGTGAAATTAGAGAACGAAGAAGCATAAGAAAATATGATTGCAAAGAAGTTGAAAATGAAAAAATACTTCAATTAATTGAAAGTGCAAGATTAGCTCCATCAGGAAGTAATACTCAGCCGTGGCACTTTATTATAGTAAAATCTGAAGAAAATAGACGAAAAATATCGGAAGTATGCCATAATCAAAAATGGATGCTTAAAGCTCCAGTTTTTATTGTATGTGCAGCAGATATAAGTTCTAGAATAGTTGGAAAAAATATATCTTTAGATGAAAATAGTCCACAAGAGGAGTTGAAGCAGATAATTAGGGATACATCAATTTCAATAGAACATATACTTCTTGAAGCTTGTAATTTAGGGTTAGGTACTTGTTGGGTTGGGTGGCTTGTGCAAAATGAAATAAGACCAATTTTAAATATACCATCTGATAAATATGTAGTTGGAGTTGTTACACTTGGCTATCCAGATGAAAAACCAAAGGCACGTCCTCGAAAAAAATTAGAAGAAATAATACATTATGAAAGCTTCAAATAATGTACTTGAAAAATTCATGTAGATACTAAAAAAGTATGTAAATTTTATAAAATAAAAGGCTGTAAAAATTATGCTCAAGGTTAAATTAAAATTTGACTTGTTTACGCAGCGTAAGCATTTATACTTAATTTATCTGGGAAAGAAGCTTTTTATAAAAAATTGAATCTTAGAAAAATGAAAACAGGTATGGCATTCTTCTGTAATTCAGAAAAAATGCAGACAAAAGGCTTTATTGAATAAATTTTATATTGAGCTAAGATTAAAAACATTTTTCCAATCAACTTATAAAACCAAAGTGCCTTAAGCAATTCAAATCCAACAGCTTAAAGCACTTTTGTTTTTGAAATTGCAAAAAATCAAAAACGGTTGGAAAAATTTTAGCTAAACTCTTTATTATCAATACTTTAAGGATTATAATGAAAATAAAGAATGGCTATTTTGTATTAGTTGAACCATAACATGATATGTATTTAAATATGTTACAAGATGTAGTATTTAATACTACATAATAGTTGAACCATAACATGATATGTATTTAAATCAACTTGTATATAGTTCCTTTTAACTTCAACCAGTTGAACCATAACATGATATGTATTTAAATGTAAAAGAATTATTACCATTGCCTTGTATTAGATTGTTGAACCATAACATGATATGTATTTAAATTAATTAACCATTTGTTTTAATATTACTTTCTTTAACGTTGAACCATAACATGATATGTATTTAAATCACCAAACAAAACCTAACCAATATGCTTTTTCTTCAGTTGAACCATAACATGATATGTATTTAAATCATTTATTTCTCCAGATTTAACACCTTTATATATTAGTTGAACCATAACATGATATGTATTTAAATATTTTTGATTAATAATATAATTATATGCACTAACTGGTTGAACCATAACATGATATGTATTTAAATTAAAGCATAGCCAAACATTGCCATGTACTTTGCGGGTTGAACCATAACATGATATGTATTTAAATTCTTTTGGATAATTTAAGATAGCAGCAATAACATGTTGAACCATAACATGATATGTATTTAAATCCAATTAATTCTGAAATTGGTCTCTTAAAATATTGGTTGAACCATAACATGATATGTATTTAAATGAAAATCCAAACTGGATAGTTGTAGAGGTTGTAATGTTGAACCATAACATGATATGTATTTAAATAGTATTATTATATTTTATACAATAAGTGAATTTTTAGTTGAACCATAACATGATATGTATTTAAATTTTGTTATAGCTTCAATATAATCATTATAAATATTAGTTGAACCATAACATGATATGTATTTAAATTCAAATACCCCACTCTTGTTTATACCAATCCACCAGTTGAACCATAACATGATATGTATTTAAATGTCTTTAATTTACCAGTATGATATAATTGTTCAGCTGGTTGAACCATAACATGATATGTATTTAAATTATAAATTAAACGACTCTTTTTCTTTACATGAAAAAGTTGAACCATAACATGATATGTATTTAAATGCTTGTAAATCAATAGTGCTATTACTATTTATTTTAGTTGAACCATAACATGATATGTATTTAAATGTGAAGAATATTGTAATGAGTTAATTAATAGAAGTTGTTGAACCATAACATGATATGTATTTAAATAAGACTCATCAGAGAACTTTTTAACAGAATAATTAAGTTGAACCATAACATGATATGTATTTAAATTAATCATAGTATGACTTAAGATTTTTTAATGGTTTAGTTGAACCATAACATGATATGTATTTAAATGCAACTCTATATTGCAACTCTAAAATTTCTCTACTGTTGAACCATAACATGATATGTATTTAAATCCGACCGTAGTTGTAACTGGTGTTGCATCTTTTGCGTTGAACCATAACATGATATGTATTTAAATAAACAATGTGTGGATTTTGTTAAATCATTTGAGGGGTTGAACCATAACATGATATGTATACTTACAGTGGGTTTGGGCTTTAGCCCATTCATTCCCGAAGTAATAGTAAAGAATATCTATTATTGATATAAGTAACTGCTGATAAAAGAATGCTTAATCAAATAGGAGCAAGGTTGCAATATGCATCACTTAAAGACAGTTGAACCATAACATGGAATGTACACTTACAGTAGGTTTGGGCTTTAGCCAATTCATTCCCGAAGTAATGGTAAAGAATATCTGTTATTGATATAAGAAACTGTTGATAGAAGGATATTTACGAGGATAGGAATATCAAGATTTTGTAATGATTTTGAGATTAAGTAATATAAATAGTAATTTGTAAGTGTTTAGGAAAGAAGGCTATGCAATAGTATGGGTAGAAAAGTTACAAATAAAAAGTTTTGGGAAAAGGTTGCCAAATTGTATACGCCAATGCAGGAAAGAAAAAATATAAAACTTTACCGAGAATTATGTGAAATTATATCAAAATCGTTGAATAATAATATGCAGGTGTTAGAATTGGCTTGTGGAACTGGACAACTTACATTTCCACTATGTAAAAAAGTAGCTAGTTGGGAAGCAACTGATTTTTCAGAGAACATGATTGAAGAAGCAAAGTTAAGAGTATCTCATTTACCTGTTACTTTTAATGTACAGGATGCAACGAACCTATCATACGAGGATGTACGGTTTGACACAGTAGTTATTGCAAATGCTCTTCATATTATGCCTAATCCTGATAAAGCACTAACAGAAATTAGGCGTGTATTAAAAGAAGGAGGATTGCTGATTGCACCAACATTTGTATATAATGGAAAAATTAATAAGATACTAATTCGATTAATGGAAATAATCGGGTTTCATACTTTTCATAAGTGGACGTCTGATGAATATGTAGAATTTATCCGCAAAAAAGGATTTAATATAATCAATAGTTCTGTAATTGTAGGAAAAATGCTAGCAGAATGTATATTGATTTGTAAAACATAAATTCCAATTTTAAACTAAGTAATATAAATAATAATTTGAATAAAAAATTATATAAAAAATTCCGCAGAAAATATCAAGTATATCATCTTACCTTATCTTATAATTTTTTTGAAAGATGAGGTGTTTTTAATGAAAAAAACAAAGACGTACTTAAAGAATTTTGTAGGAACAAGTTATGAAGTTGGGACGCAGATTGGTAATTGGATTTTATCGCAACCTGATTTATTAAAAAAGGTGATTTTACCACCTAAGGCCTATCCTCAAAGTAAATTAACAGAAATATTCAATTTGATTAACCGATATTGCAGTGGTGTAAATGAGGAAATCAAAGGGTTTGTAGATACAGTTGGAATTTCGAAAGAACAAGCGATTTTTTATGCAATGACATATTTGGAACGCGGGTGCAGTTTGATGGCAGCAGTTTCAAACAAGATTGAAACTGGACACACTTTAATGGCGCGTAACTATGATTTTAATGATGAAATGGAAGAAATGTGCTTTGCATATACAGCTATTAAAGGGAAATATCGCTACATTGGTTCTACACTCAATTTATTCGGACGATGTGATGGAATGAATGAGTATGGATTGGCAGCTTGTAAAGCTAGCAATGGATTGCCTGTGGGTAACTTTGAGGGAGGACAGAAAGCAGGTGTAACCGGTTTTTCTTTTTGGGTTGTTATCCGAAGTATTTTGGAAAACTGCAAAAATGTTGATGAAGCTATTGCATGGGCAATGGATGCACCTATTGGATATAATATAAATTTAATGCTTGCTGATAGTAATAACAAAATTGCTCTATTGCAATGTATAGATGGTCATAAAGCATATCGCATTTTAGATAACGTCTCCAAGCAGAATTTTCTAATTTCTACAAATCATGTAGTTTTGCAAGAAATAAAGCCATATGAAAAGATGTTGATTGAAAACTCGGTGATTCGTTATAAAGCAATAGAAAAGATGTTTTCTGAAAAAGAAAAAATATCAGTGCAAGATTTAAAAGTTATACTGTCGACATCTTATCCGCAGGGATTATGTTGTCATTATTACCCCGAATTTTTTGGAACTTTACGTTCTATGTTGTTTAATACAACCGAGAAAAAAATAGAAATGACCTTTGGTTCACCGCAAGCCAATGGTTGGAAAAGTTTTAAGGTACAAAAATTACAAGAACGAGAAATTATAGTGAACCTTCCATATGAAAAAGCGGGAAAAGACTTTTACAATATTACCTATTAAAAAAGGAGGAGACTGTATTGAAAGATAAGCAAATCATTGGTAGAGCAATTATATTTATTGAAACAAATTTGTATGAACCTTTGACTGTAGAATCAGTTGCTAATGCAGTTTCCTATTCTTATTATCACTTTCACCGTTATTTTCAAGTAGTGATGGGGGAAACAATTGGCAGCTATATCAGAAGTCGGAGGTTGACTCAAGCGGCATATGATCTTATATATAGTGACAGAAAAATTTTAGACATCGCAGTTTCATTGTATTTTGAGTCTGCTGAAAGTTTTACAAGAGCCTTTAGAAAGAGATATGGTATTACACCAACAGAATACAGAAAAAATGGGATTAATGTGCTGATTGGAAGCCATCAGCCGATGCAAATTGACAAACTAACTGAATGCAATTATGCAAATTTATCACCAAAAATCGTAATATTTCAACCTAAATTTGTTGTTGGGTTTAGATTTGACATGAGTATTGAGAATAATAACATTATTGAAATGTGGGAAAAGTTGAACGTTCAATTGGCAAAGCAGCATTATATTTCAATGAATAATAATAGGTATAGTATTTATGAAACAGGTGGTACATGCTTGTCAAACACATTTAATAAAAATAGTGAAGCTGCTGTATTTATAGGGATTGAAGCATCATGTGACTCTAATATACCAGAAGGTATGAAATTAAAAGAAATTAGTGGTGGAAAGTATGCTAAGTTCATACACAAAGGTAAAGTAAAAAATTTACTTTCTACATATTATTATATTTGGGGTATTTGGTTGCCTAAGAGTAGTTTTCAACTTGATGACAGAGATGATCTGGAATGCTACACAGAGCAGTTTTTAGGAGCAGAAAATGAAGAATCACAGATTGAAATTTATTTTCCAATACAATAGCAAAGAAAGATATACTTAAAAAGATGAACAAAAACCTCACTTGCAATGAGGACGTTGAATTGTAACTGGAAGTAATGGGGGCATGGTAAATGTACAAGACAATAAATAATTTACTCAGCTTTTTTACTATCACAGTTTGTATTGACTTATGGATAATCATTTGCATCTTATAATTGATGCTAATGGAGCTGATATTTCAAAGATAATGCATGATATTAACTTTTCATATGCTCAATATTTCAATGGAATGCATAAAAGACATGGACATTTATTCCAAGACAGGTTTAGAAGCAAAATAGTTAAAATAGAAAGATATTTATTTGCCTTATCGGCATACATACATAATAATCCAACTGATATTGGGAGGTATGAAAATTCTCCTGAAAAGTACTACTTTTCAAGCCTTCCAGTATATTTAGGAATAAGACATGACCCCTTTGAACTTGTTGATGATGGATTTGTATTGGACTTATTTTGAAACAACATAAAAACGCAAGAAAGGAATACCGAAAGTTTGTTATGCTCTGCGATGATAAAAAACTTAAAAGGAAATAGAATTTGTAGATGAAAAAACAGAGTATAGAAGTGGAAGAAAGATATTAGTTGGGAACTTTAAGAAGGATGATGTAGTTGATTTTATTGTATCCAGCGTGGCAATCCTATCGGCTATCTTTGTTCTTTTGCTAAAAAGATGAAAGAACTGATACAAAAGGATTTACCGGAACATATTAAGTACTTGGATTATACCCATTAATTTTTGGACACATTTATATACCAACAAAGCAAGGCATCCTACGGTTGATTTTCGTAGAGTGCCTTGTATTTCATTTATATAAATAGCCTTGCGACATTAGCAAATGCAAAACAAACGATAATCCCCATTATAGTCGGTACAGCAAAGGAGACTGCTGTCCATTTCAAGCTTTGAGTTTCTTTCTTAATCGTAAGACAGGTTGTGGAGCAAGGCCAGTGCATCAAAGAGAATAGCATTGTACTAATTGCAGTAATCCATGTCCAGCCGTTATTGACCAATAGTTGCTTTAAGTCCCATAAGCTATCCAATTCCATGATGCTGCCGGATGACATATAGGTCATAATAATAATTGGAACTACGATTTCATTGGCTGGAAAACCTAAAATAAACGCTAAAAGAATAACACCGTCCATTCCTAACATTTTTGCAAACGGATCTAAGAAGCTTGAGCAATGGGCAAGCAATGTCATATTACCGAAGGAAATATTAGCCATAACCCATATAATAAGACCGACTGGTGCTGCAACTACTACAGCTCTTCCGAGTACAAATAATGTTCTGTCAAAGATGGAACGGACAATGACCTTGCCAATTTGAGGTTTGCGGTACGGCGGAAGCTCCAGCGTGAACGAGGAAGGAACGCCTTTTAAAATTGTCTTTGACAATATCTTTGAGACTATGAAAGTCATAAAGATGCCTAAAACAATCATGCCTGTAAGTAAGACAGCAGAAAAAACGGATTCAAACGGTCCGGCGGCGGCACCGACAAAAAACATTGTTAAGATAGCGATCAGTGTCGGAAATCGACCGTTACAAGGCACAAAATTATTGGTAATTATGGCGATCAATCGTTCGCGTGGTGAGTCTATAATTCTACACCCGACAATACCTGCTGCATTGCATCCGAATCCCATACACATGGTAAGGGCTTGTTTCCCGCAGGCGCAGCACTTTTTAAAATATTTATCCAAATTAAAAGCAACGCGGGGCAGATATCCCAAATCCTCAAGCAAGGTAAACAGTGGAAAAAAAATCGCCATAGGCGGCAGCATTACAGAAACAACCCATGCCAATACACGGTACACGCCAAGAACAAGCATTCCATGCAGCCAATCCGGTGCACCCATATATTGAAAAACGTCGGTGAGCCGGTCTTGAACCCAAAACAACCCATCAGATATCAACTGTGAAGGGTAATTGGCTCCTGTTATTGTTAGCCAGAAAACGCCCATGAGTAGGGCTATCATAATCGGGAAACCGGTCCATTTGTTTGTCAATATACTATCAAATTTCCTGTCCATCGCATTATAGTTGGCTTTGTCAAAGTGAACTGTATCAGAGCATATATATTCTGCAGCCAAAACTAAACCGGAAACGATTTTATCACGTAAAGCATCACTGGTAATTCCGCCGTCCGACAAAATCTTTTTGGCTAGATTTAATTCTTTCTGGATTTCTTCATCACTAATCAGTTCATAACCGAGATATTCATTAAGAGCAGTAATCAGTGTTTCATCATAGTCAAGTAGTTTCAGGCTGAGCCACCGTGTATTTATCTTTTTCTCAATCTTTTGTTTAATAAAAGGCTCCAAGTAAGCAATAGCATCTTCTATCGGTTTTGAGTATTTTATCTGAAAAGGGGACTTTTCTTCTGGCTGGCATAACAACTGACTAACAGACTGCATTAATTTTCCCAAGCTTTTTTTCTTTCTTGCAGTCGTCCCTACTACAGGTACGCCAAGCTTTTGAGATATTGCATCTAAATCAATTCTTATGTTCTTCTTCTTGGCTTCATCCATCAGGTTGACGCAAACGACTACTTTGTTGGTAATTTCCAATGTCTGTAGAACAAGATTAAAATTTCGTTCCAGACAGGTAGCATCGCAGACGACAACAACTGCATCCGGATCACCGAAACAGATAAAGTTTCGTGCTACTTCTTCCTCTACTGAATGTGCCATAAGGGAATATGTGCCTGGAATATCGACTAAAACATAAGTTGAATCCGCGTAATGGCAATATCCTTGGGCATTTGTAACAGTTTTTCCGGGCCAGTTCCCAGTATGTTGATTAAGCCCTGTTAAATTGTTAAAAACTGTGCTTTTACCGACGTTTGGATTACCTGCTACCGCGATAACTTTATCATCTGGCGTTGACTTCTTAATAACCAATCCAGAATCAACCGCCTTAATTCCTGTAGAGTCATTTGTCAGCCCCATTATTACCACCTCATTTATTCAATTTTTAGTAGATCAAAACATTTGAAGAATCTTCTGACCTTAACGCAATAACTGCCCCTCTGATTAAGTAGGCAACCGGGTCTCCCGCCGGGCTTTTTTGCAGACATTCTACTTCGGTTCCTTCAATAAGACCGATATCCTGCAATCTCCTTCGTATACTGCCTGTAGACAATATAGATTTTACTTTTGCCGTTTGACCTTGCTTTAAATCTTTTAATGAGTTCATACTATTCATAATTTATGACACCTCTTAATACATTTAGGATAAGGAAACTTAGTTTCCTGTTGCTATCATTATACGAAACTCCATAAAAAGTGTTACAAGGTAGGGAAAAAATCTTAAATCCAACCAACGAAAGGAGCAGCCTTAGATATGGATAACAATTCTGATTTCTGCACGTTTTCAATTTTATTCTTCCACATCCACCATCCGCCGGACTTAAATTCCAAGGTGAATTTGTCCTCATAGATGGCCTTAGAGCTGGTCAGTGGAATTTAAAAAACGCGGAGAACAGATATAATCTTAGACTTTTTTCCGAAGACAGGTAAATTAAGACATCATTTAGGGCGACTCGAGCCATGTGGAGACGATTGTGTTGCTACAGCGGAAAATTATAGTTGAGGGACACATAAAAGACATGGGCACTTATTCCAAGACAGGTTTAAATACAACTTCATATGAAAAACTGTAAAAATGTAATAGCAGCAAAGCTGTGGGGCTTATAAACAAAGAAGAAAAGTATCGGAATATGATAAATGAGTTTATGGAATATTGTGTAAGCTAGTCCATCAGACAAAAAATTAAAAAAAGAGAATCTAAAGATTTATTTTAATACTATAAAAAGTGTACAAGCTTACTGAAAATAAAAATTTTTGAAAAAATAAATGAAGTATCATAACTGGTGTAGTCAGTACAACCACACTATTCTATCAGATAATACGAAAATTGTAGGAGGCTATATTATGAGTTGGTATTTAATTTTAACAATCTTTATCGCATTATTGGGAGCGTTTACGCTTGCATATCAAGTTTACAAATTGACAGAGCTTGATGCCAGATGTAGAGGGCTAAAGCATCCGAAACTTTGGGGACTTTTTTCTATAGGCGGAAATAACAGTAGTGGATTATTACTATATATTATTGGCAGACGAAAATATAAAGTTACAATGAATGAAAACGAACGAGCTGAAATGAATTCTCGGAAAAAGAAAGCTGGGGTTTCACTAATATTTTTAGCGGTGTTATTCAGGTAATAATTTTTTCTTTAGCATATGCCTTTATTAAAACATCTCTTTCGGAAGAAATCTTATTTGGTAATTTTAAAAAATAAGTTGAAATACATTTTAAAGCATTATATGATGAATTCAGGCATCGATGTACTCTATTAAAGAAGAAGGTAAATTATGAATATCAATATTGAAATGATACCATCATATAAAATTGCTTATATACGAAGAACAGGTCCATACGGTTCAGAGAATGTGCAAATAATGGAGCAATTAAAAAGTTGGGCTAAAGAAAAAAACTTATTTAATGAAAATTCAATCATATTAGGAATAGCTCAAGATAACCCAAAATTCATAGAACCTAAAGATTGCCGTTATGATACATGTTTAGTTGTTTCAGATGAATTTAAGGTTGATAATAAGTATATTAATTTTGGAAAAATTATTGGTGGAAAATATTGCGTATTTAAAATAAGTCATACAGTAGATGCTATGCAAAGAGCATGGATGGAGATATTTTCGGAGTTATCAAAAAGAAATTACGGATTTGATGATAAAAGACCTATCATTGAACGCTATGCAATACAGATGATAAATAAGCATTGCTGTGAAATTTGTGTACCAATATTATAAAAGAATAGTAAGACGAATTCCAATTTTAGATTGAGTAATATAAATAAGAATTTAGAGATGAGATTATTTAAAGTAAGAATGACTTGATTAAATTATGAAATACAAATTTGAGGAGATTATAATATGAAGATACGTGAAAAAAGTAAGGGAAGATTAGAGCAATTAAAAGCAGATTGCTCAAAATGCAGTGGTTTATGTTGTACAGCATTATTTTTTTCAAAAATAGATGGTTTTCCAGAGAATAAAGAAGCAGGTAAACCTTGTACAAAGCTACAAAATGATTATCGTTGTAAGATTCATCATGAATTGGAAAAGCGTAATATGAAAGGTTGTATAGGATATGATTGCTTTGGGGCAGGACAGCATGTAACACAATGTATTTATAAAGGTGAGACATGGCAAACCTCACAAGAACAATCAAAAGAAATATTCGATGTCTTTGTAATTATTTTTCAATTATATCAAATACGTTACTTTTTAGAAGAATCAAAAATAATAATTCCAGCAAAAGAATTATGGGGTGATATTCAAGATTTGATTAATGAAAATGAAGCCCTATGTAATTCCACTCCACAAAGTATTCTTGACATTGACATTGAGAGTTATAGAAACAAAGTTAATATCGTCTTAAAGCAAGTCTGTGATTCTATTATAAAGTGTTTTAAGAATAGTGATAATAAGAGGTTAACAGAGTTCTTAGGAAGAAATTTTAAAAAAAGAGATATGAGTGGATTAGACTTGAGCATGAAATTATTAATTGCAGCTAATTTTGATAGTTGTATATTTGACGGAACAATTTTTTTAGGAGCAGATACAAGAGATACGAATTTTAGTAATGCTGATTTAAGAGAAGCTGTTTTTTTAACACAAGGGCAAATTAATTCTGCTAAAGGAAATAGAAATACGAAATTACCAAAACATTTGGATTATCCAATAACATGGAAATAATAAATAAAAGTAAGTTCTAATTTGAAAGGAGGTTTTTTATGGGGGAATTATCAAGGTTTCCTAATATCGGAAAAGAAGTTGAAAGTCAGTTGAATAAAGTAGGTATATATACTTTTGATGAATTGAAAGATATTGGAGCAGAACAAGCCTGGTTAAAAATACAAGAAATTGATACCTCTGCGTGTATTCATAGATTATTAGCACTTGAAGGTGCAATTCAAGGTATTAAGAAGACACTTTTACCACAGGAACGAAAGGCAGAGTTAAAAGATTTTTATAATTGGCATAAATGTAAGTGATATTTCATTTAAAGGAGGAAACAAAATGACAATACAAACTGAGCGCTTGGAGATTATCCCTCTAACTTTTAATCAATTAAAATTATGGATTGAAGATATTCCTGGACTTGAAAAAGAATTAGGCTGTTCCTATAAGGCAGAACCAATGGAAGGATTTTTTCTTGGAATAGTAAAGGGACAGTATGAAATAACACAAAAAGATCCTAATAATTATTTATGGCACAGCTTTTTTTTCTTAATTCGTAAGGAGGATAGGGTTGCAGTAGGTTCAGCGGATTTTAAAGATATTCCTAATGAAAATGGTGAAGTTGAGATTGGATATGGTTTAGGTAAAGAGTTTGAGCACAACGGCTATATGACAGAAGCTGTAAAAGCAATGTGTGAGTGGGCATTAAAACAAAATGACGTTACGAGTGTAATTGCAGAAACTGATTTAGATGGTTTGGCTTCTCAAAAGATTTTAGGGCATTGTGGATTCAAAAAATATAAACAAGAAGAAACTATATGGTGGAAATTATCAACATAGATAATCTGCTTATTATAGCCGGTTCAGAAGAAGAATTAGCACCTGTACGAAATACAATGGCTACATTTTCTGTGGATTCTTTTGAAGAATATAAAGAAGTCTTACTAAATAGTGGTGCAACTATTATTAAAGATATTCAGGAAGTACCAACAGGATGGAATATGACTGTAAAACATAAAGATGGAATTATTGTAGAATATGTACAGCGTAATGTAGATTAGAATTTTTACAAATTTCTAATTTGCTTAACTATTTTACATCGGGATAACTAGGACTAATTTTATTAATGCAATACGGAAATTGAGTAATGCGGTATTGATAATTCTTGCTTTTCTGTAAAGTAGTGAATGTGTATAATATCATGTTATAATTTGTGAGATGATAAACAACTTTGAATGGAGATATAAAACATGGAACAATATATAAAAGAATTATTAGTACCAATTTTGTGGGAAGCTTTATTCATCATATCCTGTGTTTTTTTGCCAAAGGATTACTATATATATACTAACTTTTTATTCTATTTTGGAATTATAGTATATTTTTTGAAAAAGGGATATTTCTCTCTAAATGAATTAAAGAAAAACTTAATCGCAGGAAAAAAGTTTTGGATACCTGTAGCACTAACAATTTTATGCTTGATTTTAGCTTTTGCAGTAAGTTATTTGCCTAAAATGTTTTTCCCTAATTTAGATGAAGGAATGATTGGTTTAAAAAGAGATAATTGGACAAGGCTAGTTTTATTTGCGATATCAACCATAATATTTCCGCCTTTGGCAGAAGAATTGTTTTATCGAAAGGCGATAATAAATTTTCAAAGCAAGCCAATATTATTTTTATCAACTATTATAGGTATGATTTTATATGCATTAGAACACTCACTTAGTTTGTATGGAGTTTTGATGACGATGATATGGTCAATTCCTTTTAGCATTTCATATATAAAAACAAAAAATATTTATATTCCTATAATGGCGCACTTTATTGTAAATTTGATTGGCAACGGAAGTTCTGCAATAATTACAGCTATTCATTTTCTACACTAATTTGTAACTAGGACAATATACAAAATATATTTGTTGTAAGAGGTTATTTATATTAATTTTACAATAGTCGAAAGAAACGAGGTAGATATATGTTAGGAATATATTTTAGCGGAACAGGTAACACAAAGCATTGTATTGAACTGTTCGTAAAAGAACTTGATGCAGGGGCAAAGTGTATTTCTATTGAAGATGAGGGCGTCTTAGATGAAATAGATAAGAGTGATTTTATTATTTTAGCGTATCCGATATATTTTAGCAATTTACCTAAAATAATGAGAGATTTTATTTTGCAAAATAAAACCAAATTCATGGGTAAAAAAGTTTTTATCATTGCAACTATGGGTTTGTTCAGTGGTGATGGCACAGGTTGCAGTGCAAGGTTACTTGCTAAATGTGGTGCTGAGATTGTTGGCGGGCTTCATTTAAAAATGCCCGATTGTATAGGTGATGAAAAAGCGTTAAAGAAAACAATAGAGCAAAATAAAATTATTGTAAAGCAAGCGTATATAAAAATAAAAAAGTCTGCAAATAGCCTAAAAAACGGACATGCAACACAGGAGGGAATTGGTTTTCTCTATCATATTGCAGGTCTTTTCGGTCAAAGACTTTGGTTCTATGGTAAAACAAAAAATTATTCAGATAAGCTTAAAATCAACACTGAAAAATGTGTCGGCTGCGGGGTCTGTACTAAACTATGCCCAATGAAAAACTTATCTATTGTAAATGGTAGAGCAGTACAAAATGGAAGATGCACTATGTGCTATCGGTGTATAAGCAATTGTCCTCAACAAGCAATTACTCTGCTAGGGAAAAATCTATATGAGCAATGCAAAATAGAGAAATATATCTGATGAACAAAATGAGCATAATAGGTAAGTGATAAATTCCAACTTAAGTTTGAGTATTATAAATAGTAAGCTTTGAAAGTGAGGTATAAAAGTGGCAGGATACCTAAATAGACAAGAGTTGATTTTAGAAATTTCAAATCGTGCAAAATTATTCATCGAAGAATTCACTGATATTGATGAAAAAGATAAAGATAGGTTAATTGATGGGGTTGACAGAACACCTACTCAAATGATTGCTTATCAGTTGGGTTGGATGAATCTCATTCTTGATTGGGAGAATCAAGAACAGCAAGGACATATTGTTATAACGCCAACTCCAGACTATAAATGGAATAACCTCGGTGGTTTATATGAAAGTTTTTATAAACAATATAAAGGATGTAGCCTTAAAGAGTTGTGTACCATGTTTATAAAGGAAGAACAACAAATTATTGAATTGATTAATAGCTATACAGATGTTGAATTATTTCAGCAGGGTGGAAGAAGATGGTCATCATCAACTCCATCTAATTGGGCAATATGGAAATGGATTCATATCAATACTGTTGCACCGTTTAAGTCTTTTAGAACAAAAATACGAAAGTGGAAAAAGTTGCAACAAAAATAAAAAATCTTAATTATATAGTCTACTTCAAAGTTAAGTAATGTAAATAGTAATTTGAAGAGTATAAAAACATTAATCTTTCTCAGCTTTTTATTTATAAGTATTAAAGGGAAACTGGAAGACTTTTTTTAATCTAAATAAATCTTCCCTCCTGGTAGGTTTTCGTTATCTGGTTTATGTGGATTATGGTGATATCTATTGAAATATTCTACAATTAATTCAATTTAGCTTCTACAAAATCTAGTGAGTTTTCTAGCCATTCTGTGTGCAAAAAATAAGTTAGCCACAAATATAATTATACTTACTATGCTCCACGTTATTCCAGATAATAGCATCATATTACAGCTCTCATATACAAATCGTATAGCATAAATTGAATATATCACTGCTGGAATTACAGTTATTATAGCTGGTATATATTTTTTATATATTGCCCATTGAACTTAATGGGTTTCGATTAGGATTATTTGCATTTGAGAAAATGAAGGAAGCGCATACATTTGGAAGTAATTGCTTACCAAGTGTTTCAGTCGATAATATAGATATATTCAATAAAAAATTAGAAGGTATTAAAATTATTTTTCCTGCCACTAAAATAGGAAATAACTTGGTAGCAGAATTTGAGGATAGTGAAGGAAATCATATTGAGCTAACAACTCAAATTGGATAAATACTAAATTAGATGTAATATTAATATTTGGAGGAGTAGAAAATGAAGAGAGAGTTGGAAATCGCACGTTGTGGACTTGCTTGCTGTTTGTGTTCAGAAAATACTAAATGTACTGGATGTAATACAGGTGAATGTCCAGATAAAGAATGGTGTCAAAATCGTAAATGTTCTATAGAAAAAGGTATAGATGCTTGTTATTTATGTGAAGAAGAGTGTCATAAAGGGTTATTAAACAAAATAAAGCATTATGGATTTACTCTATTTATTAAGAGATATCTATTTAATTGTTCTTGGCAATATAGTATCGTTCAATGATTATAGAGTAAAAAGGTGTTGTATATCCATTAACAAATTCAAATGTAAAATAAATAAGTGGCAATTAGGCTTGTTATAGCTATTGAAGTAACATCTAGACAATGAATATTTGGCATGAAAGAGGTTAAGACATTGGAAAAGATGAAATATTATACGGATCATATTATTATAGTGGCTGATTATAGTGAACCAAAAGAGCATAGTCATTTTGCTATGCAGATGATAATTGGTATAGAAGACGATGTAATGTGTACAATTGATGGTAATGAGGTAAGAGGGAGAGGAATTATCATAGAAACTAAAATAAAACATACTGCGAGAATAGGTCACGGGAAAATGTTAGTAGTACTGGTAGAGAAAACGAGTGAATTTGCTGCTGTACTAACTAAAAAAATGTTGATTTCTCAGGGAGAAAAGTATGGTTATCTTTCTGAATCGCTTATAAACAAAGTTAGGAAAATTGTACTTGATAAAGAGAATGATAATAAACTCAATCATATTGAGGCATTATTACAGGAGGAATTTGATTTATACACTCCCCAAATTGCAGAGTATGACAACAGAATTAGAGATTGCATAAAATATATAGATAGTTGTGAAACAATTGAAGCAAATATTTTTGAACAATTAGAAACTGTATCATTTCTTTCAAAGAGTCGGCTGTCACATTTGTTTAGAAATGAAGTACAGATATCATTGGCAGGTTATTTGGTAATTGCAAAGATAAAAAAAGCATACGAATTTGTTCAATTAGGTGAAGATTTGAGTACAGCAGCCGTACATGCTGGATTTAATAGTCCATCACATTTTGCAGCAACAGTGAAAAGAAATTTTGGAAACTCATTTTCTGAAATGGGTATAAAATAGCATCTATTTGAAAGTAATTGTTATCCTCCTACATTATAATTTTTATTATAAAATTAATGCAGGAGGTATTTTCATGGAAAAAATACAATTTCAAAAAGGATCATTTGCACTTAACGAAGATTCAAATTTTAATTTTCAGTTAAATCGTACTGTAATGTGGGATGGAGGTGATATTAACGATATAAAAGCCATTTCACATAAAATTAAAGATAGTGCATCTTGGAAAAAAGAAATGATAGAGCTTGGTGATAAAGCGAAGAAAGAAGAACGAATAAAAGAAGCAATTGCATATTATCGCATGAGTGAATTTTTTATGTATGATGGTGATGCGGATAAAATCAAATATTACCAGTTGGCTACAGATTTATTTTATGAGTATTATCAAGACTATTTTAAGGATGGAGTGGTACAACGATTTAATGTACCATATGAAAATGTAAATTTGCCAGTTATGTTTGTAAAAGCAATTGGTGAGCGAAAAGATACTATATTACTACATGGCGGAAATGATTCTTATTATGAGGAATTCTTTTTTCCTATGTTATACTTTGCACAGAATGGATTTGATGTTTATTTATTTGAAGGACCTGGTCAGGGGGGAGTTATGAGGGTACAGGGGAAACATTTTACTCATGAATGGGAAAAACCTGTAAAAGCAATTTTGAATTTTTTTGAATTAAATAATGTCACGATTATTGGTGCATCGTTAGGAGGAATGCTTGCACCACGTGCAGCAGCATTTGATAAGAGGATAGGACGTGTGATAGCTTGGTCGGTTTTTACTAATTTTATGAATGTTTTAATTTCTACGCAACCGTCCTCTATACAGAAACTAACACGATTTTGTCTCAAGTTTCACCTTGGTTTCTTTATTAATTTTGCATTTAATAACAAAGCGAAAAGAGGAAATGAACTTGTGAAATGGGGGTTAAGTCATGGTATGTACGCATATGAAGCCAAATCACCGTATGAATATATTAAAAAGATTGATCAATATCAAATAATAGATATTGCAGATAAAATTGATCAGGATATTTTGATTATAGGTGCTTCGAAGGATCACTTTATTGATTATCGAACAGTAGGTACTGAAATAGATGCACTCACAAATGTAAAATCATTGTCAGTTAGAATTTTTACTGAAAAAGAAAATGGAGAAGGGCATTGCAATGTAGGAAATCCGAAACTGTGTTTTGATACTATGATCAACTGGATGGAGCAAATCAAGCAGAGAGATAAGAAGTAAAAAAATATGATTTTTATGTTCTGTCATTAAGTCTAAAATGTGAACCTTTATAAAACGATCTTATATGGAATTGAAAAGCTTCTTGATTGTTTAGATAGAAATGAAAAAAAGGGAGTAGTATATCATAGAGAAGGAATAAATGGAGATTATGATGGTTTTGATAATGTTGAGGAACTAATATCTTTTATTAAATCTGGGATTCGATAAATAGTAATTTATATTATTGAGATTAAAGTTTTAAAACATAAAAAATTATACGGGTTTATTTTTTATAAAAATTTGATATAATATAAATAAGAAAAGCTTAGAACGTTTTAAGTTTTAGGGCTATTGGTTTGATTTATTTATAACAAAATAAAATCGTATGAAAAAGCACAACTATTCTTGGTCGGATGGAGTGCTTTTTTCATGCGTTTTAAAACTTAATCTAAAACATTTAATACCTATGTTAAGTTCAAACTCTAAAAGTTTAGATTTTGAGCATAATGCTTTCATCATAATAATTAATAAAAATACTAAAACAATTAATAAAGTAATTATCATATCCAATACCACCCCCTTAAACTATTGATAAGAATACCAATAGCCCAAGGTGGGAAAACGTACAACCACCGTAGCCATCCTCTACGGAATATTTAGTTTTCAACTTGGATATTATACCATAATAATGTAGGATAAATACACAAGAATAAAATGGAAAAGCCTCACTTATAGTAGCTATGGAGAATCGTATCATAAGTAATAAGATAAGTTCTTATTGAAAAGTTTAAAAAATAGATTGTTTTTAACTTTAAAGCAATATATGATTATTTTAGGCATCGATGCACTAAAAAGTAGGAGAATAATCAATGGTGATAGATAAAGAACAATATGAAATGATATTTTAAAAAAATCATTTAGAAAATTTAATGATGAACTTAAGCTATCTAATAATGAATTATGTGATATTAATAAAAAAATAAAAACTTTAATACTACTTATAGATAACATTGATGTTAAATATCGTATTGTACGAAGAGAATAAACTACTTGCAAACGAGGTGTAAAATGAGAAAAAATATAGTATTAATTTTTACAAAAATTCTTTATATCTTATTTATAGTAGGAACTATAGTTTTGCTTTTTATTTCTAATAAACATATAGACATAGACAATGATATTGCTTTCAAATTCGGGATGAGCTATTTCTTTTTAACTCTCTTTATGCTTTTGTATGTACCTTTCATTACTATTTTAAATTCAAGGAAGTTAAAGTTTCATAAAATAAGAAAAAGGCTATTCAAGTTTTTTGCTATGCTTATTTTATTTGGTACTTTAAATTATGCTTTTGATTATGTGTATAGGCCTTCAAAGATAGATTTATTAAGAGAATTTTCTACCGCTTTGGGTGTAGTTTTTGGGTGGTGTTTTATAGATATTACATTTTTAAAAAATAAAGAGAATTAGGGTGTGAAACAGAGGACTTACAAATTAATACAAACTAACGGCTTGCGACAAAGTCGTATATTGGGTTAAAATAATTAAAGGTTTTCCGTAGTGTAACGTAGGAAAAGCATCAATAGATAATAAAATAGTTATTAATGATGATGATTATAATTGTTAGTTTTAGAATGGAATGATAGAAAGCTATAGAGAATGGTGTTTAGACTAAAAGTATTTGATGTATGGTGCGATTAATTTAGTAAGAACGAAGAGAAAGTAATGAAAAAATAAATAATAGAATTACCAAAAAGCTTAGAAAGATTTAGGAATAAAATAGAAAAAACTATAAAACCATATATAAAAATTAAATTACAAGAGCAAAAAACTATGCCTTGGGAGAGCAAATTAGGGGGAGATCCTTATTTGAAGGTTGGTATGGAATATCCTAAAGCATCTAACGGAGAATATTTAAGATTATTAGCTCAGATAAATTTTGAGGAAGTTCCACATTTAGAACCTTTTCCACAAAAAGGCATACTACAATTTTTTATACTTGCTGATGATGTGTATGGACTAGACTTTAAGCAAGGTTCTTACGTAAGATATAGGATTTATAATAATGAAATTATTCCTGAAAGATTTTATTTGGCAATTCCTAAGTATTAAAAACAGGTGGGCTTATTCAAGCAAAAATCAATATAGAAAACATTGAAAGGATAATAAATAAATGAGGCTTATAGCCTTAGACATTGACATTGCTTGGCTAAGGGTAGTTTTATTCGTAAAAATACCATATTGAAAATAAGATATAATAATTGATAAACAATTAAATCTGATATATAAGTTATAAAATTACCCCTGGGGTACCCCAGGGGTAATTTTATAGATGTTCATAATGTACAAGTTCTGATAATGGTTTTCTAGTTGCCTTATGTCTGTCAGGGCTTGGGGCAGGACCATCGCCATATCCTATAGCAAGTATATTTACAATCTCCATATTTTGAGGAATATTAAATTCTTTATTTAATACATCAGGTTTAAAGCCGCATATCCATAAACTGTTTAAACCCAAATCAGCAGCTTCGAGCATCATATGGTCAGTTAAAATAGCAGCATCGATGTTACTCAAGTTTTTACCATCATAGGATCTAGTCCAAGCTTTATCAGCATCTGCACAAACTAATATTGCTAATGGTGCGTCATAAGTATTAGCAGCTTTAGCAATATTTTTTAAACCTTCATCTTCTTGAACAACAATTAAAGAGACAGGCTGGCGATTTGCGCCGGTAGGAGCAACATGGGCTGCTTCCAAAATTTTATCAACTTTTGTTTTTTCTACCTTGATTTTAGTATATTTTCTGCAGGCAAATCTTTTTTTTGCAATATCTAAAAAATCCATATAAAATCTTCCTTTCAATTAAATAATTATGAGTTTGATATTCTCGAAAGCTTATGCTATTATTATAAACACTAAAGGTCAATATAACAAGAATGTACTTAAAAGTAATATAGTACCTAAAAAGATAGTGTTGGGGGATAGAAATGTTGGAAGAGAAAAGATTTAGTTGTTCAATGGATGCCACTATAAAAGTTATATGTGGAAAGTATAAGGGAATTATTTTATGGAATCTTATAGATAAAATATTGAGATTTAACGAGCTGCAAAAGCTTATACCACAAGCAACACCTAAAATGCTCACTCAGCAGCTTAGAGATCTTGAACGTGATGGATTAATTAATAGAGTTGTATATCCTGTGGTACCACCTAAAACGGAATATTCATTATCTGAATTTGGTAAAAGTGTAATTCCAGTATTGAATTTAATGTACCAATGGGGCAGTAACTATGTAAAAAAGTTAAAGGAAGAAAAGCATGAAAAATAACAGTGTGCTTGGCAAATAAGCAGTTGAAAGGAGTTGGCCGTAATATAATGAAGAGTTTAATAATAGCGGAAAAGCCAAGTTTGGCTATGAATATAGTTAAAAGCATAGGGGGTATGAGCAGACATGATGGTTATTTTGAAAACAATAATTACATTATAACCTTTGCTTTTGGTCATCTTCTTCAATTGTTCGATGTAGATGATTATTTTAATAGAGAAAAATCAAGGTGGAGGTTAGAAGAACTTCCTTTTGTTCCTGATGATTTTAAGTTTAAAATAAGGGACGATAGTGGAGTAAAAAAACAATTTAAGATAATAAACGACTTAATTAATAGAAAAGATGTTTTAGAGGTCATTAATTGTGGTGATGCAGATAGAGAAGGACAAGTTATTATAGACAATATAGTCAATAGAATTTTTGAAGATGGTAAATTTAAAAAACCTGTAAAAAGGCTGTGGCTTCCAGAACAGACTGCACAGACAATAAGAAGTGAATTGAAGACTTTAAAGGATGATGCAGAATATAAAAATTTGTATAATGAAGGTCTTGCAAGGACATATCTTGATTGGACATATGGAATAAATTTGACAAGGTATTTAAGTATAAAATCCAAGTCTTTTTTACCAGTAGGGCGTGTACTCATACCAATAGTTAAATTTGTCTATGATAGGGATAAGGCAATAGAAAACTTTAAACCTGAAACTTTCTTTGAGATAGGTGCAGTTATAAATAAAGACAATTTAGAAGTAAAAGCAAAATTAAAAAATAGGCATTTTGCAGCAGATGAAAGAAAAAAGGCAGAAGAATTATTAGACAGCTTGAAAGATAAAAAAGCTGTGGTTAGTAATGTCGAAAAAAAAGAAGTAAAGAAGCAGCCGCCAAAATTATTTTCACTTGATACTCTTCAAAATAAGATGTTTAAGGATTATAAAATGCCTTTAGATGATACGTTAAAGCATCTGCAGAGACTATATGAAAATGGATATACTACGTATCCAAGGACTAATACAGAATATTTAGCTGACAATGAAAAAGATAGAATAAAGAGCGTAATTGCAAAGGTAAAGCAAAAATTTAATGCAGATATAGATTTTAAGTATAAAAAGTCGATATTTAACAACAAGAAAGTTGAAAGTCACAGTGCGATAACTCTTACTGTTAAGCTTCCCAATGAAGGACAATTAACAGAAGGTGAGAAAAAGGTTTATGATGCAATAAAAAATAGATTTATAAGTAATTTTTTAAATGAAGAGACAATAATAGAAGAGACTAAAGTACTTATAAATATAGAAAATGAAGTTATAGAGCTTAAAGGAAACGTAATAAAGCAAAAGGGATTTTTTAAATATGAAAAGATGAAAAAAGAAAATGAACTCCCTAAATTTACAAAGGGTGAGGAACTTAATACAAAGCTTTCAGTAGATGAAAAACAAACCCAAAAACCTAATAAAGTAACTGAATCAGAACTAAATAATTTTCTTAAGAATCCTTTTAAAAAGCAAGAAGTTGAAGAACTTGAGATAGGTAATGATGATGAAGAATATAAATTGATACTTGAAGGCTGCGAGATAGGTACTGTAGCAACAAGAGCAGGAATCATAAAGAATGCAAAAAAATATGAATACATAAAAGAAGTTAAGGGTCATTTGGAGTGTGAAAATAAAGGCACTAAACTCATAGAAATTCTTGAAAAGCTGAATATTGCTATGGATAAAGAAAAAACTGTTGAATTTGGAAGAGAACTTAAAAAGGTATATAAAAATGATATAGAAGTGTGTGCCGTAATAGATAATGTGAAAAATGAATTAAATGACATAGTTTCTAATGGCAGCAATATTAAAATTGATAAAATAGAAAATAAAGCTTACAAAACAGAAAATAAATTTAAGGGTTTAGGGATATGCCCTGTATGTGGAAAAGGCAGCATAATAGCTGGCAGAACAGGTTACGGCTGCAGTAGATGGACAGTAGGCTGCAAGTTCTTTATAGGGAAGAAAATAGCAAGAAAAGATATCAGTGAATCTGTGGTGAAAAAGCTTATAAAAGATAAAAAAACAGGAATTATAAAGGGCTTCAAAAGTAAAAGTAATAAAAGCTTTGATGCTGGACTAAAAATAGAAAATGGAAATGTTGTATTTGATTTTAGCCTTCAAGATGAAGGGTTAGGTATATGCCCAGTATGCGGAAAAGGTAAAATTAAGGCTAATAAATCTGGATATGGCTGCAGTAGATGGAAGGAAGGCTGCAAATTCTTTATAGGGAAGAAGATAGCCGGAAAGAAGATAAGTGAAGCTGCCGTCAAGAAACTCATAAAGGATAAGAAAACAAATGTTATAAAAGGCTTCAAAAGTAAAACAGGCAGGGATTTTGATGCTGCATTAAAAGTGGAAAACGGTAAAATCATTTTTGATTTTACATAATAAAAAATTTTAATTTGCAAAATCAACTTACACGCGGGATGTGATAAAAATGAATTATGATGAAGCAGTGGAGTACATAGTGAATACTGCTAGGTTTGGAAAAAAGTCTGGACTTAATAGAATTAAAAAGATACTTGAGTTATTGGATAATCCACATGAAAAAATAAAATTTATACATATAGCAGGTACAAATGGCAAAGGCTCTACAACTGCAATGATTTCAAGCATTTTAATTAATGCAGGTTTTAAAGTTGGAATGTTTACATCTCCTTATATTGAAAAGTTTGAAGAGAGAATTCAAATAAATGGACAGAATATATCTAAATCTGCCTTGAGTGAAATTGTTACTGATATATCAAAAGCTGTTAACAAAGTGATAGAAATGGGATATGGAAATCCTACACAATTTGAAATAATAACATGTGCAATGTTTTGCTATTTTTATTATGAAAATGTTGACTTTGGTGTAATAGAAGTTGGCATTGGCGGAAGGCTTGATTGTACCAATGTAATTAAGCCATATGATGATAAAAGTAAAGGAGGAGTAATATTGAGTGTTATTACTTCTATAAGTTTTGATCATATGGCACTACTTGGAGATACATTACAGGAGATAGCTTATGAAAAAGCTGGAATAATAAAGACAGGTATTCCAGTTGTTTTGTATCCTAATGAAATGGAAGTTGAAAATGCAGTAGAAAAAGTTTGTTTAGATAAGAATGCTAAACTAATAAAAGTACCTTTTAATTGTGTCAGAAGTATCAATCATGAGAAAATAAATAGCAAAAGTATTGATTTTAATCAAAAGCTTGAGGTAAAAACATCAAAAGATAAATATGAGATTGAATTATCACTTCTTGGGAAACATCAACTTTTCAATTGTGCAGCTTCAATATTTGCCATAGAAGAATTGATAAAAATGGGAGTTAAAATAGAAAAAAGGCACATATATGATTCCTTAAAAAAAGTTAAATGGATGGGAAGACTTGAAGTAATGAGAAACAATCCAATTGTAGTTATAGATGGTGCACACAATGCAGATGGAATTCAAAAGTTAAAAGAAAGTATAGAAGAATATTTTGATTATAAGAAGCTAATTTTAATACTTGGCATACTAGCTGATAAAGAAGTTAGTAAGATGGTTCAAGAAATAGCTCCTATGGCACAAAAAATTATAACGGTATCTCCAAATACATATAGAGCAGAAAGTTCTGAAGAGCTTTGTGAAATAGTTAAAAAGGTCAATTCTAACTCAGAATCAAAAAGCGATTATAAAGATGCATATGAGACAGCATTATCTTATTGTAATAAAGATGATTTACTTGTTATATCTGGATCTTTGTATATGATAGGAGACATGAGAAAAATAATTAACAAATCACATAGAATGTATAATTCATAATATGCAGATATTGCGTATCAAGCATTGCATTGCAGCAAAATAAATTCAAACTGCATCGGCTGATATATGCCTCAAAGAACCTGCCGCTTCACCAAAAGTTCTAATAATTGTTTTATTTAAAAATGTCTACCTTTTCGCATGTGCCGTCCTGGCACGCTCAAAGCTCGGATCGTCCTGATCCGAATTACGACATTTTTAAATAAAACAATAAAGAACTTTAAGGTTTGCTCCAATGTTCTTTAAGGCATATATCAGCTTTCTGCAGTTTAAATTTATTTTTGCTTAAGCGTAATTTACAATACAAAATGCTAACTGTACCATCTGTATATATTAGTATTATAAATTATGTTGAAGTAATTATAAATACTTATCTTGCACTTACTAAGGCTGAAAAGCCCGCAGGTCGATAGACCATTAATTTTATACTTAGTTTTATTTGCTACAAAAGCTTTAAGAAAATCAATAATAAAATGCGCAGCATCGGAATTTTAAATTTTATTAAGCAGTATCAATAATTATTTGTAATAATTCACTAAAAATTTTCCTTAACCTTTCAGCTAAATTTTTATCATGTCAAATAATCCACCTGATGATTCATATGTATTAATTCTACGATATTACGAAAGAAATACATACAGAATAAGATTTACAGTTACACTTGCGATTTGAGCATGAAAATCAGAGCCTCATCGTCTAAGTTTTAGATTAATTTAATTACATACATAAAAATCCACAAAAATATGTATTTCAAGAGACTATCGTCTCAAAATCACTAAACGAATTATTCCACTTATGATATATAATTTGCTGATTTAAATCTATTTTTATTATGTTTTATCAGCCATTTAAATAAGCAAATATATACAATACTTAATGGAACATTTGTATAAATTGATGTATAAAATATTGTTAACAGTTATATACGTGATAAGGACAAACTTGGCTCATACGCAAAGGTATACTTGCAAACTGAAGGCACATTTAAAAAGTTTTTTACAGTTCTTAGCGAAGTCTTTTGGAAAAATTTTAGTAGATTATATATGTTTGAGCTTTGCGAGTTTATATAATCTGCTTAAATTTTCAAAAGACGAGCTTAGAAATGTTAAAACTTTTTTAAAGTGCTGAAGTTTGTGAGTATACCTTGGAGTATGAGTTAAGTTTGTCCTTATGCTGCATATATCTAACAACAATGCTTGATACACAATATCTGCACATTATGAATCAAAAGCACTAAGCGTGATTTTTTAATATTAATTCCTGGATTGCTGCAGCTAATTGATCTGGACAAGAAGTACCCTTACCTCCACATGATATACCTTTCAATTTTTTTGAAACATCATTTATATCCATACCTTCAACAAGTCTTGATATACCTTGTAAGTTCCCATTACATCCACCTGTAAATAATACATTAAAAATTTTATTATCTTTTACATCAAAACTTATTTTGCGTGAACAAACGCCTTTTGTTATATAAGTATACATAATTTATCACCTCAAGTTAGTTGTATATTATTGGATTAACAAAATTATTATATAAGATATATAAGCATTATTCAATACAAAATTTTAAATTTACTAAAGACATTTCTCGCTAATGTTCATATTATATTTGTGAGAGGGTGATGATATTGAGTTTTTTGTATGTGTGTAATACTTCATCAGACTGCATATCTAGTATTAACATAAATAAATTCAAAGAGGAAAATAGGATTTATCTAAAAAAACATAGTACCAGTGATAGAATTGGGCCGCATGGTATATGTGCATATAAAGACAAATTATTAGTTGTTAATAATTACAGCAACAGCATATCTATATTAGACAAGGTAAATGGAATTGAGGAAAGTAGTTATTATATAGGTGTGCATTGTAATGACGTAATAGTTTTTAAGGACACTGCTTATGTTATATGCGGAGACATTAATAGTTTAATCGTTTTTGACTTAATAAAAAAAGAGGTCATTTCACAAATTCCATGCGGAAATTTACCACACAGCATATGTATAAATAGAGAAAAGAAGCTGCTCTTAATTTCAAATATACAAGACGACAGCATAACTTTAATAAATTGTGCAAATAACAAAAGTATAAAAAATATACGTGTGGGAGCATATCCAACAAAAGCGGTATTTACTGTAGATGGAAGATACATTTTAGTATGTGAGAGCAATATAGGATCGGATTATAAGGGCAGTATAGCTGTAATGTCTTTAAAAAATTACAAAATAATAACGAGAATAGCTGCAGGAAATTCTCCTATAGATATGTGGTGTGATGAAAATTCATGTTTTGTATCAAACTTTGGAGATGGAAGTATAAGCTTAATAGACATAAATTATTATCGTGAGGATAAAAATATAATAGTAGGTGGAATGCCAAGAGCTATAACTAAATACGGAAAAAATGTTTATGTAGGTGACAGTTATAATAATTTATTGATAAAAGTAAATATTATAAGTAAACAAAAAAAACATATACCTATAGGAGGAGAACCTACAGGCATGATTTTAGTTTAAAAGTTAATTTTCATTAAGTAAATGTATTATTTTATTATATAAATTTAAATGATTTTTATTCCAATTTTCACATATTTCTTTAGCTTGTTTGTTTGAAGGGACATTTAATTTTATATCTATTAATATTGAATCATCTTTTAAGGCCTTTAAATTTACAATAAAGTTGTCATGTTCTATTGTATAATCTGCTCTAACTGTAACCTTTTTCTTAATATTATCTATTTGTTTATCGAGATATTCATTTACAGTATCAGTTTTTTGCTTTGAAATTCTATTGATAAACAAGAAAAGAACCTTTTCGCCTTTAATTGTTATAGTATATCTGTAACTCCCAGTTTCATTCGTATATTTTAAAAAATTAGAGGAGACCAACTCTGTTAAATACTGTTGAAGTGTAAAGTAATTTATAAGATTATTTTCAAGCACTATTTCTGTTATCTGATTATTAGAAATTGGAAAGTTCATTTTATTAAATATGTATAACAATAAAAGTTTATTTTCCGCTAATTCTAAAGTGTCATCAAACATTGTGAATCCTCCTAATTAATTATTGCATGATTTACATTACCTATATATTATAGCATAAAAAATAATAAAATAAATAAAGCTTAATTTGCAATAAATGCTTTATTTATTTTATTAATTGCATCTAGGACAATTATTTTTAAAATTTTTACATTTAATAGTAATATTTAGAAAATGCTTATACTATATAAATTTATGAGAATTAATATATTTGGAGGGTTAAAATTGAATGTTGTACTAAAAAAGAAAATTGCGTTTGTATCTCTTATGTTAATATTAGCTGTATTTATGTCTATGTTCATCAATTATAGAGATACAGGGGTATTTACAAACGTAAATAAAAAGATGCCAATATATTGTGTCAATACTCAAGAAAAAAAAGTTGCTATTACCTTTGATGTAAGTTTAGGGGCTGACTATATAGATAAAGTTTTAGATATACTCGATAAATATAACGTAAAAGCTACATTTTTTCTAGTTGGCGAATGGATAGACGGCCACCCAGATCAAGTTAAAGAAATATATAATAGAGGACACGAAATAGGAAATCATTCAAATAAGCATCCAGATATGACTAAGTTATCTAAGAATCAAATTATAGAAGATATGGATATTAATGATGCAAAGATAAGAAATTTAACGGGTTCTGGTACTAAACTATTTAGATGTCCATCAGGTTCATATAATAATTTAGTTGTACAAACTATTCAAGGTGCAGGATGTTATTGTATCCAGTGGGATGTAGATAGTATAGATTGGAAAGAACAAGGGCTGGACTTAGAATATAAAAGAGTTATAGATCATACAAATCCAGGTTCTATAATATTATTTCATACTACTGCAAAATACACACCTCAAAATTTACCTAGAATTATTGAAAAATTACAGCAGCAAGGATATAAATTTGTTAAGGTTGGGGATTTAATTTATAAGGATAACTATCATATAGATTACAGTGGAAGACAAGTTCATAATTAAAAAATATTAATAAATTCCTGTTTTAAATATTAAGGTTGTTGAAACATACGACATGTCTGTATTATAATGGAAATGTAGTTATTAACTTTATAGGCTCAGAAGTAGTATAAAAACTTACCTCTTGTTAAAAATAATTTTAAGCAATAAATTTGATCGGATAAAAGGGGGTAAGAATATGAAAACAATAGCTGTCATAGGAGCAAGTAAAACTTTTAGTGGATACTTATTTAAAGTATTAAGTTTAATGGAGATTCATTTAGAAGTATTCAGCAAGTACATGATAAAAAAAGAAAATGATTACAATTACGTCGCAGTCAATTCTAACACTAGTATTAAAGATGTACTTATAAATGGTATGTACTGTCTAATAAATATGGATTTAGCAGATTGCAAAAATCAAAATATTGATATATATGGAAATATAATAACGTATGGACTGGGAAGTAAGAATACGGTTACTGTGTCAAGTATTAAAGATAAAGAGGGCTTTGTTTACTGTCTTCAAAGAACATTATTTTGCGGTAATAAGATACTTGAACCACTTGAAATACCAGTTAAAATGAATTTCAATAATGATAATGAGTTATATGCAGCTATGGTTGGAATCACTATAAGCCTTATAGAGGGTAAGGATATCAATAATTTATGTGTAAGATAAAACTTATAATTTTTAATTTAATGATTTTTAGTATATTTTATATGTTTTGTGAATAACTATATGGTGATGAGGTAATTTAAAAACTAATGGAGAGAGGGGTTAAAATGGATAATTTAATGTTGAATAATAAAATTTATTTAGAAGGAGAAGTGATTTCCGAATTAGAATTTAGCCATGAAATGTACGGAGAGGGATTTTATACTTTTTATTTTGAAGTCCCAAGATTAAGTAGTACAAAAGACAAGTTGTTTGTGACTATATCAGAGAGGTTAATTGGCGAAATGGAAATAAAGGTTGGCTCTCAACTTGTCATAGAAGGACAGCTCAGATCTTATAATAAATTTATAAATGGGGCTAATAGATTGATACTGACAGTTTTTGTACGAAATATTGATTTTTGCAAAGAAAAGAGTAGAAATCCTAATCAAATATTTTTGGATGGTTTCATCTGTAAGGAGCCTATCTATAGGACAACTCCTTTTGGAAGAGAAATTTCAGATATGCTTTTAGCAGTTAATAGATCATATAATAAGTCAGATTACATACCAACAATAGCATGGGGAAGGAATTCAAGATTCTGTAAAAACTTGCAAGTTGGTGATAATATAAGGGTATGGGGAAGACTTCAAAGTAGAGAATACCAAAAGAGAATATCTGATACTGAAGTATTGAAAAAGATGGCATATGAAGTTTCAATTTCAAAAATGGAAAAAGTAAATAAAGAAAGTGATGATGAACCCAAAACAAGTGAAACATGTGAAAAACCAGAAAGTAAAAATCAAGATGAAAAGCAAATATCATAACAGAGAAAAATGACAAGCATTTTTAGATGACAGATGACATAGGACAGAGGACAGTGAAGGAGGATTTTTCTCAGCTAAGCTTACGAAAAATCTTTAATTAAATTTTTGACAACTCGTTTCGCTAAAGCGAAACATTGCTAACTTATATAAATTTAAAGATTCTTTTGCGCTAGCAAAAAATCAACCTTCACTGTCCTCTGTCAATTGTCCTCTGTCCTCTGTTTTTATTTTCTAAGGTCATCAAGCAGCTGTGTCTTGCCTTTAGTTTGATCATCAACTTTTTTAATTATTTTAGCAGGAACTCCTGCAGCAACTACTCCTTCAGGTACATCTTCTACAACTACTGAACCGGCAGCAACTACAGAGTTTTTGCCTATTTTTACACCTTCAAGTATTACAGCATTTGCACCTATTAAAACATCATCGCCTATTTCACAAGGTGATTTGCTAGGCGGCTCAAGTACACCAGCTACTACAGCACCTGCACCAAGATGAACTCTCTTACCAAGTTTGCCTCTTGCACCTACTACGGCGTTCATATCTACCATAGTACCTTCACCAATTTCAGCACCTATATTTATAACAGCGCCCATCATTATAACAGCGCCTTTTCCAATTTTAACCTTATTTCTTATGATTGCACCCGGCTCAATTCTTGCGTCTATTTTTGTAAGATCTATAAGTGGGATTGCAGAATTCCTTCTGTCATATTCTACTCTAAATTTTTTAATCTTATCTTTATTTTTAGCTAATAAGCTAGAAACTTCTTCTGCTTCTCCAAATAATATATAAAATTTAGGACCGCCTTCATAACTTTCTATATTTCCAAGGTCACATCCATCAAGATTCCCTTCTAAGTATACTTTTACTGGAGTTGATTTCTTAGATTCCTTTATGTATCTTGCTATTTCATATGGATTAGTTAAATCATAACTCATGTGGACAACCTCCTATATTTTTTAAAGTAATAATACTATTATAATAAATATAGTCAACTAATTAAAGTTTTAAATAAAAATATTTATTTAAAGATAAAAAGGCAGTGATATAATAAATAATAAATATTTTCTATTATAATATTTTAAACTTACTAATTATTGGAGGAATTTTTATGAATAACGACTTTTTATCTCAAAAAGTAAATGCAATAGAAATATCAGGTATAAGAAAGTTTTTCAATAAGGTATCAAAGTATCCAGGGTCTATATCACTTACATTAGGACAGCCGGATTTTAATGTTCCTGATAAGATAAAGAAGGCTATGATTGATGCTATAAATGATAATAAAACTACATATACAGCCAATGCAGGTATAATAGAATTAAGGAAAGAAATTTCAAAGTATCTAAAAACTATGGGCATAGAATATGATACAGAAGATGTATGCCTTACAGTTGGCGGAAGTGAGGGATTGATGTCAGTATTTTCAGCATTGATAAATCCAAATGATAAAATACTTATACCAAATCCTGCATATCCAGCTTATGAAAGCTGCATTACACTTTTAGGTGGAAAAATATTAAATTATAAATTTAATGAAGACTATAGTATAGATTTTGACTACTTGGAAAAGTTGATTAAAAAGGAAAATCCTAAGATAATGGTATTGTGTTACCCATGTAATCCAACAGGAGCTGTTTTATCAAAAGAAGATAGGGATAAACTTCATAAGATAATTAAAGAAAACAATATTGTTGTCATAAGTGATGAAATATATAGTGCTTTGTGTTTTGAAGAAGAATATTACTCATTAGCACAATTTGACGATATAAAAGATAGGGTAATAGTTGTAAGTGGATTTTCCAAAATGTTTTCAATGACAGGACTTAGAATAGGATATGTATGTGCAAAACCTGAACTCATGAATGGAATATTAAAGGTTCATGCATATAATGTTTCATGTACATCATCGATAGCACAGTGGGGAGCGTATGAAGGACTTAAAAACTGTTTAAATGACGTTGAATACATGAAACAGGAATTTATAAAGAGAAGGGACTTTGTATATGCTGAGCTAGTAAATATGGGATTTGAAACTAATTTACCTAAAGGTGCATTTTACATATTTCCTTCAATAAAAAAATTTAGTTCTTCAAGTGAAGAATTTTGTGAAAAACTTTTGAAAGAAGCTAGGGCAGCGGTAGTTCCAGGCAGTGCTTTTGGAAGTGAAGGAGAAGGACACATAAGGATTTCTTATGCATATAGTATAGAAGAATTGAAAGAAGCTCTAGACAGGATAAGAAAAGCATTATAAAAAATGCAAAGCATTTTTTAGAGGACAGGAGATAGAGGACATAGGACAGAGAAGGAGGATTTTTCTCCGCTAAGCTTACGAAAAATCTTTAATTAAATTTTTAATAGCTCGTTTTGCTGAAGCAAAACATTGCTAAATTTCTTCTTCTAGTATAAGCCCTTGAAACTTAATACTAGTATAGTGACATTCTTGATCAGAATGAATAAGGGTTTTCTTCGTTAGGGAAATACCATGATCACGTATTAATATATTTACAGTTTTATAATTTTTCCCTATAGTAATCAGCTCCTTTAAAATAGTTTACAACAAAAAAAGACCCTGTAAAACAAAATCAGTTAAAAACGGTGCTTTGTACGTTTTTTATAACTGTCCATTTTATAGGGCCTATTTTATTACATAAATCTAGGTACGTTTTCGAGTTTTAAAATTAAAGATTTTTTGCAGCGCAGCGGAGAAAAATCATCCTTCATTGTCCTTTGTCCTCTGTCCTCTGTTTTTATTATTGATTTATGACATCATCCATTGAATAAAAACCTTTTTCTTTATTAGCCATAAACTCGCAAGATTTAAGTGCACCAATTGCAAATACTTCTCTTGAAATAGCAGTATGCTTTATTTCTATGGTTTCACCTTGTCCTGCAAAAATGATTTCATGTTCTCCAACTATACTTCCGCCTCTTATTGAATGAATTCCTATTTCTTCATGCTTTCTCTTCGCTGTACCATTTCTTCCGTGTACATAAGTAGTTTCTTCAGGAATTGATTCTTTTATAGTGTCTGCAAGTAAAAGTGCAGTACCACTTGGAGAATCTACCTTTTGATTATGATGTTTTTCTACAACTTCAATGTCAAAACTATTGTATAAAAATGCACTTATATTTTTTAAAACATTGTTTATAACATTTATACCTATTGACATATTTGCGGAACGAAATACGGCAGTTTTATTTGAAGCTTCTTTTATTTGAGAAAGTTGTTCATCACTATATCCTGTTGTACAAAAGATAATTGGGATTTTCTTATCTACAGAGTATTTTAGAAGACCATCTAATGAATCTGGTCTTGAAAAATCTAAAATTACATTAGCCTCTATAGTGCATTTAGATATATCAGAAAAAACAGGATAAGTTGACTCTTGAGTATTTTTATCTATGCCTGCAGCTATATTTAAATTTGGAAAGTTACTAACACAATTTGATACTACCTTCCCCATTTTTCCATTACATCCATTTAATATAATTTTAATCATTAAAAAACCTCCTACTTGGACAAAGTAACTATTTTAATAATCCATAATTTTTAAGTTCAGCCTTTAAAACTTTTAAATTTGATTCGGTCATATCACAAAGAGGAAGTCTTAAATTTCCTACATTCATACCTAAAATATTCATTGCAGTTTTTATAGGTATAGGATTAGTTTCTATAAATAATGCATTGGTTAAGGCAAGAGAATCTAATTGGATTTTTAATGCCTCATTTACTTTACCATCAAAGAACAGCTGGCACATATCGTTTACATCTTTTGGAATTATGTTTGAAAGTACAGATATAACACCAATACCGCCTAAAGCAAGAATAGGAATTATCTGATCATCATTTCCAGAATAAATATCGAGTTTATCTTTGCAAAGAGCTTTTATTTTAGCTATTTGACTTATATTGCCGCTAGCTTCCTTAATTGCAGCGATATTATCAATTTCACACAATTCTTTTAAAGTACTAGGAAGAATGTTTAAGCCTGTTCTTCCAGGAACATTATATATTATTATAGGAATTTTAATACTTGATGATATAGCTTTATAGTGTTCTATAAGTCCCTTTTGAGTAGTTTTATTGTAATAAGGTGTTATTACCAATACACCATCTACACCAATGCTTTCAGCCCATTTACTCATTTCTATAGCTGCTTTAGTATTGTTACTGCCAGTACCTGCAATAACAGGTATTCTTTTGTTTACAATATCTACTGTAAACTTTATTGTAGATTTTCTTTCTTCTTCTGTCATAGTAGAAGCTTCTCCAGTAGTTCCACATATTACAATGGCAGAAGTTCCAGATTTTATATGCCACTCTAGTAACTCTTTTAATTTTTCAAAGTCTACACCACTTTCATTAAATGGTGTAATAATGGCAACACCAGCACCTTTGAATAAACTCATAAAAAACACCTCTTCATATTTTTATTTAATATTTATTAACTTATTGTTCTAGTTAATATATGATTTAAATAGAACAATAAGTTATAGTAAGTTAAATTATTTATTTTTTATTATATATTCAGCTATTTGAATAGCATTGCTAGCAGCACCTTTTCTTATGTTGTCAGCTACTACCCATAGATTCAATCCATTATCTACACTAAAGTCTCTTCTAATTCTTCCAACATACACTTCATCATGACCTGCTGCATCAATAGGCATTGGATAAACAAGGTTATCTACATCATCTTTCAATATTACACCAGGAGCATTTTTATATAATTCAAATATATCTTTTATATCAAAGTCTTTTTTTAGTTCAACATTTATACTTTCACTGTGTCCATATGCTACTGGAACTCTTGCTGTAGTAGCAGTTATTTTTAAAGTATCATCATGCAGTATTTTTTTAGTTTCATCAACCATCTTCATTTCTTCTTTTGTATATCCATTGTCCAAAAAATCGTCAATGTGAGGTAAAATATTGCCGGCTATTGGATAAGGAAATTTTTGGGGGGGAACATTTTTATATCCCTCTAATAAATCATTATATCCACCCATACCTGCTCCTGACACAGCTTGATATGTAGAATATATTATTCTTTTTATTCCATACTTATCCTTAAGAGGCTTTAAAGGTACCATTGCTTGAATTGTAGAGCAATTTGGGTTTGCTATTATACCTTTATTAAACTTTATATCTTCTGGATTTACTTCTGGAACAACGAGAGGTACCTCTTTGTCCATCCTCCATGCACTGCTGTTGTCTATAACAGTAACATTATATTTAACAAAAATAGGGGCATATTTTTTACTTACACTTCCACCAGCTGAGAATAAAGCAAAATCTATTTTCTTATCTTTAATATTTTCTTCATTTAATTCTTCGACTATTATATCTTTTCCTTTAAAATTTAAAAACTTACCTGCAGATCTTGAAGATGCATAAAAATAAATTTCATTTATCGGAAAATTTCTTTCTTCTAATATTTCTAGAAACTTTCTTCCAACCATTCCCGTGCATCCAACAACTGCTACATTGTATCTCATTATACTAATACCTCCTAAAATACTTTTTATTATATATTATATAGCTCAAATAGATAAAAATATATACTTTTTTAATATAACTGCAATTTGTAATATAAACATAAAATAGTAGGATTTTAACATTTTATGTTTTATTTTAGTTAAGTTGGTATAGAATTAAGGTATAGAATTCAAATAATTCATTCAATTTATTCTTATAATAATACCATAAAAGGAGGGGAAAATGCTTGTTAAGTAAAAAGAAATTACTAATTTTATTTGCAGTTTTAATAAGTTTCTCTTTTAGCAGCTGTTCACATAAACAAAATGAAACAGCACCTGTTGATAAAAATCAATACTTGAACTTAACTTTAGATGGTGACCCTCAAGGGTTAGATCCTTCTAAAAATTATGATACATCATCTCTTCAAGTTTTAACTGAAGTAAATGAATCTTTGACAAGACTTGAAAGGGATCAAAATGGAAAACAAGTTGTAAGGCCGGCTGGAGCAAAAAGCTATGATGTCACGCCAGATGGATTGAATTGGACATTCCGTTTAAGAGATAATAAGTGGTCGGATGGAAAGGAAGTAACAGCAAAGGATTATGAGTATGGTATAAAGAGAACATTAGATCCAAAGACAAATTCCCAAAAGGCATTTCTCTTATATATTATAAAAGGAGCTAAAGATTATAATACTTCAAATTCGAATATTTCATCTGATGTTGTTGCTGTAAAGGCATTAGATGATAAGACTTTAAAGATAACCTTGGGAGCACCATGTGCTTATTTCTTAAATTTAACTTGTTTTTCAATAATGCAGCCTCAGAGGGAGGACATTGTAAAGAAATATTCGAATAAATATGCTTTAAATAGTGATACAACTTTATTTTGTGGGCCTTTTAAAGTAAAACAATGGATATATGGAGACAGAGTTGAACTAATTAAAAATGAAAATTATTGGGATAAAAATTCTGTAAAACTTCAAAAAGTTAATATGAAAATCTTAAAAGAAAATAATACTACATATTCGAAGATATCAGATGGATCTATTGATGCTGCAAATATTATACAACCTGATTTAAAAAATAGATTAAATAAGCAGAATAAATTTGATGTAATAACTGTCCAAGAACCCATATCAGATTTTGAAGTATTTAATCAAAATAATGAGTATTTTAAAAATGTAAATATAAGAAAAGCTTTTTCACTTGCAATAGATAGAGAAGAAGTATCTAAGACTTTATGGAAAGGAGTACATAAGCCTGCTTATGGATTAATTCCTCCTTCAATACAAATAGGAGATGAATATTTTAGAAGCAAGGTAAGTTTAGATCCTATAAAAGGACTAAAGGAAGCGAGTACAAGTTCTAGAAAGCTTTTTGAACAAGGATTAAAAGAAATAGGATTTAAAGGTAATCCATCAAGTATAACCATAACTTACCTCCAGCCTGGAAAAGATTATGAACAAAGGAAAATAGCTGAATTTTTTAAGAATATGTATGAAAAAAATTTAGGAGTACATATAAAGGTAGAATATGTTCCTTGGGATGAGTTTGAAAAGAAGATATCTTCAGGAGATTATGAACTAGCTTCTATGATGTGGACTTCTGATTTTAATGATCCTATGTCTCAATTATTTATATGGGTTACTGGTGCAAATTTTATAAAAGTAAACTGGTCTAATGAAAGGTATGATTCTTTAATTAAAAGTGCAGCTTTTCTTCCTCAAACTGAAAACAATGCTAGATTTGAGAATTTTAAAGAAGCTGAAAATATACTGCTGGCAAAGGATACTGTTATTGCACCTACTGTCTATAGAAACAGCAGTTTATATAAATATAAATATGTAAAAAATATAATGTGTACTACATCTGGCTCACTATATGAAATAAAGTATGCATATACCCAAGGCAGATAAGTTTATAGAATTTCCAGCTTAAACGTTAACATTGAGTTATATAAGTAATGATTTTGTATACATCATGATAATATTTAAAATAATATTAGGTATAAATGCTGGTTTAGTGTAAAAAATAAATACTAAAAGTGAGGGTGGTGTTATACATATGGGAAAAACTCCATTAAAAAAAGTAATAAAGGCGAAACTTAAATCAAATAGAGAACTGAATGAAGCAGAAAAACTTAGGGAAAAGATGAAATATGAAATAGCTGATGAACTTGGATTAAGTGAAAAAGTCGATAAATATGGATGGAGTGCGCTCACTTCAGAGGAAACAGGGAGAATCGGTGGAATTATGACTAAGAGGAAGAAAGAACTTAATATACCTAAAAATGAAATTATATTGAAAGAATATGAATAAAATTAGTTAAAATATAAGCTTCAATTAATGTATTTAAAGTAATTGATTGACTTAAATACAGATAATATATAATATTAATTAATGATGCAGTAAATACTTATTTGAAGCGAGATGATTGATTGGAATGGATTGCTATAGAGATTTTGCCCACATATATGATGAACTCATAAATGCTGACATAGATTATTTAAAGTGGTCTAAAGTCATATTGGATATTTGTGATGAGTTTAATATAAATAGAAAGCATTACTTGGATTTGGGCTGCGGTACGGGTAACTTGACTCAAAAATTGGCTCCATATTTTAAAGATGTATGGGCTGTAGATTTATCTTATGACATGCTAACAGAAGCTGACATAAAGTTAAGAAAAGATGGATTTAAAGTTAAGATGGTGTGTCAGAACATGACAGAATTAAATTTAAATAGAAAGTTTGATCTTATAACTTGCTGCCTTGATTCAACTAATTATATTTTGAAAGAAGAAGATATGATAAGATATTTAAAAAAGGCAGCTTATCATTTAAAAGAAGATGGAATATTTATATTTGATATAAATTCGTATTATAAGCTTTCAAACATTTTGGGGAATAATATTTATGATTATGATGATGAAAATGTAACTTATATATGGGAAAACTGTTTTGAAAATGATATTGTAGAAATGTATTTGACATTCTTTGTAAGAGAAGGTGAACTGTATAGAAAATTTACAGAACAACATATGGAGAGGGCATATAAGGATGATAAAATACGTTCATTTTTAAGTGAGGCAGGATTGAAAATATTAAAAGTTATGGATAACTATGAAAAAGATATTATAGATGATTCTACAGAAAGAATAGTCTATATTGCAAAAATAGATAACTAGGAGGAAACTGATAAAGTGGATGATAAATTAGTAAAAGCTACTGCTAATAATGGGGAAGTAAGAATAATAGCAGCCATAACTACAGAGCTTGTAAATGAAGGCGTGAAAATTCACAAATGCAGTGCAACAGCTGCAGCTGCACTTGGAAGAATGCTTACAGCAGGAAGTATCATGGGCTCTATGCTTAAATCGGATAAAGATAGTTTAACTTTAAAAATATCAGGAGGAGGAGAGGCTAAAGGAGTAGTTGTTACTTCTTATGAGGATGCTCACGTAAAAGGCTATATTGGAAATCCAAATGTAGAACTTCCAGCTAATGAAAAAGGAAAACTTGATGTTGGTGGTGCCATAGGTAAAAATGGAAATCTCGCAGTTATAAGAGATATGGGACTTAAGGAACCATATGTTGGCCAAGTCCCAATATATACTGGAGAAATAGGTGATGATCTTGCTTATTATTTTACTGTATCAGAACAGACACCATCAGCAGTAGGGGTTGGTGTATTAGTAAATACAGATTTGAGTATAAAGGCAGCTGGTGGATTTATAATACAAATGATGCCTGGAGCAAGTGAACTTACAGCAGATTTAGTTACTTATAGGCTTCAAGAAATACCTTCTATAACTAGTTTAATTGAAAAGGGAATGACTGTAGAAGAAATTTTAGAATTCATATTTGAAGGTATGGATTTAAAAATATTAGACAGTATGCACCCAACTTATAGATGTGATTGTTCAAGAGAAAGAGTTGAAAGAGTTCTTATGAGTATAGGTAAGAAAGATTTGCAGAATATATATGATGATGGAAAAACTGAAGAATTAAAATGTGAATTTTGTAATAAGTCATATGAATTCACACATGAAGATATAGGGAGAATACTTAAGGCTGCAAGTAGATAATATAAAAATATTGCATCGCAATATTTTTTATGCGTTTCGAGCGTTGACAATATAAAGGAATTATTATATAATAACAATGTCCTTAAGGGGACGTTGTTATTGTTAAGTTTAGATGGTGGTTTAAAAAAGATATGGGCGCATAGCTCAGCTGGGAGAGCATCTGCCTTACAAGCAGAGGGTCACAGGTTCGAGCCCTGTTGTGCCCACCATCAGAATTTATTAATGCGGCCTAGTGGCTCAGCTGGTTAGAGTGCCGGCCTGTCACGCCGGAGGTCGAGGGTTCGATCCCCTTCTAGGTCGCCAATTTGGCCAGATAGCTCAGTCGGTAGAGCAGAGGACTGAAAATCCTCGTGTCCCTGGTTCGATTCCTGGTCTGGCCACCAATTTGTTGCGGGAGTGGCTCAGTGGTAGAGCGTCACCTTGCCAAGGTGAACGTCGCGAGTTCGAATCTCGTCTTCCGCTCCATTTTATATGGCGCTATAGCCAAGTGGTAAGGCAGAGGTCTGCAAAACCTTTACCCCCAGTTCAAATCTGGGTGGCGCCTCCAAATTAATATCGGTGATTTAAAAAGTAGCTTATACAGTAACTTGTAAGAGAGTTAACTGTGTAGGCTATTTTTATTGTTTGTTAAAACCTTTGAATTTGTCATAAAAAAAGTTTCATAATGTGCTCTAAAGGTTTAGCATATTAATATTAAAAAAGTTAAAGGAGTAGTGGAATGAGAAAGAGAAATAAACTTATTGTTATTTTTTCAGCAATAATAATTGTCCTGGGAACAGGAGTAACGTTATATAAAAGTAATTCATTTTGTAAATTTTCAAATGACTATTTAGCAAGTAAAGAAGAAACAGAAAAGAGCTTTTATTCTAAAAAAAATGAGATAAGTACCAAGGATAGTGAAAGCTTTGATTTTGGCAAGTTTACAGGTAAGTGGTCTTTAATGGAGTTTACTTCGGATAAAGGAAACAAAATAACTATAAGTGATAACACAAAAATTGATAAAGGTAAATTTTATATTGTGGTATTAGATAAGAATTATAACATTATGGCTAAAAAGAACGAGTTAAATGATAAAGGAAATATAACTTTTACTACACCTAATAGTGGAAAATATATTGTTAGAATTGTTGGGCAAAATGCAAGTGGAAGCTTTAACTTAAAGATAAGTGCAAGTAATAACATTGATGTTTCTCACAAAGACTTTTTTGAATAGTAATTGTAGATTGAATGTTAGTGCTAAACTGTTTTAATAGCACTTTAAATAAAAGTTCATTGACATAATGAAATGAATTTAGTATACTTTAATAAGTTAATATATATACATATACCCACAAAAGGGAGTAGTTTAATAGATATTGTCAACATAGTGGTTATAAACCTGGCAATATCCGCAAAAATGCGAAACGAGACTTTTGGCATATTTTTAATATGCTAAAGGTCTTTTTATTTTTTTTGCTTAAGGAGGGAAAAAATGATAGTAACAATCTTAGTTATGATTACTGCAGCACTTCTAATTTATTTTAGCTGTGAATTATTTGTAAATGGAATTGAATGGGTAGGTAAAGCTTTTAACATTTCTCAAAGTGCAGTAGGTTCTATTTTGGCAGCCTTTGGTACAGCTTTACCTGAAAGTGTCGTGACATTTATAGCCGTAGTATTTGGAGCAAATTCAAGTCAAAAAGATATTGGTATTGGCTCAGCCTTAGGAGGACCCCTTGTTTTGAGTACAATTGCATATGCTGTTGTTGGAATTAGTATAATTATATTCAGCAGCAAGAGAAAATCTGGAGAAGATATTAAGTTTGACAGTGAGAAGTTAGCAAGAGATCAAGTATGGTTTATGTGTATTTTTATATTTAAAATTGGTCTAGGTCTTGTGGCTTTTTCAATAAAACCGTGGTTTGGAATTTTATTTCTATTAGCGTATGGAGTTTACTTCTATAGAGAGATGAATGCTGATACAATTGAAGTTAATCAAGAACTAGAGCCATTAAAATTAAGCCCTAAAGTTATGAATCCTAATAAAGCGTTGATCTTAGGTCAAACCATAGGATCACTTGTATTTATTTTTATTGGTTCACAAATGTTTGTGCATAATGTGAGTACTCTAAGTGTTTCATTAGGAATGGCACCTCAGATGGTTTCTTTACTATTAAGCCCAATTGCAACAGAACTGCCTGAAACATTAAACGCAGTTATATGGGTAAGGCAGGGTAAAGAAAATTTAGCTCTTTTAAATATTAGTGGATCCATGATGATTCAAGCTACAGTGCCCAGTGCATTAGGTATTTTTTTTACACCGTGGATGCTTGATAAATCTCTTATAATTTCAGCAATTATAACTTTTATAGCTATTCTGTTAATATGGCTGACTTTAAAAAGAAGTCATTTATCAGCTAAAAGATTATCATTTAATGCTGTATTATATATTATCTTCATTATAGCAATAATTTATGTAAAAGCTTGATTATGATTAGATTACGAATAGACTTCCCCTGTCTACAAGTTTTCCACTTCTTAAAAATACAGGATTGACATGGTGCTTATGTAAAAATTCAAGCACCTTTTCTCCGTATTTATAATAAGAAAGGTCACCATAAAAAGCCATGGTATTTGGTGCTATAATTCCACAGCACCCACCTATAAATCCATAGTCGAGTCCTGGAAGTAATATGTCACCGGGTGGAACTAGAAGAATATCTATACCTTCTAATTTCAAGGCATTTGATATGGATAAATCACTTGTGATTATGGCTTTATCATTTACAACAGCTGTAGAACATTTAGTATATCCCTGCTTCACGCTTATTTTCTTTTTCCCCTCCATGAAAGTTAAAAGATTGGGATCTGTATATTTAAGATTGTGTATAAATATATTATTTAAATTTACACTATTTAATATAATATCATTTGGATATTCACTGCATAAATTATTTCTTGATAAAAAAACTTTATATCCTAGAGTTTTTAGTTTAGATATAAAAGTTTTATCCATGTTCTTATGTACTAAAATTTTGTCATTATCTATAATTTTTAAAAGCATATCAGGATGACCACATACTGCATCGTAAAGTAAGTTAGATGGCGGACATATTAGTAAGTCATATCCTAAGTTTTTAAGGCTGTTTCTCTCTTCTACATCAGTTCTAAAATCTACAATTACATACATAAAATCACTCCTATTTAAAATTAGTAATAAACATAACTTATTATATTATTATTGTCGATATTTGCAAATAAGTTTTTGTATATACATTTTGTTTACACACATACTAATTTCAAGAAGGGAGTGTGTTATGTGTTACTAATCACTATTATATATGATGATAAAAGAGAAAATTTGATATATGATATAGAAAATGTAGTACGATATTTTAAAGAAAAAAACTATACTATAGGAATTTCAGAAAGTATACAGTCTAATACTCACTTCGTAAAAATATTTTGTGATGGAGATTTAAATGAAAAAGCTTATAACCTATTTAAAATGAATATTGCAGGGGCCATTTATAATGTGCTTATAGATGAATTTTATGATAAATATTTATTAAACTTCTTATCAGATACATACTTTTTTTTAAAGTATGATGAAATAGATGAGGTTATGAAAAAGAGTGAAAGCATATTAAAAGGATGTGACTATAATTTTGATCAAAATTTTATATATTGTATGAACAAAAAAAATATAATAGTAGATAAAATTATTGATTGTATAAATGAAAATAGAGAAATTAACATAGATGGTTTTATAACTTTTAGAATGAAGGAACTTGAAGATGATTTAGAGAGTATTATTGATAAAGTTGTGGAACAGTATATGGCAGAAAGGGAATATGATGATTTTATAAAGCTGTTAAAGTATTTTGTAGAAATTCAAGACAGCAAAGTAGATGAGATAAATATAATAATTACAAAGAGCGGTAAGTATTTATTAAAAGATAATAAAGGTAAAGATATAACTCAAGAATTACTAGATGGTTTGGATGAGATTCAATACAAACAAAATTCTAATATGGAAGATATTTTGATAGGTGTACTCATAACAAATTGCCCTAAAAGTATAGTGATTCATTGTGTGGAAAACTCGGAAAATGATGAATTTATAGATACGATAAAAAATATTTTTGAAAACAAGGTAAGTATTTGTACTTCATGTGATATGTGTAAGTGTACAGAAGACAGATTTACTCGTTTGATTGACAGCAAAATAAAAAGTTAATTTTTTGATTTTAGCTATTGACAAATGTAAATTCAAGCAATATAATAGTTTCAATAAATGTTAAAAACTTTGAAAAGGAAGAGTAAATAATAGACTGCTTTAAGAGAGAAAAATCCATTGACTGCAAGATTTTTTAGGTAAGTATTATTGAAAACCACCTTTGAGTTGAATATTGAACTTTAGTAGATATTTCCGTGAATCTGCGTTAATGATCTTGAGATGATAATGGTTTTTTAATTTAGCTATTATCAAATTGGGTGGAACCGCGATCTATACTCGTCCCATGTTTTGGGATGAGTTTTTTTATTTTTGAATAAAGACTTTGAAAAGGAAGAGTAAATAATAAACTGCTTTAAGAGAGAAAAATCCATTGACTGCAAGATTTTTTAGGTAAGTATTGTTGAAAACCACCTTTGAGTTGAATACTGAATTTTAGTAGGTATTTCCGCATATCTGCGTTAAAGATTTGAGATGACAATTATATAAGCATTATTTATTGTAATGTTTTATTTGTTGAAGTTGGGTGGAACCGCGATCTACACTCGTCCCATATATGGGACGGGTGTTTTTTGTATATAAATTATTTACTATAAATTACAATAGGAGGAGATAGTCATGATAAAGATTACTTTAAAAGATAATAGTGTTATGGAGGTTCAAAATGGAACCAAGGTATCAGAAGTAGCTTCTAAGTTGAGTTCATCTCTTGCAAAGAAAGCTATTGGAGCAAAAATAGATGGTAAAAGAGCAGAGCTTATGGGTGAATTAAATAATGATTGTAAGCTTGAAATATTGACATTTGAAGATGAAGATGGAAAGTGGATATTAAGGCATACTGCTTCACATATTCTTGCACAGGCAGTTAAAAGATTATATCCTGATGTAAAGTTAGCTATAGGACCAGCAATAGACAATGGATTTTACTATGATTTTGATGCAGAATTTTCATTTACACCTGAAATACTTGAAAAACTTGAAGCTGAAATGAATAAGATAGTTAAGGAAAATTTAAATCTTGAAAGATTTGAATTACCAAGAGAAGAAGCTATAAAACTTATGAAAGAAAAGCAGGAACCATACAAGGTTGAATTAATAGAAGATTTACCAAAAGATGCAGTAATATCTTTTTATAAACAAGGAGATTTTGTAGATTTGTGTGCAGGACCTCATGTTAAATCAACTGGCAAAGTAAAATCTATAAAACTTCTTTCAATAGCAGGTGCTTATTGGAGAGGCGATGAAAAAAATAAGATGCTTCAGAGAATATATGGAACTGCATTTGAGAAAAAATCAGATCTTGAAGCATATCTAAAGATGATGGAAGAAGCTAAAAAGAGAGATCATAGAAAAATAGGAAAAGAACTTGACTTATTTAGTATTCATGAAGAAGGACCAGGATTCCCATTTTTCCATCCAAAGGGAATGATAATAAGAAATACTTTACAAAGCTTTTGGAGAGAAATGCATGAAGCTGCTGGATATGATGAAATAATGACTCCTGTAATATTGAATGAAAAACTTTGGAGACAATCCGGCCACTGGGATCATTACAAAGAAAATATGTATTTCACAAAAATAGATGATGAAGATTATGCTATAAAGCCAATGAACTGCCCAGGTGCAATAATTGTATATAAAAACCAAATACACTCATATAGAGAACTGCCAATAAGATATGCTGAAATGGGAATTGTTCACAGACATGAAAAATCAGGCGCACTTCATGGACTTATGAGAGTAAGATGCTTTACTCAAGATGATGCTCATATGTTCTTAGCTAAAGACAATATAAGAGATGAAGTATTAAATGTTATAAAACTTATAGATAGTTTTTATAAGGTATTTGGATTTGAGTATTTTGTTGAATTATCTACAAGACCAGAAAATTCAATGGGAAGCGATGAAGATTGGGAAGCAGCAACTGAGGGTTTAAGAGATGCGTTAAATGCAGCTGGAATGGAATACAAAATTAATGAAGGCGATGGAGCATTCTACGGACCTAAGATAGACTTCCACTTAAAAGATTGTATAGGAAGAACATGGCAGTGCGGAACAATTCAATTAGATTTCCAGATGCCAGAAAGATTTGATTTAACTTATATAGGTGCAGATGGAGAAAAGCACAGACCAGTTATGGTTCACAGGGTTGTATTTGGATCTATAGAAAGATTTATAGGAATATTAACAGAACACTATGCAGGAGCATTCCCAACTTGGCTTGCACCAGTTCAAGTTAAAATTATGAATATCACTGATGATCAAATTGAGTATGCTAAGAAAATAGCACTTGAATTAAAGAAAAACAAAATAAGAGTTGAACTTGATTTAAGAAATGAAAAGATAGGATATAAGATTAGAGAAGCTCAACTTCAAAAGGTTCCTTATATGTTAGTATTAGGACAAAAAGAAATGGAATCAGGTAATATTACTGTAAGAAGTAGAAAACAAGGAGACCTTGGAACAGTTGAATTGAAAGACTTCATAGCAAATATAAAAGATGAAATAGATAAAAAAGTTAGTACAATTGATTAAAGTTATTGACTTATGAATAAAATAGTTATATAATAACCTATGTTAAGAAGAAACAGCCGTTTCTCACCTTACAGCACAGCTAGTAAGGTTGATAGAATTTTTGAATTCGTAATTCTAAGGACGGCATAAGTCGTCCTTTTTTTTATTTGTTAATTTTAAATTAAAACCACCTAGGAGGTGAAAATTATTAATAAAGATTTTCTTATTAATGAAAGCATAAGAGAAAAACAGGTAAGAGTTATTGCAAATGATGGTTCGCAGCTTGGAGTTATGTCATCTAAGGAAGCACTTAAGATTGCAGAAGAAAGTGATTTGGATTTAGTTTTAATATCACCAAATGCTAAACCACCAGTTTGTAAAATAATGGACTTAGGAAAATTCATTTATGAGCAGGCTAAAAAGGATAAAGAAGCCAGAAAGAAACAAAAAGTTATAAACATAAAGGAAGTTAGATTAAGTCCTACTATAGAAGAACATGATGTAGCCATTAAATCAAATAATGCAAGAAAATTTTTGATAGCAGGAGATAAAGTAAAGGTTACTATTAGATTTAGGGGAAGAGAAGCTGATTACTCATTTATAGGTAAAAAGATAATGAATAAATTTTATAGCAAACTTGAAGATATCTGTGTTATAGAAAAGACTCCTAAATTAGAAGGAAGAAATATGATAATGGTTTTATCACATAAGAAAGCATAATTGAGAGGAGGAATTTATTATGCCAAAAATGAAAACAAAAAGAAGTGCAGCAAAGAGATTTAAAGTTACGGGAACAGGTAAATTAAAGAGATCAAAAGCTTTTAAGAGTCATATATTGACAAAAAAGAGTGCAAAGACTAAGAGAAATTTAAGAAAAGCTGGATATGTTTCATCAACTCAAGAAAAGACGATGAAAGAATTAATGCCTTACGTATAATAATTGGTTGTAGAAGGAGGTCTTTAAAATGGCAAGAGTAAAAAGGGCAGTAAATGCACGTAAATATCATAAAAAAGTTTTAAAACTTGCGAAAGGTTACTATGGAGCTAGGAGCAAGTTATTTAAAACTGCTAATGAATCAGTAATAAGAGCACTTAGAAGTGCATATGTAGGAAGAAGACTAAAGAAGAGAGATTTCAGAAAGCTTTGGATAGCAAGAATAAATGCGGCAACTAGAATGAATGGTCTTTCATATTCAAAGTTTATGAATGGAATAAAAACTGCAGGAATTGATATAAATAGAAAAATGCTTTCTGAAATAGCTATAAATGATCCAAAGGCATTTACTAATTTAGTAGATATAGCAAAGAAACAATTAAATGCATAATATAAAAGTTATTTACATAAAAGTACAGCATTTTGCTGTATTTTTTTTTACGGGAAAAGTGTATAATATGTGTAAAGGTTGGTAATTATTATGATGGTTAAGATTAATAAATGGATTAAAATTACCCAAGTGCAGGTACTTGCTTTAGAATTTATAATAGTGATTTTCCTTGGAGCTATTTTATTATCGCTGCCAATAGCCTCTGTGAGCCATAAAAGTACTAATTTTATAGATTGTTTATTTGTATCAACATCTTCAACATGTGTAACAGGGCTTGTTACTGTAGATACGGGAACACATTGGAGTTATTTTGGAAAAACTGTGATTTTATTTCTAATTGAAATAGGCGGGCTAGGGTTTATGACTATAGCAACGTTAATTGCACTTCTTGCAAGGAGAAAAATTGATTTTGAGCAGAGAATAGTAATGCAGGAGTCAATGAATCTCTTTAAGTTACAAGGTATTGTAAAAATGACAAGATATATACTGGTATTTACATTTTCTGTTCAATCAATAGGCGCTTTGATATTATCAACTCAGTTTATTCCGATGTTTGGAATAAAAAAGGGTATTTACTATAGTATATTTCACTCAATATCTGCCTTTTGTAATGCAGGTATTGATTTATTTGGCGGATTTAGAAGTTTAACATCATACTATAATAATTCTGTAATAATTCTAACAATTGGATCACTTATAGTTATTGGAGGACTTGGATTTTTTGTGTGGAGTGAAATATATGAATACAGACGTACTAAAAAGCTGTCAACTCATTCAAAGGTTGTTATATCAACTACATTGATACTCATAATAGGTGGATCAATATTGATGTATATCTTTGAATATAATAACTATGCTACTATGGGAAATATGATATTTAAGGATAAAGCTTTATCGTCTTTTTTTGCTTCAGTAACACCAAGAACTGCAGGATTTAATTCAATTTCAACTTCGGATATGACAACTGCTGGTAGATTCTTAACAATAATACTGATGTTTATAGGAGGATCACCTGGATCAACTGCAGGTGGAATTAAGACGACTACTTTAGCGTTATTAGTTATGACAGTTTTATGTGTAGTGAGAGGTAAAAGTGATACTGAAATATTTAAGAGAAGAATAGATAAAGTTCGAATATACAAAGCTTTTGCTCTAACTGCAATTTCGCTAACATTGGTAGTTATCGTTACAATGATACTGTGCATTACAGAAAAAGGAGCTTCACTTGAGTATATTTTATATGAAGTTATTTCTGCATTTGGAACTGTAGGACTTACGTTGGGACTTACCACAAAACTTAGTACAGTTGGTAAGATAGCGATAATTATAACTATGTACTGTGGAAGAATGGGACCGCTTACAGTTGCTACAGCACTGTCAAGGAGAAATTCTCCTAATAAGATAAAGTATCCTAAGGATAAAATATTAATTGGATAGAGGGGATAAAATGAGTAAGAAACAATTTTTAGTTATAGGATTAGGCAGGTTTGGAAGTGCAGTAGCCAAGACTCTGTATGAACTAGGAAATGAAGTATTAGCATTAGATATAGATGAAACGGCAGTAGAAAAGATAGCTGACTATGTTACTCATGCTGTACAAGTTAATGCATCTGATGAAGAAGCATTAAAATCGCTTGGAATATCAAATTTTGATGTTGCAATAATTGGTATGGGAGCAAATGTTCAAGATAGTGTAATGGCTACTTTACTTGCCAAAGAATGTGGAGTTGAATATGTAATGGCTAAGGCAAATAGTGAATTACATGCTAAGATACTGTATAAGATAGGCGCAGATAAAGTAGTATTTCCAGAAATGGATATGGGAGTAAGAGTTGCACACAAGTTAGTTGCAAGTAATATACTCGATTATATACAATTATCACCAGAGTACAGCATAGCAGAGATACTAGTTTATAAACAATGGAATAATAAAACTTTATCTGAATTAGATATAAGGTCTAAATATGGAATAAATATAATAGCAGTAAAAAGGAATGAACATATAGAAGTGTCACCTGATGCAGATTATAAAATTTTTGAAAGGGATATACTTGTAGCTATAGGAAATGAAGAAGAAATAAAGAAAATGAAACAAGATGTAAAATAATCGATTAAATAGGTGATTGTATGGATAAAATTTATAGTAAGGACAATAATCTAATAAAAGAAACAAAGAAATTGAGTGAAAAAAAGTATAGAACCAAAAAAAATAAATTTTTGATAGAAGGATTTAGATTTGTAAGCGAAGCACTGAGTTCTAATTTTGATGTTCCCATAATTTTTTTAAATGAAAAAGTTCAATACAAATGGAATGATCTTAAGCTTCAATTAAAAGTTTGCGATTATACTAAAGTTTATTTGCTAACAGATAAATTATTCAACTATATAAGCAATACAGATAATCCACAGGGTATAGCAGCTTTAGTTGAAAATAGAAAAATAAACGTTAAGAATGAAACTGGATTTTATGTATTAGTAGATAAAGTACAAGATCCAGGAAATATGGGAACAATCATAAGAACAGCAGATGCTGCAGATGCATTAGGTGTTATACTTACAAAGGGAACAGTAGATATTTATAATGAAAAGACACTCCGGGCAACTATGGGATCTATTTTTCATATACCAATAATATATGATGAAAATTTAGAAAAACTAAGTTTGCTTAAGAAAAGTGGTTTTAAGCTTATAGTAAGTTCACTCGATGCAGATAAAAGTTTTTATGATTTGAATTTACAAGGAAAGGTTATAATAGCTTTAGGTAATGAAGGCAGTGGTGTAAGCAGCCAAATTTTAAATTTAGCAGATACCAAAGTTAAAATACCTATGCCGGGAAATGCAGAATCATTAAATGTCTCCACAGCAGGAGCAATTATGATGTTTGAAATAGTTAGACAGCTGGACAAATAAATATATATTGACAATTTCGATATATATATGTAAAATAAAAAAATAATAAGTTATAATATAAATTAAGTACTATGATGGAGAGAGTAAATATATGCTTTTTTTAAGAGAGAGAAGGTATGAGCTGAAAGCCTTTTTAAAAAAATATGTATTGAAGTTCACTCTTGAGTTCTGGCTGTGAAATAAATTAGCAGTCAGCGGTTAAAATCGATAAGTTTTTAAAGTGAATGTCATTTAATTGTATTTGACATTAAACTGGGTGGTAACGCGGATATAAGTTCGTCCCTTATTGTGGGATGGACTTTTTTTATTTATAAAAGCATAAGGAAGGAGAAACTAAAATGAAGCAAAAATTAGAAAGCATAAAAGACAATGCACTTGAATGCTTGAAAAATGTTAAAAATAGTTCCGACATTGATAATATTAAAGTTAAATATCTAGGTAAGAAGGGCGAATTGACACAGATACTTAGAAGTATGAAGGATTTATCAAAAGAGGAAAGACCTATAATTGGGAAGATGGCTAACGAAATAAGGACATCATTAGAAAATGCTATGGGGGAATCCTTAAAAAACATCAAAGATAAAGAAAAAAATGAAAAGTTAAAAAATGAAGTTGTTGATATTTCAATGCCTGGAATAAGACAAAATTTAGGCAAAAGACATCCTCTAGAACAAACCTTAGACCAAATGAAAGAGACATTTACAAGTATGGGATTTACCATTGAAGAAGGACCTGAAGTAGAACTTGATTATTATAATTTTGAGGCTTTAAATATTCCTAAAAATCATCCTGCAAGAGGTGAACAAGATACTTTTTATATAAATAACAATACAGTTTTGAGAACTCAAACTTCTCCAATACAAGTAAGAACTATGGAAAAGCAGAAACCACCTATAAAAATGATAGCCCCGGGAAAGGTATATCGTTCGGATTCAGTGGATGCAACTCATTCACCTATATTTTACCAAATGGAAGGTCTTGTTGTTGATAAGGGAGTAACATTTGCAGATTTAAAGGGAACCCTTGAGGCTTTTGCTAAAAAAATGTTAGGTGATAACATAAGTACTAAGTTTAGACCTCATCATTTTCCTTTTACTGAACCTTCAGCAGAAATGGATGTTACATGTTTTGTATGCCATGGTGAAGGGTGCAGAGTATGTAAAAGTGAAGGATGGATAGAATTATTGGGATGCGGTATGGTACATCCGCAGGTACTGCGAAACTGCGGAATAGATCCTGAAGTATACAGCGGTTTTGCTTTTGGACTTGGAGTTGATAGAATGGTTATGCTTAAATATGGACTCGATGATATAAGACAGCTTTATGAAAGTGATATGAGATTTTTAAATCAATTTTAGTTTTAAATGATAAAATATGCGAAAGTAGTTTAAAAAAGGAGAGATTATTAATGAAGGTTCCAGTTAAATGGCTAAAGGATTACGTTGATATAGAAATTTCACCTAAAGAACTTGGAGATAGTCTAACTTTAAGTGGATCAAAAGTTGAAAGTGTAGATATAACAGGTGATGAAATAAAAAATGTAGTTACTGGTAAAATAGTTGAGATAAAAAAACATCCGGATGCAGATAGACTGTCAATATGTCAGGTTGATATAGCCAAAGAAGAACTTTTGCAGATAGTTACTGCTGCTACAAATATGAAAGAACAAGATATAATTCCAGTTGCATTACATGGTTCAGTACTTCACGGCGGTGTTAAAATAAAAAAAGGTAAATTAAGAGGCGTAATGTCAAATGGTATGTTCTGTTCTGAGCAAGAATTGGGTATTGCTGGAGACAAACCAGTTTATGGACTTATGATACTGCCTAAAGATACATCTATAGGAAAAGATATAAAAGATGTTTTAGATATTACAAGCGCTGTAATTGATTTTGAAATAACATCAAATAGACCAGACTGCTTAAGTGCAGTGGGAATAGCAAGAGAAACAGCAGCGACATTAAATTTAAAATATAAGATGCCAAATTTAGATTATACAGCAAAATGTGATGACAATATAACTCACGAATTCAATGTAAAAATAAATGATGACCTTTGTAAAAGGTATATGGCAAGAGAAATAAAAAATGTTAAAATAGAACAGTCTCCAGGATGGATGCAGGATAGACTTTTGGAAGCAGGAGTAAGACCTATAAATAACATCGTTGATATAACAAATTTTGTTATGCTGGAAATTGGAGAACCAATGCATGCTTTTGATACAAGGCAAATATCTACTAAGACAATTGTAGTTGATAGAGCAGCTGACGGCGAAAAGTTTACAACATTAGATGAACAGGAAAGAGTTTTAAATTCAGATGTTTTAACTATAAAAGATGGAGTGAAAACTATAGGACTTGCAGGAATAATGGGCGGACTTAATTCAGAAGTTAAGGATGATACCTCATCTATAATATTTGAATGCGCAAATTTTGATGGTACAAATATAAGGGTTTCTTCTCAAAAGTTGGCACTTAGAACAGAGGCTTCATCAAGATTTGAAAAAGATTTAGATCCTAATCTAGCAGAAATTGCAATGAATAGAGCTTGCAGCCTTGTTGAAGAATTAGGAGCAGGAGAAGTTTGCATGGGAACTATTGATATATATCCCAAAAAGGTTGTTCCACATACGGTAGAAGTTGATTCAACATGGGTAAATAAGTTTCTAGGTACTGAAATTAGCATAGCAGATATGAAAGAATATTTAGATAGATTGGAATTGAAGACTGAAATAGAAGATAAAAAGTTAATCATAAATGTTCCTACATTTAGATCTGATATAAATATAAAGGAAGATGCTGCTGAGGAAATAGCAAGAATTTATGGATACAACAAGATAAAAGGTACAATGATAAGAAGTGTCAGCATGAGAAGTGGTAAAAATAGAAAACAGCATCTTGACGATAAAGTTATAGAAGCATTAATAGGATGCGGAATTAATCAATCTATAAGTTATTCATTTATAAGTCCAAAGGTATTTGATAAAATACTTCTTCCAGAGGATAGTGATTTGAGAAAAGTTGTTACTATTAAAAATCCACTAGGTGAAGATTTTAGTATAATGAGAACTACAACAATAGGTTCAATGATGGAAGCACTTAGTAGAAATTATTCTAGAAATAATGAAAGTGCAAAATTATTTGAAATTGGCAAAGTGTATATACCTAATGAAGATTCAAGTAAACTTCCTGAAGAAAAGAATATTGTAACTATAGGAATTTATGGCGGAGTAAATTATTTTAACTTAAAAGGTGCAGTAGAAAATTTGTTGGAAGCACTTAAAATAGAAAAGTATTCCTTAAAAAGAGAAAGCGAAAATCCTACTTTCCATCCGGGAATAACTGCCAACTTGTATTTGAAGAAGGACTTAGCTGGAGTTTTAGGTGAAGTACATCCTGATGTACTTGAGAATTATGGAATAGATGAAAAGTGTTATATTGCAGAGTTAAACTTAGATGTACTTTATAAGTATGCAAACTTAGATGTTAAGTATAAGCATTTGCCTAAGTTCCCAGCTGCAACAAGAGATATGTCAATTGTCATAGATGAAGATATACTTGTTCAAGATGTAGAAGATATAATGAGAAAACAAGGTTCTGGAATATTAGAAAGTATAAAATTATTTGATGTGTATGCTGGAGAACAGATACCAGATAAAAAGAAGAGTTTAGCATTTACTTTGGTATATAGAAATGAAAAGAGAACTTTAACGGATTCCGAAGTAAATAAAGTACATGATAAAATTACAAGAACCTTGGAAAACAAGTTGGGAGCACAACTTAGATAGCTGCGATATAGATTTTTAAGATAATTGAAATTAGATTTTGAAAGAGTTTCTTTAGATGTAATGAAACTCTTTCAAAATTTATGTGTTAAGGTTAATATAGGTGTTTAACATATTCAGGTTTTATGATAAAATGGTAATAATGGAGTTGTAATATACTATTTATCTAAGAGGTGTTCTTATGAACGTTGTAACAGTTAAAATTAATGGAGTGGAATATAACCTAAAGGGTGATGAACAAGAAGAATACCTACATAAGGTAGCAGTTTATGTAGATAAAAAGGTTAAAAATATAGCTGAAAGTAATAGTAAATTGAGTACAGCATCAGCAGCAATTTTGTCGGCTGTAAATATAGTTGATGATATGTTTAAACAAAAGAAAAAATGTGAGTTACTTGAAAGTAAATTTAATGATGCAGATAAAAAAAATAAAGATTATGAGGAACAAATTCAATCATTAAAAAAACAGCTAAAACATTTAGAAGAATATAATGCAGAACTTCAATTAAAGTTAAAAAATAATACTAATGCACAATATGTTGAACAAAAAGAAGAGTACATAAATAAAGTAATGAAGGAAATGGACACACTTCAGGAAACAGCGCAGAAGTACATGAAAGAAAATAAGGAAATAATAGTACAAAATAAACAATTAAAATTTGAACTGCAATCTGCTAAATATAAAGTTATGAATCTTAGTAACAAACTTATAGAGAATCAAGTGGATTTAGCAAAAGAGAAAAAAAAAAATAACCCTTTATTAAAGAGTAAATAAGCTAATGCATTTAAAGCAATTGGCTTATTTTTTTATTTACAAGCCGTTATAAATATAACTGTAAGTAGGATGTTACCAATTTTGCTAAGTAATCATATTATAATTTGGGAGGGGGTAAATATGTTAAACTATAAAATGCAGTTTTCATGCAGCAGGAGTCTTACAATTACAGATTTATATCCTAATAGAAATTTTCAAAAAGGTGTTTTAAATGCTGGATTCTATGAGGGAAACTTATATAAAAGTTATATATACTTCGATTTAAGTAATTTATGTGAAAACTTTATAGTAAATTCTGCTGTCTTGAGATTGTATTTGAAAAAACATATTTCTTATGGAAAAAAGAGTAATTTATATATTTATCCGCTTAAAGAAAGTTTTAATAAATGTACTGCATTTACTAATCAACCAGGAATTAGTAATGAATTTGTTAAGTTTTCAGCACGTGACTATAATAGACCGCTGGATATAGATATAACTTCTTTATTTAATAGTAATAATATTAATTACATTTTAAATAATGGAATTCTCTTAAAGTGTGATGAAGATAAGAATTCACTTGTAAGTTTTTATTCTAATTTAACTGATAATTGCAAAATTGTCCCAAAAATATTCCTAGATTATTCGTGTGATGAATGTAGTCAGAATAAAAAGAAATATGTAGATGTAAAGAAAAAAAGTTGGTTACTAAATTTTAGTAATGAAGTAGTTACGCAGCCAGTAAATGTTGAAAGGCTTATACAAGGTACATTTTTTATTAATAATTTAAGCAGCAATACTTTAAAAGCAAGAGTTGAAGTTAGTTTTGACTTAAATAGATGGATTAAGGATCAGGAAGTTGATATAGCTCAAAATAGTAATGGAGTTTTAGTTGCACAATATTATGGCAGATATTATAGGATAGTAGTTAATTCACCTGACAATAATGGCAAAGTAGAAATAAAATTTGTATATCAAGTATATGTATAATTAACTGCAATTTGTAAGATACAGGGGACAGGAAGAAGAGGACATAGGACAGAGAAGGAGGATTATGAAAAAGTTAGTTTTCTTTGTAAAAAGGGGATTAGACAGCTTTTTAGGAGATATAATTTCAGAATTGTCAAGAAAATATATAGTAAAAAAGGTTATAGTAAATTTCTATAATGAAATTGATGAGGCAATGAAGTGGGCTGATATATGTTGGTTTGAGTGGTGTGATGATCTTATTATTTATGGAAGCAGGCTGGATATTGCAAAAGAAAAAATTGTTGTATGCAGACTTCACAGCTATGAAGTTTTTACTGAATATATAAATCAAGTTAATTGGACAAATGTAGATAAACTAATATGTGTAGGCAAGAATATAAGAGATATTTTAAAGCTGAAGGTTAATATAGAAGATTATAAAGTCAGTGTAATCCCAAATGGAATTGATGAAAATAAATATAACTATAAAGATAGATGTGATGGATTTAATATAGCATATGCTGGATATATAAATTTTAAGAAAGGACCTATGCTGCTCATTCATACATTTAGAGCAATATGTGAGAAAGATAACAGATATAAACTTTATATAGCAGGAGTATTTCAAGATGAAAGATATGTGTTATATTTTTCTCAAATGATAAAAAAAATGCATTTAGAAGGAAATATAATTTATGATGGATGGCAGGATGATTTAAATAAGTGGCTGGAAGATAAAAATTATATAATATGTACAAGTGTCCTTGAATCTCAAAATTTAAGCATTATGCAAGCTATGAGTAAAGGGATAAAACCTATAGTGCATAACTTTGTAGGCGCGGAAGGGATATATCCGCATGATTATTTATGGAATACTATTGATGAAGCAGTGAATATGGTATGTAATCAGAAGTATAATTCAAAAGAATATAGAAGTTTTATAACTAATAATTATTCTCTTACTGTGCAGAAAAACAAAATATTAAATCTTATGGATAATTTAAGACTTTTATAGCACATTCTTTATTTTTATTAATATTATAAATATTGGGCGTTCAACATTTTAACTTTTATAAGAATAAGGAGTGAGAAACTTTGTCTAACAATATAGTGTTTCAGCATTCAGCAGGAGAATTAAAAAGTGCTATATATGGTTATGACGGGACGAAATATGAGCCACTCAATGTTGATTCTAATGGTAATTTAAATGTAAATGCAAGTATAGTTAGTGGAACAATTAATGTACAAATAGGAACGTTAGGAACAGTGCAGCAATTAAATTCAATAAAGAATGGAACAGTTCACGTTCAGACAGGGACATTAGGAGTAGTGCAGCAATTAAATTCAATAAAGAATGGAACAGTTCACGTTCAGACAGGGACATTAGGAGTAGTGCAGCAATTAAATTCAATAAAGAATGGAACAGTTCACGTTCAGACAGGGACATTAGGAGTAGTGCAGCAATTAAATTCAATAAAGAATGGAACAGTTCACGTTCAGACAGGGACATTAGGAGTAGTGCAGCAATTAAATTCAATAAAGAATGGAACAGTTCACGTTCAGACAGGGACATTAGGAGTAGTGCAGCAATTAAATTCAATAAAGAATGGAACAGTTCACGTTCAGACAGGGACATTAGGAGTAGTGCAGCAATTAAATTCAATAAAGAATGGAACAGTTCACGTTCAGACAGGGACATTAGGAGTAGTGCAGCAATTAAATTCAATAAAGAATGGAACAGTTCACGTTCAGACAGGGACATTAGGAGTAGTGCAGCAATTAAATTCAATAAGGAATGGAACAGTTCATGTACAAACAGGAACGTTAGGAGTAGTACAGCAATTGAATTCAATAAGGAATGGAACAGTTCACGTACAAACAGGAACGCTAAGAGTAATACAGCAATTAAGTTCAGTGAGGAACGGAACAGTTCATGTACAAACAGGAACGCTGGGAGTAGTACAGCAATTGAATTCAATAGTAAATGGAACGATTCAGGTAAAATCAGGAACGGTTTTAGCTCAAGGGTTTGATGGAACAAGCAATCAAAAAATTAAAGTTGATACAACTGGTCAATTAATGGTTGGCCTTTATGATAGAAAATTTACAGAAGTTTCCGAGACAATAATTCAAATATCAACGGCAGGAGAATTTGGAACTGTAATTGATACTTCCAAGTATCAAGATTATTCATGGTATATTAATAGGCTTTCGTCATCTGTAGGTAATACGATAAATGTACAACTTGCAGTAGCTCCTACTCATACGGCAAACTATGCGCTAATTGGAGAAAGTGGAACAGTAATTGGAGGCACAGCTCAAGTTATTACTAATGATTATTACCTCCACTATACAAAACTCAAAGTTTGGACACCATCTAGAACAGCAACTGTACAAGTTTGGTTTAATGGCAGATATTAATAAATTATGTAGAGAAGTACCTTGCAAAAGGTACTTTCTCAATATTTAACCTGTATTTAGATGAAAATTATGAGGTGATCTATAAATGGACAATAAAGTGAGTCTTTGTATGATAGTAAAAGATGAAGAAAAAAATCTTCCAAGATGTCTTGAGAGCATTAAAAATTTAGTAGATGAAATGATAATAGTTGATACTGGATCAAAGGATAAGACAGTTGAAATAGCTCAAAGTTATGGTGCAAAAGTATACTATTTTAAATGGTGTGATAATTTTAGTGCAGCTAGAAACGAAGCTTTAAAACATGCAGCTAAGGATTGGATATTAATTTTAGATGCAGATGATGAGTTTTGCAGCGAAGATAAAATTAAATTTGAAAACTTGAAGCTAAATCTTGATAAAAAGTATGTTTATTGTTTTGAAACTTTGAGTTATTTAGGATATGAAAAAAGTTCTGATATAAGTATAAATATGAATCCAAGGCTTTTTAAAAATAAATATGGATATCATTACAGCGGTGCAGTTCACAATCAACTTTTAAATGAAGAACATGGAATTATATCAAAGTTCGAATCTATAAGAGTATATCACTATGGATATACAAATAAAAGTATGATTGATAAGAATAAAAGAGCTAGGAATATGACAATTTTAAAGAAATTAATTAGGGAGGAACCTCAAAATAAATTTAACTACTTTAACTTGGGAAATGAATACTGCTGCTTAAACGAACAAGAAAAGGCATTAAGTTGTTATTATAAATGTTATGAAGATTTTAAACCGTATTTAGGTTATTCACCAAAACTTTTAGAAAGGATAGTTGAAGTAAATTATGAGCTTAAAAATTTTGATAAAGCTATTAAATTTATAGATATCGGACTCAAGTACTATCCTAATTTTATAGATCTTTATTATATGCAGGGAATAATATATGATGAGTTAGGTAAATATCTATTTGCAATAAAGTCATTTAAAATGTGTATAGAAATTGTAAACCCTCCTGAATTTTTAAAATCAATTTATGGAGTTGAAAACTTTAGATCGTTTGATGAACTATCTAAAATATATATAAAGCTCAATGACTATGATAATGCATATGAATATTGTATTAAATCGTTAAGATCCAAACCTGATTATTTAGGACCGCTGTATAATATTTTAAAAATATTCAAGAAAAAAGAAATGCCAATAAATGAAATAAAATTTAATATAGAACAATTTTTTTCTGACTTTCCAAGAGAATATTATTTTATTGCAGATTTATTTTATAAAGGTGGATATTATGAAACGGCTTTAGAATATTTGGAAAAGTTAACTGATAGTGTAAAAGTTTCAAAAGAAGTTCTTGTATTAAAGTCAAATACTCTTGTGAGAACAGGTAAGTTTGATGAATGTATAAGGTTAAATATTATGCCTCAAGATAACTTATTTTATTCACAATTTTTAACTAATAATATCATAAGTTTTATTAGTATTCAAAAGTATGATTTGGCATTTGATGCTTTAAACAAATTTAATTATGAAAATATATCAAGTGAAGCCCAAAAAGAACTTAAGGTATATAGAGAGTTAGTTAACTTATTCATGGGCAAAAAAATAGATGTTTTATCAAATGATGAAAATGAGAGAGGTTACACTAAATTTATAATTGAAATTATTGAAATATTTATTATAAATAATGAACTTGAAGAGGCTAGAAAGTCTTTAAAATTACTTGATCTCACAGCTGACAAGTATAAGTTTCTTGAAGTTGGAAAATTGTATTTTAAATATGGTTATTTAGATATGGCTAAACAAGAAATATTCAAATCAGTAAAAATGTACAATTTAATTGATAAAGACAGTATAAAAATTTTAAAAGAAGTTATTAGCATTTAAAACATTTTTATGATTTTTTCATAACTTGAATTGAGTAAACGTATTTAATGTAAATCAATAAAATTTTATGAGGGGGATACTTATGAGTACTCAAATTAGTTTATGTATGATTGTTAAGGATGAAGAGAAAAATCTCCCGAAATGTCTTGAAAGTGTTAAAGATTTAGTAGATGAGATAATAGTAGTAGATACGGGATCAACTGATAATACAGTTGAAATAGCAAAAAGTTACGGTGCAAAGGTATATTATTTTAAATGGTGTGATGACTTTAGTGCCGCTAGAAATAAGTCACTTGAATATGCTGCGAAAGATTGGATACTGATCATGGATGCAGATGATGAATTTTGCAGTGAAGATAAAGATAAGTTTAAGAAACTCGTAAATAATCTTGATATAAACAAAACTTATTTTTTTGAAACGTTATGTTATTTTGGAACGACAAAGGGAAATGATCTAACTGTAAATTTGAATCCTAGATTATTTAAAAATAAGTACGGATATCATTATGAAGGAGCAATACACAATCAATTAGTAAATTTAAAGCATTCAATAAATGGAGTATATGAAGATATTAAAATACATCACTATGGATATTTAGATAGTGATGTTGTAGATAAAGATAAGAATAAGAGAAATATCAGAATTTTAGAAAGACAGATAAAAAAAGATCCTAAAAATAAATTCAACTATTTTAACATTGGAAATGAATATTCATCAATATATGAAGAAGAAAAGGCATTAGAAAATTATTATAAAGCATATGACAACTTTGATCCATCAGCGGGATTTGCATCAAAGTTAATAGAGAGAATAATAATTTCAAATTACAATTTGAAATATTTTAATGAAGCTGTGAAATTTGTAGATGAAGGTATTAAGTATTATCCTGAGTTTACTGATTTATATTATTTAAAGGGATTAATATTAGAAGCACAGCATAAGCCAACTATGGCAATAAAAGCTTTTGAAAAATGTATAGAATTAGGTGAAGCTCCTATTGTGCTCAAATGTATTTATGGAACAGGAACTTTTAAGGCTTCGCATGAGCTTTCAAAAATATATATGGATTTAAAAGATTATGATATGGCATATAAGTATTGTATTGATACAATAAGATTTAAACCTGATTATCTAGTGCCGCTTTATAATATAAGTCATATATTAAAGCAGGAAAAAACACCTGTTGATAAATTCAAGCAGACTATAGAGGCATTCTTCCCAGATATTCCAAATCAGTATCCTGTAATTGCAGATTTATTTTATATGGAAGGATACTATACTACTGCACTTCAATATATAGAGCAGTATGGAACTCAAGGTTTGTCTGAAAATTTAAGATTTTTTAAAGTAAAGTGTTTGATAAGGTCAGGGAAATTTAAAGAGTGCATTAAATATGCAGAAAGTATTGGTGAAGATGACTTATACTATTTTCAAACTATGATGTATAAAGTTATATGCTTTGCAGCTATGGATGAATACGAATCTGCTGAAACTATAATGAAACAATTTAATTTAAATAAGAAAACTAATTATAATAAAAAAATTATTCAAGTATACAGACAATTTTTAAATATATTTGAGGGAAGGTCTGCATCTATTTTGTCAGAAGATGAAAATGAAAAAGATTATACTTCGTCTATATTTGAAATATGTGAAATACTCCTTGTAAGTAAGGAATTTGATAAGTTTGAAAAATCATTGGAGTTATTAAATTTAATAAGTGATAAATCAGTATTACTTCAGCTTGGAAAAATGTATTATAAATATGGATATGTAGATATGGCAAAAAAGGAAATACTGAGATCGATAAAAATGTTTGATGTAATTGACAGCGAAAGTTTGGATATCCTTGAAATGTGCATTCAAAAGCTTAGCGGAGAAAAATCCTCCTTTACTGTCCTCTGTTTTTAGTCCTCTGTATCAAAAATGCTTTGAATTTTTAGCATATTATAATTACAGGTATGAGATTTTAAATATGATTTAGTTATTGTATAATAGTGTTTGAGTGAATTTATGTTTTAGGAGATGAACCGATGAAAAAGGTAGAATTGCTGGCACCAGCAGGAAGTATGGAAAGTCTATATGCAGCAGTCCAATCAGGAGCTGATGCTGTTTATTTAGGTGGAGATAAATTTTCTGCAAGGGCTTATGCATCTAATTTTGACAATGAAAATATAAAAAAGTCAGTTAAGTATTGTCACTTATATGGAGTTAAAGTGTACGTTACCATAAATATTTTATTAAAAGATAGTGAAATGAAAGAAGCTTTAAGATATGCAGAGTTTTTATACAATTCAGGAGTTGATGCTTTAATCATACAGGATATAGGTTTTGCATACTGCATAAAAAAACTTATTCCTGATTTTGAAATTCATGCATCGACTCAAATGACAGTACATAATGCAGAAGGAGCAAAATTTTTAAATAGTATTGGTTTTAAGAGAATTGTACTTTCAAGAGAGCTTTCTTTAAAAGAAATAGAATACATATCAAAAGATTTACATATAGAAACGGAAATATTTATTCATGGTGCTCTTTGCGTATGTTATTCAGGTCAATGTCTTATGAGCAGTTTGATAGGCGGAAGAAGTGGAAACAGAGGTAGGTGTGCCCAGCCTTGCAGGTTACCATATACAATAATTGATGAAAAGAATAAGCTTGAGAAAAATGGATATTTACTCAGCCCTAAGGATATATGCACACTAGAAAACATTCGTGATATCATAGATAGTGGTACTACTTCTTTAAAAATAGAAGGAAGGATGAAAAGACCAGAATATGTTGCAGGTGTTGTTTCAGCTTATAGAAAAGCAATAGATTTAGCAGTTGGCTTAAAAAGTGATGCTGATTTAAGTGTAGAAAAAAAGAAATTATTACAGCTGTTTAATAGAGAAGGTTTTTCAAAAGCTTATTTATACGGCAATGTTGGAAGAGATATGATGGCATATTCATTTCCTAAAAATACGGGAACTTTTTTGGGAAAAGTTAATAAGGATTTGAGTGTATTATTGCAAGAAGACATATCCTTAAAGGATGGTGTAAGATATGAAAATGATGGATTTACAGTTTCTAAAATAATTAAAAATAATAATGAAGTCAAAGAAGCAAAAAAAGGAGATATAGTTATTTTAAAACCATCACATTTTAAAAGTGGAAATACGTTATATAAGACATCAGACTCAAAGCTTTTTAAGGAATTACAGGATACATACAATAATCCTTTTGAAAGAAAGATAAACCTTGATTTAAATGTAAGCTTTAAGTTAAATGAAACTGTAAAGTTAAGTACTTGCTTCAATAATAAAGATTATTCAGCTCAAGGTTTAGCAGTTCAAAAGGCTATAAAAAAACCAATTAGCATGGAAGAACTCAAAAAACATTTAGGTAAAAGCGGAGATACCCCATTTAAGTTTTCTAATATACGCTTTGAAAATTATGAAGCTGGATTCTTACCTGTATCTGAAATAAATGAAGTGAGAAGAAAACTTGTAGAACAAATTGAAATGAATCTACTAAATGGTAGAAAAAAAGTTAAAGTAAACTTAAATGAAATATTCCATGGAAATATAAATCGCAGAGAAACAGGAAGTATACCAAAGTACATGGTATGTGTAAATAATGAAGAACAGTTAAAGGCTGTTAAAGACAGTGGATTTAAAGATGTAATAATTGATATGTTTTATAAATCCAAAGATAATTTAGAGTATTATATAATGAAAAACTCTGATCTTAACTTGTGGATTAAGGTTCCAAATATAGTAAGAGATGAGTTTGATACTATGTGCAAAAAAATAGATACGTTAATACCTCATATAAATGGAATAGTTACTGCTAACTTAGGTATAATAAGTGTATTTAAAAATAAAACAAGTATAATTTCTGATTATAAGTTAAATGTATTTAATGAATTTGGAGTAAGACAGTATAGTGAATTTATGGATTCAGTTTGCTTAAGTGTAGAACTAAATAAGATTGAAATTGAGAAACTTTTGAGAACGTCACGTGCAAAAACTCAGATACTCGTGTATGGTAAAATAGAAAATATGGTGTCAGAATACTGCCCTATAGGAAGTACTTTGGGTGGAAAGGGCAGGAAAAACAATTGTTCTCATAAATGCAGTGAAGGAACTTTTAATTTAAAGGATAGAATTGGAGCAGAGTTTTTGGTTAGAACGGATAAGTACTGCAGAAGTCATATATATAATAGTGTTCCACTCAATTTAACAGATAAGATTGAAGAGCTGACAAATATGGGTGCCAGTAGTTTTAGAATAGATTTTATAGATGAAAAATATGGTGATGTAATTAATGTACTTGAATTTGTAAAGAATAAAAAGACAAAAGGTGATTTTGTAGGTTTTACAAAAGGACATTATAAAAGAGGGGTTGAATAAATTATGAATGAAAAGGCTTTAAAGGTTTTGGAATTTAATAAGATAAAAGAGATGTTAAAACAGTACACTAATACACAAGCTGCAAAAGATATAATAGATGATTTGAAACCTTATGAAAATAGTTATGAAGTAAGGGAACATATCGAGGAAACTAAAGAAGCCTTCAAATTGCTAGTTACTAAAGGAACACCTCCTTTTGAAGGAATATATGATATAAGAGACGGCATAAGGATGGCTGAAAAAGGATCTTCACTTATGCCAATTCAACTTTTGAGAATAGCAAATATGCTGAGGTGTGCAAGAAGGTTCAAAGAATATGTAAGGCATAAAGATGAAGAAGAGCCATTTAGAGTAATAGAAGATATATGCGAGGGTATAGTTCCACTTAAGAATATTGAAGATGCAGTATTTAATGCTGTAGAAAGTGAAGATGAAATTTCAGACAATGCAAGTCCAGCTCTTCACAGCATAAGGAAATCACTAAAAGATAAAAATTCATCAGTGAGGGATAAGGTAAATTCACTTGTGAGAATGTATTCTGAATATCTTCAAGATAATCTCTATACCATGAGGGGAGACAGATATGTACTTCCAGTAAAAGCTGAACATAAGAATATGGTATCGGGATTAGTACATGATCAAAGTTCAACTGGTTCTACTTTGTATATTGAACCTATGAACTTGGTGAATTTAAATAATGAAATAAAAGAACTTATGCTGAAGGAAAGGGCAGAAATCGATAGAATACTAGCTAGGCTTTCAGCAAAAGTTTATGACAATATAATTGCTGTTAGAAACAATTCAAAGATTATATGGGAGCTTGATTTTATATTTGCAAAAGCTAAATTTGCAAGTGAGTTTAATTGCACTGCACCAAATGTAAATGATGATGGAATTATAGATATAATACAAGCTAAACATCCATTAATTGATAGAAAAGTAGTTGTACCATTAGATATTTATTTGGGAAAAAATTTTACTTCATTAATAATAACAGGACCTAATACAGGTGGTAAAACTGTAACTTTAAAAACAGTTGGACTTTTACATTTAATGGGATTAAGCGGACTTATGATACCTGCAAAGGAAAACTCAACTATAAGCTTTTTCAAAGAAGTCTTTGCAGATATTGGAGATGAACAAAGCATAGAGCAGAGCTTATCCACATTTTCATCTCATATGACTAATATAGTAAGTATAATTGATAGGGCAGATGAAAATTCACTGGTATTATTTGATGAGCTTGGTGCAGGAACAGATCCCACAGAAGGAGCGGCACTAGCTATATCAATTCTTGAAAATTTAAAAAACAGAAATTGCAAGATAGTAGCAACTACCCATTATAGTGAGCTTAAGGCATATGCATTAAAGACGGATTCAGTTGAAAATGCATCAGTTGAATTTGATGTAGAGACACTTAGGCCGACATATAGACTTTTGATAGGTATTCCGGGAAAATCAAATGCTTTTGAAATATCTAAGAGACTTGGACTTCCAGATTACATAATTGACAGTGCCAAAGAAACCATAACTAGTGAGAGTTTACAGTTTGAAGACTTGATACAAAGTCTTCAAGACAAGAGTATACAAGCAGAAAATAATGCTAGGGAATCTGAAATATTGAGAATGGAAGCAGCTAAAATAAAAGATAAATATGAGCAAAGGTTTTCGGCATTTCAAAATAGCAGGGAAAAGTCTCTGATAAATGCTCAAAGAGAAGCTAAAAACATTATAAAAGAAGCTAAAGAAGAAGCTGACGAAATACTCAAGGATATGAGAGAACTTGAGAGAATGGGATACGCATCCGATGTAAGACAAAAATTAGAAGAAAAGAGAAAAAAGTTATCTAATAAACTTGATGATTTAGAAGAAAAGGCTAACAGCATAAAAAGAGATGACGGAGAAGAACTAAAGAGTGTAGAAGAAGGTGATGAGGTATTTGCATCATCTTTAAATCAAAATGTTATAGTACTATCTAAACCTGATAATAAAAATATGGTTCAAGTTCAAGCTGGAATTATGAAAATAGATATAAACCTAAAAGACCTAAGGGCAGTAAAGGGAAAAGAAGGTAATAAGTCCAAACAGAAAAAATCTAAGGGTGAGATGAAACTTAATCTTAAAACTGTGCCAGCATCCATAGATTTAAGAGGTATGGATTCAATTGAGGCAACGTATAATACTGATAAGTACCTAGATGAAGTATATCTTGCAGGATATGAAAAAGTTACAATAATTCATGGTAAAGGTACTGGAGTTTTGAGAAATGCAATAATGGAAATGCTAAAGTCTCATTCTCATGTTAAAAGATATAGGCTGGGAGAGTACGGTGAAGGTGGTACTGGAGTAACTATTGTTGAACTTAAAAATCATTAATATAGATTAGAGGTGTTTTTTATGATACTCGTAAGTGCATGTTTATGTGGGATAAACTGTAAGTACAATGGTAAAAATAATTTAAATAAAGAAGTCATGAAGTTTTTAAAAAAAGATGAAATATTGCCAATATGTCCTGAACAGCTTGGAGGACTTACAACTCCCAGATTGCCATGTGAAATAAAAGGTGGTACTGGAAAAGATGTTTTAAATGGTAAGTCTAAAGTAATTAGTACAAATGAGGATGATTCCACTGAAAAGTTTATAAGGGGGGCATATGAAACACTTAGTATATGTAAAAACTTTAAAGTTTTATCTGCTGTTTTAAAATCTAAAAGTCCTTCCTGCGGATGTGGAAAAATTTATGATGGAACATTTTCAAAGAAAGTAGTAAATGGTAATGGGGTAACTGCACAGCTTTTAATTGACAATGAAATTAAGGTTATAAGTGAAGATGAAATATTTAATCTATAGGTTGAGATTTGTCCAAAATAAATTATAATTAATATAGAACAACAAATATGTGAGCTAGAATACTTTGTATATTTTTTAGTTTGGGGAGGCTTGAAAAATGGATTATAAAAAAGTTTTAAAACAGGCACGTGAAAATTTAAATGGAAGCTGCAGGGTATGCCCTGTATGTAATGGCAAGGCATGTGCTGGAGAAGTACCTGGAATGGGTGGAAAAGGAACAGGAGAAGCATTTTCAATAAATGTTGAAGCACTTGATTTCTGCAAACTCAATATGAGAGTTATACATGATGCTAAAGACCCTGATACTTCAATAGAGTTATTTGGTAAAAAAATGGAGGTACCTGTATTTGCAGCTCCAGTATCTGGAACTACATTGAATATGGGTGGAAAGTTTACTGAAGAAGAATACATATCATGGGTAATAGGAGGATGTTTAGATGCAGGAGTATATCCAATGGTAGGGGATACTGCTGTGGATTCTTTCCTTATAACTAACTTAGAACAACTTAAAAAATTTGGTGGAGATGGCATAGCTATTATAAAACCATGGAAAAATGAAAATGTAATAAAAAAGATAAAACTTGCAGAAGAATCTGGTGCATATGCTGTAGGAATGGATATAGATGCCTGCGGACTTATTACTCTTGCACTTCATGGAAAACCTGTTATGCCTAAAACAGTAGAAGAAATAAGAGAAATAGTTGAAAGTACTAAACTTCCTTTTATATTAAAGGGAATAATGACTGCTGATGAAGCAGAACTTGCTGTAAAAGCAGGTGTAAGTGCCATAGTTGTTTCAAATCATGGAGGAAGAGTACTTGATCAAACTCCTGGTGTTGCAGATGTTCTTCCAGAAATAGCTGATGCCGTAAAAGGCAAAGTTACAATACTTGCTGATGGAGGAGTTAGGACAGGTGTTGATGTACTCAAAATGATAGCTTTAGGAGCCCAAGGAGTACTAATAGGAAGACCTTTTGTAACTGCATCTTTTGGAGGACAAAGAGAAGGTGTGAAAACTTATATAGATAATATAAAAAGTGAATTGAAATCAGCAATGGTTTTAACCGGATGCAAAAGTATAAAAGACGTTACAAATAGAATACTATATTAACTTAACCTTTTTAAAGGACATAAAAACAGAGGACAGAGAAGGAGGATTTTTCTCCGCTGCACTGCAAAAAATCTTTAATTTAAAAAACGTAGAAAACGTACCTAGATTTGATTTACACAAATCTAGGTACGTTCTCTCTTTGTAGGATTCCCATAGACATCACTCTCTTTTATTAAAAATGAATATAAGAAAAAACGCCCATCGTTGTGATGAACGCTTCTCAAAACTTCCCGATTCTTATTTGCAATAAATGTCGATTGCTTTTTTCACAAACTCTGCTGTTCCTTTACCTCCGGTTTTATCAATGTTCTCGATAAATTTGCCGTCACTAGCATACATCTTACCAAGACCGGAAAGAGTTTCATTTGTACAGCTATAATAGTTTTCTGTGATGTAGCTCTGCAGCTTTTTCACTAAGGTCTGTGCCTTATCGGAAGAAGGGTCGAGTGCCTTAATTGCACCCAATTCCTCGAATATTGACATTAGACCTGCTGCGATGGCATTTTCGGCATCCCTTGAGCGATTCTTGCTCTTTTGTTCAAACTCTTTATATGCTGCCGATTGCCCCCATCTGCTTTTTGCTTCGTTTGCGTATTCGTCCAGCTTTTTTGTATCAAAGGCTGAAAAATCCATATTTCCATCTCCTATCGTTTTTACTCCACGAGCGAAGATAATGAGATTGTCGATATGTTCCCGCTTTAGTTCAAGCAACGCAATCTGGTCCTCCAGAACCTTAGTTTTGTCATAGGACGGACTTTCTATAATTGCCTTGATTTCCTTAAGCGGAAACTCCAACTCACGAAACAGCAAAATCTGACTCAAGCGGGCCAGAGCCGTATCGTCATATAGCCTGTATCCAGCATTGGTATATTTGCTTGCAGGCAAAAGACTGATAGAGTCATAATATTGCAAGGTACGTATACTCACACCTGTTAATTTGCTAACCTCATGAACTGTTTTCATTTCGCATCACCTCCTCGTGTGATTATAGCATAAACTATAACGTAACGTAAGAGTCAATAGCTTTTGAAAAATTATATGAAAATAAGCCCACGATTGTCATAAACACTCTCGCCATTGTCGCTTTCGCAGCCATAGCCATCAAGCTAATAATACAATCTTTAAGCTTCTGTTATATAATTTAGCAGAAGCTTAATTTAGGATGGTGGATAATATTGCAAACAAAATTGAAGAGGTTAATAAAAAAATCTAAAGCTGTTTTTAATTCTGAGTATTTGAATAAAGCAGCAAGGAGTACTCAATTTGTAAGAAGGAAAAGCAAAATAACCCCGGAGGTTTTCTTAGCTTATCATACTTTTTCAGGTAATGATTTATGTGATAATTTTGAATAGTAATTGATGCTGCAAGCTGGTTTCCAGTTAAAAAAATAAATAACCATCAAGTTAAGTATTAGTCAATTTTACTACTTAGCTTGATGGCTATGGAAGTGCAGCGGAGAAAAATCAACCTTCTCTGTCCTCTGTCCTTTGTCCTCTAAAAAATGCGAAGCATTTTTAATCTTTTGTAACTTTAATATATTCTACCTCAGGGTCTTCGGTACCTTGTACGTATAATCCTGTTTCTTTAAGAATTTGTACATAATCTATAATTTCTTGTGTTATTTTTTCACCAGGACATAATATAGGTATTCCTGGTGGATATGCCATCAAAAATTCACCACTTGTCATTCCAACACTATTTTTTAAAGATACAGAAACTTTTTCACTGTTAAATGCATCTCTTGGTATCATTACCTGTGGTGGTATAGGCGGAATATCTATAAAATCTGATTTTTTATTTCCATTTCCATAATGTTCTTTACTGATTTCTTTCAAAGCTTCTAAAAGTGCATCTATACTTTGTTTTGTATCACCAAATGATCCAACAGCAAGCACATTGTATAAATCAGAAAGTTCCATTTGAATGTGATATTTATTGGACAGTATCATATCCAAGTCATAACCTGTAATTCCCAAATCTCTGCAGCTTATTGTCATTTTAGTTGGATCAAGGGCATAGACACCTTCATTATTTAGTATATCCTCACCAAAACAATAAAATCCTGGAATATTGTTGATTTCTCTTCTAGCATAATTTGCAAGATCAATTGCTTTATCTAATAATTCTGTTCCGTGTATTGCTATTTGCTTTCTTGCACAGTCCAAAGAAGCCATTAAAATATAGGATGGAGATGTAGTTTGAAGTAAATTTAAAATTTGCTGAACTCTTTTTGTATCTATAAATTTTGAATTAACTTGAAGCATTGATGATTGAGTTAAAGCACCTATTATTTTATGTGTACTTTGCGAACAAATATCAGCTCCAGACTCCATAGCTGATATCGGTAATTTATCGTTAAAACCAAGGTGCGGACCATGTGCCTCATCTACGATTAGTGGTATACCATGGTCATGAGTTATTTGAACAATCTTTTTTATATCTGCAGCTACTCCATAGTAAGTTGGATTTATAATAAGTACTGCTTTTGCATCAGGATTTTGTTTAAGAGTTTTTTCTACGGTTTCAGGTGTTACACCATGAGCTATTCCAACTCTTTTATCAAAAGCAGGCTGCATATATACTGGAATTGCACCACTTAGTATAATTCCAGCAGTTACTGACTTATGAATATTTCTAGGTACTATTATTTTTTCACCGGATTTAACTGCAGACATAATCATTGCCTCTATGGCACCAGATGTTCCATTTATTGAAAAAAATGCTGCATCTGAACCATAAGCATCAGCAGCTAATTCTTGAGCTTTTTTTATAGCACCAGTAGGGTGATGAAGACTATCAACTAATTTAAATACTGTAACATCTATTTTAAAGGCATTTTCACCAATAAAATTTTTAAATTGTTCATCTGCACCTACTCCTTTTTTATGTCCAGGAACATGAAATGGTATTGTTTCCCTATTTACATATTCCATAAGTGCATCGAATAAAGGAGTCTGATTTTGATCTAATTTATACACCTTGATAAAGCACCTTCCTCCATAAAAATATACCCTTTGAACCTTGAAATTCAAGGGTTGTCTGACGTTTTATTTAAACCATTATAATTATAAGTTAAATGATTTATAAATGCAATAATACCGAAGAATTTGTTTGTGTTAAGTTTATTGAATATGTAATTGGATACAATGTATATGAAAGCCATTTTTTTAAATTACGAATTATGGTTATATGAGTATTTGATGTAAAAGTGTTACATATAATGGTATAATAAGATGTGATTAAATAAGCTGATTTTTATGAATATCATAATACAGGAGGTAAAAAATGCTATATAAAGAAAAATACAATCTATGGTTAAACTCAAAATTTTTAGATGAGAACTCCAAAAGGGAATTGGCAAGTATAAAAGAAGAAAAGGAAATAGAAGATAGATTTTATAAAGATTTGGAGTTTGGTACTGGCGGGTTAAGAGGAATTATAGGTATTGGAACAAATAGAATGAATATTTATACTGTAGGTAAAACAACTAAGGGTTTGGCAAATTATCTTCTCAAAAAATATAAAAATCAAGAAAATATATCTGTAAGCATAGCTTATGATTCTAGAATAATGTCTAAAGAATTTGCTCAAACAGCAGCATTAATTTTATGCTTTGATGGAATTAAAGTTAATTTGTTTGAAAGTTTAAGACCAACTCCAATGTTATCGTATGCAGTTAGACATTTAAAAAGTAAAGCAGGTATAGTAATAACTGCTTCACACAACCCAAAGGAATATAATGGTTATAAGGTATATGGAGAAGATGGTGGACAGGTTACTGATAAAAATGCCAAAGAAATTTTTTCATGTATAGAAGCAATAGATGATTTTAGTCAAGTACAGGGCATGGAGTTAAATAAAGCTTTAAATAGCGGACTTTTAAATATAATAGGCAGAGATGTTGATAGAAGTTATATAGAAAATGTAAAAAGCTTAACAATAAGAAGAGATTTAGTAAATAAATATGCTGAAAATTTAAAGATAATATATACTCCAATTCATGGGTCTGGAAATATACCTATTAGAACAGTCCTTGGTGAACTTGGATATAAAAGCTTAAATGTAGTTAAGGAACAGGAAATGCCTGATGGAAATTTTCCTACTGCAACATATCCAAATCCAGAAGATCCAAGAGTATTTAATATAGCACTTGATATGGCAAAACAAATTAACCCAGATATAATTTTGGGTACGGACCCAGATTGTGATAGAATAGGTGTAGTTGTAAAAGATAATAGTGGAAATTACAAGATATTAACTGGTAATCAGACTGGAATTCTCTTAACACATTATATATTGAAATCACTTAAGGAATTGAATAAGTTACCACATAATTCAGCTGTAATAAAGACAATTGTTACAACTGAAATGGCTTCAGAAATAGCAAAAGATTATGGTGTTGAGCTTATAAACGTACTAACAGGATTTAAATATATAGGTGAAAAGATAAAAGAATTTGAGGAAAGTAAGGATAAAAAGTTTATATTTGGATTTGAAGAGAGCTATGGGTATCTTGCAGGCGATTTTGTAAGGGATAAGGATGCAGTAATAGCTTGTACGTTAATTTGCGAAATGGCACTTTATTATAAAAATAAAGGAATGAATTTATATGATGCTTTAATGGCACTATATAATAAATATGGTTTTTATAAAGAAAAGTTAGTATCCATAGAACTTAAAGGCAAAGAAGGACGTGAAAAAATAGATAATGCCATTGAATTTATGAGACATTCAATGAATTATAACCTTGGAAATTCAAAAATAGTAAAAAAGATAGATTATAAAATTGGAATAGAAAAAGATATATTAAATATTACAGAAAATAAAGTTAATCTTCCTAAGTCAAATGTATTGAAATTCATATTAGAAGATAAATCTTGGTTTGTAGTAAGACCTTCTGGAACTGAACCTAAAATTAAAATTTATATGTCAGTTGTCGGAAGTAACTATGAAGACTCAGAATTAAAAATGAAAAGTTTTGAAGATAAGGTTATGGATATTATACACAAAGCATGTGATTAATTATATAATAAGTTGTGTTAAATTAATATAAATATAATATTTAAAAGTAGGTGCTTATAAAGATGACTTTGAATGCTAGATTTGCAGATAAATTATCAAAATTACTATTCTTAGAGATAAGCAAAGAGAATATAGAACATATATTTAAAGTTAAAGTGGGTAATAATATTTATATTCCAGTTAGACCATATAATATAGTAAATAAAGTTAAGTTTGGTGAAGACTTAAAAAAAATACCTATAAGCTTTTTTATAGAAGGTATGTATTATGTTTTAGGGGCAGATGATAAGTTCAAATTTTCAAATGAATATATAAATATATTATCTAATATTGAAAGCAGTAATATATTTATAAAAGGTAAAATAGGTAAATGTGTAAAAGATGAAAATTATGAAGATGCATATATAATGCTCAAAGGGCTTAGTAAAATTGAAGATACGAAAGATATATATGATAAAATACTAGTTATATTAGAAAGCTTAAGATCAAAAGATAGTGAATATAAAAATGAAGAATTGAAAATTATAGAAACGATAAAAAATAAATATCCTGATTATGCACTTCCGTATCTTTATGAATGTATCATAAGGAGAGAAGAAAATGATTATGATAAGGCTTTCTTTTGCATAAATGATTACATAGCAAAGGGAGGAGAGCAAACAGCTGAAGTAATTGAATTAAAGGATTCTTTAAAACTTATTATTGATTATGAAAAGGGGAAAGAAATACTAAATGATGATCCAACTGGAGCATTAAAACTTTTGATACCCCTTATTGATGAGTTTGGTAATGATGCAACCTTGTATTATTATATTGCCGTTGCATATAGAATGTTAGAAAATTATGAAAAGGCAATTTACTATTTAAATGAATCTGTGAATATAGATAATAATATAGTAGAAGTTGTCAATGAACTTGGTATAAATTATGCATGTATTGGAGATTATGATACAGCAGTAGCTTATTTAAGAAAGGCATTTGAAGTTACTAAATCCATAGAAATTTGTACCAATCTTATAATGTGTTATGTAAACAATAATGATATAAAAAATGCAAAAGCTCATCTTGAAATAGCTAAGAAATTAAATCCCAAAGATGAAGTAGTAAAACAAATGGAACAATATTTTTTAAACAATGGAATTTAAGTTTATAAAAGGAAGGAGTTAATGTATAGATGGAAGTAAAAAAAGCTATAATACCTGCAGCTGGACTTGGAACTAGATTTTTGCCTGCAACTAAAGCTCAACCTAAGGAAATGCTTCCTATAGTTGATAAACCTACTATTCAGTACATCATAGAAGAAGCTGTAGCTTCAGGTATAGAAGAAATACTTATAATAACAGGAAGAAATAAAAGAGCAATAGAAGATCATTTTGATAAATCAGTAGAACTTGAAAAAGAACTAGAAGAACATGGAAAAGATGAACTTCTTTCCATGGTCAAGGAAATATCAAATATGGTTGATATATATTATATAAGACAAAAGGAACCTAAAGGACTTGGGCATGCAATAAATTGTGCTAGAACTTTTGTTGGAAATGAACCATTTGCAGTAATGCTTGGTGATGATGTAGTTGACAGCAAAGTGCCATGCTTAAAACAGTTAATAGATTGCTTCAATGAGTATAGAACATCTATCATAGGTGTTCAAGAAGTTCCTAGGGAAGAAGTTTATAAATATGGCATTGTAAAAGGCATGCATATAGAAGATAAAGTTTATAAAGTTAAAGATTTAATTGAAAAACCAAAGGTTGATGAGGCACCTTCTAATATTGCAATTCTGGGAAGGTATATAATAACACCTACAATATTTGATATTCTTAGAAATACATCTCCAGGAAAAGGTGGAGAAATACAACTTACAGATGCACTTAGAACTTTAATTGATTGTGAAGCAATGTATGCTTATAATTTTGAAGGAAGAAGATATGATGTAGGAGATAAACTTGGATTTCTTGAAGCTACAGTAGAATATGCATTAAAAAGAAAAGAGCTGAAAAAACCATTTATGGAATATCTGCTTAAATTGAGTAATGAAGAACTTTTTAAAAGTTTAGAAAATGAGATAACAAACGAGACAACAAATAAAAATTGCAATTCGTAATATAAAAAAATATTGCTCTGCAATATTTTTTTATATTACGGAATTGGACAGTAAAAAATATGTTGAATAATTTTTCTAATGAGGTAAAATAGAGAAGAGAGTTTTAATCTAATATTTATAATAACTAGTTTAAGGAAGTGTCAAGATTGCAGAAAGATAAAAAACTTATTATATATGATATAGTTTTCCTAGTAATTACTTTATACTTTGCTTTTGCCTTAAGGTTTGATTTCAATATACCAAAAGAATATATGGTGATTTTGAAATTATCAATAATTCCTGTGGTGGTTATAGAGTTAATATTCAATAACTTTTTTAAATTGTATAATAGCATATGGAAATACGCTTCAATAGAAGAGTTAATGTCTATAGTATATTCAGTTACATTATCTAATATTGTTTTTATAATATATAGTTACTTTGTAAATTATAAGTTTCTTGAAAATAAATATTATAGATTTCCATTTACTGTTCATATAATTTTTTGGACTTTATCTGTATTAGCACTAGGAGGCATAAGGTTTACTTATAGGATAGTTGAAGATAGTAAAAATGAAAAAACAGTAAAAGGTGAAGATAAGAAAGTCCTTATAATAGGTGCCGGAGATGCTTCAGCTCTTATTATAAAGGAAATAAAGAGACACAGCAATTTAAAATACAATATAGTTGGAATGATAGACGATGATGGTTCTAAAAAAGGTAAGTTGATAAATGGCATAGAAGTTTTGGGCGGAAGAGAATGTATAAGAAAAGTTTGTCAAGAGAAAAAAGTTGAGGAGATAATACTTTCAATTCCTTCAGCAGATCTTCAAGCAAAACGTGAAATCATAAACATTTGTAAGAGTACAAATTGTAAGGTAAAAACCCTTCCAGGATTATACCAGCTAATAGATGGAAAAGTAAATATAAGTAAGCTTAGAGAAGTAAATATAGATGATTTACTTGGAAGAGACGAAGTTAAATTAAATGATGAGAATATAAATGAGTACATAAAAGATAAGGTTATATTAGTAACTGGAGGAGGAGGCTCAATAGGCTCTGAATTATGCAGGCAGATAGCTAGGTTTAACCCTAGTAAGCTTTTAATTTTAGATATATATGAAAACAATGTATATGATGTTCAGATGGAGTTAAATTACAATTATCCTGAACTCTATAAGGAAATAATTATAGCATCAATAAGAGATGAAAGAAGACTTTCAGATATATTTAATCACTATAAACCTGATGTAGTTTTTCATGCCGCTGCACATAAGCATGTGCCGCTTATGGAAGAAAATCCAGCCGAAGCAATTAAGAATAATATAATAGGTACTTATAATGTACTAAAGTGCTGCGATAAATTTAAGGTTAAAAAATTTGTACAAATAAGTACAGATAAAGCTGTTAACCCAACTAATATAATGGGTGCCACGAAGAGATTTTGTGAAATAATGGTTCAAGCTTTTGATGGGGTAAGCCAAACAGAATATGTGGCAGTTAGATTTGGAAATGTTTTAGGAAGTAATGGTTCTGTTATACCACTTTTTAAAAAGCAAATAGCACATGGGGGGCCTGTTACGGTTACTCATCCAGAAATAAATAGATTTTTTATGACAATACCTGAAGCAGCACAATTGGTTATACAAGCTGGTGCTATAGCTAAAGGTGGAGAGATATTTGTATTAGACATGGGCAAGCCAGTTAAAATAGTGGATTTAGCAAGAGACTTGATTACATTATCAGGTTATAAACCAGAAGTTGATATAAAGATAGAATATACTGGGCTTAGACCCGGCGAAAAATTATATGAAGAATTGCTTATGAATGAAGTTGCACTTACGTCTACAGAACATGATAAGATTTTTGTAGAAAAACCTAACCATGTTGATATGAAATTCGTAGAAGAATCTATCGAACAATTTAGAAATGCTGCATATATGGATAAAGAAGATATTTTCAAGCTTATTGCAGAGAAAGTTCCAACCTATGAGAGAAAGAAAAATGATTAATTTAACTATTTTTAGAAGTGACAGGGATTTTAATTCCTGTCACTTCTAAAAGTAGTATAAAATATAAAATTAATATATTAGATGACAAAAAAATGAAGTTATATTATAATGAGAAACGTAAATGTACTAAAACTAGGAGGTAAAGTATGTCAAAATTAAAAGATGATTTAATATTAAAATTAAACAATAAAACAGCTAAACTAGGAGTAGTTGGATTAGGATATGTAGGACTTCCTCTTGCTGTAGAAAAAGCTAAGGCTGGATATGAGGTAATAGGTTTTGATGTTCAAGATAAAAAAGTTTCAATGGTAAATGAAGGCAAAAATTACATAGGTGACATAGTGGATTCAGATCTTTCTGATTTAGTAAAAAACAAAAGATTAAGTGCCACTACAGATTTTAGTTTCGTAAAAGATGTAGATACCGTTTGTATATGTGTACCTACTCCACTTGATAAATATAAACAGCCAGATATATCATACGTAGTAAATTCGACTGAAAGTGTAGCAAAATATCTTCATAGAGGAATGCTTGTAGTACTTGAGAGCACTACTTATCCTGGAACTACAGAAGAAGTTTTAAAACCGATACTTGAAAGAAATGGGTTAAAATGTGGAAAGGACTTCTTTTTAGCATTTTCTCCAGAGAGAGTTGACCCAGGTAATAAACAATTTAAAACTAAAAATACACCTAAAGTAGTTGGCGGCTGTACTGAAGAATGTACAGAAGTAGCAGCAACTCTTTATAGAAGCGTATTAAAGAGTGAAATATATACAGTATCATCCCCAGCTATTGCAGAAATGGAAAAGATACTTGAAAATACTTTCAGAAATATAAATATAGCTTTAGTTAATGAAATGGCTATACTATGTAACAAGATGGGAATAGATGTATGGGAAGTGATAAATGCAGCTAAGACAAAACCATATGGTTATATGGCTTTTTATCCAGGTCCGGGACTTGGAGGACATTGTATACCACTTGATCCATTTTATTTGGAATGGAAAGCAAAAGAATATGATTTCCATACAAAATTAATAGAATCATCTGGAATAATAAATGATTCTATGCCTGAGTTTGTAGTTGACAATGCTATGAAATTATTAAATGAACACAAAAAAGCAATGAATGGTGCCAAAGTTCTTTTACTTGGAGTAGCATACAAAAAAGATATAGATGATATGAGAGAATCACCAGCTCTAAAGGTAATAGAAAACTTAGAGAAAAATGGTGCTGAAATACTTGTAAATGATCCATATATACCTGAATTCAAACACAATGGAAAGGTATATCATTCAGTAGACTTAGAAGAAAATATAGATAAAGCAGATATAGTTATAATAACTACTGATCATAGTGATTATGACTATGAAGAAATTGTTGCTAAGGCCAAAATATTATATGATACAAGAAATGCTACTAAAGATGTTAAAAATAATAGAGAAAAGATTCATAAGTTATAATAAATTGGTGACAAATTAGAATTTGTGAATAAGTAAGAGGTAAGAGCTAAGAAGTAATAGTTGTGGTGAAAATTCAGCCTTGCTGAATTTTTTCATAAACTCTTAACTTTTACCTATTAGTTCTTACCTAAATAACAAATTTTAATTTGTCATTTAAAGGTTATAGATTAATATTTTACTTGAGGACAATCTTAATAATTAAGGAGTGTTTTTTATGAAAAAATTAAAATTTGCTATTATTGGATGTGGAAGAATTTCATATAAACATGTTGAAGCATTAGTTTCTAATAGTAAAGAAGCTTCACTTGCAGCTGTTTGTGATATAGATTATGACAAAGCAGAAGCAAAAAAACAAGAATATATGAGTAAAATCAATGAAGATTGTAAAGTAGCTGTATACAAAGACTATAAGGAAATGATAGAAAAAGAAGATATAGATGTAGTAACTGTTGCAACAGAAAGCGGCTATCATCCTGAAATTGCAATATATTGTATGGAACACAAAAAACATGTTATATGTGAAAAGCCAATGGCTTTATCAATTGAAGATGCAGATAATATGATAAAGGCTTCAGAAAAAAACAATGTCAAGTTATGCATAAGTCATCAAAACAGATTCAATAAACCTATTCAAAAATTAAGAAAAGCTGTAGAACAAAATAGATTTGGAAGACTCATAAATGGTACTGCTAGAATTCTTTGGAATAGAAATATGGGCTACTATACTCAAGCTCCATGGAGGGGAACATGGAAGTTAGATGGCGGAACACTTATGAACCAATGTATACATGATATTGATTTACTTCAATGGATGATGGGTGGAGAAATAGACTCTGTTTATTCTCAATGTGACACATTCCTAAGAGATATAGAAGCTGAAGATTTTGGAGCAGTAATTGTAAGATTTAAAAATGGTTCAATAGGAATTATTGAAGGCAGTGCATGTGTATATCCTAAAAATTTAGAAGAAACTTTGAGCATTTTTGGCGAAAGTGGAGCAGTTTGCATAGGTGGATTGGCAGTAAATAAGATAGAAACATGGAGATTTGCTGACAGCAGTGAAAATGAAGAAGAAAAGATTTTAAGTGAACAGGAAAGTGATCCTGATACAGTTTATGGATTTGGACATATTCCATTATTTAAAGATATGATAGATGCCATAAATAATGATAGGGAACCTTTAGTAAGCGGTAAGGAAGGTAAAAAAGGTATGTCTATAATTCTTGCTGCTTATAAATCAAGGCTTACTGGTATGCCAGTTAAGTTTCCACTTAAAAAATTTTCAACTATGGAAATGGCTGGAGTTAAGAAAATTCACGAATAAAATTCATGTTTTAAATAAAAATAATAGTTAATACTAGTGGTGATTATAATTATTAATAGATTGAGGTGTTTATTTTGAGTGAAAATTTTATATCACATAAATCTAATATTGGAAGTAATGTTAAGATAGGTAAGTTTGTAGTTATAGAAGAAGACGTAAAAATAGGAGATAACTGTATTATAGGACATAATGTTGTAATTCATAAGGGAAGTAGTATAGAAAATAATGTGAGAATAGATGATAATACAGTAGTTGGAAAAGAGCCTATGAGATCTGTTAATAGTATTTTTAAAGATGAGGAAAAGTTTGAGCCAGCTTTCATAGCTGAAGGATGCTTAATAGGAGCAGGGGTTATAATTTACTGCGGTTGTAAAATAGGAGAAAAAACTTTAATTGCTGATCTTGCTACAGTTAGAGAAAATGTTACAATAGGATCAAAAACAATTATAGGAAGAGGAGCTGCTATTGAAAACTTCTGTAATGTTGGATCAAATTGTAAATTGGAAACTAATGTATATTTAACTGCTTATTCAGAAGTAGAAGATAATGTATTTATAGCACCTGGAGTTGTGACTTCAAATGACAATTTTGCAGCACGTTCAAAAGAAAGATATAAACATTTTAAAGGCGTTACAATAAAAAAAGGCGGCAGGATTGGAGCACAAGCTACAATATTGCCTGGGAAAACAATATATGAAGACGGCTTTGTGGCTGCAGGTAGTGTAGCTACTAAAGATGTAGAGAATGGAAAAATAGTTGCGGGAAATCCAGCTAAATATTTGAGAAATGTTCCAGAAGATCAACTTTTAAAGAATCAATAGTTTGGAAATAATATATTAATTTATACATTTGAGGTGTTTTTATGGCTAGAATTTGCTTTTTAGCAGATGCAGATAGTATACACACTAGAAAATGGGTGGATTACTTTTCAAGATTAAATAATGAGATATACTTGATATCCATGAGGGGTACAAATTATGCGTACCAAGACAATGTCAAAGTTATCGTTGTAAAACCACCTTTTAATAGTAAATTAGCTTACTTTACTATACTTTTAAAGATTAAAAGTATAGTAAAAAGTATAAAACCAGATATATTACACAGTCATTATGCCACAAGTTATGGACTGTATGGACGTATAAGCGGCTATCATCCATTTATAATTTCCGTTTGGGGAAGTGATGTATATGAATTTCCCAAAGCTAGTTCCATAAATGCTAAGCTGCTTAAGTTTATTTTAAATGGAGCGGATGCAGTATGTTCTACTAGTGTGGATATGGCTAATGAAACTAAAAAATATTATAAAAAAGAAAATATAACAATAACCCCATTTGGTGTTGATATAAACAAGTTTAATATTAAGATGCCAGTACTTAGCAATGATTATATTACAATTGGAGTTATCAAAAACTTACATAAGATATATGGAATAAAATATCTTATACAAGCTTTTAGTGGGCTTTTAAATGATACTGCTAAAAACTTAAAATTAATGGTAGTAGGTGATGGCCCTGAAAGGTCAAACCTAGAAAAACTATGCAGCGATTTAAACATAAGTGAGTATGTTGAGTTTACAGGGAATGTAGATAATGTAGATGTTCCTGATTACATAAATAAAATGGATATAGTTTGTATACCATCTTTAAGTGAGAGCTTTGGAGTATCAGCTGTAGAAGCTTGTGCATGTGGAAGACCAGTAGTTTGCACAAATGTAGGGGGATTAAAGGAAATAGTATTTGATGATTGTAATGGATATAAAGTAAACCCTAAGGATAGTACTGCTTTAAAAAATAAGTTAAAGTTACTGGTTGAAGATGAAAAGAAGCTTAAGTTATTTTCGGGTAATGCTGTGAGGATAGCTCAAGAAAAATATGATTGGAAACACAATGCTGAAATAATGAATGAACTTTACAAGAAAATTTTAAATAGGGGGAAAAATTAATGTATGGAATAAATAGAAGGAGCAATATATACATTTTAGCGATTTTTATTATACTTTTGGCATCTTCTATTATAAATAAAAATTACATAATAAGTGCACTATTTTTTGTAAGTGTAGTCGGAGCATGTTTTATAACAGGTGCAGATAGTTTTTATGAAAATATATATTATACACTTTTAGTTTCTAGTATATTTGAGTATGCTTCATATTTTCCAAAACATGAAAAGCTGTATTTTTTTCACATACTACTTGCCATATGTATTGTTTTAACTATAATCAATTTACATAGAGACAGATATCAATTGAAAAAAGTGAATAAAAAATTGCTTGGATTTTATGTGCTGTGGTTTGTATACATATGCTGCAGCTTTATATGGGCTGAAAGTAAAAGCTTGAATATCAAGTATATAATAATATATGCCATGATGATTTCATTTTTATTTATAGTTGCTATATTTAATACAACGAAAGAAAGGTTTTATAATTCTCTAAAAGTAATTGGACTAGTATTTTTACTCACTATAATAATAGGTATGATAGAAGCAATGACAGGAACTCAGCTGCCGGTAAAACACTATTACGACAGCATTTTGTATAAACTTACTACAAAAGAACTTGTAGTTTTAAAAAGCAGACCAGTTGTCTTTTTCTTTAATGCAAATAATTATGCTACATTTTTAAGTATGGGTATTCCATTCTTATTGTTTTTAACTTATTTTGCAAAAAGTATTAAGGCTAAAGCATTTTATGGTATTTTTACTTTACTTGGTTTTACAGCATTGGTTTTAACAAACTCTAGATCAAGTATTTTATCAATAGCATTAACTATGATAGTTTTTACTTTAATAGTTTTTAAAGAAGGAAAGATAAAAGCTTTAATTTATCCTCTAATAATAGTTGCTGCATTTGCTGGAATATATAAATATAGTTATTTATTAGTTAGTCATAGTGCCGAATATGAACAAAAGATGGTGGAGAAAATGAGCAGTATGTCTAAGATAAGTAAAGCTGAAATAGGAGATGAAGGCTCTGAAAATGTAAGAGTTACTATAATGTATGATATAGTAACTGGTGTAGTTAACGAAAAAAGAGTTTTAGGATTTGGAGCAGGAAACTCAATTCAACATTTGAAAGATGTAAATAATACACATGGAATATATAGTGTCCATGGATTAGCCATAGAAATTTTAGGAGACTTTGGTATATTCATAATACTTTATGGATTATTTTACCTTTATTTACTATATAATTTATTTAAAATAGGTCATAATGAAAATAATAATATAGATAAGTGTACAGCGTATGCTCTCATGACTTCTTTAGTAGGTTTTACGATAGGAAGTTTTTCACCAAGTTCTGTTACATACTTTTTACCTAACTGGTTATTATTTGCCTTGAGTGTTTCTTTTATACAAATAAATAATTTAAAGGATAAGATAAGGTATGAGTATTAATTCTAAAAAGTTAGCAGCAACAGCTGGAATAATAGTAATGTGTACATTTGCAAGTAAGTTTCTTGGATTAGTAAGAGATAGTATAACTGCAGCTAATTTTAAAGCCGGTGATTTAGATGCCTTTTTCCAGGCATCTAATGTACCTATGGTGTTATTTATAATGATAGGGGCAGCTATAACTACTACTCTTATCCCATTATATAATGATAAAAAACTAAAAGATGGAAAAGAAGAAGCTGCTAAGTTTATAAACAATACACTAAATGTATTTATAATTGTGACAGCTGTTATATCAATTGTATGCATAATATTTAGCAAACCTATAGTAATGCTCCTTAACCCAGGATTTACTGGAGAAAAGCTTGTTTTCACACAAAAGCTTACAGTTATACTTATTCCAACTCTTATATTTAATGCCGTCATGTACATATTTAATGCAGTTCTTCAATCAGAAGGAAATTTTACAGTACCTGCTCTTGTAGCACTGCCTTTAAATATTATAACAATAGGTTACTTGATTATTGTTAAAGATAAATATGGAGTTATCGGGCTTACAATAGCAACATTTATAGCTACTTTTGCACAGATACTTCCTCAAATTTTAGCAATGAAAAAGGTTGGATTTAAATATAAGTTTAGAGTAAATTTCAAAGATCCAATGCTCATAAAAATGTGCATTATGCTCTTACCTGTAATAATTGGAACAGGAGTTCAACAAATAAATACTTTTATAGAAAGGGCACAAGCCACACATTTTAGTGCAGGAAGTGTTACTTTTTTAAATTATGCATACAGAGTATTTGCACTATTTGTAGACATATTTGTAGTTACAATTGCTACAATTATATATCCTAAAATGTCAAAACAAATGGCTGGAAATAAGATGTCAGAAATGAAACAAACTTTAAGTGAATCCCTTGGTATGCTCATAATTATGATACTTCCAATTTCTTTTATAGTTATGGTTCAAAGCAGACCTATAGTGTATATTCTTTTTCAAAGAGGTGCATTTACAGAAAACTCTACAATTCAAACTTCCATGCTTTTAGTGTTCTATTCTATAGGACTTTTAGGATTTGGAATGAGAGATTTTGTTTGTAAGGCATATTATACTTTAAAGGATACTAAAACTCCTATGATAAATAGTGCTATAGCTATGGGTATTAACATATGCCTCATATTTGTATTTAAAAGTTTCATGGGGCTTAATGGATTGGCACTTGCTGATGCAGTATCAATGTACATAGCTTGTATACTATTAATTTATACACTTAGGAAAAAAATAGGAAGTATAAATGGAAAATATATAGTTCAAACATTTATAAAGACAGTTATAGCATCAATACCTATGATAATTGTCATGAAAGTTTTAAATAATATCATGCACCTTAGTTATAACTCAACAATAATTGTGCTTATAAAAGTTGGAATTTCATCTTTAGCGGGATTATTTGTATTTGTATTAACAGCGTTTATTATAAATATAAGAGAATTAAATAGTTTAAGGATACTTATAATGGATAAGATAGCAAAGAGGTAGGTGAAGTAATATGGATACAGTTTCTATAATCATTCCATGTAGAAATGAGGAAAAGTACATAGCAAAGTGTTTGGATTCTTTCATGAGACAAACTTATCCTAAAGAATATTTTGAAGTGTTTGTATGTGATGGTATGTCAGATGATAAGACTAGGCAAATAGTTAAAGATTATGAAGAAAAGTATGGAAATATTAAATTAGTAGATAATAAAGGCCGCACAGCACCAAAAGGTATGAATGAGGGAATAAAAAAAAGTAAAGCAGATATAGTTATAATATTTGGGGCACATGCTTTTGCAGACAAGGATTTTATAAAATACAACGTAGAAGCTTTAAAAAATAAAGAAGTAGGATGTGCTGGTGGACCTATAGAGACTATAAGCGAAGATGATAAAGGTACGGCAGTAGCTATGGCCATGAGCTCACCATTTGGAGTTGGAAATGCACTATTTAGGTATGCACACGAAGAAACATTTGTAGATACAGTAGCTTTTGGAGCATATAGAAAAGAAGTGCTTGATAAAATAGGATACTTTGATGGTGAATTAGTTAGAAATCAAGATGATGAATTAAACTATAGAGTAATTAAAAATGGTTATAAAATTCTTTTAACACCTAAAGTTAAATCTTCTTATTACAGCAGGTCATCTTTAAAGAAACTTTGGAAACAATATTATCAATATGGATTTTGGAAAGTAAGAGTTATGCAAAAACATGGGAGACCGGCGTCTATAAGACATCTAGTACCACTTATGTTTGTTGTTACTAATATTTTAGGAATACTTCTTGGAATATTTATAAGACCAATACTTTATTTATGGATTTTAGAAGTATGCATGTATTTAATTGGAGATTTAATTGCATCTCTTAAGTCATTCAAGGGGAATTTTAAATTACTTAAGTATATTCCTATAATATTCCCTATATTGCACATTAGCTATGGATTTGGATTTTTGCGCGGATTATTTAGTTTTTATATATTTAAATCCAGAAAAGTCATTGAAAAGAATGCAAAAATGTCCAGGTAGTTTATAAATTAAATAATATTAAGTTCAACTAAAAGCAGGTGAAAATAGTGAGGGCAATTTTATATATAATCATGTGTATCTATATCATAATTAATCCCCTAATTCCAAATGAAGTTAAGTTTAAAAATATAAGTTTAGGGGATTATATATTATTTTCAATATTTGTAGTTTATTTCTTAAATTTAATATTGGATAAGCATGTGAGAAAAAGATTCATAGATGGAATAAAAGATTTTTTTACGGATTACTTAACACTTTCTATGGCAGGACTGCTTTTAATCATGCTTATATCTGTTAGTTATGCTGCAGAAAAAGGAATGGCCTTACAGGAAACTTTTAGATTTTTTACATATGCAGCGTTATTCTTTATAATAAAATATGAATTTACGAAGAGTAAGTATATAAAGGGTTTTATAGGTTCATATATAGTATGTACAATTATAATGAGCATATTTGGAATTTTTCAGTATTTTACCGGGTTTGGACTTAATAAAAGTTTTGTAAAAACTGATGGATTTTTAGGAAGACCTAAAGTTACAGTTTCTTTGGACAATGCTAATAACTTTGGGGCATTTTTAATACTAGCAGTATTTCCGATAATAATGATTACATTATACATGAAAGATTTTAAGAAAAAAGTACTTTGTGGATTACTTTCAGCATGTTTAATTGTAAATATAGTATTTTGTTATTCTCGTAATGCTATGCTTGGATTTGTTATTGGGCTTGTGGTTTTAGCTGTAGTATACAGCTGGAAACTTATATTTCCAATTGGTGGTTTGGGAGTCATAATGTTTTTAATTCCGCAAATAGGTTCAAGAATTATGGATATAGGTAACAGTGCTGAAAATTTTACAAGACTTAAGTTGTGGAAAACAGCATGGTATATGATAAAGGATCATCCTATACTGGGTGTTGGAAATGGAAACTTTGTAAGTTTGTATGATAAATATGTAGCTAAATATCATGAATTGTATATATACTATGATTACAAGAGATTTCCATGTCATAATTCATATTTAAAAATACAAAGTGAACTTGGAATCTTTGGGATAATATTTTTTGTATCAATATTAATAAATGCTCTAATTAGAATTAAAGAATTAGCTGGATCTATTGAAGATAAGTTCTTAAAATACTTTTATACAGGCTTTTTTGCTTCTGTTATAGCATTTTTAATCATGAACATATCTGACAACTTATTTTTTGTCCCTAAGACTACATCCTTTTTCTGGATACTACTTGCTGGTGAAGAGGCACTAAGGAGGTGTCAAAAATCAGAGTTTTACAGATAATATCGGGAAATGATGTTGGCGGCGGTGCTAATCATGTATTAAATTTAAGCTATTATTCAGTAAAAAAGTTTAAGTGTATCATAGGAACAATTGGAGAAGGACCGCTTTATGACAAGGCAATTAATATGAATATTGATGCAGTAAAATTTTCTAAAAATATGTTGAAGTGCAAAGATGAGATTTTAAAGTATGCATTAGAAAATGATATAGATTTAATAGATTTTCACGGTGCAAAAGCTTTTTTACTTCACTATTTTTTGAAAAAAAATTTGCAAATACCTTCAGCAGCCACGATACATAGTAATTACAAGCAGGATTTTTTAAATAGTAAATTTAAATTTATTTTTTTCACCCCCTTAAGTATTAAGGGGCTAAAAAGTTTTAAGTACTATGTTTGTGTGTCTAAATATATAAGAAATTTAATGGTTAAGGATGGATTTAAAGGGCAAAAGTTTATAGTAAGTAACGGCATAAATTATGATACTGTAAATTTAAGTTTAGATAAAGATGAGATTAGAGAAAAATTAAATATAGATTTTAAAGATTTTGTATTTGTAAATGTGGCTAGAATGCATCCTGTAAAAAATCAAATGAGCTTGATTCTTGCATTTGCAAAGCTTGAGAGAGAAATTAAAAATATAAAACTTATTATAGTTGGTGATGGACCTCTCAAGGAAAGTTTAAAAGAAAAGGCAAATTCATTGAATTTAGAAGGTAAGGTAATATTTACAGGATTTAAAGAAAATGCAGTAGATTATATTAATGCTTCGGATATAAGTATTTTGAGTTCCTTAAGTGAAGGAGGATGTCCTCCTATTGTTGTATTAGAAAGTGCGGCAGTTAAAGTTCCAGTTATAGCTGCAAAAGTAGGGGATTTGGATGAACTTATAAATAAGGAAACGGGATTTATTATAGAAAATAACGATGTTAATGGCATTTACAAAAGTATGAAAGATGCTTACGAAAATAAGCATAACTTAAGTAAAATGGGAACTGATTTTTATAACTTTTGTGTAAAAAATTACTCAACTCAGACATTTTGTAATAACTACTATAATGTATATAGAAATATACTTACAAGTAATCGGAGTGTAAACTATGGCAAGTAAAAAAGTTTTTAAGAGTTCAGTTATAGTGATGATAATTATAGTGCTTGGAAAGTTATTTGCACTAATAAGAGATTCACTAATAGCTGCCAAATTTGGAGCAACATATGTTACTGATATATATAACTTTGGGCTTGGAATTGTGTACTTACTTACTACCATAAGCTATGGATTGACTACAACTTTTATACCAGTACATATGGAACATCTTCAAAAGTATAGTAAGAAGAAGTCAAACAAGTTTGTAAACAATGTTATAAATTTGTCATCAATTTATACAATACTAATAACTATAATATTAATGATTTTTGCTAAATATATAATATATTTGTTCGGTCATGGATTTGAAAAAGATCCTAAGATTTTTGCAATGTCTATAAAAGTAACTAGAATAATGCTGCTCTCATTGATATTTGTAAGTTTGCAAAGTGTAATTACTGGTGTCTTGCAGTGTCATAAAGAATTTTATGAACCAGCTGCAATGTCAGCAGTTTCAAATATTGTATATATAATATACTTAGTGTTTATGGCTTCAAAATTTGGAATAGTAGGTTTTGCAGTTGCCACAGTAATAGGATTTTTTATGCAGTTTTTAATAAACGTGCCTAAGTATAAGAAATTAGGATATAAGTATAGTTCTGCTGTAGACTTTAAAGATAAAGAAATAGGCAGGATGTTTAAATTAATGATTCCAGTTGTAATAAGTACATCTGTCATACAGTTAAACTTATTTGTAAATAGATCATTTGCAACAAATATATTTTTTGGTGCAGTTACTGTATTAGACTGCTCTAACAAAATAAATACCCTCGCATATGAAGTTTTTGCTATAGGAATTGCAATGATAGTATATCCTACATTATCCGAAATGGCAGCTAAAAAAGATAGAGCTGGATACAAAAAAGAACTTGAAAAATCTTTAAGTACTATAATGCTTATAATGATACCTGCAGCTTTTGCAATAGCACTTTTAAGAGATCCACTTATAACAGTTATATTTAAAAGAGGGGCTTTTACGGATGAAGCAGCTAAACTTACTTCAAATGCTCTTTTATTTTATGCACCATCTATGGCTGCATATGGTATAAGAGATATTTTGAATAAGGCATTTTATTCAATAAAAGATACAAAAACCCCTATGATAAACAGTTTAGTTGGAATAGGAATAAATATTGTTATAAATGTATTTATTGTAAAGTATATGAAGGTATCTGGACTTACTTTAGCTACAAGTATATCAGTTATAATTACTACAATTTTAATGATTTTAGATTTAAATAAAAAGTTAAGCGGCATGAATTTGAAGAAGATATGTATTAACTTTTTGAAAATACTTGTCTCATCTATTATAATGGGATTTGTAATACTAAGTGTAAATAAAGTGGTTTTGAGTTTCTTAAGTATGAGTGTTAAGTCGAGCATTATTTGTATTTTAGTATCATTTGTCTTAGGAAGTTTAGTATACTTTTTATTTATATATTTGTTTAAACTGGAAGAATTCTTTGATTTAATTAAATCATTAAAAGGTAAAACTTTAAATTAAAAATTAAAATACTATCCACTTTCATAAAGAGTAAATAAGGATAGTATTTTAATTTTTGACTTTAACCTAAGAATATTAAATTATAGTTAACATTATCATAATAACTTTGGGTGTTAATGAAAAAAATATTTTAGTGTGCTATAATGAAATTTGTTTTTTAATAGCATAATTAGTCAACAGCCGATTGCAAAACTAGAATAATTTTCGGGAAATTAATGAAATAAAGTTTGCCGGGCCGTCTTATGTTAGGCTCAAGGGGGAGGAATCTAAATTTCATCATGAATGTTAAAATAGAAAATATAATGCGTTATAAAATAATTTTTATAATAGCTTTATTTACTGTTATTATGGGAATTAATGCAGTATCAGGAGGTAATAAAGTGTTTGCCAGTAATTCATCAAAAACTTTTTATGTCTCTCAAACAGGAAATAATAATAATAATGGAAGTATAGGAAGTCCATTTAAAACGATTCAAGCAGGATTAGATTCATTAAGTCCTGGAGATACTCTTATAATAAGAGGTGGAGTTTATACTGAAACTACTGATATATTCAATAAGCAGGGATCACAAGATGCATGGTTTACTATTAAAAGTTATTCAGGTGAATCTGTTACTATGACAGGTGATTATAGGCTAAATTGGGGTGGAAAAACAGCACCAGATGCAATAACTTTTAGAAATAGTTCATACTGGAAAGTTGAAGGTATAAAAGTGACTCAATATACAGGCGCTGGAATATACATAACTGATAGGTCACATCATATAGAAATGAGTGATCTAAAAATATGGGATTTAGATTATCCAGTATACAGACCATATGGTACTTCTGGAATAGATGGTGAAAATTCAGATAATTGTACAGTAAAAAATTGTACAATATACAATGTAGGATTAAAAGTAAATAAACCTAAAGATCACGGCATATATATTGGTTATCAATCAAATAATTGGGTATTTGATGGTAATGATATTCATGATAATGCAGGAGCGGCTATTCAATTATATGGAAGTCCTAATGGAGGTAGTAATTGTAAGATTACGAATAATCACCTCTATAATAATCATGCATATGGAATTGCAATAGGTTCTAATGCCACTAATAATTATATAAACAATAATGTACTTTATGGTAACAGCTGGTGTGATGTATTTATGTTAGAATGTTCTACTAAAAATTATTTTAGAAACAATCTGTTTTTAACTGGATACAGTAACTATAATGTACAGTTAACCGACCAAGGTTCAGTTGATAATTCATTTGATTACAATACATATTATAAGATAAATGATAATGTCGTTAATAGATACGATCAAGTTTTAAACTTTGATAAGTGGAAATCATATGGTGAAGAAAGTTCAGGTACATATCTGAAAAACTATGATCAAGCACAGACAAAAGTTGCAAGTTGGAAACCTGCTGAAGTAAAAAATTATGAAAGCAAAAGATTAAGCGGAGAAGATAGATTTGAGACTGCAAGTAGTATAGCTGAAGAATTTAATAATTCAAATGTAAATAATGTAGTTATAACTTCAGGATATGACTTTAATAATGCTTTAAGCGGCAGTGTACTTGCAAAGAAGTTAAATGCACCTATATTACTTTCAGGTAAAACTTATTCAGAAAATCAACCTGCAGTTCAATATATAAATAGACATATGGACAAAAATGATAAAATATATATCCTTGGAAATGAACAAAACACAAATGAGGATATTATTATTAGTTTAAAAAGTTTGGGATATAATAACATTAAGCTGCTTGAAGATGGAGAAAAATTTGGAGCTGTAAAATCGATAAATGATGAAATAAATGCAGCAGTAGGAACTCCTGTTTTTGTAGTATCAGGAAGTAGTTTCCCTGATGGATTGAGTGTTTCAGCTGTAGCTGCAGCAAAGGGTTATCCTGTAATATTTTCTGATTTCTACGATATACCAAATGAATCTAAGGAAACTATAAAAAAGATAAGACCATCTCAAGTGTATATAATAGGAGGAAATGGTGTAATATCTGATTATGTTAAAGACAATATAAAGAGTTTAACAGGTTTATCAGATAACAACTTTGTGAGAATAGGAGGAATTGACAGATATGAAACTTCCCTTGACATAGCAAAATACTTTAAAATGGATGGAAGTTATGTTACATTTGCCTCTGGTAAGGATTTTCCAGATGCATTAGCAGGAAGTGTATTATCTGCAAAATTAAATGCTCCTTTGATACTTGTAGATGATAATAATAAAGAACAGAAAAGCTTTATAGACTCTAAAAGCTTTACTAGTCAAATTATATATGGAGGAACTGCTTCTATAAGCCAGGAGGTTGAACAAGAATTAGCACGATAGATAAGTATTTATAAGAAATTTTAAATATCAATTGAAAAGTTCTTATAAATACTATAAAATTTATTTATACTATGTTTGTGTGTAAGAATGTTGCAGGAGGATGTAAATGAAAGCTGAAGATATAAAAATAGATGCAGCAAAGGATATAAAAAGCAAAACATTTCAATTTGCACTTAAAAGGTGTATTGATTTTGTTTTATCTTTGATAGGCATTATAATCTTATCGCCAGTATTTTTAATATTGTCAATATGGATTAAATTGGATTCAAAGGGACCTGTTATTTTTAAGCAAGTTAGAATAGGCAAAAATGGAAAAGAGTTTACCATATACAAGTTCAGAACTATGGTTGTAAATGCAGAGAAAAAAAGAGAATTGGATATTAAACCAGGTGATTTGAGCAATTTTGTATTTCAAAGTAAGAATGACAATAGGGTAACCAAAGCAGGTGCATTTTTGAGGAAAACGAGTTTGGACGAGATACCTCAATTGTTCAATGTATTATTTGGCAGCATGAGTTTGGTTGGACCGAGACCTGAAATTCCAGATGTAGTTAAATATTATCCTAAGGCATATAGGCAAAGGTTACTTGTAACTCAGGGGATAACAGGTTTGGCTCAGATAAGTGGAAGAGGAGAAATAGAATTAGGAAAGACAGTATATTATGATTTAACTTATATAAAGAATTTTTCGATATGGATGGACATAAAAATATTATTTAGAACGGTATTTTCAGTAGCTAAAAACGAAGGCGCCTTTTAAATATGAAATGAGAGTAGGGGATTAATTTATAATTTTAATTCCCTATTTTTACTTAAAAATTGGAAAGGGAACTAAAATGTTTAGTAAGATATTAAAGTTTAATGTATTTAATGGAACAAAACAAGAACTTATAGAGTATATAGATAAATTTGATAAAGTCAATATAATATCTGGAAATCCTGAAGTATTATATAATGGACTAAGGGACGATATCATGCTCCAAAACTTTACATCTGAAAGTTCTATAATAATACCTGATGGAATTGGAACTGTACTAGCTGCAAAGCTTATACGTCAGCCTGTAAAAGAAAAAATAGCTGGTATAGACGTTATGGAAGAAATAATAAAACTGTGTATAAGAAATAACGAAAGCATATATTTAATAGGAGCTAAAGAAGAAGTATTAAAGAGCTGTATATGCAATCTTAAAATTAAATATCCAGATATAAATATAAGCGGAAGTCATAATGGATATTTTGATTTAAATAATTGTGAAAATATTATAGAAGACATTATATCAAAAAAACCATATGCACTTTTCGCAGCAATGGGTTCACCAAGGCAGGATATTTTTATAATAAAAAATATGAATAAACTTCCGTGTAAGGTATTCATGGGAGTAGGAGGAAGTTTTGATGTCTTTTCTGGAAAATCTAAGAGAGCACCAAAATGGATGATAAATATGGGACTTGAATGGCTTTACAGGGTCTATAAAGAACCTTCTAGAATAAAGAGATTGTCATCAATACCCAAGTTCTTATTTAAAGCTATTACATACCGTTAATAAGGCTTATGCACATAAAAACAGAAGACAAAATCAGAGGACAGAGGACAATGAAGGAGGATTTTTCTCCGCTAAGCTTACGAAAAATCTTTAATTAAATTTTTGATAACTCGTTTCGCTAAAGCGAAACATTGCCAATGTTAAGATTTTAGTTTGAAGAGGTTAAATATGATTGAAAGTTTTGTAGAGAGTATATCGGAATTATATAATATAATTTTACAGCCTATAGATGCCTGCTATAAAAAAATAGCTGTAGATAACTACAAAAATGCACTTGGGATTGATAAAGGTACTAGTTTTGGACAAAAATACTATGAACTCAATGAATATAAAAAAGTAAATGGTGCAGTGTATACTCCCAAAGAAGCAGCAGAATATATTGTAAAGAACACTGTAAATGAAAATGATATAATAAAAAATCCATATTTAAAAATTTTAGACCCAGCTTGTGGAGTTGGAAATATAATTATTCCTTGTTTTAAATATCTAAAAAGTATTTTTCTAAAAAATTTAAATGTGATAAATACTAATAATAAATTAAATATTAATATTCAAAACGTAGATAAACACATTATAGAAAATAATATATATGCTTTTGATATAGACGAAACTGCACTTAAGATATTGCAAATAGATATATTTGCAATGTGCGGACATATAAATAAAAAAAACTTTGTAAAACAAGATTTTTTAATTCAAGAGTTAAAAAGTAAGTATGATGTAATTATAGGAAATCCACCATATATAGGACATAAGTCTGTAGATAAAGACTATACACGTATTTTAAAAAGCATGTATAAAAGTGTGTATAAGGATAAGGGTGATATTTCATACTGCTTTTTTGAAAAGTCAATTGATAATTTAAAAAATGATGGGAAATTAACATTTATAACCTCAAGGTATTTTATTGAATCCCCAAGTGGAGAAAATTTAAGGCGTTTATTAGCAAATAATACAGTTATACATAAAATAATAGATTTTCATGGAATAAGACCGTTTAAAGGGGTAGGAATTGATCCAGTTATAGTATTCTTAGAGAATAAAAAAGATGAAAATTATAATGTAGAAATTTTAAAGCCGCTCAAAAATAAATATAGAGATAGAAAACTTTTCATAGATGGTTTATTTTCAAATGATTATGGTAAAATCAAGAGGTTTTATATGGAAAGCTGTTATTTAAAGAGTGACAGCTGGATACTCATAGATAAAGGTGAAAGAAAGATTTTAGATAAAATACAAAATAAAACATTATACACATTGAAAGGTATAAGTAGAAGCTATCAAGGAATAATAACAGGTTGTGATAAAGCATTTGTTGTGGATAGAGAAAGTATAGCAGGAGAGAAACTGGAGACCTCTATTATAAGACCGTGGATAAAAAGCAGTTTTATAAGAAAAGGTGAAATTGTAAAGGAAGATAAGTTTTTAATATATGCTGATTTCATAGATGATGAAAAAGACTATCCCCATATTATAAACCATATTGAGAAATATAAAGATAAACTTGTAAATAGAAGAGAATGTAAAAATGGTATAAGAAAGTGGTTTGAACTTCAATGGGGCAGAAATTCAGATATTTTTGAAAGCAAAAAAATAATTTTTCCATATAAAAGTAACGATAATAGGTTTGCACTGGACTCGGGAAGCTATTTTAGTGCAGATGTATATGCATTAGTACTAAATCAAGATTTTGAAATGAGTTATGAATATATTTTAAGTTTATTAAACAGCAAATTATATGAATTTTATTTTAAAACATTTGCTAAAAAATTAGGTGAAAGTTTATTTGAATACTATCCAAATAATTTAATGAAATTAAGGATACCTATTATAAAAGGTGTAAAAAGCGTAAATGATGATATATTAAATGAATATTTTAATATTACACCTAAAGAAGAAAAAATTATAAATGCATATACTGAATAATTAAAAATACCATTAGGCGCAATTTGCAGCTAAAATAAACAATGGTGTGTGTAAGTTATGGATGAGTTAAAAAAAGCAGTTAATGAAATAATAGAAAATATTTAATAACTCTAAATACAATAATTAATTTATAGTACGTATAAGAAGAGAGAAACGATGTTTCTCTCTTTTTGTTATATTGATTTGAAGATGTTTGACTATTAGTTGTGTTTTCCTAAATTTTGTTACTTGTAATAAAACTTTTATTTGTAAAATATATAAATAGTAAATATTTTATATTAAATATTTTTAAATTAATAACACAAGGTTTTTTTAATTACAGGTATTTAAAAACTGGTCTGACAGCAGACTGCACTAGTCTAGAATTTGATGAGGACGGAAAGTTAATACAGATAAGACCTGCTTTTAGCGAAAATTTTTTGGCTCATATTCCTTATAAGTTCAAATTTAAAATGGGAGGGTTAATATGAAAAGTTTTGAATTAGATTATGGGAGTACCAAAGTAAGCGTTTCTATTGAAGATAAAAATTTGCTTGGGGTAATAGAAAGCAAACCTTTTAGAGTATCGCAATCAGAGGAGGAAATTATAGTAAATACACTGCAAAATCCAATAGGAAGTCCAAGACTTAAGGAGCTTGTTAAGCCAGGGGAAACTGTTTGTTTAGTAGTACCTGATGTAACTAGAGCATGGGAGAAAACAGATAAGTTTCTGTATAAAATAGTTGAAGAATTAAATAAGGGAGGAGTTAAGGATGAAGACATTAAAATTATAAGTGCTCTAGGGTCGCACAGAAAACAAAACAGAGATGAACATGTTAAACTTCTAGGAGATAAACTAGCTAAAAGATTTGAAGTTATAGATCATGACTGTTTTGATGAAGATAACCTAGTATACTTAGGGAAAACAACTTATGGTACTCCAATAAAAGTAAATAAAAAAGCTTATGAATGCGACCATATAGTTCTTACAGGAGGAATTGTTTATCACTTTCTTGCAGGATGGGGAGGAGGTAGAAAAACTATTTTACCAGGTATTTCATCCTACCAAACTATAATGAAAAACCATTCACTTACTTTAAATGAAAATTTAGGTGAAGGAAAAAATCCTAATGTAAGAAGTGGAAAATTAAAAGGTAATCCTGTGAATGAAGATATGATGCAGGCAGCAGCTTTCTTAAGACCTACATTTATATTTAATGTAATTGTAGATGCAAATGGTAGTATAGTTTCAGCAGTCAGCGGTAATTATATTGAAGCTTTTTATGAAGGATGCAAAATAGTTGAAAAATTAGATAGTGTCAATATAAATGAAAAAGCGGATTTGGTAATAGCTACTGCCGGTGGATATCCAAAGGATATAAACTTCTATCAATCAAGCAAAACAATAATGAATGCTAAGGAAGCAGTAAAAGACGGCGGAACAATGATTATATTAAGTCAGTGCAGAGAAGGTTTAGGCGGTAATAAAGATGTTCAGAATATGATATTAAATTATGACAACATGTTAGATAGAGAAAAGGAGCTAAGACGTGAATACAGTATCTCAAAAGATGTAGGATATATATTCTGCGATCTTGCAAATAAGTATGATGTTATATTTGTGTCAGATTTAGATCCAAAGCTTGTAAAAAAAGCAAATATAACTGTAGTAAAAACAGTAGAAGAAGCTTTAAAGCTGACCTATAAGAAAAAAGGCAGCAATTTAAAAACTTATATTATGTCCCATGCTGCAAATACATTCCCAAAGATAGCCTAAGGATTGATGAGTATTTTTCAATTTAATATTAATCAAAGGCTTTAAAGGATGGGAAAAGAAGGCTAATTAACTTCTAGTTTCTGCTGCGATCTCTTAAGGTCGTAACAGAAACTGAAAGTTATTGCTTGATGCATGAATTATGTAAACTACGTATGCAGTTATTTTATTAAATCTTCTATAAACTTAGGAAGTACAAAACAAGCTTTGTGAAGTTTTTTAGTATAGTATTTTGTATCTATTTCAATTGTATTTGATAAGTCAGCATATTCAGGATCATATTTTTTTGAACCAATTGTAAAACTCCAAAATCCACTTGGATATGTAGGAATTCCAGCCATAAATAGTTTAGTTATAGAGAATATATTATTTGCATCATTATATACACGTTTTACTGTTTCAGGCAAATAAAAAGGAGTTTCAGTTTGTGCTATAAATATACCGTCTTGAGTTAAACATTCAGATATTTCTTTATAAAAACTTCCGCCAAATAATCCTTCAGCAGCACCAAATGGATCGGTGGAATCAACTATTATTACGTCAAATTCATTTTTATGTTCATGTACATACTTTATTCCATCACCGATAAAAATTTCGCATTTTGGATCATCTAATTTTGAGCTTATTTCAGGTAAAAACTTTTTGCACTCTTTGATAACTTCTTCATCAATTTCGCATAGTATAACTTTTTGTACAGAAGGGTGTTTTAAAATTTCTCTTACAGCACCGCCATCTCCACCGCCAACTACAAGAACCTTTTTAGGATTTGGATGTGTAAAAAGAGGAATATGAGTTATCATTTCATGATATACGTACTCATCCTTAATTGTAGTTTGAACAATTCCATCTAAAGTAAGCATTCTGCCTAATTCATATGTATCGGCAATACATAAATCTTGATATTTAGTTTTTTTCCTTACAAGAGTTTCTTTTACTTTATAGGTCATAACAGCATTTTCTATTTGACCTTCTCTAATCCACATATCCATCATAATATACCTCCAAACTTAAATGTATTTATTATGCATGCAAATTTATTATATCAATGTTTTAAATAAATGACAATTACAATATATATTCATAAATTTTGTGGAAATACTTTATTACTGTGTATATAAACGGTGTAAGTGGTAAAAATAAAAAATAGAAGCGTTAAAAAAAAGGAGGAAAATTATTACATACATAGAATATAATTAACATACTGGTATACTTATAATTTTATAAATTCGAAGGGGGGTTAAATCGTCTGACTCGGACTATGCAATTATGCATATGCTGTAAATGACATTTGAGTTGTTTGCAGTCATATTATAAGTACTTATAATATGGTAAATTAAAGTTAAAGAGGGAAGTCTTTAACGCTAAAACTTATATATGGTTTTAGTAGAGTCTTGGATATAATGTATTTAAAATTTGAAAAATCAGATGATAAGCTTATTGTACATATGATTGGAGAATTAGATCATCACAGTGCTGAAGAAGTCAGAAATAAGATAGACGATAGGTTAAATCAAGATAAAATTACTAAATTGATATTGGATTTTAAAAATGTAAGCTTTATGGATAGTTCAGGTATAGGTGTTGTAATAGGAAGATATAAGAAGTTAAGTATGAAAAAAGGAAGTATATGTATAAGCAGAGCAACTGATTCTATAAAAAGAGTATTTGAACTATCAGGTATATTTAAAATAATTAAAATTTATGACACTATAGAAGAAGCAGTTCAGAGTATTTAATGTGGGGGGAGTTATAAATGTACAATAATATGATGAAAATAGAATTCCTAAGTAAATCAGAAAATGAAAGTTTTGCTAGAGTTGCAGTAGCAGCCTTTGTATCTCAACTCGATCCTACTATAGAAGAGATTACAGATGTAAAAACTGCTGTATCAGAAGCAGTAACTAATTCTATAATACATGGATATCAAAACAAGGAAGATATAATAAAAATAGAATCTTACATAGAGGGAAGAGAACTAACAATTACAATTTGTGATAATGGTATTGGAATAGAAAATATAGAGCTTGCAAGACAACCATTATATACATCAAGACCAGATTTAGAAAGATCAGGTATGGGTTTTACGGTTATGGAAACATTTATGGACAAATTAGAAATTTATTCTGAGAAAAATAAAGGGACAAGAATAACGATGAAAAAAAATTTTAAATCATTAAGTTAGGTGAATTAATATGGGTGAAGAAGCAGTTAAAAAACCAGATTATAACTATGAAAACAGTGTTCAGCTTATAAAAAGTGCCCAAAGTGGAGATAAGCAAGCTTTAAATAGACTTGTAAAAGTAAATTTACCACTTGTATCAGCTATTAGTAAAAAGTTTTTAAATAGGGGATACGAATATGAGGATATATTCCAAATTGGGTGTATTGGATTAGTCAAAGCAGTGAACAATTTTGATGAAAAATATAATGTTAAGTTTTCCACTTATGCTGTACCAATGATACTTGGTGAAATAAAAAGATTTTTAAGGGACGATGGCATAATAAAAGTTAGCAGAAGTGTAAAAAATACAGCTAAGAAGTTACATTATGATAGGGAAAGTTTAACTAAGGAGTTAAATAGGGAGCCAACAATTGAAGAATTAGCTAAGTATTCAGGTATAGAAAGAGAAGAAATTGTATTTGCTATGGAATCTGCAAATAGTCTGCAATATTTATATGATACTATACATCAAGATGATGGATCACCGGTTTTACTTATTGATAAGTTAAGCCAAAATCGTGAAGAAGATACAAAAATGATAAATAGAATAGCTTTAAAGGAAGCATTAAGGGATTTAGATGTGAAATCTAGACAGATCATAATGCTTAGATACTTTAAAGATAAAACACAAGTTCAAGTGGCAAAAATGCTTGGAATAAGTCAAGTACAAGTATCTAGAATTGAAAAGAAAGTTTTAAAGGTAATGAAAAAGACATTGAGTGGATAGGATATAAAATTTTATATCCTATTTTTTTATTTTATATAAATATAGGGCTTCTAATTCCAAACTTAGTTTACACTCCGGGATATGCTGCCAAACTTCAGCACGATAAATACTTCGCCAAGAATGATAAAAAAGTATTTATATGTGCTTTCATTTTGTCAGAATATCCCTGCGTGCAAACTAAGTTTTAAGCTAAAAGTAATGTATATATTTCCCGGAGTGTAAGTTAAGCTACAAACTAGAAACATTATAGTTTTGTTAATTTAAAATTAATATATGTTTATTCCTGTTTAAAAATTTTTATACAACATAAAATAAAGTTATAAAAATTTATGAAAGAAGGATATACATGGATGTAAATGAACAGGAAATTAGGGATGAATTTCAAAATTTATATTCAAACATACAGCCTAAACCGAACTTGGTAAAAAATTGTATATGCGCATTTGTGGTTGGTGGATTAATATGTGATGTTGGACAATTTTTCAGTAATTATTTTGTAGGTATTGGATTATCTAACGATGAAGCTGGAACATATGTATCCATAGTTATGATATTTATAGCTGCACTTTTAACTGGAATAGGTATATATGATAAAATAGCTGCTTTTGCAGGAGCTGGTACAGTTGTACCTATAACTGGTTTTGCAAATTCTATAGTTTCTCCGGCAATGGAATTTAAAAAAGAGGGATATGTATTTGGGGTAGCAGCAAAAATGTTTACCATAGCAGGTCCAGTACTTGTTTATGGAATAGGTTCGTCGGTAGTCGTAGGAATTGTTTACTTTATAATAAATAAACTTTTTTGAAGGGGGCTTAATTTTGAATAAAAGATTAGGGGATCAAACTGTAAGAATTGAAAGTAAACCTAAGATAATTTCAACAGCAAGTATTGTTGGACCTAAAGAAGGTAAGGGAAACTTTAAGAACTATTTCGATATTATTTTAAATGAAGATCATAATGGTAATGAAAGCTTTGAAAAAGCAGAAAGTAATATATTGTTTACTGCCGTATCAGAAAGTATTAAAAAGGCAAATTTGGATCAAAAAAAAATAGGGTATATGTTAACAGGCGATTTATTAAACCAACTATCGGCATCAAGTTTTGCAGCTAGGGGAATGAATATACCTTTTTTAGGACTTTATGGCGCTTGTTCAACAATGACAGAGTCACTTAGTGTGGCATCAATGATAATGGATGGACAATTTGCAAATTATGTTATAGCAGCAACATCATCTCATTTTGCATCATCTGAAAGACAGTTTAGATTTCCTCTCGAATTTGGAACCCAAAGAGCACTTACATCACAGTGGACGGTAACTGGTGCTGGGTCAATGATTCTTGGAAGAGAGGGAGACTTTCCGTATATTACTTATGTGACAACTGGTAAAGTAAAGGACTATGGAATTACAGATTCTAATAATATGGGAGCAGCTATGGCACCAGCAGCAGCGGCAACTATATATCAACACTTTAAAGACACAGGACGTGTTCCAGAAGACTATGATCTCATAGCTACAGGTGATTTAGGGAAGTATGGTAAAGAAATCACGGAAAAGTTATTAAGAAAATATGGTTATGATATATCTTCAAATTATATGGATTGTGGTGAGCAGATATTTAGCAGTGATCAAAGTGATACTAATGCTGGAGGAAGTGGATGTGGATGTTCTGCTGTAGTTTACTGTGGATATATATATAAAAATATGTTAAGTAGAAAGTTTAAAAAGGTACTGCTTGTTTCAACAGGAGCTCTTTTAAGTACTACATCTTCACTTCAAGGAGAAAGTATTCCTGGTATAGCACATGCTGTATCGGTGGAATATTAAGATTAGGAGGCTGACTTTATATGAAGAGTTATTTAATGGCATTCATAGTTGGTGGAATTATATGTGTAATTGGTCAAATATTGATGGATGAAACAAAATTAACACCTGCCAGGATATTAGTAGTATTTGTTACAGTAGGTGTAATTTTAGGAGCACTAAATATATACGATGTGGTTATAAAGTATGGTAAGGCAGGAGCTACAATACCTTTACCTGGTTTTGGATGTTCGCTTGCTAAATCTACAATAAAAGAAGTAAATAGTAAAGGACTTATAGGAGCATTTACTGGTGGAGTAAAGGGTACAGCTGGCGGTATAACTGCTGCCATAATATTTGGATATGTTATGGCATTGATATTTAATCCTAAATCTAAAGAATAATTATCTAAAGTTTGTAAAAACCCTATTTAGACTAATTCTTAATCTAAATAGGGTTTAACTTAATTATCTGTTGATGTATCCTCATTTGTATTTGTATTTGTATTTGTATTAGTATTTGTATTAGTATTAGTATTATTTTCATTTGTATCAGTATTATTATTATTTTCTACATTATTTTCTACATTATTGTCCGGATTATTATCTTGATGCGTTTTCTTTTTAGAAGCATTCTTGTTAATAGCATTATTCTCGTTATTATTATTGTTATTGTTATTATTTCCTTTAAATTTTTTTAGTACAGGATTATTAAGGAATGAATTAATTCCATTAGATAAATGTGAAATATTACAATGACTTCCAGGTTGAGTTCCATCTATAAATAATTCATTGTAAACTGTACTTCCATTTGGATCACTATAGCATATAGAACTTGCAAGTTTACCTGAAAGTTCACATATAGGGTCTGTTATTATTCCATCAGGCATATCTATATCTTTAGGCGACAAATTTTGATGTATCGATTCCATTATTGCTGCCCATAGAGCAGCAGATGTATTACTGTTGTATCCTGAAATTACAGAGTCATCATCATTGCCTATCCAAACAGCTGCAGAATAATAAGGCGTAAGTCCGCAAAACCATAAATCTTTTGAATCAGTGGTAGTACCAGTTTTACCTCTAACAGGCATATCTCCAAAGTTTGCACTTGATCCGGTACCTTCAGCACTAACAGGACCTTTTAGCAAGTCATACATAATGTATGAACTTTGTGGGGAAAGTATCTTTTTTGTAGAAGTATCATTTTGTAAAATTACTTTTCCAGATCTATCGACTACCTTAGTGTAGAGCTTAGGAGAAGTGTATATACCATTATTGCCAAAAGTTCCATAAGCAGCTGCCATGATTAGTGGATTTGCACCATGATGCAATTGTCCCAAAGACAGTGCAGATATACTTGTTTTATCATGTTCATCTAATGTTATACCAAATTTTTGAGCATAATCTATTCCAGTATTAATTCCAAGCTTATCTTCTATTTTTACTGCCGCTAAGTTTCTTGAATGTGTCAATGCTGTTCTCAAAGTTATATTGCCCATATACTCACCGTCGTCATCACTAGGAGTATATCCTTCACCATCAGAACCATATTTTTGAGAAATATCATTACTTAATGGAGAATCATTAATAATTGTAGCACCTGTGTACTCTTTTGATTCAATTGCAGGTCCATACACTGTTAATGGTTTTATACTTGAACCAGTAGGTCTAAGAAAATTATTTGATGCAGCTCTATTGTAAGATCTAGCTGGTTGATCTCCTCTTCCTCCAATTATGCATTTTACTTCTCCAGAGTGATAATCCATTACGACAGCTGAAGCCTGAGGCTGTTCGATATTATTTGGAGAATTATTTCCTAGTATATCTGTATTGTTTAAAGTTTGTTGAGTATTATCTTGAATAGATTTATCCATTGTTGTATATATTTTTAGACCGCCGTACATTAATTGATGCTCTGCTTGACTTTCACTATAGTGATATTTACTTTCTAATGCCTTTTTTACTTGATCTACAGCAGGCAGTGTAAAGTATTCATAATTGAGTTTGCCGTCATTAGAATTTTGAGGCTTAAAAACTAATTTATTATTGGATAAGTCCGTTAAAGCGTTATTATAAGCTTGTGCTGTTATGTATCCATTTTCGTACATTTTCTTTAATACAGTTCGAGTTCTGTTCAAGTATATAGATGGATCTTTTTTAGAAGTAGAAGAAAAAGCATAGTATACTGATGGACTTTGCGGAATTCCAGCTATGTATGCACATTCAATTAAGTTCAAGTCTTTAGCACTTTTATCAAAATACTGCTCTGAGGCAGCTTCAACTCCCATTGCCCTTCCTCCAAGATATATTGTGTTCATATACGCTTCTAGTATTTGATCCTTTGACAAGTATTTTTCAAGCTTTACTGAAAGATACATTTCTTGAATCTTCCGCTTAAAGGAAACTTCAGAAGATAATAAGGTATTTTTTACAAGCTGTTGAGTTATAGTTGAAGCACCTTGTAAACCAGATTGCCTTGTCAACTTATTTTTTACATCTATAAATGCAACACCAACTATTCTTTTTACGTCTATACCCTTATGTTTATAAAATCTTTCATCTTCTATACTAATGAAGGCATTTCTTAGATTTTGAGGCATATCTTTATAATGGATAACTTTTCTTTGTTTATCAGTAACTACGACATCCATAAATTGATTTTGGTCATCGTATAAAGCTGAAGGTTCATCTAAAGTTAAGAGTTGGTTAACATTTAAAGGAGGGGCACTTTTTATTGCTGCAAAAGCTACTCCTGCAAAGGTTACTGCTCCTAATATAAATAAACTTAAAATAGTAATCAGCGTGGTTTTTAAAGCCTTAAAGCGAGTTTTAGCTTTAGCTTTTTTACGCTTCTTGCCCATAATTGTCCTCCTTGTTTATGTAAAATAGTTAATTTTAATTATTATATCACAAATTAAAGTATTAATGAAATAACCATCATTAATACTGCACTAACACTATTTATGGATTAGAAAGTATAAAATATTTAAATTTAAGGAAGTGAAAAATATAAAAAGAAAATTTAGAATCGATAAAAAGATAAAAATATATTTTTTAGCAGTACTAATATTTTCTTTAATTATGATTAATATATATATAATCAACTTTTTAATAACTCCAGCTATTATTACAGCGTCCGAAGCAGAAGTTAGAGCTCAAGTTACAGAGACAATAAATTCAGTCATATTAAATGAGTATTCTAAAGAATTTAACTACGATGATATTATACATATAGATAAAGATAGTGAAGGCAGCGTAGTTATGATGAAGGCAGATACTTTAAAGATGAGTAAAATAGCTTGTGATGTAGCAATTCAGTCTCAAAAACAATTGAGAAGTATAGGAGAAACTGGAATAAAGATACCATTAGGTTATATATTAAAGAATAATTTGCTTGCTTTTTGGGGACCTAATATAACTGTAAAGATGCAGCCTGTAGGCTATATAGAAACCAAGTATATTTCTAACTTTGAAAGTGCTGGAATAAATCAAACAAGACATAAAATATATGTACAAGTTAATACAAATATGAGAATTATAGTACCACCTAATAGCAAAAATATCAGTATCAAAAATGAAGTGCCAATTTCAGAAACAATAATAGTTGGTAAAGTTCCAGAAACCTCCATAAACTTAGGCTTGGATAATGCAGGCTTTAAACTTCAAAATCAAAAGTAAGACAAAAAAACAGAGGACAGAAGACAGAGGACAGAGAAGGTTGATTTTTTGCTAACGCAAAAAAATCTTTAAATTTATATAAGTTAGAAATGTTTCGCCTTAGCGAAACGAGTTATCAAAAATTTAATTAAAGAAACCCATATTCTTTTGTTCCTTAAAGATACTCTCCTAAGTAAGCAGGCATCTAAAAATCGTAGATTTTAGATGCCTGCTTAAGTGATGTTTTGCATTAGCAAAACGAACCTAAAAATAAATTAGTTTTATGACGTAAGGAAGAAAACTTACCTTCACTGTCCTATGTCCTCTGTCCTCTGCCTTTGTTCTTTGTCTTATGTTTTTATGTCTTTTGTCATCTCAAATCAAAAATAGTGCGATGAAATATTTTTACTATGTAGAATTTATTTTTCTTCAAAGTTAAATACGTAAGGTATGTTTCTATAATAATCGCCGTAGTTTAATCCGTAACCAGCTACGAATACATCTGGAATTTTGAAGCAGAAAAAGTCTGGCTTGATGTCTACTCTTCGCCTAGTAGGTTTATCTAAAAGAGTACAGCATTTTACACTATTTGCTCCTAAAGATTTTACATGATTTATTACAAAATTCATAGTTATTCCAGTATCTATAATATCATCAACAATAAGAACATCACGTCCTTTTATGTCATCAGGTATATCGTTTATTATTTTTACATTTCCAGATGATGTCTCAGAATTACCATAACTTGAAGTTGTCATGAAACCTATCATTAAAGGCAAATCTATTTCTCTTACTAAATCTGCAGCAAATATAAAACTACCTCTTAAAAGTGATAAAACGTATAAGTTTTTACCTTTGTATTCTTTAGATATAAGCTTTCCTGTTTCAGAAAGTTTACTTAATATTTGTTCTTTTGATATTAATGTGTTTTTAATTTTATCTTCCATTGTGATCCTCCAAATCGATTTTTAAATTGAAAATTCTTTATTTATATTAACAATATTTTAGATTCCTTTCAATACCTTATATAATATAACTGCAATTTATGCTTTGCAGATTAAAGTTATGTTTTACTTTATTATGAGTTTAAGTTAAAATATTATTTTAAAGACAATTTATATAACAACTTAATTAATAAGTAGAAAAAGAGGTAAACAGCGTAAATGGAAGGAAATATAACTTTATTAACTCAAAATTTAATGGGATTATTATGCATTTTAATTTTAACAGGTATTATTTGTGTCAAGTTAAGTAAAATAGTACATATACCGGATGTTGTTTTATTTATATTGGCTGGTGTTATTTTAGGCCCTCAAGTTTTAAATATAGTAAATTTTGATGTATTTAAGATTGAAAATCAATTAATTTTAAATTTTGGGGCAGCATATATATTATATGATGGAGGACGAGAAGTTAAACTTAAGATATTAAATAAGGTAAAGGTATCTGTAACGCTTTTAGCTACACTAGGAGTTATAATATCTACGTTCATTACTGGATTTTTTGCATCCAAGGTACTTAAAATAGATTTTATATATGCACTTTTGCTTGGATCAGTTATAGCTTCTACAGATCCTTCTGTATTGGTTCCGCTATTTAAAAATATGAACATAAGCAGTAAGTTAAAACAAACTATAATTTCTGAATCAGCTTTTAATGATGCAGCAGGAGCAATTATAACTTTTACCATACTTGGAGTGATTTTAGGAGGAAGTTTTTCAATTTCAAGCTGTATAGTTCAGCTTCTTGTAAAGGCATTTGGAGGTATATTTGTAGGTGGAATTATAGGATATGCTGTGGTTTTCCTTCTTGGCAGGGGAAAAATGAGAATATTTAGTGGATATCCAGGAGAAATTGCAGTAGCAGCTGTGTTAGGTGCATATGTTGTTTCCGAACATTTTGGTTTTAGTGGATTTATGGCAGTATTTATATTTGGAATTGTATGTGGAAATAAAGATGTATTTAAATTGTCAATTGATGCTGATGATGAGAGAGTTCATCTTGATTTTAAGGAAGTCTTGATAATGATACTTAGAATACTCATATTTACGATTTTAGGAACACAGATTAACTTTAATATACTTGGTCAGTATTGGAGTCAAGCACTTATTGTAGTATTATTATTTATATTTGCAGCAAGACCTGTTTCAGTATTTTTCTCTATAATTTGGGATAGAAAAGCAAAATGGAATTTCAGGGAAGCATTGTATTTGATGTGGACCAGAGAAACTGGTGTTATACCAGCGGCATTAGCAGGTATGATTGTAAGCATGAAAGTTCAAAATGCACAGATTATATCAGCAGTTACATTTATGGCGATTATTGTGACATTAGTTGTTCAAGCAAGTACAGCTAAATATGCTGCTAAAATTTTAAAGTTGGAAGTAAAAGAATGATAAGCTTGTTTAAATAAAAACTATTTTTATGTAGTTTTACGGAGGTGGTTATATGATATATGGAAATACCGATGGAGTTAGAAATTCCATCTTAAGTAAATTAGAAAAAATTTATGATATGAAAATGCCAAAGGATAGTCTATGTGATGATAATCTTATAAATTTATTGTGTGAAGTTACAGATAATTTGAATAGGGAAATTAGTGCAGCGATAAATAGAAAAGGAAATATTATAAGTGTAGCTATAGGTGACAGCACTACTGTTGAAATGCCTGAAGTAGATATAAAACAGAGAAAATTATCCGGAATAAGAATAGTGCATACACATCCAAATGGAAATTGTACTTTATCGGCAGTAGATTTATCAGCTCTCCTTAAATTAAAGTTAGATTGTATTGCTGCACTTGGAGTAAATGAAGGCAAATGCAATAAAATGACAATTGGATTTTGTTCTATTCAAAATGATTTATTTACTGCACAAGTTACTCAGCCTCTTAGCCTCGAAGATGGTATCAATTATGATATATTGAAAGTAATAAACTATACTGAAGACTTAATGAAAGATACTGAAGTTATTGAAGATGATGCAGAAAGAGCTATTTTGGTTGGAGTTGAAAGTCAAGAAAGTATAGATGAATTAGCTGAACTTGCAAAAGCATGTAATGTAAAAGTAGTGTATGAAGTACTGCAGAAAAAAGCTGTAATAGATACTGCTTTTTATGTTGGAAGTGGAAAAGTTAGTGAAATAGCGCTGCTCAGACAGTCGTATAACGCAAATGTAATTATTTTTGATGATGAACTTTCTGCTTCTCAAGTTAGAAACTTAGAAGAAAATGTTGGAGCTAAGGTAATTGATAGAACTACATTAATACTTGAGATCTTTGCGAGAAGGGCAAAAAGCAGAGAAGCTAAAATACAAGTTGAACTTGCACAGTTAAAATATAGACTTCCAAGATTGAGCGGACTTGGAACTGTACTTTCAAGAACAGGCGGCGGAATAGGAACACGCGGACCTGGAGAAAAGAAACTTGAGGTTGATAAAAGACATATAAGGGAAAAAATATATGATCTTACTAAAGAACTCAAAAAGATAAAACAGGTGAGAAGTACTCAGAGAAATAAAAGAAGTGAACTTGAAAAAATAGCATTGGTTGGTTATACCAATGCAGGTAAATCAACTTTGAGAAACAAACTATGTGAAGTAGCTCTTTTAAAAGAAGGCGTGCAAAAGCAGAAAGTTTTTGAAGCAGATATGTTATTTGCCACATTAGATACCACAACTAGAGTAATAGAACTGCCTGATGCGAGAATAGCTGCAGTTACGGATACAGTAGGTTTTATAAGAAAATTACCTCATGATCTTGTTGAAGCTTTTAAATCAACACTTGAGGAAGTTATTTATTCTGATTTGTTGTTACATGTAATAGATTGTTCCTCTAAGTATGCTTATGAACAAATAAGTGCAGTAAACGATATACTGGAACAATTGGGATTAAAGGATAAACCTATGATACTTGTATTAAACAAGATGGATAAGGCAGCAGAAGATGACATAAATAAAATATTAGATCAGAACAAAGGAATTAAATCAGTTTGTATTTCTGCTAAAAAAGGTGAAAATATTGATTTATTACTAAAAGAAATTTTAAATGTTTTGCCGTGTAAATTGAGAAATGTAGAATATTTAATACCATATTCAGAACAATCTATGGAAGCATTCCTCCATAGAAATTCAAAAATTAACAAAGAAGAATATGTAGATAATGGAACATATATAGATGCACTTGTAGATGATGAAGTATATAATAAATGTGAAAAATATATGCTCAGCTCAAAAAAATTGTAATCACATTCAATTATGTTATATAATATAAAAAATTAAACAATTAATAAAAATGCTGTGGCTTTATTATTAATTATTTAAAAATGGGGGGCGATAATGCTATGGCAAAAACTATCTTACAATACCAAAAAGCTTTCAACGGAGTAGTTAACAGGATGAAGAAAAACAAGTTAGTACTTGCTGTTATGGTTTTTGGAAGTATGGTTACAGGTGATTTATGGGATGAATCTGATATCGATTTATTTGTTATACTGGATAAAAAATATTTGGATATTCAAAATATTTATACTGAAGAAAAAGGTATACCTGTCCATATAAAACTGATGAGTAAGAATAAATTTATACAGCTTCAAGGAGAAGATATAAAGGGAAGTTTTATTCACAGAATATTTGCATCTTCCAAATTGGTATTTTCTAAAGATATGGAGATAACAGTAAGATATGATAATGAAAGATATTATCCTGACTCGGTTAGAGAAAGATGGAATATGGTATATTTGGGGCAGTTATTAAAAAACATAGGTATTTGTAAAAAATACATGCATAATGATGATATATATACTGCATATACAGCTGCAGTTAAGTGTGCAGAAGAATATTCTAAGTTATATGTTAACTCTTCTGGTCATATGATAAGTAAAGATGCAATGATTATGGCGATGAACTTAAATGATGAATTTAAGAAATGTGTAGATAAGCTATTTTTTAACAAGGGTGAAGTAGAAAATGCTATTATAAACATATTGAACTACTTTCAAGTAAATATTGATAAATCAATAAGAGATTTAACTAACGTTTTACTAAATTACATGAGAGATAGGGATTGCTTTTTAAGTTCTGAAGATATAAAAGAGGATAAAGTATTTAGTAATTACGATATAAATATGGAAGAAATATTAAGTAAACTTTGGGAGAAGAATATAATAAAGAAGGAAACTAGAGATTTGAAAACTGAAAATGGGATAGTTATTTTTAAAGAAAATGTTTATTTTATTTAAAAAGGTTATAGGGTAAAACTTTAGCAAACTTAAGTTTTTTAAAATTTAAATTCGCTAAAGTTTTATTTATAGTATAATTAAATAGTAATAGATATAATTAAATTTAAGAGGGGTTTTCCAATGGATAAATACTTTTTAAAATTTTCACAAGATACTCCCAAGTATATTACAATTTCAAAACATATAAAAAGACTTATAGATAATAATAAGATAAAAGATGGTGAAAAATTACCTCCAATAAGAAAATTATCAAAGTTCTTAGGGGTTAACAATATAACTATAGTACATACTTACAATATACTTCAAGATGAAGGATATGCAGTACAAAAAATTGGAAGTGGTACTTATGCAAAGAGAAAGGATGTAAGTAGAGGTTTTAGGAGAGAATATTCTGACACAATGAAAAAAGTATCAAGTGGAAGTTTTAAGAAATTCATAAATTTTACAGGTGAAAGTCCGTGCAGTGATTTTTTCCCTGTAAGTTCGTTTAAAAATGTATTAAATGAAGTACTTGATAGGGATGGAGCAGATGCTTTAATTTATCAAGAAGCTTTAGGATATGATGGACTTAGAAAAAGTATAAGTAAGGTATTTTGGAATAATGAAGTAAATATAGATGATATTTTGATAGTTTCAGGAGCACAGCAGGGAATTGATATAGTAAGTAAATCTCTTATCAATACAAATGATAGTGTCGCAGTTGAAATGCCTACATACAGCGGGGCACTATCCGTATTTAAGTGGAGAAGAGCTAATATATATGAAATTCCTATAGAAGGTGATGGAGTCAATATAGATAAGTTTGAGAAGATATTGAGGAAAAATAGCATTAAATGTTTTTATACAATGACCTATTTTCAAAATCCTACAGGAATTAGCTGCAGCAGGCAAAAAAAAGAGCAGTTATTGAGGTTGGCTGATATATATGATTTTTATATAATAGAAGATGATTACCTTTCTGAATTGATATATGATAAAAATATAGAATATGCTAGCTTAAAAAGCTTGGATAAAAATGATAGGGTAATATATATAAAGAGTTTTTCCAAGATATTCTTACCAGGAATAAGGATAGGGTATTTGATACCGCCTAAAAAATTTAAAGAAAGCATTCAAAATTCTAAAATTAATACGGATATATCAACTTCAAGTCTTATGCAAAGAGCATTGGATTTATATATAACTAAAGGGCTTTGGAAAAAGTATATAGATAAGCTGAATAATGTGTATACTGATAAATATTTATTTATGAAAGGGTTATTAATTAAATACTTAGGTGATAAAGTTGATTTTATAGATCCAGGCGGCGGTTTGCATTTTTACATAAAGATAAAGGATAAATTTAATATTAATTCAATTCAACTATTCAGAATGGCAAAAGAAAAAAATGTTTTAATTATGCCTGGTACTATTTTCTATAAAGATGCTGTAAATGGATTAAAGTATTTTAAAATTGTTTTTTCACAAACTGACAAAAAAAATATGGAAGACGGCATAAAAATATTAAGTGAATTAATTAAATAATTTAAAATGCAGTGTTATTGGTGGTGATAGCTGTTGAAAAAAGTAGGCATGATAGATATAGATTGGAATAAAATTGATGATTATGATGATGAAGATATAACCTATTTTATGTTTCTAGAAGGAAAAAGTATAGATGCCCTTTGTAAAATTAGAAATTTAGCTAAGGAAACTGTACAAATGCATGTGCTTAATGGAAAAATAAAGTATGGAATTTTAGCTAAAAGTTATGATGTACGCAGGCTATTTGAAATCATGGTGAGCACCGCAAAACAAGACAAGGTGGACACATTAAAAAGTTTGAATGATCAAGATAAGAATAAGTTAATTGAATTTATAAGGCATAATTACGCTGATATGAGTATTAAATATAAGGAAACAGCTGTATGGATACTCGGGGAAATAGGAGATAAAAGTGTAATTGATGTACTTTCTAAAGCTTCAGTAAATAACCATGTTAATGTTAGGCGAATGTCAGTATCAGCTTTAGGGAAAATAGGCGACAAGTCATCAGAAGATATTTTAATAAGAGCACTTGATGATTCTAATCCACAAGTTATCATGTATTCTATAAAAGCTCTTTTGAAAATTAAAAGTTCAAAGGCTAGGGAGAAAGTTAAAAAAGTTTATGAAACAACTGATAAAGAGTATTTAAAAGTATCAGCACAGATATATTTAGAAAAAGATTTTACAAAAGTCTGTAGTAAATGAAGAATGTTAATTTTAGGGTAAGAGGTGATACCTATATGGGATATTTTACTATAAAGGATACTAAAAGCGCTCAATTTGAAGAAAAAAAGTCAGTATTTATAGGAAGCATAAAGAGAGTTGCAGCTGAAAATGAAGCTAAAGACTTTATAAAAGAAGTAAAAAGTAAAAATAAAGAAGCAAGACATAATGTATATGCTTATATCATAGGAGAAAACTTTGGCATACAGAGGTATAGTGATGATGGTGAACCGCAGGGAACAGGAGGAATTCCAGTATTAGACGTTATAAAGAAAAATGGTATAACAGATACAGTAATTGTAGTTACAAGATATTTTGGAGGAATACTTCTTGGAAAAGGCGGACTTGTTAGGGCTTATTCAAAAGCAGCATCAATGGCAGTAAAGACAGGTGGAATAGTAGAAAAAGTAAAAGGGTGTGTACTTGAGATAGTTATAAATTATGATATGGTTGATAGAATAAAATATTTATTTGAAAAGAATTTATGGTTTATAGAAGATATGGATTATAAAGATAAGGTTAAATTGACAATGTATGCTCCAGTTGAAACTGTTACTAAGATAGAGAAATCAACTATAGAGACTACAAGTGGTAAATGTGAAGTTATAGTTGGAGATGAAGACTATTATTTCAAGATGGATAATAGACTATTTAGAACTTGCTAGCCAAAAATATTGCGATGCAATATTTTTGAGAGGACATAGGACATAGGACAGTGAAGGTAAGTTTTCTTCCTTACGTCAGAAAACTAATTTATTTTTAGGTTTGTTTTGCTAATGCAAAATATCGCTTAAGCAGGCATCTAAAATCTATGATTTTTAGATAATTGCTTACTTAGAAGAGTGCTTTCCAAGAAACAAAAGAATATGAGCTTTTTAAAATTAAAGATTTTTGATAACTCGTTTCGCTGAAGCGAAACATTGCTAACTTATATAAATTTAAAGATTCTTTTGCGTTAGCAAAAAATCAACCTTCTCTGTCCTATGTCCTATGTCCTCTAAAAAATGCTTCGCATTTTTTCTAATTGGTTTGTATTTATTATGCTTTGTATGATATAATATTTTACGTATTTTGCTATAAATACACGATTTGTAGATTTTAATTAAATAATTATGTAAAAAAGTTTGTGTAAATATAATATTATGAACTTTTTAAAATTTAATATAATACATATACATGCGTTAGGGGGAATAGATATGTCAGGACATTCAAAATGGCATAATATACAGGCTAAAAAAGGAAAAATTGATGCTAAAAGGGGAAAAATCTTTACAAAGTTAGGTAAAGAGTTAGCTATAGCAGCTAAAAGTGGAGGCTCAAATATTGACTCAAATAGTAAATTAAGGGATGTAATAGCTAAGGCAAAAGCAAATAACATGCCTCAAGATACTATAACTAGGGCAATCAAAAAAGGTGCAGGTGAAATGGAAGGCGTAAACTATGAAGAAATAGTTTATGAAGGATATGGACCATGCGGAGTTGCTTTTGTAGTAAATGCTTTAACTGATAACAAAAATAGAACAGCAAGTAGTGTTAGAACGGCTTTTTCAAGACATGGTGGAAATCTTGGAGCTAATGGCTGCGTAGGTTGGATGTTCCAGCAAAAAGGCCAAATAGTTATAGAGAAAAAAGATGGTATGGATGAAGATGAAATCATGATGGAAGCATTAGATGCCGGTGCAGAAGATTTTCAATCACTAGATGAGGTATTTGAAATCACAACTACACCTCAAGATTTTTCTACAGTTAGAGAAAACCTTGAGAAAAAAGGATACGAATTCATATCAGCTGAAGTAACTATGATTCCAGACAACACAGTTTCTGTAAACATGGAAGATGCAGAAAAGGTTCAAAAGCTTATAGATAAACTTGAAGATGATGATGATGTTCAAGATGTCTATAGCAATGCTGATTTTCCAGAAGAATTCGAAGGCTAAAGGATTTACAGCCTTTTATATTCGAATTATGAATGCTGCAAATAGAACACCCTCTTATATTGGTATATAACCAAAATAGGAGGGCGTTTTTGTGTTATTACTGTGTTAACAACTCTGTTTTTGTACTATCTGGCAATACCGCAGTACCTCCTAGAAAATAAACATTTGTAGTAGCATTAGCTGACATAAAGCCGCGTATCGAGGAGAGGTTTGAATTATCAGTAAGAATTATTGGTGAATTCTTCTTTGCTGACAGTACACTGCCAGAGATTGCATCTGGATAGTCTTCTCCATTAACCACTGTTATATTACCATCTGACTGCTTGAAGTAATTTGCTATTACCATTGAAGTTTCAAATCTATCTGCCCCCGCTAGACGAACTAGGTTGTCTGGCGATAAGCCTGTAACTGCTTGTATCTTATTTGCAGTATTTTCATCCACAGAACCAGTTCCACCTATCAAATAAACCGTTGAAGGTTTCTCTGCACTTAAGTAGGATGAAGCATGCTCTGGTAAAGAATCATGCGGTATCAATATTATTGGATATCCCTTCGCTGTGGCTGCCGATGATACCGATAGTGCATCCGGAAAGTCCTCTTCACTTGCTATTATAACTGGATTACCTATTGGTGCATGAAGTTGTAATGCTATCTTTTCACAAGTATCTTCTCTGTCTTGTCCACCAAGTCTAATGATATTATCGGCTGAATAGCCTCTGTCAATAAACCACTGCTTAAAAGTATCTGGCATTACACTCTCGCCGCCTAAGATATATATATGACCATTCTTAGATAGTTTGGATGCTATATAGTTCAAGTTTTCCTGGCTATCTTTTATATCACCCATAAGCAATATCGGGCAATCCAATTTTCCAGCCAGTGTAGAACCTGCTAGAGAATCCGCAAATCCATATCCAGTTGATATAACTATATTATCTAAAGTTCCAGTACCTACATATTCTTTTGCTATAGTCAAGGAAGTAGCAAATCTGTCTTCCCCTGCTAATCTAGTAGATGTTATATCTGGTTTTTGGATTGGTTTTGGAACTGGTTTGGGTATATTATCCCCACTGTTATATCCTTGATTCTTGCTATCAGTAAATAAACTCTCTGGGATTACTACATCCTCTGGTTTGTCTACAGGTATCGGATCAGGTATTATCACATTAGCTAGGGCTGCCCCTGATGGTCTATTATCCGTATTTATACGATGATAATTGCTGCCCTCATATCCATCTGGTATAGGATTAACTCCATCTGAGCTATTAAAGCTATATGCTTTAGCTGGAACCGGATTTACTAGGTTTCCCAAAGTACCATTCATCTTGCATAAATATTTGAGAGTGTCATCCTGTGCAGTGTAGAATGGTGTAATATGAGCTTTGTGTAGAATCCCGATATGTGATGCTGTCCTATCAACTTTGACTCTGGATATGACACCACTTTTATCATCCTGGTATATGCGTAATATCTCCTCAAAATGCTGAATTCCAAGCTCGTCAGTCCAATGGTATACTTTACCGTCTAATCCTAATTTACTAACATCAAGGTTTAATACACCAAAGTAAGTACAAAATAAGTCTGGATTATTAGTCTTATCCACATCAACTAAATATGGTGACTTTAACAAATCATCGAGATTCGTATACTCGGACAAATGGTCTTTCATAGTTTTTAATGATGTTATTTCACCATATTTAGTTTGCAATGGCTCTTCCTGTGCACCGTTATAGTCACAAACCCTATCAGATGACACCGCCTTTGCCGTACTTGATTGATTAGGTTTGCCTATCACTGGTGCCGTCAATAAACTGCACATAATTCCTAAACTTAATAGATACCTAGTTATTTTCTTCTTGTTCATTATTGTCACCCCCTAATGTAATTCATTTGATTACATTATAAGGAATAGTATTACAATAATCAAACAAGTTAATCTAATTTTTTGATTTGCATCTATATTTTATAACAATAACCACAAGTTAACTTAGTCTTTATTAGTATTAAATTTTACTTGCAATATTTTTCCCATACTCCCGGCATCTTTTCAAGCCTTCTTCATCAGGTATCCATTTTTCTTTTATTCCATCATTTAATATTTCAAAACCATCTTTTTTTAACTCTTCAGTAATCATTTTCACACTTTCCCCGCCCCAACCGTAACTACCAAAAGCAGCTGCCTTCTTATCTTTGAATTTAAGTCCTCTCATCATTTCAAGAATAGCTGCTGTAGAAGAAAGAATACCATTATTAATAGTACTTGAGCCTACAAGTATAACTTTTGACTTAAATACCTCTGTCATGATATCATTTTTATCAGATTTTCCAGAATTAAATATTTTAACATTAATATCCTTATTAACTGACTTAATACCTTCGGCAATTGCTTCAGCCATTCTTCTTGTGCTGTTCCACATGGTATCATATATTAATGTTACTTGGTTTTCCTTGTAGTTCTGCGACCATTCCATATATTTATTTATTATTTGAATTGGATTGTCTCTCCAAATAATGCCGTGACTTGGGCATATCATATCCACTGGTAAGTTAAAGCTTAACACTTCCTCAATTTTCTTTGATACAAAGGTACTATAAGGTGTTAATATGTTAGCATAATATTTTATTGCTTCTTGCATAAGTTCAGCATGGTCTGCTTTATCATTATACATTAATTCTGAAGCATAATGCTGGCCGAAGGCGTCATTGCTAAATAATATATTTTCACCATTATAATATGTAAACATAGTATCTGGCCAGTGCAGCATTCTTGCTTCTATGAAGGTTAATTTATTTTTCCCAATATCTAAAGTATCTCCAGTTTTAACAGTTACAAAGTTCCAATCCTCATGGCAGTGTCCTTTTATTATGTCTTTACCATTTTTAGTACAGTATATTGGAGTATCAGGTATCTCCTTCATCAAATCAGTTAAAGCACCGCTGTGATCTGGTTCAGAATGATTCATTACTATATAGTCTATCTCTTTTAAATCTATTTCATTTTTCAGATTAGAAATAAACTCTTTAGAGAAAGGTACCCATACAGTATCTATTAGAACTGTTTTCTCATCTCTTATTAGATATGAGTTATAGGAGCTTCCCCTGTGTGTAGAATATTCTTTTCCATGAAAATTTCTCAATTCCCAATCAATCTTACCTACCCATGTAACTTTGTCATTAATTTTAAAACTCATAGTTTTTCCTCCATTAAGTTATTATAAATTTCTTATAGATAAAGTGTAGATAGTAAAAATAATATCAATAACACTGTATTTTTTTATTATTTGTTAAAGATATTATTTATATTACAAGAAAAATACAAAGCTTAAAAAAATGCGAAGCATTTTTAGAGGACATAGGACATAGGACAGAGGACAATGAAGGTTGATTTTTTGCTAACGCAAAAGAATCTTTAAATTTATATAAGTTAGCAATGTTTCGCTTTAGCGAAACGAGCTATCAAAAGTTTAATTAAAGATTTTTCGTAAGCGAAGCTAAGAAAAATCCTCCTTCTCTGTCCTCTGTCCTCTGTATCAAGGTTTTAAATTGTATTCGGTTATCTTATTAAAAAGCTGCCTTCTGCTAATATTTAGTATCTGTGATGTTTTAGTTATATTTCCATTACACTTAGCTAATGCTTCAGAAATATATTTAGATTCAACTTTTTTTTTGTATTCTTTAAGCGGCATTATTGTATCTGAATGTTGTATATTGTTTCCTTTTCTAATCCTGTTTTCAGGAAGATCATCTTTCCTAACCACTCCTTTTTCAGAAAGTACAACTAGTCTTTCAATGATATTCTTAAGCTCCCTTATGTTACCTGGATAATTATAAGTTAACAAGTAATCTTTAACTTTTTTTTCGATAAAAGTAATTTCTTTTTTTTGCTCTTTTGAAAATTTATTAAAGAAAAAATCTATAAACATTGGCAAATCTTCTTTTCTATCTCTTAATGGCGGAATATTTATGATTATAGTATTTATTCTGTAAAATAGGTCTTCTCTAAAATCACCATTTTCAACAGCTTTATATATATTCCTATTTGTAGCGGAAATAAGTCTTAGATTTACACTGATTTCTCTATTACTTCCGATTCTTTCTATAGTTCTATTTTCTAAGGTTCTTAATAATTTAGTTTGAATATTTATTGGCATTTCGCCTATCTCATCTAAAAAGAGGGTGCCGTCATCAGCTTCTTCAAATCTACCTATTCTTCTTTCGTTAGCTCCGGTGAAAGCTCCTTTTTCATGACCAAAAAGTTCTGATTCAAGCAAGTTTTCTGATAATGACTGACAATTGACAGCTACAAAATGTCCATTTTTTCTGCTGCTTAACTCATGAATACGTCTTGCAACAATTTCCTTTCCTACCCCAGATTCCCCGGTAATTAAAATACTTGCATTGCTAACTGCTGCTTTATTTATAACTTTAAGTACATTTTCATATTTTTTATTTTTAGTCTTTAAAAGATATACATTTCTATTTTGCTGATTTCTCCAATATTTATTATCTTTTTCTAAATGGTGAAGTTTTTCAAGCTTTTCAATTTCTATTAGTAACTCCTCAGCTTTACGGCTTTTAATAAAATAACTAAATGCACCTTTTTTTATAGCACTAACTGCAGTTTCTATCGTACCATAGCCTGTAACAACTATTACTTCTGTATCAGCGTATTCTTTTTTTATTCTTTCAAGTAATTGCATTCCATCCATTTTTGGCATAATTAAATCAGTTAAAACAAGATTAATGTTTTCTCTTTTTAATATGTTTAGTGCATCTTCTCCAGAAGAAGCTGAACTAACCCAGTATCCCTCATCACTTAGTATCATTTTGAATACTTCTCGATAATCTTTTTCATCATCAACAATTAAAATTTTAAAGTTTCTCTTTGAAGTCATATTAATCAACTCCTATATCCTATGAATTAGTGTTTGGTAAGGTAATTGTAAAAGTAGTGCCCCTGCCATATTTACTTAAAACTTTTATTTCTCCACCGCATTTTTGAACTTCATTATATACTATATATAAACCAAGGCCTGTACCTTTTCCTGGTGACTTTGTTGTAAAAAAAGGATGAAATATATTATCTATATCTTTATCCTTAATACCTATTCCAGTATCACTAATTGTATATATTAATTTTTCATCTGAGTTACTGCATTTAATATATAATGTTCCGCCGTTTTCCATTGCATCAATTGCATTAGATATAATATTTATTAATATATGCTTTAATGATTCGACGTTTACATAGCAGTACATATCATCTTCAAATTCCTGTTGTAAAATTATATTATGCTTTTCTAAACTTTTGTTTTCTAGGTTCAAGATTTCCTGAGTCAATTTTTTAATATTCACTTTTTGCCGTTCATCATTAGATACACGTGAAAAGTTCAGTAAATTATTTATAATACTATTTGCTCTATTAACCGATGATTCAATTACACTTATGCATTTTTTAATTCTATCATTATCTTGTTTAATTTGCCCTTTTAATACGTATAAATAGTCTCTTATTAGACCTAATGGGTTTCTAATTTCGTGTGCAACTCCTGCTGCTAATTGACCAACAGCTGCCATTTTATCTGCCTGTAATAACTGCTTTTCGTTAATTTTGAGCTGCGTTACATCTTTCATAACAAATAGTGTTTTAATAAAATTTTTGCTTTTATCATTGATTGGGAATGTATCTACATTATAAAATCTATCGTTATAGCTTATATCATATTTTTCTTCACTTCCATATAGATATGTATGTCTTATACAGCAATTATTACAATTCGGACATATAAATTCTTTAAATTTACTACATTCTGTTCCAATAATTTTATTTCTATCTATCCCCCAAAATTGGCAAAATGCTTTATTCACATTATCAATTTTATGATTCTTATTTACTTCAATAATAAGGTAAGTCAATCCATCAAAGGTTGTCTGAAGATCATTCCTACTAATGTATAATTCTTCAGTTTGTTTATCAACTTCTCTTTTTAGTCTGCTATTCCAAAGATACATAATATAGAATATCAAAAATATTAATGCAAATATTAGTCCTACAATAATTATTATTGTATTAGATATACTTTGTTTTGAAATAGGAGCTGATATTCCAAACCACTTCTGCTGTATTTTTTCAGTAACGTTTTTTCTTTTAATTTCAAGGATGCCTTTATTTATAATATTGAGCAGTATAGGTTTTGATTTTGGAATTGCTAGTGCAGCTTCTTTTTCATAAAGTGGTTTATCTATGATTTTCATTTTGTTTTTAATATTCATTTTATTTATTAGGCAGCTAATGACAGGTTCATCACCTACAACTGCATCAACTTGTTTACTTTTTAAAAGGTTAATTGCTTCTGACATGTTTTGTGTATAACTATATTTAACAGTACAATGCATAGAATTTAAAAACTCTATTGCATAATCTCCATCTGGTACTGCTACTTTTAAATCTAATAAATCCGAATATGACTTAATGCTGTTATTTTGTGCTGATACAAGTATTACTCCTCTCAAATTGTAAAGTGGGTCTGAAAATAGATATTTTTTACTCCTGTTAGGGCTTGGAAATAGGTCACACATACTTATTTCTCCATGATCTAAATTTGTAAATGAGTCCTTAAAAATAAGCGGCTTATATTTAATTTCAATTCCTAATTCAACTGATAGTGCATGTATAATGTCGATTGAAGTTCCTTTATATTGACCTGATTCTTTATCAACATATCTAAGCGGAGGGGAATTATTATCTGCACCATATATAATAGGATTTTGCTTTAACCATTCTTTTTCTTCACTTGTAAGAGGTTGGGATTCCCTTACAAATTTAATTAGGTTTATATCATATTTACTTTCAATTACCTTATTTATAAATATCAATATAAATATACAAAAAAATAATAAGATAAAGATATTTTTAGCTTTTATACTTTTTATTCTCACTATTTTATCCCCCAAAAATTATCTCTCATATTAACAATAATTACACATTCTTAATTAAATATCCTGCAGTTTATCACAATAAACTGCTGACCGTATGTAAATCGTGTTACTGCGATTTTTATATGGGAAATAAATTTCCATGTATGTGTGAAGTTTATTTCCATGATATAAAAATGTAAAAACTTAAAAACCTCTGTAGATGAAGGATATATATAAATAAAAAGTTATAAATTAGAAAATTAATAAAATTAAAACTATTGGCACAATGTTTGCTCATAATATATTGAGAATAAATAGAAAGGTGTGAAGTATGCATGTTTGCAAAAAAAGGAGATTGGGTTCAAATACACAATATTGTATTAGAGCCTGAAGAAAGAACTGCTAAAATTCCAGAAGAGACAAAAAAAGTTCCATTAGAATTATGGGTAAAAGGCTTTTTAAATGAGGATGCTGAAATTGGTGATACTGTTTCAATAACTACAGTAACAGGAAGAAAAGAAATCGGTGAATTAGAAGAAATAAATCCTAAATTTAGTTATGGATTTGGAAATGAATTTATACCTGAGCTTTTGCAAATTGACAAACAAGTAAAAAAAATTTTGCAGGAAGGTGAAAACTAATGGTAAGAGATAATAGTTATGCAGCAGTTACTGCTAGAAATAATGAAATTATAAAAAATGCTACAGGGATGGATTATTCACTATATGAATCAGGAAACATTGCCTTTGATTATGAAAGAATGATGAATGACACAGGGTATACTCTTGAAGACATTATTAAAATTCAAAGGGAAGTAGGAGTTGGGAATACTCCTTTATTAGAGCTTAAAAACTTGACCGCACTTGCAAGAAAAATTTCCCCTAAAGGTAAAGGTGCGAGAATATTTGTAAAAGATGAACAGTGTAATCCATCAGGAAGTTTTAAAGATAGAAGAGCATCTATATCTGCATATCATGCAAAAAAATTAGGATATAAAGGTATTGCTGCTTCAACTAGTGGAAATTATGGTGCAGCAGTTGCTTCACAAGCAGCAATGAGAAATCTTAAATGTATAATTGTTCAGGAATGTTATGATTCAAGGAAGGTTGGACAACCTGAAATACTTGAAAAGCAGAGAAAATGTGAGTGCTTTGGTGCAGAAGTTATTCAATTAACTGTTGGACCCGAATTATTTTATACATTTTTAAGGGTATTAGAGGATACACATTATTTTAATGCTTCCTTATATTCAACATTAGGCATTGCTGGTGTAGAAACATTAGGATATGAAATTTCAAAACAGTGTAGAAAATTAATTGGAAAGGATCCAGATTATGTTATTGCAACTCAAGCTGGCGGTGGAAATTTAACTGGAACAGCTAGAGGATTAATAAAGGCTGGAGCAACAAAAACAAAGATTTATGGAGCAAGTGTTGATTTATCAGGTCTGCACATGGCTTCAGATACAGATTTTAATAAAAAATCTTTTACAACCGGTCATACTGGATTTGGAGTTCCATATTTAACAAATCCTGATCATTCAGATGTTCCAAGAAGTGCAGCAAGAGCTTTAAGATATATGGATAATTTCTTAATCGTTCAACAAGGTGAAGTGTTCTATACTACAGAAGCACTTTCAGTACTTGAAGGAATGGAAAGAGGTCCTGCAGGAAATACATCTTTAACAGCTGCTTTTGCTTTAGCACAAGAACTAGATGAAGATCAAGTTATTGTAGTTCAAGAAACCGAATATACTGGTGCTGGAAAACATCCTCTTGCACAGCTTTCTTTTGCAAGAGAAAATGGCATTGTCATTAAGTTTGGTAATCCTAAAGAAGATACCCCTGGAAAAAATATTATACTTCCAGAACACCCATCATTAATAAAAACAAAATATTTTGATATGAATAAGTTAAAAAAATCATATATAAAAAATGCAGTAAAACAAGTTCAAACAGTTACAGCTAATGAAAATGACATACAGTATTTGATTGATGAGACAAAATCCAATAGACAGTTTGTAACTCAAGTACTAAAGGATTTAAATATTAAGTTAATTTAAAAAGCTGGAGGGACATAAGGTAAGTTAACTAAGTCCCTCATAATACAAATAAAATATGGAGGTGCAATAAAGTATTATGGAAGGACCTAAAAATAATAGCCCAGGTCTTAAGAAGGAAATTAATTTATTGGAAGCTACTTTGTTGGTAGTTGGTGTTGTAATAGGCAGTGGAGTGTTTTTTAAACCTTCGTCCGTATTTAAGAATGCAGGTGCACCAGGATTGGGAATTTTAGCATGGGTAGTTGGATGTATTATTACAATTGCCGGGGCGCTTAGTATTGCAGAATTGGGTTCAGCTATTCCTGAAACAGGAGGATTAATAGTTTATTTAAAAAAGCTATATGGGGAAAAGATGAGCTTTTTATTTGGGTGGGTGCAGGTATTAATCTATTATCCTGGATTGGATGCTGCACTGGCAGTTGTTTTTGCAACTCAATGTACTTCATTTATGGATATTACACCTGTGGGACAAAAAATTCTTGCCTTAGCTTTATTACTAGTGCTCGGAATCATTAATTTAATATCTACAAAGGTTGGAACAAAGTTTGCAAGCATTGCTGCTATTGCCAAGTTAATACCAATTGCTGTTATTATTGCTGCAGGGCTTGCCATGGGAAAAGTACATGCATTTACTCCAATGGCATCATCAGCAAGTACAGGAGTTGGATTTGGTGCGGCAGTACTAGGTGTACTTTTTGCATATGAAGGATGGATAGCGGTAACTAATATGGCTGGAGAATTAAAAAATCCTGTAAAAGATCTTCCTAAAGCAATAGTAATAGGTTTAACTATTGTTACAATTGTATATCTTGGTGTAAATTTAGCAGTTATAAATACTATGCCAGTTGCTGCAGTTGCAGCTTCAAAAAAGGCAGTTGCAGATGCTTCTGTAATATTATTTGGACCGACTGGTGCTGGACTTATTTCCATTGGTATTATAATATCAATAGTTGGATGTCTAAGTCCATTTATTATGACAGGTGCTAGGCTTCCTTTTGCTATGGCAAAGGATAAACTATTTGTAGCAGAGGATTTCTTTTCTAAGTTAAATAAAAATGGAACACCTGCAAATGCAATGATTTTCCAACTTGCATTAGCATGTATTTATACTTTAACAGGTTCATTTGATACTTTAACCAATCTTGTAGTTTTTGTAAATTGGATATTCATAATGCTTGGTATAGGTGGAGTATTCTTATTGAGAAAAAATCATAAAGAACTTATAAAGGAAGATTCATACAAAGTTCCTTTATATCCTGTTATACCAATAATAGGTATAATAGGTGCATTGTATGTTGGAGTTAGTACACTTATTACTAGTACAAGTTTTGCTTTATATGGATTAGGAGTAACAATCATTGGTTTACCTGTATATATGTTACTAAGGAAAAGAAATGAAAATAGAAATATTTCTATGTAGCAATCCTATGTTATGGAATATAATAACAAGTCCTAAAGTGATGGAATTTGCAATATATTATAAAAAGTTTATCAAGATGATAAATTTTACGAAAGCTTAAAAAATGATTGTATAAAATTTAAAAATGTTGTCCATAATATTCAATAAAAAGGAGGAATATTATGGATTTTTTTTATAGAAATAAGAGAAAAATTAGGAATATTTTATTAGCTGTTTTAACTCTCGTAGTTTTTAGTGGTACTTATTATATTTGTGTACATAAGTTAGAAAACACAAGTACTGTAAATAAGGATGAAAAAGTTGTAAATGCACATTCTGATTTAAATCCTAAAGTTTCATCAGATGCATGTATAATTTTTAAAATAAAGTACGCTAAAAGTGGTGACATAGAAAAGCAAAAAGAAGATAACTCTGGAAAATTAAGAGGCAAAACTAAAGATGAATTAAATGAAATATATAAAAAAGATGGGTATAAAGTTGAAAGTATAAACCCATCTCAAGTTGTTCTTGTTAAAGAAGTTGATAAGTATGCTCCAAATAAATATGTGGTTGGTATAAAAGGTGAATATATTGCTATATATAAAACTGATAGTGATGGAAATATGTTTATAGAAAATAAGCAGAGGGATATAACCGATATAAAGACTAACAGACTAAAAAAAGCAGACATTGAACTCTTAACAAAAGGTAATAAATACTTTGAATGCAATACAAGGGAAGATGCAGAAGCAAGACTTGAAGACTATGAATAGCATATAAAAACAGAGGACATAAAACCATAGGACAGAGGACATAGGACAGAAAAGGAGGATTTTTCTCCGCTGTGCTTCAAAAAATCTTTAATTTAAAAGAAATTCAGAGAACGTACCTAGATTTAGGTAAATCAAATCTAGGTACGTTCTTTTTATATATACGTAGTTTACAATATTAATAATGATTGGAATAAATACGAATATTTTGATTGATTTGGTATCACTATAGTGCTAAGATATTAATGTAAATATTTACAAAATTAGGGGGGTTATGCGTAAATACTTAGTAAAAACATTATTATTAGTATGTGCTTTAATTTTTTTCAGTATGAATAGTGTTAAGGCTAGTAGTATTTCAAGTTCTGAAACAAACATAAAAAATACTATTTATTCTTACTTTGACAATGAATTGCAATCAGTAAAAGATTTTAAAATTCATGATTCGAAAAATTTAATATGTAATGACGATTTAGAGGAATATAGTAAAACAAAAAATAACTATTATTCAGAATGGTATAAAGGAATTAACTATAAACTTAATAGTTATGATATTAAAATTACATATACTAATTTTAATATTAATAATAATATTGCAAATGTAACTGTGGAAAATAATTTAACAATGATTTTTGATGAAGATTCTAATATAAAACAACAACAAGTATTAAAGTATAAATTTATTCTAAAAAATATAAATGGTCAATGGAAGATACACGATGTTATAGATTTAAATGATGATTATAATAATTCTACTACTCAGGAATTAGGGTTAACTGCCAATTATGATAATAAGATTAATTATAAAGAGTTAACTAAACAGTTTTCAAATGTACAAGCAGATTTAAATGCAAAAAAGAATCAAGATAAAGTAGATAAAGAACAATCTCAAAATAGTATAAAAGGTTTATCTTCGTATAAAACATCAGGAAGTGGAGCTGGAGCTGCTGCGTATGCTGAGGAATGGGCTCATAGAAGAAATCCTAATTTCCCAGATTATTCAAAGAAGCATGGAGATTGTACAAACTTTGTTTCACAATGTTTGAATTATGGAGGTATTCCTCAGACAAGTTATTGGTGGGCTACTAAGTATGGTAGCAGTGACTATTGGAGTGGGGTTATTCCTTTTTATAATTGGTTAATTAATGGTGGAGTAGGCTATGAAAGTAATAGGTATATATGTAAATCTGGGGATGTACTTCAATTTTATAATTCATACTATCAAACTTGGCATCACAGTGCATTAGTTGTTAAAAAAATTGGTAATAAAGTTTATTTTACAGCACATTCTGATGATGTAAATGATCAAAATCTAGATAATGTATATCCTGGTAAGTATTCAAATTGTAGAGTAATTGGAATCCGTTACTAAGTAATAAATTATAACTTTAAAAAGCTATCTCTAATACATAGGATAGCTTTTTTTAATCAATAGTGAAAGGTGTGTATTAATGTGAAATTTAAACTTATATTTACATGTATAACTTTAAGTGTATTACTTACTATTGTTGGTTGTACTGAAAAAACTCAAAATACAAATAGCACTAAAGATTCAACAACTTCTAAGCAAGTAGTTAACAATAAAAGTAATAGTAAAGACTCATTAGATGCTCAAAAAGTAGTTGAAAATTATTTTAAATATATGAACGAAAAAAATGTAGATGCTGTACAAAAAACATTAATTAACAATGATGAACGTTTATCTGAATGTATTAACAGTATAGATTATATGAAACTTATTAGTATAGAAGAAGACACTGATCCAGAGCTTAAAGAACCATATCTATATGATGTTAAGGGAAAAGCTAAAGAAGCTAAAGAAGCTAAAGCAGCAAATATCAAAGTGTTTAATGTTTTTTATGATGCAAAGTATAAAGAAGAAGGAGGAGCCCAAAAAAGTGGAAAAGATCAAAAATGGTTTTGGGTTGTTAGGAAAGATAAGAACTCCCCTTGGGTTATACAGGGTATGGGACAGCCTTAAAAATAAAAGCAGAGGACATAGGACTAGAACTAGAGGACAGAGGATATAGGACAAAGGATAGAGATAGTAAATTTGATTGGAGGATGAAAGCATGAGAAGAAAAGACAGAGAAATAACGGGTAACGAAAAAATTAATGAAATCATTTCTAACTGTCATTGTTGTCGATTAGGTTTTTATGATGGTGGAGAAGTATATATTGTCCCATTGAACTTTGGGTATGCTGCAAAAGATAGCAACAGAACCTTCTATTTTCATGGAGCTAAGGAGGGGCGGAAAATTGATTTAATTTCCAAAACACACTCTGCTGGATTTGAATTAGATACGAATTATAAGCTCAATGAAGGCGAAACCGCTTGTCAATATTCTGCACGTTTTCAGAGTATAATCGGGACAGGACGTGTTGCATTCGTTGAAGACCCAGCAGAAAAGAAAGCAGCTTTACAAGCCATTATGATTCATAATACGGGAAAGGATAGGTGGGATTTTTCGGATGCAATGCTCAACTTAATCTGTGTTTTCAAGCTTGAGGTGGAGGAAATCTCCTGTAAAGAACACTTATAAATTCCAATTTAGCTGAGAACTTGCGATATGAAAATGCATTTGCACTGGATTATATAAATTTAAAGATTCTTTTGCGTTAGCAAAAAATCAACATTCACTGTCCTCTGTCCTCTGCTTTTGTCCTTTGTTTTTGCATTTTGTAGGTGGTTGAATTAAATTTAGTATAATGGTAAAGTATTATATGTTACAAGATTATAATTTTGGGGGATTTTATATGTATGAGTACATAAAAGGAATTTATGTTGGAATGAATAAGGACTATGTAATAGTTGAAAATAGTGGAATTGGATACAAAATATATACTCCTGGAAGTACACTTGCAAAACTCCCAAAGATAAATGAAGAGATAACATTGTATTTACAACAAATTGTTAGAGAAGATTTCATTGGATTATACGGCTTTTTATCAAAGGAAGAATTAAATATGTTTAATTTACTTCTTGCTGTAAATGGAATAGGTGCTAAGGCAGCATTATCCCTCCTTTCAATAAGCAGTGTAAATAATTTAAAATATGCAATATTAATTGGAGATGAAAAGGCAATTGTAAGGGCTCCAGGAATAGGAAAAAAGACAGCACAGAGAATCATATTGGAGTTAAAAGATAAAATAAAACAAGATGATGATATGCTTTTAAATCAAGATTTAGGGAATGATGAAGGAGAGCAAAAAGTTTCAGAAGCTTTAGAAGCTTTAATTACATTAGGCTACTCCGAAAAGGAAGCATTAAAAGCGCTGAATGAAGTGGATAAACATAATTCGGTTGAAGACATGATAAAAAGTTCATTGAAGTTTCTAATTGGTTAGGTAGGTGAATTTTGTGGAAGATAGAATAGTGACACCTGTAAATATACGTGGGGACAGTGAAAATGAGTATAGTTTAAGACCTAAAAGACTAAACGAATACATCGGACAGCAAAAAGTAAAAGAAGAACTTAGAATTTTTATAAAGGCAGCCAAAAAGAGAAAAGAAGCTTTAGATCATGTACTCTTATATGGGCCTCCGGGACTTGGAAAAACTACACTAGCCAATATAATAGCAGCAGAAATGGGAGGAAACTTAAAAGTTACTTCTGGTCCAGCCATAGAGAGGGCAGGAGATTTGGCGGCTATTTTGACTAGCTTAAATGATTATGATGTACTTTTTATAGATGAAATTCACAGATTAAATAGAAATGTAGAAGAAATATTGTACCCAGCTATGGAAGACTATTCATTGGATATAGTAATAGGAAAGGGTGCAGCAGCAAAGTCAATTAGACTTGATTTAGCTAAATTTACCCTTATAGGGGCTACTACAAGGGTTGGACTTTTAACATCTCCACTTAGAGATAGGTTTGGAGTTCTTTGTACTATGGAGTTTTATAGAGAAGAAGAATTGCAGGAGATAATAATGAGATCTGCTAAGATATTAAAAGTAGAGATAGATGGAGATGCTGCACTTGAAATTGGAAAGAGATCCAGAGGAACTCCGAGAATTGCAAATAGATTATTAAAGAGAGTAAGAGATTATTCAGATGTTGAAGGCAATGGTATAATAAATTTAAAAACAGCAAGAGATGCACTAAAACTTCTTGGAGTCGATGGAGAAGGGTTTGACAATATAGATAATAAGATACTATTAGCTGTAATAGATAATTTTAATGGAGGTCCTGTTGGTATAGAAACTCTTTCATATTTTATAGGTGAGGAATTAGATACTATACAGGATGTATATGAGCCTTATCTTCTTCAAAAAGGATTTATAATTAGAACTCCAAGAGGCAGAATGGCTACAAAATTAGCATATAAACATTTAAATAGAAGTATTGAAAAATCTAAAAATAGTAGTAAGGAACAATGTTCCATTTTTGATAATAAAGAAACTACTAAGTAATTTAAAGACATAAGATGAAATGGAGTGAAAGTATGAAATTAAAAGATTTCGATTTTTATTTACCACAGGAATTAATTGCACAGCATCCTATGGAAAAAAGAGACGAAGCTAGGCTTATGGTTTTGGATAAAAAGACTGGCAATATTGAACATAAAATATTTAAAGATATAATTGATTACTTGCATGAAGGTGATTGTTTAGTTTTAAATGATACAAGGGTAATTCCAGCAAGACTCATAGGATCTAAGGAAGATACTGGAGGAAAGATGGAATTCTTACTTTTAAAGAGAATTGATAAAGATACATGGGAAACACTTGTTAAACCAGGTAAAAGGGCTCAAATTGGCAGCAGGTTTACATTTGGAAATGGTGAGCTAAAAGCAGAAGTAATAGATATAGAAGATGAAGGAATAAGAAAAGTTAAATTTGAATATGAAGGGATATTTGAAGAAGTATTAGATAGACTTGGACAAATGCCGCTTCCACCTTATATAAAGGAAAAATTAGAAGATAAGGAAATGTATCAAACTGTTTATTCCAAAGAACTAGGATCAGCAGCAGCACCAACTGCGGGACTGCATTTTACAGAAGAATTACTTGATGAGATAAGAAACAGAGGTGTAAATGTAGTTTTCTTAACTTTACATGTTGGGCTTGGAACTTTTAGACCTGTAAAAGAAGAAAATATTGAAGAACACAATATGCACTCAGAGTACTATTGCATGAGTAAAGAAACAGCTGATATAATAAACAAGACCAAGGAAAGTGGTAAAAGTGTAGTTGCAGTTGGAACTACTTCGTGCAGAACACTTGAAACCATAGGTGATGAAAATGGAAGAGTAAGAGAACAATCTGGATGGACAGATATTTTTATATATCCTGGATACAAATATAAAATTGTTGATAAGCTTATAACAAATTTTCACCTTCCTGAGTCAACTTTAATAATGCTTGTAAGTGCATTATGTGGAAGAGAAAATATATTGAATGCTTATAATACGGCAGTAAAAGAGAAGTATAGATTTTTTAGTTTCGGAGATGCAATGTTTATAAAATAAGGAGTGTTTAAATGTATAAACTGCTTAAAAAATGCGGTAAAACAAGAAGAGGAGAATTTACTACTCCACATGGAGTAATTCAGACACCTGTATTTATGAATGTAGGTACTCTTGCGGCTATAAAAGGTGCTGTTTCAAGTGTTGACCTCAAAGAAATAGGATGTCAGGTTGAACTATCAAATACATATCATCTTCATTTGAGACCAGGAGATGAAGTTATAAAAAAGCTTGGAGGACTCCATAAATTTATGAATTGGGATAGACCTATATTGACTGATTCGGGTGGATTTCAAGTTTTCTCGCTAGCTAAGATAAGAAAGATAAAAGAAGAAGGAGTTTACTTTAACTCTCATATAGATGGTAGAAAAATTTTTATGGGACCTGAAGAAAGTATGGGAATACAGAGTAACTTAGGTTCAACTATAGCAATGGCTTTTGATGAATGTATATCAAATCCTTCGCCTAGGGATTATGTTGAAAAGTCAGTTGAGAGAACTACAAGGTGGCTTGAAAGGTGTAAAATTGAACTTGATAGACTAAATAGTCTTCCTAACACTATAAATAAAAAACAGATGCTATTTGGTATAAATCAAGGTGGAACTTATGATGATATAAGAATAAAACATGCAAAAACAATATCTAAAATGGATTTGGATGGTTATGCTATTGGCGGATTGGCTGTTGGAGAAACACATGAAGAAATGTATAGGATAATAGATGCTGTAGTACCTAATTTGCCGCAAGATAAACCAATATATTTAATGGGAGTTGGCATGCCAAGTAACATATTAGAAGCAGTCGATAGAGGAGTAGATTTTTTTGATTGTGTACTTCCTGCCAGAAATGGAAGACATGCTCATGTGTTTACTAAGTATGGTAAAATAAACTTATTGAATGCAAAGTATGAACTGGATTCAAAACCAATAGATGAAGGGTGTATGTGTCCAACTTGTAGAAACTATTCAAGAGCATATATAAGACACTTATTTAAAGCAAAGGAAATGCTTGCAATGAGACTTTGTGTGCTTCATAATTTATATTTTTATAATAATATGATGCAGGAAATTAGAGATGCCATTGATGGCGGCTATTTTAAAGAGTATAAAGAACAAAAACTCAGTGAATGGAATGGAAGAGCATAAAAATTAATTTGATTTAATTTTTTTAATTTTAAAAAGGTGGTGAACATATATGAAGACTTTAGTACAATTTTCTCCTATTATATTTATGTTAATTTTGTGTTATTTACTTATACTTGTACCAGAAAACAAGAGAAAAAAGAAATATAATAAAATGCTAAATAGCTTAAGAGTAAATGATCAAATTATTACCAAAGGCGGTATAATAGGAAAAATAACAAACATTCAGGAAAGAGATGTTATTTTACAGACTGGACCTGATAAGTTAAAAATAAGATTAGATAAAACTGGAATATTAAATTTAATGTCAAGTTTTGAGTCAAATGAATCTAAACAAGATAAGAAAGAAAATAAAAAACTTGAAAAAAAACAAGATTAAAAATTAATCATAAAACACCTTCTTTCTACATAAGTACTATTAGATAGGAGGTGTTTTTGTGGAGAAGAATAATAGTACAAGTTATGTTCCAGCTGCTGAAGGTGTCCTAAGAGGATTTATAATGACTGTCATACTGCTGTTGATATTTGCAGTTATAATGACGTTTACTGAAGTTAGTGACAAAGTAAGTTCTATGTTTTATTTAGTTACTACTCTTTTAAGTATAATGTATGGTTCCATATATGCTGTAAAAAAGATAAAAAAAAGAGGATGGCTTATAGGTATTATGGTAGCTGTATTATACTTGTTAGTACTTTACATAGTTTCTATAATTTCTGGAAATTCTGCGGTATTGGGTATTGATAGGATTAAAAGGTTTGGACTAGCACTATTAGTTGGGATTCTTTCAGGAATGATTGGAGTAAATATATAAAATCATATAATGGTTTAAGGGACAGAGATTTAAAAGATTATTAACTTTATTTTATTTATTACTTATGATATAATCAAACAGGAAACCGTAAGGAAATGGAGGAATTTAAATGAAACATATAAAAACTATAAATAAAACAAATATAAAGGATAGTTTAAATAAGCCGGGATGCAAGGAATGTGCTAATTCTTGTCAATCAGCATGTAAAACTTCTTGTACAGTTGCTAATTTAGCTTGTGAAAATTAATATAAACTTGGGCAGTAACATTTTGTTACTGCTTTAAATTTAAACAAGCTTTTGTTCTCTATAAGTAATTGAGAACCAGTATATAGATATATTTTATTTTATAGTATATCTGTAATTACAATATATATAAAATTTTAGGAGGAAAAAAAGTTGGCAAATATTCATAAGTTTATTCAGAGTGGTGAGTTTTACGTAATAGATGTTAACTCTGGAGCCGTTCATGCAGTAGATGAATTAGTATATGACATTTTGGACGATGAAGGATTATTAAGTATATCAGAAGTTATAAAGAAGTTAGATGGTAAATATTCAAAAGAAATGATAGAAGAAGCATATTCAGAAATCAAATCATTAGTAGATGATGGAATGCTTTATTCAGAGGATTTATATGGAGATATAGCCGTAAATGAGACTAAGACACCTAGTTATATAAAAGCTTTATGTCTTAATATAGCTCATGATTGTAATTTAAGGTGTAAATACTGCTTTGCTGATGAAGGAGATTATAAAGGCTGCAGAAAACTCATGACACCTGAAATTGGTAAAAAAGCAATAGATTTTGTAATAGAAAAATCAGGCCCAAGGAAAAACATAGAAGTTGATTTATTTGGTGGAGAACCACTTATGGCATTTGATACTGTTAAGCAAGTTATTGAATATGCTAAAAAACAGGAAAAAATACATAATAAAAATATAAGATTTACAATGACTACAAATGCTACTTTGTTAAATGACGAAATAATGGATTACTTAGATAAGAATACGGGAAATATAGTGCTTAGTATAGATGGAAGAAAAGAAGTTAATGATAGAGTTAGAGTAAGAGTAGATGGAAGTGGATCTTTTGATGCCATACTGCCTAAGATAAAGAAAATGGTGTCTATAAGGGATAAATCAAAGCAATATTATGCTAGGGGAACTTTTACAAGACTTAATTTGGACTTTTTTGAAGATATAAAGTTTTTAGCAGATAGCGGTTTTGATGAAATATCTATAGAACCTGTTGTATTACCTAATGATAATCCACTTTCACTTAAGGAAGAAAATCTTCCTGTGATATTTGAGCAGTATGATAAATTATATGAAGAAATGATTAAACGTCATAAAGAGGGAAGAGATTTCAAGTTCTATCATTTTAATATAGACTTACAGGGAGGTCCTTGTGTTTATAAGAGAATATCCGGCTGCGGTGCTGGACATGAATATGTTGCTGTAACACCTGAAGGTGATATTTACCCATGTCATCAATTCGTTGGAAATCAGGATTTTAAGCTTGGAAGTTTATTAGATGATAATATTAAACTCAAAAATGATATAGTTTCTGAATTTAAATCTGCCAATATATACAGTAAACCTGAATGTAAAAAATGTTGGGCAAGGTTTTATTGCAGCGGAGGTTGTCAAGCAAACAATTATAATTTTAATGGGGACATGCACGTGCCTTACTCGTTAGGATGTAAAATGCAAAAAAAGAGGATAGAGTGTGCTATAGCTTTAAAGTCAAAATTTATGGAGGACTAAAGGCTAAATATTCTCCAATATTATTATGTATTGACGATATTTTTTTTAAGTAATATAATGACTGTTGTAAATATATGTAATAGTATAATATTAATTGTTTACGAAGGAGGATGAAGATGAAAAACAAAGCAAAAAGTAGTATATTGTTTGCTTTATGTATAGTTGTATTAGGATTTTTAGTTTATACAGGAAAATATGGATTTACATTTGCTGGCTACAGACTTAAGCCATTTAGTGAAGTTATAACTAAGGGTCTTGATCTTCAAGGTGGAGTTTCTGTACTTGAAGAAGTTCAATCTAAAAATGTTGATCAAACTACTATGGATAGAACTATAGAGCTTTTATCTATGAGGGTAAACAAACTAGGCGTAAATGAAACAGTAGTTACTAGAGAAGGAAAAAACAGGATAAGGATAGAAATTCCAGGTAAGTATGATTCTAAAGAAGTAGTGGATAGCATAGCTAAAACAGGAGATCTTAAATTTGTTGGACCTGATAATCAAGTTATACTTACTGGCAGCGATGTAAAAGATGCTAATGCATACATAGGGCAAGATGATCAACAGCCTAAAGTAGGTCTTGAATTAAACGAAAGTGGAACTAAAAAATTTGCAGATGCTACTCAAAAATTCATGGGTCAAAAAATAGCAATATATATGGACGATCAAATGCTTACAAATCCACAAGTTAGTGCGCATATAACTGATGGTAAGGCAGAAATTGCCGGAAGCAGCAGTATTGATGAAGCAAAAAGACAAGCTAACATAATTAAATCAGGTGCTCTGCCAGTTAAAGTTAAACCAGTTGAAGTAAAAACTGTAGGAGCCTCACTTGGTGCCAATGCACTTCCACTGAGTATATTAGCGGGTAAAATTGGTATAGGTATAGTTATGATATTTATGATCTTATACTATAGGGTTCCGGGTGTGATTGCAGATATTGCACTTACTTTATATATATATATAGTACTTTTAGCTTATGCAAATATACATGTTACTTTAACACTTGCAGGTATAGCAGGACTGCTTTTAACAATAGGTATGGCAGTAGATGCTAACGTACTTATATTTGAAAGGATGAAGGAAGAACTTAAAGGTGGAAGGTCTATAAAGTCATCAATTGACGCAGGATTCCACAGGGCAATGTCATCAGTACTTGATTCCAATATTACGACAATAATTGCAGGTGTAATACTATATGGACTTGGTTCAGGATCTGTAAAGGGATTTGCACTTACACTTATAGTTGGTACTGTACTCAGCATGTTTACAGCAATAACAGTTACAAGAACTTTAATAAAGTTAGCAGCAAATATTGGATTCTTCAATCATAAAGAGACTATAGGTACTTTTGGTGTTCATGATTTCAGAAAGGGGGTAAAGTAACATGCTTAAAATAATAGAAAAGACAAAAATTTGGTTTACAATATCCTCTATTATAATTCTCGTGGGCATTTTCACCATGGCTGCCAAAGGTTTAGAATATGGATTGGATTTTAAAGGTGGTACTGCAGTAGAAATAAATTTAGGAACTAATTTCAATAAACCTGATGTTGATAAAATAGTGAGTAAATATACAAAAGATTTTCAATCAAATAAGGTAAATGGAAGTTCAATAGAGATAAAAAGTGCAAATTTAACTAATGATGATGTGAGCAGCATAGTAAATGATGTAAAAAAAGAATATAAGAAAAGTTCCCTTACAAATCAAGAAAATATAGGAGCATCAATTGGTAAGGAGACTAAAGTAAAGGCAATTAAAGCTGTAATAATAGCAATGATAGCAATGCTGTTATACATAGGAATAAGATTTGAATTTAATTTTGGTATGGCCGCTATGTTATCACTTATACATGATGTATTAATAATGCTTTCAGTATATGCTGTTTTTAGAATACCTGTTGATTCTAGTTTTGTAGCGGCAATTTTAACTGTTGTAGGTTATTCCATAAATGATACAGTTGTTGTGTTTGATAGAATAAGAGAAAATCATAAGTATATGAGGGGTGCTGATCCAGCTAAACTTGCAAATGCAAGCTTAACTCAAACTATGGCAAGATCTATAAATACAGTAATAACGGTTTTAATAACTTTAACATCTGTTTTTATATTTGTTCCATCCATAAGAAACTTTTCAAAACCTTTATTAGTTGGAATTGTTTCAGGATGTTATTCCTCAATATTTATAGCAACTCCTTTTTGGGTAATATTTAAAAAACACTTTGGTAAAAAGTCTTCTAGGAGTGCAAAACTCAAACCAGCAAAATAATTCTTATTTAGCTACTAACTTCTTATGATAAATTTATCATAAGAAGTTAGTTTTTTTGTAATTATTGCCTATCAAGTTAAGAAAAAATTCCAAATGTGAGCTTAAATGAATAAATTCAACAATTTTAATATTTAAATATTGAATTCTATGTGATAAAATAAAAAATCTAGAGATATTTAGGTTTTTAATTTTACTATTGTAAATAATCTAGCCGCAGGGTATTTGTAAAACGCGGCAATATCATTTATAATATATATGCTTTCGATAAATTTGGAGGATTTTATTATGGAGATACAAAAAGCAAACATGCATAGTCATAAAGAAGAAATTGTACCTGATCCTTTTTTAATGAAAGGTATGGAAAAAGCTTTAGAGAGAATAGTTAAAGCTGTAAATGAAAGAGAAAAAATAGTTATATATGGCTGTTATGATGTTGATTCCATAACTGCTATTTCTTTGCTTATGCTTGTTTCAAAATATTTAAATGCAGATGTAGAATATTTTGTATCAAATAATATAGATGATAAATTTGATATTAATTCTTATGAAGTGAAAAATTACATAAAATTGTTGGGAACAAAATTGATTGTTACTGTAGGATGCGGAATGAATTCTATTTCACAAGTTGAGTTATGTAGAAGATTGGGAATAGATGTTATAATAACTGATTATCATAAATGTAAAGATACTTTGCCAGATACAGTCGTAGTAAATCCAAATCAAAAGGGATGTAATTATCCTTTTAAAGATTTAGCTGCAGTAGGGGTTGCATTTAAGTTATCACAAGCTATATCTATGTACTATCAGATGAGATACATAAGTAAGTATTTAGATTTAGTGACACTTGGTACAGTTTTTCATGGAGTAAATTTATACGGCGAAAATAGAATAATGGTTGAAGAAGGATTATCACATTTTAATTGTACTAATAATTATGGATTGAAGGCACTCTTAAAAGTCTATAATATAAATAGTATAGATCTTTTTAATATATATAATTTAGCTCAAAACATTATATCATCAATGAAATGTAAGAGAACTGTAGATAATGCAAGAATAGCTGTTGAACTATTTACAACATCTTCTATGGATAGAGCAGAGCAGATAGCTAAATATTTAAAAAATGAGACATTAGGCAGCGAAAATATGTTATATAAAAGTTTTTTAAAATATTGAATGTTTGTCAATAATTAATATATACTTATTAAGTGATGCTATTTAGTTTATATATTAAGTACATTGAGGGGGAAAACACATGGATATAAAAGAAAAAATAAGGGTGATAGAAGGATTTCCACACGAAGGGATAAGCTTTAAAGATGTAACTACGTTATTAAAAGATAAAGAAGCATTTAAATATACAGTTGATAAAATGGCTAGTTATTTAAAAGATAAGGATATAGATATTGTAATTGGACCAGAAGCTAGGGGGTTTTTATTTGGTGCTCCTATAGCTTACGCTATTGGGGCAGGATTCGTTCCTGTGAGGAAAAAGGGAAAATTACCTTGTGAAACTATAAGTGCAAGTTATAAATTAGAATATGGCAGTGATGAGTTAGAAATGCACAAGGATGCCATAAAGAAAGGTCAAAGAGTCGCAATAGTAGACGATTTACTTGCAACAGGAGGTACAATAAGTTCAGCAGCTAAGCTTGTAGAACAAGTTGGAGGAAATGTTGTAACAATAGATTTTGTAATTGAATTAACTGATTTAAAAGGGAAAGAAAAGTTGAAAAAATATGATGTTAAGTCTTTAGTACAATATAATTTGTAGTCCATTAATTTTAAAAATTGCAAGTTTCTACATGATATAATATAATATTATTAAAAAATAATGGCTGGTTTTGTTAACCAGCCATTGATTTTAAGGGAGTAGTAATATGCTGGATAAATTAATTGAAAAAATAGATAAGAATTGTAATAATGTTGATAAGAAAATGGTTAAAAAAGCTTATAATTTGGCATATGAAGCACATAAATTTCAAAAAAGAGAATCAGGTGAACCATATATAGTACATCCTGTAGAAGTTGCGTGCATATTAGCAGACATGGGGATGGATACTAGTACTATAACAGCAGGTTTGCTGCATGATGTTATAGAAGATACTAGTTATACCTATGAGGATATATCTAGAGAATTTAGTAAAGAGGTTGCTAACTTAGTAGATGGAGTAACTAAGCTTGGCAAAATACAGTATAAGACAAAAGAAGAAGAGCAAGCAGACAATGTTAGAAAGATGCTTTTAGCTATGGCAAAGGATATAAGAGTTATTTTAATAAAGCTTGCAGATAGGCTTCACAATATGAGGACATTAAAATATATGCCTGTTGAAAAGCAGAAAGAAAAATCAAAAGAAACATTTGATATTTATGCTCCACTAGCACATAGATTGGGTATGTCCAAAATTAAATGGGAATTGGAAGATCTGGCTTTTAGATATATAAATCCAAATGAATACTACTTCATAGTTAGAAAAATAGCTGAAAAAAGAGAAGAACGTGAAAAGTATATAGCTGAAATAATAGAACAGCTTAGACAAAATTTAGATAAATCAAATATAGGTGCTGATATAGATGGAAGACCTAAACACTTTTACAGTATATACAGAAAAATGGTAAATAAAAATAAAACCATCGATCAAATTTTTGATTTAACAGCAGTTAGAATATTAGTAGATAGTGTTAAGGATTGTTATGCAGCACTTGGAATAGTTCATACCATATATAAGCCCATACCGGGCAGATTTAAAGACTATATTGCAATGCCTAAGCCCAATATGTATCAATCACTTCATTCAACTGTAATAGGGCCGCAGGGCAAACCATTTGAGATACAGATAAGGACATTTGAAATGCACAGAACTGCTGAATATGGTATAGCAGCTCATTGGAAGTATAAAGAGGGAGTAACCACAGCAGAAGATATAGATAAAAAGTTAACATGGCTTAGAGAAATACTGGAATGGCAAACAGAAACTTCTGATGCAGAAGAATTTATGGAAGGCTTTAAAATAGACTTGTTTTCAGATGAGGTTTTTGTGTTCACGCCTAAAGGGAAAGTAATAAATTTACCATATGATGCAACTCCTATAGACTTTGCTTATAAGATTCATACTGATATAGGAAATAGATGTGTTGGAGCGAAAGTAAATGGAAAGATGGTTCCTTTAGATTACAATTTAAAGACTGGTGAAATAGTTGAAGTCCTTGCAGCTACTACTCCTAAAGGGCCAAGTATAGATTGGCTTAATATAGTTAAAAGCAATCAAGCTAAAAGCAAAATTAAAGCTTGGTTTAAAAAAGCTAAAAGGGAAGAGAATGTAAGTAAGGGTAAAGAACTTTTAGAAAAAGCAGCAAAAAAGCAGGGATATAACTTTGGGGAAATTGCCAAAGAAGAAGTTTTGAATGATATTTTAAAGAGATATAATATGAAATCCATTGAAGATTTGTATGCAGCAGTTGGAGTTGGTGCAGTAATTACATCTACTGTAGTATTTAAACTGAGAGATAGTTATGTTAAAAGTAAAAATTATGACATGAGTAATCTAGAAGTTATAGAAGAACATTTAAACAAAGGTACAAAACACGGCAGAGGTAAATCTAAATCACCTGCTGTAATAGTAAAGGGAGAAAGTAATTTACTTGTTAGGTTTGCTAAATGCTGTAATCCAGTTCCAGGTGATTCAATAATAGGTTATATAACAAAGGGAAGAGGAGTTTCAATCCACAGAAGTAATTGCAAAAATGTGCAATTTTTGATTAAAAAAGAAGAAAACAAAGTAGTTGATGTAAGGTGGGGATCACCTAAAGGTGCTGAGTATATTGCAGAGATAATGATTAAGTGTGAAGATAGAGACAGATTATTGGCGGAGTGTATGGAAATAATAAGTGATAGCAAGACGTATTTATATTCTATAAATACTCAGCCGCCCAGGAATTCAATAGTTATGATAAGTGTAAAACTTAAGATAATTAATACAGATGATTTAAAAGACGTAATGAAAAAAATAAAGAAGATGAAGGGCGTTATAGATGTTTACAGAACTAAAAATTAAATTCAAGAGAGGGGGAATTTAAATGCGTGCAGTAGTACAGAGAGTTAAACATTCAAAAGTTGAAATAGGTGGAAAAGTTGCTGGAGAAATAGAGAATGGTTTCAATGTTTTATTAGGTATATCTAAGGAGGATACTCTTAATGATATTACTTACTTAAGAGATAAAATAGTAAATTTAAGGGTATTTGAAGATGAAAATGGTAAGTTAAACAAATCAATTAAGGATGTTCAAGGAGAACTTTTAATAGTTTCACAATTTACGCTTTATGGAGACTGCAGACATGGAAGAAGACCAAGTTTTATAGAAGCCCTAGGTGGAGAAAAAGCAGAAAAGATGTATGATGAATTTGTAAGACAATGTAAAGAGTCAATACAAAAAGTTGAAACTGGAAAGTTCGGAGCAGATATGATGGTTACTATAGAAAATGATGGACCAGTTACAATATTGATTGATAGTAAAAAAACATTTTAAAATTCAAGGTGTAAGTGGGAGGAAAAGTTATGAATATAAAATCAATGCCTGTTGGAGTTTACTCAGCCAATTGTTATATAATAACGGATGATAAGACTAAAGAAACTGTGGTTATAGATCCAGGTGGAGATGGTGATGTTTTATCGAAGTATATTGTTGGCAATTTAAAATATATTTTGCTTACGCATGGTCATGCAGATCATACAGGAGGAGCTTTTTACATGAAGGAAAAGTTTGGCGCACCAATATATATGCATGAAAAAGACTATAAGATGATTGAAAATGGAGAATTTATGTATGGAGATATAATTGGAAAAGTTGACAAGTATATAGATGATGGTGATGAATTTAAGATAGGAGATACAACTATAAAGTGTATATATACTCCAGGACATACACCCGGGGGAGTTTCATTCTTAATGGATAATGTTGTTTTCACAGGAGATACCTTGTTTGCAGGGTCCATTGGAAGGACTGACTTTGGCGGTGGAGATTACAATAGTATAATAAAAAGTGTTAAAGAAAAATTAATAGTACTTCCAGATAAAACTATTGTTTATCCCGGCCACGGTCCTAAAAGCAGTATACAAAGTGAAAAAATGAATAATCCATTTTTATAAATTATATTTGGATTAAATAGCTTACGTGATTTGTTGAATTGGAGGATAAATTATAGATAATGAATTCATTAAAGACAATTGTAATAAAACTTAATAATATGGACTTTAGATATGATGTTTATCAATTGTTCAATATCTTTTATAATTTTTGCAATATAGAATTTTCAAGTGAAAATTGGAACTACAGTGTTGATGTATTAGAAGACACTGTAGTTATTTCTAATGGAACCAATTGTAAAAGTTTTGAATTTTATAAAGGACTTAAAATCAAACAAGTTGTTAAAAAGGCAGTTTTTGAATACCTTTCAGCTGAAAAGAAAAAAGAACTTCCGTGGGGAACATTAGTTGGAATAAGACCAAGTAAGATAGCCCTTGAGCTCTTAAAAGAAGGAAAAGATTATAATCATATAATAGACTATTTTAAATATCACTATGATACAAGGGAAGATAAAGCAAAATTGTGTATTGATATAGCTAAATTAGAAAGTAAATTTGTAAATAGGGATAAGAAAAGTATCAGTATTTATGTTGGAATGCCATTTTGTCCTAGCAGATGTTTATATTGTTCATTTGCATCAAATCCAATTGACAGATGTAAAAAGATTGTTCCTAAATATTTGGAATGTCTATGTAATGAATTAACTAAGACAGCTTCTTACATAAAAAAGATGAATTTAAATGTTGAGTGTATTTACTTTGGAGGAGGTACTCCAACTTCAATTAATGATGAACAATTTGAAAAAGTTATGCATCAAATATATAATAGTTTTGTATGCAAAAATCAAATAAAAGAATTTACAGTAGAATGTGGAAGACCAGATAGTATAACTTTAAGTAAATTGGAAAGTATGAAAAAATATAAGGTAGATAGAATAAGCATAAATCCACAAACCATGAATGATGAAACTTTGAATCTCATTGGCAGAAGACACAGTTCTAAGGATGTAATAGATAAATTTAATATGGCAAGGAACTGCGGCTTTAACAATATAAACATGGATATAATAGTTGGACTTCCAGGCGAAAACTTAAACAGCATAAAGAAAACTTGTGAATGTATAGAAAAACTTGATCCAGATAATCTTACTGTACACGGTTTGTCTGTAAAAAGAGGTTCAAGACTTCATGAAAATATGGTTAACAACGTAAGTTTTGCTGTTCCAGATCAACATGAATTAAACCTTATGTATGAAGAAACAATTAATTTATCTAAAAAGATTAATATGAATCCTTACTACATGTACAGGCAAAAGAATATGGTTGGCAATATGGAGAATGTAGGTTATGCCAAATGCGGTAAAGAAGGTTTATACAATATTCAAATGATTGAGGAAAGACAAACTATCATAGCTTGTGGTGCAGATGCTGTATCAAAAGTAGTCTTCTTAGATGAAAATAGGATAGAGCGTCATTTTAATGTCAAGGATGTAAGGGAATACATAAAAAGAGTTGATGAGATGATAGATAAAAAAGTTAAATTGTTAAATACATTATATAAAGAGGAGGAAATTAAATATGAGTAATATACAAGCTCCGAAAGGTACTAAAGATATACTGCCAGCAGAATCATATAAGTGGCAGTACTTAGAAAATAAGTTTAAAAAAATAGCATCATCATATGGGTGCAGGGAAATAAGAACACCTATATTTGAACATACAGAATTATTTCAAAGAGGTGTTGGGGAAACAACAGATGTAGTACAAAAAGAAATGTATACTTTTAATGATAGGGCAGGAAGAAGTATAACTCTTAAGCCAGAAGGTACTTCACCTGCAGTAAGGGCATTTGTAGAAAGCAGCCTTTATAATGAAGCACAGCCAACAAAACTTTTTTATTTTACACCTGTATTTAGATATGAAAATGTTCAAAAAGGGAGACTTAGAGAACATCATCAATTTGGAGTAGAAGTATTTGGATCTCAAGCAGCTTCTCTAGATGCAGAGATAATAAGCCTTGCTATGAGAGTTTATAAGGAACTTGGAGTAAAGGATATTAAGCTCAACATAAACAGCATAGGATGTCCAAAGTGCAGGAAGAAATATAATGATGCTTTAAAGAAGTTCTTATCTGACAATTATGATAAGCTGTGTGATACATGTAAGACTAGATTTGAGAAGAATCCTATGAGAATACTTGATTGTAAGGTATCAAGTTGTAAAAAAATAGTAAAGAATGCTCCTGTCATACTTGATTATATTTGTGATGAATGTAAGGCACACTTTGAGAATTTAAAAAAATCCCTTACAGCTATGGGTATAGGATACGAAGTAGATCCACTTATTGTAAGAGGACTTGATTATTATAGTAAAACTGTATTTGAAATAATACATAAAGGAATTACAATATGCGGCGGGGGAAGGTATGATTACCTTATAGAGGAAGTTGGCGGTCCATCTATGCCAGCTGTTGGATTTGGTATGGGAATAGAAAGAACAATACTTACTCTTGAGGAAAATGGAATAGAAATACCAAAAGAACCTTATATAGATTTGTACATTGGATCAATTGGCGTGGATGCCAAGATGGAAGTCTTGAAGATTATAAACAGACTGAGAGAAGAAGGCTTAAAGTGTGAATGTGATCACATGAATAGAAGCGTAAAAGCAGAGATGAAGTATGCCAATAAAATAGATGTAAGATTTACTTTAATAATTGGTGATAATGAACTTGAGTCGGGTACTGCCAAGTTAAAGAGAATGGAAGATGGAAAACAGTTTGAAATAAACATAAATGATTTGAGAGAAATAGCTAAGATAGTAAATGAAAACTAGTACATAATTTAGTGTATTATTCTAATTAAATTACTAATTGTTTTAGTTAGATTATATATAGATATAAGCAATTATTATATGAATTGGAGGAAATAAGAATGGGTGAATCATTAAGAGGACTCAAAAGGACCATAATGTGCGGTAAACTTAGGGAATCTAACGTAGATAGTAAAGTTACCGTAATGGGTTGGGTTCAGAGAAAAAGAAATTTAGGTGGTCTTATATTCATAGATTTAAGAGATAGAACAGGCATACTTCAAGTAGTATTTGGAGAAGAAATAGATAAAGATGCTTTTGAAAAGTCAGATGATGTAAGGTCAGAATACTGTATAGCTGTTACAGGAACTATTGTAAAGAGACAATCTCCAAATAAGGATCTTCCAACAGGTATGGTAGAATTAAGAGGAGAATACATAAAGATATTATCAGAATCTGAAACTCCACCAATATACATAAAAGAAGGATTAGATGCTGCAGAAAGTGTAAGACTTAAATATAGATATCTAGATTTGAGAAGACCAGATATGCAGAAGATATTTATGACAAGACATAAAACCACAAAAGTAATTAGAGATTTTATGGATGAAAATGGCTTTCTTGAAATGGAAACACCAGTACTTGGCAGAAGTACTCCAGAAGGTGCTAGAGATTATCTCGTACCAAGCAGAAATTTTCCAGGAAATTTTTATGCTCTGCCGCAGTCACCTCAATTATATAAACAGCTTTTAATGGTATCTGGATATGATAGATACTTTCAAATAGCAAAGTGCTTTAGAGATGAAGATTTAAGGGCAAACAGACAGCCTGAATTTACACAAGTTGATATGGAACTTTCATTTGTAGAAGAAGACGATGTTATAAACTTAAATGAAAAACTTATACAAAGAGTATTTAAGGAAATAGCTGGAGCAGACGTAAAACTTCCAATTGAGAGAATGACATATAAAACTGCTATGGAGAAATATGGAAGCGATAAACCTGATTTAAGGTTTGATATGGAAATAAATAACTTAACAGATGCTGTAAAAGATATAGATTTTAAAGTATTTCAAAATGCCATTGAAAACGGTGGATCAGTACGTGGAATAAAGGTTCCGGAATCTGCTAATATGGGAAGAAAGCAAATTGATAAGTTAGTTGATTTTGTAAAGACATATGGAGCAAAAGGACTTGTATGGATAGCTAATAGAGAAGATGGAGTAAAATCTTCAATAGCTAAATTCTTAACTGAAGAACAAACTAATGCAATATTAAATAAAATTGAAGCAAAAACTGGAGATTTAATTTTAATAGTGGCAGATAAAAATAGTGTAGTATTCCAAAGCTTAGGTGCATTACGACTTAATATGGCAAAAAAATTAGGAATACTAGAAAATAATAAAGAATTTAGATTTGTATGGATAACTGAATTTCCACTTCTTTCATACAATGAAGAAGAAGGTAGATTTGAAGCAGAACATCATCCATTTACTATGCCAATGGATGAAGATATAGAGTATCTTGATACAGATCCAGGACGAGTTAGAGCAAAAGCTTATGACATAGTTTTAAATGGTGAAGAACTTGGAGGAGGAAGTATTAGAATACATAATACAGCTCTTCAAGAAAAGATGTTTAAAGTTATAGGAATTAGTCAAGAAAAAGCTCAAGAAAAGTTTGGATACTTATTGGAAGCATTTAAATTTGGTCCTCCACCTCACGGCGGACTTGCATATGGACTTGATAGAATGGTCATGTTCCTTGCAAATACTGAAAATATAAAAGATGTAATTGCTTTCCCTAAGAATCAAAATGCTTTTTGCCCATTAACTAAGGCACCTAATACAGTAGATAAATCTCAATTAGATGAACTTGGCATAAATATAAAATAAATAGTATAAAAAGCTATAAAATTAGGCTAATAGTCTATATTTTATAGCTTTTTTTATTAAAATTGAATATGCATTTTATTAAACTTTAAAAATTGAAATTTAAAGAAATCTTCATTAGTTTATAATTAATCAGGATGTAGAACAATGTATTAATAAATAACGGTACCATATTAGAAGAAAAACTCTGAATTTTCAGTAAATTGCCAATTGCAAAAAAGAACAAGCTATAATATCATATTATGTATACATAATTTACATATAAGTAAAGTACAGTGTTATTGTAAACTAATTGTTACCTATTGTAAGACTGTAATTTAAGTATACTGGAGGTGTACATTATGCTTTAGCAAATATTAATTATGTTAACAAAATAGAAAGAAAAATATATAAAAAATATATAATTAAAGTCTTTAGAGGAGGTAAAAAATATGAGTGATGCTTTACAAGAGCGGAGACATATCCAGGTGGATAACTTAGGATATAAACAGGAATTAAAAAGGGTATTGACATTTAAGGACATTCTTATATTTGGTATAGTATTCATCAATCCTTTGGCACCATTTGCACTTTATGGAGTAATAAACAATAAAACTAATGGTCATATGGCGCTGGCGTATCTTATAGGAATGTTTGCTATGATATTTACTGCATATAGTTATGGTAAAATGGCTGGAGCATTTCCTGTAGCAGGGTCAAGTTATACCTATGTTGAAAGGGTTATAAATCCGCAGGTAGGATTTCTAACAGGATGGATGATGTTCTTAGACTATGTATTATTACCACTTCAGATAAATATAGTTGCTGCTATTTATGCCCACACATTAATACCTGCTATTCCTAATTGGCTTTGGGTTATTATATTTTCAGCGTTTATAGCCACAGTTAATTATCTAGGAGTTCAAGTAACTGCTAAAGTAGATACAATTATAGCAATTTTTAGTTTTGCATGTCTTATTACTTTTGTGGGTGCCGCAGTACATGCTGTAATTGGTGGAGTAGGAACGGGTACTTTATTTTATGCAAAGGCAATATACAATCCCAGCACAGCAGCACCCGGCTGCATAATTTCAGGTGTAGGCACAGCTGCATTATCATTTTTAGGATTTGATGCTGTAACAACTTTAGCTGAAGAATCTGTAAACCCTTCCAAAGATATAGGAAGAGCTGCTATATTAACTTGTTTAATAGGTGGAGCAATATTTATATTACAAGCTTATGTAGGAGCATTAGTATGGCCTAATTATACTACTTATCCTAATGTGGATTCAGCTTTTATTTACATTATAGAAAAAGTTGGAGGAAATGCACTTGTTGTATTTTGCTCAACAGCATTTATAGTAGCATTAGTAGCTGGAGGAGTAGCTGCACAGGCAGGAGCCGTAAGATTACTTTATGGTATGGGAAGAGATAATGTTATACCTGAAAAAGTATTTGCTCATCTCAGCCCTAAATATAAAACACCAACCTTTAATATTATAATAATGAGTGCTGTAAGTATAGTAGGAGCTTGGATTTTAAGTTTGGAAACAGCTTCAGACTTAGTATGCTTTGGAGCCTTTATAGGATTCATGTTTGTAAACTTATGTGTATTAGTTCATTTCTATATTAGAAAAAGAGAGAGAACGGGTATGAAGTTCATATGGAATCTAGTATTCCCTGTATTAGGTTTCTTGATTTGTTTCTATATATGGATAAATATGTCCAAAATTTCAAAAATAGTAGGATTTAGCTGGATGGCTATTGGTATAGTCTACAGCATAATGAAAACAAATTCATATAAAGGTAAACTTCGCAGTGTTAAGTAGAAAATAAGTTAAAAAAATAAGCTTATTTATAAATTTCACGATTCGTGTAAACGTGGATTTATAAATAAGCTATTTAACATGTGTCATATAATTTTACGATTTAATATTAACTAATTTAAGAATTAGCAGGCAGTTTGTTTTTTAAAAACTTTACAGATTCATTTATTTCTTCACGGGGAAGATTGTTTTCACTTAAATCTTTATCATCTTTAAGGAGAAGTGACTCATAAAATTTTATACCTGATTTTATGGAATCAATGCTAAAATCATCGTATTCAATTATCTCAAACATGATGTCTTCAGCTTTATCATATTTATGTACATCGGTATAATAGTCAATTAATTTGTATTGAATATATGAAGGAATCTTATATTCTTGTACTTTTTCCACAATTAAATCTATGTCTGAAAAGTGTTCTTTTAAATTAGAATCAGTATTATTATTTATGTATGCTTCTAAAAATAAGTTTAGAGATTTGAGTAATATACAAAAAGATTCATCGCCTTTTTTTTGAATTTCAAATATATAAGCTTCTTCTTCCAAAAGTTTTGCCATCATTATACACTTATCAGAGTTAACACTTCCTCCAGATTTTATCATATCTATAAGATTTTCATCTGAAAATGAATTGAAAAATTTTAAACTCAACCTAAATATTTCCTTAAAAGTATCATCTATTAATACTAGAGCCTTATCGAAATTACCTTCCCTTTTGTATTTTAATATTTTTGTGATGTATTCATTAAATTTTGCAACTAATTCTAATGTCATATTACGTTTTAACATACTAACTACCTCCATTAATATATGTAAATACATTATACCAAAAACATATCTATATTTAAATTTTAAGTAAATTATTTATGAACTATACTATTTTGTGCAAAATAGGAATATACATTTATATAGTTATATATTATACTGATACTATAGCTGATAAATTTTAGGATAAATTTATCAGTATAAAATGAATGCTGGCATTATTAATGCTGAAGAACAAAGTAATTTAATATTAATATGAAAGAAATATGATATAATCATCATAATAATATTATATACTAGTTATGGAGATGATTGAAATGCAATTATGTTCTATTTGCCATAAAAATCCAGCTACGGTTTTTACATTGAAAGTAGAAAATGGGAAATTTGAAACTATAGGATTGTGTGCAGAGTGTGCTAAAAGTGTTGGCTTACCTGCTATAAATCAATTAATGGAGCAAAATGGAATAAAACAAGAAGATATAGAAAATTTTTCGAATCAAATAAATAATATGATTGGTGAAATAGACATAGATAAATTTGCAAATAGCGATATGTTTATGAACTTATTTAATTCTATTGCACCTGCCAAAAATGTAGAAAACAAAGAAAATGATTCTGATATTAATAAAAGGTCTAATGATGAAAATAGTGAAGAAAAAGATAATCATAATTCTGGCAGTGTTAAAACTAAAAAGAAGTGGTTTTCAAAGAAAAGAAGTAACTTAGACAAATATGGAACAAACTTGACGGAAAAGGCTAGAGAGAAGAAAATAGACAATATAATTGGACGGAATAAAGAAATCGATAGGATTATACAGATTTTAAATAGAAGAACTAAAAATAATCCGGTATTAATAGGAGAGCCTGGAGTAGGAAAAACAGCTATAGCAGAAGGACTTGCTTTGAAAATTGCAAATAAAGAAGTGCCTGTAAAATTATTGGATATGGAAGTATATCTTTTGGATCTAACTGCAGTTGTAGCAGGAACTCAATTTAGAGGGCAGTTTGAAGGCAGAATGAAATCAATTGTGGAAGAAGTAAAGGAAAGTGGAAATATTATTATAGTAATTGATGAAATTCACAATATAATAGGAGCAGGAGAAGCCCAAGGAGGTGCTTTAAATGCTGCTAACATTTTGAAACCGTCGCTTGCTAGGGGTGAAATACAAGTAATTGGAACAACTACAATAGATGAATATAGAAAGTATATAGAAAAGGATTCTGCTTTAGAGAGAAGATTTCAACCTATTTTAGTTGAAGAGCCAACGATTGAAGAAACTATAGAGATATTAAATGGTATAAAAAAATATTATGAGGATTACCACAAAGTAAAGATATCTAATGAAGTTATTGAAGCAGCAGTAAATTTGTCACAAAGGTATATTTCTGATAGGTATTTACCTGATAAGGCAATAGATGTAATTGATGAAGCTGCTTCACGAGCAAATTTAAATAATAAATGTCTTTTGAATTTGGAAAACTTAAAAAGAGAACTTACAAGTATACAAGATGAAATACAGGATGCTGCAAATAATGCTGAGTATCAAAAGGCTGCAGAATTAAAGACTAAGGAGTGCAAGCTTCAGACACAAGTTAATGAACTTAAGGATGCCAGCTCAAATGTAGAATTAACCCTTGATGATATTGCTTTTGTAATTGAATCATGGACAAAAATTCCTGTTCATAAAGTGAGAGAAAAGGAATCGCAAAAATTATTGAATCTTGAAAATATCCTGCATAAAAGAGTTATAGGACAAAATGAAGCAGTTACAAACTTATCTAGGGCCATAAGAAGAAACAGGCTTGGATTCAAGAAAAAGGGAAAACCTGTATCATTTATATTTGTAGGACCAACAGGTGTTGGTAAAACTGAACTTGTGAAAGTACTTTCAAGTGAATTGTTTGGAAATGAAGAATCATTAATTCGTATTGATATGTCAGAATATATGGAAAAGCATACTGTATCAAAATTAATTGGAGCGCCTCCAGGATATGTAGGATATGATGAAGGAGGACAGCTTACTGAGAAAGTTAGAAGAAAACCATATTCTGTTATATTACTTGATGAAATTGAAAAAGCTCATCCAGATGTATTTAATATGCTTTTGCAAATTCTTGAAGATGGAAGGCTTACAGATGGTCAGGGAAGAACAGTTTACTTTGATAATACTATTATCATAATGACATCAAATGCAGGAACAGATTTTAAAGGTAATAGAATAGGTTTTGGAGAAGAAAGTTATGATAGCTTGGAAAATCATGCAAAAGATGCATTGAAACAAACTTTCAAACCTGAATTTTTGAATAGAATAGATGAAATTATAGTATTTAAACCTCTAACTAGAGAAGAAGTATACAAAATTATGGATTTAATGATTGAAGAAGTAAAAGAAGAAGTATCTGAGAAAAATATCAATATAACGGTAACAGATAAAGTTAAAGATTTCATATTAAATATTGGATACGATGATAGGTATGGTGCAAGGCCGCTTAGAAGAGCTATTCAAAGGTATATTGAAGATAAAATTTCAGAAGATTATCTTCAAGGAAAATTTTCAGATGGATCAAATATAAAAGTAGATTTAGTAGATGAAAAAATATCAATAATAAATGAATAAGAAAAGATAAGATGTACCCTGTAAGATAGATACAGAAAAGACGCTGTTCTATCCTGCAGGGTACATATTGTTTTTTAAAAAATAATAGGAGTAACTACAGAAAGTAAGCTCGCAGGTTCTTCAAGTGGATTAAGCCACGAATGTAAAATAGTCGAAGGATATTGAATGGAATCTCCAGCTTCCAAAATATACTCTTTTTCATCTAAAGTTACAATTAAAGCACCTTTAAGTACATATACAAACTCTTCCCCAGGATGACTAAATGTACTTCCATGCATTTGTTCAGGAGGTATTACTATTAACATTGATTCAAGTTTCCTTGATGGAAAATCTCCACTTATTCTTGAAAATTCAGAGTTTGAACCTTCTATTTTAAATACCTTAGCTTCTGATGACTTAACTAAAAAGTTATTGACTTCCGGCGGGTTAAAAAAATAATTCATTGGAACGTTTAATGCATCTGCAATTTTTTTCAATGATGTAATGGCAAGTGAAGAAGAACCATTTTCTATTTGAGACAAAAAACTTATCGAAAGATCTGTTTTTTCACTTAAATCCTTTAAAGTAAGATTATTTTTTTTCCTTAAATTACGAATTTTTTTGGCTATTTCACTAATCATTATTTTCCTCCTTGTTAAAAAATACGAAATTAATTAAAGGTTTCAGTATATGTATAATAATTATTGTATGAGTAAAAAAAATATATACATATTTCAGAAAATATGATAATATTGTAATTAATGTATAGGTATTATACAAATATTATACGAATTAATCATTTAAATTACAATTCTTAAGGTAATAATTAAATAGGAGGGAAAAAATGAAAAATAAAATTGGATTATGGGACTTAGTATTTATGAATGTATCAGCACTTTTTGGAATAAGGTGGATTTCTAAGTCAACAGCATCTAGCTTTGGACTTGGATTGGGTGCTATTCCAATGTGGATACTTTTTACATTTATTTTCTTTGTTCCAGCGGCTCTAATATGCGCAGAACTTGCTGCAACATATCCAAGAGACGGCGGACTCTATGAGTGGGTAAAAGAAGCTTATGGTGATAAACAAGGATTTATGGTTTCTTGGTTAAATTGGACAGCAAAAATATTTTGGTATACTTCATTTTTGACATTTTTAATTGTAAATATATCATATGCTATAGGAGTACCTGCACTTGCAAGCAGCAAAATATTTGTAATGGTATCATCATTAATAGTATTTTGGGTACTATCAGTAATAAGTACAAAAGGCATGGCTTTTGCTAAGATTTTTACGAGTGTTGGAGCATTAGGATCAACTGTCCCAGCAATATTGCTTATAATAATGGCATTTGTATCTGTCTATGTATTTGGACATGAGCCGGCATCAGCATACACAATTCAAACATTAACTCCAAAATTAAATGCAAGTTCATTTGCTGCGATTTCATCTGTAATGTTTGCACTTGCTGGAGCTGAAACAACTGCTAATTTTGTAACTGAAATAGATAACCCTAAGAAAAATTTCCCAAAGTCAATAATAATAGCAGCAGTTATGGTTGCAGGACTTTATGTTTTAGGCTCAATTGCAATAACGCTTATATTACCTACAGATAAAATAACTGCTTCTCAAGGTATATTAGTTGCACTTTCAAAAGTTGCTAGTGATCTTGGAATAGGAACATGGTTTATAAGGCTTGTAGCATTGGGAATATCACTTTCAATTTTCGGAGCTATAATACTTTATATTGCTTCACCTATAAAAATGCTTTTTGGAAGTGTAAATAAGGGGATATTTTCAGAATCCTTTACAAAACTTAATGAGCATAATATACCAACTAGAGCTGTTTATCTTCAAGCTGTAATAGTAACTGTAATATTAGTTGCAACCGCTTTACTTCCATCAGTTGATGCTATATACAATGTGTTAGTTACAATGACAGCTCTTACAGCATTATTCCCTTATGTACTATTGTTTTCATCATATATTAAGCTTAGAAAATCAAGACCAAATGAAAATAGACCTTATGAAATTTCAAAGAAAAATAAAACAGCAATTAGAATTTCATATATGGTACTAACAGTTGTAATAATTGGTATAGTTTTATCAGCTGCACCTGTTATGGATACTTTAAAGGGAAATATAATATATGAAGTAGAGATGATTGGTGGAGGACTAATTGTAATATTTAGTGGAATAGCTATTTGGAATAACTTTGTCAAAAGAACTGGATTCAAGGAAAACAATGCAGATAAAGCTATTTAATAGTATCAAGTATTATATAGATTATTTAACTTTCTACAAATTGTAGAAAATCAAATATAATTATTATGAGGAGGGGATTTATAATGATACAAGAAAGACTTAAAAAAGTTTTAAAACTTATGGAAAGTGAAAAAATACCGCAGATGATAGTTTCTGATCCATGCTCAATATTTTATTTAACTGGAAGATGGATTTTGCCAGGAGAGAGGATGCTTGCACTTTATATAACATTGAATGGAAATAATAAGTTATTTATAAATGAGTTATTTCCTATAAATGAAGATTTAGGTGTGGAGAAGGTAGTGTATAATGATATACAAAATCCTGTTGAAATTTTAGCAAAATATGTTGAAAAAGATAAACCAATGGGTGTAGATAAAAATTGGCCAGCTCGCTTTTTACTTCAGTTAATGGAATTAAAAGGCGGAAGTACTTTTATAAATGCTTCTGGAATTATAGATAAAGTGAGAGCTTGTAAAGATGAAACAGAAAAACAATTGATGAGGAATGCATCTAAACTTGACGATATTGCAGTAGGCAAAATGATAAACCTTGTTCCAAAAAAATACTCAGAGAAGAAAATGGGTAAAATACTTTCTGATATATGGGAAGAATTAGGAGCAGAAGGACATTCGTTTGATCCAATTGTAGGCTATGGTGCTAATGCGGCTGATCCACATCATGTAATGGATGGCTCAACTGTTAAAGAAGGAGACAGTGTAGTCATTGATATAGGATGTAAAAAGGATTCATATTGTTCAGATATTACTAGAACTGTTTTCTACAAGCATGTTTCAGACCACAGCAAAGAAGTATATAATATAGTTCTTGAAGCCAATAAGAGGGGAATAGAAAAGGTCAAAGCTGGGGTTAGATTTTGCGATATAGATGCTGCAGCTAGAGATTACATTACAGAAAAGGGATATGGAAAATACTTCACTCATAGACTTGGACATTCGATAGGAATAGAAGATCACGATTTTGGAGATGTTTCTTCAGTTAATACTGATATAGTTAGACCAGGTCAAATTTTTTCAATTGAGCCGGGAATTTATCTTCCAGGTGATGTTGGAGTACGTATAGAGGATTTAGTAATTGCAACTGAAGATGGATGTGAAATATTGAACCACTATCCAAAAGATATAACAGTGGTTGAATAATAAAACATACTTACAGAAAAAGGGACTGCTGCACTAAGAGCAATTTATACAATATGTTGTATTGATTTTTGACTTACAAAACAACATATTGTATGTAAATTGCTTAAGTGCAGCAGTCCCTTTATACTAATTATCTATCTACATTGGAAGAAAGGACAAAAATAAGGAGGGTAAGGTCTTCTGCGTCTTCTTCTGCGTCTTCTGCGCCTTCTATGTTTTCCACTTCTGTAAGCATCATCATCATCGCTGCTGTTGTAGTAATCATAAGGGTCATCTGCGTTATCATCATCATAGTAGTCATAGTCATCATAGTCGTCATAATCATCATCATCGTCACTATAGCTATCTTGATTTGTCATCATAGGACATTTCATAGATGGGGAATGCATCATTTCATAGTAATTCATAAATGCTGGCTGGGTCATAGGACATGAGTTCATACGCTGTTCAGACTTGGATTCATCATCATGATTGTTTTGATCATGATTAGAATGGCGGTCTTCATCAGTGACATTTTCAGAGTCTTCTGTTTTGTTTCTGTAAGGATACATAAAAAACCTCCATAAGAACAATTTATACTAATATGATATGAAAAGATTTTTAAATGTGTTACAAAATACTAATGCAAATCACAATTTTAAAATTAAATAGTTTAAATTTACCTTTGCAATCTGCAGTTAAAATTTAATGATAAGTTAGACTATTGTTAATATTTTATATTAATCTTATAAATTTATTATAAAAATGTACATATAATTTTAAAAAATTGGTATAATTAAATAAAATGCTATATAAATACAATTATGCTCGGGAGGTATAGCTAAATGATAATAAAAAATAATAATGCTAAACTTAAAAATATAGATGATGGGATTTCAAAAAAGGTAATTTCCCATGGAGGAAATTTAATGGGAGTAGAATTCCACTTTTTAAAGGGGGCAGTTGAAGTTATTCACTCCCATAAAAATGAACAAATAAGCTATATATTGAAAGGTAGTTTTGAGCTCGAACTTGAAGGAAAAAAAGAAATATTGAGAACGGGTGACAGTTATTATGTTAAACCAAATGCTAGTCATGGAATTTTAGCGTTAGAAGATTCAATTATATTGAATGTATTTACTCCTCAAATGGAAGGTTTTTATTAAATTAAAGATAATTATATTACGATTCATATTTATTGAAAATTAGAATAATTATAAGGCATATCTAATAAAAATTCATTTTAGTAGATATGCTTTATATATTTGTTCAAATTATATTTGTAATATTTTGTATTTTATGGTTGATTAATGTAATCATCATCCATAAATATTGAAAAAATGAATAATTTGAACTGTATTTTATCGGTAAAATATAAAATTGTTGCAAGAATATAAAAAATATGATATTATTAAATTATTAATTCTGAATATTTGGAACAGTATCATAAAACTTTTTACTGCAATAATCAATCTTGATTGATTTAAATGTGCGACAATAATATAGCACGATAGGAAAATATTAAACTATTTAAATTAAGATTTGAGGAGGGTTCAAATGGGTGAACAAAATAAACAAAATGCGCTGAATGAAGATCTTGAACGTGGTCTTCAAGGAAGGCATATTCAATTAATTGCACTTGGTGGAGCAATTGGTGTTGGCTTATTTTTAGGGTCAGCAACTACAATTCAGCAAGCAGGACCATCAATTCTTTTTGTATATCTTGTTGCTGGAATTATGATGTTTTTTATTATGAGAGCACTTGGTGAAATAGCAGTTTCATATCCGGTTTCTGGATCTTTTAGTGCTTATGCTACTGAATTTATCAGCCCACTTGCTGGGTATTTAACTGGATGGACTTATTGGTTTATGTGGATTACAACATGTATGGCAGAAGTTACGGCAGTAGGTGTGTATGTTAAGTTTTGGATACCATCGATGCCGCAGTGGATACCAGCTCTTCTTGCAGTTATTATAATGACTTGTATAAATCTAATAGCTGTAAAAGCTTATGGAGAATTTGAATTCTGGTTTGCATTAATTAAAGTTGTTACAATCATTGCGCTGATTGTTTTAGGTGCCTTTATGATTATATTTGGTTTAGGAAATGGAGGCAAACCAATTGGTATTTCAAATTTATGGAGCCATGGAGGTTTCTTCCCTAAAGGTATAGGTGGAGCAATTTCATCAGTAGTTATGGTTACATTTGCATTTCTTGGGACTGAACTTATTGGAGTAACAGCAGGCGAAGCACAAAATCCTGAAAAGACTATACCATCAGCTATAAATAAAGTTATATATAGGATATTAATATTTTACGTAGGTGCACTTTTTGTAATTATGGCAATTTATCCATGGAATGAAATAGGAACGACTGGAAGTCCATTTGTTTTAACATTTAGTAAACTTGGAATTGCAGCAGCAGCAGGTATAATAAACTTTGTTGTATTAACAGCAGCTTTATCTTCATGTAATAGTGGTATTTTTAGTACAGGCCGTATGCTTTATAATCTCTCACTTCAAGGAACAGCACCAAAAAAGTTTTCTGAATTAAGTAAAACAAAGGTGCCAAAGAATGGTATAATAATTTCAGCAGGTTTCTTATTAATAGGAGTGTTACTAAATTATGTTGTTCCTTCAAAAGTATTTACGTATGTAACTAGTGTTGCAACTTTTGGAGCAATTTGGACATGGGGAGTAATATTAGTATGTCAAATGAAATTCAGAAAAAGACTTACAGATGAACAAGTAAAGAAATTAAAGTTCCCTATGATTGGATACCCTTACTGCAACTGGATTGCCTTAGCATTTTTAATATTTGTAGTCTTTATGATGTTCTTCAACCATGATACACTGATAGCACTTATCATTGCACCTATTTGGTTTGCAATTTTGTTAATTTGTTATTATGCACTTGGTTTTAATAAAAAAGCTAAAGCTAATGAAAATAAGTAACATAATTTAAGTAAAAAAGTAGGACCCTATATATGGGGTTCTATTTTTATACAAGTAAGATAGTGACAAGAACTAATTTTAATACTATAATAATGTAGTATATATATAAATAACAAGTTTTTCTACTCGAGTTTTAAATTTGGTATAAACTTATTTAGTAAGTACAAAATATAAATTCTAACTTTGAATAATATAATGGGGGGTGTGATTATATGAAAAAGCAAACTCCAAAACTTAAAAAGAGCAGTTTGGAAAAAAGTAAAAGAAAAGTTACTATGAAAGATAGAGGATCTCATAAATTTTTATTTGAAATGATAGGCAGAATATTTAAGGATTAACTTGATAAAAAACAGCAGATTTTAAAAATCTGCTGCTTTTTTATGAAATTCTAAATTGTCAAGATCTCTGCCGTGGAAAAGCGGCATATCAAATTTCTTAATAATAGATAAACTTTGCTTAATATTTTTAGATAAATCAGTATTAGCTTCTATTAGTGACTGTTTTATACATTCATGAAAGTAATTACAGTATGCATAGTAATCTTTTCTTTCAGTTGAATATGTATTATAGTTATCATTACACCAGTCTATTATTTCTCTACAAAGATATAAATTACACGGATGCGGTCTTAGTGAAAAATCTAAGCTGCATCCGTGTCTTTTGAAAAATGGACAAATTCTGAAAAAAAACTTTGTTTTAAAACCTGAAATTTCACTTCCATATAATATATATTTATTATAATCATTTTTAAAAAACTTACCGCTTACTTGTATATGATACTGACTTACATAAGAATTTTTCATATTACATATTTTATAAATAAAAGATTCTTTATTTAGATTTAGTATATTTTTGATGTCCACTAAGTTGTACTTAGGAAAGTACCAGCAGCATCCTCTGTTTTTTATATCACACTTAGATGTAGATTCTAAAAATCCACTGCATTTTCCACAGAAATCACATTTGAATACAGGTATGTTTTTTTTAAATTCATAAGTTAACAAATAAACCCCTCCCGCTGTCTATTTTAGGCTAACTATCATAATATTCAAATAACATTATGTACAGGGATATGGATCTATATGATGAAATTAAAGGATTATATTGATTAAGGAGGATGAAATGGTTTATATTAACACAAAGTATAAAAATACATTATATTTTATAAATTAAAGTTAATTATAAGTTTTATAGAGAATAGTATATTAAGATGTTATAATAAAGAAGTTCAAGAGTTTGATATCTATTAAATAGGAGGTTTAACATGTTAAAACAAAAATTACTAGTACTTGATGGTAATAGTATTATGAATAGAACATTTTATGCTCTTCCGCCGCTTACTAATTCTGAAGGAATACATACTAATGCTGTATACGGATTTATTACAATGTTACTTAAAATGAAAGAAGAGATAAAAGCAGATTATATAGTATGTACTTTTGATAAAAAGGCTCCAACATTTAGACATAATGAATATAAGGACTATAAGGCTGGTAGAAAAAGAATGCCTCCTGAATTAGAAGAACAATTTCCAATAATTAAAGAAATACTAAAATTGCTTTCCATAAATATATTTGAGATAGATGGATTTGAGGCAGATGATATAATAGGTACACTTTCTAAATTTGCAGGAGAAGAAAATATAGAAGTGTATGTAGTTACAGGAGATAAAGATGCACTGCAGCTTGCAGCAGATAGTGTAAAAGTTGTAATAACAAAAAAAGGGGTTACTGAAAAAGAAATATATGATAAAAATAGAATGATAGATGAGTTTGGAGTAACACCTGCTCAATTTATAGATGTAAAAGGTCTTATGGGTGATAAGTCAGATAATATACCTGGAGTACCCGGCATAGGTGAAAAGACAGCTTTTAAACTAATAAAAGAATATGGAAGCATAGAAAATGTATTAATGAATATTGATAATATAAAAGGAAATAAAATTAAGGAGAATTTAAGACAGTACAGTGACCAGGCAATATTTAGCAAGAAGTTAGCAACTATTGTAACTGATGTACCCATAGAGATTAATTTGGATGATATAAAATCAAAAGATAATTATGATGAGAGTGCTCTCAAAAAATTGTTTATGAGACTTCAATTTAAATCTTTGATTGATAAAATAAAATTACCTAAAAATCAAGACAGCGGTGAAAGTTTTAAAGATACATTAAAATTTGAATTAGCCAGCGACTTAGAAAAATTAAAAAAAGTTGTATATAATATATTAGATACTTGTAAGAAAAAAGAAAGCTTGTATTTGACTTTTAAGATTGAAGATAAAAATAGCTATTCTAAAAGCTATATAGATAAAATATTCATAAGTATAGATGGCTTGAATTATATAATAAACATTAAAAAAATATATGATGCTGATAGTGAAGCTGCAGTAGATTTATTAAAGCTTATTTTTGAAGACGATGAAATTGAAAAAGTAAGTTATGATGTGAAACTTCCACTTACAGTGCTCCAAAAAGCAGGCATAAATTTTAGAGGAATCAAGTTTGATGTTAAAATAGCTGCTTATTTAATAGATTCTTCAAGGGGAAAGTATGATCTTGAAACCATAATAGAAGACTATTTGACTATTGATGCAGCTGGAGAAGGTGATGAGTTCCAAGTAAGGAAAACAATTTTACTTATTAAACTCTATAAAGTACTTAAAGATACTATAGAAGATAAAAATATGAATGAATTACTGTATAATATAGAACAGCCGCTTATATATGTGTTAGCTTCAATGGAATATGAAGGGTTTAGAGTCGACAAGGCTAAACTCATAGAACTAGAGGAAAAGTTTAAAAATGAAATTGAAAGCTGCAAGAAAAGTATATATTTGATGGCAGATGAAGAATTTAACATAAATTCTCCAAAGCAATTAGGTAAAATCTTATTTGAAAAACTAGACTTACCTGTAATAAAGAAAACTAAAACTGGATATTCAACAAATGCAGAAGTCCTAGAAAAACTTTATGACAAACATCCTATAATAGAAAAAATAATATATTATAGGCAGCTTACTAAGTTATATTCTACATATATAGAAGGATTAAAATCTGTAATTGATGTAGATGATAAGATTCATTCAAGCTTTAATCAGACAGTTACAACTACTGGACGACTTTCTAGCACTGAGCCAAACTTGCAAAACATACCGGTAAAGTATGAAATGGGAAAAGAGATAAGAAAAATATTTATACCTGAAAAAGATTCAGTGATATTGTCTGCTGATTATTCACAAATAGAACTCAGGGTACTTGCACACATAGCAAATGACAGTAATTTAATAGATGCATTTTTAAATCATAGTGATATTCATACGAAAACGGCATCAGAAGTGTTCAATGTTCCAATGGATGAAGTAACACATACCCAGAGAAGTAATGCTAAAGCTGTAAATTTTGGCATAGTTTATGGCATAGGTGATTTTAGTCTTGCCAAGGATTTGAAAATAACCAGAAAAGAAGCTAGAAATTATATAGACAAATATTTTGAAAGATATCCTGGTGTAAAGGAGTATTTGGATAATATTATAGAGAAAGCTCAAAAACAATCGTATGTGACTACTATAGCAAATAGAAGAAGATTTATTCCTGAAATAAATTCTTCTAATAAGATGGTGAGAGAATTTGGAAAGAGATTAGCCATGAATACACCAATTCAAGGCAGTGCAGCAGATATAATAAAGATAGCTATGGTTAATGTATACAATAAGCTAAAGGAAAAAGGCTGTAAAAGTTATTTAATTCTCCAAGTTCATGATGAATTAATATTAAATGTATATAAAGATGAAATTGAAGATGTCAAGAATTTAGTTAGAGATGAGATGGAAAGTGCTGTAGAATTAAAGGTACCTTTAGAGGTAGATATAAATACTGGGGACAATTGGTATGAAACAAAATAAATGGAGGAATATCTATGCTTAAAATTGGGCTTACAGGCGGCATTGGAAGTGGTAAAAGTACTGTTTCTAAACTACTTTGTGATATGGGATTTTACATTTTAGATGCGGATATTATAGCAAGAGAAGTTTTGAAGATTTACCCTGAGATACTTCAAGATGTAAAAAATGAATTTGGAAATGTTTTTTTTGATGAGGATGGTAAATTAAAAAGAAAAGAATTTGGAAATTATATTTTTCAAAATAAGGAAGAGAGAAAAAAATATGAACAAATAATAATGCCATTTATACGTAAGGAAACATTTATTAGATTAGAAAAGTGTGAGCAAGATGGAAAAAAGTTTTGTATCTTGGACGCACCTACATTAATAGAGAACAACTTTCATACATATATGGATATAAACCTATTAGTATGGGTGGATTTAAAGACTCAAATAGAGAGAGTTAAAAAAAGAGATGAATTATCAGAAAGTCAAGTTTTAATTAGAATAAATTCACAGATGGCTTTAGAGGAAAAAAGAAGGTTTGCAGACTACATTATAGATAATTCGGGTGATATAACTCAAACAAAAGAAAACTTATATATTGTACTAAGCAAAATTGGTATAAAATTTAAGGGGGGTGGAGTGCCTTAGAATCTTGGGCACAAAATGAATTGAAAAAAAAGATCAAAATAATTTTAGCACTAGTAATTATAGTGTTGGTATTTGGAAAATCTATAGCAAGATATTTTTACCCAATACAATATTCAAATTATATTGTTAAATATGCAAACGAGTATAATGTAGATCCATATTTAATAGCAGCTGTTATAAAAGCAGAAAGTAATTTTGATGAGGCTGCAATATCAAATAAAAATGCATATGGACTTATGCAGATTACCCCAGAGACTGCTAAATGGGCTGCAAAAAAAATGGGTATAAGTGATTTTAGTGTTGACATGCTCATGACTCCTGAATTTAACATTAAAATGGGATGCTGGTATATTAATGATTTAAAGAATGAGTTTAATGGAAATATAGAAGTTGTATTGGCTGCATATAACGGTGGAAGAGGTAATGTAAAAAAGTGGCTAAACGAAAAAGAACATTCTGATGATGGAAAAAACTTACACTACATACCATTTGAAGAAACAAGTAAATATGTAAAAAGAGTAAAAGTAAATTATAATATATACAAATATTTATATAAAAATAAACTTTAGAAGATGAAATATTAAAAAACATTATTTGTGCGAAATTAGATATAATATAAGCTTTGAAAAAGTTATCATAAGCATAATAGTTTTTAAAAAAGCTATATTGACAAATACAGAATAAATAGTATAATACTGATTAGAAAAGGTTTTTACTTTGATTCAATCGAATAATTTTTATATAATTTATAATTAAGCGAAGGTGGCGGAACGGCAGACGCACTACTTTGAGGGGGTAGCGAGTAATATCGTGTGGGTTCAAATCCCATCCTTCGCACCATTAAAACTGAATAGCTTCTGAAATATTCGACAAGCTCTAAGTTTTGAACCTACATTATAAAAACGGGAGTTCAACATTTAGATGTGGATATGTACTTTTGTGTGAATCCTTTAAACGGTAATAAGGGCGATAAAAGCATTTGTGAGGACACCCACCTATCGGGAGATAGGTGTCAAAATTAGGGCGACGGTATTTTGGATTTCACTATTGAATGTAATAGTTTTAAAAGAGAGGAATTTCCTCTCTTTTTGTTTTGCATTGCAATATTTTTAAATTACGAATTACGGTTCGCTTGACATTGAATTTATAATATTCTAAAATATACTAAAAGAAAATATTGCAAGTTTATTATTGCATAGTTGATATTTTCTGAATAGTAACAAAACTTAAATTTGCTCATCATACATTTTCTAATCTTGTTTGATAAGACTTGTTTATTTTGACTTTAAAAAAATAATGACCGCTATTATAAACAATTTTCATTTATATTAGGTATAAATATATTAATTCTTAAATTTCAAAGAAAATAAGCGCGATAATTTTTGGATAAAGTTATAACTTTTTATTAAAAAGTAAAGGTAATAATTTTAAAAAATGAATGTAATTGATACTCAATATGCTTTTAACTCAAATGTTCAAGTAATTTTTTAAAAGAGTAAACAGAGTATTGTTCTGTTTATTATAAATAATTAAATAATAAGAGGGTGAATTTTAGATGGATACGGTACAGGAACAAAATAAATCTAATAATTTAGATGCAGCGGATGTTATAAAAAAATACCCTAAACAGAAAAGGTTTACCTTGGCTATTTTACAGGATATACAAAGAAAGTACAAGTATATACCAAGAGAAGCCATAGAAGCTTTAGCAAAGTATTTAGATACACCTGTAAGCAGGCTGTATGGAATGGCTACTTTTTATAAGGCGTTGAGTCTTACGCCAAAGGGAAAATATATTATAACTGTATGTGATGGAACAGCATGTCATGTAGCTGGATCAATGGTTGTGTTTGATGAACTTGAAAAATATCTTGGAATTAAGCCGGGTGAGACTACAAAAGATCGTATGTTTTCAATAAATACTGTTAACTGCATTGGCTGTTGTGCTATATCTCCTGTTATGATGATAAATGATAAATATTACGGAAATTTAACACCTAAAATTGTAAAAGAAATTATTGATAGTTATAGGGGTGAAAAATAATGGATGAAAAGAAAACTATTAATGTGTGCTGCGGAACAGGTTGTTTGGCAAAAAATAGTACAGCAGTTTATGAAGAACTTAAAAACAAAATAAGTGAACTTGGGGCTAATGCTGAAGTAAAAACTAAATTTGAATTAAAAGCTGCTGGATGTGATGGACTCTGTGAGAAGGGACCTGTTATAAAAATATACCCGGATGATATAGCTTACTTTAAAGTTAAAGTTCAAGATGTAGAAGATATAGTAAAAAAGACCTTGATAAATGGGGAAATTATTGAAAAACTATTGTATTTTGAAACATCTACTAAAAAGAGACTTAAAAACCACAAACAAAGTGAGTTTTGTAAAAGACAGTATAAGATTGCCCTTAGAAATGTTGGAGAAATAGATCCTGCAAGTATAAGTGATTATATAGTAAGAGGTGGATATGAAGCTTTAAAAAAAGCAATTTCTCAAATGAAGCCTGAAGATGTACTGCATGAAATATCAATTTCAGGGTTAAGAGGAAGAGGAGGAGCCGGATTTCCTACTGGTCGTAAGTGGAAAACTGCTGCAGATATTGATACTAGTCCTAAGTATGTAGTATGTAATGGTGATGAAGGTGACCCTGGTGCATTTATGGATAGGGGTATTATGGAAGGAGATCCTTACAGTGTTATTGAAGGTATGACTTTATGCGCATATGCAGTTCACAGTGATCAAGGTTTTGCATATGTAAGAGATGAATATAGATTAGCTATAGAAAATTTACAAAAATCCATAGATATAGCTAGGGAAAATAACCTATTAGGAGATAGTATACTTGGAAGTAATTTTTCTTTTGATATTCAAATAGTAAGAGGTGGAGGAGCATTTGTATGCGGCGAATCTACAGCACTTATGTCGTCTATTGAGGGAAAAGTTGGAGAGCCAAGAGCTAAGTATATTCACACTACTGAAAAAGGATTGTGGGGTAAGCCAACTGTATTAAATAATGTTGAAACCTTGGCAGATGTTCCTGTAATAATTCAAAATGGTGGAGATTGGTATCACTCCATAGGAAGTATGGAAAAGAGCAAAGGAACAAAAGTATTTTCACTAGTTGGTAAAGTTAAGAATACTGGGCTTGTAGAAGTACCTATGGGTACAACTTTAAGGGAAATCATATTTAATATAGGCGGTGGAGTTTTAAATGATAGAAAATTTAAAGCTGTTCAAGTAGGCGGACCATCTGGAGGATGCTTACCAGAAAAATACTTAGACCTTCCAGTTGATTATGACACTCTTAAAGCAGCTAATTCTATGATGGGTTCGGGCGGTATGATTGTAATGGATGATAGGACATGTATTGTGGATGTTACAAGGTATTATTTGAGCTTCCTTTCAGAAGAATCATGTGGAAAGTGTGTACCTTGCAGAGAAGGCATAAGGAGAATGCTTGAAATACTCACAGATATATGTAATGGAAGTGGCAGGGAAGGAGATATAGATGAGCTCCTTGAGATAGGTTCTATGGTAGGTCAAGCATCATTATGTGGATTAGGCAAGAGTGCCCCAAATCCTGTTACAGCTGCAATAAGATATTTTAGAGATGAGTTTGAGGAACATATTCATGATAAGAGATGCCGTGCAGGTGTATGTAAAAAGCTTACAACATTTGTAATAGACCCTAATAAGTGTACAGGCTGTGACTTGTGTAAGAGGAATTGTCCTGCAGGTGCAATATATGGAGAAGTTAAGGAGCCCCACAGCATTGACATTCAAAAGTGTGTAAGATGTGGAAACTGTATGAATATGTGCAAGTTTAATGGGGTCAAAGTAAAATAAGGGGGTGTGGTTCTTATGAATATAATCATAGATGGAAAGACTTGTGAATGCCAGCGTGGAGAATTTATTCTTCAAATTGCAAGAAGAAATAATATATATATACCTACATTATGTCATAGTGATGCCTTGGCTGGTATTGGAAGCTGTAGATTGTGCATGGTAGAAGTTATAGATAGAGGCAGAACAAAGGTTGTTACAGCTTGCTTATTTCCTGTAACTAAAGAGATAGAAGTTGTTACAAATTCAGATAAGATAAAGAGGATGAGAAAAAATTTGGTTATGCTTTTAAAAGCTAGATGCCCTGAAAATAAGGAAATTGATGATTTAGCTAAATTTTTCAATGTTGATGAGCATAGAATTGAAAGATTTAAATTAGACAGGGCGGAAAATTGTGTTATTTGTGGATTGTGCACTAGAGCTTGTGACGAACTTGGGATAGGGGCTATATCTACTGTAAACAGGGGAATATATAAAGATGTATCAACTCCATACAATGAAATTTCACCAGATTGCATAGGCTGCGGTTCATGTGCTAATGTCTGCCCAACTAATGCCATAAAGATAACTCAAAAGGATGGCTGTATGGAAATCTGGGGTAAAAAATTCAAAATGGTAAAGTGCAGTGTGTGCGGTGAGTACTTTGCTGCAGAAGAACATATCAGATTTGCATATAAGAGAGCAGGTATGGAATTAGATTTAAGTAAGGTTATGTGTGATAAATGTAAAAGAGAAAAAAGTTCTAAGCAAATTGCAAAAATGTACAAAGATTATGATATTTAGATGATACGAAACTAAAAGAAGGGTGGTAAATTATAAAATGAAATTAGAACTCAATCCTTTTGTTTTGATAGATCCTAAAAAGTGTATAAATTGTCGTTCGTGTGAGGTAGCTTGTGCAGCAAATCATAGAGAAAACGGCAGAGGATTGACAGTAGGCAATATGGATACACCAATTGTTCCAAGGGCGTTTATTGTTAAAAATAAAGAATATAGTATAAGAATTCAATGCAGACAATGCGAAGATTCACATTGTGCAAAAGTATGTCCAACAAAAGCTATTACGTATGAGAATGGAAATATAGTAGTAAATCAAAAGTTATGTATAGGCTGCAAAACTTGTACGATTGTATGTCCTATAGGTGCTGTAGATTTAATGCCTAAATTTGAAAGTAAATCAGTTGATGGTGGAATAAATAGAAAGTTAAAGTTAATAGCTTATAAGTGTGATTTATGTAAAAATGCTGGTGGGGAACCTAATTGTGTAAAAGCATGTCCTAAAGATGCTTTAAGGGTAGTAAATCCCGAAGAGGATAAGAGGGACCATAATATTAAAGCTGCATTAGAGCTTATGTCAGACAGCGGATTATAGTTGAGTATTAAAATGAATGTGAAAAGAAGGGAATGTTGTATATGTTGAATAATCCCATAATAAATATAGATAAAGAATTGTGTACGGGTTGCAGACGCTGTGCAGAAGTATGTCCTGTTGATGCCATAGAAGGTGAAGATGAAAAACCACAGACTATAAATGTAGATAAATGTATTATGTGCGGGCAATGTGTACAAATTTGTAAGGGATATTTACCTACAGATAAAGAAACTTCTGCTCCGAGAAGTAAAAAGCTTTTTGATAGAGGAATGCTCATGAGTGTAAGAGAGCCAATTTTTGCAGCTTATAGTCTTGGACAAGTAAAAAAATTGAAGGAAATGCTTAGAAATAAAGATATGTTTAAAGTTGTTCAGTGCGGACCATCAGTTAGAGTTGCATTAGGTGAAGATTTTGGACTGCCTCTTGGAACGCTAACTCCAGGTAAAATGGCTGCATCGCTTAGAAAGTTAGGATTTGACAAAGTTTATGATACAAATTTTGGAGCAGATCTTACTATAATGGAAGAAGGAAGTGAATTAATATCTAGATTAAAAGAGAATAAAAATTTACCTATGTTTACATCATGCTGTCCTGCATGGATAAAATATATAGAACAAACATATCCCGAACTTTTGGATCATCTTTCAACCTGTAAGTCACCACAGCAAATGTCTGGTGCAGTATTTAAGACTTATGGTGCAAAAATAAATGGAATTAAACCTGGTAGAATTTACAGCGTATCAGTAATGCCTTGTACTTGTAAAGAATTTGAATGCGAAAGAGAAGAAATGCAAGATAGTGGATATAGGGATGTGGATTTAGTTATAACTACTAGGGAATTAGCACAACTTCTAAAAGATGAGGGAATAGATTTCTATGAATTACAAGAGGAAAACTTTGATGATCCACTTGGAGAATATTCTGGTGCAGGAACTATATTTGGTTCAACTGGAGGAGTTATGGAGGCAGCCATTAGAACTGGCTATGAACTTGTAACTAAAAAGCCAATCCCTAATCTAGATCTTACTATGGTAAGAGGAGGAGAAGGATTTAGAACAGCTGAAATTGAACTTGGAGATTTGAAACTTAAAGTTGGTGTAGCATCAGGACTTAAAAATGTTAAGCCTGTTTTAGAATCTATAAAAGAAGGAAAGTGTGACTTACATTTTATAGAAGTGATGACATGTCCGGAAGGATGCATAAGCGGCGGCGGTCAGCCTAAGTTATTTATGGATTCTGATAGAGAACAAGCTTATAGTAATAGAAAGAAATCTATATATCAACATGATGTCAATTTAAGCATAAGAAAATCTCATGAAAACCCTGCTATAAAAGAAATTTATAAAGAATTTTTAAAAGAACCTTTGGGAAATAAGTCCCATGAATTGCTTCATACAAAGTATGTATCTAGGAAAAATGCTTCGCATTTTTAGAGGACATAGGACAGTGAAGGTTGATTTTTTGCTAACGCAAAAGAATCTTTAAATTTAAATTTTTCTTTGAACTTTTTTCTTCTTTCAGTAAATTTAAAGACAAATGTCGTAAGACAGCTAAATTGGAATTTGTGAATAAGTAAGAAGCAGGAGCTAAGAAGTAATAGTTGTGGTGAAAATTCAGCAAAGCTGAATTTTCACCACAACTATTACTTTTTTACTCTTACTTCTTAACTTTGGTTTTATATATTAGATTATATTGATTAAACCGTAAAAATAAAAGGGCTGTGCCCTAAAATCTTATATGCGTTTGCCCTGGCAATATTTTTCGTAATTTTATATAAAAGCTTGAACTTATTAATTTGTTATGATAATATACTTTGTATGCATACATATGTCTATAATATACGGACAGAAACGAGGGGTTTTATGAATACTAAATATTTGATAATTGATACGAGAATTCTTCCTCAGGTTTTTACCAAAGTTATAAAGTTAAAAGAGCTTTTGAGAATTGGAGAAGTAAAGGATATATCTGATGGGGTAAAAAAGGTGGGAATAAGTAGAAGTACATATTATAAATATAAGGACTTTGTATTTACATTGTCGGAAGGTGTAACAGGACATAAAGTTACCTTGGGGTTAATGCTTGCACATGAAGCAGGTACGCTATCTAAGATATTAGATAAGATAGCTTTAAGAAGAGGTAGTATACTTACAATAAATCAAGATATTCCAATAAACAAGGCGGCAAGTGTTACAATAACGTTTGATGCATCTAAATTAAATACAGAAATTAATGATTTAGTTGATGAACTTTCATCGATTAAAAATGTTGTAAAAGTGGATTTAATAGCTGTAGAATAGATCTTAACTAGTACTTATATCGATTAGTGAGTATCTTATTGGAAATGAGATAAAAGTGCTGATTTTTTTTAATGATAAATTCATGTTAAAAATTCAGCACTTTTTTACTGCCTATTCATAATTATATGTAATAAAACAGCATTTTTATAAATATTAATATATTGAATATATAAAACAAAGCTTGGTGGTGAAAAAATGAAATACACAAGGTATGATTTAAAACAAAAAAGTGATGGTAAGTCATTTATTTTAATAGTAGTTTCTATTTTAATATTTGCGTTTTTCTTTGCAACTGTAATATTTAAAATATTTACTGGAAACAGCAGTTTAACAAATAAAGCTAGCAGTGCAGCAGACACTCAAATAAACAACCAGACTAAAAAAGGGAGTCAAAATAGTAATGCTGTACCAAATGATCAAAAATCGGGTAAGTTTATAGTTGTACAAGGTGGAATATATACGGATAAAAGCAATGCTGAACAAGAAAAAAATGTTTTAAAACAATATGGGATGTCATTTTCAGTGACAGAACAAGATAAAACAAGAGTGTTACTTGGAATTTATAATGAAAAAACAGGAAAAGATATTGCAGCATCTCTTACTGAGCAAAAAGTTGATAATTCAAAAATAGTATTTTCTGTAGATAAAGATAGCCAATGTAATACTCAAATAGTGGAGTTAGTAAATGCATATATACAAGTTTTAAACAAGATGTCAGAAAAAAATGTTGAAGCTGTACAGACGTCAGAATTAAAGAAATGGACCAATTCACTTGATAAGGTTAAAGACGGTAAAAACTTAAATGCATTAAATGAAATTAAATCTTACATAAATAAATTACCAGATAAGATATCTAAAGACAAAGTTGAAGAAAATTATATATATGTATATAATTTTTTAAATAAGGTTGGGAAAAAGTAAAATTATAGGGTTTTCAAGTAAAAACTTAACTCATACTCCAGAAAATATATACAGTCTTTGACACTGTAAAAACAGAGGACATAGGACAGAGGACAGAGGATATAGGACAGAGGACAATGAAGGTTGATTTTTTTGCTAACGCAAAAAAATCTTTAAATTTAAATTGGCAATGTTTCGCTTTAGCGAAACAAGCCTAAAAAATAAATTAGTTTTCTGACGTAAGGAAGAAAACTTACCTTCTCTGTCACATGTCCTTTGTCATCTGTCCTCTATCTTTTTTAATTTTTTTTAAAACAATTGTATATATACTTGTTTAACCTTTTATTAAATGATAAACTATATTAGATATAAAATTAAAGTGGGGGATTAATTTGAAAGGAGCTGAAAAGAGCAGCGGCTTTTTATGTTTTATAATATTATTAGGAGCCATGTCTGGAAGTTTCATTGGGGATATAATAGGAGAAAATTTTAATTTCTTAAGCTTTTTAAAAAATACATACGTTATAGGCAGTTCAACTCCACTAGTATTAAATTTAAAGTTTATGGTGTTAACTTTAGGATTGAGTTTAAATGTTAGCATAATGACTATAGCTGGTATAATTGTGGCTATAATATTATATAGAAGATACTAGATTAAGGAGTGATACTAATAATGAGAGTTATTCTGGCGTCAGCTTCAAGTAGAAGGCAGGAATTATTCCATAGGCTAACGGATAATTTTGAAATAATAGTTAGCAATTTTGATGAAAGTTTAGTTGAATTTAAAGGAAATTGTGCCTATTATGTAATGGAACTAGCTGAGCAAAAAGCCGTGAGTGTAAAAAATAGTTTAAATGATAAAGTTAAAAATAGGATTATAATAGTAGGATGTGATACTATTGTGTCTTTTAAAAATAAAATACTTGGAAAACCCAAGGATGAAAAAGAAGCTTTTAATATGCTTAAATTACTAAGTGGAAATGTTCACAAAGTATATTCAGGTATAGCTTTAGTGGATACACTAAAGCATGAAGTAAAAAGGGATTTTGTTTGTACAGATGTCAAATTTTCTACTTTATCTGATAATGATATAATAAAATACATAAAAACAGGTGAAGGCATAGACAAAGCAGGAGCATATGGCATTCAAGGGTATGGAGGAATTTTTGTCGAGGAAATCCATGGATGCTACTATAATGTTGTAGGATTGCCTTTAAATAAATTGTCTAATATGCTAAGGAGTATGGGGGTAAATCTATAAAGAAGGTAGTTATATGGGAAAAATTATGGATTTATCTAAAAATGAAAGACCTAGGGAGAGGTTATTAAAATATGGAGTAAAAGCATTGTCAAATGCTGAACTTTTATCAATAATATTGGGGTCTGGAAGTAAAAAAGAAAATATAGTAGAATTAAGTAATAGGATCATAAAAGAAAGTGGAGGACTCAATGGACTGTTGAATTCAAACTTAGAGGCTTTTCAAAGTCTTTATGGGGTAGGAAAAGTCAAATCTGCTCAGATTGTAGCTATAGCAGAGATATCTAAGAGATTTAATTCTTATAAAGATGGCGGTGAATACAAAATTTTGAAGCCGCTTGATGCTGCTAATCTTGTAATGAGTGAAATGAGTAATTTAAAACAGGAGCATTTAATGGAGATATTGCTAAATACCAAAAATATTGTAATATGTGTTAGTGATATTTCTGCTGGAAGTTTAAATTCTTCTATAGTACATCCGCGTGAAGTATTTTGTGAGGCTATAAAGAAAAATAGTGCTTCTATTATAATATGTCATAATCATCCTTCTGGCGATCCTTCGCCTAGTAGTGAAGATTTGAATATAACTTATAGATTGAAAGAATGTGGTAAAATTCTAGGAATTACTTTGTTAGATCATTTAATTATAGGAAATGGAAAATACATTAGTTTAAAAGAAAAAGGAATATTGTAGTTATGTATTGAAAGGAGAAAAATGATGGGATTTTTTGGCATAACAAGAGATATGGGAATCGATTTAGGAACAGCAAATACTTTAATATATGTAAAGAGTAAGGGAATAGCACTTAGAGAGCCTTCGGTTGTGGCTATAAATAATGAAGCAAAAAAGGTTTTAGCTGTAGGGGCTGAAGCTAAAGAAATGATAGGAAGAACACCAGGAAATATAGTAGCTATAAGACCTTTAAAAGATGGCGTGATTGCTGATTTCGATGTTACACAAACTATGCTTAGAAAGTTTATTGAGAAGATAAGTCCAAAATCTGCTTTCACAAGCCCAAGAATAGTTATATGTTTTCCTTCAGGAGTTACAGAAGTTGAAAAGAGAGCTATAGATGAGGCTACAAAACAAGCTGGAGCAAGAGATGTACTTCTTATGGAAGAACCTATGGCAGCTGCTATTGGTGCTGGACTTCCAGTAAATGAACCAACAGGAAGCATGATAGTTGATATTGGAGGAGGTACTACTGAAGTTGCAGTTATATCTCTCGGCGGAATAGTTACAAGTAAATCTTTAAGAATAGCTGGAGATGAATTAGACCAATCTATAGTAAACTATATAAAAAAAGAGTATAGTTTAGCAATAGGTGAGAGAACTGCAGAAAATGTAAAAATACAACTTGGATCAGCATTCCAGGTTGAAGATGAAGAAGAAAAGTCTATGGAAATAAGAGGTAGAGATTTAATATCAGGACTGCCTAAGGTTATAAATATTACAGAAACTGAAGTGAGAAGTGCGCTGCAAGAAGCAGTAGTTGCAATAATTGATTCTATAAAGACTACTCTTGAAAAAACACCTCCAGAACTAGCTTCAGATATCATGGATAAAGGTATAATGCTTGCTGGCGGTGGTGCAATGCTTAAAGGACTGGATTTACTTATAAATAAAGAAACACATATGCCTGTTCATATAGCAGAATCTCCTCTTGACTGTGTTGCTCTTGGTGCAGGTAAAGCACTAGATACTATAGACAAGATAATAGCTAGTAGAAAATAATAATTATGAAGATATTCAAAAATAAACTGGCAGTAGCAATTGTAGTACTGTCAGTTACATTTTTAATTTTAATTACACAGGGATTCAGGAGAAATAAATTACCTTTTTTAGAAAATAGCATAGGTGCTGCCTTTAATCCAGTTCAAGGTACAATATACAAGCTTAATAATGGTGTAAAGAATTTTGTGGGTTTTATATTTAACTTTTCTGATGTCAAAACTGAAAATGAACAATTAAAAAAGAAAAATAGTGAACTCGAAAATAAATTAGTGGAATACAACTCACTTAAAAGTGATAATGATAATTTAAGGAAAATGCTCAACTTTAAAAATCAAAGATCGGAATATGACTATTTAGGATGTGATATTATAGGCAAAAGCGGTGATGGAGTTCTAGATCAATTTATTATAAATAAGGGAAGTAAAAGTGGAATTGAAAAACAAATGATAGTCGTAACTGCAGAAGGATTAGTTGGACAAATAACTAAAGTAGGTAGTAGTTGGTCAATAGTTCAAACTTTATCAAATGAAAATATAGCTGTAAGTGCAACTATAGAGAGTACGGATGAAAATAGTGGAGTAGTTAAGGGATACAAGGATAGCGATAATAAATTGCTTACACAGCTGTGCTATTTGCCTGAAAGTTCCAATGTAAAAAAAGGAGATGTTATATTGACATCAGGTCTTGGAGGATTTTATCCTAAGGGAATAAGAATAGGTTCAGTAATAGATGTGCAAGAAGATAAGGGTAAAGTAATGAAGAATGCTATAGTAAAACCATATGTTGATTTTAACAAGATCAATGAAGTTTTTGTAGTTATCCCTAAAAATAAAATAGATGTGAAATATTAAGGTGATATGATATGAGAAAAACGTTGATTTTAATATTGCTGTCAATATTATTTTTTATATTGGATAATGTGTTAATGCCATTTTTATCTATAAGAGGCGTATATCCTAGCTTGCTTTTAATTTTTATAATTTCATATTCGATTATAAATGGAAGCTGGGAAGGGTTATGGATTGGAGCTTTGTGTGGTATGCTTCAAGACGTTTACTTTCTAAATGGTTTTGGAATAAATGCTTTTACTGATATGATTATATGCATATTAGCTGGATTTATAGGTAATAGTATACTTAAGCAGAAAATACTTATGCCTGTAGTTACATGTTTTTCATTGAGTATTTTAAAGGGAATTTTGGTTTTTATAATATTGTATATAGGTAAGGTATATAGCAGCTTGGGAAATGTATTTTTTATAGGTATATATGATGCGATTATAGCACTTATAATGTATAGAAGTGTATATAGGCTTTGCCAAAAGCCATATATGCAAAAGAGATGGAGATTTTAAGGGAATGGTGATTTCATGAAAATCAAAAATAAAAGAAATTTTAACAGATATTCAGCTCTATTAATTATAATGACTTTAATATTCACTTCTATTTTATCTAGAATAGTTTTTCTTCAAGTTGTAAAAGGAGAAGATTTCAAAGCAAAGGCAGATAGCAATTCTATAAGAGAAATCCCTGAAGCTGCACCTAGGGGAAAAATTTTTGATAGTAATGGAAGTGTGCTTGCTACCAATACTCAAAGTTATGTTTTAGTCTATAATCAAACTGATGAAAGTGACAAGACCTTTTTCCAAACTATGGACAAGGTATTTAAAATTTTAGATGAGAATGGAGAAACTCAACAAGATGATTTTGAGTTAAAAATTAATCCTTATAGATTTGAATTTAGAAGTGATGATCCGCATACCAAAAAAAATCTTGAGTTAAGATTTAAGAAAGATAGAGGATTAGATGATGAAGTAATAAAGAAGTTATTTAAGGGTAAGAAAAAAGATCAACTTACAGAAGCAGATAACGCTAAAGTTGATGAAGAATTATTAAAGATAACACCAGAAGAAACTTTTAAGTATCTCGTAAAGAAGTATAAAATAGATGATAAAAAATATACTCTGGAACAGCAGAGAAGGTTTATGATAATAAAAGATACTTCTAAGATGAATAGTTTTTCTGGATATAAACCAGTAACTATTGCCAGTAACATAAAGAAGAGTACTGCTTTAGTGTTTTTACAAATGCTAAATGAGCTCCCAGGAATTGATGTAAATACTGAGCCTATTAGAACTTACCCTAATGGTGAACTTGGATCTGCATTCCTTGGTTATATATCTAAAATAACTTCTGATGATGATAAATACAGTGAAAAGGGATATGACACTAGTACGGATTATATAGGGGCTGCAGGATTAGAGTCTGGATTTGAAGACAGACTAAAAGGTTCTAAAGGTGGTAAAATTGTTAAGCTCAATAAACAAGGAAGAATAATTGAAGAACTTGGGAGCAGGGATTCATATCCAGGTCAAAGTCTTGGGTTAACTATAGATAAAGATGTTCAAGCAGCTGCAGAAAAAGCACTTGATAGTAAAATGGCTGAATTAAGAGCAAATCCTTCTTCACAGCAGGGATCTAATACGGCTAATGCTACAAGAGGAGCAGCAGTAGTTTTAGATGTAAATACAGGCGGTGTAATAGCACTTGCAAGTAGACCAGGATATGACCCTAATTTATTTTCAACCCCGGGCGGGTTAAATACAGATTTATACAATAAGTTTTTCAATCCTGACCTTGGAGCGTTTGGTAAGCAGTATATAGAACAAAGGGGATTAATGGCATATTATCCAGGGCAAAGTGAAGATGACGTATTAAATACTCTTTTTCCTATAGATAAAAGTATAAAAAATAATGCTGCAATAAGAAAAGATCCTTATGATATATATCCAAAACCGTTTTATAATTATGCTACTCAATCACTTATACCGCCGGGATCTACATTTAAACCTATGACTGCAATAGCAGGTCTGCAAAGTGGAGTAATAACTCCTGGATTTGTAGTAGATGATGAAGGTGTATTTGATAAAGGTGGAGGACATATTACGCAGTTTAAGTTAGATGGAGCAAATGGGCCAGTTGATTTGATATCTGCAATTCAAAAATCAAGTAACCCATATTTTATGACAGTAGGTAAATTGATTAGAGAAACTATAGGAAGTGATGGACTTGCTAAATATGCATGGAAATTTGGACTTGGGGTTCCACCTAATTCAAATGTTAAGCCATCAACTGGTATAGAAATACCAGAAGCTTTTGGTCAGGTATTTAATATGTGGTCCATGAAGAATTTGTATGCTAATACTTATTTATATAAGACAATGGAAACATTAAAATCTGGCGGAGATAATGGATTCAAATTTACACCTATAGATTTATATGATGATAATAATGATTCAAGTAAAGTTAAAGATATAAAGAAAAAATTAAAACAATCAATACAAGATGCAATAAAGAATGGAAACAGTGCATTTAATAAGGATAGCTGCAGCAGTATGTTAACTGATTTAATACAAGAAGATCCTAAGTACAAAGATAAGAATATTTCCGATAAGGATATAAAATCTATGATATCTTGTATTTATTATATAACAGTTTCTGATGCAAACAGTCAAATTAATGTTGGGGCACCTATATATGATGCTTCCATAGGTCAAGGTATGGATCAGTTTACCCCACTTCAAATTGCAAATTACATTGCAACACTGGCAAATGGGGGAACTAGATATAAAGTTCATCTTGTAGATAAAATTTTGAATCCAGATGGCAAGGTGATTGAACAAAATAAACCTGAAGTAGTAGAAAAAACAGGAATTAGTCCTGAAAATATAGCAGCAGTTAAAGCTGGAATGGCTGCTGTTAATGAAAAAGGTACTGCTGCTGGTGCATTTCAAAATTTCCCTATACCAACTGCAGGAAAAACTGGTACAGCTAGTATGAACAACCAGGAAGCTGTTGGAAGAACCGATTATTCAGTATATGTTGGATTTGCACCATTAGACAATCCTAAGATAGCAGTATGTATTGTAATGTTTGATGGCGGTCAAGGAGCTCAAAGTGCTTATATTGCTAGGGATATATATTCTGCATACTTTAAACTAAACAATAATTCAAGTGATCAAACAAATAGCGGAGATTCAGGTGCTCAAACAAATAGTGATGCTTCAAGTTCTCAAGCTAATAGCAGTGATTCAAGTTCTCAAACTAGCAGCAGCGGTCAATAAATAATTTGTAATATAAAAATATTGCGGTGCAATATTTTTGAGAGTACAGAGGACAAAAAAACATAGAACATAGGACATAGGACAGTGAAGGTGAGTTTTCTTCCTTATGTCAGAAAACTAATTTATTTTTTAGGTTTGTTTTGCTAATGCAAAACAAACCTAAGCAGGCATCTAAAAATCATAGATTTTAGATGCCTGCTTACTTGGGAGAGTACTTCCCAAGAAACAAAATAACATGAGTTTCTTTTAAATTAAAGATTTTTGATAATTCGTTTCGCTAAAGCGAAACACTGCTAACTTATATAAATTTAAAGATTCTTTTGCGTTAGCAAAAAATCAACCTTCATTGTCCTCTGTATTTTGTCTTTTGCATTTTGAGGTAAGTATTTACAATGATGAATATTTTTCCAACTTTCCAATTATATCTTAAATAAATTATGTTTTATGATAAAATATAATTAAATAGTACAAACTTAGAAGGATTTATAAATATTGCGTTGAAATATAAATAAAATGGGTGGCTTTTACTGGAGGTCTAATATGGTAGATGATAGTATAGTAATTAAAGGCAATAAAGAGGGGATTAATGCAGTTATAAATATGAATAAGTTTAAAGATTTTGATGAAATGATTGAAACTTTAATTGGAAAGTTGTCAAGAGGAAAAGTCTTTTATAGAGGTGCTACTCTTAAAATAACGACTGAACTACAGTATATAAACCAAAAAGAGTTTCGTAAGTTAAAGAATATACTATTTGAACAATTTTTGATAAAGGATTGTATACTGGAAGATAGTCAAGAAAAAAAGGTTAGGGCATTTACAGGAATTTATGAAGGACGTACTAAGTTTTTAAGAAAGACAGTAAGAAGCGGTCAAATTATAAATTACAATGGTAATGTAGTAATAATAGGAGATGTTAATGCAGGCGCAGAAATTTATGCAGGGGGCAATGTAATTATATTAGGGGCGCTAAGGGGGTATGTGCATGCAGGATTTGGAGGTAATACCAGGGCCTTGGTAGCGGCTTTTTATCTTCAACCTGAAATACTTCAAATAGCAAACATAATGACAAGATCACCAGAAGACAGTGTTAAACCTCAGTATCCAGAAGTTGCTAAAGTTAAAGGTGATACGATAATTGTAGAACCATATTTACCCAACAAATTTATTTAATGGAGGTATTTTAAATGGGAGAAGCTATTGTAGTGACGTCAGGCAAAGGCGGAGTTGGAAAAACAACTACCACAGCCAATGTTGGTACGGCATTAGCGTCATTTGGAAAAAGTGTAGTAGTAGTAGATGGAGATACAGGACTTAGAAATCTTGATGTCTTAATGGGACTTGAAAATAGAATTGTGTTTACATTAATAGATGTGGTAGAAGATAAATGCAGGTTAAAACAAGCTCTCATAAAAGATAAAAGATTATCTAATCTCTACTTACTTCCAACTGCTCAAACTAGAGATAAGAATGATGTTAGTAAAGAGCAGATGACGAAACTTGTACAGGACTTAAAAAAAGAATTTGACTATGTAATGATAGATTGTCCAGCAGGTATAGAACAAGGATTTGAGAATGCTGTAGCTGGAGCAGATAGAGCTTTAGTTGTCGTTAATCCAGAAGTTACTTCTGTAAGGGACTCAGATAGGGTTATAGGAAAGTTAGATTCAAAAGGTTTAGACATGCATCAGCTTGTAATAAACAGAATAAATTATGATATGACTAAAAATGGGGAAATGCTTGACATTAATGATATATTGGATAGTTTAGCTATAGAGCTTGTAGGTGTAGTTCCTGATGATAGAAGTATTACTATTTCGACAAATAAAGGAGAACCAATAGTTTTAGATAATACGGCAGCGTCAGGACAAGCATTTAAAAATATAGCCAGGCGAATAATGGGTGAGAAGGTTCCACTTATGAATTTAGAATCAGCTAATAAAAGCTTTTTTTCAAGTTTTAAAAAGCTCTTTGGCATAAAATAGGGAGGTAATATCATGGATTTATTTAAGATGTTTTCTTCAAAGCCGTCCTCCAAGGAATTAGCTAAGGATCGTTTGCGATTAATATTAATACATGATAGATCTAATGTCTCACCAGATTTATTAGAGTCAATAAAGGAAGATATATTGAAAGTACTTTCGAAATATGTAGAAATTGATTCAGAAGAAATAGATGTAAAAATGACGAAAATGGAGGAAATAGAAGGGGATTCACCAGCTCTAATTGCAAGTATTCCAATAAAGAGAATAAAGAGATAATATAAAGAAGCTATGTTAAATTTACATAGCTTTTTTTAAAATTTGTGGTATAATCATATTTGTATTGGAGGGATGAGATTTATGTTGCAAAAAATTGCTGTTAATAAAAAATTAGTAAAAGAAGTAGACTTTTTGTCTATTATTATAGTAACAATTATAGTAGTATTTGGATCTCTCAATATTTATAGTGCTACGCATATGAAGTTTGGCACTTACTTTTTAAAAGCTCAACTTTTATGGCTTATTGTTGGAATTGTGATAGTATTTTTAATTTTGTTGTTTGATTATTCTTTAATTAAAAATTATGCTCATATAATATATTGGTCCGGCATATTTTTACTTATATTAAATGATACTGTATTTAAGTCTACTATAAATGGTGCATCATCATGGATGAAAATAGGTTCTTTTCAGTTTCAACCTTCTGAATTTGCAAGACTTGGAATGATTATAATGATTGCAAAGCAGCTGGATGATATGGAGGGAAATATCAATAATATTAGAAACTTCCTTAAGCTTACAATGTATGCTGTGATACCTATGATTCTTTTATTAAAACAGCCGGATATGGGAATGACTATGATTTACTTCTTCTCGGTTTTAGGAATGTATTTTATAGCGGGTTTGAACTTAAAAGTTATTGGCGGCGGCTTTCTAGGATTAGTTGCACTTGTAACAGCAATATGGAATTCCCCATTAATGCAGGAATATTGGAAGACTAGATTGACATCATTTTTGAGTCCAGAATCGGACGAGCTTGGATCAGGAAATCAGCTTATATCTTCTCAAATAGGAATAGGTTCAAGTGGATTTTTTGGAAAAGGCTTTCTAAAAGGAACTCAAGTAGGCGGAGGATTTGTACCGGAAGCACATACAGACTTTATATTTTCGGTAGTTGGAGAGGAATGGGGTATTTTAGGTGCAGTATTCCTTATAATTTTGTATTCTATATTAATATATAGATTTATAAAAATATCCAAGAGCTCCAAGGATATTTTTGGATCAGTAATGTGTATTGGAATTATATCAGCTATGTTGTTTTCAATATTTCAAAACATTGGAATGACAATAGGAATAATGCCAATAACAGGTATAACACTTCCTTTCATGAGTTATGGAGGAAGTTCTATGATAACTAATTTCATGGGAGTAGGTTTAATTTTAAGTGTTGGGATGAGAAGGAAAAAAATTAATTTTTAAGGAGAATAATTATGAGAATTGCATTTATCGCACATGATAAGAAAAAAGATGACATAGTAGATTTTGTAAAAAGGTATGAAGATGTATTCAAGGATCATGAAATTTTTGCAACAGGTACTACTGGAAGACTTATAAGTGAGATAGTAGGGTTAAAAGTTCATAGATTTCTTTCAGGACCATTAGGTGGAGATCAAGAAATTGGTGCAATGGTAGCTGAAGGCAATATGGATTTCGTTATATTTTTGAGAGACCCTCTTACAGCACAACCTCATGAGCCAGATATTTCAGCATTACTTAGAATATGTGATGTCCACTGCGTTCCACTTGCAACAAATCTTGGATCAGCAGAAGTTTTTGTAAAGGCTCTTAAAGATCATAATTAACAGATAAATTGTGAATCCTAACAACAAAGCGTTGTTAGGATTCTTTTTATTAACAAAACGTTTAGATTTATTAAATAACTATGCTATTTAAAAAAGTCGTCATTTATTGTACAATATTGAGAGATATATTTTTTAGAAAGGAAAGGTTTAAGCATGGACAAAAGAAAACCCAAAGGTAGTAAAAAAACACCTATTTGGAAGACAATGATGTTTTTTTTAGTATTTGAGTTGATATTTACTGGAGTAACAGCTCCACTTTTGATATTTTATGGACCATTTCAAAATGTTAAGAAAACAGTAGTAGGTGCTGCTATGACTACATTAAGTCATCAGTTTATTGCTAAATTCTTTTTATCAGATGCTGAAATAAATAAGATTTTAGGTGAAAATAGTATTGACAATTTAGAACAAACTGATTTAACACAGCTAAAATTTGAAAATAATCATGATGATAGTATAGAAAGAGAAGAAATTAGTGATGGAAAGAAATTTAAAGGATATATGCTTATTGTGCATGATCCTACTAGAGTAAAGGTTGGATATAGTAAAAAGCTGGGTGTAGAAGGAGAAATGACAAGCCAGATAGCTAAAGACAATAAAGCAATAGCAGCTATAAATGCAGGAGGATTTGTAGATAGTTCATCTCAAGATAGTAAATGGACTGGAACAGGAGGAAAACCTATAGGAATACTTATGAGTAATGATAAAATTGTATATAATGATATAAGCAATCCAAATTCTAAAAATGATACTGTCGCAATTACTAAAGATGGAGTATTGTTAGTAGGACCACATAGTTTAAATGAAATGACTTCACTTGGAGTTACAGATGCCATATCATTTGGACCAGCCTTGGTTATAGATGGAAAAGGAACTATAAAGTCAGGTGATGGCGGCTGGGGAGTAGCTCCAAGGACTGCTATTGGACAAAGAAAGGATGGTTCAATATTACTCTTAGTTATAGATGGAAGACAAACTAGAAGCTTAGGAGCTACTTTGAAAGATGTGCAAAATATAATGTTACAATATGGTGCAGTAAATGCTTCAAATTTGGATGGAGGATCTTCTTCAACTATGTACTATGGCGGAGAGATACAGAATAATCCTTGTGATCCGTTAGGTGAGAGATCTATTCCGTCAGCCATTTATGTTAAGTCCTAGCTAAAATGTATATGAAGGAGAATTCAAGATGAAGGTTTTTAAAAAAATTGTGCTGTGGGTTGTCATATCACTGACTTTGCAGATGTCTGGACTTTTTTATGCAAATAATTATATTTTAACTTCGGATACAGCTCCTATAAAGACTAAGAAAATAGTTAAAAAGACAACTAAAAGTCCAGAAATAAAAATTGATATACCTGATGAAGCTAAAAATATAAGTTTATCTTATGATGGAAGATTTGCAGCATATTATACTGATGATGGTTTAAAGGTAATAGATACTAAAAACGGACAGCAAAAAAATGTAGACTTTGGCAGCGATACACAGGTATCATTTTACAAATGGATTCCAAATAGAAATAGAATGCTTATAGCAGAAAAATCTAATTTAAAACTTGAATCTAATCTTACATTAGCTTATTATGATGTTGATAAAAATGTAAAAGAAGACATAAAAGAATTGGATTGGGCTGATAAAAATTCAGAAGTTGAAGATATACAAGCGTCGCCACTTACAAATGTTATATATGTAAAAGTAGCTAACAGTGGAAAAAGAAGCAGCATATATTGGATAAATGTAATGAAAGAATTAAAAAAGGTTGAAACAAAGGCATATATGATAGGAAACATAGAAATAATACCTCATGAGGATAAGTTAGTATATGAAGATTTAACTTATCATAAGATATATGCAACAGATCAAGAACAATCTATTGACGTAGATGGAGTAGATAATCCTTCCCTGCTTGGAATAGATGATGATGATAATATATATATAGGTGAATCAGACGGAGATAAGGTTTCTAAAATATTTTATGGAAATATTAAAGAAAACACAAGCAATTTTAAATCTATAGATTTAAACAGTCCATTTGATAAAAATGATATATATGTGAATAGTCAAGGAAATATATATGTAAATGATAATTTTAAGGGAATTGTAACAGAAATGAAAAATGGGAAACAATATAAATATCCAGGTACATTTATACAGATATATGATAATGGAATTGCTTCAGTAAGTGATGGAAAGTTATTGAAGACCTCAATTGATTAAACATTTAAGAAGGGATGATTTTATTGAACAATTGGTTACTACAAAAAATACTTATAATACCTGCTGTACTAATAGGGTTGACTTTTCATGAATATGCTCATGCATTAGCTGCAGATAGGCTTGGGGATAAAACTCCTAAATTTCAAGGAAGGCTTACTTTAAATCCTTTTGTTCATATAGATATACTAGGATTTTTGATGATTATATTGGTTGGTTTTGGATGGGCTAAGCCTGTAGAAACAAATCCAGGTGCATTAAAGAACAGGTATAAAGATGATTTAAAGGTTTCTTTTGCAGGACCTCTTGCCAATTTAATACTGGCATTTGTTGGAGCAGTGATTGTTGGCGTAATAGCTAAGTTTGGTGCAATTTTATTTACTAATATTCCAACGCTGTACAGTATAATTATAAGTATATTTTCAGCTGTTGTAAGTATTAACTGCATGCTTTTCGTATTTAACTTAATACCTATACCAGGTTTAGATGGTTTTCATATTTTGAGGGACTTATTTCCTTCAACTTATTTCAAAATTTCAGATACACTATATAGATATCAACTTATAATATTATTGATTTTTATAGCTACTCCTTTGGCTAATTATATAGTTGGAGTTCCTTCAGCACTTTTATATAGTTTATTTATGAAAATTGTAAATTTAATAATATAAGTAAAAAACGCAGCAAATATTAGTGTAATAAAGGAGAATATTTTATAATATGAGACTTAGAAAAAAGTGGTGGGCTAGACCGGAGATGGAAGCTAGTCATTTAACTATCATAAATCCTGCTCAAAAAAAGGGACTGTGGCATGAAGAATTTAAAAACAATAATGATATATATTTAGAACTCGGCTGTGGAAGAGGTAAGTTCTTAGTTACTAATGCAGAAAATAATAAGGATATAAACTACGTAGGAATTGATTTAAAAGATGAAGTCTTGATATATGCACTTAAAAAACTCAAAGAATCTAAAATTGAAAATGCTAGAATAGTACCAATGAATATAGGTAATATTGAAGATATTTTTGATAAAAATGAAGTGAGCAGGATATACATAAATTTTTGTAATCCATGGCCTAAGAGGAGACATAAAAATAGAAGACTCACTCATACAGTATTTTTAAATAAATACAGGAAGTTTTTAAAATTATCAAGCGAAATATGGTTTAAAACAGATAATGAGGAACTTTTTAATGAATCATTAGAATATTTTCGTGAAAATGACTTTACTATAAAGTATTTAACATATGATTTGCATAACAGTGGATTTAATAAAAATGTTTTTACAGAGTATGAGGAAAAGTTTACAGGTCTTGGTATGAAGACTATGTTTCTCATAGCAAAGATGAATGTAATCAGGTAAAATAACTGCAGTATGTAATTTGCATATACTGTGTATCAAATATTGTGGTCGGCATATGTGGTTTATAATTCCAAACTTAATTCATACTCCGAGATATATATGTAAAGTTCAGCACGTTAAAAAGTTTTAGCAAGTCTAAAGTTTGTATTTTGAAAATTTAAGAAGATTAAATAAACTCGCAAGCTCAGTCGGACTAACTTATCAATTACCATTGATAAGTCGCTCGTTAAAGGTCATTTAGACCTTTAACCAATATTTAATCTTCTAAAATTTTCTAAAATACTTCACTAAGACTTGCATAAAAAACTTTTTAAATGTGCTTTCACTTTACATATATATATCTGCGTATGAATTAAGTTTTTTCTTATAAATCATATATGCAAATCTGCCACAATATTTGGTAATCAAGTGAATTATATATCCTTAATTATTTCCTCATTTGATGGTTTTATGGACGGTAGTTCCTTGAAATACATATTTTTGTGGGCTTTTATTGATGTAATTAAATTAATCTAAAGCTAGCCGATGAGGGGCTGTGAGTTTGAATTTATTTTAGTGCAGCATAAATTGTAGAAGAAGCTATAAAAATTATTGGTGAAGATAATGTTTATAATTATAGTGCAGACGGTACTATGACACAGATTACCAATAAAATAGAATGTAATGAGGATATAATTAATAGAATAAAGTGAGGTGTGAGTAAATGAACATGACTGAATTTAAAGAAATGATTTTTAAAGCAACAATAGAAGGCATAATGAAAATTTATGGCTTTGATAAAAAGGTTTCTGAAAAGCTTGTTGCTGAATCAGGACTTGATTGGTCTATTGAAGTAGCACCCGATATGGTAGCTCATTGCTCGCAGGAACAACTTGTGGATATGGTGATGGGATAGTAAGCAGGAAGCTATACTTTAATATAAAAGATCAAGCAATAAATACCAGGGTAGAAATACTCTGTTTTTTATTACCCGAAATTATGGCTTATTGAGAGGGGCATCAAGAGATTAAGCGAGTTTGCGAGAACTAGGGGGGATTTTGAAATTTAGGCGAATAAATCAACAAATCTGAATGTACAGATATTATTTGATAAATTAATAATGCAGTATTTAATGACATTTTTATTTCTATTCATTTCATTGATATTATATATAAAAATGTAAAAAGATATTGACATTTGCCCTTATTAATTGTTAAAATTAAAATGTAAGATGTTTTTTACATTTTAAGGCCTATATTAAATTTAAGTGGAGCGAAATTATTATGAGGAAAATGGATGAAATGGAAATGAGTATTAGCTTAAAGGCGATAAAATTTGCTTGGGCTTATACTATTATATTTTTGGCAATTTGGATGATATACAATGTCACTCATGGAAAAGAATTTGAAGTAATTAGTTTTCTTATAGTAACTCAGAATATTATTTTAATGGCAGTTGAATATTTTTTGAAATGGAAGATTGGTAGAAATGAAAAATAACATAAAAGTTTTACGAAAACAACTTGGGCTTAGACAGGAAGATGTGGCAAATGCTTTAAATGTAACGAGACAAACTATAAATGCTATTGAAAATAATAAATACAATCCTACGTTAGAGTTAGCTATGAAACTAGCTAAATTATTAAATACTACAGTAGATGAATTATTTACACTTTGTGATTAATAGGGGGAATATTATAAAATGAAAGTTTCTAATTATATATCTATTGCAATAGTAGCGGTAATGCTACTCGGATCGTTAATTGGTCTATTTTTTATAGGTGGATATACATTGAAAACTAAGTATATAATTCTTATGGCAATGTGTGTATCTTTAGTTGTTAATTCCATATATCAAAAATTTTTTGCTAAGAAAATAGATGAAGATGAAAGAAATATTAGAATTGAAAATATGGCTAAAGCTAAGGCATTTGATATTATGGGAATAGTATTTAGTATTATTACAATTATATATATTTTGTTAAAATCAAATTCATTTGTGATCTTACTTACAATTTCAGCATATGTATTTATTTTTATGGTTTACATTGTATACTTCTCTAAATATCATAAAGAGATGTGATTACATTAATATAATTCTTTGAATATAGTTGTGTTTGTGTGTTCATAATACAAGGATTATGTTGATGTATTACAAATTTACGATAGATAGGTTGTATTTTTATATTTCTTAAAAGATGTGACAACTAAGATTTTGGAGTCATTATAAAATTGTAATTTAATTGTAAAGGAGTTTCGTATGAAAAATTTAGGAACAGTAAAGATAGAAACGGAAAGATTGATATTACGAAAATTTACATTATCAGATACAGATGATATGTATAAAAATTGGGCAAGTGATGATGAAGTAACCAAATTTTTAAGTTGGCCAACTCATAAAGATTTAGAAGTAAGTCGCAAAGTAATTGACACATGGATAAAAGATTATGCAAGTGATAAAAACTACCAATGGTGCATTGAGTTTAAAAGCATAGGAGAAGCGATTGGTAGTATTGGTGTAGTTAACTATAGGGAAAATATAGAAGCTGTAGAAATAGGTTATTGCATTGGACGCAAATATTGGAATCAAGGTATAACTTCAGAAGCACTTAAAGCTTTAATAAAATTTTTCTTTCAAGAAGTGGGGGCTAATCGTATAGAGGCAAAGCATGATTTACTTAATTCTAATTCGGGTAAAGTAATGATTAAATGTGGAATGAAATATGAAGGAACAGGAATAAAAGCAGGTAGAAATAATACGGGAATTTGTGATGAAGTAATGTATGGAATAATAAATCCACGAGAACGTACCTAGATTTGATTTACACAAATCTAGGTACGTTCTTCGTGCATGATTATATTTCATAGCTTTATATAGTTGTTTATGCTAGTGGAGCAAACATTCTTAGAATAGATTCAATAACCTTCTTTAGAAAACTTCTTTTTTCCCAAACATCTTTATCTATTCTGTGTGATACTTCTAGAGTTTTAATAAAATCCTCATGAATATCTTTTATTATGGGAACATTATACATATAAGTTGCACATTCAAAATGTAAGTATAAACTTCTATAATCCATATTTATAGTTCCAACTACTGCACATTCATCATCAGATAGAAATGTTTTTCCATGAATAAATCCCGGTGTATATTCATATATTTTTACTCCGGCTTCAAGCAATTTATCATAATGAGATCTAGTCAAAATCTGTATGACTTTTTTATCTGGAATAAAAGGAGTTATTATTCTTACATCAACCCCTTTTTTAGCTGCTAGAGATAAAGCAAGTAACATTTCATAGCCTATTATCAAATATGGAGTTGTGATATAAATATAGTCTTTAGCACTATTTATAATACTTAAATACACATCTTCTGCAATATCATCGCGTTTTGTAGGGCCGCTGTCATAAGGAACTACAATACCTTGACTTTTTTCTGGCTTGGCTGCAACTTTATATTTCTCAAAATCTTCTTTTTCTTTGGTTATAGATTGCCACATTTCTAGGAACATTGCGGTAAAGCTGTAAACTGCTTGCCCCTGTAAACATGTAGACATATCTTTCCAATATCCATATTTCTTATATGAATTTATATATTCGTCGCCTATATTAAATCCTCCATTAAAGGCAACTTTTCCATCGATTATTGTTACTTTTCTGTGATCCCTGTAATTTAACATAAGATCTAAAATTATTTTAAAAGGATTAAAAACTTTTAATTTTATATTATTTGACTTAGCTGATTTTTTTAAACCACTTGGAAAAACAAATAGAGAGCCCACGTAATCTACTAAAATTCTTACTTCTACTCCACTATTGGCTTTTTCTTTTAAAATTTTAAAAATTTCGTCCCACATTTTACTTTCCGAAATTATAAAGTATTCTAAGAAGATAAACTTTTTTGCTTTTTTTAATTCTACAAGGAGTCTTTTATACATATCTTCTCCTGAGGAAAAATATTCAATCTTTGTGTTTGAGTAAGTTACACAATTACTGACATTTTTAATAAGTCTTGTTTCATTGTATCTTACTTTATTTTCTTTTTTTAAAGAATAAAGCATTTCTTCGTCTTCATCGGGAAATATGTTTTCATTTACGTTCATTTTATTAATTTTATTCAAAGTATACATTATCCCAATTCTAGCCAAGATGTAGACAATAACTCCTACTACAGGAATCAGCAGTATTAAAAGAATCCAGCTAATTTTATAAGATGTATTTTCGTCTTTGTAATTTAAGTGAATTACGCAAAGAATACTTATAACCTCGAAGAAGGCAAAGTAATATAAAGAAAATACATGAAATGTATTATAAATCAGTGCCATAAATACAAACTGAAATACTATCCAAAATATTAAAATTATAAGTTTTAAAACTGAAGTAAATATTCTTCTTTCACTCAATATTAGCACCTACTTTTGAATTACTATTATATTTTATTATAGTTACAATAAATCAAAAGTGCTAAGATTTTTTCTTAAAGGAAGTGCCGCAAGCATTACAGGTTATGGTTATTCTTCCTTTATGTTTAGGGACTCTTAATTTTTGTGAACAATTGGGACATTTAAATATTTTATAGTATTTATGATCATTCATAGAATATTTAAATTTACTGAACCTTTTAGCTATTGGTAAGATAAAATTTTCATAAGCTTGTAACTCATTATATCTCTTATATTTATTTTTAGAAAGACATCTCCATGTGGCATATATGAAAAACACAAATCCTAATGCAGCTGTATGTTTAAATAGTGATAAAATTAATCCACCAATATATAGGTGAGTGGAAAGCTTATCAATACCATAACTTTCTCTAAAATAATAAGAAAGTTTGTTTAAAACGTTTTTCAAAATAATCAACTCCTTAAATTAATTTTGTATAAGTAAGTCTTTGATGAATAAGAAGTTATAAATTGTTTCCACTATTTTAATTTAAGTTTATGTAATAGTACACTGCAGTTTTAGATAATTATATAGCATAACTTGAATTTTTGCAGTATTAAGAAAGACTAATTAACAAATTATTTATAATTTAAAATAAGGATTAAACTTTGCTAAAAACAGAATTTAACCCTTTAATTAATGTTGTTTATCCACCACCAGCGTTATTAATATACCAATATTGAATTTTTTTAGAATATTTATGTTTTTTAATAAGACTATATGAATCTGGACCAATGGCAGGATTTGTACAAAAATACATATCACCATATTGAGAGTCATGAATTGGTCTTTTAGAAATTTCTGTTTCAAATGCTTTAACAAAATATCCTCTAAAAAATAAATCTGTTCTTATAGTTCTTTCAATTGTTGAATGAGTAAAAATATCTGATATAATGTATACTATTATAACGATGAAACACATAAATATTATTTTAATATGTTTATGCTTCATATATCTCCTCCTTTTTTACAATTGATATATTTTCTATATATAACATAAAACAACATTTACTTAATTATACACTATAATTCAACCAAACGATACACGTCATCAATGGAAACATTACAGTAAAAGTGGAACTAAGTAGTATGTAAGTTCATCTGTTAAGTGATATAATAATTATGATAGCAATTATTATATCGTTATAATTAAAGAAATCATTTTGTATTTTTAAAGGAGTGGAAACTTAAATTGAATAACTTAATGGGAAAAGTGGCTGTAGTAACAGGTGCTTCTAGGGGAATAGGCAGAGCTATAGCTATTGCCCTTGCTAAAGAAGGTGCTTCTGTAGTAGTAAATTATAGAGAAAATAAAGAGGCAGCGGTTCAGACTTTAAGTGCTATAAAAAGCATAGGAGCATATGGAATGATATTTAAAGCGGATGTCAGTAATTATAAAGAAAGTAAAAATTTAATTGATCAGGCTATAAATAATTTTGGAAAAATAGACATATTAATTAATAATGCAGGAGTTTCAAATGTAGGTTTATTTATGGATATGGACGAAGATGACTGGAATAAAATGATAGATATAAATCTTAAAGGAACAATAAATTGTTCACATAATGCAATAAAGTATATGATAGCAAAGAAAAGCGGCTCAATAGTAAATATATCCTCAATGTGGGGGAGTATTGGAGCTTCTTGTGAAGTAGTTTATTCTGCAACTAAAGGAGCTATTAACTTGTTTACAAAATCTTTGGCAAAGGAGTTAGCTCCATCGAACATAAGAGTAAACGCAGCAGCACCAGGTGTTATAGATACAGATATGAACAAGTGGCTTACTGAAAACGAGAGATATGAATTAGAAGATGAGATACCAATTGGCAAGTTTGGTACTGGGGAAGATATTGCAAACACTGTTTTATTTTTGAGCAAAGATAGTTCTAAATATATAACAGGTCAAGTAATTAGAGTAGATGGCGGAATATTTTAAATATAGTTTTTGTGGTTTATCTTGAAGGTGGACATGAAAAACAAGGACTATTAGATAGGTTGGCTATAAAATTCAAAAATAAATTATAATTTTATATTAGTATTGAAGGGAAGGGAATGTATGTTATGGTGTATTCACTTGTATTTGGATTTGTAACTTTAGCGTTTGGCTTAATACCTAAAATTGTGAGACCTAAAAAGATCAACTCATGGTATGGATATCGTACGGTTCTTTCAACACAAAATCAAGATACATGGGATGAGGGAAATAGATATTCAACAAATCAGTACATTATAGCAGGAATAATTCTAATAATTATAGGAAGAATATCGTACGCGGTAATTGGAAGTAAGGGATTTTGGGTTCCACTAATAGCATTTATCCCAGTGCTTATGTGCACTGTATTTACAACAGAAAAACATTTAAAAAAAATATTTAATGATGATGGTGTGAGAATTAATAAAATAAATTGAAAAAAATGATGAATATTAAAGGTAAGAGGTTATATTCTAAGATAATTAATGAATTGTCTTGAATATAACCTCTTATTTTATTATTTAAATATGTTGACAGTTATTTATACTTGTTATATTATGTGTATAACAAATATATCATATGATGAAGGTGACGATATGTTATTAAAGTTAGACTTTGAATCAGATACGCCTATTTACATTCAACTTAAAAGACAAATAATATATGGTATAGCTATGGGAGATCTTAAAGAAAATGACAGCCTTCCATCTGTTCGTCAAATGGCTGAAGACATAGGTATAAATATGCATACTGTAAATAAAACTTATAATTTACTCAAAGCAGATGGATTTGTGACAATAGACAGAAGAAAAGGGGCTGTAATAAGCAAATTGTCTAAGAAACCTTCTAAAGATTACTTGAAAGGTTTAAAAGAAGAAATGCAGTATACTATAGCAGAAGCAATTTGTAGAGGTGTAGATAAAGAAGATTTTTTAAAACAATGCAATAAATTATTTGAAATGTATTCTGGAGGTATAAAACATGAAAAATGATCAGTTTATATTCATTTTATTTATGAGTTTTAATATATTTATAATATTTATTTTTCAAGTTTTAACACCAAAACTTGCAAGGAAGGATATATACTTTGGAGTTAGAATACCAGAAGATAAAATTGATAATGATGAATTAAAAGCTATATATAAGGATTATGCTAAAAACAATATTATAACATTTATTTTATTCATGGCTTTAATGATTTGTTTTGTTTATATATTACCAGAGTATGTTTATATGATAGGAACTTTAAGCATATTCGTGTACCTTACAATTACATTTTTTGTTTACTATATGAGTAATAAAAAAGTTAAATTTATAAAAAGTCAAAATAAGTGGTTTAATGGTAAAAAGTCAATGGTTGTAATAGATACAAATTTTTCAACAAATAATAGAAGTAAAATATTAGTATCTCCGCTGTGGTTTTTACTATGTATTGCTATAATAATTGTGAACATAGCCATAGGATTTAAATACTACAGCAGTTTACCATATAGAGTTCCAACTCATTTTGATTTTTCTGGTAATCCAAATGGGTGGATGGATAAATCATATAAGGTAATATGGGCGATGCCTGCAGCACAAATTTTTATGACTGCAATAATGTTTTTTTCATATAAAATAATAGCATGGTCTAAGCAGCAGATAAATCCTTCAAATCCAGAAGAGTCACAAAAAAGGGATAAAATATTTAGACATACATGGTCCAAATTTATGGTTGTATCTTGTATAGTAATGAATTTACTATTTACTTTTGGAAATTTGACTATATTTCAAGTAATTAAGCTAAATCCTAAAATATCTTCTATAATTCCAATTGTAATAGCAATCGTGATGGTAATATTTAGTGTATATGTATCTATAAAGATAGGTCAAGGTGGAAGCAGGATAGACTTTAATAACGGTTCAAAAGGTGATTCAAAGGTTTCAAATATAGATGATGATAAGTACTGGAAACTTGGTAATACAATTTATGTAAATAAAGATGATCCAGCTCTATTTGTAGAAAAGAGATTTGGAATAGGATGGACTATGAACTTTGGAAGAAAAGAAAGCATAATAATACTCGCAGTATTCATACTTCTTATAGTACTGTTACCAATAATAACAAGCTAATTATATGGTTCCTAGATTGCAGCTTAACTTACACTCCGAGATATATTTGAGAGGACAGAGGACATAGGACATTGTCCTCTGTTTTTTTATAGTGCAATTGAACTCAATTGCTTGAAGATACTGTAAGTTTTATTTCCCCAATTGCTATCTTCAGCATACTTAGGTCCTATGTAGGAAAATAAGTTTGAATCCTGGGGCATACCCTTTGAAAGGTTTATAACCGTTCTAGCTGCTATTCCAGAAGAATCACTTATATTAGTATTATACTGCTGCCAACTTCCGTGTACATTAAAAGGATTGTTAGCTATCTTAGAAGCATCTAGAGTATTGCTTGGAACAAAACTTTGCTCTGAACCAGCTATTGCAAAAAGTATTAATGGATTTAAATTATACTGGCTTGCAGTAGAAATTATACTTGAGAAATAGGGCTCACTTGCTAACAGCGAATTATTTTGTTTTAAAAATTGTTTCAATTTATCCTGATTTATATTTAAATAACTCATAGTAATTGCACCATTGTTTTTTGTATCTTGGCTGCCAGTATTTATATTATTTGAATTACTGCTGTCTGTATTGTTTTTGGTATTATTTGAATTATTATCGTTATTCGAACCAGGGTTTACATCTATATAATCACAGTGGATATATCCAACGTATGATTCATATTTTACTTTATACCAACGTCCATTAGTTGATAAAACCTCAACTTTACCCCCATTTGGAATTTGAGTTAATATTCGTCCTGTCCACGGACTATTTCTTAAATTCAATGTGGCAGAAGAATCATTTAATTTAACTGATTTTATTTTATTGGTTAAAGCGTTTTGATCTGATTTTACTGATGAAGTATTGTTAGCTTCATTAGAAGATAATTTAACATAACTTCCAGAAACATATCCAATTTTACCATTGTAGTTTACTTTATACCAGCTGCCGGACGTTCCAAGTATTTGAAGTTTTGCTCCATAAGGTAAAGAACCTATTATACTGCCTCCAGGATTACTTCTTAAATTTAAATATGAAGATTTGCTGCTAGTATTAACAAATCCAACTTTTCCAGAAGTATTTGGTGTATTTGATACTGAAGAATTTGTATTATCACTTGAATTTGAATTTGTACCTATATATTTAGAACTTACATATCCGTAAGATGAATTATACTTAATTTTATACCAACCATTTAATTCAGCAACTATGCTTACGTTAGCTCCTTTGGAAAGAGAACCAATAATGCTTGAAGATGTTGATGCACTATTTCTAACGTTTAAGTATGAGCTTAAATTAGATACATTTACAGTACCGCTGCCTATAACTGTTTCGTTTGTTGCATTATTAGATGACGAATCATTTTGACTAGATGATCCAGAATTTACATATTTAGAACTCACATATCCATAAGATGAATTATACTTAATTTTATACCAATTGTTTGATTCAGAAACTATGCTAACATTTGCTCCTTTGGCAAGGGAACCAATGACACTTGAAGATGTTGATGCACTGTTTCTAACATTTAAACATGAATTAGAATTGGATAAGTTTACAGTACCGGTTTTTATAACAGGTTGTCCACTACTTGGATTTTGTGTAGAATCTGATGAATTAGAGCCGCCTTGAGAACTACTTCCTTGAGATAAATATATGTATCCTTTTAAGAATAAGTTGCCTCTATTTTTCATAGCTTCTTTAGATAAAGTTTTTACATTGCCATCATATGAACCTCTTACGCTGAAGTTACCTTCATTAAGATAGACAGTATCTCCCTCTACTTTTTCTACAAAACCTACATGACCATATCCGTATTTTCCACCGCCCCAAACTACTATTGAATTGGCCTTAGGTTCATAGCCATAAGGGTATACTTTATCCCTTGCATTAGCATACCACCAATCTACAGCATTTCCGTAGAATTCCGATGGAAGTGCTATTGAAAGTTTTTCTAGAACTCTGCCGTATGCAAACCATGTGCATTGTCCTTTATATCCACATTTTGTGAAAATATTTGAACTGTTATAGGCATTACTTTGAATATTAGGTAAAATACTTTCAGCAAGTACCTGGTTAGTATGTAACAAATTTCTACTACTCATAATTGCTGTCGATATAAAAAATGCAAATATCATTTGTTTTGATTTATTCATTATAATATTTTCCCCCCTCAAAAAAAGCAGTAATACACAATATATCCCTATTATCGTATATAATGAAAAGTTATTAATACTTTAAGATAAAATTTTTATGAAGTGTATACCATAATTGTATAAATGTTACATAAATACTAACAATACTATACTTTAATAATAAGTTATATTAAAATTTAACTTGGGAAAAATAAATTTAAAGTATTATTATAAATTGAGATGGAAGGATGATGCAATTATAAAAAAGTTAAATGAAATTTTTAAGGAATTTAATTTGCATTTAATGGAGGATAAGATGCCTTCTTTATATTTTAATTTTTCTATAAAAAATGAAATATATGATTATGTTTATCCACTTACAATGCTTAGGGATTTAATAAGTACACCTCAATCGCCTAAGTATCATTCTGAAGGCAGTGTATGGAATCATACTATGCTTGTTATTGATGAAGCAGCTAAACGTAAAAATTTGAGTAATGATGTAAAGGTATTTATGTGGGCAGCACTTCTCCATGATTTAGGAAAGGCTCCTGCTACAAAGCTAAAAAATGGAAGGATAACTTCCTATGATCATGATATAAAAGGGGAAAAACTCTGCATTGAATTCTTAAGTGAGTTTAATTGTGAAAAACAGTTTGTTAAAGATGTATCTCTCTTGGTTAGATGGCATATGCAAACACTTTTTACTTCAAAGAAACTTCCATTTGGTAACTTAAAACAAATGATGAGAGAAGTTGATTATAGGGAAATAGCACTGCTGTCTCTTTGTGATAGACTGGGTAGGGGAGATATGACAAGTGAGAAAATACGAGAAGAAGAACATAAAATAGAAGAGTTCATAAATAAATGCGAACTTTGTGATAATAATTTATATGTAACCAAATAAGAGGTAATAAAAGGATTATAATTATCATATGGTAAATAGAAGTTGATTTATGTCTGCGAATATACACTTCAACGATAAGAGGCTTTGAAGTAGGAGAGGGATTGTTGTGAACAAACTAAAGTCGTTACTAAAATCATTTTTATTTGAGACTTGTATGATAACTATAGTTTTTTTATTGGTTTTTATTGCTGGACTAGTAGACTTAAAAAGTGGTGAACAGCTGCGAAACAAACAGATGCTTAAAGATATGAATGAATCTTTACAAAAAGATAAAAAATCTATAAAAGATATGAATACCAACCTCGCAAAACAAAATGATAAGATCCAAAACTTGAAAAAGGAAATAAATTCATTAAGTAATTCTTATGATACAGATAAAAAAAATAGTTTGATTATACAGTACAATGATGAAGTTAAAAATTATAAACAAGCAGTTGACTCTTATAATGAAAAAGTAAAACAGTACGATAATATGTATAATCAATATAGATCCTTTGGAGGAAAAAGCGAGGGTCTTATAAAGTGGATAAAATCTATAATAGGCACGTAGAATTTATTAAAAACTGAGGTGGTATGGTGAAAATTTATAAGTTTTTCCCTGTGATATTTTTAGCATTTGGAATACTCTTAATTGGTACTGTTTCAACTGTATCAATAGGAGGGTATATAAAAAATAGGGCTGTTAGTTCGCCGGTAAATAGTAATGCAAATTCATCAAATGAAAATCATAATTATAAAAATGATGACATGGATAATAAAAAGATATTTTTTAATAAGCCGGGAAAAATTCCAGAAAAAACTTCAATAAAGGTATATAAGAAGAAAAAGATACTTGAACTATACGCAGATAAAAAGCTAATAGGAAGATTTGATATAAGTTTAGGAAGTTCAATAGATGGAAAAAAAGAAATGCAGGGAGATAATAAAACTCCTGAAGGAAATTATTATATATGTTATAAAACCAACAAGACAAAGCATACTTATTTTATTGGAATAAGTTATCCTAACATACAAGATGCTAAAAAGGGATTGGAACAAGGAACTATAGATAAACAGACATTTGATAGAATAAAAAGTGCAATAGATGAAAAAAAGCAGCCGCCGTGGAATACAGCTTTAGGTGGAGATGTAGGAATTCACGGTGGTAAGGATAATCATAACTTAACGTGTGGAAGTGTTATGTTATCTAATGATGATATAAATATTTTGAAAAAATATGTAACACTAAATACTCCTGTAGATATATATGAGTAGTTTATCTATATATAATTGAGTGCATTATTATATGATATAATGTTTATTGAAAATAAGTAATGATTTAATATCTAGGAGGAATTAAAATGGGAATATATTTGGATAACGCAGCTACCTCTTATCCTAAGCCGGATGCAGTAATTCAAAAGATGATGTCATATATGAAAGATATAGGAGCTACAGCAGGAAGAGGAGCTTATAAAACTGCAATTGAAGCAGATAGACTGCTTTATAATGCACGCAGTATGGTATGTAAATTATTTAATGGTAAAGACCCAGCAAAAGTTATATTTACTAGCAATATAACTGATGCCCTTAATATGGTTATAAATGGTTTTTTAAAGGAAGGAGACCATGTCATAACAAGCAGTGTAGAACATAATGCAGTATGGAGACCATTAAAGACATTAGAAAGAGATAGAAACATAGAAATATCTACAGTACCTTGTACTCATGATGGAATTACTAAAGCTTCAGATGTTGAAAAACTCATAAAACCAAATACTAAATTAATAGTATTCGTACATGCTTCTAATGTGCTTGGCACTATTCAACCAATAAGGGAAATAGGTGAGATAGCTAAAAGGCATAACATAGTTTTCCTTGTAGATGCAGCACAAACAGCCGGAGCTTATCCAATAGATGTTGTTAAGGACAATATAGGTATTCTTGCCTTTACAGGTCATAAAAGTTTACTTGGACCAACTGGTACAGGCGGGTTTTTAATGAACTGTGATGCAAACATAATTCCTTCAAAATCAGGTGGAACAGGAGGAGATTCAAGTTATCCATATCAACCTGATTACTTTCCAAATAAATATGAAGCTGGAACTCCTAATGTAGTTGGTATAGTAGGATTAGGAGAAGCTTTAAATTTTATTTATTCAAAGGGTATAGAAAATATAAGAAAAAAAGAAGAATCTCTTATAAAATATGCTATCCAAAAAATTAGCGAAGTAGATGGGATAGAAATTTACGGACCTAGAGATTATAAAAAGATAGTAGGAGTAATATCATTTAATCTATCAGATATTCCAGCTGAAGAAATAGCATTTGAGCTAGATAGAAAATATGACATTATGGTTAGAGTAGGTATACATTGTGCTCCAACAGCTCATAAACTCATGGGCACACAGGAAAAAGGGGCAGTTAGAATTGGTATAGGATATTTTAACAAAAAAGAAGACATTGATAAGATTGTGGAAGCCTTAAAAGATATATCAAGTTGTTATAAAAAATTTTAAAATACATATTTTATAGTATTATTAAGGATTAGTACAGAATTTATATCTGTACTAATTTATTTTAAAAAAATAATTGTAAATTGCAAAAATACATATTGATACAGTAAATAAAAATGTGTATAATAGTAAATGTGAAACGAACGAAAGTAAATTTAAATAGCCATCATTCTTATAATTAAGTATAAGAAAATATGCTCGTTATTTTTAATGAGTATATTTTTTTTACTTGATCGTAAATTCCAAATTAAGTAATAAAAAAAGACCCCTTTATGAGGTCTTTTTATCTAATTAACATTCCCTTAAACCACCAACTGCAAGTGCCAGTATATCTACATTATTAAACTGAATTGAAGCAAGAGCAGCTAAAGCAGAAGCACCAGTTACCTCTACTGAATAAGTCCTTGGTTTGGAATTTGCACTTACATCTCCAAATACAAAGCTAAATGGTAAAGTTCCAGATAGTAAAAGTGAAAAGTTTATAGTGAAGGTTTGTAGAGTTTCTTTAACACCTGAAGTACCAATAATCCTATTCAATTGAATAGTTAATGAATCTGTAATAGCAAGTCCAGTAAGTTGTAATAAACTTGAAAATTCAACTTTTATAGTTGGAAAACAGAGGCAAGTTGGATCTATAGTTACTTGTGCTACAACTAAAGGATTTGTAGGTGAAAGTGGAATACCAATTACGCTTGCATGATTAACAACTGGATTATTTCCAATACCTTTTTCTAAAAGTGCTGATCCTGGTAATGGATGTAAGTCAACATTTTCAGGACATTCAACATACTTTGGCGGACAAGGATTAAAGTACTGTTTATGGTGATCATGACAAGGATCACAAGGCGGTTGTGGCTGCGGACAATGATCATAGCAATTTCCATTATTATTATTATTATTTGAAAGTGAATTCATAAATAATCCTCCTTTTTAACTTAAGCAAATTACTTAAACATCTTTGGTATCTGTGCTAATATATTATATGAGTTATATATGAAATTGTGAGAGAGCATTTCACATATCTTCATTTTGATTATTATATTTATAATTTGTATTGTTGCTTTCAATAGTATAGTTGCAAATTGTATCATCACTAGTATTGTAGTTATTGTCACAATCATCTGAATTAGAATCATCGAACAGCGGTTCTAGATTTTGATCAGGATAAAATTTAGGTGCAGGTGATTTATTAAACTTTTCACATACATCTTCTTCAGGCTCAGTAGGGCATGGTTCCTTAGGCAAAGAACAGTAACTATAAGATGGTATGAGAAGTTGAACAACGAGTTCAGATTTTACAACAATATAGTAGCCTAATGTAATATCTAGAACATCACATCCGCTGCAATCTTTAGTTAGCGTACCTTGTAATGCTTCAGCAACCATTACAAGTTTTATTAGATTATCTTCATCTTCTTTTGAATTTTCAAAGTGTACATGAGTATTTGAAACTTGAGATACAGAGTCAGGACAATAAAATTTTCCTATCACATCTGTTCTATTAATTTCAAAGAATTCACTTTTATTTACTGCATTACAATCTATATAATCTGCATAAAACGAAATGATGTAAGATATAATTAGCTTTTTAAATCCGGATTTATCTTTAAGTGGAATTTTATCTACGGACACAAGTTTAACTTTGAAATCTCTGCATCCCATATACATCTTTGGATTAGCTAGTGAATTACTTCTTAATTCACAATCTGTTGAGTTTGTGTCAGGACCATCATGGTAAAAAAGACATCTTTTAATTAGACATTGATCAAATACTTTAGGTACTTCGATACAAACTAATTCTGAAGGATCAGGCAGACGTCCTTGTTTATTTACAAGACCTGGTCTTGGCACAAACTTTTCAAAATTGATAGACATAAATCTTCCTCCTTTTAAAGAATAAACTATACGAAAAATATCTAAATACTTACATTACATAATATGCTGAAAGATTAAGATGGTGATATCTCCAAGTAATTTAAATAAATGCATTAATTTAAAATTAAGGTATAAACTTTATTAAAAAAAATATAATTTTATAAGGGGGGAGTGTGCAGTGAAAAATGAATATCCTTGGATATATACAGATTCTAGTAATAATACATGGAAATATTATTTGAATCAAAATAGAGAATTAGTTTATAAGATTATGTATAATGAAGGAAAATGGACTAAGGAAAAAATTATTTGCAAGTCAGTAAATGACTTTTATGTATATGTTGATGTATATGAAAAAGTTCATATTGTATATTCTAATTTAAAAGGAAAGCTTGGATATTGTACTATTAACGCAGGTAAGTGGATGGGTAAGATACTTTACAGTACTAAAAGTGATGATATCATAATATCTGATTTAAAAGTTGAAATCATAGGTGAAAATATGCATATATTTTATTTGCTTTGTGAAGATAATGGAAGAGATCACGGAACATTAATACATTGTATATGGAATGGAAAAGAAACGAAATTTAACGATCTTTATGATATTATCCTGCCAAAAGTTTCAGATAAATACTATGAGATAAAAGTGGGAATTACAGGATCTATTGATTTGTTTTTTGTAACAGATGCTGGGGATGAAGTATCATTAAATTATTTGAGTTATGAAAATAATTTTTGGACTTCTCCTATTAGATTATATGGGTTAAAAGGTGAAAATATATCTTTTAAGGTTTTAATGACTGATGCAGGAATACACATATTAAATAAACTTAAGGAAAATTCAATATATACGCTTGAACATGTATGGATTGATTTTGATAATAAAATAAAAAACTACAAAGTTTTTGAGAGTCAAGATGAAATTGTAGAACCTATTATTTTTTATAGAGGCAATAATATCTATGTTTGTTTTATACAAGAAAATAAAATAAGATGTTCAGTATATGATAATAATAAGTGGTGTAAACCAGTAGATATACACATTAGCTCTGAGCTAAATTTGCAAGTTTACAATTATATTTCAAAAGATAGTACAGATGGTCTGTATCAATCAGTTCAAATTTATGGCACAGGCGAACCAGATAGTTATTTTTATAATTTTGACTATTTGATAAAGAGAATATTTGACTTGATGCCTGAGTTAAAAAATAAAAATACACCTCATGTATCTAAAGAAAATATAAAAAAAATAAAAGAGCGAATATCTAAAATGAGTTCTACTAACAAGGTTTTTGAAAAAAAGATAAATTTGCTTCAAGTACAATTACAGAAAAAACAAGGATTTATAGAGGAATATGAAAAAAAACTAAATAGGGCATTTGAACAAAAAAGTAAAGCAGATGAAAATTGTAATATACTTACTGAAGTAAAGGGTAAAGTGGAAAATCAGCTCAAAGGTATAAAAAAACAGTTGGAGGAAGAACAAGGCAATAATGAAGAACTTCAAGATCAAAATGAATCACTCATAAAAGAAAATTCTGCACTTAAAATTCAAATAGAAAAGTTAAATCATGAAAATGAAGAAATCAAGAAACAACTTGAACTTGAGAGAAATGAATCAATATTTGCCCATTTTTTAAGGAAAAAATCAGATGATATATAGGAATATTTTGAAAGGATGAAAATAAGTAAATGACATTAAGAAATAACAATAAAATATATTATGTATCACATTTGGGTAAAAAAACTCTGTCAGTAATCGACGGCGGCAGTTTTAATATTATAAAAGAAATTGACACTGGATTAATACCTGAAAATGTAATAATTGATTCAAAAAATAATTTGTACATTGTAAGTGATAGAGATAATAAAGTTGAGATGTTTACTGATTTATGCAGTCCCAGCAGGGTGTGGAATATGCAAAATAATGGTATAGCGCAAATAGATCCAAATAAAAATATAATATATGTATCTAATGTTGAAGAGATATTTGTATATGATCTTGAAAGTGGAGAGAAGAAAGGATATATAGGCGGATTTACTGCAATAAATTCTTTAAAAATTGACATGAAAAATAAGAGATTGTTTGTTTTAGATATTTTAGAAAATAAGCTAAAAGTGTATGATACAGAAGATTTAAAACTTATTTCACAGTACAGAGAAGTTGGAATTAATCCGTATTGTATTTGTGTGAATAAAGATGATATATATATAGGAAACAAATCAGCTAACTTGAAAAAAGACAGTGGAAATATAACCATACTGCATTTAAAGAGTGGAAATAGATCATATATTAAATTAAAAAAAGGTTCTATAGTTAAGGACTTAAAAATATATAACAAATTATTGTATGTAATCAATTCAAAATTAAATAGAATTGAAGTTTTAAATATTTTAACAGGTGAAGTAGTTACAACAATAAAAACTACATTTGAAAATCCTCAAAGATTATGTATATCATATGATGAAAAAGCAGTTCTTGTAACTAGTAAAAACTTTGAGGGAAAAGGAGCAATCGACAAAATTGATATGGAAATCAATAAAATTAAAGCAACCATATATTTTGAAGAAGAGGATGACATTCCTTATGATATAGCAATTTCAGATAGAGAACAAAAGCTGCAGAGCAGTAATACTCAAATATTAAATTCAGAAAAAAAATATAGTACAGCTGTAATGGCAAGAGAAGTTATATTAACTTATATTGAAGATAAATTTGATGTAACAAAGGTTAGTCCCGATAAATTATATAACAGTATTAAATATGAAAAGGAAGAAATAAATAATGTAAAATACCAATTGAAAAAAGAAGTCAAAAATAATAGAGAACTTATAAAAAAGTATGAAGAATTAAGAGATGAAGTAGATTACTTACGAAATAAACTTAAAGTTGAAAATATAAAAAAGTTAAAGTTAGAAAAACAACTTGATAGTTTAAATAATAAAGATGCTGAAAGTAAAAGGCAATTATCTAACAAATTAGTAGAAGATAATAATGATAAAAAAACAAAAAATTCATTTAAAAAGTGGTTTTGGGGAAGTTAAAATAACAAAGTTATGTGTAAATAAAAGCTTTGCTAAACTTTTTATTTTTCCCCAAATTTTTATTTGTATGTGTTAGAATGAATATAATTTAATATATATATGATACATATAGAAATGTTTAAGGTTTAGTAGAAGGTATGGTAATTATAGATTAAGAGAAAAAATATAAATTGTTTAATTATAAATTAATGTGCTATGTTAATGTCATAATATATGATATACTAATAACAAATAAAGTGCAGCTCATTACAATATTAATTAATTTTAGAAGGAGAAAACGATATGATTTTCTACGACGAAAATAATTTGAAGGTAATAGAGGAAGATTTAAGATATCTTAAACTATTGTCAAAACAATATCCTACTATATCAAGTGCAAGTACTGAGATAATAAATCTACAAGCTATTTTGAACTTGCCAAAGGGAACAGAACATTTTATAAGTGATATTCACGGTGAATATGAATCGTTTACACATATGCTCAAAAATGCCTCTGGTGTCATAAAGAGAAAAATAGATGATGTATTTGGAAATTCACTTGTAGAACAACAAAAATCAGCTCTTGCAACTTTAATTTATTACCCTGAACAAAAGCTGGAGTTAATTAAAAAAACTGAAAGTAATATGAAGGATTGGTATAAGGTAGCATTGCATCAACTTATAGAGATGTGTAAAAATGTAAGTTCAAAGTATACTAGATCAAAAGTTAGAAAAGCTCTTCCTCAAGATTTTGCATATGTAATTGAAGAATTATTGCACGAGCAGGGGGACAAAATAGATAAACAAGATTATTATAATGGTATCATAGAGGCTATTATAGATATAGATAGAGCAGATGAATTTATCGTAGCTATATCAAATGTTATACAAAGGTTAGCAGTAGACAGGCTTCATATAATAGGCGATATATATGATAGAGGTCCCGGCGCAGATATAATAATGGATGCACTTATGAAGCATCATTCAGTTGATATTCAATGGGGTAATCATGATATATTGTGGATGGGTGCTGCCTCTGGCTGCGAAGCATGTGCTGCAAATGTACTGAGAATTTCGCTTAGGTATGCTAATTTAAGAATTATTGAAGATGGATATGGAATTAATTTATTGCCGCTAGCCACATTTGCTATGGAGTTTTATGGTGACGATCCATGTAATAATTTTATCCCAAAGACTATAGATAAAGATATAAGTCAAGGAGAATTATCTCTATTTGCAAAAATGCATAAGGCTATAGCTATTATTCAATTTAAAATTGAAGGTAATATTATAAAAAGAAGACCTGAGTTTGAAATGAACGACAGACTTCTTTTAGATAAAATAAATATTGAAAAAGGTGAGATAAACTTATATGGCAAAACATATAAGTTAAATGATACAAATTTTCCAACAGTTGATTTTAAGGATCCTTACAAATTGACTGACAGAGAAAATGAATTAGTTGAAAAATTAACTAATTCATTTTTAAACAGTGAAAAGCTGCAAAAACATATTAAATTTTTGTATAGTAAGGGCGGAATGTATTTAGTATATAATTCAAATCTTCTGTATCACGGCTGCATTCCATTAAATAAAGATGGCAGCTTTAAAGAAGTAAAAATAGGAAATATAAAATATAGTGGAAGAAGTTTACTAGATAGGTTTGATAGAGTTGCAAGAGATTCTTATTTCTTTAAAGATGATATAAATGTAAAGAGATATGGCATGGATATGATGTGGTACTTATGGTGCGGACCAGATTCACCTGAATTTAGTAAAAAGAGAATGACAACGTTTGAAAGATATTTTATAGATGATGAGGAAACACATTATGAAGAAAAAAATTATTATTATAAATATAGGGATAATGAAACCATATGTAAAGAGATTTTAAGTGAATTTAATTTAAATCCTGATGAATCTCATATAATAAATGGACATATTCCAGTAAAAACTAAAGAAGGAGAAAGTCCTATAAAAGCAAATGGACGTTTACTTGTGATAGATGGAGGGTTTTGCAAGGCATATCAGCCTCAAACTGGAATAGCAGGGTATACTTTGATATATAATTCATATGGATTACTTTTAACTTCACATAAACCATTTGCAGCTATACAAGATGCTATAAAAGATAACAAAGATATACTTTCGTCAACTATAATACTTGAGCATTCAGTTAAGAGAAAAAAGGTTGCAGATACAGATATAGGACAAGAATTAAAAGAACAAATTACAAATTTGGAAAAGCTGCTTATAGCATATAGAAAAGGATTTATAAAAGAAGAAAATTCATCAAACATTTTTTAATATTATTGTAGTACAGCTTGCTAGGTAATAATATTATTGCTTAACAAGCTAAAAACTACATTAGTGATGAAAATATCCTGCAAAAAGCTTCAAAGACTTTTATATGAAGTGGAAGATTGTCAAAGTATTCAACAGAAATTCTTTTACTCTTTTTCAAGTCTTCAAAAAATAAATTTTCAAGTTCTTCTGTTGCGGCTTCATCGTAAATTACAGCATTTATTTCATAATTTAACTCATAGCTTCTTATATCCATGTTTGCAGTGCCTATTGTACAAAGGTCTCCATCTATAGATGTAGTTTTTGCATGTATAAATGAATTCCTGTCGTAAAAATAAAGTTTGACACCATTTCTAACGAGATCCTCAAGATAAGTTACAGAAGCACAGTGTACAAGTATGTGGTCATATCTAGCTGGGAAAAGTATTATTACATCTACTCCGCTTAAAGCTGCTATTTTTAAGGCATTGGATATGCTTTCAGTAGGTATAAAATATGGAGTAGTGATGTAAACATGTCTTTTTGCAGTACTTATCATTTTCAAAACTGCCTGCTCGATTGCAGGAAACTCTGAGTTAGGACCGCTTTTTATAAGCTGCATTAGTTTACCATCATAGCTGCCGTACTGAGGAAAAAATTCTTCAAAGTTATCATCATAATAAAAAAGTTCTTTATTTGCTTCTTTAATAGCGGCGAAGTCATCTAAAAATACTGCCTGCAATCCATATACGAAGTCACCTTTTACCATTATGTGAGTATCCCGCCAATATCCATATTTGCTTTTGCCAATGTATTCATCACCTATATTTATTCCGCCTACGAAGCCTACTTTTCCATCAATTATTGCTATTTTTCTGTGATTTCTATAATTTATTTGAGTATTTATGTGTCTTAAAAGTGGTGCTAGAAAGTAAGAATAATATACTATATCAACTCCAGCATCTTTAAGTTCTCTTATGTAGCTCTTTTTTATTCCTATACAGCCAACCTTATCTAGTATGAATCTAATTTTAACTCCTTCTTGTGCTTTCTTTATTAGTATGTCTTTTAGTTCGTTACCTACTCCATCACTTTTTACGATATAATATTCCAGGTGAATATGATGCTTTGCTTTTAGAAGTTCTTTTTTTAAAGATTTAAATTTTCCATTTCCATCTTTAAATATCTTTATGCTGTTATCCCTAAAAAGGGGGGATTCACTATTTCTTGAAAGTAATTCAATTAATGATGAATATCCATAGTCATGTATACCGCGCATGGCTTCATAAACTAGTTCTTGTATGTTTATGTTTGTTTCATCGTGAAGTTTATGTTTCTTCCAGTTTCTACCGAGGAAAATGTATAGAAACAATCCGATTGGTGGAAGTGCGATAAAAACTAATAACCAAGCAATAGTTTTTTCAGGATTTTTCCTCTCTAATATTATAACTATTATTGAAACAAAGGCATTTATTAAGAATATCCAGTACAATGCATATCTCAATTTATTATTCACCACCAAACATACAATAAAGTTGTTTTTATTTTGATTTGAATATATAATATAAATAATTATGTAAGTATATTTATGGAAGTATATTATATTTAAATAAAGTTACTTTATGTTATAAAATATATTATTGCATTAATTTGATTTTTTATAAAGGGGATTAGTTTTATGGATTTTGACAAGATAATATATTATTCTGCGACACCTATATTTTCGATATTACTTATATTTTTAGTAGTTGTACTTGTGAAGACAATAAAAAATAATAAAAACAAATGAAATTGTGATAACTAAAATGCAGCACTTATATGTGGTGTGTTTTGTTATAAAAGCATAGGAGTGATATTATGAAATCATTTTTTTTATATTTAGAATTTATTTTATTTATAGCAGTTTATGGGCCAAAAAAATTTAAAATAGATCGATTGAGAAAAAGCGGGAGAATAGAAGAAGCTGAAAGGTTAAGTGAATATTGTCTCCTAAAATGGGCTAATTTTACTGTTAGGAAAGCTGGAATAAAACTTAATGTTGATGGAATTGAAAATTTACCTCACAAAAGCTGCTTGCTTGTAGCAAATCATCAAGGACTTCTTGATATACCAGTTTTACTTACTGCAGTTAATAGATCATCTGGATTCATAGCTAAAAAGGAACTGCTTAAAGCTAAGATAATAAGCGGCTGGATGAAAGAAATTCATTGTGTATTTATAGATAGATCAAACATTAGGGAATCTGTTAAGTCAATAAATGAAGGAGTAGAAAATTTAAAAAATGGTTATAATATGTGCATTTTCCCTGAAGGAACTAGAAGTAAGGGAGATCAAGTTGGTGAGTTTAAAAAGGGAAGTATGAAACTTGCATTGAAGTCAAATTCACTTGTAGTACCAGTAGCAATAAATGGTACATATAAAGTTTTAGAAGCTAATGGATGGAAAATTAAGCCTGCAGATGTTAGTGTCAAAATACTAAAACCAATTGATACGCAAAGTATTTCAAAAGAAGAAAAGAAGGATTTATCAAATATAATTAGAAATTCTATAATAAAAAATATGTAATATAAAAAAATGCGAAATATTTCTAAACCTATGATATAATAAAAGTGTAGAATTGATTTTTATAGTGGGAGGGGAAAAGTTGTTTAAGTGTGAAGTCTGCGGCAAGCAAGCTGACAAACATCATATAGTCTATAGAAGTCAAGGTGGAATTGATTTTCCAATTAATTTTAAGTATCTTTGTTCTGAACATCATAGAGGTAAAAATGGTCCTCATAAAAATAGACAGTTAGATTTAAAATATAAGTTAGAAATGCAAGAGAAATTAGAAAAAATTTTATCAAAAGAATTTTATACCATAGATGAACTAGTCACGCTGCTTAAAATAAATAAAGGTATGCTAAAAAGGTTATTAAAAGAATATAAATTATATAAAGAAGGTTATAGAAGGTTAGATATAATATATAGGCTTATGGGTAGAAAACTGTATACTAAAGATATGTTAGAAGACTACTGTGATTTTATAGCAAACTTTTGATAAAATACGAAGTTTAAGTTGTGTAATGTGAATGACAAGTGAATGTTTTATGAACTCACTTGTCATTTTCTTCAAAATCGAGTACTGTATATATATCTAATATATCTTCATAAAGTATTTTTAATGAAAGGAGCCGTGACAATAATGAAAGAAAATTTGTTAATGCTTTTTAGTATAGAAGAGATTAGGAGTATTATTATGGGGCTTAAGATATCATTAGAATCAATATATAGAGGGGATACTGAAATATCTGGTGAAGAAGTAACTAATATAGAAAATATGCTTAAAAAAATGCAGTATGTTGAACATGAATATTCTGATAAAACAGATTAATAAAGTAATATTTTAATAAAAAATATCATATAATATGATACTTGCAATAAGAAGGGGGAAGTTATGAACATAGCTTTTTTTCTAACACCAAAGGAAGATGTTGTGCATGTTTGTATAGACAACACCATGAGACAAGCTCTTGAAAAAATGGAGCGAAGTGGATATACTGCTGTCCCAATTATAGATGATAGGGGAAAGTATGCAGGAACTCTGACGGAAGGTGATCTGCTCTGGAAAATAAAGGATACACAGGAATTTAATTTTAAGGATACGAGTAAAATTTATCTCAAGGATATAATTAAGAATATAAGGAATAAACCTGTTCACATTAATGAAGATATAGAAAATCTTATATCTCTAGCAGTAAATCAAAATTTTGTTCCTGTTGTAGATGATAATGATATATTTATAGGAATAATTAAGAGAAGCGAGATAATTAATTATTGTTATAAGCTGCTTGTCGAGAATTCTATGATATAATTGTGTGGATTTTTCGATATAAGGCAGGGTTAGTATTTCAAGCAGTTGAACTTGGAATACTAACTTTGCCTTTATTTACTCAAATGAATCATTGCTGTTATTGCGCATGGCTCTTGCTTTAGCATGTATAACTGCAGGATTACCACGTTTTAAATAACCAGTCTCTGAATTTCTACTTTCATCGCTGTGACTTAACATTGATTTAGTCTTATCATCTTGGTTATCAGGTTTTTTATTTTGCATGACTTTATCACCTCTTAAAAGTTTCTAATTTTAGTTTTAGAATATTAAAATAATTTTATACAAAGTTTATTTGAAATTTGTAATATGCATATAGGTTAAAATATATTATTTGGCTAATTGTTCAACGATATACCCAAAGCCATATTTTCTATAATCATCCCAGAATTTTTTGCGGTTTTCTGGAAACTTTACAGGTTTACTTAAACGCTGCTGCTCTATAAGAGATTCTTCCTTCGGACGTTTTTCATATTTCAATTCTTCGCTGCATTTTTCAAGGAGATCAGCACCTTTTTTATTGTTGATTAAAACTACAGAAACACCTTTTTTATTCATCAATTCAGGAGCGTACTTTTCAATTCCCCAATAATCTGCAATAGTAATATCTGATACACGATGTATGTCTGTAAATCTGCATTGTTCACAAGAAGGACGCATAATAGTTTTTTCTCCAAAGAAAAGTTGATAGAATCTTTTATCGTTGTGAATCTCTTGGCTATTTGAAGTGGTAAATAGGAATGCCTTTTTACTGTTTTCCCGACTCCAATCAATTATCTTAGATCGAAATTGAATACTGGTTAGTTTTCCGCCGTACTCTTTTTCTAATAGTCTTTTGTAATCTTCCCAAATTAAAGGACTTGGAATACTATGACAAATCAAATCACATAGGTATAGATTTTTGACCAATGGTGAATCGCCTATATATCCTCTCAATCCTGCGTTTTGACATGGAGTCCCAGTAAATAACACTTTCTTTTTATCGGCTAAGTCCTTTTTTATTTGTTGAAAAGTATCTCCCATGTTACTCTGTACGTATTTAGATATTCTCATTCGATTTCGCTGATCATAGTTTTCTGCTCTTTTATGTAACACATGAAATTTTTCGTCGAAGTCGGCACCATAAACTACTCCACCTTCCCGAAGTATTGCATCGGAAATTGCTGTAAAGATTCCTCCAGATGCAGAATTCATTAAAACATCTTCTGATCTGTGCTTAGCTGCTAAAAATTCTGGTATAGTTTTTCCTTTGTAATTTCCATCGCAAATTATAGGGCAAACATTTAAGCAGCTGTGACAATCTACACATAGTGCTTGGTCTATGACTGGATATAAAAATCCCTCCTCATCTGGTTTCATACAAATTGCCTGTGCAGGACAAATATTGTAACATGCACTACAACCGCAGCAATCTTCTTTTTTTAAATAAACTTTCTCCATGATAAACCCCTCCCTTATTTTAGTAAAAGATATAAATTAGTTATCTAAAATACTCTATATTAATTATAATTCTATGTTAATATAAAGTAGGATAACAGACAAACAGAATAGCTAGGTTCTGTTTTAAGAAGTGCAAAAGATGAATGACAAGAGTTTAAATTCAGTTTAAAATAAAGTGCTAAAATGAACTCAAGAGGTGTTTATTATGAGTAAAATATTAATAGCAGATGATGATAAAAATATAAATATGTTAATACAGTCATTACTGAAAAATGAAAATTATGAAATAGTAACTGCTTTTGATGGTAAAGAGGCCTTAAAAAAATTAGATGTTGAAAAAGTGGACATGGTTATTACAGATATTATGATGCCTAATATAAATGGATGGGAACTTTGTAAATAATATGGCAAAGCAGTTTTAAGCAATATGGAAATAATGCGTCAAGATTTTGTCTCAAACGTATCTCATGAAATACAATCGCCACTTACTTCTATACGGGGTTTTGCTGCATTATTACAAAATCAGAATTTATTCTGCGAAGAAAAGAAATCTTATTTAGGAATTATTCAAATGGAGACTAAAAGATTATTTAAGCTAAGCGATAATTTGTTAAAACTATCTGCTTTAGATTGTGGAACTGTTTGGATTAATTTATTAAGTAATGGAATTAAGTTTACACCTTATGAAAGCAAAATGTATGTATCAATTAAAAGAGAAGAAGCAAGTATTAAGGTAATAATTAAGGACAGCGGTATTAGTATAAGTGAAGAAGAACAAAGACATATATTTGAACGCTTTTATATGGTAGACAAATCGAGAAAAAGGGAACTTGGAGGGAATGGACTAGGTCTTGCTATTGCTAAAAAAATAGTTGACCTTCATAGAGGAACTATCAAAGTTGAAAGTGAGATAAATAAAGGAGCATCATTTATTGTATCACTTTCAACAGAAAAGTAATTTAAAATTAAATTTAAACTGTATTATAGCTTGTAAGTTTATAATGCAGTTTTTTGTTTTATTGTTTTTGCTAATAAAATATAAAATTTAGCAAGGTAGTTTAAATTCAGTTTAAATTAAGATGGTAGAATAACTTTGAAAAAAGAAATAAGAAAATTTATATAGAAACTGGAGGAATGAAAATGAGTAGAGTAGCAGTAATAACAGGAGCAACAAGTGGACTTGGTGCATCATATGCTAAGTATTTTGCAAGCATGGGATATGATTTAATTATAACAGGCAGAAGAAAAGATGTAATAGATAAATATGCGGATAAACTTAAAAATAAATATAGAATTAATGTAGATGTAGTTATAGCAGAACTTTCTAATAGAGAAGGTGTTGACCAAGTTATTGGTAAAATAAAAGAGAAAGGTATTTTCGTATTAGTAAACAATGCAGGTTTTGGAATGAAACCATATTTTTATGAAGCAGTATCAATAATTATTTGTAATAATTCACCAAAAAGTTTCCTTAACCTTTCAGCTAAATTTTTATCATGTCAAATAATCCACCTGATGATTCATATGTATTAATTCTACGATAGTACGAAAGAAATACATACAGGATAAGACTTACAGTTACATTTGCGATTTGAACATCAAAATCACAGCCCTATCGTCTAAGTTTTAGATTAATTTAATTACATACATAAAAATCCACAAAAATATGTATTTCAAGAGACTATCATCTCAAAATCACTAAACGAATGATTCCACTTATGATATATAATTTGCTGATTTAAATCTATTTTTATTATGTTTTATTAGCCATCTAAATAATCAAGTTTAAACAATATCTAATTCCATATTTGTATACATTGATGTATAAAATATTGTTGCCAGCTAATATATACTTTATAAGGAAAAACTTAATTCATACCCCGGAGTATGAATTAAGTTTGTAATTATCAAGCATATATCTAACAACAATGCTTGATACGCAATACTTTTATAAAGCTCATTAATTATAAGTTTATAATACTTGAACACTTATGGTAAACTATTGGGAGATAAGCCAAGGATTGTACTAAAATTGGAGATGAAAAAAATATATTCCATGCGCTTACAAGGAAATATACTTAAAGTAATTGGATATCTAAAAACATTATAATTTAATAGATAAATTTTCATATAAATCAAAAAACGACTGCGCTTTACCACATCCATATGCAGCATATTCAATTATTAAGAATCTATCTTCTCTAATATTTGGACAAAAGTATATTTATAATATGCAAAGATGGATGAATATAAAATTTGATTTTATATCTGACAGTGCGGTTAGGTTATTTCTATAAAATAATAAAAGTTTAAATGAAGCAGGAAATGAAACAGAAGGTGTAATTTAATAATATCATAACATGGACGTTAAAATTTATTGCTTTTTTATAAAAATACAACATTTACAGATAATTAAGGCTATGTTTTAATATAGTGTTGAAATTAGCACATAATTAAAGAAGGGTTGTCCTCCTTTGGCTCATTTAAATATTATGGGCTACTTTTCGCCAAATCTATCAATTAAGTATCCTAATAAACTACTGTAAATTTCAAATAGTTCGAGCCACTTGAACCAGTACATATAGTTACTGATATATTTAGTGGCAACACCATTAAATCTATTCATCCACTTTTTTAATTTGCTGTGAACAGCATTAATGTGCTGAATATGATATATTCCTTCTTTATGTTTTCCTCTTTTTACACGCTTATGGTCTAATGAAAAATCATGGGCGAATTGAACATAACTCTTATGACTATCAGTACAAAGGATAGAGTTATCCCCTATACGACCACCATAGAGCCTTTCTAATTCTTGATGTGTCATTCTTACCTTTACACAGTAATTCTATGATTAAATTACCCTGTCTATCAATAGTAGTGGCTATACATACTTGTTCGTTAGATTATACCTCTCTTTTTAACCTGTTTACCTCTTTTACGAGATTTTCTTGGCATTTTAGAAGGCTTTGCACCTTTAAAACTTTCAGCAAAGAATACTTCATCAGCCTCAATAACACCTTCAACAGGGCCTATGCCAAAAAATGCTCTTATAAGTAGCAGAGTTGGTGAAGTCGGTAAAAGTCTTTCTGCATGATTTACATATATATCGTTGTTTCCCATTATATTTTCCGTTTCTTGATATAGTTTCAGCACCACAATGAGGGCAGACTTTTCCCTTGGCAAATCTAAATTCTTTAACTTCCTGTGTAATCTGGCTTACCTGTGAACCTAATACAAGCACTTCTTCTAAAAAAGAATATATATGCTGTTGTTGGTATAACGTTAATCTTTGTATTTGTTCTATTAAATCGCTTGAATTCGCCATAATCATGCCCTCCTTTCATCGAATGCAGCATAATTATAGTATATTCACAAGTTTGTGCCAAATTTCAACATTGATTTAAAACATAGCCATAATTAAAAACCAAAATGATATTATATATAATTAAATGATGACATATGAGCCTAACAAATTTCATCATATCTTTATATTCGGATTACTTTACTTAATAGTATTTACAAATGCAATAAGGTATGCCATGTTTTTCTTGTAATTTATAGCAGTGAGGGAACGAGAAAAATGGCATTTTACTTTAAAGTATATTTAATTGAGTATCACTTTTTATAACGTCTCATATACTATTAACGATGAGGTTTTAATCGTATTAATATAAAGGAGTATTATGTATGTATTATAGACAATTTTCCTGTTGTCCTTACTACATGAATCAAACTCAAAAGTTTAGAAATAAAGTACAAAAATTTGCAGCTTTTAGTGGTACCGTTATAAGGATTGGAGATTTTTACCCTGATCAAAGTGATACATCAAGGGGATGCTATAAATTAATGTCACTTGAAAGCAAAGACAAGGGCCCGGTAAATTTTATGGTATCTCCAGGAACTTACTTTGTAGATCATGAAGTGGTAGAGGCAGGAGATGAGGTAACTGGATTTTATGATGCAAATGCCCCTGCCATTCTTATTTATCCTCCGCAGTATCCTGCAATTGTTATGGCAAAAAATACAGAATATCAAAATGTTACAGTAGACTATTTTAATAATCAACTTATAAGCAGCGGTGGAAATTTAAAACTAAATATCGGCCCAGCAACTGAGGTAATTCTAACAAACGATCAGATTTTTAATAGGCACCCTGGAAATAGAAATCTAATTGTTGTCTATGGACCTACAACCAAGAGCATACCTGCCCAAACTACTCCATATAGAATCATTATTCTTTGCTAAATCAAGTTATTGTTTATTAGTGCATGCAATTTGCTTACAACATACTTTGTCTATCAAAAGAAATTGGAATGCCTTTAAATGCTTTGAAAAGCTTAACAAAGGCATTCACTTATCCTTTTAGTTAAGTCAATTCAAGGAAAGATGGCAGTTAACGTGCCTTCTGAAGGATATTTTTAAAGAGGTATGACCACATTACTATCCTAGGTTGTTTATCTATAAAACTAAGGTTAAAGTAGTTCCAACTCCTAGTGAGCTTTCTATGGAAATAGAGGCTTCATGAATATCCAATACTTGTTTTGCTATAGCCATACCTAAGCCTGAGCCTTCTTTTGAAGATGAGGTGTTCGTACCTCTATAATATCTTTCAAATATATGTTTTAAATCCTCAGGGCTTATACCATTTCCGTTATCCTTTATTTCTATATAAATGTTATCCATTTTATAAATAGAAACATTAATTTTAACATCTTCATCATTATGAATTATTGAATTGAAGATTAAATTAACCAAACATCTTTTAAATAAAGCTTCATCTACATATGCACATATAATTTCTTCTGAAGGTTCAAAAGTTATATTCCTATTTGAATATAATGGATGATTTAAGATTTCTATAATTATGTTTTGCAGTAAATGTACAAGGTTTACTTCTTTTTTATCTAATGTAAAAGCCTTATTTTTTATCTTGTAAGTTAAATTTAGATCACCAATTAAGCCTTCAATATAAGAAGCTTTATCATATATTATAGCTGAATAATCTAAAATTTCTTCTCTAGAAAAAGTGTATTCAGTATCCTTCATAAGCTCCGAATAGCCTTTTACAGAGGATAGGGGAGTTTTTACATCATGAGATATGGAAGAAATCCAGGTATCTCTCATTTTATCTAATTCATCTCGTTTGTTTTTATTGTCTCTAAGAGTTATTCCTAAATTATTTAAATTCTTGAATACATTTTTGTAAATGCCTTTTTCTTCAAATTTAATTTCATAGTTTCCGCAAGAAAGCTCATTTATTCCTTCTATAATATTTTCTAAAGGTTTTCCTAATTTTTTACCAAATAGGAAATAGGATAAAATTATTGCTGTAACTATATTTATAAGTACTAAAATAAGAAATCCGTTCCAGATAAATTGTTTTGTTGAAGAAGGATTAAAAATAAGAGTATATTTTCCAACAGTATTCATAGGAAAACCTATTATATAAGTGAAATTTTTATTATTTAGTTCTTTTGCACTTACAAATACAGAAGAATTAGCAATATCATACTTATAAATATGTGCAAATTTTATAGGAGTATATTGCGCAGGAACTTCTTTAGGTTTATTGCATGAATAAACCTCTTTAAAGCTATTATCTATTATCTGAATCCATGCAGACTCTTTTTCAAGAGCTTTTTTACCATCATCCTTTAAATAAGGAGTATTATCGTTTATATATATGTAATCAGAAAAATTTAATGTAAATCTTTCAGGGCTAAAATAAGATGAATTTTGAGTATATACAACTAATTGAAAGTAAACAAATAAATTTAATACAAATTCTACAATCACTATAATTATAAGTGTAATTAAAAATTTTCTAGTTAGAGATAAGTTTGTGCTTAATTTCTTTAAAAGTCTCATTTTATTCTTCCCTTATAAGCTTATATTCTAAGCCTTTAACAGTTATTATATGTTTAGGGTTGGATGGAATATCTTCTAGCTTTTCTCTTAATTTTCTTATATGCACCATTATAGTATTATCGTATCCTTCAAAATCATCTCCCCATACCGCATCGCATAACATTTGCTTGCTTAATATTTGGTTTGAATTTTTAGCCATGTAAGATAACAGTGTGTATTCTCTTGGTGTAAGAGATACAAGCTCATTATTCTTTAAAACTTCTCCTTTATGAAAATCAATAATTATGCTTCCAAAGTTTATTTTGTCTTCTTTTATGGACAATTCTTTTTTTATGTATAAGTTTCTTCTTAAATGAGCTTTAATTCTAAAAGCTACTTCCTTTGGACTAAAAGGCTTGGTTACATAATCATCTCCACCAAGACCTAGTGCTAAAATCTTATCCATATCTTCAGATTTTGCAGATAAAAAAATAATAGGAACAAAAGAAAACTCCCTTATTTTTTTGCACACATCAAAGCCATCCATATGAGGCATCATTACATCTAATACAATTAAATCTGGATTTTCACTTTTGCATAAACTAATACCATCTATTCCATTACTAGCCTTAATTATTCGTCTAAAGCCCTCTTTTTTAAGAACAGTTTCTATAAGCTTCAAAATTTCAGCTTCATCATCAATTAAAAGAATTTTTCTATCTAAAACTTCATTCTGCATAGTAACCTCCCAGATATTTTATATATTTTTTATTATAACATCTATTTTTATATATTTAGAAAAATATCTAAACTTTAAGGTTCCGTTAAGGTTCTTATAAAGATGAGTTAAGTTTGGCAGCTTAGGATTATAGATATAAACGGCAATACAAAAAATTATGAATTTAAAGTATCAATTCAGTAAAATGTTTTATTAAAGAAAGGTAGGACTAAAAATGTCACAATTTATTATTGAAACAAAAAATTTAAATAAGAAATTTGAGAGCTTTAGAGCGGTAAGGGACTTAAGCTTACAAGTACGAAAGGGAAGAATATATGGCTTTTTAGGGCCTAATGGTGCTGGTAAGTCTACAACTATACGTATGATTTTAGGGCTTATGAAGCCTACTAGTGGTGAAATAAATATATTTGGTAAAGATTTAAGAAAAAACAAAATGGAGATTTTAAGAAAAATAGGGGCTATTGTAGAATCACCATCTTACTATGGAAACTTAACTGCATATGAAAATTTGCAGGTAACAGCAAAGCTTTTAGATTTAGATGATAAAAGTATTGATGAGGCATTAGAGATAGTAAAGCTTACTAAATTTAAAGATAGACAGGCTAAAAAGTTTTCTCTTGGAATGAAACAGAGATTAGGAATTGCTCAGGCGTTAATTTCAAAACCAGAATTATTGATATTAGATGAGCCTACAAATGGCTTAGATCCTTCAGGAATACATGAAATAAGAGAACTTATAAAAGGCCTCCCTAAAATCTCAAATATCACAGTAATAATATCAAGTCATATTTTAAGCGAAATAGAGCTTATGGCAGATGATATCGGAATTATAAATAAAGGAGATCTCTTGTTTCAAGGAACTTTAGAAGAGCTCCACAGTAGAAGTAAAGGGGAAATCTGTATATGTTCGCAAAACTTAGAGGAAACAATAAAGACTTTAAATGATTATGGATATAGAACAAAAGTAGAAAATAACAATATATTTATAAAACCTAAAGAGATTAGTGCAGATGAATTACTTAAACAATTGATATTAAAAGGCAATAAAATATTTAAATTTGTAGAAGTTGAAAAAAGCCTTGAACAAATATTCATTGATGTTACTGAAGGGGGTAAGGCTATATGAGTTTAGCATTAATTTTAAAATCTGAATTTATGAAGTACAAAAGAAGTGCTTTATATAAAATAGCATTTGGTATCCCTATACTTTCTCTTGTTCTACTTTTTATAGATTTGCATTTAAGGTTTGATTGGCTAACTTCTGGTAAGAGACTTAAACAAGCAATGGAAATGGGCATTAATGACAAGTTAGGTATCTTAATTTATACAAATCATCTAGAGGCATTATGGTTTTTCTTTTTACTTACACTAATCGTTCTGCTGTCTGTTATAGTAAATTATGCTGAATACAGCGAAAACACTTGGAAACAGGTACTGTCAAGACCAGTAGATAGGTGGAAGATATATTTTTCAAAATGGGTAGTAATTTTTATATTTACTATTATAGCTATAATCATAAATACTCTCGGGGTGATAGCTATGAAAAACCTATTTAAAGCAGATGGAAGCTATATACTAATACTAAAATATTTTATATTTCAAGTTGTTACTGCTTTAGGAGTTATAAGTATTCAACAATTTATCAGCTGTTATATTAAAAACTCTTTGCTTGCAGCAGGAATTGGCTTTGCAGGTGTAATGAGTGCTTATATGATGGCTCAAAGCAAAATCTTGGGGAATATTTTTCCCTATTCATGTTTTTTAAGAGCAATGCCTTTTAATGATGGAAGTGACTCACAGACAGCAGCGATTTTTGGGATTATTTCTTGTGTTATATGGTTAGCTGTAGGAATTTTAGAGTTTAAAAATAGAGATATATAGGAAGTTAATTTGAAAGTGAACTTTTGTGCCTTGAGCACATAGAAAGGAATGATGATTATTATGAAAAAGTTATTAGAAGTAGAGTTTTTGAAGTTAAGACATTCTAATATCCTTGCTCTAGCAATGTTTTTACCATTATTTTTTGTGGCATTAGGATTTACAAACTTTATAAGGTATAAGGAGTTATTTACCTCAAAAGGACAAAATATATGGCAGCAGATTTATACTCAAAGCGCAATGTTTTATGGATTATTCATACTTTCCTTATTTGTTACTATAGTAATGGCTATAATAGTTAGAATAGAAAATAGTGAAAACAACTTTAGAAGAATTTTAACTCTCTCAGTAAAAAGGAAACAGATTTATTTAGCAAAATTTTTAGTGGGAGCTGGTATTGTATTTTTAAACTTACTTGGATTTATGCTTATGGTTATAGCTGCAGGAAGTATATTAGCAGGAAATAGTAAAATACCTTTAGGTATAATATATGGTCCTCTATTAGCTTTTATTGCACTTATCCCAGTTATGGCAATACAATATTATTTAAGTATGAGATTTTCTAATATAGGAGTTGCATTAGGCATAGGAGCAATCTTTTCTATACCTTCAGTATTAATATCTAATACTAGGTTTTGGATTTTCTTCCCTTGGACATATCCAGGAAGAGCTATTTTGACTGGAGCTAATACACATCCTTTTGAAACAGGAATTTACATGTATGTCATTGGAATAGTTATAGCTATTTTATTTATTCTTAAAGGTATGTATGAATTTGAAAAAATTGATGTTGTGTAAATCTTTTCAAGTCTATTTTTCTCCGCTTATGAAAATATATGTTGAAAATTGTTCACTTTAAGCTAAAGTTATGTAATAATAAAATATTGAGAAAACATTTTTCTTGTCGATATTTTTAAATTTGGTAACAAAAATAGTGAATTAATAATTTTAGTATAGTGAGGAGCAGACTATGAAGATAGGATTTGATCACAAGAAGTATTTAGAAGAACAATCAAAATATATTTTAGAAAGAGTTAATAACTATGATAAATTATATTTAGAATTTGGTGGAAAGTTATTATTTGACCTTCATGCAAAGAGGGTTTTACCTGGATTTGATGAGAATGCAAAAATAAAGCTTTTACATAAATTAAAAGAAAAAGCTGAAATAATTATTTGCGTATATGCAGGAGATATAGAAAGAAACAAAATAAGAGGAGACTTTGGAATCACTTATGATGTGGATGTTTTAAGATTAATAGATGATTTTAGAGAGTATGATCTTGATGTAAATAGTGTTGTAATTACTAGATATAACGGGCAGCCTGCAGCAACGGTTTTTATAAATAAACTTGAGCGCAGAGGTATAAAAGTATATAAACATCAAGCTACTAAAGGATATCCTACAGATGTAGATACAATTGTAAGTGATGAGGGATATGGTAAAAATCCATATATTGAAACAACTAAACCTATAGTAGTTGTAACAGCGCCGGGCCCAGGAAGTGGGAAACTTGCAACATGTCTTAGCCAGCTTTACCACGAAAGTAAAAGAGGAAAAGCTGCTGGATACTCAAAGTTTGAAACTTTCCCAGTATGGAATATTCCTTTAAAACACCCTTTAAATATAGCTTATGAAGCTGCAACAGTAGATCTTAAAGATGTAAACTTAGTTGATTCATTCCATCTTGATGCTTATAATAAGGTAGCTGTAAACTATAACCGTGATATAGAAGCTTTTCCTGTACTTAAGAGAATTATTGAAAAGATAACAGGTAAAGAATCCGTATACAAATCTCCAACAGATATGGGGGTTAACAGAGTAGGGTTTAGTATTGTTGATGATGAAGTTGTTAAAGAAGCATCTAGACAAGAAATAATAAGAAGATATTTCAAAACAGGCTGTGAGTATAAAAAAGGTTATGTAGACAAAGAAACCTTCCAAAGAGCTAAACTAATTATGGAAGAACTTAATTTAAAACAAGAGGATAGAAAAGTTGTTGTCCCTGCAAGGGAAAAATCTGCTAAATTAAAGGAAACAGCAGGAGAAAATGATATTTGTCCAGTTGTAGCAATAGAACTTAATGATGGAACAATATTAACTGGTAAAAGCTCAGATTTATTAGATTCAACAGCAGCGGTAATTTTAAATGCTATTAAGCATTTTGCTAATATATCTGATGAAATTCATCTTATATCACCAGTTATACTTGAGCCAATCATAAATTTAAAATCAAAAACATTGGGAAATAAGAATACTGCATTAAGTTGTGAAGAGGTATTAATGGCACTTAGCATATGCGCAGCTACAAACCCCATGTCACAAATGGCTATGGAGAAATTAACAATGTTAAAAGGATGCCAAGCCCACTCAACTACAATTTTAAGTACACATGATGAGCAAACATTTAGAAAGCTTGGTATAGACATAACTTGTGATCCAGAATATCCATCAGAAAGCCTTTGTTATAATTCTTAATCATATAAATTTATCGACAGGTGATATTCATCTGTCGATAAAACCCGCGATAGCCGCGGGTTTTAATTTATGGTTATAGTGGAGAATTTAATATTACAAACTTTAACAATCCTTTAGACATAGAAACTATGTCATCATTTGAAATGTTTGATAAATCATGTACACTACTTTTTAAAGTAATTAATTTTACTTTGGCATGTTCTTCAATACATTTATCATAAAGTTCTTTTGAGCTTTTATAAGGGACCATAGGATCCAAATTACTGTGTATTATTAATGTATTTGGAATTCCCTTACTAACATAATTTATAGGATTGAATTTTTTTATCACAGTATTCTTATCTTTTATTGAATTATAAATTTTTGATAAGTCATAATTTAAATCATTTGTATTTAAAAGGCTTAAATCAGTTGGACCTGCAAAATCAATTAAATATTTAATTTTAGATGGATACTTACTTAAATCTTTATCATCTGTAAACTCATCACTGCCGCTGTAACTAGCTAGAAGAGAAAGATGAGCACCAGATGAAACACCAATAACTCCTATTTCATTTGGATCAAGATTGTAATTAGATTTATTTTTATATATCCATCTTATAGTATCCTTAACATCTGCAGCTTGTTTATTGAAATTAGCCTTATCCCTACTGAGTTCATAAGAAGTACTAATAATTGTGTATCCTTCTTCTCTGAAAGTATTAAGTACAGGACTTAACGCATCTGGAATACTTTTATCACCATAAACCCAGCTGCCGCCGTGAACATATAAAATCACTGGTGAGGGACCGCCATTCTTCTTTAGTGAAGAATAAATATCCAGTGTTAGTGGGACTCCATTAGTATTTTTATATACAACATCTTTGTAATTCATGGATTTGGACATTTTTAATCCATCAACTTTTTGATTTGTCATATTAAGATTTTTTAAAGAAACATATTTGTTAACTAAATTATAAGTTAATATGATTCTTTTATGAAAAACAGCAATAAAAATAATGAGTGCAGCAGCTAAAACAATTAACAATCGTTTTAAAAATTTTTTCATTAAACTTCACGATACCCAGCAATAAACTTAACTTAAAGTTTTATTATTAGGCTATCCTCCCTTCATTATAAGTTGAAAATTACACGACCAACAAGCTTCATGAACCCATTATATATATATCATTTTCTATAAAAAAAATCAATAAACACAATAAAGTATATGCTAATTAGCATGTAAAAAGAAGAGATAAGGCAAAACTATATAAAAGTATGATATACTAAGTAATAAATTAAATGGTCTGAAGGGAAGTTGATGGCAATAAGTATGTATAAAGTTTTAATTGTTGAAGATGATATGATAATTGCAAAATCAATGAAAAATTGTCTCTGTAAGTGGAATTATGAAACTAAATATATAGTTGATTTTAAAGATGTTATTGCACAATTTGTTCAGTTTGATCCGCATCTTGTGCTTTTGGATATATCTCTGCCATTTTTAAATGGTTATCACTGGTGCAGCGAAATTCGAAAAATATCAAAGGTTCCTATTATTTTTGTTTCTTCTATGTCTGATAATATGAATATTATTATGGCTGTAAATATGGGCGGTGATGACTTTATTGCAAAGCCCTTTGATTTAAACATTCTTGTGGCAAAGGTGCAGGCACTTTTAAGAAGGACCTATTCCTTTAGCGGTAAGATGGACGTAATTGAGTATAAAGGCGTAGTATTAAACCTCAGCAGCGCCGCTGTTGAATACAAGGATAATAAACTGGAGCTTACAAAAAATGAATTTAAGATTCTTCAGATTTTACTTGAGAATACTGGTAAAGTAATACCTCGAGATGTTATTATGGTAAGGCTGTGGGAAAGTGACAGCTATATAGATGATAATACTTTAACTGTTAATGTTACTCGTCTTAGAAAAAAGCTTTCAGAAGTTGGTATTTGCGATTTTATTAAAACGAAAAAAGGTATCGGGTATATGGTGGAATGATATGAAAGAAAAATCTTTTTTATGGGTTGTATTATGGTATATTAAAGATCACAGAAAAACAATAGTAATGGATAGTGTTTTTCTTGCTATTTTTGCTGCAGTCTTTTCGCTATATTCTTTACCACTTGAGTCAATTGTATATGCATTTTTTTTATCAGCCTGTACAGCTTTTATCTTCATAATTTGTGATTTTATGAAGTATTATAAAAAGCATAACGAGCTGTATATTCTAGAAAAACAAATCAGCACAGGTTTAGAAAAATTGCCGCTTACTAGCAGCTTAATTGAAATTGACTATCAAAATATTTTAAGAGCTCTTTATAGTCAAAAAATAGAATTGATTTCAAAGATAGATATTAAGCAGACAGATATGATGGATTACTATACTCTTTGGGCACATCAAATTAAGACGCCAATTGCTGCGATGAGATTATTATTACAAAGTGACTATACTGAACAAAATAAGGAATTATTAGAACAAACCTTTAAAATTGAGCAGTATGTTGAAATGGTGTTAGGCTATTTAAAAATTGATGGTGTATCAGCGGATTTAGTGCTTCAAAACTACAGCTTGTTAGGAATTGTAAAACAAGCCATTAGAAAATACGCCCCAATATTTATTAGAAAAAAGATAGCCCTTGAGTTAAAAGAAATGGATTGTTCTGTGCTTACAGATGAAAAGTGGCTGGTATTTGTAATTGAACAGATACTTTCTAATGCTCTTAAATATACAAGCAGCGGAAAAGTATCAATATACATGGAGGATGAGGTAGAAAAGGTGCTTGTAATTGAGGACACGGGAATAGGTATTTCTAGAGAGGATTTGCCGAGAGTGTTTGAAAAAGGTTTTACTGGATATAATGGACGTATGGATAAAAAGGCAACTGGGATTGGACTTTATCTTTGTAAAAAGATACTAGATAAGCTTTCCCATAGAATAACTATTACCTCTAAGATTAATGTTGGAACAAGGGTAAAAATTGACCTTTCCTCTGTGAAAACTATGATTGAGTGAGTCTATAGACATCCACACCAGACACTTAACATATACCTGCGTATAAGTTGAGTGTCTGGTGTGGTTATCTCTAATCTTACAGTGATGTAAGGTTAAAGAAGGAAATGTAAGCCAAAGTTATGGCTGAGCATTTCTTTTTTTCTTATAATCATAGTATAGTCAAAGTACAGCGAGGAGGCAAAAGTCCTAAATGGACTTTTGCGGGTAACTTGTGAACGACAGTGAATGTTTTAAGTTACCCCGTGTTCCGACTAAAAGGAGGAAAAAACATGAAATTACTAGAAGTGAATAATTTGAAAAAAATATATGCAACAAGATTTGGTGGAAATCAAGTTCAAGCATTAAGTAATGTAACATTTTCAGTGGAAAAAGGTGAGTATGTAGCGATTATGGGAGAGTCAGGTTCGGGGAAAACCACACTGCTTAATATACTGGCATCTTTAGATAAACCCACAAGTGGTGAGGTTTTACTGCAGGGTGAGAATATTGTAGCAATGAAAGAAAGTGAGATTACTGCATTTCGCAGGGATAATTTAGGTTTTGTATTTCAAGATTTTAATTTGCTTGATACTTTCTCTTTAAAAGATAATATATTCTTACCCCTTGTTTTATCTGGAAAGTCCTATGAGGAAATGGAAAAGAGATTAATACCTATTGCTGAGAAGTTAGGTATAAAAGATATATTGTCAAAGTTTCCTTATGAGGTGTCCGGTGGGCAAAAGCAAAGGGCGGCTGCTGCAAGAGCTTTGATTACGGCACCGCAGCTTATTTTAGCCGATGAGCCAACAGGAGCACTTGATTCCAAAGCTGCAGATCAGCTTTTAAAATTGTTTTCGGAAATTAATAAAGATGGGCAAACAATTCTTATGGTTACCCACAGTACTAAGGCAGCAAGCAGGGCAGGAAGAGTGCTTTTTATTAAGGATGGAGAGATATTCCACCAGCTTTATAGAGGATCAATGTCCAATGAGGAAATGTTTGAAAAAATTTCAAACACACTTACGGTTATTGCCACTGGAGGTAGAGTAAATGAGTAAACTATTTTACCCAAGGTTAGCAGTAATAAATATTAAGAAGAATAGTAAGACATACTTTCCATTTATAGTTACCTGTATATGTACTATTATGATGTTTTATATGATGCATGCTCTTTCAATAAATAAGGGGCTGGATGGTGTAAGTGGATCTGCGGATCTAAAAATTATTCTCCATTTGGGAACAATCATAATAGGAATTTTTTCAGCTATATTTCTTTTTTACACAAATAGTTTTTTAATGAAAAGGCGTAAAAAAGAAATTGGACTGTATAATGTGTTAGGTCTTGAGAAAAAGCATATTGCTAAGGTGCTGTTTTTTGAAAGTATTTTTACTTCCTTTATAAGCTTAACAGCGGGACTTATTGGTGGAATTATTCTTAATAAACTTATGTTTCTTTTGCTTTTAAAGATACTTAGATTTAAAGTGTCCTTCGGTTTTTCTATTTCAGTGCCATCTATAATAATAACTTTAATTGTTTTTATAGGTATTTTTTTTGTAACATTATTATCAAACTTAGTTCAAATTAAAATGTCAAAGCCTATTGAACTTTTGAAAGGGACGGAGCAGGGAGAAAGGGAGCCAAAAACTAAATGGATTATGACCATTATAGGAGTAATAACCTTAGGTACTGGATATGGAATAGCACTGAAGGTTCAATCACCACTTTCTGCTCTAAATTTGTTTTTTGTTGCAGTTATCTTAGTTATGATAGGAACCTATGCTATTTTTACAGCAGGAAGTATTGCATTATTAAAGTTTCTTAGAAATCATAAAAAGTTTTATTACAAAACAAACCATTTTGTAGCCATCTCCGGTATGCTGTACAGAATGAAGCAGAATGCAGTGGGACTTGCGAATATCTGTATCTTAAGTACCGCAGTAATTGTGATGCTTTCTACTACAGTTTCTCTATATGCAGGAATGGAAGATGTTTTGAGAACTCGATTTCCAAGAAATTTAATGGTAAGTGCTTCACAAGTTAGTAAAAGCCAGGTACAAAAGATAGATGAAATTATAGATGTTGAAACAAAAAATAGTAAAGTAGGTATAAATGACAAACTTAACTATTGGGATAATAGTTTTGCAGCTACAAAAAAAGATGGTAAATTTTTATTGAGAAGTGAACCTGGTTATAGTTCAAATATCTCAATGATAGTGCTTATGCCTATTTCGGATTACAATAGATTAGAAGGAAAGAATGTTAGCCTTGCTGATGACGAAGCAATTATTTTTTCAAAAGCAAAGAATTATGATAAGAATAATATTACCATTGGTAACAAAACCTTTAAGATCAAACAAGTATTAGATAAACCTATAGCAGGAATGGAAAGTCAGATGGAGGATATAGTAGATTCCTATGTACTGTTTGTAAATGATATAGATGCTATAGGGAAAAAGGGGTATAAAGAATATACAATTGGATTTGACGTACAAGGAACAGACAAGGACATTTCAGCCCTATCTAAAGATTTGAAGGAAAAATTTATGGAAAATAAGATAGAAGTCCATATTAATAGTGCTGCAGGCAGTAGAGAAAATTTCTTTATGATGTATGGTGGGTTGTTCTTTATAGGCATATTTTTAGGTGCATTATTTTTAATGGCAACAGTGCTAATTATTTATTATAAGCAGATCTCGGAAGGATATGACGATAAGGAACGTTTTGAGATCATGCAAAAGGTAGGAATGAGTAAAAAAGAAATAAAGAAAACGATAAGAAGCCAAGTATTAATGGTATTTTTTCTACCACTTGTTTTTACAGTGATCCATGTTGCTTTTGCGTTTCCAATGATTACAAAGCTGCTTGCCGTTCTATATTTGAAAAATGTATCCTTATTTATGCTTTGCACTTTATCCACAATCCTTGTTTTTGCAGTAATTTATGCAGTTGTATTTTCTCTAACTGCAAGAGTATATTATAAAATTGTTGAATAATACCAAGTGTAACCACCAATTAAATGATATCTGCTTTTCTATCAAAGTGCGTGGGAGTGTTACAGTAGGTAGCCAATCAGATAAGTGGATTTATAATAAGTAATGAAACTTGTAAAACTTCTTATAGATGGAATAAACAGAGTTCTGCCTATAAGAAGTTATTTTTGCTGATTAAGAGGCTTTTTTATTGTCTGATTTTATTCTCTTTTCTTCTGTTAATAAAAGTCCTGATTTTTTTAAAATTGGGATTAGGGCACTATAAATAAGACTTACTAATATTATAGAGACTACTGCGTTGATAAGTGTAGTAACTGCATTAAATTTTGTTAAAATTAATGCTGCTTTTTGGGGTTGTCCCAGGATGTACTGCTTGTAAAAGTATCCTACAATAGGATCAAAAGTTACATTAAATGCGAGTCCACAAGCTGAAGCAATAATGGCCCATTTAAGAACATAAGCTTTATCATTACTATCGTTTATTTTAGCATAATTATGGGCAATTAACCCTGTTATCAATCCAATGCACAATTTTAATACAAAGGTTTTAGGTGCTCCTAAAATATATACGGGATCTAAAAGATCTGATAGTGTCATTCCTATAGCTCCAGCAAGTCCGCCATACCATCCGCCGAGAAGTAAAGCAGCAAGTATACAGAAGGCATTGCCCACATGTAATGAAGTTGCATCTCCTCCTGGCACTGGAATTTTAATTTGAAGAAAAGTAAATGATATAAAACATAATGCTGCTAATAATGCAGTTTGAATTAATTTGATTAGTCTTGAATTTTTGTTTCTCATATAATGTCCTCTTTGTAATAAATGGTATTTTACTAAAACATTACGGATATTATAGCATTAGAAGGATGACATAACTAATGTATCGATACACTAGCAAAATGTAATATTTGTAACCAAAACTATAAGGATAACGTATGCTAAGTGCTAAAGACACTAAGAATACTGTTAATAAGACTCAGATGGAGAAAAAAACTCCACCTGAAACCAAGAACTCTGTTTATTTCTGCTTATATAATCCAAATCCAGTTATAATCAATTTATCCCAACCAGTTTCTTCACTATTAATCCAACTATATTCAATGTTAAGTTCTTTCAACCAAGCATTAAGTCCATTACTCACTTTACATTTTTTATTTAGTCATTGTTTAACGACAATGGGTAATTATATCATAAAACTACTTATCATACAAAATTTCAAAACCTTTTATGGCTCAGGTATCAATATGTACCTTATTTTTGATAAAAATGTAATGATACGGTATGATATGCACATATGAATGTAAATTGGGAAAACTATGTATTGAAATATTGTACATTCGAATAGTATTAGTGAAAAAATATTAAGTGAAATTGAAGCCACTATATTAGACGAAAAAGGAATACTATAGCTGTGGTAGCAGAGGGGTGTCAACTCTGTGATAAAGGATGGGGTCTATGAGTAGGTAATATATGAAGATCTTAAAAATAAGATAAAAGAATTAACTTAAGAAGTAAATAATGAGAGAAATAAGAATTTAATTGATTATAAGTTTCACCTTTGTTATATCAAGCATGAAGCATTTTTATATGAAGCTTTATTTGATATGTATTTTAAAAGAGATTCACAATTCGCTTTTATATCATCATAGGTTTCGTCGAAATTACCTGTGTACCAGGGATCTGCAATGTCACCTGAAGTAGCTGAAAAATGAAGAAGTTTTATAACTTTGTTTTCAGGATCTTGTCCAATTACTCTGAGAATATTTCTTATATTATACTCCTTCATTCCTATGATATAATCATACTTCTGATAATCTAATTTGGTGAGCTGAACGGCATATGTTGCTGTGACATACAAACATTATTCCAATCATATACTATACCTCGTTTAAATAATATTCTTGCTTTGAATTAACATAACAAATAGATTATAACATGACTTTACTATGGACACAAAATCAAGGCTAAGCCTGTAGTAAGTGGAAAATATTTATCTAAACTTAGTGGGAGAAACAAACTCCCACTAAGTAAGATTTATTGATCAAAGAATAATAAGGACTGGTACATCTTATTATTTGCTGGATTATATAATAAAATAATAGACAATATATTGACAAATATAAAAAATATTATTAAACTATAGTAAGACAATATATTGTCTTATAGGAGGAAAAACTTTTATGGATACATATAGAGAAATATTTTTAATGGAACAAACCTATGCAACGTTATTTTCACTGGCCAATAAGCTTCAGGTAAGAGGAGATGAATACCTTGGAAATTTGACTTCAAGGCAGTATATGACCATGGTTGCAATTGCTCATTTATCTGAAGGTAAAACTACCTTTAATAATATTGCAAGAAAGCTTGGTTCCACTAAACAAAATGTAAAACAAATTGTTACTGTCATGCAGAAAAAGGGATATGTTGATGTTATGCCTAATCCTGAAGATAGACGTGCTGTTAATGTAATAATTACGGAAACTGGAAAGCAGGTATTGTATCAAGTTTCAGAAAGAGGAATATTCTTTATGGCACAGCTTTTTAAGGATTTTTCAACTGAAGAGCTAGAAACTATTTGGGGAATGCTGAAAAAACTGTATCGATTTGATGGTGAAGAACAAGATGGCTTTGAAGAAGATAGTAATTTAAAAGTAGATGAAAGTCAGAAAGATGACGCAGCAAGAATATTAAAGGAATTTGAAAATATAAGAAAAAATCAAAGAAAGGAGAGGAAAAATTATGAGAAATAAAAACAACAGGTTAATATGTACTTTTGAATATGTAAGGATTAATGGAATAGATCAGTTTCTGTATCATCTAGGAACAAGCTTTGATAATCCTGTAATGTTATTTTTACACGGAGGACCGGGTTCGGCGGAATCCTTATTTACAGGATTATTTCAAGATAGATGGGAAGAAATATATACTGTGGTTCATTGGGATCAGAGGGGTGCTGGGAAGACCCTGACTAAGAATCCGGATAAACTTCCTACAATAGAGTTGATGCTTCAGGACTTATTTGAAGTTATCCAGTATCTTAAGAAAAAATATAACAAGAAAAAGATTGTTATATTTGGCCATTTCTGGGGAAGTGTTCTTGGGTCGGTATTTATCAGAAAGCATCCGGAAGATGTAGAGTATTATATTGGTGCTGGACAGGTTATTGGTATGGTGGAAAATGAGCAGGTAGGCTATAACAAAGTTAAAGAAATGATTGAAGAAGCAGATGATAAAAAATCATTGAAAAAGCTTGAAAGTATAGGTGAATATCCTGGCAGCAAAACTGTTTTTGATAAAGAGTTTTTGAGAAAATGTAATGTAGTTCGTAAGCTTCAGGGAAAATACAAATTAGGTATGGAGATAGGCATTGATATCTGGATAGCTGCATTTAAAAGCCCCATTTTTAAGTTCTCCGATATTATAGCATTTATGAAGATTTTTAAGGCAAATTCAAAGGTTCACAGTTTCCTTGAGGGCTTTAATCTACGCAGAGAATCCAAAGAATATAAGGTGCCGGTATATTACATTTTGGGGGGAAGGGATTGGCAAGCTCCTCATGTTATAGCTGAAGATTATTTTAAAGATATAAAAGCACCAAATAAAGATATATTTATAATTCCTAATGCAGGACACTTTTTGATGATGGATCAACCTGATCTTGTGTTTGATGTATTGTCAGCAATAAATAAAAAAGAATCAGTTTATCAACAGGTATCGGTTATATAAGGCTAAAATATGATATGATGAGGTATTATCAAGAATCTGAAGTAGAAAATTTATTTGAGTAGGGGAACTTTGCAACATATATGTATAGTTCCTAATTTTTTTATTTTCAACTAACATTGCTAATGTAACAATGTTATGTTATACTGTTTTTATAAAATAGTTGAAGAGGGGAATGAACATATGGAAGAAGAAAATCTAATTTCTAAAAAAGAATTGCTTAAAATAACGGATATATCCTATGGGCAATTATATAGATGGAAGAGGAAAAATCTTATACCTGAGGAGTGGTTTATAAAAAAGTCCAGCTTTACAGGTCAGGAAACATTTTTTCCAAGAAAAGAAATACTAGAAAGAGTAGAAAAAATTAAAAGTTTTAAAAAAGATATATCATTAGATGAGCTAGCAAGAATATTTTCTCCAAATCTTTCAACAGTATTTTTAGAAGAAAGTGATGTATTGAAACAAAACATTGTTTCACAGATTGCGATAAATCTATATAAAACTGCTCATAAAGAAAGTAATGGATTTTATTTTAATGAGTTATTATTTATGGGTATTGTAGATAGGTTTATCAAGTCTGGTAAGGCAAGTTTAGAAGAAGGAAAACTGGTACTTGATACTTTAGAAAAAAACTACAAAAATTTTGATGGTAGATATTGTGATGTAGTGCTTATAAGAAAATTTGGAGTAGGATTATGTTTTTTAATGCTAATACCTAATGAAATATATATTGAAAGGGAAGCTGTACTTGTATTAAAGGTAAATGCTGGAGAATGTGTAGAAGAGTTAAAATCAAAAATAAATTTGTATAATGAAGGGAAGCTTTAAAATGGAAGAAAAATTAGTCGATATGAAAATTTCTGGATCAGGAAAAATCAGCGGTGGGAAATATAATGAAGTAAAAATCAGTGGTTCAGCTAAAGTTGAAGGAGATATAGAATGTTATACTTATAAGTGCTCAGGATCTTCCTCTGCTAATGGAAATGTAAAGGCTGAAACAGTTGGAATTAGCGGCAGCACTAAAATAACAGGAGATCTTGATACTAATGAAATAACTGTAAGCGGATCTTCACATATATTAGGGGATGTTAATGCAAGAAAAGTGAAAATAAGTGGATCTTCCGATATAGGAGGCGGTTTGCATACAGAAGATATACAAATATCAGGTTCAGTTTCTATAGATGGCGACTGTGAGGCAGAAAATTTTAATGCAAGAGGTGGATTTAAAATAGGAGGACTACTAAATGCAGGGAATATTGATATAGAGATGTATGGGAGCTGTAGAGTAAAAGATATAGGAGGAGAAAATATAAAAGTAAGATTAGGAAAGGGCCATTTTTTTGTTAAAATGCTAAACCTTTTTATGAATAGTAATGGACTTGAAGCAAATACAATTGAAGGTGATGATGTTTTTCTTGAAAATACTACAGCAAAGATAGTAAGAGGAAACAATGTTACAATAGGAGATAACTGTAATATTGAAACTGTAGAATATAGGAATGAAATAAATATTGATAGTACTTCTAAGACAGTTTGTGAAAAAATAGATTAAATTATAGAACATTTGGAAGTTTACATAATAAAAATTGACTGTTATACTAATTTTGATATGCTCCCTCCTAGGTAGACAAGTGAAATAATAAAACTTGTTTACTTAGGAAGGAGTGTTTTCAGTGTCATTTAAACATAAGTTTTCCTTTGAAGAAAAAGTAAAGATTGTAACTGAATATCTTAATGGTACTAATGGATTCAGAGAAAGCTGTCGTATATATAATGTAAGTCAATCTGGGTTTAAAGATTGGCTCCGTTTATATAAGACTTTTGGAATTACTGCATTTAAGGAAAATAATAAGTGCAGAAAATATTCTTCATATATAAAGAAAAATGCAGTACACGATTATTTCAGACGTAGGCTTTCAGTACCAGAAATTTTAATTAAATATAAAATGCGTAGTACAACTCAACTCAGAAAGTGGATTATAAAGTATAATAGTCATGAGGAATTAAAAACCTCTGGAACAGGAGGAACAACTATCATGACTAAAGGACGAAAAACCACTTATGAAGAACGGATTACAATAGTTAAATGCTGTATTGAGAATGAAAATAACTATGCTCAAACAGCTGAAAAATATCAAGTATAATACCAACAGGTTTACACCTGGCTTAAAAAATATAAGACAAACGGAGTTAAAGGACTGCTTGACTGCGGAGGTCATATTAAACCTGAAGATAAAATGTCAGGGTTGGAAAAACTTCGCACTGAAAATCGTCTGTTAAAGGCAGAAAACAAGCGAAAAGAAATGGAGATGGAATTCTTAAAAAAACTCGACGAAATAGAGAAGAGGCGATTTTAAGCCAAGTTCAGAATGAAAATATTTATGTGGCGATTCAAGAAATACACAATGAAAAAGAATATCCTATTTCGGTATTATGTAAATTTGCAGAAATTCCACGCTCTTCTTATTATAAATGGTTAAGCCGCAAAGAAAATAAAAATGAAATGTTTAATAAAGTATTGATACTGCTAATAAAAGATGCCTATGAGGCAAAAGGTGGAATTCTTGGATATAGACAAATGACAATAAAAGGCATAAGTTTATAGATATTATAGGAATAGCTATATGTGCTATAACTAGTGGTGCTGAATCCTATAATGGTATTGTAGAATTTTCAGAAGCAAGCGAAGAATGGCTAAGAAGGTATTTTGAGCTTCCTAATGGAATTTCATCACATGACACATTTAACAGGGTATTTTCTCAAATAGATCCTAAACAATTTCAAAAATGTTTTAATGAACTGATTAAAGAGTTATCTAATTTAGTAAAAGGTGAAATAGTATCTATAGATGGCAAAACACTAAGAGGTTCGTCTTGCGGTAGTTCAAATCAAAAAGCAATTCACATGGTTAGTGCCTGGGCAAATGAAAACCAAGTAGTTTTAGGTCAAATCAAAACAGAAGATAAGTCCAATGAGATTACAGCAATTTCTAAATTACTAGAACTATTAGAGTTAAAGAACACCATTGTTACTATTGATGCTATGGGTACTCAAAAGAAAATAGCTGAAGCAATTATAGAAAAAGAAGCAGATTACATATTAGCATTAAAGAAAAGTCAAGGAACTCTTTATAATAATGTAGAATTATTTTTTGATTCAATAATAAAAGATGAAATCAAAGATGTAGATGTACTTAAACTTATTACTAAAGAAAAAAATCATGGAAGAATCGAAACAAGAAAGTATTATTTAGTTAATGATATTTCATGGTTAGATAACAAAGGTAATCGGAAAAATATTAAATCAATTGGAATGGTTGAGCGAGAGCGAATTGTTGGGGATAAAGAAACATTTGAACGTAGCTATTATATAACTAGCCTTGAATCAATAGAATTGTTTTCTAAGGATGTGAGACAACATTGGGGCATAGAGAATAAACTTCATTGGGTTCTAGATGTTTCTTTTAACGAAGATAAGCGTAGAGCTAGGAAGAATAATTCTGCTGGAAATCTAGCAGTCTTACGACACTTATCATTAAATTTACTTAGGGAAGAAAAAACTTCAAAGAAAAGCTTGAATTTGAAGAAACTTAGATGCGCTTTAGATAAAAGTTACTTAGAAAAAGTTATTTTTAACCCTCTACGAGGTAAAGAATAGAAGAAATAATGATACCCCAAGGATAAGTGGATGATTAATTTACAGAACATTGAAACAAATACACACTTACAAAAGTTATTTTACATATTTTAAAAACACATCTTTACATTGGAACAAAATACAATATAAAGATGTGTTTGCCCTGATCATGGTGATTTTAGTTATTGACAACCTTGATTATTGGTGTTAAAATAAATCTAATTTAATAGATAAAATCGTTGATGAGGAAGAGTAGCTAAATTAGTTTAGTTAAAGAGAGTTGAGGATGGTGAGATCTCAATACTACAGCTTGTTGGTGAATGGACCTCTGAGAAGTAAATTGAAATTCAATTTTGAAGAGTAGTGGTTACCGTGTACCATACGATATAATGGTTAGGATATGTTTGTATCTGAATAAGAGGCGTTTTTTAACGTAATTTAGGTGGTACCGCGGAAGTGTTATCTCCGTCCTAATAATATTATTAGGACGGAGATTTTTTATTTTTATAATTTTTTATTTAATAGATAGAAGCCGGCTTTCTATATAAATAATGAATTTATTTTAAAATTATTAAATGTGTATATTGAGAGGAGATTTTTATTATGAATATAAGAAAATTAGTTATAAATTCACTACTTTTAGCAGTAGGTACAATACTGCACCAAATGACTCCACCTTTATTTTTGGGTATGAAACCAGACTTTTCGTTAGCTATGTTATTTATCATAATGATATTAAACGAAGATTATAAATCTTGCATGTGTGCAGGAATAATAGCTGGAGTATTGTCAGCTGCGACTACTGGCTTTCCAGGAGGACAAATACCTAATGTAGTAGATAAAATTGTAACTACAAATGTTATGTTCTTACTATTAAAGCCTTTTAGACAAAAGTTAAATAGTCAAATAAAAATTATGATTACTACAGCAATTGGAACTTTTATAAGCGGAATCGTATTTTTAAGTGCTGCTTTTGTAATAGTTGGATTACCAACAAGTTTTAAGGCATTGGTATTATCAGTAGTCATTCCAGCAGTAGTTATAAATACCATAGCTGCAGTAGTATTATTTAATGCTGTAAATGCTGCTATAAAAAGAAGAGCAGCAGCTTAAATTTAAAATGAAACTATTTATTAAATGTAAGCTTCCATTTAAATGTCAAAAAATTAGTATGATAATATAGAAAAGACATGGTAATAGCACATGTCTTTTTTTATACTGGAAAAAATTACACCCCTGGGGTGTATGATTGTATGATAGAAATATATAAATAGATTTGTATTATTATATGAAAGGCCTTTTAAAATATTTACTAACTTGATTATAAAATATTAGGAGGGGAAAATGCATATAAGTGACAACAATTTTATTACAGAAATTAAAAATAAGAATCCAAAGGCGTTGGAATATGCTTTTGATAGTTATTCTGATTATATATATAAAATAGTTTTTTCGATATTTGGTTCTAATAGGTATTCTACTTATATAGATGAATGTATTAATGATATATTTATGTGTTTATGGAACAATGCAGATAAGTTTGATGACAAGAAGGGAAATTTTAAGTATTGGTTTAAAGCAGTGGCAAAATATAGGGCAATAAATTATAAGAAAAAAGTTATTAAAGATATAAAGGTAGATTGTATAGAAGATTACATGCTTGAATCAAAGGAACAGGTAGAAAGTTTGATTATATCGAAAGAAAACAAAAATGAAGTTATTAAACTTATAAAAGAATTAAATGAGATAGATAGGGAGATTTTCATAAGAAGGTATCTTGTCCAGGAAGATATAGTTGACATAGCAAATTCTTTAGGAATGAATAGAAGTGCGGTTGACAATAGACTTTCAAGAGGAAGAAAAGTTTTAAAGAAAAAACTTATCTTTTTAAGAAATGGAGGTTGTATAAATGAATAAAGACTTATTTGATGAAAAAGATATGCTTGAACTATTTAATTATATATATACAGATGATAAAGAAAATGATGATACAGATTTAAAAATGGATGATTTGAGAAAGAAAAAATTAAAAAAGAAATTATTAAAACAAGTTGAAACTAAAAATAGTTTTAGAAAATTCAGGTATAAAGCAGCAGCTTGTGCAGTGATTGTCGTAATATCAATTGCCGCAGGAGTGGGAGTACCCGTTCTTGCTAAAAATGTTTCTGCATTTAAATCCATAATTCAACTCATAAATAGAGAAAATAAAAGTGATCATGGAGAATATCAGGAATATTCCGAGGTGATAAATAAAAGTGCAGCGGATAAAGAAATAACTTTTACTATAAATGAAGTAGTGTGTGATGATAGTAGTTTGATGATAGGTTACACTGTAAAATCTAAAGGAAATATAAAAGACCTAATGAAAAGTGGAAAAGAAATTATTGAAATGCAGGGTAAAGACAGTAATTTTGTTCCTTTTGGATTAATACAGTATTTAAAAATAAATGGTAAACGTCCTTCAAGTGGTTCAGGAAGTGATGGTAAATATTTAGACAGTCACACTTATGTAAATTCAGAAACCATGGATATAGGAGATAAAAATCTTCCATCTATTTTTAATGTAGATTTGAATATAACAAATATATATAACATAAAAGGAAATTGGAATTTTAAATTTAGTATTTCAAAAGATGAAGTGCTAAAAAACACCAAGACATTTAAACCTAATACTATTATAAAATTTCCTGATACAACTATTGATGTTAAAAAAGTGAGCTTTACACCTATAAATACTATAATAAATGTTACAGGGAAGTACAATAGACAGGATAATAAAAAATATGAATATAATCAATGGTTTATTTTTGATGATAATGGTGATGAAATTTCAGAAAAAGGTATTTCGGGTGATGAAGTCAAAAATTCTGCATCAAGTGATTTTGAGTATGAATATAGATTTGTTAGCTCAAAGCATATCCCGAAATATTTGACTGTTATACCATATAAGGTTAATTATGGTGAAAATAATGTTGAAGTATCTCCGATATATAAAAACATAGATGGAAAATATCCTATAGAACTTTCGCAGGGGAAAATGGGTAAGCTTACAATTAAAGAAATATATACAGACAAGGATAAGACAATTGTTAGATACACAGCACAGGGAAAACTACCGGCAGTGCAAGCAAAAGAATTGTTTATAATAAATAGTGATGAAAAAGTAGTCCAAAGAAAAAATAATGACTTTAGTATTAAAAAAGATAAGGATAACCCTAACTTATATATTATGGAATTTGAGTCTTTAGACAAGAACAAAAAATATAAAATAGGAACCAATGCTTTTAGCGGTTATGAAATAAGAGATGATTTGAAATTTAAAATAGATTTATCTGACAAGTAAAATTATAAATACTGTAAATATAGAGTCTATAAACTCTATATTTACATGTTTTAGTAGGCAACTCTAAAATATTTCTCACTATCAATGGTACATATTTTTCTGCATATCTTATCTTCTACATGTATGAATCTGCCGCCATTTTCAATTTTATCTATAAATGAAGATATGTCTTTGGTATCTCCTTGAACTTCCATTTGAACACTTCCGTCTTCACAATTTTTGACCCATCCAGTCAAGTTAAGTGATTTTGCCCAAAAACTTGCAGAGTATCTAAAACCCACTCCCTGGACTCTTCCAAAAACTTGAATAAAATATCTGCTCATTTAATACACCTTCCTCATATAATATGACATTTTAATACATATAGGTTAATTTTGCAAATTTTATAACCGGAAAAATCTATGAACAAATTTTATATAAAATAATAGAATATAGTGAATACATTTTTTTGAGGTGATTATTAAAAATTGAAAGCAGATATTGTTTTTCAGGGTGGAGGGGTTAAGGCTATTGGATTTGTAGGAGCCATCTGTTATCTAGAACAAAGTGGATATAAGTGGCAAAGGGTTGCTGGAAGTTCTGCAGGAGCAATTATAGCTTCACTTTTAGCTGCAGGGTACAGCGGACAGGATTTAAAAAATATGCTTATGAGTCTCGACTACACTAAATTTATTGATAAGAGCAAGTATTTACCACTGCCTCTTAAGATATTAAAAATGGCAGTAAGTAAGGGACTGTATTCTGGAAGCTATCTAGAAACCTGGATTGAGGCACTTTTAAACGCTAAGAATAAGACCAAGTTTAAAGATGTGAGTTCTAGTGGAAAATCAAATTTAAAAATAATAGCAGCTGATGTAACTAAAAAGCGTCTTTTAATACTTCCAGATGATATAAAATACTATGGTATAGATCCTATGGAATTCAAGATTTCAACTGCTGTTAGAATGAGTATAAGTATACCTTTTTATTTTAAACCAGTACTTTTAAAGTATAACAATATAAATAGTTATATAGTCGATGGAGGAATATTAAGTAATTTTCCAGTGTGGATATTTGATGTTGAAGGAGTTCCAAGGTGGCCGACTTTTGGACTCAAGTTTGAAAAACTGGAAAAGTGTTATAGTAATAGGGAGGATAATTTTATTTCATATGTGCTGGACTTAGCAGAGTGCATAATAGAAACTTATGATGAAACGTATATATCAGATAAAGATATGATTAGAACTATATCAATACCAACTATAGGAGTCAAAACTACTGACTTTAATATAAGTAAGGCTAAAAGCATGAAGTTATTTGAAGCAGGATATAAAGCTGCTTATGACTTTTTTACCAGATGGAATTTTAGAGAATATGTTAACAAACACAGAAAGTCAAATTAAATAAAAGAGGATACGGGTGATTAATATGTCTGAAAAATACTGGCCTGAAACGGTTATACTTTGGGGTGCTGGAGCTACTGAGTCCCTTGGACTCTACGCAACTAAAGAATTAATTGAAATTGTAATTAAAATAAATCAAAATGATTTTTCATTTTTAGAAGGCAAAGATGACACATTAAAAAAAGCATTTAAGAAGCTTGTTACAGAAGATTTAGTCTATCATCCCATATTATCTAAAATATATGATTTAGAAGCTCTGCAGCTGATTATAGGTACAAATACTAAAATAGACATGCATGAGCTTTTTACAATGCTAGATCAATTAATTGACAATGGTATGGGTTTTAATGCTTTTATAAATGGGAGTACTCAGTTTTTAAGAAGTGAGAGGGTAGAAGGTGCTAAAAGATGCCTTATTTTATTGATTGAAGAATTAGAAAGACTTAGTATACAATGTGAACCAGGATATATGGATAAAAATAAACTTGAACCGTATTATGAACTTTCAAAAACTCTTACGGAACTCATGGAAGAAGAGTCATTTGAATTTGACAAAAGAGGTTATCTTAGAAACAGCAGGAGATTTTACCTTTATTCATATGCAATTATATCCTTTAATTGGGATCCTATAATAATGTGGAATGTTTTTAATGCTCATAAAGAGTATAACGACAATCCATCATATTTGAAATGTGGATTAAAACTTAGATTGTTTGATGACTTTGGAACTCAAATAGCAGGTAGAAAACTAGATAGTACTGATAATGAAATATGGTATACAGTAGGAGAACCTCAATGCAAGAGGATTAATGACTATGAATATCCTTCTAGAATTATAAGAATAGGAAAAATGTTATTTCCACATGGAATTTTTGACTCAAGGATATGCCCTGAATGTGGTAAATATATTACTACTTTTGGTGGAAGTTGGTGCAGACTTTCTACCGAAGTTTTTGGACCGTCAATAGTAGATGAATTACAACAAAATTGGAAGTATAGAGGTGTAAAGGAACTAAAAAGCAAGAGAGGAGCTATAGAATGCCCATATTGCGGACAAATAACTTATCCATCAGATATGCCTCTTATAATGCAAACTATGGCAAAAAGGCAGAATATTGCTCCATTAGAAGAAGTTAAAACAGAAGTTGGATTACTAATGAAAAATGCCAAACATATAATTTTTGCAGGTTACAGCCTTCCTATAGATGATATAATGGTGAAAACTTTCTTTATGTCATCTATTGCAGGAAACGATAAGAGTAAATTAAAGTGTACTGTTTTAAATTATGATAAGGATTATTCTGAAAAAGGATGGATTACTGGAGATGATATAACTAAATATTTAAGAGAAGGTAAAAATAAAGAAACATTGGATTGTATAGAAAATGTATGTGATATATTTAATATAGAAAATGTAAGGATATCACTAAAAGGTATACCAGATGTATTTATGAAAAATGGAAAGTGCAGCAAAGAAAAAGTAAAAGACTTATTATATCCAAGAACATATTTTAAAGAAGGATTTCCTATAAACAGGGATTAAAAACAGAGGACAGAGGATAATTAAGGAAACTCTTGAACAATTGTTATAAGTTATGCTAAAATTAAAAAAAATGTCACTATAATAACAATGCATTGGAAAGGAGTTATAAACATGGCAAAAATAATAATATCACCAAGTAAATATATACAAGGAAATGGAGAACTTAAAAATTTTAGTGAACACACTAAAAATTTAGGAAAGTCTTTCTTTATAATTGCAAGTCCAAATGGAATAAAAAGAACTCAGAAGGTTATAGAAGAAAGCTTCAAAGGAAAAAATGTAAGTTTAACCTTTGAACCGTTTAATGGTGAATGCTCAGAAAGCGAGATAAAAAGGCTGTGTGATGGAGTAAAAAAGAGTAATTCTAAAGTTGTAGTTGGCATAGGTGGTGGAAAAATATTTGATACTGCAAAGGCTGTAGCTTATTACGAAAATGCACCAGTAGTAATAGTTCCTACTATAGCTTCAACAGATGCACCGTGCAGTGCACTTTCAGTTATTTATACCGAACAAGGAGTATTTAGTAAGTACTTAATGCTTCCTAAAAATCCTGAACTCGTTTTAGTTGATACTGGTATTGTTTGCAAGGCACCTGTAAGGCTGCTTGTTTCAGGTATAGGAGATGCACTAGCTACTTATTTTGAAGCTAGAGCATGTGCACAAGCAAATGCAGTAAATATGAGTGGTGGAAGGATAACAAAAGCTGCTTTAGCACTAGCAAGATTATGCTATGAAACGCTTTTAGATGATGGACTTAAAGCAAAATTAGCAGTAGAAAATAAAGTTTGTACGGAAGCAGTAGAAAATGTAGTTGAAGCCAATACTTATTTAAGTGGAGTTGGTTTTGAAAGTGGTGGATTAGCTGGAGCTCATGCAATACATAATGGGTTTACAGTTCTTGAAGAATGTCATAATCTCTATCATGGTGAAAAGGTAGCGTTTGGAACAATTGCCCAATTGTTACTTGAAAATAGTCCTATAGAAGAGCTGGAGGAAGTAATAGGATTGTGTATGGATTTAAATTTACCTATTACCTTAGAAGATATGGGAATAAGTGAAGTCAAAGAAGAAGATATACGAAAAGTGGCAGAGGCTGCATGTGCAGAAGGAGAAACTATTCATAATATGCCTTTTAAAGTTACAGCTGATGATGTATATGCAGCTATAATGGCTGCAGATGCCTTCGGAAGACTTCACAAATAATTGTTATTGAAATTTATTAATAATTTGTTAATAAATTTGCCATCTAATTGTCAAGTAAGATGATTAAAATATAAATATACCATGTTCCATAATATAAAACTGCTAGTAGCATTTTGCTGCTAGTAGCATTTTGCTGCTAGTAGTTTTTTTATGTTTTTGAATAAATGTAATTGTAAATACACAAACTTTATTAAGATTAGGTTATCTAAGGCTAATATCAAAAATAAGGGTGATGAATAGTATGAAAAAACTTAAATATAATTTATTTGATTTAAGTTTCATGCTCTTGATTCCAATTGTAAATGTATTCTATATTTGTTTGGGCAATTCATCAAGGGGCGTGCATTATATGATTACAGATATGGATATGAAAATACCATTTATAAAATTATTTGCAGTTCCGTATTTAATGTGGTACCCATTTATGTTTTTGTCTCTTGTATATTTTTGTTTTTACTATAAAAGGACTTATTATAAAGTACTTTTCAGTATTATATTTGGACTTATAACGAGTTACATTATATACTATTTTTTTCAAACAACTGTTCCGAGACCTGAGTTATATGGAAATGATATTTTAACTAATTTAGTAAGACTTATATATAAGACAGATAAACCTTATAATTGTTTTCCAAGTATACATGTACTTACATGTTATCTAGTTGTAAAAGGGACAAAAGACATTGATAATAAATTTTTATTAAATAAAATACTATTGATATTTATGGCTTTTATAATTATAATATCTACCCAATTTACAAAACAGCATGTAATTTTTGATTTGATTTTTGCTATTGTACAGGGTGAAATAATTTATAGAATAGTCAGCTTAAATTTGGAAAAAAGTTTAGCAGTTATAAAAAATCAACCCTGGATCGCAGCTTTAAGGAGAAAATTAGAAATATAAGTTATAATTTATTTTTTTGTATCTAGTATAATGGGAATTACATGAGGCTTACCATTTACAGGATTTTTTATCATACATATATTTATTTTATATACATCTTTAATAGTTTCTTCTGTCATAACTTCTTCGGGAGTTCCTTGCTTTACAATTGAACCATTATCCATAAGTATTAAGTAATCGCTGTATTGAGAAGCTAAATTTAAATCATGCAGTACAGTGATTACAGTTACTTTGTCGTTTAATGATTTAATAGTATCTAAAATTTCAATTTGATGATGTAAGTCAAGATGTGATATTGGCTCATCTAGTAATATGATATCCGTATCTTGAGCAAGTGCCCTTGCTATAAGTACTCTCTGCTTTTCTCCACCACTTAATTGGTTAATGAGTTTATTGCGGAGATGCCATGTATTAGTCATATTCATTGCACTTTTTACAATATCGCAGTCTTCTTTCGATTCATTTTCAAATTTTGATAAATAAGGAGTCCTTCCCATTAAAACTATATCCCAAGCTGAAAAGTCAAAGTCTATAGTTGAGTCTTGGGGAACTACAGCAAGTCTCTTTGCTAAAAATTTATTCTTTAAATTAAGGATATCCATATTTTCTATAAAAACGGTCTTCTTTTTTGGCTTTAAAATTTTTGCAATGTTTTTTAGAAAAGTAGTTTTACCAGAACCATTTGGTCCTATGATTGAATAAAATTTATTTTCTAAAAAATTTATATTTATTTTATGTAATATTTCGTTTGTATTAAAGCTGTAAGACAAGTTTTGAACATTGATTGCAGATGAATTTAAGGAAGTCAACTACATCACCTTCTTCTTAGTTTTGATTAATAGATAAATAAAATATGGAGAACCAAATAGAGCTGTTATGGCACCAACTGGTATTTCAGAAGGAGCTGCTATTGTCCTTGCAATAGTATCTGAAATAATCATAAATATAGCACCAACTATCATGGAAAAAGGCAGTAATACCTTATGGTCTGGACCTAATACCATGCGTACAGCATGGGGAATTATTAACCCGACAAAACCAATTACGCCGCTTATTGATACACAAGCAGCAACAATTATAGAAGAAACTCCAAGTATTATCTTTTTAACAGTATCAACTTCTATTCCTAAACTTCTAGCGGTATCATCGCCAGTTAACATTATATTTAAATCTTTTGAAAAAGATAATATTATAATTATACCAACAATTAAAAATGGTAAGAGAGTTAGTATTTGTTTATAACTTGCAGCTGAAACACTGCCCATTGTCCAAAATAGGATTTTTTCAATTTGCTGTCTATTAAATACCATAATTATTGAAATCAGTGAAGATAAAAGAAAACCCATAGATACACCTGCTAATAATAATGTTGTAGTTGGTATTTTATTTTTTACCTTTGCAATATTATAAACTATGATTGTAGTTAAAATTGAACCAATAAAAGCTATTATGGTAATTGCAGCAGTTCCAAACTTTAATTGATCGAGTCCAAGTACGATACCAATGGCAGCACCCAAGGCAGAGCCAGAGGATACTCCAAGTACATATGGATCTGCCATTGGATTTTTAAATACTGCCTGGAAAGAAGCACCTACTACAGATAATCCCATTCCAACTAATGCAGATGTTATTATTCTGGGAAGTCTTATTTGCAGTATTATAAGCATATGATCTTGTGATATATTTTTAGATCCAATAAGATTGTTTAAAAAAGGTATCTTACTTAACATTATACAAAATGTTTCCTTAAAAGATATATTTGCAGAGCCTAAGGTAGTTGATATTATTACAGCTAAGAAAAGTAATATTACACAAATACAAAAGTTTAACTTAAAGTGCTTTTTACTTAAAAAAAGGTTCATAGTAAAATCCTCTTTCATAGAAATTATTTAAATGCTTCAGGATGTATTATCTTAGCTAGAGCTTCAAGTCCATCTGCTAATCTTGGACCCTGCCTGCTAATTATATCTTCGTCCATTTCAAAAAGTTTATTCGTTTTTACGGCATTTAAGTCTTTGTAACCTGCAGCTGATTTTATTCCATCTTTTGAATTAAATTTATTAGAGCATATTAGTATGTCAGGATTTTTTTCAACAAGTTTTTCTAAACTATAATTCCAGCCGTTTACGTCATCTGCAGCATTTTTCCCTCCTGCCATTTCCAGCATTTTACCTATGAAAGTATCTTTGCCTGCAGTAAAGTCACCGCTTTTTCCATAACTTACAACATAATATACTGTAGGTGAAGATTTGCCTTTAACTTTTGCCTCAACATCTTTAACTTTCTTTTGCATATTAGAAACAATAGTATATGCTTCTTGGTTGGCATTTAAAACTGTTCCAATGGTTTTTATAGTGTTATAAGTGTTTTCAAAACTTTCAACATTAGATAGAACTAAAACATTTAAGTTAACTTGTTCTAACTTTTTCAAACTAGCTGGTTCTGTAAGGCTGGAAGCTATAACGAGATCAGGTTTTAGTTGAATGATCTTTTCAACATCTGGATCAGTTAAATTCCCCACAGATGGAACCTTAAGGGCTTCCTTAGGATATGTACAATAGTCAGTTCTACCTATTAATGTACTTTGTTTATTCAATGCATAGATAGTTTCTGTAACATTTGGTGCTAGAGATACAACTTTTTTAGGTTCGTCTTTAATTGTGATTTGCCTGTTTGTGGAATCTTTTATCTTAAGTGGATAAGTTGTATTTTTAGTTGATTCCATTTTTTGATCACTGCTTTTATTGGAATCAGCGGAATTTGATGTACTGCATCCGCCAAGTAGTAGTGAAATTGCGATTAAAAATATTAAAATAAAATTTTTTTTGACTTTAAACATCGATTAATACCTCCAAAATAATATCAATGTAACAACTTCAAGAATAAAGTAAAAATATATAATATCAAATTTAATGTAAGTATAACATTTTTTCATATTTTGCGGCAAATAATATGATTGAAATAATTGTTTTAAAATTAATGATAGTCATTAAAATGTAATAATCGTTATTAAAGTATAATAACCTTTATTAAAGTATAATAATCGCTATTAAGGTATAATAATCGCTGTTTGAATAGTGCTGATAAATTTAATATAATTGGTTAGGAACATAATTCTAATGAATAATTTTATATGCTAATTTAAATTAAACAGCACTTAGTTAATAATCAAAATTGAAATATAGAAAGGTAGATATTATGAATTTCAAAAAATTAGAACTGCAGGATAAGGTACTATTTGATAAATACATTTATCCATACAAATTTTTGAGCTGCGAATACTCATTTACAACTTTATATATTTGGAGAGATGCTTGTGATATAAGATATACTATATATAAGAATGCACTTATAATAAAGAAAAAAGATTTTGATGGAGACTACTATTTTATGCAGCCTCTAGGATATGAAAAGGAGGATTTAAAAGATATAGTTGAAAAGTTAATACAGTATAAAGCAGAACATCATATTAAATATTTATTTAAGGATTTGGAAGAAAACTTTATACTTGAAATGAAAGCTTTGTTTGGAGATGTCAATGAATGTATAAAAGAAGATAGGGATAATTTTGATTATTTGTATGAAGCTCAAAAGCTCATAATGTTATCTGGTAAAAAACTTCATAAGAAAAAAAATCACTATAATTCATTTGTGAAAAACTATAATTATGAAGTAGCAAAGATAAGTAATGGGAAGGCAGCAGCTGATGTAATAGAAGCAGCATATACATGGTATGAAGAAAATAAAGCAGGGCAGGAAGATATGCTATATTATGAATTACAGGGCATAGAAGATATAATAAATAACATTGATGAGCTGTCATTGGAAGGCATAGTTGTATATGTAGATGATAAAATTGCAGCATTTAGTATAGGAGAGAGATTAAATGATAAATTAGCTGTAATTCATATTGAAAAGGCAGACAGGAACATAAATGGAGCATATAGTTTTATAAATAAGGAATTTATAGATAGGTGCTTTAATGATGTTAAAATAATAAATAGAGAGCAGGATTTAGGAATTGTAGGGCTTAGAAAATCCAAAATGTCATATTATCCAATTAAATTAGAAAAAAAGTTTATTTTAAACTGCTAGTACAGCATAGAAAGAAGATGTGTGTATGTCAATAAAAAGTTTGCTAAAGGGAACAAAAGTTAAGCTTACAGCTTTTATGGATGAAGATATTCAACAATTTAAAGAATGGTATAATGATGCTTATTTTTTACGATTTTATGATATGGTGGCAGCGTATCCACAAGAAGAAAATGAAATAAAGTCAATGATAGATTCTATAAGAAAGACAGATAAGGAATATATATTTGCAATAAGAACTGTAAAAGATAATAAATTTATAGGAGTTACAGGATTTGAAAACATACTTTGGAATAATGGTACAAGTGTAATATATATAGGAATTGGAAGACAAGAATATAGGGGAATGGGATATGCAAAAGAGGCTCTATATCTTACTATGGAATTTGGATTTGAAGAACTCAACTTAAATAGAATACAATTAAATGTTATAGAATATAATCAAAGTGCAATAGCATTATATGAAAAGTTGGGCTTTAAAAGAGAAGGTACTTATAGAGAATTCATTCACAGGGATGGAGTAAGATATGACATGTATTTGTATGGGATACTTAGAAGTGAGTGGGATTCCATACACAAGATATATCAATTATAAAAGCATAAATTGCCTATTGAATTTTGCATTAAAAATGATACAATTAAATCGTCGGTATTCTTATGAAACTGAACGAATTTATAAGGATGTGTCCGAATTATATCCTAAAAGGAATAAGAACGGAGGAGTATTATGGAAAGAAATTTAAACTCGCTTGTGAAATTTAAAACAAGGCAGCTTGCTGTAATAGGTATGTTGTCGGCAATTTCAATTATTTTAGGTGTTACAGGGTTAGGGTTTATACCTATACCGCCTGTAAAAGCTACTATAATGCATGTACCAGTAATAATAGGAGCGGTACTTGAAGGCCCTGTAGTTGGAAGTATGGTTGGATTGATATTTGGAGTCTTTAGTATTATACAAGCTGTAACTTCACCAACGCCGGTATCGTTTGCATTTATAAATCCATTGGTATCAGTTTTACCAAGGGTGCTTATAGGAATAACTGCGTATTATTCTTATAAAGTATGTGCAAACAGATTTAAACACTTAAGTACAATGTTAGCTGGATTAGTTGGATCACTTACAAATACTATAGGGGTTATGGGTATGATTTATATTATATACTTAAAACCATATGCAAAAGCTCTAAATGTAAGTGTAAATGCTGCTAAGGATGGAATACTAACAGTGTGTGTGTTAAATGGAATACCAGAGGCTATTTTATCAATTTTAATTACTACCGCAGTTGTAACTGCAGTAAATAAAATAAGACATAAATAATAAGGAAAATATCTCAAGTTCTTGCATTAGAGCTTGAGTTTTTTTATTATGAATAATTATGGTATAATGGAAAGAAAATGTTACTTTATTAGGAGGTAAAACTTTATGCTAAGGAGAAAACTTTTCTTGAATGCACTTATAAGTACTGCAGTAGGAAGTATGCTTATAATGGGTTCTTATAAAGTTAGTGCAGCTTATGCTGTTAACAGCACGAGGATTTGGGGAAACGATAGATATGAAACTTGTGCAAAAGTTGTACAAGAAGGCTGGAAAACAGCATCTAATTATGCAGTAATAGTAAATGGAGAAAACTTTCCAGATGCCTTGAGTGCATCTGTACTTGCTAAGAAATATAATGCACCTATTCTACTGACAGAAAAAGGTAAACTAAATGATAATGCTTATAATGAATTAAAAAGATTAAATGTAAAACAAATAATTATTGTAGGTGGAAACTTCGTGGTTGACCCTTCGATAGAAAAATCAGTGCAAAGTATGGGGATAGCTACTCAAAGATTTTACGGAGCTGATAGAAATGAAACTTCAACTGCAGTAGCGCAGCAAATAGGTACTCAAAACGGTATAATACTTGCGACGGATTCAGATTTTTCTGATGCCCTTTCAATTGCTCCAATAGCTGCAAAGCTTCAAATACCTATAATACTTATACCTAAAGATACTGTACCTGATTGTATAAGAAATTTTATAAGCGGAAGAGATATACCTAAAACTTATGTATTAGGAAATAGTGATGTTATATCAGATAATATTGCATATCAATTTCCAAATGTTCAAAGAATAACAGGTAAAGATAAGTATGAGATGAATATGAACATAATAAAAACATTTGAAGACAAATTTGACTTTCAAAATATAGATCTTGCATATTCAGAACAATTTCCAGATGCTTTAAGTGCATCTGCATTTGCAGCTATAGATGGAAATCCTATTGTATTCGTAGGGGATAAAAATGATTTAAATGCAAAATATCTTATTGCAGATAAAAAAGCTAGTGTCAAGAATGTGTATGCTATAGGTGGAAGTGCTGGAATAAAAGATTCAGAATTAGATGATATTAAACAGTCAGTTGGATATGAAGTAGACGATACCCAAAATTATACAAAGACTCCAGTATACTATTATAATGTTGAAAACAACGGATCCAATCTTGTGAATGATGGAGGATGGATATATTTTAGCTTAAATAGTCAAAATTCAACATCTGGTGCTGAAACCGGATTATATAAGATAAAGTCGGATAATACAGATTTGACTAAAGCACAAAAGTTATCTGATGATTTTACAAATAAAATATGGTCCAATAATGATTGGATATACTATGTAAATTATAGTGATAATAATAAAAATAGTGCATTTTACAGAGTTAGAAAAACAGGAACTGATAAGCAAAAGATTAGCGATGATATACCAAGATACTTGAATTTTGATGGGGACTATATATACTATGCTAAGTACACAAACAGCGATAATCCACAAAACTTTTCAATTTATAAGATGAAAAATGATGGTACAGACAAGCAAATAGTAGGTTCAAAACGCGGTATATATCTTCAAAATGTAGATAATAAGATATACTACTTAAATGTAGATGATAATTATAAAATATACAGGATTGATGAAGATGGATCCAATAATCAATTGATTTCAAATGATTCAGCAGTTGATTACATGAAAGTACAAGGTGATTGGATATACTATTGTAATGTTGATGATAATGACAGTTTATATAGGGTTAGAAAAGATGGTACTCAAAGACAAAAATTGAACTTTGACAATAGTAAGAATGTAAATATAGTTGATAATTATATTTACTATAGTTCTATAGACGGAAATAACTCAGGCAGTTTGTATAGTATGGAGGTTGATGGATCAAACAAAAAACTTTTGAGTTCAACTGATTGTTCTACAGCAGTAAAGGTAAAAGATGGTTATATATACTGTTCTGGATATAACTCTAATGGAATATATAGTATAAAGACTGATGGAAGTGGTTATAGGCTCATAAATAACAGTAAAAATATAATTTCTTTAAATACAGCAGGAAATTGGATATATTATACTACGATTGATACTACTAATATGACAACTAATGTCTATAGAATGAAATTAGATGGATTATCAAATCAAAAAGTTCAATAATTTTATAGATGTGGGGAGAAAATATATGAAGGAGATATCATTTAGTGAAATTGACGGCATAAGAATAGGAAATGCCCAAAATTTAGAGGGACCAACAGGTTGTACTGTAGTTATTTGTGATGAGGGAGCTCCAGCAGGAGTTGATGTAAGGGGAGGGTCTCCAGGGACAAGGGAAACTGACTTACTTGACCCTGTAAATCTCGTAGATAGAATTCATGCTGTAGTACTAGCTGGAGGAAGTGCTTTTGGTCTTGATGCAGCTGGGGGAGTCATGCAGTATTTAGAAGAAAAAAATATTGGATTTGATGTAAAAGTTACTAAGGTACCAATTGTTTGTTCAGCAGTTTTATTTGACCTTAATATTGGAAACTATAAAATAAGACCAGATAAAACTATGGGATACGAAGCATGTAAGAATTCAGAAATAAATAAATGTGAAGAAGGTAATGTAGGCGCAGGCAGCGGCGCTGCCGTTGGAAAAATATTTGGAGAAGCGGAATATTCAATGAAAGGAGGACTTGGGTGTTATGCACTTCAAGTTGGTGAACTTAAAGTTGGTGCATGCGCCGCAGTAAATTGTCTTGGAGATGTAATAGATCCACATACGGGAAAAATAATAGCAGGTGCTTTAAATAAAGACAAGAGGACTTTTGCTTGTACAGAAGATATAATGATACAAAATTACTCTGAAAAGAAAAACTTGTTTAGTGGAAATACTACAATTGGAGTAGTAGTGACAAATGGAAAGTTCAATAAGAGTGAAATGAACAAGATTGCTTCTATGGCTCACGATGGTTATGCAAGAACTATGAGACCTGCACATTCCATGTTTGATGGTGATACCATATTTACCATGGCAACTGGAAAGGTTGATGCAGATATGTCTGTTGTTGGTTTCTTATCTGCTAAGGTAGTTGAAGAGGCAGTACTTAGAGCAGTAAGAAATGCACAAACGATATTTGGATATAAATCATTAAATGATTTATAAATTTAAAGTAAAGTTATATAGTTAGGAGAGATAAGTATGGCAGAAGAAAATAATAAAGCTTCAATGAATGAATTTATGGATGAAATTGAAACTTCAATGAAAACTATAAGAGCAGGAGAGGTTGTAAAAGGAAAGATTATATCCGTATCAGAAGATGGTGCTGCAGTAAACATAGGGTACATGTCGGATGCATTATTACCTAAAAGCGAAATGAGCAGCAATCAAGACGTAAATCCTGATGAAATCTTAAAAGAAAATGATGAAGTATATGTATATGTAATGAAAATGAATAATGGAGAAGGAAATGTACTTGTATCTAAGAAAATTGCAGACAGGATAAAAGTTTTAGATAAACTTGAAAGTGTATTTAAAAAGGGAGATATTTTGGAGGTAACTATATCTAAGACTGTAAAAGGTGGAGTTGTAGGTTTCATAGAAGGCATTAGAGTATTTATGCCAGCTTCTCAAATTTCATTAGCTTATGTAAAAGATTTAAATTCAGTTGTTGGAAAGACAATTAAAGTAAAAATTATTGAATTTGAAAAGGAAAAAGAAGAAGTAGTAGTATCTGGTAAAAAGGTTGAAGAGGAGCATCTTAAAGTTAAAAAAGATGAGCTTTGGAACACTATAAAAGCTGGAGAAAAGAGAGAAGGAGTTGTAGTTAGACTCACTAACTTTGGTGCTTTTGTTGATTTAGGAGGAGTAGATGGACTTGTACATCTCTCAGAATTATCATGGAAGAGAGTAAAAAAAGCTTCAGACGTAGTGAGTGTTGGAGATAAAGTTGAAGTTTATGTATTAGATGTTGATAGGGAAAAGAACAGAATATCGCTTTCATTAAAGGATGTAAGTGAAGACCCATGGAACAATGTAAGCAGCAAATTTAAGGCAGGAGATATAGTAGAAGGAACAGTATCCAAGGTTGTAGATTTTGGAGCTTTTGTTGAGATAATGGATGGTGTTGAAGGACTTGTTCACTTATCTCAAATATCAGAAGATAGAATTTTAAAAGCTTCTGATGCATTAAAAGCAGGAGATAAAGTTAAGGTAAAAATTTTAGATATAGATAGTGAAAAAGATAGAATAAGCTTAAGCATAAAAGAAGCAGCAGGAAAACCTCAAGGTGATTTTAAAAAGTATGTAGATCGAGGCCAGGCAAATACAAGTTTGGCAGATTTGCTAAAAGATTTTAAATTCGAAAAATAGTTATAGATTGTACATAAAAAACATTAGCAATAACTTTAATTATTGCTAATGTTTTTTATTTTAATAATTCAACAAGTTATGTTAAATTACTGGTATTTCAAAACTTTTAAGATATTTTCTTTTCTCATAAGTAACTTGAAAAGTGGACATCCTATGCAAGTTACAACTACAAATTCTCCAATAGCTACGTATGCTGCAGATATCCAAAATGGTTGATGGAGTACAAAAAATAATTCCGCACCAACAATAATTGAGTTCATGATAGTAGGCCATAAGGATGCTATAAACAAATGTTTAGTTTTGCTTATCATGTATACACTCAAAAAAGTAGCAGTAGTACCAACTACCACATCTACTATACCGAGTGGGCTATATAAATTGGAAAGTGCACATCCAAGTACAAGTCCGGGTATATATACGGGATCTACAAAAGCAAGAAGAGTCATAACTTCTGAAAATCTGAATTGAACAGCACCATAACTTAAAGGTGCTATAGCAGTAGTAGCAACTGCATATAATGCAGCTGTTATGGCAATTTTGACTAGTGACTTAACGGAAATTTTGTTATCTTTACTAATAAAATTCATTTTTGATTACCTCCTTGTTTTTTTATTAATAAGTGGTTAGGCAAGGAACACTCATTATATAATTTTAAAATCATTATATATATTACTACAGTATTTATTTTTTGTACAGTATTTACCCATTTTTGCGTATAACAATTTATATCACATATGTTTTAATATAAGCAATCTATATTTTATTAACTATATAAGAATTTAAAGCTCCCCTCCGGTGCACTTAAACCCTTTTCAAACAGATAAGCCAGGGCTTTAGCCTTTTTCTCTATTTGCTCTGCCGTCCACTCAAAAATACCATGGTCAAATAAAAAGCAAAATGTGGATATAAATATTTCTGCAGTTTCCCCTGGCTTTTCACAAATAAACAGTTTTTCATTAATACCTTGATTAAAGATATCTGCTATTATCGGAGAAAGTAAATTTAGTATTTTAGCAAGCGATTTTTGATGTATAGCTGCGTTTTGCTGTTGATGAAGGTATAAATCTATAGAAGAATCAACAGCTGAATTACGATAACTTTTAAATATGAACTCTAATTTTTCTAGAGCGTTCAGTTTGTCCTTTGTAATTACTTCTTTGTACTGGTTAATCTTTCGGGAATATATATAATCAACAACCGCATCAAAAAGCTCCTCCTTTGATTTATAGTAGTAATATATACTTCCTTTTCCAATACCTGCCTTTTGTGCAATATCACTTACAGAACAAGATGCTCCCTTGTCTTCCATTAATAATTGTTCCATTGCTTTAATTATTAGTTCTCTCTTACCCATTTTTAACACCTACCTCTGATATTATAACATATAAATTAGCACTTGACCATCGGTCGAAAAATATGATAAGCTGTAAATATATTCGACCAATAGTCGAAAAGGGAGATGGGATAATTGATACAAATCACTATTTTTACTGTGCTATTTCTAATCAGTGCTTTAGGTCTACTGACAACTTTATTCTACTGCATACAATTTATATTAAATAAAATAAAAAAAATCAAACAAATAAAGTAATTTTACGCCTTAAAAGAACTATAACAATTATAGGAGGATTTATTGTACTCATGTTTGGATTTACAGCATTCAGCCATTTTTCAACTAAAACACCTCCAATATTGGATTCACATGGAAAGGCATTGCAAGGCAGTATCGCAGAACTAAAGGAGGTAAAATTAAATGGTCGTAATGAATGGATCAGCATACGAGGCAAAGATAAAAATAAACCTGTTCTGCTTTTCTTGGCAGGAGGACCTGGAGGTTCCGAAATGGCAGCTGTGCGTTATAACCTTGCAGTTCTCGGAGATAATTTTGTTGTAGTAAATTGGGATCAACCGGGTTCATGCAAGTCATTTGGCGCTATTAATACAAAAAATATAACGCTGAATACATATATTCAAGATGGATATGCATTGACAGATTATTTATGTAAAACATTCAATAAGGATAAAATTTATCTGGTGGGTGAATCATGGGGCAGTGCTCTCGGTATCTTCTTAGTAAAAGAGCATCCTGAAAAATATTATTCCTTAATGGATGGTACTTTTAGCAATTTTACATTTGCCAGAAAATGAAGCTTCTTATAGTGGAATATCAGACAAGATGGGATGTTCCAAGCAAAATGTAAAGCATATTGTTATAAATTTGGAAAAAAAATATGTGATTTTAGAAAAAAATATGAAAGATAAACGTGCAATCAATATTAAGATAACTGAAGATTGCATAGAAATTATGAAACAGTATTATGATAAAGGAAATGCATTCAGAAACAGCGTGTAAATTATTTAAAAGTTTACATTTTAAACATGAATATAAACACATTACCTATGAAAAGGCAAGACATATGTTAACAGTACCATTTCAATCAATATATCCATCAAAAAAATATCCATGCGATCTAGAAAGCTTTGCAAAAGCAAATGTTGATTCATGGAATGAGACAGTTAAATTTTTAGAAAAATGGTTACATAAATAAATGTACATTAATTAAGAAGTTAAGAGTTGATTAATTTAGAAATAGTTATTGCAGGAGATATGTTTGAGTAGAATAAAGATGAAACAAATAATGCAGTAGGTTTTAATTTTTTCCCTATATAATATATAATACTAAGGTAATATATTGTAGGGAGGGTTATCATTATATGAAGAACATATTAACACAAGAAAATGTGGATAAATTAAAAGAGGAATTAGATTATAGAATGACTGTAAAAAGAGCTGAAATAGCAAAGGAAAAGCTAATAGCTGCTGCACATGGTGATAGATCGGAAAATGCAGAATATAAAGAAGCTTGTGCAAACTATAGAGAAAATGATAATAGAATTCAGTACTTATTAAATATGATTTCAACTGCAACTGTAATAGATACTAAAAATACAGATAAATCAGTAATAGGAGTTAATAGTAAATTTAAAGTTAAATTCATAGAGGATGAAGATGAAGAAACTGTATCATTGGTAACTACTATGGATGCAGATCCAGAAGATATGCTTATAAGTATAGAATCAGATTTAGGAAAAGCGTTAGTGGGTAAAAAGGCTGGAGATATAGTTGAAGTTGATGCCCCAGGTGAAAAATATACAATAGAAATATTAGAAATGTTATAATAGATTAAAAGGTTTCTAGTTTGCAACTAGAAACCTTTTATGTTAATTATCAAATTTCTTGAAACATAAAGTTGCATTGTGTCCGCCGAATCCCATAGAATTAGAAAGGGCATACTTAATGTCTTTTTGAATTCCTGATTTTGTTACATAGTTTAAATCACACTCTGGGTCGAAGTTTTTATATCCAACGGTCATTGGAATAAATTTGTCATATAAAGCCATCGAACATATAATTGATTCAACTGCTCCAGATGCTCCCAGCAAGTGACCTGTCATAGATTTGGTTGAACTTATAAAAACATCTTTTGCATGTTCCTTAAAGGCAAGTTTAATGGCATTCGTTTCATATTTATCATTGATTGGAGTTGCTGTTCCGTGTGCATTTATATAATCAATTTCATTTGGGTTTATATTTGCTTCTGTACATGCAGATAAAATAGCTTGACATGAAGCTTGTCCCGATGGATCAGGACAAGTAATATGGTACGCATCTTCAGTAGCACCGTATCCAACTAATTCTGCATATATTTTAGCATTCCTTTTTAGTGCACTATCTAAACTTTCCAGTATAACAATACCTGAACCTTCACCCATTACAAAACCATCTCTATCTTTATCAAATGGAATAGAAGCTCTATCAGGATTATTGCTGTTTGTTAAAGTTTTCATGTTATTAAATCCACTTAAAGTGAATGGAGTAATGGATGATTCAGCTCCACCTGCTATACAAACATCTAATTTACCATATTTAATAGATGTAAATGCTTCTCCGATTGTATGAGCAGAAGTACTGCATGCGGATACCATACCATAGTTATTCCCTTTAAAACCATACTTCATTGCAACAACTCCTGATGCCATATTTGGAATTAACATAGGAATAGTAAATGGAGAAATATGACGGTTTCCTTCCCTTAAAAATTTTTTATATTCAGTTTCTAATGTATGTATTCCCCCAATACCGCTTCCAATAATGACTCCTAAACGGTAAGGGTTATATTCTTTAAAATCGGTACCACAATCTATAATGGCTTGACGTGCAGCTTCAAGTGCATATTGACAATATGAGTCAGTTCTTCGTATACCCTTTTTATCTAAAACTAATGAAGGATCGAAATTTTTAACTTGTGCTGCTACCTTAACAGGAAAATTGCTTATATCAAAACTATTGATAAAGTCAATACCGTGATTTCCTTCTTTAATATTCTTCCAAAATTCTTCTAAATTATTTCCAATAGGTGAAACAACCCCCATACCTGTAATTACAACTCTATTCATTTTCATTCTCCTTTTCCACCTTGATAAACTGTTTATACATTAGTCCCCATTCGAAAAGTGAGCGCAAAACAGGATGAAGTTTCATTCCTAACTCTGTTAGTGAGTATTCTACTCTTGGTGGCACTTGTGCAAAAACTTTCCTTGATATAATGCCCTCGTTCTCCATAATCTTTAAATTTTTTGACAACATTTTGTCGCTAATATTGTTTATGCCATTTTTTATTTCTGAAAATCTAAGTGCTCTCCCATGAGAGCGCATAAGTTCTCTCAAAATAAGAAATTTCCATTTTTGCCCTAATGCTAGTAGCGCAATTTCTACTGGACATTCTGGTAATTTATCTACCATGATGGTTCCTCCTATATACCTATAAGTTATTAACTAACCAAAGTATAGTTTTATAATAGTATAAGGGTATAACTAAGTCAAGGTAAACAAAATAAAAACAAAGATGTATAATTACGTTAGTAGATTTGAAAGGGAATGTTTATATAGTAAAATTTAAATACTAAAAATAGCAGTTAAATCCGTTATTGATAAAAATATTTTGGTAATCTAATAAATCTTCTTCATACAGAGGTTTTACACCTTTAAAGGCATAGTATTTATTTTCCATGTCATATTAGTTCCAGGTAAATGGGGTTATCGATGTACTGATATGAGTTTCTTAAACTTCCCTAAATCTTTACTAATAGCACTAAATGATGGTGTAGATATTGAATCTGGCATTAAAGTTTGTGAAGGAGTAGAACACTTTAAAAATATGACATCCTTTGAACAAGTAAAAAATGCATAGAAGAAGATTATCAGTGAGTTTACACGACATTGCGTTATTATTGATAGCTGTGCAGATATTATGGTATTAGAACAAGAAGCAGCAGATATTTTATGCTAGGCTTTGACAGATGATTGTATAGAAAGAGGTTTGACAATTAAAGAAGGTGGAGCAATATATGATTTTATTAGTGACCTTCAAGTTGGTATTGCGAACTTAGGAGATTCTCTTGCAGCTATTAAAAATGTGTGTTTGGGGACAAATTAATGACTCCAGAAGAGTTATGGAATGCATTAATTAATAATTTCCAGGGAGAAGAAGGCAAGAAGGTTCAGAATATTTTATTAAGTAAAGCTCCTAAATATGGAAATGATGATGATTATGTAGATATGATGCTTAGGGACGCTTACGATGTATATATAAATGAAATAATAAAATACAAAAATACTAGGTATGGTCGTGGACCAATAGGTGGTGTATACTATGCTGGAACTTCTTCAATTTCAGCAAATGTACCACAAACAAGGTGCAGGTACTATTGCAACTCCAGATGTAATTGAGGGATTAGTTAATCTAGCAGTAGTCACTTCTGCAGTAGATGCATTTACGAAAGATTTTGAAAAATTATGTGGTGAAGGAAAAACCATGTTAAATTGCTAGTTTAATAAAAACAAGCCTGCTTTAAAATTATTTTAAGGCAGGCTCATTTTATGTATGAATTCCAATCACTCAAAACATATTTGTAGTTTTTAAAGTGTTAATTACATAGTATGTAGCGAAAGATGCGGATAAAGGAAGATTAGAAAAACATTATTTTTCCCATTAACACTACCCATAAGTGGAACTGTGTGGGAGGGAGGTCTATATAGACTATATCAGAAAATCATATATTGATGGTGTAGTATAAAATTAATATATAATGGACTATTTCGTTTCTTGATAATCTTTCCAGCACCTATCGCAAGTTAAACAACAGCGAGTGGCAAAGTTAGGACAATGACCAATATATTCATTATCAACTAAATTTTGATTATATGCAATTTTCTTCAGCCAATTAATCATATCCTCTTTAATTGTTTTAAGTCCCAAGATATCACCTTCTTTAAATGCTTTAATAAGATTTTATTACATAATATTATAGCATTTAAAGTTGTTAAATTCAGTAACGTATGGTACCTATGAATATAATATTTTCAATTGATCTTTTTATAATATTAAATAAAAAGTTATTAAGCTTTCAACATAAGTTTCTAAATCTTGTGCCGCTGTTTTAACAATCCCATGCTGAAATATAAATACATATTAAGATTGATTTTTTAATGAATTATTTCTGAAAAATCAATAGTTGTTATTAAAAAAGAGATGATAATTTGAAAATGCATATTATTAGTATGAAAATGATTTTGTTAGTCTATACTAATCTTGTAAAACTTAATGCATACTTTATATGAAAGAAGTGAATATAATTGCACAAAAAATTGAAATCATTGATATATACTGTAGTGACATTTATATTAATTATTATATTATCTGTATCATTAGTAAATAAAACTACTTCTTTAGAATCTTTTGGGAAAAGTAATGTAAAGCTTGTTTTGGACTCATTTAGGAATAAAGATACTTTGCCTAAGAACTTTCGTAAGACTTCAAATTTAACTGCCATAAATGATAAAAATTTAAATATCAAAGGCTTGGATAAACTAAATATTTCAGGAAGTCAACAGTTTTCCGTAAATAATCTTCCTATTTTGATAAAGGCTATAGGAACATCTTTGCCCATAACGATTGTAGATTTGAGACAGGAGTCTCATGGTTTTATCAATGAATTTGCGGTCAGTTGGGTTGATGAAAAAAACAATGCTAATGCAGGTTTAACAAGAAAACAGGTTTTACTTGATGAAGCTAATAAATTAAAAAGCATAAAATTAAACGTCCCAATTACTTTTTATAATCATCCTAAAGAAACTATAGTTCCAACTAAAGTGCAAGACGAAAATGAACTTGTTAAATCCAGAGCTTTATCTTATACTAGAATACCAGTTAGAGATGGCGGAATACCTACAGATGATATGGTTGATTACTTTATAAAGTTTGCAAAAACTCAGCCTCAAAATTCATGGGTTCATTTTCACTGTAAACATGGTATAGGAAGGACTGCTACTTTTATGATCATGTATGATATGGTTAAAAATTATAAGGAAGTTAGTGCAGATGATATTATAAAAAGACAATTAGCACTCGGAAATTATGATGAAGACCAAGTTAAATCTTTTAACAATAATGAAAGAATGAATTTCTTACAAAAATTTTATACGTATTGTAAAGAAAATGGTGATTCCTTCAGTGTAAAGTGGAGCGATTGGAAAAATGCAGCTGGTACTAAGGAAACATCAGCTTCTCCCATTAATTTTATGATGCAAAATACTTCAAGGTATATAAAAAATCCAGTATTCCCCAAAAAAATATTTGCAATTTCTCAAGATTCAATGACGCCTGCTGAAAGAACAATGGTAGCTAGTCTTCAGGGACTAGTTAATGGCCATTGTTCTTTTCAAATATATACACTTGATTCTACCCAACCAGATTATAAAGTATGGTTAGAGGATTTAAACACTAACTATAAAATTCCTTATAAAATCATTTCAGATCCATGGCAATTACTAAGTTTATATAAGAAATACATAGATGGATACATACTTTATAGTAATAAGTCGCCGAAAGATCCTTCAATAAATAATGCCTGTTCTCTTGCAGCTTTAAATAAGTCTATAGTTGTTGATGAGTCCATAGAATTTAAGGTGAGAAGTAATGGTATTACAGAAATTAGAGGGGATTGTAGAAATACAGATGAAAACTGGGCTTACAATAATTTATGGAATAATGGGTTAAATCATTCTATTGTAATTCAACTTTCTCCTGATAAAGCAGCTTCATTAAGGGATTATGCCATAATGAGCAAGTCATTAGTGTTTTATGAAGACAGCATAGATAAGACAAGTTTAAGGGATAAGATATTTTCGTCTATGACGAGTAATGCCATTTGTTTAGGGTGGGGACCTGATGAGTTTATAAATGTAAGTACAGCATCAAAGTATGGTACAAGTCTGGTTGCTGCAGATTGGTCATATAATTTAACTACTTTAAGTGCTTTTCCATCACAATGTATTTTTAGAAAGCCTCATTTGACGATTCCTCAAAGCGGAAAATTTCATTATGTTACATTTATAATGTCTGATGGTGATAACCAGCAGTGGAATCTTGGGACTAACTATAGTTCTACTAATTGGTTTGGGTATCCAAATAGAGATAGACTTAGTTTGGGGTGGTCTATGAGTCCATCTGTATACTATTTAGCACCTACTGTTTTTAATTTATATTATGAGAGCATAAGTAATGAAAATACATATAATAATTTTATTGTAGCACCTTCTGGAAATGGGTATGTGTATCCAAGTAAATTTAATAAAAGTGAGTTAAACACATATATCAACACATTAAATGATTATATGAAAAGGGTAGCCGAAAAGTATGTTGCAATTATAGATGATTCAGCTTTTAATAATATTGATCTTTGGGATAAGTTCACTAAAAAGGACAATATTCAAGGAATATTTTATCTTGATTACAGTAGGCATGACAACTTTCAAGGACAAATTTTATGGTCCAACAATAAACCAATAGTATCCTGTAGAGATTTGCTTTGGAATAGCATTGAAGAGGAAGATGAATTAGTAAGTAAAATTAACAGCAGGGTCAATTCAGGTGAAGTAAATGCATGTAATCCTAAAGCATTCACATTTGTTTATGTTCATGTTTGGAGTAAAAATGCTCGCAATGTCGAAGAAGTTATAAATAAACTAAAGCAAAATTCTCATGTGAAAGTAGTTACTCCTGAAATATTTATGCAATTGATAAGAAACAATGTCAAACATTAGAGTCGATTATTGTTCCTCATATGCTTTTGTATAATGGTAAGTTAACAAGAAGAAGATTCAATTTGAATTATTGATTTTATTTGTACTTATTCTAGTTTTTTTCTATTTTTTAAATAACCAAAAACTCCGCCGCAAAGTCCACCTATTATGTGCGCAGAATGAGCAATGTTATCCTGTATAAATAAACCACTAAAAATTTCTTTACCCATAAATACTATGACAACTAATATTAAAGTAAGAGGTATTTCACCATGCTTCACATTGGCAAATGAACTTAAAAGTATTAACATGAACACAATACCACTTGCACCTAGCAAAGCGTTATTTGAAAATGTTATATTTATAAATCCAGTTAAGAAAGCTGTGAAAATTATCATTTTAAAAAGTTCTTTAGAGCCATACTTTTCTTCAACCATAGGACCTACTAATAGTATTATAATAAAATTGCTTGAAAAATGTGCCCAGTTTGCATGACCCAAAATATATGTAAATAATCTTAAGTATTGTAATGGATCATAAAATGATGTTCTAAAACTGGTGAAAAAAAGTTTTGTAGAGATACCTTGTGTAAGCATTCCAAGAAGTAGTACTCCAAAAGCCAAAAAGCTAAAAGTTAATATAACAGGAGAATTGTAGTGAATTCTATTTTTCATAATATCGCCTACCTAAAAATTTAGTTTATTATGTTTATTATAACCATTTTTCAAATCATAATATAGAAAAATGCAAAGCATTTTTTAAAGTTACGAATTGTAGATAATAAGCTAATAATCGGCATAAATGAATAAAAAATGGTTGACAAGTGTAATAAAAGTTACTATAATGTATGAGTGTTAGTTGTTGTTGTTAATAATTTTTAAGTTATTGGGGTGTCGCCAAGTGGTAAGGCAATGGACTTTGACTCCATCATTCGTAGGTTCAAATCCTGCCATCCCAGCCATAAGGTTTACTAGCTCAGTTGGTAGAGCACATGACTTTTAATCATGGTGTCCGGGGTTCGATTCCCCGGTAAGCCACCATAAGTAGATATCCAAAATCTCTGATTTTGTGATAGTCACTTAGTTAACGACGCAAGGCGTTAACCTCATTAAATTATATATATGCAGGTGTGGCGAAATTGGCAGACGCACTAGACTTAGGATCTAGCGCTTTACGGCATGGGGGTTCGAGTCCCTTCACCTGCACCAATTGTAATATGGCTTGAGTTTGCAAGTCATATTTATTTTTGATTATATTAAATTAAATATTAAAAGTATTAAAAATATGGTGTAAGGTTACTATATTTTTAATGCTTTTAATATTTTGCATGTATATATAAAATGATTTTTTCATGTATGATTACATGAATTGGTTATATTTAGGAGAGTTGATTATGGAAATTAGTAAATTTATTTTACCAAAAATAGAAGATGATTCTTCTTATCAAATAAAACTTATTCCAGACAAAGTTTTAAATAAAATGACAGATTATATAATTGTATCATTTAATGATTTAATTAATTGTAATTTGTCGTTTAAGAAAAATATAAATAGACAAATTATAGACAATCAGTATTCTTTAACTAGAGATGAATTGAAAAGATATATAAACTTTTTAAATAAGATAAATAATAGGTTTATGAATAATGAACACATAGAGTATAAAGAGTTTATCATTAAAAATGGAGAAAAAATAGTAATTAATTCTCTAAATCAAGATTGTGTAAAAATGTGTTCAATAAAGAATAATGTAGATAAGCAAAATAGAAATTTTTTTGTGCTGTTTAAAGATGAGTTCACAACATATATAAAGGTATTAAAGCAAGTTTATTTTGGAAATAAACCAAAAATTAAATATGATAGTGAAATTTTCTTGAATCCTATTACAAAGAAGGAACGTGATGAAATTTACCTGGAAGCACTGTATGTGTTTGCAAATGGGGCATTAGATTTAAAAGACAAGAGAAGATTTGAAGCTATAAGCAGCGAAATAAAAAGTTTAGATAAAGTATCGTAAATTTACAAAAGCTTGTTGAACAACCAATATTGTTATTCAACAAGCTATATTTTTATGTATAAGTTTTAAAGATCATAATATTACTTTACTTTAATTTGTCCATCTTCAATAAATTCATTAGCAACCCATCTTGCTACTTTACCAGTGATTGTGATACAATGATTTTTTCTTTCTTGACTTTTGAAGTTATCTCCAGCCCATTCTCTTGTTATAACTCTGCAGCAAGTTGACTTGTATTCATCTTTAATGTAGTCGTGAAGGGCCTTAGATTTTTTAAACATCTTTTCATTCATGGACTGACCTTTAACTTTGCCATATACCATGCCTAAAGTCATTTGCCCACCTGAAACGGCACCACATAAACATCCTGACTTACCCATTCCTATAGGAAATCCACTTGCCAGCTTAACTATGTTATTATCATATGGCTTTCCTAATAATTCGTTGATTGTTTGTACTACTGACTCGCTGCAAAAAAATGTACCGCTTCTGAAAAGTTCTTCAGCATTAGCTTGAACCTTGTCAAGAAGTTCTTCTTTGGTCAATTCACTTTTATTTATTAAAGACATTTAATGAATCAATTTTTAAAAAAGTATCCAGTACCTATAGTAGGACTTATTTTAGGACTAGCAGCATCAGGAAATCTTGTGCAGTCACATGGAGAGGTATACCATAGTATATTTGGAATAATAGCATTAATACTATTTACTTTAATAATAGCAAAGATTATAAAATATCCTAAGAGTGCAGCTGAAAAACTAAATAATCCCGTTGTAGCTAACACATTTCCAACACTTTCAATGAGCATCATGTTAATGGCAACTTACCTTAAAGAATATGCAGCATCATTAGCTTTTACAGTGTGGATTGCAGGACTTATAATACATATTTTATTAATACTGTGGTTTACGAAGAAATTTGTACTTGATTTTAATATTGAGAAAGTGTTTTCATCTTGGTTTATCGTCTACGTTGGTATAGTTTTTGCTAGTGTAACAGGTCCTGTTTTTGGAATGGCGAATGTAGGTCGAGTAATATTTTGGTTTGGATTTATAACTTATTTAGTACTTTTGCCAGTGGTTATTTACAGAGTTATAAAGTTTAAGAAAATACCAGAAGAAGCATTACCAACACTAGCTATATTTGCAGCACCAGCAAGCTTGCTCTTGGCAGGATATATGAATTCATTTAAAGTTAAAAATATGATAATGTTTTGGCTGCTAATTACATTATCAATTATAATGTATTCGGTAGTTATAATTATGTTATTTAAGCTTTTAAGGTTAAAATTTTATCCAAGTTATTCGGGATTTACATTTCCACTTGTTATAAGTGCTATGGCAATGAAGCTTGTAAATGGATTCTTAAATAAGTCTGGACAAGCTATTTTATCACTGAAATATTTAGCAAAATTTCAAGAAGCAGCAGGAGTTTTAATAACATTATATGTGCTAGTTAGATATATCCAATTTCTTATTCCAAAAGATAATATATCTTAAACATAGGACAAAGGACAAAAGCAAAGGACAAAAGCAGAGGACATAGGACAGAGGACATAGGACAGAGAAGGAGGATTTTTCTCAGCTAAGCTTACGAAAAATCTTTAATTAAATTTTTTATAGCTCGTTTCGCTAAAGCGAAACATTGCTAACTTATATAAATTTAAAGATTTTTTTGCGTTGGCAAAAAAATCAACCTTCATTGTCCTCTGTCCTATGTTTTTAAAAGGGTATTGCTTTTTATGTATATACTGTATATACTTATCATATACAGTATATACATAAAATATTAAGGGGTAATAAATATGAATATTTTAATATCTAATTCCTCTAATAAACCAATTTACGAACAGATAAAAGAACAGATAAAGGCATTAATTATAAGGGGAGATATTGATCAAGGAGAAAGCCTTCCTTCTATAAGAAATCTTGCTAAAGAACTTCAGATAAGTGTTATTACAACTAAAAGAGCTTATGAAGAACTTGAGAGGGAAGGATTTATTGAAACTGTGCCTGGAAAAGGAAGCTTTGTTTCAGCACAAAACAAGGAGATTTTAAAAGAGAGGAAAATGAAGATGATAGAGGAAAAACTTCAAGATGTGGTTGATGAGAGCATAGCCATGGATATTTCATTAGAGGAAATTATAGAAGTTCTTAAGGTTTTATATAACAATTAGGTTTGCAAATGGTTAAATTATTTAAACTTATAAATGGAGGTAGTTATAATGGATAATATTTTAGAAATAAGAAATTTGAGAAAAGAATATGATAATTTTACTTTAAAGGACATAAATTTTACTCTTCCAAAGGGATATATAATGGGATTTATAGGACCAAATGGTGCAGGAAAAAGTACAACTATAAAGCTCATAATGAATTTAGTCAAAAAAACAAGTGGTGAAATAAAATTATTTGGCATGGACAATGAAAAGTATGAAAGAGAAGTAAAAAATAGAATAGGTTTTGTATATGATGAAAACTACTATTATGATGAACTTACAATTTATGAAATGAGGAAAATAATAAGACCTTTTTATTCTAAATGGGATGATAGTGTTTTCAATAATTATATAAATCAATTTGGATTAAATTTAAAAGATAAGATAAAAAAACTTTCCAAGGGAATGAAAACTAAATTTGCACTTGCTATGGCTTTAAGCCATAATGCTGAGCTTATAATAATGGATGAGCCAACAGCAGGACTTGATCCAATCTTTAGAAGAGAAATTTTGGACATATTATATGAATTGATACAAGATGAAAAAAAGAGTATATTTTTTTCTACTCATATAACTACTGATTTAGAAAAGATTGCAGATTATATAACATTTATAAATAATGGAAAAATAGTTTTTTCAAAAGAAAAAGATGTTGTTATGGATGAATATGCAATTGTCAAAGGATCCCTTGACATGTTAAATGAAGATTCTAAAAGACAATTCATAGGTATTAGAAAAAATAAATTTGGATTTGAAGCCCTAACTAGTAATAAGGATGATATTAGAAGGACATATAAAGATAAGGTTTTAGTTGAAAAAGCAAGTTTAGAGGATATCATGTTTTTTACTACTTTAAAGGGGGAATAAGAGATGCTTAATCTCATATTGAAGGACTTAATGTATCAAAAAACTTCAATTAGAAGTATTGTCATAATAATGTTTATTTTATTTTGCTTTCAAAGTCAATTGAGAACAGATGGAATATATTTTTTAATGAGTTTTGCACTTGTATATGTAATAGTGGAAGGTGCAGGAAGAGTTGAAGGATTTAGGAAGGCAAATAATATTACCAACTCTCTCCCTGTAACTAGAAAACAAATAGTGATTTCAAGATATATTGAAGTACTTATCTTACAAGTTGTTGTGGTGTTTTTTTGTTATGTACTATCATTCTTATTAAGCATTTTTGGAAATTTTAATGTGATTTCATTTAATAAGCTACTTTTTGCTTTTGAATTTGTAAGCATTATTATGTGTTTTAATTTACTCATAAATTTCTCTTTAAAGTACAGAGTTTCTCAATTAGCTGCAGCAATCTTATATATTATAATTTGGACTAGTAGTTTTACATTCTTTTTAAAGAGTTCAGAACAAGATTTTAATAATGTAGATAAGATCATAAATTTTTTAGGCTTCAATTACTTTGAAATTCAACCTGCAGCTGCAGCATTTACTACTATATTTTTTATAGTATGTATCTTGTTATCTATTAAATTTTATGAAAAAAAGGATATTTAAAAAAATATTATGTTGAACATGAATTTTGGGGGTGAGAAAAATGATAAATTTAATAAATAAAGAATTGATTCTTGTAAGAAAGTCATTATATATATTTACATTGATTTTAGCTGTATGTGTGTATATAGTATATAAAGCAAGTAAATTCAATAATTTAGGATATGGTTTCATAGTGCTTTTTATGGGATATCTAAGTTTTTTAATTATGGAAAGGTATAAGAAGAGAAAAAATGATTACATGATAATAAACAGTTTACCAGTCCATAGAAACTTGGTAGTACTGTCTAATTACTTGATGATGATAATCTACACTTTATTTTTTTATTTAGTTATGGCTGTAGAAACTCTATTATTGAAAGTTATAGGAATTAAAGGATACAATTTAACAAGTCCATGGGTTTTAATTGTTCCATTGAGTTGTCTTTTAATTTATTTTGCAATTATAAATCCATTTGAAATAAAGGAAAGTAAGTTTATAGAAAGTGTAAAATTAGTAACATATATATTATTATTTTTAATACCTCAAATTATAAAAAAGATTTCTGAAACAGTTATCGGGGGAAAAATTATTGGATTTTTAACTAGACCGGATTTGATTTATACAATTATGACAGCATTTTTTATAGTTGGTTTAGTAAGTTACACTATATCTTATTTAGTATCTTTAAAATTGTATAGGAATTTTGATTTTTAACTAAATTTATAATGGAAAAATTTCAAAAAATAAATTGTTAGCTGGGACTTGACACAAACTTTTAATGCTGGTTTATTGATATAATAGATGTTAATGGTAAAATAAATATATAATTTGTGTACAATAAGGAGCTAAACTAATGAAGCAAAATTTAAGAAATACTATATTCAATATACTCATGATAGCTGTATCTATAATTTTAATTGCAGTGGTAACTCATTTTACTAAGGACTTGTCTATAAAATCAATAATGATATTAATATTTGTCTATTACCCTTGTATATCTTTTATTTTAGGAATTGTATCTAATAAACTTAAAATTAATAAAATAGTTATGCTAATATCTGTTCCGATAGTATATATAGCAAATATGATTATAAATTTTGATTCTACAGGATTTGCTTATATACCATTTTATTTTGGATTTGCAGCTGTTGCGATATTTTATAAAAAATAAGTTAAAATTAAGAACCTCCAGAAAACCATATTGGAATCTGGAGGCCTTTTTTATAATAATTTTTGAGCAAGTTCTTTTAAAGATTTCAATTTACTTTCAGCATCAATAAATGTTGAGTCATACTTTTCTTGTACTATTTTAAAATAATCTATAAAATCTTGCTGTTTTTCCTTACTTATGTTAAATTGACCGGCAATTGCATTTAAAAATCTTATCTCTTCTTTATCAAAACTTCCATCTATTAAGGCTAAGCCAATAAGTTCAAGATATACTATGTTTTTAATTCTGCTTGTGGAATTTTTAAAATGTTCAATAACCTTATCAAATGATAAATCAGGAATTTCTTCATCTTTAAGTGAAAGCTCAACTATGTAGTCATTGATCAAACTTTTTTCATTTTTAGCGAACAAGTTATCTGATTTAGCCAGCAGTTCAACTAGATTTATAAAAGCAATAGACTCTTTTTTATTCAATTCATTTAAAAACATCCTCTGATCCTCCTTTAAAGTTAACAAGAGATATATTAATTTTTTTGTTTATATTTTTCTAATTCTGAATCAAGATCTGGTTCATTTAATTTTTCAAATTCCTTATCGAAAAAGTCATCCTTTTTTAAATCTTCTAATCCTTCAGCTATGGATTCCTTCTTTTGAATTTTTCTTTCTATATCGTCTAAACTTATTTTATTATTTCCCGTATTTACATCAGCTAAAATTTCATTAACTTTTTTACTAGCTTCCGCATTATTATATCTTGCAGTGGCTTCATCTCTGTAAGTTCTTGTTTTTTCAATTTCGTGTTCAAGCTCTGATAATTTTTGCTTTATAGTTTCAGCTTTTTTTACAGCAACCTCATGACTTGCTTTTAATGAATCATAACTTTTATCAGCTTCAATTTTTTTAGCAAGTGCTTTTTTAGCAAGATCTTCATTACCTTTGCTTAAAGCTAATTTTACTTTATTATCAAAGTCCTCAGAAGCTTTTTTTGCAGCATTCATTTTCTTTTCTATTTCATGAACATTACCTAATATTTGTGCAGAAGAAAGTTTTGCCTTGTTAAAACTTTCTTCCATATCTCTAACCTTTTGATTTAAAAGCTCTACTGGATTTTCAACATTATCTAATGCATTATTTGCCTTTGCCCTAAAAATATTTGATACTCTTTTGAATACTCCCATAAATTTATCCTCCTAAAAATTAATTTATATATTTTTAAATAATTTATTTAACGAATCTTATGAACTTATTATATAGTTATACATACCATATAACAATTTTCAAAAAAACACATTTAGAGTGATTTTAAACAAGTTAATTAAAATAAAATCCCAAATCACTTGATATCTCAAGATTTCTCAATTTTTGTTCAAAAATAACTTAATATTACATTAACTTCTGATTTTGAATGTGAAGTGTAGAGTTTCTGACTCAAAACTTAACTCATACTCCGGGATATATTTGCAAACTTCAGCACGTTAAAAAGTTTTAACAGCTCTAAGCTTGTATTTTGAAAATTTAAGTAGATTATATAAACTCGCAAGCTCAGACAATATATAACCTACTAAGATTTTTTAAAATACTTCACTAAGAGCTGTAAAAAACTTTTTAAATGTGCTTTCATTTTGCAAATATATCCCTGCGTATGAGTTAAGTTTTAAGTTAAAAGCAATGTATGGTTGTTTTAATTTGTAAGTTAAGCTGCAATTTAGAAACCATATATAGGAATACATTGAGAGCTGTTTATGGGTAAAATTATTTGCTAAGTGTGTACTTTTGATTTTTTAAACAGAAAGTTAGTCTATAAATTTTGCAATTTCATCAATACTTTTACGTACTTTATTACGTATATTTTTATCAGCAGAGTATCCAATACTTATTACAAGTCTAATTCTCTTTGAATTTGGTATACTGAGTAATTCTTTAAGCTTTTTTTCATTGAACCATCCCATGATACAAGTTGATAATCCCTGCTCTGTAGCTGCTAGGCATAATTGACAAACTGCGATACCTATATCAACTGATGCATAGTCTTGATTTTTAATTGAACCACCAATTCTAGCTTTTATATCAGTTTTTTCTTGAAGCACAATGATAAATGCTGGACATTTTTCTGTAAACTTGTTCATAACGACGTCTTGAATGCATTTTGCAACTTTTGATGAAATTTCTCTGTTGTTTACAACTATGAATCTCCAAGGTTGACCATTACAAGCAGAAGGGGCAATTCTAGCTGCTTCTATACATGAAATCAATTTTTCTTTTTCTACAGTTTTATCTGTATAATTTCTACAGCTTTCACGCTGCTTTATCAAATTAAAATAATCGGTCATTATAACACATCCTTACATATAAATTTAAAGATTCTTTTGCGTTAGCAAAAAATCAACCTTCATTGTCCTCTGTCCTTTGACTCCTTTATAATAGTATAGTGAAATTTTGTCAAGCAGCATAAAATTATAATTAGCTTTTTAAATTATTTTATATTAATTTAGTAAAATGAGTATAATAACGTATATAATCTAGTTTGAGAGGAAAAAAATATGGAGGAAAATTATAAAAATCTTAAAATTGCTGAAAGAGGAGCACAATTAGGTCTTATAGTCTACATTGTTTTAACTATATTTAAATTGACAGTTGGTTATTTTTCAAAATCAGAAGCACTTATTGCAGATGGATTTAATAATTCAACAGATATAATTGCATCTATATCCATTATAATAGGGCTTAAAATATCTAGAAAACCTGCTGATGAAGATCATGCTTATGGACACTTAAGGGCAGAGACAATAGCTTCCTTAATTGCATCTTTGATAATGATAGCTGTTAGCCTTGAGGTTATCTACAGCGGAATTCATTCAGTAATATTTTTTAAGAAAAAAGCTCCAGATATGATAGCAGCAATAGTTGCTATTATTTGTGCATTAGCTATATATATTGTATACCGTTATAATATGAAAGTTTCAATTAAAGTTAGAAGTTCTGCTTTAAAAGCAGCGGCTAAAGATAATCTCTCGGATGCATTTGTAGGTATAGGTACTGCTCTTGGAATTATAGCTTCACAATTTGGGTTTCCATGGATAGATCCACTTGCAGCAATAGTTGTAGGAATATTAATATTTAAAACAGGCTTTAGTATTTTTAAAGAAGCTTCTCATAATTTAACTGATGGTTTTGACAAAAATGAATTAGATGGTATAATTTCAAAAATAAAAAAAGTTAGAGGTGTAAATAAAATAAAAGATATTAAGGCAAGAGTTCATGGAAATAGTATTTTACTTGATGTTATCATATCTGTTGATCCCAACTTAACTGTAATCAAAAGTCATAAAATTACAGAGGAAATAGAAACAATGTTAGCCAAAGAATTTAAAATAAAATATGCAATAGTTCATGTTGAACCTGATTTAAATTTATAAATGATGAATGTAAATCAGGTTCATTATTTATATAAAATTTGATACTAAATACTTGAAAATAAGGGAATAATCAAGTTAAGTGAGATACCAAAAAAGCTAATTTGTGGTATAATAATTTAAATTAATGGACAAAGAGAGGGATACGCAATGGCAAAGATATATATAAATCCAACTATTTATACTGCGAAACCAGAAGATTCTAGATTATCTAAGGAGATGGCAGTTTATGACTTGTTAGAGAAGCTTAATATATCGTATAGTCGTATAGATCATGATGAAGCAGCAAGTATTGAGGATTGTCATGATATAGAAAAGCTTTTGGGCACTGATATTTGTAAAAATTTATTTCTATGCAACAGCCAAAAAACTAAATTTTACTTGCTTATGATGCCTGGAGATAAAAAATTCAAGACAAAAGAATTATCATCTCAAATTCAATCTTCACGTCTGTCGTTTGGACCAGCAGAGTATATGGAAAAATATCTTGATATTACACCAGGATCCGTGAGTGTTATGGGACTTATGAACGATACAGAACATAACGTAGAGCTTTTAATTGATGAAGATATAATAAAGGAAAAATATTTAGGATGTCATCCTTGTATTAATACTTCAAGTCTTAAGATTATTACAAAAGACATTATAGATAAGTTTCTTCCATATACAGGACATACTCCAAGGTATGTGCAGTTAATAGGAGAATAGGCATATTTATATAATTGTTTTACATAAATATTTCCCGAGAAAAGATGAAATACTGTCCTTAAACTTTCTTAGCAAAATAGATTTAGCTGATCTTTTTATAAATATTTTTCTTCTATATGAAGATACTATTCTTGAAAATACAGAATATAGGAGGAGTTAATATGAATTTTCCAACATCTTTTCCCAAACAACATCAAAATAGGCATCCAGGATTTGAATATGAGATGAATCCAGCGCCAATATATGATGATCCTGTTTATAATAAGAAGGGCGACCTTTTAAAAGGAAAGAGTGCAATAATTACAGGAGGTGACAGCGGTATAGGTAGAGCCATCTCTGCGGCATATGCAAATCAGGGTGCTGACATAGCAATTGTATATTTAAATGAACATAGAGATGCTGAAGAAACTAAAAAAATTGTGGAAGGCAAAGGTGCAAGATGCATCCTTATACCAGGAGACATAAGTGATGTAAATTTTTGCAATAGTGTTATGCAAAAAACTATTGATGCATATGGAAAGATAGATATACTAGTTAACAATGCTGCAGTTCAGTATGAATGTAAAGATTTGAAACAACTTAAAGATGACCAATTTGATAGAACTTTTAAAGTTAATGCATATGGGACATTTTATATGACTAGGGCTGCAATGCAGCATTTAAAGAGTGGAGCAAGTATAATAAATACAGCTTCAATAGTTGCTTTTAGGGGCAGTCCTGATTTGGTAGATTATTCAATGACAAAAGGTGCTGTAGTAGCCTTTACAAGATCACTATCTACTGCACTTGCAAATGCTAAAACAGGTATAAGGGTAAATGCAGTTGCACCAGGAGCAACATGGACACCGTTAGTACCATCCTGCTTTAATGAAGAAGAAACTTCGAAGTTTGGAATGGACACTCCTATAGGAAGGGCAGGTCAACCTGTAGAATGTTCAGGAGCTTATGTATTTTTAGCTTCAGAAAATGCATCTTGTATTACAGGGCAAACTATACATGTAAATGGTGGAGAAATAGTAAATGCATAGGGATATAATGTGTTTAGCAAAGTTACTGCCTTGACAAGAGTTCTAATAAAAATTATTGTATAAATACATGCAAATTTAATGAAAATGTGGTATTGGTACTAATATTAAGAAAAGAGGGAAAGTAAATGAAAAATCCTATAGTTACAATTAAAATGGAAGATGAAAAGTTGATAAAAATAGAACTTTATCCAGATGCTGCACCAAATACGGTAAATAATTTTATATCATTAGTTAAAAAAGGTTTTTATAATGGTACAATTTTTCATAGGGTTATACCAGGATTTATGATTCAAGGAGGAGATCCTGAAGGTACAGGAATGGGAGGACCAGGTTATTCAATTAAAGGTGAATTTTCATCAAATGGCTTTGAAAACAATTTAAGACATGAAAAAGGAGTAATTTCCATGGCTAGAACAATGGATCCTGATTCTGCTGGATCACAATTCTTTATAATGGCAGATGACGCAGCTCACCTTGATGGACAATATGCTGCTTTTGGAAAGGTTATAGAGGGAATTGAAGAAGTAGATAAAATAGTGTCACAAAAAAGAGATTATAATGATAAACCTTATGAAGATCAAAATATGAAGAGTGTAACTGTAGAAACTTTTGGTGAAGGGTATGAAGAACCACAAAAAAATAGTTGATTAAACTAGTGTTATTTACATAGCAAAACATACAGAAAAAAAGTATATAAATAATTTAATTACAACAATTTACATTTTATATTATATTAAATTTAGAAAAGTTAGAGGAGCTGCCTTAAAATAAAAATTTTAAGGCAGCTCCTCTAACTTTTGTGGCATATTATGGAAAACAAAAATATTATTTTTTATTAAAAAATGACAAAATATTGAAATTAATAGGTATATAATAATGGTATAAATAATAAAGGTAGGGGTGAGAAAGTCTATTGATTATTTACCTTGATGTTTTGATTCTTGAAAATTTAATAGTAAACTTTTTTCTACTATATGTAACCGCACGAACTTTAAAAATAGAAATTAAATTTGTATATATATTTATTTCAGCTTTAATTGGAGCAATGTACACAATTGTATTAGTTTATCCTTCTTTAGTTAAATTGTCATCTATTTTATTTAAACTTTTGGTTGCATTAGCAATGGTATTTATAGCCTTTAGGAGCAAAAAAATAAAACTAAATTTAAAAATTTTAAGTATATTTATCTTATATTCAATGATACTTGCAGGTATTTGTATGTTCTTAGAATATAATACTCCTGATTATGGAAATTACTTTTTCATTGCAAATTTTTCTTATAAAAAACTTATGATTTCACTTATGTTAGCTTATATATTTGCCGATAGAATACTAATTTATGTTAAGGATAAAAAAGATTTGAATAAATTTATATACAGCGTAGACATTGTACTAAATAATAGCAAAAAGACAATTAAAGCTTTTTTAGATACTGGAAATGAATTAAGAGAACCTGCTACAAATTTGCCTGTAATAGTAGTTGAAAAGTCAATTTTCAAGGATATTGATTTAAAGATGTATGATAAGTTTTATATACCTTATAGGGTAGTTAACGGACAAGAAGGTATGATGAAGGGGATTAAGCCCAAGTATGTAGTTATATATGAAACAAATAAGTATGAAAAAAGAGAAGCTATAATTGCATTTTGCGATCAAAAGTTAAGTGAATTTAATGAGTACAATGCACTTCTTTCGAGAAGTTTGACATTTTAGTGCTATACGAAGATGTAAAAGGAGATGTAAGCTTTGATACTAAAATTAAAAATTATTCTTAATAGAATATTTACAAAATTAAGAATTTTCGTTAAAGATATTTACTATATAGGAAGAAATGATGCTCTGCCGCCCCCACTTAGTAAAAAAGAAGAGGATGATTTAGTTACTAAACTTGTTTCTGGAGAAGAAAAAGTTAGATCTACCCTTATAGAAAGAAATTTAAGATTAGTTGTTTACATAGCTAGAAAATTTGAAAATACAGGCGTTAATGTTGAGGATTTAGTTTCGGTAGGAACTATAGGACTTATAAAAGCTGTAAACACTTTTGATCCAGAAAAGAAAATCAAACTTGCTACATATGCTTCAAGGTGTATAGAAAACGAAATACTTATGTATTTGAGAAGAAATAGTAAGGTAAAAGCAGAAATATCATTTTATGAACCGTTAAATGTGGACTGGGATGGAAATGAATTGTTGTTATCAGATATTTTAGGTACAGATAATGATGTGGTCTACAGTTTAATTGAAGATGAAGTTGATAAACAGCTTCTGATGATAGCTATGAGAAAACTAAGTGATAGGGAAAAAGAAATTGTAAATTTGAGATTTGGTTTAAATGGCAAAACTGAAAAAACACAAAAAGAAGTAGCAGATATGCTTGGTATATCACAATCATATATTTCAAGACTTGAAAAGAGAATAATAAAAAGATTGAAGAAGGAAATAAATAAAATGTTATAGGATTGTCTTTAGTATAAAATCTTGCTCCTTAGGAAACAATTTAAATGCTATCTATTATAAAGGGGCGATACTTTATGATAATTAATAAAGTTGAAATTTGTGGAGTAAACACAGCAAAGTTACCAGTTTTAAAAGAAAAAGAGATGAAGAAACTTTTAATTCAAATGAAAAATGGAGATGATAATGCCAGGGATACTTTTATTAAAGGAAACTTAAGATTAGTACTTAGTGTTATTCAAAGGTTTAACAATAGGGGAGAAAATGTAGATGACTTATTTCAAGTTGGATGTATAGGACTTATAAAGTCTATAGATAACTTCGATTTAAGCCAAAATGTTAAATTTTCCACTTATGCTGTACCAATGATAATAGGAGAGATAAAAAGATATCTAAGGGATAACAACTCAATAAGAGTAAGCAGATCATTAAGGGATATTGCTTACAGATCCCTGCAAGCTAGAGATAAGTTAGTAAATAAAAATAACAAGGAGCCAACTATATCACAGATAGCTAAAGAACTTGAAGTTCCAAGAGAGGAAGTGGTTTTTGCATTAGATGCTATTCAAGATCCAGTATCGCTATTTGAACCCATATATCATGACGGTGGAGATGCAATATATGTGATGGATCAAATAAGTGATAATAAAAATGCTGATGATAGCTGGCTGCAAAACATAGCAATTAAAGAAGCAATGAAAAAATTAAATGATAGAGAAAAACTAATATTAAATTTGAGGTTTTTCGATGGTAGAACACAAATGGAAGTTGCAGATGAAATAGGAATATCCCAGGCACAAGTTTCCAGACTTGAAAAAACAGCTTTAAGACATATGAGGAAGTATGTGTAATTATATTATTTATAAGATTTATTTTTAACCTGAAATAAGTATAAAAATATTTATTTCAGGTTTCTCTATTTCATATTATTAAAATATTTCATCAAAGATCATTTGCATACATATAATATAAAGATGAAAATAATTGATTGAGATAATTTTAGAGGGGATGAATAATATGGAAGAAGATGAGAGTTTATATTCTATAGTCAATTTGAAAGCTATGGAAATAATAGATATAAACACAGGCACTAAAATGGGACTTATAAAAGATTTTAAGGTAGACTGTGAACAAAATAAAATTATATCAATAATAATACCATCAGGCAAGATGTCCTGGTTTGGAAAAAGCGATGATATAGAAATTCCATGGGAAAATATAAGAAAGATAGGAGTAGATGTTATATTAGTTGATGGAGAAGACTTTATAATAAATAATAAATAAATGTACTGATGACCCAGTCCTTATTTGTATGCAATTATTATACCATTTATTTTTCTACTATGTTAAAATATATAACAAAAGATAATTGCATAAGAATAGGATGGTGACTTATGATAAAACTTATAGCAACGGATATGGATGGTACATTAATAAATGACAATGGTAAAATAAATGAGAAAGTATTTGATCTAATATCTAGGCTTAGTAAGAAAAATATAAAATTTGCAGTAGCTAGTGGAAGGTTTTATTCCCAGCTTGCGGTAAATTTTAAAAATGTTAAAGATGATATTATATTTATAACGCAAAATGGAGCATTTATAAGATATAACCATGATGGCAAAGTTATTTATTCAAAAAGCATTCCGAAAGAAAATGTTAAGAAAATGACAGATTTAAAACCTAATTTAGGTGAGATAATGATGCTGTCGGCAGAAAATGAAGCACATGTAGTGAACCCATCACAGTATATCATGGATGTTTTTGGTAGAGTTAATGTTCCGGTAGTAAAGTTAAATTCCTTTAGTGAAATGAATAAGCCGGTATATAAGATAACATATCACATGCCTAATGGTGTAACTCAAGACATGATCAATTATTTAAAGGAAAATATAAGTGATGATCTTGAGTTTGTTGTATCTGGTGATAAGTGGATAGACATAATGAATAAGGGGACAAGTAAAGGAAGGGCCATAAAGGTTATTCAAGAAAAGTTTAATATAGATCCTAAAAACACTATGGTTTTTGGCGATTATTATAATGACTTATCTATGTTTAAAGTTGCACATTACAGTTATGCCATGGGAAATGCTCCGGAAGATGTGAAGAAAAGAGCTAATTTTGTGGCTAAAAGCAATAACGAAGATGGTGTATACAATGTCTTAAAGATGTATGCATAGCTGCAGCAAATACCACATGATGATAAATTTTCAAGTTTAAAGTTAAAATTGCGGCTGATAATGGAAAAAAAGTATATGCAAACATAAATATATAGATGTATTTTATTGATTGTTACTGGTAATGCAGGCAGGACCTATAACATTTTTGTTATGGTTTTGCCTTTTTAACACCAATAAATATAATTTCTAAATCTACAATTTATATTTCAAAATATTATGGTAATAACATATTGTGGAACGTTAGGAATTGTTTGTGTATTGAAAAGCAGCCTCATTAAATATATACTTTAAAAAAAGTATGTATGGGACTTTATGAAAATGTAAATCTACTTTACGTACATTATCATCAATATTATCTAAAGATATATTGCAAATTTGAAAGGGGAAATTTTGATGAGATTTTTTGTAACGTCTAGAGATATTGGAATAGATTTAGGAACTTCAAATACTTTGGTTTATGTAAAAGGGAAAGGTATTCTGTTAAATGAACCGTCAGCTGCAGCTGTAGATAATACAAATGGGAAAGTCTTAGCTGTTGGGTTAGAGGCTAAGAATATGATAGGCAGAACACCAAAAAATATTGATACTATTAGACCATTAAGAGATGGAGTAATTGCTAACTTTGATGTCGCTCAACAAATGCTTAAAAAATTTATTAAAAAGGTTGATGGTAAGGGTGCTTTTAAAAACTTTAAAGTTGTAATTTGCCATCCTTCAGAAATTACGGATGTTGAAAAGAAATCAATTAATCAGGCAGTAACTGAAATAGGAGCACACAAAATTATGACGATTGAAGAGCCTATAGCTGCAGCTATAGGAGCTGGTTTGCCTGTAGATGAGCCAGTTGGCAGCATGATTATTGATATAGGTGGAGGTACTACTGAGGCGGCAGTTGTTTCACTTGGAGGTATTGTTACTAGTAAGAGTATAAAAGCTGCAGGAGATAAGCTGGATGAAACAATTATTAACTACATAAAAAGAAAATTTAATGTAACCATAGGGGAAAGAACAGCAGAAGATATTAAAATACAGCTGGGTTCTGCATATAAAGATGATGATGATGAAGAAACTATGGAAGTGATGGGCAGTGACTCAATGGCTGGATTTCCAAAGGTTATTACCATAACAGGAAGTGAAATAAGAGAAGCTTTGAAAGAACCAGTATCGCTCATAGTTGAAGCAATTAAAACTACACTTGAACAAACTCCGCCGGAACTTGCAGCGGATATAATGGATAAAGGGATAGTACTTTCAGGCGGCGGTTCACTTTTAAAAGGTTTGGATAAGCTTATACAAAGTGAAATACATATACATACGTGCATTGCAGAAAATCCACTTGAGTGTGTTGTTCTTGGTGCAGGAAAGTGCCTAGATATGATGGATAAGGTACAATAGATACTACAAATTTTTCACAAACAGTGTATAATATATACAGAGGAATATATTTATTTAGAAGGACGTGAATAAATGTGAAATGCCCTTACTGTGGTTATAGTGAAAGCAAAGTAGTTGATTCAAGATCTACTGAAGATAATATGGCAATTAGAAGAAGAAGAGAATGTTTAAAATGTAATAAGAGATATACTACCTATGAAAAAATTGAAAACATACCTGTTTTAGTTATAAAGAAAAATATGGATAGGGAGTATTTTGACAGAAATAAAATAATAAATGGGCTTATAAAAGCTTGCCAAAAAAGACCTGTTTCTAGAAAGCAAATTGAAGATGTAGCTTACAATATAGAAAAGAGCATAAGTAATAATATGATAACAGAAATTAGCTCAAAAGACATAGGTGAAATGATAATGGAAAGTTTAAAGGATCTAGATGAAATTTCATATGTTAGATTTGCTTCAGTTTATAGGCAATTTAAAGATGTAAATACATTTATGGAAGAAATAAAGAATTTAATTGCAAAAAAATAAGTGGAATACTTGATGTATGCCATTTATTTTTTTTTGCTAAATCTAAGTTAAGATAGTTAAATATTATGGTGATAATATGATATGCATATGAAAAAATGTTAAAATATGATTAAGACTAGAATAGATAGAGGAGATTAGTATGAAGGATGTATTAATAGATGGGTATAAGTTTATAAGTATACCTTTTGAAAAGGCAGAAATGATATTTTCTACAGCTGAAAATAATTTAGACTTTGATAGAAAAAAGGAAATAGGAATCAAAAATATACAAAATATAAAAAAGTGGTTTGGTGTAAAAGAAGTTGGATTTTTGAACCAAATTCATAGTGACAAAATTATAGATTACGATGGTAAACGTCATGAGGCAGATGCTTTTATTACAAATAAAAGGAATGCAGCAGTAGGTGTTTTTACTGCGGACTGTGTTTCAGTTCTTTTGTATGATAAAGTAAGTCAAGTTATAGCAGCAGTTCACAGCGGCTGGAGAGGTACTTTAAGCTGCGTAGTGTACAAGACAATTGAAAAGATGGAAAGAGAATACAGCTGTAAGGGAGAAGATATTACAGCTGTTATTGGTCCTCATATTCATGAATGCTGCTATGAAGTAAGCGAAGAATTAATTGAGAAATTTACCAATACACCTATTTATAAAAATGTTAATATACACAAAGGGAGACATTTAAATATGCAAAATTGTATAGTACATCAATTGGAGTTAAAGAAAGTTAAAGATATAAGAAACTTAAATATATGTACTTTTTGTTCAAAAGATTATAAGACACATTCATATAGAAAAAATCAAGATGGAAGGATGTTTTCTTTTATATTTTTAAAATAATTGATAAGGCTAGGTCAAGAAAGCAAGGTGGAACGGGATTAGGGCTTGCAATAGTCAGGCACATAGTTATCTTATTTAATGGCAGCATAGAAGTAAAGAGTGAACCAAAAACGGGAAGCAAGTTTATTATATCAATACCAATAATAAAAAATGAAGAAATGTAATTTTGAAAATATGTTTAAGTATTTTAACTGCTTAAACATATTTTTATTTTATATGAGAAATACTATAACAAGCAATGCTTTTGTTAAATTTAATTAACATACGTATAACAATGCGTTAACCTTGAAAGTTTATCATAATATTTGTGATCGAAATAGGAGGTTTTATGTAATGAAAAAAAACAATCTTAGGATTATTGTAGGGGCATTATTTGTAATGATAATTTCTGGAATGTTTGTTGGGTGTGGACAAAGTAATACTCAGTCAAATTCAGGAAGTAATAAAAATGGGTTTTCAGGTTCAATAACTGCAGCCGGTTCAACTGCACTGCAGCCGTTAGTTGAACAAACAAGTAAAAAGTTTAATGAAAAGAATCCAAATGCATCAGTGAATGTTCAAGGAGGGGGAAGTGGAACTGGTTTAAAATTAGTTGAAGAAGGAAGTGTTGATATAGGTAATTCCGATATTTTTGCAGAAAAAAGTTTGGATGCAGCAAAGGCGAAGGAACCTGTAGATCATAAAGTATGTGCTGTAGGCTTTGCGGTTGTAGTTAATAAAGATGTAAAAGTTGATAGCTTAACAAAAGACCAAATTCAAAAAATATTTATAGGTCAAATTACTAACTGGAAAGATGTTGGTGGGGACGACTTAGCTATAAATGTTATAAATAGGGCAAAGTCATCTGGAACAAGAGCTGCTTTTAAGAATACTGTAATGGGTGGAAAGGATGAAAAGGAAGGTATTGGAACTATTCAAGATTCAAATGGAAATGTTGAAAAAGCAATACAATCAACAAAAGGTTCTATAAGCTATTTATCACTAACTTATTTGAGCGATGAAGTTAAGAAAAGCGTAAAACCACTAAAGATTGATGGTATTGAAGCTAATAAGGAAAATATAATTTCAAATAAATATCCATTCTGGTCTTATGAACATATGTACACTAAAGGTGAAGCTAAAGATTTATCAAAGGCATTTATAGATTATATGATGAGTGATGAAAATAAGTCTCTAATTGAAAAGTTAGGATATATTCCATCTTCAGATATAAAAAAATAAAAAATTCTAGACTGACTGCTCTAGAGCAGCCAGCCTTTTATACATAAGTTAAGAATAAATAAGGAGTATGTATAATGATAAACAGCATAAATAATAAAAGTGTAATGATAAAGAGCATAAATAATAAAAATATATGGAAAAAGTTTAAAAATGAATATATTGGTAAAGGCTATTCCATGGTTTGCGGTTTTATAATAGTTGCACTGACTTTAAGTATAATAGCATTCTTAGGATTTAAAGGAATACAGACTTTTACTAAAGATGGGTACTCAATTTGGCAATTTTTATTTACGTCAAGATGGGTTCCAGATAGTTCAAATCCTAAATTAGGTGCATTTATATTTATAGCTGGATCAACATTTGTTTCAATAGGTGCGGTTATATTGAGTGCACCTATTGGTATTGCCCTTGCTATTTTTATGCACTATATATCCCCCAGGATTGGAAAGAAAATACTGCAGCCAGCTTTAGAATTATTTGTTGGAATACCATCAGTTGTATATGGGTGGATAGGATTTAGTGTTTTACTCCCATTTTTAAAGAAAAATTTTGGCGGAATAGGATTTAGTCTGCTGGCTGGCATATTGGTGTTGAGCATTATGATACTTCCAACCATAGCTAGTTTATCATCAGATGCTGTTAAAATTATTCCAAAAAATTATTTGGAAGCGTCTTTTGGACTTGGAGCTACAAGATGGCAAACTATAAGTAAAGTAATAGTACCTGCTGCTAAAAGTGGTATTTTAACTGGGATAGTATTGGGACTTGCAAGAGCTTTTGGAGAAGCACTTGCAGTACAAATGGTTATAGGTAATTCTATTAAGTTTCCAAATAATTTAATGAGTCCTACATCTACTTTAACAAGTATTTTAACTATGGATATGGGAAATACGGCATCTGGAACAGTATGGAATGATGCACTGTGGTCTCTTGCACTGCTGCTTTTAGTAATATCATTTATATTTATTTTAATTATAAGGGCTATTGAAAAAAGAGGTGAATTTAAGTAGATGAATGCTAAATTAAAAGATAAGATATGGACAGGAGTTATTTATCTTGTATTTATATTTGTCATAACACTTCTTGCATCGTTAATAGGATATATATTATTTAAAGGAAGAGGCTGTTTGAATTCTTCTTTCTTATTTGGAAATCCTAAGATAGGGGAAGCAGGAGGTGGAATTGCACCCCAACTATTTAATTCCTTTTATATGCTTATAATATCACTTTTAATTACAATACCACTTGGAGTAGGAGCAGGAATATATCTTGCAGAATATGCTAAACAAGGAGTCATACTAAACATAATAAGATTATGTATAGAAACTATGGCGTCACTTCCATCAATTGTAGTGGGGTTATTTGGACTCTTAGTTTTTGTAAATATGACTAAATGGGGATTCACTTTACTTTCTGGAGCACTTGCTATAGCAGTTTTAAATTTACCTTCTCTTACAAGGGTAAGTGAAAATGCGATAAGGGCATCTTCAGAAGCTGTCAAGGAAGCAAGTTTGGGACTTGGAGCTACAACGTGGCAAACTATTCAAAAAGTTATATTGCCTTCAGCACTGCCTCAAATTTTAACAGGAATTATTTTGGCAGCTGGTAGAATTTTTGGAGAAGCAGCGGCACTTTTATATACAGCAGGTATGAGTGCTCCAATACTTCATTTTAACACTGCAGATTTAGTTGAAAAATCATCTCCTTTTAGTGTAATGAGACCTGCAGAAACTCTATCAGTATATATATGGAAGCTTAATTCAGAAGGTATTGTACCAGATGCATCAGCAATAGCTAACAAAGCTTCAGCCGTTTTAATAATAATGGTTTTAGTTTTTAATATTGCTGCAAGAATTTTATGTAAAAAAATATACAAATCATATGCTGGAAAGGATTAGGGGGGATAGCTTTTAATGGGTATAATAGAAGTTAAAAATCTCAATTTGTATTATGGAAATACACAAGCTCTAAAAAACATAAATTTGAATATACATAAAAATGCTGTTACAGCTTTGATAGGTCCATCTGGATGCGGAAAATCTACTTTTCTTAGAACTCTAAATAGAATGAATGATTTAATTGAATCAGTTAAAATTGAAGGAAACGTACTATTTGAATCTTCAAATATATATGAAAACTATGATGTCATAGAATTACGCAAAAGAGTGGGGATGGTGTTTCAAAAACCTAATCCCTTTCCAATGTCAATATATGATAATATAACTTATGGACCTAAAATACATGGAATTAAGAATAAAAAAAGGCTTAATGAAATTGTAGAAAGCAGCTTAAAAGATGCAGCTATTTGGGATGAAGTGAAGGACAGATTAGATAAAAATGCATTAGGACTTTCAGGAGGTCAGCAGCAGAGATTATGCATAGCAAGAACTCTTGCTGTAGAGCCTGAGGTACTACTTATGGATGAGCCAACTTCAGCTCTTGATCCAATATCTACATTGAAAATTGAAGAGCTTATGGATGAACTTAAGAAAAAGTATACCATAATTATAGTAACACATAACATGCAGCAAGCTGGAAGGATATCAGATTATACAGCATTTTTTTTGAATGGTGAAGTTGTAGAGTATGACAAAACGGAAAACATATTTTATAAACCAATGGATAAGGGAACAGAAGATTATATAACTGGAAGATTTGGTTAAATTAATTGAAATAAAAGAGGTGATGTACTATGACAAGAATAGGATTTGATTCTGCACTTGAAGATCTAAATAACGATTTGCTTAGAATGGAAAGTATAGTTGAAAAACAGTTATATCAATCTATACAATCATTGATTAAACAAGATGATAAACTTGCAGATAAAATAATTAAAAATGATGATTTAGTTGACGACCTTCAAAAAGAAATAGAAAACAAATGCATAAGACTTATAGCTAAGGAACAACCACTTGCTACAGATTTGAGAACTATATTTACAACTATCAAAATAGTTACGGATATAGAGAGGATGGCAGATTATGCAGTTGACATAGCTAAGATTACAAAGAAGTTAAAAGGTGAAAAGTATATAAAGAACTTAGTAGATATACAAAAGATATCTCAACTAGTAATAGATATGATAAGAATATCACTTGATTCGTATGTATCAAAAAATGTAGATGAAGCATACAGAGCATGTAAAATGGATGATGAAGTAGATGAGTTTTATAGAAATGTATTCACAGAAATGTTAGTTACAATGTCAAGTGACAAATCAAACATAAATCAAATAACTCAATTACTATTCGTATGTAAGTATTTAGAAAGAGTAGGAGATCATGTTACAAATATATGTGAATGGACTATATACGTTGTAACTGGAAAATTAACGGATTTAAATGAATAATGGTGTTTTTTATGAAAATTTAAGTTGATTTTAAGATATAATATTAATAATGTAAAGTTACTTAACTACTGCTATTTAAATAATGGCGATGTAATTTTACATTATTTTTTTGTCATCTTTTAGCTTATAATTATTACTTTTATTTTAAAGACAATTATTATTAATTTTATTGTAAATAATAAAATTAGATAATTTAATTCACCAAACGTTTACAAAAATTTTTTTGTATTTAATTTAAATAAAATTTATGTTATACTTTATAGGGTCGAAAATGTACACTTTCATATTAGGAGGTATATAATGTTTAGTTTAACTCCAAAAGAAGATAAATTTTATACTTTTTTTATAGATAGTGCCGAAATAGCTCATAAAGCAGCACTATTGTTGCTAGATTTTTTAAACGATTTAGGAAATTCAGAAGAAAATTTAAAAAAACTAAAAGAGGTGGAACACGAAGGGGATAGGAAACAACATGAGATACTTCAGCAACTAAATAAAACTTTTATAACTCCTTTTGACAGAGAAGATATTTATTTAATTGCAAAAGGTATGGACGATATAATTGATTACATAGAGTCTTCTGCTAGTAGATTTGTCATGTTAAATGTAAATGATTGTACTAAAGAGGCTAAAATATTAAGTGATATGATAGTTAGCTGCTGTGAAGAAATAATTGTCATAATGAAAGAATTAAAAAATATGAAAACAAGTACTCTGATATCAAAGAAAATTATAGAAGTGAATAGGATAGAAGAAGAAGGAGATAAAGTTTCTAGAAGAGCAATTATGGATATATTTAGGGAAGATATGGAAACTATTGAAGTAATGAAGTGGAGGGAAATTTATCAATATCTTGAAGATAGTTTAGATGCTTGCGAGGACATAGCTAACATTATTGAAGGAGTAGTAATGAAAAATGCATAATACATTAGTTTTAACTTTTGCTATTATTATTATTGCGTTAATTTTTGATTTTATCAATGGCTTTCATGATAGTGCAAATGCCATAGCTTGTTCTGTTTCTACTAGGGTTTTAACATTAAGGCAAGCTGTAATTATGTCAGTTACAATGAATTTCATTGGTGCTTTTATGAGCGTAAAAGTTGCAGAAACTATAGGTAATGGAATTATAGATTCTGGTCATGTAGTTCCGGAAATTATAATGACTGCATTGATTGGTGCAATTATATGGAATTTAATAACATGGTATTTTGGAATGCCAAGTAGTTCATCACATGCACTTGTAGGAGGATTAATTGGTTCTGCAGTTGTCACAAGTCGTTCTCTTACTATAGTAAACTGGTCTATATTTTTTTGGAAAGTTGTATTATGGTTGTTTTTATCACCAATTATAGGATTTATAATTGGTTTTGTATTTATGACTATATTGAGATTTATACTTAGAAATACAACACCTTCTAAAGTTACAAAGATCTTTTCAAAGGCACAAATCTTTTCAGGAATGTTTATAGCATTAAATCATGGAGGAAATGATGCCCAAAAATCTATGGGTATTATAACTATGGCACTTGTAAGTGCTGGTTTTTTAGATCATTTTTCGGTACCCATCTGGGTAAAAATATGCTGTGCTATATCTATGGCACTTGGTACAAGCTTTGGAGGAAAAAAGATAATAAAGACTATGGGAAGCGGAGTGGCAAAACTTGCTCCTGTTAATGGCTTTTCTGCTGAAATGGGTGCATCAACTGTAATATTTATAGCAACTATGTTCGATGCACCAGTAAGTACTACACATATTATCACTACGGCGATAATGGGAGTAGGTGCAGCTAAAAGGGTTTCATCAGTTAGGTGGGCTTTAGCAAAAGATATAGTAATGGCATGGATAATTACTATACCATGCAGTGCATTCATATCAGGAATGGTTGTTTTCTTTATAAATTTAATAAAATAATAAAAAAATAAAAGACATCCAGTTGTTTTATTAAAGGATGTCCTTTCTATTTTTTGCATTGACTAAATTTTAGTATTAAGGTAATATTACTAAATGTAAGCAAGAAAGAGGGAGTTTTATACATGAAAAATGAGATTGCATCAGTTAAACCAGAAAGTATAGCAGAAGAACTGGGAATTGAGATAGGTGATTTTTTAATATCTATTAATGACAAGCAAGTTAATGATATTATAGATTATAAGTTTTTAATATGTGATGAATATGTAAATGTAGAAATCCAGAAAAAAGATGGTGAAGTTTGGAAACTTGAAATAGATAAAGATTATGATGAAGATTTAGGTGTGGAGTTTAAAGATCCTATTATGGATAAGCCTAAAAGCTGTCATAATAAATGTATTTTTTGCTTTATAGATCAACTTCCTAAAGGTATGAGAGAAACTTTGTACTTCAAGGACGATGATTCAAGACTTGCTTTCTTGCAGGGAAACTTTGTTACTTTGACAAATATGAGCGAAGAGGATATAGATAGAATTATAAAATATAAAATAAGTCCTATAAACATATCTGTACATACAACTAATCCTGAGCTTAGAATTAAGATGATCAATAATAAATTTGCTGGCAACTTATACGGCAGATTAAAAAAGATGGCACATGCTGGTATAAAGATGAATTGTCAAGTTGTATCATGTCCTAAAATAAATGATGGTGATGAACTTAAAAAGACAATAGAGGATTTATATGCATTATATCCTAATATACTCAACTTAGCAGTTGTGCCTGTTGGTGCTACAAAATATAGAGATAATTTATATCCATTAAAGTTATATGATAAGAATACAGCCTTAGAACAACTTAATATGGTTGAAAAAATCCAGAAAAAATATATAGATGAAATAGGAGTCCCTTTTGTAAGGATGTCAGATGAGTTTTATGTTTTAGCAGAGAAGGATGTGCCGCCTAAAGAATTCTATGGGGAATTTGAACAATTAGAAGATGGTATAGGAATGATAAGGCTCTTTAGAACGTACATAGAAAATTCACTGCCCAAAGTAAAGGATAATGTCAAGGGATCGTTTACAATGATAACAGGAGTTTCAGCCTATAATGAAATACTAGAAGCTTCTAATAAAATAAGGCTTATAAATGATAAAATTGATATAAAAGTAGAGAAAATAGTAAATAACTTTTTTGGAAAAACTATAACTGTTGCTGGATTATTAACCGCAGCTGACATAATAGATCAGTTGAGAAAAAGAGAAATAGGTGAATATGTAATAATATCAGATAACATGCTTAGAAGAGGATATGAACTAGGTGACAACGGTGATAAAGTGTTTTTAGATGATGTGACTGTTGAAGAGTTATCTAAAGCTTTAAATAGAAAAATCTTAATTCGCAGTTTTACAGGAGAAGATTTGATAGATATTATAAATGAACATTGTGAGGAGGAATAGATATGGGAAAACCGATAGTAGCTGTAGTAGGAAGACCTAATGTTGGAAAGTCAACATTGTTTAATAAATTAGCGGGGAAAAGAATATCCATAGTTCAAGATACCCCTGGGGTTACAAGAGACAGGATATATGCTGAAGCCGAATGGCTTAAGTACAATTTTACTATAATAGATACAGGAGGTATAGAACCTGAGAGCAGTGATATAATAATTTCACAAATGAGAAGGCAAGCTCAGATTGCTGTTGAAACTGCTGATGTAATAGTATTTATAGTAGATGGTAAGGAAGGACTTACTGACTCTGATAGGGAAGTTGCCCAAATGCTTAGAAAAAGCAATAAACCAATAGTTCTTGTAGTAAACAAAATAGATAATCTGAAGGATGAAAATAATATTTATGAATTTTATAATCTAGGAATTGGAGATCCTATTTCCATATCTGCTTCTCAAGGATTGGGACTGGGCGATATGCTTGATAAAATTGTAGAGAATTTTAAGGATCCTAGTTTATATGATGCAGAAGATGAATATGTAAAAATAGCCTTCGTAGGTAAGCCAAATGTTGGAAAATCATCCCTTATAAATCAGCTTTTAGGCGAAGAAAGAGTTATAGTAAGTGACATTCCGGGAACTACAAGAGATGCAATTGATAGTTTCTTAGAAACTGATTATGGAAAGTTTATTCTTATAGATACTGCTGGAATAAGGAGAAAAAGTAAGGTAAAGGAAGAAATAGAAAGGTACAGTGTTATAAGAACATATACAGCCATAGAGAGAGCAGACGTTTGCATACTTATGATTGATGCAGTACACGGCATAACAGAGCAGGATGAAAAAATAATAGGATATGCACACGAACTGAATAAGGCAATATTAGTTATAGTAAACAAGTGGGATTTAATAAAGAAAGAAACTAATACAATGAAAGATTTTAAAAATAAGATACAAACTGAACTTTCATTTTTATCTTATGCACCGTATTTGTTTATATCTGCTTTAACAGGCCAAAGAGTTCAAAAAGTGCTTCAAATTGTAAGAAAGTGTTATGATAATTACTCTAAAAGAATAAAAACTGGAGTTTTAAATGATGTTGTTAGCAGAGCTATAAGTATGAAAGAACCTCCAGTAGTTGGAACACAAAGACTTAAAATTTACTATGTAACTCAAGTAGGAGTTAAGCCGCCTACTTTTATATTCTTTGTAAATAATCCAGATTGTGTGCATTTTTCATATCAGAGATATCTGGAAAATCAGCTTAGAGAGAATTTTGACTTTGAGGGTACTGGTATCAAGGTAGAGTTTAGAAGAAAGAAAGAGTAATAATTTTACCCCCACTTAAGTATATATATACTGTTAATATTATAATAGTAGTGGGGGGAATAACTTGGATAACTTTGATATATACAATGATATAGCAGAAAGAACTCAGGGGGATATCTATGTTGGGGTAGTTGGACCTGTCAGAACTGGAAAGTCGACATTTATAAAGAGATTTATGGAACTTATGGTTATACCTAAAATTGAAAATTCTTATAAGAAAGAAAGGGCAAAAGATGAACTGCCTCAAAGTTCATCGGGAAAATCAATTCATACTACAGAACCTAAATTTATTCCCAATGAAGCTATAGAAGTAAATTTAAATGAGAATACTAAGTTTAAAGTTAGAATGGTTGATTGTGTTGGATATATTGTAAAAAATGCATTAGGTTATATGGATGGAGAACATGCAAAAATGGTTACTACTCCATGGTATGATTATGAAATACCTTTTGAAGAAGCTGCTGAAATAGGAACCAAAAAAGTTATAAATGAGCATTCTACAATAGGGCTTGTGGTAACTACAGATGGATCTATTACAGAAATACCTAGGGAAGATTATGTTGAAGCAGAAGAGAGAGTAATAAATGAACTCAAGGATATAAATAAGCCATTTATAGTTGTGTTAAACTCAGAACATCCATATAAACCAGAGACAATTTCATTAAAAAAAGAAATTGAGGAAAAATATGATGTACCAGTTCAATGTATGAATGTTTTGAATATGAACGAGGGAGATATAACTAACGTATTTGAGAGAGTACTTAGAGAATTTCCTATAAAAGAAATAAATATTGATATGCCAGAGTGGATTGAAAAATTAGAAGTATCACATTGGTTAAAAGTTGATTTTATAGATGTAGTTAAGGAAATGTGCAAAAATATATATAAGGTTAGAGATATAAATAAGTCTATAGACAGTTTAAAAGATGTTGAATTCATGGGTAAATCAAATATAGATGAAATAAATATGGGGCAGGGAGTAGCTAGGATAAATTTAAAACCTAAGGATAACTTGTTTTATAATATTTTAAGCGAAGTTTGTGAAACCGAAATTTCAGGAGAGAGTGAGCTGCTTTCAGCTGTTAAGGAGATGCATGCTGCAAAGACTGAGTATGACAAAATAGCCCAAGCTTTAACTGATGTAAAGGAAACTGGATATGGATTAGTTGCTCCTCAGCTTTCAGAAATGAAATTGGAAGAACCTGAAATGGTTAAGCAGGGAAATAGATTTGGTGTTAAACTTAAAGCTAGTGCACCATCTCTGCACTTTATAAGAGCAGATATCGAGACAGAAATTTCACCTATAATGGGAACAGAGCGAGAAAGTGAAGAAATGGTTAAATCACTTTTGGAACAATTTGAAAGTGATCCGTCTAAGATTTGGCAAAGCAACATGTTTGGCAAGTCACTAGAAATACTTGTAAAAGAGGGACTTCAAAATAAGCTGTATAAAATGCCTGAGGATGTGCAAATTAAGATACAAAAAACTCTTCAGAAGATTATTAATGAGGGAAATGGCGGTTTGATTTGTATAATCCTTTAATATTAAAAGAATTTGTAATATTCCCGTAAATATATTTATAAATCGTATTTTATGGTATAATCATTATCAAATATATATAATTATTGTTTTAGTGTACGAACTAATCTTATTTATATCATTAGTGTAAATTTAACTTGAAATTATTATCAGTATTTATGTATAATTAGTATGAATTAAGGGGCGTTACACGGAAGGATGAATAATATGGTAAGAAGCATGACTGGTTTTGGAATGGGGAACATATCGAACGATACAGGAGATTTTACTGTAGAGATAAAAACAGTAAATCATAGATATTGTGATATAAACATAAAGATGCCTAAAACTTTAGTATGCCTTGAAGATAGGATCAGAAAAGTTATACAGGAAAAAATTCACAGAGGAAAAGTGGATGTTTTCATAAATAAAAATGATTTAAAAAAAAGAGGAATTAAAGTTGATTTAAATGAAGATCTAGTAGATAATTATGTTGAATGTTTGAAAAAAATACAAGATAGATATGATATAGGGGAAAAAATATCTCTTGATTTGATTACTAGGTTTCCAGATGCGATTATAGTACAAGAAGAACAAGAAGATATAGAGAAAACTTGGAATGATATTATAAGTAAGCCCTTAAAAGAAGCTATAGATATGCTCGTTTCTATGAGAGAAAAAGAAGGTATCAAGCTAAGACAAAATATATTGGGTAAATGTGATGCTATTAAGGGTTTAATAGATAAAATAGAGGAGAAATCACCACTTGTAGTAAAAGAATATAGAGATAAGTTAAAAAAACGATTAGAAGAATTATTAGGTGATTATGATATAGATGAAAATAGAATTATGACAGAAGTTACTATTTTTGCAGATAAAGCATGTATTGATGAAGAAATAGTTAGAATGAATAGCCATATAATTCAACTAAAAGAAACCTTAGAACGTGATGAGCCAATTGGAAGAAAACTAGATTTCATTGTTCAGGAAATGAATAGAGAAACAAATACAATTGCATCAAAAGCTAATAATTTAGAGATAACTAATTATGCTTTGACTATAAAAAATGAAATAGAAAAAATAAGAGAACAAATACAAAACATAGAGTAAAAATTAGGAGGAAACATATGAATATAAAATTAATAAATATAGGTTTTGGAAATATAGTTTCAGCAAATAGACTTGTTGCTATAGTGAGTCCAGAGTCTGCTCCAATAAAGAGAATAATTCAAGAAGCAAGAGATAGAGGAATGCTCATAGATGCTACATATGGAAGGAGGACTAGAGCTGTTATAATTACAGATAGTGATCATGTAATACTTTCAGCAGTTCAACCTGAGACTGTAGCACATAGGTTATCTTCTAAAGATGAAGGAGATGAAGTTGAACCGAATGAGGTAGACGAATAATGGAGGAGAAGAAAAAAGGCCTTTTAATAGTTATATCAGGACCTTCAGGTACAGGAAAAGGAACCATATGTAAGTCTTTAGTCGAAAAAGGTAACTTTTTAATATCTGTTTCTGCTACTACAAGACAGCCTAGAAAAGGCGAAGTAGAAGGAGTAAACTATTACTTTTTAACTAAAGAAGAATTTAAATCCAAAATAGAAAATGACGATTTTATTGAGTATGCTGAGGTTTATGGGAATTACTATGGAACACCTAAATCAAAGGCATTAAATTATATCGAAAATGGCATCAATGTAATTTTAGAAATAGATATTCAAGGTGCACTAAATGTTAAAAAGAGTTATCCAGATGGAGTATTTATATTTATACTTCCGCCATCAATGGATGAGCTCAAAAATAGAATAAGCAGTAGAGGAAGTGAAACACAGAAGTCTTTGATGATAAGATTTAAATCAGCTTATGAAGAAATAAAATATGCATCAAAGTATAATTATGTTGTTGTGAATGATACTGTTGATATGGCAGTTAAAAGAATACAGAGCATAATAATAGCTGAACAGTGTCGTACAGACAGAGTAAAAGGAAATATACTAGGTCTAGAGGAGGAAATTATTAATGAATGATTCAATGATCAATCCATCCGTAGTGGATTTATTAAAAAAAGTTGATAATAGGTACACATTAGTAACCATAACTGCTAAAAGAGCAAGACAAATAATAGAAGGTTCTAAACCTCTTGTAAATGTTGATTCTGCTAAACCTGTTACTATAGCAATTAATGAAATATATGAAAATGCCATTACTTATAAAACAGTAAAGGAAGGTATAAAGTAAAATCATGGGCTGTAAAAAAAATATTGCTATAGGGGTAACTGGTGGAATTGCTGTTTATAAGGCATTAGATGTAATAAGCAAGCTAAAAAAGAAGGATTTTGATGTAGATGTTATTATGACTGAATCTGCAGCAAAATTTGTGACTCCCTTGAGCTTTCAGACGTTAAGTCAGAATATAGTAAGTTGTGATATGTTTGTTGAACCTAAGGCATGGGAAATACAGCATATTTCGCTTGCTAAGAAAGCTGATTTGATGCTTGTAGTTCCAGCTACTGCTAATATAATAGGTAAGGTTGCAAATGGTATAGCAGATGACCTATTGTCAACTACTATTATGGCAACTAATGCACAGGTTGTTTTTGCACCAGCTATGAATACAAATATGTTTAATAATGCTATAGTTCAAGATAATATAGAAAAGTTAAAGAAACTTGGATATAAGTTTATAAATCCATCTAGTGGAAGATTAGCATGTGGAGATTACGGAACAGGAAAGTTAGAAGATACAGATGTAATAGTTGAAGTTGTTCAAAGTATGTTATATGATAAAAAAGACTTAAAAGGTAAAAAAGTGTTAGTTACTGCAGGTCCGACTATAGCATCCTTAGATCCTGTTAGATATATAACAAACAGGTCATCAGGTAAAATGGGATATGCTATTGCAGAGGAAGCTAGAGACAGGGGAGCGGAGGTTACACTTATATGTGGAAATACATATATTAAGCCGCCTATTGGAATGAAAACGATATATGCTAAAACTAATGAAGATATGTTAAATGTTGTTTTAGATAATTTTGATAAACAGGATATAGTGGTAAAGGCAGCAGCAGTAGCTGATTATAAGCCTAAGACTTATTCTAATAGAAAGATAAAAAAATCAGAAAATGATTTTAATTTAGTTTTGACTAAGGATAATGATATACTTAAAAAACTTGGAAGCGTTAAAACTAAACAAATACTTGTAGGTTTTGCAGCTGAGAGCAATGACTTAATTGAAAATGCAGCGAAAAAACTAGAAGTTAAAAATTTAGATTTTATTGTTGCTAATGATATAACTGCTGCAGATTCGGGTTTTGCTTCAGATGATAATAAAACTACTATTTTGTGTAGAGATGGCAGGGTTATACCTATGAAAAAAATGCCTAAAAGACAAGTTGCTAGAGAATTATTTGACTTGATAAATATGAGATAATTTTATATTATCGTCTTAACTCCCACTTTAATATAAGTGGGAGTTAGTAGTTATTCGGCAAAATTATAGACGTTAATTAGTTTGAAAGGTGATTAAGTGAATAAATATGCAGGTGTTATAATTAATAATTCTTCTGTGCAGTTAGATAAAATATTTACATATAAAGTACCCCAAAATTTACTAGGAAAAATTGATATAGGGTATAGGGTAAAAGTACCTTTTGGCAGAACAAATAAGTTGATAGATGCTTTTATAGTTGAATTGTATGAAGAATATTCAGGAAATAATAAGATAAAGGAATTAAATGCAATCTGCGAATCATTTTCCTTGTTTAGTAAAAAAGATTTAATTATGATAACTAAGATGAGAGAAAAATACTTAAGTACTTATTTAGAGTGTATAAAGCCTTTCATTCCGGCAGGTATATTTAGAGGCGTAAAAAACAAGAAAGAAAATGTAATATATACTGGCAGCAAGTTGGAAGGAAAGCTTTTAAAAGATAATTATAAATTTATATATGATGCGGTTAAAAATAATGAAGGAATGTATAATAAAAGTGCATTGGCTAATAAGTTTAATTTATCTCTATCTTCAATAAATACTATGATAAAACACGGCTGTTTAATCATTAAAGAAAAAATAATAAATAGATATGATAATAGAGAGTATAAAAAATATGAAGCTAAAAAACTTAATCTTGAACAAAATGCTGCAGTTGAAAATATACTTAAATCTCAAGAAAAAGTATTTCTAATACATGGGGTAACTGGAAGCGGCAAAACTGAAATATATATGCATCTTGTAAGTGAAATGATAAAGCAAAATAAAGAATGTATTATACTTGTCCCTGAAATTGCACTAACACCTCAAATGGTTGAAAGGTTTAAAGGAAGATTTGGAAGAAATATAAGTGTATTTCACAGTAAACTTTCTGATGGAGAAAGATATGATGAATGGCTTAGGGTTAAACAAGGTAAAGTTAAGGTGGCAATTGGTGCAAGATCAGCAATATTTCTACCGTTTAATAACCTTGGATTAATAGTAATTGATGAGGAACATGAAGAAAGTTATAAATCAGATAGTAATCCAAAGTACAATGCAAGAGAAATAGGGAAAATGCAGTCTGAGTTAAAAGGGTGCAAATTGGTTTTGGGATCTGCTACACCTTCAATAGAAACTTATTATGATTGTATAAATAAAGATGTACAGCTCATTACTATAAAAAATAGGGCAGATGGTGCACTAATGCCTGATGTCAAAATAGTTGATATGAGAGAAGAATTAATGAACTCAAATAAGTCTATTTTTAGCAGAAAACTTTATCAAGGTATAGAAGATAGATTAAATAAAAAAGAACAGATAATCTTATTTTTAAATAGAAGAGGATTTTCAACATTTGTATCTTGTAGAAAATGTGGATACGTTTTTAAATGCAGACACTGTGATATTTCACTTACATACCACAGTGAACAAAGAAAATTAATATGCCACTATTGTGGGGCTAGTCAGAGCATACCGAGAATATGTCCTAAATGCGGCAGCAAGTATGTTAAGTTTTTTGGCGTGGGTACTGAAAAGGTTGAAAGGGAAATAAAAAAACTTTTTCCTTCGGCAGTAACTTTAAGAATGGATTTTGATACGACTAGGACTAAAAATTCGTATGAGCAAATATACAATGACTTTAAAAATGGAAATGCAGATATATTGATAGGAACCCAAATGGTTGCAAAAGGATTAGATTTTAAAAATGTGACACTTGTTGGAGTTATTGCTGCAGATGTTTCTTTAAATCTTCCAGATTTTAGATCAGCAGAAAGGACTTTTCAACTAATTACTCAGGTATCAGGAAGGGCTGGCAGAGGAGAGAAAAGTGGAGAGGTTATTGTTCAAACTTACAATCCAGATAATTATAGTATAGTTTTTGCTTCTAATAATAATTATACTGGATTTTTTAAAGAGGAAATTAAGATTAGAAAGTCCATGGGATATCCACCTTTTACAGATATTCTCCTCATAAATATGAGCTCAAAAAGTGAAGATATGTTAATAAAAAATATACAAAATGTTGGTGTACTATTAAAAAATAAAGTAGAAAAACATGATAAAATTAAAATGTTAGGACCATGTCCATGCCAAGTATCTAAAATAAAAGAATTATTTAGATGGCAAATAGTTATAAAAGGCAAAATAAATATAGAATTTGCTAAGGAAGTAAAAAGCATGATTTACAATGCATTAAAAGATGCAGCAAGTGAGATAAGGGTAAGTATTGATGTTAATCCAAATAATTTGCTTTGATTATATGTTATTATAATTAGTGTAAATTGTTTATATATAATACTGTATTTTAATGTATTATTATAATATTATTATATGATTGCTAGGAGGTATTTATTATGGCATTAAGAAATATACGAAAATATGGAGACGAACTTTTAAGAAAGAAGAGCAGGAAAGTAGAGCATATAGATAAAAAAATTATAACTTTACTTGACGATATGCAGGAAACTATGTATAAGGCAGATGGTGTAGGGCTTGCAGCACCTCAAGTTGGAATACTTAAGAGAATTGTAGTAATAGATGTTGGAGATGGAATAATTAGGCTTATAAATCCTGTTATAATATCACATGAAGGCAGCCAAATAGATGAGGAAGGTTGTCTAAGTATTCCAGGGGAACAGGAAAAAGTTGACAGACCTTATAAAGTTAAAGTAGAAGCTTTAAATGAAAAAGGAGAAAAGATAGTAATAAAAGGAGAAGGATTACTCGCAAGGGCACTGTGTCATGAAATAGATCACTTAGATGGTATATTATTTATAGATAAGGCAGTTGATGATTAATGAAAAACAATAATGTAAATGTAGTATTTATGGGAACACCCGAATTTGCAGTACCTTCATTAAATAAGCTCATTGAAAATTTCAATGTAAGGGCAGTATTTACTCAACCAGATAAACCTAAGGGAAGAGGAAAAAAGATGACAATGTCAGCTGTAAAAGAAGTTGCAGTGGACAAAAATATACCAGTTTATCAGCCTGTAAAATTAAAGAAAGATATTGAAGCAATAGAAAAATTAAAGTGCATAAATCCTGATTTTATTGTGGTAGTAGCTTATGGTCAAATACTTACAAAAGAAATTTTGGATATACCAAAGTATGGGTGTATAAACTTACATGCTTCACTTTTACCTAAGTACAGAGGAGCTGCACCAATAAATTGGGCTGTTATAAATGGTGAAGTAGAAACAGGAAATACTACAATGATGATGGATGTTGGATTAGATACTGGAGATATGCTCTTGCAGAGTAAAGTTGAAATAGAAAATAATATGACAGCAGGTGAGCTTCATGATTTACTTATGATAAATGGAGCAAATTTACTTTGTAAAACGTTAAATGATGTTGTAGAAGGAAATATAACTAGAAAAAAACAAGGAGAGTCTCCAACTAAATATGCTTCAATGTTAGATAAGAAGATGGCTAGAATAGACTGGAATTTGAAAAGCTTAAGTATAAAAAATTTTATTAGGGGTTTAAATCCATGGCCGGTTGCATATACTGAGTATGATAGTCAAAATATGAAAATCTACGAAGCTGAACTTCTAGATAAAGATTCAAAACATAGTCCTGGATATATAATCAGTGTTTGTAACGATGGAATAGAGGTTGCTTGTGGAAAGGGCAGCTTACTTCTAAAAGTTATACAATTTCCTGGGGGCAAAGCCATGAAAGTAAGTGATTATATAAGAGGACATGAAATAAAAAGCGGTATTATGTTTGGAAAATAAATTATGGTTATAGAAAATATGAGGTGTAGTTTATGTTTTATTTTGATAGTACTTTTATTATATTAATTCCAGCTTTAATAATATCAGCATGGGCTCAATATAAAGTTTCTTCTACTTTTAATAAATATTCTAATTATAGAAGTGCCAAAGGATATACTGGTGCACAGGTAGCTAGGATACTTTTGGATAGCCATGGTTTAAACTATATACCTGTAGAAGTTATACCTGGAAAACTTACAGATCATTATGATCCTTCCAGGCAAGTTATGAGACTTTCAGAAGATGTATTTTATAGTAACTCTGTAGCATCTATTGGGGTTGCAGCACATGAAACAGGTCATGCTATTCAGCATCAAAGACATTATGCACCTTTAGTTATTAGAAATTCGATAGTACCCGTTGTAAACTTCAGTTCAAGTCTTTCATGGGTACTACTTATAGCAGGAATATTACTTGGATTTAGAGGATTAACGAGCTTGGGAATATTACTTTTTACAGCAGTAGTTATTTTTCAACTTGTCACACTTCCTGTTGAATTTAATGCATCTAGTAGAGCACTAAAAATATTAGATAGCAAAGGTATTTTGTATGCTGATGAAGTGAAAAGTGCTAGGAAAGTTTTATCTGCAGCGGCTATGACTTATGTTGCAGCTGCGTTAACGTCAATAGCACAACTTGCTAGATTAATAATTTTAAACAGGCGAGAAAATTAAATAAATTATATTTTAAGAGGTAAAACGATGGATAATGCTAGAAATATAGCAGTAAGTGTACTTAAAAGGGTGTTGAGTGAAGGTGCTTATTCAAACATAGAATTGAAAAGAGAACTTAACTCTAAAGACATAGATGATAGGGATAAAGCTTTAATTACAGAAATTGTATATGGAACGATAAAATATAAATATACCATAGATATAATATTAAAACATTATATTAAAAGTGAACTTAAGAAGTTAAATATTGATGTTTTAAATATACTTAGGATTTCCATATATCAAATTAGGTACTTAGATAAAATCCCATCATTTGCTGTAGTAAATGAAGCAGTTGAATTGACTAAGATGAAGGCTATAAGAAATGCAAAATTTGTAAATGCAGTACTTAGAAATTACATCAGAAATGATGGAATTGACTACTGCAAACATAATGCCGCAGATGAAGAGCTGGCATTTAAATATTCTTTTCCACTTTGGCTTGTAAAAATATTTTTACATCAATATGGTTTAAAAGTTACAGAAAATATATTAAGCGGACTTAACAAAACTCCATCTGTAACTGTTAGAGTTAATAATTTAAAGGCAGGATATGATAAAACATACGACAAGTTAATTGAAAATGGCTATTCTATAGAAGAAGGGAAAATATGCCCTGAGGCTATTGTAATAAAGAAGGGTAAGAATATAGAAAATAATCCACTATTTAAAGATGGATTGATAACAGTTCAAGATGAAAGTGCAATGCTTGTTGCCCCGTCCATGGACTTAAAAGAGGATATGGTTGTTTTAGATTTGTGCAGTGCACCAGGTGGAAAGACATCTCATATAGCTGAAATTATGAAAAATACAGGCAAAATATTTGCTTTTGATATTCACCGCAATAAGTTGTCTTTAATAAAGCAGAATGTTGAAAGACTTGGAATAACAAATGTAAAATGCAGTGAATTAGATGCTGCAAATTATTCAAGTGATTATGAAAAAATAGGAGATAGGGTATTGGTTGATGCACCTTGCTCCGGACTTGGAATAATAGCAAAAAAACCTGAAATCAAGTGGACTAAAAGCAAAGAGTCACTAAAAAGTATTTTAAAAGTTCAAAGGGATATTGTTTCAAACGCAGCTAGATATGTAAAGCCAGGTGGAAAACTTATATATTCAACATGTACGTTAAATAAACAAGAAAATGAAGAAAATATAAAATGGTTTATAAAGAAATATCCAAATTTTGAAATTGAACCCCTTTATCTTGGAAAGTTAAGTAACATAATATATCATAAAGAAGGTTTTATAACTATTTTACCAGATGAATTGATGGATGGTTTTTTTATTGCTAAAATGGTAAGACGTAGGTAGGTGTGATAATGTATAATATTTTAGATTTAGATATTTACGAGCTAAAGAATTGGATGGAGGAAAATGGAGAAAGTAAATTTAGAGCTAAACAAGTAATGGAGTGGATTTATAAGAAAAACATATGGGATTTTGAGCATATGAATAATTTACCTAAATCTACTAAGAAAAAATTAAGTGAATCATTTTATATAGACATACCAAAAATCGTAAATATGTATACATCCAAGGCTCGTGATACATTTAAGTTTTTATACGAATTTATGGATGGAAATGTTATAGAATGTGTTGTAATGAAATACAGACATGGAAATTCAATATGTGTTTCAACTCAAGTTGGGTGTAGAATGGGCTGCAGGTTTTGTGCTTCAACTTTAGGTGGGATGGTAAGAAACTTAAGTACAGGCGAAATATTAGCACAAATATTAGAGGCACAAAATAAGATTCAAGATAGAATATCAAATGTAGTTTTAATGGGAAGTGGAGAGCCTTTAGACAACTATGAAAATGTCATTAAATTTTTAGATATGGTAAATTCTGATTATACATTTAATATAGGACAGAGGCATGTGACTTTGTCAACTTGCGGATTGATACCTAGAATTTTAGAACTTGCTGAAAAAAATTATCAAATAACCCTAGCCATATCACTTCATGCACCAAATGATGAACTCCGAAAAACTACGATGCCTATAGCCAATAAGTATTCTATAGCTGAAATAATTGATGCATGCAAATATTACATAAAAAAAACTAATAGAAGGGTGAGCTTTGAGTACGCACTTATAAAAGATGTAAATGACATGGATGAATGTGCTTATGAATTAAGCAAATTATTAAAGGGAATTTTATGTCATGTAAACTTAATACCAGTAAATAAGGTAAAAGAAAAAAAGTATGAAAAATCATCTTCAAGTAATGTAAAAAGATTTTATAATATTTTAACAAAAAGTGGTATAGAAACTACAATTAGGAGAGAGATGGGTTCAGACATTAATGCTGCTTGTGGTCAACTAAGAAGAAGTTATTTAAAATCTAAAAATGACCTGGAAGGGGTGTAAAAGATGGTGGGGATGCTATCCGATGTAGGAAACTATAGAAAGATAAATGAAGATTACTTAGGATTTTACAGTAAAGATGATTATAACATTTATATAATAGCTGACGGAATGGGCGGACATAATGCAGGAGAAGTAGCTAGTAAATTAGCAGTAGATACCACTATTGAATATATAAAATCTTTGAGTTTAATAGATGATATGGAAAGTGTTTTAATAGAAGGAATAAAACTTGCAAATAAAAAAATTTTTGAATTGTCAAAGAGCGGAGAAGGACTGCAGGGAATGGGGACAACTATAACTGCTTGTTTAGTAAAAGATAAACACATGGTAGTGGCAAATGTCGGAGATAGCAGCTGCTATATAGTAAAAAAAGAAGGAATAATAAAGGTAACTAAGGATCATTCTCTTGTTCAGCAATTAATTGACGAAGGAAGTATAACGGAAGAAGAAGCTATAGATCATCCTAATAAAAATATAATAACAAGAGCTTTAGGAACTAATATTTCTGTGGAAATAGATACCTTTGATGTAAAGTTGGATGATATAAAAAGAGTTATTTTGTGTACCGATGGATTGTCTAATGAAGTAAGCTTAATTGAGATGTATGATATAATATTAAAAAATGATAATGAAGATGCATGTAGACAACTTATAGAACTTAGTAAATTAAAGGGTGCAAGAGACAATATATCAGTTATTGTATTTTAAGGAGAGTGTAAAGATGATAGGTACTATGCTGGGGAATAGATATGAACTTCTAGAAAAAATAGGAGAAGGAGGGATGGCTTTAGTTTATAAGGCTAAATGTCATCTTCTAAACCGTTTTGTAGCGGTAAAGATACTAAAGAATCAATACTCAAATGATAGTGAATTTGTTGAAAAATTTAAAAGAGAAGCTACTGCAGCTGCAAGCCTTTCTGATAATAATATAGTAGATATTTATGATGTAGGTACCCAAGGTGACATAAACTATATAGTAATGGAATATATAAAGGGTAAAACTTTAAAACAAATAATTGTGCAAAATGGGAAATTGAATACAACTAGGGCTGTTAATATAGCTATCCAAATATCAAAAGCTTTAGCTTGTGCACACAAGAATAACATTATACACAGAGATATAAAACCTCATAATATTATGGTTACGGATGAAGGAGTAGTTAAAGTAACGGATTTTGGAATAGCAAAAGCATCGAATTCAGTTACAATTACAAATTCCAGTAAGGTTATGGGATCTGTCCATTATTTTTCACCAGAACAAGCCAAGGGAAGCTTTGTAGACTGTAGAACAGATATATATTCTCTGGGTATAGTTATATATGAGATGGTTACAGGAAGGGTGCCTTATGATGCAGACAGTCCTGTATCTGTGGCATTAAAACATATACAAGAACCTGTAGTTCCTCCAATAGAAATAAATCCTGATATTCCTCAAAGTTTAAATAAACTAATTTTAAAGGCAATTGAAAAAGAACCTGTAAAGAGATATCAAGATATAAAAGATATGTTAGCTGATCTTAGAAGAATAGAAAAGAATCAAGTTTTTAACATAAGTACAAGTGATTTAGATGATGATATGACTAGAGTAATGGACCCTATAGTTACAGATGATGAAGATAAGAAATACGATGATGATGATTATGATGAAGAAGATGAAGATGAAGAAGATGAGGACGATGAGGCTGACAATCGTATAATTAAAAAATTAAATCCTAAAAATAAAAAGAGGATACTTATAGCTGCTTTAGGTGTATTGATTGTAGTGATAGGTGCAGTTACAGGATACTTTGCATTTGGAAAGTCAGGAGCATTTGCAAAGGAGACTACAGTGCCAAATGTAGTTGGTATGAAACAAGATGAAGCTAAAAAGGCTATAGAAAATAAAAAGCTAAAGTTTGTACTTGCAGGTAAGGAAAAAAGTAATAAACCTGAAGGAACTGTAATTAAAACTTATCCTGCTTCCGGAGCAAAGGTTAAAGTAAATTCGGAAGTTAGGGTTAGTGTAAGCAGTGGTCAAGACACCCTAAGTGTTCCAAATGTAGTTGGAGTAGATTTGGAGTCAGCAAAGGACATCATTAAAAATAGTGGGTTAAAGGTTGGAAACATAAGTTATAGGCATAGTGATAGTGTTCAAAGTGGTTCTGTAATAAGTCAAGATCCACAGCCTGATTCAAATGCTGCATCAAACACAACTGTAAGTCTTGTAGTAAGTAATGGAGCAGAAGTTAAAAATGTTGCAGTACCGAATGTGACTGGAAAGAGTGTGGGTGAAGCTTACAGCATTTTATCGGGATCAGGATTTAGGGTGTCTAAATCAGCAGTAGCAACTAGCGATAGGTCTCAAGATGGAATAGTGTCAGGTCAGTCTGTGAGTGGATCAGCAAGACCAGGTGCAGCAATTAATTTGAGTTATTATCAGTACCAAGAACCAAAACCAGAACCAAAACCAGAACCAAAACCAGAACCAGACCCAAAACCAGATCCAAAACCAGATCCAAAACCACAACCAGACCCAGACCCACAACCAGAACCAAATCCACCGAAACAAGATGGTGGTACAACAAATAATAATCAATAAATTTATTAGTGCTTCAAGTAATTAAATTACTTGAAGCTTAACTAATTTTTGTTTAAAATTTATATTGAGTGTTTTTATTATATTTGTTTAAAATCTATTGTAAATTAGGAGGGTGTATGCAAGGTATTATAACAAAAGGAATATCTGGATTTTATTATATAAAAGTAGATAAAAAAATAATAGAGTGTAAAGCTAGGGGAAAGTTTAGATATGACGGGTTTGTACCTATGGTAGGAGATAAAGTAGAAATCTCCGTAAAAAATGGCAAAGGTGTTATTGATAAAATTTATCCTAGAGTAAATAGACTTATAAGACCGCCGGTGGCAAATGTTACACAGGCTTTATTAGTCATTGCATTAAAAAATCCAGATGCAAATGTAGATTTAATTAATAAACTTCTTGTAAATTGTGAGTACAATAACCTAAAAGTAATCATCTGTTTTAATAAAGTAGATCTCGTAAATTTGGAAGATGAAAATGTAAAAGAGATTGTAGAAATGATAAAGAGCTGCGGTTATTCTGCTATATTTTTAAAGGCAAAAGAAGGCATTGGGGTAGAAAACATAATTGAAGTTTTGGATAATAATGTAACCGTATTTTGTGGAGCATCTGGAGTGGGAAAGTCCACTATACTAAATTCAGTTGTAGGTAAACCAGTAATGAAAACTGGGGATATAAGTCAAAAGTTAAAAAGGGGTAAAAATACTACAAGACACAGTGAGCTCATAGAAATTAATGGTGGATTTGTAGTAGATACACCTGGTTTTTCCTCTATAGATATAGATTTTATGAGTAAAGAAGAATTACAAGAATGTTTTCCAGAATTCAGGGAATATATTGGCAGGTGTAAGTTTACAGGATGTGTACACGATAAAGAACCAAGTTGTGCAGTAAAAAAAGCTGTTCAAGATGGAAAAATAAATATCAAAAGATATGAATTTTATATAAAAACACTAGAAAATATAATGAAGAAAAATAATAAGTGGTAACATTAAGGGGGAATAGCAAATGTTAAAAATAGCTCCGTCTATATTGTCAGCTGACTTTTCAAAGCTAGGCGAAGATGTTAAAATGTTAGATAAATCTGGAGCAGATTGGATTCACATAGATGTAATGGATGGATTATTTGTACCCAATATATCTTTTGGAGTTCCTGTGATAAAATCTATAAGAAAAGTAACGTCTCTTCCATTTGACGTACATTTAATGATAGAAAAGCCAGATAGGTATATAGAGGATTTTGTAAAAAGTGGTGCTGATATTATAACTGTACATTATGAAGCCGATAAACATTTAGATAGAACTATAAATTATATAAAGAGTTTTGGAGTTAAAGCAGCTGTGGCTTTGAATCCAGCTACATCAGTAGAAAGTATAAAATATCTTATACCTACTTTAGATATGGTACTTATTATGACTGTAAACCCTGGATTTGGAGGACAAAAGTACATAAAATATTGTTCAGACAAAATAAGAGAACTTAGGAATTTAAGTAATAAGGTAAATAAGGATTTGCTTATCGAAGTAGATGGTGGAATTACAGTAGAAAATATAGAAGAAGCAGCTAAATGCGGTGCCAATATTATGGTTGCTGGATCAGCAGTTTTTAAAGGTGGAAATATAGAAAAAAATATAAGTGATTTAAGGAGAGATCTTTAGATGAAAATAGTTATTGTATCAGGGGGGAAATCACCATCATTTAAGCTAATTAAGGAAGAATTAAAGGATTCTTCCTTCTTAATATGTGCAGATAGCGGTGCAAATTCACTATATAAGTATGATATAGTTCCAGATTATTTAATGGGAGATTTTGATTCTATAGATGAGGAAGCATTTAAGCACTTTAATAATTGTAAAAAGTGTTCAATAGAAAGATTTCCTTCACAGAAGGATTTTCCAGATACAGAATTAGTGGTTGAAAAAGCACTTGAATTTAAACCAGATGAAATTGTATTACTTGGGTGTACTGGTACAAGAGTAGATCATATGATGGGCAGCTTAGGAATGCTTTTAAAATGTTTAAAAGCAGGTGTAAAATGTTACATAAAGGATGAATTTAACATCATTCAGCTAACTGATAAGTCAATAAAATTAAGAGGAAATAGAGGAGATACATTTTCTCTTCACGCATATTGTAATAGAGTAGAAAATTTGAGCATAGTTGGTGCAAAGTATAAATTAGATAATTACTTGTTTAATATAGGAGATGGAAGATGCATATCAAATGAATTTTTAAATGATGAAGTTGATATCATATTTACAAGTGGGTACCTACTCGTGTTTTACAGCAGAGATTAATTATAGAAATTTATTTTGTAACATTCTATGAGTACCCTTCATATAATGATATAGAGCAATTATATAGGATAGTATATGTCAAAAAAATGGTGTGTAAAAAAAATAAAAGAAAATTTAGGATTTATAGTGATGGCTGTAGGTATAGGAATTATGCTAACAATTATTTTGCCTATCTGGGGCTGGATAATTGTTGTAGGCACAGCACTTATTTATGTTGGATGGTATTTAATTAAAAATCATAAGTAAAGAGGTGGAGTTGATTTGAAAATAGTAACTATAAGGCTTCCTAAATTTTTATCTGCTATAATAAAGTTTTTTAGAAAAAAGAAGTAGATTGTAAGAACATAATTTTATAAAGTAATTTAAAGTAAATTAAAAAAATGCAATTGTTTTTATCAATTGCATTTTTTATTTATTATATGGCACGTTGAACCTTTCCTGAACGAAGGCACCTTGTACAAACATGTATAGTCTTTGGGGTTCCATCAACTACAGCTTTAATCTTTTTTACATTTGGAGCCCAAGATCTCTTGGATTGGTGATGAGAATGACTATATTGTACGCCGAATACAACGCCTTTACCACAAACTTCACATTTTTTTGACATCTAAAAACACCTCCTTCGAAAGTTGTAAATAAAACTTTCTGTTGAATTCAAACATTTATTATTTTACCACATAGTTATGAATAAGTGCAAGTCAAGATATAAACAAAATATAAAAACGCGAATAAATAAACCTAAAGTTGTAAATTATCATTATAGGGGGTTAATTTTATTTCCTTGAATAAATTTTTTATTTAATATAAAATATGTAATATGGTATTGTATTAAGGAGGGTTAATTATGATATGTAATATAACTAATGAACATGGCCATATTGATTATTCGGAGGATGTCATAGCTAATATCGTAGGTGTTTCTACTATGGAATGTTATGGAGTCGTAGGAATGGCTTCTAGGAATGCTAAAGATGGACTCTGGGAGTTAATCAAAAATGAAAATTTAAGTAAAGGAGTAAAAGTTCGTTACAAAGATAATGGATTAATTATAGAATTATATATAATAGTAGAATATGGAACTAAAATATCGGCAATATGTAATAACATAATTCAAAAAATAAAATACAATATAGAAAATTATACAGGAATTAAAGTTTCAAGTATAACAGTTAATGTGCAGGGAGTTAGAGTCTAGGAGGTAATTCAGTAAATGGAACACTTAAAGATAAATGGAAAGTGCTTTTACAACATGATAGTTAATGCAAGTAATAGATTAGAAGCACAAAGAGAGCATGTAAATTCATTAAATGTTTTTCCAGTACCAGATGGAGATACAGGAACTAATATGTCAATGACATTTAAAAGTGCAGCCTTGGAAATGGCTGGTATGGAGAACAGAGGTGTTTTTGATATAGCAAAAAGTGTATCTAGAGGTGCACTTATGGGTGCAAGAGGTAATTCAGGGGTAATTCTTTCACAAATATTGAGGGGTATAGCAAATGGATTAGAAGATAAAGAAGAAATTAATTGCAGTGAATTTGCTCAAAGCTTGATTGAAGGTTCAAAATCAGCATATAAGGCTGTTATGAGACCTACTGAAGGGACAATACTCACAATAATAAGAGCGGCAGGTGAAAGAGCTGCAGAAGTTGAAACACAAGATGTAACTGCATTACTAAAGGAAGTATGTGAATATTGTGAGGTTATATTAAATAAAACCCCTGATATGCTCAAGGTTTTAAAAAAGGCCAAAGTTGTAGATGCAGGTGGTATGGGATTACTCCTTATTCTTCAAGGTATGTATGAAGTATTAAGAGATGACACACATGAAGTGTTGCATGTTAACGAAGAACCTCAAAATCAAATTAAACATGTTTCAAAAAAATTAGAAGAGCATGATATAAAGTTTGGATATTGTACGGAATTTTTTATTTACTCTAAGAATTCAAATATAGATGCTTTAAAACAAAAATTACAAACTGCTGGAGATTCTATGGCAGTAGTTAAAGATGATGATATAATTAAGGTACATATTCATACAAATGACCCAGGATGGGTTCTTTCAGAGGCAATTAAATTAGGTGAACTCTCAAAAATAAAAATCGATAATATGAGGGAACAGCATAGAAATTTATTGGATGTTCAAAGTGAAAACTTAAATGAAGAAATTAAAGAAGACAGTGAGAAAGTTCAAAAAGAGGATAATAAGACAAAAAAGTATGCAATTATTTCTGTAATAGTGGGTTCAGGAATAAAAAATATATTTAAAGATCTTGGAGTTGATGCTGTAATCAAGGGCGGTCAAACTATGAATCCAAGTACTCAAGATATATTAGATTGTATAGAAAATATAGATGCTGAGAATATTTTCATTTTGCCAAATAATAAAAACATAATAATGACAGCCAATCAAGCCTCAGAACTTTCAAATAAGAATATAAAAGTTATACCTACAAGGACAATACCACAGGGAATTGCTGCAGCAACATGTTTTAATTCGGAGCTCAAATTAGAAGATAATATAAAGGGTATGGAAGAATCTATAGATAAAGTAATTAGCGGCTCTGTAACTTTTGCAGTTAGAGATACACAAGTTGATGGAAAAGATGTAAAAAGTGGAGATATACTTGGAATTGTTGAAGATAAGATTGAACATGTTGGCAAAGATAAATACAAAATATGTGAAGATACTATTTCAAGTATGGTAAATGAAGAGAGTGAACTTATAACTGTATTATATGGTAAGAATTGTAATGAAGAAAGTATAAATGAACTCACATCAAAGCTAGAAGAAAAGTATCCAGAGATTGATATACAATGTTATAATGGGGAACAATCTATTTATTATTTTATAGTATCTGTAGAATAAAATAAAAAAGCCTATATTGGGCTTTTTTTATTTGAAGGATGGTGTTTTATATGGATATATATGATAATATAACTGTTTTGAAAGGGGTTGGACCAAAGACAGCTGAATCATTAAATAAACTTTTTATATTTACGATTATGGATTTACTACTATACTTTCCAAGAGATTATGAAATAATTTCACTTTGCAGTGATATAAAAGGTGATAAAACTAATCAAAAAGTTATAGTAAATTGTAATGTTCAAAGGATAGAAAGGGATATAAGAACTAAAACTGGTAAGGTCATAACTACAATATTATTTAGCAATGGAAAAAGTTTTTTTAAGGGAAAGTGGTTTAATCAACCTTACATGAAAAATAATTTTAAGATAAATAACACATATACTATTTCAGGAAAACTTGAACAATTTAAAGGAGAACTGTTTATAATAAATCCTAAAATTATAAAAGGTAAATTGGCTAATAATACTAGGCAAAAAATAATACCAAAGTATGCATTGACATCTGGTATAACTAATAATACTATTATAAAATTAATATTTTATTTATTAAGAAATATAAAGATTGAAGAAAATTTACCTAAAAGTTTAATATACAAGTATAAATTATGTGATTTAGATAAGGCTATAAGAACAATACATAATCCAGTTGATTTTAAGGAATTGAATGAAGCTAAAAGAAGATTAAAGTTTCAAGAGCTATTTACATATTCTTTAAAGATATTAATGCTCAAAGATAAGGTGTTAAATAATAGGGGCAGGGCTTTTAAAATAGCCAGTGATTTAGTAAAACTTAAAGACAGCCTGCCATATCCACTTACGAAAGCTCAAAATAAAGTGATAAGGGAAATATTGATTGATGAGAAAAGAGAAAAGACAATGGGCAGACTTGTACAAGGTGATGTTGGAAGCGGCAAGACTATAGTAGCACTTATAAGTATATTTAATGTAATAAAAAATGGATATCAGGCTGTTTTGATGGCACCTACGGAAATACTCGCCAAACAGCATTTTTTGGAAGCTAGTAATTTGTTTAAAGATTTTGATGTAAATACAAAACTTCTCACAGGGAGTACTGCTAAAAAGGAAAAAGAAAGAATAAAAGATGAACTTAAAAATGGAGAAATAGATTTTGTGATAGGTACTCATGCACTTATTGAAGATGATGTTGAATTTAAAAAACTTGGAATAGTAGTAACTGACGAACAGCATAGGTTTGGCGTAATGCAGAGGAATAAGCTTACAAATAAGTCTAAAGATGTTGACACATTAGTTATGACTGCAACACCTATTCCGAGGACATTAACATTGTGCTTGTATGGTGATTTAGATGTGTCTATTATAGATGAACTTCCTCCGGGAAGACAGAAAATAGAAACGTATTATGTAAATAAAGTTAATAAGGATAAAGCATATAATTTTGTATTGAGTGAAGTTGAAAAGGGAAGGCAAGCTTATGTAGTTTGTCCTTTAGTTCAAGAAAATGAAACATTAGGCATAACTTCTGCGGAAGAATTATTTAAGGAATTGAAAGAAAAGTACTTTAAGAATATATGTATAAAGGTGCTTCATGGTAAAATGTCTCCTAAAGAGAAAGAACAAGTTATGGAAGAATTTAAGGAAGGATTGATAAAAGTACTTATTTCAACTACAGTTATAGAAGTTGGAATTAATGTTCCAAATGCAACTGTAATGGTTGTAGAAAATGCAGAAAGGTTTGGACTATCACAACTCCACCAGCTCAGAGGAAGAGTTGGAAGAGGAAAGTACAAGTCTTATTGTATACTCATTACAGACGTAAAAAATGACATAATAAGAAGAAGAATGGAGATAATGGAAAGTAGTAATGATGGATTTTTTATAGCAGAGCAGGATTTGAAGATAAGAGGAGGAGGAGAAGTTTTTGGGTTTAAGCAGCATGGTGAAGATACTTTCTTGCTGTCAGATGTTGTAGAAGACATGGGCATATTTAAATTTGCTAACCTTGAAGCTAAGAAACTTATAATAAGTAAGGATGAAAATGACATTAAGATTAAAAATCAAATTTTAAATAAACTTAAGCAAACGTCAAAATTAATTTGTTTCAATTAATTTACATTAAATTAAAATAATTAAAAACACTGCAATTAATATAACTTTAAATAGCGGTGTTTTTTTGTATTGCCATGTTTAATTAAAAAAGTAATTATATATTGTGTAAAAAAAATATACATGTGTACTTTTTTTACATAACGTGAGTCCAGGTAGTAGGTTCAGCCTTTTCTGTAAAAATGATGTGTACAATATGTGTACACTTTGTTTTTTTATATAATAAATCATCTTAAGATATTTATTCGTCAATACAAGTATGACTGTGAATCATACTAATAATTTTTTATGTTTGGCATCATAGTTGCTATTTAAATAATAATAAAATAGATTATATTAAAAATATTGTGGGAGATGAGAAACTATGAAATCAAAATTAGTCTCTAAAAGTCAAGCAATTAACTTAATAAAAGATGGAGATACTGTTGCTGTTGGTGGTTTTTGTGGATGTGCACATCCAGAAGAACTTACAGCTGAAATAGAAAGTATATATTTAAAAACTAAAACTCCTAAAAATTTGACATTGGTATATGCTGCTGGTCAAGGAGATAGCAACAGTAGAGGGTTAAACCATTTTGGACATGAAGGATTAGTAAAAAAGGTAGTTGGTGGACATTGGGGATTAACTCCAAAACTTCAGAAATTAGCATTAGAAAATAAAATTGAAGCCTATAATTTACCGCAGGGTGTAATATCACAATTATATAGAGATATTGCAGCCAAGAGACCTGGTAATATTACTCATGTTGGATTAAAAACTTTCATAGATCCTAGAATTGAAGGTGGCAAGCTAAATGAGATTACTACAAAAGACATCGTAAAGTTGGTTAATGTAGAAGGCAGGGAATATTTATTTTATAAGGCTTTCCCAATAGATGTTGTACTTTTACGAGCAACTTATGCAGATGAATATGGAAATGCAACTATGGAAAAAGAAGCAGTAACTCTTGATGCAGTTGCTATGGCTCAAGCAGCTAAGAATTCAGGTGGAATAGTAATTATACAAGTTGAGAGTGTTGTCTCCAAAGGTTCTCTTGACCCGAAAGAAGTTAAAATTCCAGGAATATATGTTGATGCTATAGTTGTAGCAGATCCAAAAAACCATATGCAAACATTTGGTGAACAATATAATCCTTCTTATTCAGGACAAGCTAAAGTATTATTGAATTCATCAAATTCTATGCCCCTTAATGAAAGAAAAGTCATAGCTAGAAGAGCAGCAATGGAACTTGTTCCAAATTCTATAACTAATCTTGGAATAGGTATGCCGGAAGGAGTTGCTTCGATAGCAAATGAAGAAGGCATTTCTGATGAAATGACTCTAACTATAGAATCTGGTGGAATTGGTGGAGTACCTTCAAGCGGCTTAAGTTTTGGAGCTTCAACTAATCCAGAAAGCATACTAGACCAAGCAAGTCAATTTGATTTTTATGATGGTGGTGGACTTGATGTAGCGTTTTTAGGATTAGCACAGTGTGATAAATTTGGGAATATAAATGTAAGCAAATTTGGTCCTAAGATTGCAGGGTGCGGAGGATTTATTGATATAACTCAAAATACTAAAAAGGTTGTATATTGTGGTACATTTACAGGAGGAGGACTTAAAGTTGATGTTGGGGATGGAAAACTTAAAATAATAAAAGATGGTAAATTTAATAAATTTGTAAATTCTGTAGAACAGATTACTTTCAGTTCAGAATATGCTAGAAGTATTAAACAATCAGTATTATATATTACAGAAAGGGCAGTATTTAGGCTAGCTAAAGAAGGTTTGGTCTTAGAAGAAATAGCTCCAGGAATAGATTTGGAAAAGGATGTATTAGCCCACATGAGCTTTAAACCAATAATATCCTCAAACATGAAACTTATGGATGAAGATATATTTAAAGATGAGATTGTTGATATAAAAGTCAGTTAATGCTTGAGGCTATAACTTCAGCTGAAAACATTGTTTCTAAATTACAGTCAGCTGTAAGATATTCAAAAACAGTTATAAATAAAGGTACTGAAAGTTATATAGAAACAGGAATGATAATTTAAAAGGATTTATTTGGTTTATGTTTTGCGGCAGAAGATCAAAAGGAAGGTATGTCAGCATTTAAAGAGAAACGAACTTTAATAATAAATAAACTGAACATATTGATTTAGTATGGAGAAGAAAAAAAATATATCAATGGCTGTTATAAAAAGATTGCCTAAGTATCATAGGTATCTTGGGGAATTACTAAAAAATGATGTCGATAGAATTTCTTCAAAAAAATTAAGTGGAAAGATAGGTTTTACAGCGTCCCAGATCAGACAGGATTTGAATTGTTTTGGAGATTTTGGCCAGCAGGGTTATGGTTATAATGTAAGTGAGCTGTATAATGGAATAAGAAATATTTTGGGGCTTACTAAAACTTACAAAACAGTAATAGTAGGAGCAGGAAACATAGGGCAGGCCATAGCAAACTATACGAGGTTTGAAAAACTTGGATTTACTCTTGAATCACTATTTGATATCAATCCTAAATTGGTTGGAATAAAGATAAGAGATATAAGTGTAAGGGATATAGATTGTTTACCAGGATACTTACAAGAAAACCATATAGATATTGGTGTAGTATGTGTGCCTAGAAATAATGCACAAAAAGTATGTGATATTTTAGTTGAAAATGGCGTTAAAGGGATTTGGAACTTTGCTCCTGTAGATTTAGTTATTCCTGATGATGTAAAAATCGGAAATGTTCATTTAAGTGATAGTTTACTTACGTTAAGTTGTTTATTAAAGGACAAAGAATAGTTAACTTAATTTAATTTGTTTACTAAATGACAAAAAATAGTTGATAGTCGAAATGAAATTGGATGCAAACCATCCAATAAGAATGTCATAGGATAGAATATTAGTTACATTTATACATGAAATGATAAAAGGGTTGCTAAAAAAGGTTTTGCAACCTTATGTATAGGTGAAGGACAAGGGACAGCAATTGTTATTGAAAGGATAATATAATTAAAACAAAGATAATTTAGGATCTTATTAAAAAATTATAGTGTAGTTATGGGCTAAAGGTTTTAAAAGGCTGTAGACTTTTAAAAGCTGTGGACCTTTAACCATTTAGTCAATAATCAATTACATTATTAAACTTTTAATGTGCATATCTTATTCAAGAAAATATAGTATTAAGGAGGAAGAAGTATGCAAGGTTTAAGTATTAATGAAATAAAATTAGGAGATAAAGCTTCTGTTGAAAAAACTATATCTGAAACAGACGTATATCTTTTTGCTGGAATTACTGGAGATTTAAATCCAGCTCATGTGAATCAGGTTGCTTCAGAACAAACAATGTTTAAAGGAAGAGTAGCACATGGAATATTAGTAACAGGTCTTATTTCCAATTGCTTAGGAATGCACCTTCCAGGACCAGGAACCATATACATGGGACAGCAGGTTAAATTTACAGCACCAGTCTATATTGGAGATACAATAAAGGCAGAAGTAGAAGTTATAGAAATGAATGTAGAAAAAAATAGAGTTAAGTTAAAGACTGTATGTACTAACCAACATGGAAAAGTAGTTATTGATGGGGAAGCATTAGTTATGCCACCTAAAAAGAAATAAGAATTCCAATTATATAGAAGAGTTTTAGTATTTCCTGCATTCATGCAGGAGAAGTACAAAACATATAAGATAAACAAGTAAATTGTAAGGAGGATCAAGTAATGGAGTTTAAAAATCTTACCTTTGAAAAGGATGGAAAAATAGCTATAGTTACTATTAACAGACCTAAGGCACTAAATGCTTTAAATACGGAGACTTTTGTAGATATCAGTGCTGTTGTTGATGAAATTGCTAAAGACAGCGAAATACTTGCTGTAATAGTTACAGGTGCAGGCAGAGCTTTTGTTGCAGGCGCTGACATAACTCAAATGAAAGATATGAATACTGAAGGCGGAAGAGAGTTCGGAATGACTGGAAACGAAGCTTTCAGAAAATTAGAAAATCTTGAAAAACCAGTAATAGCTGCAGTAAACGGTTTTGCACTTGGAGGCGGCTGTGAACTATCACTTGCTTGTGATATAAGAATAGCTTCAACTAAGGCTAAATTCGGACAGCCAGAGGCAGGTCTTGGAATCACACCAGGATGCGGCGGAACACAGAGACTTGCAAGAACAATTGGACCAGGAATGGCAAAAGAACTTATATACACTGCTAAAATCATTGATGCAAATGAAGCATATAGAGTAGGTCTTGTAAACAAAGTAGTAGAACCAGAGAATTTGATGAAAGAAGCAAAGGATCTTGCAAATACTATAGCAGCAAATGCACCTATAGCAGTTAAAATGTGTAAAGCTGCAATAAATAAAGGAATACAATGCGATATAGATACAGGTCTTTCATACGAAACAGCAGTTTTTGGACTGTGTTTTGCAACAGAAGATCAAAAAGAAGGTATGACTGCATTTGTTGAGAAGAGAGACAAATGTTTTAAGAATAGATAGGAGGTTAATGTAATGAATTTTGGTTTGACAAAGGAACAAGAATTAGTAAAACAAATGGCAGCTGAATTTGTAAAAAATGAGGTAGAGCCTTTAGCTAAAGAAGTCGATGCAACAGAAAGATACCCAATAGAAACAATGAAGAAAATGGCTAAGTATAACATGATGGGTATGCCGTATCCTAAGGAATTAGGCGGAGCTGGTGCTGATTATTTAAGCTATATAATGGTAGTAGAAGAACTTGCAAAAGCTTGTACAACTACTTCAACTGCTTTTTCAGCACATACATCACTGTGCTCATGGCCAATATACAACTTTGGTACAGAAGATCAAAAGAAAAGATATCTTCCAGATTTATTCAGCGGAAAGAAGATAGGAGCATTTGCTCTAACTGAACCAAATGCAGGAACAGATTCTGCAGCACAGCAGACTACAGCAAAAAAAGACGGAGATTATTATGTATTAAATGGTTCCAAGATATTCATTACAAATGGTGGATATGCAGATACTTTTGTAACTTTTGCTATGACAGATAAGAGCAGGGGAACAAAAGGTATATCAGCATTTATAATTGAGAGAGGAATGCCCGGATTTACAATAGGAAAAGTAGAAGATAAGATGGGTATAAGAGGATCTTCAACAACAGAACTTATATATGAAGATTTAAGAATACCTGCAGCAAATCTTCTTGGAAAAGAAGGAAAAGGTTTCAAAGTTGCAATGATGACACTTGACGGAGGCAGAATAGGAATAGGAGCACAAGCTCTTGGAATAGCAGAAGGAGCACTTGAGTATGCTATAAACTACATGAAAGAAAGAAAACAATTTGGAAAACCACTTTCAGCATTCCAGGGATTACAATGGTATGTAGCTGAAATGAAAACTAAAGTAGAAGCAGCAAAATATCTTGTATACAAAGCAGCTTGGAAGAAACAAGAAGGAATGCCGTTCACAATGGATGCAGCAGAAGCAAAATTGTTTGCAGCAGAAACTGCAATGTTTGTTACAACTAAAGCAGTTCAGATCTTAGGCGGATATGGATATACAAAGGATTACCCACTTGAGAGAATGATGAGAGATGCAAAGATAACTGAAATATATGAAGGAACATCAGAAGTTCAAAAGATGGTTATTGCAAGCAATTTGTTAAGGAAATAGGAGGGTTAAACATATGAATATAGTAGTTTGCTTAAAACAAGTACCTGATACTAACGAAGTTAAAATAGATCCAAAGACTGGAACACTTATAAGAGAGGGAGTTCCATCAATAATAAACCCAGATGACAAAAATGCACTTGAAGGAGCACTTCAATTAAAGGAAAGTGAAGGAGCAAAAGTTACAGTAATCAGCATGGGACCTCCACAGGCCGATAAGGCTTTAAGGGAAGCTCTCGCAATGGGTGCTGATGAAGCAATATTAATTTCTGATAGAGCATTTGCAGGAGCAGATACACTAGCTACATCAAATGCACTTGCAGGAGCACTTAGAAAATTAGATTATGATATAATATTTGCCGGAAGACAGGCTATAGATGGAGATACTGCACAAGTAGGACCAGAAATAGCAGAACACCTTGGAATACCGCAGGTAACATATGTAGAAGATGTAAAGATAAGCGGAAATGAACTTACTGTAAGGAAATCTCTTGAAGATGGATATGAAGTAGTAAAAGTAAAGACACCAGTTCTTTTAACTGCAATAAAAGAATTGAATGAGCCAAGATATATGTACATGCCAAAAATATTTGAAGCTTACAAGAAGGAAGTAAAATTGTGGACAGCAGATGACATAGATGTAGATAAATCCCTTCTTGGACTTAAAGGTTCACCAACAAAAGTTAAAAAATCATGGCCAAAAGCAGCAAAAGGAAAGGGCGAACTTATAGATAAGCCATATAAAGAAGCAGCAGCATACGGAGTTGCAAAACTAAAAGAGAAACATTTCATCTAAATTTATAGGAGGGATTTAAACATGAGTATAGCAGATTATAAAGGTGTATGGGTATTTGCTGAACAAAGAGACGGAAAACTTCAGAAAGTAGCCCTAGAGTTAGTCGGAAAAGGAAAAGAATTGGCAAATAAATTAGGCGAAGAAGTAACAGCTCTGCTTCTTGGAAGCAATGTAGATAATCTTGCAAAAGAATTAGCAGCTTATGGAGCAGATAAAGTTATATGTGTAGATAATCCAAACTTAAAAAATTATACAACTGATGCATATGCAAATGTAATAAATGAACTTGTTACAACTAGAAAACCAGAAATACTTTTAGTTGGTGCAACATTTATAGGAAGAGATCTTGGACCTAGAGTATCTGCAAGACTTTCAACAGGACTTACAGCAGATTGTACAGGACTTGACATAGATGAAGAAGGCAGGAACTTACTTATGACAAGACCAGCATTCGGTGGAAACTTGATGGCTACAATAGCATGTACTGATCACAGACCGCAGATGTCAACAGTAAGACCTGGAGTATTTGAAAAATTAGAAAAAGACAGCAGCAGAAGAGGAAATATAGAAAAAGTAAATATCGATGTAAAAGAAGATGACATAAGAACAAAGATACAGGAAGTAGTAAAATCAGCTAAGAATATAGCAGATATAGGAGATGCTAAAGTTCTTGTATCAGGAGGAAGAGGACTTGGCAGTCCAGAAGGATTCAATATGCTAAAAGAACTTGCAGACTTATTAGGCGGAACAATATCCGCTTCACGTGCAGCTGTAGATAACGGCTGGATAGATAAAGCATATCAAGTAGGACAAACAGGTAAAACTGTAAGACCTAATTTATATATAGCTTGTGGAATATCAGGTGCAATACAGCATTTAGCAGGAATGCAAGATAGTGATTTCATAATTGCTATAAACAAAGATGATTCAGCTGCAATAATGCAGGCAGCAGATCTTGCTATAGTTGGTGATTACACTAAAGTAATACCTGAAATGATAGCTCAGATAAAAGAATTTAACAAGTAAAATGTAATATTGAATAAAAGTGGTAAAAATCTCTTTATAAATTATATGAAGAGATTTTTGCTTTTAATAAACATACTTTTTAAAGTTAGAGGAAAATATAGTCTAATCTTAGAGTATAATTTTAGTAGTTGTAAAGCTCATCATTAATGGATACAATATTAGTACTTGGTATACTTCTTACCTTCCGTGTGTGTATTTGTGTGGTAACTTTTATATAACACGATAAGTGAAAGTACGCCATATTTATTTTTTGATAGTATTACCAATTTAGATTTCTATTTTGCATAACTAAAGTAACTTACATAAAAGACTATTTAGCTCCTAATCTATTATCTTAGTGTAAAAAAAATACACATGTAAATTTTTCTTACATAATGTGAGTCTAGGTAACAAGTTGAGCCGTTTCTGTAAAAATGAGGTGTACAATATGTGTACACTTTATTTTTTTTATAATAAATTATCTTAAGATATTTATTTGTTAATACAAGTATGGTCTTGAACTATACTAATAAATTTTTATGTTTGGCATTATAACTGCTATGTATAGTAATAAAAGATGAAGATAATTATGGAAGGGGATTGAAAAATGAAATCTAAAGTTATTTCGAAGCAACAAGCAGTTGATCTAATAAAAGATGGAGATACTGTTGCAGTAGGTGGTTTCATTGGATGTGGCCATCCGGAAGAAATTACATTAGAAATTGAAAAAAAGTATTTAGAGAAGCAGGAACCTAAAAATCTAACATTAGTTTATGCAGCAGGTCAAGGTGATAGCAAAGACAGGGGATTAAATCATCTTGGACATGAGGGATTACTTCATAAAGTAATAGGAGGTCATTGGGGATTAGCACCAAAGCTTCAAAAATTGGCTCTAGAAAATAAAATAAAGGCATATAACTTACCGCAGGGAGTTATATCACATTTGTATAGAGATATTGCTGCTGGAAAGCCTGGAACAATTACTCATGTTGGATTAAAAACCTTTATAGACCCTAGAATTGAAGGTGGTAAGCTAAATGAAGTTACTATAGAGGATATAGTAAAGGTAGTTAACATTGAAGGTAAGGAATACTTATTATATAAAGCTTTTCCAATAAATGTAGTACTTTTAAGAGCTACTTATGCAGACGAAAAGGGAAATGCAACTTTAGAAAATGAAGCTGCAACATTTGATGCAACTGCAATGGCTCAAGCAGCTAAAAATTCAGGTGGAATAGTAATTGTCCAAGCTGAAAAGATTGTAGTAAAAGGATCGCTAGACCCAAGAAAAGTTAAAATTCCAGGAATATATGTTGATGCTATAGTTGCTGCAAATCCTCAGAATCATATGCAGACCTTTGTTGAGGATTATAATCCATCATATTGTGGGCAAGTTAAATCCCTAGTAGATTCAATAGATTTATTACCACTTGATGAAAGAAAGGTAATAGCAAGAAGAGCGGCTATGGAGCTTATACCTAATGCAGTAATTAATCTAGGAATTGGTGTGCCAGAAGGAGTAGCTATAGTTGCTAATGAAGAAGGTATTGCACATGAAATGACCCTAACTGTAGAGTCAGGTGAAATAGGAGGAGTGACTGCAGGAGGTTTAAGCTTTGGAGCATTAACTAATCCAGAAAGCATACTAGACCAAGCTAGTCAATTCGACTTTTATGATGGTGGGGGTCTTGATGCAGCTTTCTTAGGATTGGCGCAGTGTGATAAGTTCGGTAATGTAAACGTTAGTAAATTTGGAACTAAGATTGCAGGATGTGGAGGGCTTATTAATATAACTCAAAATGCTAAAAAAGTTGTCTATTGTGGTACTTTTACAGCAGGTGGTTTAAAGGTAAAAGTAGGAGATGGAAAGTTAATAATTGAAAAAGATGGTAAGTTCAATAAATTCTTAGATATCGTTGAACAAATTACTTTTAGTGGTGAATATGCAGTAAGTGCTGAACAGCCTGTACTCTATATTACAGAAAGAGCAGTGTTTAGGTTAACTAAAGAAGGCTTGGTCTTAGAAGAAATAGCTCCAGGAATAGATTTGGGAAAGGATGTATTAGCCCATATGAATTTTAAACCAATAGTATCTCCAAATATGAAACTTATGGATGAAAATATATTTAAAGAAGGACTAATGGGAATAAAAGTTGGTTAATTTAAGATGTTTTTTACTGTAGAAAAAAGTAAGAAAAAATTAAAGGGGGTCTTATAAATGGCGATTTTAGGAATTTTTTTAAGCTTAGGACTATTAATGTATATGGCCTATAGGGGCTTCTCAGTTATAGCATTTGCTCCTATCTTCGCACTATTAGCTGCTTTATTTTCTGGGATGGCACTTTTACCAACCTATACAGAAATATTTTTGCCGAATTTAGCCAACTACGCAAAGGTTTATTTCCCATTCTTCTTGTTAGGAGCCATATTCGGTAAAGCTATGGAGGAATCTGGTGAAGCAAAATCTATTGCTAAAGCAATTGTAGATAAATTAGGAAAGAGAAATGCTATATTATCAGTTGTTCTATCAGCGGCAATCCTTACTTATGGTGGGGTAAGCCTTTTTGTTGTGGCCTTTGCTGTATATCCATTTGCAGCTTCTATTTTCAAGGAGGCAGATATACCGAAAAGACTTGTCCCAGCCACTATCGCTTTAGGAGCGTTCTCATTCACCATGGATGCTATTCCAGGAACACCGCAAATTCAGAACTCAATACCAATGAAATACTTTAACACGGATCTTTATGCTGCTCCAGTTTTTGGAACATTAGGAACTGTTATTATTTTAGCTGCTGGCATGGCTTATTTAGAGTGGCGTAAACGTAAAGCTCAAGCAGCGGGAGAAGGATATGGTGAAGGCCATACTAACGAACCTGTACCTGTTGAAGAAACTGATTTGCCAAATCCTTTTTTATCAGCGCTGCCATTGGTTTCAGTACTTGTTATAACTTTAATTTTACAAAAGTTTATTTTTCCACATTGGAATATTATGTCTTGGGTAACCCAAAAACCTTATGGCATTTCAAAAGATGGTGTTGTAGGTACAATGAATAACTGGGCTCTTATTATTGCACTCCTTTGTGGTATTATTATTGCATTTATAATTAATCCAAAACGTATAAAAGGTAATTTAGCGAAAGTTATTAATGCTGGTGCTATAGGTTCATTATTAGCTGTTATGAATACATCTTCAGAAGTTGGCTTTGGTAATGTTATAAAAACACTTCCAGGATTTCAGTCTATAGCTCATGCTTTAATTAATATTAATCCTAATGGCAGTCCGCTTCTATCAGAAGCAGTTAGCGTAAATGTTCTCGCGGGAACAACTGGTTCAGCGTCAGGTGGTATGAGTATTGTATTAGATATGTTTGGTAAACAGTATTTAACTTGGGCTCAAAATTCTGGTATAGATCCTCAATTACTTCACAGAGTTGCCGCTATGGCTTCTGGAGGTATGGATACATTGCCTCATAATGGAGCAGTTATTACACTTTTAGGAATTGCAGGTTTAACTCATAAACAATCCTATAAAGATATCTTTGCTATTACTTTACTTAAGTCTGGAACTTGCTTCTTTTTAATCTTCTTACAAAGTATTTTCCACTTTGTATAATTCAAGAAATTCCTCTCTTAATTATATAAAATTAACTTACAAAATAGGTTCTGAAGTGGATAATATTTTAACTTTACTAAATAAAGGGACTGCCGCATTATGGTGTGCATCCCGTCAAGTAGACAATTGAAAAAAATAAAAGTTTTCAGAATGCTGCTCGTTTGAGCAGTATTTCTTTTATGCAGCATTTAACAGTTTCTCATGAAATTCTTCTGGTGTTAGAATTTCATAGCATCTTTGTTGACACCCATTTGTGTAGTAATTCATAAAATCGTTTATTGCATTCACTAAATCATTCTTATTTGTAAACTTTTTCTATAACACATTTCCATTTTAAGGGCTTTCCAGAATCTTTCTATTGATTCCGCCCTTTCGGACTGTGAGCAAAGCCCTATGTGGATAAAGTTTTCAACTGGATTTGTAATGGAAAAAATCTAAAAAATAAATTCCCACTATAACCTGACATAAACAAATTTTTAACTCGACTTGCTAAAGTTACAAGTGCGTAAAATGTAAATATAAATCATTAAAAAATATAAATACTTAAATAAGAAAATGTTGAATTAATATGATGGGAGGAGATAAATGATGAATATTAAAAATTTAACAGTATTAGGTACTGGAACTATGGGACATGGAATAGCATTACTTTCTGCAAAAGCAGGATTAAATGTAGTTATGTATGGTAGATCTGATGCAAGTTTAGATAGGGGATTTAACAGTATAAAAGCTGATTTAAGTCGTTTAAAGGATGAAGGGGAGTTAGCAGATAATGAATCCGAAGAAATCTTAATTAAAATAAAGGGAGCTGAAAGTATTGAGGATACTGCTAAATATGCTGATTTTGTAATAGAATCTTTAGCTCAAAATCTAGAGCTTAAACAAAGAATTTTTGAGCAGCTAGATGAACTTTGTCCACCAGAAGTAATTTTAGCTAGTAATACTTCGTGGCTTAGTCTAACAGCTATAGCTAAAAATACAAAACATGCTGAAAAAGCAGTAATTGCTCACTTCTGGAATCTACCGCAGTTAATTCCTTTAGTAGAAGTAGTACCTGGGGAAAAAACATCACAAGATACGATGAAAATAACCATGGACTGGGCTGAATTTATAGGTAAAAAAACTGTTCGTATGGAGAAGGAATGTTTGGGTTTTATAGATAACCGTCTTCAACTTGCACTTCTTAGGGAAGCTTTATATATAGTTGAAAAAGGTTGGGCAAAACCTGAGGAAGTAGATAAAGCTATGGAGTATGGACATGGAAGAAGATTACCTGTTACTGGACCATTATGCAGTGCAGATTTAGGAGGACTGGATATATTCAATAATATAGCTACGTATTTATTTAAAGATTTATGTAATTATACAGAACCTTCTAAGTTAATGAAGGACAAAGTTGAAGCAGGAAACTTAGGAAGCAAAAGTGGACAAGGCTTCTATAATTGGTCACCAGAGGATTTAAAAGAGAAACAAATGGAACGTACAGAAATACTTCTATATTTTTTAAAAAAAGATGCACAAAAAAACAAATAATACGTGCATCTATAATTAATTGAGAAAATAGGATCTAAAGCAATTAAAAATATATAGAATCAGAGGGGGATTTTATGTTTTTACAAAAATGTTTTGATGCAATAATTGAAAATATAAACGAGGCTTTGATAGGTGTTGATGAAAAGGGATATTTGATAATTGTAAATAATAAGGCTCAAGAACTTTTATATATAAATTCAACAAAATGTATAGGTGACTATATAGAAGATGTAATTCCTGAAACAAAACTTTCCACAACCATAAAAAGTGGGAGAAAGGAATTAAATAAAAAATTTTTTGCTAACGATAAGGAATTTGTGATAAGTAGAATACCAATTATTATAGATGGTAAGGTTAATGGGGCAATAGCGATTTTTAGGGATATTACAGATAATAAAAAAATGCAGCAAGAGTTAATAGATAATGAAACATATATAAATATACTAGATACTATAATGAATACTTTAAATGAATGTATTGTTTTAGTAGATGAAAAAGGTATAATCACTATGATGAGCAAGGCTTATAAGGAATTTCTAAGGTGCGATAATCCTGAAGGAAAAAAAGTTGTAGATGTAATAGAAAATACGAGATTACATGAAGTTATTAAAAGCGGTAATATAGAAGTAGGTGACATTCAAAAAATAAATAATCATAAAATGATTGCTATGCGTGTTCCAATTAAAAAGGATAACAAGATTATAGGTGCTGTTGGTAAGGTTATATTTAAGGATATAAGTGACTTTTATACATTGAGTAAAAAATTAAACAATTTACAAAGACAGATTGAATTTTACAAAAATGAACTTAGTAAAGAGAGAAAAGCAAGATATTCCATTGAGGATATTATAGGAAGTTCTGCTAAAATACAAGAGGTAAAATCAATAGCTATGAAAGTAGCTAAAACTGATTCGAATGTACTTATAATGGGTGAAAGCGGCACAGGTAAAGAACTATTTGCCCATGGTATTCACAATGCTAGTAAAAGATATTTAGGACCATTTGTAGAAATAAACTGTGCTTCAATTCCTTCAGAATTATTTGAATCAGAATTATTTGGCTATGAAGAAGGAGCTTTTACTGGAGCAAAGAAGGGCGGTAAAAAAGGAAAATTTGAGCTTGCAAATGGAGGAACTATATTTCTAGATGAAATTGGTGATATGCCTATGTATATGCAAGTCAAACTTTTAAAAGTAATTCAGGATAGAGAAATTGAAAGAATAGGTGGAAACACAATAAAAAAAATTAATGTTAGAATTATTGCTGCGACGAATAAGAACCTTGAAGATAGTATTATAAAAGGTGAGTTTAGGGAAGACTTGTATTATAGACTCAATGTTATGAAGATAGTAATTCCCCCTTTAAGAGAAAGAAAAGAGGACATTCCTATTCTTGCTGATAGTTTAAAGATAAAAATAGCAAATCGACTTGGAATATATGTAGAAGGAATATCAAAAGAAGCATTAGATTGCCTAATTAAGTATAAATGGCCTGGTAATGTTAGAGAACTTGAAAATGTTATTGAGAGAGCGATAAACTTATTGGATTCAGATTTAGTCATAAAATTGGAACATCTACCTTCAAGATTGATAACTGATAAATTTAAAAATCAAATAAATTTTGATAGTAATAATAGCTGGTTGAAAGATGTAATTGAAAGATTTGATAATAATAATGGTTATTTAAAAGATATAATTGAAAGAGTTGAAAAAGAAGTAATTCTAGATTGTCTTAAAAAAAATAATTGGAACAAAAATAAGACAGCTCATACACTAGGTATAAGTAGGGTTGGCTTATATAATAAAATTAAATTGTATAAATTAGAAGGTTAGATAATTTATATAAAGGGGCTGTCGCATTAGCATAAAAAACTAGGCTAACGCGGCAGTGTTTTTTAGTACTTTATAGGAAATTTTATGATATTTTAAGTCCAAATAAGTTCAATAATTAAAAAATGGCATACTTTAATAAGCCTTTACTATTAAGGCTTTTTTAATTTTGAAATTTTTAAAATTAAGCACCTTTTTTAAGTGTCAAAGCTGTGTATAGAATAATTATTTAGCGCTTATCCTACTAAAAAAATGTATATTTAAGTGACTTGTTATAAAAAAGGCATTATAATTGAATTTAAATAAGCAGTAAGTTTTAAAAGCTATAAAACTATTGTTATAAACAATAATAAATCGTAACTTATCATGACACTTAGGTAAGTTAGTGGTGCATTTTTATTGCTTTCAAGTCTTAGTGAGTGCAGCTTCTTGAAAAAGGAGCAGCACGTTGAACTACACTTATAAGTAAGGTAAATACTCACCCTAGGACGTAATCTTCAATCCCTTGCTCTGAGAATGTTTAGGACGGTACCTAACCTATGTCATGGAAGCTAAACACTAAAAACATATGTCCTCTTATAAGTATAGACAAGAAGAAATTTTCTCCGAAATGAAGGTTAATCAGAAATGATTACAAAATCAAAAAACTTTTGCTCTGTAGTGGATATTAACAATAATCCACTTAGTCCAACAATGTAACACAAGGTCTAAAGTGGTATTTAAAGGTACTATTGAACAAAGACAAGATATCAAACATCTGACACAAGGACAATGTAATATTAAAGACTGGACAATAAAACATATGCGAAGGAAGTTAAGTAAATTCAATAAACATAACGAATTAAGAGGTTTTAGGCATAGGAACTTTGTAAAATACACAAAGAAAGACGGCATAAACTATTTAGGTTATATTATAGCATTGTATCCTGAAAAAAGGCAGTACAATATGATGACATTAGATGGTAAAGTATTAAAACATTATGGAATTAAGTCATTACAATTAATATGGAGATTTAATAAGATAGCATGGTATTAAAAAATATAACAGGCGAAAAAAATAATTTTAAAAGGAGGAACTGGTTACGTTTTGTTATTATTTTCGTAACTAGATAAATCTTATGTTAAATAAACGAGTACATGATAAATGTGAAAAGCTTTTAGATAAATTATATGGCGAATGTACTTATAATGAATTCGCAGCAGCTTTTGATGTTGCTGTTAGAGCTTATCAAAGAATTTCAAAAAATGATCCTATATTTTATCATAACAATTTTTATTTAGGAGTGATTAGCTGCGAGGATAGACTTATTTCTGCAGTTTGTAATTATTATTTAGATGGAAATGGGCAAAAGGAAAATCTGAAAGAGGATATTTTTCCTATGATAAATATTTTATCAGGAAATAAGGATAGTATATTAGCTAAAGAATTAAAAAATTTATTTTTAAGTGTATATGATAATTAGAGGTGGAATGATTTAAAAATATCAGCAAAGGTATTCATGAATGATATACTTACATGATGATTTTTAAAATGGTTATAATTAAACTTTTACCTTTATTAAAATTATTTTTATTTGAGTTTTGATTAAAAGATGGGTATACGAAATAAAAATGTATATTACCCATTTTTTTATTTTAAACTTTGTATCATTATTATAACTTAGAGTATAATTTTAGTAAGCAAAAGTAGTAACTATTACTGCATACAAAAATTAAAGAGAGATACAAAAAGTACCTCGCACATACATAAAAAATCCATTATAATGTAAGTTATGCAGACTATACAAGAAAATGGGTGAGATTATTTACGATTTAAGTTTAAATGATAAAAGTATAATTTTCAATGATTTGGAGAAAAAAATATATAAATATGTATGTGATGAGGCATGTAGATTTTAAAAAAAGGTGCTATCGCACCTAGACCGAAGGATGGAATATGGCTAAATACACAGGGAAAAGACAGACCTAAGAGAAGTAAGTCTAAAAAGAAAGAACTTAAGCTTGGAATAACTTATGAGGGATGGAAGAAGAGAAATGGCAGCAAAGATGCTTATGTAGTTGAGAATAAAATAGCATGTGTTAGTTTTAGTACCTATAAAAAATTCAAAGAACTTAGTGATGCTGCCATTGCAGAGATATATAATACAGATGAAATAGAAACAAGAATTTTAAATGGAGATGGGGCATCATGGATAAAACAAGGTATAGAAGATGAAGGCGTATATTTTCAAGATGTAAAAAGTTCGGTGAAGTCGACTCAGAGTTACCGTAAGTATAAACGCATGAAAGCTATTCAGAGGTGAATGGTGTAACCTATAGGTTGGGAGTCAGTAAAATATTCATAGTAAGAATGTTCCGCAGGAACTGACGAAATTCTGAATGTAAGGGTCTAGATGTATAGGAGGTAGAAATGCCTTTACCACTAAAAATGTGGGACTTGTGGGGTCTAGTAAAAATAGTTTCTATGAAAAACCCTATATTGTTATAGGCAATATCAAGCAAGTAGGCTCAAAGGAATTACCTAAAGATATAGTATTGATAGGATTATTGGAACGTCGTAAGCCAGTAATATGGAGGCCTTAGCACCTATGAAATAGTAATAAGGAAAGGAATCAATCATAACTTATTTTAATACAGGTGAAAGTAGTGGCACAGTACCGTAGAAATTTATAAAAATAAATGGAGGAATAACCACAAGTTAATATAATACAAAACATAGAATAATATGATGTTATAGGGTTCTTGTAAGACTAAAAGAAATGAAATTCCAAGAGGTGATTAATTGACCTATACAATTTTGGAACAAGAAAAGGTTAAGAAAAATAAAGGTAGTAAAACGAGTGGAACAGACAGAAAAAATATAATTGATATATGTGATATGAACTCTGAAAAACTAATAAATTATGTTAAATTTAAACTTAGTAGTTATAAACCTAAATCAGTTAAAGGTGCAAATAATCTGGCTAAGATATTAGCAGAAAAAGCAAGTAAGAGGACATATAATGTAATTAATGAAGTATGCTCTGGAGTTATTCCAGATAGTAAGTTAGAAACAATAACAGAAATGATTACGATAACAGCAGCTGATATAAATAAGAAAGTAAAGATGGGTAAATATTATCCTGTACAACAGGCAAGTATACCATTTACGGACTGCGCCATGACTAATGGGAGAAAATCAATACAAAGTTTTTTAAAACAGAGAAATTTTAGTGAACTTATTTATAGATAAGTTTAAAATTCCAGATAAAAAATTGAGGGGATAAGTACGCCCTTTCGGGCTGCGGGCGAAGCCTTTTAAGAATAAAATTTTTAACTGAAGTTGTAATGGAAAAATCAAAAAAATAAATTGCCCACTAGAACTTGACACAAACATTTCTAACTCTCGATTTGCTAAAAAGTTACAGACGTGTAGAATATAAATATAGATCATTAAAAATCATAAATATCTAAATAAGAAAATGTTAAATTAATATGATGGGAGGAGATAAAGTATGAATATTAAAAATATAACAGTATTAGGTACTGGAACTATGGGACATGGAATAGCATTACTTTCTGCAAAGGCAGGATTAAATGTAGTTATGTATGGTAGATCTGATGCAAGTTTAGATAGGGGCTTTAACAGTATAAAAGCTGATTTAAATCGTTTAAAGGATGAAGGGGAGTTAGCAGATAATGAATCCGAAGAAATCTTAAGTAAAATAAAGGGAGCTGAAACTATTGAGGATGCTGTTAAAGATGCTGATTTTGTAATAGAATCTTTAGCTGAAAACCTAGAGCTTAAACAAAGAATTTTTAAGCAGCTAGATGAACTTTGTCCACCAGAAGTAATTTTAGCTAGTAATACTTCAGGGCTTAGTCCAACAGCTATAGCTAAAAATACAAAACATCCTGAAAGAGCAGTAATTGCTCACTTTTGGAATCCACCGCAGTTAATTCCCTTAGTAGAAGTAGTACCTGGGGAAAAAACATCACAAGATACGATGAAAATAACCATGGACTGGGCTGAATTTATAGGTAAAAAAGCTGTTCGTATGGAAAAGGAATGTTTGGGTTTCATAGGTAACCGTCTTCAACTTGCACTTCTTAGAGAAGCTTTATATATAGTTGAAAAAGGTTGGGCAAAACCTGAGGAAGTAGATAAAGCTATGGAGTATGGACATGGAAGAAGATTACCTGTTACTGGACCATTATGCAGTGCAGATTTAGGAGGACTGGATATATTCAATAATATAGCTACGTATTTATTTAAAGATTTATGTAATTATACAGAACCTTCTAAGTTAATGAAGGACAAAGTTGAAGCAGGAAACTTAGGAAGCAAAAGTGGACAAGGCTTCTATAATTGGTCACCAGAGGCTCTAAAAGAGAAACAAAGGGAACGTACAGAAGTACTTCTATATTTTTTAAAAAAAGATGCACAAAAAAATAAATAATACATGCATTTATAATTAATTGATAGGGGCTGTCGCATTAGCATAAAAAATATGCTAACGCGGCAGCGTTTTTGTGTGTCTCATAGAAAATTTAAGGATATTTTAACCCCAAATAAGCTCGATAATTAAAAAATTGCACACTTTAATAAACCTTTGATATTAAGGCTTTTTTTGATTTGTAGAGTTTTTGAAATTTTAAAATTATGCACTTTTTTAAGTGGAAAAAGATGTGTTCTAGTTCTATCTGACTGAATTTTATTATGCAGCTTATTTATATTATGTGCTATTGCTAACAGAACACTTTCCGCCAAAACATTCTTCTTACCTTTACTTAGATATCTACGAAATCCCATATCCTGTTTTATCTCTGCAAAAGAGCCTTCGGCTTGAATGCTTCGATTCATTTTCAACTCGCAGCCTGCTTCGCTTACAATTCTTTCAAGATTCTCTTTGCGAAGCATATTGAATAGCTTTGAAGTCTCAAGATTTTTAACTCTTTCTTCTAATGGTGTTTTGAAGTTAAATCCATCTCCTCTACAAACTGACTTAGCAAACGCACCGAATCATTATTTGGAATCATGTACTCAATATTTAGAGGAAGTTTTAATTGATAACTTCCACGATTTGAAGTATAATTTTTGTGTAAATTAATATATTTAGGCATATATTAATTTTACTATAAATCTTCTACTTTTTCGAGTGGGGGATTTATTTTTGTGTGCAAAAAACTGTTGCACTAATTTTTTAGTGCGACAGCCCCTATCAACTTTATTATAAAATAATTTTGTATAATGAAAGCATATATGTTAAAATGTTATAGAAATTATCAAAAGTGTTTTCATTTTTAATAAGTTGTTATTTAACAGGGAGGGAAAAATATGAGAATTATTGCAGGTCTTGCAAAAGGTAGAAAAATCATGTCACCAATTGGAGCAAATGTTACGAGACCTACTTTAGATAGAATAAAGGAAGCCATATTTAACATAATTCAAATGAAAGTATATGGTTCTACAGTTCTAGATATGTTTTCTGGAACAGGAAGTTTGGGACTTGAGGCTGCTAGTAGAGGCTGTAAGTCATGTTACCTTGTAGATCAAAACCCTCAAACTTACTCTTTTCTTGTTCAAAATGTAAAAAACCTAAAGTTTGAAGATAGGTGCAAATGTATTAATATGAATTCATATAGAGCACTTGAAGAATTTAAGAGTAAAAAAATTACATTTGATTTAATTTTTATAGACCCGCCTTATATGAAAGATATGATACCACCAGCAATAGAGTCAATTGACGAGAAGAAATTGTTAAGTAAAACTGGAATTATAGTTACAAAGATAGATACTGCTGAAAAACTATATGGTGGAAATTCTAACATAGTTTTAAGCGATCATAGGAAATATGGAAATACAACAGTATGTTTTTATAATTATAAGGAGGATAATTAATTATGAGAGTTGCTGTCTATCCCGGAAGTTTTGACCCGATAACTAATGGCCATTTAGATATAATAAAAAGATCCTGTAAAGTTTTTGACAAGGTTATTGTAGCAGTCCTTGTAAATCCCGATAAAAAAGGACTTTTTACTATTGAGGGAAGGGTTGAATTAATAAAAAAGGTTGTTAGAAATATACCAAACGTTGAAGTAGAAAGCTTTAATGGACTTTTAATCAATTTTATGAAGGAAAAAAATTCGAAAATAATTATAAAGGGTTTAAGAGCAGTCTCGGATTTTGAATATGAATTTCAAATGTCACTTATGAATCAAAAATTAGACCCTGAAATAGAAACTGTATTTATGATGACAAGTGCAGCAAATTCTTTTTTGAGTTCTTCTTCTGTAAAGCAAGTTGCTATGTTTGGAGGATGCATTAAAGATTTAGTTCCAGAGGAAATTATACCTTATGTATTAAAAAGAGTAAAAGAACTTTAGGGGGAAAGAATATGGATGTTATAAAATTGTTAGAATATCTTCATGAAGTTTTAGAAACATCTTCTAAAGTTCCTATGACAGGTAAAGTGATATTAGATAAAAATGAAACTTTAGAAATAGTTGAAAAAATTATAAATTATCTTCCGGATGAACTAAAAAAGGCACAGTGGATAGTTGAGGAAAAGGAAAGAATATTAAGTGACTCCATTCAGGAAGCAGAAAACTTGAAAAAGGAAAATTTGATATTTTTAAGAAAGCAAGTTGAAAATCATGATATAACGATGGAAGCAAATGCAAGGGCGGAAGAGATAATAAAATCTGCTCAAAAGAGTGCAAAGTCCATTACACTAGGTGCAAGGGACTATGCAGATGGAATATTAAACGAACTTGATAATGAAATAAATGAAAAAAAGAAGCAGTTACTTTTGAACTTGAAAAGTGAACTGCAAAGTTTTTTAGTTGAACTCGATTCAAGTGTAAAATTGAAGACAGATGTTATAAGACAAAATGTAAAAGAATTAAGGAATATGAAATAGGGACTTTAGTTTAGTTAGTATCCATGGAATTAAAAATAGTATATATACTAGAAAAATGAAATTTTGGGTATTGTAATGGTTGTAATTATGTAAGCTGTTAAAACTACTTATAACAAATAAGTTACAGTAAAATGTTTTATACAAAAATATGCTCAATATAGAACATATAAGTCCTTGTAATAACTTTCTTAAAGTATAAGTTTTCATTGATATATCAAATTTATAAGTAAAAGAATATACTTGTGAAATTATTGATAAACCACTAAAAGTAAAGAGAAAACTTATAATTGCTATTTTAGGTAAAATTGGTAAACTAGTTCCCGAGATTAAATTACAGCCATTAGTCATTTCTATTATTCCAAGTATAGAACCTTGAAGTACATCCAGCGGAATTTTTGTTATATATGAAATATTGTTTAATATAATCGAAAATAAGCTGTTGTTTTTAATTATGTTGTTTATGACAGAAAAAAGAGTTACAAATCCACCTATCGATAAACAAGTTTTTATGGAATTTTCTATGCTTGATTTAAGCACATCTCCAATATTATTTTGTGACATAGTATGACGGCTTTGAATGTAAGTATTTTTTGGAAGCTTTTGCTTTGGAAAAATTAAAAATGACATAATTATGCATGAAAGTATATTTGATAAAAGTAATATGTATCCTATAAAATCGTCTTTTAGCATTGATACTCCAACGGAACCCAGTATAAATAGCGGACTGCCATTAGAGGCTATATTGATAAGTCTTTCACAAGTCTGTAAGTTTATTGTTTTATTTTCATATAGATCACAAGCATATTTTGTCCCTAAGGGATACCCACATAATACGCTTATTATAACCACAAAACTACAGCTTACTGGAAGCCTTAAAGGTTTGCAAATCATATTTCCTATAACTTTAGAATATATGTATACTCCATCATATGCTATTATTACATTGCATACAATTAAAAAAGAAAATAATGATGGAAATACCTTGTAAAAAAATAAAGTTGCTCCTGATATGACGCCTTCTATGCATATTTTTGGAGCCATTATTATTTGAATTATAAGTAAAGAGAAGATTATTGTTATAAGTGTATTTTTATCTTTAAGCAAAAAAGCTAAAAGTATAATTATTATGAGTATCAATAAATACAATATTGTATTTAACATTAAGTACCTCCATTTTTGAAATTGATAAAACTTATCGCAAGTCCATTTGGTATAGATATATAGATAAATCTATGAATATATTCCTCTTATCTTAAATGATAAATAATATCAAAAATGTGTACTTATAAGTTGTTAAATATACTTTATTGGACTTATAAGATAATCTGACATGGGATTTATGTTTTTATTTAATAAGCTGTACATTTTAGTACTTTGTACATCTAGAGCTAGTGAATTCTTAATATTCCTAGGTAATTTTGTATATATGGGTATAGAACATTTTGATTTTGCTTCCTTGAGTATCTTTAGTCCAACTGAATTAAAGCCTAAAACTCTAGCATATGGACATTCAGCTTTTCTCATTGCCCCTGTATTCCAATTTTCAAAACCAATGAAAAATTGACACAGTATCCTGCTTATACGAGTATATGTATATCTTTTTGTTTTTGCCTTGTCTATTAACTCTTTCATACTATTAGAACCATTTAAAAATTTAAATATCCTGTTTTCAATTCCTTCAGATACATCAGGAATATTTTTTATTAAATTAGTTTTATTTGAGAAGTATTTGTATTTTATATATTTTAGCATTGAATTATTAAATGCAAACTCGTATTGACCTTTTTGAAGTTTTTCTAATAAGCAGTACACACTGCCCGGCAAAAATTCTTTAAGACCAGTTATTGAAGAATTGCCTTCAATATATTTTCTTATAGCTGTTGAACTTGAAATATCATGATTTAATGAAGTATCATTGTATTTTTCACCAATTCTTTCAATTGAAAATGGCTTAATACTACTCTTTAAGTTCAGTATACTCTTGCAGTATTCTATTCCAAGTATATTATTAGGTGATTTTAATATATTGTCCAAGTTTATGATGTCAAGATTAACGCCTTTAATATCCAAGTGAGTTAAAAAATCTAAAAGAGCTTTATTTCTTGCAGCTGGATAAGAAATTCCCTTTGATAGCTGCTCCTTTAATAAAGCTTTAAAGGTATCTGGTTCAGAATTTAAAATTTGAGCTATAAAGAGTAAAGGTTCAATTTGACCAAGTTCGCTTCCAAAACATATATTATTTGTTATACCCAAGTTATTAAAAAGACTTATGGCGCCGTGGGCAAAAAATTCAGCGGAAGACAAACTATAGACAACAGGAAGCTCAAGTACAAGGTCTGCACCATTTTCTAATGCCATTTTTGTTCTATTCCATTTGTCTATTATTGCAGGCTGACCTCTTTGAACAAAGTTACCGCTCATAACAGCTATTATGCCTTCTGATTTGGTTACTTCCCGTGCTTTTTTTATGTGATAAAGATGACCTTTGTGAAAAGGATTGTATTCTACTACAATTCCAGTAACATTCATAAACAACACTCCCATATATTGATTAATTTTAATCTGATGATTTTTAAATGTCAATGTATTTTAAAATACAAATTTTATTTGACTAGGTTTAATTATTACTTGTTTTGGATACTAATATAAATACTGGATATAAGGTTATTCGCAAAGTACACTATATTGAGTTTATTAACTCAATTCTTTAATTAATAAGAATTTATTTTTTTTATTGAAAAATGTACAGTAAAAGGATTATAGTATAAGTGTATGTAAATTTATTAGTAGGGGGAAACGAACATGAAATTAATGAACGAAATCTGGAAAAAAGCAAAATCAAACAAAAAGAAAATTGTTTTAGCAGAGGGAGAAGAAGAGAGAAATATTAAAGCTTGTGCTAAAATAATTGAAAATGGATTGGCTAATATAGTCTTAGTAGGTGATGAAAAGGTAATAGCAGAAAAAGCTAAGAAGCTTGGAGTCAAAGTCGATGGAGCAGAAACAGCTAATCCTGAAACTTCAGAAAAAACTTCAGAATATGCAGAAGCATTTTATGAACTTAGAAAGAAAAAGGGAATGACTTTGGAAAAGGCTAATAAAATAGTCAGAGATCCACTTTATTTTGCAACAATGATGGTTAAGCTTGGATATGTAGATGGAATGGTTTCTGGTGCTATACATACTACAGGTGATTTATTAAGACCAGGACTTCAAATAGTAAAAACTGCACCTGGAACGTCAGTAGTTTCAAGTATGTTTATTATGGAAGTTCCAAATTGCACTTATGGAAAAGATGGCATGTTATTATTTGCAGATTGTGCTGTAAATCCACAGCCAAATTCTGAAGAATTAGCAGCAATAGCTATAAGTACTGCTGAAACAGCAAAAAATCTTTGTGGAATGGATCCTAAAGTTGCTATGTTATCTTTCTCAACAAGGGGAAGTGCCAGCCATGATTTAGTTGATAAAGTTACTAAGGCAACTGAACTTGCTAAAGAGATGAATCCGGATTTACCAGTAGATGGAGAATTACAACTTGATGCTGCTATAGTTAAAGAAGTTGCAGAGTTAAAAGCTCCTGACAGCAGTGTAGCTGGAAAAGCAAATGTATTAGTATTCCCAGATCTTCAAGCTGGAAATATTGGATATAAATTAGTTCAAAGATTTGCTAAAGCTGAAGCTATAGGACCTATATGTCAAGGATTTGCTAAACCAATAAATGACTTGTCAAGAGGATGCAGTGCAGATGATATAGTAAATGTAGTTGCTATTACTGCAGTTCAAGCACAAAACTAATTAAACTAGTATTTTAATAACTTTGATTAAAATTATAAATCTCATTTGAAAGGAAGGTAGAAATGAATATATTAGTAATAAACTGCGGGAGTTCATCTTTAAAGTATCAACTAATAAATATGAAAGATGAAAGTGTATTGGCAAAAGGACTTGTAGAAAGAATAGGAATTGAAGGTTCAATATTAACACATAAAGTCAATGGAGAAAAATATATAACTGAACAGCCAATGAAGGACCATAAAGTAGCAATAAAGTTGGTTCTAGATGCACTTGTTGATAAGAAACATGGAGTAATTAGTGATATGTCTGAAATATCAGCAGTAGGACACAGAATTGTACATGGAGGAGAAAAGTACGCAGAGTCTGTTTTGATAGATGAAAATGTTATGAAAGCTATTGAAGATTGCGTTCAGTTAGCACCTCTTCACAATCCACCTAACATAATAGGTATAAATGCATGCAAGGAATTAATGCCAAACACACCTATGGTTGGTGTATTTGATACTGCATTTCATCAAACTATGCCAGATTACGCATATATGTATGCACTGCCGTATGAATTATATAAAAAGTATGGTGTAAGAAAATATGGTTTTCATGGAACCTCTCACAGATTTGTATCAGCCGAAGCAGCAAAGATGCTTGGAAAAGATTTAAACGATTTAAAGGTAATTACATGCCATTTAGGAAATGGTGCAAGTCTTTGTGCAGTTAAAGATGGTAAATCTGTAGATACTACAATGGGATTTACACCTCTTGCAGGAGTTGTTATGGGAACTAGATGTGGTGATATAGATCCTGCCGTTATAACTTTCCTTATAAGTAAATTAAATATGTCAGCAGAAGAAGTTGACAAATTGATAAACAAACAATCAGGAGTGTTGGGTCTTTCAGGATTAAGCAGCGATTTTAGAGACTTAACTAAGGCTTCTGAAGAAGGAAATGAAAGGGCCAAACTTGCACTGGATGTTTATTACTACAGAGTAATAACTTATATTGGACAATATGCTGCTGTTTTAAATGGGGCTGATTGTATAGTCTTTACTGCTGGCTTTGGAGAAAATTCCAGTGAAGGCAGAGAAAGAATTTGTAAGGGATTGGAATACTTAGGAGTTAAAATAGATAAAGCTAAAAATGAATCAGCAAGAGGAAAAGCTATGGAAATAAGTACTCCAGATTCTAAGGTTAAAATTCTTGTTATACCAACAAATGAAGAGCTTATGATAGCAAGGGATACAAAGGCTATTGTAGAAAAATAAAATCAAAGTTATTTATGAATTGTGAGTTTAAAATTCTTTATATATAAATAAATCTTGACTTTTAATGCTCATCTCTATATAATAAATGTGGCTAATGTATAGAGGTGAGCATTATGAAATTATGTGTGTCAGATTTATTAGAAAAAGAAATGTTTGAAAAAGAGCTCCATATTGAAGCAGTGGAAAAAAGCCTTAATGATGGAAGCGAAAATATCAAGCTACTAGAACCAATAAAATTAGATGGGACTCTTACTAAGGTAAGAGATATTATTGAATTAAATGGTGCGATACATACTGTTTTGGAACTCACTTGTTCAAGGTGCCTAGAAAAGTTTAAATACACTGTAAATATTCCTGTTAAAGAAAGATTTACAAATGTTGAAAAAAGTAATAAAGATGACGGTATCATTTTTATTAATGGTGATACAATAGATATCACAGAAGTATTAGAAAATAATATAATATTGATGTTGCCAATTAAAAGATTATGTAAGGAAGATTGCAGGGGATTGTGTCAATACTGTGGAACTAATTTAAATTATTCTACTTGTAATTGTAAAAATGATGATATTGATCCTAGATTGGCAAAACTAAAGGATATGTTTTCGACTGATTAAGGAGGTGTTTATTGTGGGAAATCCAGCAAGAAAGTTGTCAAAAGGAAAAAGAGGTTCAAGAAGAGCTCAGACTTTTAAATTGAGTTTACCAGGAATAGTTGAATGTCCTCAATGTCATGAGATGAAGCTTGCACATAGAGTATGTAAAAGTTGTGGATATTATAATGGCAAGGAAGTTGTTTCAACTGAAAAATAGGAAGAAAGTCTTATGACTTTCTTTTTTTATGATTACAGGAGGTAAGTATATGATAGTTGCCGTGGATGGAATGGGCGGGGATTTTGCACCGCAAAGTGTTGTTCAAGGCTGTGTTATGGCTTTAAGTGAATTTGATGTAAATATAATAATCACAGGCAGGGAAGAAGTAATAAAAAATGAACTTGCTAAGTATAATTATGATAATAGCAAAATTCAAATTTTAGATGCCAGAGAAGTTATAGACACAAATGAGACACCTGTTATGGCCATTAGAAAAAAGAAAGATTCTAGTCTAGTTAAAGCAATTAAACTTGTTAAAGATAAAAAAGCTGATGCTGTTGTTTCAGCAGGCAGTACAGGAGCACTCATGGCAGGAGCTGCGCTTATAATTGGAAGAATAAAAGGTATAGACAGGATTGCATTAGCACCAATATTACCAGGCAAAAATGGAGCCTTTATGATAATAGATGGGGGTGCAAATGTTGATTGTAAACCTCAATACTTACTTCAGTTTGCCCTAATGGGAAAGTTATATTTTGAAAATATTTTAAATGCAAAAAATCCTTCAATAGGACTTGTTAATATAGGTGTAGAAGAAGAAAAAGGTAATGAACTTACTAAAACTGCATATAATATGTTAAAAAGTACAAATTTTAATTTCATAGGCAATGTTGAACCAAGAGATGTATCTAATGGTGATATAAATGTATTAGTTTGTGATGGCTTTGTTGGAAACACGATACTTAAGATGTATGAAGGAGTTGGCATGAACTTGTTTGCCATGATCAAAGATGAGATTACAAAGTCAACTAGAAGTAAATTAGGAGCTTTATTTTTAAAACCTATGTTTAAAAATTTGAAAAAAAAATTTGATTATACTGAATACGGTGGGGCAGTTTTTTTGGGATCAAGTGGAATTTGTATAAAAGCACATGGAAGCTCAAATGGCAAGGCATTAAAAAATGCAATAGGAAATGCTGTAAGCTGCCATGAAAATAAGATTGTGGATAATATAAGGATGCAATTAAGTAAACTGGATAATAACTAAAATAATGTGTATTAATGTTAAACATTTTAATATAATAATTTTAGTATTATTTATATTGACGGTATAACCGTTATGTAATATTATTTATTTATAAAGCTTTTGGGAGGTGAAGACTGTGATATTTGAAAAGGTTAAAAGTATAATATCAGAACAACTTGGTATTGATGCAGGGGAAATAAAAATGGAATCATCTTTTATCGATGACTTAGGTGCTGATTCTCTTGATGTTGTTGAATTGATAATGGCTCTAGAGACAGAGTTTGATTTAGAAATACCTGATGAAGATGCTGAAAAAGTAACTATTGTTGGGGATATAGTTGATTACATAAAAGCTCATACAGAAGAATAATTTGAGAGTCCCGTTTATATACGGGGCTTTAAGTTTGTAAAAATGTAGTTTATTCTTGAATTTGTTATGTCATAGCAGGTTGAAGAATAAACTTCAAGAAGGAGTTAATATGAAAGATATATATGTACCAGAAGAATTAGAAATGAAATTAGGTGTTAATTTTAGTAATAAGGGGCTGTTAGAAACTGCAATTACTCATAGTTCTTATGCAAACGGGAACAAAAAAATTAAGTTCAATGAAAGACTTGAGTTCTTAGGAGATGCTGTCTTACAAATTTGTATATCAGAATACTTGTTTTTAAATTATAAAAAGAAAGCTGAGGGTGAACTTACTAGGAAGAGAGCACTTATCGTATGTGAAAACTCACTTTATGAAGTAGCTAAGAATTTGGACATAGGTAAATATATAAGGATGAGTAAGGGGGAAGAATTAACTGGCGGCAGAGAAAGGGTATCCATACTTGCAGATTGTATGGAAGCTATAATTGCTGCAATTTATATAGATAATGGAATTGAAATAGCTAGAAAGTTTGTTATTGATAATTTCAAGGGTATAATAAAAAAAGCTATATTAAATAAAATAGTGCTTGATTATAAAACTAAGTTACAAGAAGTTGTTCAAAAAGATGGATATGTAGATATTGAATATAATTTGTTAAAATATGAAGGACCACCTCATAGAAGAAAGTTCTATACTCAAGTTTCTGTAGATGAAAAGATACTTGGTGATGGAACTGGATATAGTAAGAAAGAAGCAGAACAAAATGCGGCAAAACAGGCACTTAAAAATATGGAGGAAGAGGATGAGTAAGAATCATTATATAATACCTATTTTTGTACCTCATGAAGGATGCCCTCATAACTGTGTATTTTGTAATCAAAACACAATTACAGGAAGTGTACAAAAAGTAGATGCAAGTTTTACAATTAATACCATAGAGGAATACCTTAAAACTATGGATAAAGATAATTCCACAATTGAAGTATCATTTTTTGGTGGAACCTTTACTGCTATAGATATAAAAAAGCAAAATGAGCTTTTGGAAGTTGCTAAATACTATAAGGATAATGGTTATATAGATTATATACATCTTTCAACTAGACCAGATTATATTGATGACAATATACTTGAAAATTTAAAGAAGTACTCTGTTGATATAATAGAATTAGGTGTTCAATCTTTAGATGAATGTGTACTTAAAAAATCAGGAAGAGGTCATTCAGCAGATGATGTAAAAAGGGCATCTGAGCTTATAAGAAAATATGGATTTTGTTTAGGACATCAGATGATGGTTGGACTTCCTGGAGATAGTTTTGAAAAAGATATCGAAAGTGTAAAAAAATCTATAGCTATGAAACCTAATATATATAGAATATATCCAGCTTTAGTTATAAAAAATACTCCCATGGAAAAAATGTATAATCAAAATATATATAAGCCGTATGAATTGTATGAAGCAGTTCATATATGTAAGATTTTATATGTAATGCTCCTTGCAAATACTATAAATGTAATAAGAATAGGACTTCAGCCAACTGCGGAAATAAATGAAGGTGGAGAACTTGCAGCAGGTCCATTTCACCCTGCTTTTAGGGAATTAGTTGAAGGAAGCATATATAATGAATGTATGCTTGATGAAATCCTCAAATCTAAATCCAAAAATGTAGTTGTGCAGATAAATAGTAGAGATATATCAAAATTATATGCTGATAAGAAAAAGTTTTTTAATGACACTATAAAACAAATGAAAACAAAAAATATTAAGATTGTACAGGATGATTCTGTAATATGCGGCGACTTGATTTTTGATAATAGTGAGGAATGTAAAAAAATATCAGTATATAAATATATTATAGAAAAGTACAAAGAAGGAAATACAAGTATTTTATAGAAATATAACTATAAATATAAGAATCAACTAATATTTGTAGGGAGGAATTATTCATGGAAGTATTAAAGGTATCAGCTAAATCACAGCCCAAATCTGTAGCAGGAGCATTAGCAGCAGTGCTTAGAGGTAATATTTCAGCAGAGGTTCAAGCAGTTGGAGCAGGAGCAGTCAATCAAGCAGTAAAAGCTATTGCAATTACGAGGGGATTTGTAGCCCCTAATGGTATCGATTTAGTGGTGGTCCCCGCTTTTTCTGAAATAAGCATAGATGGCGAGGAGAGAACTGCCATAAAGTTTATTGTGGAACCAAGATAAATAAATTGTTATGAACCCTGTGTAATTCACATGTAATTCACAGGGTTTTTACTTTTTTGCAATTGATATTTTCATTTGTATAATATAAACTATATTAAGTAAACTTGTAATCTTATTAAATAGAATGGGGTGTTTAAAGTTGAAAAAGAATCAAAGGGAAAAAATGACTAAATTTATTATTGTCTTTGTAATCATTATATTTTTAGTAAGCTTGCTCCCAATGTTAAATATATAAGGAGTGACTTTATGTTTTTAAAGTGTATTGAAATAAGAGGATTTAAATCTTTTGCAGATAAAACTGAATTAACTTTAAAAAAAGGCATTACGGGAATTGTCGGTCCAAATGGAAGTGGAAAAAGTAATATTGCAGATGCTGTAAGATGGGTACTTGGTGAACAAAGCATAAAAAACTTAAGGGGAGGCAAAATGGAAGATGTAATTTTTGCTGGAACCCAATTTAGAAAAGCGGTAGGACTTAGCCAAGTATCTCTTACATTAGATAATGAGGATAAAAAGCTGCCTATTGATTATACAGATGTAACTATATCGAGAAGATTATATCGTTCTGGGGAAAGTGAATATTATATAAATAATACTCAATGCAGACTTAAAGATATTCAACAACTTTTTATGGATACAGGTATAGGTAAAGAAGGCTATTCTATAATAGGACAAGGTAAGATAGATGCAATCCTAAGCGGTAAACCTGAAGATAGAAGAGGGATCTTAGAAGAAGCAGCAGGGATAGTAAAATTTAGATGGAGAAAAGATGAAGCACAAAAAAAATTAGAAAATACAGATGCAAATTTAATTAGAATAGATGACATCTTAAGGACATACAATGAGAGATTAGAACCATTAAGACTTGAAAATGAAAAGGCAAAAAAGTTTATAAGTATATCAGGAGAACTTAAGGGTAAGGAAATAAATATAATTATCCACTTTATTGAAACAATTCAAGTGCAAGTTGATGAGCTCCAAAAAAATTCAAAAGGTGTAAATTGTGATATTGAAAAATTGAATTTAGATTATGAGAACATCAAAGAGCACATACTTAAGAATAATAAGTTAATTGGTGAATTGAGTTTGAAAGATGAAGGTTATAAGAAACAATACTATGATAGCAAGTCTAAAAAGCAAAATTTAGAATCAGAAATTAATTTGTTCAATGAAAGACTAAAAAATGCTCATTCTTCTGTGGAAAGTTATTCAAATGAAGTTAAAACTGCAGAATCAAAGATTATAGATTTGGTTAAAAGTAGATATGCTGACAATAAAACTTTAAATGGCTTAATGGAAAAACAAAGAATGTTAAGGGAAAATGCTGATAATTTTCAAAAATACATAAGTGAATTAGATGCTTCAATATATGATAAAAGTAACTTAGTTAAAAATTTAAAAGATGATCAAATAGAATATGTAACAACTGTATCAAATGTTAAAAATGATTTAGTTATAATGAATAATAGTGTAAAAGAATTAAAAGAAAAGATAATCAACATAGAAACGCAGTGTAAGGGTTACTCTAATTCTATTGATATGAATTCAAATACTAAAAATGCTTTATTTAAAAATCTTCATGATATGAAAAATAAAATATCTGAAGTAAATGACAAGATTCAAGAAAATAAAAAGAGCATGCTTAAGTTGAATAAACTAGTTGTATACGGCGAAAATGAACTTAAAGACTTAAATACTCGCAAAACTAAATTAGAAGCTAATTATACTATGCTAAGTAATCTTGAAAAACAACATGAAGGTTATACAAGATCAGTTAAAATGTTGATGAATGATATAGCTAAAGGCAAATTAAATGTAAATAAAGATGATTGTTTTGTATTGGGTGATATCTTCAAAGTAAAAAAGGAACTTGAAATTGCAATAGAAATAGCCTTGGGATTTACAATTTCACAAGTAATAACATTGGATGAAAACATTGCAAGAAGACTTATAAGATATCTAAAAGATAACAATATGGGAAGAGCTACATTTCTTCCTCTAAGCACAATTAGAGGTAAAAAAATAAATGATGTCAGGGCTATAAAAAAGATAGATGGTTACATAGGAATAGCAAGTGATCTTATAGAATATAATCCGATTTTTAAGTGTGCTGTTGAACATGTTCTTGGCAGAACTATCATATGTGACAATATGGATAATGCCATTAAAATAGCTAAACAAAGTAATTATTCTTTTAGAATAGTTACCCTTGATGGACAAGTAGTTAACTCTGGTGGATCCCTTACTGGCGGAAGTTTACAACATAAAAGTACAAGTATAATAGGAAGGAAGAGGCAAATACATGATACCAAATTAGAAATGGATAAATGTATTCAAAAAATTGAAGCTTTAGATAAAGAGATGGAATCTAATAAATTAAAGTTTAAAAAGTTAGATGATGAAAATCTAGATTTAAAGGATGAAATTTATAACCAAAATCTTGAAGCTGCGAAGACAGAGCAAAAAATAAATACAATTGATGATGAACATAAAAAGTTAGAAGAAAGTGTAAGAGTATGTACAACTGAAATAAAGATGTTGAATTCAAAGTTAGAAGAAACTTTGAAAAATTTAAAATTAAAAGAAGATGAACTAAAAGTTATATCTAATAAGCAGCTTGAAAATAATAAATTTATAATTGAAACTGAAAAGAAACTTGAGGATAAAAATAAGCAAATAGGTATTAATAGAGAAAAGCTTACTAATTTTAAAGTTGAAAAAGCACAAATTGATGAAAGTGTTTTAAACAAGAAGTCTAAACTTGAAAATATCAAGATAGATATTGATGAAATGAATAAAAAGAAATTAGATTTAAATAATCAAGTTGAACAACTTAAAAATATGATAAAAGAATATGAGTGCAAAATAAAACATAATGAAGATGAAATTATTAGAATAGATAAGCATATAGTTGAACTTGATGAGAAGAGTAAAAATGCAAGTGCTGACTTGATAAATATTAGACAAGACGTTGAAAAGTATAGTCAAAGGCTGAATGATATCACATCTATCATAAACCAAAATCAAAAAGAATTACATAAGACGGAGATATCGATAACAAGGTTTAATACAGAAAAGAAAGCTTTGAATACAAAATTAAATGAAGAGTTAGAAGTTACTTTTGAAGAAGCAGTTAAATACAAAAAGGATATACCAGACTTAGAGTCCTATAAAGAAGATATAGTAAGTTTAAAAAACAGAATTTCAGATCTTGGTGTTGTAAATTTAGGGTCAATAGAGGAATATAAAACTTTAGTTGAAAAGGTTGACTTTATGAGTTCACAAAGAGATGATTTGATAAGATCAAAAGAAGAGCTTATAAGTCTCATAAATGAAATGACGGAAAATATGAGAGAATTATTTGCAAAAAATTTTAAAGAAATTAGAAAGAACTTTAATGAAATTTTCAATGAACTCTTCAAAGGAGGAAATGCTGATTTAATTTTATCAGATGGTGATGAACTTACAGGAAATATAGAAATTAAAGTGCAGCCAGCTGGAAAAAGACTGCAAAACATTAACCTTATGTCTGGTGGAGAAAAGGGATTGTCTGCTATAGCATTACTCTTTGCTATATTAAAGATGAAGCCTACACCATTTTGTATACTAGATGAAATAGAAGCTGCACTTGACGATGCAAATGTAGCTAGATATGCTGAGTTCTTGAAAAAATTTTCTGATGGTATACAATTTATAGTGATAACTCATAGAAAAGGGACTATGGAAGCAGCTGATGTTTTGTATGGTGTTACTATGGAAGAAAAAGGAGTATCAAAAATAGTGTCTGTAGATTTAAAAGAGGAAGTTTCATAATTTAATCAATATGGAGGAATAAGCAATGTTTAGTAAACTTTTTGATAAACTAAAGAATGGTTTAAGCAAAACTAAAAATAATTTAACTGAGAGAATAACTGATATTTTAAGCGGTGCAATGACCATAGATGAAGAATTATATGAAAACTTGGAGGAAATTTTAATAACTGCTGATATTGGTGTAGAGACTACTATGGAAATAATAGATAGGCTTAAAGAAAAAATAAGAGAAAATAGGATAAAAGATCCATCACTAGTAAGTTCATGTCTTAAAGAAGTTATTGTAGATATAATGGGAAATGAAGTTTCATCCATAGAGCCTGAAAGTGTGCCTGAAGTAATTATGGTAATAGGAGTAAACGGAGTTGGAAAGACAACTTCAATAGGCAAGATGGCTGCAAAACTCAAGAAAAGTGGTCATAAGGTAATAATGGCTGCTGCAGATACTTTTAGAGCTGCAGCAATAGATCAATTAGAAGTTTGGAGTAATAGGGCAGAAGTTGATCTTATAAAACATAAGGAAGGGTCAGATCCTGCAGCTGTGGTTTTTGATGCAATACAAGCAGCTAAAGCAAGAAAAGCTGATGTCCTTATATGTGATACTGCTGGAAGACTTCATAATAAGAAAAATTTAATGGATGAATTAGGTAAAATAAATAGAGTTTTAGATAGAGAGTTTAAGGAAGCTAAAAAACAAGTTTTATTAGTTTTAGATGCTACTACAGGTCAAAATGCTGTAAACCAAGCAAAACAATTTCAAGAAGTGTGTCCTATAGATGGTATAATACTCACCAAGTTAGATGGGACAGCTAAAGGCGGCATTGTTATATCTATAAAGAATACTTTAAATATTCCCGTTAAACTTATAGGAGTTGGAGAAGGTATAGATGACCTTCAGGAATTTAATGCTGAGGAGTTTGCAGAAGCACTTTTCTAAAAATAAATTTACCTGTTAAGTAAAATTACTTGACACATGTAAAAATGTTTGTTATTATATAATTCGTCAGTAAAGGAGAGAAAATGCAATTAAGTATATTGCAGATGCCTAATGGAAGAGAGAGTAAAGATATCTATATTGTTAGATATTTATGAAAAACTTTTAACAGAAAAACAAAAAAGTATAATGGATTTATATTATAATGATGATTTATCATTATCAGAAATTTCGGAGCTAACAAATACTAGCAGACAGGCAGTTTATGATATAATAAAAAGATGTAATAAACTTTTGATTGGATACGAAAATAAAATTGGTCTTATGGATAAAACATTGAGACTTATGAATACTAAAAAGTTTTTACTAAGTGAAATAGATAAAATTAAATGCTTAGATGAAGAGAGTCAGGCAATATTAAAAAATATAAAACAATCTATAATAGATAATTTTTAGGAGGAAAATGGCATGGCTTTTGAGGGATTAACTTCTAAACTTCAAGATACCTTAAAAAAGCTTAGAGGAAAAGGTAAACTTTCAGAAAAAGATATAAAAGATGCTATGCGAGAAGTAAAACTTGCACTTTTAGAAGCGGATGTCAATTATAAAGTAGTAAAGGACTTTATTAAGAAGGTAAGTGAAAAGAGCTTAGGTGAAGAAGTACTTAAAAGTTTGACTCCAGCACAGCAAGTTATAAAGATAGTTAATGATGAACTTAAAGATTTAATGGGAAATACACAAAGTGATATTAAATATAATTCAAGTGGAATTACTATTATAATGTTAGTTGGTCTTCAAGGAGCAGGTAAAACTACTATGTGTGGTAAGTTGGCACTTCAACTTAGAAAGAGCAACAAAAGACCACTTTTAGCTGCTTGTGATATATATAGACCTGCAGCTATAAAACAACTTCAAGTAGTTGGTAAACAAATAGATATACCTGTTTTTTCTATGGGTGATAAAGTTACACCAGTAGATATATCAAAAGGTGCTTTGGAGTATGCAAAAAATAACAACTTAAATGTTGTTATAATAGATACTGCTGGAAGGCTCCATATAGATGAAGATTTAATGAATGAATTAAAAGATGTAAAGCAAAACGTGAATCCAGATGAGATACTCTTAGTAGTTGATTCTATGACAGGTCAAGATGCAGTAAATGTTGCAGGTAGTTTTAATGAACAACTTGACATAAGTGGAGTTATACTTACAAAACTTGATGGTGATACAAGAGGTGGAGCGGCATTATCAATAAAAGCCATGACACAAAAGCCAATTAAGTTTATAGGTACTGGTGAAAAGATGAATGATTTTGAAGTATTCCATCCTGATAGAATGGCTTCAAGGATACTTGGAATGGGAGATGTCTTATCTTTTATTGAAAAAGCAAAACAGTCAATAGATGAAGAAGAAGCTAAAAAATTAGGGACTAGACTAATGAGTCAAGAGTTTAATCTTGAAGACTTTTTAAGTTCTATGCACCAAATGAAAAAACTTGGCCCTTTAAATAAGTTGATGGAAATGATGCCAGGAGCTGCATCAAAGGAACTTAAAGGTGTAGATTTAAGCAGTCAAGAAAAAGAATTGGCTAGAATGGAAGCTATAATAAATTCCATGACAATAAAGGAAAGAAGAAACCCTTCGATTATAAGTGCTTCTATGTCAAGAAAAAAGAGGATAGCAAAAGGATCAGGTACTACAGTTCAAAATGTAAATAAGGTATTAAAAGATTTTGAAAACATGAAGAAGATGATGAAGCAAATGAAGGGTATGAAAAAGTCGTTTAACAAAAAAAGTTTATTTGGTAATAAGCTGCCTTTTTAAGGTTTAAAAATATAAGCTTGTTATATAAATTATATAATTAGGAAGTCATAATCAAGATATTTAATTGCTTATGATGTTTATTGCAAGGAGGTGATATAAGTGGCAGTAAAAATAAGATTAAAAAGAATGGGTGCAAAAAAAGCTCCATTTTATAGAATTGTTGTAGCAGATTCAAGATCTCCAAGAGACGGTAGATTTATTGAAGAAATAGGTTACTATAATCCAACAACTGAACCAGCTACTATAAAGTATGATGAAGAAAAAGCTGTTAAATGGGTAGAAAATGGTGCTCAACCAACAGAAGTTGTTAAAAAGCTTTTCGTAAAAACTGGATTAAGCGAAAAACTTGCAAAATAGTTACTGGGGGTGTAATAAATGAAGGAATTAGTTGAAATTATAGCTAAATCATTAGTTGATAACCCAGATATGGTTCAAGTTAATGAAATTGCTGGAGAACAATCAATTATTCTTGAATTGAAAGTTGCTCCAGACGATATGGGAAAAGTAATAGGAAAACAGGGAAGAATAGCAAAAGCTATAAGAACTGTTGTGAAGGCAGCAGCTATAAAAGAAAATAAAAGAGTTGTTGTTGAGATAATATAAGAGTTAGGTACACCTAACTCTTTTGTTTAATTAAATTTTAAAGTTAGGAGGGGTACACTTATGAAAAAATTCTTAGCTATTGGGCAGATAATAAATACCCATGGAATTAATGGTGAAGTAAAAGTATATCCTTTAACAGATGACATAAAGAGATTTAAAAATTTAAAGAAAGTATATATAGATGGAGAAGAAAATAAAGTTGTCTCATGCAAAGTTCAACCTAAGGTAGTTATCCTAAAGATTGAAGGTATAGATAGTATTGATGAAGCTATTAAATATAAGCAAAAGTATATTGAAGTTCCAAGAGAAGATGCTGTAAAGCTTCAGGAAGGAAGCTATTTTATTGCAGATATAATAGGCTGTGATGTTATAGATGAAAATGGTATTGAATATGGTAAAGTAGCTGATGTTATACAAACTAAAAATAATGATGTATATTGGATAAAGGAAGGAAAGGAACTTTTGATTCCAGCTTTAAAAAATATTGTGGTTAATATTGATGTAGAAAATAAGAAAATAACAATAAAGCCCGCGGACACATGGCAGTGAAGATAGACATTTTGACGTTGTTTCCTGAGATGTTTGAAGTATTTAACCACAGTATAATTGGGAGAGCAATAAAAAACAATATTATAGATATAAATACATTTGATATTAGGGATTATACTTTAGATAAGCACAGAAAAGTTGATGATTATCCATATGGTGGCGGTGCTGGTATGATAATGGCAGCACAGCCAATAGTAGATTCTATAAAGTCTGTAAAATTAAATAACAATGGAAAAGTTATATTTTTAGGACCAAGAGGAAAAACTTTTAACCAAGAAATGGCAAAAGAGCTTTCTAAAGAAAAAGAACTTATATTTTTATGTGGGCACTATGAAGGAATAGATGAAAGAGCATATAAGTACATAGATATGGAAATATCACTAGGTGATTTTGTATTAACTGGCGGGGAAATGGCATGTATACCAGTAGTTGATAGTATATGCAGGATGATTCCTGGAGTATTATCTAATAGTGAAAGTTGTATTGATGAATCCTTTTACAGCGGATTATTAGAATATCCACAGTATACGAGGCCTGAAAATTTTAGAGAAGAAAAAGTACCTCAAGTATTAATATCAGGACATCATGAAAACATAAGGAAATGGAAAAAGGCTCAATCATTGAATATAACTAGGATTAAAAGACCTGATTTGTTTAAAAAATTCAAACTTACAGAAGAAGATAAAAAACTTATAGAAGATATTAAGTTTACCGAAAATGATGAGGTTTGAAAAGCTGCAAGTTAAATATATTTTAATGCAATATTGAAAAGTGTAAAATTATATGATAAAATAAAGTTTGTGCTACACAGGCGCTCCTCTGTCTGCTTATAGATTAGCTGGATATGAACGTCGAATAATTATTAGGAGGTAAGGCACGATGTTAGAAGTAATAAAACAAATAGAAGCAGAACAAATAAGAAATGATCTACCACAATTTAATGTAGGAGATACTGTAAAAGTTCATGTAAGAATCAAAGAAGGAAACAGAGAAAGAATTCAAGTATTCGAAGGAATAGTATTGAAGAGACAAAATGGCGGCTTAAGAGAAACTTTCACTGTAAGAAGAGTTGCTTATGGTGTTGGAGTAGAGAGAACTTTTCCTGTTAATGCACCTATAATTGAAAAATTAGAAGTAGTAAGAAGAGGTAAAGTAAGAAGAGCTAGATTATTCTACTTAAGAAACAGAGTTGGTAAGGCAGCAAAAGTAAAGGAAATACTATAATAAAAACGGGGCTTTTAAAGTCCCGTTTTGTATATTAAGGTGGTGTTAAATTTTGATGAAGGAATTGTTAGAACTTGGTAAATCTATAGTTATAGCTATAATAGCAGCATTTTTAATAATAACCTTTGTATTTGAAACAGTAAGTGTAGACGGTCATTCTATGGATCCAACTCTGAACAATAAAGATAGACTTATAGTTGAAAAAGTAAGTTACTATTTTAGAGCTCCTAAACCAGGAGATATAGTTGTCATTAAATATCCTGCTAATCCAAAAGAAAAATTTATAAAAAGAGTTGTAGGTGTTGGTGGGGATAGAATTAAAATTCAAAATAATACGTTATATGTAAATGATGTACCAAAAGATGAGCCATACATACTTGAACATACAATGACTGATTTTGACGAAGTGACAGTACCTAAAAATACAGTTTTTGTTATGGGTGATAATAGAAATAACAGCAGGGATAGTAGATATCCTGATGTAGGTTTTGTTGATTATAAAATGGTAGTTGGAAGAGCTGCAATAAGAATATACCCGTTTAGTAGATTTGGCAGCTTAAAGTAATTAGAAAGGACGGGTTAATATGGTTATAAATTGGTTTCCAGGACATATGGCAAAAACTAAAAGAGAACTTAAAGAAAGTTTAAAGTTAGTAGATGCTGTAATAGAAATAAGGGATGCTAGAATAGTAAGGTCAAGTGAAAATCCTGATATAAATGAAATATGCGGAAGTAAACCAAGAATAATATTATTGAATAAAAGTGACTTAAGCGAAGCTTCAGTTACAAAAGATTGGATCAAATACTTATCAAGTAATAATGTAAAGACTATAAGTGTCAATTGTAATACAGGCGAAGGTTTAAAGTCGATTAAGCCGCTGTTAAATGAACTCTTAAAGGATAAACATGCTAGGCTTAAACAAAGAGGAATTGCTAAAATAGTAGATAGAGTAATGGTTGTTGGAATACCAAATGTGGGAAAATCGTCATTTATAAATAGAGCAGCTAAAAGCAGCAATGCTAAAACGGGAAATAAGCCGGGTGTTACTAGAAGTAAACAGTGGATAAAGACAAAAATTGGGATGGAGCTCATGGATACTCCAGGAATTTTATGGCCTAAGTTAGAAAAACATGAAACTCAGTTAAATTTGGCATTTACAGGGGCTATAAAAGATGAAATTCTTGATACGGAGGAATTGGCACTAAAGTTAGTAGAAAAGCTTCAAAATGATTACCCTGATAAATTGATTAGTAGATACAAATTAAATGAATTAAACGAAGAACCACTAAAAAATATGGAAAAAATAGCTTTAAAGAGAGGTGCAGTGGTTTCTGGTGGTAGAATAGACTATACTAGAGTTTCAACAATCCTTTTGGATGAATTTAGAAGCGGAAAGTTAGGCAAAATATCCCTTGAAAGACCTTGAATTAATTTAAAGAATGGAGTTTATTTTTATGGATGAAAGTGACATTAAGATTACTCATTTTGAACAGATAGAAGTAAAGCTGTTTCAAGATTCATCTAACTTAAATTTTAAAAATATTAAAGATTATGTAGACTTTTTAAAAGATCAATACTTTGATACTAAAAAAGAAAAGTTCTTCAAAATAATAGAGACATTAGACAGTGACTCACGAAAAAATGTTAAAAACTTATCTACAAGCTTAAATAAGTTTGTGGTTAAGAAAGAAAAAGAAATAAATAGAGTTAAAGGTATGTATGAATTTGATAAAAAGTTTAGCAGATGTCTCTTTATAGCAGGTACAGATGAAGTTGGAAGGGGGCCTCTTGCAGGTCCAATAGTAGCTGCTGCTGTAACTTTAAATTTAAATTATAAAAGTGATAAGGATTTGATTTTGGGGATAAAAGATTCCAAAAAGTTATCGCCTGTAAGTAGGGAAAGACTAGATAAAGTTATTAAATCAAAGGCATTAGATTTTAACATAGCCTTAATTAATAATATGAAAATAGATGAGAGAGGCATATCATGGTGTAATAATGAAGTACTCAAGAAGTCTGTAAATGGTTTAAAAATACAGCCTGATTTAGTACTTTCAGATGGGTATGCTGTTAAAAACTTAAATTTAGATAATGAATTTATAATAAAGGGAGATGCCAAGAGTGCTAGTATAGCTTGTGCATCCATAATAGCAAAGGTTTATAGAGATAAATTAATGAAAGAGTATTCAAAGGAATATCCTAACTATGGATTTGAAAATAATGCAGGTTATGGCACTCAAGAACATATAGAATCCATTAAGAAATATGGTGTCTGCAAAATACATAGAATGTGTTTCCTAAAAAATATAATATAAAAGTTAGAAACTGCGTCCCCTGATGCAGTTTTTATTATTCTTAATTTATATTTGAAAGGCATCTTTAATAAGTTTTATGGAAGGTGTGTTTGTATAATTTGTAAGTATTACCTCAATTACATCAAATCTGAAATTAAATTTAAAAAGTTTTTTCTTCATTATATATATTTCAGCTGTCTTATATATTTTACGCTGTTTAGAATAAGTTACAGATTCACATGGGTTACCAAATAGTGAACCATATCTTGTTTTGACCTCAATGAAACATATATAGTTTCCATCCCTTCCAATTATATCTATCTCCCCTACTTTACATCTAAAATTTCTTTGGAGTATAGTATAGCCCATTTGTTTTAAATAGTTTTCAGCAATATCTTCGCCCATGGAACCGATATCATTGTTAAAAGACTGCATACATCTCTTCCCTTCAATAATATATTGTTTTGTTATTATAGATATCGTTAAAATAGTCAGCGACTTTATATGTAATGATTTTAGCATTAATGTTATCGATTGTAAATCAAATTTTTATACACTGGTAAAAATGTTTTATAAATGTTTTGAATATATAATTTTTTATTTGTCAATACTTAAGCAGAGGTGATGTTATGGCAGTTAAAATTGTAACTGCTACATTTAGCGGTATAGATGGAGTGATAGTTACTGTTGAAGTTGACATAGAAAGAGGACTTCCATGTTTTAATATTGTAGGTCTTGCAGATGCTTCAGTAAGAGAATCCAAGGAGAGGGTTAGGGCAGCAATAGTAAACTCTGGATTCGACTTTCCAGTTGGAAGAATAATAGTAAATTTAGCACCTGCTGATATTAGAAAGGAGGGCTCACATTTTGATTTGCCAATAGCAATAGGAATACTCACTGCAACTAAGCAAATTGTTTTTAATGATGCAGAAAAGTTTTTAATAATGGGCGAACTTTCACTTTCTGGAGATTTGAACGGGGTAAAGGGAGTTTTGCCAATTGCCATAGAAGCAGTAAAAAATGATATATGCAATTTTTTAATACCTACTCAAAATGTAAAGGAGTGTTCAGCTGTAAGAGGAAGTAATGTATATTGTTTTGACAATTTAAAACAGGCAGCAGCATATATAATATATAGAGATTTGGTTCCATATGAATACAAGGAAGATAATGTAGAATTTTCTTCAAAATTGGATTTTGAAGATGTGATAGGTCAGGAAAGCTGCAAAAGAGCAGTTGAAGTAGCTGCCGCTGGTAATCATAATATGCTTATGATTGGTCCTCCAGGTTCAGGTAAGACGATGATCGCAGAGAGAATACCTTCTATATTGCCTGAACTTACTTATGAAGAGGCACTGGAAGTAACTAAAATTTATAGTGTATTAGGTAAGCTAAATTGCAGTAAAGGACTTATAAAAAATAGACCGTTTAGAAGTCCCCACCATAATACAACAGCTACTGCACTAATAGGTGGAGGTAATCTCATGCCTGGAGAAGTATCGCTTTCCCATAATGGGGTTTTGTTTTTAGATGAAGTCTTGGAATTTAAAAGCCAAGTTCTAGAAGCACTAAGACAGCCATTAGAAAATAAGGTAGTTAGAATATGCAGACTTTTAGGTAATGTTGAATATCCTGCTAATTTTATGGCGGTATTTTCTACTAATCCATGTCCCTGCGGTTTTTATGCTTCAGCAAAACCATGTACCTGCAGTGATTATGAAAGAAAAAGATATATAAGTAAATTATCTGGTCCAATAATGGATAGAATAGATTTATTTACTTTTGTAAATTCACTTTCATACAATGACATTCAATATAAAACCAAAAGTGAAAGTTCGTCTAGTATTAGAAAGAGAGTTGAAAAAGCAAGAAGAATTCAAAAAGATAGATTTAAAAATTATAATATATATTGTAATTCTGAGATGAATGCAAAACTCATAAAAAGGTATTGTAAACTTAATAAAGAGTGTAAAAGTATTATGTCTAATATATATAGTAAGTTTAAATTGAGTACAAGAGCTTACAGCAGAATATTAAAAGTTTCTAGAACTATAGCTGACTTAGATAATTCTAAGTATATAGAGAAAAAACATTTAATAGAAGCTCTGCAGTACAGAAAGTTTTTGAATGAAGAAATTATATGAGTAAAAAACTCCCTATGAAAACTAGAGAGTCTTTTATGCAAAATTTTATAAATCACAGTAGGTTTGTTTAAGAAGTAATGCATCATTTTCAAGTATAGGACTTTCGCATATTATGCATCCTTTTACATCAAACTTCTTAAGTGCACGTAAACATTCTATATAATTAAAGTCACTTTCCTTAAATGGTAAGTGATTTTGTTCACCTTTATTACTGTATTTTATTCCAGACATATGTATGTGCATATCTTTTAATGCATTTTCACCTAAGTTTGATTTTATATATTGCAGTATTTTAGCAAAGTCATCATAACTTTTAAGTGAACCATTATATCTTGCATGTATATGTGAAAAATCTACGCATAATTTGCATGAAGGTACTTCTTTACAGAGTGAAACTAATTCCTTTAAGCTTCCAAATTGGGATGCCTTACCTGTAGTTTCAAGTCTATAGTCAACACTATCATGTGGAAGTTTGAGTAAGTTATTTTTTATTGTAGTATAAGTTTCCTCTTTAGAATCTTTTAGGTAAAAACCAGGATGAAATACAAGACTTCTTCCATTTACCTTTGATAAACCTTCTGCACATTTTATAATCCTTTCAAGAGATTTACTTTGTTTTTCATCTTCATCTGCATTTAAGTTTACATAATAAGAACCATGAGCTGAAAGATAAAAATTGTGTTTTATTTTAGCTTCCAATATGTCTTTTTTATTTTTTTCTGTAACATTTACAGAACGGACAAATGGAAGTTCCATTGCATCAAGATTTAAGGATTTCAGATATGCTATTCCAGATGAGTAATTGAATTTTTGAGCTTCACCACCAGCTGGAAGTCCTGAAATACCAAATAATAATTTATCCATAATGTTATATTATATCCTTTCTTAAATATTGAGCATATAATAAATTTATCTGCCCAAATAATAATATAACATAAATAATTATAAACTTGTATATAAAATTTGATTTATTAAGTTAATTAAAGGGGAAATATTAATGAGTATATATAATTTATGGTTTAGTTCAATAAGGCTTACAAGTAAATCAAAGATAAGGTTATTAAAAAGTTTTAAAAGCATTTATGATATATGGAATTATGTATTTTATGATCACGAAAATATACTTATAGATGAGAAAACTAAAATTCATATGAAAAAGTTCTGGAGTAAATCAAAGCTTGAAGATATATGCGAAAAATGTTCTATTCAAGGCATAAAAAGTATAAGCTTTTATGATAAAGACTATCCAATTAAATTAAAAAATATAAGCGACTATCCAGCTGTTTTATTTTATAAAGGTAATATAGGAAGGCTTAATCAAAATTTAAACGTTGCTGTTGTTGGATCGAGAAATTATACGTTATATGGAAAAAATTCTACAGAACTTATAAGCAGAGAACTTTCAAAAAATGGTATAAGTATAATTAGTGGAATGGCTAGGGGGATAGATACTTTTGCGCATAGTGGAAGTTTAATGGAAAATGGATTTACATGTGCAGTATTGGGATGTGGAATCGATGTAGTTTATCCAAAACAAAACAAAAAGTTGTATGATTTAATTTCAGAAAAAGGCTGTGTAATATCAGAATTTATACCTGGAACTAAGCCGTTTTCTTATAACTTTCCAGTTAGAAATAGAATAATAAGCGGTTTAAGTGATTTAATAATTGTTGTTGAAGCTGGGGAAAAGAGTGGATCGCTTATAACTGCAGGTCTGGCTCTGGATCAAGGAAGAGATGTAATGAGCGTTCCGGGTTCTATTTTTAAAGAACAAAGTAAGGGAACAAACAAGTTAATAAGAGAAGGTGCATATGTCTTTACGGATTTTAAAGATATATTTGAAGTTTTAGGTGTAGAGTACAATAATAAGGTTAAATGTAAAAAAAGTTCAGATATTCTTACCAAAGTGGAAGGCAGAATATATAATGTATTAAGCGATGAACCAATGCACATAGATGATATATTTCGCAGAACTAATGTTGACATAAAACAATTATATGAGGTATTATTTGAATTGCAACTTAGGAATCAAGTAATATGTATTTCAGGAAACTACTTTGCAAAAGTAGAAAAAACATTATAAAAGAATTAATCTATGTTGCAAAGGTATATTTATTTACATATAGTGAATAGTATTTATTAAAATAAAAGAATATTTATTAACTAAAAGTTTTAAAACGAGGGGGTGTGAAACTCTAGTTATAAAATATTGACTAGAGCTTAAAATGGGACAGAAGTTAATTATAGTTGAATCACCAGCAAAAGCTAAAACTATAGGAAAATATTTAGGCAAAAATTATACAGTTCAAGCATCTATGGGACATGTAAGAGATCTTCCAAAAAGCCAATTGGGAGTTGATATAGATAATGAGTACAATCCTAAGTATATAACAATAAGGGGAAAGGGAGAATTATTAGATAAGATTAGAAAAGAAGCTAAAAAGAGTGACAAAATATATCTTGCAACCGACCCTGATAGAGAAGGTGAAGCTATTTCATGGCATTTAGCACATGTACTTAAGTTGAATGAAGATCAAAATTGTAGAATTGAATTTCACGAAATTACAAAAGATGCTGTTAAAAATGCCATAAAAAATCCTAGAAAAATCGACTTGGATTTAGTCAATGCACAGCAGGCAAGAAGAGTACTTGATAGGCTAGTAGGATATAAAATAAGTCCAATACTATGGAATAAAGTAAGATGGGGACTTAGTGCAGGTAGGGTTCAATCTGTAGCTTTAAAAATGATATGTGATAGAGAAAAAGAAATTAAAGCTTTTGTACCTAAAGAATACTGGACAATAGAATGTCAACTGCATAAAGAAAAATTAAAAAAGTCATTTAAAGTTAAATTGACTACGCTTAATAAAAAGAAAGTTGAGATAGGAAGTAAAGAAGAAGCAGATGCTATAATTTCAAATTTGGAGAACGGTGAATTTATAGTAAAGTCAATAAAAAAATCTACTAAAACTAAAAATCCTCTTCCACCATTTACAACAAGTACGCTGCAGCAGGATGCATACAAAAAATTAAACTTTTCAACTAAGAGAACTATGTCTGTTGCACAACAGTTATATGAAGGCATGGATGTTAAAGGTTATGGTACGGTTGGACTTATAACCTATATGAGAACAGATTCTGTGAGAATAGCTTTGGAGGCTCAAAAGGCATGTAAGGATTTTGTTGAAAATAAATTTGGTAAAGAATATGCTTTGGACAAATTTAGAAACTTCAAGGGCAAAAAGAATATACAAGATGCACATGAAGCCGTAAGACCAACTAACGTTCAAATTACTCCTGAAATAGCTAAGGAAAACTTGAAGCCGGAGCAATATAAATTATATACATTAATATGGAATAGGTTTGTTGCAAGCCAGATGGCATCTTGCATAGTGAATGTTATATCTGTAGGCATATATAATGGAAAATACGGACTTAAAGCAAATGCTTCAAACATAGAATTTGATGGTTTTATGAGAGTATATGATTATGCTACTGATGATGAGAAGGACAACACAAACTTTCCAATTTTAGAAGAAGGCGAAAAATTAATTAAAAAAACCATAGAAGGTAAACAACATTTTACACAACCACCAGCAAGGTATTCTGAAGCTAGTCTTGTAAAAACACTAGAGGAAAATGGAATAGGCAGACCAAGTACATATGCTCCAATAATATCTACACTTTTAGCGAGAAAGTATGTGGAAAGATCCAAAAAGACATTGGAACCTACTGAATTAGGTGATATAGTAAATAATATAGTAAGTGAGCACTTTAAACAGATAGTAGATATAGAATTTACTGCAGAAATGGAAAAAAAGCTCGACTATGTTGAAGAAGGCAAAGAAAGCTGGAGAAAAGTTGTTGATGAATTTTATTCTCCTTTAAAAAAAGCTATTGATGCTGCTGAAAAGGAAATTGCAAAAGTTACAATAGAAGATAAAGTTACAGATGTAAAATGTGAAAAGTGCGGTAGAAACATGGTTATAAAACACGGAAGATTTGGAGAATTTCTTGCATGCCCAGGTTATCCTGAATGTAAGAATACAAAACCTATAGTTCAAGAATTAGATGTAAAGTGTCCTAAATGTGGAGGAAAGGTTTTAGTTAAAAAGAGTAAAAAAGGCAGAAAGTTTTATGGATGCAGCAATTACCCTGAATGTGATTTCGTGAGTTGGTTTGAACCAACCTCAAATAAATGTTCATTATGTGGAAGTTATATGGTTAAAAAATACAGTAAAGCTAAAGGAAACTATTTACAATGTTCTAATAATGAGTGTAAAAATATCGAACTACTAGAGGAAAAAAAGTAAAGTTAGTACATTACTTAAAAACAAAATGTCGAATCATACAAAAATGATGTTGAAATGTAATAGCCATTATGTTATGATATTTATTGTGTAAGAAACAATTCAAAATATTTAAAAAAGTCTAAATTATTTACGCAATGCTTTTGTCGCATATAAAATAAAAAAATATTTTTTATTTTGATGATTGTAGTTATATAAACAAAGATTGTAAATAACGAATAGTTTAGTTATATTGTAAAGTTATTAAGGAGGAGTAGTAATGAAGTCTTTATTGGATAAAACAAGGATGTTAAATAAGATATTACAGAAGTCAGGGACTGAGCCAGTTGTTTTTAATGATATATGTAATTTACTAAGTGATGTACTAAACTGTAATATTTATATTATAAGTAGAAAGGGAAAAGTACTTGGTTATAATTTTTCAACAGGATTCGAATGCGATGTAGTAAAAGATAGAGTTATAAGCGGAATGAGATTTCCAGAAAAATATAATAATAAATTATTAACAGTTAATGAAACATTATCTAACTTGTCTAATAATGGGATATGTGTATTTCAAGAAAACAATTCTTGCGTTATAGAAAACAAGTTAACAACAATTGTGCCTATAAATGGAAATAGAGAAAGATTGGGAACACTTCTACTTGCAAGGTTTGATGAAAAATTTACAGATGAAGACTTAGTATTGAGTGAATATAGTGCTACAATTATAGGACTTGAAATACTAAGGGCTAAACAAGATGTAATAGAAGAAGATGCTAGAAAAAAAGCTGTAGTTCAACTTGCGATAGGAACGCTGTCTTATTCTGAATTAGAAGCAGTTGAGCACATTTTTGATGAACTAGATGGTAATGAAGGTTTGCTTGTTGCCTCAAAGATAGCAGATAAAGTTGGAATTACAAGATCTGTTATAGTAAATGCACTTAGAAAGTTTGAAAGTGCTGGAGTTATTGAGTCAAGATCTTTGGGAATGAAGGGAACTCATATAAGAATATTAAATGACAAGCTATTGGATGAATTAAAAAAGATAAAATAGTAAATAATCATTAATGTGAGGGTTAGGTTAATAAAAATTTTAATCTAACCTTTAATTTATATAATTTGTATATAGGAAATTTTAAATTTATAGTTGAATAGCAGTAATGCTTGTGATATACTACTAAAGGTGAGAAATACACACATTGTCTAATTTATGAAATGGTTCCTTTGATTTTAAGGTGTTTTATAAATATGATGGCAGTGGAGGAAAAAACCTAGGAGGTAAAATTATGTCAGTTATTTCAATGAAACAATTATTAGAAGCAGGTGTTCATTTTGGACATCAAACAAGAAGATGGAATCCTAAAATGGCTCCATACATATTTACAGAAAGAAATGGAATTTACATTATAGACTTACAAAAAACAGTAAAAAAAGTAGAAGAAGCTTATGAATTTATAAAGAGCGTTTCTGAACAAGGAAAAGACATATTATTTGTAGGTACTAAGAAACAAGCACAAGAAGCTATCAGAGAAGAAGCATTAAGAAGTGGAATGCATTATGTTAATAATAGATGGCTTGGTGGAATGATAACTAACTTTGTTACTATAAAAGGCAGAATTAAGAAGTTAGAAGAGCTTGAAAAGATGGAAGAGGATGGAACATTTGAGGTTCTTCCAAAGAAAGAAGTTATAAAACTTAAAAATGAACAAGAAAAATTACAGAAAAATTTAGGCGGAATTAAGAAAATGGATGCTAATAATATAGGAGCACTTTTTGTAGTAGATCCAAGAAAAGAAAAAAATGCTATATCAGAAGCTAAAATTTCAGGAATACCAGTAGTAGCTATTGTTGATACAAATTGTGATCCAGATGAAGTTGATTATGTAATCCCAGGAAATGATGATGCAATAAGAGCTGTAAAATTAATAACATCAAAGATTGCAGATGCAGTAGTAGAGGGAAGACAGGGAGAAGAATTAGCAGAATAGTCTGTTGAGGTAAATGAAGTATTTTTTTCATTTACCTTTTGAATTGACTTTAATTTATAGGATTATAGGAGGAATATAACATGATAACTGCACAAATGGTTAAAGAACTAAGAGAAAGAACCGGCGCAGGAATGATGAACTGCAAAAAGGCATTAAATGAAGCCAATGGTGATATAGAAAAAGCTGTTGAAATATTAAGAGAAAACGGATTAGCAGCTGCAGCTAAAAAAGCTGGAAGAGTAGCATCTGAAGGTTTAGTAAAAGCTTATGTATCAGATGATTTTAAAAATGCAGCAATAGTAGAAGTTAACTGTGAAACTGATTTCGTTTCAGTAAATCAAGATTTTACAAACTTTGTTGATGTTATTTCAAAAAAAGCAGCTTCCACAAGTGCAAAGACTGTAGAAGAATTTGTTGAAGAAAAATATGATGAGAACACTACAATAAAGGATTCTCTAACTGCTTTAATTGCAAAACTTGGAGAAAACATGAATGTAAGAAGATTTAAATCATTTTCAGTACAAAATGGAGTAATTCAAAGCTATGTTCATGGCGGTGGAAGAATAGGTGTTCTCGTTAAACTTGAATGTGAAAAACAAAGTGATTCATTAAAAGAAATTGCAAAAGATGTAGCTATGCAAGTTGCTGCAACTAATCCATTATTTTTAGATAGGGATTCAGTAGATAAAGACGTATTGGAAAAGGAAAAAGAGATATACAAAGTTCAAGCTTTAAATGAAGGAAAACCTGAAAAAATCATTGAAAAAATGGTAATGGGAAGAATTCAAAAGTATTACAAGGAAAACTGCTTAGTTGATCAGGTTTGGGTAAAGGATTCAGATTTCACTATTAAAAAGTATCTTGAAGCAAAATCAAAAGAAGTTGGAGCACCAATAAAAGTAACTGATTTTGTAAGATTTGAAAAAGGTGAAGGAATAGAGAAAAAAGAAGAAAACTTTGCTGAAGAAGTTCAAAAACAAATGCAGGGTAAATAAGAAATTGAAAATAGAGAACACTGTGTGTTCTCTTTTTTTAAAGAATAAAATAAATTATATGTAATTTATTACAAATCGGAGGTATAATATATGTGTAAACCTAAATATAAAAGAGTGATGTTGAAACTTTCAGGAGAAGCTTTGTCAGGAGAAAAAGGATTTGGAATAGACTTTGATATTAGTAATAAAATAGCTGAAGAGATAAAGGCTCTTGTAGATATGGGAATTGAAGTTGGTGCTGTTGTAGGCGGCGGAAATATCTGGAGAGGAAGAAACGGAAAAGAAATGGATAGAACTACTGCTGATTATATGGGTATGCTTGCAACTTGTATAAATGCATTAGCACTTCAGGATTCTCTTGAAAAAGTTGGAGTTAACACTAGGGTTCAAACTGCAATAGAAATGAGAGAAATAGCAGAACCATTTATAAGAAGAAGAGCAATGAGACATCTTGAAAAATCTAGAGTAGTTATATTTGCAGCAGGTACAGGAAATCCTTATTTTTCAACTGATACTACTGCAGCATTAAGAGCTGCTGAAATAGAAGCAGATGTTATACTCCTTGCAAAAAAGGTAGATGGAGTTTATGATAAAGATCCACATAAATACAAAGATGCTAAAAAGTTTAGTAAGTTAAGTTACATAGAAGTTTTGGATAAGGGTCTTCAAGTTATGGATTCTACAGCAACTTCATTGTGTATGGATAATGATATACCAATTTTAGTATTTGGACTAGATAAACCAGAGAACATAATAAAAGCTGTAAGTGGAGAAGACATTGGTACAATTATTTCTAAATAATAGATAAAAGGGAGGTATTTTTATGATTAAAGATATTTTAAATGCGGCAAATGACAAAATGCTTAAAACTACTGCAGTTTTGAAAAAAGAGTTAGCGTCATTAAAGGCAGGTAGAGCTAATCCTGCGATATTAGACAAAATAGAAGTTGAATATTATGGTACTGCAACACCTATATCACAATTAGCTAATATATCAGTTCCTGAACCTAGAATTCTTGCCATACAACCCTGGGATAAAAACTCCATGAAGGATATAGAAAAAGCTATTTTGAAGTCAGATTTAGGTATAAACCCTAATAATGATGGTGAAATGATAAGACTTATTATACCTGAACTCACAGAAGAAACTAGAAAAGCACTAGTTAAAAACGTAAAAAAAGACGGAGACGAATGTAAAGTTGCTATAAGAAGCATAAGAAGAGATTGTAATGATAAGCTAAAGGCACTTAAAAAGCAAAATGATATTTCTGAAGATGAAATAAAAAAAGGTGAAGATGAAATACAGAAGAAAACAGATGTGTTTATTAAAGAAATTGATAAGTTAGTTGAGGGTAAAGAAAAAGAAATTATGTCCATATAATTATAATAACAAAAGCCTGCGTTTTCGCAGGTCTTTTATTATAACCATGTATAAAGGCTAACCACAAAATTTGATACATCAATATATATAAGATGGTACAATTAGCATTCTGCATTGTAGACTGCGAATTGCAGATCTTCACTAGTAGAAGATGATAAATTGGTATATAATATAAAAGTATGAACTTTAAAACAGTATAATATGGAGGTATATTATGTTTAAGTTTTTAAATAAACGAGATGAACAAGTTGCAGCAGACAATATAGAATTGGATATGAATAACATACCAAAGCATATTGCAATAATAATGGATGGCAATGGAAGATGGGCTAAAGAGAGAAATTTACCAAGGACTATGGGTCATAAGGCTGCTATAGAGACTGTAAGAGAAATTGTTAAGGAATGCAGTAAATTAAAAGTCAAGTATTTAACGTTATATGTTTTTTCAACTGAAAATTGGAAAAGACCTCGTGATGAAGTTAATACACTAATGAACCTTCTTGCACAATATTTAAAAAGTGAATTCAAAGAGTTAAATTTAAATAATGTGATAATAAATCATATAGGAGACATATCTAAGCTGCCGGGTATTTGTCAAGAAGAATTAATAGAGGCTTATGATAGAACTAAATCTAATACAGGCTTAACTTTAAATCTTGCCATAAATTATGGTGGAAGAGATGAACTTATATATGCCTTTAAAAATATAATTAAGGATATAAAAAGTGGTGTAATAGAAGAAAGTGATATAAATCAAGAACTAATAAGTAATTATCTATACACTAAAAATATACCTGATCCAGATTTAATAATAAGACCAAGTGGAGAACAAAGATTAAGTAATTTTTTGCTTTGGCAGTGTGCTTATTCAGAATTTTGGTATTCTAATATAAAGTGGCCGGATTTCAAGAAAGTACATTTACATAAGGCTATACATGATTATCAAAATAGAGATAGAAGATTTGGAGCAGTCAAGTAATATATTTTTTTATAAATTCTTAGTGTAGGAGATGATCTAGTGAGTAGTAGGTATTTAGGAGCAGTAATACTAGCACCATTTTTAATATTTTTATTTATAGGTGGAGAAGTCTTAAAATATGGTATTATGATATTGTCGCTTATGGGAATGTATGAACTGTACAAAGTTATGAGAGAGAAAGATGTAAACCATCCTATAGGTATATTAGGATATGCACTTTGCATAGTATATTATGTAACTTTAAGCAAATCTGTAAATACTCAATTAATGTTTTTTACAATTATAATGGCAGTTTTCATATTGTTATGTATACCAGTTTTGAATTTAAAATATAATTTTATAGATGTTTCTTTAACTATATTTGCATTTTTATATTCTGCGGTTTTTTTTAGCTTTATAGTTTTAGTAAGTAACAAGGATTATGGGAATTACTTTGTATGGATTATATTTATTGTATCATGGGGATGTGATACAGCTGCATACTATATAGGTAAAAATTTTGGAAAAAATAAGTTGTGTCCAAAAGTAAGCCCTAAAAAAACAATTGAAGGATCTATTGGAGGAATAGTCGGAAGTACTATTGGATGTTTATTATTTGGTATGTTTATTAATTCAAAAGCTATTATTATACCATTATACCATTACATAATTTTAGGAATAATATGTGGAATTTTTAGTCAGTTTGGAGATCTTACAGCGTCATCAATAAAAAGGCACGCAGGTGTAAAAGATTATAGTAATTTAATACCTGGACATGGTGGAATTTTAGATAGATTTGATAGTATTTTGTTTTCATCTGTAATAGTATATTATTATTTGACATTTATAATAAAAATGTGATAGGAATCTGGTATTACTAGATTCCTTTTTAAATCTCGATTTTTTAATTTATAAAATTTAATATAATGTTAATATATATAATATTAATAATAGAACACTATATATTTAATGGTTTTAATTGGATTTTAAGTACCTTAAATGTTAATTTCTATTTTATGTATTAACTTATTGGTTACTTTATTTTAAATAACAAATATGGTATATTTAATCGTGTTAAAAATTCTAAATATAAGATTCTAAAGATTAAAGTTATTTTACGCTATTTGATATAAAAAATAGGAGATGTTAAGTTTGAAAAAGTTAGTCATACTTGGTGCTACTGGTTCAATTGGAACACAGACGCTTGATGTTATAAAAAGGTTTAAAGATAAATTTGAATTAGTTGGTGTATCTGCTAATAAAAATTCAAGTAAAATAATTGAAATAATTGATGAATTTAAACCAGCATTTGTTGCTATGATGAATAAAAAAGCATTTGAAGAGGTGCAGTTGTATTGTAAAGAAAAAGATTTAAAAATTAATGTATTGTACGGAATGGATGGATTAATAGAAATAAGCACTTTATCATTCGCTGACATGGTTGTTACAGCTGTAGTTGGAATGGTTGGATTAGTACCTACAATAAAAGCAATAAAATCAGGAAAGAGTATAGCACTAGCTAATAAGGAAACTTTAGTTGCGGGTGGAGAACTTGTTATGTCCGAAGCTAAAAAAAATAATGTCAGCATATTGCCAGTGGATTCTGAGCATGGTGCCATCTTTCAATGCCTTCAGGGCAATGATAAAAGTTCCGTAGAAAACATAATTATAACTGCTTCAGGAGGACCCTTTAGGGGAAAAAATAGAGATGAGCTTAAGAGTGTTACGGTAGATCAGGCACTCAAGCACCCTAAATGGAACATGGGAAAGAAAATTTCAATTGATTCAGCTACCCTTATGAACAAAGGGCTCGAAGTTATAGAAGCACATTGGTTATTTAATATGGACTATGATAATATCAAAGTAGTAGTTCATCCTCAAAGTGTAATACATTCTATGGTTGAATATAACGATGGAAGTGTAATAGCACAGATGGCATCGACAGATATGAGACTTCCAATACAATATGCACTTACATATCCTAATAGATATGAGGCTGTAGTTAAAAAGATGGATTTTTTTGACTTAGGTTGTTTAACTTTTGAAAAACCAGACACAAGTACTTTTAAACCTTTGAAACTTGCTTATGAAGCAGGTAAGATAGGAGGAACTATGCCGGCAATTTTAAATGCAGCAAATGAAGAAGCTGTAAAACTTTTTATACATAAAAAGATCAGGTTCCTGGATATAGGGGATATATTAGAAGAAAGTATGAATAAATTTAATGTAAAAAAATCATATGAATTAGAAGAAGTATTGGAATTAGATTTAGAAGTTAAAGAGTATGTTAGAAGTAAATTTAATTAAAGTGGAGGGATTTTTTTGTATATAATAGCGGCTATTATAGCATTCGGTTTGTTGATTTTAATCCATGAGTTAGGTCATTTTACTTTGGCTAAATTAAATGGTGTAAAGGTTGAAGAATTTGCCATAGGTATGGGACCTCAATTGTTTAAGATAAATGGTAAGGAAACTTTATATTCTATAAGAATACTTCCAATAGGTGGATATGTTAAAATGCTTGGAGAAGAATCGGGAAGCAGTGATCCAAGGTCATTTAACAACAAAAATCCATGGCGGAAATTGAGTATTGTAATTGCAGGACCTATAATGAACCTTTTGCTGGGAGTTGTACTTTTTGCAATAATAGCCTCTGCTAGAGGTTATGTCTCTTCAACAATAGATAAGGTAGCTCCAAATCAGCCAGCTGCTGTGATGGGTTTAAAATCTGGAGATAAAATTGTAAAAGTCAACAATTCTAAAGTATCACTTGGAGACGATTTTGTAACAGAAATGTATACTGGCGGTGATAAACCTGCTAACATAACGTATATTAGAGATAATAAGGTTCAAACAGTTAAAGTTACTCCAATAAAGGATAACAGTCAAAATAGGTATATAGTTGGTATATACTTCAAAACAATCGAAAAAGCAGGTTTTGGTGAATCTATCAAATATGGATTAGATGAGACTAAGTCTTTGATAAAACAAACATTTGTTTTCTTTAAGGTTTTATTTACAGGAGGAGCGTCTATGAATGACTTTGGCGGACCAGTTACAATAATAAAGCTTTCTGGAGCTGCAGCCAAAGCTGGAATTTTAAGTCTTACTGCTTTTGCTGCATATATAACACTGCAGCTTGGTATATTTAACTTGCTGCCTATACCAGCATTAGATGGTGGTTATATATTACTATTCATATTTGAGATACTTACAGGCAAAAAAGTGGATGACAATAAAGTTGGGGTTATTAATTATATTGGGTTTGCCGTACTCATGGCACTCATGGTCTTGGTTACCATAAAAGATATATTCTATCCTATAAAATTTTAAAATATAAATAAAGGCCATCATCTTCTAAAGGTGGTGGCAGTTTACTTATTGTGAGAGGTGAATTAATTTGAGAAGAAATGATACTATAAAGGTAAAAATAGGAGATACATACATTGGAGGCGGCGCTCCAATATCGGTTCAGTCTATGACTAATACTGATACTAGAGATGTAGAAAACACAGTAAGTCAAATAAAAAAACTAGAAGGTTATGGCTGCGATATAATAAGATGTGCAGTTCCAGACATGGAAGCTGCTGAAGCTATAAAGGAAATAGTGAAACAAATAAAAATTCCTCTAGTTGCAGATATTCACTTTGATTATAGATTAGCACTTAAGTCGATAGAAAATGGAGTCAATGGTCTTAGAATAAATCCTGGTAATATTGGAAACATAAATAGAGTAAGAAGGGTAGTTGAAGCAGCTAAAGATAAAGATATACCTATAAGAATAGGAGTTAATTCTGGATCTCTTCAAAAGAATATATTAAATAAGTATGGGAAAGTGTGCCCTGAGGCTTTAGTTGAAAGTGCACTGGAGCATGTATCTATATTTGAAAGCTTAAATTTTCAAGATATAGTTATATCTATAAAATCATCTAATGTCAATCAAATGATAGAGAGTTATAAGATTATTTCAAATAAAGTAAAATATCCACTGCACTTAGGGGTTACGGAAGCAGGAACGACTTGGAGGGGAACTATTAAGTCAAGTATAGGAATAGGAAGTCTCCTGTCACAGGGTATAGGTGATACTATAAGAGTTTCACTTACAGGTGATCCAGCAGAAGAAATAAAAGTTGGAAGAGAAATTTTAAAGACATTAGGTTATATAAAAAGTGGAATTGAATTCATATCATGTCCTACTTGCGGTAGAACTCAAATAGACATAATAAAAATAGCAAATGAAGTGGAAAAAAGACTAAGTAATTGTAATAAAAATATAAAAGTTGCAATAATGGGATGTGTTGTAAATGGACCTGGAGAGGCAAGAGAAGCTGACATTGGAATTGCAGGTGGAAAAGGAGAAGGATTGATATTTAAAAAAGGCCAAATAGTAAAAAAAGTAAAAGAAGAAAACTTAGTAGATGAACTCATAAGTCAAATTGAAGAACTATAGATTTTTAATGGGAGGAATATTTTTATGAGTGTGGATCTAATAAGTATGCTGCAAGAGGATATAAATGACAGTGACAGTGTTATGGAGCAAAATATTGATATTAAGTTATTAAAGATACAATATCTTAAAAAGAGTAATACTTTGAAAGTAATTTTAAAATCTGCAGGCGAATTAAATAAGAATATAAAAAATAAGATTAAGGAACTTATATGTAAAAAGTTTGGATGTTTTAACGATGTTGAAATATTGTGTTATAAAGATATATCCAATGTGACTTTGGAAGAAGTATGTAACAAGTATTGGACGGAACTTATAAATATTGCAGACGATTTTGCTCCCATATGCAGACAGTGTTTATTGGACTGCTCTAAAGAATTAAGCGAAGATACATTAAATATTCACTATGGAAATAAGTTCATGTATGATCTTTTGAAAAAAAAGAATATATCTAAGATTATAAGTAATATTATCAAAGAAGTATTTGGACTCAACTGCAATGTTAATTTTTTGTATGATGAAAATATTGATAACAGGGAATATTTAAAGAAATCACAGGATTATGAGAAAAAATACATAGAAAAGCTTATAAAGGAAAATGGTATACATGTGCAAGAACAAAGTGTATCTAAACCCAAAGGAAATTCTAAAGAAAAGAGTTCAGCTAATAGAGAAATGAGTATAGGACCAGCTGCATCTAATAATCCTATTATATTAGGAAGAAATATAATAGGAAATATTGCTGACATAAAAGGTTTAAATGAAACGTCAGGCATGGTTGTTATATGCGGCGATATTTTTAAAAAGGAAATAATAGAGACAAAGACTGGAAGAAAGATAGTGAGCTTTTACATAACAGATTACACTAGTTCAATTACCGTTAAGTTCTTTCCGAGACCTAAAGAAGCAGATATGATAATTGATCAAATAAATGAAGGACTTCACTGCAAGGTAAGAGGCGAAGTCGTAAATGACATGTATGCACGTGAACCGGTAGTAATGGCAAAGGATATAGTTAAAGTCAAAAAAGTTGAAAAAATGGATACTGAAGAAGAAAAGAGAGTTGAACTGCACCTGCATACTCGAATGAGCGCGATGGATGGTATGACATCTGCATCATCTCTTATAAAAAGAGCAGCAAAATGGGGTCATAAGGCTATAGCAATCACGGATCATGGAGTAGTTCAAGCTTATCCTGAAGCTATGGATGCGGCTAAAAAGAATAATATTAAGGTAATCTATGGTATAGAAGCCTATCTTGTAGATGATGGAGTACCTATAGTAGTAAATGGAGACGATAAAACCTTAAGTGATACGTATATTGTGTTTGACATAGAAACAACAGGACTTTCAAGTGCAAATGACAGGATAATTGAAATAGGTGCTGTTAAAATAAGAGAGGGAAGGATTGTTGAAAGATTTAGTGAGTTTGTAAATCCTGAAATTGACATACCTCAAAATATAGTTGAATTAACAAGTATAAGCCAAGAGATGGTAAGTTCTTGCGGCAGCATAAGAGAGGTTTTGCCAAAGTTTATGGAATTTGCAGGTAATGATGTACTAGTTGCTCATAATGCAAGCTTTGATACTTCTTTTATTAAAAAAGGCTGTAGAGAGCAAGGTATAGAATTTAAAAATGCAATAATGGATACGGTACCTCTATGTACTTTTTTATTCCCAGAACTTAAGAGATATAAATTGAATACAGTTGCAAAACACTTGGGTATATCATTAAAAAATCATCATAGAGCTGTAGATGATGCTGAAGCTACAGCAAAGATATTACTTAAATGTTTTAAATTGCTTAAAGAAAAGTCAATATGTAATATGGCTGAATTAAATAGTCAATTTTTGGACAATATAGATATAAAGAAACAACATACTTATCACTTAATAATATTGGTTAAAAATCAAGTTGGGCTTAAAAATCTATATAAGTTAGTTTCTATATCCAATTTAAAATACTTCTTCAAAAGGCCAAGAATGCCTAAAAGTCTTATAATGCAATATAGAGAAGGACTTATAATTGGATCTGCTTGTGAGGCTGGACAGGTGTATAGGGAAATAATGAGTGGAAAAAGTGATGACGAATTAAAGAAAATTATAGAATTTTATGACTACCTTGAAATTCAGCCTACAGGAAATAACATGTTCATGGTCAGAAATAAAACAGTCAAGGATGTTAAAGAACTGCAGGACATAAATAAGAGAATATGTGATTTGGCTGACAAAAATAATATGCCTGTAGTTGCCACTTGTGATGTTCACTTTATGGATCCTGGAGATGAAGTTTTTAGAAGAATCATAATGAAAGGTCAAGGATTTTCAGATGCTGATGATCAAGCTCCTTTATACTTTAGGACAACTGATGAAATGTTAAAGGAATTTAAGTACCTTGGATGTGAAAGAGCAAAAGAAGTTGTAGTGTACAACACTCAGAAAATATCAGATATGATTGAAAGTGTAAAACCAATACCAGATGAAACTTTTCCACCTAAAATAGATGGTGCAGAAGAGCAGATAAAAAATATGACATTAGAAAAAGCACACCGCATATATGGAGAAAAGCTTCCAGATATTGTGCATGAAAGACTTGAAAAGGAATTAAACTCTATAATAAATAATGGATATGCAGTTTTGTATCTAATAGCAGAAAAACTAGTTGCAAAATCATATAAAGATGGATATCTTGTTGGTTCCAGGGGTTCTGTTGGATCTTCATTTGTTGCTACTATGTCAAATATAACTGAAGTAAATGGATTACCTCCACATTATGTTTGCCCAAAGTGTAAATACAGCGAGTTTATAACAGATGGTTCAGTTGACTCGGGTGCAGATTTACCTGACAAAGTTTGTCCAAAGTGCGGAACAAATTTAGGAAAAAATGGTCATGATATACCTTTTGAAACTTTCCTTGGCTTTGCTGGTGATAAAGAGCCCGATATAGACTTAAATTTTTCAGGAGAATATCAGCCAGTAGTTCACAAGTACACAGAAGAACTCTTTGGAGAAGGTCATGTTTTTAGAGCTGGGACAATAGGAACTATAGCAGAAAAAACTGCATATGGATTTGTTAAAAAATATTTGCAGGAAAAAAATATGAAAGTATCTCAAGCTGAAATAGAAAGATTGTCTATGGGGTGTACTGGAATAAAGAGGACTACAGGTCAGCATCCTGGTGGAGTTATGGTTGTTCCAAGGGACAATGAAATATTCAATTTTACCCCAATACAGCATCCAGCAGATGATAATAAAACAGATATAATAACAACTCATTTTGATTATCATTCCATAAGTGGAAGACTGCTGAAACTAGATATACTAGGTCATGATGACCCTACAGTTCTTAGGATGCTTCAGGATCTTACAGGACTTGATCCTAAGACGATACCACTTGGAGATCATAAAGTTATGAGCTTATTTACATCACCTGAAGCACTTGGGATAACTGAAGAAGAATTAGGATGTCCTGTTGGTACATATGGGCTGCCGGAATTTGGAACTAAGTTTGTACGTCAAATGCTTGTTGATACGCAGCCAAAAACTTTTGCAGATTTAGTTAGAATATCAGGATTATCACATGGTACAGATGTATGGATCAATAATGCACAGTACTATATAAAAGAAGGATATACCACATTAAAGGATTGTATAGCATGTAGAGATGATATAATGATGTATTTAATCCATATGGGACTGCCTCCGAAGACATCTTTTAGCATAATGGAGAAGGTAAGGAAAGGTAAAGGACTTTCAGAAGAACATGAGTCAATAATGAGAAAATATAATGTACCAGACTGGTATATTGAATCATGTAAAAAGATTAAATATATGTTTCCTAAAGGACATGCGGTAGCTTATGTAATGATGGCAGTTAGAATAGCATATTTTAAGGTATATTATCCTGCGGCCTATTATGCAACGTATTTTACAGTAAGAGCAGATGAATTTGATGTAGATGTGGTTTTAAAAGGAGAAGAGTTTATACGAAAGAAACTAAACGAGTTATATGATATGGGAAATGAAATATCTCAAAAGGACAAGGGACTTATAACTATATTGGAATTATGTTATGAAATGTATAAAAGAGGATTGAAGTTTTTAAATATTGATTTATATAAATCAGACGTATCAAAGTTTTTAATAGAAAAAGGTGGAATAAGAATTCCAATAACTGCACTTCAAGGTGTTGGAGAAAATGCTGCTAAAGGTATTGTGGAAAGTAGAAAGGATGGAAAGTTTATTTCAAAGGAAGATTTGAGAATGAGATCTAAAGCTTCAAAGTCTGTTATAGAAACTTTAGATAAACATGGATGTCTTAATGGACTGCCTGAAACTAACCAATTATCTATGTTTAATTAGTTCTATATAAGTTTTCCTTGAAATAAATTATCTAGTGTGCTAAAATAGTCTTAACAAATCTAGATAGTTTTATTAGGATTATGTAGAGTGGGTTATAGCCCGCTCTTTCTATTTGTTAAAAACGCAGCGTCAGTTGCGTTTTTAAATTAGCATAAATTAGATAATATTTTAAATTACGCCTTATTTAAGATTATAAGGTATGCAAAATAGGGAGGGATAGATTATGAGTAAAGATACTTTGAAAGATAAACTTATAGATTTTATAGCACCTATAGCAACTGAACTTGGATATGAGTTATATCATCTAGAGTTTGTAAAAGAAGGAAAAGACAATTACTTGAGAGTATATATAGATAAAGAAAATGGAAATATATCTTTAGATGACTGCGAAAAAGTAAGTAGAGCTGTTAGTGATATGTTGGATTTAAAAGACCCTATAAAAGATAGTTATTATCTTGAAGTATCATCTCCAGGAATAGAAAGAACACTTTTTACGGAGGAACATTTAAAAAAATATACTGGATCAGAGATTGCAGTTAGATTATATTCTGCACTTAATGGAAAAAAACAGTATGACGGAAAGTTGATTGAATTTGATAAAGAAACTATCGTAATAGATTGTGCTGGAAGTAATATTTCCATTCCTAGAAATAAAGTTTCAAATATAAACTTAAGAGCGGAATTTTAAGGGAGGGTATTTAGAAAAATGAATCAGGAATTTATTGAAGCTTTACGAGAGATAGTTAAAGAAAAGGGAATAAGTGAAGACTTATTGTTTGTAACTATAGAAGATGCATTAGTTGCAGCTTACAAGAAAAATTATGCTAATCATGGATCAGGTAACCAAAATGTTAAAGTTACAATGAATAGAGAAAATGGAGAAATTCATGTTTACTCTCAAAAAAGAGTTGTTGAAGAGGTAATGGATGAAATAGATGAAATATCTGTTGAAGAAGCTAAAAATATAGATACAAGTTATAATATTGATGATATAGTTAGTATAGAAGTAACTCCTAAGAAGTTTGGAAGAGTAGCTGCACAAGCTGCAAAACAAGTTGTTGTTCAAAGGATAAAAGAAGAAGAGAGAAGAATCATATATAATGATTTCATTGAAAAAGAAGATGATATAATAACTGGTACTGTTATTAGAAAAGACAAAAATAATGTACTTGTTGACTTAGGAAAAACAGAAGCAGTACTTGGTCCTAATGAGCAGATGCCTGGAGAAAAGTATAATTTTAATGATAAACTTAAGCTTTATATTGTGGAAGTTAAAAATACTACAAAAGGAGCACAAATCGTCATATCTAGAACACATCCTGGTCTTATAAAGAGATTATTTGAACTTGAAGTTCCTGAAATATTTGATGGTACTGTTGAAATTAAGGCAATATCTAGAGAAGCAGGTTCAAGAACTAAGATAGCAGTTAGTTCAAATGATGAAAATGTTGATCCTATGGGTGCTTGCGTTGGACCTAAAGGAATAAGGGTTCAAAACATAGTTAATGAATTAAAAAATGAAAAAATTGATATCATAAAGTGGAGTAAACTTCCAGAAGAATATATAGCTAACTCTCTAAGCCCAGCTAAAGTTTTAGATGTAACTTTGAACGAAGAAAACAAGTTTGCACAAATTGTGGTAGATGACAACCAGCTTTCATTAGCTATTGGTAAAGAAGGTCAAAATGTTAGATTAGCTGCTAGACTTACAGGATGGAAAATTGATATCAAAAGTAAATCACAAGTTGAAAAGACTAAGGACACTGAAGAAATTAAAGATACTGAGGAAATTAAAGGTACTGAAGACATTAAAGATACTGAAGACACCAGCGATGTTTTGGAATAAACTTATTTTGAAGATTAGGTGGTGAAAACTATGAAGGTAAAAAAGATACCTAAGAGAATGTGTACTGGATGCATGGAGATGAAACCCAAGAAAGAGCTTATAAGGGTTGTAAAAAACAAAGAAGACGAAGTTTTTATAGACTTAACTGGCAAAAAAAATGGAAGAGGAGCTTATGTTTGTAAAAACATCGACTGTTTGGAGAAAGCATTTAAAAGCAAGAGACTAGAAAAAAATTTAGAAATTACTATAGATGAAGAAATATATAGTAAACTTAAGGAAGAAATAGAAAATGAAAAATAACTTTTTTCAATTTTTAGGACTGGCAAAACGTGCAGGAAAAACTTTAGAAGGTTATAATAAATGTGAAGATGGAATAAAACGCGGCAGGGTATTTTTAATATTATTGTCTTCAAGTGTAAGTAAAAATACGCTTGATAAGTTTAAAAATTATGCTGAAAAGTTTAACGTACCTATAATTGAGAATATTGACGAAGATAAATTGAGCAAATCAATAGGTGCAAGTGTCATAAAGGTATTAGGCATATCAGATGAGAACATAAGTAAAAAACTAATTAACATATGGAAATAAATTTAGTTTCGGGGGTGATCTATTTGACAAAAGTAAGAGTTTATGAATTAGCTAAAGAATTGAATATATCAAGTAAGAGTTTGATAAAAATCTTACATGAAGAATTTAATGTCAAAGTAAAGAATCATATGAGTGCTATAGAAGAGGAAGATGCTCAATTAATTAAGGAGTTATTTGCAGAAAAAAAAGACGGTGAAGAAAATATAGATGATAAAGAAAGCATAGTAGAAAAATATGACGACTTGGAAGAGGAAAATTTGAAAAAATCTTTAAAAACGACCAAGGTTAAGAATAAAAACAACAAGGAAAAGAAAGATGAAAGTGCAAGTAATTCAAAGTCAAATGATTCGGAGAAAGATAATATTATGGAGTTAGAAGAAAGTACCATAACCGTAAAGGAATTTGCAGAAAAAATAGGAAAGCCTTATACAGAAGTAATAAAACAACTTATTTTTATGGGTGTAATGGCAGCTATAAATGACGAAATAGATTTTCCTACTGCTGAAAAATTAGGAGAAAAATTTGATACTATAGTTGTTAAGAAAGAATTAGATATTGATAAAGAAGCTGTAGAACAGGAAGAAGACGAAGAAGAAGATGATAATTTAGAAGGCAGACCTCCAGTTATTACAGTTATGGGACACGTTGACCATGGAAAGACTTCTTTACTTGATGCTATTAGAAAATCTAAAGTTACAAGTATGGAAGCTGGCGGAATTACACAACATATAGGAGCGTATACTGTAAATATAAATGGACAAAAGATTACCTTCTTAGATACTCCAGGACATGAAGCATTTACAGCTATGAGAGCTAGAGGTGCACAAATTACAGATATAGTTATATTAGTTGTAGCAGCAGATGATGGTATAATGCCGCAAACTGTAGAAGCGATAAACCATTGTAAAGCCGCAAATGTTCCTATAGTAGTTGCTATAAATAAAATTGATAGACCTGGTGCAAATCCTGATAAAGTTAAACAAGAATTAACTGATTATGGACTTGTACCTGAAGATTGGGGCGGAGATGTAATATGTGTTCCAGTATCTGCACATACAAAAGAGGGAATAGATACACTTTTAGAAATGGTTATTTTAACTGCTGAAATGCAGGAATTAAAAGCAAACCCTAATAGAAATGCAAAGGGAACAGTTATAGAAGCTAAACTTGATAAGGGAAGAGGAGCTGTAGCTACTCTATTAGTTCAAAATGGAACACTTCATGTTGGTGATTCAATAATAGTTGGTTCAACATATGGAAGAATAAGAGCTATGTTTGATGACAAGGGAAAGAAAATAAAATCAGCAGGACCTTCTATACCAGTAGAAATATTGGGACTTTCAGAGGTGCCAGCTTCAGGAGATAGATTCCATCAAGTAAAAGATGAAAAAACAGCAAGGGAAATGGCTGATAAGAGAAAACAGAAACTTAGAGTGCAGTACTTACAGTCAACTCATAAAGTATCATTGGAAAATTTATATAGCCAGATAAAAGAAGGTAAAGTAAAAGAACTAAATGTTATAATTAAAGCAGATGTACATGGATCTATAGAAGCTTTAAAACAATCTTTAGAGAAATTATCTAATGATGAAATAAAAGTAAGGGTTATACATGGAGCTGTAGGAGCTGTAACTGGAACAGATGTAACTTTAGCTTCTGCATCTAATGCAATAATAATAGCATTTAACGTAAGACCAGATACAAATGCAACAATTGCTGCTGAAAAAGAATCTGTTGATATAAAAACTTATAGGGTAATATATAATGCAATAGATGATATAAAGGCAGCTATGGAAGGTATGCTTGAACCAGATTATAAAGAAGTAGTTATTGGAAAAGCTGAAATTAGGCAAACATATAAGATTTCAAATGTTGGTACTATTGCTGGCTGTTATGTAACAGATGGTAAGATGGTTAGAAATAGCAGTGTTAGAGTTATAAGAGATGGTATAGTAATATTTGAATCTGAGCTTGCATCTTTAAAGAGATTTAAAGATGATGCAAAAGAAGTTGCTTCTGGATACGAATGCGGACTTTCCATTGAAAAGTTTAATGACATAAAAGAAGGAGACGTAATAGAGGCATATAAAATGGAAGAGATAAAGAAACAGCTGTAATTTCTATAAAAATAAATTTAATTGACTATGAAATCAGTAGAAAATGAGGTGAATTATATGGCTAAGTATAGAAGTGGAAGAATAAACGAAGAAATGAAAAAAGAAATAAGTAATATAATTCAACATAATGTAAAAGACCCTAGAATAACTGCAATGGTAAGCGTTACAAAAGTTGATGTAACTAAAGATTTAAGATATGCCAAGGTATATGTAAGTATTTTTGGAAGCGAGGAATCTAAGTCAAGTACTTTTGAAGCATTGAAAAATTCTTCAGGATTTATAAGAAGAGAAGTGGGAAAAAAAATTAATTTAAGGTATACTCCTGAGATAATCATGGAACTAGATGATAGTATAGAACAAGGTATGCATATAGATAAGATTCTCCAAGAAATAAAGGGAAAACAGCAAAATGATAATGAATGAAGTACTAGAAAAGATAGAAGAAAGTAATACTATTGCAATTACTTTCCATGTATCTCCAGATGGCGACTCTTTGGGTTCATCTTTAGCTTTAATGCAAGCACTTAGAAAAAAAGGAAAAGATGTATATATAATATCCAAAGAAAGCCTTCCAGAGGATTTTAAATTTTTACCTTGTTCCCATGAAATAGATGGTGAAACTGTAAACGTAAGGTTAAATACAGATTGTGTCATAGTACTTGATTGTGGAAATACTGAGAGAATTAATGCAGAATTAGATTTGAACAATAGAAAATACACTTTAATAAACATAGACCACCATATGTCAAATGATTTATATGCAGATTTAAATTATGTTGATACTAATGCAGCTGCTGTGAGCGAAATTGTTTATCAAATGGTAAGGATAATGGGAATAGATATTGACAAAGATATAGCTGCATGTTTGTATACTTCAATAATCACTGATACTGGATCATTTAGATATTCTTCAACTACAAGTGTTACACATACCATAGCAGGTGATTTAGTTAATACAGGTATTGATTTTAGCGAAATTCATAGAACTATTTTTGATAATAAGAAATTTGAGAGAATAAAGCTGTATGGAAAAGTAATTGACAATATGAAATTAATAAGAGAAAAAATATGTTTAATGACCTTAAACAAGGATATGCTTTCAAGCTTAGGAATAGAGGAAGAAACTAACACTTCTGATATTATAACCTTTGCAATGCAAGTTGGAACTGTTGAGGTTGGAATACTTATAAAAGAAACAGATAAAGGTTCAAAAATTAGTTTGAGATCTAAATCCAAGGTAGATGTTAGGAAGATTGCTGAAGCTTTTGGCGGCGGCGGACATATTAGGGCTGCAGGTTGTTCAATGGATGGAAAAAGTGTATATGAAGCTGAAAAAATTATAGTTGAAGCTGTAGAAAAAGAAATTAATTAAAAAGAGTGATATATATATGGATGGAATATTGAATATAAATAAACCAGTTGGAATGAGCTCTTTTGATGTTGTGAGAAAGGTTAAAAAGATATCAGATACTAAGAAGGTAGGACATACAGGAACTTTAGACCCAGAAGCATCTGGAGTTCTTCCAATATGTATAGGAGCTGCAACAAAGTTAGTTGATTACATAATGAGTGATTATAAGATATATAAAGTTGAGCTTATGCTTGGTATGGTTACTGATACTTACGATAGAGAAGGAACTGTAGTTAAAAACTGTGAAGTTTACTTGTCAGAAAATGAAGCTGCTTACGCAATAAAGAGTTTTGAAGGCAGTATAAAGCAGATTCCACCTATGTATTCTGCTTTGAAGGTAAATGGAAAAAGGCTTTATTCATTAGCAAGACAGGGTATAGAGATAGAGAGAAAGCCAAGGGATGTAAATATTTATAACATTGATATAATAGATGTTAGTATTCCAAAAATAACTTTTATGGTAAAGTGTTCTAAGGGTACTTATATAAGAAGCTTATGCTATGACATCGGAGAAAAACTAAAGTGTGGAGGTTCTATGTGGAATCTTAAAAGGATTGAAACTGGAAACTTTAGAATAGAGGATTCTATAAAGCTAGATGATCTCACAAAAGAAAATATATCTAATTATTTAATACCTATGGACAGAGTTTTAATGGATTATCCAGAGATTCATATAGATTCTAAATATGAAAAATTACTCATCAATGGAGTAGAGATGAATAATTTATTTGTCATTGGGGATATACAAAAGAATAAATTATATAGAGTTTATATAGGAAAAGATAAATTTATAGGTATAGGAATGAGAAGGGATTCTGGATTTAAAATGACAAAGTTGTTATTGCAGAGGTAATGTTGATATGATTTTAATAGAAGATAATTTTAAAAAGTATTTAAAAAATAATACATATGTTGCCTTGGGAAGCTTTGATGGATTACATATGGGACATATGAAGTTAATAGATAAAACTATAAAGCTTGCTAAAAAAAATAATGCTAAAAGTATGGTATTTACCTTTAAAAATCATCCGCGTATGGTTATAAATAAAGAATTAGCCCCTAGAATTATTATGGATAACCCAAGTAAAATAAGGATATTACAATCTGCTGGACTTGATATAGTCAATATGGCAAGTTTTGATAAAGATTTTATGAAAATAACTCCAGAAGAATTTATAGTAAACCTTGTAGAACATTATAATGTTAAAGGTATTGTAGTTGGATTCAATTATAGATTTGGGTATAAAAATTTAGGCGATTTATCGCTTCTAAAGAAAATGAGTAGAAAATATAATTATTTACTTCAAATAGTTGATCCAGTAAAATTAAAAGGTCAAGTTGTAAGTAGTTCTACAATAAGAAATGTTATATCTGAAGAAGGAAATATGAAAAAGGCTCGAAAAATGCTTACAAGGCCCTTTATGGTTGGAGGAAATATTATAAGAGGAAAACAGCTTGGAAGAAAATTGGGATTTCCAACTGTAAATTTAAATTATGATAAGAGATTTATCCTTCCAAGAGGAGGGGTTTACTATACCATAGTATATTATAAAAACAAACCATATAAAGGAATAACAAACGTTGGATATAATCCTACTGTAGAAGATAATAGATTGAGCGTGGAAACTAATATATTGAACTTTCATGAAAATATATATAATCAATATGTAAGTATATTTTTCATAGATAGAATAAGAGATGAGAAAAAATTTGATTCACTAGATGAATTAGCAGATCAATTAAAAAAAGACAAGATGTATGCAAGTAAACAAAAATTACAAATTAATTTTAAAATTTAATTTACATTTGACAACATATTTGCTATAATACATTCGTGAACCTTATGCTATGAAAATCGACTTGCCGACGACTTTCATGGAATTAGGAGATTACAATTGGAGGTGTCAGTAAATGGAAAAGGCAATGAAAAATAATATAATAGTAGAATATGCAAGACATGAAGGAGATACAGGTTCTCCAGAAGTACAAATTGCATTACTTACTGAAAGAATTAATCATTTAAATGAACATTTGAAGATTCATAAGAAAGATCATCATTCAAGAAGAGGTCTTTTAATGATGGTTGGTAAAAGAAGAGGTCTTTTGAATTATTTAATGAAAGAAGATATTGAAAGATATCGTGCTATTATTGCAAAATTACATTTAAGAAAATAATTTTAGAGCGGCTTAATACCGCTCTTATTTTAATTAAGAATTAATTCAAAATATTTCGATTTCAATTACAATTATGATTTTACTAATTTAATAATTGTATAATAAAATTTATTAGTAACTATAATAATATTAAAACAAACCTATGAAGGGAGGTTAAATAATTTATGAGTCAAATATTGCAGACTAATGTAGCAGGAAGAACTCTTAAAATTGATTATGGAAAAGTTGGAATGCTTTCAAATTGTGCATTACTAGTGAGCTATGGTGATACAGTAGTTCTTGTTAATGCAAATGCTTCAAGCGAGCCAAGAGAAGGGGTGGATTTTTTCCCACTAAGTATAGAATATGAAGAAAGATTATATTCAGTAGGTAAAATACCGGGGGGATTTATAAAAAGAGAAGGTAAACCATCCGAGAAAGCAATTTTACATGCAAGAGCTATAGATAGACCGCTTAGACCACTATTTCCTAAGGGATATAGAAATGATGTTCAAGTAGTTTGTACTGTACTTTCAGTAGAACAAGATAACTTACCTGATATACTAGCAATAAATGGAGCATCTATGGCTTTGTGTTTATCAAGTATACCTTTTGATACACCAGTTGGTGCTGTGTCAGTAGGCATTGTTGATGGTGAATTTGTAATAAATCCAGGGCTTGAACAAAGAAAAAAGAGCACACTAAATTTAACAGTTTGTGCGACAAAAGATAAAATCATGATGATAGAAGCAGGTGGAGATGAAGTACCTGAGGATATCATGTATGATGCCATTTTGCTTGGATTTGAAGAATGTAAAAAGATAGTAGCTTTCCAAGAAGAAGCTGTGCAAAAATTTGGTAAGAAAAAAGATGTTCCAACATTATATAAAGTTGATGAAACTCTTGAAAAAGAAGTAAGAGAATTTTCATTTGACATGTTAAATGAAGCTATGTACATAATGGATAGAGACAAAAGAAATGAAGCTGTTGATTCAGTAAAAGAAAAAATAGATGAAGAGTTTAGTGAAAAGTATCCAGATAATGGTGCCGATATAGCTGATGTTATATATAGGATTCAAAAAGAAATAGTTAGAAATATGCTCTTAAATGAACATAGAAGACCAGATGGAAGAGCATTTGATCAAATTAGGCCTATAACTTGCGAAGTTGGTATACTTCCAAGAACTCATGGAACTGGATTATTTACTAGAGGATTAACTCAAGTAATGACAGTTGCAACCCTTGGCGCTTTAGGTGATGTTCAAATTTTGGATGGTATTGGATCAGAGGAATCCAAGAGATATATGCATCATTATAATTTTCCGTCATATAGTACTGGTGAAACAAGACCTTTAAGGGGACCAGGCAGAAGGGAAATAGGCCATGGTGCTTTAGCAGAAAAAGCTTTGGAACCTCTTATTCCTGGTGAAGGTGAATTTCCATATACAATAAGATTGGTTTCAGAAGTATTGAGTTCAAATGGTTCAACTTCACAAGCTAGTGTTTGTGGAAGCACACTCGCATTACTTGATGCAGGTGTTCCTATAAAGAGACCGGCAGCAGGAATAGCTATGGGACTTATAACTAGTGAGGATATGTCTAAACAAGAAATTTTAACAGATATACAAGGTATAGAAGATTTCTTTGGAGACATGGACTTTAAGGTTGCTGGAACAGAAGTTGGAATTACAGCTATACAATTTGATACTAAAATTCATGGCTTGACTAATGAATGTATAAATGAGACACTTAAGAAAGCTAGGGAAGGCAGACTATTCATATTAAAGAAGATAAATGAATGTATACCAGAACATAGGGCAGAAGTATCCAAATATGCACCTAAAACTTATACTATGACAATTGATCCTGAAAAGATAAGAGACGTTATTGGCACAGGTGGGAAAGTTATAAATAAAATTATAGCCGAAACTGGAGTTAAGATTGATATAAAAGAAGATGGAAGAATTTTTGTAATGTCTGAAGATAGTGCTGGGGCAAAGAAAGCTCTTAAGATAATAGAAGACTTAACAAAGGAAGTCAAGGTAGGAGAAATATACCTTGGAAAGGTAACTAAGATAACTAACTTTGGAGCATTCGTAGAAGTACTTCCAGGCAAAGAAGGTCTTGTTCATATATCTAAGTTAGACTTTAATAGGGTAAATAAAGTCGAAGATGTAGTATCTGTGGGGGATGAAATACTGGTTAAGGTAACTGAAATTGATAACCAAGGAAGAATTAATTTATCACGAAAAGATGCTATAAAAGATTCAGAAGATAAGAATTCTAAAGATCAACAAAAGTAGAAGGGCATTAAAATGCCTTTTTATTTTTATCATTAATTAAGTTCATTCTAGTTTATTTGATGTTTAATAATCTTAATTTATTAGGAGGGTATATGTATAACTTATTTAAATTGGATAATGGTTTGAGTATTGTTTTGGAAGATATAGATTATGTTAATTCAGTAAGTGTAGGTTTGTGGGTAAAAAATGGATCTAGAAATGAAAGTAAGGATAATAATGGTATTTCACATTTTATAGAACATATGCTTTTTAAGGGCACTAAAAGGAGAAGTGCACTTAAAATTGCAGAGTGTATAGAAAATGTAGGCGGTCAAATAAATGCTTTTACTGGAAAAGAATCTACATGTTTTTATGCAAAAGTTCTTGATTCTCATCTTGAATTAGCATTAGATGTCATAGCTGATATGCTTTTTAATAGTAAATTTGATCCTCAAGATATAGAAAGAGAAAAAGGAGTAATCATAGAAGAAATAAATATGGGAGAAGATTTGCCAGAGGATGTTTTGGTAGACTTACACAGCAAGGCTTCATGGGGAGACGATTCAATATCCTTTCCTATATTAGGTAATGCTCACACTGTAAGTTCTTTTAATAGGGAACAAATACTTGACTATGTATCTTCCTATTACGTGCCAGAAAATTCTGTTATATCTATTTCAGGAAAGTTTGAAATAAATAGTACATTAAAGCTGATAAAAGAATATTTTGAAAATTGGGTAAGTTGTAATGAAAAACTCACAATGTACTCTAAACCAGAAATTTTAAACAATTATATGTTTAAAAAGAAAAATATAGAACAACTTCATATGATACTTGGAATACCAGGTGTTGAGGTAGGTAATGAAGATATTTATACATTGTCAATTTTAAATAGTATATTTGGAGGAGGGGCATCATCCATACTCTTTCAAAAAATAAGAGAAGAAAGAGGATTGTGTTATTCAATATATTCGTATATATCGTCTTTTAACAATACGGGAATGGTCAGCATATATAATAGTTTAAATAGCAAATATTCTGAGGATGTAGTTTATATGATAAAAGAGGAAATATATAAGTTTACACAAAAAGGAATAAGTGAGAAAAAATTAAATATAGCAAAAGAACAACTAAAGGGAAACTATATTTTAGGACTTGAAAGTACCAGCAGTAGAATGTTTAGTAATGGTAAATCTGTACTATTTTTAAATAAAGTAAATACACCTAAAGATATAATAAGTAAAGTGAATAAGGTTAGTATTGATGATGTAAATAGAGTTATGGAAAAAACCTTTAAAAAAGGAATAGTAAACTCCGCATTTGTTGGAAGTAATGTCAATTTAGATAAACTTAAAAACATAATGGAAAAAGATATAAGTTTATTTAAAGCAAGCGGAGATAAAAAGCTTATATAATACATATTTCTAATGTATATAACTTTAAGTAATATTTTTAAAGCTCATATCATAATTGTAAATTAACAGGAACTAACCATAAATATTAATTTATATAAGGGAGGATAATCATGAGCGACAATTTAAAGTTATATAGTGAAATGGAAAAGTATGAAATAATTAATGTAAATGATGGAAATAAATTTAACTACCTTGGAAATAATGATACTGTAATAGATGAATATGGAAATTTCAAAATGTTAATCTTAAATAATAATAAATCTAAAATAGGCTTATTTAGCAAAAATGAATTTATAGAAGTACCTTGGGAATATGTAAAAAAAATAGGATCTAAGACAATAATAATTGATGCAGAAGAAGAGTCTTTGAAAAAGTATCATTAATTTAAGTAGTAAAAAATGTATATATAATCACCTTAATGCACAAAATATGATTGTGTTTAAGGAGGAGATAATATGCCTGAAGAAAATGATAATAAAAATCAAGAATTAAAAAATTTAAAGGAATTAGGAACTACAAATACACCTGAGGGAATTGATAGAATTCAAATTTTGCCTATAATAGGTCAAATAGAAGGACACATGATACTTCCACCACAAACTAAGTCTACTAAATATGAGCATGTAATCCCCCAACTCATAGCTGTAGAAAATGATAAAAGAGTAGAGGGATTACTCGTTGTATTAAATACTGTCGGTGGAGATGTGGAAGCAGGACTTGCAATAGCAGAAATGATAAGAAGTTTGAGTAAGCCAACAGTTTCTCTAGTGATAGGAGGAGGTCATTCTATAGGAGTTCCTCTTGCTACTTCAGCTGATTATTCATTTATATCACCATCTGCTACTATGATTGTTCATCCCATAAGAATGAATGGGCTTGTAATAGGTGTGCCGCAAACATTTGAATATTTTAAGAAAATGCAGGAAAGAATTACAGAATTCATAGTTAGAACTTCCAAAATTAAGAGGGAGAATTTAACAAAGCTTATGTCACAGACTAATGATCTGTTAAATGATATGGGAACTATTTTAATTGGAAAGCAAGCTGTTGATGAAGGACTAATAGATGAAGTAGGCGGAATAAGTGATGCAATATCTAAATTAGAATTTTTAATAGAAAAAAAGTTAGCTAAAGAAAAGTAAACTTAGCTGATAAAAAGAAAGTTTATAATGAAATTTCCTTTGATGATTTTGGTATATTAAAATAAAAGGAAATATTATAAGCATGTAGAATTATTAACTTGAGGTGATAAGGTACATGACTAGAAAAGTGGAAAGTTACCAAAATAATAATGATGTGAAAGGAATTCTACTAGTTACAATAGGCATACTTATGATAATTAGTGTCTTTTCACCTGAGACTTCAGGTATTGTAGGAAACTTTATAAAGAAAATTCTAATAACCATCGCAGGCCTCGGAGCTTTTATCTTTCCAGTACTCATAATATTTATAGGATTTTGTTACATAGCTAAAAAGAAGAAAATGAAATTTAGTACAAAGTTTTATGGAGTAATACTTTCTATTATAAATACACTGCTTTTTATACAAATGCTTGTAATTGATAATTACTATGTAGATAACAATATAAAATTAGCTATAAGGAAATTATATGAATCAAATACAATAATCCATGCTGGTGTGATAGGCATTTTAATAGATATTCCACTATTAAAGTTATTTGGTAAAGTAGGATGCTATATAATTTTTTTGTCATTATACATAATATCGTTTATTTTAATGAGTAAAATTACTATATATGAAATAATATATAATGTAAAAAACTTTATTCACAGAAATGATGACGATGCAATAAAATTAATTGATGAAAAGGAAGATAATATTGAAGATTGTAACCAAAATGATAAAAAGAAGAATTTTATAAATGGAATAAACAGCAGAATAAAGATATTAAATTTTATGAAGTCATCTGAAAAAAATAAAGAAGTAGAAAAGCCAAAACAGCATCCCATAAATATTGAATGTGCATCAGATAAAACTTCTGATAGATCTATGAATGATGAAATTAGTAAACGAATAAAAAGTGCAGCATCTATTGTTATGTATAAGTTTCCAAACTCTAATTTGTTAAATACAAATACACTATCTAAATTAAATAAAGAAGATAAAAAAGAATTAATAGGAAATGCTAGTAAGCTTGAGGAAACTTTGTTGAGCTTTGGAGTTGAAGCTAAAGTCATTCAAGTAAGCAAGGGTCCATCTGTCACAAGATTTGAAATTCAACCAAGTCCTGGTGTTAAGGTAAGTAAAATAGTAAACTTAGCTGATGATATAGCATTGGGACTTGCATCATCTGGAATTAGAATTGAAGCACCTATTCCAGGTAAATCAGCTATAGGAATAGAAGTACCAAATAGGGAGTTAACTCCTGTTTATCTAAGAGAAGTTATTGAATCATCTGAATTTATGAATTCAGATAATAATTTGGCGTTTTGTCTTGGAAAGGATATAGCTGGAAACTGTGTTATATCTGATCTTTCAAAAATGCCTCATGTGCTCATAGCTGGGGCAACTGGATCTGGTAAGAGTGTGTGTATAAATACCCTTATAATTAGTTTTTTGTATAAGTATTCTCCTGACAATGTCAAGTTACTTATGATAGATCCTAAAGTAGTTGAACTCAGTATATATAATGGAATTCCACATTTATTGATACCAGTAGTTACAGATCCTAAAAAAGCCGCAGGAGCATTAAACTGGGCTGTGCAGGAAATGAAGAGAAGATATAAGTTATTTGCAGACAATGGCGTTAGAAATATTGAAAGCTATAATAAATTAACTGTTAAGGGAACGGCTCAAGAAAAGCTTCCTTTTATAGTAATAATAATAGATGAGTTAGCAGATTTAATGATGGTTTCCCCACATGATGTGGAGGATTATGTATGTAGGTTAGCTCAAATGGCAAGGGCAGCAGGTATGCACCTTGTTATAGCTACTCAAAGGCCATCTGTAGATGTTATTACTGGAGTCATTAAAGCTAATATTCCTTCTAGAATATCTTTTGCTGTATCAAGCCAAATTGATTCTAGAACAATATTAGATAGTGCTGGTGCGGAAAAGCTTTTAGGTAAAGGAGATATGTTATTTTATCCTGTTGGCGAAGCTAAACCAATAAGAATACAGGGAGCATTTATATCAGAAAATGAGGTTGAGAGGGTAGTTAGCTTTATCAAATCAAGTCATAAAGTTCCTCAATATCAAAGTGATATAATAAATCAAATTGATACCAATGTTGATACTAATAAGGATTCTGAATGTGATAAATTATTAGAAGAAGCAACTAAAATTGTGGTACAAGCCAATCAAGCTTCTACGTCACTGCTTCAGAGAAGACTTAGAATAGGCTATAATAGAGCAGCTAGAATTATAGATCAAATGGAAGAAAGAGGGATAATATCGGCGAGAGATGGAAGTAAGCCGAGACAGGTATTGATAAAGAAAGATGATTTATAGATATCAAACTTTTTAAATGATTTTGCATTTTTGATTTAATAAAAATTAAATTTATGCTTGTAAAAAATAATAAGTAGTCTTAAAATAAGTTATGTATTTATTTTAATATGCTATAATACAGGAGGAAATATAGTGAAGAACAATGTAAAAATTGGACTAATAAGTTTGGGTTGTGATAAGAACAGAATAGATTCGGAAATTATTCTAAGCAATATTAAAATCGAATATATTATAGTAGATGACCCAAGAGAAGCTGATGTTATAATTGTTAATACATGTGGTTTTATAGAAAATTCAAAACAGGAATCTATAGATACAATATTAGAAATGGCTGAATACAAAAAGAAATACAAATGTAAACTTTTGGCTGCTACAGGCTGCCTTACACAAAGATATGGTAAGGAATTAATGGATTTGATTCCGGAAATAGATATATTACTTGGAGTAAATGACTATGACAAGTTAAGTGGAGCTATAGAAAGTTGTATGAATGGAAATCAAAATAAGTTTTATAGCTGTACCTATAGTGATGTAAATATAAATGAAGGAAATAGGGTTCTAACTACTGATTCACACTATGCTTATATAAGGATAGCAGAAGGATGTGACAACTTTTGCACTTACTGTATAATACCTAAAATAAGAGGGAAATATAGAAGCAGGCATATGGAAAATATTTTAAGGGAAGCATCTGATTTAGCTAGCTTGGGAGTAAGAGAACTGATACTTATAGCACAGGACACAAGTATTTATGGTATTGATATATATGGTAAAAGCATGCTCCATGAACTTATAAAAAAGCTTTCTCTTATAGATGGCATAGAATGGATCAGAATTCTGTATTGTTATCCTGAACAAATTACTCAGGAACTCATAGATGAAATGGCACGAAATAGTAAAGTATGTAAGTATCTAGATATACCAATTCAACATATAAGTGATCATGTGCTAAAAGCTATGGGAAGGAAAGGAACAAGACAAGATATAATAAGCAATATACATAAATTGAGACAAAAGATAAAAAATATTGTACTTAGAACTTCTATTATAGTAGGTTTTCCTGGAGAAACCCAGGATGATTTTGATGAATTGAAAGAATTTATTAAGGATATCAAATTTGACAAATTAGGAGTTTTTAAATATTCTAGAGAAGAGGGAACTCCTGCAGCTTTGATGAATTCTCAAATTACTGAGGAAATCAAAGAGAGTAGAGAAGAAGAACTTATGAGTATTCAACAACAGATATCCAAGGATATTAATAGTGAAAAGGTTGGAAAAGTATATGACGTTATAGTGGAAGGTAAAGACGAAGAATGGTATGGGAGAAGTTATGAAATGACTCCTGAAGTTGATGGACTCATTTACTTTAAATGTGATAAAGACTTAAAGATAGGAGAAATTGTTAAAGTAAAAATCACTCATGCTTTTGAATATGATTTAATAGGAGTTGTGTACTATGAATCTTGCTAATAAACTTACAATACTTAGAATTATATTAGTTCCTGTTTTTTTAATATTTATAACTATAAAAGGGATACCTTATGGTACACTTATTTCTATAGCTATATTTATTATAGCATCTATAACAGATAAGTTGGATGGATATATTGCGCGAAGCAGAAATCAAGTAACTAGTTTTGGGAAATTAATGGACCCTCTAGCAGATAAGTTATTGGTTACAACAGCACTAGTATGTCTAGTTGAATACCATGTAATTCCTTCATGGGTAGCAATAATAATTATAGCTAGAGAATTTGCTGTTACTGGACTTAGGACTGTAGCTGCTGCAGAAGGAAAAGTTATAGCAGCAAGTAAATGGGGAAAAGCAAAAACAGTTACTCAGATAATAGCTATAGTATTAGCATTAATAAATTTAAATTATCAACATGTTTTTCTAGGAATGCTAGAAAAATTTATTAAACATCCTCATAAGTTTTTAAATATGACAACAGATGTGGCTATGACATTAGCTATAATTATAACTATAATATCTGGACTAGATTATTTTATTAAGAATAAGGAAATGCTTAGACCTGATAAATAGGTTTATTAAAGAGTTAAATTTTAAAAAATTTAACTCTTTATTTTATGTGCCCAAGTCAGATTACAGCCTAAGTCAACTTATGAGTTAGGAACCCTATAAAGCTGCTCAAGCTCTAGCTCTAGCTCTAGCGTATTACTCACGCGGTGCATAAGAACAGAAAATAAATTAATTATTTTCCTTATACTCGATTGTTTAAAATATAATTTTATGTAAATAATTATAATGTCTATATAGAAAATACCTATGTTTTTGATAATTTTAAATTATAGGCATAGATTTCTATAATAAATGTTATATTTGATTTAAATAGCTGAACTTATACTAGGTTGACCAAATATATAATATATTATATAATTAGTTTAGAACAAATGTTCGAACCCGTATACTATATAGTATATATGCCATAATTAAGGAAGGGAAGTGGCTATTTTGGCAAATATTAATACTGAAAAATTAAAAGCACTTGATTCTGCGTTAACGCAAATAGAAAAGCAATTTGGTAAAGGTTCTATAATGAAACTTGGTGAAAACAGCGTATTGGATTTAGATGCTATATCAACTGGATGTTTAGATCTGGATATAGCACTTGGAATTGGCGGTATCCCCAAGGGAAGGGTTGTAGAAATATTTGGACCTGAATCATCTGGTAAAACTACAGTAGCTCTACATATAATAGCTGAAGCACAAAAAGCTGGAGGAGCTGCAGCATTTATAGACGCTGAACATGCTCTTGATCCAGGATATGCTAAGAAATTAGGAGTGGATATAGAAAATTTAATTGTATCTCAACCAGATACTGGAGAACAAGCACTTGAAATAGCTGAAGCACTTGTAAGATCAGGAGCTATAGATGTAATAGTAGTTGATTCTGTTGCTGCACTAGTTCCTAAAGCAGAAATAGAAGGAGAAATGGGAGATTCACATGTTGGCTTACAAGCAAGACTTATGTCTCAAGCTTTAAGAAAACTTACTGGGGCTATAAACAAGTCCAAATGTTCTGTAGTATTTATTAACCAGTTGAGAGAAAAAGTAGGGGTTATGTTTGGAAATCCAGAAACTACTCCAGGCGGAAGAGCACTAAAATTCTATTCTTCTGTTAGACTGGATGTTAGAAGAATAGATTCTATAAAACAAGGTGATGAAATAGTAGGTAATAGAACAAGGGTTAAAGTAATTAAAAATAAAGTTGCACCTCCATTTAAACAAGCAGAATTTGATATAATGTATAACCAAGGAATATCAAGAGAGGGAAATGTTTTAGATGTTGGTGTTAGAGAAGAACTTGTTCAAAAAAGTGGATCATGGTTTTCATACAAAGAAACTAGGCTCGGGCAGGGAAGAGAAAACGCAAAACAATTTTTTAGAGAAAATCCTAAGATAATGTATGAAATAGAAAATAATATAAGACAAAAATATAACCTTCCTGCCGTAAATCCTAAGATAGATGAAGATGCTAAGGGAAAAGATAAACTAAAAAAAGAAGAAGATAAACTAAAAAAAGAAGAAGATACTCAAAGTAAATAAAATTTCAAATAAAAACATAAGGAAAACTTGATATTTCATAAGGAAAACATGATATTCTAATATAAATTCTTGTTATTGTAAAATAACGGATTATATTAATAATATAACACTTAAAACTTGACAATAATAAAAATATAATATAAAATTAAGACAAATTCTGGTTTATCATTTATTTTGACTAGTTACCAATTGAATAAAATAAGGCACCTTTTCTATGCTTGCATATTTTACCTAAAATATATATACGTGATAAAAGCAAAGGAGGTGTTTATATGAATTCTATTATATATGTAATTATTACTGGTATAATAGTAGCTATTGTTTTGTTAATAATGTTATACCTTATAAAAAATAAAGCTGAAACTATAAGATCGGAGGCTCTTAAAGAGTCCAATAGATTAAAAGAAGAAGCTAAAAGGGATGCAGAATCCAAAAAGAAAGAGGCAATACTTGAGGCTAAAGAAGAAGTTCATAAATTAAGGGCAGATTTTGATAAGGAATCAAGGGATAGAAGAAATGAATCTCAGAGATTTGAGAGAAGGTTAATTCAAAGAGAAGAATTACTTGATAAAAAAAGTGATATGCTTGAAAAAAGAGATGAAAATCTAAATAAAAAGCAGCAAAAAATTGATGAATTACAACAAAATGTGGAACAATTATATGAAAAGCAGAGAAAAGAACTTGAGAGATTGTCAGGTTTAACATCTGAACAGGCTAAAGAAATATTGCTAGATGAGGTTAATAAGGAAATAAAACATGAATCTGCAATGATGATTAAAGAAGTAGAAACAAGGGCAAAGGAAGAAGCAGATAAAAAGGCAAGAGAAATAATAACATGTGCTATTCAAAGATGTGCAGCAGATCATGTTGCAGAAACGACTGTTTATGTTGTTTCTCTCCCTAATGATGAAATGAAAGGGAGAATAATAGGAAGAGAAGGTAGAAATATAAGGACTCTTGAAACATTAACTGGTGTTGATTTAATAATTGATGATACACCAGAGGCAGTAATTCTATCGGGATTTGATCCTATAAGAAGAGAAGTAGCTAGAATAGCGTTGGAAAAACTGATAATTGATGGCAGAATTCATCCAGCAAGAATTGAGGAAATGGTTGAAAAAGCTAAGAAGGAAGTAGAAAATAACATTAAAGAAGAAGGAGAACAAGCAACTTTCGAAACAGGAGTACATGGTCTTCACTTGGAATTAATAAAGTTATTGGGAAGATTAAAGTATAGAACTAGTTATGGTCAAAATGTATTAAAACATTCTATTGAGGTTGCATACTTAGCTGGTCTTATGGCATCAGAGCTTGGAATTGATCCTACTATTGCTAAAAGGGCAGGATTGCTTCATGATATAGGTAAGGCTGTTGACCATGAAGTAGAAGGACCTCATGCAATTATTGGGTCAGAAGTTGCAAAAAAATATCATGAATCTTCTATAATTGTAAATGCTATTGCAGCTCATCATGATGATGTAGAATCTGAGTCATTAGAGGCTGTACTTGTCCAGGCAGCAGATGCTATATCAGCAGCAAGACCTGGAGCTAGAAGAGAAACTTTGGAAGCTTATATAAAGAGATTAGAAAAGCTGGAAGAAATAGCAAATTCATGTGAAGGTGTGGAAAAGTCATATGCCATTCAAGCGGGCAGGGAAATAAGAATCATGATCAAACCAGAAGAAGTTGATGATGCAGGAGCTGTGGAAATGGCAAGGAACATAGTTAAGAGAATAGAAAATGAATTAGAGTATCCTGGTCAAATAAAAGTAAATGTAATAAGAGAAACACGTGCTATTGAGTACGCAAAATAATTAATTTTATTAATATTCCTTTTAAATTTTGTAAGTAGATTTACAAAATCTAAAAGGAATTTTTAATTTTATGTAGAATAGTATATTGTAGTAACAATAACAAATAAAGTTAAATAATTTTATAATTAATATGTAGGAGGTTTATTATGGAAGTATTAAAAGTTTCAGCAAAATCGAGTCCAAATTCAGTGGCAGGGGCATTAGCAGGTGTTTTGAGAGAAAGAGGAGCCGCAGAGATACAAGCTATAGGAGCAGGAGCTCTAAATCAAGCTGTAAAGGCTGTAGCAATAGCAAGAGGGTTTGTAGCACCAAGCGGTATAGATTTAATTTGCATTCCAGCATTTACCGATATTGAAATAGATGGTGAAGAGAGAACTGCAATAAAATTAATAATTCAACCAAGATAGTAAATAGTATATAAATAGAGGGCTTGAGTTTTCAAGCCTTTTTTTAATACTCTGTTAACTTGTTGAATAAATACTGTGGAAATTATATTTTGCGAAAAATTAATTTTAAATACTTAAAAATTATGTGATAAAATTATATATAGACAAAAAATTTGTACAAATAAAGTTGACTATATCGTGCTCTGTGTTAAAATGTAAAAAGACATTGTAATTATAGTTGTTTGTTGTAAGGAGGAAAATATGGACATAAAAGCGATATTACAATTAATGAGACCAAAACAGTGGATTAAGAATTTTTTTGTATTTGCTGCTGTAGTTTTTTCAGGTAAGTTTTTAGATAAAAGTGTAGTTTACTACAATATATTGACATTTGCTTTATTTTGTCTTACATCATCAACTATATATATATTAAATGATATAGTTGATATTGAAAAAGATAAGTGCCATCCAGACAAGAAAAAAAGACCGCTTCCAAGCGGCAGAGTTTCTAAGAAAACTGCTGTTATACTGGATATTTTTGTGGTTTTTTGTGTTATATCTCTTTCTTATCTATATTTAAACATAGAAATATTATCAATATTTTTGATTTATATAGTTGTGAATATATTTTATTGTTTTAAGTTAAAAAACATGGTGATAATAGATGTAATGACTATAACCTTTGGGTTTGTACTCAGAGTAGAAAGTGGAAGTCTTGCTACAGGTGTACAAGTATCTCCATGGCTATTTTTATGTACTATACTTTTAGCTCTGTTTATAGCACTTAATAAGAGAAAGAGTGAAATTATAGCTTTAAAAGATAAGAGTGCATCACATAGAAAAATATTAGAAGAGTATTCTGTAGATATGATAGATAAAATGCTTACTATAGTGACACCATCTATATTGATGGCATACTGTCTCTATACTTTTAGTTCTGTACAAAGCAAAACTATGATTTTTACAATACCGTTTGTACTGTATGGAATATTTAGGTACCAATATTTGATGGATAAAAAGAACATAGGTGGAAAACCAGAAGATGTATTTTTTAAAGATACTCCTTTTTTAATAAATATAGTATTATGGGGGATATCGGTATTACTTATAATATACTTAAAATTGTAGTGAGCACAGAAAGGACTAATAGTTGTTATGAAAATCAACGTAATAAAACAAAATAAGTATTATGAAATCATAATGCTGGCAGGTTTAATTTGCTGTATATTATGGGCAGCTCTTGTAAACACTAAACCATTTTCTGATTTTAATTATTATTATGAATTAGCTGCTGAAATAGCTAATGGAAAACAATGGGGAGACACATATACCTCAGTAGGTTACCCAATAGTATTAGGACAAATATTTAAGGTATTTGGAGTAAGCATACTTAATGCAAAAATATTTAATATAATTCTTACCTTAATCTCAAACTTATTTTTCTTGATTATATTAAAGAGGATACCATTAAAGGAAATAGAAAGAAAAATAATATTTGCTTTATTTGTATTTATGCCAAATAATATATTTTATAATAGTATTTTGGGAACAGAAATATTATTTACTACAATATTACTTGGAATAACATGTTTGTATTTTAGTAAACTAAGATTAAAGTATGTATTAATAGGGATTTTAACTGGTTTAAATACAATGATAAAACCATTTTTTATAGTTTTTTTTCTTGCTATTTTTTTAGTAGACTTGATAATTCAAAAAAAACTTTTGAAGCCGCTTTTAAATTCAGCTGTTGTACTCATCTTAAGCTTTTTAATACTGACTCCATGGCTGTATAGAAATACAAAATTAATAGGTCAATTTACATATGTATCAAATAACGGCGGGATTGTTTTATATATAAATAATAATTCACAAAATAAGAATGGCAGATGGATGGCTGCAGAAGATGTAGAAAATTCTGTTGTAAAAACACAAGAATATAAAAATGCAAATATGACTCAAAAAAATAAGATGTTAAGCAGTGCAGCTAAAAAGTGGATAAAATCTCATCCTAAGCAATTTATGGAACTTGGTTTTAAAAGGCTATTTAATACATATTTTGTAGGAGATGATATAGTATACAGTACTTATGGAGCTAATTTAAGCCATTGTTCAAAGGCAGTTTTATATTTAATTACTGGTATAATTAGAAGTGTTGTTTTTGCTTTTGGAATAGTATACATTTTATTATATGGAATATATGTACTGCTAAATATATTTAATTTTAAATCTGGAGATATAAATAAATTTGATTTATACTGTGTAATTTTATTTTGTATGTTTACTTCAGTATATTTTATAACAGAAGGTCAGGGAAGATATTCATTCCCTGAAATATTCATATTTGTATATGGATTTTATCATTTTATTAAGCTTACGATATGTAAATACAAGGAGTTAAATTTATGACAATATTAATATTAGTTTCAGTTTTATTAGGTTCTGTAGGACAGGTATTAGTAAAGTACGGCATAACAGGAGTCGAGTTAGATTTAACTATAGGACATTTAATACCAAGTATAATTAGCATAATAAAAAATATTCCAGTTATGTGCGGTATAGTATCTTATGGTGTAAGTTTTTTATTATGGATAAAGGTTTTAAGCAAAGTGGAATTAAGTTATGCATATCCTATGGTAAGTATGGGTTATGTTTTAGTTATGCTTTTCTCTTATTTCATATTTAAGGAGAATATTTCACTTACAAGGATAATTGGTGTTATATTCATCATGATAGGAGTTATTTTAGTAGCTAGAAGTTAGGCTAAGTATTCTAAGTTAGTTATTTAAAATTAACTAAAAGTACCTTTAAAAATAGATAAGTATTGTTGAAATGGAGGAATAAAAATGATTTTATCAAGGAAATCTCAGAAAATTCAGCCGTCAATAACTTTGGCTATAACAGCTAAAGCAAAAGAAATGAAATCAAAGGGAATTGATGTGGTTGGTTTTGGAGCAGGAGAACCAGATTTTAATACCCCAAAGAACATACAAAATGCTGCTATAGAAGCTATAAAAAAAGGGTATACTAAATATACTCCTGCTTCAGGTATAATGGAACTAAAAAAAGCAATTGTCGATAAATTCTGCAGTGATAATAACTTAAAATATAATACAAATCAGATAATTGTCTCAACAGGAGCTAAGCAGTGCCTTGCAAACGCATTTTCAGCAGTTTTAAACCCGGGTGATGAAGTTATAATTCCTATACCATATTGGGTTAGTTATCCAGAACTTGTAAAATTGGCAGATGGAGTCCCAGTATTTGCTCAAACTAGTGAAGAAAATGGTTTTAAGTATACAGTAGATTCTCTCAATAAAGTACTAACAGAAAAGACTAAAATGATATTAATAAACAGTCCTAATAATCCAACAGGAACTGTTTATACTAAGGAAGAACTACAAGCAATTGCAGATTTTGCTAGGGAAAATGATATACTAATTTTATCAGATGAAATATATGAAAAATTGATATATGGAAATAATAAACATATAAGCATAGCAAGTTTGTCACAAGATGCTTATAATAGAACCATAGTTATAAATGGTGTATCTAAGACTTATGCCATGACTGGATGGAGGATTGGATATGCTGCTGCAAGTGAAGAGATAGTAAAGCTTATGTCAAATATACAAAGTCATACTACTTCAAATCCAAATTCCATAGCACAGTATGCTTCTGTAGAAGCATTGAAATCAGATTCTTCTGATATAGATATAATGGTCCAAGAATTTAAAAGAAGAAGGGACTTTATGATAGACAGGGTAAATTCTATAGAAAATATATCTTGCAGAAAACCTGAAGGCGCATTTTATGCAATGATGAATATATCAAAAGTATTTGGTAAAAAGTGTGATGGCTTAGAAATAAAAGATTCGCTTAGCTTTTCACAAATGCTACTCGAGAAACAAAAGGTTGCAGTAATACCTGGTGCAGGTTTTGGAGTTGATAACTATGTAAGGCTTTCATATGCTACTTCCATGGAAAATATTAAAGAAGGTTTAAATAGAATAGATGAATTTATAAAATCTTTAAAGTAAAATTTACAATTATGATGTCATATAAGTATTGAAACATATAGAGAAAATGGTATAATTATAAGGGAACTTAGAAAAAACACATATAGGAGTGAATAAAATGGTATCTAAAGAAGTTATAGTTAAAAGTTCAACAGGTTTGCATGCACGTCCTGCAACACTATTAGTTAAGAAAGCATCTTCCTTTAAGTCAGATGTAAGTATAGAATTTGACGGGAAGAAGGCTAATGTTAAGAGCCTTATAGGAGTATTATCTCTAGGAGTTACTAAAAATGCTACAATAACAGTTTCAGCTTCTGGTGATGATGAATCTTTAGCATTAGAAGAAGTAGTTAAATTATTAAATTCCCTTGAAGAATAATTAAAAGTTATAAATAAAAGGTTTAAAATAAAAACCTTTTATTTATGACTGTTTTTTATTTTTTGTAACTGCTTTTCATCTTAAATAGAAATAATACCATATTCAATCCTGATATTCCTATTAGTATGTAAATTATTCTTCCAAGCAAATTTACCGGCTCACCAAATAGCAGTCCTACTATATTAAGATTAAATAAACCTATTAAACCCCAGTTTATAGCACCTATAATTACTAGAATAAATGAAATCTTGTCTAAAATGTTTAATTTATACACAGCAATATTCCTCCTTTTTTGTTATAGTATCATTTAATAAATTATATTAATGATAAAAAAAAATAGAACGAGGGATGTTTTTAACACGAACAAAAATATATTATTTATAGCGATTATATGCTATAATATGAATGAAAAATATGTTAATAGAAATTATATACGTATGGAGGTCTTTTGCAAAATGAAAAGAAGAGATATTTATAATACGCCGCTTAATACTAGATATGCTTCTAAGGAAATGAGTTATTTATTCTCAGACGAAATGAAATTTAAGACGTGGAGAAAATTATGGGTTGCTTTAGCAGAGTGTGAAAAGCAGCTGGGTTTAAATATAACAGATGAACAAATTAATGAGCTTAAGGCTAATGCTGAAAATATAAATTATGAAGTTGCTGAAGAAAGGGAAAAAGAAGTTCGTCATGATGTAATGAGCCATGTTTATGCTTATGGTGTGCAGTGTCCTAAGGCAAAAGGTATAATACACCTAGGTGCTACTAGTTGTTATGTAGGGGACAATACGGACTTGATAGTAATGAGAGAGGCTCTTTTTATAATCAAGAAAAAAATGGTAAATGTTATAAATTCACTTACAGAATTTGCATTAAAATATAAGGAATTGCCTACACTTGGATTTACACATCTTCAACCAGCCCAGCTGACTACAGTTGGTAAAAGAGCTTGTCTTTGGATTCAAGACTTATACATGGATATGGAAAATATAGATTTTGTTATAGATCATATGAGATTTAGAGGGGTTAAAGGTACAACGGGAACCCAAGCTAGTTTTATGGAGTTATTTAATGGAAATGAAGATAAGGTTAAAGCTCTTGATAAAATGGTTGCAGAAAAAATGAGATTTAAAAGTGAATTTATGATTACAGGTCAAACTTATACAAGAAAGGTTGACTCAATAATATTAAATACACTTTCAGAAATAGCACAAAGTGCATATAAGTTTAGTAATGATCTTAGGATTCTCCAAAATATGAAAGAGATGGAGGAGCCATTTGAAAAGAATCAAATAGGATCATCGGCTATGGCATATAAAAGAAATCCTATGAGATCAGAGAGAATAAGTGCACTTTCTAGATATGTAATTGTAGATTCTTTAAACCCAGCTATAACGGCATCTACGCAGTGGTTTGAAAGAACACTTGATGATTCTGCAAATAAGAGGATATCAGTTGCAGAGGCATTTTTAGCATTGGATGGAGTTTTAAACTTGTACATGAATGTATCTTCAAACATGGTTGTATATCCTAAAGTTATAGAAGCTCATGTTAAGAGAGAACTGCCATTTATGGCTACAGAAAATATAATAATGGAAGCTGTTAAAAAAGGTGGAGATAGACAAGATTTACATGAAAGAATTAGACAGCATTCTATGCAGGCTGCAAAAGTGGTTAAAGAAGAAGGCAAAGAAAATGATTTAATATCTAGAATAATAAATGATGAGTTTTTTAACATGACAGAGGAAGAAATACTGTCACTAATAGATCCTAAAAAATTTATAGGCAGAGCTCCAGGTCAAGTTGTAGATTTTATTCAAACTCAAATAAAACCTCTTTTAGAAGAAAATAATGAGCTGCTTGGTCAAAAGGTAGAGATAAATGTATAGAATATTTATTAGTCAAATTTAATTTGCAAATCATATACTATATAAAGATATTAATAAGTATTGACTTTCCTTGAAAAGTGGATTATATGGGACATGAAAAGGTGTCATAATATTAGAAAAGTTATAATATTTTATAATAATACTATGTTATTATGATTATGAGGTGATAAAACTTTGAGTGTACAGATATATCAAAATCCAGAATTTAAGATATATAAGGCTGGAGGTGACTATATTATCCACAACACACATAAAAAGTTTAAGGAGGGTCATACTCACGTTAAAAGATATGATATATGTATGGTAATGATCAAATTGATAGAAAAGAAACAAATTCCTAAGAGTAAAAGTAAATATTTTATAGAAAGCCTCATAAGAATAAGCGATGACAGAAATTATATTGACAAAATATCAAAATGTGAAGGATAGGCATTTAATATTATAAAAATTAAATCTTGTTTTTATTTATAACGGACTGTATATTTACAGTTCGTGTTTTTTATATTATATAATATAGTGATAGAAAACTTCCTTAAGCTAATTAATTATATTTTAAAATTGATTGTATTAAAAATGATGTAATTGAGGAGATGATAGAAATAAATAAGGATATATTAGTTCAAATTTTTGGAGAAAAAAACAAAAAAGTAAATTTTAATTCTGGCAAGTGCGGAGGATGCAGGGGAAATGGATGCTGCTCAAGCAAAAATAATACATGTAAGGGCTGTAATAGTGCTGCTGGTGGCGGCTGTGGCCATGGTACTAACTGTGATTCTAGTATTCAGCTTACCATGATGGATATGTATAGGAATTTACAAAGATTTATAGCTAACAGCAGTATATCCCAAAATGTGAAGCTGGAATTTATAGATATAAGTGATTATGAAAATTGGGGAGATAAATATCCTAGAATAAAAGAATTAATTGATAATGGGTATGAAGTACCTTTTACAGTAATAGATGGTGTAATAAGATATTATGGCAATATATCAAATGTTCTAATATATAAAGATGTTATAGAACTTCTTGAATAAGGATGTTTAAAACACCAAAGAACTCTATTGTTTAAGGGAGTTACACATAGAGTTCTTTAGTTAACGTAATAAACTTCTAAAATTTAACCGAAATGTATATTACATAAATAATTTATTCAACTAAAAAAGCTTCAATGTATTTTTAAAATTGAAGCTTTTTTTGAATTTAAAAAAATACATGATTTATAAATTTAATAGTAAGGGACATTATTATTAATGATATATCAAAAATAAAATTTATTAATATATTGCAATTTTACTTATAAGTTGTTATTATTATAGTAATTCATCACTTTATCATATTAAATTAATAACGTAATAAAATAAGGGAGCGAAATTAATGGCAAATTGGAGAAGATATATACCCGAAGGTACAAAGGATACGCTGTTTGAGGAATGCAGTAAAAAAATTTATATAGAAAATATACTTAGAAAAACTTATGTAGAGAGCGGCTTTATGGAATTGAAATCTCCTACTTTGGAATTTTATGATGTATTTAATATAGAAAATACAACATTGCCTCAAGAAAAAATGTATAAGTTATTTGATAATCAAGGGAGGATATTAGTACTCAAACCTGATATGACTATACCAATAGCAAGAATTGCTGCTGCAAAATTAAATGAAGCACCTCATCCACTTAAATTATGCTATACATCTAACATATATAGGGTCAATGAAAGCTTACACGGAAATAATAATGAAATAACTCAATCAGGTATTGAAATAATAGGCGTTAAGAGTTTAAAAGCTGATGTAGAAGCAATAATAATTGGAATTAGATCTCTTTTAAATTGCGGACTCAAAGATTTTAAAATAGAACTAGGTCAAGCGGAATTCTTTAAAGCAGTAATTGAAGAAACAAATTTAGAAGATGAAAAGAAAGAAAAATTGAGAAAGTCTATAGAGAGTAAGAACTTTACAACATTATCAGAATTACTCGAAGTTGAGAGAAAAAATATTGATGGCAAAGTATTAAATGTATTAAGAGAAATGCCGGGATTATTTGGAGGCATAGAAATACTTGATAAGGCAGAAAAACTTACTTTGGATAATGAAATGGCTCAAGCTGCTTTAAATAGCATAAGAAAGGTATATGCTGTAATTGAAAGCATAGGGCTTAGTTCATATTTATCTATAGATTTAGGAATGGTTCAAGATTTAAATTATTACACAGGCATAATATTTAGAGGATATACTCACGGAGTTGGTGGAAATATATTAACTGGAGGAAGATATGATAATCTTATAACTCAGTTTGGAGATAATGAACCTGCAACAGGTTTTGCAATAGATGTGGATAGTGTACTATCAGCATTAGATGATAGTAATCAAACATTTGAAGATAAAAGGACTAAGGTTCTCATATGCTATGGAAGTGATTCATTTAAGGAAGCTTATGAAAAGGCTTTAGAACTTAGAAATAAAGGTATAATAGCAGAAGTAAGCTCTTTTGATAATAATATTGAAGCAGCTAATTATGCAGAGAAGAAGAATATGAAACTTATAAATTTATAAATAAAAAATGGGGAGAAGTTTACTATGAGTAATGCTAAAACTGTCAAAATAGCTTTGACTAAAGGAAGAATTGAAAAAGGGGCTGTTGAATTATTTCAATATTCAGGTATAGACTGCAGTCAAATTATAAATAAAGGTAGAAAACTTATATTTAAAGATGAAAAGCATAATATTGAGTTTGTACTCGTTAAAGCACCAGATGTATTGACATATGTAGAATATGGAGTTGTTGATATAGGTATAGTTGGAAAGGATACTTTACTTGAACAAAAGAGAAATTTTTATGAAGTACTTGATTTAAAATTTGGAGCATGTAAACTTGCAGTTGCAGGACCTAAAAATAATAAGTTTTATGAAGGATACAATAGAAAAAAGATAGCTACAAAGTATCCAAATGTTGCTAGAGAGTATTTTAGAAAAATTGGTCAGGATGTTGAAATCATAAAAATAGAAGGATCTGTTGAATTAGCACCTATATTAGGTCTTGCTGATGCAATAGTAGATATAGTTGAAACTGGTAATACGCTTAAGGAAAATGGTCTTGTTGTATATGAGAACATATGTGATATAAGTGCTAGGATGGTTGTTAATGTAGCAAGTATGAAAATGAAAAAAGATGAGATAGAAAGGATAATAAATTCTATTCAAAAACAAGTCAAATTAAAAGAAAAATTATCTATTTAAGTTGGGGGTGTAATTTTGAAAGAAGATATTATAAATTTAATATATGGTGGTACAGAAGCTGGAGAAAATTATTTGAAAGGTTTTAAAGAAAGAGGTAAAACTGTACAAAGTGAAGTTATTGAATCAGTAAATAAAATATTACAGGATGTAAAAAAGCATGGTGATGATGCTTTAATAAAATATACAAATAAATTTGACAGTTCAAGTATAGATAAGGACAGCATTTGTGTATCTAGAGAAGAAATAGAAAATGCTTATAAAACTATTGACAGTGAATTTTTGGATACATTAAAACTTGCAGCAAAAAATATAAAGTTTTTTCACGAAAGACAAAAGAAAAACTCATGGATGATTACAAAAGATAATGGAGTAATACTAGGACAGCAAATTAGAGGATTAGAGAGAGTAGGAGTATATGTGCCTGGCGGTACGGCAGCATATCCATCTTCGGTTTTGATGAATGTAATTCCAGCAAAAATAGCAGATGTAAAAGAAATAGTGATGGTAACGCCTCCTTCAAAAGATGGAAGCATAAATCCTAACATACTTGCAGCAGCTGATATAGCTGGAGTTAATAAGATCTATAAAGCAGGAGGTGCACAGGCAATAGGTGCACTTGCATTTGGAACAAAAATAATTGATAAAGTTGATAAGATAGTAGGACCAGGAAACATATTTGTAGCTATGGCCAAGAAGAGTGTATTTGGATATGTGAATATAGATATGATAGCAGGTCCAAGTGAAATTTTAATATTAGCTGATGAAAGTGTTGATCCCAGCTATGTAGCAGCTGACTTAATGTCACAAGCAGAACATGATAAATTAGCATCAGCAGTTTTAATAACTACTTCGGAAAAATTAGCTCAAGATGTCAAAGAAGAATTAAAGAAGCAAGTTGAGAATTTGAGCAGAAAAGATATAATTCTTGAATCATTAAAAAATTATGGACTCATCATAGTAACAGATGATATTCAAAGTGGAATTGATTTAAGTAATTCTATAGCCCCAGAACATTTGGAGTTATGTGTTAAAGAGCCATTTTCTATTCTTGGGAGTATAAAAAATGCAGGGTCAATATTTATGGGAAATTTTGCACCAGAACCACTCGGAGATTATATAGCAGGTCCAAATCATGTACTTCCAACAGGCGGGACTGCAAGGTTTTTTTCACCATTATCAGTAGATGATTTTGTAAAGAAATCTAGCTTTACATATTACTCACAAGAAGAGCTTCAAAAGGTTAGTAATAAAATTATGAAGTTTGCTGATATAGAAGGGCTTACTGCACATGCTAATTCTGTAAAGGTTAGATTAAAATAGTGCTTAAAGGAGATTGTTAAAATGATAGAAAAATTCTTAAAAGAAAATCTTAAAAATTTTAATCCATATACTGCACCAGAAGTTAAATATGAAATTAAGTTAGATGCAAATGAAAATTTTATGAATATACGCAGTGATATTTTAGAAAAAGTTTTAGGTAAAATTAAAAGCCTTGATTTTAATAGATATCCTGATCCTGATTCAACCAAGGTATGTAAGTTGTATGCTGACTATGCAAAAACAGATGCTAAAAATGTAATGGCTGGAAATGGATCAGATGAACTCATACAAATTATAATTTCTGCATTTGTAGATAAAGGTGAAAGTATAATGTGTGTCAATCCTGATTTTTCGATATATGCGGAGTACACTGAAATAGAAGGTGGAAAGGCAAAAGTATTTGAATTAAATGAAGATTTTTCTCTAAATGTAGATAAATTAATAGAATCAGTAAATAGAGAAAAAGTAAAAGTACTTTTTGTATCAAATCCCAATAATCCAGTTGGTACAATAATACCAAGGCAAGATGTATTAAGGATAATTAATGAATGTAATTCAATAGTAGTTGTAGATGAAGCTTATATTGAATTTTACGGTGAATCAATAGTGGATAAAATAAATGATTATGAAAATCTTATAGTATTAAGAACATTTTCAAAAGCTGCGGCAATGGCTGCTATAAGATTGGGATTTTTAATAACAAATCATAAATTAATTCAAGAAATAAAAAAAGTAAAACCTGTTTTTAATGTCAATTCAGTTACTCAAGCTATTGGTGAAGTCATTTTAGAAAACACAGATTATATAAAAGATTATACTAAAAAAGTACTTGTTGAGAGAAAGTTTTTGTTTGATGGATTAAAAAGTATAAATGGACTGAAAGTTTATCCAACACACTCTAATTTTATAATTATGAAACTTAAAGATTCACAAAATATATATAAAGAGCTTTTAAAAAATAGTATATCGGTTAGAAACTATGCTGGTGACGGAAGACTCAATGATTTTATAAGGATAAGTGTTGGAAGCAGAAAGGAAAATGAAGCAGTACTTAATTGCTTGAAAAAAATTATAAAATAACTAAAACTTTAAGGTGGTGTATTATGAGAAAAGCTTCAATTTCGAGAAAAACTAATGAAACAAATATAAATGTTAAAATTGATCTTGATGGAAGTGGAAATTATAAGATAGATACAGGCATAGGTTTTTTTGACCATATGCTGTGCCTTATGTCAAAGCATGGATTTATAGATATGGAAGTAAGTGCAAAAGGGGATCTATATGTTGATTCACATCATACTATTGAAGATATTGGAATAGTTATTGGAAAGTGTATTGAAAGAGCTCTTGGTGATAAGGCACAGATAAAGAGATATGGTACAACTTTTTTACCTATGGATGAAGTTCTTTGCATGGTATCAATGGATATAAGTGGAAGACCTTATTTAGTATTTGATGCAAATTTTAGTGCTGAAAAAGTTGGACAAATGGATACGGAAATGGTTGAAGAATTTTTTAGAGCTGTAGCCTTTAATGCAGGGATTACTCTTCATATAAAAGTACTTTATGGGAATAATTCTCACCATATGATAGAGGCAATTTTTAAAGCCTTTGGAAGAACTTTAAGAGAAGCTGTAACTTGTGATGAAAAAATAAAAGGAATAATGTCTACTAAAGGCATATTGTAAATTAGTTGAAATAAAAAATTATTGGAGTGTGATTTGATGATTGCAATAATAGATTATGGAATGGGAAACTTAAGAAGTGTCCAGAAATCACTTCAGTATATAGGTCAAGATGCAATTATAACTTCTGATGCAGGGGAAATAGAAAAATCAAGTGGAGTTATTTTACCTGGGGTAGGTGCTTTCCCAGATGCAATGAAAAACTTGAGAGAGACCAAATTAGATGAAGCATTTAAAGAGGCTTTAAAGTCTGGAAAACCAGCATTAGGGATATGTTTAGGAATGCAGCTTTTGTTTAGTATTAGTGAAGAGATAAAAACTTGCAGCGGACTTGACCTTCTAAAAGGAAGTGTCAAAAAGATATATGCAGATGTAAAGATACCTCATATGGGGTGGAACAGCTTAAATATAAAAAAGACATGTGAAATTTTAAATGGAATTGATGAAGAAAGTTATGTTTATTTTGTACACTCATTTTATACGGAAGTTGAGGATAGTGAAAATTTAAATGCAGTATCCTATTATGGAATGAATATACCGGCAGTTGTAAGTAAAGATAGTTTGTTTGGAGTACAATTTCATCCTGAAAAGAGCGGTGACGTTGGGATGCAAATGCTTAAAAATTTTTCAAAGTTGACTAAGTTTTAATAATTGAGTAGATGAGGAGGTAGTTTAATTGATTATAATTCCAGCAATTGATCTAAAGGATGGTAAGTGTGTGAGACTATATCAAGGGAAAATGTCATCAGCTCAAGTAGTTGCAAAAGATGTGGTAGAGACAGCTTTAAGTTTTAAAGATGCAGGAGCGGAATATTTACATATGGTTGATTTAGATGGAGCCGTTGAAGGTAAAATGCGAAATTTAGATCAAGTTTTAAGAGTAATAAATGAAGTTAAACTTCCTGTAGAAGTTGGCGGAGGAATAAGAAACCTTGAAACAATAGACCTTTTAATAGAAAGTAAAGTAAGCCAAGTGATACTTGGAACAGCTGCTTTAAATGATTTTAATATGTTAAAAGAAGCAGTTAAAAAGTACGGAGATAAAATTGCCGTCGGTATAGATGCCAAAGATGGTTTAGTTGCTGTAGATGGATGGGTTAATGTAAGCAAAATAGACTATATAGAATTTGCAAAGAGAATTGAAGATGTAGGCGTAAAAACTATAATATTTACGGATATAAGTAGAGATGGGACTTTGAAAGGAGCTAATTTAAAACAACTTTCTGAAATTGAATCAAATGTTTCCTGTAATATAATTGCTTCAGGTGGAGTTAAAAATATAGAAGATGTAAAAAATATAAAAAATGTTGGTGTATATGGAGCTATTATTGGAAAGGCAATTTATTCAGGAGATATTTTCCTTCAAGATGCTATAGAAATTGGGAGGAATTAATTGTGCTTACTAAAAGAATAATACCATGTTTAGATGTAGAAGGTGGAAGAGTAGTTAAAGGAGTTAATTTTGTGAACTTAAAGGATGTAGGAGATCCTGTTGAGATAGCAAAAGCTTATAATGAAGAAGGTGCAGATGAAATAGTATTTCTAGATATTACTGCAACGAGTGATCAAAGAAAAACGATGATAGATGTAGTTAGAAGAACAGCAGAAGAAGTATTTATACCTTTGACAGTTGGAGGAGGTATAAGAAATTTGGATGATTTTAAAAACATTTTAAGGGCAGGTGCAGATAAAATATCCGTTAATTCAGCTGCAGTAAATGATCCAGAACTTATAACAAGGGCAGCGGATAAGTTTGGAAGTCAATGTGTAGTTGCAGCTATAGATGCTAGAATGAGACAGGATAAGACTGGTTGGAATGTAGTCATAAATGGTGGAAGAATTGATACTGGACTTGATGCAGTAAAGTGGGCAAAAAAAGTAGAAACTTTAGGTGCAGGCGAAATACTTTTAACTAGTATGGATACAGATGGAACCAAAAGCGGATATGATATACCACTTACAGATACGATATCAAAATCAGTAAATATTCCAGTTATAGCATCAGGAGGATGCGGAAAATTAGAGCACTTTTATAATGTGTTTGCTGAATCTAATGCAGATGCAGCTCTTGCAGCTTCTCTTTTTCACTATAGAGAACTTACCATAAAACAAGTAAAAGAGTATTTAAAGAGTAGAAATGTAGAAGTTAGAATTTAGGGTATTTAAAGAGGGGAAATAATATGGATGAAAATATCAATACTCAAAATTTGAAAGCAGTTAATTTTAAAGGCGGCTTGATTCCAGCAGTAATTCAAGATTATGAAAGTGGGCAGGTTTTAATGGTTGCATATATGAATGAAGAGTCTTTAAAGAGAACTTTGCAAAGTGGAACTACATGGTTTTGGAGTAGATCAAGAAATGAATACTGGAATAAAGGAGAAACTTCCGGACACTATCAATATGTTAAGGGTATAAGTGTTGACTGTGATGGAGATACACTGCTCATAAAAGTAAAGCAAGTTGGGGCAGCATGTCATACTGGCAATAGAAGCTGCTTTTATAGAAATATACTATAGGGTTCCTAATTTGCAACTTAACTTACACTCCGGGGAATATATACAGCCTTTGACACTATAATTCGTAATATAAAAATATAGGACAGAGGACAATGAAGGAGGATTTTTCTACGTTACACTACGAAAAATCTTTAAATTTAAAGGAAACTCCTGCTCTTTTGTTTCGCAGGAGTATACTCTGCGTAAGCGACTATCACCAAATCAAAGATTTGGGATATCTGCTTAAGTAGCGATGTTTTGCTTTAGCAAAACAAGTTATGAAAAATAATTAAAGGTTTTTCCGTAGTGTAACGGAGGAAAATGTTGCTAATACTTTTTAGTGTATAAGTTAACTTTCTAGTTAGTTTTCCCATACAATTTTGGAAGGAGGGTTATAAATGGATTTGAATGATGTTTTTAAAGATCTTTATGAAGTTATAGAAAGTAGGAGGGACAATCCTGTAGAGGTAACTAAACAGTTACAGAAACTTTCATAAAGTTTATAAAACTTTAAAAGTTTCTTATAACTAAACCTCCCATATTCGTAAAGAGTATGGAGCGATGCATATTATGCATTCAAAATCCTTTGAACTGCTGGAAGTTCCTAAAGCTTAACTAACTACAACGTAAGGATGAAATAAGCCTAGACGTGAAGGTTGCGAAAGCAGAAAAAATAGTTAAGATGGCATATGGTTAAATCCTAAGTGCTGAAGCAGTGGATAATCAGCAGCTAAGACTCGAATAGAGTAAAGTTCAACGACTATTCCGTAAAGGAAGTACACTATAAGCTAAAGATAGTGGAAGTGGAGGATACCTAATTTGTACTAATAAGTATAACGGGTAGTGATATAGTCTGCGCTCGTATCCGAAAGGTCGAGGCCACTCGCGTAAGCGAAATGGCATCATAGAAGCAGCGTTCTATGATAAACATAATAAACTTTATAAATGTTCTTTGAAAACTTTATATAACTTTATAAAAATAGCACTCTTTTAAGGAGTATAGATGTAATCTTTTAAAATCATAATTAATCATCTCCTATAAATTTATTATATGGTTATAATAAATTTATGGAAAGGGAGGTGAAAAATAATGATAAAGGCAGTAAAAATAAGGTTATTTCCAACCAAAGAACAAGAAATATTAATGTTCAAATTCTGCGGTGTAATGAGATTTGCCTATAATTGGGGCAGGGCTAGATGGGAAGAGTTATATAAACAGGGATTAGAACCTTCAAAAGCTAAAATTAAAAAAGAATTTAACAATACTATTAAAAAGCAGGAAGATTATAAATGGTTAAAAGAAGTTAGTGGTCAAATTACATCACAGGCTTTTGATGATTTAGACAAAGCTTATAAGAACTTTTTCAAAGGATTAGCTAAATACCCTAGATTTAAGACCAAAAGAAAATCTAGAAAATCCTTTTACGTTAGATACGACAGACTTTACTTTAAAGGAAATGCAGTCAATATTGAAAAGATAGGTAAAGTAAAATATAAAACCAATTATGATATACCTATTTTACCTAATTATAATAATCCAAGATGTCATTTTGACGGCAAGTACTGGTATTTAACATTAGGTTTTGAGCATAACGAAAACCAAGTTGAGCTTAATAAAGATTTATCTATTGGTATTGATTTAGGAGTTTCTAACCTGGCTGTAGTAAATTGTTTAGATAAGCCTATTAAAAACATTAATAAATCAACTAAGGTTAGAAAATTGAAAAAGAAATTAAAAAGATTACAAAGACAAGTATCAAGAAAATATGAAGCAAATAGAGAAGGATGCAAATTTAATAAGACAAATAATATTATTAAGCTAGAAAAAGTTATTAAACTTGTATATAGAAAGCTTAATAACATTAGAGCTAATCACATACATCAAGCTACTAATATGATAATAAAACTAAGACCGTACAGAGTTGTAATGGAAAATTTAAATATTAGCGGTATGCTAAAAAATAAACATTTATCAAAAACTATACAAGAACAAGGTTTTTATGAATTCATTAGACAAATGCAATACAAATGTAAGTTTAATGGGATAGAGTTTGTTCAGGCAGACAAATTTTATCCCAGCAGTAAAACTTGTTCTTGTTGTGGAAATGTAAAAAAAGATTTGAAACTTAAAGATAGAATGTATGTATGTGATATTTGCGGGCTAGAAATAGATAGAGATAAAAATGCTTCAATAAATCTTGGTAATTATGAAATAGTATAAATGGTGATTTTGAAAGGTTATACTATATGTATCCTGCGCTGTGGGAGAATTTAAGTCCTTGGAGAGTTGCACCAAACTAAAGTAGAATAAGCAATTATTTAAAATAGAACTCTGTGAATAGGAAAGGTTATTTAGTAATGGATAACATAAGTAAAATTTATAAAGTTATATAAGGTTTTTATATACATTTATAAAGTTTATGCAACGGGATCATATACTAGCTATTTGTTTAAAGAGGGTTTGGATAAAATATTAAAAAAGGTAGGGGAAGAATCTTCTGAGGTTATAATATCAAGTAAAAATTCAAATAAAGAAGAGAAGGTTTATGAAATAAGCGATTTATTATATCATTTGTTAGTTTTAATGGTACATCAGGGTGTAGCTATAGATGATATAGCACAAGAGTTGGAAAAAAGAAGACAAAAGACACTTAACAAAAAAGTTATGGGCAAAAGAGCAGATGGAATAGATTAAATTTGAAAGGAAAATTGTCCTTTAAAAAATGCTTCGTAATTTGCAGATATTACGTATCAAGCATTGTTGTTAGATATATGCAGCATAAGGACAAACTTAACTCATACTCCAAGGTATACTCACAAACTTCAGCATTTTAAAAAAGTTTTAACATTTCTAAGCTCGTCTTTTGAAAATTTAAGCAGATTATATAAACTCGCAAAGCTCAAACATATATAATCTACTAAAATTTTTCCAAAAGACTTCGCTAAGAACTGTAAAAACTTTTTAAATGTGCCTTCAGTTTGCAAGTATACCTTTGCGTATGAACCAAGTTTGTCCTTATCACGTATATAACTGTTAACAATATTTTATACATCAATTTATACAAATGTGCCATTAAGTATTGTATATATTTGCTTATTTAAATGGCTAATAAAACATAGTAAAAATAGATTTAAATCAGCAAATTATATATCATAAGTGGAATAATTCGTTTAGTGATTTTGAGACGATAGTCTCTTAAAATACATATTTTTGTGGATTTTTATGTATGTAATTAAATTAATCTAAAACTTAGACGATGAGGCTCTGATTTTCATGCTCAAATCGCAAGTGTAACTGTAAATCTTATTCTGTATGTATTTCTTTCGTAATATCGTAGAATTAATACATATGAATCATCAGGTGGATTATTTGACATGATAAAAATTTAGCTGAAAGGTTAAGAAAAATCTTGGCTAAGTATTACAAATAATTATTGATACTGCTTGATAAAATTTAAAATTCCGATGCTGCGCATTTTATTATTGATTTTCTTAAAGCTTTTGTAGCAAATAAAACTAAGTATAAAATTAATGGTCTATCGACCTGCGGGCTTTTCAGCCCTAGTAAGTGTAAGATAAGTATTTATAATTATTTCAACATAATTTACAATACTAATATATACAGATGGTACAGTTAGCATTTATTTTGCTGCAATGCAATGCTTGATATGCAATATCTGCAGATTATTGAATAATTGACTTGAAAATTTAGTTCTATAAATGTATCTTTAATTATGATTAATTAATTTATGTAAGATAAAGAGGTATAATTTATGAAAACTGCAATTGTAACAGGGGCATCCTCTGGTATAGGATTTGAAATAAGTAAAAAACTTTTAAGCTTGGATTACAAGGTTTATGGTCTTGGAAGGGATTTTTCCAAAATAGATTTTAACTCAGATAATTTTATAAAAGTTGTTTGTGATTTAATGGAAACAAATAAAGTAGTTGATATTATAAAGAAAATAAAAAAAGAAAATGATATATATATGCTTGTTAATAGTGCAGGGGTTGGATACTTTGGACCTCATGAAGAATTAAATCCATATAAAATACGCCAAATTGTAGAAGTAAATTTAGAAGCTCCTATGATATTAACTAACTTATTGCTTAGAGATTTAAAAAAGAATAAAGGATATATAATAAATATATCATCTATAACGGCAAAAAAGTGGAGTACATATGGATGTGCTTATGCTGCTGCAAAAGCTGGACTAACACATTTTTCGGAAAGTCTTTTTGAAGAAACTAGAAAATATGGTGTGAAGGTTATAACTATACATCCTGATATAGTTAAAACACACTTTTATGATAAGTGCAATTTTAGGGAAGGTGATGCTGAGGATAGTTATATAACATCAGAATGTGTAGCAGGTGCAGTTGAAAATATTTTAAATCAAAGAGAAGGAACGATTATAACTGATATAACTATAAGGCCTCAAAGGCATATGATAACGAAAAAAAAGAACAATTAACTTAGGAGTGCTTAATATGAATAAAATAATTGGTATGTTTGCACATGTAGATGCAGGAAAGACAACACTTGCCGAACAAATATTATATCACACAAAGAGCATTAGAAGTCTTGGAAGAGTGGATCATAAAGACTCATTTCTAGATAATAATAATATAGAAAAGGAAAGAGGAATTACTGTATTTTCAGATCAAGCAGTTTTTAAGTATAATTCTTCTACTTATTATTTAGTAGATACCCCAGGGCATATGGATTTTTCGTCTGAAATGGAAAGGGCAATTCAAATTATGGATTATGCCATTGTTATAATAAGTGGAAACCAGGGAATTCAAAGTCAAACGGAAGTCATATGGGAATTACTTAGGAAAAATAAAATTCCAACTTTTTTCTTTATAAATAAAGTTGATATAGAAACTTCTAATCTTGAGGCTGTCTTAAATGAAATAAAATTGAATTTGACTTTAGATGTATATCTAATGGATGATTCATTTGAAGGCGGAAATATGAGTCCTGAACTTGTAGAATTTATAGCTGAGAAAGACGATAACCTTCTTGAGAAATACTTGGAAAATGGCTATAAGAAAGATTTATGGTTAAATTCTGTGAGAAAGATGATTAAACAAAATAAGTTGTTTCCATGTTTTAGTGGTTCGGCGCTTAAAGATATTGGCATAGATACTTTTATTGAAAAACTTGATATATTAACTTTTACTGAATATGACAATAAGGTTAAGTTTAGCGGTATAGTATATAAAGTACGATATGATGAAGATCAAAATAAGATTACTTATATAAAAGCACTAAGCGGTGTATTAAATATAAAAGAAAAAATTCAGATTGGTGAAAATTACGAAAAAGTAAATGAAATAAGGATTTACAATGGCAGTAAGTTTAAAACAGCAGACAGCGTTTCGGCAGGCCAGCTTTTTGCAGTTTGCGGACTTACAAGTGTAAAAATAGGAGATGGAATAGGCAGCTTAGGGAAAAAGGCAAACTATAGTGCAGTACCAACTTTAAAATCAAAAGTTATATTTGATGATAAATTAAATCCAAAAGAAGTTTTAAACTGTTTTAAAATCTTAGAAGATGAGGATCCTGCTTTAAATATAACTTGGAATGAGAAAATGAAAGAAATACAAGTTCATATTATGGGTATAGTTCAACTTGAAGTTTTAAAACAGGTTGTAAAAGAAAGATTTAATTTATTAGTTGACTTTGGTCCGTGCAAAATTTTGTATAAAGAAACTATATTAGAGAACAGCATAGGATATGGACATTTTGAACCTTTAAAGCATTATGCTGAAGTACATCTTAGGCTGGAGCCTGGTGAGAGAAATAGTGGAATTACATTTAAAAGTGAATGCAGTACAGATGATTTGACAATTGGAAATCAAAATTTAATACGTACCAATATATATGAAAGGGAACACCATGGAATTTTGACGGGTTCTCCAGTAACTGACTTAAAGATTACACTTTTGACGGGGCGTGCGCATATTAAACATACAAGTGGTGGAGATTTTAGAGAAGCAACTTTAAGGGCACTAAGACAAGGACTTGAATCTGCTAAAAATGTAGTTTTAGAGCCATATTACCGATTTAAAATATCAGCAGATGTAGAGTATATAGGAAAGGTCTTGTCAGATATACAAAGATTAAATGGTTCTTTTAAAAGCCCGGATATACATAATGACAAGGTTTTTATAAATGGAAGAGGACCTGTGTCAGAATTTATGAATTATAATTTAGAGTTTATATCATCAACAAATGGCAGGGGAAAAATCAACTTTGTATTTGATGGATACGATGTTTGTCATAATCAAGAAGAAGTTATACAAAATATAGGATACAATAACAATGCAGATATTGAATATACATCGAGTTCAATATTTTGTTCAAAAGGGCAAGCATTTTTAGTAAGTGGAGATAAGGCAAAAGAATACATGCATTGTTTGAAATAAATATAGGTTTTTAGTTATGCAATACATAATAATTAGATAAATAAAGATATAGTATAAGATGGAAGATAAGTTCCTTTCATCTTATTTTTTGTAAGTTTTAAAATATAGAGCAACTTTTAAGAAAATCTAAGAGCTTTTTAATGTAATTTTAATCTTAAGAATAGATAATGTTATATGTAATAGATGCAGATTATTTGAAGAGAATTAAGTTTCATGTATTAATTGTTATTATAATAATATCTATTATTCCAGCAGTAGTTATATTAATTAAAGAAAAAAGAAATGGAGGAAATAATAAAAATGATGTCATTAATACAACACCTTGATAATTACATTCTCCTGTGTATAAATAATAATATGCATGGATATGTAATGGATAAAATAATGGTTTTCGTGACCTACTTAGGCAGCGGTGGATTTATATGGATTACGATTGCTGTTTTATTAATAATTAATAAAAAATATAGAAATATAGGTTTTATGGTTTTAGGAGCTTTATTATTAAATACAATTTTATGTGAAGGAATTTTAAAACATGCAGTTCAGCGTATGAGACCATCAACTTATATACCAGCAGCTAATCTTTTAATTCCAAAACCTTTATCATATTCATTCCCTTCAGGACACGCTGCTTCTTCATTTGCAGCTGCAGGGGTATTGGCAAAGTATTTTAAAAGATATGCATTTGTTTTTTTCGGTTTGGCATCTTTGATAGCTTTTTCAAGGTTGTATTTATATGTTCATTATCCTACAGATGTTTTAGCTGGCATAATTTTAGGATTGATATGCAGCAAAATAACAATTTATGTGTTTAATAGAGTAAATAAGCACGCAGCAATTACTATGAAAAAGGAGTAATCAAATGCATAGGGTTTCTAGCCCCAAGTTTAATCTATATAGAACAATAAAATTCCTTTTTCAAATAAAGAGATTATTACCATAACAGGTTTAAGTAAGGTATCCGTAGTTAAATATATTTTAGCTATAATATCAAGTATGACACAAAAATACAACCTACAAATTATCACAAAAGCACAAAAAAGCAAGAATATTGAATAAATATAAAGGAGTTTCCAAATAAAAGCCACAAAACAACAAAAAAAGTACATAGAAATGCTTTACAATCCACAAAAAATAATATATACTTGCATTAATGAAAATGTTTTCGATACTTAACGATTTTTAACGGCATTATTCATAATAATTGTGGGAGGTTTTTAAGTTGGAAGAAAAAAAGGGGAGTATTAAAAAATGGATGACATTTGGAACTTTAATTTTAGGAGGAGGAACGATTTATAAACTTCCATACCTAAAAGATGCATTTTATGTTCCTATGCAGCAGCAATTCCATTTAACAAATACACAAATAGGTGCAATGTTATCTGCTTATGCAATTGTCCAATCTTTCGGATATATATTTTCAATGTATTTAACAGATAGATTCTCCAAAAAGAAACTGCTGCCAATTGGACTGATAGGTGTTGGAGCTTTGGGATTCTTTATGTTAACGTCTCCAGGATATACAGGAATGTTAATACTTTGGTGTCTATTTGCTGTATTTGCAGAATTGTTATTCTGGCCGGTTCTTGTAAAGTCAGTTAGATTACTAGGCGGTAAAGACGAACAGGGAAGAATGTTTGGATTTCTTGAGGCAGGCAGAGGAGTAGTTGATACAATAGTTGCATTTACTGCTCTTGGAATATTTCAACTATTAGGAGCAGGATCAACTGGCTTAAAGGGAGCTATAGTATTCTATTCAACAATAGTAATTGTAGTAGGTATTATTTCTTATTTCTTACTTGAAGATGATGTAATAGTAACAACTAAAAATAAAGATGGCGAAGTTAATAAAAATAAAATTGCATTACAAGGTGCAATTAAAGCATTGAAAATGCCGGAAGTATGGCTAGTATCATTTACTATATTCTCAGTATATTCAGTATATTGTGGTTTAACCTATTTCATTCCATTCTTAAAGGATATTTATGGACTGCCTGTAGCGCTTGTTGGTGCTTACGGTATTATAAATCAGTATGGTTTAAAAATGGTTGGCGGACCTATAGGTGGATTTTTAGCTGATAAGGGATTTAAATCTCCATCAAAATATATAAGAGCTGCTTTTGTAGCAGCAATTGCAGCAATGACAATATTTATATTCTTACCGCATCAGAAAATGAATGTATATGCAGGAATGACATTTACACTTGGTTTTGGAACAATAATATTTACAATGAGAGCAGTATTCTTTGCACCTATGGAAGAAGTTGAAATACCAAGAGAAATAAGCGGCGCTGCAACTTCAGTAGCTTGTTTTGTAGGATATGCGCCTTCAATGTTTGCATTCCCTCTATTTGGTTCATTAATAGATAAGACTCCAGGAATTAATGGATACAAACAAGTATTTTTGCTTATGATTGCTTTTTCAGTATTAGGATTCATTTTAAGTAGTTTATTAGTTCATATGGTTAATAAGAAAAAAGCATTAGGCCAAGAAGCTGCCTAAAATAAGTAAAATAGACTGCTGTAGGATTGATATTAAATCGTCCTATAGCTATTTCTACAGCGATAATATTTTAGAAAATATATTAATAATAGGATACAAAAAATAATAAATGTCATGAAATAATTATAGCATTCCACATTTTGCATTTAATAAAAGTTCTTATGCTGATACGATATAAATAAAAACCTATAAGTTGATGAAAGGGGGGGAATTTGTTGTTAGCAGAAGAAAGAAAAGACACTATTATACAAATGCTTGAAGAAGAAGGCAGCGTTAAGGTATCAAAATTAACTAAACTATTTGATGTTTCTATTGAAACAATAAGGAGAGACTTAGAATCTCTTGAAAAAGAAGGGTTATTGAAACGCGTTTATGGCGGCGCTGTATTAAAAAAAAATGAAGTTCAAAAATTAAATTATATAAATAGAGAAAAAGAATTTATTAATGAAAAAAGAGAAATTGCGAAAATTGCTATTAAATATATAGAGGATGGTCAATCAATTGCACTAAATGATAGTACTACTAATATAGAAATTGCTAGAGAGCTAAAAAATAACTTTAAAGAGCTTACGGTTATAACCAATTCATTAATGATTGCTAATGAGTTAGATGATGCAGAGAGTTTCACTGTTATTTTGGCAGGTGGTATATTGAATAGTAAGGAACGTGCTTTTTTTGGTGAACTTCCAAAAAAGTTACTCTCTAATTTTATCGCTGATAAAGCATTTATTAGCGTTGGCGGTGTATCATTGATTAGGGGCATTACTGATTTTATGCCAGAAGAGGTTCAAATTGAAAAAGGATTAATAGAGATTTCTCAAGAAACTATAATATTAGCTGATAGTAGTAAAATGGATAAAATATCACTTATTAAATTAGAAGATATTCATGAAGTGAACTTAATTATAACTGATTCAAAATTAGATTCTAAGATTCTGAATAACTACCTAAAAAACGGAATAGAAATTGTTAATAAATAGATAAGATATATACACTAAAGATATAATTTAATATATATTTTGAATATTTTATTTTAAGTGAAAGCACTTAAAAATACACATAAAAAACAGATTAGACCCTATAAAACACACAAAATCAACAAGATGCCTTAAAGATGCACATACATTAATATATAATAACATTAATTGGATAAATAATATAATGAAAATAAGATTATATAATATGAGGAGGATTAATATGAAAATAGGATTAGAAACAGAAAGCTACCATCTACAGTTTATTACTAGAAGAATGGATGTATTTAAGTTTATAAGAAGGACTGCTGAATTAGGATTAGATGGTGTAATGCTAAATATTATTCCATGGCCAGGGGTACAGAACATAGCTGTTCTGGAGTCCTTTGAACCTGAATATTTAGAAAAAGTAAGACAGGAAATCAAAAAGTACGGATTATACGCTGAAATCGATACAAATGGTACAGATCCAAAACATTTAACAGAGGTTATAGAAGTAGCTCATAAAATAGGAGCAGATGTTGTTCGTACTTACTGCTGTATGGGAGAATACGATGTTAAATTATTAGAAAAAGCTCCTGGAGATATAAAACAAGTTGTACCATTATTAAAGAAATATAGAATAAAGTTTGCAGTTGAAAATCATGAAGAAGAAACAACAGATGACGTAATAAAAGTAATAGAAGAAGTAAACAGCCCTTGGGTTGGAGCACATTGTGACATTGGAAACGGAATGATGGCATGGGAAGATCCTGTTGAAGCTGTTAAAAAACTAGCCCCATATGCATTTACTACACATTTTAAAGATCATATTGTAATTAAAGATGGAGATGAATATAAGGTTTGTGGAGTTCCAGCAGGTACAGGTAATATAGATTTAGATGAATGCTTTAAAATACTTGTTAATGAGTCAAAATTAACAAGAGTAAATATAGAAATGTGTTTCCCATATGCAGTTTCATTTAAGAGAGAACCTGGAACAGGTGGAGTATTTAATGTGGGTGAAGGAGCATTTAAAGTTGAGAAACCGCCATATGATCCAAATGTAATTAAACCTTCAGACTATTATTATCCACCAGAAAATCTTATTGATAAGATGATTGAGGATCAAGAAAAAGCTGTAGAACAAACAGTCAAGTATACTTTAGCTTTAAGAGATAAATATTGTAGATAAAAATAAATTTGTAAGTTGCGGATGAAGGAATAAAGTGCTCACTGACTTAGTCGGTGAGCACTTATTTTGTATACGGTAAACCGTTTACCTAAGAACTAAAAGATCCATAAAACTGATTCTTTAAAGTCCGAATTAGTTATTACTGGTATAACTTAATTGACAGACAGCTCGACAAACCTTATTCCATTAACTTCCTGAATGTTATCCTAGTTTTGCAATCAGCTATAGAGAAAAATGCTTTGCATTTGAATTTTAGATTATCAAAAAAAGTATTGATTTTTATATTACTATATTGTAATATATAAATATAACGATTATGAAGATTTAATCAATGTGATTTTAAATAAAGAAAAATAGATTATTATAATATTTATACTGGGAGGAAATGTATATGAAGAAAATTATAATAGTTGGCGGAGTAGCTGGAGGTGCATCTGCTGCCGCAAGACTTAGAAGGCTTGATGAAAATGCAGAAATAATACTGTTTGAAAAAGGTGAATATATATCTTTTGCAAACTGTGGATTACCTTATTATATAGGAGAGACTATAAAGGAAAGAGAAAAATTATTAGTACAAACTCCTGAAGCTATGAAAGCAAGATTTAATATTGATGTTAGGGTGAATAGTAAAGTAATAACGGTAGATACTAAAAATAAAAAAGTAAAGGTAAATAGTAAAGATAATGGCGAGTATGAGGAAAATTATGATTATTTAATTTTATCACCTGGAGCATCTCCTGCTGAGCCTTCTATACAAGGAATACAAAGTGATAAGATATTTACACTAAGAAATGTACCAGATACTGATAAAATAAAAGCTTATATCGACAAGGGTAATATAAAAAATGCAGTTGTTATTGGCGGAGGATTTATTGGTGTCGAGATGGCAGAAAACCTTAAAGAGAGAGGCTTAAATACAGCTTTAGTTGAAGGAGCACCGCATATATTAGCACCTTTTGATTCAGAGATGGTAACTTTTGCGGAAAAGGAACTACAATATAATGGAGTTGGGGTTATACTAAAAGATGGAGTTAAGTCTTTTAAGGAAGACGACAATGTTATAAAGGTAACATTAAATAGTGGAAAAACTTTATATGCAGATATAGTTATACTTGCCATAGGAGTAAAACCAGATACTGTATTTTTAAAGGGCTCAGGAATAGAGCTTGGACCAAAAGATCATATAATAGTAAATAATAAAATGAAAACTAATGTAGAAGGAGTATATGCAGTAGGAGATGCTATTGAAGTAGTTGATTTTGTAAATGGAAGTAAGACAGCTATTGCACTTGCTGGACCTGCTAATAAACAAGGAAGAATTGCAGCAGATAATGTATGCCGCTTAAATTCAATTTATAAAGGAACTATGGGAACATCAATTATAAAGGTATTTGGATTGACAGGTTCAAGTACGGGAAACAACGAGAGAACATTAAAATCAAAAAATATACCATACAAAGTTATATATGTTCATCCTCAATCTAGTGCAGGTTATTACCCAGGAGCTTCACCTATGTCTATAAAGCTTATCTTCAATGCTAAAGGAAAAATACTTGGAGCACAAGCTTTTGGATATGCTGGTGTAGATAAGAGAATGGATGACATAGCAGTGACTATGAGACTTGGCGGAACAATCTATGATTTAGAAGAGCTGGAACTTGCTTATGCGCCGCCTTACTCTTCTGCCAAAGACCCAGTAAACATGGCTGGATTTGTAGCTGCAAATGTGTTAACAGGAAAAATGGATGCAGTACTTCCTGAAGATATAGACAATAGGGATAAAAATACTACTCAACTTGTGGATGTAAGAACCGGATTAGAATATAGTAATGGAAATATTAACGGAGCTTTAAATATACCTGTAGATGATTTAAGAAATAAATTAAATGAATTGGATAAGAATAAAGAAATATTAGTTTATTGTCAGGTAGGACTTAGAGGATATATAGCTGCAAGAATCTTAAAGGCAAATGGATTCAAAGTAAAGAACTTAACAGGTGGATATAAAACTTATACCATGAGTAAGTTCAAACCAAAGGATGTTGTAATGAATAAGAATAATGACATAGGTTCTATGAATTTAAAAGGAAAATCTAGTAATGTAAGTTTAGAGAGTAATTTAAATGAATACAAAGAAGCATCTGAAGCACATAAAAAAGGGTACTTTGACAAAGATCTTGATGCTTGTGGATTATGCTGTCCAGGACCACTAATGCAGGTTAATACAAATGTGCAGGATATGAAAGAAGGAGAAGTATTAAAAGTTACTGCATCGGATCAAGGTTTTTATGAAGATATAAAGTCTTGGTGTGAAAGAACAGATAACGAATTATTAGGTAGAGAAAAAGATAAAGGCAGTATCACAGCTTTCATAAGAAAGGGTAAAAAAAAACAGATAGTGCTAAATAATAATACTTCTAATACAAGCATTAATGCTGGTACAATTGCACAAAAGGATAACAAGACATTAGTAGTATTTAGTGGAGATTTTGATAAAGCAATGGCATCCTTTGTAATAGCAAATGGTGCAGCTTCTATGGGCAAAAAGGTTACTATGTTCTTTACCTTTTGGGGACTTAATATATTAAGAAAACATGAAAAAGTTAAAGTTTCAAAGGGATTTATGGATAAGATGTTTGGATTCATGATGCCAAGAGGAACTAAAAAATTAAAGCTTTCCAAGATGAATATGCTTGGAATGGGAACAAAAATGATGAAAAAGGCAATGAAAAATAAAAATGTTTCTTCACTTGAAGATTTAATTAAGGCTGCTATAGACAGCGGAATACAAATAGTTGCATGTCAAATGACTATGGATGTTATGGGACTTAAAAAGGAAGAACTAATAGATGGAGTTAAAGTAGGCGGCGTGGGGTATTATCTAGGAGAAGCAGAAGATTCCAATGTTAACTTATTCATATAAATAATAGCTAAAATAAAAATTATGAAGGAAAGGTGAATTACTGTGGTTAAGGTTACTAAAGAAGCAGTTGAAAAGTTTAATCAAATGAAACAAAAAGCTAAAAACACTGAAAATGCAATGCTAAGAGTTAGTTTTGAGGGTCATGGCTGAGGCGGTCCAAGATTACAATTAGCTCTGGATGAGGTAAAAAATAATGATGATGTAGTTATTAATTCAGAAGGTATAAATGTTGTTTATAATTCGGATCTCGAAGCATATGTAAATGGATCAGTTATTGATTACTCAAACAGCTGGTTCAATCAAGGATTTACTATAAGCGGGGGAAGTTCTTCCTCGTGTTAAAAATAAAGTATTAAATAAAAAGAACTCTTTCTTGACAATAATTTTACAATTATTTATAAGAAGGAGTTCTTTTATATCAATAAAGAAAATGCTTACAAATTATTTCATGAATTTTAGTATCTAATTATATACTCAATGTGATGCAGAAAATTGGATGAAAATAGATAAGTATTATGCTAGTATAATATTTACAAGGGATTTTTCAAAAAAAGATAAATAAAAAGTTTATATAAATTGGGGATGATATTTTGTGAATAATTTTGATACAGTACTTATAACAGGCGCATCCAGCGGAATAGGTTATGAACTTGCAAAAGTATTTGCTGAAAATAATTTTAATCTTATTTTAATTGCACGCAACATAAACAAGTTAGATAAATTAGCTTATAAATTAATGGATAAATATGATATCGAAGTAAACACTATAGAACAGGATTTATGTGAAAGTAATGCAGCTCAAAATGTATATAATAATATTAGTAAATTGGGCAAAAAAGTTGATATACTTATAAATAATGCAGGTATAGGATATGTAGGTTTATTTCATGAAAAGTCTATAGATGATGATATAACAATGCTAAAGTTGAATATAGCTGCTTTAACAGAACTTACAAAACTATTTGCAAGAGATATGGTAAAATGCAAAAAAGGTAAGATATTGAATGTAGCATCTACAGGTTCATTTTCTCCAGGACCTTTTACAGCAGTTTATTATGCAACAAAAGCATATGTTTTGTCCTTTTCACAAGCAATATCTGAAGAACTTAAACCTTATAATGTTATAGTATCAGCACTTTGTCCGGGTGCAACAAAAACAAATTTTTCAAAAAGAGCAGGTAAGCGTGATAATAAAACCTCAATGACACCAAATAAAGTTGCTAAAGATGCATATCATCAATTATTAAAAAATAAAAAAGTTATAGTGCCTGGAATTATGAATAAGTTGTTAGTTAAGCTGCCGCGTAATTTAGTATATAAGATGATTGGAAAATATCAAAAAAAGTTAATGAAGTAAAAAATAAGGCTGTCTAAAAATCATATTTAGACAGCCTATATCACCTTAATTAAGTATATATACTTTAACAGGTCTTACGCCCCAGTTTTGGGCTTCTGCTTCTGAGTTGAAAAACACATCTATTCTATTTCCCTTTATGTCTCCACCTGTATCTTCAGCAACAGCATAACCATATCCATCTACATAAACTCTTGATCCAATTGGTATAACTCTAGGATCTACAGCTATAGTACTATAGCCGCCGGAATTTCTCTTAGTTGCTGTTCCAGATGCAGTAATACCATCACCTGAGTATGCAGTTGCACATATATCGAGTACTTGTGAATATGAAGAAGACCCTGACCCTGACGTACCACGTGATAATGTACCGCTAGAACTTGGGCTGCTTTTTGCAGAGGCTACTTCTTTAGCAGAGGCTGCTTCTTTAGATGCAGACTCTTTTGCAAGTAATTGGCCTTCTTTTTCTGTTACTTTGCCTAAAAGATCCTTTTGTTCTTTTATATCATTGTTTAATTTTGACAACTTACTTTCATTGGTAGTTTTCAGAGCTTGCAGCTTAGCATTTTCAGAATCTAAAGCTTTTTTTTGATCTGATATAGCTTGTCTTTCCAATTTTAGCTTGTTGACAACGTTTTTATCATAGCCTATTACTCTCGTGACCATATCTAATCTTGATATAAAGTCACCTAGATTTTCAGATGATAAAAGAACTTGAAGATAAGTGTCAGAACCATTTATATACATAGCTCTTAATCTTTTTGCAAATAAATCCTCTTGAGCTTTTGAATTTTTTTGTGCAGTTTCTAATTTAGCTTGTGTATTCTTCATGTCTTTTGCAATTTTATTCATATCTTGTTTATTTTTATCAACATTTTTCATTACATCATCAATTTGATTATTTAAATCTTGAATTTTTGTTTGTACTTCTTTTTTATCATTTTGAGTTTGCTTTAACTCATCAGATGTGCTTGTATTTGGTGAAGCAAAAACGTTACTACTTATGACTGTCATTAAAATCAACGTCATAATAATAGATAGCATTTTCTTATTCAATAGCTTTCCCCCCTAATATTAATTGAAAAATTATTTGTTTATCTGCTAATGTTTTTTATTATACCATTAAAATATACAAAAACTCAAGTTTTAAGAAGAATTATATTATAATTTATTGAATATATGGTTAATATTTGAATGTATGAAATATACATTTATGAAATTGAAATTTATAAAAGTAAAAAAATATATATATCGTCAATGTATTGAGCTTCAATATTTACCTTTATTTTTTAACTTTGGAAGTGTAAAATTTACTTTATATTGATGACATTATCATTAAACTTAAAATTATATTGTTAACATTTTGTTAAGGAGGCTTTTTTTATGTTTGATACGCATATCCATACCAAATTCTCAACTGATTCAAATATGAAAATAGAAGATGCAGTAGTTAATACACAAAATAAAGGAATTTCAATTATAGTGACTGATCATATGGACTTAAAGTTTCCAATAAACGGATCCTTCTGCTTTGATGAAAAAAAGTATTTTGAAGAGTATTCAAAATATAGAGGATCTAATTTACTACTTGGTATAGAAATAGGAATGAAACAAGATTGTGAAGCTGAAAGCAAAAAATTAATATTAGGCAATTGTTTTGATTATGTCATAGGTTCTATACATTTAGTTGACAATATGGATATTTATTATGATAAATATTATAATGGAAAAACCAAAGAACAAGCCTATAGTAAGTATTTTAAGACCATGCTTGATTGTGTGAAAATGTATAACTTCATAGATAGTATGGGACATATAGATTATATAGCTAGGTATGCTAAATTTGATGACAAAGAAATTTATTACAATGATTATTCAGATTTAATAGATTCTATACTCAAAGCACTTATAGAAAAGGATAAGTGTATAGAACTTAATACAAGAAGATTAGGTACAAAGAGTGCTGTAGATAATATAATTCCAATATATAAGAGATTTAGGGAATTAGGAGGAAAAGACATAACTGTTGGATCAGATGCACATAACATAGATGCAGTAGGTATGAACTTTAAATCTGCAATAGAAATAGCAGATATTTGCAGCCTTAAGATTGTTTATTTTAAAGATAGAAAGAAAGAATATGAAAAATATTAGTATGGAAGAAAGTAAGGGAGTTTTTGTATGAATCCTTTAGCTAATAAAATTAGACCTAAGAATATAGATGAAATTGTAGGGCAAAGTCATTTGCTTGGGAAGGGCAAAGTCTTGAGGAAAATGATAGATTCTGGACATTTGATGAATATGATCTTTTATGGACCGCCTGGAACAGGAAAGACTACAGTAGCTAATATAATAGCATCTTCTACTGGAAAAAAGTTATATAAGTTAAATGGAACAACTGACTCATTAAAGGACATTAAAGATATAATAAAAGATTTAAATACAATTATGAATTACAATGGTGTGATACTTTATATTGATGAAATTCATCATTTTACTAAGAGAATACAACAAAGCCTTTTAGAGTTTATTGAAAATGGTCAAATAACTCTTATAGGAAGTACTACTGAAAATCCTTATTTTTATATATTTAAAGCTGTTTTAAGCAGGTGTCTTGTGCTAGAGTTCAAACCATTAAGTCAAAAGGATATAGTTAATGGATTAAGTAGATGCATAGAAATCAGCAAAAAGGATTTAGGTTATAAGTTTATAAAATATGATGAAGATGCATTATATTACATAGCAAACTTATCTAATGGAGATCTAAGACGTGCACTGAACATAATGGAAATTATCTTATGCTGCAGTAAAAAGGAAGATGAGATAAAGATTACTGTTGATTCAATTTGTGAACTCAATCAAAAAAAATTATTAAATCATGACAGAGATGGTGACAGTCACTATGATGTCCTAAGTGCTTTTCAGAAATCAATAAGAGGCAGCGATCCTGATGCAGCTGTTTTTTACCTTGCAATTCTCATAAAAGCAGGCGATTTAACATCAATATGCAGAAGACTTTTAGTTATTGCATCAGAAGATATAGGTCTTGCTTATCCTCAAGCTATCTCAATAGTAAAAGCATGTGTTGATTCGGCAGTGCAATTAGGACTTCCAGAAGCAAGAATACCTCTTGCAGAAGCTGCCATACTTTTAGCTGTATCTCCAAAATCAAATTCAGCTATTTGTGCCATTGATAGGGCTCTAAGTGATATTAATAATATTGATATAGGACAAATACCAAATTATTTGAGAGACGGACATTATGATGGCGCAAAGGTACTTGGTAGAATGGAGGGGTACAAATATCCTCATGACTATGAGAATCACTATGTAAAACAGCAGTACTTGCCGGATAATATTAAGGATAAAAGTTATTATGATTATGGAACAAATAAAATAGAACAAATAAGTAAACAATATTGGGAAAAAATCAAGAAAAAAGATTGATAAAAAATAATTTTATTGTTGACAACTTTACTAGGATTTGATATTATCAGAATAGAAATTGTAGTAAAATACTCAACATTAAAGGAAGTGGTTAAGTGAAGCTGTCAACTAAAGGAAGATATGGCGTAAAAGCTATGGTTGATTTGGCAATTCATTATGGTGAACGGCCGTCGTCTATAAAGAGTATATCTGAAAGACAAAATATATCTGAATATTATCTTGAACAGTTGTTTTCTTCACTTAGAAAATCTGGGTTAATCAAAAGTATTAGAGGGGCTCAGGGAGGCTATATTTTGAGCAGAAGTCCTAAAGATATAACTGTAGCAGAAGTAATGGGTATTTTAGAAGGACCAGTAGAAATATCAGATTGCATAGATGCAAGTAAAAAAAATGTATGTAGTAATGTAGATTATTGTGCTACAAGACTTTTATGGGCTAGAATAAAACAGAGTATTGATAGCGTTATGGAATCAACTACGCTTCAAGATATGGTAGATGATTATAAACAAATGAATTCAAACAAATTGAAGGGAGATAATGTTTAAATGGATAAGAAAATTTATATGGATTATTCAGCAACTACCTATACTAAACCGGAGGTACTAAAGGAAATGCTTCCGTATTTTACAGAGTACTTTGGAAATCCATCTTCTTTATATTCTATTTCAGATGAGCCTAAAAAGGCTATAGATAAAGCTAGAGGGAGAGTTGCAAAAGCTTTAAATGCTGAAAAAAGTGAAATATTTTTTACAGCTGGTGGTTCGGAAAGCGACAACTGGATATTAAAAGGTATAGCATTTGCAAATAAAAATAAAGGAAATCATATTATAACTACTAAAATAGAACATCATGCTATATTAAATGCATGCAAGTTTCTTGAAAAGAGTGGGTTTGATGTAACATATCTTCCAGTAGATAAGTATGGATTTATAAGCTTAGATGATTTGAAAAATGCAATTACAGATAAGACAATATTAGTTTCAATAATGTTTGCTAACAATGAAGTAGGTACAATTCAACCTATAGAAGAAATAGGAAAGATATGCAAAGAACATAATATATATTTTCATACTGATGCAGTTCAAGCTGTTACTCACGTAAAGATAGATGTAAAATCAATGAACATAGATGCACTTTCAATGTCAGGACATAAATTCTATGGACCTAAGGGGATAGGAGCTATGTACTTGAGAAAAGGTGTAAAAATAGAAAATTTAATTCATGGAGGAGAACAGGAGAAGGGGAAAAGAGCTTCTACTGAAAATGTTCCAGGAATAGTTGGAATAGGAAAGGCAATTGAATTAGCAACACAAGAGATGGAATCAGAATCTGCAAGGCTAACAAAGCTTAGAAATAAATTATTAGAAAACATACCAAAGATGATACCTTATACAAAGATAAATGGTCCAGTTGGAAAGGATTTGGATAAGAGATTACCTGGAAATGCTAACTTTAGTTTTATAGGAATAGAAGGTGAAACACTTCTATTGGATTTAAATGATAAGGGAATAGAAATTTCTACAGGAAGTGCTTGTGCATCTGCTTCCTTAAATCCATCACATGTACTTTTATCTTTAGGACTGCCGCATGAAGTAGCACATGGATCAATGAGGTTAAGCCTTGGAGCAGGAACTACAGAAGAAGATGTAGATTATGCTCTTAAAGTAATCCCAGAGGTTGTTGAAAGAAGAAGGGCTATGTCACCACTTTGGGAAGAATTCTTAAAAAAAGAGAATGAAAAGAAAGAAGGTAAATAAATTATGATGTACAGTGAAAAAGTTATGGATCATTTTAGAAATCCTAGAAATGTAGGAGAAATTCCTGATGCTAATGGTATTGGAGAAGTTGGTAACCCACAATGTGGAGATATAATGAAAATGTATATAAAAGTCGAAGATAATATAATTAAAGATGTTAAATTCAAAACATTTGGATGTGGTTCAGCTATAGCTTCTTCAAGTATGGCTACTGAACTTATAAAGGGAAAGACAATAGACGAGGCATGGAATCTTACAAATAAAGCAGTAGCAGAAGCTTTGGATGGACTTCCACCAGTAAAAGTACACTGCTCAGTATTAGCAGAAGAAGCAATTCACAAGGCAATAAATAACTATAGAGAATCAGTAGGATTAGAACCATGGAAAGTAAAAACTCATTCAGAAACTATTCATGAGCATGTTCATGGAAATTAAATAACTTGTTTTAATATAACCCCTATTTAAGGGGTTATATTTTTTTTTGCTTTGGAGAAAATATTATAAGAAGTTTATAAAAAATTAAATTGGAGTGATATGTTAAAATGTATAGATCTAAGGATTTTATGCTTATGGATGTAGTAGATTTAAGTGGCAAAAAGCTGGGAATTATAAATGATTTGATTATAGATTTTGATAGTAAGAGAATACTCGGATTTAGCATATCATCTAACAATTGGTTTAAAAACAATATTAGTGTAATGCTAGAAGATGTTGTTAGCTTTAATTCAGTCATGATAGTTGTAAAGGCAAGGAAAGATAAGTTTTTAAATTTTAAAGACATAAGGGGTATTGATGTACGGGATAGAGCAGGAAATATAGTTGGAATTGTAGAGGATATTATGTTTGATAAGGAAAAGTTTAACATGACTGCCTTGATAGTGTCTACAGGAATTATCACTAACTTTATCTATGGCAAAAAGGTAATACTTGTAAAAGATATAATACTTGGAGATGAAAATATCTTCTTAAATAAAAGGAGTGAAAATATAGAATTATTGAGTTTACCGCATCGGCTGTTTAAGGAAGATGATTTAGATGAATGTAAAATGCAAAGTCAAGAAATATAGGTATTTCTTTTTGATACTTATAAGCTTAATTATAATATATTTTTTAGTAAAAAGCGCAGTTATGAGGGAAGTAATGTACTTGATTTTTATTTCATTTATAGTTTCATACACCTTAAAACCAATACAAAAATACTTAGAAGGTCTTGGAATAAAAAATACAAACAGTGCATTAATACTTATATGTGCATTAATATTTATATTTATTTTAAGTTTTAGCCTTTTAATACCGTCTATTTCCAAAGAAAGTTCTAATATAAGTGATACAATAAGCAGTATACAAAAGTTTATAGATGTCTTTTATTATAAGATAAAGTTAATAAGCAGCAATAAAACTATTTATACGATAGTAAATAACTTATCTCTTAAGGTAAACAATCAAGTTGTAAGTATGGTAACGAAATTGTTTGATTCAGTATTGGATTTAGGAGAAAATATAGTAGTTGTAACCATTGTGCCTATAATATCCTATTACTTTTTATCAGATGGTGATAATATAAATAATAAAATATTAAATTTTTTTCCGGCAAAGAGCAGAAATTTAATAAAAAAAATAAGCTTAGACATAGATAAAATACTTGGAAAATATATATTGAGTCAGTTATTTTTGTGTGCAATTATTGGAGCAGCAACTTTTATAATACTTATAGTATTTAAAATAGACTTTCCAGTAATATTGTCAATGTTAAATGCATTTATGAATATAATTCCGTATTTTGGACCGGTATTTGGGGCTGTCCCAATTATACTTGTAGCATTACTTAAGTCACCTCAAAGTGCATTATGGGTTACAATTTGGCTTTATTTGCTGCAGCAGGTGGAGGGAAATATAATATCACCTAAAGTAACTGGAGACAGTGTTAGTATGCATCCTCTTATGGTTATAATACTGCTTATTATTGGAGGAAAAGCAGCTGGATTTATGGGAATGGTACTTGCAATTCCAATTGGTGCAATAATTAAAGGAATTTATGATAATATAAATTATTATTTATTTTAGGTAATGGTTTCTATATAAGTAATTTATATTGACATATTGTAACCTTTTGCTTATAATTTTATCTATACTTTTTAACTTAAAGAAAAGCAGCGTTGTGTGCTTAAATGCACTATACAGCAGCGGCGAAGTGGATACGCCCGCTAGAATAAGGATAGCTTAGACTATCAATCTTCTGTACGAAGCCCCTACTCTTGTGGTAGTGGAGGTTCACAATAATTGAGTACATAATATAATATATTGATGATGATTGGGAGAAGTAAATATATTTCTGCATATAGAGAGAAAGTGGCTGGTGAAAACTTTTTGTAGATTATATTGAAGCAGCTCGGGAGTCTTATTATAAACGAGTTCACAAATGACATTGTTTGTGTAATTAGGGTGGTACCGCGAAGTAACTTTCGTCCCTTTGGGATGAAAGTCTTTTTTTATGAAAATTAAAATACGAGGAGTGATAATTGATGGAAAAACTAGGGCTAAATGAAATAAGAGAAATGTACTTATGCTTTTTCGAGAGTAAAGAACATTTAAGAATGCAGAGTTTCTCACTTGTTCCAAAGAATGATAAGAGTTTACTTTTAATAAATGCTGGAATGGCTCCATTAAAACCATATTTTACTGGACTCAAAACTCCACCTAAAACTAGAGTTGCAACATGTCAAAAGTGTATAAGAACAGGTGATATAGAGAATGTAGGAAAAACATCAAGACATGGAACTTTCTTTGAAATGCTTGGAAACTTTTCATTTGGGGATTATTTTAAAAAAGAAGCAATTCCATGGGCATGGGAGTTTGTCACAGAAGTATTAAAATTGCCTAAGGATAGGCTTTATGTAACCATTTATCTTGATGATGATGAAGCATTTGATATTTGGACTAAGGAAGTTGGTGTAGAGCCTTCAAGAGTTTTTAGGCTTGGCAAGGAAGACAACTTTTGGGAACATGGAACAGGACCATGCGGACCTTGTTCTGAGATCCATTATGATAAAAATATTGAAAAAGGACCAGTAAAGACCGCAGACGAATTTATAAAAGCAGGAGATGAGGACAGGATAATTGAGTTTTGGAATCTAGTATTTACTCAATTTGATAAAGACGAAAGTGGAAATTATAATAGGCTTGCAAATCCAAATATAGATACGGGAATGGGACTTGAAAGAATAGCTACTATCATGCAGAATAAAGAAAGTATATTTGAAGTTGACACGATTAGAGCAATTTTAGATAAAGTATGTGATATTGCTAATGTTAAGTATGGCGAAAATTCAAAAAATGATATATCAATTAGAATTATAACAGATCATATAAGAAGTGTAACTTTTATGATTTCAGATGGAATACTTCCTTCAAATGAAGGAAGGGGGTATGTGCTTAGAAGGCTGCTTAGAAGAGCAGCAAAGCACGGTAAGTCATTAGGAATAAATAATGCTTTTTTGTATAAACTAACAGATGTAGTTATAGATAATTCATGCGGAAATTATCCTGAACTTTCAGAGAAAAGAGATTATATAAAGAAAATTATAAGTTTAGAAGAACAAAGATTTGATGAAACTCTAGATAGTGGAATGCAAATTTTAAATGAATTTATGAATGATATGTTTGAAAAAAAGCAAACAGTTTTATCAGGTGAAAGGGCATTCAAATTGTACGACACATATGGATTTCCAGTTGAATTAACTGAAGAAATACTTGAAGAAAAAGGTATGTCAGCTGATTTAAAAGAGTTTGAAAATGAAATGGAAATGCAGAGAAAAAGGGCTAGAGCTGCTAGAGAAGAAACAAACTATATGGGAGCAGAAGATACAATATTAAATAAGATTCCACTTGACATAGAAACTGTATTTGAAGGTTATAATAACATAAAAACTACTTCTAGAGTAACTCTTTTAATTAAGGATGAAGAATTTGTATCATCACTAAATGAAGGAGACAGTGGAATAATAGTAGTCAAAAATACTCCTTTTTATGCAGAAATGGGCGGTCAAGTAGGAGATACTGGATTTGCATATAATAATTCCTTCAAGGCTAATGTAGTTGGCTGCAAAAATAATATATCAGGTAAGATATTACACTTTGTAGAAGTAAAAGAAGGAAGTATAAAATTAGATGATACTATAAGTTTATGTATTGATGAACAGCGCAGAAAAAAGATAAGAAGAAATCATACGGCTACGCATATTCTAGATGAAGTTTTAAGAAAAGTGTTAGGAGAACATGTACATCAATCTGGTTCATACCTTGATGATGAAAGATTGAGGTTTGACTTTAATCATTTTCAAGCTTTGAGTCATGATGAATTGAAAAAAGTTGAAAGATTAGTAAATGAAAATATAATGAAGGGTCTAGAAGTTAAAACCCGTATTATGAACTTGGAACAGGCAAAAGAAATTGGAGCAGTAGCTTTATTTGATGATAAGTATAAAGATGAAGTTAGGGTAGTTTCCATTGGAGATTTTAGCATGGAATTATGCGGTGGAACACATGCAGATAACTCTTCCGAAATAGGATTGTTTAAAATAATATCTGAAACTGGAATTGCAGCTGGTATAAGGAGAATAGAAGCTGTAACAGGATTTAAAGCTTTAGATTTTATTGAAGATAAAACCGACTTATTAAAACAAGCAGCAGACAAATTAAAGTGTTCGGAAAAGGAGATACCTCACAAAATTGATTTGCAGTTGCAAGAACTAAAAGAAAAGGAAAAACAAATTGAAAAATTAAATTCCAAATTAGCAGGCAGTGCAGAAGAAGACATAATGAAAAATGTGAAAGAGATAAAGGGTATAAAATTATTCACAGGAATTGTAAAAGATGTTGACAATGATGCACTTAGAAGTTTAGCAGATAAAATTAGAAGTAAAGGTGGAGATTGTGTAGTTCTTCTGTGCAGCTTGACAAAGGATAGAGTTCAGTTTGTAGCCATGGCAGCTAAAAGTACTTTAGCCAAGGGAGTACACTGCGGCAAACTCATAAAAGAAGTTGCAGCTATTGCAGGAGGAAGTGGAGGAGGAAGACCAGATATGGCTCAAGCCGGTGGAAAGCTTCCTGAAAAAGTAGATGAAGCAATAGAAAAAAGTTCTGTGATCATGGAAACATTAGTTAAATAGTATACATTTTCAAAAATATGTTCTATAATATAGGTATTAGATTATTAGCGAGGTGATATAAATGGGCAACGATAATACTATTCAGTTTGATATATCCAAAAGCAAAAAAGATTTGACCAAGGAAATATTAACTGAGGTTTACGATTCGCTAATCAAAAAAGGTTATAACCCTGTTAACCAATTAGTTGGATATTTAATTTCTGGTGATCCAACTTATATAACAAATTATAATGGAGCAAGGGCACTAGTTAGAAAACTTGAGAGAGACGAGATTATGGAAGAAGTCCTAAAAGCTTATTTGGGGATAAAATAAAGGTGCCCTTAAGGGGCACTTTTATTTTAATTAAACAATTTGGTTATTAGGTATATTAAATTAGGAGATTTTATATGAGAATATTGGGATTAGATATAGGAGATAGAACAATAGGAGTTGCTGTAAGTGATCCACTTGGTATTACTGCACAAGGAATTACTACTATTAGAAGAAAAAATCAAGAAAAAGATATAGAAAAATTAAAACAAATTTGTTCTGAATATAATGTAGATACTATTATTTCAGGGTTACCTAAGAATATGAATGGAACTTTGGGTCCGCAAAGTGAAAAAGTATTGGAATTTTGTAATATTATAAAAGATAACATAGATTTACCTATTAAGATGTGGGATGAGAGGCTAACTACTGTAGCAGCCCATAGAGCCATGCTTGAAGCAGATTTATCTAGGAGCAAGAGAAAGAAGATAGTTGATAAGATAGCTGCTACTTACATACTTCAAGGTTACTTGGATAGTATAGCTAATAAACGAGATATATAATATGTTGTTATAAAGGGGTGAAAATATGGAAGATGATACAATGACAATAACAGTAAATGATGAAGATGGAAATGAAGTTGAATTTGAAGTAGTGACTAAATTAGATATTGAAAATAATGAGTATGTTATTGTTGTACCCAAAGATAAGAAGAATGATGATGAAGAAGCCGTAGTACTTAGAATAGATAAGGACAGCGAAGGAAATGATGTATTAGTGACAATAGATGATGATGATGAATTTAGTATGGTACAAGAAGCATATGAAACACTATTTGGGGATGATTAGAGTGCAATTTAATATAAGGCAGAAATTAAAATATTATGGAAACGGAGCAGGAGTATAATGTCAAAGCTTTCACCTGGGGAAATAGAAAAACTTAAAAATAATTTCAAGGAAAAAGGCTATAAACTTACGCCGCAAAGAAGAGCTATAGTTGACATAATAATAAGAAATGAAGGCAGTCATCTTACTACTGAGGAATTATATGATTTAGTTAAAAAAGATTGTCCGGAGATAGGTCTTGCCACGGTATATAGGACAATTCAGCTGCTAGAAGAATTGGAAATTGTTTGTAAATTAGATTTAGATGACGGCTGTGGAAGATATGAATTAGTACATCAGGAAGAAAATCATCAGCATCATCATCTTGTGTGTACAAATTGCGGAAAAGTATTTGAGGTTCAAGCAGATTTATTAGAAGGATTAGAAAATGAAATTGAATCTAAATATGATTTTAAGATTACAAACCACAGCTTGAAATTTTATGGAATATGCAGTGAATGTAAAAAAAATATTATAAATAAATGATATAGACGATTGCGAAATAGTAATGCAGTATTTCAAGGCTTACAAAGGTTTTTATAAAAATTGATACAATTAGCTTAAAAATTGAAGGGAGAAGTTTCCGTATTGGTAAACGAAAGCCTTGAAATTCAACGGGTTAGAATTCTACAATCGACCATAAATAAATAATAAAAAAGGAGGAAAGATTTTTTTGCGCAAGGAAAGGGAAAAAATAAAGATTATTCCATTAGGCGGATTAGGTGAAATTGGTAAAAACTTGACAGTCATAGAATACAAAAATGATATAATAGTAATAGATTGTGGCTTGAAGTTTCCAGATGAAGAAATGTTAGGTATAGATGTAGTAATACCAGATACAAGTTATTTACAAAAAAATTTAGATAGGGTAAAGGGAATATTCTTAACACATGGTCATGAGGATCATATAGGTGCATTACCTTATGTATTGAGGGAAGTAAATGTTCCTGTATATGGTACTAAATTAACATTGGGACTGGTTGAAACAAAATTAAAAGAACACAATATGCTGGATTCTGTAGACTTGAGATGTGTTAAACCAAAAGATATAGTTAAATTAGAAAATTCGTCTGTGGAATTTATAAGAACAAGTCACAGTATTGCAGATGCAGTTGCTATTGCAGTTCATACTCCATTAGGGGTAATTCTCCATACAGGAGATTTTAAAATAGACTATGCACCTATTGATGGATGTGTTGCTGATTTAGCTAGATTTGCTGAATTAGGTAAAAAAGGTGTTTTAGTTATGTTAGCTGACAGTACTAATGTCGAAAGACCAGGATATACAATGTCCGAGAGTACAGTAGGTGAAACTTTTCAAAAGATTTTTTCAACTGCCAAGGGAAGAATAATAGTTGCTACATTTGCTTCTCACATACATAGGATACAACAAGTAATTACTGCTGCTATAAAGTATGACAGAAAAGTAGCTATATCAGGAAGAAGCATGGAAAATGTAATGGAAGTAGCAATGGATTTAGGTTACATAAAGGCAGATAAAGAAGTATTCATTAGTATCGATAGTATAAACAAATACCCAGAAAATAAAATAGTTATTATTACTACAGGAAGTCAAGGGGAACCTATGTCTGCTCTTTCAAGAATGGCAGCTTCTGAACACAAAAAGGTAAATATAATTCCAGGTGATATGGTAATAATATCTGCAACCCCAATACCAGGAAATGAAAAACTGGTTTCAAGGGTTATCAATCAATTATTTAAAAAAGGTGCTGAAGTAATATATGAAGCATTAGCTGATGTACATGTTTCTGGTCATGCATGTCAAGAAGAATTAAAACTTATGCATACTCTCGTAAAACCTAAATTTTTTATCCCTGTACATGGGGAGTACAGACATCTAAAACAACATGCAGAATTGGCTGCTAAGCTTGGAATGAATAAAAATAATATAGTAATTGCAGACAATGGCGATGTAATAGAAGTATCACGTGACAGCATACGAAAAAATGGTACTGTCACGGCTGGACAGATATTTGTAGATGGTTTAGGTGTAGGCGATGTTGGAAATATTGTTTTAAGAGATAGAAAACATCTTTCACAAGATGGAATTTTAACGGTAGTTGTTACAATTGAAAAACAAACTGGAAATGTTATAGCTGGTCCTGATATTATATCTAGGGGCTTTGTATATGTTAGAGAATCCGAAGATTTAATGGAGGAAGCTAGAGAAATAGTACGCGGTGCTCTTAAAAAATGTGAAGAAAAACACATAACTGAATGGGCAAGTATAAAATCAAGTATAAAAGAAGCTTTAAGGTTGTTCTTATATGAAAAGACGAAGAGAAAACCTATGATATTACCTATAATTATGGAAATATAAGGCTGGGCTTTCTAGGAGGGTTTATATGAATATATATGACAAAGCAAATGAATTTGCAGAAGAACTTAAAAACTGTAATGAAGTTGTTAAATTGAGGGAAGCATCTGAAAAAATTAAAGTCAATCAAAAAGATAAGGATATGCTAAGTGATTTTAGAAAATTACAATTAAAAGCTTATTCTGAACAAATGGAAGATGGTAAAGTATCTGATGAAACCAAAGAAAAAATTCAGAATATGGGTTCAATAATATCAACGAATCCTTCTGTAAATGAATATCTTCAAGCAGAACAAAAATTTAGTGTTATATGGAATGACTTATTAAAAATCTTAAATGACGCAATAGGAATAGATTTTTCTTTTGAAGAAAAATAATAAGTTGACTTTTTAAAACTATGATACTAAAATAGATAGGGTAATGAGTAAAGATTGGATACTTGAAAGTATCCAATTTTTTTGGATGTTTTAAATAAACATAATTGTAATTTATTATGAATGTATTTCAAATAATATTATGATATTTGAATTTTACTAATAGAAAAGTGGAGGAACGATAATGAAATTATTTACAAGAAATGATATAAGAAATGTTGCAATTATTGCACACGTTGATCATGGTAAAACTACTTTGGTCGATGCACTTTTAAGACAAAGTAATGTTTTTAGAGAAAATGAAAGAGTTCAAGATAGAGTTATGGATTCAAATGATCTTGAAAAAGAAAGAGGAATAACAATCTTATCTAAAAATACAGCAGTTGTTCACAATGGAGTGAAGATAAATATAGTAGATACTCCAGGACATGCTGATTTTGGTGGAGAAGTTGAACGTGTACTTAAAATGGTTGATAGTGTGCTTTTAGTTGTAGATGCATACGAAGGACCAATGCCTCAAACTAAGTTTGTTTTAAAGAAAGCTTTAGAACTTAACTTAAATCCAATAGTAGTTATAAATAAAATAGATAGACCTGATGCAAGACCAGCTGAGGTTTTAGATGAAGTATTTGATTTGTTCATAGAATTAGGAGCAAATGATGAGCAATTAGATTTTCCATTGGTTTATTGTTCAGCTAAAGCTGGATTTGCAAAAAAAGAGATGGAAGATGATTCTACTACTATGGAACCTTTATTTGATGCAATAGTGAAGAATGTTCCAGCACCAGAAGGCTATCTGGACATGCCGCTTCAATTATTAATTACAACTATAGATTATAACGAATATGTTGGAAAAATAGGTATAGGTAAGATTGAAAGAGGTTCTATAGATAGAAATGAACAGGTTGCACTAATAAGAAAAGATGGCAAGATAGATAATGTTAAAGTGTCAAATTTATATGTGTATGATGGATTAAAGAAACAAGAAGTTACTGAAGCTAAATTAGGAGATATAGTAGCAGTTTCAGGTATACCTGATATAAATATAGGAGAAACTATAGCAGACACTAGTAATCCAGAAGCTCTTCCTTTTGTAGACATAGATGAACCTACACTTAGTATGAACTTTATGGTCAATAATTCTCCTTTTGCTGGACGTGATGGAGAATTCGTTACATCAAGACATTTAAGGGATAGACTTATGAAAGAACTTGAAACAAATGTATCCCTTAGGGTTGAAGAAACAGATTCGCCTGACTGTTTTAAAGTTAGTGGAAGAGGAGAACTTCATCTTTCTATATTAATAGAAACTATGAGAAGAGAAGGATATGAATTTCAGGTTTCAAAACCTGCAGTAATATATAAAGAAGAAAATGGGAAAAAACTTGAACCAATTGAATATTTAACAATAGATGTACCTGAAGAATTTATGGGAGTAGTTATGGAAAAGCTTGGACCAAGAAAGGCTGAAATGGTAAATATGACTTCAGCTATAAATGGTTACACTAGATTAGAATTTAAGATACCTGCAAGAGGCTTAATTGGATTTAGAAATGAATTCATGACTGATACCAAAGGTAATGGAATAATGAATCACGTATTATCTGGTTATGATGAATACAAGGGAGAAATTCAAGAAAGAACAAGAGGTTCACTTGTAGTATTTGATGATGGAGTATCTATTACCTATGGATTATTTAATGCACAAGAAAGAGGAAATTTATTTATAGATCCAGGCATAGAAGTTTATGAAGGAATGATAGCAGGAGAATGTTCAAGATCTGAAGACATAGAAGTTAATGTATGTAAGAAAAAACATTTAACCAATACAAGATCATCTGGAGCAGATGAATCTTTAAAGCTTGTTCCACCAAAACATATGAGCCTAGAGCAATCACTTGAATTTATAGCAGAGGATGAATTAGTTGAAATTACACCTAAGAGAGTAACAATGAGAAAGAAAATTTTAAATACTGATCTTAGAAAGAAAGCAGCAAGAAGAAAATAATAGTATTATTAATTTACAAAACTAGGTAGTATAATTGATAAGTGGATGGCTGAGAATATAGATGTGCTATATCTTGACTAACCACTTACTATTATATAATGAAAATGTGGAGGTAAGAGTGAGTGAGCGGTATTACTTATGATTACATGGAAAAATACATACAGTCACTTATAGAAGATAACAGTGGTGTATTAAAAGAATTAGAAAGGTATGCCTGTGATAATTCTGTACCAATAATCCATAAAGAAGTAGGTAAGTTTTTAGAACTTATGATACATATCAAGAACCCTTCTAAAATACTTGAGCTTGGAACAGCTATAGGTTACTCTTCTATACTTATGAGTATGAGTTCTAAAAATAAAAGTACAATCCATACAATTGAAAGAAATCCACATATGATAAAAATAGCAAATGATAATATAAGAAAATATGGATTTGAAGATAACATAAAGGTTATTGAAGGTGATTGTATAGAAGTGCTTAAGAATTTAAATGATGAGTATGATTTAATATTTATAGATGCAGGAAAAGGTCACTATAACCATTTTCTTCCGGAATGTATGAGATTATTAAAACAAGATGGAATAATAATAGCAGATAATGCTCTATTTAGGGGAATGGTAGCCTGTGATGAATTAGTGGCTAGAAGAAAGATAACTATTGTCAAGAGAATGAGAAATTATTTAAAACTTGTATCAGACAATAAAAAATTTATAACATCTGTTATACCTATGGGAGATGGTATTGCAGTAACCACAAGGAGGAATTAACTTGAATAAACCTGAATTGCTAGCACCAGCTGGAAACTTAGAAAAACTTAAAACTGCTATAAATTTTGGTGCAGATGCTGTCTATCTTGGAGGAAATAGGCTCAATTTAAGAGCTTTTGCAGATAATTTTACAGATGAACAATTGTATGAAGGTGTAAAATATGCTCATGATAGATCTAAAAAAGTATTTGTAACTGTAAATGTATTTCCACGAAATGAAGATTTTGATGGATTAGAAAAATACTTAAAAAATTTATATGACTTAAATGTAGATGCCATATTAGTTTCAGATCCTGGTATATTGGTTACAGCCAAGCAAGTAGTTCCAGATTTAACTATACATTTGAGTACTCAAGCAAATACTGTTAATTGGAAATCGGCACAATTTTGGTATGAACAAGGTGCTAAAAGAATAGTTTTGGCTAGAGAACTTTCTATGAAAGAGATTCAGGAGATAAGGAAAAATGTTTCTAAGGATTGTGAATTAGAAGTATTTGTCCATGGTTCAATGTGTATATCTTATTCAGGCAGATGCCTTCTTTCAAATTATATGACTGGTAGAGATTCAAATAGAGGACAATGTGCACAACCTTGTAGATATAAATACCATCTTGTGGAAGAGAAGAGAAAGGGAGAATATTTTCCAATATTTGAGGATGAAAAAGGTACTTACATAATGAATTCAAAGGATTTATGCATGATTAAGCACATACCTGAATTAGTAAGGTCTGGAGTAAATTCTTTAAAAATAGAAGGAAGAATGAAAAGCTCATATTATGTCGCTGCTGTAGTTAAATCTTACAGGCAAGCAATAGATGCGTATTTTGAAAATCCTGATGGATATGAATTTCAACAAAAATGGCTCGATAATCTCATGAAAGTTAGCCATAGGGCGTATCATACAGGCTTTTACTTTGGAGAACCAAATCAAGTATATGAAACATCATCATATATAAGAGACTATGATATTGTTGGTATAGTTAGAAGTTATGATGAAAATTTACATATTGCAACTATAGAACAGAGAAACAAAGTGTTCGAAGGAGATAAGGTCGAAATTTTGAGACCTGAAGGAGATAACTTCGAAATTTATATAAAAAATATAAAAAGTGAACTTGGTGAGAAGATAGAATCAACGCCAAATGCTCAAATGATTTACACAATAAATTCAGAAGTTAGATTAAAAAAAGATGACTTGATCATAAAAAGTAAAAATTAAACTTGAATAAAATACCTTATTTTGGGCAAAATTTTAGTCTAGGGTGAGGTGTTTTTTTTGATAATTAAGATAAGCAAAGTTACAATAAAAAAGAGAACACGTACTATATTTATAATGTTTATTTTATTAATTACCGGATTGTATTTAAATATAGTAAGAATACAATGTTTTGGATCAAATAAGTTATCAGTTATGGCTGAGTCACAGTATTCATATAAAGAAGATTTAACAGATACAAATTTTTCTCTGTTTGATTGTAATGGAAAACAATTAATAAATTATACTAAAAAATATTATGCTGTTATTTCTCCAGATATATTTAGTAAAGATAATATAGATACAAATGAAAATGAAATATTAACTCTTATGTACATACTTAGAAATTATAATAGTGAATATGACTTATCAAAAGAAGAAGTTTCAAATAGCAGCAAAAAGATCTATTACCCTATAGATGAAAGTACTTATAATAAATTAAAGAATATAAAGGATGTAAAAGGTTTTTATACATATGCTTATTCGGATTCAGACAAAGGGGATACATGGAAACTTGAAAATCTTTTAATGAATAATAAAAAAACTGATGGTACTACATTAAAGTCTCCTGAATCTTTAGAAGGGCAAATTTTTGAGAAGACTAAAAATAATAAAAAACCTCAGCTTATAATTGACAGAGATGTAAATGGTAAAATAATTGGGCAAAAAACTGAATTACCTAAAAATAATATAAATTTACGATTGACAGTTGATAAGAATATGGAAGATAAAATAAAAGATGTTTTAAATAGCAGCGATAACAAAAAATATAGTCAAATTGGTGCAGTTTTAATGGAAGCAAATACTGGGAAAATAAAGGCAATGGTACAGAAAGATGACAGCAAGCCCAATATAAATCTTGGAGCATCTACTAATCATGGATTTTTTCCAGGTTCAATTTTCAAAGTAATAGTGGAAGAAGCAGGATTGGACAGGAATAGTATACAGACGAATGAGAAATTTAGCTGCAGGGGATTTTATGAATTAGAAGATGACAAAGGGCATGGAAGCCTAACCCCAGAGGAAGCTTTAGCAGTATCTTGCAACGATATATTTGCTCAAATAGGTGCAAAAGTTGGATTCAATAACTTTTATGACAATGCAAATTCTCAAGGATTATTTCAAAAAGTATTGGGGTTGGATTGTGAGCAATCTGGAAATTGTGAAGTTAAAAATCCAAAAGTTAGCGATGGAACTTTAGGTCTTATGTCCATAGGTCAAAATATAAGAATAACACCAGTAGAGGCTATAAGCATAGCTAATACGGTTGTAAACAAGGGTGTATATGTAAAACCTACAATAATTGATAGTTATGTGGATGACAACAACAATGAAATTGAAGATGCAAATAAAACTATTATGCATCAAGCCATAGATAAATCCACGGCTCAAACAATGAAAAGTCAAATGATTAATGTAGTTGAAAATGGAACGGCTAGAGAGGCTTATATGCCGAATTGTGAAATTGGAGGTAAAACTGGAAGTACACAGAGGATGGAAACTGTAAAGGATAGTAAGACTATACAAGAACATTCGGATGGTTGGTTTATAGGTTTTTTTAATTTAAATGGAAAAGACTATTCTATGGTAGTATTTGTAGAAGATATTGATAAGGATAATGATAGTGGAGGAACCACAGCTGTACCGATTTTTAAAAGTATAGTACAGGAATTAAAAAATAATTAAATAAAATAGTATGCACTTTTTTAAAAATATAATCATAATATATTAATAAGCACTAGTGGGAGGACTATCTTTTGTTTCTAGCAAATTCCTTATTAGGCATGATTGGTAATATGTTTTTTTTTACTGCATATGTTACGAATAACAGTTCGTTTCCTCAACCTTTGAGTGATAAAGAGGAGAAGTATTATCTAAAAAAACTTAAAGAAGGAGATATCTTAGCTAAGAGTGTATTAGTTGAGAGAAACCTAAGACTGGTAGCGCACATTGTAAAAAAGTACTCTTATCCAGCTAAGGATGTAGATGATTTGATATCTATAGGAACTGTTGGACTTATTAAAGCTATAGATTCATTTGATGTTTCAAAGGGAACACGGCTTGCGACTTATGCAGCTAAGTGCATAGAAAATGAAATACTTATGCTTATAAGAAACAATAAAAAAACGAAAAACGAAGTATACCTACAAGATCCGATAGGTGTGGACAAAGAAGGTAATGAAATATCACTTATGGATATACTGAGTAGTGATGAAGATTCAATAATTGAAATAGTTGAAAGTAAGATACAGGTGAAAAAGTTGTATTCAAAAATCAATACATGCCTTTCAGAAAGAGAAAAAAATGTTGTACAAATGAGATATGGCTTATCAGAAGGTAAGCCAAGAACACAGAGGGAGATAGCAAAAATTCTTGGAATATCTAGATCTTATGTGTCCAGAATAGAAAAAAGGGCATTAGAAAAGTTGTATAAAGAGTTGAATTATGGTAGAGAATGATAAAGAGCTGAAAATTAATAATTTAAACTAAAAATTAATTATTAATTCTCAGCTTTTACTATATTAATTTGTATATATAATATTTTAATACAGTTAGTAAAAAAAGTTTTATACTAAAAAAGGAATTATGAAAATACTGTAGAATATTATCTTTATGTGTAGTTTAAGAAACATAGGGCAGATGTCATTGAAAGGAGAACTAAAGTTGATATCATTAAGAGAATTATTAAATATTACAATTAATCAAAATGCTTCTGATTTACACTTAACTGTAGGTGTCCCACCTGTTATAAGAGTAGATGGTCAATTATTATACATATCTAATGAAAAGCTTAATCCCGATGATACAGAAGCTTATGCTAAAGAAATATTAGATAATGACCTCTATGGTGATTACATGAAAATAGGAGAAATAGATACGTCATTTTCTGTATCAGGAGTTGGAAGGTTTAGAGTAAATTTATTTAAACAAAGAGGAAGTGCTGCAATAGCAATACGTGCAGTTGGATTAAAAGTACCAAGCTTAAATGAATTAAAAGTTTCAACTGTTATAAAAGATTTGACGCTCAGTAAAAGAGGATTGATTTTGGTTACAGGACCAACAGGTTCTGGTAAGAGTACTACATTAGCTGCAATGATAAATGAAATTAATATAACAAGAGCAGCACACATTATAACGTTAGAAGATCCTATTGAATATTTACATAAACACAATAAATCAATAATTAATCAAAGAGAAATTGGAAGGGATACAAGGAGCTATGCTAATGCATTAAGAGCTGTATTAAGGGAAGACCCTGATGTAATTTTAATAGGAGAAATGAGAGACTTGGAAACTATATCAATAGCACTAACTGCTGCTGAAACAGGACATTTAGTTTTTTCAACACTGCATACTATAGGAGCAGCTAAAACTATTGATAGGATTATTGATGTATTTCCCCCGCATCAGCAGCAGCAAGTCAGAATCCAGTTAGCGGGAGTTATGAAAGGGATAATTTCTCAGCAGCTTATACCTAAAGCAGATGGCAGTGGAAGAATTGCAGCATTAGAAATAATGGTAGCTACTACTGCTATTAAAAATATGATACGAGAAGGAAAGACTTATCAAATAGAGTCTTCAATGCAAACAGGATCCAAGTATGGGATGTTAACTATGGATATGGCCCTGTCTAATCTCTATAAAAAAGGTATGATATCTTATGATTCTGCATTAAACTATGCTGTTGATAGAGAAATGTTAGCAAAAATAATATCGTTATAATAAAAAAGGGACAGGAATAGATTGTCCCTTTTGAAGTTTATGGAATTATATTTGAATATATTGTAAAAATTAATAGCATATAATTTAATATAAAATGTTAGGAAAACTTTGTTTTTATTAATTTATAAACTATGGAATATTTCTTGCAATTATGTGAAACCTATAGTAATTAAGCTCTTTTTATGCTAAAATAGTTTTGAATTAGGAGGGATTCAGTAGTGAGTATTTTTAAAGAAATAATTCATGATGCGTCTCGTATTCTAATGTATGTAGTTGGCATCATAACTATATACTATTTATTTATATCGTTATTTGGAATATGGAGAAGAAAGGACAAAAGAGAAGTAGAACCTAGAAAAAGATTTGCATTAATTGTAGCAGCACATAATGAAGAAACTGTTATACGTGATATTATAGGAAGTTTGAAAAACCTTGATTATCCTAAGAAATTATATGATATTTTTGTTATTGCTGACAATTGCAGCGATAGGACATTTATTAAAGCAAAAGAAGAAGGAGCTATTGTATACGAAAGAAATAATAAAGAAAAGATAGGTAAAGGTTATGCTCTTGAATGGATGTTTGAAAGAATATTTAAATTACATAAAAAATATGATGCAGTTGCAATATTTGATGCAGATAATTTGGTCCATAAAAATTTCCTTAAAGAAATGAATAAGAAGCTGTGTGAAGGATATAAAGTTGTACAAGGATATCTTGATAGTAAAAATCCTAATGATACTTGGATTACTGGAAGTTATTCGATAGCTTTTTGGTCTTGTAATAGAATGTTTCAACTTGCAAGAAGCAATGTTGGATTATCAAGTCAGCTGGGAGGAACAGGTTTCTGTATAGATGCCGATGTATTAAAAAAGCTTGGATGGGGAGCTAATTGCTTAACGGAAGATCTAGAATTTACATGTAAACTTGTTTTAAATGGATACAAAGTAGGTTGGGCACATGATGCAATAATATATGATGAGAAGCCGCTTACACTTGTACAGTCATGGAAACAGAGAAAAAGGTGGATGCAGGGTTTTGCAGATGTGGCAAGTAGATATTTCTTCAAACTTTTAAAGAGATCTATAGTAAAATTAAATTTTACTTCATTTGATTGTGCACTATATAGTATTCAGCCGATAGTTACTATTTTGATAGGAACTTCAGCAATTATTGGTATAATTCAATATTGTATTAAGGTATTTGATATAGTAACTAATTTTAATAGTTTTATTTATTCTATTAATTTTAATTCAATTACTATAATTGTAATTGTATATTCTACGGTACAGTATATATATACTCCATTTATATTAATTTTAGAAAAAAAGTTCAGTATGAAAGTATTTTTGTGCTACATAATATATCCAATATATACCATAACATGGTTCCCAATATCAGTACAAGGGATTTTAGATAAAAATAAGAAAGAGTGGAATCATACAGTTCACACTAGAAGTATTGATATAAGTGATTTGGAAAAAGTAAATTAGTGCACAAGGAAGGACTTACCAGTCTTTCCTTGTTTTTGTATTAAAGTATAACAGAATTGCCTACTTTAATCATATTTGAGATTTTATTAAAATGTGATAAAATATAAAAGGGAAAATAGTTTTTTTGTTGAATATATAAGTTGATGATTTGCATTCGGAGGGGGAAGGTGCTTAATGAGTGGATATATAATCGGAATGGATATTGGATCCTCAAAGGTATGTGCTGCAGCTGGAAAAGTAGACAAGCATGGAGTAGTGCAGATAATGGGAATTACATCATCAATCTGTAGTGGAGTACAGAAGGGAATTGTTGTTGACATAGATAGTACTTCAGAAGCTATAACGAAATGTATAACTTCGTTAGAGAGAATGATAGATGCTAAAATTACAGGAGTTTACATATCATTACCTGGTGTAATAAGCGAATTAATATCAAATAAAGGTATTGTTGCTATATCATCTGAGGATAAGGAAATAAAAGAAAATGATGTTAAAAGAGTATTAAAAGCATCAAAAGTAACTACAATTTCATCCGATAAAGAAATAATAGGAGTAATACCACAGCAATATATTATAGATGGATATGATAAGATAAAAGACCCGATAGGTATGAGTGGATTAAGACTTGAAGTAGATGCTCAACTTATATTGGCTCAAACTGCTGTTGTAAATAACTTTTTTAAAAGTATCAATAAATCAGAAATAAAAGTATTAGGTATAGTATTTCAACCTATAGCTATATCTGAAGTTATATTAAAAAAAGAAGAAATTGAAAGAGGAGTTGCAGTTGTAGATGTAGGAGCTGATTGTACAAATATATATATTTATTATGGAGGTAAATTAGTTCACATTGATAATATACCTATAGGAGGTAATATAATTACTAATGATATTGCAATATGCCTCAAGTTGCCGTTTTCGGAAGCTGAAAAGCTTAAGATAAAGTATGGTAATGTTGGTAAAAGTCGTGAAAACGGTAATTTAAATCTAGAAGTAATATCTGACTATAATACAAAGGTAAAAGTTGATTTTTCCATGTTAAAACAGATAATAGAGGCTAGAATAGAAGAAATACTTTGTATGATAGGTGAAAAAATGAGTGCTAGTGGACATTACGAGAAGCTATCAGGTATAGTTATTGTAGGAGGAGGTTTGGCTTTAACAAAGGATATTGAAGAGTTTAGTAAGGAAATATTGCAAAAGCCTGTTAGAATAGGAATTCCTAATTATATAGGAGCTTCTAGTCCATTGTATGCATCTGTTGTTGGAATAGTTAAAGATGTTGCAGATGTAGTAAAAAATAAAAAAAATGTATTTAGCAATGAAAAGAGTACAGAAAAAAAGTCTGATGAGTGGATCCACGAAAAGGATAAGAATTTAAAGAAAGGTGAAAATAACACCGGATTTTTATTAAAAATAAAAGAATTTTTCACAGATTTTTTCTAATAAGGAGGTTAATATTGTGCTAGATTTTGATGTTGATGTTCAACAATTCGCTCAAATAAAAGTAATAGGATGTGGTGGCGGAGGAAACAATGCTGTAAATAGAATGATTAAAGAAGGACTTAAAAATGTTGAGTTTATAGCTATAAATACAGATAAGCAAGCATTAATGCTTTCAAAAGCATCACAGAAAATTCAAATAGGAGACAAACTGACTAAAGGATTAGGAGCAGGAGCTAATCCTGAAATTGGACAAAAAGCTGCAGAAGAAAGTAAAGATGAAATAGCACAGGCTATAAAGGGTGCAGATATGGTATTTATTACAGCGGGAATGGGAGGCGGAACAGGGACTGGTGCTGCACCCATAATTGCTGAAATAGCAAAATCTGCTGGAATACTTACTGTAGGTGTTGTAACAAAACCTTTCCCATTTGAAGGTAGAAAGAGAATGCTTCATGCAGAAATGGGTATAAAAACTTTAAAAGAAAGAGTAGATACTCTAGTTACAATACCAAATGAAAGATTACTTAGTATTGTAGATAAAAAGACAACTTTAATGGAATCATTTAAGTTTGCAGATGATGTATTAAGGCAAGGCGTACAAGGAATATCTGATTTGATAACAATACCTGGACTTGTTAATTTAGACTTTGCAGATGTAAGAACTATTATGATAGATAGAGGACTTGCACATATGGGAGTTGGAAAAGGAAATGGAGATAGCAGGGCACAGGATGCAGCTAAACAAGCTATATCAAGTCCTTTACTTGAAACATCAATAGTTGGAGCTACTGGTGTATTGTTAAATGTTACTGGAGGACCTGATCTAGGATTGCTTGAGATAAATGAGGCAGCAGAAATAGTTCAAGATGCAGCTGACCCAGATGCTAATATCATATTTGGAGCTGTAATTGACGAAAACATAAAAGATGAAATAAGAATAACTGTAATTGCTACGGGCTTTGAATGTGATGAGTCTGCAAGCAAGATGGATTTTAGTAAAAAAGGTTTAGATAAAAAACAGCAGCCAAGTTTTGCAGCAAATAAAGATGAATCTGATGCTCCAATAGATTATAAGAGGTTGGATGAAAATAATTTGGAAGTACCAGCATTCTTAAGAAGACAGAAAAGATAAATTAATTAAAATAAAAAAGCATCGTATATGGTGCTTTTTTTAAATTACTAGGTTTATATTTATAAAGTTGAAGCAAACATATAAAGGGCTGTTATAGCTAAAAAAGAAGGTATAAAATGCAAGCAGGTAAATTTAAAGAAGTAAGAGCATATAAAGATAATGAAAAATGGAGTAATCTTATAAAGAGGTATGGTGATTTGTACATCAGAAAAGATGATATAAGAAGTGAATTTTTAAGAGACTATAATAGAATCTTGCACTGTACAGCATATAGAAGGTTAAAACATAAGACTCAAGTTTTTTTTGCTGCCGGACATGATCATATATGCACTAGAATAGAACATGTAAATCATGTTGCAGCTGTTAGTTATACTATATCTAAATTTTTGGGACTCAATACGGAACTTACAAATGCTATTGCTATAGGACATGACCTTGGACACACACCTTTTGGACATGAAGGTGAGCAGGTAATAAAGAAAATTATGAAAAGAGACTTAAATAAAAATTTTTGGCATGAAAAAAATAGTTTAAAATTTGTAGATGAAATAGAAATACTATCTGATCCAAATGGCAAAGAAAAGAACTTAAACTTAACGTATGCAGTTAGAGACGGGATTGTAAGTCATTGTGGAGAAGTCAATGAAAATGCTATTTTTCCGAGAAATGAATATTTAAATTTAGAAGGTATTGAAAGACCAAATGAATATGAGCCGTATACTTGGGAAGGATGTGTTGTTAAGATATCAGATAAGATATCTTATCTCGGGCGGGATATAGAAGATGCTTTAACATTAAACATATTATCACAAAAACAAATAGATGAACTCTTAGAAATTGTAAGAAAAGTATGTATCGTTTCAAAAAATGAAAGTATTGAAAGTATTAATAATACAGTGTTAATTAACAATTTTACAATTGATTTATGCAAATCAAGTAGTCCGCAAGGAGGAATTTGTTTTTCAAGTAAATACCTAGAACTCATAAATTCAATAAAAGAATTTAATTATAAATACATTTATAATCATAAAAGATTGAAGTATTTTAAGAATTATGCAAAACTTATTATTGAATCTATATACGATTTTTTGTCTGGATTTTATTCTAATAATTTATATGAGATATTTAATAAGCTTGAGCTGAATTTAAATGAATATCCCTGCCTGATTAATTCCTTTAGAGACTGGCTAGTTAAATATTCATTTGATAATGGCAGCTTAAAAAGATCGGATAAGTATAAGAATAATATTATATATAGATTATCGAATAAAAATGATTACTTAATGGCAGTTATAGATTATATAACCGGAATGACGGATAATTTTGCAATTAAGATGTTTGAGGAATTGATTAAATTTGAATAAGTTGAAACAACTTTATTAGTATGTTAAATAATAAAAGTAGTACATAAAATTATATGTAATGAATATAATTTTATTGATAGTAGATTTTAAGGAAGGTAATTTTTATTGAGAATATATGTAGTTAAACCAGGGGATTCTGTATGGTCCATAGCTAGAAACTATGGAGTAACACCTCAAAGTATACTAAATGCAAATCAAATTGATAGTTCATATACCTTGGTTGTTGGACAAAGTTTAATTGTACCAACTCAAGAGAGAGCTTATGTGGTTAAACCTAGTGACAGCTTATGGTCTATTTCAAGGAAATTTGGGGTCTCAATAGAGAGTATAATTGAATTAAATAACTTAACAAGTCCTTTCAGAATTTTCCCGGGTCAGGTTTTAAGAATTCCAGAGCAGGCTAAAAATTATGGTACTATTGAAGTTAATGCTTTTATACAGCCTTCAACACCCAGCAGGGAAAGAGAGGTGTTAAGTGATCCGATAAAATATTTAACTTATTTAACTCCATTTAGCCATCATGTTACTTCAACTGGAGGATTAACTCCTTTAAATGATTCAACCATAATTGAAGAGGCACAAAAAAATAGAGTTTCTCCTATGCTGTCTGTCACAAATATATCCGGAAGTAATTTTGATACCCAGCTTATAAGTACAATACTTAATAGTCAAAGTTTACAACAAAATTTAATAAACAACATAATTGATATGTTGAAAAGAAAATCATATCATGGAGTAATAGTGGATTTTGAGAGAATACCTCCATCAGATAGGCAAAAGTACAATAATTTCTTGAGAAAATTAGTTGCAAGTCTTCATCCATTAGGATATATTGTGGCAACAGCATTAGCTCCTAAAACATATGATGCTTTGGAAGGAGCATGGCATGGTGCACATGATTATAAAGCACATGGTGAAATAGTTGATTTTGTCATAATAATGACTTATGAGTGGGGTTGGTCAGGAGGTCCACCTATGGCGGTTGCTCCAATTAATGAAGTGAGGAAAGTAATAAATTATGCTGTTTCTGTAATACCACCTAAGAAGATTATGATGGGAGTTCCATTGTATGGATATGATTGGACACTACCATATACACCTGGAGGTGAATTTGCAGAAAGTATAGGAAATCAAGAGGCAATAAATAGAGCCGGACGGTATGGAGCAGTTATAAAGTATGATCAAAAATCTCAATCCCCACACTATAATTATTTTAGTAGTTCTAGAAGAGAGCATGAGGTATGGTTTGAAGATGCACGCAGTGTTAGAGCAAAGTATCTGTTGGTAAATGAATACGGATTAAGAGGGGTAAGCTATTGGGTACTTGCACAGCCGTTTCCACAAAATTGGCAAGTATTAAATGATATGTTTTGGATAAGAAAAATTAGATCTTAAATATAGAAGGATTAAGCTCTAAGGTAGTATGATACTATTTTAGAGTTATTTTTTATATATGATAAATTGTTTTATTAAGATTTAAGTAGAATAATGTTCAAGCTAATACATCTATCAAAATTGGTAATACTAGATTTTGAGAGGTGTTTTACTTGAAACATAAAAAGAACAAAATAATTCATTTTTTTATATTTGGAAGTATCTATTTAAATGTAGAAGTGGCAGTAAGAGCTTTATGCTGCTCATTATCAGGAGTTAGTGGTATATCAAAATGGAGTTTATGTGGTTGGACTTCGCTGTGGATGTTTCCTATAGGTGGATTATGTGCAGTAATTATAGGCTCTTTAAATGATAGAGAAGTATATTATAAACTTAAGATGTGGCAGCAAGTTGTTATAGGAGGATCTTTAATTACAGGTGTAGAATTGATTGCAGGTGCATTTTTAAATATGTATTTACACTTAAATATATGGAATTATTCTCAAAAAAAATACAACTTTTTTGGACAAATATGTTTAAAAAATTGTATTTACTGGTACTTCTTGAGTATAGCAGTAATATGGTTTGACGATGTTTTATCCTATTATATTTATGGAGAAGAAAAACCAGAAAGTTTATTTAATTATTTTATGAAGTTAATTACAAATAAATAAAATTGGAATACACTAAAAAATCAATGTTTATTAAAATATAACTTGTTGAGCAGCATATTACTCAACAAGTTATAATTGTTATAGATTGATTATGCACAGAAAAAAGACTCTATTCTTCTTAGGTCGAGCCCGAAATATGTCCATCTACGTGTACGCGGTATCCATCTAAAACCAGCTATTGATCTAGGACCTACGAAAGTTATATAAGCCCAGTAAGATCTTCCGTCAGTTTGCCAAATATAAACAAATCTGTTCCTGCAAGGTCTTATAGCACCAGGATCAACTGCTTTTAGGCTTGGGCCAGCACTTTTCTTAGTTGGGGTAAATGCTGGAGGTGGTCCAGGTGGATTAACTCTAGGCATATCTACAAAACCTCTAGCTTGATATGCAAAAGGACATAAAGAAAAAGGACATGTTATTTCAAAATTTTCGTCTTGAGAATTTGTGTGATCATCAGATCTCATATAATCGAAATCACTATAATACATATTTCCTCCTAAAAAATCTTCTACAATAATAAGTTATGTTTTTAAAAAATTTTTGTTACTTATTTTGCATGGTTTTAAAAATATACTATAATATTATAATGAAAAAATATAACATATCATTATTTTAATGATTTTTATGATATACTAAAATATATGCAGTTTTAGAAATATTTTTATGATGCAGCTTTTAATTATCAAAAAATGAAGGTGGTGTGAAAAGTCTGCTGATAAAGATTTTGTGAATCATCAATGTATTTTTGACAGCAGGCACATAATGAGTAAAGAAATTTATATGGATTATGCAGCAACTACTTATATAAAACCTGAAGTTATTGAAGAGATGAAATTGTATATAGATGAGTACTTTGGAAATGCTTCATCTGTTTATCATATATCTAGAAAAACTAAAATGGCTATAGATGCTTCAAGACAGAGGATAGCTAGTGCCATAAATTCCAATGTAGATGAAATATACTTTACTTCGGGAGGATCAGAATCCGATAACTGGGCACTTAAAGGAATAGCTTCTGCACATAAAGTCAAGGGAAAACATATTATAACTACTTCCATAGAACATCATGCAGTAATAAATACGTGTAAGTATCTAGAAAAGTTAGGATTCGATGTTACTTATCTTCCAGTAAATAAGTATGGAAAAATTGAACTTAAAGATTTGAGGAAAGCAGTAAGAAATGATACCATAATTGTATCAGTAATGTTTGCAAACAATGAAATAGGAACCATACAGCCAATTAAACAAATTGGCGACTTTTGCAGACAAAGAAAAATTATATTTCACACAGATGCAGTTCAAGCAGTTGGAAACATACAAATTGATGTTAAAGATATGAATATAGATTTGCTTTCGATGTCATCTCATAAATTTTATGGTCCAAAGGGTGTTGGAGCTCTTTACATAAGAAAGGGAATAAGAATAGATAATTTAATTCATGGTGGATCACAAGAGAGGGGCAGGAGAGCAGGAACATACAATACACCAGGTATTGTTGGAATAGGAAAAGCACTTGATATTGCAGTTCAAAACTTAGAAGTTCAAAAGGATAGGCTTACAAAACTTAGAGATATGTTCATCCAAAAGTTACTTAAAATACAGGGAACAAGTATAAATGGTGCCTTAGGTGAAGATAGACTGCCGGGAAATATAAATGTAAGTTTTAAAGGTGTAGATGCAGAAACATTACTTATGATGTTAGATGCAAGGGGAATATGTGTATCTGCTGGGAGTGCATGTTCAGCAGGAGCATTAGAGCCATCACATGTACTAATTGCAATAGGATTGACACCAAAGTTAGCTCGAAGTTCTATAAGGTTTACTATAGGTTCAGGAACTGCTGAAGAAGAAATAAACTATGTTGTAGAAGTTGTTAAGGAATGTATAGAAAAATTAAAAGATAATAAATAATATATTAATTTACGGTGATAGGTGGTAATTATGAATAAAAAAGTTGTTGTTGGAATGAGTGGAGGAGTAGATAGTTCTGTAACGGCATATTTGCTAAAACAGCAGGGATATGATGTTATAGGAATAACTATGCAGGTATGGCAGGAAGACGAAGAATATGAGGCAAATGAAGGAGGCTGCTGTTCATTAAGTTCTGTAGAAGATGCGAGAAGAGTTGCCTATAAACTTGATATTCCATTTTATGTTGTTAACTTTAAAGAAATATTTAAAAAAGATGTTATAGATTATTTCATAGATGAGTATATGAATGGAAGGACTCCAAATCCATGCATAGCTTGTAATAAGTATATAAAGTTTGATGCACTCTTAAAGAAAGCCATGGATTTAGGAGCAAGATATGTAGCTACAGGTCATTATGCTGTTATAGAAAAGCAAAATGGAAGGTATATAATAAGAAAATCAGAAGATGACAAAAAGGATCAAACATATGTATTATATAATTTAAGTCAATTTCAATTGGCTCATACATTAATGCCATGTGGAATATACAAAAAGGAACATATAAGGGAAATTGCAAAGAACATAGGATTACTTGTTCATAATAAAAAAGATAGTGAAGAAATATGTTTTATACCTGATAATAATCATGGTAGATATATAAAAAAACAAGTACCGGATAAAGTAAGAAATGGAAATTTTGTAGACAAAAAAGGAAATGTACTTGGAAGACATAAGGGAATAGTATATTATACAATAGGTCAAAGAAAAGGACTTGGAACTTCATTTGGTAAACCAATGTATGTTATAGACATAAATCCGCTTACAAATGAAGTTGTTCTTGGAGATGAAGGAGATATATTTAAAACAGAATTAATTGCAAAAGATATAAATTTCATACCATTTGAAAGTCTTCAAGGTACTATGGAAGTAGAATCCAAGGTTAGATATTCATCAAAACCTTCAAGAGCTTGGATAACTCAATTAGAAGATGGAAGAGTAAAAGTAAAATTTGAAGAAAAACAAAGAGCCATAACAAAAGGACAGTCAGTAGTATTTTATTCTAAAGACTTACTTGTTGGCGGCGGAATTATAGATGAAATTTTATAAATTTTAATAGTATAAAATGATCAGAAAAAATAGATTTCCAGGAGATTATTCTCCTGGAAGTTTGTTTTTTTGCTGTTCTGGTTCAGCATGTATAACAACATACGATTTAGGAAAAATGTTGTATATTTCTTTTTCAACAGTAGTGCAGATATCATGGGCTTGTATTAAAGATGACGTTCTAGCTACATTTAAATGGATATCAATTTGCTTTTCATCTCCACATTGTCTTGTTCTTAGATTGTGATAGCCTTTTATTTCTTTGTGTGAATTTATTACATTTAAAAGCTTATTTATATCTTTATCGGACAGTTTGCTGTCAACCAAATCTTTTATTGACTTTCTAGTTAGGTCTACTGAAGTTTTTATTATTAGAAATCCTACTATAACAGCAGTTATAGGATCTATGATCTTTATTCCAGTTATTTTTACAAGTAACAGACCTAAAAATACACCAAAAGCTGTTATTACATCTGTAAATAAATGTGTACCATCTGCTTCAAGTGCTATAGATTCCGTCTTTTTAGCAATTTTCATGAGTGTCCTTGAAATAAAGAGATTAATTAAAGCTGATACTCCCATAACTAATAACCCAGGACCAACAGATTCTATATTTGACCCGTATATAATTTTTTTTACTGCTTCAAAAATTATTAAAGCAGCTGCTATAAATATTAAAATTGCTTCTATAAAGCCAGATAGGTTTTCATACTTGCCATGTCCAAAAGGATGTTCATAATCTTCTGACTTGGATGCCTTCTTTATAGAAAAATAAGCTATAAAGCTTGCTAATAAATCTATAGAAGAATGGATTGCTTCGGAAATAACACTAACAGATCCTATTATAATCCCGGCTGTAAATTTAAATATTATAAGCAGCGAATTAGAGAATATAGATAAAGCAGCTGCATTATTTTTGTTCATTTTTATGTTCCTCCCGTATATTACACGTAAAAATTCATTTTAAAATTAAGCAATAGTATAGAGCTTACTAGATATTATATGTTCAATTGATAAAATGTGTTACAACAATTATAAACTTTAATCTACGATAAATCAATAGGCTATCAATGATATATCAACAGAACATCGTTATCAATTGAGAATGAATAACAATTACTTACAGGAACAGCCTAATAGCTTATAAAATTGCAATTCGTAATATAAAAAAAAGCAAAGCATTTTTTAGAGGACAATAAAGGACAATTGACAGAAGATAGAGGACATTGAAGGTTGATTTTTTGCTAACGCGAAAGAATCTTTAAATTTATATAAGTTAACCCCAAATGTTTTTAAAACATTTGGGGTTATAATCAATCCAGGTATCAATTATTATTGGTATTAATATTTTTGAATTATGAATCATGGGTGTATAAATAATCCCTTGTCATTGGTAATTCGTTATTTAAGTCTTTAGTTATTATAAATTGATGTATGTCAATTGTGCCGTAATGAAAAGATGCTGCACAAGAATTTAAGTAAAGTCTCCACATTCTAATAAATCTTTCATCAAATTTTTGTCGTACTTCATCGAGATGAGCTTCAAAATTAAAAGCCCAATTTTCGAGAGTTTTACAGTAATGAAGTCTAAGACTTTCGGCATCTACAAGGTGAAAGTCTAAGTCTGGAAAGGAAGATATTAGTTCCCTCACAGATGGAATATATCCGCCGGGGAAGATGTACCTTCTAATCCATTTATTACATTCAGTTTCTAAAAGACCTGTAATACAGTGTAGTAAGAAAACACCGTGATCTTTTAATACTTTTTCTACAGTTTGCATATATAGTGGGATATTAGCTGACCCTACATGCTCGATCATACCAATACTTACTACTCTATCAAACTTTCTATTTAATTTAGGTAATTCTCTATAATCTAAAAATTCAACTTCAACTAAGTTCTCCAGTTGATTTTCTTTTATTCTTTCTTTAACTTTTGTATATTGTTCTTTACTTAAAGTTATTCCAACAGTATGAACATTATACAATTTTGCAGCCTTTAGTATTAAATAACCCCAACCGCAGCCTATATCTAAGAGACTTTGACCTGGCTTTAAATTTAACTTTTTTAGTATATAATCTACCTTATTTATTTGAGCTTGATCTAAGCTATCATCTTCATTTTTAAAGTATGCACAAGAATAATTTAAATTTTTATCAAGCCATAAACTATAAAAATCATTACCAATATCATAATGATGGGATATATCCTGTTTTTGTTCTTTTATTGATGTACCTTTTGATTTAAAAAGTTTGTCAATTAATTTGTGATTGTGAAGAAAGCTTTCTTTATTTCTATATATAGATTCTATAATTTCCTGTATACTTCCTTCAAAATCAATGTCACCATTCATATAAGCTTCTCCAAAAGCTAAACTTGGATCTTCCATAATAGCCTTTTTACTTATTGGTTTATTAAATGTTACTTTAAATTTAGATTCACCATCTCCGAATTTTTTAGATGTACCATCCCAAAAATTAGCTACAAAAGATTCTGCAGAAATGTTTTTTAATAATTCTTCAAGAAATAGTTTATCCATTTATGTCATCTCCTTTAAACAAATTTGTATTAAATGTATGATATTTATTATAGAGGTAAATTAATTTAAATATGTTAAATGAGTAATTATTTAACATAACATATTATATATTGTAACACTTTTTAGTTTGAGTACACAATATATTAAAATAAAAAAGCACAATTATAAACAGAGTTCTTGGCATCAGATGGAGTTTTAAACTCCACCTGATGCTTAGAAATCGTTATCCAGGGACGCCAGCTGCTTCTAATACTCTCACTTGGATAAGTGGGAGTATTAGAGCGAGTAGTCATCGGATAAAACTAAATTGACAAAATTGAAACAAATATTAATAAGTGGAGAAAAATTATAATCAAATTGTATTAAGAAAATTATGAAGGCAAGCCTTAATTATATTGAAAGGTAAGCTTGGAATATACCGTAAAATATCATTAATTTAGACTTATAAAAAGTTTTAAAATATGATTTCAACTTTAGCAGTATATCCCAATGGTGTAAATTGAACTGTAGATTAGAAATTATATAATTATCTAGTTTTAATTATATATTTAAGTGTATCAGCGAGTATATCTATTTCAGAATAAGTGTTATAGAGAGCAAAACTTAATCTTACAAATCCCGGACGTTTACAATCTGGATGATTTTTATAGTAATTTATTTTTGAATTAGATATTTTAAGGAGTCTTTGTACATATGGCTGAGCACAAAAACATCCGCTTCTCACAGAAATTTGTGATATAGAGGACAATAATTTGGCAGTAGTTTCATGAAAAATTCCATCTATATTAAATGGGATTATTGCAACTTTGCTGCAATTTGCGTTAGTATCACATCCTATTGTAATATTTGGTATAGACTTCAATCTTTTTAAAGCATATCTGTATATACTCATCTCGTATCTATCAACATTTTCCATGCCAATATTGTTAAGTGTTCGTATAGCTGCAAGCAAGGCAACTACTCCCATTACATTAGGTGAACCTGCTTCATTTTTATCTGGAGGGTCTGCCCATACTACAGAATCATCGGTTACGAGCTTTATCGTTCCACCCCCTCTATATTCAGGATCTGCAGCAATAAATGTCTCTTTAGGTCCTATTAGGACTCCAATACCAAATGGAGCATACATCTTGTGGGCTGAAAATACTAAGTAGTCAATATGATCTTCACTAGATATAGAATTCATATATATAGGACAATGAGGTACTAATTGAGCACCGTCTACAAGTATTTTAGCATTGTAAGAGTGACACAATTTAGCTATTTTATATATTGGATTCTTATATCCTGTTACATTTGAAGCTCCTGTAATACATACTAACTTATCGTTATTTATATATTTTCTTAATTTATATTCTAAATCTTCAAGTTTTAATTTACCCAATTCATCTACTTCTATATAGTCAGTTTTAAATTTATTTCTCCATGGCAAGTCATTGGAGTGATGTTCCATTCTAGTGGAGAGTATTATTAAATTTTTATTTTTATTATATAAGAGATAAGATAATTTGTTTATGGCTTCAGTAGTATTTTTAACATATATAACTGTATTTTCTTCGTAATTGCAGTGGACAAAATCACATATTGTTTTTCTAGAGTCTTCGTAAATTTTAGAGGAAAATTCGGATTTAAATCCAGCTCCCCTGTGGATAGAAGAGTAGTATTCCGAAAAACTCATTATCTGCTGCAGTACAGAATAAAAAGGAGGAGTAGTAGCTGCATTATCAAAATTTATGGCTTTTACAAATTTTCCATTTTTATTAATAATGCGAGAATTTGTACCAGCTACTAAATTTTTGTAGTTACATTTTGATCCATTATAATACATACATATCACTCCTTACGATTATAATATGTTGTATTGTAAATAAGTGTAATAAATTTTATAATATTAATAAATTAACAAGTTAGTGTATATAAAATTTTATATATGGGAGGAAAATTAAATTATGAGACAATATGTAGTGGATGCTTTTACTGACAAAGTATTTGGTGGAAATCCAGCAGCAGTTTGTGTGATGGACAAATGGCTTGATGATGAAACTATATTAAATATTACCATGGAAAATAATTTATCTGAAACTGCCTTTGCAGTAAAGGAAGGTGAAAATTATAAACTTAGATGGTTTACTCCTGGAGGTGAAATAGATCTCTGTGGGCATGCGACTTTGGCTGCGGCATATATAATAATGACATTTGTAGAACCAAGTTTGAAAGAGGTTCGTTTCGAAACTTTAAGTGGTATTTTGACAGTCAATAAAAATGATGAACTTTTAGAAATGGATTTTCCAGCATATGAACTAAAAAAAGTGGAAGTAACTGATGCCATGGTTGAGGCAATTGGTGTACGTCCCGTTGAGGCATGGATGTCTAGAGATTTACTTTGCGTATTAGAAAATGAAGAAGATGTTTGCAGCATGAATCCTAATATAGAAAAAGTTAAGGAACTAGACGGTTTGCTTTTGCAAGTTACAGCAAAAGGAAAAAACTTTGACTGTGTATCACGTTCATTCGCTCCTAAACTTAATGTGCCAGAGGACCCGGTTTGCGGTTCAGGTCACTGCCATATAGTTCCGTTTTGGGCAAATAAGATAAAAAAGAACAATATTATTGCATATCAAGCTTCGAGGAGAGGTGGAACCTTGTATTGCAAAGTTGAGGGCAACCGCATTAAAATGAGTGGAAAAGCAGCACTGTATTCTATTGCAGACATCAATTTCTAATATAACTTTTATGTAAAGTTAGGTATCCCATAATAGTGTTAAATCAAATTCACATCATAATTTATTATTATTTAGTATATGTGACATAAGCATAAAAAAGTATTACACAATATTCATAAAACGAATTAAGGGAAGTCAAAAGGCTTCCTTTAAATTGATATAAATATATACTATGATTCGTGTTCTTAACTACTAACTTTTAACTGTAAAGTTTAGCCGCCTAGTGTTATGTCTTGATGATCATACCATTGTAATGCTTCGGATATATGATCTGGTTTGAAGTTAGGCCACAAATCATCAATTATATAAAAATCTGAGTATACAGATTGTACTGGTAAGAAACCACTTAATCTCCTTCTGCCTCCCCATCTTATTATTAAATCTAACCTACTTACATCGCTAGATTTTAAACATTTAATTATATTTTTAGCACTATTTCCAGTATGTGATTTAATATTTGATAAGTCCCATTCCCAACCATAATTGACCAAAAAGTTTACTTTCATAGAACCATTACCAAACTTTTTTCTATTTACATACGGGAGAAGTTCTTTTGGAAACATAGGAGATTTTGTATTTCCTATTACGAGTAAGGAAGCGTCTTCTTTTGAAAGCATGTTTACGGCTTCTATACAAGCTTTAGTGAATGATTTGGTTTGAACTGCAGGTCTCTTAGTATTGTCAACAGTAAAACCATAATAAGTAAGTTCTCTTACACCTAATTTCTTACATATCTTAAATAATTTCATACCTGGTTCAAGACCCCATGAGTATCCATCTTCTTTTTTTAATCCATTGCTGACGGCCCATCTTCTGTTACCATCAGGTATTATTCCTATATGATTTGGAATTCTCACATATTTCACCTTCTTATACTTTCTATGTAATTATCACCACAATAACAAGTGTTCATACATATTTTAAGTTATTAAATAAATTAAGTAAAGTCCGATAAAAAACTATTGACAATGATTTAATATATAATTATAATATTAATCATAATAAAACAAATTAATATTGAAGTTCACTTATCAAGAGCGGTGGAGGGACTGGCCCAATGAAACCCGGCAACCAGTATTATGTTTAATAATATAATGGTGCCAACTCCTGCAGCTATATTTATAGTTGAAAGATGAGAAATATTAGGTTTATTTAAGCTGGAGATATTTCTTCGGCTTTTAATTTTGCATTTTTATATGATATATGTTTTAAACAATTAAAATTGGGAGGTATTTTAATGATAAAAATAAATAATGTAAATAAAAACTTTGGAAAAAATCAAGTACTGAAAGATATAAATTTGCATATAAACAAGGGGGAGATATTTGGAATAATAGGACAAAGTGGTGCTGGTAAATCTACACTCTTAAGGTGCTTGAATGGACTTGAAAGTTATGATAGTGGAAGTGTAAAGATAGATGAGAAAGAAATAAAAGATATGAAATCAAAGGAAATAAGAGAGTTTAGAAAAAAGATTGGAATGATATTTCAAAATTTTAACTTGCTAAATAGAAAGACAGTATATGAAAATGTATCTCTTCCTATGGAAGTATGGGGATATGGTAAAAAAGAAATAGACGAAAAAGTCTTAAAATTGCTAAAAATTGTTGGACTTCAAGATAAAGCCAATAGCAAACCTAGAAATTTAAGCGGCGGACAAAAGCAGAGGGTTGCAATAGCAAGGGCAATGTCTTTAGATCCAGAAGTTCTCTTATGTGATGAAGCAACATCGGCATTAGATCCTAAAACTACAAAGTCTATACTACAGCTTTTAAAAAAGATAAATGATGAATTAAATATAACTATAGTTATAGTAACTCACCAGATGGAAGTAATTAAGCAGGTATGTCAAAGGGTTGCAGTTATGGAAAATGGACAAATAAAGGATGTAGGATATGTAAAAGACTTATTTTTAAAGCCAAACAATAATTTAAAAAGTCTCTTAGGAGAAGACAAAACTCTTCCTGAAACGGGAGTGAATATAAGAATATTCTTCCCCAAGGAAATAAGTACTCAAAGTATAATAACTTCTATGGCAAGAGAGCTTGATATAGATATTTCTATAGTTTGGGGAAAACTTGAGAAGTTCAGAAATGATGTACTTGGAAGTCTTGTAATAAATTTTGATGGAGAACATAAGGACAAAATATGTAATTTCTTATCTTCAAAAAATATAAAATGGGAGGTAGAACAAAATGGAATTAATTAATGAAGTTTTATTGCCGGCCTTTGGCGAAACATTATATATGGTTTTTTTATCAACAGTTATAGCTGTATTAATTGCATTTATACCATCAATTATTCTTATAATAACTGATGAAAAAGGTTTAAGACCAAACAAAGTGGTAAATAAAGTTTTAGAATTTATAGTTAATACTTTAAGATCTTTTCCTTTTATCATATTAATGGTAGCAATTTTGCCTTTTACAAAGATGATTGTAGGTACAACTATTGGAACTACTGCTGCAATAGTTCCAATTACAATAGCAGCAGCACCTTTTGCAACTAGAGTAATAGAATCTTCGCTTAAAGAAGTAGATCCAGGAGTAATAGAAGCTGCAAAGTCATTTGGAGCAAGTGATCTTCAAATTATATTCAAGGTTATGATTAAGGAATCTCTTCCATCAATTGTACTTGGAATAACACTTACTGTAATAAGTGTTATAGGCTGCTCAGCTATGGCAGGTGCCATTGGCGGTGGAGGTCTTGGAGATGTAGCCATAAAATATGGATATTATAGATTTCAAACAGATATTATGATGTATACAGTTGTAATACTCATAGTTCTTGTACAGATTCTTCAGGGAATTGGAAATCTATTATATAGATATTTAATCAAATAAAATTTAAGGGGGAAAATAAAATGAAAAAGATATTGTCAATTATTTTATCAGTGTTACTATTTTCAGTTGTTTTTACAGGCTGCGGAAATACTTCTAAGCAGGATGTCTCGAGTAATAATAAATCGGACAAAAAAGTCATAAAAATTGGGGCAAGTCCTGTACCTCATAAGGAAATATTAGAGAAAGTTAAGCCTATACTTGCAAAAGAAGGATATGATTTGCAGATAAAAGAATTTACAGATTACGTAGCGCCAAATACTGCACTTGATTCAGGAGAAATAGATGCTAATTTCTTTCAGCATATACCTTACTTAGAAAAGTTTAATAAGGAAAAACATACAGATTTAGCTTATACTGTAAGGGTACATTTAGAGCCAATGGGGGTTTATTCTAAAAAGGTTAAAAGTTTAAATGACTTAAAAGATGGAGCTGTAATTGCAGTACCAAATGATCCAACAAATGAATCAAGAGCATTAAAGCTGCTTCAAAAAACTGGAGTTATAAAAGTAAAAAATGGAGAGCTTATTTCTAAAACTGATATAACTGAAAATAAGAAAAATATAAAAATAAAAGAATTAGATGCACCACAGCTTCCAAGAACATTAGGTGATGTGGATGCAGCTGTAATAAATTCTAATTTTGCACTGGATGCAAAATTAAATCCGACTAAAGATGCAATAGCAATAGAATCTAAAGATTCACCTTATGCTAATGTAATAGTAGTAAGGACCAAAGATAAGGATAAGGACTTTGTAAAAGCTTTAGACAAAGCAATAACATCTCCAGAAATTAAAAAGTTTATTGAGGAAAAGTATAAAGGAAGTATAATTCCTGCATTTTAAGTTATAATTTGTTATGCAAAAATATGAGGATTATGGATATCAAAATATCTATATTCCTCTATTTTTAATTCATATCACAAAATATTTTAGTATTTTAATTTAAGTTTCTTTGTTATAAAATAATACTAAGTTAAAGTTTACTTAAAATAATGTTGGAGGGAAAAACTATGAGTTTAAATGAATCACCAAGTTCTGTAAGAGTACACATAGCTCTTTTTGGGAGAAGAAATGCAGGAAAGTCAAGTATTATTAATGCTATAACTGGTCAGAATATAGCTATAGTATCAGATGTTGAAGGTACCACTACTGACCCTGTTTATAAGTCTATGGAGATACTTCCAATTGGTCCGTGTGTCATAATAGACACTGCTGGACTTGGCGATGAAAGTCAGCTTGGAGAACTTAGATGTGAAAAAACTATGGACGTTTTAAATAAAACTGATATATCATTACTTGTAATAGATTCAACTGCAGGAATTACAGATTATGATAAATATATAATGAAGCAAATAAATGATAAAAAGCTTCCAGTTGTATTGGTTTTAAATAAAATTGACATATCAAATATAAATAATGATTATATTAATAATATAAAAAAAGAATTTAATGTGCCCGTTGTAAGTGTATCTGCAGTTACATCAGAAGGAATAAAAGAACTAAAAAATCAAATAATAAATGTATTGCCTAAAGATGAAGGTAAATTCAAAATAATTGGAGATTTGATAAAACCCGAGGACTTTGTAGTTCTCGTTACACCTATAGATAAAGCAGCTCCAAAAGGAAGACTTATACTTCCACAGCAGCAGACAATAAGGGATATCTTAGAAAGTGATGCTGTTGCAGTTGTAACTAAGGAATATGAATTAAGGGAGACACTTGAAAGTTTATCTAAAAAACCTAAAATAGTAGTTACGGACTCTCAAGCATTTTCAAAAGTAGCAGCAGATACTCCTAAAGATATTTTAATGACTTCATTTTCTATATTGTTTGCAAGATATAAGGGAGATTTAGTAGAACTTATAAAGGGAGTTAAAGCCGTAGAAAAACTAAAAGATGGAGATAAAGTACTTATAGCTGAAGGATGTACACATCACAGACAATCCGATGATATAGGAACAGTAAAGATACCTAGATGGATAAGGCAAATTACAGGAAAAAAGATTGACTTTGAGTTTTCATCTGGTGTTTCTTTTACAAATGATATAAAAAAGTATGCGCTTATAGTCCATTGTGGAGGATGTATGTTAAATAGATCTTCTATGGTCTACAGAATTAATACTGCAAAAGAATTTAATGTACCTATAGTTAATTATGGCATACTTATTGCTTATGTACAGGGAATATTAGATAGGGCATTAAAACCATTTCCACTTGCTAAAATGATATGGGATGAACAAAATTAATAAAAATTAAGGAGGATTAAGAATGGCCTATGGCATAAGTGAAACTAAGAACTCAGATAGTTTAATACTCAAAAAAGTTAGTATAAACGGAAATGTTTGCGGACAATTTGTAGAAATATCAATAAATCAAACATATGAAAACTGCGGGAAAAAGGACATCGACGGATTTTATATATTTCCAATACCTAAAACGGCTATTATTTCAGGATTTGAAGTAGAAATAAGTGGAAGGACATTAAGAGCTGTTGTTGAGGAAAAGGATAAGGCATTTAAAATATATAAAAATGCAAGAGAGAGAAAAGAAAAAACATTACTTTTAGAGGAGTTTAAACCGCATTTTTTTAAGGTTAGTATAGGTAAAATAATTGCGGGTAAATCAGTAACCATAAAACTTTCATATGTAGATAAACTTGAATACAGGGATAATACATTTAAACTATTAATACCTGCAGTATTTGAAGAAAGAAAATTCCAAGAAGGATTTAAACTTGGAATGTTAAAAGACAATATCATCGAAAAAATGTCTAGGAAAAAACTAAAACTTGATTTTGAGTTCAAGGCAAATATAATAGTTGAATCAATGTGCAGATTGGAATTCAAGTCTCCTTCACATAATATAAAAGTTGAAAGAGAAGGAGAAAATATTGCAAAAGTAAACTTAGAAGGCATTTATGAATCAATGGATAAAGACTTTGTTTTGTTCATGAGAGAAAAAAATCCTGAAGAAGCAGATGGCATGATATATGAGTATAAGAAAGATGGTGAAGATAGGGGAATAATTTATTTAAGAATTATACCTAAACTAGATTTTTTTGAAGAAGATAAATCTGAAAATTATGTTTTCTTAATAGATATTTCAGATACAATGAAAGGTGAAAAATTAGAACAGGCTAAAAATGCACTGCAGCTTTGTATAAGAAATTTAACAAGCCGCGATAAGTTTGATATTATAGCTATGGGTGTAAAACTCCATCACTTTAATCAAGATGGTATGGTAGAATTTAATGCAAATACTTTAAGGAAAGCGTCTGAGTGGATAGATAACCTAAAGGATGAAGAAGATGCAGATATTTTTGGTGCTATAAAATACAGCCTTGAAAATGAAGGCGGACATAATACTATACTCATATTTACTGATGATCAAGTTGAAGAAGAAAATGAAATATTAGATTATGTTAGAGAAAATATTGGTGATAATAGGATATTTACTTTTGGAATAGATTCAGTTGCAAATAATTATTTTTTAAATAAACTTGCACATGAGAGTTTTGGAAAAGCAGAATTTATAAATAATGGGCGAAGAATTGAAAATGTAGTTTTAAAACAATTTAAGAGAATTAAAAATCCAGAAGTTGATGATGTAACTATCAACTGGGGTAATTTAAAAGTAAAATCTACGTATCCAAGAACAATAGATTATATGTATGATAGAGAACCATTTTGTATTTTTGCAAATGTGGAGGGAGAAGTTTCAGGTCAAATTGTCATAAATGGAAATGTAGATGGAAAGCAATATGTAAAAAAGGTTAATTTAGATAACTTTAATACAGAAGAAAATGCAAATTTATTAAAGAAGATTTGGTCTAGAAAGAGAATAAAATCTATTGAGTTTAATATGGGAGTTCAGCGGGGCGAAGTAAGAGAAGCAATGAGAAAAAAAGTAATACAATTATCTAAGGAAAATAGAATTGTAAGCCATGAAACTACATTTATATTTATGGAACTTAGGGAAGAACCAGTACTTGGAATTGAGCTTAAAAATATAATTCCAACAAAAATCAATGAAAGCAATCTTGCGAGTGAAATAGAAGAGTTGGAAGAGTGGGATGAGGAAAAATTAAAATATAAGGTTAATAGGGAAAAGGGAAAACGTAATGCAAATAATAATATACATTTAAAAAAATTGTATCCAATGAAGAAATTACTTAGAATAATTGCAAGAAATCAATTTGCAGATGGTTCTTTTGTTGATTATGAAGATAACAATTTAGAAGATAAGATGGAAACTACTGCTATGGTTTTACTTGCATTTGTAATGAGTGATGAAAACATAGATATATATTCAAATCAGTTAAATAAATCGATAGAATTTATATATGAAAACTATAGTGAACTGGATGGACAAATTTCAGATAGATTGATTAAAATGTTGATATTAGTATTGAGTAAGGGTATGGAAAAGGAAACGATAAAAGATAAAAATATAAAAAACATGGGAGATTTGTTAAATAAATTATATGACTTAAAAAATGAAAGAAAAGGCTTTAGTTTCGAATTAAGATATTTTGATGTGTCATCATTTAGAAAAAATGCTGCTTCATTATTTTCAATAGATGATAATAACGTTATTACTGAAAATATAACCATAATTAATGAAAAAAATTCTATTTTTAATTTAGCTAAACTTGCAGTATTGATGACTCTAGATAGTTAATTTACAGTACAAGTTTATATTGATTAGAAGATACATTTGTTATATCATATATATAACAAATGTATCTTTGCTTTGGAGGGAAATTTATAATGATAGAATTAATAAATATAAATAAAAGTTATAATAGAAAGACAAAGGCAGTTGACAACTTAAACTTAATGGTACCAGATGGGGAAATATTTGGTTTCCTAGGACCTAATGGTGCTGGCAAAACAACTACAATAAAAATGATAACTGGAATTATAAAGGCAGATAGTGGCCATATAAATATAAATGGAGTAAATATTGAGAAAGATCCAATAAAAGCTAAAAAGAATTTTGGATTTGTTCCAGACAATCCAGATATGTTTTTAAAGCTTAAGGGCATAGAGTACTTGAATTTTATTGCTGATTTATATGATGTAGACACTCATAAAAGAATTGATATAATAAAGAAATTAAGTCAAGAATTTGAAATGAATAAGGCATTAGATGATAAAATACAAAGTTATTCACATGGTATGAGACAAAAGATAGTTATAATGGGAGCTTTGGTACACAATCCTTCCGTATGGATACTGGATGAACCAATGACAGGACTTGATCCTAAATCATCGTACATACTAAAAGAAATGATGAGGAAGCATGCTGATAAAGGAAATTCAGTATTCTTTTCAACTCATATACTTGATATAGCCGAAAAATTGTGTGATAGATTTGCCATAATAAATAAGGGAAAAATATTGTTTTGTGGAACTTTTGATGAACTTGAAAATAAATTTGAAAATAAAGAATCATTAGAAAAGATATTTTTGGAGATGACAGAAAATGAATAGATATATTTTACTTACAAAAATACTGCTAAAAAATAGTGATTATTCTTCTGGAGATAAAAAGAAAAGAATTAAAAGTATTGCACTTGGAATTTTTATAATTTTATGTTTTATTCCAACTATATGGCTTGTCATTGAATTCATCAGTAATATTTATGAAGGACTCGTTGTTATAAATCAACAAGGATTAATACTTGGACTTGGAATTGGAATTGTCAGTATTATAATATTTTTATTTGGTATATTTTATACTATCAATATATTTTACTTCAGTAAAGATATTGATATATTACTGCCAATGCCGCTTAAACCATCTGAAATAATAGGGGCTAAATTTACCATAAGTCTGCTATATGAATACCTTACAGAAACTATTTTACTTATGCCATTTTTAATCACCTATGGAATTAAGAGTTCTCAAGGTATCGTATATTATGTATATTCTATAATCTTATTTATTTTAGTACCAGTAATTCCACTTAGTTTAGCACTTATTTTGAATATATTCATTATGAGTTTTACTAATATTGGCAAACATAAAGATTTATTTAAAATACTCGGAGGAATATTTGGAATAGCTGCAGCTTTACTTGTAAATACATGGATTCAAGGTATGCAGAAAAACAGCATGAGTAATCAAGATATGATAAATATGATAACTTCAGGCAATAATTCACTAATAGGACTTACATCTAAGATATTTCCTGACTCGGCTATAGCAGCAAAATCCTTGATTTTTAACAATTCATTAATTGGATTCAAGTATTTAATTTTGTTTTTATTCTTAAATTTAATTTCTATAATAATACTTTTAATAATAGGAGAAAAATTATATTTTAAAGGAGCAGTTGGAGGTTCTGAGTCTTCTTCAGAGAGAAAAGAAATAAACTTAAGTGAAAATAGTAGATTATTTGCTAAAAATTTTCCGTTAAAGTCAATAACAATAAAAGAACTTAAAATACTCTTTAGAACACCATCTTATTTTTTAAATTGTGTACTGATGAATTTTATATGGCCAGTTTTTATTTTAATACCAGCTTTTACTCAAAAAGATTTTATGAAAGTATTAAGAGAGTTTTCTAAACTTATAAATGAACCTAAAATAATTGGAATGATTTTAGGATTCTCTATGGTAATTGGTATTTTCGTTGCTTCAACTAATATGATTACATGTACTGCTATATCAAGAGAAGGTCATAATATTTATATACTAAAGTATTTACCTGTAAGTTATAAAGTTCAGATCATGGGTAAGGTTTTATCAGGTATAATATTGAGTATAGTTAGTATGCTAGTTGTTATTGTAGTTGCTATGATATTGATAAAATTACCAATATATTTAGCTGTTATTTCGCTTTTTATCTCTACTTTAGGAATAGTCTTTTCATGTATTTTAGGAATAATAGTTGATGTGAATTTTCCTAAATTAAATTGGGATAATGAAGCTAAGGCTGTTAAGCAAAACTTTAACGCGTTTATAAGTATGATTATTGGAGTAGCATTTGCAGGAATTTTGATGTTTTTAATTATAAAATTTAATGAAAAAATACTTGTAATAGATTCTATACTTGTACTCGTACTTTTAGCAATAGACTGTTTAATGTATCTTCTCTGTATTAAAGTTAGTTCAAATGCGTTGAAAAATATAGAAGTGTAAATGAGAGTACAATATGGTAATTTATAGTAAAATTTAAAACCATATTGTGCTTTAAATTTTAGTTGTTATGGTATAAGATTAATATAGAACTATGGATTATAGATGTAAAGGAGTGGGGAAGTTCAATGTTCGAATGGAAGGAAAATTACAGCTGCAATATAAAGCAAATAGATGATGAACACAAAAGATTATTTGAAATAGGCAGGAGTATATATAAACTTGCAGTAGATGAAAATCATATAGACTATTATGATAATATATTGGATTTATTGGACGAGTTAAAAGACTATACAGCTTATCACTTTAGTGATGAAGAAAAAGTCATGAAATTATATGATTATCCTGGGTTAGACGATCAAAAACATATTCATGCTAAGTTTATTGAAAAATTAGAAAATATAGATCTTAATTCAGTAGATGAAAATCAACAAAAGGCTATTTTAAATTTACTTGACTTTGTATCAAGCTGGATATCAAGCCACATATTGGGCAGTGATTTAAAAATTAAGGATTATTTTGAGAGCTTAAAGCTAACAAATAAGGATTAACTATCTTAAAAATAAAATAGTGCAGCATTAAAAATTCAATATAGATTTTAACACTTAAATCTAAGAGTAAAGTTATTTGTAACTGCACTATTTTATAATAAAGAGTATTGATTGTATGCTAATTACGTATATACCTAATAAAACATACCAAGGTATAAAATTAAAGTTGAATTGTTAAATCAATATATTTATAAAAAAGTATATTGATTATTCATTCTATATATTTGAAATCTATAATAAAGGAAATTTTGAGATTTGCAAATGTTAAAAATGAACATGAAGAAATTTTAAAATAATGAGTTCGATTCTTATTTTCTCGAATGTGACATCATTTCTTCTACGATATCTAGATATCTTTGGGATACTTGTGGAAATACTGTAAATATAGTATCTATAACAAAATCAATATTACTATCATCTACTTTTTTGGCTGTTATATCATCGTCATAAAGCATATCTTTCTCATCTAATGAATAATATATTTTATCTACTACAGGTGATTTCATAACTTTATCATCTTCTATGCAGTCTTTAGAAAAGTATAATACGTCATCCATTACTATGAATTGACCATATACATATTCTTTTTGTACTGCTGAATTATTTTCTAAAGTACAGTCATACTTTGTATGTTCCACATGCTTAAGATCTAATATATAACTAGTTTGTTTTCTGGTTAAAACACTTGGAACTTCTAATTCCAGTAATCTTTTTTTTATATGTTCAGAAAAGTTTTCACCAAATTCTGAAATGAAGTGTTTAATTGATATTGTTTTTTTCATTTTATAATTTTTTCTCATTATAAGATTCCTCCCATATTAATATTTAATGTAAAAATAATTGTATAATTCGAAATTACTTTGAGTTATACAATATAAAAATTATGTCACACAGAAAACCACCTTATAAAGGTGGCATTGATGTCATTTAATTTAATTAATGAATTAATATATTTTATTGTAAATCAACTGTTCCTATTATTATATCACAATGCATGTAAATTATCAATTTATCACAATTCGCCGCTTGTGTCAATACAGCAGAAAGTATTAAAATATTAAGGACTAACATGTTTTCCACTTGAAGTTATATTTTACAGCTGAGCTATAATGAGTTAGAATTATTGTATAACTTAGGAATAGAGGTGTTTAGGTGAAAATAAATGTTTCAATAATAGATTTGGTATTATCATTATCAGAAGCAGTAGATTCAGCTAGTCCAACTGTGGAAAATCATCATAAGCAAGTTGCGACTGTGTCTTATTATATAAGTAAACAGTTAGGGTTATCTTTTCAAAAACAAAAGGAAATAGTGATAGCTGGAGGACTTCATGATATTGGTGCACTATCAGTTAGTGACAAAATAAAAGCATTGAAATTTGATTTTGAGGATAGTATAAATGGTCATTCTGAAAAGGGATATATGTTTTTGAAGACATACAAACCATTTTTGAATATTGCAAATTATGTAAGATATCATCATGTACCGTGGAATAATGGAAAGTGTGAAGGTGTTAATTCAGAAGAAGTTCCACTTGAAAGTCATCTTTTAAATTTAGCAGATAGAATTTCAGTACTTATAAACCCAAACAAAAACATATTAACCCAAGTTGATTATATTCGTGAAAAAATATCAAAATACTCTGGCAGTATCTTTACTCCAGAATTAGTTGAAGCATTTATTGAGCTTTCCAAAAAGGAATCATTTTGGCTTGATATTCGCTCAAATTCACTTGAATATATTTTGAAGAATAATTTGAACTGTGAGAATGATTTATCTAATGAGGAATTTTCCGAACTCATAAAATTATTTAGCCGTATAATTGATTTTAGAAGTGAGTTTACAGCTACACATTCTAGTGGAGTTGCGTCTACTGCAGAAGCAATTGCAAAAATCAAAGGTTTTACGGAAGATGGATGTAATACGATTAAAATGTCAGGATATGTCCATGACTTGGGTAAGCTTGCCGTTCCTGCTGAAATTTTGGAGAAACATGGTAAACTTACAAAAGAAGAATATAATATAATACGAATTCATCCATATTATACAGATAAGATATTAAAGAAAGTTAAAAATTTTGATACTATAAGGAAATGGGGGGCACTTCACCATGAACGATTAGATGGAAATGGCTATCCATTCCATCTAAAAGGTGATCAAATCTCAACTGGTTCGAGGATTATGGCAGCAGCAGATGTATTTGTTGCATTAGAGGAAGATAGGCCATATAAAAGCGGGTTAAAATATAGTAAAGTAATGGAGATAATGAATGATATGACTCCAAATGCTCTGGACAAGGATATTGTTAAATTAATCAAAGATAATTATGATATTATAAATAATTCTAGAATTGCAGCTCAAAATGCTGCAGATGAAGAATATCACAATTTTATAGGTTAATAACAAGGGGCTGCTGCTATAGATTTCCTCAGCAGACATTTAACTTATACTTCGGCATATGTTAAATGTTTGGCGTAGATATCTGCAGTGCAGCAGCTCTATCTCTTATGTCTATATTCTCACGTTTTGTCTATATATAGCTTTCCTTCTAATGAATCAATGTGAATAGTTAATTCATTATTTATAACTCTAATATTATCATTTTTATTAAAAATGTTAGTTAAGTTTTTAAAATCATGATCATATACATAATCATGTACATTTATTTTAAAGTCATAACTGTCATAGGGATTTTTATTTATTAACACGAGGCAAGTTGCATTTTTAGAAGGAGTATTAAATTTATCTTTATGGTTATATATATATCTAAAGTAGCCATATACGCTGTCACCAAAACATATTTGCCTCCAATGTCCTGTTCTAAGAGCTTTTACATCATTTCTTATATGAATTAAGTTTTTGTACCAATTTAAAATATCCTTATTTTCTCTACCCCAGGGGTAAGTTGCCCTATTATAAGGATCTTTAAGTCCTTCAAGTCCTATTTCATCACCATAATATAAAAGGGGTACTCCAGGAAATGTAAATTGAATTAATGTTACTATTTTTAACAGTTTAAAACATATATTATCAAGATTACTGTTAGAGTTAGCAATATAAAGATTACCTGCAATTTCTTTTAACATAGAATATATTCTTTCTACGTCATGACTCCCTATGAGATTTACCATGGAGTAGAAGTTATGAAGGGGATAGTTTTCATATAAACTCATAAACTTGTCTTGTAAAGTTACAGAATTTATATTATTTCTTAAAAAATCTAAAAGATTGTCCCTCATCAAGTAATTAGTTGCAGAATCTAATTCTTTTCCTAGAAAGTACTGCCTTCTTTTATTATAACTTATTTTATTTGAAGCATCTTCCCAAACTTCACCTATGACAACAGAGTTTGAATCGAGCTTGCTGCAAGTTTCTTTAAGTTCCTTTATAAACTCGTCTGGAAGCTCATCTGCAACATCCAATCTCCAGCCTTTTATACCAGTTTTCATCCAATGTTTTATAACACTGTCATCATCTCTTATAATATAGTTTAAATAACTTTCATTTAATTCATTGACACTTGGTAAGTCTGGAATTCCCCACCAGGAATCATAATCGTCCGGGCAGCTCTTAAAATTATACCAGGAATAGTACTTAGAATCCTTTGATTGATATGCACCTATGGAGTCATAGGTATTGAATTTGTTAAAATATATACTGTCTGATCCAGTATGATTGAAAACTCCATCTAGAATTATATTTATATTTCTTATAGAGGCTTCTTTTACAAGTTTTTTAAATATATTTTCATTTCCAAACATACTATCTATTTTCTTATAGTTTGCTGTATCATATTTGTGATTACTATGAGATTCAAATATTGGATTTAAATAAATTGTGCTTATACCGAGATCTTTTAAATAGTCAAGTTTTTTTGTAATGCCTTTTAAGTTTCCACCATAAAAATCCCATCTCAGTATTTTATTATTTTCCGAATCTTTTATGTACATTGGTTTGTCATACCAATTTCCATATATAAAACTATTTTTTTTAGGATTTGATATGGATTTATCGGGATTTCCATTAAAGAACCTATCTACAAATATTTGATAAATCACTGAATTCTTAAACCAATCAGGGGTTTTATATCCTTTTTCAAAGACTGTAATTTGATAGGGGAGGGGAGAGCTTTCATAAAGGTCTCCAGTTCCACCTGTTAAGGTATGATTGTTTCCGTAGAAAGTTACTTTCCCATCTATCCATATTTCAAAATAGTAAAAAAGTAAATTAGGAACTGATGGGGTTTTTAAATTGTAATTGAAAACAATTTTATCATTAGATTTAAATTCAAAATTCATAGGATAGTAATTTTTATTGTGATCATCAAAAATTACTAGTTTTGCGGCATTCACATTAGAATGGGCAGATACTTTAATTCTAAGGGATACATTTTTATCACATTCAACTGCACCAAATGGAGATCTAAAGAAGGAATCCCACGAGTTGTGTAAAATTGAGTCCATTTAATTTTCCTCCAATAAATATTAATTTTTTAAATCAATTTTATTAACATGCCAAATTTCTTCAGCATATTTTGCTATAGTATTGTCACTTGAAAAAATACCAGAGTTAGCTACATTTACTATACTCATTTCTTGCCACTTTTTCTTATTTACGTAAAGATCATTTATTTTATTTTGGGCCTTTACGTAAGCATCAAAATCTTTTAATACGAAATATTCGTCGTTATTGAATAAAAGACTATCATATATTGCATTAAATTCATAATTAGATACATCTAAAAATCCATTTGTGAGCTGGGTTAAGATTTTATTGACTCTTGGATCGCTGTTAAAAATATCTCTTGAATGATAGTTTTTATTTTTATAGAATTCAATTACTTCTTTTGCTGTCAAACCAAATATAACTATATTATCGTCTCCAACGGCTTCTCTTATCTCAACATTTGCACCATCTAAGGTAGCTATTGTAATGGCTCCATTCATCATGAATTTCATGTTTCCCGTACCAGACGCTTCTTTGGAAGCTGTTGAAATCTGTTCACTTACATCTGCAGCAGGTATAAGATTTTGGGCTAAGGATACACCATAGTTTTCAAGAAATACTACCTTTATTTTATCATTTATGCTCCTATCATTATTTATCTTGTTTGCAGCAGTATTTATTAATTTTATAACTTGCTTTGCCAAGAAGTATCCAGGAGAAGCTTTTGCAGCAAAGATAAATGTTCTAGGAACAATGTCTAAGTTTGGATTTTCCTTTAATCTATTATATAAATCCAAGATATTGAATACATTTAAAACTTGTCTTTTGTAAGCATGAAGCCTTTTTGCTTGTACATCAAATATCGAATCAGGATCAACATTTAAATCATATTTTTCTTTAATAAAGTTTGACAGACGTATTTTGTTATCTTTTTTAATACATGCAAATTTATTTTGAATTGAGCTGTCATGAGCAAACTTTTCAAGATCCTTTAATTTTAGAGGATGCTTAATCCAATCAGAACCTATTGATCCGGTTATTAAATTAGATAGTTTAGGATTAGATTGAATAAGCCATCTTCTGTGTGTTATACCATTAGTTTTATTGTTGAATTTTTCAGGATAAAATTCATAAAAACTTTTTAATTCTTGTTTTTTGAGTATTTCAGTGTGAAGTTTTGCAACTCCATTTACTGAATGGCTGCCAACTATGGAGAGGTATGCCATACGTACATTGTTGTTAGATATTATGGACATTTCATTTACTTTAGCTTGGTTTCCATTGTACCTGTCAAAAACTTCAGAACAAAATCTTCTGTTTATTTCCTCTATAATCATATAAATTCTAGGAAGAAGTTTTTTAAACATATCTACAGGCCATTTTTCTAGAGCTTCAGCTAAAATAGTGTGATTAGTATAAGCCATGACATTAGTAGTTATTTTCCATGCTTCATCCCAAGGCATTGATTTTTCATCGACCAATAATCTCATTAATTCTGCAATGGCAACAGAAGGATGAGTATCATTTATGTGTATGGCTATATACTTATCTAATTCATTTAGGGGAAGTTTCATTTTTTCATATCTTCTGAGTATACTTTGAAGCCCTGCACTTACAAAAAAGTATTCTTGCTTTAATCTTAAAAGTTTTCCTTTTTCAGTTGAATCATTTGGATATAGTACTTGAGTTATGGATTCAACTGAATATTTATATTCGACAGCCTTTAAATAGTCACCATTACTAAATGAAGAAAAGTCAAAATCCTTATCAACTGTTTCTGCACTCCAAAGCCTTAAGTTATTTACCATGTTATTATGATAACCAACTACTGGTATATCATATGGGACTGCAAGTATAGGTTCATAATTTTCATGTACAGCTTTAAGTTTTCCATTTTCATTAATAAGATTTACATTTCCTCCAAACTTAACTATAACGGATTTTTCGGTTTTTCTTGTCTCCCACACATAGCCATTTTTAAGCCAATTGTCTGGTACTTCTATTTGATAACCATCCTTTATTTTTTGTTCAAAAAGTCCATATTTATATCTTATGCCGCATCCATGTCCGGGGATTCCGATAGATGCCATTGAATCTAAAAAACAAGCAGCTAATCTACCAAGTCCGCCATTACCAAGACCGGCATCTAGTTCGACAGATAAAACTTCATTAAAATCTATTCCAAGTTCTGAAAGAGCTTCTTCGCATACATCTTTTATTCCAAGATTTATAAGATTATTTTCAAGAAGTCTTCCTATTAAAAATTCCATTGAAAAATAATAAACTTGTTTTTGCTTTTTATTTAAATAATATTTATTTGTATCCTTGAACCCCTTTGAAGCATAGTCTTTAACTAAGCTGCTTAGGGCTTCAAAATAGTGATATTTGTTGGATTCATCTATATCTTCCGCAAACATGTTTGTTAATTTTTGCTTAAAGTTATTCTGGATAAATTCCTTATCTAAGGACATGTTAATCACCTCTAAATACTATATTAGTGTCTTGTATAGATCAATATAAGTTTTTGCAGAATTTTCCCAACTATTATTTTCAAGCATTGCCCTTTTCATAATATCAGACCAAGCTTTTTTATTTTCATATATTTTTACAGCATATTTTATTGCATTTAACATTTCATGAGCATCATAATTTGCAAAGGAAAAACCGTTACCTTCCCCAGTATATTCATTATAAGGGATTATTGTATCCTTAAGCCCACCTGTCTCCCTTACTATTGGTATTGTGCCGTATCTTAAAGAAATTAATTGACCAATTCCACAAGGTTCAAAGAGAGACGGCATAAGAAACATATCAGAGCCTGCATATATTTTAGAAGCAAGATCATCATCAAATTTTATGTTAGCTGAAAGTTTCGAAGGATAAATGTGAGAAAAGTACTGAAACAAGTCCTGATAATTTTCATCACCACTGCCGAGAACTACCAGCTGAATATCCATGGCAAGTAATTCTTGAATAATAGAAGCAACTAGGTCAAGTCCCTTTTGTTTAACAAGTCTTGTAACCATAGCGATTACTGGAACACTTTTATTTTCAGGCAAGTTTAATATTTTTTGAAGTCTTGTCTTATTTCTTATTTTCTCATAAACATTTGATGTATTGTATCTATAGTATATATGCTTATCCTTACTAGGATCAAAGATTTCATAGTCAATTCCATTTACAATTCCATGAAGTTTATAACTTTTGCTATTGAGCAGACCATCTAATGTTTCACCGTAAAAAGGAGTTTTTATTTCTTCTGCATATGATCTACTTACAGTAGTTATTATATCTGAAAAGTTGATTCCTGCCTTCATAAATGAAATTGCATCATAGTATTTAAGTGCTCCCTCATTGAAATATTCATCTCCAAGGCAAAGTAACTCACTTAGTATTTCTTTAGGAAAAACACCTTGATATTTTAAATTGTGGATTGAGAAAATAGTCTTAACATTGGTATACTCATTATTTTTTTTATAATGTTCGTTTAATAATACAGGAATCATTCCAGTATGCCAATCATTACAATGTATTATGTCAGGGAAAAAATTTCCCATGTATCTCATGGATTCCAAAACAGCTCTTGAAAAAAATGAAAATCTTTCACCATCATCAAAAAATCCATAAAGTTTATTTCTTTTAAAATAGTATTCATTATCTATAAAGTAAAATGGAACATCGTTAAAATCATAACATTCTAATCCACAATATTTTTGTCTCCAGCCCACAGGTACAGTAAAATCAGCAATATGCTGCATTCTTGATTTAAAATTTGAAGGTATTTGTAGATATTTAGGAAGTATAACTCTAGCGTCAACTCCTAATTTCCTTAGTGCTTTAGGCAGTGAATAAGCTACGTCACCAAGACCACCCGTTTTTGCAAAAGGATGAGCCTCTGATGCTGCAAATAAAATTTTCTCCATATTGTTACCCCCCAGTTTGGATATGATTTGTTATCTAATAAGAATTTAAAATACTATTTTTTTCTACAACTACTGGAAATTCTGATGTACCTTGAATTTTTACATTTTTGCCAATAAAAACATCTTTATCAAGTATAACATTATTCAAATAAGCACCGCTTTCTACTTTTGAATTTTGAAATATTATAGAATTTTTTATTGCAGCACCTTCCTCAACATGAACTTGTCTTGATATAACACTATTTTCAATGTTTCCTTCAATAATACAGCCATTAGCTACTAGTGAATTGCTTACAGAAGAATTTTCAACATATTTTGTGGAAGGTTCATTTTTAGGTTTAGTATATATAGAACCATTTTTATTAAAAAGTTCATACAGCACTTCAGAATTTAGCATATCTATATTAGCATGGTAATATTGATTTATTGAATTAATAGATCGTAAATACCCATCAAATTCATAGGTATTTACATTGTATTTATCTATATTTAAATATATAAATTCATACAAAGTTGTACAATTTGATTTAATGAATTCATATAAAAATTTAATTAATAATTCCTTTTTCATAATCAATATATCCATACAAATATTAGCTTCAGTATGAAAACCAATATTTTTTTGTATTTTTGATATATTACCTTTATCATCTATATTTAGGATATGGCATCCATGCATATAGTTATATGCATTTTTTATATTTTTATAGACAATTGTTATGTCTTTTTGGGATTTTTCATGATCCATTATGACTTTAGCAATATCAATATTACATATCATATGAGATTTAGCTAAAACAACATTTTTTTGCTTACTCATGGAAAGGTACTCCACAAAGTTCTTTAATAAATTTTCATTTTGGCGGTGATTATGTTTAGAATAAGAACTAAATATAAATAATCCATCTGAATTTCTAGATAAATCCCAGGCACGTCCAGTACCAAGATGATCAGCTAAGGAACGAGAATCATTTGGTGAAAAGATACCAACGTTTCGTATCCCAGAATTTACTACATTTGAAAGAATAAAATCAATAATACGGTATCGACCATAAATTGGTATAGATGCCAGAGGCCTATTTTTAGTTAAACTTCTAATATCTTCTTGATTTTCATTTAACATTAACATTGACATATATGAATTTTTTATCATATTATCACCCCATTATATAGCTATAGAATTTAAGCCTATTTCCTTATCTTCACCAATAAGTACAATTTTATTTGAATCAGCTATTATATTGTTTTGTCTTATAATACAATTGTTACCTATTATTGCTCTATCTATTATTACATTACTTTCAATTGTTACATTTGGTAAAATTACAGAATCAGTTATTCTTGAATTTTTATCAACATGAACACCCGGAAATAAAACAGAATTAAATACATCGCCTAATATTACACATCCATCGGAAATCATTGAATTTTCTACTTTAACACCACTGCCTATGTATTGAGGTGGTAGAGTAGAATTATTGGAATAAATTTTCCAATCTTCTTCATATAAATTAAGTTTATTATCTTCCTTTAATAAATCCATGTTAGCTTCCCAATAACTTTGAATTGTACCAACATCCTTCCAGTACCCTTTGAAAGAATATGCAAATAATTTTTTATTATTCTTAAGTAAAGCAGGTATTACATCTTTACCAAAGTCATTGCTGGAGTAAGAATTATTTTCATCTTGCTTTAAAAATTCCTTTATCATTTTCCAATTGAAAATATATATTCCCATGGAGGCCATGTTGTTTTTAGGCTCTTTAGGTTTTTCTTCAAATTCAACTATACGATTGTGTTCATCAGTATTCATAATTCCAAATCGACTAGCCTCTTCAAAAGGTACTTCTATAACTGCTATAGTTGCATCTGCATTTTTTTGTTTGTGATAATTTAACATAGCAGAATAATCCATCTTGTATATATGATCACCAGATAAAACAGCTATATATTCAGGCTCATAATAGTCTACAAAATTTATATTTTGATATATAGCATCGGCAGTACCACTGTACCAATTCATCCCTGACTGACTAACATGGGGTGGAAGAATTGTAACTCCTCCATTCATTGTATCGAGATCCCACGGACTGCCTATGCCTATATGGTTACTTAAAATTAGAGGCTGATATTGTGTTAATATTCCAACAGTATCAATACCAGAGTGTGTACAATTACTTAGAGTGAAATCAATAATTCTATATTTTCCTCCAAAAGGTACAGCTGGCTTTGCATTATATTTTGTCAAGTCCTTTAATCGAGAGCCTTGTCCGCCTGCCAGTATCATTGCAATAATTTCTTTTTTTATCAATAGAAACCCCTCCCTTTAATAACCTTTTTGTTTTAAGATGTATTTCATTTAACTGCGTAAGATTTTTAGTAATTAATAATTTTGTTGGTTTTTTAGTAGTTTCTAGTATAGGTTTAATAAAAATAGTTGATAATGCTGGTAGCTTTATCCTTATACAAAAAGGTCTGTCATTCCATTTTTCCATAATTGGATGAATGATATTATTATTTAAATTATTTGAACCGCCATAAATACTATTGCTGCTGTTGAAAAGTTCCTCATAGTTAATAAATCTTGGAACACCAATTTTAAAATCTTCATATGGCTTAAAACTAAAATTACATATGACAATAATAAAGTTATTTTTGCTAAATCCCTGCCTTATAAAAGAAATTATACATTGGTTATTATTTGAAGCATCTATCCAGTTAAATCCATCAAAACTGTAATCCTGCTCCCATAAGGCACTTTCATCTTTATACAGGTGATTTAAATCTTTAACGTATTTTTGCATCTTTGAATGCATTGGATACGATAATAAGTTCCAATCAAGTTCTGAATTGAATTTCCACTCATCAAATTGTGCAAATTCATTTCCCATAAAGTTCAGTTTTTTACCTGGATGAGTCATCATATAACCAAAGAAGGCTCTTAATCCTGAAAATTTGTCTTCATAGTTTCCCGGCATCTTGTTTAAAATAGACTTTTTACCGTAGACAACTTCGTCATGTGATATTGGCAGTATAAAATTTTCTGAGAAAGCATACATTAGTGAAAAAGTAATTAGATTATGATTATATTTTCTGCCATTTTCATCAAGCTCCATATATCTTAAAATATCATTCATCCAACCCATATTCCATTTATAATTGAAACCTAATCCACCGTCGTAATCTGGACGTGTAACCATTGGCCAAGCTGTTGATTCTTCTGCAATAACTAAAGCATCTGGAAAATGCTCAAATATGGCTTTGTTTAATTTCCTTAAAAATTCAACTGCTTCAAGATTTTCAATGCCACCATATTTATTTTTTAAATTTGGATTATCCTGTTTTCCATAATTTAAATAGAGCATATTTGCTACTGCATCAACTCGTATGCCATCTATGTGATATGTTTCAAACCAAAACAAAGCATTGGATATTAGAAAATTTCTCACTTGTGTTTTACCTAAGTCGAAATTAGCAGTTCCCCAACCGTAATTTTCTCTTAGGTCAGTATTTTGATATTCATAAAGATAAGAACCATCAAACTTATACAACCCATGTGAATCTTTGCAAAAATGACCTGGAACCCAATCCATAATAACCCCTATACCATTTTGATGAAATTTATCTACAAAATATTTAAAATCAGAGGGGGTACCGAAACGACTAGTTAAGGAATAGTATCCTGTTGTTTGATATCCCCAAGAGCCATCAAATGGATGTTCTGCAATAGGAAGTAATTCTACATGAGTATACCCCATGTCCAATATATAAGGGATGAGAAGATCAGCTATTTCTCTATAAGAGTAAAAATTTTTTTTAGCATTTAACTTCCAAGAACTTAAATGTACTTCATATATATTTAATGGAGAAGAAAATGTATTTTTTTTAGATTTCTCTTCAAACCACTTTTTATCATTCCATACATAATTACCCACAACATTTGTAACAATTGAAGCAGTATTAGGTCTAAGCTCTGAATAAAAAGCATAAGGATCCGATTTGAAAATGGATTTACCCTCAGATGTTAAAATTTCATATTTGTATAGATCTCCTTCTTTAATGCCTTCTATAAAAAGATTCCAAAAACCAGTATCAGATTGTTTTTTCATGACATGATTTTTACCATCCCAGTTATTAAAATCACCAACAACGCTTACTTTTAAGGCATTAGGTGCCCAAACTCTAAATATGGTTCCTGAAGTCTCCTTAAGTTTTATGAATCTACTTCCCAAGAATCTGTATGCTCTAAAGTTATCCCAATTGTTAAATAAATATGTTTCATAATAATTTACGTCTAAATTTAACATAATTAAGCTTCTCCTTATAAAGAATTGTAAACTACAAATGGTTTTACCATACTATACTAATTATTAAATAAAATTCATAGTGAAATAATATTTACGCATGTGTTAAATAATACATATCCTTGATATAATTGTCAATGTATTATTAAAACTATTAATTAAATTTAAACGAACTATTTTATAAATATTATTTTAAATAAGTGAATCTTTGAATATAATGAACTAAGTATGTTAGATAGTTGATTGTATTATATATTTATTTATTATATAGAATTTTATACTACAATTTATTTTTTTATTTAATGATATTTTTGTTTGAATAATTAAAGTAAGATTATGCTAAAAGTTAATTAATTTTAATAAGAAGTTCCCTATGGGTTTCATTAACATTAATTATATATTATTGATAATAAGTAAAAGTTAACCTGGATATAATTTATAATAACACTATTTCTGATAAAACTAAAGTTAAGTTTTGATTTTAACTTTTACCATGACATACCAAGTATTAAGACATATTATAGAAATTAGGGTTTTTGAATCATATTCATTTAAATCTTGTAGAAGCAGTACAAAATAATTATTAAAATAGATTAAAAAGCTAAAATGCAGCACTTATACTTAATTTAGTTACAGCTTTCATTTTGGATTTAATCCAAATTGTGATATACTTATAGTGCAACGTTGTCATTTGACTGCAGAATTAAAAAGTATAAGTAACTTTTTGAGCCTTAAATTAAGAATGTAAATATAAAAAAGAGAACAATACTACATTTAAATATGATGATAAATATAATATAAGGCATACGATTATGCCTTATATTATATTTATCAATAGAAAATTTCATAGGTATAAAAAATTATAACTATGAAATTTTGAACAAGCAAATTTTAAATCCCTTAAATTTAAAATGTTATAAAAAGGAGAATTAAATGGAGCACATGTTAAATAATAATCAACCAGTTAGTGTAGAACAGGTATATCGTGATATGCGAAATAGAATATTAAAATTAGAATTGAAACCAGGTGAGAAGATTAGTGAAAATCAGATGTGTCAAGAATATGATGCTTCTCGCTTTATCATTCGTAATGTATTTAATCGTTTAAATCAATTGGAATTACTTACTGTATATCCACAGAGGGGGACTTACGTCAGTTTAATTGATTTACACTATATAGAGGATTTGTTAGTTCTGCGATCTGCAGTAGAAAAAGAAGTATTATATGAGATATTTACAAAAATTAAAGAGAGTAACCGCCTGTCATTAATAAAAAAGTTAGAAAGCAATTTAGAAATGCAAGAACATTACCGAAATTTGAAATTATATGATAGAGGTTATATGAAACTAGATTCACAGTTTCATAAAATTATAGTTGATAGTGTAAATCGTTATCGATTGGTGGAAATTTTGGAAAATCCAATGCTTCATATTACTAGGTGGCGTAATGTTGATGTGTCTCTTACTCATAGAATTTCTGAATTGATAGAGGAACATCGGGCAATTGTAAATGCAATTAAAGATAATGACTTAGAAAGAGCTCAACATAGTATAGCAAAGCACTTGAGTAGTATTTCAACACTTGCCGATTTGGCAAAGGAAAAATATCCTGAATATTTTACAAAATAAAAATAATACAATTGAAGTTACTGCATAGGGATTGTAAAAATGCTGTATGGCAGTGTTCAATTTCTATGCTGTTAATAATTGTTAAATTTATTTCTCGGTCTGTAGAAATTTTAGCAAAATATCTGGCCATTTTCTCATATCTAATAATTACTAACATTTTTTACTTTTCATATTTTTTATTCTCATAATCGTATATTACTTTATTTTTACTGGAATTGTACCTTTTTACACTGAAAGCAGCGGTAATAAGTTTTAAACCCACAGCCTCATCGGATAGCTTTAGATTAATTTAATTAAAGATTTTTCGTAAGTGCAGCGGAGAAAAATCCTCCTTCACCATCAATTGTCCTATGTACTCTGTTTTTATGTCTTTTGTCCCCTGAAAATATTATTTTAATATAAATTTATTGGATCCGTTTACAAATGAAAAATAATATGTTATTATGTAATTGTTAACTTGTTAACAAGTTAACTAGAGGTCTAGATAACTAGCTATCTAGTTGGTAAATCAGCAATAGAATTGATTTCCAAAAGTTATTTATAGGAGAAAGGAGGAATCCTTTATCATGTATACACTAGGCATTGATATAGGTTCAACAACATCAAAATGTGTAATTTTAAAAGATGGAAAAGATATCGCTGCTTCTTCAATTGTTATTGCAGGAACAGGTACAGATGGACCGGATAAGGCAAGGAAAGAAGTATTGAAAAATTCTGGACTTACGCAAGAGGATTTAAGTTATGTGGTAGTAACTGGATATGGAAGGTCTATGTATACCGATGCTGATGCTGAAATCAGTGAATTAAGTTGTCATGCTTTGGGAGTACAGCATATATTTCCTGACGTAAGAACAATTATTGATATTGGTGGACAAGATGCAAAAGTATTAAGCCTAAACGAAAAAGGTAGAATGGTTAATTTTTTAATGAATGATAAATGTGCAGCAGGTACAGGTAGATTTTTAGATGTTATGGCTGGAATTTTACAGCTGGATATTAATGATTTAGAAGTTAAGGCAGCAGAGGCAACAGAGCCAGCTAAAATTTCAAGTACATGTACGGTATTTGCAGAATCAGAGGTAATATCCCAACTTGCATCTGGCGTGGAATTAAATAACCTAGTTGCTGGAATTTGTAGTTCCGTAGCTAGTAGAGTTGCTTCTTTAGCTAAGCGTATTGGGATTAAAGAAAAAGTATGTATGAGCGGCGGTGTAGCACGTAATGGTGGGGTTAGAAATGCACTGTCAAAAGAATTAGATGCAGAAATTTTTTATTCACCTTCCGCTCAATTAATGGGTGCACTTGGTGCAGCATTAGCTGCTTACAATAAAGTGAATTAGAAAAGGAGGATTTTAAAAATGGGTGATGAAAAGAAAAAAGCAAAAAGAACTGTAGATCCTAATTCAGCTGCTTATAAGCTGAACCAGATCGTTGTGAAACATTACAAAGAAGTACAGGAGGCAAAAGATAAGGGCGAAAAAATTGGATGGTGTGCTAGTAATTTTCCACAGGAAATTTTTCAAACACTTGGTATTAAAGTTTGCTATCCAGAAAATCAAGCAGCAGCGATTGCAGCTAGAGGTGCTGGTGAAAGATTATGTTCCGAATCAGAATCCGATGGATATTCAAATGACATTTGTGCTTATGCAAGAATAAGCTTAGCTTACATGAAATTAAAAGATGTTAAGGAACAAAATATGCCGCAGCCAGATTTCGTATTATGCTGCAACAATATCTGCAACTGTATGATTAAATGGTATGAAAACATTGCTAAAGAGTTGAATATACCACTTATTTTAATTGATATTCCTTTCAATCCAGATTATGAAGTGTCCGATGCTCAGATTGCATATGTAAAGGGTCAATTTTTAGCTGCAATTAAACAATTAGAAGAAATTACCGGTAAAAAGTGGAGCGATGAGAAGTTTAAAGAGGTTATGAAAATTTCTAATCGTACATCTAGAGCATGGCTTGAAGCTACTAGCTATACAAAATATAAGCCTTCACCATTAAATGGTTTTGATTTATTAAATCATATGGCAGTAGCAGTATGTGCTAGAGGAACTGTAGATGCAGCAGAAGCATTTGAAACTTTATTGGAAGAGTACAAAAAGGCAGTTAAAGAGGGCACTAGTACATTTCATGCAGAAGAAAAATATAGAATTATGTTTGAAGGAATTGCTTGCTGGCCGCATCTTCGTGTAACATCCAAGGGATTAAAATCCAGAGGTATGAATATGGTAGCAACAATTTATGCAGATGCATTTGGATTCATATATGATGATTTTGATGGTCTGATAAGGGCATACTGCAGAGTTCCTAATTCAATAAATTTGGAACTTGCTCGTGATAAAAGAGTTGCACTAGTTAAAAAGTGCAGTGCTAAAGGTCTATTAGTACATACAAATAGATCCTGTAAGCTTTGGAGTGGATTTATGTATGAAATGAGCCGTCAAATTGGAGAGGAATGTGAAATTCCTGTTGTATCATTTGATGGAGATCAAGCTGATCCACGTAACTTCTCAGAAGCACAATATGAAACTCGTGTACAAGGATTAGCTGAGATTATGGAAGCAAATAAGGAGGGGAAATAAAATGGCTGCATTGAATGAATTATTAACAAAATTTCATGATATTGCTGCAAATCCGGATAAGCAGCTCAAATCTTATATTAAAGAGGGTAAAAAGGTAGTTATCTGTGCACCTGTATATACACCAGAAGAAATTATCCATTCTATGGGGATTGTTCCTATGGGAGTATGGGGTGCAGATATTGAAATAAAAGAAGCAAAGAAGTATTTTCCTGCATTTATCTGTAGTATTCTACAATCCATTTTGGAATTAGGAATTACAGGTGCGTATAAGGGTGTATCTGCTATTGTTGTTCCTTCTCTTTGTGATTCATTAAAATGTCTTGGACAAAATTGGAAGTACGCTGTAAAAGATGTTCCATTTATTCCAATGACTTATCCACAAAACAGAGCAAATGAAGTTGGAAGAAAATTCACAAGAGCTGAATATGAAAAAGTTATAAAAGAACTTGAAAAAGCAACAGGAGCAGCTTTTTCTGAAGAAGCATTACAAAAATCTATTGAAGTGTACAATGCACACAATAATGCAATGAGAAAGATTAGTGATTTATTAATTAAGTATCCTAATATAACAGCTTCACAAAGAAGTGACATATTTAAAAGTGCATATTTTGTTACAAAAGAAGAACATACTAAGTTGTTAAACAAATTAATAGATGCATTAAAAGAAAGCAAGCCTGTAGAAAGTAAAAAAATCAAAGTTGTTACATCAGGAATTTTGGCTGATAGCAAAAACTTATTAAAGATTTTAGATGACAATAATATGCAGATAGTTGCTGATGATATTGCACATGAATCCCGTCAGTATAGAGTAGATGCTAAACCTCAAGCATCATCATTAGATTCTCTAAGTCAAAAGTTTTCAGAAATGGACAATTGCTCTGTGTTATATGATGTCGATAAAAAGCGAGCTGATTATATTGTAGATTTGGTAAAACGTACAGGTGCACAAGGTGTGATTATTTTTATGACAAAATTCTGTGATCCAGAAGAATTTGATTATGTTTTCGTAAAAAGAGCTCTTGATGCAGCAGATATCCCAAGTACTATGATTGAAGTTGACAGACAGATGGTTAATTATGAACAAGCTAAAACAATAATTCAAACTTTTGGAGAAATGATTGGTTAGTATTTTACTCATGAAATGTGTTTGTTAAGTGACAAACGGAATGTTTATAGCCGCTTGTAGTATAGTATTTATATCAATTAGAAAAGGAAGAACTGATGTATGAAATTAAAAAATATAACAATAGGACAAGTTTTATTGGATAAGCTGGAAACTATGGCAGATGAAAATGCAATAGAGTATGAAAATGTATTTTATACATGGAAAGAACTAGATGAAACTTCCAATAAATTTGCAATTAAATTTCTAGATTGCGGAATTGAATATAATAGTCATGTTGCTATTTGGAGTACTAATACTCCTAACTGGATAATTACTTATTTAGCGCTGGCTAAAGTTGGAGCTATTTCTGTATTGATTAATCCTAATTATAAAGAAAGAGAGCTAAGTCAAATTCTTGAATATTCAGATGTACAATATGTATGCTATGGAGATTTTTGCAAAAATGAAAATCACAAAGATGTTGTCGCTAGTTTAAAGGAGAAAAACATAGAAAAAATAAAGAAGTATATATATATAGGACAAAATAAGTCTAGTAAATGCGGCGAAACTCAAGCTTTAGAAAAGTTAACCTTATCTGATATGGAAAGGCTAAGAGAAGCGGAGAGAAAAGTTACACCGCAGGATATTGCAAGTATGGTATTTACATCTGGTACAACATCTATGCCTAAGGGTGTAATGCTTACTCATTATCAACTCATGAATACATCCAGAGAAGCTGCAGAACAAATGGGGTGGACTAAAGAAGATAGAATGTGTATAGCATTACCTATGTTCCACTGTTTTGGATTAAGTGTTAGTTTTTTTGCAAGCTTGCATAAAGGATTTTGTATGTATTTATTACCAGGATTTCATACATCGTACGTTCTAAAATGTATTGATCAATACAGGATTACTATATTAAATGGAGTTCCAACTATGTTCTTAGCTCTCTTAAGTAATTCGGAAAGAAAAAAATATGATTTGTCATCTCTGAAGTCGGGGATCATTGCCGGTTCTACAGTTTTTAAAGAGGATTATTTAAAGATATGTAGAGAACTCAATTTTGAAAAATTACAGCAGTCTTATGGACAAACAGAAGCATCACCAAGTATTACTTTTAACGGCTATAATGATCCCCTTGATATTAAATGCGTTTCTGTTGGAAAAGTGCTTCCCAATGTAGAACTTAAAATTGTAAGCACAGGAGAAGACAAACATGAATTAAAACCTTATGAAACTGGAGAAATCATCATTAAAGGATACAATGTAATGCAGGGCTATTATAAAAGACCTGATCAAAACTTAAAAAAACTTAAGGACGGATGGCTTTATACAGATGATATAGGGTATGTAGATAATGATGGAAACCTTTATGTTACAGGAAGAAAACAAGAAATTATAATACGTTCTGGGGAGAACATCTCACCAAAGGAAATTGAGGATGTTATTATAAAATATCCTAATATTCTTCAAGTAAAGGTATTTGGAATACCAGCACCTGTTGTACAAGAAGAAATAGCTGCATGTATTGTTAGTGATGATGCGGAAATGCAGATCAATAATTTAGAAGAATATTTAGAAAAATACTTAGCTAATTATAAAATTCCAAAATATATTTACAACCTTGAGAAGTTTCCACTAAATTCTAATGGAAAAGTTAATGTGAAGCAGTTAAAGGAAGAAATTCAACTAAGAATAGGTAAGGAGGAAAATTTATGATTTTAACAGAACAGCATGAGTTAATTAGAAAATTGGCAAGAGATTTTGCAGAAAAAGAATTGACATCAGATATTTTGGATGAAGTTGAAGCAACAGGAGAATTCCCAGAAGAAATTTTACAGAAGATGGCGAAAGCTGGTTTCTTTGGAATAAAGGTTCCAAAGGAATTAGGAGGTGCAGGAGCAGATACACGTGCATATGTAATTGTAATGGAAGAAGTTACAAGAGTTAGTGGTGCTGCCAGCCTCTATGTTTCAACTCCAAATTCTCTTTCAGGAGGACCATTATTATTATCTGGAAATGACGAACAGAAAGAAAAATATTTAAGACCTGTTATAACAGGAAAAAAGAAGCTTTCATTTGCACTTACAGAACCAGGAGCAGGATCTGATGCAGGTGGACTTACTACAACAGCAGTAAGAAAAGGAGATTATTACATATTAAATGGTCGTAAGACATTTATTACAATGGCACCTCTAGCAGATTACGCTGTAATATATGCAAAAACAGACATGAGCAAGGGGACAAGAGGAATTTCTGCTTTTATCGTTGATATGAAACAGGAAGGTGTATCTTGTGGTAAACCAGAAGCTAAGATGGGTATCATTGGATGTGCTACTAGCGATATCATTCTAGAAAATGTCAAAATACACAAGAGCAATCTTTTAGGAGAAGAAAATCAAGGATTTATAAATGCCATGAAAACTCTTGATGTAGGACGTATTGGTGTAGCAGCCCAAGCAATTGGTATAGCACAGGCAGCTCTAGATGAATCTATAAAGTATGCTAAGGAAAGAAAACAATTTGGAAGAAGAATTGGAGATTTTCAGGCTATAGGTTTTATGATTGCAGATATGGCAACCAAGTTAAAGGCTGCCAAAGAATTAGTTTATGATGCTGCTTATTTGAAAGATACAAATAAAGATGCATCTATGGCTTCTTCTATGGCTAAATATTATGCAGCAGAAGTTTGTAATGAAATTTGTGCTAAAGCTGTTCAGATTCATGGTGGATATGGATTTATAAAAGATTATAAAGTAGAACGTTTATATAGAGACTGCAGAGTATTTACTATTTATGAAGGAACCTCACAGGTACAACAGATAGTAATTTCTAGAAAGCTATTAAAAAAGTAGGAAGGAGAGTTGTAATTTATGAAAATTTTAGTATGTGTAAAACAAGTACCTGATACAAACGAAGTAAAAATCGATCCAGTAAAAGGTACATTGATAAGAGATGGAGTTCCTAGTATTTTAAATCCCGACGATGCTAATGCATTGGAAGCTGCACTTGCTATAAAAGATAGTAATCCTGATGCAACAGTAGCTGTGTTAACTATGGGACCACCACAAGCAACTGTTGTATTACGTGAATGTTTAGCTATGGGAGCAGATGAGGCATATCTATTAAGTGACCGTGCATTTGGTGGAGCTGATACTTGTGCAACATCTACAACTATTGCAGCTGGCATAAAAAAGGTTGGCAAAGTAGATATTATTTTTGCTGGAAGACAAGCTATCGATGGTGATACTGCACAGGTTGGACCACAAGTAGCACAAAGACTCGGATTACCAGTAGTTACTTATGTACAAGATGTAAAACTTGAAGGAGATAAAGTAGTTGTTCAAAGACAAATGGAAGATGGATATGAAGTTGTTGAAGCACAAACTCCTTGCTTGTTAACAGCTGTAAAAGAATTAAATGAGCCAAGATACATGAGCATTTACGGTATTGTTGATGCTTATAAAAAAGAAGTTACTGTATGGAATCATGCAGATGTAGAATTAGACCCTAAAGACTGCGGTTTAAATGCATCACCAACACAAGTATTCCGTTCATTTACACCACCACCAAAAGGAAAAGGTGAAATGTTAAAAGGCTCTGTTAGTGAAATGGCAGCTACTCTTATTTCTAGACTTGAAGAAAAACATGTATTATAGAAAGGGCGGGTTGAAATGGCTGTAAAAGTTTTAAAGGAAAAATGCAAAGGTTGTGCTAAATGTGTAAAAAACTGTCCTTTTAGTGCAATAACTATTCAAAATAAAGTTGCTGACATTGGCGGCTCATGTACTGGATGCGGAGTTTGTGTAAAGAACTGTCCATTTGGAGCAATTGAAAAAGTGGAAGAAAAGAAAGCAGCAGTTGATTTAAGTGCATATAAAGGTGTTTGGGTATTTGCTGAGCAGCGTGAAGGAAAAATTATGCCAGTAGTAATTGAATTACTTGGTGAAGGTAAGAAATTAGCAAAAGAAGTTGGTACTGAACTTTGTGCAGTTTTATGTGGAAACAACGTAAGTGGATTAGCAGATCAACTATTTGCTTATGGTGCTGATAAAGTTTATGCAGCTGATGACCCAGAATTAGAAAACTATCGTACTGATGCTTATTCAAAAGTAATTTTTGAAGCAATTTCTACATACAAACCTGAAATTGTATTATTAGGAGCTACTCATATAGGACGTGATTTAGGTCCATGTCTAGCTGTAAAATGTAATACTGGATTAACAGCTGATTGTACTAGACTTGAAATTGATCCAGAAGATAAAAAGATTAAACAGACTAGACCAGCTTTTGGTGGAAATCTTATGGCTACTATTGTTTGTCCAAATAATCGTCCTCAGATGTCTACAGTAAGACCAGGTGTTATGGATAAGGCTGCTTATAAAGAAGGCCGTAAAGGTGAAATTGTAAAATTAAATGTAGAATTCAAAGCAGGCGACATTAGAACAAAAGTTCTTGACATCGTAAAAAAAGCAGGAGATATGGTTTCATTAACAGATGCAGAGATAATTGTTGCAGGTGGTATGGGACTTGGAAAACAAGAAGGATTTGAACTTTTAAAAAAATTAGCAGATAAATTAGGTGGAACTATTGCTGCTTCAAGGGCATGTGTAGATGCAGGATGGATTGATCATTCTTATCAAGTAGGTCAGACAGGTACAACAGTAAAACCTAAAATATATTTTGCTTGTGGTATTTCTGGTGCTATTCAGCATCTATCAGGTATGCAAGATTCTGATTATATTGTTGCTATCAATAAAAATGAAAGCGCTCCTATTTTCGAAGTAGCTGATTATGGTATTGTTGGCGACTTATATCAGGTAATTCCTGAAATACTAGAACAGTTGGAAAAGTAATTAAGACACGTTTTTATTAATCAATTTCAATAAAATTTATCTAATAATAGTCAGGAGGAATTAATTATGAGTAACAAACCATTAGAAGGTGTAAAAGTTGTTGAATTAGCAAACTTTATAGCTGCTGCAACTGCAGGACGTTTTCTTGCAGATTTAGGTGCAGATGTTATAAAGATAGAGAGTCCTAAAGGAGATCCTCTTCGTTATACAGCACCAAGTGAAGGAAGACCTTTAGATATGCATGAAAATACTACGTGGGATCTTGAAAATGCTAATAAACGCTGTATTTCTTTAAATATGAAAACTCCAGAAGGAAAAGAAGCTTTCTTTAAACTATTAGATACAGCAGATATACTTATTACAAACTGGAGAGTTCAAGCTTTACAGCGTGCTGGATTAGATTATGAAAGTTTAAAAGGAAGATATCCTAAGTTAGTTTATGCAATGTGTACAGGTTATGGAGAATATGGTCCTGACAAAGATTTACCAGGATTTGACTTTACTGCATTCTTTGCAAGAGGTGGTTATCTTGAAACATTACGTCAAAAGGGTTCTGTTCCTATGAATGTTGTACCTGGTTTAGGAGATCACAATGTAGGTATGAATCTTGCAGCTGGTATTTTAGCTGCCCTATATCAAGCAAAAACTAAGGGAATAGGAGAAAAAGTTACTACAGGCTTGTTTCAAACTGCTGTATTCAATATGGGAATGATGGTTCAAGCTGCACAATACAAAGATGTAGGAACTCCATATCCTATAAATGTTCGTAATGGAAATAATCCACTTCTTGCTGCATGGGAAACAAAGGATGGAAGGTATATACAAACATGTACACCTGATTACAATACTTACTATAAGAAACTTATGGCTGCAATTGGTAGAGATGATTTAATTGATTCTGAAAAGTATTTCCCAATTCAGAACGTACAAAAAGCTGGAGTAGGATATGAAGTTTATGACATCGTAATGGCAGCTATGAGAACTATGACTGTTGAAGAATGCAGCGAAAGATTAACAAAAGCAGATATTCCTTTTGCTCTTGCACAATCATGGGAAGAAATTTTAGAAGATAAACAAGCATGGGCTAATGAATGTTTCTACAGCATGAAATATGATAATGGTAATACAAGAACACTTGTTAGACCACCTGTAAACTTTGCTGAAATGGGAGAACCAGATTATGCACGCGGACCAATGATTGGTGAACAAGGTAAAGATGTTTTAAAGGAAATTGGATATACAGATGAGCAAATTAATAAACTAATTGATGATAAGTCACTTTATATTGGAAAATAACGTAAAGATTTAATCGCTTTTGCAGCGATTTATCAATATCAATTTTAATTTGTGTGAAATTTCATGCCAGTATATTATCATATAAATAAAGTTTTTATGATATATACTGGTATGAAAAATATAAAATTGGAGGTTGAGTTTAGTATGAAATTTATTGATTTTCCTGAAATGAATGTCAAAGTTGAAGGAATGGAAAATATAAAGATACCTAAAATGATGAAGATAAAGCAGATTTATGATCCATTCAAAATTGAAGATTTAAAAGGATGGGTAGAGAAAGAAATGGAAAATAACCTTTCTCATAAAGATGCTTTTAAAGGAAAAAGGATTTGTATTACTGCCGGAAGTAGAGGTATTCCTGATTTAGATATAATTATAGGAACCATCGTTAAAAAATTAAAAGAATGGGGAGCCAATCCTTTTATTATTCCTGCAATGGGAAGCCATGCTGGTGGAACTGCAGAAGGCCAAAAAGATTTCATAGCATCATATAATATTACAGAAGAATCAATGGGTGTTCCTATACTATCTTCTATGGAAGTTGTAAAGATAGGAGAATTACCTGATAAGACTCCAGTTTACTGTGATAAAAATGCATATGAGTCGGATGGTATTGTTGTACTTAATAAAGTAAAACCACATACAGATTTTAGGGGAAAACATGAAAGCGGTATGGCTAAGATGATGGCTATTGGTTTGGCAAAACATAAAGGAGCTTCTATGTTTCATATGAAAGGATTTGCTTCATTCCCAGAAAGAATCCCTCAAGTTTGTGATGTATTTTTAAAGAATGCTCCTGTTGCTTTTGGTGTAGGAATTGTTCAGAATGCCTATGATGAAATAGGTAATTTAGAAGTTATGGAAAAAGATCATATCCTTGAAAGAGATGCAGCACTACTTGAAATAGCAAAGAAGAAAATTGCAAAATTCAAAATGCCATCTATAGATGTACTTATAATTGATGAAATTGGTAAGAATATCAGTGGAAATGGATTTGATCCTAATGTTGTTGGAAGAAGTAACTCTCATGGATTTGAAGATATTCTTGATTTAAAAAAGCTTTTTATAAGAGGTCTTACAAAGGAAACACACCATAATGCATGCGGATTAAATCATGCAGATATTACTACTAGAAGATGTGTATGTGATGTTGATTATGAATCTACTTGGATTAATGTATCAACTGCTACAATGTTAAATGGCGGACGTATTCCAATGTATGCAAATAATGACAGAAATGCACTTTTACTTGCTATTAGAACTTGTAATGGTATAGATTTTGATAAGGTAAAAGTAGCACATATAAAGAATTCATCAACAATGGATGTAATAGAAGTTTCAGAAAGCTATTATGATGAATTGAAGGATAGAGAAGATGTTGAAATTTTAAGTGAACCAAAAGATATTAAATTTGATAAAGATGGATTTATGATCTAATATAAGGAGGAGTGCAAATGAAAATTTTAAAAACTGTTCAAAAAGTCCCAGGTGGATTAATGATTGTGCCGCTATTTCTCGCAGCAATAATAAATACATGTTTTCCTCAAATATTAAAAATTGGTGGAATTGCTACAGCAACTTTTTCCACTGGTGCTTTAGCATTCATAGGTTGTAACTTACTATGTGTAGGTGCACAGATAAACCCTAAAGGTGTTGCAGAATCATTAAAACGTGGAGCAGTACTTACAACTGCAAAATTTCTTGCAGGTTTTATTCCAGCCATGATTGTAGTAAAAATGTTTGGAAATGATGGTCTTTTAGGTATTACACCTTTGATGCTTTTAGCAGCTGTTACAAGTGATAACTGCGGTATATATCTTGGGCTTATGCCTGAAATTGGAGATGAGTACGATATGGGTGCTCAATCATTATTAGGTCTTACTGCTGGTCCTCTTTTCACACTGCTTGGATTAGGAGCTGCAGGCGGCGGATTTAAGCCAATTGCTATACTTGCATCAGTTGCAACAATGATTGTAGGCTTTATACTAGGAAATCTTGATGAAGATATAAGAAACTTTTTAAAACCTGGAATCATGTTTACACTTCCATTTATAGGATTCTCTGTTGGAAGCGCATTGAATATTGTAAACATAATTAAAGGCGGACCTGTAGGTCTTTTACTAGGAATATTAGTTATTGTATTGTCATTCATATTCTTAGTTCCTGCCGACAAATTTATACTTCGCCGTCCAGGATATGCAGCTGCTGCAAACTGCTCATCTGCTAGTAGTGCTGTAGCAGTTCCTGCAATTGTAGCTCAGGCAATACCAAGTTTATCGAGTCAAGTTGGAGCTGCAACTACGGCCCTTGCTGCCTCAGCGGTAATTACTGCAATTTTATGTCCGATAATAACATCTGCTGCAGTTAAAAAGTGGGGTAATGGAAAAACAGCACCAAATGCTGGCAAAGTAGAAAGTGCATAAATTAAAATTTAAAATCATAATTTATATTATATAAATAAAGAAATTTATGCAATCTCCTGTTATAATTAAGTTATGGATAACAACATAACTGAGGGGAAAAACATAATTACTTAATAACCTGTTTACAATAGAATTATCTTTGATGTACAAATTTTTATTAAATAAGGAAATTGCATAATTAAAATTTAATTTTATGCAATTTCCATATTTTGTTTTAATTTAATAATTCCATATTTAAGGCATTATAAGTATTTAATTATTTAGATATCTAAGGGAGGGAAAACTTTATGCATATACCTGATAATTATTTAAGTCCTTCAACTTGTGCTGCTTTTGGAGTAATTATGTTACCTATATGGAGAAGAGCGAGTTTAAAGGTAAAAGATGAAATGACAAGACAGAAAATGCCCCTTCTTGGAGTGGCAGCAGCTTTTTCATTTTTAATTATGATGTTTAATGTACCTCTTCCAGGAGGAACTACAGGACACGCTATTGGAGGAGCTCTTGCTGCTATTTTGCTTGGACCTTATTCTGCTGTTTTTGCAGTTACTATAGCCCTTGTAATTCAAGCATTGTTTTTTGGAGATGGAGGAATTTTAGCGATAGGTGTAAACTGTTTTAATATGGCTTTTATAATGCCATTTACAGCATTTTATTTATTCAAACTCATAAAAAAATTATTTAGAAATCAAAGAGGAGAATATATTGCAGCTTTTTTAGGTGCATATATTTCTGTCAATATGGCGGCATTATTTGCAGCAGTTGAGTTTGGCATTCAGCCGTTACTTTTTAAAGATTCTACAGGATTACCACTATACAGTCCATATGGTCTAGCTGTATCTATTCCAGCTATGATGGTACCGCACTTGTTAGTAGTTGGAGTTTTAGAAGGAATAATAACTGTGGGGGCTTACAGCTATATAAAAAAAGCATTACCTGATATAATATATAAAGGAAAAGTGGAGAGTAGTAAGGCAAAATATTTATATATTGTAATAGGAATTCTTATTTTAGCTGCTCCTTTAGGACTTTTAGCAAATGGAGGTGCTTGGGGAGAGTGGGGATCGGAAGAAATCAAAAATCTTTTAGGATTTGTACCTAAAGGAATGGAAAAAGGATTTCAATACAGCTCTCTATTTCAAGATTATAGCTTTAAATTTTTAAATAAATATTTTGGATATATTTTATCGGCATTAGTTGGAGTAATAGTAATTTTAATCATTTTTAAGACCTTGGGAAAAATAAATTTGAAGAAAAATGTAAAAGGAGATTAAATGATTCCAGAATGGCTTTCAGTAAAAGATAATTACATTCCAAAGGAAGAAAAAAATTTATATGTTGAAAAAAGTATTTTTTCTTTAATTAAGATAATTTCTATAATCAGACAAAATAAAAATCAAGATAAGTTAATTTATTCAATAAATCCAACCTTAAAGGTTGTAAGTGTTATAATAATGATACTTTGCGTGTCTATTTCAAGAAGTTTTATTTACCTATTCATAATAGACATATATGTATTAATTAATCTTTTCCTTATGGAAGAGAAATTTAGAAAAAGGATATTACTTAGAAGTCTTATGTTTCCATTAATAACTTTAATAGCATTAATTCCATCTATGTTTTATGGAAATATATATAATAGTTTATTGCTTTTTCAAAAGCTAATTATAACTATATTACTTATGAATTTATTAGCTCATAATACTAAATGGAGTGAAATTAGTAAATCATTAAAGCTATTATTTATACCAGATATATTTTTATGGATTATGGATATAACCATAAAATATATTGTCCTTCTAGGTGAACATTCTATTAATTTGTTGTATGCATTAAAACTTAGATCAATTGGTATAACTTCTAATAAATATAATTCTCTCACAGGAATTATGGGAAATTTATTCATAAAGTCTTATAAAATGAGTGAAGAGATGTTTCATGCTATGGAATGCAGAGGCTTTGTAGGAGAATATTCTACAAAAGTCAATTTAAAATTTAAAAGAGCAGACTATGTTTATTTAGTAATAAATATATTTTTGATTAGTTTATTTATATACTTTATAATTACTAAATAAATTAAGGAGAGTTATTGATGATAAAATTTGAGAATATTTCATTTACATACAAGAATAAAACAGCTCTTGATAATGTAAATGTTCATATAAAAGCTGGGGAATCTATAGCCATTATAGGTCCAAACGGAAGTGGAAAGTCAACCTTTTTAAAAATATTAAATGCCATCATTTTTCCAAGTAAAGGCAAGTATATATTTGATAATACTGAAATAAATGAACATACATTAAAGGATACTAAGTTCTTAAAATTATTTCATAAAAGATTAGGATTTGTATTTCAGAATTCTGATGCCCAGCTGTTTTGTTCTACTGTCTTTGAAGAACTGGCATTTGGACTTATGCAAATGGAACTGCCAAAGGAAGAAGTAAATAAAAGAGTAAAAGACTCACTTAATCTTCTTAATATAGATAAGTTAAAAGATGAACATCCGTATAATTTAAGTGGAGGAGAAAAGAAGAGAGTTGCAATTGCTAGTGTTTTAGCTATGAATCCAGAAGTAATAACTTTAGATGAACCCATGAATGGCATAGATCCAAAGGGAAAAAGATTTTTAAATGGATTATTAATAGATCTAAATAAAAGCGGCAAAACTATAATTTGTGCAACTCATGATTTTGAATATATAGAAGGTATTTTTCATAGAGCTATTGTCTTTTCAGAGGATCATAAAATAATAAGAGATGATAAATATGAAAATATTATGAGTGATAAAGATTTTTTAAGAAAATGCAACATTATATAATGTAACTTAAATTCAAATGATTAAAAGGAGTGATAAACATGCAGATTTTATATTATGATTGTTTCTGCGGAATAAGCGGCGATATGAATTTGGCGGCACTAATAGATTTAGGAGTTCCTAAAGAATATTTAGTGCAGGAACTTTCAAAGCTTAACTTAAATTCTGAATATAAGCTAATAATTGATAATTCCACAAAACTTGGAATAACAGGGACTAGAGTAAATGTTAATTTAAAGGAACATAATCATAGCCATGAAGGGCATGTTCATAATCACGAGCATCATCATAGAAACTTGAAGGATATAGAGGAAATAATAAATTCAAGTGACTTAAGTGATAAAGTCAAAAAACTTAGCTTAGATATGTTTATGAAGGTTGCAGAAGCAGAAGCAAAAGTTCATGGAAAAAGTTTATATGAAGTACATTTTCATGAGGTAGGAGCGGCTGATTCAATTGTAGATTTGGTGGGAGCAGCAATTTGTTTAGATTATTTAGATGTTGACAAGATTATTGCATCTCCAGTTCAAGTTGGAGGTGGATTTGTTAAATGTGCTCATGGTCTTATGCCGGTTCCAGCTCCTGCAACATCAGAAATACTAAAGAATATTCCAATTAATACTGGAATAGTGCAGTTTGAAACAACTACTCCTACTGGTGCTGCAATACTCGCAGCAAATGTTAATGAATTTACTCAAAAAATTGATTTTTCTATTAAAAAGGTAGGTTATGGAATAGGTCATAGAGATTTAGAAATTCCAAATGTTTTAAGAGTATATTTAGGTGAAAAGGAAGGCGCTGAAAAAGTAGAAGAGCAGTATATACTTGAAGCTAATATAGATGATATGAATCCAGAATTGTATGGATATGTAGAAGAAAAACTTTTTGAAGCAGGAGCATTAGATGTATTTAAAACACCTATATTTATGAAAAAGGGAAGACCAGGGATAAAGTTAAGTGTGCTAATTAATGAAAAAGCTGAAAAGAATGTTTTAAATGTTTTTTTTGAAGAAACTACTTCAATAGGTGTCAGAAAATATAAAGTTCAAAAAATAATGTTAAATAGAGATTTTTCAAAAGTAAAAACAGAGTATGGAGATATTACAGTAAAAAAATCTTATTATAAAGGGAAATTATTAAAATATAAACCAGAGTATGAAGAATGTAAGGCTATAGCAAAAGAACAAAATATATCTATAGATAAGGTATATAAAGCAGTATATAAACAAGATTTAAATTAATGTTTGTGAGGTAAAAACATACATGATAAATAATGAAAAGTATAATGAGTTAATAAAATATCTTAAAAGGTTAGGAAAAGTTGTTCTAGCATTTTCAGGTGGGGTAGATAGTACTTTTTTACTTAAAGCAGCAAAAGAAGCCATTGGAGACAATGTAAAAGCAGTTACAATTTTATCACCATATATTCCAAAATGGGAAATAGCAGAAGCAGGAGAACTAGTTAAAGAATTGGGAGTTAAGCATGAAATTATAGAAGCTCCAATTATTGATTCAATTAAGTTTAATCCAGAAAACAGATGTTATCTTTGTAAGACTGCAGTGTTTAGCATGATATTATCTATTGCTAAGGAACAAGGGTATAACTATGTGATTGATGGAACTAACTATGATGATATAAGTGACTACAGACCAGGTCTTAAAGCATTAAAGGAATTAGAAGTAAAGAGTCCGCTTTTAGAGTGCAAATTAACTAAAGCAGAAATAAGAGCTTTTTCTAAAGAATTAGGACTTAGTACTTGGAACAAGCCAGCATACGCTTGCCTTTTGACAAGAATACCATATGGAACTGAATTAAAAGTAGGGGATTTTGAAAAAATCGAAAATGCAGAAAAATACATGATGAGCATAGGCTTTAGAGCAATTAGAGTTAGATGTCATGGAGATTTAGCTAGGATTGAAGTAAGTAAAGGTGATAGAAGTAAATTATTTGATGAAGAGCTTTTAGACACTATTGATAAAAATATAAAAGAATGTGGATTTAAATATGTAACATTAGACTTACAAGGATATAGAGTAGGAAGCTTTAATGAAACTATAATGAAAAACTTGGATGAACAAAATAAATAAAAAGAATGGATAATAAGTAGTATAAGAATTCTAGGAGGTAAAGCTAGTGGATAAAGAGGAAATTAAAGTTTTATTAGAAGGTGTTAAGGATAATAAAATAAACATAGAAGAAGCTCTTAAAAAATTAGAAGATTTACCTTTTAAAGATTTAGGCTTTGCTAAAATAGATAATCATAGAGAAATTAGAGTTGGTTATCCGGAAGTAATATATTGTGAAGGAAAGACAGTAGATCAAGTTAGAGACATTGTTAAATTCATGCTTACGAAAGATACTAATATATTAGGAACTAGAGCTAATGAAGAAATGTATAATGCAGTAAAAGAAATATGTATCGAGGCAGAATATAATAAGCTTGCACGAACAATAACAATCAATAGAAAAAAAGGACAACCTCTTACAGAAAGTTATATAGCCATTGTTTCAGCTGGTACATCTGACTTACCTGTTGTGGAAGAAGCATTTGAAACTGCTAAAATATTTGGAAACAAAGCTATCAAAATAGTTGATGTCGGTGTTGCTGGTATACACAGACTTTTTTCAAGGTTAGATATTATTAGAGGAGCAAAAGTTGTTATAGTAATTGCAGGAATGGAAGGGGCTTTAGCTAGTGTTATAGGCGGACTTGTTGATAAACCTGTCATAGCAGTTCCTACAAGTGTTGGCTATGGAGCAAATCTTGGAGGAATTACGGCACTGCTGTCCATGTTAAATAGCTGCGCCAATGGTGTAAGTGTAGTAAATATAGACAACGGATTTGGAGCAGCCTATAATGCTAGTATGATAAATAAGTTATAAAAATTAGAAGTAATTGCAAAGGACCTTAACTTATATGAGGTTCTTTTTATTTTGACTTATTTGCAAAATGAGACTAATTTAAAAAATTAGCTATTTTTTAAAATGGACTTAATTGCATTTCCTATTTCTTCATAACCGGTACATCGACAAATATTAGATTGAAGCCACTGCTCTATTACATGGTCATTTGCATCAGGGTGTATATTAGCCAAAGCATGACAAACCATTAAAAATCCAGATGTACAATATCCGCATTGAAAACCCCAGTTTTCTACAAATGCTTTTTGTATTGGTGCATCTTTTAAACCTTCAACAGTGACTATTTTCTTGCCTATTGCTTCAACTGTCAGCATTAAGCAGGATTTTATAGGCCAGTCATCCACAAGAACTGTACATGAACCGCAGTCCCCATTTTCACAACCTGGTTTAGCTCCTGTGAGTCCTAATTCAATGCGAAGAGTATTCAATAGAATATCTGAAGGTTTTGCAGCAACTTCTTTATCTTCTCCATTAACATTTAAGGTTATTATTGATTTACCAGATATCTTCAGCATTTAATCATCCCTCCAGCTTCTCTAAAACTTCTGTAAGCATTTTTTGCAGCATAAATTTTCTAAAGTTAGCTGATCCAGCTAAGTCACTTAATATTGAATCGGGTATAGTATCTATTACATTGTTAATACGCATATTATTTTGCAGACTATTATCGTTTAAATAATCTTCAATTAAAGAAGATCTAAATGGATAATTACAAACTCCGCTAAAAGCTATGTTTATTCTATTATTATCTTTAAGTGCAGTAAGAGTAATTAAGGGATAGTCTATCTTATCACTTTTAGTTCTTTTTACATGCATATATGGCAGTGAGAGAAAATGGCTATCTACTATTACATTTACTATAAATTCTCCACTATTTAGTTTTATTCTTTTATCAAATGCATCCTTTAATAAAACTTGTTTTGTTCCATTTGGAGCTGCTATAGTAACTTCACTATTAGATATTAAAAGAGGCAGCACAGCTTCCCTATATATAATTGTTCCTGATATATTTCCTCCAAGTGTGATTTTATCTTGTACTGTATGGTCTGCAATTCTTTGTACTGTTAAACCAAGTAGAGGAAATAAATTAGATTCAGCAATTTGTGTAAGTGTCACAGCAGAACCAATAATAAGTTTGTTATCTCTTAATTCTTGAACATTACATTCAGATATTCCTTTTATGTCAATTACTGCTTCTGTATATACGTTATAAGCTCTTGCCATACTTATAATCTCAGTTCCGCCGCCATAATATAAAGGTTTCTTTCCTTTACCATTTAATTCAATATATAGTTGAACAGCTTCCTCAACGGTTTCAGGTTTATAATATTCAAAATCAAAGGGTATCATATTTTCCTCCAGTCTTAGCTTTCCAAATTACTTCAGGCGTAATAGGTAGTTTATCAAATTCATAATCAGCTGCATGCGACATAGCATTTGCAAATGCAGCTGGAATTGCTATTATGCCGTGTTCAGCAAATCCACGTGCTCCAAAAGGTGCATCAATCTGAGGCGTTTCAATAAAATCAACTATATATTCTGGATTTTCACCAAACCTCATAGGTTTATAATTTCTAAGTGTAGTAGTTTGCAGTCTAGCATCCTTATCATATTCTAAAGCTTCCCTAGTAGCTATTCCAAAGCCCATATTTATTCCTCCCATTATGAGTCCTCTAGAGGTTTTAGGATTGATTACCTTACCTGCGTCTAAAACAGTAATTGCTTTCAAAAATCTATATGAATAGTTTAAAGGATTATATTCAATTTCAACTGTTTGAGCACCTACAGTCCATCCAGGTCCAGGTTTACCTTTTCCCGTTTTCTCGTCTATGTCAGTAATATGACTCATTATAAAGGTTCCGCGCCCAATTATTTGACCGTCAACTGCAAGACCATTTGGCTGTTTATATCCTCGTGCTAAATCCTTGAATGAAACATATATTTCTGGGTCCTGCTTCAAATACACTTTTTCTTCTGCAACATCTAAATCTTCCGGTGGAGAGTTCATAACAGTAGCAGCTAAGCTTTTCAGCTGCCTTATAAGATCATCAGCAGCTCTAAGGGTAGCTCTTCCTGCCATAAACGTTGACATGCTTGCAACGGTTTTCCAGTGCTCTGGTGAAACTTGTGTATCTACTCCCATGAATACATGAATTCTCGATACATCCATTTTTAATCTTTCAGCAAGTATCTGTGCTAAAGTAGTTTTTGTACTAGGTCCAATTTCAACTGCACCGTTATTTAGATTTATGCTTCCATCTGTATTAAAAGTGAGAAATGTCCCAGAAACAGCATTGGTTGGTGAATCTGAGGTCTTCCAAAAGCAGCCCATTCCCTTTGCTTTTATCATACCGTCTTTTGTTTTTACTACTTGACCTTCATCCCACTTTGCCAGTTCTTTTAATTTTTGCAGGCAAGCAGGCAAATTTCCTATATTGCTTTTGGTTGTTTTTACTTGTGTAGGTGTGTACTGACTAGGTCTTATGGCATTTTTAATCCTTAATTCTAAGGGATTAATGCCAAGCTTTGCTGCCAACTTATCCATCATTCTCTCCATGCAGAAGGTATACTCTGTATGACCAAATCCGCGATAGGAAGTAACATAAGTATGATTAGTATAAACACTTATTGAGTCACACCATATATTTTCAATATTATATGGTCCCGAGCAATCTACCGCTATAGCCTTAGCCATACGCGGACCAGTATCTGCATAAGCCCCATTGTCAACCATATATTTGGCTTCAAGAACCTTAATAATTCCATCTTTTGTTGCACCTATTTTTAAATTTGCCTCAACTCCAATTCTACATGGTGAAGTTTTAATATCTTCTTCTCTTGAGTTGGCTATTCTAACAGGTCTGCCATTAACAGCCTTTGAAGCAAGGTATGCAACAATTTCTAGTTGAACAGCTGCCTTACCACCAAATCCTCCACCTACAAATGGTACTTTAACGACTATATTTCCTTCCGGTATATTATAAATTTTACTTAAACGCTTTTTAACAGAAAATGGAGCTTGTGAAGAAGTATAAATTATTACTTTCCCATCAGGCATAATCTGTGCTCTAACATTTCGAGTTTCCATTGCAATATGATCTGACTGTGGAAGCGAGAAGTTTCCAGTTACTGTAACTTCACTTTCTGACCATCCCTTTACTGCATCACCTTTTCTTATTTGAATTCGGTCTGAAATGTTAGTATTTAGCTCAGGATACACATCCTCTACTGCATGTTTATACTGACCTATATTTTCATGTATAAGAGCGGCACCTGACTTCAAAGCTTCGCTTATCGAATTAACAACAGGTAAAGGCTCGTATTCTACATTTATTAGTTTTAAAGCTTTCATTGCTTCCTGCTCACTATTTGCAACAACCACTGCAACAGGTTCACCATAGTAACGCACTTTATCTTTTGCTATGGCAGGTCTATCCTCTATTACTGATCCAGAGAGCACAGGAAAATAATCTCCTGTTATTACTGCCTGAACACCTGGTGATTTTTGAGCTTTAGATACATCTATTGATTTAATTTTTGCATGTGCAAAGCGGCTTGTGAGCATTTTTGCATGTAAAGTACCAGGAATGATTATGTCATCTGTATATTTTGCCGCTCCTGTAACTTTATCAAAAGCCTCTTTTCTTGGTATACTTACCCCGATTCCTACTGTATTACTCAAGTGCGTTTCCTCCCTATGAAAAGATATTACAAAGTATATATTTCCCAGGCAAATAAAAAGTATGCAATTTTTACTTTAAATATCATAAAAATTAAATAAGAAAAATAAAATATAAGGAATGTTTAATTTTGGAGGGCTTATATGACTAATTTGTTAATAAAATTTCGTCACTCAGAGAAGATTTGGATAAACTTTTGTGTTGTTGTATTTTTTGGTTCACTTTGGGGAATAGTTGAAGCTACACTTGGATACTTGCTGCATCGAATGGATTTAAGTGTTGGGTGGTGTATATGGTTTCCACTTGCTTTTTATTTTTTAGATAAGATTTATAGAAAAACAGGAGAAGCTTGGTGCGTACTCTATGGTGGATTTATTGCAGCAGCGATAAAACTCACTGACTTGTTTATTGAGCCGAATGTTATTAAGGTAGTTAATCCAGCTGCTTCTATAATCTTTGAGGCTGCCTCATTAGTGCTTTTGTATAAAATAATAGAAAAAAAGAATAAGAAGATAGGTATTTTAGATATAGCTGGAGTGAATGTGGCATGGAGAGCAATTTTTTTAACGTATATTTTTGTGTTTATGCCAAAATCAGTTATACTTACATCGCAGCTTAGGGCACTGAGCCCGTTTTTAAAATTTATGCTGCTTGAAAGTGCTGCAAATACGATTATTATTGAAGCATATATAATAGCTAGAGAAAAGTTTTCAAGGAAACAGGTTGAAAAAAGAAAGGGCGGTATAGTTGCAAAAGTTACCTTGTCCATTGCAATGTTTTCATTTGCAATAATACTGCATAGATTTATATGATTAATATAATTACTGGCAGTGTTAATTCAGGAAAATCAACGAAACTTGTTAATATTTATAAAAGCTTAGGCAAAGGGGACGGCTTTTTTAATAGAAAGATATATAATGGAAATTGCTATATAGAACAAGAAATTGTAAGAATGTCAAATGGTGAAAGTATGGTATGATCTTTAAAAGGAAAGCTGCCTTAAGATGATAGTTATAAACTAGGTTAAATCACCATCCCTAATACGTCAAATATGTATAAATTATATTTTTGTGTTTATTGGAGAAAATATACACTATTGAAATGAAGAGCATAGGTTTTAGATTTGTAGGATTTCACTATAATCTCTATCCTGTACTTTTTACTTTAGATTAGGGGTGTTAAAGTGAGTACTTATGGAGTTGTATTGGCAGCTGGATTATCGAGTAGAATGGGAAAATATAAAATGAGTTTAAAGTTAGGAAAAAAGACTATCTTAGAAAATTGTATAGAATCCATGTATGATTATTGTTCTAATATCATAGTAGTTGCTGGCTGCAATTATAATATAATTGCTGAACTTTTAAAATCATATAGTAAAGTAACAATTGTTTTAAATGAAAATTATATGGATGGTATGTTTAGTTCAGTAAAGACTGGGCTGAGAAAAGTTAGAGGTGAGCGTTTTTTTCTGACTCCAGGAGACTGTCCACTAGTGAGAAAAGAAACCTATGAAAAAATGCTTAAATGTAAGGCAGATATTGTTATACCTGTATATGACGGCGAAAAAGGTCATCCTATACTTGTGAATAGCAATTTACTAGATGATGTATTGGAGAATACTAATTATGAATCAATGAGAGATTTTGTAAGTTCACATGAGTTTGCAGCTGTTTTAGTAGAAGATAGAGGAGTATTAATGGATGTTGATACTCCCGAAGACTATGAGAAAATTAGAGCACAGAGTAAAGAGAAAGATACCTTGCCAAGTTAGTGTAAATTCTTGACAATAGCAATCTTGAATGATAAACTAAATGTGTAAAATTAATAGTCTTGTCACTCTGAAGCGAAGGTGTCCTGAGATAAAGAGCGGGCAGTAAAAAAGTAATATTTTTGCATTAGTGCATTGTTTATATATTATGACTGCATTTAAGCTCTTTCCAAATTTGGGAGGAGTTTTTTTACATAGGAAAAGGAAAAGTACTAGATGTAATATGCGGCAATTGTAAATGAAATTTTATAGGGGGTTTTAGAAGTGCTGAAAATAGCCATATATGGGAAAGGCGGCATTGGAAAGTCTACAATTACTAGTAATTTGTCAGCAGCTTTTGCCAAGCTCGGGAAAAAAGTTATTCAGATAGGATGTGATCCTAAAGCAGATTCCAGCATCAATTTGCTTGGAGGACAACAATTAATGCCTGTAATGAATTATATGAGAGAATTTGATATGGAGCCAGAAAAAATTGAGGATATTTCAAAAGTAGGTTTTGGGGGCGTTTTATGTATAGAGGCCGGGGGACCTACACCTGGTCTGGGCTGTGCTGGCAGAGGAATTATTACTACATTTAATTTATTAAAGGATTTAAATATTTTTGAAACATACAAACCTGATGTTGTACTTTATGATGTTTTAGGTGATGTAGTTTGCGGTGGATTTGCAGCACCTATTCGTGAAGGATATGCTGAAAAAGTACTCATTGTTACTTCGGGTGAAAAAATGTCCCTTTATGCAGCTAACAATATAAATAATGCAGTTAAAAATTTTGAAGATAGAAGTTATGCAAAAGTGCTTGGTATAGTATTCAATCATAGAAATATTGAAAATGAAGAGGAAAAAATAAAAGACTTTGCAAGAAGGGCTGATCTTCCAATTGTAGGTGATATTCCAAGAAATCAGGATATCAACCGCTTTGAGGAAATGGGTAAAACGGTTATTGAAGGGGATCCTAACCTTCTAATAAGTAAGAGCTTTTTTAATTTAGCCAAATTATTGATTAGAGATGAGGAGATGAAATGAAAAAAGAGCCATATTATATTACAGCAGAAAATTTGGCCGGGGCAGGTAAAGATAATATTCCTGCAGAACTTATTCCGAATACGCATTTGATTTATAGTTCACCGGCAGCACTTTCTTTTAATTCACCTGGTGCTAAAGGGTTTGGAGTTAAGCGTGCAGCCTTGTCAATACCAGGGTCAGTTATGCTTTTAGTAGCTCCAGGATGCTGCGGCAGAAATACGGCAGCATTAAGTGACCTCAGTGAATACGGCGGCAGAATTTTCTATTTGATGATGGATGAAACAGATATAGTTACTGGAGGCCATTTGAAGAAGATTCCAAAGGCGGTGGAAGAAATTTGTGAGTGTACACCAAGTATGCCGTCAGTAGTTATGATTTGTATTACATGTGTTGATGCACTGCTCGGAACAGATATGGAGCGTGTTTGTAGAAAAGCTATGGATAAGGTGAATATTCCTGTGCTTCCATGTTATATGTATGCATTGACAAGAGAAAGCCGTAAGCCCCCTATGGTACATGTAAGACAGTCTATTTATTCGCTTCTTGAACCAATGGAAAAAAGGCGGGATACAGTTAATATACTAGGGTATTTTGCTCCGCTTATAGAAAACTCAGAACTATATGATTTACTGCACAGCATTGGCATAAGGAAAATAAATGAAATCTCCCGCTTAAGAGACTTTGATGAATATATGCATATGGCGGAGGCAAATTTTAATCTCGTATTAAATCCAGAAGCAAGATTTGCAGCACAGGATATTATGAAACGGATGAATATTCCGTCAGCAGAGCTTATAAGACTGTATCAGATAGATAAAGTTCAAAATCAATATCGGATTTTCGTAAATGCTCTTGGTACAAAATTTGATGATCAAAAGTATTATGACGAAGCGAAAAAGGCAGTAGATGAATTTAAAGCTGTTTATCATGATGTAACTTTTGCGATAGGGGAGACCCTGAATGCTAATTCTTTTGAGTTGTCTTTGGCACTTTTAAGATATGGATTCAAGGTAGCTGAAATATATAGCAATCCTGCGTACGAAAACTTTGTTTATATAAGAAAAATTGCCAAATTGAGCCCTGGGACCAAGATTTATTCCAATCTTGAACCTACCATGATTTATTATGACTGCAGTGAAGAAAATATTGATATAACTATTGGCAAGGACGCAGAGTACTATCATCCTAACTGTGCAAATGTACCTTGGAATCAGGATATTCAGCCATTTGGGTATGCTGGTATAAAAAAATTATTTGAGGAATTGAAACATTCATTAGATTGTTTTGGTAAGGAGGCATAAATGAAAGGGTTAAGGAAGTATATACCACCTTTTGCACCAGATCAGTCTGGTGCGGCAGCTGTTCTTTACAAGTTAGGCGGAATTATAGTTATCTGTGATGCAGGAGGATGTGCTGGTAATATATGTGGATTTGATGAGCCTAGATGGGCTGTAGAAAAAAGTAAAATTTTTAGTGCAGGTCTTCGTGATATGGATGCTATACTGGGGCGTGATGACAGGCTTGTGTCAAAGCTTGCGGATGCCGCTAAAAAAGTGGGAGCAAAATTTGCAGCAGTTATCGGAACTCCGGTACCATCAGTTATTGCTACTGATTACAATGCAATAAAGAAAATGGCAGAAAAGAAACTCCACATACCTGTCCTTACCATAGAAACTACTGGTATGAATTTATATGACGCAGGAGCTCAAGAAGCTTATCTTAAAGTGTTTAAGACCTTTGCAAAGGATGGTTTCACAGTAGATAAAGAAAGCATCGGTGTGATTGGAACAATTCCACTTGATATAGGTGATTTAAAGGCAGCAGACAAAATAGAAGCTGCATTAAAGAAAGAGGGCTTTAAAAATGTTTACTGCTGCGGTATGGGAGTAGATTTATCAAAAGTAGAATCAGCTGGAAGTGTTTTTAAAAATTTGGTAGTATCGCCTGCTGGATTAAAGGCTGCACAGTATTTAAGAGAAAGATTTGGTACACCTTATGAAGTTCATTATCCGCTTGTCTCAGATATATTACAGGATGAAACGAAAGAACATTTTAAAAGTTTTGAAGGTAAAAAGGTTTTAGTAATACATCAGCAGGTTATAGCAAATTCTATAAGAGATGAAATATATAGAAATGTCAATTCAGACGTAACAGTTGCTTCTTGGTTTATGCTAAAGGACGAGCTTAGAGAAGATCAGGATATTTCTCTTACAGAAGAGGATCAGTTTGTGGAACTTATAGAACAAGGAAATTACGATGTGATTGTAGGAGATAATATATTGAAACGTGCAGTACCTAACTTCAAGGGAAGGTATGTTAGCGCACCGCATTTTGCAGTTTCAGGAAAGATGTGATATGAGATGAAGGCGTATAAAACTTTACTTATAAGAGTTTATGGTATCGTTCAGGGGGTTGGCTTCAGACCTACAGTAAGTCGGCATGCAGGTAGAAATCATATACTTGGAAGTGTGTGCAACAAAGGATCTTACGTAGAAATATGGGCACAGGGAAGTAGAAGTGAAGTAGAAGGCTTTCTGTATGATTTAAAACACAATCCTCCGAAACGTTCATCAATATTAAAAATTGATGTGCATGAAGTGGTGGAGTCAAAAAGATTTGATAAATTTGAAATTATTGAAAGTGAAAAGGAGCAAGGTGAGATTTTTGTATCCCCAGATATTGGCATCTGTCCAGAATGTATAAAAGAACTTTTTGATAAGAATGACAGACGATACCTTCATCCATTTATAAATTGTACGTGCTGCGGACCAAGGCTTACTATTTTAGATTCCATGCCTTACGACCGTGTGCGTACCAGCATGGGCGAATTTCCTATGTGCCCAGAGTGCGAATATGAATACACTCATGCAGAAACTCGAAGATATGATGCACAGCCGGTATGCTGCAATGAATGCGGCCCGGAGGTTTACCTAATTGGAAGAGATGAACGTGGCAAAGCTGCAATTACTTATACAAGACAAGTAATCCATGATGGAGGGATTGCAGCTATAAAGGGAATTGGAGGCTTTCATCTTTGCTGTAACGCCGCAAGTAAAGAAGCTGTGCAGCGCCTTAGAAAATTAAAGAGAAGGCCAGCGAAACCATTTGCAGTTATGATGCGGGATATGGAAACTGTAGAACGTGAGTGTGAATTTACAAAAGTTCAAAAAGAAATACTCAATGGATATCAGAAACCAATCATACTTCTGAAAAAAAAGCCAGGTGGAAATGTGTGCGATGCTGCGGCACCTTACAATCCAAAGGTTGGAGTAATGCTTCCATATGCCCCCCTTCAACTTCTCATATTTAGATATGATGATGATATATCCATGCCGGACTGCCTAGTTATGACAAGCGGTAATACATCGGGTACACCAATATGCAGAGATGACAATGATGCAATAACAGAATTATCAAAGATGTGTGATGTTATATTATCACACAACCGAATGATTCGTATTCGTGCAGATGATTCTGTTATGGATTTCTTTGAAGAAAAACCTTATATGATAAGGCGCTCTAGGGGATATGCACCACTGCCATTTATGATTACAAACGGGTTTAAAGGGGAAGTACTAGCAGTCGGCGGTGAACTCAAAAATACTTTTTGCTTAGGTAAAAATGATTTGTTTTATCAGTCCCCATATATTGGTGACATGGAAGATTTAAGAACAGTAAATGCTTTGAAAGAGTCAATTACAAGACTTGAAACTCTGCTTGAGATCACGCCAGCCATTGCGGCATGCGATATGCATCCAAAGTATAATACTACTTATGTGGCACAGGAAATTGGAATTCCTGTTCTGCAGGTTCAACATCACTATGCACATATCGTATCCTGTATGGCTGAAAATGATTATTCCGAGCCGGTTATAGGTGTTTCCTTTGATGGAACAGGATATGGGACTGACGCAACAATTTGGGGCGGGGAGTTATTAAAGGCTACTTATGATGGCTTTGAAAGGCTCGGCAGCATAAAACCCTTTGTCCAGATTGGCGGCGATATGTCAGCTAAAGAGGGCTGGCGAATTGCAGTATCTATGATCTATGGTATATACAAAGACAGAGCAAAGGCAGCTGAAATTGTAAAAATGCTTAAATTATGTGATGAGAAGAGCTGCAATGTTCAGTTTACGATGGCTGACAACAAAATAAACAGCATAATATCTACAAGTGCGGGGCGTTTGTTTGATGCTGTAAGTGCTATCTTGAATATCAGAAAACAATCATCTTTTGAAGGTGAAGCTTCTATGATGCTTGAGTTTGAAGCAGAAGCTTATGAAGAAAAATATGCTGTTTACAATAGCGGCGGTAAGATTCCTGATGCCGACAGTATTGAGCTTGAAAGCCTTGTTTATGAAAATTCAAATGCGCAGTTAATTTTAGCAACTGATGCTTTAGTAAAGAAAATTGTAGAGGAAACTTTAGCTGGAAAAGATGCACAGATGCTTGCTTACTTTTTCCATGAAAAATTGTCAGACATGATTGCAGCTGCTTGTGAACATGCTTCAGAAAAAAGTGGAATCAATACTATAGCATTAAGCGGTGGAGTGTATCAAAACCAGTTATTATTAAAAATGAGCATAGAACGTTTGAGAAAAATGGGCTTTAGAGTTTTAACCCATAGTTTATTGCCGCCAAATGATGGAGGAATCGCACTAGGGCAGGCAGTAGCAGCAATGAAACATATAAATAAATTGAAAAAATGAAAGGAGAATGACTATGTGTGTAGGTTTGCCAGCAAAAGTTGTAAAGATTAAAGAAGGGACGGCAGTCATTGATGCTTCAGGAGCAAAAAGAGAAGTATCTTCAGAATTAATCGATGAATTGGAACCAGGTGATTATGTTATGGTCCATGCAGGAATTGCCATTGCTAAAATTACGAATGATGACAAAAGCGAAACAGATAAAATCATGGAGGAATTATAATGCTCAATAATATAAAAAAAACCGCAAAGGAGATTATTGAATCCTACAGGGGACCCAAAATTCGCATTATGGAAGTTTGCGGAACTCATACCCATGAAATATTCAGGCTGGGAATTAGAAATATCATACCAGAGAATATTGAACTGATATCAGGACCGGGATGTCCAGTTTGCGTTACTCCTGTTGGCTTTATTGATGAAGCTGTTATGCTGGCTCTTTACCATAATGCCACAATATGTACTTTTGGAGATTTAGTGAGAGTCCCTGGTTCAGAAATGAGCCTTGCGGAAGCTAGGTCAAAAGGCGCAAAGGTTCAAATAGTATACTCACCTATTGATGCTTATGAGTATGCAAGTGGGCACCTTAAAGAGCAGGTAGTATTCTTATCAGTAGGATTTGAAACAACTACACCTGCCAGCTGTCTGTCGGTGAAAAAGGCGAAAGATGCAGGGCTTAAAAATTTTGCATTACTTACGGCAAACAAAACTATGCCGGGAGCATACAAAACACTAAAAGACAGTGCAGATGCATTTTTATATCCGGGTCATGTACATGCCATTACAGGTACTAAGATTTGTGAGTCTTTAGTTAACGAAGGCGTTAGCGGAGTAGTAACAGGTTTTACTGCAAATGAAATTATGACAGCACTTGCTGTAATAATCACAAAATTACAAGAGGGAGGCAGCTTCTTTAAAAACTGTTATCCGAGAGTTGTAACACATGAAGGCAGTAAAGCGGCTCAGGCTATTGTATCTGAAATCATGGAGAACTGTGATTCTGAATGGAGAGGTCTTGGCATTATTAAAAATTCAGGTCTTAAATTGAAGGAAGCTTATAAAGAGTTTGATGCCAGAGATAAATTCAATTTACCAGAAGTAAAGGGAAGAAGCAATCCGGCATGCCGATGTGGTGATGTTTTGCAGGGAAAATGTAAACCATCAGATTGCATGGTATTTGGTAAAGGATGTACACCACTGCATCCCGTTGGAGCCTGCATGGTATCCAATGAAGGGGCATGTTCAGCATATTATCAGTATGGAGGAAATATAAATGGATAAAACAGTTATGCTAGCTCATGGGGCTGGAGGAAGACAAACATCAGAATTAATAGATAAGGTTTTTAAAACTCATTTTTCGAATTCTGACTTAACATCAGACGATGCTGCAGTATTGAACATTAAAGGTGGGAAAATAGCATTTACAACAGATGGATTTATTGTTTCTCCATCAGAATTTCCAGGTGGAAACATTGGAAAACTAAGCATTTGCGGTACAGTAAATGACTTATCTTGTATGGGAGCGAGGCCCTTATATTTATCCTGTGCCTTTGTTATTGAAGAAGGCTTTCCAATGGATAAGTTAGAGAAAATTGCAGCAGCTATGGAAAAGACTGCAGATGAAGCAGGGGTTAAAATAGTAGCTGGAGATACAAAGGTGGCTGGAAAAGGGCAGGTTGATGGTGTATTTATAACAACAACAGGTATAGGACAGATTATGGAGGATGTTAATACTTCTGGCTTTAATGCAAAACCTGGTGATGCAGTTATTGTAACCGGTGATATAGGACGACATGGATGTACTGTTTTGCTGGCACGAAATGAGTTTGGAATTGAATCAGATGTAGTAAGTGATTGTGCACCATTATGGGGAACAGTAAAAGCTATGCTTGATACGTCAAAAGATATTCATGTTATAAGAGATGCTACACGCGGGGGTGTCGGCACGGTATTATATGAAATTGCAGAGCAGAGTAAAGTTGGAATTAGACTAGATTCAAAGAGTATACCAGTAGCAGATGGTGTAAAGGGTGTATGCGGTATGCTGGGACTGGAACCATTATATCTTGCATGTGAAGGCAGGCTTGTGATTTTTGCTCCAAAAGAAATTGCTCCAAAGCTTGTTGATACATTACGTAAGGGTAAATATTCTAAAGATGCAGCTATTATAGGTGAGGTAACTTGCGATATGCCGGGGCGTGTTATTGTAAAAACAGAAATTGGTGCAGAAACATTATTACCGCCGCCAGGGGGAGAATTGCTTCCAAGAATATGTTAATACAGGCTTACACGGCCGAAACTCAACTTACACTCCGGGATATGTTGAGTTTCTGGTATTGAATCTTATATAAATCGTTAATTTAAACATTTCTAACATGTATTGAAAATACTAATGTTTATAATAGGGATAGCAAATTGTAAACATGAACTTATTATATTAGGAACTTACCATACTTATACATAGTTGGTAGTTAAAATACTAACAGCTATATTTAAATTGGTAAATTGCATAAGTTTAGTTTTAGGGTTAACTATCTATAGATAACTGAACCAGACATTTAAATGTTGGCCGTAGATACCTATAAAATAAGAATAGGTGAACTCTAGTAAATTAGAATATGGAGGGAACATATTATGATAAAAATTGCAGTATACGGAAAAGGTGGTATTGGAAAATCTACAACAGTTTCTAACATATCAGCTGCACTTTCTGATAAAGGAATAAGAGTCATGCAGATTGGATGCGACCCTAAAGCTGATTCTACAATTTCACTTCATGGTAAAGCAAACATGAATACAGTACTTGAACTTGTAAGAACTAAGAAAAATGATTTTACCCTGGAGGACATGGTTACCATTGGATACAGCGGTGTAATATGTGTGGAAGCAGGTGGTCCTAATCCAGGCTTAGGGTGTGCAGGTAGAGGAATTATAGCAGCGCTGGAAAAGTTAAAAGAAAAAGGCGCGTATGATGTATATAAACCAGATTTAGTGATATATGACGTATTGGGTGATGTAGTATGCGGAGGATTTTCCATGCCAATGCGTAAGGGCTATGCAGACAAAGTATTTATTATAACGTCAGGCGAAAACATGGCCATTCATGCAGCAGCCAATATTGCAATGGCTATAGATAACTTTAAAGGCAGAGGTTATGCAAGCCTTGGGGGAGTTATTCTTAACAGAAGAAATGTGAAAAATGAATATGAAAAAGTGAGCGAATTGGCAGAGGATATTCATTCAGAAATAGTTGGTACCCTAGACAGGAGTGATGTCGTTCAGGAAGCAGAAACCTTGAATAAGACGGTAATAGAAGCATTTCCCGAAAGTGATATTGCAAAACAGTATAGAAAGCTAGCAGAGAGTATCACAAGGATATGCGGGAAGGAGATATCATGCTTATAAATGTATCTAGACATGTTGATGAGACAGGTGCCTGCACTGCAATAAAAGATGCTGCATTTCCTGCACCTTTTGTATCTGGACTTGAATATAATGCTCCTGCTAGGGGAACATGGAATATAGTTCATATTGGAATGCTCATTCCAAAATCACATCAGATATATGTATGTGCAGCAAATTGTTTAAGAGGAGTTGTTCTTACAGCAGCAGAAATGGGCGCATCTGACAGATTTTCAACTATAGCTGTACAGGAGAACAATGTGCTGGAAGGTGACATGGAAGAACTTATCATTGAGGGTGTATCGGATATACTTGAGAAGCTTCCACAAAAACCCACGGTAGTTTTGCTATATACAACCTGCATACAGCATTTTATGGGATGTGATTTGGAGCTAGTTTATGGAGAATTACGAAAAAGATATCCAGATGTGGCCTTTGCAGAATGCTATATGGATCCTATTATGAGGAAAAGTGGTCTAACGCCGGATGAGAAAATGAGACGCCAGTTGTATAGTATACTTGAACCAATTAAAATTAACAAAAAAAGCATTAATATCATTGGCAACAATATTCCTACGGATGAAAGCAGTGAATTAATACGGACCATCCGTGAAAATGGATATGAACTTAAGGATATTACTCTTTGCAAAACCTATGATGAATACCTTAAAATGGCTGAAAGTTGTGCTAATATATCCTGTCTTCCTGCTGCAATACCAGCTGGGGAGTATTTACAACAAAAATTAGAACAGAAGCACTTGTATTTGCCTTTGTGTTATGGATTTGATGAAATAACAAAAAATTTGAATATATTGAACAAATATTTGGGATTACCAAAAAAAGAATACGAAGATGAAAAATTAGCAGCTTTAAATGCTTTGAAAGAAGCAAAAGAAGTGACTGGCGGTGCAAAGATTTCTATAGATTATACATCTGTTCCGAGACCAGCAGGACTTACAAGATTACTTGTGGAAAATGGATTTAATGTAGATAGGTTGTATGTAGATTCATTTACAAAATGGGACAAAACAGATTTTGACTGGCTTGTAAAAAACAAACCTGAAATAAAAGTGTATGCTACAGTACATGCAAAAATGCGTGTTCTGGACAGAAAATGCAGTGAAAAGAGCCTTGCAATAGGACAAAAGGCTGCTTATTTTACAGGAAGTGAATACTTTGTAAACATAGTAGAAGGCGGCGGCATGTATGGTTTTGATGGAATTGTGAGGCTAGCTGGGCTTATAAAAGAAGCTTTTATATATCCGAAAAATGTACGCGAAATTATACAAGTCAAAGGATTGGGGTGTGATTGCTGCTTATGAAACAGACTTCAGCATTTATTTCAATATATACTGCAGATGTATCGGGTGTCTGTTCCGCACTATATGAATTAGGCGGGATGACTGTCATGCATGATGCATCAGGGTGCAATTCGACATATACTACTCATGACGAACCACGCTGGTATGATATGGACAGCATGATATATATTACAGGTCTTTCTGAAATGGAAGCTATCATGGGTGATGATGAAAAATTAATACATGATATTGTGACAGCTGCCAATGACTTGCATCCTAAATTTATAGCTATTGCAGGTACACCCATTCCAATGATGATAGGTACAGATTTTCTTGCTATTGCAGAAGTGATTGAAAATGAAACTAAAATCCCTACATTTGCTATTCAAACAAATGGAATGCACTCTTATATATGTGGAGCAGGACAGGCTCTTGCTGAAATAGCTAAACGATTTACTTTGGATGGTTTACCTCAAAGAGTAAAAAGTGTAAATGTGCTTGGAGTTACTCCTTTAGATTATTCTGTAAACAGCAGTGTAGACAGCATTAGAAGGCGATTAACTGAAGCTGGTTTCGAGGTTTTATCTGCATGGGCAATGGGAAGTACACTGGATCAAATGAAACAAGCCGGAGCTGCAGAAGTAAACTTAGTTGTTTCTTCTACTGGACTTTTGGCAGCAAAAGAATTACAGAAGAAGTTTGGAACACCATATGTTGTCGGCGTTCCAATGGGAGATCAGTTTGCAGCTGTAGTAATGAAATCATTAGATAAAGCAATTAGCACAGGAAAATCACAAATTGCATATAAACGAGCTGTATGCGACTGTGACACAGTTATTATTGGAGAAAACATTTACTCCGAATCATTAGCTGCAGCACTTGCACTTACAAAGAATATGAAAGTTAAAGTTTTATGCCCTTTGGAAACGGAACCTGATTTGTTATTATCAGAAGATATTTTGGCAGAAGATGAAGATAATATAATGCTGTATTTGCAAAATGCAAAGGCTGTGATTGCAGACCCTATTTATCGCAGGATTATTCAGCCTAGTACTAAATTTATATCACTTCCACATGAAGCTTTTTCGGGAAGAATTTATAGAAAAAATATTCCGGATTTGGTTGATAATATAGATATAATACAGTGAATTAAAAGACAAGATTGTAACTGAAACCCACGACAGATGTAGTGGGTTTTTACTGTTTCCAACGATTAATGAGTTGCTTCACAACTTTTATGGATTAATTAGAAAAGTTACTTCTTTAAAAGTTGGGTAATGTGAGCTATTATGAAAAATAGTAAATGGTGAACAAGATGAGAGGTATAGAAAAAATATGAAGAGAGAAAGGTTATTGAAGAATATCAGTGTACAAATAAAAAAAGGAAACCATATTATTGGTGTAGCAACAGGTACGGGAATGACAGCAAAATATGTAGAAAAGGGTGGAGCTGATTTTATTTTAGCGTTAAATTCTGGTAGGTTTCGGCAGATGGGGAGAAGCTCATTAGCGGGTTTTTTACCATTCTGTAATAGCAATGATATGGTAATGGACTTTGCTTCAAAAGAAATAATACCATTAGTAAAAGATATGCCTATTATTTTTGGATTTAATGCAACGGATCCTACAAAAGATATGGAAAACTACATATATAAAATAAAAGATATGGGCTTTTCTGGTATTAATAATTATCCTACAGTCGGATTGATAGACAATCAATTCGGCGAAGCACTTGAAGAAGCTGGATGTAATTATTTAACCGAGGTAGAAGCAATAAGAATAGCTCATAGGGAAAACATGTTTACAGTTGCATTTGTATTTAATAAAATACAAGCAGAGCAAATGATTAATGCTGGAGCTGATGTTATTTGTGTACATTTGGGATTAACAGGAGGGGGATTATTAGGAGCAAAAAAAGTCTTCTCACTGGAAGCTGCAAAGGTTAAGGCAGCAAAGATATTTAATAAATGTGATGAGTTAAAGCCCAATGTAATTAAATTAATATATGGTGGGCCTGTAAAAACACCAATTGATGTTCAATATATGTATAGTAATAATGAAGATTTAATGGGATATGTAGGTGGCTCGGCATTTGAAAGAATTCCATCAGAAAAGTCTATTACAAATATAACAAAAGCTTTTAAATCATCAGCTCAGTTTGATAAAGATGATTTAATGGTTAAGATGCTAGATGGAATTACAAAGCATTATAATTATGTTGAATTTGTTAAAGAATATGTTGCTCAAAATTACATGAATGATATTTCATTTTTAGATTTAGCTAAAGTAGCCCATGTATCTAGAGGTTACTTAAGCAGTTTGTTTAAAAAAGAAGTAGGCTGTAGTTTTCCACAGTATCTAGTTAAATTTCGTATAAATAAAGCAGCAGAAATTATATCTAAAGAGAATATTCAATTGTCAGAATTAGCAGTGTTAGTTGGTTATCAGGATTATGCACAGTTTAGCAAAATATTTAAAAAGTATAAGGGATGTTCTCCAAAACAATATAAATTTAGAAATATGACATAAACACAAGAATATAGTACATAATAACGTTTACTCTAAAGCATGAAAAAAGTATGATTAACTTGTAATTAATCATACTTTTTTATGAGAACGTTCTCTAAACTATTTACCTAGTATTGTACAGACTAGGTAAAAATAAAGTTGTAAAGGAGGTTAAATAAATTGAAGACTATCGCTATTGCAGGAACATTTGATACCAAAGGTATTGAATATTCATATGTAAAGGAATTAGTTGAAAGTTTGGGTTTAGGTACTTTTACTATTCATACAGGGGTATTTAAGCCGACTTTTGAACCAGATGTATCAAATAGTGAAGTAGCAAAGGCAGCAGGCATAGATATAGAAACTTTAGCTTCTAAAAAAGATAGGGCATTAGCAACAGAATTATTAGCAAAAGGTATGGAAAAATTAGTACCTGAATTATACAAGCAGGGTAAATTCGATGGCATTATTTCTTTTGGAGGTTCTGGAGGAACTTCTTTAGTGACACCAGCTATGAGGGCATTACCTATAGGTGTGCCAAAGGTTATGGTTTCAACAGTTGCTTCAGGAAATACTGAACCTTATGTAGGTACCAGTGATATAATCATGATGCCTTCTATAGTAGATATTGCAGGTCTTAACTCGATTTCAACAAAGATTTTTACAAATGCTGTATTTGCAATTGCAGGTATGGTTAAGTTTGAGAATACAAGAGTTGTGGAGAAAAAGCCATTGGCTGCTGCAACTATGTTTGGTGTAACAACACCATGTATAACAGCTGCAAGAGAGTATCTTGAAAAAAGGGGATATGAAGTCCTTGTATTTCATGCAACAGGTATAGGTGGACGCTCAATGGAATCACTTATTGATGGAGGTTTCATTGAAGGTGTACTAGATCTTACAACCACTGAATGGGCAGATGAAATTATTGGAGGGGTCTTAAATGCAGGACCTAAGCGTTTAGAGGCAGCAAGCAAAAATAATATTCCGCAAGTTGTATCTGTAGGTGCACTTGATATGTGTAACTTTGGTCCATACGATACAGTACCAGAGAAATTTAAAGGACGTAATTTATATAAACATAACCCTACAGTAACACTTATGAGAACAAATATAGAGGAAAATAAAGCAATTGGTAAAAAGTTAGCTGAAAAATTAAATTTGGCTAAAGAAAAAGCAGCATTGCTTATACCACTAAAAGGAATATCTGGTATTGATGTAGAAGGTCAACCTTTCTATGGACCAGAAGAAGATAAGGTTCTATTTGATATATTAAGAAATAATGTAAATAAAAATTTTGTGGAAATAGTAGAAATGGATTGTGCTATTAATGATGTAGAATTTGCAGAGGCTGCAGCACAAAAGTTAATAGATATGATGAAAAAATAATAAATTTAAATTATAGGAGGAATTATTTATGAATACAATGACAAGAAGCGAAATTATATCAGGTTTTAAAAAACAGGTTGAAAGTGGTAAAATATTGGTAGGAGTAGGAGCAGGAACAGGTATTACAGCTAAGAGCAGCGAAGCTGGTGGTGCTGATATGCTTATTATATATAACTCTGGAAGATACAGAATGGCAGGAAGAGGTTCTCTTGCAGGTTTATTATCTTATGGAGATGCTAATAAAATTGTAGTTGAAATGGGAGCAGAAGTACTTCCAGTTGTAAAGAATACTCCAGTACTTGCTGGTGTTTGTGGAACTGATCCTTTTAGAGTTATGGATATATATTTAAAACAATTAAAAGCTCAGGGATTTAGCGGAGTTCAAAATTTCCCAACAGTAGGTTTGATTGATGGAGTATTTAGACAAAATTTAGAAGAGACAGGCATGGGATATGGACTTGAAGTTGAAATGATTAAAAAAGCACATGAATTGGATATGCTTACAACGCCATATGTTTTTGATCCAGAACAAGCAAAAGCAATGGCAGAAGCAGGCGCTGATATTTTAGTGGCACATATGGGTCTGACTACAAAAGGTACAATTGGTGCTAAAACAGCACTTACATTAGATGATTGTGTTGAGAAAATTGAAGCTATAATTAAAGCAGGCAGATCAGTCAATCCAGATATTATGGTAATTTGCCATGGTGGACCTATTGCAGAACCAGAAGATGCTAAATATGTAATTCAGAGAACAGAAGGAATAGATGGTTTCTTTGGAGCATCTAGTATTGAAAGACTTGCGGCCGAGAGAAGTATTAAAGAGCAGACAGAATCATTTAAATTAATAAAAAAATAATAATTCAAAGTATGGATTTACTTAAAGGCTAATTTTGCTTATAGACTAGCCTTTATTTTTTAGTTGAAAATATTTTTATTGAGTATCACATATAAGTAAAATCATACTAATTTTTTATTTGAAGAGGTCTCTGTTGATTTATAATGAAAAATTAAATTTGGGTACACAGGCTGCGTTCTCTATAGATTTTAAAAATTCTTGCGCGATAACCTCTTTTCCTTTTCTTATTATGTCTCTATGAAAAACTGCTGCTTTATATAACATTTATATTGCATAGTAAAAAATCGCAAATTCTTTCTGAATAATGCGATTTTATTTCTATAAGATGTTCTTTAAACTATTCTTTTTCTACATTAACTGCTGTACCATAACATAAAACTTCTGTTATGCCTTGTGATACCTCATTTGCATCATATCTAATTCCAATAATAGCATTAGATTCTAATTCATCTGCATGCTTCATCATTAATTCAAAAGCATCATTTCTAGTCTGCTCACACAATTTAGTATATAATGATATATTTCCACCCACAAGACTTTGTAAGCCTGCTCCTATATTCCCTACAATACTTCTTGAACGAACAATTATACCTCTTACTAATCCATTGTTTTCTACTACCTTATATCCTGGAAGTTCAAAAGCCGTTGTTGTCATCCTTTTATCCATTTTTGTCCACCTCATATTCATTAATTTTTTAACTATATATATATTATCCAAAAAACATAGATGCAATTATATCATAAATTAATCTCTTGTGCCAGTAAATTATTTTAATATCTTCAATTTCGTAATATAGGAATAGAAATAAATTTCAAAAAGGTATTTAATAGAAAAGCTTGGAGGATTTTTAGAATAAAAATTCGCCATCGATTACATCTTTTAGATAAATATTATATCACTTATTAGGGTATAATATTAAAATAACTTGCTATATATAATAAACTATGATATCATTAATAAGAACTTAAATTAATAGTAATTAATGCAACACGAATATATTTCAATTAGTACTTTATAAATATAGTATGTGATATCGAGATTTTATTTAGTGGGTTATTACAATGAATTTAAGAATAAAATTTCGGAGGTATACATTAAATGAATGGTACAGTAAAATGGTTTAATTCAGAAAAAGGATTTGGATTTATTACAGGAGAAGATGGAAAAGATGTTTTTGCACATTTTTCTCAAATAAATTCAGATGGTTACAAATCACTTGAAGAAGGTCAAAAAGTTTCTTATGACGTAGTTAAAGGACCAAAAGGACCTCAAGCAGAAAATATTACTATTATTTAATTAATGAATATTTTACCCCTTAAATAGTTATTCTATTTAAGGGGTTTTTAGTTATTTTATTATATTTTGAACTCTGCCTATTTTACCGTCGCTCAACCTTACTTTTATTCCTCTAGGATGATAGGTTGAATTTGTAAGTATATCTTTGACAGTTCCACGTGTCAATTTCCCAGTGCGTTGATCCTCTTTTAACACAATATCTACAAGCCTTCCTGCATAAACATCTTCTCTTCTTTTACCATTCATATATTAGTGCTCCTTTGTATTTAATATTCTTGTGAATTGTTTTTGAAAATTTTACGTTAGATATTACAGCTTCATAGTGAATTTATAATATTGTTTAGGTGACAGCTGAAATTCTTTTAATTCAAGTATCTCATATTTCGTTTTGATAAAAATTGAAGATAGATTATAATGTGAATATATTATACTAATTTGGAAGTATTCTTTTTGAATCAGCATTAAAAACAAATTCTTCTTTAGAACTTGCAGTAATAACAGGATGCATAAGGATTTCAATAAAAAAACTGGTAACGGCAGGTGAGATATTTACATAAAATCTGTGGACGCTCTCCAGCCGTCAATATAATATTAGTATGTAAACTGTTTTATTTCTGCTTATATAATCCAAATCCAGTTATAACCAATTTATCCCAATCAGTTTCTTCATTATTAATCCAACTATATTCAATGCTAAGTTCTTTTAGCCAAGCATTAAGTCCATTACTTACTTTACTTACATTTGGTGATTTTCTCCCAAATTTGTCTTTTATCGTTTCAAGCAATTCAATTTGTTCTTCTTTTCCTAATTCTTTATCTAACATTCCTTCTATAACTTCGCGGCATTCTGAATAAGATTTATGATCCTCGGCATATATTTCATTGGCTAATAATTGTCTCTTGTTATTTAAAGTCTCTTGTACTTTATTTATTTCTTCCACATTTGATAAGTACTTCTTAGCAATTTTCATAGCAGCAATTTCATTATCTAGTTTGATTATTGTTCTTTCTAATTTTTCATTTCTCATTTTAATAGTCTCACTTTACATTTTTTATTTAGTCATTATTTAATGACAATATATAATTATATCATAAAACTACTTATCATACAAAAAGTTTCTCACTAGAGTTTGTGTCAAGTTCTAGTAGGCAATTTATTTTTTAACTTTTTCCATTATAAATGTGGTTAAAAATTCCATTTTCAAAGGGCTTCGCCCGCAGCCCGAAAGGGCGTACTTATCCCCTTAACTTTTTATCTGGAATTTTAAACTTATCTATAAATAAGTTCACTAAAATTTCTCTGCTTAAAAAAACTTTGTATTGCTTTTCTTCCATTAGTCATGGCGCAGCCTGTAAATGGTATACTTGCCTGTTGTACAACATTTCTTTACTTTCTTATTTACATCAGCTGCTGTTAGCGTAATCATTTCTGTTATTGTTTCTAACTTACTATCTGGAATAACTCCAGAACATACTTCATTAATTAAATTATATATCCTCTTACTTGCTTTTTCTGCTAATATCTTAGCCATATTATTTGCACCTTTAATGGACCAACTCATTTTTCTTCCTTTCATCCTTTGAGCTAGTATATCGCATATATTATGCTCCATTGTTCCTAAATTTCTGTATTCTAAGCCTTCCGGGGCTTCTGGCATTTTTATCTCTTCTCTTAAGTGATATGGCCTTAATCCTATTTTATTGTCAAAAATATATGTATATAATTTTTTTAACTTCTTAAACTTTTTTTCATCTTCAGTATATTTAACCATTAGCTTTGTTACGTATGCAAAACTCTCTTCTATTTGTCCATCATGCAGCATTTTCATTAGTTTATGTGCTTCCTTTTTGTCTTGTATATTCCTTAATACAGCCTGGCTCTTATGAAATGGGTCTAATTGAAAATATATGCCTTCATCCCCTATACCTTGTTTTATCCATGATGCTCCATCTCCATTTAAAATTCTTGTTTCAATTTCATCTGTATTATATATTTCTGCAATGGTAGCATCACTAAGTTCTTTGAACTTTTTACCGGTACTAAAACTAGCACATGCTATTTTATTCTCAACTACATAAGCATCTTTGCTGCCATTTCTCTTCTTCCATCCTTCGTAAGTTATTCCAAGCTTAAGTTCTTTCTTTTTAGACTTACTTCCCTTAGGTCTATCTTTTCCCTGTGTATTTAGCCATATTCCATCTTGTTCTTGAAACAAAACCTTAACTTCTTTTGGTCCATTCAATTGTCCTTTTTTATTCAACAGTATTTTTCTTTCTTCCTTTTCTTCTATTTTAGAACCTAACTTTTGTATTATATTCCATACTGCTGTATGGCTGATTTCTTGGTTTGTCAGCTCTTTGATATTACTAGAAGTATTTCTCTAAGATACATTAGTTACATTATCAACTATCTTTTCTACTAAAGTACTTGAAATATGACCTATTGTATCCATTTGCAAATATTCATCTAATAAAAATTTATATGCTTTTTTCCCATCATCTGTTTTAAATTTATACATACGTCTTTTGAACTCTACGTCTCCCATAATAGTCTTTATACAAGTAGATCTTAACCCTTTATTTCTATAGACCTTACTATCCCTTTCATCCATCAACCTTCGGTCTAGGTGCGTTAGCACTTTTCTTAAAAATCTACATGCCTCATCGCATACATATTTATATATTTTTTTCTCCAAATCATTGAAAGTTATACTTTTATCATTTAAACTTAAATTGTACATAATCTCACCCATTTTCTTGTATAGTCTTCACAACTTACATTATAATGGATTTTTTATGTATGTGGGAGGTACTTTTTGTATCTCCTTTTAATTTAGTATGCAGTAACATTTACTACTTTTGCCTACTAAAATTATACTCTAAGTTAAATTTCATTTTAATCATTAGAAATACACAAAATCTATGTGATCTTTTTGATCATTTGTGATAATTTTAAAATGTAAAGTGTTTTTGAAAGGAACCTTTTACTTTTTATTACATTTTAAACTGATGACATTGAGCGACAGAGGAAGAAATAAAAGCTATATACAGCCTTATGCATGAGGTTAAGGAGATGTTAGATATTCAGTATGAACCAACAGGATACAACATAGGAGTTAATGTAGATTACTATGCTGGACAGACAATAAAGCATTTGCATGTTCATTTAATTCCAAGATATAAGTGTGATGTAGAAAATCCTAGAGGTGTAGTTAGAAATTTAAAGAAGGCTTTAGTCAAGTATGATGGGTAAATAAATTGAACCTCTTTATGTTTGGTTTCACTACAAGACCATTTAAATACAAAGAGGTTTATTTATTTACGCGTATTTTCTTATAATAGCTTTGATCTTTTTATTCTGACAAGCTTCTAAAGGAGTTAGTCCTAAGGAATTTTTTGAATTAATATCGAATCCGAGACTTATAAGGGTTTTTAAAAACTCTTCAAAGTTTTCATAAGGACAGCCAATATAATCATCATGAAGAAGTGTGTTTTTATATTTGTCTCTTATATTTATATCAGCTCCATATTTTACAAGAAGATTCAGAAGCTCTACAGAATAGTTAAAGGTGCAGTAAAATATAGGAGTCTTGCCGGATATGTTGAGTCCATTAACTTTCGCTCCTTTTTCTAATAGCATAGTTATTACGTCTATGCGAGGTTTACCCCGTGCACAAAACCTATGAAGAGGGGTTTCTGAAAGACTGCCATGATGGCTGTTAATATCGGCACCGTTATTTATTAGTATTTCAATTACTTCAAAATAATTATTTTCACAATTATCAATAGCAAAAAAAAGCATATTTTCAAGCTTTGAATTATAATTTAAATCCCCAGCGTCCTTAAAATAATTCCTTATTTCATTAAGGTTTCCTTCTCGAATAAATGTATAAATTGATTTAGGTTTTGAAGAAAATATATTACCAAATATTTTCATGTTAGTTACCTCCGGTTAATTACATATTTTATCATGCTGAAATGGTAAATATTTAAAGCATTTATGCAAAATCTTACATTGTGAATGGATTTTATCTATTTATAATATATCCTATACCAGTATCTATTACTAGTGTTAAAGCAATGATTTCAATGAAATTTTAGATAGAAAGCTAATTAAGATTATATTTTTATATTAGGATAAATCAAGGCTTTTATCTAAAAGTTTAATAAATTCATTCACTTTAAATCCTACTTTCATAAAGTTAACATTGGTGCTTATAAATAGTATACATGAAATACTTACCAAAATATATTTATACACTTATTATAGAAATAATTTTTAAGTTATTCTAAAATATAAATTATGACTTTATATATAATACTTATTTAACTAATATAAGAGAAGGTGAAAGTTTGGAAAGCAATGGTTCTAAAGAAAAAGTAGTGTGGCTTTTTCAGTTTTTAAAACAATATAACAACATTAGAAATCCTTGTATAATGTAGTCGTAGCATTCAATAGAAAACTATCTATATTTCTAATAAACATTACAACTCACTTCTTCTTTATTATTCGTAAAATCTTTACCCGATAGGGTGTGTTTCTAATCTAACTTAGTTTTCTATTTTTCCTTAACGGGAAACCAAATTAGTAAATATTGATGTATAATATCTCCTGACCTGTACTCGAATTGATGAACACATATGAGTTAGATATAATAATCATATGGAGGAGATAAGAAATGTCAGGTAATGGTAGAAGGTATAATGCAGAATTTAGAGCTGATGCTATAAGACTTGTATTAGAAGAAGGCAGATCTATAATCAGTGTATCAAAGGATTTAGGGGTAAATGATCAGACTTTAAGGAACTGGATAAATAATATAAAAAGAAAAGAAGATCCAGAAAAGTCCAGTATAGATGAACTTGAACGACAACTTAGAGAAAAGCAGAAAAAGATAGATGATCTGGAGGAATCAGTTGATATATTAAAAAAAGCTGCAGCCATCTTTGCCAAGGACAGCCGAAGGTAATTTATAGCTTTATAAAAAGCCAGCGTGACGTTCATTCGGTTGCAAAGATGTGCCAGTTATTCAATGTGTCACGCAGTGGATATTATTTATGGAATAAGCCGTCAAAGAGCAAGATAAAAGACGAAAATGAAAAAATACTTAAGACAGCACAGGCCAGTTATTTTAAAAATCATGGAATTTGCGGACTTGATAAACTTCTCTATGATGTAAGAGAAGAGTTCCCACATTGCAGCATACAGAGACTTTACAGGATACAAAAAGAAAATAAGCTTTATTCCATAAGGAAAAGAAAATATAAAGCAACTACATACTCTGATCATAAACTTCCAGCAGCAGAAAATCTCTTGAATCAAAATTTCAAAGTTAATAGTCCAGATTCTGTTTGGGTAACTGATATCAGTTATATTAGTACAAAAGAAGGATGGTTATACCTTTCAACTGTAAAAGATATATGTACAAAAGAAATAGTAGGATGGGCTACAGCTGATAATATGAAGACATCATTGTGTATAACTGCACTTAAAAATGCTATAAGAAGATACAGACCTGAACCAGGATTAATACACCACTCAGATAGGGGAATACAGTACTGCAGCAGTGAATATCAAGAATTTTTGAAATCGAACAAAATAATATGCAGTATGAGCCGCAAGGGTAACTGTTATGACAATGCATGTGCCGAAACATTTTTCAGTACTATAAAATGTGAATTGCTTTACCAGAAGGAATATAGAACACGCGAAGAGGCAAGGCGAGATATATTCTGGTATATAGAAATATATTATAACAACCAGAGAAGGAACCAGGCAATTGGCTATAAGGTACCATCTCAATTTAGAAAAGAATTTAGAATTTTAATGGCATCATAATTAATTTTATATAGAAAATTTTCTTGAATCAGATAGAATAGTAAATATGCGATATTAAAAGAATACTTAACTCTCAAGTGTCCACTTTTTCGGGAAAAGCTCAGCTAAATGAATATATCAATTATTGGAATAGAAATAGTAGTTATACTATAGATGATTTAAATAACCTAATTAGTGACTTAAATAAAGCTTTAGATTACATAAGTTTAGATAAAGAATGGACTCTTGCAACTATTGAAGCAGCAAAAGAAGAAGCAGTAAAACAGCAGTGGGTAAACCTTGTAAATGAAATAAATCATGTGTACAAAATGTCAATGGATACTTCTGAGCAAATACTAAAGTATAATCCAGAGTTTATAGGCAAAAAAGAAAAAATTGATATATAGAGGCAATTGGAAGATATAATCGCAAAAATTGAGCATAATGGAAAGATAACTAGATTGAACCTATTATTTAATTCAGATATGAAAACAACCATAAATTTATGCAGAGTTAATGGTGCTACTCCTAAGGCTTTAAATGAATTTAAGGCTCTATTAAGTTTCTATAACTTAAGTTTAGTAAAAAATAAATTGAAACTAAGATGGAATAGACAAATTGCTCCACTTGGAGCAGAGGATACAGAAACAATGGGCGGCAACTTTGAAAATACCTGCAAAAAATACTGCAATGTAATCGAAGAAAATATGAGATGGTATCAGGACCAATGGGAACCTATCATAAAAAGAATAAAATCCTGTGATGTAAATATAGATGATTTAGATAATAAAATAGATTTATCAAGTGATAAATTTAGTGCTTTGAAGTTTATAAAAGGGACATTAGGAGAGAGGCTGGCTGCTGTTATTAAATCTGAAATTTATAGATTGGATTATGATAAATATAAGGACTCTACGGATAAATTAGCAGATATTGTTAGTAAATATTCCAGCAGCCAAGGTAGTGTAATAGTAAGAGGATTACAACAAGCAGTAATTAATAATGATAGCAATCTATATAGCCAATTCTATGAGTATTTAGTAAATATTAAAGAGGTTTCACCAATTATTGAAAGAAGAAGAGAGCTGTTAAATAGATTAAAAGAAACTGCTCCTAAGTGGGCAAAGGAGATTGAATTAAGAAGAAGAATACGTGGTAATGCTAAAACTCCTGGTAATATAAAAGGGGCATGGTTATAGATAGATTTCTTCAATCCAAAATGGAGCCTGCTGAATACAGAAAAAGAGAAATATTATGTGGTAACTCAGCAAATTTCCAAGGTGATGAAAGGGACATAATCTTTTTATCAATGGTAGATACGAATGACGGTAATGGTCCATTAAGGTTAAATGGTTATGGAACTGATAACTTATATAAAAAGAGATATAATGTAGCAGTAAGTAGGGCGAAAGACCAAATTTGGTTAATACACTCAATAGACTCTGAAAATGATTTGAAGATGGGTGATATTAGAAAAGAGCTTTTGGATTACTTTAAGAATCCTAATTCAAAAGATAACGAATATAACCTAAATGTAGTTAAGGCAGAGTCTGAATTTGAAAAAAGAGTTATGAGGTATTTAATTGATAAGGGATATAAAATAATACCTCAGTGGGAAGTTGGAGCCTATAGAATTGATATGGTTGCAGTATATAAAGATAAGAAAGTTGCCATTGAGTGTGATGGTGAAAAGTGGCATGGTGAAGATAAATTTGAAGAGGATATGAATAGGCAAGCAATTCTTGAAAGATTAGGATGGAGATTTATAAGAATAAGAGGCAGCGAATTTTTTAAGGATGAACTTGGTACTATGGGAACAGTTTATAAAAAACTTAATGATATGGAAATATTCTGTGATGACTCTGAAGTTGCAATTGAATACTCGCCTTCATATGAGTTAAAAGATAGGGTTGTTGCAAGAGGTGAAGAAATTTTACGGGAATGGGACAGTAGTAAATAAGTACCTGAAAGATTTACTTCTTCGGTGAATGGTCATAGCCATAACTCTCCCACTATCTTCATCTGAACTATTAATTTTATGTTGTATATTAATATATATTTAATAAAGTTGCAGCAATTTCTTGATTTTTTCATTGAAATAAAAATCAACAATTATCCTTTTTTTTGTAAAAATATTTGTAGGGGTTGGTGCTTCAAAAGTTAGAGATTTATTTAAATAAGCTGAGAAAAAGGCTCCTTGCATCGTGTTTTTAGGTGATGAGTTTATTGAAATATTAAATTTCACACCTGTATAAATGCAAAACAGATAATTCTAACTAGTCACACTATTGAAATTCATTAATCAACTCAGTTGTTTTTTGACTATTTTGATGAATTAATCTTTTTATTTATGAAATTATAAAAAATTCATTTTTGAAAATAGTTATGTTATAATAGTTCTTGTAAAAATATAAAAGGGGGTTTATAGTATGCATAAAAAATTATCTAAAGATGCATATGGCGGCGTAGCGGGTAAAGACTACGTTCCTTACATTTCCAGCGGTTCTAAATCCGGTGGAAATGGTGCTGTATTAATAATCGGTATTATTTTAGCTGCACTATTTGCAGCGTCTACTGCCTATTCAGGTATGAAAGCAGGGCTTACAGTTGCAGCGGGTATACCTGGTTCTATAATAGGTTCTGCATTTATAGCTATATTTGCTAAACAAAAAGGTATCCTTGGCAAAAACTTAGTTCAAGGTATGTCAAGCGGCGGAGAATCCGTTGCTAGTGGTATAATATTTGTTTTACCAGCAGTACTTCTAATAGGTTCAAAAGTTACTTTCTTAGAAGGTTTTGCTGTTGGTGTAGGTGGAGTCTTATTCGGTATAGGAATAGCTTCTCTTGTTTACAATTACTTAATGATTCAAGAACATGGTAAACTAATGTACCCTGAGTCAATGGCTATATCTGAGACACTTGTTGCTTCAGAAGGTGCTGGAGAATCAATGAAGTACATGGGAATAGGATTTGGAATAGGTGGAGGTATAACTGTTTTAGGTAGTTCATTTTTAAATGTAGCTAATAGCGTTATAAGCTATGTAAATGAGTCCTTCTACAAGTGGAAATTTGAAATTGAAGCTAACCCTCTATTATTAGGTATAGGATTCATAGTTGGTTTAGATGTTTCTATAACTATGTTTGCCGGTGCTATATTATCTAATTTTGCTATTATGCCTTTAATAGGTTACTTTGCTTCCCTTGGACAAGGCGGTCCAGCTGTATGGAATGATCCGAATGTTGCTACAAACGCTATGCAAGTTAAAAATATAGCTGGTAGTTATGTAAAATATGTCGGAGCTGGTATGATGCTTTCTGGTGGTTTAATAGGAGCTATAAAGCTTATACCTACTATAATAGCTTCTATAAAGGAAACTGTTAATGCCAAGTCTTCAAGTGGTGCTGGTAGTTCATCTACTGCTGGTAGTTCATCTGCTGAAAATATAATATTGCTTGGAGGTATAATAGTAGGATTTATAGGTGGATTCTTAATATCTGGTGGTAATATATCAATGGCAATAATTGCTTCTATTTTATCATTATTCTTATCACTTTTATTTGTTATAGTTTCTGGTCGTTTAACTGGTACTATAGGAACTTCAAATCTTCCTGTATCAGGTATGACTATAGCTTCTATAGTTATTGTAACATTATTATTCGTTGCAATGGGATGGAAAAGTCCTGAAAACAATAGATCTTTGCTTTTATTTGGTACATTTATAGTTACTGCTATATCTGTAGCTGGTGGTTATTGCCAATCACAAAAAGTTACATTCATAGTTGGTGGTGACAAAAATGAAATGCAAAAATACTTTGCTATAGCTGGTATAGTTGGTGTTGCAGTAGTTACTGGTGTTATATTATTACTCTCAAGCCAACTTTCTATGACTGGTGATAATGTGCCATTTGCATTACCTCAAGCTAACTTAATGTCAACATTGACTGGCGGTATAATGTCAGGTAAATTACCTTGGGTTATGATAATTGCTGGTGCTGTTATCGGAATCTTTTTATTCTTATTAAAGCTTCCTGTAATGACAATTGCTATAGGATTTTATTTACCAGTATCTACAACTTCTATAATATTAATAGGTGCATTGATTCGTGTATTTGTAGAAAAAGTTTCTAAAACTGAAAAAGAAAAAGAAGTTAAGGTTTCTAATGGTATAAGTTTATCATCTGGACTTGTTGCTGGTGGTTCTATAATAGGACTTGTTGGTATAATACTTCAAGTAACAGGTGTTATAAAAGGAAAGGGACCAAGTGGATTTGCTACTACCAATGGAATGGCATATATAATATTAGCAGTTCTAGTAATAGCTACTATAATACCTATATTAAAAAGTAAAGTAAAAGATGCTGAATAACAACGAAGAGGTTTTAAATATAATATTTAAAATCTCAGATAACTTAGAATATGAAACAGATAAAGACAATATTGTGACTATACTTGAAAAACAAGATCATAAGATCCAAAGGTTCTTTAGAAAACTTAAATTTAGAATTCCAGAATATAAGAAAACTACTTTGGATGAATATGGAAGTTACGTATTGTTACAAATAGATGGCAAGAAAACTATAAAAGAGATTGGCGAAAATCTAGAAGCAAAGTTTGGTGATGAAGTTCACCCTCTTTATGAAAGATTATTGTTATTCTTAAATCATATTGATGTTAATTGTCACTATATAGAAAAAACAAATTTATAATTATAAAAGATGGCACTATATTATAGCTGCCATCTTTATTTATTGAAATAGACATAATTTTTATTGGTAGTTATTAATTTAGACTTTATCTTAATAAATTACTGTTATTTTAAATTAGTTTTTTAATACTAAAGTTATCTTCAAGCAAAGCCCAATTTTGTGGAAATGGGAAACCTAAAGCCCAGTAACTGATACCTCTCAAATTATATCTTTTTACTGTATCAAACTTTGCTTGGGCACTGCGAGCATCTTCAAACCACACTTCATGCATTCTTCCATCTTTATCTTTATATTGATAAAATGGTGTTTGAGAAATGGGATCGTATTGAATAGCTGCCCCATGGTTAATAGCTCTTGTCAATGCCTCCTGCATACTAAAGGTTTCAGCTTGCTGACCGCTTACATGAGGAATCAACCAATCTCTTGCATAAAGCTGAAAGCCAAAGTAGATTTTATCTCTTGGAATGACAGAAACTGCGTAGTCTAAAACACGTATAATTTGATTTAATGGAGAAATTGGCTGTGGGGGACCAAGTCGATATCCCCATTCATAAGTCATAAGTATAACAAAATCAAGAATTCTTCCATGAAATCTATAGTCATGGGCCGTATATAGCGATCCCTGCTGCTGTTCACTTGTTTTTGGTGCTAAGGCACTTGATACGAAAAAGTTTTCTCTATGCAAACGCAGTACTGCTTCTCTAAGAAATCTATTATAAAGGTCACGATCTGCAGGAAGTACACCCTCAAAATCAATATTTACTCCTTTATATCCCTTTTGTTTCATGGTATTAATTATATTTGTAAACAAAGTTTGCTGGACACTAGGGCTAGATAAAACAACATGGGCAAGATTTTGCCCCAGTTCAGTTGATGTAAAATTTGTAATGGCCATCATTGGAACAGCTTTTTGATTGATCCCTTCATTAATTGCAGGGGTATCATCTATCGGTTGAAGAGAACCATCTTCTCGTATTCTATATGCAAAGGGACTTAGGTAAGTTAAGTATTTACCTTCATCTTTAACAATAGGTACTGCTTCATTGCCTAAAAAATATATATAACCATTCACATCTATATTAGGTCGCTCACGCTTAACTGGAATAACTAATGTTTCTCCAGGTTGGATCATACTGGGGTTTTTAATATCATTTGCTGTCATAAGACTTTGTAAAGATATACCATATAAGTCAGCAATTTCGCTTAGAGTTTCTCCTGGTTTTACGATATGTTTAGGTGCTGGAATATATAATTTAAGTCCTGGATAAATACTATCAGGATTAACTGCTGGATTTGCCTGAATAATTGACTGCGGTGAAATTCCATAAGACTTTGCAATACTCCATATAGTTTCACCGGCTTTTACATTATGAAAAAAGTCTTCTGTTGGGATGAGTAACGCTTGACCAATAACTAATCGGTCAGCATATGGAAGTCCATTAACTTCTATTATTTTATTAATGGATACATCATAATAATTTGATATTTGCCAAAGTGATTCCCCTGATTTAATTACATGAATAATCACAGGCTGCCTCCTGAATTTTTATTTCACACATTACATTCTATGTGAGAGATTAAAGAATGTTACAAATATATATTATATGTTTGAATGATACCATTACAAGGAAAGTGAGGAAGACATACCTTAAAAAAGCTTCTCAAAAGTGGAAACAATGGGTTTATGAATGTATATGAAGGTTCTATATACTTTACAGATGAGCAAGATGGTAATGGTTTATACAAAATGAATACTGATGGTTTAAATGTAACTAAGCTGACTAATGATGAGAGTTACTTCATTAATATCTCTGGAGATAGAATATAGTACAAGAATAACTCTGATAATGGCAGTATGTACATCATTAGAATAGATGGAACAGATAGAAAGAAAGTAACAGATGAAAAGGCATATAATATAAACATCTCTGGCGGCTATATTTATTATAAAACTGATCTTGATTTTGGTGAAACCCATAAAATTAAAATCTCAGAAAGCAGCCTGCAACAGGGCTGCTTTCTATTATTACTGTGTTAGTTACCTGTATTTTGTGTTGTTTCTCCAGCTGATGTATTTGAGTCTGTATTTCCAGTTGTCCCGCCAGTTGAAGTTTTTGAATCTGTATTTCCAGTTGATCTGCCAGTTGAAGTTTTTGTATCTGTATTTCCGGTTGTTTTTCCTGTTGATTCCTTTGAATCTGTATTTCCATTAGTCTCTTCTGTTGATGCTTTTGTATCTGTATTTCCAGTTGTCTCACCAGTTGGTGCCTTTGTATCTGTATTTTTGGTTGTCCCACTTGGTGATGTATTTGAACGTGTATTTCCAGATGTTCCTTTTATTGATGCTTTTGAACCTGTATTTTTAGTTGTCCCTCTTGTTGATTCTGTTGTATCAGTAGATTGTTTGGGAACAGTATTTTCTACAGCAGGAGATTGTGTATTAGTAGAATTCCTTTTGAAATAAGATTTTACAGAGACACCAGCAATCATAAATACAATAATTGATGCAATAACCATGGCTGCCTGTTTACTCTTATTAGCTTTCTTATTTCTATGGAGTGCTTCCCTATTTCTTTTATTTATTGTTTTTTTGGCACCTGCTGGCTTATCCATAGCCATTGTAAAATCATCTTTTTCATCAGGAACTCCTGCTTTTGTATTTTCCATTTTGCTCGAGATTTCCTGATTTATATTTTTAGGTATATTAAACAATGATGCAAAGATTCCATTTTGCTCTGCAGAGGTTACTTTTTTAAATTTTTCAGGTGATCTGATTACAACAGCAGGTTTGTCATATGCTCCATATTGATTTTCTACATATATTTTAGCAGAAAATTCATCATTATTACTTAAAAAAGGTATCTGGATATCTATAGAGGTATCTTCTTCCCTTGAAGAATCAAATTTTAATCCGCCTGTTATTTTAGTATCCTTAATAGTTAAGTTACTTTTTAGACTTTGTATATTTAAAGTTATTTTGTGAACTATTTTATTTGATAGATTCCTAACGGTAACAACGTATGCATAAACTCTTTTACCATTCTTTTTCATAGGTACACCATTTCCTACAGTACATAGTATTTTAGGTGCTAAATTTTTAAAATACTCTAATAGTAATCCAGATATAATTGATATCATTATAGTTACAACTGCAGTTTTAATAACATTCATCATAATTAATTTTCGCTTCCTCACTTTTCCGATTATTACTTAATAAATTATAAAGTAGATATATATTTGTGTCAAACTTAAAAATTAATTATAATAGACCCAATAATTAAAATAAAAAATACTTGCCTTTAGTTATGAGAATAAACGTAGTTAAAACTCATCCTATTGTATTTATGCTCTTGGCAGTAGATTTAGATTTAGGACATAGCCATTTAACTAGCACAGAACGTCCTTTTCTGGTAATTTCATTTAAATAATTAATATCATATAATATTAAATATTGACAGTTTTTTATGAATACTATATAATTAAAACGTTCCAAAACTTACCGAACTAATGATTAATAGTTAAATAAATTTTAAATAATAATAACTAAAGATGTTTTCTAGGAGGAAAATAACATGATGAAAAGAAATACAAAAATATCAATAATAGGAGCTGGTGCTGTAGGTTCCACTACTGCTTATGCACTAATGAACTCAGGACTTGCAACAGAAATAGTTATAGTTGATATAAATAAAGAAAAAGCCAAAGGCGAAGCGATGGATTTGTCCCACGGAGCATGCTTTGTGAAACCTGTAGAAATAAAATCTGGAGATTATAAAGATACAAAAGACTCAGATATAGTTATAATAACAGCTGGTGCACCTTCAAAACCTGGAGAAACAAGATTAGATCTTATAGGCAGAAACCTTAAAATATTTAAGTCGATTGTTCCAGATGTAGTTAAATACAGTCCAAATAGTATATTACTTGTAGTTTCAAACCCTGTAGATATACTTACTTATATAACTTACAAGCTGTCAGGTTTCCCAGCTAATAGAGTTATAGGTTCAGGTACAGTACTTGATACATCTAGATTTAGATACATGCTTGGGAAACACTTTGATATGGACCCAAGAAATATACATACTTATATAATGGGTGAACATGGCGATTCAGAAATAGCAGCTTGGAGTTTAACAAGCATAGCTGGAATGAAAGTAGATGAATTTTGCAGTGCTGCATTTAAGAAATGTGATGATTCCTTCGAGGAATCTATAGCAAAAGATGTTAAAAATGCAGCTTATGATGTAATAGAGAAAAAAGGATGTACAAACTATGCAGTTGGATTAGCAATAAAGAGGATAGTTGAAGCTATCTTGGGAGATGAAAATGCTATACTTACAGTTTCAAGTTTACTTTCTGGTGAATATAATATAAATGATATATATATGGGAGTTCCTTCTATAGTAGGTAGAGAAGGTGTTAAACGTATATTAGAAGTGCCTTTAGATGATGATGAGTTCTCAAAATTATGTGAATCAGCTAAAACTTTAAAGGAACATATTGATAAAAGCAATATTGGATAAATTTTATTCATATTTCCAATTTCCTATTTAATAAAAAGGTTGTGCATTTAAATGAACTGCTCTCTCCCAAGTAAACAAGTTTTTATTATTTCACTTGTCTACCTGGAAGGGAGCATATCAATTTTAGGCACAACCTAATTTTTATTTATTAATACGAAGCCCCTACCATTGTGGCAGGGGAGGTTCACGATAGGATATATTAGGATTTTGATTTCTTCTTTGTACCTTTAAAATTTTGTTTTCTTTCATCTAAAGATTCTAGAGCTTCTCTTTATGCTGCAATTGTTGACAATATATCTCCTATTGATGATATAAGACTGCCAAGTATGTTTAACTCATAAGTTGTTTTATACTGTGCTAGTGCAATAGCAATAATGCTTGATAGAAGAGCTAATTCATTAGGATCTATGGAATATATCATTTGCACTTTGTCACCTTTCCTAACATATATCTATTAATATACTATATATGTAGAATAATTAAACTTTAAATAATTGTATCACAGATACCTTTTTCAGTAAGATCACGAGCGGATTTTATTGCACAGTTTACCATGCTTGATACTGCAGTGTCAGTATAAAAAGCCATATGTTGTGTCATTGTAACATTTGGAAACTGACGCAAATATGCCATCTTCTCATTGCTGATAATATCGCTTCGTTTATCTTGGTGGTAGATACCATCTTCTCCCTCGATAACATCTAGTGCTAATGCACTTATTTTTTGTGACTCAATTCCATAAATTAATGCATCAATGTCCATTAGTTCGCCGCGCGCACAGTTTATTAAAACTACATTATCTTTCATATGGTTAATTTTTTCTTGATTAATTATGTGGTATGTACTTTCTAGTAAAGGTGTATGCAGCGAAATAATATCACATGAACTTATAATTGTATCTAAATCTGTATATTCAGCATATTTTTTTACTGTGTCATTTTCATACATATCATATGCAAGTATTTTACAACCAAATCCAGAAAGATTTTTAATAACACATTGTCCGATTCTTCCGGTACCGATGATCCCTACAGTTAATGTATGGAGCTCACGTCCTTGCAAACCATTCAAAGAATAGTCATTTACATTTCCACGCCACATTGCTTGTTTATAATTTCTTAAAGCTATTAATATAAGCATTACCGTATAATCGGCTACACCTGTAGGTGGATAATTTGAATTTGCAATCTTTAAACCAATTTCATGAGCATGTTCTACATCAATTTGATTATAACCAATTGTTCTTGTGACACAGCACTTTATTCCATGTTCCGCTAATTTATCCTGCAAATCTGCTGTTATATAGCTTCTTCCTAAAATAGAAACTGCGTCATAACCTTGCACCATTGGTAAATTATCATGAGTCAGAGGATCAGAGATACATGTAATTTCACACTGATATTCTAATGCATATTTTTTAAAATATGCTTTTTCATCATTACGTACTTCAAAAGCTAGAAGTTTCATAAATAAGCCTCCTTGAGTTCATTAATAGTTAGTTAAAATTATAACAAATTACGACAAGGATTGCTAATATCATTTCTTTTAGTTATAATAACTTAAGGTTATTATAATTAACAAGTTAACAAGCTAACAAGATAATAAGATAATATATAAAATAGGAGAAATGTTATGAATACTAAACAATTGGAGTATTTTGTATCTTTAACTGAAACGTTAAATTTTACTAAAACAGCACAGAAATTTTATATATCCCAGACTGCAGTAACCAAGCAAATTAAAAGATTAGAGCAGATGTTAGACACCAAATTATTTATTAGGAATAATCATCATGTGGAATTGACACCAGCTGGAAGTGTATTCTTGACACAAGCAAAAATTATTCTTTTCAAGATTGAAGAAGCTGCAGAAAGAGTGCATTTAACTACTATTGGTTTTGTTGGTGTATTACGTATTGGATTTGTAATGGGTTATGAAAAGACATCTTTTTCAGATTTGCTTTTCCAGTTTCACAATAAGTATCCTAATATTTCAATTATATTTGTTAGAGGAAATGAAAAAGAATTATATGATAAAGTTTCTAACCTCGAATTGGATATAGTTTTTAATACTTGGAATGAAAAAGAAATGACATCACTATTGGATAAATATTTAATCAAAGCTTATTCATTGAATGTTATCGTACATCCAACACATCCATTAGCATCTCGAAAATCAGTACGTTTTGAAGAATTAACAAATGAAACTATTTTCAGATATAGTGAAATTCAAGATATCGAATCTATTCTCTTAATGGTATCTGCTAATATGGGAATTGCTATATTACCTTCTTATTGTGTACGGTATTTAAATCAATCTCAACATCTTATGATAATATCGCTGGAAGATGGTAATGAATATGTCAATATTATGGCTATATGGAATAGAGAAAACTATAATCCAGCACTGCCTAAATTAACTCAGATTATTAAGAATTAATAAGAAAATAACATTTGAAAAGCAGCCCCACAATGAAACATTGAAAACACTAGGTTTTTATTATGGGGCAAATGATAATTAATATATTATTGATTATTTTGAAACTTTAGTTAAGAAAAATAGCATTTTGGGAAAGTATTATTTTGAAGGCTCATTAATATTAGATAATACAAAGCTCCTAAAAGCTTTTGCCGCAGGAGACAGGTATATATCTTTTTTCCATACCATATATATGGTTCGAATAAAATATAAATCTGATAATTTTAATACAGTTACCCCGCCGGTATATATGCTTGGATTATTTACAACAAAAGCAATTCCTAGATTAGCTCTTACTAAACCAGTAACATTATTACCTTCATTAGATTTAAAGGCAGTTTTAAACTTAAAATCAGGATATCCTTTTTTTGCAATTCCATTGTAAATTGTATGAACTATACCAGTACTATTATTATAGCCTATAAAAGTTTCATCTTTAATGTCTTCAAAGCTTACCTGTTCCCTTTGAGCTAATGGATGGGAGTCAGGGACTATTAATATCATTTCTTCATTATATATAGGTTCTTTACTAATAAGTGAAAATTCATCATCATCTTTAAACTCTCCACAAAATCCTATGTCTGTTATACCATCTAATACATCATGGAGTATATGTTGAGTAGTTTTTTGAGTGAGTTCTATATTTATATCTTTATTTTTTTCGTGAAATGTTCTAATTAAATCAGGCACATAGTAAGCACCAACTGAAAATATACTGCTTACATGAATTGTTCCAGTTTTAATATTAGCTAAATTTTGAGTTGCTAGAATACCTTCTTTAATCTCTCTAATGGAATTGTTTACATAACCATAAAAAACCCTTCCATATTTATTTAGTTTAATATTTCTTCCTTTTTTTTCAAAAAGAACGACGCCTATTTCTTCCTCAAGACTATTGATAGCCCTACTTAAAGCTGATGTTGTGATAAATAAGTTTTCTGCAGCTTTAGTAAGATGTTCATTTTTTGCAACTTCCTGAAAATATATTAAATGCTGCCAATTCATATACCATCCTCCATTTTAAGAGTGTATCTTTTTTTAGTATACCTTTTTTTATTGTTGGTTATATTAATTATAATTAATTGTTGATTTATTTGCAATAAATTGTTGATATTTACGAAATAGATATTACTAATGAGTTATGCTATTGTGTGAATATAGAGAATAAATGAAATATTGAAAAGTTAGAATAAGCATATCTAAAGAAGGAAAAATTAAAATGTACTTTAAATTATCATTAATTAAAAGAGTTACAAATTATTATTTCTGTAAAATGCAATGTGTATATCTAAGTCAATAATGAAGAAAAGCATAAATGAATATTAGGGTATACTCTTGCTTTAATAAATAATATGCAGTCAAATATATTTAAATTTAGAAAGGGGTTAAAAAATGGAAGGAAATAAGGAGCTCCTAAAAAAGAACACACCTATGGAATTTGCCTGTTGTAAAGCAGCTGAATTTTGTGAAGGTGGAACAAATATTTTTGTTGGAGTTGGATTGAGTCTGCTGCCTGCCCAATTGGCTCAAAGAACATTTGCACCAGATATTGCTATTGTTTATGAAGGCGGTTCAATTGGTTCAACTCCAGTAGGTCGAGTACCTTGGGGTGTGGATGATACTGTCATTCAATCTAATGCTGAATGTCAGACAGATTTAGTTACAACCTTAGGATGTCTAGCTCAATCAGGAAGGGTTGATGTAACGTATCTTGGAGCAGCACAATGTGATAAATATGCAAACTTAAATACTACAATAAGAGGAAACGATTACACAAGTCCTAAAGTAAGAATATCAGGAAGCGGCGGCGGACATGATTTGGCAGTTGGTTCAAAAAAAGTTGTGGTTATTATGAATCATGCTGCAGATAGAATAGTTGATAAACTAGATTATAGAACGAGTCCTGGATTTTGTGAAGGTGGGCGTTCTAGATGGGATGTTTGGAATCTTTCAGGAGGCGGACCTGCAGCCATTATTACTGATTTAGCAGTTTTGAAACCTAATCCTGTTACTTATGAATTGGAGATTGCTGAGATTTATCCATTTACAACTATTGAAGAAGTTAAGGAAAAGACTGGTTTTGACATCAAGGCAGCTAAGGATTTTAAGATTACAGGTATTCCTACTGATGAACAGATTAAAATTATCAGAGAACAACTTGATACATCTGGAGATTTTACAGGCTGGAAAAAGTTATTTAAATAGGTCTTGAAAGGAGGTTACTAAGTTATGAAAAGTAAAATAATTTCTTTAAGTGATGCTGTACAAAAATATGTAAAAGATCGATCAATGGTTGCATCCGGTGGTTTTCCAATGTCTAGGCAGAGCACAATATTTTGTAAGGAAATTCTAAGACAGAAGAAGGCAGGAAAAATTGCTGTCAATGATCTGTTTTGGGTAGAACCTGGTATAGGTTTTGGTGGAGATATGCTTATAGCCGAAGGAGTAATTGACTCAGTTATATCTACCTTTACCGGTCATGAGAGACCAGGTCTTAGTAAAGTTACTAGAGATTCCTTGGAAAAAGGCATTCCAAGAAAAATTAAATGGGAAGATGAAACTAATTTAAGTTTAAATTTAAAGATTATGGCAGGAGCATTAAATATACCATTTATTCCTTCTAACTCCTGTGTCTGGGGCGATCTTAGAAAACCAGGACTATGGGATCAAAAATTGCCGTATCAAAAGGATATTATTATGGAGGATCCTTATGGTTCAGGAAAGAAGGTTGCTTTACTTCAAGCAGTTAATCCTGACGTGACAGTAGTTCATGTAAACTTTGCCGATGAAAAAGGTAACGGAATTATTCTAGGATCAGTTTATTATGACTATTGGATGGGACGATGCGGGAAAAATATTATTTTAATAGCTGACCATATTGTAGATACTGCAATGTGCCGCCAGTATCCTAATCTTGTAACAATACCTGGAGCAGGAGTCGATGCAGTTGTACCTTGGTATATGGGGGCTTGGCCTACAAATTCCCCAGGAATATATGGTGAGGACATTGAACATATGACTTCCTTTATTAAAACTTGCCGTGACAAGGCAGCTCTTCGCGAGTACCTTGATAAGTATGTATATTCTTGGAATACTCATGAGGAGTATTTAAAACTTATAGATAATAAGGAAAAGCTTGAGAATAATCCAGCTAATGTATTGGCTGAACCATTTAAGCAGTGGATTAAATATTAAGGAGGAGTTTTGTAATGATAGAAGAAAAATCTGTCCTATTGGAGAAAGAAAATGGTATTGCAACTGTTACCATGAATAGACCTAGGGTACTTAATACGCTGCATCCAAATTTGATTACTGAGCTAGTTGATACTTTAAATGAAGTTGAAAATGATGCTTCAATTAGAGTAGTAATATTAACAGGTGCAGGAAGAGCATTTTGTGCAGGCGGTGATTTGCCTTATATTAATGAACTTAAGACTGCTGTTGATGGACGTAAATACATCAGGCATGCTTCACAAATAGTAAGCACTATAACAAAAATGAGCAAACCTGTAATAGGTATGGTTAATGGTGTAGCTGCAGGAGCAGGATTTAACATAGCCTTAGCTTGTGACATTGTTCTTTGTGCTAAATCAGCTAGGTTTGCACAGAGTTTTAGCAAGGTTGGTCTTGTTCCAGACTGCGGTGGAACATATTTTCTGACCAAGGCAGTAGGGCTGCATAAGGCAAAGGAATTAATGTTTACAGCAGATTTAATAAACTCAGATACAGCACTGCAACTTGGAATAGTCAATCAAGTAATTGATGATGCTGAACTAAAAGAGGCAGCCGTTAAATTTGCAGAAAGACTGGCAAATTCAGCATCAATTGCTCTAGCTTTAACAAAGAGAATATTAAATTTAAAGGAAAGTCAAGAACTTGAATATTCATTAGAATTAGAGGCAGGAATGCAGTGCGTCTGCTTGCAGACAGAGGACAATAAGGAAGGTGTAAAGGCATTTAAAGAGAAGAGAAAGCCTGTATTTAAAGGAAAGTAGTTTGTGTAAAATCAGCAGCTTGATTCTAGCAATGTCACAGCTGCTGGTTTCAAAACATTAATATTTTGTTTAGGGAGGGATGAATATGATTATCCAAAACAAAACTGCCATTGTATCTGGTGGGGCTTCTGGATTAGGAGAGGCTACAACTAGAAGACTTTTAAGCCTTGGAGCGAAAGTAGTAGTTCTGGATACTAACAGTGATAAAGGAAATGATTTAGTTGAAGAATTAGGAGCTAACTTGGCATTTTACAAAACAGATATTACCAGAACTGAGGAAATTCAAGCTGCTATTGATTTTGCTGTCTATAAATTTGGTAGATTAGATATTGTAGTAAACTGCGCAGGTATTGCACGCGGTATGAAAACAGCAAGTAAGAAAGCACCCCATGATATTGATCTCTTTAAGCTAACTATTAATGTTAACTTAGTTGGAACTTTTGATGTTTGCCGTCTTGCAGCATTTAAAATGATCAGTAACGAGCCTTGTGAGACAGGTGAACGTGGAGTTATTATAAATACTGCTTCAGCAGCAGCCTTTGAAGGCCAGATAGGGCAAGTTGCATATGCTGCAAGTAAGGCAGGTATTGCCGGAACAACAATTTGTATGGCACGTGACCTTTCAACAGAAGGTATACGTGTTTGTACAATAGCTCCAGGACTATTTGACACACCAATGATGTCTAATTTGCCTGATTCTGTAAAAGTTGAGCTTGCGAAAAATGTTCCATTCCCATCAAGATTGGGAAATCCAAAAGAATATGCAATGTTGGCTCAGCATGTTATTGAAAATCCAATGTTGAATGGAGAAACCATTAGGTTAGATGGAGCTTTACGCATGACTCCAAGATAATAATAGGAGGTGATATAAGTGAGAAATGTATCTGTAATAGGTATAGGTGAAACTAAGATGGGTAAACATCCTGATAGATCACTGAGGAGTCTCATCGAAGAAGCAGGTTCAAAAGCTATTACTGATGCGGGAATAGAAAAAAAAATGATCCAATCTGTCTTTGTAGGAAACTTTAACAGTTCCTTTTTGGCTTATCAGAGTCATATAGGTCCTATGGTTACAGAGGTTTTAGGACTTAAAAATATTCCTGCATTAAGGACAGAAGGAGCATGTGCTTCGGGAAGTTTAGCTTTTCGCCAGGGCTATATGGCTATTGCTTCTGGTTTGTATGATATTGTTTTAGTAGGTGGTGTAGAAAAAATGACTCATCAGCCTACTGAAGTCGTAACCACAGGCATTGCAAGTGCTTCCGATTATGAAAAGGAAGCAAGTCTTGGAATAACGTTTCCTTCCATATTTGCTATGATTGCTAATCGTTATTTCTATGAGTATAGAAATGTTCGAGAAGAGATGGCTCTTTGTGCTGTAAGCAACCACAATAATGCATTGTTAAATCCAGATGCACAAATGCAAAAAGCTATTACTGTGGATCAGGTTAAGAACGGATTTCCTGTTGCTTCACCACTTACAGTTTTTGACTGTTCACTAGTTACTGATGGTGCAGCCTTTGTTGTTCTAGCTGCAACTGACATTGCAAAATCAATTAGTAAGAAGAGAATCATTGAAGTTGCTGGCTTAGGCCATGCAGGTGACACTCTTACCGCAGCAACAAAGAAGAGTCTTACTAGTTTTGCAGCTACACAGATGGCTGCACAGCAGGCATATAAAATGGCAGGTCTTACTCCTAATGATATTGACATGGCTGAAGTTCATGATTGTTTTACAATAACTCAGATTATTAATATTGAAGACCTTGGCTTCTTCTCAAAGGGTAAAGGCGGCGATGCCGTAGCCGAAGGCAAGACAACACTCCACGGCAGCATACCAATTAATACTAGCGGCGGTTTGAAGTCTAAGGGTCACCCTATCGGTGGTACTGGTATCAGCCAAATTTATGAGATTGTTACCCAATTGCGCGGAGATGCAGGAGCAAGACAAGTTAAAAAAGCGGATATTGGTATGACTCATAATATTGGCGGTACAGCAGCAACTTGTACAGTAAATATCTTTAGGGGGTTGTAAAGTATGACGAATAAAGCGAAAATATACACTTATACTGTGATTAACTCTGCTTCAGCTGATTTTGTTGATAAAGTTCCATATGTTGTTGCTATTTTAGAAGATGCAGCTGGTACTAGATTTCCTTCTTATGTAGAAGGATACAAAGAGGGAATGGATGTATCTATTGGTATGGATGTTGAGTTCTTAAAGGAAGATAAGCTGGAAAATAAAATTTATAAGTTTATTTAGTATTTGGAGATAGTTATTGATAATCTTAACATTTCTGTATAATTGAAGCACTTTCCCTATAAAGAGTAAATCTCTTTATAGGGAAATAGGTTTTCAAATGAGCGTCATATGGTTTGATTCTAAAAAGGTTAAACTTATTTAGTTAGTTGTGTGTTTATGCTTGGAGGTGATTGTATTGACACAGTATGAAAATGTTACCTTTGAAGATAAAAATGGTATAGGAATTATTACAATAAATAGACCTAAGGAATTAAATGCATTGAATTATGCAGCAGTAAAAGAACTGGGTCAGCTTTTAGAATACCTGTCTGAAGATAAGGCTGTAAAGGTAATAATAATAACTGGGGGCACAAATAAGGCATTTGCTGCAGGGGGAGATATCATTGAAATGCAGAACATGACTACATTACAGGCACGTAACTGGGGCAAAATGGGGCAGTCTGTATTCAGTAAATTGGAGAACATGTCTCAACCGGTTATAGCTGCAATAAATGGTTTTGCATTAGGAGGCGGCTGTGAGCTGGCAATGGCATGTGATATTCGAATTGCTTCGGAAAAAGCAAAGTTTGGTCAGCCAGAAGTTACACTTGGTGTAATTCCAGGTTTTGGTGGTACCCAGCGCCTACCTCGACTAATAGGTAAGGGAAGAGCAAAAAAATTGTTGTTTACTGGTGAAATGATTGATGCAGCAGAAGCTTTTAGAATTGGGCTTGTTGATAAGGTTACTGCCGCAAGTAATTTAATGAATGAGGCAGTAACTATGGCGGAGCAAATCATGTCACGTTCCACACTGGCAGTATCATTATGCAAGACAGCTGTCAATAGGGGACTTGATTTAGATCTTGAATCTGGTCTTGCTTACGAGGCTGAAGTATTTGGATCATGCTTTTCAACAGCCGATCAGAAGGAAGGTATGAATGCATTTGCTGAGAAGCGCAAACCCAACTTTACTGGCGAGTAAAAAATTATTTAACAATTAACTTACACACAAGTTTTATATATTTATTATTGAACGTTTGACTTGTGATAGTGACCAAAACCCCAAAAATCATAGATTTTAATAATATTATTTATTGGAGGTAAGAAATGGACTTTGAATTAACATCAAAACATGAAATGTTCAGAACATTGTTTCGTGAATTTGCGGAAAAAGAAGTTAGTCCGCTGGCTAGTGAGTTAGACGAAAGTGGAGAATTTCCTTTAGATACTGTAAAAAAGATGGAAAAGTTAGGCTTCATGGGAATACCATTTCCTAAAGAATATGGCGGAGCGGGAGCTGATAACATAACATATATCCTAGCAATTGAGGAAATTGCTAAAGCTTGTGCAACTACATCAATTATCTTAGCTGTACATATGTTATCAAGCTTTGGTATATATTTATTTGGCAATAGTGAGCAAAAGAAGAAGTATTTAATTCCCATGGCTCAAGGCAAATCTCTTGGCGCTTTCGCCCTTACTGAACCAAATGCTGGAACTGATGCTTCCAACCAGCAGACAACAGCGGTATTAGAGGGAGATGAATATGTATTAAACGGCACAAAAATATTTATAACAAATGGTGGCTATGCTGATACATATATTGTCACTGCCATGACTGACCAAAGCAAAGGCTTGAAAGGTATTAGTGCATTTATTGTTGAGAAAGGGACACCTGGATTTTCTTTTGGTAAAAAGGAAAATAAAATGGGCATTAGGGCTTCCAGTACTACTGAATTGATTTTTCAAGAATGCCGAATTCCAAAGGAAAATCTTTTAAAAAAAGAGGGTGACGGATTTAAAATAGCCATGAAATGTTTAGACGGAGGGCGTATAAGTATTGCCGCTGAAGCATTAGGGCTAGCTCAAGCTGCTTTAGATGAGGCGGTTAGATATGCAAATGAGCGCCAGCAGTTTAATAAACCAATTGCCAGTTTCCAAGCTATTCAGTGGATGATAGCTGATATGGCTACTAGAGTAGAGTGTGCCAGAATGTTAGTTTATCATGCCGCTTGGCTGAAGGATAACAATAAACCTTATGGCAAAGAATCAGCGATGGCTAAACTCTATGCTTCTGAAACAGCTAGTTTCTGTGCTAACAAAGCAGTTCAAATTCACGGCGGTTATGGATACATGAAGGAATATAAGGTCGAGCGATTGCTAAGAGATTCTAGGATAACAGAGATATACGAAGGTACCTCAGAGGCACAGCGTATGGTTATCGCTAGAGCAGCATTGAAGTAGGGGAGGAATGGCAATGAAAATAATCGTATGTATGAAACAAGTACCTAACACTAACGAAGTTAAAATTAACCCTAAAACTGGTACTCTCATTAGGGAAGGTATTCCAAGTATCATAAATCCTGATGATAAAAGTGCTCTTGAAGAAGCTATTAGAATTAAGGAACAGAAAGGCGGTACTGTTACCGTTTTGACTATGGGTCCTCCCCAAGCCGATTTTGCACTGCGCGAAGCCCTAGCCATGGGTGCAGATGAAGCTATACTGCTTTCGGATAGGATATTTGCTGGTGCAGATACCTGGGCTACATCACTGGCTTTGGCTAAGGCAATTCAAAAAATTGAAAATTTTGATCTTATATTTACTGGCCGCCAGGCCATTGATGGTGACACAGCTCAGGTCGGACCTGAAATAGCTGAACACTTAAATTTGCCTCAGGTTACCTATGTGAAGAAAGTCATATCTATTGATGATGATAAAGTAACTGTAGAAAGGGTCATGGAAGATGGGCATGAAGTAATTGAGTGTAAACTTCCTGCAGTTTTGACAGCTGTTAAAGAACTTAATGACCCGCGTTTTCCTACAGCTTGCGGCATTGTGGATGCTTTTGATGTTGATAAGATTGCTGTTTGGAATGGTGAATTCATAGGAGCTAATACTGAAGAAATGGGACTTAAGGGCTCTCCAACCAAGGTAAAAAGAACATTCACTCCGCCGATTAAAGGTGCAAGCAAGATATTGGGTGGTACCCCTAAAGAAGCTGTATCTTCTTTAATACAAGAACTCTGTGAGAAACATATATTATAAAGGAGGCAAGGACATGGCAGTTATTGTTGATAATAAGGGTGTATTGGTCTTTGCTGAGCAAAGAGAAGGTAAATTAATGAATATAGCCTTTGAACTTCTCGGCGAGGGTAAAAAGTTGGCTAATTCTTTAGGTGTAGAGCTTGGGGCTGTCTTAATTGGTGACAATGTTGCAGATAAAGCTAAGGAACTTATAGCCTATGGAGCAGATGTGGTTTATTTGGTAGAGGATTCTGCTCTAAAGAACTATCGAACTGAAACTTACACAGCTGTAATTGAAAATTTGGTTAAAACATATAAACCTGAAATTATACTCATTGGTGCCACTAATATTGGTAGGGACTTGGGACCTCGTGTAGCTGCTAGGATACACACCGGTTTGACTGCTGACTGTACTCAACTTAATATTGATCCTGAGACCAGACTTCTTATGCAAACTCGTCCTGCTTTTGGCGGCAATATAATGGCTACTATTATCTGTCCAAATAATCGCCCTCAAATGTCTACTGTTCGACCTGGGGTAATGAGGAAAGCTGATCCAAATAACAATCGTACTGGTAAAGTGGTTAAGGTTAAGTATGACACCACCACTCAAGTTCGTACAATTGTTAAAGAAGTTTTTCATGAAGCAAGTCATGCAGTAGACCTTGAAGAAGCTAAAGTTATTGTTGCAGGCGGCCGCGGTGTTGGCAGCACTGAAGGTTTTGAGCTTCTAAAGCAGCTAGCAGATAAACTAGGAGGAACACTTGGAGCTTCCCGCGGTGCTGTGGATGCAGGATGGATTTCTAGCAGCCATCAGGTTGGTCAAACAGGTAAGACTGTTCATCCAAAGATTTATATTGCCTGCGGTATTTCCGGAGCTATCCAGCATGTGGCTGGAATGCAAAGCTCTACCTGTATAATTGCAATCAATAAAAACCCTGGTGCTCCTATTTTCAAGGCAGCCGACTATGGTATTGTAGGAGACATTTATCAGATTGTTCCAATGATGATTGAAGCATTGAAAACTAATAAATAATAAAAAACTTTGTAGTTAATTACAAAGAGCGTGTAATTTTTTACTTACAAAGGTGGTGCTGCAAAACTAAGTAATTGGTTTTGCAGCACCATTTTTTTCATCTTTGAACATATATAAATAGAATTAAGGGTATTATATATATGTATATAAATTTTAAGAGAAGGTGAAATTATGAAGCTAACAAGCACACCAAATAGATTGATAAATGAAAAATCTCCTTATCTTTTGCAGCATGCTTATAATCCAGTAGATTGGTATCCATGGGGAGAAGAAGCTTTTAAGAAAGCAAAAGAAGAAGATAAACCTATATTTTTATCTATAGGTTACAGCACTTGCCACTGGTGTCATGTGATGGAAAAAGAGTCATTTGAAAGTGAAGAAGTGGCAGAGATTTTAAATGAAAGTTTTGTGTCAATTAAGGTGGATAGGGAAGAAAGACCTGATATAGATAGTATATATATGGCAGTGTGTCAAGGACTTACGGGAGGCGGTGGATGGCCTCTTACAATTATAATGACACCTGATCAAACCCCTTTTTTTGCAGCAACTTATATACCTAAAGATAATAGGAGGGGAATTCAAGGTCTTATAAGTACACTTGAAAATGTAAAAATAGGATGGAAAAGAAATAGAGAAAATTTGTTAAAGATGAGCCATAGTATAGTTAATATACTTAATGACAGAGGAGAAGGAAGGCAAGAAAAATTATCATATGATTTCATAAAAAACACATTTTCACATTTTAAATACAGTTTTGATAAATCATATGGGGGCTTTGTGACTTCACCTAAATTTCCAGCTCCACATAATTTAATGTTTCTTTTAATGTATTGGTACGCAGCTAAAGATGAAGATGCACTTAAAATGGTTGAAAAAACGCTGGATTCCATGTATAGAGGCGGTATATATGATCATGTAGGTTATGGGTTTAGTCGTTACTCAACTGATCGGAAATGGCTTGTACCTCATTTTGAAAAAATGTTATATGACAATGCACTGCTGTCAATAGTATATCTTGAAATGTACCAGATAGTTAAAGACGAAAAGTATGCCAAAATAGCTAATGAAATTTTTACATATATCTTAAGAGACATGACTTCTAAGGAAGGCGGATTTTATTCCGCTGAAGATGCAGATTCAGAAGGTGAAGAAGGCAAATTTTATATTTGGAGCAAGGATGAAGTAGAAAGAATACTAGGCAGTAAAAATAGTGAAAAATTTTGTGAGTTTTTTAATATAACTTCACATGGTAATTTTGAAGGTAAAAACATACTTAATTTAATTGACAATCCTCTATTTAAGCAAAAAGATGAGTTTATAGAATCGTGTTTAAATAAATTATTTGAATATAGAGAAAAAAGAGTTTGCCCATATAAAGATGACAAAATTTTAACATCGTGGAATGGACTTATGATTACAGCTATGGCAATTGGTGGAAGAGTACTCAAAAATGATAAATATGTTGATGCTGCAAAAAAAGCAGTAGATTTTATATTTGGCAACTTAACTAGGGATGATGGGCGTCTTTTAGCAAGGTATAGAGATGGTGATGCTGCACTTTTAGGATACGTAGATGATTATGCGTTTTTAATATGGGGATTAATTGAATTATATGAGACAACTTATGATGAATATTATTTAAAAAAGGCACTTGATATCAATAAGGATATGTTTAAATACTTTTGGGATAGTAAAAAAGGAGGTTTTTTTGTCTGCGGCAGTGACGGCGAAAGTCTCATTACAAGGCCAAAGGAAATATATGATGGTGCAATTCCATCAGGTAATTCAGCAGCAGCATTTAATTTGCTTAGGCTTTCACGTATGACATCAAATCCCGAATTTGAAGACAGAGCAGTTGAAATATTAAACGCTTTTTCAAATCAGTTCAAAGACTTTGGCATTGGACATTCTTTTTCTATGATTGCATTGTTATTTGAAATGACACCTACTAAGGAAATAATTATAGCATCTGGAGATGATTATAACTCTCAGCAAATGATTAATAGTATAAATAGAGAATTTAGACCATTTGTTGTTTCATTAGTACGTAATAAAAATAACAGTTTAGATGAGATAATTTCATCTGCTGAAAATTATACTGCAGTAGGAGGAAAATCAACAGCTTATGTTTGTGAAAATTTTGCATGTCAAAGTCCAGTCACGAATATTAGTGATTTTGAAAATTTAATTGGCAAATAATACGATTTATGTATTGACAAAAAAACGATAATAATAATATAATTTTATATAGCTTAATATATTAGTTTTCAATGAATAGGAGAGTACTCTTTATTATTCTTAAAAGAGAGCAGTAGATGGTGAAAGGCTGCAGGAATGTAAAGGGGAAAAGAGTCTAGGAGATTGCTTTAAAAAGTTCAATTTTGAACCGAAAGATAGTACGTTGATCGCGTTAAGATCATGAGTGGACTTAATTTTAGTCAATTAGAGTGGTACCGCGAATATCTCGTCTCTTTATTAAAAAGAGGCGAGTTTTTATGTAATTTGCAAATATATACAAATAAATATATGGAGGTTTTTTATGAATTATAAAAAGTTAATAGCAGAAAGAATAAAGGAGCATGTTGATTTAAATCTAAATGACATTGAAAAGTTAATTGAAATACCGCCAAAGTCAGATATGGGAGACTATGCATTCCCATGTTTTCAATTGGCAAAAGTTTTGAGAAAAGCTCCTAATATGATAGCCTTAGAACTTCAAGAAAAAATAAATAAAGATGGTTTTGAAAAAGTTACAACTGCTGGGCCATATTTAAACTTTTTTGCAGATAAGGCTGTATTCAATAAAAATACAATAGAAAAGATACTTAATGAAAAAGATAACTATGGTTCGTCAAAAATCGGTGAAGGCAAAAATATATGTGTTGAGTATTCATCACCTAACATAGCAAAGCCTTTCCACGTAGGACATTTGTTTAGTACTTCAATAGGTAATTCACTATACAAGATACTATCTTTTGAAGGCTACAGTTGTGTTAGAATAAATCATCTTGGTGATTGGGGGACTCAATTTGGTAAGCTCATATCAGCTTATAAAAGATGGTGTGATAAAGAAGCGCTGCAAAAAGAACCAATAAAAGAGCTGCTTAGGATATATGTAAAGTTTCATGAAGAGGCAGAAAAAGATCCAGCACTAGAAGATGAAGGAAGAATGTATTTTAAAAAGCTAGAAGATGGATGTAAGGAAGAAACTGAACTTTGGCAGGAATTTAAAAATTTGAGCCTTAAAGAATTTAAAAAGTTATATAAATTATTAAATGTAGAATTTGATTCATATGCTGGTGAAAGTTTTTACAGTGATAAAATGGATGCAATAATAGATGATATAGATAAAAAGGGATTACTTGTTGAAAGTAATGGTGCAAAAGTTGTAATGCTTGATGAGTACAATATGCCTCCATGCATAATAAAAAAATCAGATGGAGCAACAATATATGCTACTAGAGATTTAGCAGCTGCTACTTATAGAAAAAATACTTATGATTTTTACAAGAGCATATATGTTGTTGGAATGGATCAATCTCTGCATTTCAGGCAAGTATTTACGACTTTAAAACTAATGGGAAATAAATGGGCTGATGATTGTATACATGTTGGATTTGGGCTTGTTAGATTTGCAGATAAAAAGCTCTCAACAAGAAAAGGTGATGTCATATTCCTTGATGATTTATTAAATGAATCTACAGAAAAAACTTTAGAAATAATAAATGAAAAAAATCCAAATTTAGAAAACAAAGAAGAAGTAGCTAAGAAGATTGGAATAGGAGCTGTTATATTTACATATTTGAAAAATAATAGGGAAAAAGACATTGTATTTAATTGGAAGGATATGTTAAGCTTTGACGGTGAGACTGGTCCATATGTTCAATATAGTTATGCAAGAGGAAAGAGTATTTTAAGAAAAGTAGGCGGCGCAAAAGCAGATGCTGATTACGGTAAGTTGAATTCAAAAGAAGAGTTTGAACTCGTAAAGACTCTAGAAGGATTTAATAAGTCCATAATGAATGCTATAAATAAATTAGAACCTTATATAGTAACAAGATATGTGATAGAAGCAGCTAAGGCTTTTAATAAATTTTATAATTCACACAGTATAATAAATGAAGAAGATGAAGGACTGAAAGCTGCAAGGGTTAAGCTAGTTAAAAGTACATGTCAAGTTTTGAAAAATGGACTTGGTTTACTTGGAATAGAAGTTGTAGAAAAAATGTAAGATAACTATTTATATGAAAATCTGCGCAGATGACAATATTTAGACTTTTTTTATAATTTGTTATATAATTGTATGGGGGTGTTACTTTATGATTTCAGATATAATGCTTTGCGATGTAATAAAACTTAAACCTGAGGAAGATTTAAAAAAAGCTCTGTCCATTATGGACAGTAATAAAATAAATGGTGCTCCTGTAGTTGGTGAAAATGATAAATTAGTTGGTATGCTTGTTAAAGCAGATATATATAGGTTTTTAATGGAAGATGGTCATTATGATACTTGTCCTGTTGACTGGGTTATGACTAAGAATGTTATAACTGCTTCTAAGTCTGAAACAATAGATTCAGTTGCTCAGAAGTTGATAGATAATGAGATAGTTGCAATTCCTGTAGTTGATGGTGATTTAGTTGTAGGATTAGCTTCTATTGAAGAAGTGTTGAAACATTATGTAAGTAAAAACATTTAATGTAAATTATTTTAGAGTAATAATTGCATCAAGTACTTTTATTAATTTAGAACATAAAATTATAAAAAGTAAGCTTGCTAAAAATAACAAGCTTACTTTTTATAATTTTCACAATGATTAGAACAGCACTCACAATTGCATTTACCAGATGCCTGCTTTTTTAGGTTTTTATAAAGTATATAAACTGCTAGTGCTGCTAAAATAATAGTAATAGATATCTCTAACATATATATCACACCTTTGTAATTAAATATTTTGATTAAATTAAAAACTATAAATGATACAATCCAAGCTAGACAAGATTGATATACTATAGAGGCTAATGCCATATTCTTTCCATATTCTTTTTTCATTGTGGCAATTGCAGAAATACAAGGAGGATAAAGCAGAACAAATACCAAGAAGGAGTATGCTGAAGCTGGTGTAAAATGACTTAATAATGATGCTTTTAAACTTCCTGCATAGAGTACTCCCATAGTACCAATTACTACTTCCTTTGCCATAAGTCCTGTAAGTAATGAAACTGAATTTTGCCATGAACCAAATCCTAAAGGTACAAATATAACATTTATAGCTCTTCCTATATAGGATAAAATACTATTATTTATGTCAGTCATTCCGCCAAAGTTAAAGTTGGATAAAAACCATACTATTATTGATATTGAAAATATTATAGTTCCTGCTTTCTTTAAGAATCCTTTGCCTTTATCCCAAGTATGTAAAATTAAGTTTTTGAATTCTGGCATTTTATATTCTGGAAGTTCTATAATAAATGGTTCTTCATCCTTTTTAAATATAGTATTTTTAAATAATATACCTATTATAAATGACATAATAATTCCTAATAAATACAATGAAAATATGATAGTAGTTGCATTGCTGTGAAAAAATATTGATGTAAACATAGCATATACAGGTAATTTTGCATTACATGACATAAGCGGTACAAGTAAAGCTGTAAGTTTCCTATCTTTTTCACTTTCTAGAGTCTTAGCAGACATTATTGCAGGTACAGAGCAGCCAAAACCTATTATAAGTGGAATAAATGCCTTACCAGATAAACCTAACTTTCTCATTAGTTTATCCATTATAAATGCTGTTCTTGCCATATAGCCGCTGTCCTCAAGAAATGATATACCTAGGAATAACGACATAATTACTGGTAAAAATACTATAACTGAACCTACGCCTCCTACGATACCATTTATTAGTAAGGATTTAAACCATGGACTTGAAGTTGATAAGAACTTTTGGAGCAGTGGAATCAAGTCAAAATCTATTAAGTTACGAAGCAAATCAGACAATGGCTGTCCTACCCAACTAAATGTAAATTTAAATATAATAAATAGTATTCCAAAAAATATTGGATAGGCTAAAAATTTATTTAAAACTATTTTATCTATTTTTTCACTTTTAAAGGCTGCTTTCTCTGAGTCTACACTAACTGCTTTTGATAAAACTGTATTAATATATGAATAAGTTTCTTTTTCGTCGTGAAATTGATATTCATTATCACAATTATATGATGAAAAATTGCCTTCTAAAAGGATACTTCTGAGCTTGTCAATGCCTATGCCTTTTGAGGCTACAATGGGTAAAACCTTAATATTTAATTCTTGTGATAAAACTGATAAATCTATATTTATACCTTTTGCTTTTGCTGTATCAATCATGTTTAACACTAAAATTATTGGCTTATTAAATTGTTTTAGCTGTAAAGTAAGATACAAATTTCTATCCAAACTTGAAGCATCAACTATGTTTATTATTACATCAGGATTACCTGTAAGTAGAAATTCTTTTGATACTTTTTCTTCATTTGAATAAGTATCCATAGCATATATTCCAGGTAAGTCTACAATTTTTACTTGGTCATTAAGATAACCCTCTTTTCTATCTACAGTTACTCCGGCCCAGTTTCCAACATATTGATTTGAACCAGTAAGAAGATTGAAAAGTGAAGTCTTTCCTACATTAGGATTTCCTAATAAAGCTGCTGTGATCATAATTATTCTCCTTTTATGAAAGTTTATAATACATTTTTAATAAAAATATTTTCTGCATCTTTTTTCCTAATAGCTAAATTGAAACCTCTTAAACTTATAATTATAGGATCACCTAAAGGAGCAGATGTTTTTAATGATACCTCAGTACCTTCTGTACATCCTAGTGCTAAAAGTCTTTTTACTAATTTTTTATCTCCAGATAAGTTGTCTATAAGAGCTCTTTGACCAATCTTTAAATCGCAAATGCTCATTAATATCACCTCACAATGAAAATCATTATCATTTACTATATATTAATAATACTATCTTATAGCAAAAGTGTCAATAAAATTATCAAAGTTTTTTTGGATGTAATAGTAATTTAATTTCATGATATAATTAACTTAAGTTAATAATAAAATATAATCTTAAATATGATAATATTTGATAATATAAAGATAGATGAGGAGGACAAATATTGAATAAAGCTGCGTTTTTTGACATTGATGGTACGCTGTATCGTGAAGGACTAATTACTGAAGTATTTAAAAAACTAGTTAAGTATGAAATAATTCCACCAGAGAGATGGTATAAGGAAGTAAAACCTGAATATGAGAAATGGGATAAACGTCAGGGAAATTATGATAACTATTTATTGAAAATGGCTGACATATATATTGAAGCAATAAAAGGATTACATAGATACCAAGTGGAGTTTATAGCTAAAAATGTTATAACACAAAAAGGTGACAGGGTTTATACTTATACAAGAGATAGAATAAAGTGGCATAAGGAAAATGGATATAAAATAATAACAGTATCAGGAAGTCCAGTTGAACTTGTCAGAGAAATGTCTTTAAAGTATGGATTCGATGATTACAAAGGGGCAGTATATACTTTAAAAAACGATATATATACAGGTGAAGTTATACCAATGTGGGATAGTGAAAGTAAAAAAAATGCTATTTATGAACTAACCCAAAAATATGATATAGATCTTAAAGAAAGTTATGCTTATGGTGATACTGCAGGAGATTTTTCTATGTTTAAGATGGTGGAAAATCCAATCTGTGTTAATCCGACTAAAGAAATTTTAAAAAAAGTTATGGAAGATAAAGAGATTAGAAATAAGATAAAGATAATTGTAGAAAGGAAAGATGTGATTTATAATTTGACTCCTGAATGTATAAACGATATATAAACTTATGTTGTGTATTTCTTATATTAATTTAAAAGTGATATAATAATGTTATGAATGGTGTATAGTTTGTGGAAAAGAGTGATAGAGAGTGATAGAAAAGCATACTAACTTGAATATATGTGATATATCTCAAGAAAATTCATTGATTATTGATGGAAAAGGTGATTTATTCAAAGATGCAATATTTTTTGATTTAGAACATTATATATATAAAAAACCAATATGTATAGGAGTTTTTGGATGTTGTTATCTGGATAATAAGGATAGCAAGCTTAAAGTAACCCAGTATATGATAGAAAATAAAAAGGATGCTAAAGATATAGTTTTTATGGCTAAAGAGTATTTTGAGGAAGTTTCTAAAAATCATAAAAAGAAATATATAGTAACTTTTTCTGGAAATAATGATTTTACTGTAATTGACTATTTATTTAAACAAAATAATATAGAGTTTGACTTTGAACAATATTTTAAGCATATAGATATACAAAAAGAGTATGAAGGTGAAAAAAATATATGTATAGGACTAAAGGCTCTAGAAAGGGAATTTAATATAGTTCGTGATACAGAAGTCATAAGTGGATCCAACTTGGCAAAGACATTTAGTAAAATAGTAAAGGATAGTACATATATAGATAGGATGCCTTATGAAAAAAAAGATAAGATATTACTGTATAATCAGCAGGATGTAGTGAGTTTGTTTTATATATTTATACAATGGAATTCCGTTATGAAAAAGGACGAGGTTATGTAAATTGGTTATTTTATAAGCAGCATATAGAAAATGCATAAAAAGGAGTTTGATTTAATGTTTAGCCCAATAAAAAGTACTAAAGTCTACGAACAAGTAATAGAACAAGTTAAAAATATGATTATAGATGGAACATTAAAAAAAGGGGATAAACTTCCATCTGAAAGGGAATTAGCTGAACACCTGCAAGTGAGTAGAACTTCCATAAGGGAGGCATTAAGAGCACTTCAAGTAATAGGACTAGTTGAGTGTAGGCAAGGTGAAGGTAATTTTATAAAGCAGAGCTTTGAAAATAATTTATTTGAGCCATTATCTATAATGTTTATGCTTCAAAAAAGTGATACAAGCGAAATAATAGAGCTTAGAAAGATTATAGAAATTGAGACAGCATCGATAGCAGCAAAAAAAGTGAATGAAGAAGAACTAAATAATATGAAATTTTTAATAGATGTCTTAAAAGATTCTGAAAATGAAGAAGAGAGGGTTAAAGCAGATAAAAAATTTCATTATACTATAGCACATGCTTCTAAAAACTTTTTAATAGTTAGTATATTAAATGCTGTATCATCATTAATAGATTCCTTTATAAAGGATGCTAGAAGAAAAATACTTGCAGATAAGGAAAATGTTGATGTACTTGTAAAGCAGCATAAAGATATATATATGGCTTTAAAGGAAAAAGACCCTGTAAAAGCATCACAGGCCATGGAAAAACACTTGGATTTTGCAGGTAAATATATGATGGAAGATTAAATGAGATTTATTTTATTATATAGTCAGTAATTTTTTTTATACAATATTAAAAATTACTGACCTTTATATTTTGACAAATATAAAGAATAATTAATAACAATGCTGGAATTTTTTGAAATTATATGTTATAATAAATGCAACAACTGGTCATACCATATTACCAGTGGAATATTTTAAAATTTAACCTATCTGAGTTTTGTGTTAAAAAAGTAACCAAATATCTAAATATAATAAAAGGTAAAGTAATAAATAAAATAATTTTAATGAAAAGGTTTTCGCTGTAAGCGCCGCTGTATAAATGTTCTTTATATATTTTATGAATTATAGAAGTTGTTAAAATAATAATTATTATAGAAATATTGAAGGAACTATGATAACATAAAATCATAAATTGGTCATACCACTATATGTATGATAATTAGGGGGAGTGTTTATGAATAATACGTATTTACTTTTCTTTATTGCACTTATACCAATTGTATGGTTAATGGTTTCTTTAGGCGTACTCAAAATAGCGGGACATAAAACGTGTCCGGCAGCACTTGTTATCACAATAATCTTAGCTATTGCAGTATGGAAAATGCCTTTAGGACAAGCAATAACAGCATCGCTTGAAGGTGCAGCGATGGCAATTTGGCCGATAATGCTTGTAATCGTTGCCGCGGTATTTACTTATAATCTCTCAATTCATACTAAGAGTATGGATGTCATTAAGAAGATGATGACTGGTATTACAACAGACCAGAGAATACTAGTTCTCATACTTGCATGGGGGTTTGGAGGATTTCTTGAGGCTATTGCAGGATTTGGAACAGCTGTAGCAATACCTGCTAGTATAATGGCTGGACTTGGATTTGATCCTATATTTGCTGCAATCATATGCTTGATAGCAAATACAACTCCTACAGCATTTGGAGCTATAGGACTTCCAGTTTCAACACTTGCTAAAGTTACAGGGATAAATGTAACTACATTAAGTTATGCAGTAGGATTACAATTGGCAGTTTTGATAGTTATTGTTCCAATAATCCTAGTTATGCTTACTGGAAAAAGTGTAAAATCGATAAAAGGTGTATTTGGAATATCACTTGCATCTGGACTTTCTTTTGCAATACCTGAAGTTTTAGCAGCTAAATATATGGGAGCAGAACTTCCAGCAATACTTGGTTCAGTTATTTGTTTAGCAGTTACTATATTTATGGCAAAAGTATTTTATAAGGATACAGCAGCTAAGGATGCAGAAAAAATACCATTTAATAAGCTGTTCTTGGCATGGATTCCTTTTATATTAGTGTTTGTATTTATAATATGTACAAGTTCATTATTCCCAGTTATAAACAGCAGTCTTGCTAAAATACAAACCTCAGTTCAAATTTACACAGGAAAAGGTGCAAAGCCTATATCATTTGCTTGGATTGGCAACCCTGGTACGCTTATTATAATAGCAGCGTTTATTGGAGGATTAATTCAAGGTGCAAAATTCAAAGAAATAGCGTTGGTACTTTTAAATACTATAAAACAGATGAGTAAATCTGCAATTACAATACTTTCAATAGTAGCACTTGCTAAGGTTATGGGATATGCAGGAATGATAAAAGCTATAGCAGTTGTATTAGTTGCAATAACTGGACATTTTTATCCTATAATAGCGCCTATAATAGGTGCACTTGGAACATTTGTAACAGGTAGTGATACTTCTGCAAATATACTCTTTGGAGGACTTCAAGTTGAGGCTGCTAAATCACTTGGATTAAATCCATATTGGCTTGCAGCAGCTAACACTTGTGGAGCAACAGCAGGAAAGATGATCTCACCTCAAAGTATAGCTGTAGCAACAGCGGCAACTGGACTTGCTGGAGCGGAAGGTAAAATATTAAATGCTACATTAAAATTTTGCATAGTGTATGTAATCGTTTTAGGATTAATAGCTTATTTTGTAGGACCAATGTTTGGATTTATTTAGATTTGTAACTTTAAGAAAGGGGAATTTGATTATGGCTAAAATAGGTTTACCTTATAATAAAAGAACAATTGAAGTTGAAATAGATGATAAAAACTTAGCAGGAGTTTTGTCATCAAAAGCAGAAGATTACAAGCCCCAGTTTGGGGAGTCAGAAATAGTTGAGAGGGCACTTGACAATCCAATTGCTTCACCTAAGCTGGAAGAGTTAGTAAAGAATAAAAAGGATATGGTTATAATAACCAGCGACCATACGAGGCCTGTACCAAGTAAAATAATAACACCAATACTTTTGAAAAGGATAAGAAAGGTCAATCCAGACATTAATATAAAGATACTAATTGCAACGGGATTTCACAGACTTACAACTAAAGAGGAGCTCATAGATAAATTTGGTAAGGAAATAGTTGAAAAAGAAGATATAGTAGTACACGATTCCAGGGATGAAAAGAATCTTGTTAAAATTGGAACACTTCCTTCTGGTGGTGATCTTATAATAAACAAAATTGCTGCGGAAACTGAACTTTTAATTGCAGAGGGTTTTATAGAATCTCACTTTTTCGCAGGATTTTCAGGGGGAAGAAAGAGTGTTTTACCTGGAATAGCTTCAGCAAAAACTATAATGGCAAACCATTGTTCTGAATTCATAGCGAGTCCTTACGCAAGGACAGGCAAGCTTAATAGTAATCCTATACACAAAGACATGTTGTATGCTGCAGAGAAAGCAAAGCTTGCATTTATAATAAATGTAGTCATAGATGGAGATAAGAAGATAATAAATGCTTTTGCGGGAGACAGTAAAATTGCCCATGAAGAGGGATGCAAATTTGTAATGGATTTATCTAAAGTAGATAAAGTTCAGGCTGATATTGCTATTTCAACAAATGGGGGATATCCACTAGACCAAAATATATATCAATCAGTTAAAGGTATGACTGCAGCTGAAGCCACTTGTAAAGAAGGCGGTGTAATAATAATGGTAGCTGCCTGCAATGATGGTCACGGTGGAGAAGGATTTTATAATAGTTTGGTAAGTGTAAATTCTCCACAAGAGTTTTTGGACAAAGTCTCAAAAGTGCCTAGGGGAGAAACAGCACCTGATCAGTGGGAATCTCAAATACTTGCCAGAATATTAAGTACACGTACTGTAATAATGGTTACAGACATGTGTGATCCCCAAATGATAAAAAACATTCATATGCAGCATGCTTCAACTGTTTCTGAAGCATTAACTAAAGCCTATGCCATTATGGGAAAGGATGCAAAGGTAGCCGTTATTCCTGATGGAGTTTCAGTTATCGTAAGCTAATTCATTTAAAATATTTAAATTCATATAAAAATTTGGAGGTAGCATAAATGGAGATATTAGTATGTATAAAACAGGTACCAGGAACTTCAAAGGTTGAAGTAGATCCTGTTACAGGGGTTTTAAAGAGAGATGGAATAGATTCTAAAATGAATCCATATGATTTATTTGCACTTGAAACAGCTTTTAAAATCAAAGAGAAAAAGGGTGCTGAAGTCAAGGTTATAACTATGGGACCGCCTCAGGCTGCTGAAATAGTAAAAGAAGCGTATATGATGGGTGCTGATGATGGTGGATTACTTTCAGATAGAAAATTTGCTGGAGCTGATGTGCTTGCAACATCATATACAATTTCTCAGGGAGTTAAGATGATTGGTAATCCGGATCTTATAATATGCGGTAAACAAACTACTGATGGTGATACGGCACAGGTAGGACCAGAAATGGCTGAATATCTTGGAATACCACATGTTGCAAATGTTATGGAAATAAAAGAATTAAAAGAAAACTCAATTGTAGTTGTTATGGATATGGCAGAGACAGTTGAAGTACAAGAAATAAAGTATCCTTGTCTAATAACTGTTGAAAAGGATATATTTACTCCAAGGCTTCCATCTTATAAGCGTAAAATAACAACTCAAGACAAGGAAATTAAAGCTTTTTCACTTAAAGACTTTGAAGATAAAGATGAAAATAATTATGGTTTAAATGGTTCAGCTACTCAAGTTGAAAAGATATTCCCTCCTGAAGCCAATAATGATAAAGAAGTTTGGAAGGGATCATCTAAGGAATTAGCAGATAAAGTTGTAAACAAACTTAAAGAATTGAAATTTGTGTAGGAGGTAATCGAATATGGGTAAGCTATTGATACATCAAGAAAAATTGACAAAAGAATATATAAAACAATTGGTTGATATCTGTCCATTTGGGGCTATGGAAGAAAGAAACGGCAAACTTGAAACAAATGCAGGATGTAAAATGTGTAAATTATGTGTTAAAAAAGGTCCTTCAGGAGTTGTGGAGTTTGTAGAAGGTGAGAAGAAAAGCATTGATAAGAGTAAATGGGTAGGTGTAACAGTATATGTCGACCATGTAGAGGGGAAAATACACCCTGTAACTTTTGAGTTGATTGGAAAGGCAAAAGAATTGGCTAAAAAAATAAATCATCCAGTATATGCACTATTTATAGGAAATAATATAAAGGATAAGGCTGAAGAACTTTTACACTATGGTGTAGATGAAGTATTTGTATATAGTGATAAAGAGTTAGAGGAGTTTAGAATAGAACCTTATACTGCAGTTTTTGAAGATTTTATTAACAAAGTTAAACCATCTTCAATTTTAGTTGGTGCAACTACTATTGGAAGATCACTTGCACCTAGGGTAGCTGCAAGATTTAAAACAGGACTAACAGCAGATTGTACTATACTTGATATGAAGGAAAATACTGACTTAGTTCAGATAAGACCGGCATTTGGCGGAAATATTATGGCAAGGATAGTTACACCAAATAACAGACCTCAATTTTGTACTGTAAGATATAAAATATTTTCTGCACCTGAAAGAAACGGTGAAACAAGTGGAAAAGTTACTTTATGTAATATAGGTAAAGAAAAATTAAATTCAAATATAAAAGTTCTTGAAATTACAAAAAAGAAGAAGGAAGTTAGTATTTCAGATGCTGAAGTTATAGTATCTGTAGGAAGAGGATTAAAATCTGAAAAAGATATGGAAATGGTACGTGAGCTTGCAGATTTACTTGGAGCACAAATTGCAGGCACAAGACCTATGATTGAAGCTGGCTGGATAGATCCAAAGAGACAAATAGGTTTGTCTGGAAGAACTGTTAAACCAAAGATAATAATCAATCTTGGAATTTCTGGTGCTGTTCAATATGCAGCTGGAATGAATGGTTCTGATTGTATAATCTCAATAAATAAAGATGAAAATGCTTCAATATTCAATGTTTCACATTATGCTGTGGTTGGAGATATATACGAAATAGTGCCAATGATGATTGAAAATATAAAGTCTGGTAAAAACATTTTGTAATTAAATTTTTATTGTATTAGGGGGTAAAAAAAATGGCTTGCATGTGCGATGTAAAGTATAAAAAGATAGATGCAAATGATATAGATTATTTGACTTCAATAGTAGGTAAAGAAAGAGCTTTTACAGGACAAGATATAAGTGAGGATTTTAGCCATGACGAATTAGGTGGAGTAAACAAAATGCCTGATATTGTTCTAGAAGTTTTGTCAGCGGAAGAAGTTTCTAAGATAATGAAGTATGCTTATGAAAATAATATACCGGTAGTTGCCAGAGGCTCAGGAACAGGATTGGTTGGTGCGTCTGTTCCAATATATGGTGGAATAATGATAAACTTATGCAAAATGAATAGAATATTAGAAATTGACGAAGAAAACTTAACTTTAACATTAGAACCAGGTGTACTTTTAATGGAAATAGGAAAGTTTGTAGAAGAACATGATTTATTTTATCCGCCAGATCCAGGCGAAAAATCAGCAACAATAGGTGGAAACATAAGTACTAATGCTGGCGGTATGAGAGCTGTAAAATATGGTGTTACAAGGGATTATATAAGAGGACTTGAAGTAGTTTTATCTGATGGAAGTATATTAGAATTGGGTGGAAAGACAGTTAAAAGTAGTTCTGGATACAGCTTAAAAGATTTAATTTGTGGTTCAGAAGGAACATTGGGAATTGTTACAAAGGCAATATTAAAATTACTGCCGCTGCCAAAGAAATCAATAAGTCTTTTAATACCATTTGAAAATCTTGATAAAGCTATTGAAACTGTACCTAAGATTATAAAATCAAAATCAATACCAACATCCATAGAATTTATGGAAAGAGATGTTATACTTGCAGCAGAGGAATTTTTAGGCAAAAAGTTTCCTGATAACTCAGCTGATGCATATTTACTTCTTACATTTGATGGCAATAGTAAAGAAGATATAGAAAAGGATTATGAAAGTGTTGCTAAAATTTGTCTTGAAGGAGGCGCTGTTGATATACTCATAGCTGATACTGATGAAAGAAAAGAAGGTATTTGGTCAGCTAGAGGTGCATTCCTTGAAGCTGTAAAAGCATCTACAACTGAAATAGATGAATGTGATGTATGTGTACCTAGAAATGATGTTGCTAAATTTATAAACTACACTTATGAATTGCAGGACAAGTTTAAAGTAAGAATTAAAAATTTTGGCCATGCTGGGGATGGAAATTTACACATTTACGTTCTAAGAGATCAACTTTCAAAAAAAGAGTGGAATAAAAAATTATCTGAAGTATTTAATTGTATGTATAAAAAATCTATAGAACTAGGTGGAAAAGTATCTGGAGAACATGGAATAGGATATGCTAAAAAATCATATTTATTTGAATCTATAGGTGAAAATCAAAAAGAACTTATGAATAGGATAAAGCTTGCATTTGATCCTAAGAATATATTGAATCCAGGAAAGGTATGTGAATAAAGTATAATTATAATTAGATAGGCGGCAATTTTATTTTATTATGGGAAGTAAAATTGATAAATATTTAGAAAAGAGTAATATATAAAGTCAAATAACCCCTAATGATATCTATAACATTAGGGGTTATTTTAATATAATTTTATTGAGCTGATCTTAATTTTTTTATTCCAATTTTTATTCTATTTAAAGTTTCTTCTTTTCCAAGTATTTCAGCTATTTCAAAAGCTCCCCCTGGGGATACTTTTTCACCTGATACAGCAGTTCGTACAGGCCATAAAACTATTCCATTTTTGACACCAAGCTCTGCAACTAACTCCATACAAGCACTTTCTATATTTTTAAATGACCAGTCCTTAATAGCCTCAAATTTTGGAAGTATTTTTTCAAGACTTTCTAGTGAATTTTCAAATTTTGTCTTCATCTTTTTATGAACGTATAAGTCAGCTGAGTATTCAGGCAGCTTTTCAAAGAAAGCTGCAATTTCAGGTATTTCACTTAATACTTCAACTCTTGTGTGAAGTAATTCACTTATCTTTAAAAAGTCAAGATCCTTTTTTATAACTTGTTTATAGTATGGGATTGCAAGTTCATTAAATTCTTCAAGGGATAACTTTTTTATATATTCTCCATTCATCCACTTTAATTTTACATTGTCAAATATAGCAGGTGACTTATTTATGTTTTTGTAATTAAATATTTCAACTAATTCATCCAAATTAAATATTTCTTTTTCAGTTCCAGGATTCCATCCAAGCAAAGCTATGTAATTTAATATTGCATCTTTTAAGTAACCTTTTTTCATAAGATCTTCAAAAGAAGCATCTCCATTTCGCTTACTCAATTTATGATGTGTATCCTTCATTATTGGAGGACAGTGAACATATACTGGAATGTCCCAACCAAAAGCATTATATAGTCTGTTGTATTTTGGTGCTGATGAAAGATATTCGCTTCCTCGAACAACATGAGTTATACCCATTAAGTGATCGTCTACAACATTTGCAAAATTATATGTAGGGAATCCATCTGATTTTATGAGTATCATATCATCTAATTCAGAATTGTCTACTGTTATATCTCCATAAATCTCATCTTTAAAAGTTGTAGTTCCAGTTTCAGGATTATTTTGCCTTATTACACATGGAATTCCAGAAGCTAATTTTTCTTCAACTTCTTCTTTTGATAAACTTAAACAATGTTTATCATATTTATAAACTTTATCAGATGATTCAGATTCACTCTTTAGTTCATCCAATCTTTCTTTAGAACAAAAACAATAATAAGCTTCTCCCTTTTCTATAAGCTTTTTTGCATATTCAAGGTATATTCCCTTTGCATTTCTTTCACTTTGAACATAAGGACCTACTGGACCTCCTATATCAGGACCTTCATCGTGTTTAAGTCCAGTAATCTTTAAAGTATCATAAATAAGATCCAAAGCATCCTTTACAAATCTACCTTGGTCTGTATCTTCAATTCTAAGTATAAAGTCACCATCATTATGTTTTGCTATTAAATAAGTGTATAAAGCTGTTCTCAAATTTCCAACATGCATATATCCAGTTGGACTTGGTGCAAATCTAGTTCTAACTTTAGTCATATTGTTCACCCCTATTGTTTTAAAATAAAAACCTCTCATCTATTGATGAAAGGTATAAATACAAAATTATATTCCTATTAAATAATATAATAATGGGTAATCTATGTCAAGGCAAATCTGAATATTTTCCCATGAATTCAATATGTTTATGTATGCTATTGAAAATTAAAGATATACGATGAAAAATAAGGCTATTCTACTTTTAATAGTTTTAAATAAAATTGACATGTATGATTATTATTGTTATAAATAGTGTAGCATATATATCAAAAATGATGCATATATGAGTGATAAATAAGTAAATGTTATATAATATTTAATGTGGGGGTAATAAAGTATGTCTATAAAAGTTGCTATTAATGGTTTTGGAAGAATAGGGAGAACAGTGCTTAGAATAGCACAAAATAAATTAGATAAAGATTGTGAAATTGTGGCTATAAATGCTAGAGCAGATAATGAAACTTTAGCACATCTATTTAAGTATGATTCTTGCTATGGTAAATTTGACGGCAGTGTGGATGCAGACGATGACCATCTTATAATAAATGGAAATAAAATAAGAGTTTATAGAGAAAATGATCCAGAAATGTTACCATGGAATGAACTTGGGGTAGATATAGTTATAGAATCTACAGGGAAATTTAAAAGTAGACAAGGTTTAAATAAACATATAAAGGCAGGAGCTAAAAAAGTTATATTGACTGCACCAGCAAAAGGTGAGGATGTAACAATAGTTATGGGTGTCAATGAGGATAGTTTGGATGTTGAAAAGCATAATATAATTTCAAATGCATCATGTACTACAAATTGCCTGGCACCTTTTACTAAAGTATTAAATGATAAATTTGGAATAGTTAAAGGTCTTATGACAACAATACATTCCTATACTAATGACCAGAGAATTTTAGATAAAACCCATAAGGATTTGAGAAGAGCAAGGGCGGCAGGAGAATCTATTATACCTACAACTACAGGAGCTGCAAAAGCTATTGCAAAGGTTATTCCAGAACTTAAGGGAAAATTAAATGGATTCTCGGTTAGAATTCCTACTCCAACTGTTTCACTTACAGATTTAGTATGTGAATTATCCAAAAATGTAACTCGAGATGAAGTAAATGATGCTTTTAAAGAAGCATCAGAAGGATATATGAAGGGAATACTAGGATATTCAGAGGAACCTTTGGTATCGATAGACTACAGGGGAGATGAAAGGTCATCAATAGTAGATGGACTATCAACCATGGTCATAAGTGATAATATGGTTAAGGTTATTTCATGGTATGACAATGAATGGGGATATTCCTGCAGAACCGTTGATTTAGTAAATTATACAGCTAATTTGATGAAAGTTAATTATAAATGTAGAAAAAAAGATATGAATATTGCTTAAAACATGGATTATATGTAAACTTACAATGTAATTTTAAAAATATTAAGACTTATGCGATATAACTTAAATTTAGTTATATCGCATTTTTATGTGATATAATAATAGTTGTAAATTGGAAGATTTTTAGAATTAATATTAAATATATTGGAAATAAATATAACAAGGTATTATCGACTTAAAATGCAGCTTATAGAAAAAGTTGTTGTTTTATGATATATTTATTTCAATAGAGTTGGAAAATATAAATAACTTAAATATAAAGGGAGAGGACAAGAATGGAAAACAAACAAGGTAGAACGAATTTTATAAAAAATATTGTTATAGACGATTTGAAGGAAGGAAGATGTCAGCAAGTAGTAACTCGTTTTCCACCAGAGCCAAATGGTTATTTACATATAGGTCATGCAAAATCTATAATATTAAACTTTGAATTGGCAGATGAATTTAATGGGAAAACTAATTTACGTTTTGATGATACAAATCCATTAAAAGAAAGTAATGAATACGTTAGAGCTATTAAAGAAGATGTAAAGTGGCTGGGATATAATTGGGATAATATGTGTTTTGCTTCAAATTATTTTGATGAAATGTACAAAAGAGCAGTACTTTTAATAAAAAAAGGAAAAGCTTATGTATGTGATTTAACATCGGAACAAATCAGAGAATATAGAGGAACACTTACTGAGCCGGGTAAGGAAAGTCCTTATAGAAATAGATCAATAGATGAAAACTTAGACTTATTTAATCGTATGCAGCAAGGTGAGTTTAAAGATGGAGAAAAAGTTCTCAGAGCAAAAATTGATATGGCATCTCCAAATATAAATATGAGAGATCCTATTATATATCGTATATCACACATACTGCATCATAATACTAAAGACAAATGGTGTATATATCCTATGTATGATTTCGCACATCCAATAGAGGATGCCATAGAAGGTGTTACTCATTCAATATGTACATTGGAATTTGAGGACCATAGACCACTGTATGATTGGATGATAAGTGAATGTGAAATGGAAAATAAACCTCATCAGTATGAATTTGCAAGACTAAACTTGACAAATACGGTTATGAGCAAGAGAAAACTAAAAGCATTAGTTGATGAAAATTATGTAGATGGATGGGATGATCCGCGTATGCCAACTATTGCAGGATTGAGAAGGAAAGGATATACTTCAGAGTCAATAAAAAATTTCTGCAGGGAAATTGGTGTTGCAAAGGCAAGCAGTATAGTTGATGAAAGAATGTTAGAGCATTTTGTAAGAGAAGACTTGCTCCCTAAAGTTCCAAGAACCATGGCTGTTTTAAAACCAATAAAAGTTGTTATAACAAATTATCCTGAAGGTCAAACTGAAATGCTTACGGCAGAAAATAATCTTGATAACCCAAATGCAGGAGTACGTGAGATACCATTTTCAAGAGAAATATATATTGACAGCGATGATTTTATGGAAAACCCTCCTAAAAAGTATTATAGATTGTATAAAGGTAACGAAGTTAGATTAAAAAATGCTTATTTTGTTAAATGTAATGATGTTATTAAGGATAAAGATGGAAATATAGTAGAATTGCACTGCACTTATGATCCAGAAACTAAGAGCGGATCTGGATTTAAAGGAAGAAAAGTTAAAGGAACAATTCAGTGGGTAGAAGCATCTCATGCTGTACCAGCAGAATTTAGATTATATGAACCTTTGATATTGGATGAAGAATTACAGGAATCACAAGATGAGGGTAAATCATTCCTTGACTTTGTTAATCCAAATTCTATTAAAGTACTTCATGGATTTGTTGAACCATACGTAAAGGATGCAAAGCCGCAAGATAAATTTCAGTTTGTTAGAATTGGATTTTTCAATGTAGATCCTAAATATACTAAAGAAGATAAACTTGTATTTAATAGAATAGTACCTTTAAAGAGTTCTTTTAAAATTGATAAGAAATAAAATGTTGATTTAAATAATTATGATTTGAGGAGAATAAAATGCTTAGAATATGGGGTAAAATCGTTAAAAATAATAAAATTTTAGAAGATGATGTAATTGTATCTGATTTAGACGATAGTTATCAAGAAAATCTAAAGTCTTGTATTGCGGATTTGTGTAATAAATTTGATATAGAAAAACCATATTGGCTCCCATATAATGTAGAAGAGTATAATAGAAGACATAAAACTATATTCAACCAAAATAATTTTATTGAAAAAATAAAATTTGATAAATTTGTAATAGAAGAATTACATGATGAAAAAAAATGAATATAGATAGATCTTTATAATAAAGAGCTGCTTCAAAATTTATATTTGGAGCAGCTTTCCTTACATTAAATTTTAAATTTTTGAATTGTTTCGTTGAGCTTTTGTGCGAGTTCTGCTTGATTTTGAGAAGTTTTATTAATTTGCAGCATACTCTGTGTTGTATCCTGCATAATACTTTGAATTTTATTGGTATTTTCTGAAGATGAATTAGCTATTTGAGCCATACTGCTAATTGCCTTAGTTACCTCGTTTACTGTATCCGCTACTTCACTTGCCATTGCAGCAAGTTCATTTGAAGTATTTGATGTAAATTCAGAATATACATAATATTTTTCTCCAGTTTGCGAATAATTATCTAATTGCATATTTACATTTTCATTAATAAATTTTAATAATTCGTGGCTTGTATCTGAAAGATTTTTAAAGGCATCTTGTACTTTTATAACAGTGTTTTGAATTGTTGAAACTGTTTCAGAAGATTGTTCTGCTAAAGTTCTTACTTCATCTGCAACCACGGCAAATCCTCTTCCATGTTCTCCAGCTCTTGCAGCTTCTATAGCTGCATTTAATGCAAGAAGATTAGTTTGTTCTGCAATACTTGCAATTATATCTGCCATCTTCTTTATTTCCGAAACAACTTTACCGTTGGATATAGCTTCTAGTACTTTTTCTTCTTCATTTTTATAAATATCCTTACACTCTTTTATTGCACTTTGTGCATTTTCCTGGACAGAAAGAGCTCTTTTTTTTGATTTAGAAGCATTTTCATTCCCGACTATAGTTTTATTTGAAAGTTCATTTATATTTGAATCTATTTCTTCTACGGAGGCTGTCACTTCTTCTGCTGAAGCAGTTGTTTCTTGGGAGCCGCTTACTATATTTCGTATAGAATCATTTATATTTTCAAATTTTAATGTTATTTCTTGGACCGTTGCAGAAAGCTCTTCACTTGAAGAACTCATATTTTTGGAGTTTTCAATTATAGTTTTAATTAATGATTTTACATTTTTCTGTGCAGTGTTAAGTAAATCAGCAGTTTGTCCAAATTCGTCAGTTCTATTTAATTGTATAGGAGTACTAAAATCATAATTTGATAATCCTTTTGCAAAGTTTTCAATTTTAAACAATGGTTTAACTATGTATCTTGTGATAAGTGAGCCGCATATAAATGCAAGTATTATCATAACAACCAATATAATATAAAGTACAACTTTACTTGTGTTGAGTTCCATTACATAATCACTTCTTGGAAGTATAGTTACAACTATCCACCCAGTTTGTTTTGATTGAGAAAAACCAACTATATTTTTAGATTTTCCACTTCCATAAGTTAAGTTACCATTTTTCTCATCTAAAATTGTCTGTCCTGAAGGTATTTCTTTTTTTATATTGAGAAGTAAGTTACTTTTATCAGGATCAGCAATTATAGTTCCATCTGGCAAGATCAATAAAGCATATCCTGTTTTTGATATTTTAGTTGTTGTCAATTTGTTTTGCAATGTTGATAAATCAACATCGAAACATACATCTCCAATTTTACCACTGTCGAGTCTTACTTTTTTTGAAAGGGTTATAACCATTTTACCTGTGATTGCATCCTTATAAGGTTTTGTTATAATTATTTTACCATTTGCATTCATAGTATCTTTATACCATTGTCTTTCAGTTGGATCATATCCTTTTGGAAGTTGTACTTCAGGATATAAAATTATTTGTTTAGTTTCATCTGATAAGTATGAGTGCATTATATCCTTATTTGTATCTGTTATACTCTTTAATGAATTGATAACACTATCGTTATTTCCTCCAAGTACATCATTATTCATTGATAATGATTCAAGTTCATGTTTTAAAGAATTGCTATACACATCTATGTACGAAGCTTTTTCATTTGATATTTGAAGAGTTATTTCGTTTGCCTTATTATTTACTAGTTTTAATGCAGCATGAGAAGAAGAAAATGATATTACTAAGAGTGGTACGATAATAAATAACATAAGTATTGTTATTAACTTGGTTTTTAATGATATGTTTTTTATTTTCATAAACAATATTACCTCCCTTAAATTAAGATATTATATAATTATTTTGTATGATAAAAGATATAATCAAAATATAATTATATATAATTTTAGCATAGATGCTCATATAAATCTATAAATATAAGTAAATTACATATATGGTAATATAATGTTAAAAGCTAATTTGAAATTATTAATGATATGTAAAATTAGTAAAGACGCCAAAATATATACTGTAAAAGTATGATAAGATTGTCTTAAAAAGAATTATGATAAATTATAGGAGGAATATAATGAGAATATTACTTAATAATATACCATGTATTGTATTTTCGCCAAGTAAAGAAGATACAAATACACCAACTGTCTTTTTATACCATGGTTGGAGTTCTTGTAAAGATAATCATTCTTTTACAGGTGAAATACTTTCAAAGTTTGGATATAGGGTTATAATTCCTGACTCTATACATCATGGTGAACGAGGAAGCTTAGATTATGACGACTTTAACATTGGAGAAGAGTACTTTTTTGAAACGATATTTAATTCTATAGATGAATTCCCTAAAATTCTTAAAGGAGTGCAGGACAAATTTAATATAAATACTGAAAAAATGGCTGTTATGGGTCATTCAATGGGGGGATTTATATCATCGGGTATATTTGCAGAACATAAAAAGATAAAGACAATGATTTGTTTTAATGGTGGAACATCATATGAAAAGGCAGTAGAGGAACTTAGTAAACCAGACAAGGATTATAAAATTTCAAAGGAAGATGATTATAAAATAAAAAAATATGATCCACTTGCAAAGCTAGTAAAACAAGATGATTTAAGACCTATATTTATTTTACATGGAGCATCTGATGAGATAGTTCCAATTTCCATACAAAAGTATTTTTATGAAAAAGTTTCACCATTATATAAAAAATCACCGCAAATTTTAAAATTTGATGAAATACCAAGATTGAATCATTATGTTACAATTGGAATGCTTAAATCATCGATTGAGTGGATGAATTTATATGTTTGATTTTATAAAAGGGGTATTTTAAAACTAAGTAGTTAGTTTTAAAATACCCCTTTTATGCTATAAGCCAGATTTTCTAAATTCGCTCTCTGACCAACTAATTAATTTGTGAAAAGGCTTTTTTAAAACAGCAATAATTAAAAATGCACCTGCAAAGCACATTAAGGCAAAAATATCTTTAAAAACATTACTCCAAATAGGTCCTGCTATGGCTTCTCTGAATCCATTTATAGCATATGTAAAAGGCCAAAGTGGTTCAAGTACTCCAAATATTTTTGGCAGGATATTTACAGGATAAAATCCTCCTGCACCTGCAATTTGGAAGACCAAAACTACTACTGCAGCTCCTTTTCCAACATTTCCAAGCACAGATACTAGTGTGACTATAATAATAGTGAAGACAGCGCTGCAGATAAGTGCAAATCCAATCATGAGCTGCGGATTTACAGGTTTTATTCCTACTATATATATATCACCTAAAGTTATAATTATAGTTTGTATAAGTGATATTATCAAAAAGAAAATTAACTTAGCAAAATATTCATGCCATAATTTTACTTTTTCACCGCTTTCAAGATCCTTGCATTTAACTGTCAGCATGGAGCATAACAACAAAACTCCCACCCATATTGCAAGAGTAGTATAAAAAGGTGTTATTCCATATCCAAAAAGATTTGAATTATATAATTCAGATCTTTTTACATCAATAGGTGATGATATAAATTCTGATATTTCATTAGGGTCCTTTTCCATTAAGTTTATTATTGAGTTTAAGTTTTGAGCACTTAAGCCTTTCGTTTTATCGACTAATTTGTTTAGGTCATTTTGAATATCTGTTAATTTTTTATTTAATTTATCTCTTTGCTTATCCAAATTTTTATCATTTGATATTTTTGAACTTGCTATAAGATTTAGTTCAGGTACCAATTGTTGTGTTGCATTAAGTATTGAATCAATACTATCTAAATCAGAGTTCGATTTATCTGATAATAAATTCATGGATTGATATACTCCTGAATAAAAGTTATCTGATACATCAATCATATCTGTAGATATTTCACTACTTAATGTTATTAGTTTATCTATAACTTCATTAATGTTATTTTGCGAAGAATTGTTATTCACTAAGGTTTTTAATTCAGCTAAATAATTGTTTTCAGTATTTATTGAATCTTTTAATGACTGCAGCGAATCTATAAGCTGATTTTTTATATTAGTATGTATAATTTCGTTTAACCTATTTAAAATCCTAATATCAGTATCAAGCTTGTCTATTAAAGAATTATTTAATTTAGTAATATTGTCTATAGTATTGCTAGCTGAACTTTTACCGACATCTTCATTATTTATATTTTCCAAATTATTGAGTAAAAGTTGAACCTGATTTTCTTTTGATTCAATTTCACTTATATCCTTATTTAAATCATTTTGCATAGAACTTACAGATTGTTTAGTGGATAAAGTGAGTGTTCTGCTTTCTCCTACAATATTTTGAAGATTACCTATCTTCTTGGATAACTTAGGTAAATCAGTTTGAATTTTACTTAGACAATCCTGAAAATCTTTTGAGTTAGAATTTTCTTCTGATAGATGATTTTTTATATCACTTATAGTGGATATAGCTTCAGGTAATGTATCCTTCATCTGTAAAATCACAGGCTTGTTTATTTCAATTTTCTTACCTGTAGAATTCAGTACTTTTAAGGATTCTTCATTGGCTGATTTTACAAAAGAGCTTCTTATATTATTTGATAGGGAATCCCTAACCGAATCTGTAATTTTAGTGGCTATACCATTTAACTTTTCATTGGACCTAAAGATTATATTAGGTTTTTCAGGTGATGACGTAACTAAGGTTAAAAGTTTACTAGAAAAATCAGTAGGTATTTCTATAAGGGAATAATATTTTCCCGAATTAAGATTATAATTTCCCTGCCAATCATCTACGAAAATCCAGTGTATGGAATTGTCTTTCTTCAGGTTTTTAACTATTTCATTTCCAACATTTATATTTTTCCCGTTGAAATTTGCACCGGTGTCATTGTTTACTACACCTATTGGCAGGTTATCTATCTTGGAATAAGGATCCCATGCAGCATTAATGCTAATCCAAGCATAAGGAGATGGCAGAAAACACAATAATAAAATTAAAGCAAGTACAGATGGAGCTTTTATTATATTTTTAAAATCTCTTTTTAATAGTTTAAATATTATTTTCAAAATGTTACCTCCTAAAATTCTCCTATGCCAGATTCTTTAAGTTTCATTCTAAATTTATAGGTTCTATCCTGCAAAGGTTTCTTTAAAAACATCCCAAGTAGTACAAAACCTACTGAAAACAAAAGCATACATACAAAATCTAAAACTACAGTACTTGTAAGAGGTCCTGCAATAGCTTCCCTGAAACCGCTTATCGAATAGGTAAATGGAAACAAAGGTTGTATTATTCTAAAAACAAGAGAATAAAGTTGTATTGGATAAATAGCTCCACTTCCAGCTATCTGAGTTATAAGTAAAATGATGGATATGGCCTTTCCTGCATTTCCAAACATGGAAACCAGGGTATATGTTATTATAGTAAAAGTTAAAGATGAAACTAATGCCACCATTATCATCAAGAATGTACTTGCCATTTGGACATTTACCAAAAGTTTATCACCAACAGCAATTATGAATCCTTGTACTAATCCAAAAGCTATGAATGTACTCATTTTGCCAAGATATCTTTCCCTTGCTGTTAAACCTTTATCCCCTTCAAATCTATCTGCATCTGTTTTAAAAATAGATACAAGTATAATAGAACCGATCCATATTGCAAGCGTAGTATAGGTTGGAGCCATAGCCGAGCCAAAACTTGAAATAGTATATATGTCTTGTGTTTTAATATTAAATGGACTCGATGTAAAACCTGCTATGAGGCTAGGATCACCTTGCAATATAGTAATTATCTGTATTATGTCATCATCACTTACTAGTTTAAGTTTATCTGCCAGATCATCAATAGAGCTTTTGAATTCAAGCAATCTATTATTCAATTTATTTGATGAATTTGCTGCTAGTTTATTTCCATTTATGAGCACATCTATAGAATTACTTCCTTGTGAATTAAGATTCTGCACAGAGCTTAAAACAGAAGAAGCTTCTTTTGTAGACTCAATAAGTTCAGCTGATATAGAATTCAAGCTTTTTCTTACTTGTTCATTGTATTTATTGGTTTCATCTATTAACTGCTGATTTAAATTTGCAGTATCATTTGCTATTGAATTTATTAATTCTTCATTTACCTTATTTGAATTGTTAAGTTGTTTTTGAATATCGTTTATTTTGCTTTTTTCTGCACTTAACGAGTTTCTAGTATTTTCTAATGAATTTATGAGTTCAGATGTATTGTCATCTCTCTTAAAATCATCAACTTTTCTAAGAAATTTAATGATGGAATTAAGTTTATTATCTATTAAGTCTATTTCATAATTGATTTTACTTACAGTGCTGTTTATATCATAATACTTAGCATTTGAAGCTGCTGAATTTAAACTTAATATTAGACCTTGAATTTTACATATATCAGCTTTTGAAGTACCTAAATCAATTCCAATGTTGTCAAAGGTATTGTTCATTGAAGACTGAAGTGATGATATAGATGAATTATTGCTTTCATTACCACTTTCTAGAGTGTCTATTCGTGAATTTATCATGGGAATGCCTGACTTAACTTGGGAAAGCATTGAATTCAAATCATTTGAAGCACTACCTGTATTGGAAAGAACATCTGTGATAATATCCATGTTATCACTTAACATTATTATTGCATCTTTTAAATTTATAATGTTTTGCTTGTTTTCACCTGCATCTTTACCGATGACGTTTAAATAAGAAAATATAGTCTTATTTACTGTATATGTAAAATTTGATTTTATCTCTTCTGCCAGAGTACCTTCTGCTACATCAGCTATTTTAAGGGCTACAGGACTATTTTTAGTATTTAATTTATAAACGATTTGGGCTTTTTTAGGGTTGTCTGATTTTATACTTGTAAGATCCTTTGAGAAATCTTCTGGAATTTTTATCGATGCGTAGTATGTACCATCTATAATACCCATATCTGCATTTTTTGCATTTACAAATTTCCATCCCATTTTATGATTATCTTTTAAATTTTCTACAACTTCGTTTCCTGCATTTAAATATTCTCCTCCAAGATTTGTGCCTTTATCTTCATTAACAATGGCTATAGGAATATTACTTGTCTTTCCGTAAGGATCCCAGCACGCATTTATATTCACCCATGCATACAGAGCTGGAAGAATGCATACACCTCCAGCAATTAACATTGTTATTTGATTTTTAAAAATACTTTTCATATCTCTTTTAAAAACTTTTTTAACATTTCTAAGCATATATAGCTCCCCTCCCTATTGTAAATACTTGTATTTGTTTGCAGAATTTAAATCTTTGATTTGTATTGCATATAATTTTATTTGCTAACTGACTGGTCAGTATTATTGAAACATTTTTTGTATTGCATGTCAATAGTTTATATTAATTTATTATATAAAAACTTTCGGTAATACAAATTTCAGAAATTTTAATTATATTGACATATTCAAAAGAACATACTATAATTAGTTACTAGATAGAACTGATGTAAAAAAATACACTTTAATTTGGTCCAGAGAGGCCAGAAAGAGGTATGATGTTTATGAAATCATTATTTATAAATACTATTGTTGAATTATATTTTAATATTGAAGATAAAAAGGTAATGGATAGACTCTTATTTTAGCAGCCTAACTATTACCTTTTTTAAATTTAGACCTTCAATAAAAGAAGTGTATTTTTACTCAGAAAACTTAAAGGAGGTCTTTTTATGAAAGCAAATCTTATATTGGAAAATGGAATGACATTCAGTGGAGAGGCATTTGGGTACCTTAAAGATAGTATAGGTGAAGTTGTATTTAATACTGGAATGACAGGATATCAAGAAGTAATTACAGATCCATCATATTATGGACAAATTGTTACTATGACTTATCCTTTAATAGGTAACTATGGCATAAACTTAGATGATATGCAGTCAAATTCAACAAAAGTTAAAGGCTTTATAGTTAGGGAAAAATGCAATATACCAAGTAACTTTAGAGCAGAAATTGAACTTGATGATTACCTAAAACAAAATAAAGTAATAGGAATGGAAGGTATTGATACTAGAGCTCTTACGAAGATTTTAAGAAAAAATGGAACAATGAAGGGAATAATAACTTTAGAAGACATATCTTATGAAGAAATAAAAGAACAATTAAAAGATTATTCTAATAAAGATGCTGTCAAGGAAGTTACAATTAAAGAAAAAAGAGTAATTAAAGGTATAGGAAAGCATGTTGCAATTATGGATTTTGGAATAAAACAAAATATAATAGATTCATTTTTAAGGAGAAAATGTAAAGTAACTATTTTCCCTGCATATACAAGTGCAAAAGAAGTACTAGATGTCAAACCAGATTTAATATTTTTATCAAATGGACCTGGAAATCCAGAAGATTTGCCAGAAGTTGTACAGAATATAAAGCAGCTTGTAGGAAAGGTCCCAATAGTTGGTATATGCTTAGGACATCAACTTTTAGCACTAACCCTTGGAGGAAAAACTGCAAAGTTAAAATTTGGGCATAGAGGATGCAACCATCCTGTAAAAGACATTAGAAAAAACAGAGTGTATATAACTTCTCAAAATCATGGATACTATGTAAGTGATTTACCTGAAAATATGATAGAAACCCATGTTAATTTAAATGATGGAACAATAGAGGGAATGGAACACAAGGATTTACCTATATTTTCTGTGCAGTTTCATCCAGAAGCATGTCCAGGACCTAAAGATAGTAATTATATTTTTGATGAATTTATGAAGTATTCACTTTAAAAGCATAATAATAGGAGGTAATCAATATGCCATTGAATAAAGATATAAAAAAAGTTTTAGTTATAGGATCGGGGCCAATAGTTATAGGTCAGGCAGCTGAATTTGATTATTCAGGAACTCAAGCTTGTGAAAGCCTTAGAAAAGAAGGAGTCGAAGTTGTACTAATAAACAGCAATCCAGCAACAATAATGACTGATAAAGAAGTAGCAGATAAAATTTATTTGGAGCCTTTAACCTTAGAATTTGCAGAAAAGATTATAAAAAAGGAAAGACCGGATAGTCTTCTGGCTGGAATGGGCGGTCAAACCGGATTAAATTTAGCAGTTGAACTTTATGACAGGGGAATATTAGATAAATACAATGTAAATGTCATAGGAACTTCAATAGAATCAATAAAAAAAGGAGAAGACAGAGAACTCTTTAGGAATATGATGAATGAAATTCACCAGCCTGTAATACAAAGTGAAATAATAACCGATGTTGAAAGTGGAAAAGAATTTGCAAAACAAATAGGATATCCTGTTATAGTAAGACCAGCATATACTTTAGGTGGAACTGGCGGTGGAATAGCAGAAACGGAAGAAGAACTTGAAAAAATTCTTACACTTGGAATTCAGCTTAGCTCAATTGGACAAGTGCTTGTTGAGAAAAGTGTAAAGGGCTGGAAAGAAATAGAATATGAAGTAATGAGGGACAGCTTTGGAAACTGTATAACTGTTTGTAACATGGAAAATATAGATCCTGTTGGAATCCATACTGGAGATAGTATTGTAACTGCACCAAGTCAAACACTTTCAGATAAGGAATATCAAATGCTGAGAACTGCATCCATAGATATAATAAATGCAGTTAAAATAGAAGGAGGATGCAATGTACAATTTGCATTAAATCCGAATTCATTTGAATATGCAGTTATAGAGATAAATCCAAGAGTTAGTCGTTCTTCAGCTTTAGCTTCAAAGGCAACTGGGTATCCAATAGCAAAAGTTGCAGCTAAAATAGCTCTAGGATATGGCTTGGATGAAATAAAAAATGCAGTAACTCAAAAGACATATGCTTGTTTTGAACCATCTCTTGATTATGTAGTAGTAAAAATACCTAAATGGCCTTTTGACAAGTTCCAGGATGCAGATAGATCTCTTGGAACAAAAATGATGGCAACAGGAGAAGTTATGGCCATAGGAAGCAATTTTGAAGAAGCATTTTTAAAGGGTATAAGATCTTTAGAAATTGGAAAATATTCTCTTGAAGATAAGAAGTTTAAGGAATTAAGTACTTCTAACTTGAAGAAGATAGTAATGTCACCTGATGATGAGAGAATGTTTGCACTTGCAGAGATGCTTAGAAGAGATTACCTAGTAGACAAAATTGTTGAGATAACAGGTATAGATAAGTTCTTTGTTGAAAAGTTCAAATGGATAGTTGAAGAAGAGCAAAGATTAAAATTGAGTAAGGTAGATAAATTAGATAAAGATTGGCTTTACAAGTTAAAGAAAAAAGGATTTTCCGATAAGGGTATAGCAGATATACTTAAAATTTCACCTGATGATGTATATAAACTTAGAAATATATGGGACATACAACCAGTATATAAAATGGTAGATACATGTGGTGGAGAATTTGAAGCACTATCGCCATACTATTACTCTACTTATGATGATTATGATGAAGTAGAGGTATCAGATAAAAAGAAAGTTGTGGTAATAGGTTCTGGACCAATAAGAATAGGCCAAGGAGTAGAATTTGACTATGCTTCTGTACACTGTGTAAAAGCTCTTAGAAAACTAGGAATAGAAACTATAATAATAAATAATAATCCTGAAACTGTAAGTACTGATTTTGATATATCAGATAAGTTGTATTTTGAGCCTCTAACTGAAGAGGAAGTATTAAATATAATTAATAAAGAAAAACCTGATGGTGTAATTCTACAATTTGGAGGTCAAACTGCAATCAAACTTGCTAAATTTTTGAAAGAAAAAAATATACCTACATTAGGAACTACAGCTGACCAAATAGATATGGCAGAAGATAGGGAAAAATTTGATGAACTGCTTGAAAAGTTAAATATATCGAGACCAAAAGGACGCGGAGTATGGACTGTAGAAGAAGGACTTGATGAAGCTAGAAAATTAGGATTTCCTGTACTTGTAAGGCCTTCATATGTTTTAGGCGGACGTGGAATGGAGATAACCTACGATGAAGAAGAATTAGTTTATTATTTAACTAATGCATTTAAAAATGACAAGAAAAATCCTATACTTATAGATAAATATCTTATGGGAAGAGAAATAGAAGTTGATGCTATATCCGATGGAGAAGATGTATTGATACCTGGAATAATGGAACATTTGGAAAGGGCAGGTGTACATTCTGGAGATAGTATAACCATGTATCCAAGTCAAAATATAAGTTCAGTTATAAAGGATAAAGTTCTTGAATATACTAGAAAACTTGCACTAGCTATAGGCATAAAGGGAATGATAAATATTCAATTTATAGAATTTGAAGGACAGCTTTATGTTATAGAAGTAAATCCAAGGGCTTCAAGAACTGTGCCGTATATAAGCAAAGTAAGTAAAGTCCCAATAGTTGATATATCAACAAAGGTTATGCTTGGACAAAAGCTTAAGGATTTAGGTTATGGTGTAGGTGTATACAAGACACCAGATTTAGTGTCGGTAAAGGTACCTGTGTTTTCTACTCAAAAGCTTCCAAACGTTGAAATTTGTTTAGGACCTGAAATGAAATCAACCGGAGAAGTACTCGGTGTTGGAAAAGATATATATGAGGCATTATATAAAGGATTTACGGCTGCAGGTATGTTCATAAAGAAAGATAAGGGAACTATACTTGCAACTATAAATGATCATGATAAGGAAGAATTTTTACCTATGGCTAAAAACTTAAGTAAAACAGGTTTTAAATTTATGGCAACTTCAAAAACGGCAGAACTTTTAAGAAATAACAATATAGAAGTTGAAGAAGTTAGAAAACTTAAAGAACCACATCCAAATATAATAGATGTAATTCAAGATGGAAGAGTTGATTTAGTAGTAAATACTCCAACCAAAGGAAATGATTCAAAGAGAGATGGTTTTATTATAAGGAGAGCTGCTATTGAGAGAAATATAGGAGTAATAACTGCATTAGATACATTTAATGCCATGGTAAATGTAAGAATAAGAAATATAGATGAACAAAAGTTAAATGTTTTTGATCTAGCAAATTAAGGTTAAAGTGTACTCTTAAGACATAAATAAATTTAAGATTACATCTTTACTAATTTAAAATTTTAGTGTATAATACTAAATTATAAGTGAATAGCTGGGATAGAGGTGCAGAATTTAATAGTAGAATTGTTGAGGTAAGCACTATGAGACAATTCGAAAGGAAATTTTGCCGAAGCGTACGACAAATGCTTTAATGTCATACAGCTGGGTTTACAGAGAATATTTGTAAAACTGTCACAAATGTAAGTTTGTGGAGCGCTATCATTCAATGTGGAATTATTGTTTAATGTGTAGTGAATACACAACTTTAATGCCCTGAGTGTGTGCTCAGGGCATTTTTTAGTATTATCTTAGTTATTTACTTATCGGAATAAGAAATACCGATAAGGAGGTAAAAAATGGAACAGTTAGAACAAAATTTAGGACAGAAACAAGAAGGAAAACAAAATCTTAAAAGGGGATTAAAATCGAGACATCTTAATATGATTGCAATAGGGGGAGCTATTGGTACAGGAATATTTTTGGCGTTAGGTGATACCATAAGACAAGCTGGGCCGGGTGGTGCACTAGTTGCATATTCATGTATAGGAGTTATGGTATACTTTTTAATGACGGGATTAGGTGAAATGGCAACTCATATGCCTGTAGCAGGTTCATTTGAAGTTTACGCATCTAAGTTTATTGATCCAGCATTGGGATTTGCACTGGGATGGAACTATTGGTACAATTGGGCTATTACTGTTGCAGCTGAAATGGTTGCAGCTTCGCTTATAATGCGATTTTGGTTTCCAAGTGTGCCTTCTGTAAGATGGAGTGCTCTATTTTTAGGAATAATAGTTATTATAAATTTGTTATCAGTAAGAGGTTATGGAGAATCAGAATTCTGGTTTGCAAGTATTAAGGTAGTTACGGTTATAGTATTTATTTTAATTGGTCTTGCAGCTATCTTTGGGATATTTAATGGAAATCCCGTAGGATTTAAAAACTTTACAATAAAGGACGCACCTTTTGTTGGAGGAGTAAAATCTATATTTATGATATTCTTAATAGCAGGATTTTCGTTTCAAGGAACAGAGCTTGTAGGTGTTGCAGCTGGAGAAAGTGAAGACCCAGGTAACAATATACCTAAGGCAATCAATGTAATATTTTGGAGAATATTAATATTTTATATAGGAACAATATTCGTAGTAGGAGCGCTAATACCATATACGGAAGCAGGGGTTCAAACTAGCCCATTTACAATGGTATTTACAAAAATGGGTATTGCCGGAGCTGCATCTTTGATGAACGTTGTAATTTTAACTTCAATTTTATCTGCAGGTAATTCTGGAATGTATGCTTCAACTAGAATGTTATATGCACTAGCTGAATCTGGAAAAGCTCCTAAGTTTCTTGCAAAGGTAAATAAAAGAGGGGTTCCTATAAATTCATTGATAATTACAACTATAATAGCATGTGCATGTTTCTTAACAGGTCTTTATGCAGAAAATACAGTTTATGTATGGTTAGTTGCAGCTTCAGGACTTTCAGGATTTATTGCATGGCTTGGTATAGCGTTATGCCATTATCGTTTCCGTAAAGCTTATGTTGCTCAAGGACTTGACTTAAATAGATTAAAGTATAAAGCAAAATTTTTCCCTGCAGGTCCACTAATAGCATTAGGATTATGTATAATAGTTATTTTAGGACAAGGAATTACTTATTTTGGGGCTTCTCAAGTTGATTGGAAGGGAGTAATCTCAACTTATATTGGTTTACCAATATTTTTGGTTTTATGGATTGCATATAAATTGAAGTATAAGACAAAAGTTATTGATTTAAAAGATGTTGATTTAAAAGATCTTGATTTAAAATAATTGTAATATAGGGTTCCCGATTCAAAACTTAACTCATACTCCGGGATATATTTGCAAACTTCAGCACGTTAAAAAGTTTTAACAGCTCTAAGCTTGTATTTTGAAAATCTAAGTAGATTATATAAACTCGCAAGCTCAGACAATATATAACCTACTAAGATTTTCTAAAATACTTCACTAAGAGCTGTAAAAAACTTTTTAAATGTGCTATCATTTTGCAAATATATCCCTGCGTATGAGTTAAGTTTTAAGTTTAAAGTAAATGTATAGTTATTTTAATTTGCAAATCAACTTACATGCAGGGAAATATATACAGCCTTTGACACTTCACCATTTTACCCAATTACTGCAATTCGTAATATGCTAAAAATGCAAAGCATTTTTTATAGGACAGGATACAGAGCACAGAGGACAGTGAAGGTTGATTTTTTGCTAACGCAAAAAAATCTTTAAATTTATATAAGTTAGCAATGTTTCGCTTTAGCGAAACGAGTTATCAAAAATATAATTAAAGATTTTTCTTAAGCGCAGCGGAGAAAAATCTTATTTCTCTGTCAATTGTCCTCTGTCCTCTGTTTTTATATTACGAATTACAGTTACTCATTAGTTACTGATTGATTTTTATTAAGGTATAATTTCTTTGCATTTAATAATAGTACAGGGTCGTCTGATATTATTCCATTTGGACTATAGTTAGTAAATTTGTACATGGATGGTAGATTATCAACAGTCCAAACATATACCTTTTTATTGTCTTTATGAATTTGTTTAATTAAACGTTTTGTAATAAATTTATCTTCTATACTATAAAAATCTACATTTATTTCTGGTAAGTGCTTCATAGGAGATACTACTATATAGCCTGTCACTATTTTTGGATTTAAAAGTTTTACATGACAAAGTACATTATAGCTCATTGAATGAATGATGCTTCCATTTACTAAATCATATTTTTCCATTAAAGCTACTACATTTTTAGTAAGATCTCTAGTGTTGCCATATGGTTTGATTTCTATGATAAGATTTATCTTTCCTTTACTTTCTATCATGACTTGTTCAAGAGTAGGTATTTTTTCTGGTTTATGTGTCAAAATATTTGGAGGTTTAATTCTTAATCTTTTTACTTGGGCATAAGTAAGATTGTCCACATCAGCATTTTTACCAGTTAATCTTTTTAAATTCTTATCATGTATTAAGACTACTACTCCATCTTTTGTTTCTTGGACATCAATTTCAGCATAATCAAGTTTGTGTTTAATTGAATCCCTTATTCCGGTAATTGAATTTTCAGGATCATCCATGACATATTTTGCTCTATGAGAAATAATTTTTAAATTTTTTAAATTACTGCAGTTAACATAGTAATCATGTTGTTTAGTGGGTTTGATTACATTAAATTTTGATGATGTTAATAAAGATGTAAATATAAAAATAAATACTAGATAAAATAATTTCAATTTTTTGTTCAAGTAAATCCATCCTTTATAGAAATAAAATATGTTATTAGATATATACATAATAATACACTGTACGTGGAATGTGTCAATATTAGATGTTGAAAATTAAAATAATATTTTGACTTTTTAAAAAGGATATGACTTATTCAAATAAAATTGTGATCAAAATTCTAGGGGAATACGCTTTATCACATGAACTAACTCTAATATTTTGCGTAAATTTAAAGTACACTCAACATGGAGTGTCCATATATAAAAAAGTTAGAAAAGCTAAGTAAATTAAAGAATAATGCGTATAGTTTTGGATAATAATAGTATTAAGAAATCCATAGGATAATGAAAGGTGATAAGATAACACATGTCGCTTGAGAGATTCGGGCGGCGAACCAAAAGAGCTTTTAATATGAAAATTAATAACTTTATGAAAGTTAAGAATAATTTTAAAAAAGTTCTTGACAGTTTGAAATTCACATGATAAACTGTAAAAGCTGTTTGAGTGAAACAGCGATGAACCTTGAAAATCAAACAGAGAAGAGAATAATAAACCAGCAATTCTTTTGAAAGCTGTGAAAACAGCTTAAAAGTATAAAAGTAAATGAGCTTAAATTGAACTTGAAACTCTGAAAAGAGTTTATATATAAGAAATTAAATTGAGAGTTTGATCCTGGCTCAGGACGAACGCTGGCGGCGTGCCTAACACATGCAAGTCGAGCGAGAGAAATTCCTTCGGGAATGGATCTAGCGGCGGACGGGTGAGTAACACGTGGGCAACCTGCCTCAAAGAGGGGGATAGCCTCCCGAAAGGGAGATTAATACCGCATAAAGTTATTTTATCGCATGGTAAAATAACCAAAGGAGAAATCCACTTTGAGATGGGCCCGCGGCGCATTAGCTAGTTGGTAAGGTAACGGCTTACCAAGGCAGCGATGCGCAGCCGACCTGAGAGGGTAATCGGCCACATTGGAACTGAGAGACGGTCCAGACTCCTACGGGAGGCAGCAGTGGGGAATATTGCACAATGGGCGAAAGCCTGATGCAGCAACGCCGCGTGGGTGATGAAGGTTTTCGGATTGTAAAGCCCTGTCTTTTGGGACGATAATGACGGTACCAAAGGAGGAAGCCACGGCTAACTACGTGCCAGCAGCCGCGGTAATACGTAGGTGGCGAGCGTTGTCCGGATTTACTGGGCGTAAAGGGTGCGCAGGCGGATATTTAAGTGGGATGTGAAAACCCCGGGCTCAACCTGGGGACTGCATTTCAAACTGGATATCTAGAGTGCAGGAGAGGAAAGCGGAATTCCTAGTGTAGCGGTGAAATGCGTAGAGATTAGGAAGAACACCAGCGGCGAAGGCGGCTTTCTGGACTGTAACTGACGCTGAGGCACGAAAGCGTGGGTAGCAAACAGGATTAGATACCCTGGTAGTCCACGCCGTAAACGATGAGTACTAGGTGTAGGAGGTATCGACCCCTTCTGTGCCGCAGTAAACGCAGTAAGTACTCCGCCTGGGAAGTACGATCGCAAGATTAAAACTCAAAGGAATTGACGGGGGCCCGCACAAGCAGCGGAGCATGTGGTTTAATTCGAAGCAACGCGAAGAACCTTACCTAGACTTGACATCCCCTGAATTACCTGTAATTAGGGAAGCCCTTCGGGGCAGGGAGACAGGTGGTGCATGGTTGTCGTCAGCTCGTGTCGTGAGATGTTAGGTTAAGTCCTGCAACGAGCGCAACCCTTATCATTAGTTGCTACCATTAAGTTGAGCACTCTAGTGAGACTGCCCGGGTTAACCGGGAGGAAGGTGGGGATGACGTCAAATCATCATGCCCCTTATGTCTAGGGCTACACACGTGCTACAATGGTGAATACAGAGAGATGCAAACCCGCGAGGGTGAGCCAAACTTCAAAATTCACCTCAGTTCGGATTGCAGGCTGAAACCCGCCTGCATGAAGCTGGAGTTGCTAGTAATCGCGAATCAGAATGCCGCGGTGAATGCGTTCCCGGGCCTTGTACACACCGCCCGTCACACCATGAGAGTTGGCAACACCCGAAGTCCGTGGGGCAACCGTAAGGGGCCAGCGGCCGAAGGTGGGGTTAATAATTGGGGTGAAGTCGTAACAAGGTAGCCGTAGGAGAACCTGCGGCTGGATCACCTCCTTTCTAAGGAGTCGTAAGATAGTTAATTCTATCTTAAAAGACTGGTTTTATTATACTCTGTTTGATTTTGAGGGGTTAAAAACTTAAATAGTTTTTAACGCATAATTTAGCTAAACGAAGTTTAGAGTTAAAATTATGCCGGGCCGAAAGGCTAAACCTAAATAGTTTTTAACAGATAATGAATTAATTATCTGTCATCACTCTCAAAATTGTTCTTTGAAAATTGCACAGAGAAAATAAGTTAAAAGTAAAGCATATTCATGTATATTTATTCCAAAAAGAATATTTATACTGAATAAAGATTAATATAATTAATCGTACTTTGTAGAATTAAAAGATTCTTATAGTTATAGTTGGTGTAATAATATATCAACTAACAAACAAAAATTAATAATAGTGTATAACTTATTATTAATGAAATAAAAATTGATAGAAACGAACAGTACAAGGAAATGCCTGAGCGAGGAACGGAGCTTACTTAAGGTAAGTGAGTACTGCAGGGATGGCATTGACGCAGTAATGTGAAGTTTATAGCAATTTTTAACTTAAAGGTCAAGCTACAAAGGGCGCATGGTGAATGCCATGGCACCAGGAGTCGAAGAAGGACGTGATAAGCTGCGATAAGCTTCGGGTAGGCGCAAATAGCCTGTGATCCGGAGATTTCCGAATGGGGAAACCCACATGACTAACGTCATGTACTTTAAACTGAATTCATAGGTTTATAGAGACAAACCCGGGGAACTGAAACATCTAAGTACCCGGAGGAAGAGAAAGAAAAATCGATTTCTTAAGTAGCGGCGAGCGAAAGAGAAAGAGCCCAAACCAGGAACTTGTTCCTGGGGTTGCGGGTAGATCATAAACACTTTTATTTCCTAATTGAAGAGAGCTGGAAGGCTCCGCCGCAGAAGGTAAAAGCCCTGTAAATAAAAAGAAATTTAAGTTAGATCTATTCCAGAGTACCACGAGACACGTGAAACCTTGTGGGAAGCTGGGAGGACCACCTCCCAAGGCTAAATACTACCTGGTGACCGATAGTGAAGCAGTACCGTGAGGGAAAGGTGAAAAGAACCCCGGAAGGGGAGTGAAATAGAACCTGAAACCGTGTGTCCACAACCGGTCGAAGCACATTTAAGTGCGACGGCGTGCTTTTTGTAGAACGAGCCAGCGAGTTGCGGTATGCAGCAAGGTTAAATACTTAAGGTATGGAGCCGAAGGGAAACCGAGTCTGAATAGGGCGACTAGTTGCATGCTGCAGACCCGAAACCGAGTGACCTATCCATGGACAGGATGAAGCGGAAGTAAAATTCCGTGGAGGTCCGAACCGCGTTGGTGTTGAAAAACCATGGGATGAGCTGTGGATAGCGGAGAAATTCCAATCGAACTCGGAGATAGCTGGTTCTCCTCGAAATAGCTTTAGGGCTAGCGTCGAGATTGAGTAATGGAGGTAGAGCACTGAATAGGCTAAGGGCTGAAAACAGTTACTGAATCTTATCAAACTCCGAATGCCATATACTCGTATCTCGGCAGTCAGACTGCGAATGATAAGATCCGCGGTCAAAAGGGAAACAGCCCAGATCATCAGCTAAGGTCCCAAAGTGTAAGTTAAGTGGTAAAGGATGTGGGATTTCTAAGACAACTAGGATGTTGGCTTAGAAGCAGCCACTCATTTAAAGAGTGCGTAATAGCTCACTAGTCGAGAGATCCTGCGCCGAAAATGTCCGGGGCTAAAACTTACCACCGAAGCTATGGACTCGAAAGAGTGGTAGAGGAGCTTCCTGTATGGATTGAAGCTGTACCGTAAGGAGCGGTGGACTGTACAGGAGTGAGTATGCTGGCATAAGTAGCGAGAAATAAGTGAGAATCTTATTGGTCGAAAACCTAAGGTTTCCTGGGGAAGGCTCGTCTTCCCAGGGTTAGTCGGGACCTAAGCCGAGGCCGAAAGGCGTAGGTGATGGACAATTGGCTGACATTCCAATACCGCCAGCTTCCATTTGACAGATGGGATGACGCAGGAGGATAGGATGTGCACACTGTTGGATGTGTGTCTAAGTACTTAGACGTGCCCAGAAGGTAAATCCGCTGGGATTAGTTGAGGTGTTACAGGGATTTCTTTTCTAAGAAAGAAGTATCCGATTCCACGCTGCCAAGAAAAGTCTCTATGGAGGAAACTGGTGCCCGTACCGCAAACCGACACAGGTAGGTGAGGAGAGAATCCTAAGACCATCGGAAGAATTGCTGTTAAGGAACTCGGCAAATTGACCCCGTAACTTCGGGATAAGGGGTGCCGTCCTTACGGACGGCCGCAGAGAATAGGCCCAAGCAACTGTTTAGCAAAAACACAGGTCTCTGCTAAAGCGAAAGCTGAAGTATAGGGGCTGACGCCTGCCCGGTGCTGGAAGGTTAAGGGGAATACTTAGCACAAGCGAAGGTATGAACTTAAGCCCCAGTAAACGGCGGCCGTAACTATAACGGTCCTAAGGTAGCGAAATTCCTTGTCGGGTAAGTTCCGACCCGCACGAATGGCGTAATGATTTGGGCACTGTCTCAACAGCAAATCCGGCGAAATTGTAGTGCAAGTGAAGATGCTTGCTACCCGCAGTTGGACGGAAAGACCCCGTAGAGCTTTACTGCAGCTTAACATTGAGTTTCGGTATTGTCTGTACAGGATAGGTGGGAGACTTAGAAACTAGGGCGTCAGCCCTAGCGGAGTCATCCTTGGGATACCACCCTGACAGTACTGAGATTCTAACTGGAGGCCATGAAACTGGCCACGGGACATTGTTAGGCGGGCAGTTTGACTGGGGCGGTCGCCTCCTAAAAAGTAACGGAGGCGCCCAAAGGTTCCCTCAGAACGGTTAGAAATCGTTCGAAGAGTGCAAAGGCAGAAGGGAGCCTGACTGCGACACATACAGGTGGAGCAGGGACGAAAGTCGGGCTTAGTGATCCGGTGGTACCTCGTGGGAGGGCCATCGCTCAACGGATAAAAGCTACCTCGGGGATAACAGGCTGATCTCCCCCAAGAGTCCACATCGACGGGGAGGTTTGGCACCTCGATGTCGGCTCGTCGCATCCTGGGGCTGAAGTAGGTCCCAAGGGTTGGGCCGTTCGCCCATTAAAGCGGCACGCGAGCTGGGTTCAGAACGTCGTGAGACAGTTCGGTCCCTATCCGCTGCGGGCGCAGGAAATTTGAGAGGAGCTGTCCTTAGTACGAGAGGACCGGGATGGACTGACCTCTGGTGTACCAGTTGTTCCGCCAGGAGCACGGCTGGGTAGCTATGTCGGGACGGGATAAACGCTGAAAGCATCTAAGCGTGAAGCCCACCTCAAGATTAGATTTCCCATAGCGCAAGCTAGTAAGACCCCTTGAAGAACACAAGGTTGATAGGTCAGAGGTGTAAGCATGGCAACATGTTCAGCTGACTGATACTAATAGGTCGAGGGCTTGACCAAATTAACTTAAATCATTTAATTTGACTTTTAACTTAACTGTGCAATTTTGAGAGATTAAAAGTCTAAATGACTTTTAATGGGTAATTTAGCCGCGGCAGCAGCGTTAAAAATTACCCAGTACAATGTAAATTGAATTTTTCAAATAAAGTATCAATTAAGAAATTAAAAATTGATAGAAGCGAACAGTACAAGGAAAAACTTGAACGAGGAGCGGAGTTTACTATAATGTAAATGAGCACCGCAGAGAGAATTTTGAAGCAGTATTGAGAAGTTTATAGCAATTTTTAAACTAAATCTGGTAGTTATGACGTAAAGGCAACACTCCTTCCCATACCGAACAGGTAGGTTAAGCTTTACAGTGCCGATGGTACTTCAGGGGAGACCCTGCGGGAGAGTAGGTCGCTGCCAGGTGAGTAAAAAAGGGCACTAAGTATTATACTTAGTGCCTTTTTTTATGATATAATTATATAAGGATGAATGTACGATTTGGTTTTGAATGGTTTCAAAGGTTTTTGGAAAAATGCGAAATTTTAAAATTAAGAAATAAAAAAATGAAAGGGGAAACTACTCGTTAATATTTGTCCATATTTTGAGTAGAAGAGATTTAAATGTTTGATGTGGATACCTGTGTGTGCTTTATTACAAATAAAGTTTCTAAGAAGATGGCAGATAAGATGAATGAAAGATTAATGTTAGTTGGATCTACAAGAGTTCAGTGGCTTGTTATGTATTATTTGTTAAAGGACGGTCAGATGAGTCAAAGTGACCTGGCTAAAAAAATGAATATAAAGGATTCTACTGTTGTTAGATTAATAGATAGAATAGAAAAAGACGAATTTATAAAAAGAGTTAAAAATTCTAAAGATAGGAGAATTACTTATGTGACATTGACTGAAAAGGGCAAAAAGAGAATTGAGGAATTACTTTCTGTTGGAGAGGAAATGAGCAAGGTTTTTTCTAAGAACATAAGTGATGAAGAATTTGAAGTTTTTAATAGAGTTTTAAAGAAAATGGCTGAAAATGCTGAAAATACGGAAATTTAATGAAGTTTGCCGTACTCAACAATAAATTAAAGATGCTGATGTTTTATCAGCATCTTAATTTATTGTTGAAAATATTATAATGAGATATTGAAATATACTAAAATATTTGCTATACTAATAGTTGGTAAGACAATTATCTTAAAGGAGGAGTTTAATAATGGCAAAAAATCCAAGAGAACTTTTGAATAGTTTTACAGGAGGTTTACAAAGTTTAAGACAAACTAATGGTGAGCAAGTAGATGCTTTTATGAATCTTTTAGGAGCTGCTTACAAACCAGGTGCTCTTGATACAAAGACAAAAGAATTAATGAGTGTGGCAATTGCTGCATACAATAGATGTGAATACTGCATAACTTTTCACGTTTATAAGGCTTTAGAAGCAGGTGCAACTAGAGAAGAAATATTGGAATCAGCTATGGTTGCAGTAGCTTTTGGCGGAGGTCCATCAATGGCATATAGTGTAACTTTAGTAAAAGATTCAATTGATGAATTCGAAAAGGATTTTAAATAGGATTAATTAAAATAAAAAAGAGCCTATGCTAAAATGAGAAATTGCTGTAATATATTTTCTATTTTTGTAAATTGGCTAAAAAACAAAAGTTACTATCGATTTTATAATTTGACGGTGACTTTTGTTTTTTAATGCCCGTAAAATTGAATCAGTAAATTTTTTAAAATCAGTAAAGGAATTTTTATCTGGAGTAGTTATAAATGTAAAATATATACGTTGAAATATATCAAGTTATTTGCTATACTAATAGTTAGCATAACATACAATTATTTAGGAGGTTAATATGGAGATAAACGTTAATATGGGAAATGTATTAGGATATAGTAAAGAGGCTCAAATTACAAAAATATATAAAAAAGAAGGTGATACTGTAAAGGTAGGAGATGTTATTTTTGATTCTGAAGCAGGAAAGGGAAGTGCTTCAGTAAAATCTGAAGTAGAAGGAAAAGTTGTTAGTATAAAAGTTAAAGCTGGCGATAAAGTAGGTGCAGACACAGTATTGGCAGTAGTTGAAGGAGAAAAAGTTGAAACAAGCCCAAGTAAAACAAAAGGTGAATTCAACTATTTTGCAAATATATTAAAACCTTTAAAAGAAGAAGTTGAAGCAGATATCACAATAATAGGCGGCGGACCAGGTGGATATGTTGCAGCAATAGAAGCAGCAAAAATGGGAGCTAAAGTTGTTGTTATTGAAAAAGATAAGGTAGGAGGAACTTGCTTAAATTGGGGCTGTATACCAACCAAAACTCTTGTACGTTCTGCTGAAGTATATGAATTATTAAAAAGAGCAGAAGAATTTGGATGCTTTGCAGAAGATGCAGGAGTTGACATTAAAAAAGTTATTTCAAGAAAAGACAAAGTTGTAGAACAACTTGTACAAGGAATAGAGTATCTTTTGTCAAAAAACGGCATAAGGTCTATAAATGGAAATGCTAAAATATTAGACAAAAATACAATAGCTGTTAAGGAAAAAATGACTGACATAACTATAAATTCAAAAAATATAATAATTGCTACAGGTTCAGTATCTAGTTCCTTAAGAATTCCTGGTGCAGACCTTAAAAATGTAATGGATAGTAAAGGTGCTTTATCAATAAACAATTTACCTAAAAAGTTAGTTGTAATTGGCGGCGGAGTTATTGGAATGGAGTTTGCATATATTTTTGCTGACTTTGGTGCAGACGTTTCAGTAGTTGAATATTTTGATGAATGCTTGATTAATTGTGATAAGGATATATGCAGTGAAAATGCTAAGAATGCAGCAGCTAAAGGTATTAAATTATATACAGGCGCTAAAGTAGAGGAGATTATTAAGGCTGAAGGAGAAGAGTGTTTAGTTGTATTTACTCAAAATGGAAGGAAAAAGTATATTTCTACAGAAAAGGTTCTTATGGCTGTAGGTAGAGCTCCACATTTTGAAGGTTTAGGCGTAGAAGATTTAGGTGTAGAATTAAATGCTAATAAAAGAGGAATAAAAGTAAACAGCAAAATGCAAACAAATATACCTAATATTTATGCAATTGGTGATGTTACAAATGTCATGCAGCTTGCCCACGTTGCTTCACATCAGGGAATAGTTGCTGTAAATAATATTATGGGTGAAGATTGTGAAATGGACTATGGAGTTGTACCAGCTGCGATATTTACACAACCGGAAATTGCAATGGTAGGTGTATCAGAAAAGAGTGCAGAAAAAGAAGGTTTAGATATAGAAGTTGGAAAATTTCCGTTTTCAGCTAATGGTAAGGTCCTAGCTTTTGGAGAAAACAGCGGCTTTATTAAATTAATAAAAGATAAGGAAACAGGTAGAGTTATAGGTGGTAGTATTATTGGAATTCATGCAACTGATTTAATAGGTGAGATAACTTTAGCTGTAAAGAATAATTTAACAGCAAAACAGATAGTTGAAACTATACATGCTCATCCTACAACTAGTGAAGTAATACATGAAGCAGCTCTTGCTTTAGAAGGAGGGGCAATACATTTTGCTCAATAAAAATATGGATACAAAAATAATTCAGTCTTCAAGTCATGATCCTTGGTATAACTTATCTATAGAAGAATATTTATTTAATAATGTTAAGGATAACGAAGTAATACTCTATTTATGGCAGAATAAAAATACAGTTGTTATTGGAAGAAACCAAAATCCTTGGAAAGAGTGTCGATATAAACAATTGGAAGATGAAGGAGGAAAACTTGCTAGAAGACTTTCTGGTGGGGGAACTGTTTACCATGATTTGGGCAACCTAAATTTTACTTTTATTATGCATGAAAAGTTATACGATTTGCAAAATCAACTTAAAGTTATTTTAGAAGGAGTAAAAAAGTTAGGCGTTGATGCAAGATTTAGTGGAAGAAATGACATTGTTTATAAAGATAAAAAGTTTTCTGGAAATGCATTTTACTTTGATAATGGTCGGTCATATCATCATGGAACGATGTTAATAAATGTTGATTTTTCAAAACTTTCTAGATACCTTCAGGTTTCAAAGGAAAAAATAATTTCAAAAGGTATTAATTCGGTTCAATCTAGGGTTATAAATCTTTCTGATATAAATAAAACTATAACAATAGATAAAGCAGCAGCAGAATTAAAAAGCAGCTTTAATAAAATTTATGGAATGAGTTCTGAGTACTATATAGATGTAAATTTAGATAATGATGAATTTAAAAAGTTATATGAAAAGTATAGTTCATGGGAATGGAGATATGGTGAGACTCCAGAATTTGATGTAATTTTTGACAGAAGGTTTTCATGGGGAGGAATAGAGTTAGGATTGCAGCTTAATAATGGATATATAACAGAGGCAAAAGTATATTCAGATGCAATGGATCCTCATTTTATTAATAATATTTCAATTGAATTAAAAGGTAAGTTATTTGATAAAAGAACAATTTTAAAAGTTATTGATAATATACACTGTAAAGAACTAAACATTGTTAATGACCTGAAAAATTGGATAGATACATTACAGATTTAAGATAATAGATTGCAGCTTAACTTACAGTCTGGGAAATACATACAGCCTTTGATACTGTAAAAACTTTTTCAAGAAATATGGCGACTAAAAAAACCTTCTTATAGAAGATTTTTAAAATCGTCATATTTTTATGCCCTTATCTGCGATGATATAAATTTTTTTGCTCTAATTCTTTTGTAGGTTTTATGAGTTCTGTATCAAGGAGATTTTTTATACTTGTATATAATGATGCAGGACCTATTGAAAACTTATCTCCTGACATTTTTCAACTGTTTTCATAATCAGATAACCATGTTTGGGTTTGATTAAAGAAATTTGTTAATAATGTTCTAACTTTAATAATATAATTAAATATAAAATGATGGAGGTAAATTGCTATGAAAAATAATTCATTGTTCCAACCTATTAAAATAGGAAAATTAGAGATAAAAAATAAAATATCAATGGCACCTATGGGGGCTTTTGGACTTGTAGATAATGAAGGCTGCTATAATCAAAGAGCTGTCGATTATTATGTAGAAAGGGCTAAAGGAGGTACAGGTCTTATTGTAACAAGTATTACCAAGGTCGAAAATGAATTAGACAAAATTGTGCCAGGCATAGCTCCAATTGTTTCAATAAATCCAGGAAGATTTTTGATGACATCCTCAGAAATGACAGAAAGGGTGCATGCTTATGGTTCAAAAATATTTTTGCAATTGACAATGGGATTTGGAAGAAGTGGAGCACCAGGAACACTTTTAGCGTCTCAACCTGTGTCTGCTTCAGACATTCCAAATTATTGGGATCCAACTGTTACTTGCAGAGCACTTACCACTTCAGAAGTAGAATGGATAGTTTTAAAGTTTATTGAAAGTGCTGAAATTGCACAAAAAGCAGGTTTCGATGGTGTTGAAATACATGCTGTACATGAAGGTTACTTACTTGATCAGTTTGCACTTTCAATATTCAATAGAAGAACAGATAAATACGGTGGAGATTTAAGAGGAAGACTTCAGCTTCCTATAGAAATAGTTCAAGGAATAAAGGCTAGGGCAGGAGAAGATTTCCCTGTAGGTTTGAGATATAGTGTAAAGAGTTGTATAAAGGATTGGAGACAGGGCGGACTTCCGGAAGAAAAGTATCTTGAAAAAGGTCGTGATCTAAAAGAAGGTCTTGAAGCAGCAAAAATTCTTGAAGAAGCGGGATATGATGAACTCAATACAGATGTAGGAACTTATGATGCATGGTATTGGTCTCATCCACCTATTTATCAAAAGGATGGGTTATATTTACCTTATACTAAAGAACTTAAAAAGGTTGTAAAAATTCCAGTTATAGTTGCAGGAAAATTAGGTGTACCTGAAACTGCAGAAAAAGCCCTTGATGATGGAGCTGCAGACATGATTGGACTTGGAAGACCACTTTTAACAGATCCATACTGGCCTAAAAAGGTTCTCTCAAATTGCGAAGAAAGGATTCGTCCTTGTATTGGATGTCACACTGGATGTCTTGGAAGAGGATTTGAAGGAAAACCTTTAAGCTGTGCGGTAAATCCAGCTGCTGGAAGAGAAAGATATTATGAAATAAAGCCTGTAACTACTCCTAGAAAAGTAATGGTAGTAGGTGGAGGAGTTGCTGGAATGGAGGCAGCTAGAATAGCAAAGATGAGAGGACATGATGTTACAATTTACGAAAGTACGGATAAACTTGGAGGAGTAATTATACCGGGTTCAGTACCTGATTTCAAAGTAGATGATAGAAGATTAATTGGATGGTATAAAAATGAGATAAAGGAACTTAAAGTTAACATTGTATTTGATACAAAGGTAACAGAAGAACTTGTAGAAAAAGAAAAACCAGATGTAGTTATTATTGCAGCTGGGGCAAAAGAAATTAAAATTAACGTACCTGGAATAGAAGAGGATAAAGTTGTAACAGCTATAGAACTTTTAAACGGCACTAAAAAAGTTGGCGAGAATGTACTTATGGTAGGTGGTGGACTTGTAGGCTGCGAAGCTGCACTTTATCTTGCAAAGCAAGGTAAAAAAGTTACTATTGTTGAAGCAAAAGATAAAATATTAAGTGCGGGAAAACCAATTCCACATATGAATAAAATTATGCTTATTGACCTTTTGAATATGTACAATGTAAAAGTTGTTACAAATAATTCTTTAATAGAAGTAACAGATGATGGTGCAGTAATCATTGATAATAAATTTAAAAAACAAAACGTGTCTGCAGATACTGTTGCAATTGCTGTTGGATTTAAATCAAACAGAGAATTGTACAACAAGCTTAACGGAAAAATAGCTGATTTATATATGGTTGGAGATGCATATAAGGCTGCAAATATAATGGATGCAATTTGGAGTGCCAACGAAGTTGGACTTAACTTATAAAAGTAGATATAGCCTCATATACTATTTTATTAGATATATGTGGTAAAATAGTATTAAAATCAGTTTATAATTGTGGAGGTAACTTATGAGATTATTATTGACTAATGATGATGGAATTAATGCTAAAGGTATATATGCTTTAGCTAAGGAACTGGAAAAAAATCATGAATTAATTATTGCTGCACCTGACAGCGAGAGAAGTGCAAGCAGTCATTCTATAACTATAAGGAAGACCTTATTTGTTAAACAAGTACAGCTTGAAGGATTAAAGTCAAAAGCTTATAGTTTAAGTGGTACACCTGCAGATTGTGTAAAATTTGCAGTAGATAAGTTTGCAGATGAAAAAATAGATATGGTTTTATCCGGAATTAACAATGGACTTAATGTAGGAATGGATGTACTCTATTCTGGTACAGTTTCTGCTGCTATAGAAGCTGCTAGTAATAATGTGCCATCAATGGCAGTATCTTTGGAAGTTAAAAATGGAATTGAAGGAGATTATGAAGTCGCAGCGGAATATGCTGCAAAAGTATTAGAAAAAGTTAAATACAAATTTTTAAAGAATAATGTGGTGCTTAACTTAAATATACCTTTTTTACCACCAGAAAAAATAAAGGGTATTAAGGTATGTAGAATTGGTGGAAGAAGTTTTTGTGGATACTTTACAGAAGTTGATTCACAAGGTGAAGACAGGGGCTTTAAATTACAATCTAAGGTAAATGATTTACATGATGATGATACAGATGTATATTTTATAAAACAAGGATATGCTGCTTTAACACCACTTCATTATGACTTCACAAATTTTAAATTACTTGAAGAAGCTAACAAAATTTTTAATAAGTAAAATATAATTATCAGTTATGGGAAACTATATACTATAAATAGGTAAAGACTTTTTCTTTACCTATTTGTGATTGACATGAAATTCATTTATATGAGAAAATAAGTTTCAAGTACAATTTGAAGAAAATTATAAAATATTGAAGAGAGTAGAAAAGAGGTACTTATATATGAATTATCATGAAGCTATATCTTATATTTCAAGTACAAAGAAGTTTGGAGTAAACTTAGGGTTAGATAGAACATATAAGATGCTGAAACTACTTGATAACCCACAAGATAAGATAAAATGTATTCATATTGCAGGCACGAATGGGAAGGGATCAACAGCAGCTATGATAACGGAAATATTATTGACAGCTGGGTATAAAGTTGGTATGTATACATCACCATATATTGAGGAATTTGAAGAGAGAGTACAAATAGATGGACAAAACATTTTAAAAGATGATTTAAGTAAAGTTGTTACCGAGGTATCACATGCAGCAGAAAAAGTGTTGAAAATGGGATATGATAATCCAACTGAATTTGAAATAATAACGTGTGCAATGTTTTTATACTTTTATAAGAAAAAAGTTGATATAGCTGTAATTGAAGTTGGACTTGGAGGAAGACTCGACTCTACAAATGTACTTCAATCCTTTAAAGTATTAAATAATAGTGCAGGTGTAATATTGAGTATTATAACATCTGTAAGCTGTGATCACATGAAAGTACTTGGAAATACTATTGATAAAATTGCTTTTGAAAAAGCTGGTATAATTAAGGAAGGTGTACCTGTTATATTATATCCTCAAGATGAGAAAGTGCAAAAGGTAATACAGGATGAATGTTATAAAAAAAACAGCAGGCTTATAAAGGTGCCAAATTCATGTGCTAAATTTATAAGGAATAATGATAATTTTAAACAAAATGTTATTGTAAAAACCTGCAGTGATGTATACAATATAGAATTATCATTGCTTGGACAACATCAAGTATTAAACTGTGCTGCAGTTATCTTAGCATGTGAGGAATTAATCAATTACGGATTGAAAATAAAAAAGGAGCATATAATTAAAGCTTTAAAAAATGTTAAGTGGATTGGAAGACTTGAAGTATTAAATAAAAAACCACTTACTGTAATTGATGGTGCACATAATGTTGATGGGATTAAGAATTTAGTTGGAAGTGTAAAGAGGCATTTTAAATATAATCATATGATTTTAATAATTGGTATACTCGCCGATAAACAAGTAAATAAGATGCTTGAAATGATAGCTCCTATGGCACAAAAAGTACTAGCTGTTACACCAAATAACATTAGGGCAGAAAGTGCTAGTGAATTAAAAGATGCAGTAAAAAAATATAATTTGAATTGTGAGGCATTTGATGATTATAGAGAAGCATATGATAGAGCAGTCTCATCTTGTAAATTAGATGATTTACTATTAATTTGCGGTTCTCTATATATGATTGGCGGTATGAGAAAGATAATAATAGATAAAGATAAATAAAAGTAAATTATATGTATCTAAAAGGGGGTGCAGTAGAACTTTTTAGTTCTGTTAATTATGGTAGATAAAGCAAAAATTATAAAAGCCGTAAAAATGATGCTTGAGGCAATTGGTGAAGATCCAGAAAGGGAAGGTCTCCTTGAAACTCCAGAAAGAATTGCAAGGATGTATAGTGAAATATTTTCGGGGCTTAGTGAATCACCAGAGGAACACTTAAGCAAAACTTTTACTATTGAACAAAATGATATTGTACTTGAAAAAGACATTCAATTTTATTCTATGTGTGAACATCATTTTTTACCTTTTTACGGTAAAGTACATATTGCATATATACCTAATGGAAAAGTAGCTGGATTAAGTAAGCTTGCCAGAACTGTTGAGGTATTTGCAAAGAGACCGCAGCTTCAGGAGAGAATGACTTCTCAAATTGCAAATTCACTGATGGAATATTTGGACGCCAAAGGTGCTGTAGTTGTTGTTGAAGCAGAACACATGTGCATGACAATGAGGGGAATAAAAAAGCCTGGAAGTAAAACTGTAACTTCTGCAGCAAGGGGTGTATTCTTAAATGATTCAAAACTTAAAGATGAAGTTTATAAAATGATTTTAATTTAGATGGTGGTTAATTATTAAAAATGGAGTGATTTTAGTATGAATATTGGAAATAAAACCTTTAATTTAGGAGAAAGAACGTTTATTATGGGAATATTAAATGTAACTCCTGATTCATTTTCTGATGGGGGAAAGTTTAATAATTTAGACAAGGCACTTTCCCATGCAGAAGAAATGATATCGCAAGGTGCTGATATTATTGATGTTGGAGGAGAGTCAACAAGACCTAATCATACACCTATTTCAGCTCAAGAAGAATTGAGCAGGGTAATTCCAATTATAGAAGCTTTGAAGGCTAGAATAGAAGTTCCTATATCTATTGATACATATAAAGGAGCTGTAGCGGAAAGTGCAGTTAAAGCTGGGGCAAGCTTGATTAATGATATTTGGGGTTTAAAAAAAGATAAGACTATGGCAAGTGCTGCAGCAAAATATCAAGTTCCATGCTGTATTATGCATAATAGGGATAACAAAAATTATGATAATTTAATGAAAGATATAGCAGTTGATTTAAAAGAAAGTATAAACTTGGCACTTGATGCTGGTGTAAAAAGAGAAAATATAATTATTGATCCAGGGATTGGCTTTGCAAAAAGTTATGAACAAAATCTCACAGTTATGAATGAGCTTGAAAAGTTGAAAAAGTTAGGATTTCCAATGCTTCTTGGAACTTCAAGAAAGTCATTTATTGGCAAAACCCTTAACTTGACAACTGAAGAAAGGTTAGAGGGAACTATGGCTACAACGGTTATAGGGATAATAAAAGGCTGCGATTTTATAAGGGTTCATGATGTACTCCAAAATAAAAGGGCAGCTATTATGGCAGATGCTATAGTTAGGAGAAGGTGATTGAATTTGGATAGGATACATATTGAAGATCTAGAAGTATACGCATTTCACGGAGTTAATCCACAGGAAAAAGATATGGGACAAAAGTTTTTAATATCATTGGAACTGTTTTTGGATTTAAATGAAGCGGGAGAAAGTGACGATTTATCTAAAACTATTAATTATGCAGAACTATGCAGCAAAGTTGAGGAAGAATTTAAAAAGGATAAATATGATTTAATAGAAAAAGCAGCCCAAAAGCTTGGAGAATTTATTTTACTTAATTACAATAGTGTAAAAAAGGTTATAGTAGAGGTGAAAAAACCGTGGGCACCAATAGGAAAACCGCTTAAATATGCATCTGTATTTATAGAAAGGGGCTGGCATACAGCTTATGTTGCACTGGGTTCAAATCTTGGAGTTAAGGAAGATAACTTATTAAATGCAATTAAATTTATAAAAGATAATCCATTATGCAGGGTTTTAAAAGTATCAAAATTTTATGAAACTAAACCAGTAGGATATACAAATCAGGATAATTTTTTAAATGGAGCATGTATGATAAAGACAATATTATCTCCCCAAAAATTATTGGAATTTTTAATGTACATAGAAAAAATGCTCAAAAGAGAGAGAATAATAAGATGGGGACCTAGAACTATAGATTTAGATATCATATTCTACGATAACTTAATATTTTCAGATGATGAATTGGTTATTCCACATCCTAGAATGCATGAAAGAATTTTTGTACTTGAACCACTTAATGATATAGCGCCTTATTTTGTACATCCAATATATTCAAAAACAGTATCAGACCTAATGAATAATATAAGAGGTTGAATTTAATTTGTTGCATAGTGTTAGAAAAGGGGCTGCCGCACTAAAAAATTAGTACGGCAGCTTTTTGTCTAAAAAAATAAACATTCCAATTGGAATGTTTATTTTTCTGAAATGTTAATCCAATTTATTTACCAAATAAGCTACATTTTCAGAAAATCTCTTTACTGTTCTTATTCCTTCTTCATCATTTAAAGCTTCACCTGGTTTTTGACCAAAAACTACATTCCAGTATGTTGAACCTGGTATAATCATATCATTGTAAAGATAAAACATTAGCATTTCTTGTATTGATGATGTTTGGCCAGCACGTCTTGCAACTGCAATAGGTCCTCCTACTTTTCTTGATAAGAAATTTCCATCTTTCATAGATGCCATTGCTATTCTTTGAAGTGCTGTCATAAGTTCAGCTCTTGCAGTTCCCCAATAAACAGGTGCTCCAACAATTAGTCCTTTAGCTTCTTTTATTTTTTGAATTATTTTATTAAAACCGTCATTGTATCCTCCTTGAACATCCATTGAATCTTTTAAGCTCATTCCAGCTAATGATACAATTTCAGCTTGAACTCCATTTTGTTCTATAACTTTTGCGCATTCTTTAAGAACTTGCATAGTGTTGCCTTTTGCATTTGGACTTCCACTTAATAATATTACCTTTTTCATATATAACATCTCCTTAATATTGAAATATATTGGTATTACATAATGATAATACTAAATATGAACAATATCAATATTAAGTATTATTTGATTGAGCAACTTGTAGAATTATGGTATAATTATACAGATAATGACGCAGGTATTCAGGAGGAATTTTAAATGGAATTTGATGAATTGAAATTAGAGTATCAAAAACTTAAAAATGGATTTAAGTTATTTGAAAATATCATAGAATATGAAGATGACATGGATTTAAATGTTGATTTAATTAAAATTGAAAAGATAATAAATGAAAGGTTACCTGATATATTTAAAGAAAATGCACCGTCAAACGTGCATGACTTATATTTTGGCTTTAAGTATGAATTAAGTAAATTTAAAGATTTTATAATGTACGATAAACTCATGGATAAAAAGATTGTTGCAATTGGGGGAAGTTACAGCAGTAAAAAGTCAAGCTTTTTAAATTTTCTTTTGGAAAATCAAGTATTTTCGTTAAAGTCAAATCCAGAAAATTTAATATCTACATATATTGTAAATGGTCAAGATACTGAAATATGCGGATTAAACGCATCTTATTCAAAAATTCAAGTAAAATTATCTAATTTAAAAAGTTTTAGTAAATTGTTTGATGAAGATGAAGAAAATATATTAAATAGATTGGGTTTGCAGGATATATTTAAAAGTGTTCTCATATCAACACCTATTCAAGTTTATAAAAATATATCATTTTTAAATATTCCATTAAATTATAATACTTATTATAGTGATAGATTTTATGAAAAGACTGCAGTGGTACAATTAAATTCAAGTAATTATGTCATATGGTTTATGCAATCAAGTTCAATCGACAGCATAGATGAAGAGATAAGCTTTATTAGTAAGTTGAGAAAAGAAACGCCAAAGCTAATTATTGTAAACAATGATGATGACTGTACAAAAGAAGAAATTAACAAGATTATAAATAAACTCAAAGATATATTCGATTCTAATGGTATTGACTATTTAAATGTGCTTTCATACTCAAGTAAAATATCAGATGAATTTGATAATAACAGAATAAGAGAATATCTTGAAAATTGGAATGACGAAATGTATGAGTCTAAATTTGTTTACAATTTTAAACTTTTATTTGTAAAATGTATGGAGTATTATAAATATGTTATAGAAAATGAGAGTAAAAGATTAAATATTTTAACTAATTCACTTGATTTATCAGACAATGTAAGTGTAAAGGAGTCTCTTTTCTTGCTTTCAGAGGAAACAGAAAAAAATATAAACAATTTGAAAAGGACAATTTTGAGCTTAAGAAAAGTTGAAGATGAATTTTTTATGAGAATAAAGGGTGCAGCAAATAACTTTGGTATAATCATACAAGAAATATCTGAGACAGATTTAGAAGATCAAGTTATAGATCCATTAAAAGTTGTAAAGGAATATATGAAAAATCATCTTGCAAAAAGTGATCCAGCTATTAATATTATGATTTACAATACATTAAAAGATGTTAATCCAATTATGAATAAAGAATTAGGAGGTTTTGCATATAAAGCAGAACTATCTAGTATGATAAGAAAAATTTTAGTTTTAAAAAAAGACGAGATAAAGTTCAATGAACCAGGTGATAATGTTAATAAATTTATTGAATGTATAAATAAACTTTAAGATAGGGAGAAATAAATTATGATTGGTATGGATAAGGATAATTCATTTAGCAAAATAAGAAAGTATTTCAAAAATCAAAAGGCAGCTTCATATCCAATAAAGGGTCATCCTCTTGAAGAAAGTCAAAATTATACAAAAAGTATATATATGGAGATGTTATGCATCATTCTTCAATATGGTGAACTACCTAAGGCAGAACAGATATTATTCATAAGAAGACTTTTTGAGGGAATAGGATTAGGTGATAAATTTAATGAGTATATGAGAAAAGCACTATGTGCTGATGAAACTTTTGCAAGTGAATTTGTGAAACAATTTAAATACAGCGAGTTAAAGTATAATTTTGTTGTTGATTCACTTATTGTAATTGCATCAGCAGGAACTCCTGAAAAACATTCAGTAGAGTTTATTTCGGAAATATGTGAAATACTTTTGCTAAATAAAAAAGAAGTAGAGTTTTTAGTACATGTAACATTGAGCATACTTGAGCAAGATAGTGATATATACAGCAGTATATCAGATAAAAATCTTGCACAAGGTATGATAGGTAATTTTATGTGTTATTTCAAACAGTTTTTTACAGGAAAACTTGTTGATACAAATTCAGAAGTTTACTATTTTGCAAAAGAAAAAGTTAAACTAAATCTGCAGGGTAATAAAGATGGCAGTGTAATAGAATTTAAACAAAATAATGTGGCTTTTGAAAATTATATGATTGATTTAAGTAAAGTAAATTTTAAATTCATAAGGTGTGAATATGTTGAATTTATAAATTGCAGCTTCAGTGGAGTTGGTCCTATTGTATTTGAAAATTGTAAACATATAAATATTTCAGGATGTAATTTTAATGATTTTACTAAAGGAGCATTTGAAGTTAAATCGTGTTATAATTTTAATATTATTAAATCAACATTTAAGAACTGCGGTAAGGTTGGATATTCCGATATTTATGGCGGTATAATTTATTCCGACAACTTGAATGAAATAACTATAAAAATGTGTAAATTTGATGACTGTTTTGTCAAATCTGGAAATGGGTACGATAGGGTATATGGAGTAATATTTTATGGTGGAAATTCAACAAAACGTATGGTTATAGAAAATAATGATTTTGGATACTTTGATATAAAAAACAACAGTGATAGTGATGAACTGTTTTATGGAGTAAATAGAGAGTGTTTTAAATCTAAAGATAATACTCTTTTTGATGATAACATGAGATTGATATAATTGTATTCAGCTCTAGTATAATAATATGAGGTATTGAGTTTTGTGGTTAGCCTATGCATTTCATACATATGCTAACCACAAAATTTGTACTGCAGTGTAAAGGATACGATAATGTGATAACTATTTTTGTGCTTTGTCTGCTCTTACTGTCTTTCCTTTTATAGTTTTATGTTTTAGTGCATCAAGTACTATGTTTCCCTTGCCAGAAAGTATATCAACATAAGAAAAATTGTCTCTTATATCTATTATACCAACGTCATCTGGGCTGACCCCATCTATACTTGCAATGGTTCCAGCTATGTCGCCGGGTCTTATTTTTTTCTTCTTGCCTGCACTTATGTATATTTTCATGATATCTTTGTTTACTTTTTTAGCTTTGTTTGTCTTTAGCTTGATAGGGGATTTAAGTTCTTTATCAAATATAAGTTTTCCATTTTGTACCTCTTCATTAGATGGAATTTCTGCTCTTTGTATATTTAAATTAAAGGTTTCTTCTATTTGCTGTAAAAATCTATATTGATTAGGTGTTACAAAAGTCACAGCAGTGCCACTCTTACCTATGCGGGCAGTTCTGCCAATCCTATGAATATAACTTTCTTTTTCCATTGGTATGTCATAATTTATTACATGTGTTATATTTTCAACATCAATTCCCCTTGCAGCTATATCAGTACATATGAGAAAAGTAAATTCTCCTCTTTTAAATCTATTTAAAACATTAATTCGCTCAGATTGAAGCATTCCACCATGAAAAGAATCGCATAAAAATCCTTCATTCTTCATTTTTGCAAGTAAATCATCTACATTTTTTTTAGTTGAACAAAATATCATTGAACTCATAGGTCTTTGAGTATATACTATCTTCTTCAGCAAATTAAATTTTTTATCATTTTCTACTTCATAATAAATTTGTTTTATTCTATCTAATGTAGAACTTTTAGATTTAATTTCTACATTTATTGGATCTAGCATATACTCATTACATAGTTTAAGTATTTCATCTGGCATAGTTGCAGAAAATAAAAGTGTAATCCTGTCCTTAGGCAGTTTACTTACTATGGATTTAACTTGATCTATAAATCCCATATTGAGCATTTCATCTGCTTCATCTATAATCAAATATTTTATATTTTTAAGATTTAATGTTCCTCTTTTCATGTGATCTAGTGTTCTGCCTGGAGTTCCAACTACAGCGTGAACTCTCTGTTTAAGTTTATTTATTTGAATGCTTATAGGTTCCTTGCCAAATACGGTTACACATCTTAGTCTCTTAAATCTACCGATGTTTGAGAAATCCTCCTTTATTTGAAGTGCAAGTTCTCTTGTTGGGGAGAGTACTAACACTTGAACGTTATTTTCTTCTAATTCTAATTCCTCACAAATTGGTATTGCATATGCTGCAGTTTTACCACTTCCAGTTTGTGACTTAACTATTACATCCTTTTTCTTTAAAATAAGTGGTATTACTTTTTCTTGAACCTCAGATGGAGTTTTGTACTCCAGTCTTTTAAGTGATTCTAATATATCTTGACTTAATCCAAAATCTTTAAAATTTAATTTATTCATAATCTTACCTCGTATACTCTTTAGTTTAACAATACTTATCATACTATTATATTTTGATAAAGTACAGGAAACAATATTCAAATTTAATATATATTTTAAAAGTTGCCATCATGTATTATAATTTATATTATGTTATAAAGTTTATTTCAAAGGAGGAAATAAAGTAAGTAAGTTGGAGGATATGAGGATTTATGGTAACAATAATAGCAGCAGTGGATAAAAATAATGCAATTGGAAATAATAATGGACTCCTATGCCGTATTCAAGAAGATTTAGAGAGATTTAAAAATATTACTATGGGACACACTATAATTATGGGAAGAAAAACATTTGAGTCGCTGCCTCAAGTTCTTGCAAATAGAAAACATATTGTTATAACAAGAAATAAATATTTTAAAGTTCAAGATGATAGTGTAATTATTGCTCATTCGGTTGAAGAAGTATTAAGTTTTTTAAAAGAAAAGGAAGAATATTTTGTAATAGGCGGGGAATCAATTTACAGACAGTTTATGCCATATACTGAGAAAATGTACCTTACTTTTATTGATTATGAATTTAAAGCAGATACTTTTTTCCCAAGTATAGATTATAAAAATTGGACAGTTATAGAGAGTATAGATGGTAAAATGGATGAGAATATCACGTTTGATTATAAATTTTTAACTTTAAGAAGAAATTACACAGTATAGTTATACTGTATTATCTTACCTAGTAAAAGAAAGTAGTAATGAATATATAGAAGTATCAATAAACTTCCTAGAAGGTGTTAAAAAATGGAGTAGAGTATAAAAAAATATCTGTGAAGGGATGAAAGAGGATTGAACGAAGCTGAAACTCAAGTATATAAAAAGAGATGGTTAATTTTATTTACAGTACTTTCTGCAACTTTTATGTCAACTTTAGATGGAAGTATTGTAAATGTTGCGCTGCCTGACATGGCAGTTAAATTAAATGTAGGAATGGCAGGTATAGAATGGGTTGTTACAAGTTTTTTAATAACTGTTGCAGCAACTATTTTAATTTTTGGAAGATTGGGGGACATGGTAGGGAAGACAAGGGTATTTAAATATGGATTAGTAGTTTTTACAATTGGATCATTATTATGCGGACTTACAAATTCATTACCACTACTTATAACAGCAAGGGTAATTCAGGCAGTAGGTGCCTCAGCTACAATGGCTACAAATCAAGGAATTATAACTCAAGTTTTTCCTGCAAATGAAAGGGGAAGGGCTCTTGGAGTTTTAGGTACATTTGTTGCGTTGGGTTCAATGGCTGGTCCTCCAATTGGTGGTATTATAGTTTCTGCTTTGAGCTGGAAATATATTTTTTTAATAAATGTACCAATAGGAATAATTGTATTTGTACTAACAATAAAAATATTTCCAAAGCCGCATATGGTACATGGAGAAAAGTTCGATACAAAAGGAGCTTCTTTATTTGTAATATCTATTATACTTTTATTTGGAGCGCTGGGACAAGGACAAACTATAGGATATAATAATCCAATTATAATTTCTGCTTTTGTTATTTCATTTATAACCTTTGTATTGTTCATCATGATTGAATACAAAATAGAGATTCCACTGCTTCAATTGAGTATATTTAACAATAGTTTATTTTCAGTGAGCATACTATGTGCATTTATTTCATTCATTGCAATTAGTGCATCTAATATAATACTGCCATTTTATTTTCAAGATACTTTAAAATTTTCGCCAGCAATAACAGGTTTTTTCATGATGGTATCTCCAATCGTTTTATCTGTTGTAGCTCCTTTTAGCGGATATGTGTCAGACAAAATTGGCTCAGAAATACTTACACTTATTGGACTTACGTTTACAAGTTTGGGATTATTTTTAATATCTAGTTTAAATGAACGATCATCTGTAATAACTTTGATTTTGTATATAGTAATAATGACTGTAGGAAATGGAATGTTTCAATCACCAAATAATTCATTAGTTATGTCTACTGTGGCAAAAGATAAGCTTGGCATAGCTGGGAGCGTAAATGCCCTTATTAGAAATTTAGGATTTGTTTTAGGAACTTCGCTTTCAACTGCTCTATTATATAATAGGATGAGTTATAAAGTTGGATATAGGGTAACTGATTATATAAAGGGCAGAGATGATATATTTATGTATGGAATGAGATGTGTATATATAAGCGCAGGAATTCTTTGCTTATTCGGGGTTATAATAACTGCACTAAGATTTTATAATAGTAAAAAATGATAACAACAAACTCAAATTAGATGATTTAAATAATAATGTAATGTAAATATTAAACTTGGTTATGGTATATGGTTATTAGCTAAAGTTAATTTATGAGTAAAATTTGTTTTTTAAATTAAAACACAAATTAACTTTAAAAATAATAACCATATAAAAATTTAAAATCATAGGATTTCAAAATATGAGAATACATTAAAAGATTAGATAAATAATGCACTTAAAAATGAGTTATGAGTTATCGAAATGCATCTTGCATATTAACTTGATGATTAAATTAAAAGTTTAAACTATTTAGAGCTTTTCTTTATTTTCTTATATGATTGAGTATTCTTTTCAAGAATATCAAGTGACTCACAAAGACATTCTTCTATAACATCAGGAGTTATTAATATAGATTTCTTATTCAAATTTCCACCTTCTTTCCTTATTTCCATCAATTCTTATATTATATTACTATAGTTTAAGTATGTCAAGTTATAATTTATAGAGAACTTAAAAGAAATGAGAGCTGGACTTGTATTAGAGTATAAATTATATTCATATAGTGCTTCTAGTTCCAAACTAGAAACACTATACAAAATTACTAAATGCTTATTTTACATATTTTTTTACGTTTTTCATGTGTTCTTCATAGGTATTTGCAAATACATGTTCATTTGTTTGTTGATTTAAAACATAATAAAGGTAATTAGTTTTTGATGGATATATTGCAGCATCTATTGATTTCTTTCCAGGATTACATATTGGTGAAGGAGTTAAACCTTTGTTTGTATAAGTATTATAAGGTGATTTCACAGTTAAATCCTTATTATAAAGTTTGTCCTTATGCCCAATAACATAAAGAATGGAAGCATCTATTTGAAGAGGCATGTTTTTATTTAGCCTATTATATATTACACTTGCAATTTTTGGCCTATCAACATCTTTACGTGCTTCTTTTTCAACTAAAGATGCAACTGTAACCAAGTTCCTTACGTTATAATTTTCACTTATAATATAATCTTTGTATGGAGAAACTTCATCGTCAAATTGTCCCAGCATTGTTTTTATTATTTCATCTGAATTTGAAGTTTTTTTGTCAAAATAATATGTGTCTGGAAATAAGAAACCCTCTAATCTATGCGGACCTTGCGGTATATTATTTAAAAACCAGTAGTCATTGGATGTCCAGTTTTGTACTGCATGTAAAAAGCTTGATTTACTTACCAATTTATTTTCCTCTAAAAGTTCCCCTATTTGTTCATTTGTATAGCCTTCAGGTATTGTTATTTTTACTGTATTGCCATCTTTATAATTTCTAGACAGTATATCAGTAAGTACTGAAAATGATATTTGTTCAGGTATTGAAAAGTTACCTGATTGAATTACTTTATTTTTATAAAATGTTTTCTTCATAAACATGAAATAATCTTTATTTTTTATAATGGAATTACCATATAAAATATTAGTTACTTCTTCAGTAGAAGAATTTTTAGGTATTTGTATTTTTATTGTAGAAGTATTTTTAGTTGTACACAATGATTTATTGACATAAAAAAGTCCTCCCAATATTATTATTAAAATTATTATGACTGTTAAGGTATGCTTTTTTTTCATGGCTGTTCTCCTTGTTATTATATAATCTCTATTTTATTTTAACACTTAATAATAAAATATTAAAAAACATTTTGTTATAAATTTAAAACTTTAAAGGACTTTTTATAATAAAAAATTTTTGAAGATTAAATTAAATGCTGGAGGATATCATGTTATATTTATATAATATATAAGTAAGTTGGGTACATATCCACTTTGTGGTGTGGTAGAATAAATTAAGTAAATTATATTAATTATCCAATAATAATATAAAAATTGATTTTGGAAAAAATAATAAAAATGTATTAGGAGGTAAAAATGAATATTTCAGTATTAGGTTGCGGACGATGGGGAAGTTTTTTAGCATACTACTGTAATAGTATAGGTCATAATGTAATCCTTTGGGGAAGAAAAGGTTCACATAATTACAGCATACTAAAACAGTATAGAAAAAATGAATATCTTACATTACCTCAAGAAATTTGTTTAAGTAATTCCTTAGAAGATGCCTTTACTAGTGCAGATATAATAATAATATCAATAAGTTCGCAGGGATTACGTGGATTTGCACAAAAATTAAGTTCTATGCCGGATAAGGAAAATAAAATATTCATACTTTGTATGAAGGGACTAGAAGCTTCAAGTGGTAAGAGACTTACACAAGTTTTTAAGGAAGAAATGGGAAGTAATATTAATGTTGCAATATGGGTAGGTCCAGGGCATGTTCAAGATTTCGTAGCAGGAATACCAAACTGCATGGTAATAGGTTCAGAAAACATTGATATAACTAAAAAGCTTGTAGGTGTATTAAATAGTGATTTGATAAGGTTTTACTATGGCCAAGATTTAATAGGCAATGAAATTGGAGCTGCTTCTAAGAATGTCATTGGTATAGCAGCTGGTATGCTGGATGGACTTGGATATACAAGTTTAAAAGGAGCACTTATGGCAAGAGGAACTAGAGAAATATCACGATTGGTAAGAGCTATGGGAGGAAATGATATTACAATATATGGGCTAAGTCATTTAGGAGATTATGAAGCAACATTATTTTCTAAGCACAGCCATAATAGGAGATTTGGAGAAGATTTTGTAAAGAATAAAAAATTTGATAAATTAGCAGAAGGGGTTTCAACTATAAAAGCTTTAGTAGAATTATCAAAGCAATACGATATAGAACTTCCAATTTGTAATGCTTTGTATAAAGTTATATTTGAAAATAAGGAAGTTTCAAGGACACTGCTTGATTTATTTATGAGACCTTTGAAATTTGAATTTTAAAATTATGTTACAGTAAAACAGATTAGGAACTTTAACTTTAAGTTGAGATTTCTAGTCTGTTTTATTTATATATTTAGGTTTAAATAGTTGACAAAATGTGAAATTTTTCATATCATGATATATGAACATATATTCATATGTAAATATAGAGTTTTATAACTTTATAAATCTTAATTTTAAAGGGGATGAAGGATATGAAGGTCATAAGAGATGAATTCATATTGGAAGGATTAGATTGTCCTAATTGTGCATCTAAAATTGAAAGAAAAGTATGTAATATAAATGGTATGAAAAGTGCAAATTTAAATTTTGTTTCTAAAAAGCTAATTATAGAAACTGATGAAGGTTATGATAAGAGCAGCATTATTACAGAAATTAAAAGTATAGTAAAAGAAATAGAACCAGATGTAAATATAGTGTCTAAAAGTAATATTAAGATTAAAGGTGATTCTAAGAATGAAAGTGATGGTAGAAAACTAAAATTGATCCAACTAATAATAGGTGGTATTTTATTTTCCACAGCTATGATTCTTAAGTTCCAATATTACATTGAATTTATACTATATTTAATAAGTTATATTATAGTTGGCGGAGAGGTTATACTTAAGGCATTTAACAATATTAAAAAAGGATCAATATTTGATGAAAACTTTTTAATGCTTATTGCAACTTTGGGTGCATTTTCAATAAAGCAATATCCAGAGGGAGTTGCGGTTATGCTATTTTATCAAGTAGGTGAATTTTTTCAGGATCTAGCTGTAGATAAGTCAAGAAGGTCAATATCTTCACTCATGGATATAAGACCTGATTTTGCAAATGTGAAAAGTGGAAATGAAATAATGAGAATTTCACCTGATGATGTAAAAATAGGTGACATCATTATCGTTAAGCCAGGAGAAAAAATTCCTCTTGATGGAAAAATAATTGAAGGAAAATCAATGGTTGATACTTCAAATCTTACAGGAGAATCAGTACCTAGAAAAGTTGAAGTAAATGACGATGTATTTGGCGGATTTATAAATAAAAATGGACTTTTAACTATAGAGGTAAGCAAGGAATTTGGAGAATCGACTATATCAAAGATATTACAATTAGTTGAAAATGCAAGTTCCAAAAAGGCTCCTACAGAAAACTTTATAACTAAGTTTGCAAGGTACTATACTCCAGTTGTTGTTTTTGCAGCACTAGCAGTTGTATTTTTGGCTCCGATTTTTATAAAAAATATAACTTTTTCACAAAGTGTGTACAAAGCTCTGATATTTTTAGTTGTCTCATGTCCATGTGCACTTGTTATATCAATTCCATTAAGTTTTTTCGGTGGAATTGGTGCTGCTTCCAAAAATGGAATCTTAGTTAAGGGTGGAAATTATCTAGAAGCTTTAAATAAAGTAGATACAATAGTATTTGATAAAACAGGTACGCTTACAAAAGGTGTATTTAAGGTAGTTGATGTAAGTACAGTTCAAGGTATCAAAAAAGAAGAATTAATTGAATATGCAGCAATGGCAGAAACTTATTCAAATCATCCAATTGCAATTTCAATACGTAAGGCTTATGGAAAAGATATTGATGAATCTAAAATTGAAGATTACGAAGAAATATCAGGACTTGGAATTAGTGCAACTGTATACGGGAAAAATGTACTTGCTGGAAATACTAAATTAATGGACAAGGAGAAGATTGAATATGCACACATTAATTATCAAGGTACTATTATTCATTTATCTGTAGATAAAAAATATGCAGGGTATATTATTATAGACGATGAAGTTAAGGATGATTCTAAACTTGCAATAAAAGAGCTTAAAGATATTGGTGTTAAGAAGATTGTTATGCTAACTGGTGATAATGAACTGGCTAGTAAAAAAGTAGCTCAAGAACTTGAATTAGATAAAGTGTATTTTGAACTCTTACCTCATCAAAAAGTTGAGAAACTTGAAGCTTTATATGATCAAAAATCACGTGATGGCAAACTTATTTTTGTAGGAGATGGTGTAAATGATGCACCAGTTCTTGCAAGAGCTGACATAGGAATTGCAATGGGCGGGGTAGGGTCTGATGCAGCAATTGAAGCAGCAGACATTGTTATAATGGATGATAAAACATCCAAAATATCAGCGGCCATGAAAATTGCAAAAAGAACTAAAAATATTGTTTGGCAAAATATCATATTTGCATTAGGAGTAAAGTTATGCATTATGATACTTGGATTAATAGGTTTTGCTACAATGTGGGAAGCGGTTTTTGGAGATGTTGGAGTTGCACTTATAGCTGTATTAAATGCAACAAGGATCCTTTATATGAAAAATTAATATAGGTGGTTCCCAAGTAAAAACTTAATTTATTCAGAATAATTAAGCTCCTTTTTTTAAATACTAAGTGTATGAAGAAGGGAGTTTTGATTATGGGAAGAAAATTATTTGAAATAGTATTTATGTTTTAATATGTTATTAACATATTAAATATTATGTTAATAACATTAAATGTAAACTAAACCAACATAGTATACCCTATTTTATTTATAATTATATGTAATTTTTTTTGAGTTGTTAAAATATCTAAATTTACATGTAATTATAAATAAAATAGGGTATACTATTAAGTCGTTAAAACATCTAAATTGACTTATATATATTAATTATGATATACTAAATGCAGTTTCAATAATTAATATTTTATATGGAGGTTACAAAAATGATAGCTTTTAAAAAAATATGGGATGATATATGTGAAATAACTTCAAAAAATTCAATTGAGAACTTAAAAATTATTGAAAATTTTGATAGTGGATTTGTAGTAGAAGATGATGCAGATATTCATTTTATAACTAAAGATGATTTTATAGATTTTTGGTGCAATATGTTGTATCCTAATAAAGTATCAAAAGAAGAAGTCTTAAACAATAGTAAATCAAAATATATATATGAGATTATGAGAAACTTACCATATGTTTGTGAAAATAATGGAATAATTAAAATAGCAGAATAATTTTTATTTGATAAAAAGTTATGCTGGAGACTTTATAAGTAAAGCTTCTAGCATAACTTTATTTAAATAATTTAATATTTTAAAACAGTAAGAAGCATTTTAAATCTTTCACGTGCTTCAAGTCCATGGGGAACATTAGAGGGCATTATTATAGTTTCACCTTTTCTTACATTAAATACGTCGTCTCCTATTGTTATTTCAGCTGTACCATCTAATATTTGTACTATTGCATCTCCAGAAGTTACATGAGTACTTATACCTTCGCTTAAATCTAGTGAAAATAAAGTTATATTTACAGAAGGTATTTGTGCAATTGTTCTACTTATTACTTGACCTTCCTGATAAGATATTAATTCTTTTAAATCAAGTACTTTTGAAAACTCTATATTTTTAATCAATTTATTCATATGATACCTCCTTAAACTTATTCACAATTAGTATAAGCTTATTTATATAAAGTTATTAGTTGTACGTCAGTTTACAAACATTCTGCAATTATTTATAATATTCATTAGGAGAATAGTCATATTGTTAGAATATGAACGTTTAAATTATAAAAGCAAAGAAGAGGTAAATATTATGGATAACATTAAAATTGATCCACAAGATGTAATATTTGCATTAGATATAGGAACCCGTACTGTTATCGGAACAGTTGGTATTGTAAAAGATAAAAAATTTTATGTAATAGCAGAACATTTTGTAGAACATGAAGAAAGAGCAATGATTGATGGACAAATTCATGATATCACGTTAGTAGCTAATGCGGTAAATATCGTAAAAAATAATCTTGAAGCAAAATTAAATATAAAATTAAAAAATGTTGCTATTGCAGCTGCTGGAAGATTTCTAAAGACTACGGTATCTAAGGCTAAGCTTGAAATTGATGATAATAAGGAAATTGATAAGGATACAATAAGAAGTCTTGAACTTACAGCAGTTAGAATGGCGGAACAAAAGATCAATGGAGAAATGGCTGGAAAGCTTTATTGTGTTGGATACAGCGTAAAAAGCTACTATTTAAATGGATATTTGATAAGTAATTTGTTATCGCATAAGGGAGACAATATTGAGGCTGAAATTATAGCTACATTTTTGCCAAAGTCTGTAGTTGATAGTCTTTATTCTGTTATAGCTAAAGTTGGACTTCAAGTTGTAAGTCTTACATTAGAGCCAATTGCTGCTATAGAAGCTGCCATACCTAAAAATTTAAGAATTTTAAATTTGGGACTAGTTGATGTTGGAGCAGGTACTTCGGATATAGCTATAAGCAGTAATGATACAATATGTTCGTATGGAATGGTACCACTAGCCGGTGATGAGGTTACTGAAGTAATAGCTCAAAATTGTCTAGTAGATTTTAATACAGCTGAAGTCATAAAGAGGTCTTGTGGTTCTGAAGAAAAGTGCAAATATATAGATGTACTTGGAATTGAAAATGAAGTATCATGTGATGAAGTAATAAAGATTATATCACCAACAGTTAAAAAGATTGCAGATGAAATAGGAAACAAGATAATAGAATTAAATGGAGGCAAGTCACCTAATGCCATATTTATGGTAGGAGGTGGGTCATATACTCCGAAGCTTAAAGACTTCTTAGCAGAAAAACTTAATATACCAAATCAGAGAATAGGTATAAAGGTAAGAGATGATATAAAAGATTGTGTATGTGAAGACAATTCATTAGGCAGCATTGGAGTAACAGTTTTAGGTATAGCACTAACTTCTATAAGAAGATTTGGAAATGATTTTATAGATGTATTTTTAAATGATTCTGTAATTAGCCTTTTTAATTCACATAAGCATACAGTTATGGATGTCATTATGCAAGCAGGTATAAATCCAAAAGTGTTGATGGGCAGAAATGGTAAAAGCTTGAGGTTTACTTTAAATGGCATAAAAAGAGTAGCATTTGGTTCACTTTCACAGCCAGCAGAAATAGAGATAGATGATATCAAGTCTAATATAGATGATAATGTAAAAGAAGGGGATAAAGTACGTATAAACTATGCTATAAATGGTACTGATGCAAAACCCAAAGTTAAAGACTATATACAAAAGTTGTATTCTGTAAGTTTCTTTGTAAATGATATAATAGAAAATTTAGAACCAGTAGCCATTATTAATGATAAAAAAGTAAATTTGGATTGTGACATAAAAGAAAATGATGATGTTAAAATATTTTTTCCTAAAACACTTGAAGAATATAAAAAATACTTTCTGGGATATAATGAAGACGAAGAAAGTTATGAATATTATTTAGATGGGAAACAAATATTCAATAATTATGTTATAAGGGAAGGTAATAAACTATATAGAATAAAAAAAGAAAAAGTTGAAAATAAAAATGATAAAGATAATAAAACTTCTCAAAGTGACAAAATTCTTGAGAATGAAATAACTAAAGGTGTAGAGGTGAATGTAGTTGTAAATGGCAAAAGAATTACATTAAAAGGCAAGGATAATTATGTATTTGTTGATATATTCAATTATATTGAATTCAATCTGTCAATTTCAAAGGGAAAGCTGTTCTTGAGATTAAATGACAAAGATGCTGGTTATTATGATAAACTTTCAGAAGGTGACATAATAGAAATTGGATGGGAATAACAATAGGAGGATTAATTGTGGAAATAGACTTTTTAAAAATGGCACAAGATATTAAAGATGAACTCATAAACACGAGAAGGGACTTTCATATGTATCCTGAGCTTGGATATGAAGAATTTAGAACTTCTAAAAAAATAAAAGAATTCTTAGATAAAGAAGGCATAGAATATATAGAAACTGCTAAAACTGGAGTTTGTGGTATAATAAGGGGAAGTGGAGATAAGACAATAGGAATACGTGCAGATATGGATGCTCTTCCACTTAAGGATAATAAAAAGTGTGATTATAGTTCTAAGGTAGATGGAAAAATGCATGCTTGCGGACATGATGCACATGCTACTATACTTTTAGGTGCTGCAAAAATATTAAATAGATTAAAAAGTGAACTCAATGGTAATGTAAAGTTATTTTTTGAACCTGCTGAAGAAACTACAGGCGGAGCTAAAGTAATGATAGAGGAAGGAGTTCTCGAAAATCCTAGGGTAGATAAAATAATAGGTCTTCATGTAGAACCTGCAATTGAAGTTGGAAAAATAGGAGTCAAAATGGGAGTTGTAAATGCAGCTTCAAATCCATTTACAATAAAGATAAAAGGTAAAGGTGCACATGGTGCGCATCCTGATACTGGAGTTGATCCTGTTTTAATAGCAAGTTCAGTTGTAGTTGCACTGCAAAGTATAGTTAGTCGTGAAATTCCACCTACAGATCCAGCAGTAATTACAATTGGTTCAATACATGGTGGAACAGCCCAAAATATAATTCCGGAGGAAGTTACAATAAGTGGTATAATGAGAACACTTAGGACAGAGCATAGAGCTTATGTAAGAAATAGATTGATAGAAATTACAGAAGGTATAGTTAATTCAATGAGAGGTAAGTGTGAAATAAATATAGAAGAAAGTTATCCATGTTTATATAATGACAATGATACTGCCCAAATGATTGTAAAATGTGCTTCTTCAATAATAAAAAAGGAAAATGTTGAAATGCTTGAAAGCCCAAGTATGGGGGTTGAAAGCTTTGCATACTTTTCAATGGCTAGACCATCAGCATTTTATTACCTTGGATGTGGAAATAAATCAAAGGGAATAGTTAATCCAGCACATGGAAGTCTTTTTGATATTGATGAAGATTGTCTTTCTATAGGAGCTGCAATTCAATGCAAAACTGCCTTTGAACTTTTAAAGTAAATTTTGACTCTTTATGTTATAATTTTTAGTTAAAATTTTAAGCCGGTTTTTATATCATGATTTAAGATTTTAACTAATTTCGTAACATAAAGAGTTATTTTAATTTTTTTTGTAAATAGGTATATAGATTAACTTTAGAAAGCAATACTAATATAAATGCGAAAGTTGTAAATTGTTGATAATTATATGTATTGATTTTATAAATAGTAATATTATATAATTAGATGTTGTTTAACTAAAATTGCAAATATAAATAGATATATGAAATTAATTGTAGAATTAATTAGGAGTGTTGATATGAAAATTGAAATAGGAATTAACGAAGCAGAACAGAGAGTAGATAAGTTTTTAAGAAAATGGCTTAAGGATATGCCTTTAAGTGGTATATATAGGAGTATAAGAAAAGGTGATATAAAGGTAAATGGAAAAAAAGTTAAAGAAAAATACTTTTTACAAGAAGGAGATATAGTAGAAACTAGGTATATAGTAACAGAATCTAAAAAGCAAAAGTTTAACAGAATAGATAATGATTTTTTGAAAATTACATATGAAGATAAAAATATTCTTATAGTTGAAAAGTGGCCCGGTGTTTTAGTACATTCGGATAGTAAAAGAGAAGAAAATACATTGACAGATTATGTATTATCTTATTTATATGATAAAGGTGATTATAAACCAGAACAAGAGCTTACTTTTACTCCATCACCATGCAATAGGCTTGACAGAAATACTTCAGGAGTAGTCATATATGGCAAAAACTTTGAATCATTAAAGTTGTTGAATGAGATGATAAGAGAGAGAAGAATAAAGAAGTACTATCAAGCTCTTGTAAGGGGAAAAATAAATGACGGAATTTATAGAGCATACATAATGAAAAATGAAGATGAAAATATATCAAAAGTATTTGATACGCCAAGAAAAGGTGCTAAAGAAATAGCAATGGAGGTAAAGACTCTTAAAACTTGTGGAATTTATTCTCTTTTAGAATTAGAGTTAATTACAGGTAGAAGCCATCAATTAAGAGCTCATTTAAGTTACCTTAAAAACCCAATTGTTGGTGATAGTAAATATGGGATAAATAAGTTAAATAGTTTTTTCTACAACAAGTACGGACTTGATTATCAATTTTTATATGCATATAAACTAATATTTGGAAATTGTCCAGATAAATTATCTTATTTAGAAAATAAAACTATAGCTGAAAGTTTACCACCTGTACTTAAAAAGATTAAAAATGATATATTTGAAAAATTTTAAACCATATTATAAAAAATGAGAGGTTTTAACGATGAAGGAACAATCAACTACTAAGGGCTTTGTTATACTTTCAGCTGCAGGTATGTTAGTAAAAGTCCTATCACTACTTTATATACCGCTATTTAGACATATAATTGGTGATGAAGGATATGGAATATCCAGTGTTTCGCTTCAAGTATATACCTTTATATTTGTACTCACAAACTCCGGTATACCTGTAGCTATATCTAAATTAATATCAGAACTTACAGCTGTTAAAAATTATAAGGATGCTGTAAAGGGGTTTAAAATAGCAAGATTTATTCTTCTGATATTGGGAATTATAATGTTTTTAGCTTTGCTCTTATTTTCACGTCCAATATCAAATATAATACACTATAAAAAAGCTTATTTATCAATATTGACTTTATCGCCTGCAATTTTATTTACTTCAATTGCATCTGCATATAGAGGATATTTTCAGGGTAGGGGAAATATGACACCTACGGCAATATCTCAAGTAATAGAACAAGCTGTAAATATAGTATTTTCAATTATATTTGCTTTTTATTTAATAAAATTTGGTGTGGAAGCAGGAGTTGCAGGAGGCAGTATAGGTACATCTTTAGGTGCACTTGCATCAGCTGTATTTTTAATGTTTTATTATCAAAGGAATAGAAAGTTTCATGTGGCTAAAGGCGATTTAGGAAAAAACGTAAAAAGACTTAGCACAAATCAATTGATAAAAAGGATAATAAGGTATGGAATTCCAATAACTATGTGTGTTGGTGTGACTAATGCTGGAAATTTAGTTGATATTTATAATACTAAAGTAAGATTAATGGCAGGTGGTATTTCTGATACTAAAGCTACTATTTTGTACGGATTTCTAACTAAATATCAGCAGCTTATGAATGTACCTATAACTATAATTTCATCACTTTCCATGGCAATCTTGCCTGCAATTTCAGCAGCAGTAGCTGTAAAAGATAAAACTACTGTAAAACAAAAGATAAATTATTCTTTTAGATTGTGCTTTTCAATTTCAGTACCATGTGCTGTCGGGCTAGCAGTTTTAAGTGATCCTATATTTAAAATGTTGAAGTTTGGTGGGGGATCATATATCATGGCATATGGTTCAATAGTACTTGTTTTGATGTCAGTTATGCAAATACAGACCACTATACTTCAAAGTATAGGTAAACTATTTATAGCAACGATATATTCAGTGCTTGGTATATGTTTCAAGATAATGGCAAATTACTTTTTAATAGCTATTCCGCGTATAAACATATTGGGTGCGATTGTTGGAAGTGCAATTGGATTTATGATACCTATACTGTTAAACCACATGGTAATAAAGAAATCATTAAAAATAAGATTAGATCTTTTATCTCATGCAATAAAACCTGCTTTAGCATCAGGGGTTATGGGAGTAATAGTTTTTGCAGCACATTATAGTTTGAATTTTATTTTTAACATTGTACATAGAGGATATTTTGCAGATACATTTTCAACAGTAATCTCAATTGGTATTGGAGCTATTACATATTCAATTGCATTAATATTAATTGGCGGTATAAAAAAAGGAGACTTGGAATCAATGCCTCATAAAATCACAAGACTTATCCCTAAATTTGTGCTAAATAAAGTAGTTTAAACCTGCAATCAAGAAAAGCTCTTCTTCTTGATTACTAATATTAAAAAAAATAATGTAAATAAAAAACCTGTAAATACCACTATAATACTTTGAAATGCAATTAAGTTATCTGGAATTAAATGGCTCAAAGAAGAAAGTAAAAAATACAGTAAAAGTGAGCCCAATATATATAAGGCAAATTCATATTTTGAAAAATCTATTGTATATGTTTTTTTTATTTCATGTAAATCCATAAGTAAACTTGTTAATGAAGTTAAAATTAAGGATATACCATAGGAATAGACATTTATTTGTTTTATAGGAGTTAGTAGATACAAAATTAGTAATTGTTCAATTGAAACTATTAGAGAATTTTTCAACATAAAATTTTGTTTGTCTAATCCATTTAATACTGCATAAGTTGCAGTATCTACATAAGCTAAAGGTGCTCCTACAGAGCAAAAAAGTATGTAATTACCAAGGTCATTCCTATTATACAATAGCTTTCCTAAAACATTTGGTATGATTGTGCATATTATTAGTGTGGTCATACCTAATGAAAGCGAAATTTTTATAACTTGAGAAATTCTGTTTTCAACTTGCCAGTAATTTTTTTTACTCAACTTTTCAGATAAGTCAGGTATGAGTATTGTAGATATTGAATTCACTATTATCATGGGGAAAAAAATTATATTCATTGCCATACCATTGAATTTGCCAATCATAGATAGTACAGTATCATATTCAATACCAGAACTCAATAGCCTTCTTGGAACTATTAAAGTTGAAGTCGTAGAAATAAGCATAGTTAAAAAGTCGGTTATACATAATGGAAACGAAATAACTAATACATCAAATAACAATTGAAGCTTGTCTTCAGCTGGAGAATAACTAAAACCTAACTTTGATTTTTTCTTTTTATAAAATGTATATAAAAGTGTCAAACTTATACATTCACCTATGGTTAAAGTTATATATGCACCAGTTACAGTATTTTTTACGGTTTTTAAGTTAAACACAGTTATCAAGCTAACAAATATAATTATTCTAAAAAACTTCTCACTTATATCTATAAAAGCAGGTGTTTTTATATCTGAAACACCATAAAAGTACCCTTTAAATATTGATGAAAGTGATATGCATATCATAGCAGGACATGTTACTTGTATTGCATGTATTGTCCTGACATCTTTAATCATATATGTACTTATAAATGGTGCAAGTGAAAATACACATACTGCTACTATAATTGCCCATATGCAATCAAATAACAATGAAACATCTATTGATCTATTTAAATTTCTAAAATCATTTTTACTGTAATAAATTGCTGCCGTTCTAGATATTGCAGGAATTATACCTCCGCATATAAGACAAATAAACAAATCATAAACTGGCATTATAAGTCCATAGAGTCCAATACCTTCTGCACCCATTTCTCTAGAGAGAATTATTGAAAATGTAAAACCAAAAATTCCTGTAATTAAATTTGAAAAAATCATAATTAGAGAATTTTTTAAAAATCTATCTCTTTTCATATCATACGAAACCCCACTTAATAGTTTATTTTATAAGCTATATATAAAATTATGAAAGACAAGCGTATTATATTCTAATATAACTTACAAGTAAATGGACTTATATAATCATATAAGACAATGTTTTAAAATATATATATTTTAAGAATACTGTATAAGGAGAGTATAATATGAAAAAAATTTTTAAGATCTTGCTGCTAATTGTGGGAATCATTTGTATAGTAATCTTAATAAGTAAATATATTGGGAATTTATCGCAAAGCAAACTAAGCTTACAAAATAAGGATAAAGATCTTGATTATAGCATAAAGTATAAAGGAATGAAAGGTGCAGTTGATTTTACAGTAGACAACTTAAATAACTATTACATAGCTTACAAAGATAAAATACAAGTAATAGAGAATAGTGGAAAGAGTTATTATTTATTTAAGAATAAGAATTTGAATATTTCTAGTATAGATTTTAATGATAATAAGTTGTATTTTGCATCTGATACTAAAGTATATTCTTATGATTTAAAAAATAAAAAGATGACAGAAATAGTAAGTAACTTACCAAACTATGGTGATTATAAAAATAGTATTGTAAGAGTAGAAGGAGAATATATTTATATAACATTAGGAGCTGCTACTAATTCAGGAGTAGTTGGAGAAGATAATAAGTATCTTAAAGATAATCCTTTTACTCATGATATATCGCCTAAAGACATAGTCTTAAAGGGAATAAACTTTGGTGAGCATAAAACAGGAGCTTTTCAAAGTTATAATACAAGAAGTACAAATGGTCAGATAATTTCAGGACACTTCCCAGGAAATGCTTCTATAATGTTATATAATACTAAAACAGGTAATAGTGAAACATTTGCATGGGGTATTAGAAATGTAACAGGTATGGATTTTAATAGTCAGGGAAAACTTTTTACTGTAATTGGTGGTATGGAGAATAGGGGATTAAGACCAGTTAAAGGTGATAGTGATTACATATATGAAATAAAAAAGGGAAATTGGTATGGCTGGCCCGACTACAGTGGTGGAGATCCTATTATTTCTCCAAGATTTAGATTAAATTATAATTCTAATTTACAATTTGTACTTGAAAACCATCCTACAACTAATCCACCTGCACCAATATATCAATATAATAAAGTGAATTCCATGAGATCTTTAGCTATAGATAAAAATGGCGTACTTGGCACTAAAGATTGTATGTACTTTTATGATAGATCAAATAATATAATATACGCTTTTAATGGTGTTGGCTCAGGTAAGGAGGAAATTAAACTTTCAAAAAATGCATATGCAGCTGATATGAAGTTTTACGATAATTCTCTTTTAGTACTTGATTCAAATCATGGATATATATATAGTATAAATAAGCATAAATATACTAGCTTTAATATAGATAAGAAAGTATATTTATACTTAATTATAATATGTATTTCAGGCATAGTTATGATGCTAGTTATACAGAAAAAATAATGATATTTTAGCCTAGAAAGGAATAGATTTGTAGATGAAAAATAAATTTGAAGTTACTTATGGAAATGCTTTAAGGGGAATAATGTTTGCTGTCAATCCTCTCAAAAAGAAACTTTTAAAGACATATTGTACTGTGCATAAGTTCATAATAATTCAAGCCATTGACATATTGAAAAATGATGGTTATGATGAAGAATACAAATTTTATACTGAACATGTAAAAAATTTAAATGATGGAGTAATGTGGGCAGATCAGGATTTTAAAAGTTCTAATCACTTTTACAGTGTAAGTAAGGGAAGAGGATTGTATGGTTTTTCAGATGCACTTACCGAATGTAAAAGATATTATAATAAATCATTAGATTATCTTGAAGCAAATAATCTTCCAAAAGCATTATTTTACTTTGGAGCTGCTTGCCATCTTGTACAAGATTCTACTGTTCCACAGCATGTAAACAATAGATTGTTAAGCAGTCATAGATCATTTGAACTCTGGATAATAAGCAGACTCATGACTGATTATTCTTTTATAGCAAAAGAAGGTGCTGTAATATATGAAAACTTGGAAGACTATATAAATAATAACGCAATTATGGCAAATAGTACGTATATAAAGCATATTAATCTAAAAGATAAAGATGAAAGATATAATAAAATTGCAAGTACCATATTAAAAGAAGCTGAAAGGACAACAGCAGGTCTTATGGTTAAATATTACAAAGAAATTCAAAAGTAAATTCAAGGAAGCATTTCCAGTCATGGAGGAATTTTTCATACAATGAAGAAATAATATATATGTATATTACACAAATGTCTATACAATGGGGGGAAAATAAAGAGTGAGTAAAGAGATACTTGTTAATATGGAAAATGTAACTTTTGACGGAAATGTACTTGACATTGGTTTTGAAAATAGTGGAGTAATATATAATATATATAAAAAAAATAATAAAAATATAAATGTAGAATACCTTATAGGGAAAGAAGATAAAGTTCAAATAAAAGAAAATTTTTATGATACCTGTATATTATTTTTTTGCCTTAATAACTTTTGGCCTAATATAAGGAAAAGAAAATTTCTATCAAATATAAAAAAGTATTTAAAGGAAGATGGAGTTATATATGTTTGGGATATGGATAAAGGATACAGTAAAATAGTTAATTGTACTTTGAAAATAATTATGCCTAAAAGAGAAATGAGAAGAATTAAAATGAGAGATTTTAATTTACTAAAGAACAATTCAAAAGAAAACACTATTAAAGCTTTAGAAAAGTATTTTAGCATAATTGATATAAAAGCCTATGGTGGAATTTACTGCATAAAAGCAAAAAAAGTTAATGAGGTAAATAAAGAGTTTAAAGATAGTCAAAATGCTGTTAATACAGCATAGATTTAGTGCAAATTTAACTTCCTCATATATAGAATTCTCTTAAATTCAAGTAAAAAAGTTGACATATAGTAATGTCAGCTTTTTTTACACTACTTGTTTTAAACCTATAGCAATCAGTAACACTCCAGCTAATATTGCAGCTTTTTCATTTAAGTTCCGCTTGCTTAAAAAATCAGTTACATAATTTCCAGCCCAAAGTGATAAGAAACTTATTACAGCTGAAAAAAAACCCACTAAAGGTGAACTTAAACCAATCATACCTGCACTTATTCCACCACCTACATTGTTAAGTGATAGTGCAACACCAAGACAAGTTGCTTCTTTAAAATCTATGTCTTTAGAATCATCTTTATCTGCTTTCTCTGGATTTTTTAAAATATCATATATTGAATTATCTTTTTTAACTTCACTATATTTTTCAACATTTTTCTTTTTATTCAAATAAGGTTCAAATATGATCCATAATCCTATACATACTAGGATAACCATACTTAATATAGAAGATATCCTTGCACTAAAAAAATTAGTAATTATAGTTCCTGAAAATGCGGCAAGAGAAGAAATTAAAAAAGTAATTAGGGAAATCCATATATTTTTTAAAGTTGATATTTTTATTCCTCTTACACTATAAGCAATTCTAACACTTATATTGTCAACATTATTTGCTAAAGCAATAAAAAAAGTGTAAATAAAATGCATTAAATATTACCCCTTATATATTTTTACGTACTATTAATATATTAAAGGACTCTTGAAAATGATATTATAATTTAATTGATTTAAATGCCTTTAATAATATATACTATATAAATGGAGGAAAGTAATTAGCATAATTGAAGGGAAATGATAAAATGAAAGTAATTTTGACAGCAGTAAACTCTAAGTACATTCACAGTAATTTAGCTGTTAGATACTTAAAAGCATATACACAAAATTTAGATTACGATTGTAGTATAGTAGAATTTACTATAAACGATAGAATTGAAAGAATAGTTGAAGAAATTGTAAATAAAGATCCTGATGTAGTGGCATTTTCATGTTATATATGGAATATAGACTATATTAAACGTATATCTAACTTAATTAAATTAATAAATCAAAACATAATTATTGTCTATGGAGGACCTGAAGTATCATATGATAGTAAAACCTTTCTTGAGGAAAACCCAGGTGAATTCGTAATATTTGGTGAAGGAGAGGAAACATACAGTGAACTTATAAATTGGATGCTGGATTACAATCATATACATAATTTAAATGATGAATTTTTATCTAAACTAAAAAATATAAAAGGACTGTGTTTTAAAGATAATAACAATGTAATTTGCAATCCTGAAAGACATTTCATGAACATGAATAACATAGTATTTCCATATGATAAAAATGATGATTTAAGCAATAAAATAGTATATTATGAAGCTTCAAGAGGATGTCCTTTTAACTGTAAATACTGTTTATCATCAACCATACATGGGGTGAGATTTCTAAATATAGACAGAGTAAAAAGGGAACTTAAATTTTTAGTTGATAAAGGGGTTGAATTAATAAAATTTGTAGATAGGACTTTTAATTGTAACCCTAAATTTACAATGGAAATATGGAAGTATCTTATTGAATTAAATACAAAAACAACCTTTCACTTTGAGATATCTGCTGATATATTAACTGAAGATGAAATAAAGCTTATATCAAAAGCACCAAATGGAAGATTTCAATTTGAAGTAGGAGTTCAAACTACAAATAACATTATATTAAGTAATATAAATAGGCATGTCAATTTTAAAGATATAAAACAAAAGGTAGATGAGCTTGAAAGTATAGGAAATGTAAAACAGCATTTAGATCTTATAGCAGGACTTCCAGGAGAAGATATGGCTTCTTTTAAGAAGTCATTTAATGATGTTTATTCAATTAAACCTGAAGAAATACAGCTTGGTTTTTTAAAGCTTTTAAAAGGATCTTCAATGAGATATGAAGCTCCAAAATGGGGAATGGTATACTCTCCATATCCACCTTATGAAATTTTAAAGACAAGGAATATGAGTTATAAGGAAATCATAGTATTAAAAAGGATAGAAAAAGTACTTGATAAATATTATAATTCTAGAAAATTCAATAACATACTAAACTACTTTTTACCAAAGTTTGATTCACCTTATGACTTTTATTATTCTCTTGGCATGTTTTTTTATAAAAAAGGATATTTAGGAAGAAGTATATCCTCCGCTGATTATTATAAGGTTTTCTTGGAATTTTCAGAAGAAATTAAAATATCAGAAGAAATTAAAATAGATGACAGCAGTAAATTGGAATTAAAGGAAGTAATTAAATTTGATTATTTGAAGTATAACAAGAAAAAATGGATTCCTGAATTTTTAATTAGGGAGAGAAATAAAAATGAAGAAAAACAAGTAAAGACTTGTATAGAGAAAAACAATATTCAAGTTTCAGCAAATTATCATATTGAAAAATTTTTTATAGATATAAGGACTTTAATATTAAGTGGAAAATTAAACAAGAAGGTATGTTATGTCATATTTGATGAAAAAAGTGATAAACAGCTTTATGTAAATCAATCATTTGATTTAGTTGATGTCATATAAAATTAAATGTATAATTGTACTATATTAGTATTGTTTTAAGAAAGGAGAAAAATTTAAACTTATTAATAGAGATTTAAATTTATAACGTAAAATGTCAGTAAAAAAAATATTACAATTTGGGGATAAAAAACTAAAAAGGATAAGTAGAAACATAGAATCTATTGATGAAGATGTTTTACAATTAATTGAAGATTTAAAAGATACACTTCACAGCTCTTCAGGAATAGGATTAGCTGCTCCACAAATAGGAGTTTTAAAAAAAGTTATATTCATAGATATAGATAATGAATACAAACCACTTTTACTCATAAATCCTAAAATAACTAAAAAAATTGGTAGAGAAGATAGTGTAGAAGGGTGTTTAAGTTATCCTGGCTATGAAGGCGTTGTTGTAAGACCTAAAAGAGTCAAGGTAACCTATAAAAATGAAAATCTAGAAGATGTAGAGCTTGAAGCAGATGGTATTCTTGCTAAAGCGTTATGTCATGAAATTGATCATTTAAATGGTATTTTATATACTGATAAAGCTAAAAAAGTATATAAAATTGAAGATTAATCGTAATAAACTATTAATTTGATTTTGAAATAGCCGCCAAGGTTTGTTAAAGGCGGCTATTTTTTTAAATATATTTTACATATATTCCTTTACTTCCAAACAATATTCCTATTAAAGGTAATTTAGCTTTTTGATATATTAATATATTTTCTTCTGTTTTTAAATACTTATCAATAAATACTTTCACGCCGTTATATTCATAGATTTTATAATTACAAGTATTTTTAAGATTATCAACTAATTCAATAACTATACTTGAAACTGGCATATCACAGCAGCCGCCAGATGCCGAGACCGTTTTTACAATAAAATCTTTTTTATTTTGTTTTGCATAATTTAAAGCCTTATCTTCAATTTTTAACATATATAAGTCCTCCTTATATCAAACTTTGCCTGCACAATTATTCTTACTTTTTATTATATTATACTTACACATTTTAACATAGGCAATATGATTTTTTATAAGGACAATAAACTATTTACAAATGCATATACTTAATGTATACTGGTGTATATACATTGAACTTGGAGGTATACTTTATGAAAAACATAAAAAAACTTACTTATTGTGGATTATTAACTGCGTTAGCAATTGTAATTCCATTAGCTTTTGGATTTTTGAAAGTACAAATAGGACCATTTAGTGCTACTCTCGCCTCACATGTTCCATTATTTATAGCAATGTTTTTAGGACCGTTTTCTGCAGCTGTTGTTGGACTTGGTTCTGCACTTGGATTTCTAGTAACATCTCCTGCTGTAGTAGCAGCTAGAGCTTTTATGCATACTTTTGTCGGATTTGCTGGTGGATACTTGTTAAAAAAAGGTGTTTCTTTTGGTAAGGTTGCTTTAATAACTGCTCCTATACATGCAATCTTAGAAGCTATAGCTGTAATACCATTTGGATTTACAATGTATAAAGTATTGGTCGTTGTTGGAGCTGGATCTCTATTGCATCATATGGTAGATGCAGCAATAGCAATTTCGCTAGTTAAAGCACTCGAAAAGAGTTTAAAAATACATTTAAAAGCATCAGTTTAAATTAAATACTTTATTTTCTTCAGTAAAAATAAAAATTCCTATAGATAATAGGGGTTTTTATTTTTTTGAATATAAAATTAACTTGACATCATTCATTCTTAATTATAAAATTAAAATTTGTATACAGATTGGAGGTACCTTTATGGCTTTAAATTCAAGCGAAATGCAATTAGAAATAAATAATTTAGAAGAAACTGAATCTTGGATAAAAAATACACTAATAAAGATTACAAAGGACGATACAAAGTTAAAAAATAAAATTGAAGTTTTAAGAAAACAATCAAAAGGTAAATACAATGAAGAATTGGAGACAAAAGAAAAGTTATATGAAATAACTCATAAAAATTTAGAAAAGTATACTGAATCTAAGTCTCAACCATACTTTGGAAGGATAGATTTTAGAGAATACAGACGAGAAAAAGAGACATTTTATATAGGAAAATTTGGACTTGGTGATATGACTACAGGTGATGAAAAGGTAATTGATTGGAGATCACCTATAGCAGATTTATATTATAGTGGAGCTATAGGTGAGGTCTATTATAAGGCACCTATTGGTGTTATAAATGGAGAACTGAGTTTAAAAAGAAAGTTTTTAATAAATAATGGCAAACTAGAAGATGCTTTTGACGATACTGTAAATGAAGTAATTTTAAAATCTTCTAGTGATAGTGAAAATGTATTAACTGATAAATTTCTTCAAATAAATCTAGAAAAAAATGTAAGCAGCAAATTAAAGGACATAGTAGCAACTATTCAAAAAGAACAAAATAATATTATACGATCAGAAAAAAATACAGCTCTTATAGTACAAGGGTCAGCAGGTTCAGGAAAAACTACAGTTGCCCTCCATAGATTAGCATACCTTTTATATAAATATAAAACTAAATTAAATAGTAAAGAAATCTTAGTTATAGGTCCTAATAAGTTGTTTTTAGATTATATATCAGAAGTACTACCTGACTTGGGAATAAATGATATTAAACAAACTACATTTGAGGAAATGGCTCACAAGATATTATGTTTAAAGGATAAAATAATTACAAAGGACAAGAAGTTAACCTATATATTAGAAAATCCAGATGATGAAAATTTAAGATACATATTAAGCAGCAGTAAATTAAAGGGCAGCATGATTTATAGAGACATCATTGATGAGTATATAAAATTCATTGAGATTAAAGACTCTAACGTTAAAGATATAAGTGTAAGGGAATATATATTGTTTGATAAGGAAGAAATAAAAAGACTTTATACTAAGGATTTATCCAATTTATCATTAAATAAAAGAAAAGATGAAATAAAAAGATATTTAAGTTTAAAAATAAATGATAAAATAAGATCAATCTTAGATAAAGTAGATTTTTGCTATGAGTACATGGTTGCAAGAATTAAGAAGTCAATGGAAGACAGTATTGAAAGAAGAAAAAAGCTCATACAATTATATGACGAAAGGGATACTAAAAAATCTCAAATTAAGCTTGATTCGAAATCTAATTTTGAAAATTATTTTAATGAATGGAAACAAGTTAAAACAGATAAAATATATTTAAACTTGTTTAATGATGAAGAAATATTCAATAAAATTGTAAATAAACATATTGATCATGATTTAGCTAATTATATTAGGGAAGACTTAAATTATAATTCTAAGAATGGGATGATAGACAGTGATGACTTAGCATCTATTCTATATTTGAAATTTAAAATAGAAGGTGTCCCACAAAATTGTGAATATAAACATATAGTTATAGATGAAGCTCAAGATTACAGTATATTTCAAATATACGTATTAAATTATATGGTATCAAATAATTCACTAACTATAGTTGGAGATATAGGACAGGGGATTTACTATTATAAGGGCATAGACAAGTGGCAAAAACTCATAGATCAAATTTTTAAGACAAGAAGTAACTATGTAGAACTTACTCAAAGTTATCGTTCTACAGTAGAAATAATGGAATTTTCAAATAAGGTACTTAAAAAACAAGCTTCAGATATAAACCCAACTAAACCTGTATTAAGACACGGTGAAGAAGTTTCTATTATAAAATATAAAAACAATAGGGAATTTTGTAAAAATGTTGACGATATCCTTCAAAAGTTAGAAAAGATGGGCAGAAATAGTATGGCTATTATAGGAAAAACTTATACTGAATGTAAAAGGATAAAAGATTATTTGAAAAAATACAGCAGCTATAAATGGGAACTTATAAAGGAAACAGATAAAAACTTTAAGCTAGATAGGATTATCATTCCATCTTATATGACAAAAGGATTGGAATTTGACTGTACTGTAATATATAACTGTAATGATGAAGATTATAAGGATAGTGAATTGGATAAGAAAATATTATATGTTGTACTTACCAGAGCATTACACTTAGAATATGTATTTTTCCAAGGCAGTATATCACCAATTCTATTGAAATAATAATATAAAAAATTAAACCGTGCAAAAATTATCGCACGGCTTAATTTTTTATTATTCAAGATATTTAAATGTCCAGTCAAGTAAATCAATACACATATCTGCTGTTATATCATCTTTATCTAACTTTGGATTAAACTCAACAAAGTCCATTGACTTTACAAGTTTAGTTTGCATCAAATATTTCAAAATATATTTTGCATCCTCTAAATATAATCCATTTTCTACAGGTGTTCCTGTTCCTGGAACTAATGATGGATCCAAACAATCTATGTCAAAACTCAAATGAATGGAATCCACATTATTTAATTTAACTTTGTGAAGAACTTCTTCTAATACTCTACTCATTCCCATATTGTGTACATCTTCTGTAGAATATACATTTAAATTATTTTCTTTTATAAGTACTTTTTCTCCTTCATCTAAATCTCTTGCACCTATTATAAATACATTTTTACAGTCTATTTTTTTGCCTTTATAATATAGGTTTGTTAGTTTATCAAATCCTACTCCCATAGCAGAAGCAAGCGGCATACCGTGTATGTTACCTGTTGGAGTAGTTTTATCAGTATTTATATCACCATGAGCATCTACCCAAATAACAGCAAGATTATTAAAGTATTTACTAGCACCAGATATACTTCCAAGACCTAATGAATGATCTCCACCTATTACGAGTGGAAAGCTTCCAGCAGTAAGTGAACTATAAACTAGGTGAGCTAAATTTGTATTTATATTTGTTATGGGACTTAAATATTTTAAACTAGGATGACATTTATATTTTTCCTCTTCTAATATGTCTTTGACATAAATGTCTCCACAGTCATATACAGTATGATTTTTAGATAAAACTTCTATTATATTTTTTTCACGAAGTTTTTGGGGACCATATTCGACGCCTCTCTTATCACAGCCAAAAAATATTGGTACGCCTATTAGACTAATATTCATTGTCATTACCTCCATTATATATCAATTATCTATATGATATTTGATTATATACCAATTGTAAAAAATAAAAAGTAGTTTTTAAAAAAATACTTAATTTTAAATATTCGTAAACTTTATAAATATTCACTTTGCAGCTTAATATGCAAAATTATATTAAAATATAAATTTATTATTCAATTTATAAAACTTATGTACTATATTAATATGTTAATAGTTAGTATTAGTTAAAGGTATCTTAATTATAATTTCATTAATAATAAAAAATAGTTTGGTAAACTAAATAAAATTATATATTTTATTTAGTTTTAACCATAAATTTTAATTTAGCTAACAAGTTTTTGGTACTCTAAAATAAGCTTGTCTAACTTTTGACTGCAATTCACAACTACGTCATTTGTAATATCATTGTTAGTTAATAAAATATAGAGACTTTCCCTAAGATCATTAATTCTTTTGTCTATACTTTTTAATTCCAAATTCATACTTATTACCTCATCTGTAGTTACATTTTAACAATACTCTTATATTTTAGCAGAGTTTTTTTAAATTTGCAGAACTTTTTTTATCCAAATAGATACACTTTACTACAGAAATAAACATAACTTCTGTAGATAAATTGTTAATTATTGTGTGGAAAAAATGTGATAAACTACAAAAATGCATTTTTGTCTGTTGATACAAAACAGTTTGAAAAAAAGTCTTTTAAAAAAATTTTGTCAAAAAGTTTTTTGACTTTAAAAAAATATATAATTAAATTAATTAATTTGATAAATACTAATTTTATATTGTTAAAGCTTGTTTTATTTAATAAATGTGATATAATAATTACTTGTAATGAGCTTTAATACAAATAAAGAGTATACTAATTGATAATTATTTGTACTATATCAAAAAATATCTAGTAATAATATATTATAAATGGAGGAAAAATTTATGCTCAATATAGATATAGCTATGGGATTAGCAAGAGTTACAGAAGCTGCAGCACTTTGTAGTGCAAAATATATGGGAAAGGGCGACAAAATTGCAGCAGATCAAGCAGCTGTTGATGGCATGAACAAAGCTTTTAGCATGATGCCAATTAATGGGACTGTTGTAATTGGTGAAGGAGAATTAGACCAAGCTCCCATGTTATACATAGGTCAAAAAGTTGGAATTGGCAGCGATGACATGCCTGAAATGGATATAGCAGTTGATCCAGTAGATGGTACTGTTTTAGTTGCAAAAGGATTACCTAATGCTATAGCTGTAGTTGCTATGGGTACTAGGGGCAGTTTATTTCATGCACCAGATATGTATATGAAAAAAATAGCAGTTGGTCCAAAGGCAAAAGGTGCTATAGATATAAATAAGTCACCAAAGGAAAATATATTAAGTACAGCACATGCTCTAAAAAAAGATGTATCTGAACTTATTGTTATTGTACAGGAAAGAGACAGACATAATTATATAATTGATGCAGCCAGAGAAGTAGGAGCAAGAGTTAATCTATTTAGTGAAGGCGATGTAGCAGCTGTATTAGCATGTGGCTTTGAAAATACAGGTATTGATTTGTTTATGGGAACTGGTGGTGCACCTGAAGGAGTTATTGCAGCAGCAGCTATAAAATGTATGGGTGGAGACATGCAAGCAAAGCTGGAACCTCATACTCAAGAGGAGATAGATAGATGTGCACTCATGGGAATTTCCGATGTATCTAAAACTTTATTAATTGATGACTTAGTTAAAGGTGATGATGTTTATTTCGCTGCTACAGGTATAAGCAATTGTGATCTTTTAAAAGGAGTTGTATTTTCACAAAACGATTGGGCTGTTACTAATTCAATAGTTATGAGAGCTAAAACTGGTACTATACGATTTATAGAAGCTCATCATAATATTAAAAAAAGCAGTCTAATAATTTAGTTATAATTTATAAATCTCATATAAAGGGGATATTGTAAAATGAAAATTTTGCAATATCTCCTTCTTTTTTTGTCATATAAAAAAGAAGCATTCACAATTAATATAAATTTTAGTATAATAGTAAACGAATATAAATTTATATTTAATAAATTAGGAGTATATAAAATGAATATTGATAAATTAATACAAAGAATAAACTTTTTATATAAAAAAAGTAAGGAAACTGGACTGAGTAATGATGAAATTCACGAACAAAAAAAATTAAGAGATGAATATATAAATCTTATAAAGGGAAATTTAAAAAGTCAATTAAAAACTATAAAAAAAAGTTCCAATTAAATTAATTAAGTTGAAGGGGGTAAAAAAATGGCTGTAAAAGTTAAAGAACTAATACACGACTTAAACTTAGAGGTCTTAAATGAAGGTAAAGAAAATAATGAAATAACGGTAAGTGACATAAATAGACCGGGACTTCAGTTTTCTGGATTTTACAATTATTATGCTAATACAAGAATACAACTTGTTGGAAAAGCTGAATGGAGTTTTTTAAATGCAATGCAGCCAGATTTAAGACGCAAACGATTAAAAAAATACTTTGAATTTTATAATCCTGCTACAATTATAACGCGAAAATTAGAACCGCATAAGGAACTTATGGAAAGTGCTATCGAAAACGATAGATGGATACTTAGAACAAATAGCATTTCTACAAGATTCATAAGTAAGGTTATGCGATATCTAGATTCTAAACTGGCACCTGAAACAAGGCTGCACGGTGTCCTTGTAGATGTATATGGAATTGGTATTCTCATAATAGGTGAAAGTGGAATAGGTAAAAGTGAAACTGCTCTTGAATTAATAAAGCGAGGTCACAGATTGGTTGCTGATGATGCAGTTGATATTAAAGAAATAGAAGGAAATCTATATGGTACTTCTCCATATATTACATCTGGAATGATAGAAGTTCGCGGTATGGGTATAATTGATATTCCAGCACTTTATGGTTTAAGTTCAATATTAAAGAAAAAGATAATAAACCTTGTTATATACATAGAACAATGGAAGACAGACGAAAATTATGATAGATTGGGTATAGATAAAGAGTACGTAGAAATATTAAACGTACCTGTAAGAAAACTTACTATTCCAATAAGACCCGGCAGAAATTTAGCTGTCATAATTGAAGCTGCAGCAGCAAATTACAGATATAGTTTTATTTCAAATACTAACCCAGTTGATATCATAAGCAAGAGAATAGATGAAGAAGCTAGGAAGAAGGGGCACCTTGAAAAGTAAACTTGAGCTGAGAAAAATAGTGAGTAAAAGGAAAAGTATATTGAGTTATAGTGATAAAGAAAAGTTAGATGGTATAGTATTCAATAAAATTATAAATGATAACTATTATAAAGCATCAAGGTGTATATTCATATTCGTAAGTTATAATGGAGAAGTTGATACACATAGAATTATAAAATATGCACTAAAAGATAAAAAAATAGTGTGTGTTCCAAAAGTAATATCAAAAAAAGAAGGGATGATTTCAGTAAAGATAGATAAATTTGAAGATTTAAAACCTGGAACATATGGTATATTAGAACCAACTGATACTTCAAGCACAATAAATGCATGTAATATAGATATGGTATTTGTACCAGGTGCTGCTTTTAGTAAAAGCTGTGGAAGAGTAGGATACGGCGGTGGATTTTACGACAGATTTTTAAAAAATACTAATGAATGGTGTAAAAAGATAGCATTAGCGTATGATTTTCAAATATTTGATGAAGTTCCCATGGAAAAGTATGATGTATGGATGGATGGAATAATTACAAATTAAGTGTAAACACTAATAGTGGATTTGTATTCACTGGTGGTGTAATTTATGAAAATATTTGATATAGTAAATAACTTTAAGGAAGTTAAACATGAATTTGAGTTGGGTAAAAGTCATTATTGGATACATATAAATGTTAAAGAAATAGATCAATTAAAAAAACTTATTTTGATAGATGAAGAAAGTGTACTTGAATGTAAAAACTTTAATCAATCTTCAAAAATAAGTTTTTTTAACAAATATACCTTTATGGTTTTAAATATATTGGATTATAATAAAGAAACTGTAAATTCCAAAGAGCTTAATATATTTTTGGCTGGAGATTATATAGTTACTGTATATAAGGAAAATATAGATATTCTAGATGATTTGATTAATGATATAAGAAATTTTAAAAATTGTTTTGCTTTAAGGAAAACCCCAAAGGTCTCAATACTACTTTACTACATTCTGGATAGAATAATAATTAATAATTACGATATAATAGCTTCTCTAGAAACTAAAGCAGATGAAATTGAAATAAGTATTTTGAAAAATTTAAAACGTGATCAGATAAACGGTGTAATAAATTTAAGAAGAGAAGTTTATAAAATTAGAAAGTACTTAAGTCCTTTAAGATACATTGGTGACAGTTTAGTAGGCAATGAAAACTTAATTATTGAAAAGGATAATATAATACTTTTTATAAATTTGAATAAAAAAGTAGAAAAGCTTATGCTTACATTAGAAAGTCTTGTACAAGATTTGGCCTTAGTACGTGAAGCCTTTGAATCTGAAATTGCTAATAGAACTAATGAATTAATGAAAATATTTACTATAATTGCTACTATATTCTTACCTCTTAATTTACTTACAAGTATGCATGGTATGAATTTAAAAGGTATGCCATTTGAAAAATTAGACAATGGGTATTATTATATAGTTATAGCAATGATATCAATATCTTTAATTCTTATTTACATTTTTAAAAAAAAGAAATGGATATAAAATAAATGACAAGGAGTAATTAATTATGAGTAAAGATCTAACAAAAAAGTATGAATACGCATGGAACAAATATTCAAAGGATGATATGAAGGAATTATTTGAGTTTTCAGAAAAGTACAAGAATTTCATGTCAAAATGCAAAACTGAAAGAGAATGTGTAGATGAATTTATATCAAGGGCAAAATCAAATGGATACAAGGATTTAAATGATGCTATAAAACAAAATAGATCCTTAAAACCTGGAGACAAAGTATATGTAAATAACAAAGGTAAATCTTTAGCAATGTTTGTAATAGGTGAAAAGAGCCTAGAAGAAGGCATGTGTATATTAGGTGCTCATATTGATTCACCAAGACTTGACTTAAAACAAAATCCTCTATATGAAGATACAGATTTAGCTATGTTTGAAACTCATTATTATGGAGGAATAAAAAAGTATCAGTGGGTTACTCTTCCTCTTGCAATTCATGGGGTTATAGTAAAGAAGGATGGTAGTAAAATTAAAGTCTCAATTGGAGAAGATGAAAATGATCCTGTATTTGGAGTTTCTGATCTTTTAATCCACCTTGCACATGACCAAATGGAAAAGAAAGGTGATAAGTTAGTTGAAGGCGAAGATTTAAATATTTTAATTGGCAGCATACCTGTTAAAGATAAGGATACAAAACAAAGAGTAAAGAAAAATATTTTAAAATTATTAAATGAAAAATATGATATTGTAGAAGAAGATTTTGTATCATCTGAGTTTGAGGTAGTACCAGCTGGAAAGGCTAGAGATTATGGACTTGATAAGAGTATGGTAATGGCTTATGGTCATGATGATAAAGTTTGTGCATACACTTCCTTTGAAGCTATAATGAAAATAAATAATCCTAAAAAAACTTGTGCAGCACTATTTGTTGATAAAGAAGAAATAGGTAGTGTAGGTGCAACTGGTATGCATTCAAAATCTTTTGAATATGCTGTTGCAGAAATAATTAATTTATGTGGAGATTATAGTGAATTAAAATTAAAAAGAGCCCTTGCAAGTTCAAAAATGCTATCATCAGATGTAAGTGCAGCTTTTGATCCAAATTATCCTTCAGTTATGGAGAAAAATAATTGTGCTTACTTTGGAAAAGGAATAGTATTCAATAAGTATACTGGAGCTAGAGGTAAATCAGGTTCAAATGATGCAAATCCAGAATACATTGCAGAAATAAGAAGTATAATGGATAAACATAATGTATCGTGGCAAGCTTCCGAACTTGGTAAGGTTGATCAAGGCGGTGGAGGAACTATAGCTTATATACTAGCAGAATATAATATGCAGGTTATAGATTGCGGAGTTGCTCTTTTAAATATGCATGCACCTTGGGAAATAGCAAGTAAAGCAGATATATATGAAGCATTTAATGGATACTATGCATTTTTATTAGAAGCTTAAGTTTAGATGTCTTTCCATCAAATTATTTTGATTTTAAAAAAATAATATGATAAGCTAGATTCGAAAACTAGACAGTATTATATTTTACTGTCTAGTTTTTTTAAAAATATATCTATATCTTTAGAGTTTAAGAATACTTTTCCTATTTTTTGTGCATGATTTGAGTCTTTTTTTACTATACCATGGAAATCTGAACCTGCAGTAATTATTTTATCATATTTTAAAGCTGCCTCTTTGAACATTTTTACTTGACCTTTGGTATTAGCAGGATATATTGCTTCTATTCCATCAAATTGCATCTGATAAAGTTCTTCCAAGTTTAAGTTTTCTATTAGTACAGGATGTGCTAAAACTATGAGTGCATTGTTTGATTTAAGATACTTTATTCCATCTTCTAAGTTCAATTTCTTATTTGGAACATACGCTGGACTATTTTCTCCTATTAAATACTTAAATATATAACTCCAGCTATAATTATATCCTTCATTTATGATTTCTGCTGCAATATGTGGTCTTGCAATAACTCCATGTGCCTCATTTAATATCTTATCAAAATCAAGTTTTATATTAAAAATTGATTCAAGATTTTCCACAATCTTTTTAGCTCTATAAAGTCTATAGTCACTCATTTCTTTTAAATAACTTTTAAAACTTGAACTTATCTGTTCTGTACTTTTAAAATACCCAAGAATATGAACTTTTTCTTCTTTGTATAAGGTGGATAATTCTATTCCTGGGATTACCTTTACTTTTTCTATTTCTCCGAACTTTAAAGCTTCTTCTAGACCATCTACAGTATCATGGTCAGTTATAGATAATATATCTACACATTCTGACTTAGCCATCTTTATAATTTCTCCAGGAGTAAATTTCCCATCTGAAGAATTAGAGTGTATATGGAAGTCTCCCTTTTTATACAAAAAATCACCTACTTATCTAGTTAAGATATTTACTATAACATTATAAACTCTTTAATATATTTTTTGCAAAGATTTCTGCATATAATTTGCTAATTTCAAATAATTTTAAGTTTTACATAATAAGTAGTAAAATGTAATTGTATTTTTAAAATCTATATATACTAATTAATTCGAAGAATAGAGTAGGGGGGTGATTTTTTTGTATATAGATAAAATAAGTTTAGTAGTTAGGTATGCCGAAACTGATAAAATGGGAATAGTGCATCATTCAAATTATTATATTTGGTTTGAAATGGCAAGAAGCGAATTTATAAAAAAAATAGGCATTAATTATTCAGAACTTGAAGAAGAAAACATAATGATGCCTCTAGTAGAAACACATTGTAAATATTATGAAGGCGCAAAGTATGATGATAAAATAAGAATAGAAACTAATGTAGATGAATTAACACCAGTAAAAGTTATTTTTGCATACAATGTAATTAGAGAAAAAGATAATAAGTTACTAGCTAAAGGTAAGACTGTTCAAGCTTTTGTAAACCAAAACTTTAAAATAATTAATTTAAAGAAAAATTATAATGAGTTGTGGGAAAAACTTCAATTGCTAAAGTAAGAAAATAGGGTAGGGGTTAAGTAATATAAAATTTAATAAGAAATGAGTTTAAGTTTTTATTTAAACTCATTTCTTAGATTTATTTAGCTAACTTTTCAAGTTCAAGGACCATTGAATCTAAATTTTGTATTGATCCGTCCATTCCTTTTAACTGCTCAAGTTGATTTCCAAAAGTATCCGTTGTACTAGATATACTCTCTGCTATGTTATTTATAGAATTATTTATTTTAACTAATATTTCATTAATTTCATTAATTGATTTACTACTTGAGCTGGACAATTTTCGTATTTCACTAGCTACAACAGAAAATCCCCTACCGTGTTCACCAGCTCTAGATGCTTCTATTGCTGCATTTAACCCAAGAAGATTTGTTTGAGAAGCTACTCCTTTTACAAAGTTAATTACTTCATCTGAATTTTTAGCATTATCTTGTGCATCTTTTACTTCTGCCAAGATTTTGCTATTATTAGTAACTGTGTCTTGAATTGCAGAGTTTATTGCCTTTAAAACTTGTGATATACTACCAACTGAATCCAATAAGTTTTGTGATAATACTTTAATTTCATTAGTTCGTTTTAAAGACTTTACCAAAACTATGCTTCCAACTGTATTATTATTTTGATCTTTTACAGGAATCCCAATTGCCTTGATTTTAACTCCAAATACCTCTTTGGGTACTATTAAAGATGTAACTTTTTTAGCCTTAATACATTCATATGCAGCTCCTCCAGGTCTTAATTTATCACCAGCTTTGGCGTTCATATTTATGTTTTTACTATTTACAACTTTTATAAAATGATCCGTGGTTGACATTGTAAAAGCAATTTCATCTTCGAAAAAATTTTGCATGTAAGGAATAAGTTCATTAAAAGCCTTTTGTAATTTGTTTTTTATTGTCTCATCATCCATATTGTTATCCCCCTGTATTATAACGTTATAATTTGTAATAAAATACTGTACATAATACTATAATAACACAAATGAATAAAAATATTTAAATCGATATTTGTCTAAACAGCCTTACGATTACTCCATTTCCCACATCTATCTCCCAAAAATCCTATAATACTTTCTTTGGCTAAAAGTTTTACTACTTCACATCTATTGGGGCAGCCAGTACATTCGAAATTTTTAGAATCAATATTTGTGTCTGCAATGTCAAACCCTTTAAATTTAGTCTTATTGCATGTTTTTTCTATATATTCTTTTGATAAAATTGCTGCACCCAAAGCACCCATAACTTTAAAATTATTTGGAACCGTTATCTCTTGGTTAAGTGTTTTTTCAAATGCAGATTTCATACCTACATTTGCTGCAACTCCTCCTTGAAAAAATACCTTTGATTTTATATTTTTGCCCCTTGCTAAATTATTTAAATAATTTCTAACTAGCGCATCACAAAGGCCTTTTATTATAGCTTCTTCACTATATCCTAATTGCTGCTTATGTATCATATCTGATTCTGCAAATACAGCACATCTTCCTGCTATTCTAACAGGCTCTTTAGACCTTAGAGCATAATTTCCAAACTCTTCTATTGGTATACACAATCGTTCAGCTTGCCTATCTAAAAAAGAACCTGTTCCGGCAGCACATACAGTATTCATTGCAAAGTCAGTTACTATACCATCATTTAGCAAGATTATTTTAGAGTCTTGACCTCCAATTTCAATTATGGTTCTTACATCCTTATCAACACTTAAAGCAGCTATTGCATGTGATGTTATTTCATTCTTTGTTATATCAGATCCTATTAAAAATGAAGCTATTTGTCTTCCACTTCCTGTTGTTCCAACTGATGCTATTTCATTATTTTTATACTTATCCTTTAATATTTTAAATCCATATTGTATTGCATCTATTGGTCTTCCTTTTGTCTTTAAATATAGTGAATCAACTATATTCATATCCTCATTTGTAATTACTACGTCGGTACTAACAGAACCAACATCAACTCCCATGTGATACATTATTTTCTCTTCTCCTCTCAAGTAAATCTAAAAATGCTTCTATTCTAGTTAAGTAACCTGCTTCTCCAGTCATTTCATCTACTATTAGTGTCATTATTGGAAAGTCATTATTTCTAGACACTGATGGTAATATTGACTTTGAAACGATTTCTGGCATACATCCCATAGGCAATATTTGAATAGCACCATCAAATCCATCTTTCTTTGCAATTAGCGATTCTCCTACACATTCTCTTGCATAACCACCTATTGATAGGGGAAGATATTCTTTCGATGCTTTCCTTATATCAATAGAATTGAGGTTGAATATACTTAGTATAGTATTCTTAATCCACCAACTAGGACTCAACCTTCTATAAGAGCAAACTTCATAATCCATAAGTTTATCTTCTATATAAAGATTTGCAAATGGTTCTATTATAGTATATATTTCTCCTACAATTGCTATTTTAAGTGGTTTCTTCTTTTTATTTAAAGGTGCCTTTCTTATCATAAGGTCATAATGTTCAAGTAATTTTAACATACTATAAGGATCATTACAGTCATAAGCTTTTTTGATGCATTCCTTAAAAATATTCTTATACCAGCCTCTTTTCATCTCATATCCTGCAAATAAATGGACATTTCTCTCTATTTTATCTAATAAATTTATGATCTTATTTGCAGTATACAAAGTCCTTAACTTTTCTCTAGTATCAACTGAGCTGCTAGAAGAAATTTTATATAATCTATTCAACAATTCTTTTATTCCTATTGCAGATGGCTTATCTAGCACAATAATGTTTAAGCCATATCCTAGTTTTTTTAATATATTCATCTGTAGTTCGCAGTATTCTCCAAACCTACATGGACCGCAGCTTCCAATAATGAGTATTGTATCAGCACCTTGTTCTATACTTTGAATATAATTGCCAATCATAATTTTAAATGGCAGGCATATTTCTTCTGGAGAATATCTAGTTCCTATTTCAATAGCAGTTTTATTATTTATAGGAGGAATTACATAATCTATGCCCAAACCATCAAAAATTGCTTTTACAGCAAGATAGGTATATCCAAAGTGGGGAAAAGTTATTTTCATCTATATTTTCTCCTTTCTATCATATCTGCAAATGCTTCCAGTCTAGTATTAAATCCAGCTTCACCCGTATGTTCATCTATTTTTAATACCATAATAGGGAAGTTGCCTAATTTATTTTTAATTAGTTCCACTACTACTGAATCAATGCCGCATGCAAAAGAAGATACATATATTATGCCATCAACCATTTTATTTTTGGCCATATATGTAGAAAAACCATAAGAATTTTTAGCAAATGTCCAAAATGGCTTTTTTAAAAGATCCTTAACTTGAAGGTTTATTATACTCCTATCTAATTTTTCTTCAGTTACTATTCCTATACCAAGACGTTTTAATTTATTTACTATATCCATATTACTAAAGTTATCATATAAATTATACGGGTGCCCAACTAGAGCAATTTTCAAATTGCAATCATTATCATTTACGCCAAATATATGTCTTTTTTGTTCTAATATTGCAGCTTCATAAGCCCTTTGAATTTTAAAGTAGTTTTTAGTAAATAAAAATCCAGTATTTAAAATCCACTTATTTAAACTTTTTTTTGAAAAAGCATAAATAGGGTAGGTTATGGTTTTAGGCATATTAGGTACATCATTTATTACCATTTCAGGCAGTCCACAGAATTCAGGGCAAATAAATTCTTCTTTTTTTATTTTCATAATACGTGGTATTAAAATAATGTCACATTTATCTCTTAAATATGCAATGTGCCCATGAAAAATTTTAATGGGTAAGCATGCTTCACCAATACAAAATTTTGCTCCCATATCTAATATTTTTTTATTAGTATCAGGGGAAGTTACAACTTTTACATTAAGCTTTTTAAAAAAAGTATTTATAAAAGGTGAATATCTACAATACAACAATCCTTTAGGAATTCCAACTATCATTTATAAAAATCTCCTATATCTTATTCTTTTGTATATTTTTAACCAAAAATGCTAGTTTTATTCAATTATTAAGAAATTTCACACAACTAAATGTCATAGACATATTTAAAGCAGTAGGGTATAATTTTGATAGATAAAATTAATATCAATAATTTAAAATTCAATGATAGAAGGTGAGCATTTAATGGATTTTAATTTTGATAATGTAAAGGTAGAAACATATATTCCAAAACAATATGTGGATAGCTTGCGAAGTCACCTTAATGATATAGGTGCTTTAACTATTGATGAAAATTATGATAATTGTATTTCTGTTTCAGAAACTACAGGATACTGGAGACCTCTAGAAGGTGCTAATCCTTTCAAGGGAACTGTTGGTCAAATATGTAAATCAAAAGAATGTAAATTAGAGTTTTGCTGCCATAAAGGTTTAATTGAAAAAGTTTTAATTGAAATTAAGAAAAACCATCCATATGAACAACCAGTTATAAATATAATCCCAATAATTAATCCTCAATTTTAAAATAACACGATCTCTGTAATTTTAAAAATAAAATTTTAAAACCAATGTAAATGTAGATTTCTATAAATGCAGCAATTTTATTTTTTATAAAAAGATTATACTTGATTTGACATATTTTTCAATGTAATCAAATTATATTCAAATGATTTAATGATTTGTACAAGCTATGCATACTAAATCAAAATTTACAGTATATATTACTTGTATGTACTGCAAATTTGCTTTATTTTATTATATACAACTTCGCTAAATATACATTTAGCGAAGTTGTATTGAGAATAGGAGACTAATATTATGAATTATAGGTTAAATAATATATATAATCCTGATCTTCCTGAGTATTTAAATGACTTTCTAAATTATTTAGGAACTATAAAGGGTAAGTCTAAAAACACCACATCAGCATATAAGTCAGATTTGACTATGTTTTTTAGATTCATGAAATTGTATAGAGGTATGGTGCCAAATAACTGTGATTTTGAAAAAATAAAAATAAATGACATAGATGATGTTTTTTTAAAGAAAATAAAATTAAATGATCTCTTTGCTTTTATATCATTTGCTGAAAATTATAGAAACAATGGGAGTTATGCAAGGGCAAGAAAAGTAGCTTCTATTAAGTCTTTTTTTAAATATTTATATGGCAAGGCTAAAGTTATATCCGATAATCCTGCTTTAGAACTTGAATCTCCAAAAATAGAAAAAAGAAATCCAATTTATTTAACCTTAGATGAAAGCAGGAATCTTCTAAACGCAATTGATGGAAAGTATAAAGAAAGAGATTATTGTATAATCACTATATTTTTAAATTGCGGTTTAAGACTTTCAGAGTTATGCGGAATAAACATTTCTAAAATCAAAGGCGATATATTAGAAGTAATAGGAAAGGGGAATAAAGAAAGAACTGTTTATTTAAATGATGCTTGTTTAAAAGCAATTTCTTCATATTTAAATATTAGAAATAAGAAGATAGATAAAATAATAGATAAAGATGCCCTTTTCATAAGCAAAAATTATAAAAGAATCAACAAACGTTCCGTAGAATTGATGTTAAAAAAATACTTAGCAAAAGCTAACTTAGATACGCAAAAATATACTCCTCATAAATTAAGACATACAGCGGCAACTCTTATGTATAAATACGGAAATGTAGATATAAGAAGTTTACAAGAAATACTGGGCCACGAAAATGTATCAACTACTCAAATATATACTCACGTTGACGATGAAGAATTAAGAGAAGCTGTAAAATCAAATCCTCTAAGTAAAGAATAGCAGCTGATAAAAATATCAGCTGCTGTCCCCTATTAATTTTTATATCTTTCATTTTTAAATCTTATAAGCCCAGGAAATTCTTCAAAAGCAACTTCGTCGAGTTTCTTTATGTCTTTAAGTAAATCATTTAAGCCTTCTACATCATCTATATATTCTATGTTTGGTTTCCAGTTATTTGAAGAATCTACATCTGTATGTATTTCTTCGTCTTTAGTATTATCATTTTCAATTTCTTTATCTGTACATGTTTTTTTATCTTGACAGTTGAGTCCAGTGTTTGTACTTTTTATTGCTGTATTTACCATTTTTACTGAATTTTTTGAACTTTCATCTGTATCTAATTTTTCATCACCCATGACAACTTCATCAATCTTTATAGCTTTCATATCATATCCCCCTTCTTCTAGACATTTTCCACAGTTGTTACATTTCTTACTTGGATCTATATCGCATCTATCACATTCACCACAATTATTACATAGCTTATTGTAATCAAATATGCAATATCCATTTTTACTCATTATTATACACTCCCCCTCCAAATTAAATTATTTTATAAGTTGATTCTTACTATCTATTATTATATATAAAAATAATCAAATTTAACAGTAGTTTTGCACAATTTATTTAATATTTACATAAAATATTTATTTTGTATGTTTTTCAATATAATGTAATACAAATATTTACTGCATTTTTATATTATACTATATAGGGGTGCAGCCAACATTTCCGACAAATCCCACGTTAAAGAATTAAGTTCAATGGACTTGCTTATAAGTCTTATAAGCGGCAGCTTTATAAGTGTCTTTTATATTATAAAACCATTACCACAGATAAAGTACTAAAACACTGAAATTTTATATTTTATGGTATATTCATGGATAATACTGCCTTAATGTGAGTAAAAACTCTTAGTTTTATGATTTAACATGAATTTTGCTGAAAATGTCGGTTCTTAACCCAATATAATAATTTTCTTACTTTGATTTTTAATAACTCAATTATAGTTGAGTTATTTTTCCTGATATAAAATAATCGTCAATTAATTTTTCAACTAACCTTTTATTTGCCTAAGCTTGAGCCACTGATGTCCAAATAGTTAAAAACAATTTGGACACATCTTTATTTTTAGTATTTATTTTAGATATTTTTTCATCAAGAGTGCTTAATTTATATGTGATTGAGTAAATTTATTAATTATAATTTGTAGTTCTGCAAGGAGTGCTTCAGTTGAGATGTCAGCACCGGTTACTCCAAATATTGCAAACACAATACTATTTGCTCTGGCTCTAGTATCATGGATACAAAAGACACCTTCTTTACAACCATCATCTAACAGCTTTTGAAAGGGCTCACACAGTTGATAAAACGTTTGAATCCTAATCTGATCAAGAAGAAAACGAAATTTTTCATAATCTCTCTGGTATCTTATCAATTGAGGTTTGACATTTGAAAACTGCTCTGAGCACAGTTCTATAATTTTGTGCAAACGTTCCGTTACAGAAACATCCTGATTTTCAATAATCTTTGTAACGTATGGTATAAAGGAATCACCCTTATGATTTAGCACTGCTTCCATTAACTTTTCCTTACTATTATAGTAGTGAAGAACTGTTCCCCTTACTACCCCTACTTCTGCGGCAATATCGTCAATCGTTGTTCTAAAGTATCCTTTTTTTAGAAATATTTTTTGAGCAGCCTGTACTATTTGCTTTTCTCTTTGTTTTGTATCATTGATTCGTTTCGTCATAGATTCCTCCTTATTATTTAGATGGTATGTATTTTTCAAGAACATCTGCATTGGGTGTTCTCACCATTGCATTTGCTAACAATTCTCGGAACTCATCATTTAATTTTATCATCTCATTCTTACCATTTTTTGCATGATCGCATACGCACAGATCTCCAAGTGACGTATAGCAACACAATTTTAAAAACATATAACACTTGATTTTTTTCGAGGTAACAAATTCGTAATCACTCTTCGGCAACACCTCATACCCAAGTTCTTTTAACACATCATAATACTCTCTTACAGAATCTATAATTTTATACAAAACCATCTTATTTCTCTTGATTTTTCTATAATTATACCCTGTATAATATGCTGCATATACAAACGGAAGAATCAATGCTGCATGACTTTTTAGCCAATCATCCATTTTATTTTCAATGGTAAGTCTCATTTTTGTTCCCTGAAAAATGCTCTTTATCCATTCATCACTTTCATGAGAATTATCTATTCTTCCAATCGTCATTTCATTTAAATAAAAAGAATCAACATATTTATTGGTTCTTTGCCCAGCTGCACTAAAGAATCCAAAAAATACGTTTTTCTCTTTCAATAGATCTAAATACTCTTTTGCATTTGTATTGTTCCCAATAAAAACAATATTTCTACTCGAATTCTTATTTAAAATCGGAATGATACTTCCAAGTTGTGTATATTTCAAAGCAACAAAGATTACATCATAGAAATCCTGATCCGTCAAAGAATTAATCACACATATTTTATCATTTGTATTTTTAATCTTAAATTTATGTCTGATTGTTAGCCCATTCTGTTTAATTTCCTCATACCAACTTCCTCTTGCAAGAAGCGTTACATTCTTTTTGGATTTATAGAGTAAATGTGCTAAATTACATCCTAACACTCCTGCACCATAAACAAGTATTCTCATAATTGCGTACCTCCATTTTTCATTTATTATGTTGGTTAGTCTTGACAAGCTTGATTATAATCTCTTATTGACAAATAGTCAATAAGAGATTATGAAAATCAGTAGAACTAGTCTACGAAGAATATTTATTATCTTATGATGAATGGAACATAGCTAAACAAGCAGGCACAAAACTTGCTGTAGATCTTAATGTCAAAAAATATATTACAGAAAGATTAGAATCATTAAATGACAAATTAAAATGGTTCTCAAAAAACATAGATAAATTGGAAGATGTAGTTATTGAAAATTCAAAAATACATATAGATAGATTAAAAAAAGATACTCCGCCTGAAGCAATGCAATTAAGTCAAAAACTTTATAAGATGATACCTAGAATTAAGCTTCCTGATCTACTTTTAGAAGTATCAAAATGGACAGGCTTTGATAGGAGTTTTATTCATGCTTCAACTGGGAATTCTGCTAAAGGTGAAGAAAAAACAATTCTTATGGCAGCTCTAATGGCTATAGGAACTAACATAGGATTGTCAAAGATGTCAGACTCAACGCCAGGCATATCTTATAAACAAATGGCAAATTCAGCTCAATGGAGGTTATATGATGATGCCATGAAAAAAGCACAAGCTACATTAGTTAATTACCATCATAAATTATTTTTGTCAGCATTTTGGGGTGATGGTAGTACTTCATCAAGTGATGGTATGCGTGTACAGGTTGGTGTTTCATCCTTATATGCTAATGCTAATCCTCATTATGGGACTGGTAAAGGTACAACAATGTACAGATTTGTAAGTGATCAATTTTCAACATTCTATACAAAAGTAATAAATACTAATGCTAGAGATGCAGTTCATGTAATTGATGGACTTCTTTATCATGAAACAGATTTAAATATTCAAGAGCATTATACGGATACAGCAGGTTACACTGATCAGGTTTTTGGATTAAGTCACTTATTAGGATTTAGGTTTGCCCCTAGAATTAGAGATATATCAGAACTTAAATTATATTGCGTTGGAAAAGCTAGCAATTTTCCTAAAATAGAAAGTATTGTAAATAGTCATATAAATATTAAAATTATTGAAGAAAACTTTGATGATGTTTTAAGATTAGCACATTCAATAAGGGAAGGGAAAGCTACTGCTTCACTTATAATGGGAAAATTAGGTTCTTATGCTAGGCAAAATGCTTTAGCCACAGCTCTTAGAGAGATGGGAAGAATAGAAAAAACTATATTTCTTTTAGATTATATAACTAATGAATCCCTTAGAAGACGTATACAAAGAGGACTTAATAAAGGTGAAGCTATGAATGCTCTTGCAAGAGCTGTATTCTTTGGAAAACGTGGAGAATTTAGAGAACGTGAATTGCAGGATCAACTTCAAAGAGCAAGTGCTTTAAATATTTTAATAAATGCAATAAGTATTTGGAATACTACATACTTACAAAAAGCAATAGACTACATAAAGCAAAATCAGACAATTGATGAAAGCTTACTTAAACATATATCTCCATTAAGCTGGGAACACATTAATTTACTTGGAGAATATAATTTTGATTCTAAAAATATTCCTGAATTTAATGAGCTAAGACCATTAAATATAACTAATCCATGATATGTCTTAGAGTGGGTGAAAAGTTGAATTTTCACCCATTTTTCGTCTTAGCGTGGGTTTTGTCGGAAATGTTGGCGGTACCCAATATAGTAAAGGCTTAATCACTAACAGAACATAAGTTTGATATTTATATTATTATGTGATATAATTCAAAATATAGTAAGTTAGTGAGGTGTTCTTTATGGCAAGGATTAAAAGTAATAAGCAAATAGAAATATATGAATTTATAAAAAGTCATATACGGCAAAAAGGCTACCCACCATCTGTAAGAGAAATTGGTGCAGCAGTTGGATTAAGTTCTACCTCTACAGTCCATGGTCATCTTGAACGTTTGGAGAAAAAAGGACTTATAAAAAGAGATGCTACAAAACCAAGAACTATAGAAGTTGTAGAAAATTCAATGAGCAGAAAAGAAATGATAAATATACCTATTATAGGAACAATTACTGCAGGTGTTCCTATATTAGCTGTAGAAAACATAGAAGATACTTTTCCATTACCAGCAGACTATGTTAAAAGCAGCAATCAATTATTTATATTAAAAGTATCTGGTGAAAGCATGATCGATGCAGGGATATTTAGTGGAGATTTTTGTATAATAGAAAAAACTAATTCAGCTGAAAATGGTGACATTGTTGCAGCTTTAATAGAAAATGAAGCTACTTTAAAGAGATTTTTTAAAGAAAAAGATCATATAAGGCTTCAACCCGAAAACAAAACAATGAAACCAATAATCGTACAAGATTGCAAGATTATTGGCAAATTAGTTGGTCTCTACAGACGCTATCTATAAGTTTTTCTTACTTTAGAATACTCGAAAGTGCAATAAGTATACCAATTTTAGCATGTTCAAAAGTAAGTCCTCCCTGCAAGTAACCTATATATGGCTCTCTAATAGGTGCATCAGCTGAGAGTTCTATTGAAGAACCTTGAACAAAGGATCCTGCTGCCATAATTACCTGATCTTCATATCCAGGCATATCCCATGGTTCACATTGCACAAACGAATCTATAGGAGAGCCAGATTGAATACCCTTGCAAAAGTTTATAAGTTTTTCTTTATCGTTAAACTTTATTGCTTGTATTATATCGCTCCTCTTGTCAGTGTACCTAGGAAGTACTTCAAAATCAGCAAGTTCCATTATTCTTGAACAAAATATGGCTCCTTTTAATGCTTCTATAGCTATATGCGGTGCCAAAAAGAGTCCTTCATATAAAAGCCTCATAACACCAAAAGTAGAGCCGCATTCCCCGCCTATTCCTGGAGCCGTAAGTCTATACGATGCTTGAGTTACATATTCTTCCTTACCTGCTATATAACCGCCTGTTGGAGCTATACCTCCGCCTATATTTTTAATAAGTGATCCTGCTATTAAGTCAGCTCCAACTTCTGTTGGTTCTATTGTATCTATAAATTCTCCATAACAATTATCTACAAAACATATTAATTTAGGATTAATACCTTTTACAAAATCTATAATTTCTTTTATTTCTGATACTAGAAATGATTTTCTCCATCCATAACCAGTAGATCTTTGGATATGTACCAATTTTATACTTTCATCATTTTCAATTTCAGACTTTATCTTATCAAAATCAGGTTTTCCTTCCGATGTTAAATCTACTTGTTTATATTTTACTCCATATTCTTTCAAGGAACCTATATTTTTATTACCACTTATTCCTATAACATTATGTAATGTATCATAAGGAGTTCCACATACTGATATCATAGTATCGTTGGGTCTCAGATTGCCAAATAGTGCAGTAGCCAAGGCATGTGTACCATTTACGAAATGTGGTCTTACAAGTGCACTTTCAGAATTGAATACTTTAGCGTATACTTTATCTAGTGAATCTCTTCCTATATCTCCATATCCATATCCTGATGAATTTGTGAAATGGGATTCACTTATTCTTTCACTTTGAAATGCATGTAATACTTTTAATTGATTATATCCTTTTATATCATCATATATTTCAAATTGTTCTCTTACATCTTTAATAGCTTGATCATAAAGTTCAAATACCCTATCATTTATATGATATATACTTTTTAACTTTTGTTTTTCTAAATCTATCATTTTTGTATTAAAACCTCCAATATGCTTTATTTGTAATTCAAGCTATTATTATATCACAAAAAAGGGAATAAGCAAAATATTGCCTATCCCATTTTATCTACGTTTTAATATTAAAAACTATTACTCAGAAGGATTATTATTAAACAAAACTGGTCTTGATGGATTGATAGTAGATATTGCGTGTTTATACACCATCATCTGCCTTCCATCACAATCCAAAATTACAGTAAAACTATCAAATCCTTTTACATTACCTTTTATTTGGAAACCATTTGTCAAATAAATAGTAACCTGAGTTTTATTTTTCCTAGCTCCATTTAAAAATATATCCTGTAAGTTATTGACCGTTTTACTCATATACTTCCCCTCCATAATCTTTATTTTATATATTCTATATAATCTAATGAATTCCTCTTAATTTTATAAATTCTTTAATTCTTGAACTTTTTTACATATGTATTCTGCAATTTGATTATCTGCATTAAATTCATCTTTATCTATCCATATAACTCTTTTATCTTTTCTAAACCATGTTAATTGTCTCTTAGCATAATTTCTACTTCCCTTTTTTATCATATAGATAGCTTCATCTAAACTTATTTTTCCATCGAGATAGTACAGTATTTCTTTATACCCTATGCCTTTCATTGACTGCATTTCTGAAGTATATCCCATTCTTTTTAAACTTTTGACTTCGTCTATCAGACCTTTTTCTATCATTATATCTACCCTTTTATTTATTCTATCATATAATTTAGCTCTGTTCATAGTAAGTACAAAGTAATAAATTTTATAAGGTATATCGTATATATCATTATCCTTATTAAAATCACTTATAGTTTTGCCTGTCAGCTTATAAACTTCTAGAGCTCTTATAACTCTTTTTAAATCATTTGGGTAAAGCTTGTTATAAGATTCAATGTCAACTTCTTTTAATAATTCATGTACATATTCTTTTCCATTTTTAAGTGCAAGATTCTGAAGATACTTCCTATACTCCAAATCTGTAGATGCTTCTGTAAAACTGTAATTACACACGAGAGAATTTATGTAAAGTCCAGTACCTCCCACGAGCATCGGCAATTTCCCTCTAGACGTTATTTCGTCTATTGTTTCTTGAGCAAGTTTTTTGTATTGAGAAACGTCAAAATTCATATTTGGATCTACAATATCTATAAGATGGTGCGGTACTCCTTGCATTTCGGATTTTGTAACCTTTGCAGAACCTATATCCATATATTTATATATTTGCATTGAATCTGCAGATACAACTTCTCCATTTAACTTTTTTGCTAAGTTTATCGATATGTCGGTTTTGCCAACAGCAGTAGGACCTGCTAAAATAAATAAATTCTTCATACTAATCACTCCTATTACTGTATCCTTTTAAACTTCTTTTCGAATTGATTTAACGTAACCTTTATTATAGTAGGTCTTCCATGCGGACACGTAAAAGGATCATCTAAGAATCTCAATTCATCAACAATATGATTCATTTCTAAAGAGCTTAAACTATCATTTGCTTTGATAGCTGCTTTACAAGCTAACCTGGCTATTAAATCATATTTAACTTCCCAAGTTTCACCAGAACCCATATTTTTTAAGTTATCCAGTATATCAATAAACAAACGCTTAAAATCTGGTTTACCGAGTATCATAGGTACTTCTCTTATGCTTAATGTATTTTCTCCAAATAACTCTATATGAAAACCAGCATTTTTAAATAAATCCTTGTTATCAATATAATAAGAAAAGTCATCTGCCGATAATTCCAAAATTGCCGGTGAAATCAATAGTTGAGAAACTATCTTGTTTTTCTTTATATCCTTTTTATATTTTTCAAATAGTATCTTTTCATGTGCAGCATGCTGATCTATAACATAAAGCGTATCATCATATTCACACAATATATACGTGCTGTGAAATTGTCCTATTATATTTAGTTTAGGAAATTTAGGTACTAAACTATCATCTGTATCTTTCTTTATAGTATCATTGTGATTTGATTCATAATTGACATCCAAATTGCTTTTATAATTAGTTTCATTTACATTTGGTGCATCATGGTTGTCGTGTATAAGACTATAATTATCATTATTACCAATTTCTTTATTTATATAATAACCTTTTTTATCAGATTGCAAATCTATTGGTATTTGAACAACACTGCGTTCCTCATTTTTCTTTTCTTTAGGTTTATCAATGATTTTATTTAATATACCATCACTTTCTGCAGTAGTGTCAGATTCTATATTAAATGAATTTTTGAGACTTTCACGAAGTGCTTCATGTACTGTATCAAATACTATTTTAAATACATACCTATCATCCCTAAATTTGATTTCTGATTTAGTTGGATGCACATTTACATCAATATACTCTGGAAATACATCTAAAAATAAGATAAAAAATGGATGCTTATTTATTGTAATAAAAGATTTAAAAGCATTTTCTACAGCTGCAGTTATTAACTTGTTTTTTATGTACCTCTTGTTTACAAATATACTTTGATTGTTTCTACTTCCTCTGCTTATTTCAGAATTACCTATATAACCATAAATTGAAACAATATCAAAGTGTTTTTCAAAGCTTATTATATTATCACATACCTTTTTACCATATATTGATCTCACAGCATCTATTAAATTTGATGTACCATAAGTATTAACTGCCTTTTTACCATTATTTATGAGTTTAAAGCTTATATCTGGATTACATAGTGCCAATCTATTTACTATGTCCGATATATATGAAGTTTCCCTACTGGAGGATTTTAAAAACTTTTGTCTTGCAGGTACATTAAAAAATATGTCTCTAACTTCAACAGATGTGCCCACATTAGCGGCTGCTTCATTTATTCCATTTACCGTACCGCCATCTATTACAATTTCTTTTCCAAAATCAAAATCCGAAGTCCTGCTTTTTAAAACAGTATGTGATATAGAAGCTATACTTGCCAGTGCTTCTCCTCTAAATCCCATTGTATTTACCTTATATATATCATCTAAATTATTTATTTTACTGGTAGCATGAGGCATAAAAGCCTTTTGTATATCATCTGGATGAATTCCATTTCCGTCATCTGTAACCCTTATAAGATGTTTTCCTCCATCTTCTATTTCAACAGATATATTTTTAGCCTTAGCATCTATACCATTTTCCACTAATTCCTTCACTACTGAAAATGGTTTTTCAATAACTTCACCAGCTGCTATTTTATTAAAAGTATCTTCATTTAATACATTTATTCTCTTCAAATTATCACCTTCAGATAATTAAACATTTTAAAGTTCTTTAGCTTTTTTTATTATATCATATAATTTATTAAACCCTTCCATAGGTGTCATATTTAATATATCTACATTCAAGATGTCTTTAATTAGATTTTCTTTTTGTATATCAAAAAAATCTACTTGTTTTTCTTGAGCCTTTTTAGCATCCTCTACCTTTTCTTCTTTAACTAAAGCAGCTTCCTGTACTGCTCCATTTGTAATCTTTTCTACATTTACGCTGTCTTCCTTAGAGTCTTCTATATAACTTAATACTTCTCTTGCTCTTTTTATGACCTCACTTGGTAATCCAGCTAATTTTGCAACTTCTATTCCATAAGATTGGTCTGCTCCACCCCTTATAATCTTACGTAAAAAAGTTATATCACTACCTTCTTCTTTTACAGATACAGAATAGTTTTTAACACCTTTTATAATCTTCTCCAGCTTTGTGAGTTCATGATAATGAGTTGCAAACAAAGTTTTACATCTAAGTTTTGGATTATTACATATATACTCTATAATTGACCACGCAATACTAAGGCCATCATAAGTACTTGTGCCTCTTCCAACTTCGTCTAAGAGTACTAAACTCTTATGGGTTGCATTTTTTAATATGTTTGATACTTCCCACATTTCAACCATAAAAGTACTTTTCCCAGCAGCTAGATCATCAGATGCACCTATTCTTGTAAATATCTTATCGCAAATACATATATCTGCTTTTTTAGCTGGTACAAAACTGCCTATTTGAGACATAATCACAATTAAAGCTACTTGCCTCATATATGTAGACTTACCTGCCATATTAGGTCCTGTAATCAATAAAAGTTGATCATCTTCTGTATTTAAATTAGTATCATTTGATACAAAAGTTCCAGTATCCATTGACTTTTCAACTACTGGATGTCTTCCATCTACAATATGTATTTCATCTTTATTGTTTATTTCAGGTTTGCAATAGTCATTTTCAAGTGCTGCATAAGCTAGTGAATTTAAGCAATCTATTTCAGATATTATCCTTGCAGTATTTTGCATTCTGCTGACTTGCTTTTCTACAGTTTCTCTTATATTTACAAATACATCATATTCTAAATTTATTAACTTTTCTTCAGCTCCAAGTATTTTGTCTTCCATTTCCTTTAATTCTGGAGTTATATACCTTTCTGCATTTGCTAAAGTTTGTTTTCTTATATATCTTCCTTCAGGTACTAAATTTAAATTCGATTTAGTTATTTCTATATAATATCCGAAAACTTTGTTATATCCTATTTTTAATGATTTTATACCAGTAGCATTTTTCTCATTACTTTCTAAATTTGCAATCCACTCTTTTCCATGAGCCTTTGCCTTTCTAAGTTCATCTATTTCTTGATTAAAACCTTCTTTTATAAGATTGCCTTCTTTTAATGATATAGATGGAGTATCCATTATAGAGTTATCAAGTAATTCATATATGTCACTTAATTCATCAAGATTATCATACATATTTTTAAGAAGATATGAATTGAAATTAGAAATTATCTTCTTTACAGCTGGTACCTTTTCTAAGGAAGCTTTTAGCCAAATTAACTCCTTGGCAGTAACACTTTTAGATGATATTTTTCCAGCTAACCTCTCTATATCATATATTTCCCTAAGTGATTCTTTTAAGTCTTCATGATAAGATATGTTATTAACTATTTCTTCTACTGCATCTAATCTATGTTCTATATTTTTTCTATTAATTAGCGGTTGTTCTATCCACTTTTTTAACTGTCTGCTTCCCATTGCTGTACTTGTTTTATCAAGCACCCATAAAAAAGAACCTTTTTTAGTTTTATCTCTCAGTGTTTCAGTTAACTCTAAATTTCGTCTGGAATTCATATCTATAGTCATGTAGTCGACTATAGTGTAATATTGTAACTTATTTATATTAGACAATGATGTTTTTTGAGTATGTTTTATATATTTTAAAAGACCATTACAAGATTTTAATAAAACAGCATTAAAATTATCGGCATCAAAGTCATCAAATTGTCCTTCTAAATTTACGCGTGCATCATCTACAAAAAAGTCTTCTTTAAGTTTTGTAAATGAAATACTAAATCTTTCTTTTATAGATTTATATATGTCATCACTTAAACTTTCTTGTATAAGCATTTCTGTTGGAGAATATTTAGCTATTTCATCTAAAATATTTGACATGTTAAAATTAGAGTCAGTACAATTAAATTCTCCAGTTGATATATCAGAACAACACAGCGAAAATACATTTTCACGAGTATCTATATATAGTGATAGTATATAGTTATTCTTGTTTTCTTCTAGAAATGAAGAATCAGTGTATGTACCTGGTGTAATTATTTTTATAATACCCCTTTTTACAATTCCCTTAGCAAGACTAGGATCTTCTAGTTGTTCACATATTGCTATCTTATATCCTTTGCTGATTAGTCTGCCTATATAAGAATTAGCAGCATGAAATGGGATTCCACACATAGGAGCTCTTTTTTCTAAACCACAATCCCTTCCTGTAAGAACTAATTCCAATTCACGTGATGCTATTTCAGCATCTTCAAAGAACATTTCATAAAAATCTCCTAATCTAAAAAAAAGAATGCAATCTTTACAACTTTCTTTTACTTCTAAATATTGCTGCATCATAGGAGTTAATCCCACTAGTAAAACCTCCATTCTTTAAATCGATGTAATGAGTGTTTTATACTTCTTCTCCTTCTAATGAAAATGACTTGGCTTTAGTTATCTTTACGCTGACCAATTCACCAATATGTTCCTTATTTCCTGTGAAATTCACCAATTTTCCAGTTCTAGTCCTTCCAGTGAGTTTGTTAATATCATTTTTACTAAAACCTTCAACTAAAATTTCTTCTACTCTTCCTTCGTATTCAGCATTCTTTTTACTACATGACTCATTTATTACCTTAACTAGCCTTTCAAATCTTTCATGTTTTATGTCTTCAGGTATATGCCCTTCCATTTCCTTAGCAGGTGTATTTTCTCGTTTTGAATATAAAAATGTAAATGCTGAGTCATATTCAACTTGTTTTGCAAGATCTAATGTACATTCAAAATCTTCTTCAGTTTCCCCAGGAAATCCTACTATTATATCTGTAGTTATTGCTGCATTAGGTATAGTTTGTTTTATATCACTAACTAATTTTAAATACTGTTCACAGGTATATTTTCTATTCATTTTATTTAATATTTTTGTAGAACCGGATTGTACAGGTAAATGTATGTGTTCACATACCTTATCACATTGAGCAACAGCATCTATTACATCTCTTGTTAAATCCTTAGGATGAGAAGTCATAAATCTAATTCTCTCAAGTCCTTCAATTTTATTGATTCTCCTTAAAAGCTCAGCAAAATTTATCTCCGGATTTAATCCCTTACCATAAGAATTAACATTTTGTCCTAACAAAGTAACTTCTTTATAACCTTTTGATACTAATTCAACTATTTCTCTTTCTATATCCTCAGGTTTTCTACTTCTCTCCCTGCCTCGCACATATGGAACTACGCAGTAAGTACAAAAATTGTTACATCCGTACATTATAGTAACAAATGCTTTAATTTTACTTTCTCTATCTATCGGAATACCTTCAATTATGCCATCTTCTTTATCTTGTATTGCAATTACAGATGTTCCATTTTGCTTAACTGTATTTAAGTATTCAGGAAATTTATATGTATTATGTGTACCAAAAACTATATCAACAAAAGGGAATTTCTTTACAACTTTTTGAGCCATCTCCTTTTGCTGCATCATGCATCCACACACAGCTATAACAAGTTCTGGCTTTCTCTTTTTAAGAGATTTTAAAGCTCCTAAATTACCGTATACTTTGAGTTCAGCGTTTTCTCTTACACAGCATGTATTAAAAATTATTAAATCAGAATCTTCCCTAATATCTGTTCTATCATATCCAATTTTTCTAAGCATTCCTGATAACTTTTCAGAGTCCTCTTCGTTCATCTGACAGCCCCAGGTTTCTATAAAAAACTTTTTTTTATTTTTATCCATAAATATTATTCACCTCATAGCTAAACTTAAGTTTTATTAACATGTTACATTATACTATATTTCCATTGCAATATCTAATTTAATGTACCTTGTATTAAAAACTCTTTTCAAATATAAAATAGTACCAAATATTCTTGGTTAAACATATTTATAGAAAATTTATATTGAAAAAGGGCATAAAAAACGGTATCATTAAATTAAAAGAAATACTTTAATCATTACAAATTTCTCCAAATAAAGAGGATATTTAAACCTTTTATAGAATATCTATATTGTACATTCATTATATAATATTTAGGAGGGATTTTTATGAAGGTGCAATTTTCAGAAAGAGCAGAAGGTTTAAAAGCCTCAGAAATTAGAGAGCTTTTAAAGTTTACTGAAATGCCCGAAATTATTTCATTTGCTGGTGGATTACCTGCTCCTGAGTTATTTCCTGTTAAGGAAGTAAGTGATGTAACACAAGAGGTACTTAAAAAAGATGGTGAAGCTGCTCTACAATATAGTTCTACAGAAGGTTTTAAACCATTAAGAGAACTAATCGCAAAACAAAGGATGTCTGCTGCTAAAGTGAATGTAACTTGTGATGATATTGCAATTACTACTGGTTCTCAACAAGCACTAGAGTTCTCTGCTAAAATTTTTGTAAATGAAGGAGATACCATAGTATGTGAAAGTCCTAGTTATCTAGGTGCCATCAATGCATTTAGAGCATATAGACCAAAATTTGCAGAAGTACCAATGGATGAAAACGGTATGGTAATTGATGAATTAGAAAATATATTAAAATCAGATCCTAATGTAAAACTTATATATACCGTTCCAGATTTTCAAAATCCAACTGGAAAAACTTTGCCGGATGATAGAAGAAAAGCTATTGCAGAACTCGCTGCCAAATACAAAGTTCCAGTAATAGAAGATAACCCTTATGGTGATCTTATATTTGAAGGAACTAGACACCCATCTATTAAAAGTTTTGATAAAGAAGGTTGGGTAATTTACCTTGGAACTTTTTCTAAGATTTTTTCTCCTGGTTTAAGACTTGGTTGGGTATGTGCAGAAAATTCTATATTACAAAAATATATAATAGTAAAGCAAGGCGCAGATCTTCAATGCAGTACATTAGATCAAAGAATAGCTGCTTTATTCATGCAAAAGTATAATTTAGAAGATCATATTAAGAATATCATAAAAACGTATGGAAAACGCAGAACTTTAATGCTTGAAAGTATGGATAAATATTTTCCAAAAGGCACAAAGCACACTTGCCCATACGGTGGATTATTTACATGGGTTGAACTAAAAGAAGGGTTAGATGCTGCTGAAATATTAAAAGAAGCACTAAAGGAAAATGTAGCATATGTTCCTGGAGGTTCTTTCTTCCCTAATGGCGGTCATCCTAATTACTTTAGATTAAATTATTCTTGTATGAGTGAAGACAAAATCATTGAAGGAATTAAGAGATTAGGAAAAGTACTTTCCAAATATTATTAATATATGAATAATAAACTATACTAAAAAACTCCTTTTAGGTTAAACTATGCCTAAAAGGAGGAATGTAATATGTACGATATAAAAAATCCAGATCAAAATAATGAAAATAAAAAATATCTAAGATCAAATTGTATATGTGACAGAAGCTATTTTACTGGTCTTCCTTGCGAAGGTATGTTTGAACTAAAATCTATACACGTACCAATTGAAACTACTTTAAAATAAGTTGCAATAATTAAAGAATAATATTTATAGATTAAAATGTTACATTATATTTTATCTATTATATTAAATAAATTATTATGTTTTTGGGGGGTATTTTTAAATGAAATTATCAAACAGAATATTAAACATGAAATTTTCACCTATTCGTAAGTTAGCACCTTATGCTAATGAAGCTAAGAAAAAGGGTATAAAGGTATATCATCTAAACATAGGTCAGCCAGATGTCTTGACTCCTAAACCTTTTTTCGATGCTATTTCTTCTTTTAGAGAAGATGTTTTAAAGTATACTGAATCTCAAGGTATGGAAGAACTTCAAGAAAGCTTTATAGAATATTATAAAAAATGGGGAACAGAATTTACTAAAGAAGAACTAGTAGTAACTAATGGCGGAAGCGAAGCTATAATGTTAACATTTCAAGCACTTTGTGATCCAGGAGATGAAATTATAATTCCAGAACCTTTCTATACAAATTATACTGGATTTTCAAATGTAGCTGATGCAAAAGTAGTTCCATTCTTGACAAAAGCAGAAGAAGGATTCCATCTTCCTAAAAAAGAAGATATAGTTAGTAAAATTACAGACAAAACAAAAGCTATAATGATTTCAAACCCTGGAAATCCAACAGGTGTTGTATACACTCCTGAAGAATTAAGGATGCTTGGTGATATAGCAAAAGAACATGATTTATTCTTAATTGCAGATGAAGTTTACAGGGAATTTGTATATGATAACTTAAAATATACATCAACTTTAACATTGAAGGATATTGCTGATAGAGTAATAGTTGTAGACAGTATATCTAAACGTTATAGTGCTTGTGGTGCTAGAATAGGTTTAGTTGCTTCAAAGAACCATGAACTAATGCACAACATAATGAAACTTTGCCAATCAAGGCTTTGTGTTCCTACTGTAGAACAGGTAGGTGCTGCAGCATTAAAGGATACTCCAGAAAGTTACTTTGTTGAAACTAGAAAAGAATACCAACATAGAAGAGATATTCTTATGGAAGGTTTGAGTAAGATACCTGATGTAATTTGTAAAAAACCTTCAGGTGCATTTTACGTAGTTGCTAAACTTCCTGTTAAAAATGCTGAGGATTTTGCTAAATACCTTTTAACTGATTTTAGCCATGATGGCAAAACTGTTATGGTAGCTCCTGCTGAAGGATTTTATGCTACTCCTGGTATTGGTAAGGATGAAGTAAGAATATCTTATTGCTTAAATTGTGATTCATTAAAGGATGCTGTGGATATATTAAAGATAGCATTAGAAGAATACAAAAAAAATCACGAATAAGCAAAATAAAACATAACCCCTATACACATGGGGTTATGTTTTTATTTGCCATTTGTATCTCTTATTTTCAACTTTAAATCCCATCTGTTTATATAAATTTAAAGCTATATAGTTAAAAGTTTTAACTTTTATCTTAGCTCTATCAAAACCATTGCACATTATAATTTTTAGCAAATAAGTCAGAAGACATTTGCTGTAATCATTTCCTCTAAACTCTTCTAAAATTCCAAAGTTAACTATAGTTGGAGTATTATCTTCTAATATTATTTGTCCATATCCAATATATGTCTCACCTTTTTTTATAAATATAGCACCATTGTTTAAATAATAACTTTGCATCTCATCAAAATAAATATCATTTAAATTAAGTGGTATTCTCTCATTATTTTTAAATATTTTATTTTGAATATGGCACCTTTTTTTCTCATCTCTACCGATTTTTAAAACCTCAAAATTTATATCATCTTTAATAATTAATGGTATACTTTGATTTAAATTCAAATTTAATATTAAAGTACCTTCTTTTTTTTCAAATCCAATCTTTTTTAAGACTTTATAGTTATAGTCATTATTTTCACATATATAATAAAAGGTAGAATTTCTCCTAAGTTTATCTATTAGATACTTATATGGAGCAATTAATCCTGTTTCAAAATTTTCAATATTTAAAGCATTTATTATGTAGGTATTTCTATAACTGCAATTCACATTATACCATATGTATCCTATATAATTTAAATCTTGCTTTAGCAGCCTTACTTTTCTTCTCAAAAGCACTTTTTGTGCAAAACTGCACTTATCATATATTTCAAAGAAATTTTTATTTAAACAATTGAAATTACTTTTATTTTCATTTAATCTTCTAAATTCATTTAAATTTTTTTTATTTAAACTCATAATTTGATACATCATTAATTATCCTCTTAATCATCTCAGATATAATCATAATAACAATTTAAGTATAATTCTTAATTTTTTGCAAGTCAAATTTACTCATATTTATCGAGATATTTTAAATAGTCTTCCAAGAACTTATTTTGAATTTCATCATACTTTATTAACCTCTCAAGCTTGTGCAAATACTTTTGTTCACTCCAGGTCTTGTGTTTTATATACCTTTTTTGACCTAACTTCCAAAACTTATGTGGAAAAACAATTAAAGCCAGCATTACTTCAAGTTCGCTTTTAGTTAACCTATTTATAGAATTATATGCATCAATTAGTTTCAATGTTTTATTAAAATCCCACTCATAGCCTTTCTTAAACATTAATCGTCTTATTAATTTGCCTAGATCATTTACATGTAAGTCAATAATTATACTATCTAAATCTATTATATAATACTTATTCCCTTTTTTAATTATATTTTGATAATAGAAGCTATCATGACATATAGTTTTTCTTCGATTTGATTGTTTTGACAGCTTATAATACTCTGAAGTGTTTAAAAAATGTACTGACACCATACCTTTATAATACATACTCTCTATATAATTTTTATATAATAAATCAAATTTTGTTTTTAATTTTTTATTTTTTATTATTCTTTCAAATTTTTCAAAATCATGCATGTTTTTAGTAAATACTCTGTCCCAGTTTTTTATATTATTTCTTATTTTGAGTTTACTTACATCTATTTTACTTGCAGCTAAATGATACTTAGCGAGCAGCTTTACACATTCAACGGCTTCATCTATATTGTTTAAGTCACATTCTTCACCATCTATCCATTCTGTAGCATAAAACAATAAATTTTTAAATCTTACATAGTTATGCCCATCTTCGGTTTTATAATACTTTGCTGTATTTGAGAAGCCATTATTTAAAAGCTGTTCCACAAGTAAACTTCCATTATAAGGTTTATTTTTACCATGTTTAATCTTTTTCAAACATATATTTTCATCTGATGTTTTAAGCTTATATACACTTCTAACTTTTTTAACACTTAGAACATCAAAATTATATCTTTCAAGTACAGTATCTATCATTTCTTTTTCTTTTTCACATATATCATAATCACTTTTATGTTCTTCCATATGATTACCTCCAATTAGTTCTTTAATAAAGTATATTATTGGAGATAAAAATTATTACAGTATAGCAAATAATAAAAGACCATCTTGGCGATGATCTTTTATATATCTAATGCTTTGACTGATACTGGTTGTTCAAATATACCTCTTTTCACTTCCGTAGCTGTCATATTTTTAGCATCTAACTTTTCTGTCATGTAATTACAGGCATTCCATGGATTTATTCTATCACCGCAAGTAAATACATCAACAGCAGCATATCCAAGCTCTGGCCATGTATGAATTGTTAAATGAGATTCAGATATTATAACAACTCCACTGACCCCTTGAGGACTAAATTTGTGAAAAACAACTTCTCTTACTTCTGCACCAGCCTTTAAAGCTGAATCAACCATTATCTTTTCTATAAGTTCCTTGTTATTCAAGATTTCTGAATTACAGCCGTAAATTTCTGATAAAATATGTCTTCCTAATTCATTCATTGTCCATGTCTACCTCCTCATATATAAATATAACAATTAAATTTTATCAAAAATTATAAAAAAGTCAATATATATAGTCATTATTTTAAATATACATGCAAAAAACTCTATTTACTTAGATATATCTCTTAATTTCTATACTAACTATGTATTATATTATATATAAAAAATGCGTGGTATATAGTTATATATTACACGCATTTTAGTAAAGATATCTAATTAAAATAATAAATTTATATTTCGTCAACCTCTTTTATACTTAAGCCTATTTTTTTATCTACCTTATTTACATCTAATATTTTAGCTTTTATCTCTTGACCTATCTTAAGTACATCATCAGGTTTGTTTATTCTCTTATGGCTTATTTGTGAAATATGAACTAATGCATCAACACCAGGTTCTAATTCTACAAATGCTCCAAAGTTTGCAAAACGCACAACCTTTCCTAGTACTATGCTTCCCACTGGATACTTTATATCTACATTATTCCAAGGATTATCCATAAGTTTTTTAATAGAAAGTGACAGCTTTTTCTTTTCCTTGTCTATATCTAGTATGTAAACCCTTATTTTCTGACCTATTTTAAGTACATCCTCAGGTTTTTCAACTCTACCCCAACATATTTCTGATACATGTAAAAGTCCATCTATCCCCTGAATATCTATAAATGCTCCAAAGTTTGTTAACCTCTTAACTTCACCTTCTACAATAGTATCTTTTTGTAACTTTTCCCAAGTAACTTCCTCTTTCTTAGCCCTTTCTTCCTTTAATATTTTTCTTCTAGAAGCTACTATTCTTGTACTCTTTCTCTTTTCTTCAAATTCTATAATTTTAACATCTAATTCTTTATTGGTATATTGTGAAAGATCATCTACATGAAAAAGTTCAACATGAGAAGCTGGAATAAACACCCTTATTCCATTATAACTTGCAACCAATCCGCCATTTACAGACTCTTTAACTAAAACCTTTAAGGTTGATTCATTTTCAAAAGCTTCTTTAACTTTCTTATATGCCTTTTCTCTTTCAATTTCAATCTTTGATAAAACAACATTTCCATTTTCATCTTTTCTTCTTATGATCTTTACTTCTAACTTTTCATCCACCTTTATTAAATTTCTTAAATCTTCATCTTGTGATTTTGTTACTTCAGTTTTAGGCAAAACACCATCTACTTTATATCCTATATTAAGAAAAGCTTCTTTCTCATTTACAGAAATAACAGTCCCTTCTATTATTTCTCCTACTATTATTTGGTTATCATTCTTTTCCATATAAGCTAATTGTTCATTAACTTCTAAGTTATTATCTTCACTCATTTTTAAAATTGCCTCCTTTATTATCCAATCTGGTGTTGAAGCTCCTGCTGTAACACCTACAACTTTTGTTTTTAAATTAATTATATTATCAGGTATTTCTCCTGAATTTTCGACATGAATAGTATTAGTACAATTGCTTTTACATATTTCATATAATTTAGTAGTATTAGAACTATTTCGTCCCCCGATTACAATCATTAAATCAGCCTTTTTAGATAATTCACTTGCAGATTTTTGTCTAAGTTCTGTGGAACTACATATGGTGTTAAAAGCTATAAACTCTTTACAGTTCTTAGAAACTATATTTAAAACTTTCTCCCAATTACTTTGCTTTTCAGTAGTTTGAGAAACAATACATAGTTTACTTGGTAATTTATTTAAATTACCTCCATCCTTAGATATAATAGCTTTGTTATCACACCATCCATTAATGCCAACAACTTCGGGATGCATTTTATCTCCTACTATTAATATTGAATATCCTTTGTTATAATATTTGAAAACTTTTTTATGTATACTTGAAACATAAGGACATGTAGCATCTATTATATTAACAAATTTTGATTTTAATAAATCCATAACTTCTTTAGAAACTCCATGTGATCTTATTACAATGACATCTGTTTCACTTAAATTATTGGTGTCTTCTAAACTTATAGAGTATATATTTTTACTTTCCAAATACTTTACAACATCATTATTATGTATTAATGGACCTAACGTATATATTTTCTTGTTAAATTTTTTTTGAACATTTATAACTTCATCTACTGCTCTTTTTACACCAAAGCAAAAACCAGCTTTATTTGCAAGTATAACTTCTACATTCATCTAAATTCACCTTCAACTAATCATCATATAATTGTTTATGTATCCTGACATAACATCCACTACTTCATTTATACTTAGTTTTGAAGAATTTATTTCTATTGCATCTTGAGCCTTTTTAAGAGGATTTGATTGTCTATTAGAGTCTATGTAATCTCTCCTTATTATATCACTCAATATTTTATCATATTCCACATTAATTCCCTTTTCTTTAAATTCATCAAATCTTCTCTTAGCTCTTTCCTTCACATCAGCAGTCAAAAAAAACTTAAGATCAGCATCTTTTAAAACTACAGTTCCAATATCTCTTCCATCCATAACAACATTATATTCTCGAGACATATTCTGCTGTAATTTTACAAGTATTTTTCTAAGCTCAGGAATAGATGCATAATTAGATACAGCATTAGTTACTTCTATATTTCTAATAGATGTACTTAAATCCTCATTATTAACTATTATATTTTCGCCTTTAAATTGTATTTTAAGGGACTTTGCAAGTTTACATACAGCACTTACATCTGTATATGATATTTTGTTTCTTATTGCAATTAAAGTAACTGCTCTATACATAGATCCAGTATTAATATAAACCAAATTAAATTTATTAGCTATAATATTTGCAATAGTACTTTTTCCTGCTCCAGCAGGTCCATCAATTGCTATAGATATATGCAAGGTTATTCCGCCTTTCCAAAAGTTAAATACTAAATTTTAAATATACAATTATACATTCTATAAAAATATATATTCTATAAAAAAACATGAAATCCTTTATTTTCCGAGACTATTACTTAAATAAATTGGCACATTATTTTGGGTATATCCTATATGTGTACACATTTTTGTAATACTTTACAAATTAGCTATACTGCTTCCTGCTAAATATCCAGTAGATAACGCTATTTGTATATTAAATCCACCTGTACAAGCATCAACATCTACTACTTCACCTGCAAAATACAGATTGTTAACTATTTTAGATTTCATTGTAGATGCATCTATTTCCTTAACATTTATTCCTCCACTGGTTACTATAGCCTCCGATATAGGTCTGCATCCTTTTATGCTTAACGTTAAATGTTTTAATATATATCCTAAGTTCATTCTCTCCTGTTTTGTTATTAAATTAACTTTTTTGTTAGGATCTATTTTAGATATATTTATTATAGTATCTATGAGCTTTTTAGGTAAAAGTTCATCAAGTGAATTTTTAAAATCTTTATTTATATATTTTTTAAAATCCTTTTGTAATCTCTTGTCGAGTTCTTCCAGGGACATAGCTGGTTTTAGATCTATAACAGCTTTTAAGTTTTTATGTTTAGCTGCTATTCTACTTCCAGTTAATACTATAGGACCAGAAATACCAAAGTGTGTAAAAAGCATTTCTCCAAAGTTTTTATACAAGACCTTATTTTTATTATCTACAATTTTAAGTTCTACATTTTTCAGTGACAGCCCTTGAAGATCCTTTATCCATTCTTCATTTATTTCAATAGGTATTAGCGATGGAGTTATATTAGTTATTTTATGCCCTATATCTTTAGCAAGTTTATAACCATCTCCATTTGATCCAGTTTGGGGATAAGACATTCCTCCAGTACACAATATAAAAAAGTTTCCTTTTATAATATTTCCATCTTCAAGCTCTACAGCAGTTATTTTACTTTTATCGTGAATGAATTTACTTACACGCATATTGAGTCTTACGTCAACATTATTTTCTTTAAGCTTTCTTATTAATGCTGATATTATATCAGAGGATTTATCTGAAGCAGGAAATACTCTATCTCCTCTTTCAACTTTAAGTTTAACCCCTAATTTTTCAAAAAACTCCATTGTATTTTCATTAGTAAAAGTATATAGAGCGCTATATAAAAAGTTTGGATTACCTGGTATACATTCAAAAAATTCACTTATATCTTTAGCATTAGTTAAATTGCATCTTCCTTTACCTGTTATATATAGCTTTTTACCTAATTTTTCGTTTTTCTCAATTAATATCGTTTTGTATTTTTTAGAAGCTTGTATTGCAGCCATCATTCCTGCAGGTCCGCCTCCAATTACTACAGCTGTTAACATTTATTCACCACCAATAAGGATTAAATTTTTATTATCCTTAACATATTAATATAATAAACTAATAAATTCAATATAGAGGAGATAAATCATATAACTTTTGGTTAATTTAGATTATTTGTAACACAGCTATATACCCAAAAAAGGTGGTTTGGGATTACGTTCCCAAATCCACCCCTTTTTAATTTTAAATTAAATATGTCTAAATTATACCTTGTGCATGCATAGCATCTGCAACTTTTACAAATCCAGCTATGTTAGCTCCAGCTACTAAATTGTATCCAAATCCATAATTTTCTGCAGCATCTTTACAATTATTATATATGTTAATCATTATCTGATGAAGTTTAGCATCAACTTCTTCAGCTGTCCATGACAATCTTTCACTATTTTGTGACATTTCAAGAGCTGAAGTAGAAACACCACCTGCATTTGCAGCCTTAGAAGGTCCTACAATTACTCCACTATCCTGTAAGTACTTAACAGCTTCGTTTGTGCAAGGCATATTAGCAACTTCACATACTAATTTAATTCCTGCATTAACTATCTTTTTAGCATCTTCTATTTTTATATCATTTTGAGTAGCAGCTGGCATTACGATATCAGCTTTAACTCCCCATGGTTTTTCTCCTTTGAAGAATTTAACTCCAAATTTATCAGCGTAATCTTGTACCTTATCTCTTCCTGATGCACGCATTTCAAGCATGTAATCAACTTTTTCACCTATTACTCCATCTGGATCGTAGATATATCCATCTGGACCTGAAAGAGTTATAACTTTACCGCCTAACTGACTAACTTTTTTACATATTCCCCATGCAACATTACCAAATCCAGATATAGAAATAGTTTTACCCTTTAAATCTGTTCCTTCATGTTTAAGCATTTCTTCACAAAAATAAGTTGCACCAAATCCTGTAGCTTCTGGTCTTACTAAACTTCCACCATAGGAGCGGCCTTTTCCTGTAAGGACTCCATTTTCAAATACTCCCTTTATTTTTCTATATTGTCCAAACAAATATCCTATTTCTCTTCCACCAACACCAATATCACCTGCTGGTACATCGACATCTGGTCCTATATGTCTATATAACTCATTCATGAAGCTTTGACAAAATCTCATTATTTCACCATCTGATTTTCCTCTTGGGTCAAAATCAGATCCACCTTTTCCTCCACCAATTGGAAGACCAGTTAATGAGTTTTTCAATATTTGTTCAAATCCCAAGAATTTAATTATTCCAATATAAACTGATGGATGGAATCTTAATCCTCCCTTATAAGGTCCTATAGCACCATTAAATTGTACTCTGAAACCTCTGTTGACTTGAACTTTACCCTTATCATCAACCCATGGTACTCTGAAGATTATTTGTCTCTCAGGCTCACAAAATCTTTCTAGAAGATTTTCTTCAATATATTCAGGATGTTTTTCAAGTACTGGACCTAATGAACTTAAAACCTCTTCAACTGTCTGTAAAAACTCTGGCTCATTAGGATTCTTTTTCTTTACATTCTCAATTACATTATTAATGTAGTTTTTAACATTTTCATTTATCATTTTATAATACCCTCCCTTATGGCATTTCATACATCACTTTTTATTATTATGATGTATGTGCTGCATATAAATTAATCTTATAATTAACGTATTCTATAAATATTTCATTTATCCTGCTTTTTTTGAAAATTTTCTAAGTTCAAAAAATATTTCATCATAATGTAATATAAAATGACATATTTACCTTTTTATTTTAATTACTTTCTTTAAAGGAGTATACTTGATAATCTTCCCAAATTTCTTCAAGGTCAGAAAATGTTTTTGAAATTTTCTCTTTTTCTCTTAATCCAACTGCAATTATTAGAGCATTTATTACACTTAAAGGTGCAACTAATGAATCAACAAATGATGCCATATTACTTTGAGCTATCAATGTATAATCAGCTCTTGCTGCAAGTGGAGAAAGCAAGCTGTCAGTTACAGCTACAACCTTAGCTCCTCTATTTTGGGCAAAGTTAAGTGATTCCACAGTTCTCGCTGCATAACGTGGAAAACCTATACCAATTACTAAATCATCTTTATTTAAATTTATCATTTGTTCAAAAATATCGCTTATACCATATGCTACAACTTTTACATTGTCCAAAATCAAATTTAAGTAAAATCCTAAAAACTCTGCAAGTGCAGTTGAGCTTCTAAGTCCTATTATATATATTTTTTTAGCAGAAAATATGCTATTTACAACATCTTCAAAAGTTTTATGATTAATTTTCTCAAGTGTAGCCCTTATATTTTCCATATCTGATTTAAGCACTCCTTTTAAAGCACTTTCCTCAGTTATAAAATCATTTGATAATTCTATTCTTTGAACAGTAGTGAGCTTATTTTTTATAAGCTCCTGGAGAGCTTTTTGTAATTTAGGATAACCAGTAAATCCTAATTCATTTGCAAATCTAACAACTGTTGATTCACTAACTCCAACACTAATTCCCAATTTTGCAGCTGTCATAAATGCTGCTTTATCATAGTGTTTCAAAATATACTCTGCTATAAGTTTTTGCCCTTTACTTAAACGAGGAAACTTAATTTGAATAGTTCTCATTAAATCCTGTCTATTATTATCTTCCATGATTATCCCGTCCCTTCTTTACTCTCAATTTTTCTGCAATATTTATTTCATTTTAACATCTATTGAACAGGTTTTCAATATATTATTCATTATTAAGTATTTATTTTTCTTTATAGATATTTACAATATATTTATTATTATTTTCCGAAATCCCAAATATAAACCCATATTCACCTAGGTTCTTATTAAGAAAATCTATGATTTTATACATATCTTCATAATGATTAAATTCTCTTGATGCTATTAATTCTAATTTTTCTTGCATTTTTTCACCTCGTCATAATTTTTTTCAATAGATATTAAAAATGGAGGATTATTTTCTCTATTAGCAAAAGAATGAATTAAAACTCCATAATTATTTTTAGGGATATCTTTTACAAAGTTAGTAACTGCTTTTGCCTCCTTTAAACCTTCAGAATGACCTGGATAAGCACATATGCAAATTATTCCACCGCACTTTAAAATATCAAGTGCAACTTTCAAACTTTTTATAGTTGAATTTTCTCTAGTAACTATACTTTTATCTCCTCCCGGAAGAAATCCTAAATTGTAAATAATACAATCAACTTCATTATGTATATAATTTTTAAAGTTTTCATGAGAATCATTAATTACTGTTACATTATTCCTGCACTTTGATTTATATGAATCTACAGCACAGCTTTGTATGTCAAAGGCATATACATGATTGAAGTTCTCACTTAAAAAATCACAATCATGACCATTACCCAAGGTAGCATCTACTGCAGTATTAAATTTTCTACAAAAGTTTTTAATAATATAATGTGATATAGCACTCACATTTGTAACATATTTATACATTTTATTATACCTCTACTATCAAATAATATATTATTTACTTTGTTTTTAAATAATCAATTTCTTCTTTTGATAAGAAACGCCAGTGTCCTTCCAATAGATCACCTAATTTTATTTGTCCTATCTGTATTCTTTTTAAGTTTATCACAGGGTGACCTATCTTGCTGCACATCTTCCTTATTTGTCTATTTTTACCTTCGTGTATAATTATTTTAACTTCAGAACAGTTTTTATAACTTTTTATAACCTTGAATTCTGCTTTAGATGTTATATATCCATCTATATTTATTCCACTTTCAAATTGCTTTATATTAGATTTATCAGGATTCCCCTCTATAAGAGCTGTGTATATTTTATTTTTTTCTTCCCTTGGATGAATTACTTTATTATATACGTCCCCATCATTTGTAAGCAAGATTAAGCCAGAAGTATCATAATCTAGTCTTCCTATAGGATATATTCTCTCACTTACATTTAATAAGTCCATAATCGTTTTCCTCCCTCTTTCATCTCTAACAGTAGAAAGATATCCTCTAGGCTTATTCAATGCAATGTAAACTTTTGAGTTTTCTACTTTAATAGGTTTTCCATCAAGTTTAACCTTATCTTTATCTGGATGAACTTTTATTCCAAGTTCCTTTACTACCTTATCGTTTACTGAAACTCTACCTTGAAGTATAATATCTTCGCATTTTCTTCTTGAAGCTACTCCACAAGATGCCATATATTTTTGAAGTCTTTCTTCCATATAATTTCTCCTTATAGTTTTTTTGTTTTTTGTTTACATTTTTTGTTATTAACATAATATTTATAATGTTAATAAAATCATTTCAAATTAATTATTTTGATATAATTACATAATAATTAAAATTAAATAAAAATAAACCATTCTATAAAAAAGAGATTATTAAAAAATAATCTCTTTTTTAGTATATTATTCAACTTCTTGTATACTTATTTGTCTTACATGCTTAGTGTGATTCCAATCCTTATTATTCTTACCTATTATGCCTTGAATAGTAATTGGTATCCAAGTTAAAGTGTAAACCCCATATAACAAATACCATATAAATATCTTCAATGGATGCTTACTCTTCATAATTCCTAGAACCGATATAAAAATACCTAAGTAAATTATATTGGCTATAACTATTTGACTAAATGTTGGAGTTGTACTAAATATATTTGAAAATACAACTATATTTAAAGAATATATGGCAAAAACTCCAAACATAACTTTAGATAATTTTTTCTCAAGTAACATTATAAGAGGAGTAAATAAAAATTGAAGTATGCTAAATGTTTTCCACACAACAGGCGCAAACAAGGAATTTATAACAAATATATTTAAACCATGTTCAGCATTATTTTGCAGTAAAGTTAAAATAGCTGATAAACCTATAAGTAATGTTATAAAAGGCTGAAATGTATACAGTGCACAATCTAAGGCAGTAAAACTTCTATCTTTTATAAACTTTTTTATAAGTTTAAAGAAAAATCTAGAAGACACATCTGCAAAGCCTTTCATCCACCTTTTTCTCTGATTCCATGACTGTTTTAAAGTAATTGGCTTCTCATCATAAACTATTGCATTGTGTGCCCATCCAACTTTATGTCCATTAAGAACCAGTTTACATGTAAACTCCAAATCTTCCGTAAGACAAGTTGCTCCCCATCCTAAATCTTTAAGTATTTCCACATCCATACAAAAGCCTGTACCACCTATTTGATTTGATAATCCTAAATTTGATCTTGCAAGCTGAAACAATCTATTCGCCGTCCAAAATGATATGGAATAAGATTCAGTTATCCATGAATCCTCTGGATTTTTACTGTCTATGTAACCTTGAACAACCTTATATCCTTTAACAAGTTTATAATTCATTTCCTTCAGAAAATTCTTTGATACTAAGTTATCAGCATCAAAAATTGCTATAGCATCATATTTCCTATCCATTTTAAAAATTCTATCAAACATCCATTCTAGAGCATAACCTTTTCCTCTTTTATCAGGTACATGCCTTTCATATACAGCTGCTCCACACGCTCTTGCAATTTTTGCTGTATTATCAGTACAATTATCTGCAACAACAAAAATATCATACAACTCTTTTGGATAGTCTATATCTCTAAGACTTTCTATGATATTAGATATAACCATCTCTTCATCATGAGCTGCTATTAACATAGCAAATGTATTCTTTGGTGCACACTTTTCTACACCCTTATCTTCTTTTTTATACAATCCAAATAAAGAAAGTATTAAATAATACATTGTCATTATGAAAACCGTTATTTGAAAAATAGCTGTAGAATTAAAAATAAATTCCTTCATTATAAAAAATCCTTTCTTTAATATTCTTTCATAGTTACATATAAAACATCGTATATCATATTATCACAACTTTTTCGTTAGTATGTGTTTATCGAAATTTTCTGATTACTGTTTTTATAAGTATTGCTTATAGATATTAACCTAACAATAGAAATATTGAATAAGCTCAATTATAACTTAATTTAAATATATACTATGTTATAATTTATTTTAGAATTAATGTGTTTAATATTAATTTATCCAAAATATATTAAAATATATTACTATGTATTATTATTTTTGAAAGGTGGTCTTATAAACATGGAAAAAACAATTGATTGCAAAGGATTAAAATGTCCTCAACCCGTTATTAACACCAAAAAATATTTTGATTCGATAGAAAATGGTGAAGCTACTATAATAGTAGATAATGATATATCTAAAAATAACGTATCTAAGTTTGCAGAAAATAGTGGATTTAAATACACCATAAGTCAAAATAATAATTTATATTATATAAAAATAATTAAAGAAGATTGTTCCTGTGAAACTATTAAATTTAATAAAAATTTAGTAATAATTATAAGCAGTAACAAACTTGGTACAGGCGATGATAAACTTGGTGTAACTTTAATGAAAAGTTATCTGTATGCATTAAGTGAAAGTGACGAATTACCTACTAATTTAATTTTTCTAAATAGTGGAGTAAAACTTACTTCTCAAGGTTCTGAATGTCTTGAAAGTCTTTCTGCACTTAAGGACAAAGGCGTTAAAATATCGAGCTGTGGAACCTGTCTTGACTTTTACAATTTAAAAGAAAAATTAGTTATCGGAGAAATCACTAACATGTATACAATAGTCGAAAAAATGAATTCAGCATCTAATACAATAAAACTTTAATATATAAGCTTTAAGTAAGCCTGCTATTGAAATACAAATTTATTTTACTATAGCAGGCTTATTTTATTTGAATTTGTCATATAGATTAGGTCTCATATGTTTTAATATTGGCAGCGATTCTCTCACCTCATCTATATAATCTAAGTCTATATCTCCTATTAATATATCTTCTTTTTCATCTAATCTGTTGGTAATTTCACCCCATGGATTAGCTATTAATGAATTACCATACGATACATATGAATATGATGTATTTCTAGCTGGAGAAACTCCAATAACATAAATTTGATTATCTAAGGCTCTAGATTTAAACAATGTTTCCCAGTGTGCTGGACCTGTAGTCATATTAAATGATGCTGGTATAAATACCATTTTTGCTCCATTTAATGCCATTGCCCGTATTAACTCAGGAAACCTGATATCATAACATATGGCTGCTCCTATTTTCCCCCACTTTGTATCTATAGTTGTAATTTCATTTCCTGCCGTTAATACTTCTGATTCTTTAAATTTAATTTTATTTTTTATATCTATATCAAATAAATGTGCTTTTCTATGTCTTCCTATCATTTTACCGCTGTCATCAAATACAAAGCAAGTATTATATACATTGTCATTATCTAATTCTGGAATTGAACCACCTATTACGTATACTTTTTTTTCTTTTGCAACATTTGAAAGCATTCTTATAGTTTCTCCATTTGGAAATTGTTCTGAATACTCTCTAAAATGCTTATTATTATAAGGGCAATTGAACATTTCAGGAAGTACCACAATTTCAGCACCTTTAGAAATAGCTTGTTCCATCATAATTTTTGCTTTAATTATATTGTCTTTTTTAGAAGTTTTAATGACCATCATCTGGCACAATCCTACTCTTACTTTCATTGTTAATTCATCCTTACATTACAATTTTATTCACCTTACATTATAGTTTACTGACTGAAGTTATTCAATTAGCAAATTATATCAATTATATCAATTAAATCGGCTTAAAAACATATATTAACGGCAAATCCTCATAATATCAATCTATCGCAATTTATTTCATTGAAATTTATAATATTGACATTTAATTATAGTATTATATACTACAATATATAATATACACCAAATTTCTAATAAAGGAGATATATATTATATGCAAATAAAACAAAATCAATTTTCTAGAACAGAATTACTAATTGGTGAACCAGCCTTAGAAAAATTAAAGAATAGTACCGTAGTAATTTTCGGATTAGGTGGAGTCGGCAGTTTTTCATTTGAAGCTTTAATAAGAGGTGGGATAGGTAATCTAATTCTTGTAGACGATGATACTATATGTCTAACAAATCTAAATAGACAAATACATGCAAATCATGACACAATAGGCAGACCTAAAGTTGATGTTTTAAAGGAAAGAGCTTTAAAAATAAATCCTAATTGTAAAGTAGAAACATATCAAACTTTTGTAAAAGAAGACAACATAGATGAAATTATTCCAATTGATACTAGCTATGTTATAGATGCAATAGATACTGTTTCATCTAAAATAGCTTTAATAGTTTGGTGTAAGGAACATAATATAGATATAATAAGTTGTATGGGTACTGGAAATAAACTTGATCCAACTAAATTTAAAATATCAGATATCTACAGCACAAAAATATGTCCTTTGGCAAAAGTAATGAGACATGAACTTAGAAAAAGAAATATTGAAAGTTTAAAAGTTCTATACTCTGAAGAAATACCATTGACACCTAAGCATGATGTTATAACATGCAAGGAAGGTTGTGTATGTTCTGGAGGCAGCAAGAAGTGCCTTGCTAAACGACAAATACCTGGGAGTATTTCCTTTGTTCCACCTGCAGCGGGCATGATAATTGGAGGAGAAGTTATTAAAGATATAATAAAAGCTCATGATTAATATGAGCTTTTATTATATCTTAATTACTTTAATTGTTAAAGATATTTTAGTCTATGGATTCATTTACTTTGGAATACAAAAAATCACAGAACTTAATTAAATCTTCTTCAGAATCAAATGTCCCCTGTGCCCTTTTATCTTTTCCGCCGCCTTTTCCATTAAAGTCTCTAATATGCTCTTTAAATAGTCTTCCACATTTTATATCAAGATCTGTATTGTTTTCAAATATTATCTTTTTATCACATACAGAACTTAGTATAAATATACAATCGTTCTTACTTAAAGAACTTCCAATTAACTGAACTTGATCAAAAGTCATGTACTCGTAATTTTGCAATATAACCTTTGAATATGATCTATTTATTATTTTTTCAGCTTCTTGATCTGCAAATATTTTATTTAACTTATTTACTTGTTTTTTTAGTTCATCTATTTCATTAGATTGTTTCTGCACTCTATCTATCAAACCATATTCATCTGTTGAAAGGTATTTACTTAAATTACTTATTATATCTTGTTTTACTTGAACATCTTTTAATGCCCTGTTACCGCATTTTAAGTATATTCTAGTCATACCCTTATATCTCTCAGTTTTAGTTATTTTTATGAGTCCTATCTCCCCTGTTCTAGCTACATGGGTACCACAGCAGGGACAGCAATCCATGTCTTTTACTTCTACTATCCTTATACTGCTTTCACCATCTTTTAATTTTTTCCTAATTGGAAACTTTTCTGCTTTTTCCCTTGAAACTATACATGTATGAAATTCTCTATCTTTATATATGTATGAATTAACTTCATCTTCTACCGTCTTTACCATATCATCTGTCATATGATCTATGTCAACATCTAAAGTTACATATTCATCCCCCATGTGAAAACCTTTATTATTTCCACCAAATAACTTGAGTATAGCTCCAGAAAGTAAATGTTCTCCTGCATGCTGCTGCATATGATCAAATCTCACATCAAAATCTATTTTACAAACAACTTTTTTATTCTTTGGTGCTTCATTCATATGATGATATATCACATCACCTTTTTCAAAAACATGATGTACTTTAATTCCATCAATTTCACCTACATCAGATGGCTGTCCTCCTCCTTCTGGATAAAATATTGTCTTATCTAACACTACAAGTACTTCTTTATCATTATCTATAACATCAATTACTTGAGCTTCGCACTCCTTTAAATATTGATCTTTATAATACAATTTTTCTGTCAACTAAATCCGCTCCCTTCAACTATTTTAGCAATTATTTATATTTTAACTTTTTAATATATATTTTACAAGAAAAGCTATCCATTATCAATTATTTTAAAAAGATATGAAACAACCATTCCAATAATAACAACTCCAATTATAGCTTCAATCATTACAAGGGTGCGCACTAGTGTACAATTTGGTAATATATCCCCATACCCAAGTGTAGTTATAGTTACTGTACTGAAATAAAGGAAATTCCAAAGTGGATACTTAAATGTTCCATTTGTTATTTTTTTAAGTACAATAGGACTATCATCCAAAAATGATATCGAGTTTTCAATAATATAATTAAAGTAAAAGTTCAAAGGATAAAATGTAAAATTAGGATCAAAAATCCCTTCTATTAATGGATAATCCTTAATAAATATATTAGCAGTACAAATCTTTTTAAAGTAATTTAAATAACTATATTTATATAGTTTATATTTATCAAAATTAGTTTCTTTATTTAATGAGTAAAAAGAAACTTTAACTTTATAAACTTTTGTATTATTTATCATTTCTTCTGAGGCTTCATCTATTTTCATATGAGTTATTCCTTTTTGAATAAATACTTCATAATAATAGTTTGCCCATAATTCACCTAATACCTTATCAAATACAAATATATTTATTCTTTTGTTCCTTTCTTCTCCTAATTTCATGACTGGTCTTTTATATTCCTCAGAAACAATTAGATCCCTTATAGTATCATTTAATTGATTACTATGAGTATTTAACCTCATCTCTTTTTCAAAAACATTTATTTTAATATTCATGTTTATATCGCTTTGAAAAATAAAAAACTGACCAGAAGATTTATTTGCAATTTTCCAGTATATTATCCCAAAAATAATAATTACAATCAAATACATTGCTCCCCAAAACTTAAGGAGATTTTTATTATTCTTCTTAAACATAAAATTCATATATAATTCTCCTAGGCAATAGAGTTTATATATGAATTTTATTAAATATATATTTAAATTATAACTATATTATTCATCATCAAATTGTTATTTCCTATCAACATCGAGTACTGTTTGTAATAATACATTAGCACCCTTCCAGCAATTTTCTACAGGTGTGAATTCAAGTTCGCAGTGGCTATGTCCATCTTTACTTGGGACAAATATCATAGTTGTAGGTAACATTTCAGCTGCATACTGAGCATCATGACCTGCACCACTATAAATATACATATTTGAATATCCATAAGCATCTGCATTCTTCTTAACAAAGCCAACTAATTTTTTATCGTAAGCAACAGTATTACGTGCCCACTGTAGTTCATATTCAACTCTACACTTGTCAAATTCCTTAGGAATGTTTTCAATAACCTTAACAACTTGTTTTATTACTTCAGAATCTTTATGCCTTGCATCCAATGAGAAATCAACATAATCAGGAATTACAGTATGAACACATGGATGGCAAACTATTTCACCTGTAGTATAAACAAGATTACTGTCAAGTTTATCAAGTTCCTGGTGTAAATATTTTAAAGCATCAGCTGCTGCTAAAAGAGCATCTCTTCTATATTTCATTGGAGTAGTACCTGCATGGTCAGATTGTCCATAAGTTTTGATTCTGTAGTTAACCATTCCAACAACACCTTCTACAACGCCTATATCTTTTTTTTCAGCTTCAAGTACAGGACCTTGTTCAATGTGTAATTCAATCATAGCCATATAATCTTTAGGATTTAATCTATTAGCTTCATCTCCTACATACATGCTGTTTTTTAAAGCTTCTCCAAAAGTTTTTCCTTCAGGACTCTTTGAAGCTAACATAGCTGCTTTATCAAATTTTCCACAAAGAACTCCCGAAGACATCATAGCAGGTGGATAAAGAGAGCCTTCTTCATTTGTCCAAATCATAGCTGTAATAGGACGGCGATGTGGAATTTTATTTGTAGTTATAGTTTCAATTACTTCCATTGCTGTAAGTACACCTAAAACACCATCATAGTTTCCACCATTTCTAACTGAATCTACGTGTGATGCCATTACTACTCCCGGGATATCTTCTGAACCTTTAAGTGTTGCATAAATATTTGCCATATCATCTGTTTTTATTTCTGCACCAGCTGCTTTCATTCTTTTACAAAATTCTGCTCTTGCTTGGTGAGCTGCTTCTGATAAAGAAAATCTTGTTACTCCTCCATGACCTGCATCACCAAATTTACTAAATGTAACTATTTTATTTTTCAATCTATCTATATCACAAGTTAACATATCATTTTTCATTTTAAAACATACCCCTTTCCTAATTTTTAATAATTATATGATTATTAAAGCTATATAATCATTGGAGCTTTTCTTATTATAAACTTACCTGCTCCTTCTTTTCCTACAAATTTGCCGTCCTTAGCAACTACATTTCCCCTACTTATTGTAGTTACTGGATATCCCTTTAATTTAAATCCTTCATAAGGTGTATAATCTACATTTTCATGAAGCATAGATTGTGTAACTGTAGTTTCAACATTTGGATCAAATACTACTAAGTCAGCATCACTACCTACTGCAATAGTTCCTTTTTGCGGGTACATACCATATATCTTAGCAGCATTTGTTGATGTTACTTGTACAAATCTATTTAAATCAAATTTTTTGTGTACTACTCCGTAAGTATACATTAATGCCATTCTAAGTTCTACTCCAGGTGCACCATTTGGAATCTTAGTAAATGATTCTTTTCCTAATTCTTTTTGTTTCATAAAGAAAGGGCAGTGATCTGTTGCTACTAATTGAACAGTATTATCTTTTAAAGCTTTCCATACAACAGGCCAATTTTTCTTGTCTCTAAGAGGTGGTGACATTACATATTTAGCTCCATTAAAACCCGGCTCTCTGTAATTGTCCTCTGAAAGTAATAAATATTGAGGACAAGTTTCCCCCATTATTGGATAGCCTTGGGTTCTTGCACGTTCTATTTCTGAAATAGAAGCCTCGCAAGTGTTATGAACTACAAAAAGAGGAGCATTAACCATTCTAGCAAGCTTTATAGCTCTTCCACAAGCTTCTCCTTCTACTAAATCCGGACGTGATAATGCATGATATATTGGTTCAGTTTTTCCTTCTGCTAAAAGTCTTTTTGTATTATAATCTATGGCATAATAGTTTTCTGCATGAACACAAGTTAAACCACCGCTTTGATTAACCTTCATTAAAGTTCTAAGTAAAGTACCATCATCTACTCTCATACCTTCATAAGTCATATATAACTTAATACTGGAGTATCCTTCTTTAATCATTTCTGGTATTTCATTCATGACATCTTCAGTCATATCTGTTATATTCATGTGAATACCATAATCTATAACCGCTTTACCATCTGACTTTTCACGCCATATTTTAGCAGTTTCCTTTAATGATTTTCCTTTTGGTTGAATGGCAAAATCTATAATAGTAGTAGTTCCGCCGCAGGCTGCTGCTATAGTTCCAGTTTTGAAATTATCACTTGAGAAAGTACCTCCAAAAGGCATGTCCATATGAGTATGAGGATCTATTCCACCTGGAAATACATATTTATTCTTTGCATCTACAATCTCAGTTCCATCTTCACCTAAATCTGATGCCAGTTCTACAATTTTACCATCCTTTATACCAATATCCGCTTTATAAGTATCGGAAGCTGTTACAACAGTCCCATCCTTTACTATCATATCAAATTTCTTCATTATTATACCTCCCTAAAAAAGCATTAACAATACCTTATATGAATAAATAAGTAGTATTTTTTTGTTACATCTGTTTTCCCACCAAATTTTCTTTACTTTCTTTTTTATTAGTTAATTTTACTAACAATGCTCCACCAGCATCTGAGAGTATCCCTACAACTGAACCCATTAAAAGCGCTGCTATAGTAGATAAATAAGTTTCATTTAAAGCAAGCATTCCAAAAGTTGTGGAACATCCGATAAATACACCTGGCACAAATGATAAATGCTTCCATTTAGCTTCTGCAACTATACCAAATGAAATAATTCCTGTCATAATAGCAACAATATTAGGAACATGAAAAACCTTAGAACATTCTACACAAATTATAGCCCATACTACTCCTACCATATTTGCAGCCATAGCCTTTACCCAACCTTTTATAAATCTTTCTCCCGATGCATAATAAGTTGTAGTACCCATAAACCCAGCCCAAACTGAAACTCCAATGGCTGTAGATAAATTAGCCCATATCCATGCTACTATCCCCATACTAATAGCACCTGACATTATTGCGCTCATAAAAATTCCCCTTTACAGTTTTTTGTTAAAGAGATATTTCTCTTTTTACACCAAAATCTTTAAATTTAATTTCTCCTTTCGTTATGCAATCTTCTATTGGGCATACTAGTGCACATAAATGACAGCCTACACAATTATCTTTATTTAATGAAGGTCTTCTACTTTCTTCATCCCATACTACAGCTTGATGAGCTCCATCACAGCATGAAATATAACATCTCCCACATCCAATGCATTTGTCAGTATTATATTTTGGATATACTATATAATCTCTATCTAAATTTTCAGCTGGTACTATGTTATCAAGAGCAGCACCAACTAAATCTGAAAGCTTGTCTACACATTTTTCCTCCATATAATATTGTAATCCACTGATCATATCTTCAACTATTCTATATCCATACTGCATAATAGCTGTAGTAACTTGAACATTTTTTGCTCCTAACATTATAAATTCAAGAGCATCCTGCCAAGTTTCTATTCCTCCAATACCACTGATTGGAACATTTTTAAGTTTTGGTTCTTTGGCAAGCTGACTTACAAATCTTAAAGCTATTGGTTTAACTGCCTTTCCTGAATATCCAGATATGGATGATTTACCATTTACTATTGGAAGACCTACTTTTTTATCCAGGTCAACTCCAGTAATACACTTTATTGTATTAATAGCAGAAATTCCTGTAGCTCCACCTTCTATTGAAGCTATTGCTGGTGCTTCCATATTTCCTATATTAGGAGTCATTTTTGCAAGTACAGGAAGATGAGTTCCTCTTCTTACTGCAGCTGAATATTTTTTAACTAATTCAGGATTTTGACCAACATCTGATCCCATAGCATGACTTGTCATCTGCGGACATGAAAAATTACATTCAATAATATCTGCGCCTATTTCCGTAACAAGCTGTGCAAGTTTAGTCCATTCTTCTTCATTTGAACCCATTATTGAAGCTGCTAATACCTTGCTTGGATAATTTTCTTTAAGTTTTTTCATATCTGCAAGATTCTGTTCAAGTGAATGTTCTGAAACTTGCTCCATATTTTTAAATCCTATAAAAGGAGTTCCTTCTTTTTTATTAGCATCAAAACGCGGTGAAACTTCTATCATTTTTTCTACAGCGGCTGTTTTAAAAACTATTCCACCCCAACCTGTTTCTAATGCTTTTGCACACATTTCATAATTATTTCCAACTGGTGATGATGATAGGAAAAACGGATTTTCACATTTTACCCCACAAAACTCTATTGAAAGATCTTTTTTTCTCATTTAATCTGCACCTCCTTAATTCCTTATGAAACTATCTTGTACCTGCTAAATAAGAATCTATTGATTCCCCAGCTAATTTACCTAGTGCAATAGCTTGTACAACTGTTTTATCTCCTTCAACTATATCTCCTGCTGCAAATACATCTGCTAGATTTGTTCTGCAATCTTCTGCAGCTATTATTCCTTTTTCATCAACTTTTACATCAGCAATAAGTCTTACATCTTCTGGTTCTTGTCCTACTGCAAATATAACCATATCAGCTGTAAGTTCTAATGCAGCTGCCTCATCAAACATACCTTTTGCTTTAAAGCTTGCAGCCTTTCCTGCATTGCCTATTATTTCTGATGGCTTGAATCCTGTGAATATGGGAATATTTAATGATTGGATGTATCCTCTTTTCTTTGAATCTGCAGGCATTTTTTCTATAGTTCTCCTGTAAACTATCTTTACATCTTCGCATCCAAGTAATTTAGCAGTTGATGCACAGTCCATAGCAACATCTCCGCCGCCAATAACGATTACATGATTACCTACTTTTACATCACCTTTATTAGTTTTAGCCTTTCCAAGAAAATCTACACCATTTACAACACCTTCTAAGTCAGCGCCTTTAATATCTACAGATTTTCCATTTTGAATTCCAATAGAAATTAAGAATGCTTTATATCCTTTTGATCTAAGAGCATCTATTTTAATATCTTTTCCAACTTTACAATTTATTTTAAATTCTACCCCTAACTCTTTTGTGTAGTTTATTTCATCTTCTACAACTTGTTGAGGTAATCTTTCAGGTGGTATTCCATAACTTAACCATCCACCTAAGATGTCTTTTTCTTCAAACACAGTTACTTTATATCCTCTTAATGCAAGTGCTGCTGCTGCCGAAATACCACTTGGGCCAGCACCTATAACTGCTACTTTTTCCTTTGTAGTTTCTACCTTATCTAGTACTTTCATGTTTATGTTTTTCTCATAGTCAGTTAGATATCTCTGTAACTCACCTATTCTTATAGGTTTATCTATGCCGCACCTACTGCAAGCTCCTTCACAATATTTATTATAAGGACATACCCTTGCACAAATTCCAGCAAGTACATTATTTGTTCTTATAGTTTCTACTGCTCCTTTTAAATTTCTGAAACGAAGTGAACGAATGAATTTCCCTGGATTGGTTCCCGCTGGGCAAGCCTTACTGCAAGGTGCATCATGACATAAAAGACATCTTGCTGCCTCTTCCATAGCTAAAAGAGGTGTTAACGGTTTGATTGTTTCTTCTAAACATTTTCTTTTTTCCATTTAGTATCTTCCCCCTTTTCAAATCTTATTAGTCACTTGCTAAACCCTAAACTCTTAAATATCCTATTAAAGATTATGACATGTTTTACATGATGTGTATCAGAACCCACAATCGACATGATATTCCGTAATATGGTAATCACACTTTTAATGATACTACATTTGGTGTTATGCGTCAAATTATTTAATCCTTATAAAGTCAAATTTTTAAGAAATAAAAAAAGGAAAAGTTCAAAATTCAACTTTCCCTTTAATCCTCAATTCTTACTTCTTTAATTTCCACTTGGTTCCTTCTTTAGAATCTAAAATTTCAATATTCATGGAATTTAATTTATCTCTAATTTCATCTGCTTTAGTCCAATCTCTGTTTTGCCTTGCAGCATTTCTCTCCTGTATAAACTTATCTATAAATTTACTATCCACATTTGAATTTAAACCTTCTTCTATATATACATCCATTAAATTCATAGACAATACTTTATCAAAATCTTCTATCAAGGTACACTTTTCCTTATTCGTAAGTTGATTGTCTTTAATAACTTTCCATAAAACAGTAAATACATTTGGTATGTTCAAATCGTCACTGAGTTTCTCTACAAACTTATTTCTGTAATCATTTATTTTTTCTAAATCTAGCCTATCTTCTTCTTTAACTTCTTTTATTAAATTTGATACTTTATTCTTTAATTTTTTATATCCATTTTCCGCATCCTTTAATGCGTCAAAACTAAACAATAATTGTTTTCTATATCTTGATTGAAGACAAAAATATCTATAAACTAGCGGATCAAATCCCTTTTCCTCTAGTTTATTTAATGTTAAGAAGTCCCTTTTAGATTTTGACATTTTTCCATTATCTAATACAAGAAATTCTCCATGCATCCAATAATTTACCCATTTATGTCCTAATGCAGCTTCTGATTGTGCTATTTCATTTGTATGATGAACTGGTATGTGATCCACACCGCCGCAGTGAATGTCTATTTTTTCACCTAAATACTTTATTGACATTGCAGAACACTCTATATGCCATCCTGGAAAACCTATTCCCCATGGTGAATCCCACTGCATTACTTGATTTCTAAACTTGGAATTTGTAAACCACAGCACAAAATCTAATGGATTCTTTTTGTACTCGTCTATTTTTATTCTACTGCCAGCTTTTAATTCATCCATAGTCAAATTAGCCAATTTATTATAATCTTTAAATTTATCAATTGAATAATACACATTGCCATTAGAAATATAAGTATATCCTTTATTTTCTAGAACTTTTATTAAATTTATCATATCATCTATATGATCAGTAGCTCTGCACACTATGGTTGGTCTTTCTATGTTTAATTTGTTACAGTCTTTAAAGAAAGCTTTTTCATAATAATTTGCTATATCCCAAACAGTTTTACTTTCTCTTTCAGTACCAAGCTGCATTTTGTCAACTCCATAGTCTTCATCTGACTGAAGATGACCTACATCAGTTATATTCATAACATGTTTTACATCATATCCAACATATCTTAAAGACTTTTTTAGCACATCTTCAAAAATATAAGTTCTCAAATTTCCTATATGGGCATAGTCATAAACTGTTGGTCCGCAAGTATACATACCAACTTTGTTTTCATGTACAGGAATAAATTTTTCTTTTTTACGCGATAGTGTATTATAGATATAGAAATCCAATTATTTATTCCTCCTTTCAATGATTAATATTACATAAATATTGTTAACTATTTTCCAAAATTTATACTTTTTTTATTAACAAACCGTTTTAACCTAAAAATCTATATCATGTCCGTAATAAACATATTTTAATATTTTAACTATATCCTCCTCTGAAATCTTTATGTGATTTATTTTGGTAAAATATCTTACTAAGTTTTGCACAAGCATAAATAAGTTATTTTCAAATTTCTTTTCATCAATTCCAACTTCCTTTAAGCTTTTTGGTATGCTTAATTTGCTATTCAGTTTTTTTATTGAATTTATAAAATCTTCTACTCCTATGTACTTACCTAGCTCCTTTAACCTTGAAACTATTGTTATATTTCTAGTACTATATTCTAAAAAGTAAGGCAATACTATAGCATTTACAAGTCCATAATTTAAATTAAACTTTGCACTGATAGAAGCAGATATTGCATCAATTATTTCGCTGCTAACATTATTAAATGCAAGTCCTGAAATACACACATAATTTTGTACTTTTTCCCTAAACTTTATATCACTGCTTTGACAAGATAATGGTAAATACTTAAATAATCCCATAATTGCTTGTCTACATAAACACTTAGATATATCATTCAAATTATCATCTAAATAACATTCGATTACATGAGATATTGCAATCATACCTGTTTGCGCCGCGATAGAAAATGGCATATTAAGTGGTATAATTGGATCTAATATTACTACATCTGGAATAAATGCAGGAGTTTTGAGTTTTATTTTGGCATCATTATCCTTTAAACACATAAGGCAGCTTCTTGTAACCTCACTTCCGGTTCCTGAAGTGGATGGTATCGCAATTAGCTTTAGATATTTTCTTTCTGTAGGAAGCTTAAAAGAAAGTATGTTTTCAAAATTTATATTTTGATTTTCATAAATAATAGTTAGAATTTTAGCAGCATCTATAACAGATCCACCCCCTAATGCTATAACTGTATCAGGTTTAAACTTTTTCATTGCATCTAAAATATCCATTATAATATTTATCCCTGAACTTTTAGTAATTCCAGAATGTATATACACAGGATAACCTTTGCTGCTTAAAATTTTTTCTGCTTTTTGAATTATCCCACTTTCAATCATGGATTTATGACCAGTCACAATAAATGCTCTACCAACATTTATTTCTTTTAAACACTGCATACAATTTTCGCCCATTATTATGCAGCTTCTTCCAAATACAAATTTTTTCATCTAATTTACTCCCTCCTACAAAATATCCTCTTATTAATAATTATATTCCAAAATCATCAGTATATCATCCATAATTTTGATTCTAATTATTTATATTCTACCCTAATATCATCATGTATAATGGTATAACTACAGCACTTAGCACAGTTGTAACTACAGTCATAACAGTAGCATATTTGTAATCAGCATTATAACTTTTTGCAACTATAGCTGTATTAGTCATAACCGGCATAGCCGCTTGTATAACAAATACCTTCTTCATTAAGATAGGTATAGGCCAGTAATAAGCTGCTATAAATATTAAAAGTGGAGAAATTAAAAATCTTCCAACAAGTACTGCTACCATGTCCTTATCTACTTTTACTTTTTCGGATCTAAAAGAATACAATGTTATTCCTATGAATAACATTGACAGCGGCGTAGTCAAGTTTCCAAAATAATTACATGTATCTAAAATAAATTTAGGCACATGTATATTAAGGATTATAAGTATTATAGCTGCTATAAAGCCTAGAAGCGGCGGAGAAAATATCCTTTTTAAGGTTTCTTTAGAAAACATACCTGGATGTTTGCCTTGATGATTTTCTCCATCCATACAAATTCCATAACTACCTATAGTCCAAAAGAATGTAGTATTGGCTATGTAATAGATAAGCACATATGGTATGCTTTTAGTTCCAAACAATGCCATATTTACTGGAAGTCCTATAAATATTGAATTTGATACAAAAAACATTGACCTAAAAGTTCCTATTCTACCTTTTTTAACCCTAATAACTTTTGAAACGACAATAGCTATTAAATATGTTACAGCCATAGACGAAAAGGGAATTATAACACCCTTACCCAAATGAACTAATTTGTTTCTGTCAAAATTACCTATAATATTAGATATCATAAGACAAGGTAGTGATAATCCACATACAACTTTTGCAAAAATTGCTGCTGTCTTTTCATCAAACCACTTTTTATATGTAAGTATACATCCTATAGTAATCATTATTATTATACTTAAGATACTTTCTAAAGCACTTAATACAATCATTCTAATTCCCCTTTTCCCTAGTTTTTTAAATCAGCTATTTAGTATTTAAGTTTTTTAGTAAATTATGTTCTAAAATATCATCAGAATAATTAAGTTCTTTCGCAGCATCATTTTTATCTTTTTTTAAGTTTTGTGTTTCATTTACTTTTTTACCTGTTTTTAAATCATAATAACTATTAACCCACGGAATATATAAAATATTATCTTTTATAAAAGCTCCATTCTTGAATATAACTTTTTGTTCACTTGTATTGAATAAGTCTCTTCCAAATACAAATTTAGCTTTTAAATCAAATATATTTGACAGTGTCGGGTAAATATCCATTTGACCACAATACCTATGATTTACGCCCTTAAATTCAGAATTTGGAAAATGTATAAACATAGGTACTTTTTCAAGATTAAATTTATCAAATTCATTTATATTTTTCTCTCCTAAGAAACTATATAATTGATTTATATTATTGTCACCTATAGCATTGTGATCGCCATACAACACTATAATCGAATTTTGCATAATCCCTTCTTTTTGAAGTTTATCTAAAAACATTCCAATTTGTTTATCCGTATAGTGAATTGCATTAAAATAATCTCCTAAAAATGTACCTTTATAGTTTCCAACATCAAAATTGCCAAATTCATTGTTTTTATCTTTAAATGGATAGTGACTGCTTAAAGTTATTACAAAAGAATAATAAGGCTGCTTTAAATCTTTTAACCTATCCAAAGTTTGATTAAAAAAAGATTTATCACTTAATCCCATACCTATCTCTTCATCCATGTTAAAGCTTTTTTCACCATAATACTTATCAAATCCCTCACTTTTGTACATAAGTGGTCTGTTCCAAAAGTCTTCCATGTGTCCATGAAAAACTGCAGTATGGTAACCCTTTTCTTTCATTTTACTTGGGAGTGAATCCAATTTGTTAGCACTATAAGTATAGTAAACTGGCGACATATTTGAAGGATACATAGAATTATTTATGATAAATTCGGCATCAGAAGTATTTCCTACACACGTTTGAAAATAAAAATTATCAAAATACATACTTTGATTTATCCATTTATTTAAGTTTGGAGTAATGTCTTGTCCATTTACTTTTTTATTGATTACAAATTGCTGTAGTGATTCTACTTGTATTATAATCAAGTTTTTATCTTTTCCACAGCCATTTAACTTTTTTATTTGACTGCTTTGATTATTTTTATTGTCTAAAAAAGTAAACACTTCTTTTTTTTCTTCATCGGATATACCTTTCAAACTATCTTTATTGTTATTTATAAAATTAAATGTATCTATTAAGTGAAAATTTATACATCCAAGATTTCTAGCAATATATACCTTATTGCTCATTGTATTTATAAGCTGAGGTTGATCTATTGATATTTTCTCTATTTGAGGCATATCTAAAATAATTCCAATGCCTAAGAAAAGCAAAAACATAAAAAAGTTATATTTAAAACTCTTGTATATATTTTTATGTACTAGAAATAAGTGCAGTATCACAAGTATAATCAATAAATCTATCATATAAGGTATACATTTATAAATCATTTGACTATTCAACAAATATTTAAATTTAAAACCATTTGAAAATATATACTTTATGGATACATCAGTTATCAGCCCATCATATTTATAATAAAAAAGCAAATCTCCAATTATAAATATTGTAAATATTACATCTAAAATATATAATACAATATATCTTTTGTCCCTAAATATAAAACTTATGCTCATAATTATAAGTATTGATGAAACAACTGGAACAAAGATATCTTTATAGTAAAAATACACTGGATTTATTTGATTACCAAAATTCATTATCTTGATATAAAATACAATAAAGAATAATATTACATCAAAATTCATCTTAATAACTAACATTATCTTTTTCAAAATTCTTATAATCATCTGCTTATTCATTGAATCCTCCATTTGTAATTATGTCACATATTTTTAAATAATCAAAGACAGGAAATAGTAATATTCTCTTTTAATGTATCACTTTTCACCTCATATTTGTCTGATTAAATTTGAATACATTCTAAAACATCGTTTCATTATAACATAAATTTATTTTTTTATGATATCATAACATACGAATAAAACTTCATATATTATATAAATGTATATTGTTGCCACAAAATGTAATTGATATTTTAATTATTATGTGGTAAAGTATATTATATTAAGCAAGTTAACTTACCTCTTATTTTAATATCTTATATTTTTTTAAATTGGAGTGATGACAATATGGATTCTTTAATAAATTCAGTTATAGGGGTTCTACAAATTACTTTACTAGATATAGTTTTAAGTGGAGATAATGTAGGAGTAATTGCATTAGCTACTAAAAATTTACCTCCAAAACATGCAAAACTAGTTTCAGCTATAGGTGTATTTGCAGCAGTTCTGCTGAGGATTATCTTTACATGCTTTGTATCATATATACTTATGATTCAATGGCTTCCAATAAAGTTAGTTGGTGGATTACTTCTCATAAAGATAACATGGGATTTTATAAAACCAAGTAGTAATGAAGAAAATAAATCTCATGTAAATTCATCTAATAATGTTATGAGTGCAATACTAAGTATAGTAGTAGCAGATGCAACAATGAGTCTTGATAATGTACTAGCTATAGCTGGTGCTGCAAATGGAAATGTAGTACTCATAATATTTGGACTTTTACTCAATATCCCAATTATATTCTTTGGAAGTCAATACGTAGCAAAACTAATGCAAAAATATCCGATTGTAATTTATATAGGCGGAGCAGTACTTGCACATACTGCATTTAAGATGTTATTAGAGGATAATCTTATAGCATCCTTTATGCCAGATATCCTAGAACTTGTAATACCATTTGCAGCTGCTTTTATAACAATAATTTATGGTATGTATATGACAAATAGTTTCAAAGGACATAATAAAAAAAATAACTCCTATTCATCAAGATAGGGTTATTTTTTTCTCACATTTTAGTAAAATCACTATATTAAAACTATAAGTGCTTACGATTTTTTTAACTAAAATCGTAAGCACTTTTAAAACTTTTAAGTTTATTTAAAATAAGCTCTTAATTGCATGATTCCATCATTACATCTAATATTACGTCATCGGTACTTGACATGCCTTCATTTGATACTCGTGCTAAATTTTGTATTGTCTTTTCAACGCTTTCAGATAATATACCATCTTGATCTGGTATAAATATATTTTTTATAGCCATCTTAGCAGCATCAATTGCAGCGCCTACAGATATTGCTAGTTTATAAGAGCAACCAACTTTAGCACCATCACATATCATTCCACTTATTCCGGCAATCATATTTTTAATGTCTCCTTCTATTTGCTTCATGCTTCCATCAAGTAGATATGTGATTCCAGCTGAAGCACCAACACCAGCTGCTACACCACATCCACATACTGGAGATAAAGCTCCTGTATAACTTTTTACATAGATTGTTATAAGATGGCTTAAAGTAACACTTCTAATTATCTTTTCTTGCTGTATATTCATCTTTTCTCCTATTATTGCAATTGGAAGTATCGCAACAAGACCATGGTTTCCACTTCCTGCACTGCTCATAACAGGCAGTGCATGTCCTGACATTCTAGCTTCTGAAGCCGCTGAAGTTATTGCTTTTGCATAGTTTTCTATATCTCCTTCATCACTTTTAAACATATTTCCAATACCAATTCCCAAATTGTATTTAAAACAATCTAGTGCCATTCTCTTATTCATAACAATGCCTTCATTTATAAACTTTATCTTATCAAAACTTACTGTGTCTACAAATTCTTTTAAGTCTGATATTTTGAATTCCTTTATTCTATCTCTAATAGAAACTTTATTTTCAACTTCTGTCTCACAATTTTCGCTTGAAATAGGCATACCATTTTTCTCAAGCAGAACTATATTTAAATGCGTTTTTCTTATTATAACCCTTGACGTATTATTTTTACTACTTGCTGCAACTTCAATATATAATCCATTTGTGTCTTTTTTCAAGCCAAGATTTATAATGTTTTTCTGAATCAATTTAATAGCATCATTTAAACTATCATTTGTTACTTCTTTTAAAACTTCAAGTTTATATTTTGATTTTCCAATAACTAACGCTAGCGCTGCTGCAACTTTAATTCCCTTTTCATTTGTACCTGGAATTCCAACTTCTTTTCCATTTTTCATTATATTTCTATCAACATATATATCAACTTTTTCTACATCTTCTTCTAGCAATTCTTTTGCTTTAGCCACTGCATAAGCAACTGCAGTAGGCTCTGTACATCCAAGTGCAGGAACCACCTGATCCTTTAATATATCTAATAGTAGTTCATCATTTTTCATATATTATATACCTCCCTAATTGCTATTAAATATTTTATATTAAATTTAAAGCAAGTTTCATGCCAGCATATAACTATATTCTTATATACTTTTAATACTAGAAATTAAACTCATTAGAGACTATATAATAACTTTATATAAATCATATTAATTATCAAAGATGATAATTTAATTATCATCTTTGATAATTTTTTCTCCAAGTTTTCTATAGAGAGTTGCTGTACTTATATTTAACTTTTTTGCTATCAATTTTTTGCAATCGGTATCATATCCGTAGCGTTCCATATAATCATATATTACTTGCTTTTCGAATTCCGTAACCATATCTTTAAATGTCTTATCTTCATCTATCCTACTCTTATTAGGTTCTATTCTTCCAGCTATAGTATTTAAAGTAATTATATCATGTTTTTCAAAATTAATAGCATATTCTATTAAATTCTGGAGTTCCCGTACATTACCAGGCCATGAATATTTAAGTAGTGCCTTTTTTGATTCTTCATCAAATCCCTTTATATTTTTACCATATACACTGTTATATCTATTTAAAAAATATCCTGAAAGTTGTATTATATCTTGTTTTCTTTCTCTAAGGGCAGGTATATTAATTGGAATAACATTTAATCTATAAAATAAATCTCTCCTAAATTCATTTTTTTCAACCATTTTATACAAATTTTTATTTGTAGCAGCTATTATTCTAGGATTTACTTTTATTGTATTAACTCCTCCTACTCTCATTATTTCTTTTTCTTCAAGTACTCTCAAGAGCTTTACTTGCATATGAAGGGGTAAATCTCCTATTTCATCTAAAAAAATAGTTCCATCTTTAGCTAACTCAAATTTACCTATCTTTCCATTACTGCTTGCTCCTGTAAAAGCACCTTTCTCATATCCAAAGAGTTCACTTTCAACTAAGCTTTCTGGAATTGCACCGCAATTTATAGGCATGAAAACTTCACTTTTTCTATAACTTTCAAAATGAATTGCCCGTGCAAAAAGTTCTTTGCCAGTACCACTTTCACCCAACAGCAAAACTGGTACATCTTGTTTTGCTATTTGCTTTGACTCTTCTTTAACCTTGGAAAAGACTGGGCTATCTCCTATTATATCTTCAAAAGTGAAAATAGAATGTTTTTCATTTATTTTGAGTACAGATCTTTGCAATTTATTAAAGTCTTTAAAAGTTATAACTCCACCTGAAATTTTGTTGTTTACTTTTATAGGTTTTATTGAAAGTAAAAAATCATATCTTATATTACCCTTTTGTATTGTTATTTGTTCTTCCTCTAATAGATAATCATTTCTTTTAAACTTATTTATAAACTTACTTGGAAGAATTAAATTTATATTTTTACCTATTATCTCACCATTTTTTAATTTAAACTTTTCTCTTATATACTTATTTAGATTTAATATTTTATTTTTATTATCTATTATTATAATTCCTTCATTAACTGAATCTATAACAGTTAAGAGTTCTTTAGATTTATATTCAAGCTTGTTACTAAAATTTTTTTCACTTATATGTGAAGATATAAGCTCACTTAGTCTCTTCTCAAAATCTTTATAGCTGTCTATTTTTTGTAGAAAGTTTTCTTTTTGTGATTCATCAAAAACTATCATTGCCATAGCACCTTCTACTTTTCCGTCTATAATTATAGGTAAACATACCTCTGCTTTCTCATCACACTTTTCCCTTCCATCACATGTAACACATTCTTTGCAAACTTTAGGGTTTTTTATAAAATAAGGTTTTCCTGTTAAAACACATTTTTGAAACACAGAATTTTTTGGACCAGCATATCCTACTTTTTCTTTCAACTTACCAGTTCCAGCTATTCTAAGTAAATTTTTATTCATAATAGTTATATCTATACCTATAACAGCCTTTATGGTTTCAGCTATTGCTTGCAATTCGTCTTGTATTTGATTTATCATAGAAACTCCCCTCTTATCCAAATATGATAAACTCCAAGTTCACATTTTTGTTCTATTCACTAATTATAGTATATCATATATAATATTATATTATATTATAACTACATTAATGTAAATTTAGCAATGATATCGTGTTTGTGTCAAGTTATAAAATGATATTATATTCTTAAATAAAAAATAAGAGGGAGCTTCTCTGCACTAGATACATCTGCACCAAACATTTAACATATATACAGACACATGTTAAGTGTTTGTTGATGAAATCTATAGTGCAAAAGCCCCACTCTTTAAGTACATTAATTACATTTTGTAAATATCATATCCAAACCATTTTATTGAAAGTTTTGATAAAGTTCCATCTGCTTTAAGCTCATCTAAAGCCTTTTGAAGAGCTTCTTTAAGTTCTTTATCTTCTTTTTTAACACCTATCCCTTCAGGTTCCTTAGTCAGTCTTTCACTTAGTATCTTATATTTGCTGCTATCTTTCTTAGTATAATAGCCGCCAACTTGACCATCTACTATTAAAGCGTTAGTTCTTCCTATAGCTAAATCATGAAATGCTTCTGTTACCTTATCATATTTTTTAACTTCTTTAGCACCTTGAATTTTCATGGCAGCTTGCTCACCTGTAGATCCCAATTGAGCTGCCAATATCTTTCCCTTTAAATCATCTTTAGTTTTTATTGAATCATCTCCTTTTCTAGTTACAATTATCTGTCCGCCATCTATATATGGTCCAACGAAATCTATTTCCTTCTTTCTCTCTTCTGTCATACTTAAAGCTGAAATTATGGCATCAAACTTTCCAGACTTTAGTGCTAATAAAATTCCGTTAAAATCTGTAGTAGTAACTTCAAGTTTAACTCCTAATTTTTTAGCTAGTGCATTTCCAAGATCTATGTCGAAACCTACTAAGTTATTATTATCATCCCTAAATTCCATTGGTGGATAAGAATCATCTAATCCTATCGTAAGCTTACCAGAATCTTTAACTCTTTGCAGTGAGTTTACCTTTGATTTAGAGCTGCTGCTGGAATTATTACTACTTCCACATCCTGCAAACAGTGAAACTACCATCACGCTTATCATAACTGCAGACGCTATTTTAAATTTTTTCATAATATTTTCCCCCTTATTTGTTTTTTATAATTATACAATTAAATTTATAAATATTCAAGCATTTTTTTATTTTTGTAAATCATTTATTTTTTAAGCTTATTTTTAAGCATAATGGGGTTTTGCTTTAGTCTAATATGAAAATTTTCTATCTGTGCCTGCACCAAGCCTGTATATATTTACATCCCTATTTTTTACATCTACAGAAAAAACATCAAATGCATTTTCAGTATTTGAATTAGGACACCTAATTGGGGTATTAGGATTCATTCTTATAGGAACTGAATTTAATGTAGTTATATAAGTTATTCCATCTTTCTTTTCTAATGCATCTTTATGTACATGACCACTTATCATAGCTATGACATCCATTTTACCTTGTTTTCTAAAATCAACATTTACATTTTCAGCAAAATCACCATAATCATTTTTTGAACAATATGACTCTCCATTTTTAAAACTTTGAATAATATTAATCATTACATCACCATTTATTATTTTTTTGCGATGGTTTATATCCTCTTCAAAACACGCGTGGCTAAAAAATATGACTTTCCACTTGGATTTGTCTTTTTTATCCGAAAAATTTAAAGCTTTGTGTGCAGCCCAGTTTAATTGATCATTTGATACTGCATACTTATTTATACCATTATATTTTAATGAGCCATCCTTTTTGTATATAACTGGTAAATCATTTGTATTGAGTATTATTACTCTCAATTTTTGATTTGGGAAGTCCTTATAATAATAACTACCATATGGATTTTCATTATCTACTTCCACATTATTTTTTATTTTACTTATTGTACAATTATAAAATTCCTTTGGGAAAATTACATTATCAACAGAACGAGGTGTATTTCTTATATTGTAATAAGTATTATCATCATGATTTCCTTTAACTAAAAAAACATTCATATTATTTCCATACATGAGTTCTGAAACTGTCTTGTTTAAATTTTCAATTGACTTATACTTTGGAGAATATCCATCAACTATGTCTCCTCCAACTGCAATAAAACTTGTATCTATCATATTTCCAAGTTCCTTTACTTCATCAAGATGCCTTAATGCAGTTTTTCTAGAACTCCACTTTTGGTCATAGTGAGTATCAGTTATAAATTCAAATGTTATTGTATTACTATTTCTATTATCTATTACTTTAGAAGCTATTTTAACTAAGTTGTCTTTAGAATAACTTGGGAAATCATTTACTATATGTTCAAAGTTATCCCATGAATACTGATAAGAAGGCTTACTTTTGGTATACTGTATACTAAATATAAATATTATTAAAAACAACATGATTAATATTAAATTTATCTTTTTATTATTTTTCATACTAAATCCCCTATTTGAATTATATTTAATAAATGTATAATAATAATTATTAGATATAATTTAGCATTTAACAAGTTAAATTGTAAATATGTATACTAATATCTTATGCAATTTATTATAAACTAAATCATCATTTTAAATTTATATTATAACTATCGACATACTAGTATTGATAACTACATAATATTTGATATATAATTATATTTGATGATTGCAAGGAGGTTATTTAAATGTCAAAAATTGCTTTAGTAACAGATAGTACATCAGATCTAGATGAAGAAACTATAAAAAAGTTTAATGTAAAAATACTACCGCTAAGAATAATATATAAAGACAGTGAATACATAGATAGGGTTAACATAACACCTGAAGAGGTGTATGATAACTTGGAAAAAGAAGTTCCTCACACCTCACTTCCTTCCATAACTGATATAGAAAACTTATTTAATAGCTTAGAAAAAGAAGGGTATACTCATGTTATAGCTGTTTGTATATCTTCGGGATTATCGGGCACATATAATACGTTGAAACTAGTAAGTGAAAGTTATACTAATATGAAAATAACTGTGTTTGATTCAAAAGCATTAACATTAGGTGCAGGTGCTATAATAATAAAATGTGGGGAACTAATAAATCAAGGAAAAACTTATGAAGAAATTTTAGAATATCTTCCTAAGATAAGAGATAGTATATCAATATACTATATTGTAGATACGTTAAAATATCTAATAAAGGGCGGAAGAATAGGAAAAGTTTCCGGTACCGTAGGAGAACTTTTGAGTATTAAACCTATAATATCCATAAATGAAGATGGTATATATTATACTTATGCAAAAGTAAGAGGAAAAAAGAAAGCCATGCACAAAATGATTGAAATAATTCAAGATATATTAAAAACAGCAAAAGCAAGAGTCTGGGTACTTCATGGTGGTGCTGAATCCGAAGGAAAGCGTTTATATGAGCACTTCAAAGGAATTGACAATATAACATTTTTAGGTTTTGGAAATATAGGTCCAGTTGCAGGTGTACATACGGGACCTGGGCTCATTGGAATAACAATAATGAGAGAACTTAATTTATAACAAGGAGAGATTAACTGAATGGATTTTTTTAAAGAACTTTGGGCTAAAGAATCCTTTAAAAGATTTTTATTTTTTATAGGATTAATAATTATATTTTATCTTTGCAGATCTTTATTAGACCTATTTTTATTAACATTTTTGTTTACTTATCTTATGAATAGTTTACAAGAATTTATATTAGGTTATTTCAAGAAAGTTACAATTTTAAAGGAAAAAGTCATTACTATTTGCATATATTCAATATTATTTTTATCCATAGTACTTATAATTGTAAGATATGTACCGCAAATTATAATTCAAAGTAAAACTCTTATAAATCAAGCTGCTGATTTTGGTACAGCATCAAAATATAGTTCAAATATAATGCAAAAATACTTAAATACTGCACAAATTAATTTAAGCAATTATCTTAAATCTGGAGTAAATGCAACAATTGAGCTAGCTACTAATATAGGAAAATGGAGTGTAAATTCATTTATTGCAATTATGCTGAGTTTATTTTTTATACTTGAAAAGAGAAAAATTATATCTTTTTTAAAAAAGTTTGAAGACAGCAAAATCTCTGGGTTTTACAAATATTTTTGTTTCTTTGGGAACAACTTTTTAAACTCATTTGGTAAAGTTATACAAGCTCAAATAATAATAGCTTTTGTAAATACAGCAATATCTGTAACGGTACTTTTTATATTGAAATTTCCACAGCTTATAACACTTGGATTTATGATATTCATTTTAAGCTTGATCCCAGTAGCAGGTGTAATAATTTCACTAATTCCACTTTCAATTATAGCTTTTAAAATAGGTGGTTTAACTAAGGTACTTTATATACTTATAATGATTGCAGTAGTACATTCAATAGAAAGTTATATTTTAAATCCAAAACTTATGTCATCTAAAGTACACTTACCAATATTTTTTACTTTTATAATACTCATAGCTTCAGAACACTTTATTGGTTTTTGGGGATTACTTATAGGTATACCTCTTGTAATGTTTATATTAGATCTGCTCGATGTTAAAGTTAGATAAAAAATTATAAAGTATCTTTAAATTATTTAAAGATACTTTATATACTTTCAATCTTCTCTTTCATTTGAAGAAACATTCTCATAGTCTACATCCACAACTTTTTTATTTTGAAGATTAAACTCATCTTCAGTATCATATTTCATCTCTTTTTTCGCATTTTGAAAAGAGTCTTTTTTTATACTTTTAAAGTACCTTACAAGTTTAAATATTCCCCATGATACAGCTCCAGCGATTACAAGTATTGGTAGTATACGCATGAATATACTTATTAAAACTAACACTATTAGTAATTTCAAAACTGGTAAAAACTTTCTATACACAATATCCATTTTCATTTATCTCTCCTATCAATATAACATGCTTTAAATAATTATATCATATTTTAAAAAGATAGTATTTCATATCACTTAATAAAGTATTAATAATTTATTAATTTTTAATACTTTATTTATATAATATAAAATTATTCCATTAAATTTATGTTATAATAATTTTATCCTATAAATTCATATATTTTAAATATCTATGGATATTTTTATAAAAGGTGGTAATACTGATTATGTCTGAACAAACTTTAACTAATGAAATAATGCATTCCTATGAATTATTAATACCTTACATCAAACACTTTTTTAACTATGATGTACTATTTTCTATGTCAAACAAAGAAAAGTACCTTAAAATTTATGGTAATGAAAAGTTTAACTTGAATGTAAAAGAAGGTGATTCAATTTCATCTGAAGGATCCAATTATAAATGTATATTAGAAGGCAAGATTATCAAAAAAAGAATTCCCGAGGAAATATTTGGTATGGAAGTAGAATCAATATCAATTCCAATTTTTGATAATAGTACTGTAATAGGCTGTATTGCAATTGTAAAAAATTTAAACCAGAAGTACAAAATTTCAAGTTTATCCAAAAGCCTTTCCGATGCCTTGGAAAAGATAAGTAGTAATACAAATGAAATGGCTGCTAACATACAACATATGTCAGAGTCAAACATTAAAATCAGCGATGATATTCAAAAAACAGACGATCAAGTAAAAAATACAGATCAAATATTAGGATTTGTTAAAAACGTAGCTAAACAAACTAATCTTTTAGGTTTAAATGCCTCTATAGAAGCAGCACGTGCTGGTGAAATGGGAAAAGGTTTTGGCGTTGTTGCTCAGGAAATAAGAAAACTTTCAAATTCAAGCACTGATTCTATAAAAAAAATTGATGACACATTAAAACAAATTCAATCTTCAGTATCAAGTGTATCTAAAAATATGACTGAAATTACAAGTACATTTGATAAACAAGCTAGTTCATTTCAAGAAATAAATGCCTTACTTCAGGAGTTATCTTCTAATGCTGAAATTTTAAAGGAAATATCTAATTTATATTGATAAACTATACATATATTAAACATCTAAAATAAAGTGGAAAGCATGCATAAATTGCTTTCCACTTTATAATTTTACTTATCAAGTAAATTTTGTTCTCCCTTAATTGACATGTAATTAAAAACTTCACTAAATAATTCCTTGGCAAATGGTGCCGCTGTATCACTTGCATAATAGCTTCCATTGCTCGGACTATCTATACTTATTAAAACTGTTATCTTAGGATTTGAAGCTGGTGCCATTCCAACAAAGGAAGATATATACTTTCCTTCAACGTATCTTCCTGTTTCCGAATCAGCTACCTGTGCAGTTCCAGTTTTACCTGCTACATCCAAACCATCTACATAAGCATTTTTTCCAACACCTTCAGTAACAACTTTTTCTAAGTACTGGCGTAAAGTTGCTGCTATCTTTGGATCATATACTTTTCTTTTACCATAGTCATTAAACTTTCTGTCTTCAACTAACTTATTGTTATCATCAGCATGTCCTATGCTTTTCATGATATGAGGTCTTATCCAAGTACCACTGTTTGCAATTGAATTAAATGCAGCCATAAATTGAACTTGAGTTACAGCAACTCCCTGTCCAAAAGCCATTGTTGCCAAATCTACACTGTTCATTTTAGATGGATCCCTTAAAATTCCTGCAGACTCTCCTGGAAGATCAATTCCAGTTCTTTGTCCTATTCCAAGCTTTTTTGAAAAATCAACAAGCTTATCTTTCCCTATTTTTGAACCTAATTCCATAAAACCAACATTGCAAGAATGTTTAATTATATCACCAAAGGTTTCATATCCATGTCCATTCCAGTCCCAACAGTGAATTGTAGTATTCCCTATTTTAAGGCTTCCATTACAAACATATCCATCATCAACACCTATATTATTTTCCAGTGCACAAGCTGATGTAATAACCTTAAAAATTGAGCCCGGTTCAAAAGTGTCTTCAACATTTCTATCTTTGTAAAGCGTATTATCCTTAGGATTAAAATCCGGCTTACTTGTCATCCCCAGTATTTCACCGTTATTTGGATTCATTACAACAATGCTAACAGATTTGGCATTATTACTAGTTAAAGCCTTTTTTGCAGTATCTTCTACGTAAGTTTGTACAACTTCATCTATAGTTAAAACTACATCTTTGCCATCCACAGGTTTTACATAATCTGAATCCCCATATGGCAGCTGGTTTCCTTTAGTATCTTTTTCATAAGTACTTTCCCCTGGAGTTCCAGATAATTCTTTATCATATGATAATTCGACTCCAGATGTACCCTGTCCATTAAGATTAACCTGTCCAAGTATACTTGATAAGAAATCATTGTTTGTGTAATATCTTTTAGTGTCTGGTGACAATATAATTCCCCTTATTTTTAAAGCTTTTACCTTATCAGCTTGTGATTTTTCAACTTGTCTTTTAAGTACAACAGAACTTGTCGGTAATCCATTTGGCAGTGTCGTATTCATTGCCTTAAGTACATCATCAGATTTCATTCCAAGTATAGGAGCTAGCTCATTTGCTAAGTCACTAAATGTCATTTTCTTGTCCTTTAGTGTTTCTCTAAGTGTTTTTAAATCCAAATCAATTTGATAAGCATCTGAGTTTACAGCTAATTCATTTCCATTCCTATCGAGAATTCTTCCGCGCTTGGCATTAATTTTAACTTCACTTCTCTGCTGCTGTTCTGCAATTACTTTATATTTTGGTCCCATTTTTATCATTATATATCCTAACCTTACTATAATCATTAAAAAAATCACAGCTATAAGTATGAAGATAATCATAAATCTTTTTTTAATTATTGATTTTTTTTGTGGATTTTGTTTACCCAAATTCTCACTTCCTTTTCTTCTGTGATTGCATCATATACATATTATAAAATAAAGCTTAATAAATTGATATAATAAAACAAGGGGAGTATCTCCCCTTGTTTTATTTTGCTGTTATAGTTATACCATCTAAGTCATCTCTCGATGGACTGTATACAGCATAGCTATCATTATGCTCTTCTCCCCTTATATTAATACTAGAAGATACACTATTTGCAGTAACGGTGATTTTATCTCCAACGTTTATTAATCCATTATTAAATTTGTATACAACGTCATCCCCATCTACATCTACTGAGAGAGGAGTTAGTTTTTGGTTAGTTGTTTCATCTTTAAATGTAAAATCATCAATATAAGATGATTCTATATCATCATCTATCCTCTGATTAAACTGTAAACTTACAGTAGAATTATTTCCTGTTGACTTATTGCTATTTACTCTAAAGAAATTAGATTCAGTAAATGGCGGAATTAAGAGTGTATCTGAACTAGATCTCAAATCTCGTCCAGCTGCATCAACAGATTTTCCTCGAGATGCATATATAGTAGTAGTTGCACCTGCATCTTTTATATTTTGCACTTTATCATCATCGTCATCATTTGATCTTCCGTAAAACGTTAAAGTTACATTATCTCCATCAATTCTGGCCCTATCTGGATGCTGTCCATTAACAGAAAAATCGTCAGCACTTATAATATCTAAAGGTGCAGTAAGTGAAACTTTTACATTTATATCATTGCCATCAAAAGTTAATTTTGAACTATTTGATATGATTTTAGGACCATTACTATAATTCTGATCTATTACATCTGCAAAAGGTGCAGTCATAACAGTACCATTTGTATCTTTGACATTTGAAATACTTAATTTTGTTACATAATTTCCAGTATTTCCTCCACCAATTATATATCCTGAAGGAAAATCTATAATTACACTTTTACTATCAATACCTGGAATTAAAGTTGTACTGTTAGGCAACTTTTGGGTATCACCATTTCCATCCATAAAGCGATAATTATCAGCGTTTGTCATAGAAGATTCATCCATAACTTTATCAAAAAATACCACTAATTCATTGTCTGTATCCTTTGTCTTTACTACTGAAGAAATAGCTGGACCATCTTCTCCTTCTCCAGAAATCTTAGTTGTATAAGTGTCCATTACATTAGGTATCGAACTCTTATCCATGATATTTTTAATAGTCAAAGTATACGCCGAACTCTTTAATGATTCGCCACTGTCAATTTTAATATCATATGTTCTATCGCTGTCACTTCCAGAACCATAAACTTCATTTATACGATCAATTTTATAACTTACATCGTCTCCATCATAGTCATCAACTAGCGTATAATTGGATTTACTTGTTGCTGAACTATTGCTAACATCTTTATTAAACTTGACACGTATTGTATAATCATCAAGTTTACTTACAGTTGAAACTTTAGGCTTAACCGTATCATCTCCTCTTGTGAACTTTATATTGGTTTCTTTTATTCTATTCCCATAAGTATCACATACATCATTATCTATTACAATTTTATTTTCTCCATCTTTTAATAGGTAATCTACACCTTCAAGTTTTACAACAGTATCATTTGAATCACTATCAAAACTTATATCATCTGAACTCAAACTTAAAGTAGTACCATTTATCTTATAGTTACTATCTTCAAGGGCAGTTTCTTGATCCATAGGTCTATCATATGTTACATATACATCTCCAGAACTATCTCCTGTTACATTTGTAACCTCAGGTGTACCTGACTCATTATTTACTGTAAAATCTAATGAAGATGATACAGTAGAAAAACCAGCTGCATTATCATAACACTTATTTAAAGTTCCATCTGGAATTGTAAATGTGCTTTTACCTGATGGAAGTGGAGAATCAAAATAAAGTTCAACTTTATCAGTCCATTCTCCACATTTGTTATGAAATGTAGTATCTGACTTATCTAATCCATAATTTATAACGCTCTGCCTATTTATTTTCATCAAGTGTAGATAATCTTCATTTAATCTTATAGGCTGTGAAAATTCAACTATTAACTTATTTCCTCCTCTAGGTGTTACAGATTTAAGAGTAGGTACGGTAGTTGAAGAAAAGGTTATTTTCTTTTCAAATTTAGGTATGGTATTATTTAAGTCTTTATCTAATATGACATTTTTAATTTTAAAGTTTACATCCTTGCCTTGTGAATAAGGCTTTGCAAATGTAATTACAACAGTTCTGCCATCGTCTTGAAGTTCGGCTTCTCCGGCACCAGATGATATAGTCGTTCCGTCAATTTGATAATTGTCTATACTTTCTGCACTATTTTCGTCAACTTTTGTATTGAATAAAATTCTAATTTGATTTAATCCATTTGTAGTTACTGAATTTACAGTTGGTGTATCAGGCTGCTCATGATTTGCAACTGCATTATTTATCCTTGAAATTGTATTATCCGTTACTACCTGCTTTCCACCTATTACATTTAAATCAGTTGAATTGTTAGCTTTATTTTTAATATAATCTATGGCTTTACTTGTAGACTCAGAATTTTCACTATCAACTAGGACAAGTGGTGCATCAAACTTTCCAGCTAGTGACGAAGCAACCAGGGCATCTGCATATCCATCTCCACTTGCATTAGCTACATATAATTTGTCAGCTTTCAGCTCACTTTCAAACTCATTTAGTACATTTAAATTAGTTTCAAATCTATCAGAGCCTCCATTTACCCTCTTAACTGCACCCAGCTTATTATACATACTGTCATTTATTGCATAAGTTGTTCCAATGACTGTAACTTTAGAGTTATGAGTTTTTACAAAATCAAGTGTCGATTTCATAGAATCCTTGTCATTGCTTCCAAGTAAAAGTATTTGACCTTTAGCTGCTGTTACAGGTGCAACTGACAGTGCGTCTGAAAATCCTTCGCCGCTAACTAACATTACATCATCTGCTTTTACACCTAGTTTAATCAACTCATCAGCAACTGCAATATTTGTTTCATATCTATCTTTTCCATATAACTCAACTAAATTGTAATTTGAATTTTTAAGTTTATTTCGTACTGCTTGTGATACAGAAGCATTTCCTCCTACAATGTATACATTTTGAGGCTTTAAAGCAGTAATAGCATCGTAGGTACTGTCACTTAACTTTTCAGTTTCAGTTAAAAGTATTGGTGCTCCTAATTGTTTAGCAAGTGCAGAAGCACTAACTGCATCTGCGTAACCATTACCACAAACTAATACTACATCTTTAGCACTTGTCCAATTTGTCGCAGCAACCTTAGCTGCAGTTTCATATCTATCTGCTTCTCCAGTTCTCGTAACCTGTCCAGCTTGAGCCTTAACTGGCATGCCAGGTAAAGCTGCTGTTAAAATTAATGACATGAATACTGCTGTTCCCATATTTCTCATATTATCTTTTTCCATTTATTATCCTCCTAGTTTCCTTTATAATGTAGCATATCATTATTATACTATAAATTTAAAATTATAAATATGTATAAAGTTAAAAACATAAGTGTAAAATGATACATAAGAAATTAGAGTTAAACTTATAAAACATAAATCTAACCCCAGCGTTCTTTTATAGAATGTGCATTTAACATATTGTTGTTTATACTTTTTTAACTAATTTACATCCAGTTTTATATTCAAATTCTGACTTAAAATTTTCTATTCTTTCTTCTCCATTTAACGGTCTAATTTCTACAGATAGTTCTGAAGGATTGTATGAAGGATTTTTCTTTAAAGGTATTTCTTCACGATTACAAAGTATAATTGCAAATTTAATTATTTCATTTTGATTAACTGATTTTGATAAACTTATGTTCCATCCAATTTTTTGTGCTAAATACTCTAACTTTTTAATATATCTTTTTCCAACTTCGGGAGATATAAAAGTGAGTTCTATATATTTATTTTTTTCACTAACTTTTATACTCTTTTTATAAGGTTTAATCTCTTCATTTTTGAAGCTTTCATCTATATAATTTAAAGCTTGATTTTGTTCAATTTGCTTTGTACTTTCCATACATTCTATAATCTCATTTTTAACTTCAGACTTTCTTCCAGGATTTTGAACTACAATATTGAGTCCAGTCATATTTTTAAATTTATCTTCTAATTCTTTAGTCAAATAAAATGTTGAATTCATAATAACAATAACTTTTTTGTCTTGAAGTTTATATGATATCTTCTTTATATCTCCATCTATTAAAAACTGTCTTACAAGTGTGTCAACTGCATTTATATTTACGGTTTTACTTATTTCAACATTCCACTTAGTTTTTTTAGTAAAACTTTCTATAGACTCATCTATTTTTTTATCAACTACATAAGGAAAATCAAAATTTAAAATTACCTTTTTATCATCGTATATCAAACTTGCTTTTTTAAACTTGTAACAGCCAAAGTATTCATTTATGATGTCGTTTAATTCATTTGGTTTTAATTCTCTTTTTTTCGTAAGTTCAGCTGCTTCTTCCTTACTTATAGCTCTAAATAAAAATAGCCTTTTATTGTCACTTTCAAAATAAGGCGAATTAACTACAATCTGCTGCAAATTACTCAAATCACAGTTTTTAATTTCACTTTTTCCACTCCATATATATGATAATTGCTCAAGTGTAAACAATTTTTGTCCATATTTATTTAGTACAAAGTCCCATAGTTTTGCAATATTTTTTTCATCTATTTTTTCTATGGAATTCATAGTACTTTCTAAATCCCTTTTCCACTGTTTCCTAGGCTTTCTTATATTTACTTCATAAGTTTCGCCTGATTTAGGTACATAAACTTTTGATCTAACACTTCCAATTATATCTCTTGCAAAACTATCTATAACCTTTGGATCTCCATGAACTAAAAATATGTTGTTAGGTGTAAGTAAATCAATAACAGACTTTATTTCATTTTTATCTCCATGTGCGGATAGTCCTACATTTTTAACTTTACATTTAACTGGAATACTTTTACCGTTTAGTTCAATAACTTTGTCCTTAACATCTGGATTAAGTAAATTTAAAAGCTTTCTTCCAGGAGATTCTTCATCTTGATAGCCTGTTATAACTATATAAGCATTTTCCATAGGTGCTATCTTTTCTGCATAATATTGACTTGGCCCACCTGTGAGCATTCCAGAACTAGAAACTATTATGCAGCCTTCACTATTTTTTAATACCTTTTCTCTCATTTCACTATTTTTGATAGCTATTATATTATCATCATAAAATGGTTCTATTCCCCTTAGTATCTTTTTTCCTAAAGAATTTTTTAAATATAGAGGATTAAACTTATAAACTCTATTTATATCTTTAATCATGCCATCCACGTATATCTTTATATTTTTTATATATTTCTTATTTATGGCTTTTTTAATTATAAGAAGTACTTCCTGTGCTCTTCCAAGTGCAAAAGCTGGTATTAACATCTTCGAATTGTTTAATTCACATATCTTTACTAATTCTAAAAGTTTTTCCTCTTCAACCTGTCTATTTGAGTGAAGCTTATCACCATATGTAGTTTCAAATATTGCAGCATCAGGTCTAAGTTTAGGTACCTTTAGTCCTTCTACAGTTTTTTGTGAAAATATAGAAAAATCGCCTGAATAAAATAATGAACCATCCGGTGTAGTAATATAAATGCATGAAGCACCTGCTATATGTCCTGCAGAATAAAAAGTTATTTTTACGTCGGTAAATATCGAAAATTCAACTGAGTAATTAATTGTAAAAATTCTATCAAGCATATTTACCACATCATTTTCAGCATACAGTGGTATTTCAGCTTCTCTATTATTCATTATTTTCAAACTGTCATATAAAAGTACTTTCATGAGATCCTTGGTCATATTATTTGTATATATTTTGGCATTGGGATATTCCTTACTTATTATAGGCAGTGAACCAATATGGTCCATATGTGCATGACTTATAATTATAGCATCTATTCCACCTTTATCTTGTATGGTTCTAAAATCAGGCAGTGGGTCTTTTGAGCTTCCCTGCCTTATACCACAGTCCAACAATATATTTTTATTATAGATATTTAGCAGTATACAACTTGCCCCTACTTCGTATGCCCCGCCTAAAAAAGATATATTCACAAACATCACCAACCTAACTATATATGTATATTATGAGTTTCTTAACATAAAAAGTAGTTCAACCATACATTTAACATGTATAGTTAAACCACACATGTTAAATTATATCATAAACTTTACAACAATCAAATATTAGAATACCTTTCTAGGAACCTTCAAGCATTTTTACAAAATCATTTTTTATTCTTTAAATTATTGGGAAGCATAAAAGATAATAAAAAGCAAAATATACTTAATACAATTAATGATATAAATACAGAATGAAGTCCTGAATTTATAGACATTTTTACATGACTTATATATGCTGCATCTTTTAAATTCATTGAAGAATATATGTTATTTATATCTATATTCCTAATTTTAAAATTAGAAAGATTTTTTGACATACTTAAATTAAATATACCTCCCAAAATACTAACACCTATAGTTTGCCCTAAAGTTCTTAATAATGAATTACAGGCCATTGCTGCTCCTCTATTACCGTAATCAACTGATTCCTGTATTATTATAGTTAAAATAGTAAGTAATCCTCCAAATCCAAATCCCATCATTGAAACATAAATTATAACCAAAATCAATGGAGAACTAATTGTAAGTGTTGGTAAAAACAACATGCTTATGAGTAAAACAGCAGATGACACTATAATTACATTTCCTTCACCATACTTTATAATTGCATTTGATAAAACAACTGCCGCAATAAGCCATGCAACTGACATTGGTGCCATTGAGAGTCCAGAAATAGTTGCATTAAACCCAAGAACATTTTGAAGATATACTGGCATATAAACATCCAATCCCATTAAAGAAGCTGATGCTAAAAAACTTATTATATTGTCAACTGTATTTGTCTTTGTAAAAATTTCAAATGGCATAATTGGCTGTTTTACTTTTCTTTCCACAAAGTAAAATATAAACAATAAAGTAATTGCACATAAAAAGGTTATTAAAACGTAACTTGAATAAAAACTGTGTTTTTGTCCATATAACACACAATATAAAAGACTTACAATTGCAAATGACAATACTATAATTCCACCAAAATCCATGCTTACATTTAAAGTCTCATCTTTAGGTTTTTCCTTTAAATTTTTTTGTAGTAATATTATAGATATTATTCCAAATGGTAAGTTTATAAAAAATACCCAATGCCATGACAGCGTATCTATTAAAAATCCACCTAAAAATGGTCCTACTAGACTTGAAATACCCCAAACAGTACTCAACCATCCCTGTACTTTAGCTCTTTCTGAAATATCAAATATATCTCCTACTATTGTATATGTAACTGTAAATATTGCACCTGATCCTATTCCTTGAAGTGCACGGAAAGCTATAAGCTCATACATATTTCTCGATACACCACAAAGTGAACTCCCAATTAAAAAAATTATTATACCAATGCAAAGTACATCCCTTCTCCCATACAAATCCGAAAGTTTTCCGTAGATTGGTGTAGATATTGCAGATGTAAATAAATATGCTGAAAAAACCCAACTTATTAGGCTAAATCCATTTAAGTCTTTAACGATAGTTGGTACTGCAGTAGTTACAATTGTACCTTCAACAGCTCCTAAAAACATTGCAACCATTATTGCTATGACTATATTCTTCTTTTTTAAATCCAATTTGATGTCACTCCCATTTTGATATTTATTCTTCTTCAGTTTGTAAGTTAATTCCATTTATCACGACATCCTCATTTAATTCTATGAGGAGACACTTTTTACCTTCCTTATTTCTTATTTGCTTAATACTACTTAGCATATCTGGTGGAATAGCTATACTTATGGTTTCATTTTCTATTTTTATTGACTTTTTTTCAAAGTCAGGTAATACATTTTTGACCTTAAAATTGTAGTCTCCACCGCATACTTGTTCAAAAGCATTTTTTACAACTTCATTATTTTCTACTCCATTTTCCGCAAGTACTTCAGATACATCTTTCATATCTAAAGTGAGTTCTTCTGTATCTTCATCATCTTCAGTATCTAACTTTTCATATATACTTTCATACATATTTTGTATCGTGTTTGGTTTAACCTTTCCAAGAGCTGTCTCCATTATAACATTAAAACTTTCCTTCTCCTCTGTTGCAGAAGGTTTAACACTACATTCAAGTATATTTTCAATAAAATTAGAATTTATTTGAGACGACTTTGAAGAATAGTATATTAATTTATTTACATCAACATAATCCGAGCAAAAACTTGGAAACATAAAACCATCCAACGGCGAATTTAAATTTATAGTTAAATCTAACACTGAATTTGACTTGAATTTCATTTCTGAGTAATCAAATTTTAATACTTTCTTAGGAATATCTACTTTATTTATGCTGCATAGTATGAAATCTATAGCTTGCACATATTCTTCAGGATCTTCATCAGCTTCTATTTGATTATTTACTTTTTTATCTGCCTTGTAGTATCCTGCTTTTACAAAATTTATGACTACGTCATTTTCATAATTAAAGTTTTTAGCAACCTTATCCACAAATTGATCTACAAAATCACTGATATCTTCGTCTGACTTTAATGTATTATATAAAATTTGCTGTGTATTTAATGTATAATTTTCATTTTCAAGATCTTCTATTGTATTTTGATTTTTAAAACTTAATTCAAATACTTTAGAATCTATAGAACCAGTTAAAATTTTTTTAAAATTATTTAAATAAAGTTCCTTTACTTCATCGCTTTCTATTTTAAAATTTACTTTTTCTTTCGTTATTATCTGTCCATTGTCTTTTTTTAAGTATACACTATAAACTTCTTTTATTTTTAGCATATAACTATTTAATTTGAATTCTTTTCTTATATCTGCCAAATCTTTTTTATTCATATTTATCTCCTCTTTATTAAATTTAAGGTATTCATATATTAAAATCCTTTATTTTTTACATTTATAATTATATTATAATATACAAAAAAAACAAAATTTCAGATGTTATGAATACAGCAGCAGGTATGATTAAAATAATTTCAATGAATTTTATTACATTTACTCAATTATATTGCAAATACTTTGGTACAATATATATAGATATTTATATAGGGAGGTAAAAAAATGATATACTACTTTAAAGATAAAAAACCACAAATTCACAAAAGCTGCTTTATAGCTCCATCAGCAGATATAATAGGTGATGTTTATGCAGACGAATTTTCTAGCTTCTGGTATGGTTCTGTAGTTAGAGGTGATGCTAATTCAATTTACATAGGGAAATCATCAAATGTACAAGATAATTGTGTAATACATTCAAGCAAAGATAACAACAATGTAGTAATAGGATCAAATGTAACTATTGGACATGGTTCAATAATACATGGGTGTACAATATCATCAAATACTTTAATTGGTATGGGATCAGTAATCCTAGATGGAGCAAAAATAGGTTCAAATACAATAATAGGTGCAAATAGTATGGTGACTAAAAATAAGGAAATTCCATCTGGAGTTATGTGTTTTGGTTCTCCTGCAAAAGTCATAAGAGAACTTACAAAAAAAGAATATGATTATATAATGGAAAGTTCTTATGAATATGAACAAATGGTTAAGGAGTTTTTAACTAATCCAAATTATAATAAATAAACTTATATTTATATCAAAAGTAAATTAATTTAAAATTATTTAGGTTAATTTGCTTTTTTTATTATAAGTTTGTTTTGTTTACTTTTTATTTTATTTACATAATATATATTATTTAAACATGCGTTGTAAACGCTTGTAAGTAATTACTTCCTATATTTACATTCATTTAATACAAACACATTGAACATACTATTTATATAACCATTTTTCATTTTGAAAGGAGATAATTTTACGTGAATTTAAATAGTGCTGTTGCCTCAATATTGATTTTAAATAATTTATGTGGATTTAATTTAAATAAGAATTTAAATACTATATCTCTTAATAACAAGGTAGAAAGTTCAATTGAAAATAAAATTAATTTCCCATTTTTTAAAAAATTAAATATCTTCAATAGCTCCCAGGATAATTTAAGTACAAAAGAATATGAATGGTACTCTTATCGCCAAAAAGGTGCTGCTTTTCCTGAAGCACCTAAGGAAACTAGTAAATTTTTATGTAAATATCCATGTTATTATCTTGGTGATACATCATCTAAAGTACTATATTTAACTTTTGATGAAGGATATGAAAATGGATATACAAATAATATCTTAGATATACTAAAAAAGCATAACATAAAAGCTGCTTTTTTTGTTGTAAAGCCCTATATAACTTCAAACCCTGATTTGATAAAAAGAATGGCAAATGAAGGGCATCTTGTATGCAATCATAGTTCCCATCATCGTTCTATGGCTTCTATACAAGATAAACAAGAGTTTAATAAGGAACTTTCCGAAGTGGAAGAAAGCTTTGAAAAAGTAACAGGAAAGAAACTGCCAAAATATTTTAGACCGCCTATGGGAAAATACAGTGAATTATCACTTTCATATACCAAAGATTATAATTATAAAACAATTTTTTGGAGTTTAGCATATGATGATTGGAAAATCGATAACCAACCTTCAGCAGAATTTGCAAAAGATAAGATACTTTCTAGAGTACACAATGGTTCAATTATGCTCTTACACGCTGTTTCAAAGACAAATACTCAAATATTGGATAGTGTTATAACAGAGCTCGAAAATCAAGGTTATACATTTAAAAGTTTAGATGAATTGCCTGAAAATCCAAATTTTTCACCAAACTAAGAGCCATGGTATGATAAACTTAAGCAATTTAAAATTTTTTGTATTTTGAAAATTTAAGTAGATTATATACTCGTTAAAGGTCATTTAACGAGTATATAATCTACTTAAAAATTATTTAATGTCTTCCTTTTTTATTTTTTGCAACTTCTATATTTACTTTTCTACCATGAAGTTTCTTACCTGCACTCTTACTCAATATGGAATTTACAAATTCCTCAGGCACATTTATAAATGTAAATTTATCAAGTATATCTATGTCTCCTATTTCTGCTGCATTTACGTGTGCAGTTTCCTTTAAAAATTCTAGTAAATCCTTAGGATTAATCTTATCCATTCTACCTATGGTAAAGAATAACCTAACACTATTTTCATTACCTATAGAATTTTCGGTGTAATCAAAACTAATTTCATTGTCAAAGTTCATCTTCATAAGTGCTGCAGCCACATCTACTAAATTATATTCATCATCTAATTGAGTAGCCATTGGAATAAACTTTTTATAATCATCATTATCCAAAGTTTGTTTTACATCTTCTAATATATGTTTATATTTAGTTTCAAAAATTTCATCTACTGTAGGTATCTCATTTCTCTTTATCTTACTTTTAGTAAACTTCTCTATTTGTTTTAATAATATATACTCTCTTGGGGTTACAAGAGAATATGCAATGCCTTCTTTATTTGCCCTACCTGTTCTTCCTATTCTATGTACATAAGATTCCATGTCTTGAGGCAGTTCATAGTTTATTACATGTGATACATCTTCAACATCAATACCTCTTGCAGCAACATCAGTAGCTACTAAAAATTCAAGATTATTTTCCTTAAATTTTCTAAGGGTATTAAGTCTTTGATTTTGATTCATATCACCATGCATACCTTCAACATTGTATCCTCTGGCTTGCATAGCTTCAACTAACTGATCTACACCCCTTTTAGTTTTACAGAAAATTATAGCACTTGATGGTTCATCAACATCTAAAATTCTACATAGTGTTTCAAATCTATCCTTAGCTTTTACTTCATAATAATATTGTTTTATTTTTTCAACAGTTAAAGTATTTCTAACTATTTTTATGTGTTTAGTTTCTTTTTTCATATACCTAGTTGCAAGTCGCTTTATTTGATCAGGCATTGTTGCTGAAAATAACATTGTCTGTCTGTCTTTACTTAAATTTTTAATTATACTTTCAATATCATCTATAAAACCCATGTTTAGCATTTCATCGGCTTCATCTAATATTAAAAATTTTATATTACTTAAATCTATGGTATGTCTTTTTATATGATCAAGAATTCTTCCAGGAGTTCCTACAACTATTTCTACTCCCCTTTTAAGTGCTTTTATTTGTCTTTCAATAGGCTGGCCACCATATATAGGCATTATTTTAATTTTTTTAAACTTTGCAATAGTAGTTAGTTCATCATTTACTTGTATTGCAAGTTCTCTAGTTGGTGTAAGTACTAATGCAGATAATTTGCTGCCTTTATCTATCATACTTATTACAGGAGCACCATATGCTAAAGTCTTACCAGTACCTGTCTGAGCCTGACCTATTACATCAACTCCTTGTAAAACTACTGGTATTGCCTCAGCTTGAATTTGTGAAGGCTCTTCAAATCCCATAGCATCTATGGCCTGCAATACTTTATCATCAATATTTAAATCATTAAACTTTATATCTTTCATGTAAATTCCTCTTTCTCTTTTTATAATAAAAACAAGTCTTATCATAACATAGTATACTTATTTTATCAAATATTAATACTATAATATTTGTAATACTATAGTATTGCATGATTTTAAAAAGAAAATCTCCTCAATTTCTCAATTTAATGAGTAAATTAAAGAGACTATAAATTTAGGAGATTAATTTATACTAAATCCTTTTCCATATACTTCATATGAGTCTTGAACGAGCACTAATGCATTATTATCAATATCTTTTACTATCCTTTTAAGACGTATTAACTGCTTACTTGTTATAACACACATTAAAATCACCTGTTCATGATTCGTATAGCCGCCCCTTGCCTCAAGTTTGGTTGTCCTTCCATTTATCTTAGTTAAAATTAGAGTATTAATTTCATCAATTTTATCTGATATTATGAGTACTGACTTAGAATCTCTAAATCCTTTAATATATATATCAACAACTCTTCCGGTTATATATACCGTAACAAGACTATATAAGGCTTTTTCTATTCCAAATACACATACGGATAAGCACACTATCGAAAGATCAATACACATCATTATTCTTCCAACTGGTTTATTTATCAATTTTGAAAGCATCTTTGCAACTGTATCAGTACCACCAACTGAAGCCTGTTTTGTTAAAAGCATTCCAATTGCAATTCCTGTCGTCACTCCTCCTACTAATACAGCAAGAAGTGGATCTTTGGTAACGGATGGTACATTACTTGTAAGCTCAACAAAAACTGGTACTAGAAAAGCCCCCAGCATAGTATTTATTACAAACCTTTTACCGAGTGTTAATAATCCTAATACAAAAATAGGAATATTTAAGAATCCTATTATGATAGACTTCTTGATATGAAATACACTTTCAAGTACAATTGCCAATCCAGAAACTCCTCCAGGTACAATCTGGTGAGGAGAAAAAAATACATTTAATGTAAGTGAAAATATAAAAATAGCGCATAAAATAACAATTAGGTCAAATACTTTTTCTCTTAAATCAATTATTCTCTCTTTCATTTTTTTAAACTATCCCCCTGTAATTCACTCAAACTAAAAAAACTTTCATCTCAGAAGATGAAAAGTTAACTTCTACCATTCCAGATCATTATACAATTATTCTTTAGTTTGTCAATACAATATCTTCATATTTATTATTTATTTAAACAAACTTACAACTTTTAATTTTATATTAAATAATGTGCTGATATTTTTAATACTTATCAAAGTATCAAAACTTACCAGCACATTATATTTATATAGAACAAAAATTCAAAACAAGCTTATTTATTAAGATTTTCTATAACACTATTGAATCTTTTTTTCAGTTTCTACTTGATTATTTATACTTGATTTTTTCCCTTCAACAAGCCTTGATATCACCATACTGCATACTGTATTTCCTGTAGAGTTTAAAACAGTGGCAGGAGCATCTATAATTACACTTATTACAGCAATTATAGGAAGTAATTCTGGTGGAAAACCATATACACTTAAGATAAGCATCTCACCTATCATACCGCCACTTGGGATAGCGGCCATTACAGCACCAACTAAAAATGATACAAAAATTATTGATAATATGGCAGAAATACTTGTCATATCTCTTCCAAATAAACCAAATAAAAAAGTAACTTTCATAACTCCACCAATTACTGAACCATCCTTATGAATATTTGCTCCAAGTGGAATAACGGTTTCTGCTATATCCTCTGATACACCCATTTTTTTTGCATATTCCAAATTAACTGGTATGCTTGCAGCACTCGAACATGTAGCAAGTGCTGTAACTGTTGGAGCTACTGCATTTTTCCAAAACAATCTTATATTGGCCTTCCCTCCAGATAAAAACGCATAAAATGTAAAGAAACCTAAGTAATACACAATTGCTATAACTATATATAGGATAAATACTCTCAAATAACCTTGAAGTATCTGTGGTCCAAGTGTACCTATTACTGCAGCAAAATAACATCCAAGGCCTATTGGTGCGTAGTACATTATTATCTTAACCATCTTCATCATAACATTTGATGCAGAATCTAAAAACTTCGCAACTGGTTTAGCTTTTTCTCCAACCATGGCAGTTGAAATTCCAAATAAAATTGAAAATACAATAAGTTGAAGCATATTGCTCTTAGAAAACAGCGATACAAAATCTGAAACAGTAACTGTATTTACAAGCTGCTGTAAAATTCCAACTTGTTTAACTTGTTTTACTGCATCACTATTTGATACAATCTTTTTTAATGATGAATAATCTATTCCTTTTGCAGGATTTACTATCGCAGCACCTATAAAAGCAATTATTGCTGCTGCAAGAGCAGTACATATAAATACTAAAAAGGTACTTGCCATAATCTTGCCAAGCCTTTTCATGCCTTTCATATTGGCTATAGCTGATGTCACACTAAAAAATACTAGTGGTGTTATTACCATAAACATCAAATTTAAAAATAAGTCCCCAAATGGTTTCAATATTAAAGCTTTAGAACCAAAAATAATACCTATAATTGCACCCAATACTATTGAGCTTAATAATATAATAGAAAAACCATAATTTTTAAAAAGTTTTTTCATTTTTACCTCCTGATCAACTGTAATATCTTTTATCAATTTACATATTTATTATATCTCTATTTTTTACTAGTTTTACTGCTAAAAATGCTTGAAACATTACAAAAAATGCTTTAGCATATATACATAAACATTAAAAAGTAAGGTGAGGTATTAATGTCGCAAGATACAATCTTAAAAATAAAAAGAGGATATTTAAAAACTGATTTTGAAATATTCCACTTAAAAGATAAAAAAGATATCAAGTTTGAGTTTCACTATCATAATTTTAATAAGATAGTTGTTTTTATATCTGGCAATGTAACTTACTTAATAGAAGGTAAGTCTTATAAACTAAAACCATGGGATATACTTTTAGTAAATAATAATGATATACATAAGGCAATAATAGATCCAAGTAAAACTTATGAACGTATAATAATATGGGTAAATTCAGATTTTTTAATAAAACACAATGACGGATGTAATTTATTAAGCTGTTTTGAATTGGCTTCTAAACAAAAGTTTAATTTACTAAGACTTGATCACAAATATCTTCAAAACATAAAAAAAATACTCCTTAATATTGAAGATACCTTTAACGACAAGAGTTTAGGTTATAAAATACTTAGAACTTCCTTATTTCTTGAGTTTATAGTTTATATCAATAGGTTATTCTTAAATCAAAAAAATATTAAGGAATTGTCTGACATTGAATACAATGAAAGTATAAGTAATATCTTAAATTATATAAATAAAAATTTAAATCATGATTTATCGATAGATTTTCTTGCTTCAAAGTTTTATGTAAATAAGTACTATCTTATGCATAAGTTTAAAAGTCAAACAGGATATACAATTCATAATTATATACTTCAAAAAAGACTTATTATGTCAAATACTTTAATAAAAAGTGGTAAAAGTATAACCGATGCTTGTATGGAGTGCGGTTTCAAAGACTACTCAAATTTTATAAGAGCATTTAAAAAGACGTTTGGAGTATCTCCTAGAAAATATAATAAAACATAGGTTACCTTGGATTATATTCCAAGGTAACCTATTAGGGTTATCTTTTAAGCTTTTCATAAAATTTTTTAAGATACTTTAAATGTATTTCTTCATCCATTACAATTCTCTTAAGTAACTTTCTTATATACGTGTCGTTAATCATACAAATATGCTTATTATACTGTTCAATTGCAGCACATTCAGATTTAATATCTTCTCTAATCATATTTTCTATTCTGCAGTCAAAGTTAACGTATGCTGCAGTCCATAATTTGTTACATGGATAAACAGAATTTGTGTATATTGGAGCTGTGCCTAGCAGTCTTATAGTGTCACCTAAAAGATCCAGATGCTTCATTTCAACTATTGATATTTTACCAATAAGATAAGAATAGTCAGCATACTCATCTTCAGAAACAATATGCTGATATACATAAAGACTTACCGCAGTAAATTCACTTACCATTCCTGCATAGTCTTGAAGAAGTAAATTAGCATAGAAAATATTTTTTCCTTCTACTTTTGGTTCAGGATAAGATTTCTTAGCCATAAACTTAGTATTTTTTGATATATCTCCAGGCATATATCCTCCTTATAAGCTTATATTATTTATCATAATCATATGAGCTAAGCTAAGGAATAATTCTTGATACTTGTAAATTTTCATATATTTATAATTTTTTATTGTAATAGTATTTATTATAAACATTAAAAATATAATGAGATTTGTATGCATTAAGATTAAGGAAGTGAACTTAAACTATAACATGGAAATATAAGTAGATAATTAATAAAATGCTGTTGAATTATTGTTTAGGTATTCAATAATTCAACAGCATTTTATTAATTATGGAAGTTTATTTATAATTCATACATTGGATATAAACATAATAATTTATAGCAAACACACTTTTATTATGTTAAATATAAAATATGCAGTAGTTATAATTATAACATCTAAAGATAGCTTCCTAAACTTTTGAATATCTACTTCATTCGACATATATCCACCACCCCTATTTATATTACTAATATAAAAATGACAAAAAGCATTATCTAATATCCATACCTATACTTTAATAATGTATGAGTAAATATTACAATTGTAAAATGACACTTTAGTGACAGATTTATTAACAAATTATGAATGTTAAATTTAAACTATTACGTCTTTTATACAAAACTATACATCTATTTTTAGCATTTTTCAACAGTATTGCTCCCGTATTTAACTATTTTCTATTCTAACCTTACTTCCATCTCCAGTGTATGAAGGTGTTACAATTAGTTTAACTGGTACCCTATCTCTTAAGTCTTTAACATGACTTATTATACCTACACATAAATTTTCATTTTGAAGTTTTTCAAGTGAATTCATAACAGTATCCAAGAGTTCATCATCAAGTGTTCCAAATCCTTCATCAAGGAAAAAGAATTCCAGCGGTGCAGAACCTTTAAGTTGAATATGTGATGATAGAGCAAGTGCAAGAGATAACGACGTTAAAAAAAGTTCACCTCCCGATAGAGAGTTGGTTGATCTAAGGAGTCCTCCATTGAAGTTATCCTTTATGTAAAACTGTCCATCTTTGCAAAGTCTAAGTTCGAACTTCCCACTCGTTATACTTGAAAGTCTCTTTGAAGCTTCCGCTGTAACATATTTTAATTGACCATGTGCTACAAACTCAACAAATCTATTGGCCTTAAATAGTTTTTCTATTTCATCCAGCAAGTCTTTATTATGTAAATACTTATCTTCTTCAGCTTTAACTTGCTTAAACTTTTCAATGTCCTTCTGCATTTTATCCCTTTCATTTTCCTTTGCAGCCATGTTCTTTAATTTATAATTTAATTCTTTTTCAAGATTTTTAACCGTTTCTTGTACTTCTATCCACTCTTTTTCATCAATTTTATTTCCATCCAATTTCATATTAATTTCCTTAATATCATTATTTACCTTATAAAACTCTTCCTCATATTTTTTTATTTGTGCCTTGAGTTTAATAATCTCATCTCTTATAATATAAGAATTCTTAACTTCATCTTTTGAATTAAACTTACTTTCTTCCATTATATCATTAAGCTTTTTTCTTTGGGTAGTTAAATCTTCAAATAAGCTTTGTTTTTGATTACTTAAAGAAACTATTTCTTTTTCTAATTCACATTTTATGTCCAATTGTCCATCTAACAATTGTCTTATATTTTTCTCATCATTTATAATAAAATCCACTTCTTTTTTAACTTCAAGAATATATTCTTCTGGATTCCTATTTTGAGATAAAGCATTTATTTTATCAATTTGCTTTTTAATAAATTCATGTTTTTGATTCTTTTCAACTAATATTTTAGATAATTCTTTATCATCTTTTTGTATCTCATCATATTTAATTTTAATCAAGTTGTCATATTTTTCAATATAATCTCTCAAATTTTTGAGTTCTTTTTCAAGTATAACTCTTTCTCTATCTTTTTTAACTATTGCATCATATTTTGTTTTTGGATTTTCAATTTTAAATTTGCTGTATTCTCTTTGTAAATCATCATAAATGCTCTTGTCCTTATTTAAAATGCTTTCATTTTTATAAATAACTTCTCTACTATTTTTAACAGTTTCCTTAAGTGCCGCTATTTTAATTTCAATACTTTTCTTTTTTCCTTCTTCACTATCTATATTCTTAATAAGAGCTTCTCTTTGAGTACCCCATTTATCTATACAAATTCTCAATTCATTATATTCAACTTTTAACTTATTTAAAACTAATCTTTCATCTTCTAAATTAAATTCTCCAAAGATTTCATTTAAATCCATAACTTCATCTTGTAAACTTTTATATATAACATCCATCTTTGTAAAATCAAGTTCTAGTTTTTGATATCCTTCTTGCATACTCCTGCACAGTTTTTCTAATTTTTCTACACTTTTTTTCTGATTTTCTAGTAAATCCTTATCAATAATTTCTGCTAACTTAATTTTATGTATATTTCCGCATACAGGACATGGATCATTTTTGCCAAGTTTTGAAGCTATAAAGCCTGCTAAGTTATGCATCTTTGCTTCCTCAAATTTTTTCTTTTCATTTGACAATTTATTTAAATATCCATTTAAAGCCTCATTTTGTTTTTTTCTTTCTACCTTTAATCTTTCTAAATTTAACTCGATTTCATTAAGCTGTCTTTTCTTTTCAAGCATATTATTATACTTTTTTTCATTTGCTTCAAACGCTTTCATTCTGATATTGTATTTCTCAAATTTGCTTATTACAATGTCATTATCTCCTGGACATTCCTTGTCAAGCTCATTTAACCTGCTGTTTAAAGTATTAACCTTCTTGGATATGCATGTAAATTCTTTAAGTAACTTATCTAAATTGCTGCTTTCATCTTTCAAACTTGACTTTTTTAATTGATTTTCTTCTTTTAAACTGCTTAATTCAGTATAAACACGTTTAATATTTTTTTGAATATCCAGTGCTTTATTTACTTCTTGCCTTTCCTCTGATGTTACAAGAAGTTCATTCATTTCATCTTGTTTTAAATTTATAAGCTTTTTATTTTGATTTAAGTCAAGCTTTTTTTCCTCTATCTTCATCTTAAGTTCACTTAAAACCTTGATTTTTAAATTATACTCTTTATCAAGCAAAACTACATCTTGTTCATACTTTCTTAGTTCTTCTTTAAGCTTTATTGCCTCACAAAGATTTGCCTCAATTTTATTAAACTGCGGCAATTTATTATCTTTAAGCAAAGAAACTTTCTCATATCTTTCTTTTAATTTATTGACTTTACTTTCCACTCCTGCAAAGTTTTTTTGTCTATCATCTAAAGCTATGCCTATACTTTCAAATTTAGCTTCAACACCTTCCAATGAATCTATAAATGGTTTAATAAGTGCAGCCAGTTCTGCTCTCTCAACTCTCACTTTCTTATTTTCGATTAAAGATTTATTTTTTTCGTAATCTTGTTTTATATTTAGTTTACTTTCCAATTCCAACTGTAGGTTCCATATATTTTTGTACTTTTCATGCTTTTTTTCTTCAGTTATCTTTTTATCATGCAAAATCTCTTCTTCTCTTTTCAGCTTCTCAACTTCCGTTTCTAATTTTTTTAAATTTTCGCAGCTTATATCCTTATAAGAATTTAATTCTCCTCTTATTCTTATTAGTTCATTATTATTTTTAATTGCCTGTCTTCTTATTTTTTCAGTTAATTTGCTTCCATACTTTTCAAGTGCAAATAACCTTTCAAGCATTTCACTTCTCTCTCTTGGACTTGTCTTTAAAAATTCACTAAACTTTCCTTGAGGCAAAACTACTGCCCTTGTAAAGTCGGTCTCCTTAAGCCCTATAATGTCATTTATTTTTTTATCTACTGCTGTCTTTCCTTCACAAATGATATCTAAGTTTTCCATAGAACCTTTAACTTCATACAGTTTTAATATAGAAGTTCTGTAAGAGTTATCCTTACCCTTTTTAGATACTCTGTGGATGTGATAAGTTTTTCTTTCACTTCCCCTTCCTATTTCAAAAGTGTATTTAACAGAAGCCTTATTCTCATTTATATTTATAAATCCACTAGAATCACGAGCTATTTTACCATAAAGAGCATATATAACAGCATCAAGTATAGAAGATTTTCCACTTCCAGTTGGTCCAAATATTCCAAATAAACCATTTTGCGTGAGCTTTCTAAAATCTATAATTTGCTTACTTCTAAAACTATTGAAGCCTTCTATTTCAAGGATTATTGGTTTCATTACTCCTCACCCTCTCCTGCAATACTTAAAAATAATTCAACTATTTCCTGTGTTGGTTCAACTTTATTTCTCCATAAGTAAAATTTTCTAAAGACATCTTCTATATTTCTCTCAGTTAAATTTTCATAAACTATATCATTATCAGTTTCTCCCATGAGATTTGGTCTTATCTCAATTATATCCTTTCTATATTCCTTCATTTCCTTTATTTCCTGCTGAGTTATTATCCTATCACAATCTACATCTAAGTATACCCAAATATCCCTATTTCCATCATTTTTGCACTTATCAATTGCTTCTTCTATGCTGTCACAGTGCCAAACTTCTATAGGTTTATAATTTGATAAATATATTCTTTCTGGTTTAGCTGCCTCAGAAGCTTTTATATTTAAAAAGTAGACACTTGCCTTGTTATTTCTCTCTTTTTTACTATATTGAATTGGAGAACCGCTGTAAATTATAGGTGTATCCCCTATATTAAATTTTTGAGTCTTATGTAAATGCCCTAAAGCTATATACTGAGCTTTGCTAGGAAGAGAATCAATTGCAACTGCATAACTTCCTCCAAGTTGAATAGAACGCTCTGAATCCGAAATTTCTCCTCCAGAAATATAAATATGTGATGTCATTATATTTATAGTATCTTCCCTATACTTTTGAGAAAGTTTATTAAATATTTCTCCTATTTTACAAGAATAACTTTTTTGAATTTTTTTCTCGTCACTTTCTTCAGAGATTATCTCTCCAAGTCTCTTTTCACTCGGATATGGAATTGTTATTATAACTGCATTTTCACCATTTATCTTTAATTCAATATAACCTTCACCTGAATCAACTATCATAAACTTTCCACATCTGCCCTTTTCAATTGTACTCTTAGGCATTCCAAGTATAATTATTCCCTGTTCTCTTGTAAGTGGTCTTATAGCCTCTAATCTTTCAGGACTGTCATGATTGCCTGCAATTATCAAAACAGCTCTATTCCCATTTTTTGATATTCTCTTTATAGCATCACAGAATAAATTTTCTGCTCTTGCTGGAGGATTTGCTGTATCATATACGTCTCCAGCTATAATAACTAAATCTGCTTCTTTTTCATTAACTATATCAACGAATTCGTCTATAAACTTTTTTTGCTCATCTAATCTGCTGTTTCCTTCTAATGTCTTACCCAAATGCCAATCTGAGGTATGAATAATTTTCAAAGTATCACTCCACCCTTGTTATAATTCTTATTTAATTCTCAATATAAATTATAATACATAAAAGGATATCATTCATAGATAAATTCTAATGATATCCTTTTACTTTTACAATAAAGCAAGTATTTTTCTTTTTATATTTAAAAATTCATCTGAAGTTGTAATATCTCTTGTCCTTTGTTTTGGCAAATCAACATTTATACAACTTTTTATGCATGCAGGTTTATCTGAAAGTATATAAATTTTATTAGAAAGATATATAGCTTCTTCTATATCATGTGTTATAAATAATATAGTTATTTTTAAATCCTTAATTATACTTAAAAGCCAGTTTTGCATTTTTGTCCTTGTTATAGCATCTAGTGCACCAAATGGTTCATCTAAAAGCATAATATTACTCGAATCCATATAAGTTCTGAGGAAGGCAGCTCTTTGCCTCATTCCACCTGATAACTTAGAGGGATACTTGTATTCATAACCTTTTAAGCCGTACATTTCAAAGTATTTTATGACTTCACTTCTTGCTTCAGACTTACGTTTTCCCTTTATATAAAGCGGCAGTGCAACATTATCTATGACTTTTTTCCAAGGAAGAAGCAAGTCCTTTTGATGCATATAACTTATTTCTCCATCTACAAGCACGCTTCCACTATCTGGTTTTAATATATCAGATACTATATTTAATATAGTGCTCTTACCGCTCCCACTTGGTCCAAGTAAGCTTACAAATTCTCCATCATCTACCTCAAAACTTATATCATCTAATATCTTGTCTCCATCAAAGGATTTTGACACATTTTTAAGTACAATTTTTTTGCAAATATTTCTTTCATCCAAAACCTTTATCTCCTTTTACTTCTACTTAGCTGGAAGGAAATCATTCGTAAATGCATCTTCTGCCTTCATATTCTTATTTATAAGCTTTTTACTCATAAGAAACTTAGTATAGTTATCCCAAACAGATACCTTCATTTCACCCCATCTTGGAGCATCATCCTTATACTTAGTTTTCATATATTCTTGACTTTCAAGTGCAAGCTTCTTGTCAATTTCAGGTGCATTTTTAACTAATATATTTGCTGCATCCTTAGGGTTGTCTATGCAATATTGATATCCTTTAGAAGTTGCTTTCATAAATTTTTTAACTAAATCAGGTTTATTTTTAAGCGTACTTTCATTTGCTATTAAAACAGGAGTATAATAATCTAAATCAGGATTTAACTTCCTAATTTCTATAAAGTTAAGTGGTACATTCTTAACCTTTGCTTCTACTCCAGTCCATCCTTCATATATCCATGCAAAATCTACATCTTTTTTTGTAGCTGCAAAGAAATCTTGAGTTCCAATATCTACAATTTTGAGTTTACTATAATCAGCTCCTTGACTTTGCATAACTGATTCTATTACAGCTTTTTCAGAAGGTGAACCCCATCCACCATAAGTCTTTCCTTCAAAATCCTTTACTGACTTTATGTTTTTATCTGCAGGTGATGCAAATCCAGAAGTATTATGCTGAACTATGGCTGCTATAGCTTTTATGGGAAGTGGATTATCTGACGTTCTTGCATAAGTTACATCTTCTTGATAACTTACTCCAAAATCGCCCTTACCTGCAGCTATCAAATTTCCAACTGCTCCATCAGAAGGTTGAATTATTTGTACATCTAACCCTTCATCCTTATAATACCCTTTGTCTTTAGCCACATATAATCCAGTATGATTGGTATTAGGTGTCCAATCAAGTATTACCTTAACCTTAGTTAAACTTTTACTATCCTTTTTTTCTGATGTTTGAGTTCCACTAGAGCACCCCATTAGCAATATACCTATTAGTGCACTTGATGTTAAAATCTTAAAAATTCTTTTTTTATCCATATTAAAATATTGTTGGGTTATATAAATTCCCAACGTCCCCCCCTCATAAAGATACTAATTATTGATATTTTCTTTATCTTTTCTTTGCCACGGCATAAATATGTACTGAAGCACGTACATAAATAGAAATAGTGACATGCTAAGTACTATTACCACTATTATAGCTGCAAATATTTGATCAAGGGCATATGCATTTTTTGCCCTAACCATAAATATGCCAAGTCCTTTTTCTCCTCCAAGCCATTCTCCTATTATAGCTCCCATTATACTGTAAGTAGCTGCTATTCTAAGTCCTGAAAAAAATGAACCCAAACAACTAGGAAACTTTACGTAGATAAACTTTTGTATTTTTGAAGCTTTCATTATGTCCATGAGATTTAACATGTCTTTATCTGCACTGTCCAATCCATCTACAAGACTTATGACAATTGGGAAAAAACATACTAGTACAACAGTTATAACTTTAGGAAGTATTCCAAATCCAAACCATATTATAAATATTGGAGCAAGCGCTATAGTGGGTATGGTCTGAGATATAACGAGTATTGGATAAATGCATGCCTTTATGATTTTTATATTATCCATAAGCAGTGCAATTACTATTGAAAATACTATAGAAATTAAAAAGCCTATCATTGCCTCTTCTAACGTAATGTAAATATGAGGCTTTAGTTGTGGAAGAATTCTAAAAAAAGTTACTACTATATCCTTAGGAGATGGAAGTATATATTTAGGTATTCCTCCTCTATCTACAGCTATTTGCCATAAAAATATTAATATAAATTGAAAAATAACAGCCGCAATTTTATAAGTCGGCTTGTAACGATAACCATTTTTCATCTAATGCACACATCCTATATCAATTTTCTTAAATCACACAAAAACCTCTCTTCTCAATGGAAGAGAGGTCTTATATAAATTGAATTTTATTGACTATTATAAATTTCCTCCGTTGGCATTATCCAATTCAGGTTTTAAGGGTCGAAACCTAATAGTTTCCTCTCAAGCAGTAACTCTGCCTCCCCAAACTTATGTAATTATTTTAAAAATATCAACATAAAGTAGTATATCATTTTAAAGATGAATGTGTCAAACACTTAAAATTATTCTCTATCTATCATCTTTAATAAATTAACCTTCAAATAATATAATTAGTTTATTTTTTACAAACTATTTTATTCATTTATTAATATTCGTGATGATGCAGCTATTTCTTCACTTTTTGCTGTTAACTCTTGTATAACTGCTGATATAGTTTCTATTGAAGAATTAATTTCATTCATTTTGTTGTATAAATCCTCAGAAATCTTACTAATATCTTCTACTAAATTACTCATAGCATTTTCATCATTTTTTGTCGATGCAGCTACTTCTTTAGACTTATAAGCTAATTTTTTCACTTCATTTGCCACAACAGCAAATCCTTTTCCTTCTTCTCCAGCTCTAGATGCTTCAATTGACGCATTTAATGAAAGAAGATTTGTTTGGTTAGCAATACCTATAACTTGTTCGGATGCATTAGAAAAATTACCTACTGCATCTTCTATCTTATTTACGCCTACTCCTAAATGTTTAGAAGTATTTAATATACTAGAAACTTTTGATACTATATTCTGTATAGCTAAAGCACTTTCTTCATTATCCTTTGATACTTCATTTATGGATTCACATAAATCTTTTACATATCTCTTTAATTTTTCACTTTTCATTTCTCTTTCATTATTTAATCTTTGTATGTTTTCAATATTTTCTTCTATTTCTAGATTCTTTTCTTCTGATTTTAAAAATTCTTCTTCTACTTTCTTTTTTACAAAATGCAAACAATTTTCTTTTATATTAATTTTATTATAGATAGATTTGACCATATTATTACAAGTATTATATCCACATGCAGCACAATTCATATTTCTATCGTTATCTGCATACTTTAACATACTTTTAAATATTTCATTACACTCTTCTTTAGAAGGATTTTTTATTTCTGGCAGATTTTCTTCACAGTAACTTCTTGAAAAGTCCTCTAATTTAAGGTTTTTATCAAAATATTCATCAATAAATTTAACTCTACCCTTTAATACATTTTCTTTTTCTTTTAACTTTTTGTCTTTTAATTTTAAAAATTTATATTCTATATCATACCTGTTTAGATTTTCTAAAGAAGCAGTACCCATATTACATCCTTCTGTACAATTTAATACATCTACTATGTTAGGCATATTACTAGATGTTTTTATTCTTTTTTCAAAAAAATCTAAGTACCTTTGAATTTCAAATTGTCCTTCTATCTGTTTTATCCAAAAATCAGTTTTTCTAGCTTCTACATTAGCTTTTAAACCTCCTGGCGTGCTATAAATACATCCCACACTTGAAGGTATATTATCAAAATTTACTTCTTTTTGAGAACTTAAATTTACATGATTCTCAACTAAATATTCTTTAAGTTTTTTAAAAGTCACATTGTAATCTACAAGTCCTAAATTATTTTCATATTTTATTTCATTCATTTTACCTATACAAGGAGATAAAAATGCTATATTTTCTTCTATATTTTTATACTTTTTCAAGTAAATAGCTGTACACATCATAGGGCTTTGTATAGGCGCTAAATATTTTAATATATCCTTTTTATATTTCTCAATATAGTTTACAACTACAGGACATGGTTGGGATATCATTGTTTTAACATTTTTTTCTTTCATATATTTTAAATAAGCCCATGTAGTAATGTCTGCCCCAAAGGATACATCATATATAGTATTTACTCCAAGACTCTTTAAATAGCCAAAAAGTTTCTTATATTCAGGAAAATTTACTAATATTGCAGGTGCTGCTATTACTGTAATCTTCTTTCCCGATTTTAAATCATTAAAGAAATCCTTTGTACTATCTTGAAAAACTCTAGCGTCATGATGACATACTTCTAAACACTTTCCACAGCTTATACACCTTTCCTGATCTACTAATACCTTATTATTTTTATTGGAATCTTTAAAAGAAATATTTGCTCCAAATATAGGACATTCTCTTATGCAGCGATTACAGCCAGTACATTTTTCTTCTATAGTTTTAATATAACATTTGCTATTCATATATATCTCCCTTCAAACAATGAAAATTCATATTACTTAATTTTTTAAATCAAATGATCATATGTTTCAAATATATTATCGATAAAAAGTGACATTTTTTTATATAAAATGACTATTATTTATAAATAGCAATTATTTATAACATTTTTAATATGTTTTTTAATGTAAATACTTTTAAGTAAAGCTTCCCATACTTGATGCACAAAAAGACACTAAGCTTAATGCTTAGTGTCTTTATTAACATACCTGGCAGCGACCTACTCTCCCGCAGGGTCTCCCCTGAAGTACCATCGGCACTGTAAAGCTTAACCTACCTGTTCGGTATGGGAAGGAGTGTTGCCTTTACGTTATCGTCACCAGATTTGAGAAATTGTTCTCTCAAAATTGCACAGTATAGTTAAGTTAAAAGTCAAATTAAATGATTTAAGTTAATTTGGTCAAGCCCTCGACCTATTAGTATCAGTCAGCTGAACATGTTGCCATGCTTACACCTCTGACCTATCAACCTTGTGTTCTTCAAGGGGTCTTACTAGCTTGCGCTATGGGAAATCTAATCTTGAGGTGGGCTTCACGCTTAGATGCTTTCAGCGTTTATCCCGTCCCGACATAGCTACCCAGCCGTGCTCCTGGCGGAACAACTGGTACACCAGAGGTCAGTCCATCCCGGTCCTCTCGTACTAAGGACAGCTCCTCTCAAATTTCCTGCGCCCGCAGCGGATAGGGACCGAACTGTCTCACGACGTTCTGAACCCAGCTCGCGTGCCGCTTTAATGGGCGAACGGCCCAACCCTTGGGACCTACTTCAGCCCCAGGATGCGACGAGCCGACATCGAGGTGCCAAACCTCCCCGTCGATGTGGACTCTTGGGGGAGATCAGCCTGTTATCCCCGAGGTAGCTTTTATCCGTTGAGCGATGGCCCTCCCACGAGGTACCACCGGATCACTAAGCCCGACTTTCGTCCCTGCTCCACCTGTATGTGTCGCAGTCAGGCTCCCTTCTGCCTTTGCACTCTTCGAACGATTTCTAACCGTTCTGAGGGAACCTTTGGGCGCCTCCGTTACTTTTTAGGAGGCGACCGCCCCAGTCAAACTGCCCGCCTAACAATGTCCCGTGGCCAGTTTCATGGCCTCCAGTTAGAATCTCAGTACTGTCAGGGTGGTATCCCAAGGATGACTCCGCTAGGGCTGACGCCCTAGTTTCTAAGTCTCCCACCTATCCTGTACAGACAATACCGAAACTCAATGTTAAGCTGCAGTAAAGCTCTACGGGGTCTTTCCGTCCAACTGCGGGTAGCAAGCATCTTCACTTGCACTACAATTTCGCCGGATTTGCTGTTGAGACAGTGCCCAAATCATTACGCCATTCGTGCGGGTCGGAACTTACCCGACAAGGAATTTCGCTACCTTAGGACCGTTATAGTTACGGCCGCCGTTTACTGGGGCTTAAGTTCATACCTTCGCTTGTGCTAAGTATTCCCCTTAACCTTCCAGCACCGGGCAGGCGTCAGCCCCTATACTTCAGCTTTCGCTTTAGCAGAGACCTGTGTTTTTGCTAAACAGTTGCTTGGGCCTATTCTCTGCGGCCGTCCGTAAGGACGGCACCCCTTATCCCGAAGTTACGGGGTCAATTTGCCGAGTTCCTTAACAGCAATTCTTCCGATGGTCTTAGGATTCTCTCCTCACCTACCTGTGTCGGTTTGCGGTACGGGCACCAGTTTCCTCCATAGAGACTTTTCTTGGCAGCGTGGAATCGGATACTTCTTTCTTAGAAAAGAAATCCCTGTAACACCTCAACTAATCCCAGCGGATTTACCTTCTGGGCACGTCTAAGTACTTAGACACACATCCAACAGTGTGCACATCCTATCCTCCTGCGTCATCCCATCTGTCAAATGGAAGCTGGCGGTATTGGAATGTCAGCCAATTGTCCATCACCTACGCCTTTCGGCCTCGGCTTAGGTCCCGACTAACCCTGGGAGGACGAGCCTTCCCCAGGAAACCTTAGGTTTTCGACCAATAAGATTCTCACTTATTTCTCGCTACTTATGCCAGCATACTCACTCCTGTACAGTCCACCGCTCCTTACGGTACAGCTTCAATCCATACAGGAAGCTCCTCTACCACTCTTTCGAGTCCATAGCTTCGGTGGTAAGTTTTAGTCCCGGACATTTTCGGCGCAGGATCTCTCGACTAGTGAGCTATTACGCACTCTTTAAATGAGTGGCTGCTTCTAAGCCAACATCCTAGTTGTCTTAGAAATCCCACATCCTTTACCACTTAACTTACACTTTGGGACCTTAGCTGATGATCTGGGCTGTTTCCCTTTTGACCGCGGATCTTATCATTCGCAGTCTGACTGCCGAGATACGAGTATATGGCATTCGGAGTTTGATAAGGTTCAGTAACTGTTTTCAGCCCTTAGCCTATTCAGTGCTCTACCTCCATTACTCAATCTCGACGCTAGCCCTAAAGCTATTTCGAGGAGAACCAGCTATCTCCGAGTTCGATTGGAATTTCTCCGCTATCCACAGCTCATCCCATGGTTTTTCAACACCAACGCGGTTCGGACCTCCACGGAATTTTACTTCCGCTTCATCCTGTCCATGGATAGGTCACTCGGTTTCGGGTCTGCAGCATGCAACTAGTCGCCCTATTCAGACTCGGTTTCCCTTCGGCTCCATACCTTAAGTATTTAACCTTGCTGCATACCGCAACTCGCTGGCTCGTTCTACAAAAAGCACGCCGTCGCACTTAAATGTGCTTCGACCGGTTGTGGACACACGGTTTCAGGTTCTATTTCACTCCCCTTCCGGGGTTCTTTTCACCTTTCCCTCACGGTACTGCTTCACTATCGGTCACCAGGTAGTATTTAGCCTTGGGAGGTGGTCCTCCCAGCTTCCCACAAGGTTTCACGTGTCTCGTGGTACTCTGGAATAGATCTAACTTAAATTTCTTTTTATTTACAGGGCTTTTACCTTCTGCGGCGGAGCCTTCCAGCTCTCTTCAATTAGGAAATAAAAGTGTTTATGATCTACCCGCAACCCCAGGAACAAGTTCCTGGTTTGGGCTCTTTCTCTTTCGCTCGCCACTACTTAAGAAATCGATTTTTCTTTCTCTTCCTCCGGGTACTTAGATGTTTCAGTTCCCCGGGTTTGTCTCTATAAACCTATGAATTCAGTTTAAAGTACATGACGTTAGTCATGTGGGTTTCCCCATTCGGAAATCTCCGGATCACAGGCTATTTGCGCCTACCCGAAGCTTATCGCAGCTTATCACGTCCTTCTTCGACTCCTGGTGCCATGGCATTCACCATGCGCCCTTTGTAGCTTGACCTTTAAGTTAAAAATTGCTATAAACTTCACATTACTGCGTCAATGCCATCCCTGCAGTACTCACTTACCTTAAGTAAGCTCCGTTCCTCGCTCAGGCATTTCCTTGTACTGTTCGTTTCTATCAATTTTTATTTCATTAATAATAAGTTATACACTATTATTAATTTTTGTTTGTTAGTTGATATATTATTACACCAACTATAACTATAAGAATCTTTTAATTCTACAAAGTACGATTAATTATATTAATCTTTATTCAGTATAAATATTCTTTTTGGAATAAATATACATGAATATGCTTTACTTTTAACTTATTTTCTCTGTGCAATTTTCAAAGAACAATTTTGAGAGTGATGACAGATAATTAATTCATTATCTGTTAAAAACTATTTAGGTTTAGCCTTTCGGCCCGGCATAATTTTAACTCTAAACTTCGTTTAGCTAAATTATGCGTTAAAAACTATTTAAGTTTTTAACCCCTCAAAATCAAACAGAGTATAATAAAACCAGTCTTTTAAGATAGAATTAACTATCTTACGACTCCTTAGAAAGGAGGTGATCCAGCCGCAGGTTCTCCTACGGCTACCTTGTTACGACTTCACCCCAATTATTAACCCCACCTTCGGCCGCTGGCCCCTTACGGTTGCCCCACGGACTTCGGGTGTTGCCAACTCTCATGGTGTGACGGGCGGTGTGTACAAGGCCCGGGAACGCATTCACCGCGGCATTCTGATTCGCGATTACTAGCAACTCCAGCTTCATGCAGGCGGGTTTCAGCCTGCAATCCGAACTGAGGTGAATTTTGAAGTTTGGCTCACCCTCGCGGGTTTGCATCTCTCTGTATTCACCATTGTAGCACGTGTGTAGCCCTAGACATAAGGGGCATGATGATTTGACGTCATCCCCACCTTCCTCCCGGTTAACCCGGGCAGTCTCACTAGAGTGCTCAACTTAATGGTAGCAACTAATGATAAGGGTTGCGCTCGTTGCAGGACTTAACCTAACATCTCACGACACGAGCTGACGACAACCATGCACCACCTGTCTCCCTGCCCCGAAGGGCTTCCCTAATTACAGGTAATTCAGGGGATGTCAAGTCTAGGTAAGGTTCTTCGCGTTGCTTCGAATTAAACCACATGCTCCGCTGCTTGTGCGGGCCCCCGTCAATTCCTTTGAGTTTTAATCTTGCGATCGTACTTCCCAGGCGGAGTACTTACTGCGTTTACTGCGGCACAGAAGGGGTCGATACCTCCTACACCTAGTACTCATCGTTTACGGCGTGGACTACCAGGGTATCTAATCCTGTTTGCTACCCACGCTTTCGTGCCTCAGCGTCAGTTACAGTCCAGAAAGCCGCCTTCGCCGCTGGTGTTCTTCCTAATCTCTACGCATTTCACCGCTACACTAGGAATTCCGCTTTCCTCTCCTGCACTCTAGATATCCAGTTTGAAATGCAGTCCCCAGGTTGAGCCCGGGGTTTTCACATCCCACTTAAATATCCGCCTGCGCACCCTTTACGCCCAGTAAATCCGGACAACGCTCGCCACCTACGTATTACCGCGGCTGCTGGCACGTAGTTAGCCGTGGCTTCCTCCTTTGGTACCGTCATTATCGTCCCAAAAGACAGGGCTTTACAATCCGAAAACCTTCATCACCCACGCGGCGTTGCTGCATCAGGCTTTCGCCCATTGTGCAATATTCCCCACTGCTGCCTCCCGTAGGAGTCTGGACCGTCTCTCAGTTCCAATGTGGCCGATTACCCTCTCAGGTCGGCTGCGCATCGCTGCCTTGGTAAGCCGTTACCTTACCAACTAGCTAATGCGCCGCGGGCCCATCTCAAAGTGGATTTCTCCTTTGGTTATTTTACCATGCGATAAAATAACTTTATGCGGTATTAATCTCCCTTTCGGGAGGCTATCCCCCTCTTTGAGGCAGGTTGCCCACGTGTTACTCACCCGTCCGCCGCTAGATCCATTCCCGAAGGAATTTCTCTCGCTCGACTTGCATGTGTTAGGCACACCGCCAGCGTTCGTCCTGAGCCAGGATCAAACTCTCAATTTAATTTCTTATATATAAACTCTTTTCAGAGTTTCAAGTTCAATTTAAGCTCATTTACTTTTATACTTTTAAGCTGTTTTCACAGCTTTCAAAAGAATTGCTGGTTTATTATTCTCTTCTCTGTTTGATTTTCAAGGTTCATCGCTGTTTCACTCAAACAGCTTTTACAGTTTATCATGTGAATTTCAAACTGTCAAGAACTTTTTTAAAATTATTCTTAACTTTCATAAAGTTATTAATTTTCATATTAAAAGCTCTTTTGGTTCGCCGCCCGAATCTCTCAAGCGACATGTGTTATCTTATCACCTTTCATTATCCTATGGATTTCTTAATACTATTATTATCCAAAACTATACGCATTATTCTTTAATTTACTTAGCTTTTCTAACTTTTTTATATATGGACACTCCATGTTGAGTGTACCGCTTATCCATTATAGTTTGAATTTAAATACACTAAATGTTATGGTTCAACCCCTGCATAAAATAGCGATTTTTTATTTCTATTATAACCCTAAAGGCATTAGTAATAGAGGAAAAGGGCTCTCTAGAATTTTTCAATCTTAATATATGTAAACTTTCAAGCATTTCATTTTTAATGAAAACCCAGGCTTTTAAAATCACCTGGGTTAATCAAAAATTTTATATATTGTAAACAATGATTTCTTTAATAAGCATTCTGCTATTATTCATCTTTCGCCGCTGACAACCTCAATTGTCTGTTCTTTTCATTTTGTTCTTAACATATTAACAAATTGCTTGTACATCTATTTATTAAATTAATCAGTAAGTTCTGTAATCTTCTTATTGCAAGCAAACAATATAATTGCTCCAACAAAAAGAATACATGGTATAGCTATAAATACTTGCAAGGTTCCTAGATTTTCCATAATTCCTTGTACATATCCTGCTGCCTTTTGAGATATAAAGGTAGCTAAGCTCCATACACCCATTAGTAATGCCAAATATTTAGGTGGTGCATTTTTACTTACTACTGAATTTCCTAGTGGTGAGAAACATATTTCTCCTAAGCTTTGGAATAATGTAAACATTAATATCCACATCATGCTTAAGCTAGCAGTTGTTCTTCCACCCCTTACAATTTCAGCTATTGCCATAACTAAGAATCCAATACCTAGTAATATATATCCTAGAGCTATTTTTTGTGTCATAGTAAGGTCTCCATTTTTTCTTTTCTTAGAAAGTTTCATCCAAAATGCAGCCATCACTGGTGCTAATATTATACAAATTAATGAATTAAAGGATGTTGTAGTCCATGTAGCAGGTATCGTAAGGCTGCCAACACTAAAGTTAGTATACTGATCAATATACAATAATAGTGATCCTTCTGTTTGATTATAGAATACCCAGAAAAATACTGTAAATAATGCTAAAATTAATATAACAACAACCTGATTTCTTTCTCTTTTAGTTAATGGTCTATTAGCATCTACTTTTTTAATATCTTCTTTTCCTTTGCTAGAAGCAATAGCATATTTATTAGGTCTTTTTCCTAGATCGCCTAGACCCTTACAGGTAAATAAAAATACAATTCCTGATATTAGAGCAAATATTCCTGCTAATAAGTAACATAATCTAAATCCGTGTGTAATGTATAGTGCACCTAATGCAATTGAACCAACGAATGCTCCAATATTAACAAATGAGTAAATAATTGAATATCCCATATCCTTACGCGGATCATCTTTTTCATATAAATCACCAACTAAGGCATTTAAGTTACCTTTAAAGAAACCTGTTCCAATAGATACTACTACGATAAGTGCGTTAATCCATGCAACGCTGGTAGCGAAATAACCTAGTGCCCAACCTATAGCCATAAGAATTGTACCTAATATTATACAATATCTTGTTCCTAGCCATCTGTCTGCAATTATTCCTCCAAATATTGGAGCTAGATAAGTAAAAGCTCCTAAGTTTGCTGCTATAATTGCTGCGTCTGCCTTTGAAATACCAAGTCCGCCTCTTGCTATGGACCATGATAAGAAAAGTACTAAGATTGGTTTACCTCCATAGTACGCAAATCTCTCAAAGGTAAACGTTAATCCTAATCCGTACAGAGCCTTAGGCTGCGCTAGCTTCGGCTCTAATTGCGTAGTTTGTCCATTCATAAAAACTCCTCCATTTCTAGTTCTAGATAATAAATAATGACTGAGTTAAAAGCTCATATCATATCACAAATACTATTACATATGATTGTTTTAGTTTTTATTACAATACAATCCTCGGATTATTTTACATATATGTATAACTTAGTATTGAATTACATTTGATACAATCACAATTCAATTGTTTCATAAAATTTGTAATTTTTCAATATATTTTTTAAAGTTTTACTTATACTTAAATTTTTTCTATCTTATTTTAGAATTATTGCATATATACTCATACTTTTTTCACAATTATGCAAATCAATGCACTATTATTTTGTTTAATCTTTTTATTACACCTCTTTTTTATAACTTACATCAAAAAAGTAAATAACATGCGGTTCTATTTATAGTAAAAATTTTAAAATAATGAAAATAATTTGAAAATCTTCATTATACATTATAATGGATTTTTTATGTATGTGTGAGGTATTTTTTGTATCTCACTTTATTTTTTAAGCAGTAATTACTACTATCTTTACCTACTAAAGTTATACTTTAAGTTTAAAATTTAATTTAACACAAAATTTCTCTAAAAAATTATATAAAAAATTCTGAAACTAATGTATAATAGAAACATATTCTATATTTCGACTATATTTTCACTATGAAATTTTCAACTATACACTCTCAAAGGAAATGATTTAATTATGGTATTTGAAACTATTGCACATCATCTTAACAAAGATGGGAACACATGGTTTTTAAAATACAAATCTAATATTTTTATTTTAAATTTTTACAAAGGGGATGAAAAAATGGAAAACACAAACAGAAGACCATTTGGCTTTTATGTATGCTCATTCGCTTTCTCATTAGAAAGATTTGCATTCTACTCAGCAAAATGGTTAATTGCAGTATTTGTAGTTGCCAAAGTAGCAAATGGAGGACTTGGTCTTACTGCCGGGGATGCAGCAAAAATGTCTGCAAACTTAGTTGCATTCACCTATCTTGCACCATTAATTGGAGCATATATTTCTGACCGTATCATAGGTGCTAGATACCTTGTTCCTATAGGAATGATTTTCATGGGAGCAGGTTACTTAGTAGGATGGCAGGCTTCAAGTGCTGCTATGATTAATTTAATGATTGTTTTAGTTTCTATAGGTACAGGTTTATTCAAGTGTCAGACAAATGCTATTACAGGTAGACTTTTCGATGACCCTAGACAATTAGATAGCGCATTCTCTACTCAATACTCTTTCGTTAACTTCGGTTCTTTCTTTGGTACAACAATTATAGGTGTACTTGCTGGGACTAAAGGATACGCCTTCTGTTTCTTAATTTGTGGAATTATGATGTTTATTGATGCTGCTTGGTTCATCTTTGGATGGAGATTCTTAGGAGAAACAGGTAAAAAACCATTCAAGGTTGATGAACACAAAAAAGTAAAAGAAAAGCAACAAACAGAGGAAAAGAAACCTCTTACAACAATGGAAAAAAAGAGAGTTGCAGCCATTATTTTAATATCTGTATTTTCTATAATCTTTTGGATATTCTGGTACTTAGCATATATGCCTGTATACTTCTACTGGGATGGAGACCATGCAGCTGCTAACTGGATGATAGGCAACTTTAAAGTTCCATCAGTTTGGTTTGACTCATTAAATGCATTTATGTGTATCTCGCTAGGGCCGATTCTTGGCGGATTGTGGACAAAATTAGCTAAGAGACCTCAAGGTGACTTAAGTATGTTTAAGAAAACTGCTTTAGGTATGCTATTATTAGGTTTATCTTATATAATCTTTGCAATGGCAGATGTTACAAGAGGTAGCAATCTTGCACCACTAGGTTGGATTATTGCATTTGGTATAGTTTTATCTTTTGGTGAAATGGTATTTTCACCACTTGGAAACTCTTTTATTAGTAAATTTGCTCCACCTAGATTATTATCACAAATGATGAGTGTCTGGGTACTTGCTGTATTCTTTGCAGCAAAATCTTATGGATGGCTATATGAATTTACATTAAAATTCAAATTTTCAACTGTATACTTTGTAATTGCAGGTATTGCTATTGCAGCTGGCATTATTCTTTGGTCATTAGATAAAACTTTAAACAGTTTAGTTGTGAAAGATGAAGAATTACAAAGCGAACATGAAGAATTGCAGGCATAGTTAATAAACAAGCCATTGTTTACAATGACTAAAAGTATTATATTAGTATTTAATAACTTGATTAGGAGGAACTAACTATGGATACAAAAAAGCTAAACAGAATACTAAAATCAATGGAGGAGCATGAGATTCCACAAATGATTATCTCTGATCCAACAACTATTTTTTATTTAACTGGAAAATGGATTCTTCCAGGAGAAAGATTATTAGCATTATATTTAAATGTTAACGGAAACCACAAAATCGTTATTAATGAATTATTCCCACAAGAAGAAGATCTTGGTGTGGAAATCGTATGGTATAATGATATTCAGGACGGAGTAGAAATTTTATCCAAGTTTGTAGAAAAAGATAAGGTGATGGGTATCGATAAAGTATGGCCATCTAAATTCTTATTAAGATTACAAGAACTTGGCGGAGGAAGCAAATTCGTAAACGGCTCTTTAATCGTTGATTATGTGAGAATGATTAAAGATGAAAAAGAAATTGCCCTTTTAAGAGAATCTTCAAGATTGAATGACCTCGTAATGGATGAATTGATTCCATGGGTGGTAAAAGGTTTGTCCGAAAAAGAATTAAACGCTAAGGTTCGTGAAATTTACAAAAAACATGGTATTAACGAAGTATCTTTCGATCCTATTACAGCATATGCTAAAGGAGCCGCAGATCCACACCATGTAACAGATGATTCAAAAGGAAATCACGGAGACTGTGTTATCCTTGATATCGGCGGATTCTACAAGAACTACGCATCTGATATAACAAGAACTGTATTTATCGGTGAAATTTCCGAAAGACAGAAAGAAATCTATGACATTGTTTTAGAAGCAAACTTAAGAGGTATTGCTGCTGCAAAACCTGGGAACAGAATGTGTGACGTAGACTTAGCCGCAAGAAAGTACATTGAAGAAAAAGGATACGGAAAATATTTCACACACAGAACTGGCCATTCCTGTGGTTTGGAAGACCATGAATTCGGTGATGTTTCTTCTGTAAATGAGGACATTATAAAACCAGGACAATGCTTCTCTATTGAACCAGGAATTTATCTTCCAGAAGAAGGAATAGGCGTTCGTATTGAAGACCTTGTTATCACAACTGAAGACGGCTGCGAGGTATTAAATAAATATCCAAAGGACATAATTATTGTTCCTGAATCCAAATAGACAAAAGGAGGTTACTTATGAAGATTACTGAAGGCTATATGCCATATCTAGAATATAAAACTTATTATCGTATAGTGGGTGAATGCACTGGAAATAAGAAGCCGCTGGTTTTATTACACGGCGGACCTGGCTCTACACATAATTATTTTGAATTACTTGATAAAGTTTCAGAAGATGGACGTGCGGTTATTATGTACGACCAACTAGGATGCGGACTGTCCACAACACCTTCCCGTCCTGATTTATGGTGTGCCAAGACATGGATTGAAGAATTAATCCAGCTGCGTAAGCACTTAGGATTGGACGAGATTCATTTATTAGGACAATCTTGGGGTGGAATGCAGGCAATTCAATACGCTTGCGAATACAAACCAGAAGGAATAAAAAGCTATATTTTATCCAGTACTTTACCATCTGCTGCAATATGGGAAAAAGAACAGCGCAGAAGAGTTGCATACCTTCCGCAAGAAATGCAGGATGCTATTGCAAAAGCAGAAAAATCCGGAGATTACTCGTCAAAAGAATATCAAAAGGCAGAAGCAGAATTTATGCGCCGCCACTGCGCAGGCCAAGTAGGACCAGATTCACCAGAATGCCTAAGACGTCCAAAGGCTGCTGGAACGGAGGCTTATATAACTGCATGGGGTCAAAATGAATTCACTCCATCTGGTACATTAAAAAACTTTGATTTTATGAAAGAGATTGAAGATATTCAAGAACCCTGCTTAATTATAAGCGGTTTACTTGATCTTTGCTCACCGCTTATTGCAAAAACAATGTATGACAAAATTCCTAATTCAGAGTGGGAATTATTTGAATTCAGCCGCCATATGCCATTTGTAGAAGAAAATGAAAAATATATAAAAGTTCTTAATAAATGGCTGAATAAAAATGACTAATCTATCACAGCATGAGATGATTCTCAATGTGATATAGTCTCCTAAAAACAAAGCTCAATTATTATTCTTCCAATCTTTGTAAGGGGTCTAGCCCCTTGCAAAGATTCATTAATATTAACCTTTCCTAGCCTACTCCCAATGTCATCAAGTTAATATGTAAACAACTTGGAAATTTCAAAAAAAATTGCCCACTAAAACTTTAAACAAACTTTTGTTGTAAAATTACACAAAACAACTTAAAATTGATATATAATAGAGTTATATTCTGAATTTTAGATATATTCTTTTAAAAATTTTCAACTAGACACTCTAAAAGAATATGAAAGAGGGGGATAAATATGGGGAAAAATGAAAAAGAGATAATTTCAAAATTGAGAGCGATTATGGAAGAAAAGGGATTGGATGCTTATATTATTCCATCTTCAGATAATCATCAAAGTGAGTATGTAGGAGAATTTTTTAAGGCAAGAGCCTATGTATCAGGGTTTACAGGTGATGCTGGAACAGTTGTCATTACAAAAAATGAAGCGGGGCTTTGGACTGACGGAAGATTCTTCCTTCAAGCTGAGTATCAGCTTAAAGACAGTGGAATCAAGCTCTTTAAAATGGGTAATCCAGGCGTACCTACTATATTGGAATACTTGGAAGCTGAAATGCCCAATAATGGAAAACTAGGATTTGATGGACGTCTCATTGCCATGCAAGAAGGGGAAGAGTTCGTTCAGAGACTTGCTCATAAAAATGTGGTGGTTGAGTATAACCATGATCTTGTTAATGAGGTATGGGAAAACCGTCCTAAGTTGGCAAATGAACCTGTTTTTCTTCTTGAAGAAAAGTATTCTGGCGAAAGTACTGCATCTAAACTTGGCAGGGTAAGAGACGTTATGAAAGAAGCAGGCGCAAATTATCATGTCCTCGCAACCTTGGATGAAATCGCATGGCTGCTCAATATACGTGGAAATGACATTATGTATTCACCATTGATTCTTTGTTATGCGGTTGTCTCCATGGAAAATGTATATTTGTTCATTGAAGAAAGCCGAATTGATGCTAAGGTTAAGGAAACTTTAACTAAGGATGGTGTAATGCTAAGACCTTACAACAACATTTATGAATATGTTAAAGATTTCAAGGCTGAAGATGTAGTACTTATTGACCCAGATCGTATTAATTATGCGCTATATAAAGATATTCCAGCTTATACAAAAAAAATAAAAATGGAAAACCCTATTGTACTGTTCAAAGCCATTAAAAACCCTGTGGAGCTTGCCAATATTGAAAAAGCTCATGTTAAAGATGGGGTTGCTATTACGAAGTTCATGCATTGGTTAAAAACAAATGTAGGAAAAATGAAAATTACAGAAATGAGCGCTTCTCAAAAACTAGAAGAGTTCAGAAAAATGCAGGATAATTACTTGTGGCAGAGCTTTGAACCAATTTGTGCTTTCAAGGAACATGCAGCTATGATGCACTATACATCTACACCTGAAACAGATGTGGAACTTGCAGAAGGAAACTTCTTATTAACAGATACTGGTGGAAACTACTTTGAAGGATCAACAGATATCACCAGAACAATTGCCCTTGGCGAAGTAAACAAAGAACTTAAGCATCACTTCACAGCTGTTGCCAGAAGCATGATGAATCTAGCACGTGCTAAATTCTTATATGGATGTAAAGGCTACAACTTGGATGTATTAGCTAGAGAACCTATGTGGAATCTAAATACGGATTTTAAGTGTGGAACTGGTCATGGTGTTGGTTATTTGTCAACTATTCATGAAGCACCTACCGGCTTTAGATGGTGTGTGGTACCATCCAAGCACGAAACCCATCAATTGGAAGAAGGCATGGTTATAACTGATGAGCCTGGCATTTATATAGATGGATCTCATGGTATCCGTACAGAGAATGAACTTATTGTTAGAAAAGGTATTGAAAACGAATTCGGACAGTTCATGTACTTTGATACTGTAACATATGCTCCAATTGACTTAGATGCCATAGATCCAGAAGATCTTAATCGTGATGAGAAACTGTATTTAAATAGCTATCATAAACTTGTATACCAGAAAATAGCCCCTCACTTAACTCACGAAGAGCGAGATTGGTTAAAGGTGTATACAAGAGAAATTTAAAAAATTAGATTGAGTGTAAATATGCCTCCTATCTATTAATAGGAGGCATTCTTATTCCTAATTTATACTAATTGAAATCAAACTTATTAAAAATGTTGCGGTAGAAAGTATTACTGCTATCATTAGAACTCCTGTTATTAAAATATTATATCTTATTAAATCAATGGTTAATATATATTTTGATAAATTTACAGCATTAAGGATAAATAATATTAGAAATATAACCCACAGTCCTGTAAAAGCTCCCTTTATATCGGCAGAACTTAAAGATATATGGGATGATATACATATAGCTATAAATAAAAATACATAAAAGTATGGATTTTCAAAGTTCTTCGGAGAAAAAATAACTTTCAACAATCCTGAATAAGAATTTATTATTCCTTGAATTGTGCTTTTATTTAGTACTGTAACATGTAAACTTTCAACCATTATATTCATAAACCTGTTATAAGCTTGTGGTATTATAAACCTCATTAAAGCTATTATAGAAAAAGTTCCCCCAAATATGGGTGCTGTACCTATAAAAAAGTTCCCTACTTGCTGATAAACACTGCCTTGTTTATAGCTGTGCTGTACATATCCCATTACTCCGTTTTCATCAGGCTTTTGAATTAGTTTTATCTTAGTAATCCTATGTCCAAATAACAAAGCAAAAATAGCATGACTCAATTCATGTATTGGAACACCAATAATCCCTGTTATCATTACTGCCTTACTTCCAAAACTTCTCTGGAAATTTATTATAGACTTATTTCGTAACACTTCAAGAAGCAATCCAACTAAAACAATTATTCCTACAAAATATACTGTTTCTATACAAGTTTTTATTAATAATTCAATTATAAACATTATGCTATATTCCCAACTTTCGTAAATATTTTATGAGCATTTACTTTTATTATAATATTCTTTTCTATTTACAAAATCAACTTTTAAAATAATTTAGAAAAATAACTTCAAATTAAATTAGGGTAAACACATCTCCATATTTTTTTCAATATAAAGATGCGTTTGCCCTGTAACTATCCACAGTAAAAATACCGCAGTAAAAAGACAGTATTTCTGCTTTTTATTAATCAGATATTCAAAACCTATGATTTTGTGATGGTTTCTTACTTCTGTGCAGAATGAACAGAATTTTCATTGTTAATTAGCCTCAAATATAAATTATAATTTTCATCATTAAAGCAAACAAATCTAACTTCTTTTAAACTCTTATAATTAGGCATTACAGACTTCACAGTGTCAAAAGCTATTTTAGCAGCTAATTCTTTTGGAAAACCATATACACCTGTGCTTATATTAGAAAATGCAATAGTTTCAATTCCATTTTCTGCTGCCAGCTTTAAGCTGTTTCTATAACAATTAGCTAAAAGGGTTTCTTCATTATTATTTCCGCCCCTCCATATAGGTCCTACTGTATGAATAACATATTTTGATTTAAGATTTCCTCCTGATGTTATAACCGACTTACCAGTCTTTAATTCTCCTATTTTTTTCACAATAGCTGTGCATTCTTCAAGTATTTGCCTTCCACCTGCTGCATGTATAGCTCCATCTACTCCACCGCCGCCAAGCAGACTGCTGTTTGCTGCATTAACAATTGCATCAGCATCTTGTTTTGTTATATCACCTTTTGTTAATAAGATCTTATCATACATATATTTATAATCCATTAAATATTCACTTCCTCTGCAGTGTATTATTCCTAAATTTACTTGAAGTTTTGTAGTATATTTCCATAATACCACATGAATATTTAAAATCAACATGTAGATAAGAAATATGATGTAAGAGCTTTTAACAATTCAACTTCAACAAAGCAGGGAGTTTTATATAACACGCTCTCTACTTTAAGTATTAAACATAAATGGCAACAGGTATAACATTAATTCCTGGTCCATTTACCTTCGTAGTAAAATTATCTGGTACCAATATTCCATTACTATTTAGTATCGCTAAGTAAGGGGCTAAAGATTCTAGAAATATATTATAATAATCGCTCATAGCTGTTTTTCTTAGTAAATCAACATAATTATCCTTATCTACAATTCTTGAAACCTTCCCCAAAACCCTTAATTCTGAATGTGCTAAATCATATACATAAGCATTTTTATTTGAAAAGTTATTTAAGTTTACAGTTAATACCACATTAAAAGAATTTATTTTTAAAACTATATCAGTTGTATTATTCATACTTAAAGAATTTCTTAAAAATTCTAATTGATTTAACATAGATGTAATATTAGTTATCCCGGGTAACTTTTCCCTTATTAGGTTATCTAAAATTTTAGTATCATAGGACTTTATTACACCTATCAATGTATTAATCGATGACAAAAGCGATGTTGTTATCATATTTGCAGTAAATTCCACATATTCCCCAAACTTTATTTTACTATCAAAAATATCTTGTTCCATTATTGGTTTAATCATATTTTTGTCAAGCATCATAGTTCTAACTCTATTAAATCTAGAGAAATCCGTAAATATTATTCTCGAATTAACATCTTTTTCAAATTCTATTTCGCCCTGAAAATTTCCTGAATCATTTTCGTTATTAACAACAGCTTTTTTTTGTATAGTTTCCTGAGATCTATTCTCTTGCGTTTTTCTAAAATTAACTTCTGCCTCTTCACGATTCCTAACATTTCTACTTTCTTCAAATCCGTCAAACATTAATGCAGCCAAGTCTAACACTAAAGCTTGATTTATATAAATTGGTATACCATTTACCATGCACTACTCCATTAAATTGCTATAATACATAATATTAACCACATAGGGCGGGGGTTACCACTTAAGAATGGTTCTTTCCAGAGTTAGTTGATATTAAAATATATTTGCAATCATTTTGTGCAGCAAACTTGCTTTATTTATGTAAAAATTTAAGTTTTCAACTAAGAGTGGAAAGAATCATTCTTATGATATCATTTATATTCAATTACAAATATTCTTTACTATTACTTGGGGAATGAATGGGCTAAAGCCCAAACCCACTGTAAGTGTACATTTTATGTTATGGTTCAACATCTCTCTAGCTACATTAGCTACTTCATTGTATATATTTAAATACATTCCATGTTATGGTTAAACATTGCTAAAAGCCGTTGCCAAATTTCCTACAGTATTATTTAAATACATCTTATGTTAAAGGTTCAACCCTTTTTCTAACGGCTTAGAATGGAGATATTTAAGCATTTAAATACATCTTATGTTAAGGTTCAACAATAGTAACTATCCATAAGTTCTTTAGGATCAACTTATTTAAATACATCTTATGTTAAGGTTCAACCTTTTCAACTACTGCTCCTTTTTTACTAACAGCTTTATTTAAATACATCTTATGTTAAGGTTCAACATTATATAATATTAACAAAATATAGTACACTTATCTATTTAAATACATCTTATGTTAAGGTTCAACAAATTCTTATAGATGTTTTACTTTCCTTAATATCTATTTAAATACATCTTATGTTAAGGTTCAACAATATAGCCCCTGCACTTTCTGGATAAGATTTCACAATTTAAATACATCTTATGTTAAGGTTCAACCCTTTGTACAAAAATGGAATCCATTACTGCATAGTATTTAAATACATCTTATGTTAAGGTTCAACTCTACTATTGCTCTTGCTGTCTGACCTCTTAATATATTTAAATACATCTTATGTTAAGGTTCAACAAAGCTGGGAGAGATAAAGCTCAAGATCTGCAGGCATTTAAATACATCTTATGTTAAGGTTCAACTGCAAAAATTACATTAGCATTAGATAGTCTACCTGAATTTAAATACATCTTATGTTAAGGTTCAACAAAGCTAAAACAGAGGAAATAAAATCTGTTAAGGCTAATTTAAATACATCTTATGTTAAGGTTCAACGTTATCTTCCATGGGACTACCAACTATAGCAACATAATTTAAATACATCTTATGTTAAGGTTCAACGTTATCTTCCATGGGACTACCAACTATAGCAACATAATTTAAATACATCTTATGTTAAGGTTCAACCAAGTTTTAAAAAGTGTGGAAAAAGCTATAGAGCAAATTTAAATACATCTTATGTTAAGGTTCAACTTCTATCTAAATGTATTTCTATAATTTCTCTTAAAAAATTTAAATACATCTTATGTTAAGGTTCAACGTAAATGTTACTCCATTATCTCGACTGATTGAATAACTTAAATACATCTTATGTTAAGGTTCAACCCTAGTATCTATGAATATATCAACACTTTTCGAATTATTTAAATACATCTTATGTTAAGGTTCAACCAGATGGAGAACTAGAAGAAAGTATTATTGATATGCATTTAAATACATCTTATGTTAAGGTTCAACGGTATGTCAACATTTAGGCACAAAAAAGCAAAAGCTATTTAAATACATCTTATGTTAAGGTTCAACTGAACAACTAAAAGGATTAGATGAAAATATCTATGAATTTAAATACATCTTATGTTAAGGTTCAACCCTCTTGTTAAAGAAGGAGAATTTTTTAATGATTCATTTAAATACATCTTATGTTAAGGTTCAACACTTTTTTATTTTGTAAAGAAAGGAGGTTTACAATATTTAAATACATCTTATGTTAAGGTTCAACGATTACCTTTGAAGCCTGGAACCATAAAAAAGGCAAATTTAAATACATCTTATGTTAAGGTTCAACAAGATTTAAATTGATTCTCGTAAACTATTACTGTGTATTTAAATACATCTTATGTTAAGGTTCAACAATTGAAAAAGCTTTTAATCTTAATAGAAAATATATTTAAATACATCTTATGTTAAGGTTCAACAAATTATCAATTAAGGTAATTAACTCTTTATTTTATTTAAATACATCTTATGTTAAGGTTCAACAAAGAAACAATAGAGAGATATATTCAGAATCAAGGAATTTAAATACATCTTATGTTAAGGTTCAACTTTAAGTTTTACTTTCTCAGCATCATTATCTAAAGTTATTTAAATACATCTTATGTTAAGGTTCAACAGAATGGCTATTTTAAACGAATTTACGGTAATAACAATTTAAATACATCTTATGTTAAGGTTCAACTCATCAACATTTTATTCAGATGATACAATATAAAGCATTTAAATACATCTTATGTTAAGGTTCAACAAAAGTGATTGATTTAAAAAATAAAATATTATCTATATTTAAATACATCTTATGTTAAGGTTCAACTATAAATATACCTATGGATGAAAAACATATAAATAATTTAAATACATCTTATGTTAAGGTTCAACCTTTTCACAAAATAGAATTTTAAGATATCCATTATAATTTAAATACATCTTATGTTAAGGTTCAACAAATGAATTTCTTAACAAAGCAAGAGAAAAATATCCATTTAAATACATCTTATGTTAAGGTTCAACAAAGTACAATATTAGAGAATGTGATAGCTCCTATATATTTAAATACATCTTATGTTAAGGTTCAACCCTTATCATTAATCGGTTTACCTGAAAGAGAAATCTATTTAAATACATCTTATGTTAAGGTTCAACAGAATCAGTATATGTTGAATCCTGAATGTTCTCTGAATTTAAATACATCTTATGTTAAGGTTCAACAAAGAGAAAATGGAAACAGATTACTTTTTCAAAAAAATTTAAATACATCTTATGTTAAGGTTCAACCCATTTCTAATTACTGCCTTATCACCTGCATATGCATTTAAATACATCTTATGTTAAGGTTCAACGCCATTGCGGCACTATTGAAATGTATTGTTTGATAATTTAAATACATCTTATGTTAAGGTTCAACTTTTTCTCTATTAGCTTTCATTGCACTATCAACTTTATTTAAATACATCTTATGTTAAGGTTCAACATTTAATAATTGTAGCAAAGGATATAATTTTATATTATTTAAATACATCTTATGTTAAGGTTCAACTAAACTATACATTGGTTGCTGTTATGGCGAACTTTGATTTAAATACATCTTATGTTAAGGTTCAACTTCCATATCTCTTATTTCTTTTTTGATTTCTTCATCATTTAAATACATCTTATGTTAAGGTTCAACATATATTATGATATTCAAGATGAAGTTGAAATTATATTTAAATACATCTTATGTTAAGGTTCAACAGAAAACGATGCAAAAATGACTGCTTTCTTAAATCATTTAAATACATCTTATGTTAAGGTTCAACCAATATTAGGTGAAACTTTAAAAAGATTTAATTTAAATTTAAATACATCTTATGTTAAGGTTCAACTAGATATTCTAAGGCAAATATGCCAGACTTTGCTTAATTTAAATACATCTTATGTTAAGGTTCAACTAAAAAATAAATAACGCCTATAATAGAGGCTATATAATTTAAATACATCTTATGTTAAGGTTCAACCTGAACAACAAGTAGGGGATGCTTTATTCTTTTATGCATTTAAATACATCTTATGTTAAGGTTCAACACATAAAAAATAAATAATGCCTCAAAAGGCTATATAATTTAAATACATCTTATGTTAAGGTTCAACTTAACTGTGCATATTGAATATATACAGTATATACTATTTAAATACATCTTATGTTAAGGTTCAACCGTCCAGAAGATGATTAAAAAGTTATAAAAATAAAATTTAAATACATCTTATGTTAAGGTTCAACAGGAATTGTATGGATGGGTGTAAGAAAAGCATGTATATTTAAATACATCTTATGTTAAGGTTCAACCGACCTTGAATTTTGCTATCAGTGTTCTATGTTTGTATTTAAATACATCTTATGTTAAGGTTCAACTAATATAGATGACTTAGATAAATACAATAAACAAAAATTTAAATACATCTTATGTTAAGGTTCAACAAATAAAATTCAATCACTTCAAAATAAAAAAGAAATATTTAAATACATCTTATGTTAAGGTTCAACTAATAAAAATTTACGGGAGATGGGTTTTATGTTAAAATTTAAATACATCTTATGTTAAGGTTCAACTCACTAGTATTATAGAAGGTATGGTTGATAGAAACTATTTAAATACATCTTATGTTAAGGTTCAACAATATACATGTTGAAGAAGATAATAGCTATATTACATTTAAATACATCTTATGTTAAGGTTCAACCTTGAAGTTCGTAACAAAGATATTAATAAAATAATATTTAAATACATCTTATGTTAAGGTTCAACGTCATATCCATTATATTTTCAAGATCTTTTTGGCAAATTTAAATACATCTTATGTTAAGGTTCAACGTATAAAGCAAAAGCTTTATATGAAGCCAGTGATCCATTTAAATACATCTTATGTTAAGGTTCAACATAAATATATAAAATAAATAAGAGGTAATAACATAATTTAAATACATCTTATGTTAAGGTTCAACATTATTATTAGTAGTATTATATCCTATAACACTAATTTAAATACATCTTATGTTAAGGTTCAACTACAATGTATTGGTAGAAAAAGAATTCAGGGATTAGAATTTAAATACATCTTATGTTAAGGTTCAACCATAAAAATTGTAATGAAAGGAGGTGAATTTTGTAATTTAAATACATCTTATGTTAAGGTTCAACGATGTATTATATGTTAAAAGAAAATGTAGGTATTAAATTTAAATACATCTTATGTTAAGGTTCAACCTATCCATAGTTAAATTTTTAAATATTATTTGTTCCTCATTTAAATACATCTTATGTTAAGGTTCAACTAAATGTATTCCCTGTATAAGAAAAATTATATTCTATTTAAATACATCTTATGTTAAGGTTCAACATACAACTCTAAATATAAAAGTTAGAGGTAAAGATAATTTAAATACATCTTATGTTAAGGTTCAACTATTTCTAAAGTGATATGCTTTTATAGCCTTGTATATTTAAATACATCTTATGTTAAGGTTCAACAGGAAGAACAATAAGCTCAGTAATGCAAAGAGTAAAATTTAAATACATCTTATGTTAAGGTTCAACAAAAGATTGCCATGACAATAATCGTTACCATATTTAATTTAAATACATCTTATGTTAAGGTTCAACATATTTGATATGGTTTTATTGGGATATTTTTTACCCATTTAAATACATCTTATGTTAAGGTTCAACCTGTCAATAGCCTAAATGTAGATACATCTAAAAATACATTTAAATACATCTTATGTTAAGGTTCAACTTTTTAGCAGCTCCAGTATTTATACTGGTTGTTGATTTAAATACATCTTATGTTAAGGTTCAACAGATACTTTATTATTTATTTTATCAGTATTTACATATTTAAATACATCTTATGTTAAGGTTCAACCAAGTGTTGGATATAAAGTAAAATTTATATATTAATTTAAATACATCTTATGTTAAGGTTCAACTTTCTTCAATCTTTACATGATTCTTTGTTTTCATTGATTTAAATACATCTTATGTTAAGGTTCAACAAAACCGAAGCAGAAGCAAAAATCAAATCAATAACATTTAAATACATCTTATGTTAAGGTTCAACAAAATATAAAGTAATAAGTAAGTAAATAAAAGAAGGATTTAAATACATCTTATGTTAAGGTTCAACCTAAAAGTAGTTTCAAATATGTTCCCACACTTACATATTTAAATACATCTTATGTTAAGGTTCAACATAGTCTAACTCCCTCAAATTGTCCGCCTTTTTCTATTTAAATACATCTTATGTTAAGGTTCAACATATAGCACCATATAAGTATTTATCAAATTTACCAATTTAAATACATCTTATGTTAAGGTTCAACATGATGATAAGGATAAAGTTAATGTCAACGATTCGTATTTAAATACATCTTATGTTAAGGTTCAACCCATCCCACGCTTAAAAGATGTGAGCCTTTCGCAATTTAAATACATCTTATGTTAAGGTTCAACACATGCTAAAAGAGTAGGTAAACAATTAACTTTTTAATTTAAATACATCTTATGTTAAGGTTCAACGGGGCTAGATATGGTTAATATAGCTAAAGAAATATAATTTAAATACATCTTATGTTAAGGTTCAACAGACAAGGAGTAGATGATTTCCCATATGTTTTTAAATTTAAATACATCTTATGTTAAGGTTCAACTTAACTGTGCATATTGAATATATACAGTATATACTATTTAAATACATCTTATGTTAAGGTTCAACAATAGTATTAATTTAGTACAAACTAATACTGATAGATTTAAATACATCTTATGTTAAGGTTCAACAGAATATAGAGTGCCAAAGAAAGAAATATATTATTTATTTAAATACATCTTATGTTAAGGTTCAACTTACCTTGCATTGTCTTAATAGCTATAGCATTTTGTATTTAAATACATCTTATGTTAAGGTTCAACTTTTGCCTGCTGATTTCCTTTTTCCTTTACAACAAATTTAAATACATCTTATGTTAAGGTTCAACAAGTACCTAGAAATTATAATGTTTTAGAACCACCAATTTAAATACATCTTATGTTAAGGTTCAACATTAATAAATGGAGATGATTAACATAAAAACATATTCATTTAAATACATCTTATGTTAAGGTTCAACTTAGAAAAGATTAATAATGCATTAGAAACTTTATCATTTAAATACATCTTATGTTAAGGTTCAACGAACGACGCCGATTTAATACTTCCTATAGATGTTGCATTTAAATACATCTTATGTTAAGGTTCAACTATTTTTAAGTAGCCTGCTCATAAAACAATCCCTAATTTAAATACATCTTATGTTAAGGTTCAACGTAAAGGAGTGGTTTAGTTGAGGACAATAACATATGATTTAAATACATCTTATGTTAAGGTTCAACGAGTGTCGGCGTACCTATTTATCCTTATTAGGATAGATTTAAATACATCTTATGTTAAGGTTCAACATATTATGTAGTATTAAATACTACATCTTGTAACATATTTAAATACATCTTATGTTAAGGTTCAACTAGAATTAAAGAAATATAAACCTCCTAAATTAAATAATTTAAATACATCTTATGTTAAGGTTCAACTTGTAATGCCACTCCATAATGTAGTAAAGAATATTTATTTAAATACATCTTATGTTAAGGTTCAACAAATAACCCTCCTATAGGTTTTATTTTCCTAGATATATTTAAATACATCTTATGTTAAGGTTCAACAAACCTCCTGTATAAGTATCCCCTTTAATATTACATATTTAAATACATCTTATGTTAAGGTTCAACAGAAACTGAGCAAGCAGCAGAGACACAACAAACTAAATTTAAATACATCTTATGTTAAGGTTCAACTAAATTTACAAGTGATTTAAATATAACTATGTCAAAATTTAAATACATCTTATGTTAAGGTTCAACCAGAAATGTGGGTATAATGGAGAGATAAAAATTATATTTAAATACATCTTATGTTAAGGTTCAACAACTAATTATAATTCCAGTTAAGGTTGTAATATTAATTTAAATACATCTTATGTTAAGGTTCAACTTATTTCTATAAAATTCATATTTTATTGTAAAATTAATTTAAATACATCTTATGTTAAGGTTCAACAAAAATAAATTCATATGAGCTTATTTCAATCATCATATTTAAATACATCTTATGTTAAGGTTCAACGTGTATAAACACTCATTTTATAGCAATGCTGCCAAACATTTAAATACATCTTATGTTAAGGTTCAACGTTTACCTCCTTGATATGTACAAGGTATTGTTAATATTTAAATACATCTTATGTTAAGGTTCAACAGACCAGAAAATGCAGTTGGTGCACATTGTCCAGGATTTAAATACATCTTATGTTAAGGTTCAACTTGCCACAAGGCGGTTGCTATCATAAGCAGAAACATATTTAAATACATCTTATGTTAAGGTTCAACAAAATGAAGGTACAATAAATATTATTGTTAATAAATTTAAATACATCTTATGTTAAGGTTCAACAATTCTGCAAAAAATAAAATAATAGATGTACGATAAATTTAAATACATCTTATGTTAAGGTTCAACTAGTGTAAAATAGGCATTCTTTATTTTTATTATAATCCTAAAAGTATTGATAATAAAGAGTTTAGTTGAAATTTTTCCAATCGTTTTTAGTTTTTTAGTAACTGAACCAAAAATGTTCTTTAAACTATTGTATTTCAATGACTTAAGGCACTTTTATTTTAAAAATTGGTTGGAAAAGTGTTTTTAATTTTAACTCAATATAATACCTACTTAAATCATATATATTTTAAAATCATTCCTTAGCTTTTAACAACCTTACCCACTAGAGCTGTCTTTTACAAAACTTAAAAGGATAACTGTCAGAAGACCCCAAACCCATGAATGTGTACATTACATGTTAATGTTTACCTTATATAAACCAAATATCCCCCTCCTCCATTTTATATTATTAACATTATTTGAAACACAAAAACTAGCCTAATATCAATATACTAAGCTAGTTTCACTGTAACAAATGGACTCAAAGCATTGCAGCCCATTTAAAGCTTAAAGAGGTTGGGAAAATCATAGTATTAAATTTTCGGTGTTTTTATCATTTGTGCCTAAAGTTTCTTCATCAAAACAGCTGTCATTCATGAGTTTTATTATTGTAACAAAATCACTGTCTTCTATGATTTTATTCAGTTCACTTTTCAACTTTATCATTTTAGAAGGGGTTATTGCTCCTCTAAAAACAGAATTTTGATGGTGATGAAAATACTTTTTACATATTTTAAATACTTTATTTACTCTTTTTTCATTTACATCATAAAATAAAAATGCATAGTTGAAGTTAAAATTTTTTCCCATGGCAATCCTCCAAATCACATCATATTTTTCAAGCTAAAAGGTTTAAACTCTTCACCTTCCACCAGATATTTTATAAGTTTATATCCATCTAGTCTTATGGCTGTCTTGTAACTTACTTTCCTTTTAAGTTTCTTGTGATCAAAAACACTTTCAAATCTCTGTTCAATTGCTTGTACAAATACTTTCTTTCCTTCCTCATTTAAAAGACAGTAATTGTATTTCTTATCAAAGTGCTTGCTCACTTGAATTTGTTTTGTATTAACTAAATCAAAAATTGTTCTATAAACTATTACAGGTTTAAATACCTCAGATAAGTCAAGACTTAGAGAAAACCTTCCTTCAGATGGTTCATGTAAATAACTTATTGTCTGATTTAAATGAGTATTATAAATTTGAGATACAGTTTTAGAATATAATATTGAATTACCAAATGATATAAGTGCATTTATAGGATTATCCGGCGGTCTCTTAACCCTTTTATTTAGTATAAAATCTTCAGGCAGTATGTATTTAAAACATTCATAAAATCTCTGCCATATTTCCCCTTCAACTCTCAATATCTGTTTTATCCCTAAATTAGGATCTTCCATATACTCTGGGACCTTTTCCCTTATCCATTCAATTGTAGGTTCTACTTCTTTTTTATCATGTCTATAATAATGATATAGTACCTGAGATATATTTTCACCTATGCCGCTGACAAATGATTTTGCTACATAATTCCTATTATTCAAAAAAGCCTCTACTTGTTTTATAGTGACCTTGCCGCTTACAAGACTTTCTTTTGGATAAAAAGTTCCGCTGTAATATCCATAGTAATTGAAAAAATGAATAACTATGCCAGCCTTTGCTGCAAAATCAAGGAATTTACTGTTTATTGTAATTTCATTCATGCAGTATATTTCCCGCAGTGATTCTATAGGAAGATAAAAGTTTCCCTTTTCATTATGAAATACTACAGAATTATCTTTTCTTTTAAGTTCTCCCATACTCATCAAATATTTAGTACCGCTAGCCATTAAAACTCACCTTCTTAAAATATAGTTTAGATATAACAATATTCATAGTAGGCACATTTTCTGCATCCTTTAATTTTCCCGACTTTAGGAGGCATATCTTCCTCAAGCAATTTTTCCATTTCAATATTCAACTCTTTTAATTTCTTTTCATTTTCTTCTGTAAGACTCACATATACTATTTTTTTATTCTGCTTATTTTTCTCCTGAAATTCAATTTTTCCTTCTCTAACTATTCCCTTTCTTTTTAATATGCTGAGATAAAATAGTACCTGCCATTTTACCGCTTCTACATCTGCATCAGATTTTTTTACTTCAACCAAATAGTCTTTTGTAATCTTATCTATTTTTACATTATCTATGGATATTTCTGCATTTTTCTTTCCTTCAGCTTTTAATTCATGAATTGCTTTTCCAATCTTTACATCTTCATTTGTATATTCCATATTGATTCTATTGGCATGGAGCCAGAATTGCCTTTTACAATGAAAATAATAATTTATGAGTGTACCGTTAATTTTCATATTAGCCTCTCCCAATCACAATATTATATTTGCTGCATCAATCTCCTCTCCTATAAATATCTCTTGATTAAATCTGCCATCTTTTATGTATTTTTCTCCATCTGAAATGTAATATATATTTCCCAGCAAATCATTGTACTGCTGTGGTATTTCTTTTACTTTATATATGAAATAGCTTAAAAATGAATTTATTTTTGATAGTTTTACTTTCTTTTCTGCATACTCAATGTTGTTATCCATTAAAATCTCTTTATATTCATTCCAGACATTCTCCCCATATATAACTTCATTATTCTCCATTTTTATTTTTCTAGAAATAAATACAGTATATTTTTTTTGATCATTATCTATAAGTTTCATATGCTCTTGTATAGCTTTAAAATTCATAGAATTTAAGCTTTTAATAAAAGCATCATATCCATAATCATTTTTTTCCTGTTTTTTTATTCTTATTTTCTCTATAACTTTTTCATAGTATTTTTCAAAATCTTTTTCTTTTAAAAGTTCTTGAATTTCACCTTGAATTAAGGTAAGTTCTTTTTCTTTTCTCACATCACCTTTGTAAATAATTTTGCAATCATCAATTTTAAAAAATTTCACCCTGCCTTTTTTTAGACACGATCTATTTATTCTTCCCATAAACTGCTCTTCTGCATCCAAAATAGATATATTTTTATAACCCAAGTCCATATCTATATCGACTCCTGCTTCTATTATCTGTGTAGCTATTAAAATTAGTTTCTTATTTTTATCTTTTGCCATCTTTACAATTTTACTTCTGTCAACTTTATTATCATCTGCAGTCATAATTGCAATTTCATGTCCATAATCGTTATAAAAATTTTTATTCATGTAATCAAAGAATTTATCCGCTTTCTTTTTAAATATGAATTCAATCAATATTTTATTGTTATCTTTGCTTTCAAATTGTATATCTTCCATTAGGTTCTGGAATTGTTCTTCAATTTCTTGCCCTAAATCAATAATTTCAAATTTTACCCTATCCTTAAAATACGGATTTTTAAAATACTTGCTTCTATTTTGTATTAAATATGTAAAATTACAGCTGTCACCATTAATTAATTTATTTAATCTTGGAAGAGTGGCTGACATTATTATTACTTTTATATTTAAAAGTTCCGAGTATGAATCCAAAAAATTAATTATTTCCTTCCATATTTCATTTTTATAACTTTGTATTTCATCCAATATTATTACTGAATTGCATATGTTTATAAGCGGGAAAACTTCTTCTCTACTTGTTCCAAATAGTGAATTAAAAAAATTGACATGAGTGGTTATTACAAAAGGATAATTTATAAAAATTCTGTTCAAAAGTGATTTTTCATAGTCAATTTGTTTATTGGTATCTAAATCAAACACATCTTTATCCACCGTTTTTATGGGGTTTATTGAGTTTATAACAGATATATTTTCTCTTACCAAACTATCATTTTTAAATATTTTTATAAATTCATTTTTCGTCTGTTCAACTAAAGTGTTAAATGGAAATACATAAAAAAGTTTGTTTATTCTACTATCTGAATTTAATATAAGTCTTGCTAAATTCATTGATGTTATAGTTTTACCTGCCCCAGTTGGTGCTTCAAGATAATATATATTTTTGTCTTTATTTTTTAAATAATTTTTTTCAGATTCAATAGTTATTTCAGATCTCAATTGATTTATATTGTTATATTTTCCATTAGTGACTGGATTCTTTTCATAGTCTCTTATGCTCTTTAAAATATCATAGTTTTCTATATCCATACTAAACCTTTTTTTCAATTTGTCATTTATAATTCCGATATCATTTACCCTTTCTCCATTCATAAACTGAGATGTTGCATAGTAGTCTGCTGCTGTAAGTATAGAAAATAGCAGCTTAGAATAAATATATAGAGTAAAATTTAATCTGTCATTTGATAAAAAGCAGTCTTTTATATATTCACGTGAATTATAAAAAGATTTATGAATTACTACATTTCCCAATGTATCCATATTTAAATCAGGGTAATAAGTTTCTTTTTTATAATTTTCTGGGAAGTTCTCTAACTTTTCTTTATAATCTCCTATGTTATACAAAAATCCATGGTGCCTTGATATTACATAAGAATTTAAATACATAAAATATTTTAAATAGAATCTGTCATGTCTTTTTTTTATTTTGTTTATCTTTTCATTGAAATAACTTACATATATATAAGATCCAAGTAATGAATGATTTCTCTCCCCTGTTGAATTATTTTGGTATAATTTATTTAGCATTTTATCATGCTGAAATGCTGGATTAATTTTTCCCATATCATGCATGTATATAGTGTTTGCAAACATCTCTTTCCACAAATAAATTACATCTTCACTTTTATCTTTTAAAATATCCTTTTGTAAATTACTGAATATATTGTTTAAATTTTTTTCTCTGCATATAAAATTAAAATATTTATAGGTTAATTTTATATGCTCCATAAGTTTTTCTCTTCTAGTTTTATCATTTCTATCCATATGAGCATATATGCTATCTAAATTATCTATAAAAGATTCTGCATGAAACATCTCCACATCATCAAAATACACAACAATCACCCTCTACAAAATTTAAAAAAAATATAAATTTTTATCTAATTCCTCGTCTTTATATACATCTACCCCTTCACTAACCGACTCTATACACATATTTGTCTCTGTAAAATCAGAAAATTGATATTGATTTAAATCTTTATCAAGAGCTGCTGGAAGATATTCAGTATACTTCCATGCAGTATCACTATCATCTTCTTCATCTTGGTATTTATCTATTTTAAAATAATCTGTTTCAAAAATACTATCTACCTTATCTATATCATCTATTTTACAAACTTCAAGTTCACTAACATCAGTTATATCTGCAAAATGATCATTGGTACCAAGGTATGGTATAAACTTAGCTTTATTTTTCTTAATCATATTTGAAAATTCATCTGTTACATTATCTATTTTTACATAAATCAACCATTCTGGTTCCTGCAGCCACTGTTCTTTTACTATGAGGTTTCCTCCGCTCTCTTTGCTTGCATATCCTACAGAATTATTAAATGACTGAACTTTTTTAGTTATATATCCATGCTTATTAAGAGTTATTATCGCAACTTTAGCATCCTTAAGTTTTTCGTAAAATTCAGGATATACATTATTTTTAAAATCTCTACTTTGTGTATTGTATCCTCCAAGACCAAGAATACTTCCCATTATTCCAAGAAGGGCTATTTTGTGTATATTACCATATGTAAAATAATAATAAGTATTTACATCAGGCTTTTTAAAGAATGCAGTTCTACCAGAAAGCTTGAACCTTACTACTTTCATGCCTTAAACCTCTTTTCTTGTAAATATATTAAAAAGCTTAGCTCCTTTTGGTATGTTATTTAGTTTTAACTTGTAGTCATTATAATAAATTTCTATACTTTTAACGTCATCTTTAATTTGATCTAATATTTTATCTAAATTAAAAGTAATTATGTCTTTATCTTCTCCTTTATCAAAATCCATAAATTGAGTTAAATTTGGAAGATAAGTTTCCTCATTTGTTTCTATAAATAGTGCAAATTCATTTTCGCAGCCTGCCTTGGCATTTGTATTTAATGCAGTTGCACCTATTAATGATCCATCCTTAAATTTTTTGTAATCACCTTCTGTATAACCTTCCGTAACTTTCATATCTACATAATCTCTATAAGAAATTGGATTTATATAAAATGGATACAAATAGTGTGCCTCATCACTTACAATTTTTGTTCCAAGTGTACTTTGATTTGCTTCTTCTGCTTCTTTTCCTTCTTTAGGTTTTTTATCACTTCTAAATGGAGAAAGTATTTGCTGTTCTTCTGCATTGGAACCTTTATACACATTAAATCCTTGTCCTATCTGCACTGCTCCTGTAATTGCTATATTATTTCCTTCCTCTGCAAATGTGGCTCCAAAAGATTTTACATCGAGTGCAGAAAATAAATTTTTAAGTATAATTGTACTTTCATCTTTTTTAGTAAGAGTTGTATCAAATACTTGATTGTATCTTTCCTCAAGAGATCTTGGTCTTATCTTGCCTTTGTCAGTTTTGAATGATTTTATATATAGTATTTTTTCTCCAGTATCTTCCCAATACTTTTTTATACTGTATTTAAGTGCCTTGTCACTTCCAAATATAGATCCATCACTAATTGTCTTTGGATAACCGCTAAAATCAGCATTCCAATTTGCCATAATAGATTTAATTCCAATAACGCCGTATACTCTTTTCATTTAATTTGCCTCCTCATTTTTATTCTCTTTTTCAGATTTTTTATATATTAAACTAGGGCATAAAAAACCTGCTATTATAAGATCCTGATCAATTTCTTCTTTTGACTTATATGCTGAAACCATATAATACATATTATTAAATCTAAAGGAATTTTGTATTGCATAGCTGTATTTTATAAATAACCTTCTTAATTTTTCCTTTATAAATTTATTGTTTTTTGCATTTAAAAAAGGATTTATAAAAGAATAATTTTTACTTGAAGATTTATTTAAACTATAAAAGTATTTAAGAAGCTGACCTATGCAAAAATAGTATTCTTCATCATCTTCTATTTCAACTTTATACTCTAAATCTTCTTTAATATTTATCTTTTCATCTATACTCTTTCGAACATTCTTAATAACTTTATCCATATTATTTCCTCCCTTTTTATTATTAAAATATTGAAGTACTGCATGCCTTAAATTAAATTGATTTATTGCCTTGTTTATATTCCCTTGATCTATGGAATTGCATAAAAGATACAATGTCATATTGTTCCAAAATGTGTTTACTAAGAAATCTTCTCCTTTATAGAACCAAGTATAAAAACCATACCTATATTTTAAAAGACATTCTTTAACTTTGGCATCATTCAAATTTATATCTTTTGCCTTTGTAAAAAAATTATTTTCCAGGTACTTGTTAAAAAATATTTCGCTTATCTTCTTTTTAACTTCATATATATTACCTAAATTGCCTAGTGATAATTCAAACTTTTTTCCAATGCCTTCATCTATTATAGGAATAATTTCTATATTTCTTTTCAATTTATACCTATACTCAGTTATAGAATCATAATCTGCAATTTCAACTTCTTTTCCCTTGTTTACTCTTAAAAAATATCCATTAAAATCATTCTTTCTATTATCCTTGGAATTTACAGCTTCTATATCATCGCTGGCATATATATAGTTTTTATTTTCCGCTGAATAATTCATGAAATAATCAAATAACTTTTTCTCCATGGAAATACTTTTATCATCTACAAGTACTGGTAATTTACTTTTTCTTGTTTTATTTTCTAGATAAGGCTTTTTTGAATTCAATCCCATGTTAAAATCCGGCAGACCATAAACCTTATCATCAATCTTAACATTATAATCTGTGCTATTATAAATATTAGGTATTATATATCTTTGACTTTCTCTTTCATAACTTTTAAAATCAGTATGATAGAATAGCTTAAGATAAGTTTTATCCAACTTTATACGATTTGTTATTTTTTCTATATTTTGTTTTATCCAGTTTCTTATTTTGTCTACAAGCTCTCCATCCGGCTCCTCATTTTCTTCTGCGAACTTTAGATAGAGTTCAAGACTTTTTTTCTTGCCTTTATATTTAATTTCAGGATTTTTTAAAATATCATAATATTTATCTATTATTTGTACGTTTAATTTTCCTTCAGATGAATCTAAGTTTTCTTTTTTAACATAAAAAGCATACATATTATTACTGTGTATTATCTTGGCTGGATCTATTGGCTTATTCATTGAAATAAGTCCGCTAACATAGTCCAACTCTGCAAATTTTCTATAGTCATCTTGTGATTTATCCGTTTTTTTATTTATATTAAATATTTCTATGTCATCTCCATTATCATCTAATGTAAACTCGGCATAGTCACCAGGTGAAAGTATATAGTTATCTACAATTAAAGCATCACCTCTTTTTTCATATTCTTTGCTAAATATTTTACAGATTTCATTTATCAAATATATTCACCTCTATTTCTATTTGATGTATTGATAATTCATAAATCCGTAGCCTCTTGGACACATATCAGCTGTACCTGTTCCAAGCAGTATATATGCAATATTTTGGGCATCACTATTTGTTTCTAACGTTAGCGTTATTTTGTCACCAAGAATCTTTTTACCTTTGAAGTTAGCAGCTATTGGCTTCTTATTATCTATTCTTGCATAGCTAAATAACTTTAAACTTTTATCTATAGATTCTCCTGTTAAAATTTCATACTTTTTTATACTGCTTGTTCTTATATATTCAAAAAAATTTTCTTCAGTGTGTCCATTTCTCCAATATACAGTTTTTTGATTTCCTGGAATTTTAACTATTATAGGAGTTATGCTGTATATTCTATCTATAGGCTTTTTAAGTATATTTTTACTTTGACACACAAGTACTTTTATCTTTGAAGTATACTCATTAGATAAAAACTTTAAAAAGTGATTTTTCAATTTTAATCCTATACATCTCAACTGAAAATTGTAAATACAGCCTTTCTTATACATTTTAGTTGCTACATCCAGAGGATACAGACTGTTGAAACAGTAATTTTTCATGATGTTTTCTTCATGAAAATTTTTTAAATCTTCGTTTTTATAAAAAGATTTGTCAATTAATTTGCTTAAATCTTCAAGTGCCTCTTCTATTGTAATATCTTCTAAAATATATACCTTTACATTTATCTCAATTACATCCATAATAATTCTCCATTCATTTGTATATTACACATTGTGATGTACTAAATTCCATATATACCATTATTCGACTTACTTACAAAAACTCCTGCAAATATCAGGAGTTTTTTTAGAAAACTTACTATAAAGTAAAATATTTTTTATATTGTTCAAGTTTTTATTAGCAACTTTGCTGCATGCATTTTATTTGCCAGATATCCTGTAGCCAGTATTAAAATCAACTATATTTTTTAATGGCTCCTGTTTCTTAAAATGCTCAAGGTTTTCGATACTTATGTTAACAATTCTTCTCAATGTTTCTGGAAGGTGAAAAAATCCTGATATATGAGGAGTAATAACAACTCCTGGTGCATCCCATAATCTATGTTCATCAGGTAATGGTTCTGGCTCTGTTACATCAAGACCTGCTCCACTAATAATTCCACCTTCAAGAGCATCACACAAATCCTCAGTACATATTGATCTTCCTCTTCCTACATTAAGAATAATTGCATCTTTCCTCATCAAATTAAATTTATCCTTATTAAATAAGTGATAAGTATCCTTTGTTCCCGGAAGACATAAAGCCACTACATTCGCTTTAGGTAAAACATCATCTAATGCTTCCATTGTATATAATTCATCAATATACTCTGGCTTTTGTCCTTTAGTCCTTTTTATACCTATTGTATAACTTCCAAGTGCTTTCATTTTTCTGGCAAAATCTCCTCCAATATTGCCAAGTCCCACAATTAGTGTAGTACTTCCTTCTATTGAAGTAACATTTCCCTCATCTTTCCACGTATGTTTCATTTGATTCATGTAATATAAATTCAGCTTCTTTTTAATTTCAAGAAGCATACCTAACATGTGTTCAGATATTGCAAGACCATACGCACCAGTAGCATTTGTAAGATATGCTCCTTTAGGAATTACACCAGCTTCACAGTATCCATCTGTGCCTGCACTATTTAGCTGCAGCCATTTAAGTTTTCTGCTTCCCTTTATGTATTGCGGCGGAACATTTCCAATGATTATATCAGCACTTTTTACAATTTCATCAGTAATTTCTTTAGTGGATATAAAAATATACTCTGCCTCCGGCATCTTTGATTGAAGTTTTTCTTTTTCTTTTTCGTTTAGCGGAATCACAACCAAAACTTTCATATATTATCACTTCCTTTAACATCCATTATACTATACAAATATCAACTTAATACCATTTTTTACACCCCTGGGGTATCAAAGCTATTGATTCATAAGGTCTGAGAATTAGAACATCTTTTGTATTTTTTAATGATACATTATAATTACTTATTAAGGTTTCAACACTTTTGTTTTTAATCTCATCAGGCAGCTTCAAAGTTAATTCTTGACCATAGAAATTATTTATAACTATAATTTTATTATTTTTATAAACCCTTTGATAAGCAAAAACTTTTGGGTGCTCTAACAGCAGCGGCAAGTAGTGACCTGAAATAATCGTTTTGTTGTTTTTACGTAAATGAATCAGCTTTTGATAATAATTAAAGATTTCACCATGTGCTAATTCGTCTTTTACATTGATTGTTTGTTGATTTGTTGGTTTCAGCCACGGCGCTGCACTAGAAAAACCGGCCTCAATGCTGTTATCCCATTGCATTGGAGTTCTGCTGTTATCACGTGATTTAGTTTTTATAATTTCAAAAGCTTCTTCAGGAGATACTCCCCCTTGTAACAACTCCTTGTAAGCATTATGAGATTCTATATCAACATAATCTTCCATACTTTGATAATCAGGATCAGTCATACCTATTTCTTCACCTTGATAAATGTACGGCGTACCCCTTAAAAGATGAATTGAAGTTGCCAGCATTTCAGCTGATTTTTCACGGTAGTTTTTAGGATCTCCAAATCGATTTAGAGCTCTAGGTTGATCGTGGTTATTCCAAAATAAAGCAGTCCATCCCCCATGTTTATCCATTTCTATTTGCCATTTATTTAAAAAATGTTTGAGTTTCATAAAGTCAAAAGGAACCTTATTCCACTTTTTACCGTTTTCATAATCAACCTTTAAATGGTGGAATGTAAAAACCATTGAAAGTTCATGATTTTCTGGTTTAGTATAATCAATTGATTTTTGTATTGTAGTGGATGACATTTCACCTACAGTAATACTATCAATATCCTGCCCGAAACTATTTTTATTTAATTCTTGTAAATATTTTTGCACTGCAGGTGTATCTGTATATAATAACTTCTCTTGAGCAGTATTTCTTGAGTCTACTAACTTTTCAGATTTGCCTGTTACATTAAATACATCAAATCTAAAACCTTTGACACCTTTATTTTTCCAAAAATTAATAATATCACTCGCTTCTTTACGAACATTTGGATTATGCCAGTCAAGGTCTGCTTGAGAAGGAGCATAAAGGTGTAAATAATATTTCCCAGTATCTCCAAAGGGTTCCCATGCTGAACCGCCAAATTTTGATTGCCAATTAGTTGGCAGTGTTCCGTCAGCTTTTGGACTGCGAATGTAGAAATAATCTTGATACTTTTTTTCACCAGCTAAAGCTCGTTTAAACCATTCATGTTGAGTTGAACAGTGATTGAAGACCATATCGAGCATAATTTCGACATTTATTTCCTTTAATTTAAAAACTAATTCTTTAAAATCCTGCATTGTTCCAAATAATGGATCTATATTATAGTAATCTGCAACATCATAACCATTATCTTTTTGTGGTGAAACAAAGAATGGATTGAACCATATCATATCTATGTTCAATTTTTTTATATATGGTATCTTTTTAATAATTCCACGTATATCACCTATTCCGTCACCATTGCTGTCATAAAAAGATTTTGGGTAGATTTGATAGATTACTTTTTCACCTAATTGATGCATAATTCTTCTCCTTACTTTTTGTTATTTGTAATTACTTTTTTTCTTCGTGCAAAATCGATAAACCTAAATTTATCCGGGCGGTGATATGAAGCAGTAATTTGAAATAAAGTAGTATCAGCTAGATAACTGTAACTTCTAACAACAACTACTAGATTATCACCTTTTAGTTGTAAACAATTAGCTATATGCTGGTCAGCTTTTTCAACAGTTATTTCTTTTGTAGCATATGAAATATCAAGCCCAAGTGTACCTTCCAAATATGCATAAATTGAATTATCAGCAACACCTTCAGGTAATTCTGTAACAGTAGGACTCAACAAATAATCTTGATCCACTACCACAGGTTCACTATTTACTTTACGCAGCCTTTCCACATAGATAGCTGGTGTATTTTTTGCAACTAAATCACGTGCTAATTTTTCAGGTACGAAGGTTTTTTCCTGATTTAAGGTGGTAGTAACAGCATGCATACCTAAAGATTCATTCAATTCTTTAAAACTAGTTATTCCTGAAATAGGAAAAGTGTATCTCTGTATATCTAAAACTATAGAACCCTTACCTTTAATTTTTTGAATCAAACCTAATTCATTTAATTGTCCCAGAGCCCGACGAATTGTTTCACGTGATGTACCATATAATTCACAAAGTTGATGTTCACTTGGTAAGAATTCTCCAATTGCATATTGTTCATGTTTAATTTTATTAGCAATATCTTGTGCTATTATATTTTGTTTATTTATATTTCCCATAATGATATTCACGTCCTTCCTTCATTACTCTTTTATTTATTATAACATACTTGTATATACATGCGATGATATTTAATAAAATCATGTAAATATTGATATGAAACGAGTTTTCATTTTTTTAATTTCAGCATTGACTATTGTCTATACAGGGTCTATTATTATTATAAAAGACGATGAAAGTGATTAAAATTTGCTGGTTCATACAAGGGGGGGAAGGAAATGTTTGATATATTTGCTAGAAATAAATTAAAAAATTTAAATGTCTATGCACCTGTTAGCGGTCATGTGATTAATTTGACAGAGGTTAAAGATCAAGTTTTTGCATCTGGTGCTGTTGGAATAGGTTTTGGAATGGAGCCTACTTCAAATGAAATTTTATCACCAGTAGACGGAAAAATTGTGATGATAGCTAATACAAAACATGCTATTGGCATTACTACTAAGCAGGGTTATGAAATTTTATTGCATTTAGGTATTGATACTGTTGAACTTAATGGTGAACCTTTTTCAATGTATGTAAACGTTGGCCAAAAGGTTAAAATTGGCAGTAAACTTGTCAATATGGACATAGCTAAAATTAAAAAGGCTAACTTAGAACCTACAGTAATAACGCTTGTTACTAACGCGAAAGAAAAAGCCGTAGATTTTGAATTAAATACTGCTGGGGAAGATTTACTAGAAGGAAAAATTGTTGGAAATATAAAAGTCAATAAGGAGTGATAAAGTATGGCTAAGAAAGATTATACAAACCTGGCCAAGACAATTATAAAAAATGTAGGGGGAAAGGAAAATATTAAAAATCTTATACATTGTATTACCAGGCTGCGTTTTTATTTAAAAGATGAAACTATTCCTAATGATGATGTTCTGCGTAATAGTGATGGTATTATTGATGTTATTAGGGCTTCCGGTCAATATCAAGTAGTTATTGGTAATGATGTTACAAATGTTTTTGACGCAGTAATGAAGGAATTAGGTACTGAATTTGCAGATAAACCAGTAGAAAATGTAGAAGAAAATGAAAATGATAATAAAATTTCTAAAGGCATCAATAAATTGATTGGCATTATCACTGGTTCGATGACTCCGGTTATTGGTGTTATTGCTGCTTCCGGTATTATAAAAGGTATTTTGGCATTATTAACTCTACCTCAATTGGGAGCTTTATTGAATCCAAATAGTACTATTTATATTACTATTAGTGCTATGGCTGATTCAGCATTTTACTTTTTACCAGTTATCGTCGGTTTTTCAGCAGCTAAGCGTTTAGGCGGCGATCCTATTATAGCAGCTGTTATAGGTGGAGTTTTGACGTATCCTCAAATTGTTACCTGGGGCAAAGGGTTCAAACCTATGTTTTCTATTGCTGGATTCCACTTTCAATATTTAAACTACACTTATTCTATTTTTCCAATGATTTTAGCTGCATGGCTAGCTAAAAAACTTGAAACTTGGTTAAAAGAGAAACTGCCAAGCTATTTGCAAATGATTTTTAATCCTTTGATCACTATACTTGTTGTCAGCAGTATTACATTAGTTATTACTGGACCAGTAATTCAAGGTTTAGCTAATGGAATTGCTGATTTTATTAACTTATTAGTTACTGCATCTGGATGGCTAGGTGGTTTAATAATTGGTGGATTCTATCAAATCTTGGTTATCTTTGGACTTCATTGGGGTGTTGTGCCTTTAGTTGCACAGCAAATTTCCAGCAGCGGTCACAGTTCATTAAATGCTATTATTTCCGGAACAATGGTTTCACAAGGTGCTGCTGTTTTGGCGGTTGCATTGAAGTCAAAGAAGGACAATCTTAAGAGTTTAGGTATTGCCTCAGCTATTTCAGCATTTTGCGGTGTAACAGAACCTGCAATTTATGGTGTAAATTTAAGATACCGCAAAGTATTTATTTCTGGCTTGATTGGTTCAGCTGCTAGCGGACTTATAACTGGTTTAATGCATGGTAATATGTATGGCTTTACTGGTTCATTAATTGGATTCTCATCTTTCTTCAATCCAAAGAATCCAACTGAACTAAATAGTTTTTATGCTTTCTTATTATCGAGTGCTGCGGCTATTATAATTAGTTTTATTACAACATGGTTTTGGGGATATAATGATAATATGGCTGCGAGAAATAAGGTTGAAAAGAAACAGAATCCCGGCAAGGTGCATTAAAATAAATTATTGCGGTTTAATAAAGTAATTATAAAAAATTAATTATTAATAATGATATGTTTCTCATAATTTAATATAGATAAATATAAAGATAAAGCACTCTAAAACTTAAAATTTATTTGTACCAAAATGCTGTATTTTAGGCATTTTGGCGCACATGAATTTTGATAGTTGAAGTGGTTTATCTTTATAAATAATAGATTATACTATGCTCATGCAAAGCAAATCACGAATGGTCATTTTGACAAGAGTATATTTCTCTCAATTTTCTATAAAGAGTTACTCTTGGTATACCTAATTCCTTTGATGTTTTAGATTTATTAAAATTATTTCTTATTAAAGTTTCTATTATTATTTTATTTTCTAACTCTAAAACGGATTTTTTTAAATTACCACTATGAGTTTTTATTTCATTACAGCAGTCTTTATCATCTTTATTTAAACCCAGTATATATCCTGGTATACTATCCATACCAATAACCTCATTTTTAGATAGTACAGTTATTCTTTCTATCACATTATTTAACTCCCTTATATTTCCCGGCCAATCATATAGACATAATATGTTTACAACATTCTCTGGAAACCTTTTAAGTATTCCATAACTTTTATAAAATTTATCAGTAATACATTTAATTAAAATTGGTATATCTGATTTTCTTTCTCTTAATGGCGGTATCTCCAAATTTAAAACGTTAATCCTATAATATAAATCTAACCTAAATTCACCCTTATTCACTTTCTCTAATAAGTGACAGTTAGTTGCAGCTATAACTCTTACATCTATATTGAGGATTTTATTACTTCCTATTGGTTCTATCTCCTTTTCCTGGAGTACTCTAAGAAGCTTTGTCTGCATATTCACTGGCAATTCTCCTATTTCATCAAGGAAGATTGTTCCTGTATTTGCTAACTGAAATTTTCCTATCTTCCCCTTTTTTGATGCACCAGTAAATGCACCTTCTTCATAGCCGAAAAGTTCCGATTCCATAAGATTTTCTGGTATTGCTGCACAATTCACTCTTATAAAAGGCTTGTCCTTTCGCCTGCTTTTATGATGAATGGCATGAGCAAAAAGTTCTTTTCCAACCCCACTTTCACCAGTAATTAAAACAGTAAAATCAGTATCTGCAAATATACTAGCTTGATTTTTGCATTTCTGCATATTGGGAGAATTAGTTAAAATATCGTCAAAGGTATATTTTGAACTATATAACTTAGGTATATTAACCATTTTATTTATATTTAAATTTCTCATTAAGTGATTTTCATTTATTAAATTATAAAGATAATTTAAATCATCAATTATTATGATACTAACTCCACCAATTATTCTCTTATTATGAAAAATTGGAATTCTATCAGCTATAACCTCTTTTCTACCTTCTAGCTTATGTCTATGTCCAATTTCAGCTTTACCAGTTTTAAGTACTATTGGGAGTCTAGCATTGGGATCTATATCACTAACACATTTTCCTTTCACCTCTTCATTTTTCATACCTAGATAATCTAAAAATCCATTATTTAAAGAAACTATTTTACATTTGGAATCAACAAAGACTATGGGGACTGGTATTTGATTAAAAACCATATCCATTGACTTACACATATATTCTTTTATCATCTTACTTGTCACATCTTTACTGAATTCCATTTTTCCACCTCCCTTTATAAAAAATAATATATTTAATTGTATCAAAACAAATTATAGGCATCTTTACTTATACTTTGTAATTAATTGTTACATTTTCAAACTTAAAATTGTAACAATTAATTACACTATGTTATAATATTATTTCTATTTTTTGAATTTTATGATTACTTGTATTGCAAAAAAAATATTAATTTTAAGTATATCATTCTATTTATCTTTATGTAAAATCTTTAATTTTCCTATATTATGTCTTTTGGAACGGTAATTGCTATATATAAAGTTAAATTAAAGTATATTTGGAAAATTTAAAATAATGTATTACCAAGCCACGTACTTCATCACTTTAAAAATTTTATTATTTAAAAGGAGTGTGAAAACAATGACATTTAGTTCTATTCAGTGCTTCCTCATAGTCATGGGATTTTTGCTCGTAGGGGAAGTCGTATCGAACAAAACTAAAGCTTATGTTCCTTCTGTATTTGTTTCTGCTGTTTTATTCATGCTGGGATTTTGGACATTCGCACCTAAAGATCTTGTTTCTCAAGCTTCTTTCGGTCCTTCCTTTGTATCCATATGCATGAGTTTACTTCTTGTACATCTTGGCACTCTAATGAGTCTGCGTAAACTTATAGATCAATGGAAAGCAGTTGTAGTTGCAGTATGCGGAATATGTGGAATTATCTTACTTACTATGACTATAGGAAACCTATTATTTGATTGGCATATAGTTATTGCAGCAACTCCACCACTAACTGGCGGCATAGTAGCAGCTGTGTTGATGTCAGAAGGATTAAAGGCTAAAGGACTTATGGAGCTAGCAGCATTACCTATAGCAATGTTTATTACACATAGCTTTTTTGGATATCCGCTTACTTCTTGGTGTCTTAAAAGAGAAGGTCGAAGATTAATTACAGACTTTAGGAAAAATGGCCCAGATTCAAAAGAAATTGGAGCTAGCAAAAAACTTACTGGAGATGCTAACAGAAAAAAACTTATACCTCCTCTTCCTGAATCTTATAGAACAACATCAATGATACTCTTTAAAGTAATGATAGTTGCAATATTAGCAAACTGTGTTTCAAATCTTCTACATGGAGCTCTTAACCAATATGTAATTTGTCTTATATTTGGTGTAATCTTCTGTGAGTTAGGATTTCTGGAGGAAAGGGCTCTTGTTCAAGCTGGAGTTTTTGGATGGCTTATTTGCGGTCTTTTAGCATATGTACTTTCTGGTTTATCTGCTGTTACACCACAACAGCTTTTAAACATAATAGTTCCAATAATAGTTCTAATAATACTAGGATTAATTGGTATGTTCCTAACGTCAGCGCTTATTGGAAGATTTCTTGGTTTTTCAAAGGAAATGGGGTTTGCCTGTGCGCTTACAGCACTATTTGGATTTCCAGCAGACTATATAATTACTCATGAGGTATGTAAATCTGTAAGTGAATCTGAAGAGGAGAGGCTTTATATAGTAGATATAATTCTTCCTCGAATGCTTGTAGGCGGTTTTGCAACAGTATCCATTGCTTCAATAATAATTGCAAGTATATTCTTAAAGTTACTATAAAACCAAATTGTATAAGCTTAATCTTTGCTAACCTTATTATCACTTAATAAATATTATTAATTTAGGGGGCGTATGCAGATGAACAGCATACTTGAAAAATCAAAACAAATACAAGATTGGGTTGTTAATTTAAGAAGGGATTTCCATAGACATCCTGAACCATCACTTAAAGAAATCAGAACTTCAAAAATAGTTGCAGACGAACTTTCAAAAATGGGAATTAAGGTTTATCATATCTGTGGAACTGGAGTAATAGGTATATTAGAAGGAAAAGCTCCTGGAAAAGTTATTGCTTTAAGAGCAGATATGGACGCACTTTCCGTTACTGAAAAAACCAATCTTCCCTTTGCTTCAGAAAATCCAGGATTTATGCATGGCTGCGGACATGATTGTCATACATCAATGCTTTTAGGCGCCGCAAAGCTCTTATCTGAAATGAGGGATCAATTTAATGGTACTGTAAAATTTATATTTCAACCAGCTGAGGAATTAGCAGTAGGTGCTAAAAAATTAGTGGAAAATGGTGTGTTAAAAAATCCTGACGTAGACTTCATTTTCGGCATGCACATATGGGCTGATACTCCTTTAAATAAGGTAATACTTCAAGAGGGACCTTTTATGGCAAGTGGAGATATTTGGAGTCTAAATATAAAGGGAAAATCCAGTCATGGTTCTGCCCCATGGCAGGGAATAGATGCAATTGTCTGTGCCTCAGCAATTATACAAAGTATACAAACAATTCCAAGCAGAATAAATGACGCCAGATCACCTATAGTAATAAATGTGGGTACAATAAAAGGCGGAGAAAGATTCAATGTTACTCCTGGAGATGTTCAAATAGAAGGTATGAATAGAGCTTTTAGTGCATATTCTAGAAAAAAAATACCTGAATGGATTGAAAAAATAGCGAAAAATACCTGTGAAGCTTATGGATGCAAGTATGAATTTAATTATAATTTTAAATGTGCTGTAACAGTAAATGATAGACAAGGAACAAAACTTATTAAAAACTCAATTATAAAGCTTATTGGAGAAGAAGGTATTATTCCATCTGAAAAAATAATGGGCTCTGAAGACTTTTCAGAATACCTTGAGCATGTACCTGGAGTGTTAATGCTGTTAGGTGGAAGAAATGAAAAAAATGGCTGCTGTTACTCTCATCATTCAAACTACTTTAATGTAGATGAAAATGCATTGCCAATAGGTGTTGCATCTTATGTTCAAATAGCTCTTGATTACCTCAATGATTAGATATTATTTAACACAAAAATAGAGATATAATAGATGATTACCCAAATTAATCATTCTTAAAACATTAAGGCAGCAAAGCTCTCTTTGCTGCCTTAACGTTTGCCATTTTTTGCACCCCTGGGGTACTAACTAAGCAGTTTAGTAGCTTTCTTTTTATTTAATCCACTTACATACCAAGCAGCAATTAAAAGCAGCATCCATACAACTCCAACTACAGCTGGAATTCTTGTATCTGCACCCATGCACATGGAAACAAATACACCAACTAAGAATATCATAGTTATGATGCCTGAAGCTGGATAAAGTACTGTTTTAAACTTAAGATTCTTAACCTGTTCAGGTGTAAGACTCCTTCTAAATTTAATCTGAGTGTAAACAATCATGAACCAAGCAAATATTCCTGCAAATGTTCCTACACTTGTAACATAAGTGAATGCTTTACCAGGAGCAACATAGTTTATTATAACTCCAATTAACATAAATCCTACTGAAGTAAGTATTGCGTTCTTAGGGACGTTAGTTTTGCTGAGCTTTGAAAAACACTTTGGTGCCTGTCCTTGAAGTGAAAGATTATACAGCATACGGCCAGTTGTAAATATGCCTGAGTTACATGATGAGGATGCTGCTGTAAGTACAACAAAGTTTATTATGCCAGCAGCTGCTGCTATACCAAGTTTGGAGAATGTAAGAACGAATGGACTTCCTTTTGTTCCTATGCTGTCCCAAGCATAAAGCGACATTATAACAAACAATGCACCAATATAGAATATCATTACTCGCGCGAAAACGCTGTTTATAGCTGATGGTATTACTTTTTCAGGATTTTTTGCTTCTCCAGCTGTAACACCGATAAGCTCGACTCCTACGAAAGCAAATGCAACCATAGTCAATGTTGATATAGGTCCCTTAATTCCTTTAGGAAAGAAACCACCATGAGCGGTCAAGTTTGAAATACCAATTGGTACTCCTTTATTTCCTAAACCAAATATTATCATAGCTAAACCGATTACTATCATGGCAATTATTGTAACAACCTTTATAAGTGCAAACCAGAATTCGATTTCACCAAATGCTTTTGCTGCAGTTAAGTTTACAACAGTAAGTATACAAACGGCAACAAGTGCTGACACCCACTGCGGTACATTTGGAAACCAGAAGTTAATGTAAATACCTATCGCTGTAACTTCTGCCATACAAGTTACAACCCACATTATCCAATATGTCCAACCTGTTAGATATCCTGCAAGAGGACTTACGTAATCATTTGCATATGCGCTAAAAGAACCTGCAACTGGATGTTCAACAGCCATTTCTCCAAGTGCACGCATGATGAAAAAAATAATTATTCCTGCAACAGCATAAGTAAGTAATATAGCTGGGCCTGCTGCCTGAATAGCTGTTGCTGATCCTAGAAACAAACCAACTCCAATAGCTCCACCAATTGCCATCATTTTAATGTGTCTTTCTTCAAGACCGCGCTCTAGTCCTTCGCCTTTTTGAATTTCAACTTTATTGCTCATTTTACTACCCCTTTCCTTTATAAAAAATTAAAAGCTTGCCAAATATTCAAGGCTTTTCAAGCTATATCAAAAAGGATTTCCTCACTCGCTTAGTGAATATATATTGTGAAGTACCCTTTATGAACGAGTTAAAAGTTACCTAAAGAAAATAATATATTTTTCATAATATTCAGTTTCGTGTTAATTATCTGCTTTTACGTTAATTAGTTTTATGATCTTACAATTTCAAGAATATTTTTTCTTAATTTTATATGATTATTTCGATATTGTCAATAATCATATAAAAAACAACAATTTTATCAACTTTTATACAATTATGTCTAAAATTTATATACTTTAACTGCTGCAAATCCGCTAATTTCCGCAGCTTAGGAGTCTCCTGCATTTACTTTTTATATTTATATTTTACAAAAGTTATAATTTTCTATACTATAAAAAAAAAGACACTCATCTAAAAATGAATGTCTTTTTATAATATTTATTATTATTTTATTTAAAAAATATCACGAATTTTTTTATTTACCAAGGCTGCATAGCTCCGCCTTCTTCTGCTGGTCTGCAATTCTTTGCAAATAATGCAAGACAGCCTTTTTGTTCTTTAAGAGGCGGACATACCCAATTTTTTCTTCTCCTTGCCAATTCCTCTTCTGATACTTCTAATGTTACTTCTCCTTTAATTGTGTCTACTACAATAACATCTCCATCTTCTACAAGTGCAATGTTACCACCATCGTATGCTTCCGGTGATACATGCCCTACAATTGCCCCATAATTGAACCCTGAGAATCTAGCATCTGTTACAAGTCCTACACTCTTATGCAAGCCGTATCCTACCAAAGCATCTGTAGTAAGCATCATCTCTTTCATACCCGGGGAACCTTTACATCCTTCATAACGGATAACAATTACATCACCTGGTACAATTTCACCTTTTTCGATTGCTGCCAATGATTCAAAGTCGTTGTTAAATACCTTTGCTTTTCCTTTGAAGTATTTCATTTCTTTAGGCACACCTGTTGGTCTTACAATAGCACCATTTGGGGAAAGATTACCGCGCAAAACTTTAAGTCCTGGTTCGTCGTATAATGGATTATCAAGGCTTCTGATAATATCTGTACTTTCTACTTTCACATTTGCTAAAATATCCTTCCACGTCTCCCCTGTCATGGTTGGAACATCTGTATAAAGTTTGCTTTCAATCATCTTCATGACAGCTAAAACCCCACCTGCATAGTGGAAATCTACTACCGTATATGGACCACTTGGAATGACACCTGTAATACATGGAATTTCTTTAGCATACCTTTCAAAGTCTTCCATTGTAATTTTGATACCAAGTTCATATGCAATACTTAAGATATGTAGTACTGCATTTGTTGATCCAGCAACTGCCATATCAAACATAATTGCATTTAATAATGTTTCCTTTGTAATTAATTCAGAAGGTTTACGTCCGGATTTTACTAGTTCTACCATATAAGATCCTGCTTCCCTCGCTTTACGGATCTTTAAATTATCGGATGCAGGAATTGTACCTGTTCCTGGAAGAACTAAATTCATAACCTCCCCGAGCATTTGCATTGTGTTAGCTGTTCCCATTGATGGACAAGCACCGTAAGATGGGCATACATGTTCTTCCATATCTGATAATGTTTCTTCGCTTTCACCGCCGAGTACAGCAACGTCCAGCTCTGCTTCTACTACTTTTTTACCACAATAATTACCAGGCTGCATAGAACCACCAGTAATAACCATTGACGGTATATCAAGTCTAGCTGCTGCTAAATATGTGCCTGCAATAATATTGTCACAAGATGCAATCATTGCCAAACCATCAAAATGATGTACTTTTGTAACAAATTCAATGGACATTGCTACTATATCACGTCCAACTTGCTCGTATTTTAATTCTTCTGCTCCATTTGCTACGTTGCCGCATGTTGCAGGGATTCCAAATTCTATAGGAATACCGCCTGCAGCCCAAATTCCTTGTTTTACTGCTTCGGCAATTTGACGGAGATGTGCACTGCCAGGAGAACCTTCCATGAATGAGTTTGGTACTCCTATATGAGGCTTGTTCTTAATATCGCTGTCTGTGTATCCAGCTGCTTTTAACATAACACGGCGGTGTGTTGCTTTTGCTCCATTCCAATACTCCCTGTTTTTTTCCACTTTCCTTTCCCCCTTTTTATTTTATTAACTCCACTTGGTTCCAATGCCTTTTGCTGCTGCTCTATCATAAATATATTTTGCAGTTATCAGGTCTTGCGTTCCGATTCCTACAGTTTTAAATACAATGATTTCGTCATCGTTTTCTCTTCCGACTATATTTCCCAATATAACTTCTCCCAAATCACCTGTAAAATCATCTTTTGTAATAGTTCCGTTTTCAAGCGGAATTAATATATCCCCTGCTTCTGATAATACGGCTTCTTCGGAATCAAAATAAATCTTACTTGCTCTCGTTAATATAACTGGATCCATTTCCTGCATGTGCGGCTGATAAGAGCCGACACAACTTACTGTTGCACCTTTTTTCACCTTAATTCCATCAAATACAGGCTTTAAAGAAGGAGTTACTGTAATAATCAAGTCAGCATCTTCAATTGCTTCATCGGAACTTTTTGCTGCTGTGATTTTTGTCCCATACGCTTTTAATTCTTCCTGCATCCTTGCTGCAAATGCTTTTGTTCTTTCAAGGTTTAAATCATATACTTTTACTTCTTTAAGATTACGAGCAGCAATCATAGCCTCTAACTGTGTTGCTGCCTGTCCGCCTGTTCCAATCAATGCACCTTTTTTCGCATCTTTTCTCGCTAATATATCAAATGCTGCCCCTGATGCAGCTCCTGTTCGAAGCTGAGTAAGATATGTTCCATCTAAAATTGCATTTACAAATCCATTTGTTCCGTCCATTAACAATACTTGAGCTGGTGCCGATATGAGTCCCTTGTCAATATTCTTAGGAAAGATGTTGACAACTTTCAATGATGCACAATCTAAATCTGCTGCATATGCTGGCATGAACAATAATGTACCATCATGTTTTGGTACAGGAATAGTTGTACGAAGCGGTACAACACTTTTTCCCTCTGAAAAAATACGAAATGCATCTTTGTCAGCATTAATTGCATCTTTCATTGAAAATACTTTTTTAATGTCCTCTCTTGATAATAACAACATAATTAATTCCCCTTTTCATCATAAATTTTCAATCCTTGTAACATCACATTTATTTCTTGCAGATATATATTTTATGTCTCTTTGGTAACATTATAGCGTATTCCCCTATAATAACTATTATATATTTCAACTTTTTTTCCTGTCAATGTAAAATATCTATAATTTAACAATCATAGATATTCTCTTCTCATCATCCGAATGCAGCCCTTGATATTAAAAGGTAGTCCTTAATTGGAACTACCTTTTAACAATCTGAGCGCTGTAGTTAACAGCATTATTGTACTTGTAATTATGTGGTTTGTGGCTATTTACTTATCAAATTCGTCCAAAGACATCAGTTTTAATAAGCCATTTCGCAATAAAATCAAAATTATACCAAATACGATTACAACACCAGCTATGAAACCAAAGATTTCTGTATATCCCATAGCAGCGGTGAATCCTGCCATTTTTCCTGAAATTAAGTTTGAAAAAAAGAAACTTAAGTACCATGCCCCCATTGCTAGTGATCCGTATCTAGCAGGAGCTAGTTTATTGAACACAGCCATTCCTATTGGAGACAGACAAAGTTCTCCCAATGTTAATAAAAGGTAAGCGGCAATGATAAAAAGTATATTCATCTGCTTGCTTCCGTCTGTGATACCACCTAGTGTAGAAATACCTAAGATTAAAGTAATAAATGAAGCTCCTGCTAAGATTAGTCCAAGCCCCATTTTAGTAGGAACTGATAAATCACCCTTCTTGCTATTTCCAAGTTTTATCCAGACATTTGCTAGTATTGGAGAAAACACTACGCAAAAGATCGCATTAACAGAAGTAAGCCAAGGTACAGGCATTGTAAATCCACCAATTTTTCCATTTACTAGTTTATTCGCAAGCAAAGAGAAAGATGTAGCAGTTTGGTACCATGCAGACCAGAATATAATCACAAATAGAAACATAATAAGCATCGCTTTAATACGGTTCTTTTCTATATGTGTCAAAGGTTTGTTTATAACTTTTTCTTTTGATTTTGATGAAATCTTTTTAACTTCAGTTTTTGATGCCGGATATTTTCCAATGTCTCCTAACCATTTAGGAGATAAAACCAAAATCAAAACACATACACTTATCATCACAACAGCACACATAAGAAAAATATATTTATAACCATAAGCTGCAATTTCTCCATTAGCGGCTGCTTTAGCAAACCATTTATCAGAGATTAGCCCTGCAATTATAGGTCCAAAGAAGGAACCAATGTTTACGAACATATAGAATATGCTGTATGCAGCATCTTTTTTAGATAATTCATTTTTCCCATAAAATGAGCCAACAAGCGTACTAATTTGCCCTTTGAAAAATGCACCTGCTATAATCAAAGCAATGAGTCCTAACCATATACTGCCAACATTTGGTTTTGCAAAAAACAGCACCATATAACCACATGCGGTTAGAAATGAACCTAATACTAGTGATTTCTGAATGCCTAACCATTTGTCAGTAATATAACCTCCAACAAGTGACCCCATATAGTTAAGTCCTTGATATAAGCCAATGATAGAAGCCGCTTTTGGCACGCTTAATCCTAAGCCATTTCGACTGATATCAGCTGTAAAGAATAATATTAATACAGATGATACTGCATATCCCGCATAGCTTTGGAGGGCTATAGATATATTTACCAGTGCAAGACCTATAGGATGTTTTTGTTTTTCTCGTGACAATTGTTACATACCTTCTTTCCATTTGACTTAATTATGAAACTTTTCTAGTATATTCTTTTAACCAGTCTTTTTCCTCTTGAGTTAGGTATGGTGAATTTTTTATTGTATTAACCTCCCTTCAATTATATGTACCTATAGGATAAAATTATTATAATATGAATTAGATGGAATAAACTTATATTATATAATAAGGCATTTTATGCTGCTAGGGGATAATCTTTAACTGATAAAAATATAGATATAAGTAATTAAATATAGTAAAATGTATTCAAGGAAATATGCAAATTTAAAATTAAGAAATAAAAAAGAGTAAGGAGACAAACTATGGGATATAATATTATAGATTTAATTGATAAAGCCATAGATATTGCAAATAGAGAAAGAAAAATATATGAAGATATAGGAAAAGAACATTGCAGCATTCCTCCTATAAAAATAATGTCAAAAGTGCTAATAACACATGTAGGCAAAGATATTAAATATCTTGAAGACTTAAAAAATAATTTGATGAATGTCGAAATTGAAGATATTGATTTTGAAATATATGACAAAATGTCTTTTTTAATAAACCAATTCAACAAAAAGGTATACGTTAAAAAAATTGTTAGTACAAGAGATTTCTTAGAGTTTTCCCTTAACTTCCAAAGGGATGTATACTCGCTACTCATTGATCTTCAGGGCAGATCTGTCAAGAGCACAAATGATGTAAAAACTAGAACTTATAAAACACTGTCTAATATGATTAATAATGCAGCTGACCATATTACTGTCCTTGAAAAGACTTTAAAATAAATAGTAAAATTTAATATAAACGAAGTTTTATATGTTGGAGGACAAGATTTAGTGAAAATAAATAGATTACTTGCTATTATAGTTTTACTTTTAAATAGAGAAAAAGTATCTGCATCGGAGCTTGCTGAAAAATTTGAGGTTTCCGTAAGAACAATTTATAGAGACATTGATACAATTAATATGTCCGGAATTCCAATAACTTCTCAGTCTGGAAATAATGGCGGCTTCTATATTGTTGAAAACTATAAGATAAGTCATCAATTTTTAACACTTAAAGATATGATTTCAATAGTAGAGGCCCTAAAAAATATAAATGGAGTTTTAAATAATGACAGTGTAGATTTAGCTATTGAAAAAGTAAAAAGTATAGTTCCTGAAAACAAAAAAGAAAAGTTTAATATGCATTTTAAGCAAATATTCATAGATACGCTCCCATGGGGTTTTAAGAAATCAGATGGAGAATACTTAAAATACAAGATTATAATTGAAGCTTTAGAAAATAGGAATTGTCTAAGCTTCAATTATATGAATGCAAAAGGTGAATATACATTTAGGAAAGTAGAACCCATAACGCTTGTTTTTAAAGGCTTCGGATGGTATTTGTTTTCATTTTGCACTATGAGAAATGACTACAGAATTTTTAAGCTTTCCAGAATAAGAAATTTAAATGTCTTAAATAAAAAGATTTGTAATTCTTTGATCTCCTACGAAAAATACTTAAATAAAAACAATACACCTAAAAATACTATAAAATTAGTATTGAAGTTTTCTGAAAAGGTAAAATGTAGGATAATTGACTACTTTGATAAAGATGAAATAACCTTTAATGGAGACAGCAGCAGCATAGTAAGAACCGAAGTTATTGAAGACAACTGGATCTATTCAATGATATTAAGTTATGGTGAATACGTCGAAGTACTTGAACATGAAAACATACGCCAAGCAATTAAGTACAAGTGTCAAAAAATATTGGATATCTACAAATAGCTTATAAATAATTGCAATTATGATTTCAAACATGACATAATGCTGTCAAATCCTTCTTATATAATATACATATAGATGTTAAAGGAGGATATAATTATGAAACAAAAATATTGTCAAAGCTGCGGTATGCCGCTAAGTGAAGGTTTTTATGGTACTGAACAAAATAGTGAAAAAAGTCTCGAGTACTGCAGTTATTGTTATGAAAATGGAGCATTTAAACAACCTAATTTAAGTATGGAAGAAATGATTGATATGTGTATACCTTTCATGAAACAAAATGGAATGGATGAAGATAAAGCTAGAGCTCTTATGGAAAGTTCTCTTCCAGCTTTAAAGAGATGGAGAAGATCAAAAATATCATCTAAAATACTTGAACTTAATGAAATGATAATTGTAGGTAAAGAAATAAGAACAACTAATGAAGGTGCACAATGTAAACTACCAATTCAAAAATTATGGGCTGAATTCATGGAACAGAAACTTGGAGACAAGATACATGGTAAAGTCAATGGTAATGAATTATTAGGATTATATAGTGATTATGAGAATAAAGAATTTGGAATGTATTCATATATAGTTGGATTTCAAGTTAAAGATAAAAATAACATACCTGCTGGCATGACAGTTAAGGTAATTCCAAAATCAAAATACAATGTTATAACTGTAAAAGGAAATATGCCTCAAAGCATTGCTGAAGGCTGGGGATATATATGGAATTCAGACATTGAGAGAACATATACTGGAGACTTTGAAGTGTATGGCAAAAAGTATGCTGAAAACCAAAATTCAGAAGCAAACATATATGCAGCTATAAAATAAATACACACCTATAATTAACTGTATAAAAAGCACTTGCTTTAAGCAGGTGCTTTTTTATTTGCTTTAACAACCTTAAATTTTATAAATTATAACCTCTCGTGGTATAATTATATTATTATTTTATAAGAAATGAGGTAACATATGCTCGAAGTACTTATTTGTGATGACAATAAATCTTATAGAGATAAAATTAAACAAATTATTGAAAACACTATTTTGAGAGAATCTTTAGATTTGCACATATCTGTGTGTACAAAAAGTCCAATAGAATTATTAAACTATGTTAAGGATCATGCAGTAACTGGGATTTACTTTCTAGATGTTGATTTAAAAAGCACTATAAATGGAATAAAACTTAGCGAGAAGATAAGAGATTTAGATCCACATGGATTTATAATATTTACAACTATTCATATGGAAATGAGCTATCTTGTATTTAAATATAAAGTTGAAGCAATGGACTATGTTGCTAAAGACGAAGATGACTTTAAAGCACGGGTAACAAGTTGTCTTATGAAGGCTTATAATATTTACACTAGAGAAAATCTTAGTGAAGGATATATTAAAGTAAATGAAGATTCTAGGATAATAAATATAAAGCTGTCTGATATCTTATTTATTGAGACAAGCAGTACTCCACATAAGATAAGAGTACATGAGGAAAATAGGCAAATAGAATTTTATGGAAACCTTAAAGACATGGAGCAAAAACTATCTCCAAGTTTTTACAGATGCCATAAATCCTATATTGTAAATAAAGATAGAATTGACGAAATAAATTTGAAAAATAATAAAATCATCATGGTAAATGGAGAAGAATGCCTTGTCTCATTTAGATATAAGAGAGGTCTTATAAAATGATTATCAAAAAATTTCCCATAAGCAAACTATTTACGGATCTACTCTTTCCTTCACTGCAAATTAGTTTATTATGTTGTATTCCAATATACATATTGTTTAAAGATAAGATTAACTTAAACATAATTAAAAAGTATTTTATTATATCTTTTGTAATTGGGGCAGTACTCCAAACTGGTTCATATGTCCTAATACTCCCTATATTTACAATAGTCATATTATTTTTATTAAGGAATAGTAAAGACATGGAAACCACCATAAAAATACTTATAACTATTTTTACAATATACTTTATTGATATCATGTATAAAGGTATTTTAAAATTAGATGTTTATAGTAATCCAGTAATATCTTCTAAAAATTATATTATTGAATTCTTAATCATACTATCTTTTGCACTTTTAATATATGCAATTAAAAAGCACATTCCACATAAGTTTTGGAATTTTAAAAAAGTTTCACCTAAGCAAATAAGATATAGGATGATTCTCAGTATAAGTATACCTATAGCTTTAAGTATATTTTTCATTTATCCTCTGGCGGATTTAGCAAATTACTCTGGAATACACTTCATAACTCAATGTTATCTTCCTCTTGGAATACCTCTTATTTCAATAATACTCATACTCATAATAATCTGTAATTATGACAAAAATTTAAAAATTGAAATGGACTTAAAAAGAGAAATTGAAGAAAAATACAGAATAGAAGAATATGCACATATGGTTGAAGAAATGTATACTGAAACTAGAAAGTTTAAGCATGATTATATAAATATGCTCATTCCTCTTAAAGAATATATAGATACTTCTAATATCAAGGAACTCAAGGATTTCTTTTATGATAATGTACTTAATATGGATAAGAATATAAAGTGGAATAACAGCAACATAGATAAATTAAAATATGTTAAAATATTACCTTTAAAAGCATTACTCTCTACAAAACTAATAAAAGCAGTATCATTGGGGATAAATATAAAAGTGGAAATAGTAGAATATATATATCAAATATCAATGAATACAATGGACTTATGCAGAATACTTGGAATACTTTTGGATAATGCAATAGAAGCATCAAGAATGTGTAATTTGCCTAAGTTATATTTTTGCATTTGTATAAAAAAAGATTATGTAGTTATAGCAGTTCAAAACAACTTCGGGAATACAAAACCAATAATACACAAGATATATAAAAAAGGTTTTTCAACTAAAGGAGATGGAAGAGGACTTGGCTTATATATCTTAAAAAATATTATAGATACAAAATATAATAATGTATTTATAAATACATCTATTGAAGACAATATGTTTACACAGGAATTGTGGATCAAAAGCATAAATGGGACATCCTAACTTGGGTGTCCTTTTCTTTAACGTAAATTTTTTAATCATAACCGTATCAACCTTTACTATTTATGAATTCAGGATAGCCTCTTTGGATTAATCAATAAAATATATGCTAATGTCTGTTAATATGTACTAGAAGTTTGTGATCGCAAACTAAAAATTAATCTTAAAAGAAGGAATAAAAATGGAACCAATTTTAGAAGTAAAAAGTTTAACTAAGTACTATAAAAGAAAAAAGGTAATTGACAGTATTAGTATAAAGGTATTCAAAGGAGACATATATGGTTTTATAGGTCCAAATGGAGCTGGCAAAACAACAACCATAAAGACTATTTTGCGCCTGCTAAAGCCTTCAAGTGGTGAGGTCTTTATAGGAGGGAAAAATATATTTAAAAGTCAAGAAAACAGCCCTTCAGATATAGGTGCTATGATAGACTATCCAAGCTTTTACAACAATTTATCTGGATATAAAAACCTAATGTTATATGCAAATGTCTTGAATCTCAGTAAGAAAAGGGTTTATGAAGTTTTAGAGTTAGTAAAATTGATGGATGATAAAGATAAAAAAGTGAGTAATTATTCTATGGGAATGAAACAAAGGCTTGCAGTGGCCAGAGCATTTTTATCAAAGCCTAGAATTGTAATATTAGATGAACCAACTAACGGTCTTGATCCAGAGGGAGTAAGGGATATGAGAAATTTGATTAAAAAATTAGCCAGAGAAAATAACACCACTTTCATATATTGTTCCCACATTTTAAATGAAGTACAGAATATATGTAATAGGGCAGCAATGATAAATAAAGGCAGGATAATTATTGAAGATTCTATGGAAAACCTGCTTAAAAGTGCTAATTCTCTAGAAGATTATTTTATGAAAGCAGTTGGTCTTTAATATGATTAAAAATGAATTTATAAAGTTTTTTACTCCCCTAAAAATATCAATATATGCAGGTATCATGCTTATATTTATTATCTTAAATGATGTAATATTTGCAGATAAAGCCACAAGTATAGTTACTTTTCACAGTTTGCTATATAGTGATATATCTTCACTTGTATTTATGATTCCAATAGTTTTAGCATCAATAGTTTCGGATGTAATTACACATGATTATGAGTGCGGCTGCATGAAATTTTTTGTACTTTATAAAAGCAAAGTAAAAGTACTCATGTACAAAATAATTTCTCTTATTTTAATAATAGGTATTATGATAATTTTTACATTTACTGTTTTAAATGTAATTTATGTTTTTAAAGATTTAGTACAAATTGATATATTTTTAGATATAAAAATGGGATTACTATTTTTAACTGTACTTATGCCAGTATTACTTATATATGTTTTAATTTCTATACTATCTAAAAATAGCACTATAATATCATTACTTGTATTTCTTTTAATTGTAATGTCAGACTTTATTCCTAAGACAATTGGTAATATAACTCCACGAAGATTTTTATGGGAATGTCTTTTAAAAAATCAAATTGATAAATTCTCCATAATCTTATTTTCAGTATACATAATAGTCCTCGTATTTTTAAACTTTAAGCTATTCAACAAAAAGGAGCTGATACATTGATACTCAAACTTTTTAAAAATGAAATCATCAAAACGCTGCATTCTAAAAAGTTATATGTACTTATGGGATTTGTGATATTCATGATTGCAGCAATATGCTATATGATAAACTTGGATAAAGGACATATAATAAGTAATGCACCTATAACTCATGAATACAGTAAAGAACTTAAGATGGACATCTTAAATATGAATAGTGTAATATTTTTAAAACAATTCAGTACAGAATTCATCTTTAGAACAGTTGTACCGTACTTTGCATTTTTTATGACTGTATTTTCAGTTGGAATATTCGGTCAAGATTTCTTTAGTGGAAATATGAAATACTTTGTAAGATTAACTAAAGACCATGCTGATATATTTAAAGCCAAAGTGCTAAGTATTATTTTTTATTCAGCTTTGGTAGTTATTTTAACATTGATATTAGGTTTTACAATAAGTGCTATTGTTTTTAAATTGAGCTTTGTTGGTTTAGGAAGGATTACATTAATTTACCTATCTGCAATAATTCCAGTTGCTTCATTTGGATTGATCATAGGAATAATATCCTTGTTCTTTAAAAATACAACAATTAGTATAACCATAGGAATTGTAAGTTCAATATTTTTAACTGTTTCAGACAGACTTACAATCACAAGTAATTTTTCGCCTATAGGGGTACTTGGACTTATGGAAAAGTTTAGAGCCAACAATATACATTTAAATTCTTTGATAATGTCAAATATAGTATCCATTGTCTATTTGATAATTGCATATTTAATAGGGAAAAAACTATTTCAAAATAAAGAATTTAACTTTTAAAAGGCTAAAGCTAAAAATGCTCTAGCCCCTTATTTTTATTAAACTTACACCGCTGCAGTGGCAAAGTTATCATATTCATCTGTTAGAACAAATACAGGTATCTTTATTTTACTAGCAAAATTACTTCGCTATAAATTTATTCTTTCCCTTAGCTCACTTATTGCCTTTTGTTCTTCCTTTTTTAAACTCAAAATATATTTATTAAATTCAACATATAATTCCTTTTCATACTCATATTCAAAACTTAAATCTGATATATATTTAGATAAAATAACTATTTCCATTTTGGATAAGCTTTTGAAAAACGTAATATATTCATCTCCAAATAAACAATCAGCATTTAACATGTCTACTAAATCTTCTAAGCTCTTAATATTATTTTTAATTAATAAAATTTTATTCTTCACTAAGGAACACTCTCGAATTTCTTCAGTTAGCTTTTTAAATTTAAAATTGGTCATTTTTTTACCATCAGTATATTCTATTATTTCATTGGTCTTCTCTTCATTAAAGGATATAAATACTTCTTCTAACTTATTTAGTTTTATCCTTTCATTTATAAATGGAGTCATTTTTAATATAGACTTTTTAATATAAGTTATCAATGCTGTATTTTTAACATCTAAAATTTCAGTGCATTTTTTCCCCTGTCTTAACAATTCCTTTTGTAGTTCTTGTAATGATAATTTTTCTAATCTATTTTTTATAATCTCTCTATCTAGATTATTAATATTAAGGCTGCTTAAATCTTTATTACATATGATTAATCCCAGCGAATTAATAAGCACTAATTCAAATATATTTATAAGCAATAATTCACATTTTTTATCATAACCGTTTAATAATTTATTAATCTCACTAATATCAAATTTATTGCAAAACTCATTTTCTAAACTTAAGCCATATAAATAATTATACACATAATCAATGCCTATAAAATTCATAGTATCAATATAAAGCTGATAATCTATTGAACATCCTGGAGTTTCATGAGCTGCAAAAAAATCATCATATTCTTTGAAAAATAGAGAAAAACCATCATCTATAGTATCGTTATAGGAATAGTTATCAACTTTAAGTTTATTTGTCTTAAGCTCCTTGAATAGTTTCTTACACTCTAATTTTTTATCCTTAATTAAATCACGACCCATTTTTAACATATGAGATAAACTGGTATGCTTTAATTCTTCTATTATTAACTCTATATTATCAAAGCTTTTTAAATAAATTCCTATGGTATAGTCAATACATTGCAAAATACTTTCAGCCACCTCTGTCATAACTGAACTGCTTTCACCTTTTGTATAATATTTCAATTTTACCCTTAAAAGCTCCATTCTTTCATAATATATTCTAGCTAAAGTATTATCATCTAGTAACCTTTTCTCATAGCAAGTTACTAAAATATCTTTTAAAAAGCTTTCCTCACTAAATTTATTCTCTGCAGAACAGTCATATTTTTCAATAGTGTTTTCCATAACTCATCAATCCTTTTCATTATCAAGATTTGTATAATCCTTAAACCCACTTTTTATATTGCTTGCAATTCTATATAATGCTTTTCCTTCTAAAATCTCCAATGATCCTTGGCAATAGTTATCAAACTCTTCCTTCATAATTTCTATTAATTCATCATCACTTATATAGTCTAAAGTTTCATTCTTATAGTTATAAAAGATTTCTACAAGTTCATTTATTGTTTCATTATAATTATATTGGGATATATATGGTGAATCACAAAAGGACATAATAATTTTGTTTATAATTTGACCATTAAATTCTATTCTTCCGCTTTTTTGAAGTGCTATATTTCTTGTATCAATAATTTCTTTAACATCTTTATCTGAGAGCTTTAATCCATATTCTTTTGTAGCTTCATTGCACTGAATTATGTCATTAAAAACTTTCTTTCCTAGTAAATTGCTTTGAAATAAATCAATAGAATTTTTCATTTTTAAAAACTCCTCCTAAAAATATTGACTTTTACTTTAAAATGTGTTATACTTAAATTATTGTATTTATATTAGATAATTGTATCATTGACACCTTTTTTTGTCAATGTATTTTATAGTGCTAAAAGGGTATCTTCAACCACAGAAGATACCCTTCTTTATTTTTTATTAAGCTTAATTGGTTCTATCGCCATGATACTTTCCTATAAAGTTAGTTATGTCAATACCTGTAACTTGTCCATTTGAATTTGTATCAAATGTAATGTTTCCGTCTAAAGTTCTCAAAAAGAATTTATATTGGGATTCTGGAAATAGTTCATATTTTTGCTCTACCCCATTTTGATAAAAATAAAGATGTCCATCTTCATTCTTTATAAAAACATTTCCTATACCTTCAATTTCATATTTTCCCACATACTTATTAAGTGAATTATTGTCAAGTTTTATTATATTCCTCGCTTTTGGCATACTATAATTATCACCCAATGCTATATTTGAAAGTGTATACGTAAGTGGATTTATGTTATAGTATCCTGCATTTGTAAGTATAATTATACTTAACCCCTTATCTGTATACCTCGCTATGTTACTTGTAAAACCAAGCGTATTTCCACCATGGAAAACCTCATGACCATTTTTTGTATCAGCTATCATCCAGCCATATCCATAATAGATATTGCTTCCTTTATACATCTCAACATATTTTGAAAACATTTTGTCCATAGTTTTCTTGCTTACTAACTTCTCCGTATCAAGTGCCATATTCCATCTGTATAAATCTTCTGTAGTTGAATACAAATTACCTGCTCCATGTACACCATCAATTACAAGCTCATCACTAATTGGAACAACATCTAAATATCCTTGATATCCACTTGAATTATACATCTTTTCTTTTCCTATATAGCCTATTCCCGTGTTATTCATATTTAGTGGTTTAAAGATATTCTCATTTAAATAATTTTCATAATTCATTCCACTTACTTTTTCAACTATATATCCAAGCAAGATATATCCTGAATTTGAATATTCAAATTCGGTACCTGGTTTAAAATCAAGAGGTTGATTCTTAAAAAAGTTAATTGCAGCATTTATATTTTGTAAGTCTTCGGGCTTCATATTAAAAAAACCAGGTATTCTATCTAAACTTTTAATGCCAGATGTATGTGTAAGCAAATTATAAATAGTTATCTCGTCTCCATGTGGAAAATCAGGTACATACTTTGAAAGCTTGTCTTGCTCATTTAAAAGTCCCTTTTCTTCAAGCTGCATTATTGCCATTGCTGTAAATTGTTTTGTCATTGATCCTATCAAAAATCTAGTTTGAGATGTATTTTTGATATTTTGTTCGAAGTTTGCCATACCGTACCCTTTATTTAATAGTATATTACCATCTTTAGCAACTAAAACACTGCCGTGAAAATTATCTGACTTTTGTAATGCATTTAAATAATCATCCAATTTTGTAGCAATAATTTTGTCTTTTGTATAAAATAACGGTTTATTTAAGCTATCTTCAGTATTTTTTTCTGTATTAGATATTTTAACTACCTGAGTAGTGCTGTCCCAATCAACTAATTCATTGAGTACTTCACTGAAAAACTCAAGTGGTACAAAAACTTCTCCTTCACTTACTAATGGTTTTGTGGAAAGTGTAACAAGCTTACCATTAGCAGTTACTTTTTCATCTCCACTATTAAATCTAACACTTATGTTAGAGTCTTTTACTATAACACTTCTACCTTCTTTTACCTGTACAGAAGCATCACTTTTAATTTGTTTAAGTACTGGAACAAGCGGTATCATAACTTTTGAGTTTGAGTCTATATATGGTTTTAAATCGTCTAATGCAATTGCTTTATCATTTATCTTTACTACAATTGAACTTTCATTAGATTGAGTTATGGCCGTTCCTGTCGTATCAGCCGCTTGTGCACTTACAGGTGCTACAGCTGAATACATAACTATGATAAGCGACACAAGAATACCTGATACAAATTTTTTAATTAATTTACAAGTTTGACTTATTTTCACCAAGATCCCCCCCTTATTATGTATCGTTTAATGACATATCATTAAACGATATGTAAATCAATGTATAATATGACTTAGTTTCCTACACAATCAAATTATACCATAATCTTAATAAAAGATATTAAAGAAAATATAAAGAAAGCCTTAATATCAAAATTTTACTTATCACTCTTTATGTTAAATATACTCTTCTCTTTTTTCTGCTGCAATTATACTTATCCCTAAAAATAATATAGTCCATATAAACATTATTAAACCCGCAGATAAAGAATTTATGTAATATGCACCAGTATCTTGTACAATTTGTCTTGTTATTATATTTCTCGGATTGCCAAGATCTATAAAAAATGCAGACATAATATCCGATATATCAGATAATGCAGGAACTTTCGAAAGTATCATATAAGCTACTCCAAATAGTATAGCTGTGGATGTTGCTGCTGCATTATTCTTAATTAGAGTGGATATTAAAATACAAAAACTTGTAGCTGCAATTATAAAGATTATCTGTAAAATCATAAATTCAATTAAAAATTTGTAAAGAGGCATAATACTTGAAGTTCCTGGAATAACAGATATAAATTTATGCAAATCCACATTTTGTATGCTGCTGTGCTTAAATGCGGGACCTATAGGGACTGGATACTTAAAGCTATCAAAACCATATACAATTTCTCCAAACAAGAAAAATATTAAATTAAAAATAACTACAAGTGCAGAACTTGAAATGGCATACGCTAAAAACTTGCCAAATAAAAGTTTTGTTTTTGTAACAGGTCTTAAAAGCAGGAGCTTTAAAGTAGGTGGTGCATATTCACTGGAAACACTATCTACTGCCATAAATACTGTTACCAAAAATATCACAATCATACCAAACTCCAAAATAAGAATATAATTATTAAATAATACGTATCCTGTAGCTTTAAGCTCACTAATTGGCTTTATGTTATTTTCTAATAAATATTTATCATAAGCAATTTCAACTTTTCTTTGTTCCTTTTTAGCATCATCCATTTTACTGTCATCAACACTTTCCATAAGTTTTATATCTTTTTTTAAATTATCTTTCCAAGCCAAAGGATGTGTTTTTTCAAATTCATAGTTTTTTATCATTCTATCAATACCATCAATATGTTCTTGAATTTCTGCAAGCTTTGCTTTATCTTTTACTGACTTTTTTTGATCTTTATAGTATTGTTCTACCCTCTTGTCTTTTTGAAATCCTTTCTCTCCATTCTCACTATTTACAGCCAGTATTGAAAATACAGCTACAAGCAGCAATATAATGGAACATATTAAAAATTTTCTTCTATAAAATATCTTAATTATTTCATTTTTAATTATTGAAAAAATCATCATCTTCTCCCCCTACAACAACTTCAAGATATCTTTTTTCAAGATTTCCCTTCATATTGTTTACATCTTCTATTCCCTTAATTTCGCCTTCATTTAAGAATGCAACTCTATCACACATGGATTCCATTTCGCCAAGTATGTGTGATGATATAAACATGGTAACTTTCTTCTCCCTGGAATACTTTTTAAATAAATTTCTAAAATGAATCATTCCACTTGGATCAAGTCCATTAGTTGGTTCATCCAGTATCCATACCTTCTTGTTTCCCATGAGAACCTGTGCAATTCCAAGCCTCTGCTTCATTCCAAGAGAATACTTTTTAAACTTATCATCAATTCTGTCACTTAATCCAGCTAGCTTTACAGCTTCATCTATATCAGATTCACTGATATTTCTATCTAGCCTTGCCAGCTGTCTTAAATTTTGAGCCCCCGTTAAATATGGATACATATCCGGTGCTTCAACCATAGCTGCCATATTGCTTATATAGCTTATTCTATTATTTTTAATCTCATCTCCATTTATATAAATTTTGCCGCTGGTAGGCTTTAAAAATCCAACAATCATCTTTATAGTTGTAGTCTTTCCTGCACCATTGGGTCCTAAAAATCCAAAAATCTCGCCCTCATTTACGCTTAAATTTAAGTTTTTCACAATTTCTCTCTTTCTTATAGTCTTTGATACATTTTCTAATCTCAATACTTCCAAAAAGCTCACACCCATTCTTTATATGATGACTTCATTATAGTGTACGAGTATTACAAAACTGGTTCATTTTATATTACAAAATTGATACTACTTATTAAGATTTTATTACAATCACCCAAAATAATAGAAAAATGTATATAATAAGTATAGATATAATATAGAAGGTGAACTTTGATATGGACAAAAATGTAGTTTTAATTGTAGATGACGATGAAAATATACGTGAACTCTTAACTATAATGTTAAAAAATCAAAATATAGATTCACTATGTGCAAAAGATGGAGTAGAAGCACTAGAAATTTTAAAAAATGAAAAGGTAGATTTGATACTTTTAGATATAATGATGCCAAGAATGGACGGCATGATGGCATGTATGAAAATAAGGGAAAGTTTAAACTTACCTATTATAATACTGTCTGCTAAAGAAGATGATGCAGATAAAATAATGGGACTTACTATTGGAGCCGATGATTACATTTCAAAACCATTTAATTCAATGCTTTTAATTGCAAAGATAAAGTCTCATCTAAGAAGATACAAGGAATTTAATTCAAACTTTCATGGTAATTTAAATTTAATTAAAATACAGGACATGCTTATAGATACAGATAAGCATATTGTAAAAGTAGATGATAATGAAATAAATTTAACTCCACATGAGTTTGAAATTTTAACCCTGCTTGCAAAAAATAAAGATAATGTGTTAAGCATAAAACAAATATATGAAAATATATGGAATGAACCTTATATTGAATTTGACAGGACAGTTACAGTACACATAAGAAGGCTGCGGCAAAAACTAAAAAAAGACTACATAAAAACTGTATGGGGAGTTGGTTATAAAATTGAAAGTTAAAATAGTTGGTATTCAAACTAAATTCTTGTTTTCATTTATATTTTCGCTAATTACAAGCTTTCTTATATATACCACATTATGTTCAACTTACATAAGTTTTGCATCTCAAAAATATCCTTATAGGTTTCAAAGTTATAACTATAGCTTTAACAAATTATCAAACATTTCTCTTGATATAAGTTTAGATGCAAGTAACGTAAATTTTAATAATGACTCCAAATATAAATCTGTACTATCCAAATACGAAAGTAAGTATTCAGAGTATAAGCTTGGCTTTATTGTAGCTAATCCTCAAAATAAGATTTTATATAATTCATCCAAACTTCCAAAGAATCTAAATTTGGAAAATGCATACTCAGATTTTTTAAAATATTTTACCCACTCAAGAAATTTAACCAGGTATCATAACTATATATATAAAATACCTATAAAAATAGGTAACGATGTTTCCATACTTTGGGTTACTGCATCTCCTATAAATATACCTCATGATTCAGCTGGACTTCTAATAGAGTTTAAAAACTTTATGATAATGCTTTCCATATGCATGCTGCTGTTTTTCTTTATAACTCACCATAGGATGAAATACATAACTGAAATATGTTATGGTATAAAAACTATTGCAAATAAAGATTTAAATTATAAAATACGTCAAAAAGGACACGATGAGCTATCTGAAATATCTAAAAATATAAATTTAATGGCAGATAAGATAAAAGAAAAAATTGAAAGTGAGAGAAAAATTGAAGCTTCCAAAAATGCACTTATAACAAATGTAGCTCATGATATAAGAAGTCCTCTTACAAGCATAATTGGATTTTTACAAATTGTAGAAAATAATGAGTATAAATCAAAGGAAGAACTGAAAAGATTTATAGGTATATCTTTAAAGAAAGCCGAAACCATGAAAAAACTCACAGATGACTTGTTTATGTTTACAAAGTTAAATAGCAGTGGTTTAAAATTACACTTATCTACAGTATGCTTAAATGAGCTCATTTACCAACTAATTGATGAATTTTCAATTACATTTGAAAATGAAAACTTAAATATTGTAGATAATATATGTGATGAAAATATAATGGTTTCAATTGATATCAATTTATTTGTAAGAGCTTTAAATAACCTGCTGTACAATGCCTTAAAATACAGCATTAAACATTCAAGTGTCAATTTATCTTTAATTCAAAATAATAAAAATGCTGTAATTAGTATAAGTAATAAGTGTAAAAACTTAAATGTAGAAAATGCAAATATGCTATTTGAAAAGTTTTACAGAGCTGATAAGTCCCGTACAAATCCTGATGAAGGCTCAGGATTAGGACTTTCCATAACTAAAAATATAATTGAATGCCATGGCGGCAAGATATGGGCAAATTATGAGAAAGGTATAATTACATTTACAATATCACTACCAAATTAAATATACTATAACTAGAACTTGTAATTTACATATATTGCGTATCAAGCATTGCATTGCAGGAAAATAAATTCAAACTGCATCGGCTGATATATGCCTCAAAGAACCTGCCGCTTCACCAAAAGTTCTAATAATTGTTTTATTTAAAAATGTCTAAATAATTATATAACTGATTCATTCCTTTTTCATGAATTTGGTGGAGGCGAATCGCAGCGAGTAAAATCCACTACTCCACCTTAAATTAACATCATTCAATTAGAATATTTACTTAAAAACTCTCTAGTTTCTTTTCCAATATCCTTTGATTTTGTATAGTAAATATAATGTCCTCCTTCTAAAGGAAAGTAACAAAACTTAGTATATTCCTTAAATTCCTCCAAATTTTTATTTATTATATTTGTATACTTCACATTATTTATATCTTTCATAGATTTAATTGAAATAAATTTAAGTATAGGGAGGTCCTTTGGCATTTTAGTTTTATTTACAGTTTCACAATTCTTTAATATCATGGTAACTTCATTTTCCATGGTTTTGTTAAAGGGATTTTGAACTCCCATTTTAACTAAGTCCTTTTTATCACTTTGCGAAAAGCATTTTTCATCTTTATAAATGCTATTATAGTACATCCTATCAACGCCTAAAAAGTTTTCCACAGCTGCTAACATAAATTGCTTTTTACCAATGGATAAATCAACCTTGTCTGATTCCTCCAAACTTGCCTTAACTAGTGTTGTATCTAACATAACAATTGCTTCCACTTCTTTAGGATAAACAGCTGCATAATACTCAGCATATACTCCTGATATAGAATGGGGCATAAGTATGTATGGTCCCTCAATCTTTGCTTTCTTCAAAGCCATTCTAGTTTCACCTACAATATTTTCTACACTTCTTTCTTTGGAAGTTTCATCACTAAAACCGTAGCCAAAAGGTTCTACAACAACTACTTTAAAGTCATTTTTTAATTCATTAATTAAAGGTTTAAAATCAACTGAAGGTGCAGTACTTCCTAAACCAGGCATTAAAACAATGGTTTTCTTTCCTTCCCCCTCTGAATATACATGTATCTTTTTACCATCAACCTCCACCAATGTACCTAAAGGTTTAACATCATTCCTTTCAATATATTTTCGTACTTGACCTACTATACACATAACTATTAACAATGTTAATATGACAGCAAGAACTCTTCTTAATATCTTTGTTATTTTGCTAAGCATTATTTTCACCTTCCTCATATACCATATTTGCATAACTGTTACTTATGAAAATGTAGAATAAAATCATTGTAATTGAATATATTCCTAAAGAAATACTTAATTGAAGATTAAAATAAAAGCTCATTATTTGTTCTAACATCTTCATTGCAACTATACTATGTAATATTGCTATACTTCCTGGCAAAATAAAGGATATTGCTACCTGTGTATAAACAGACTTTTTTACTTCCTTTTTAGTCATTCCTATTTTTTTCAAAGTTATATACTGCTCCCTATCCATAAATGCATCCTCTAATATTTTAAAATATATTGTACTGAATGTTGAAAGTATAAATATTATGGACATTACCATACCAAGAAAATGGAATATTTCAATCGCATAATAGTCCCAGGTATGCTCATTGATATTGGGATATACCGTTCCTGAAAATACTGCTTGTCTTATATTATATATTAACCGGTTTAAATCTTGATCTTTCCTTATTTGAACACAGTTTAAAGCTCTTTCCTTAAAACCTGCCTTTACCTTTTCATATTCGCCATCTTCTAATACATATATATTTTTTAATCCTAACTTATCCATAATTCCAGTAAAAGGAATATCTTTTTGCACTTTTATAATATAATCCTTACCATTTATCTCTATTTCTTTTTTCACAAGGTTAAAGGGAGATGCTAAAGTTGTTGCACTTGATATGAAAACAGCTTCTTTTCCTCTAGGTTCAATAGTATCTTGCACCTTATAATTTAAGAATTCTAAGTTCTTTTTTAAAGTTGAATAGCTTATTATTATTGCCTCATAATTGTAATCTACTTTTTTAGGATAGCTTTTATAGTTAACTTTCCCTAATATAAATCTATTTTCATTAATTTTAGCTTTTTTAATTATTTCTGCTATTTTCTTCTTTGAATTTTCATCATAAGTTTCATAACAAAAACTATAGGGTGCTTCCTTTATATTCTCTCTTTCTGCAATTTCTTTGAAAGATAAACTTAATCCAAAGGCTGTTATTGCTGCTGCACATAACATTGTTGTCATTGCCAGGTTTCTATAATTATCTTTAAGCCTAAAATACACATTAGAAATGCTTAATAATCTAACCTTTTTATATACTAATTTTTTATTTTTCATTATTTTATCAAAAACTATTGACATGAAACTTCCAAAGAAAAAGTAAGTTCCAATTGAAACGCATAGCAAAGCTGCTATAGAGGAAAGCATTAAATCTATTTCCCATCTTTTAACCATTACAGCAGCTAAATATCCTGCCAAGATTAATATTACTCCTAAAATTCCTTTAAAATGTCTTAAATTGGGAAGTTCCTCTTTTTTCCTTGTAGCATTGATCATATCTATTAACTTACTTCTTTTTACTATTCTATATTTTTTGTAAGCTACTATTGCAAAAATGCAAGGGAATACTAAGATTACTATATAAATAGAATTTAATGATATTGTGAAAGGTGCCTCAATCTTTAAATGAATTGATTTAGCTAAAAGCATAAAAAATAATTTAGATAATATTATTCCAAATACAAGACCACTTGATATTGATAAGAATCCAATAAACAAGCTTTCTATGACAAACACTTGACTGATTTTTGATTGTGTAACCCCCATTAACATATATAAGGCTGTCTCTTTCTGTCTATTTAATATAAAAAACTTGTCCGCATTAAAAATAAAATATATTACTGTACATGCTAAAATAAATCCACAAGAAATACTAACTGTGCTTGCTGCCTGAAACCTTTCACTTATTGATATAAACGCATCATTATTTTTTATTGCTAAAAAGTTATAAAAAGCTGCAACAGATACAGTAGTAATGAGTAAATAAAGTTTATATATTCTTATATTATCTTTAAAAAGCTTATAGGAAAGTTTAAAACAGTTCATCTTTTTCCCCTCCCATTATTGCTGTCATATTAAGAATCCTTTTAAACATGTCACTTCTTATTCCACTGCTTTGTAGCTCACCGCTTATACTCCCATCTTTCAAAAATACTACTCTATCTGCATAACTCGCAGCCCTGGCATCATGAGTTACCATTACAATTGTAGTATTATAAGTTTTATTTATATTTTCAAAACACTCAAGAACTTCTACAGAGGCCTTAGAATCCAAAGCACCTGTTGGCTCATCTGCAAAAACCACCTTTGGAGATGTAATTAATGCTCTGCAGATTGCCGCCCTCTGCTTTTGCCCTCCTGAAAGTTCATAAGGGTATTTATCTAAATGTTTTTCTATACCTAAAAGCTTTGTAAGTTTATCAGTTCTTTCTAATATTATCTCTAACTTTTCGTTATTTAGTGTAAGTGGTAGTGCTATGTTATCTCTTATTGTCATACTATCTAACAAATTAAAATCTTGAAAAACAAAACCAATTATATCTCTTCTAAATTCAGCTAGTTCCTCTCCTTTTAGATTGTTTACATCCCTGCCATCAATTATAACTTTTCCTGAAGTTCCCTTATCTATTGTGGACATAATATTTAAAAAAGTAGTCTTTCCTGATCCTGAAGGTCCCATTATACTAATAAATTCTCCCTCATTAATTTCTATATCTATTTCTTTTAACACCTTATGTTTATTGGTTAATCTTCCATAATCCTTAGTTAACCTTGATACCTCTATAATTTTTTTCATCTGTTATCACCTCATATCTATAGTATAATTCGTACTGAAACCTTCTTCCATCTATTTAGGTTACAAATTAGTTTCTATTGTGACATCGATGTAACATTGAAGTAATCTGCCAGCTTATAAAAACTTAAAATAAACTCAGTGTACTGCCCCTCTTCACTTTCTACCTTTAAATCTATATTTAAATTATTACACATCTTTTTTGCATAATATAACCCAATGCCAGTAGATTTAGTTTTAATCCTTCCATTCTTTCCAGTAAAACCTTTATTAAAAATTCTATTTATATCTTCTTTGGGAATCCCAATGCCATTATCTTTAATGTGTAGATAATAAGCTTTGCTGTCCTCTTTACTAAAGATATGTAATTGTCCATTTTCATTAGTGTACTTGCTGCTGTTATTAATAATTTGAGAAATGATATATTGAATCCATTTTCTATCACTTATTATGTTAAATTCTTTAACCGCCACCGTTATTTCAATATTTTTATTCATAAAAAACTCTGCGTTTTCCCTTATTGCCTTTCTAATTTCATCCTTTACAACTGTTTGTTCACTTTTTATATCCAAATTATAATTATTTGCCCTTGTGACATACAACACTTGATTTACACTAAACTCCATTTGTTTCATTTCAGATATTATCTTTTTTGATTCATGTTCATCCAAGTTTTCTAATAATAGATAAACAACAGCAATATTTATTTTAATATCATGAACCCATTTTGTAATGTAATCTTCAAAATCATTTATATTGCTTTTTAAGCTTTCTTCCACCTTTAAATGTTCTAGCTTTTGTTTTTCCAGCATATTTGAAAGTACCTTTAAATGAAAATCTTTTTCTTTTTTATCCAACTTCTCATTGCCTTGCAAAATATTATTGTATTTGTGACTTTCTTTTATTAAACCATAAATAAAAGTTATAATTACTGTTAATATAATAAGTATGTCCATATATATAATATCCTGAAAGCTCTTATTTATAGTGGTGCTGCTGTATAATATACAATTGATTAGTATAAAAATTATCATATAGCTTGCTAACCATATTTTATTGCTTCTAATATAATCCACTATCTTCATCTAAGTCTTTCCCTCCTTAAGAAAAAGCCAACTATCAAGAATTTCTTTCTAAACAGTTGGCTTAACATCATAATATTATATACCCAATACCTTTTTGCGTCACTATTAAATCTTTTATTCCAATCTGATCCAACCTATTTCTTAGTCTATTAATGTTAACAGTGAGAGTATTTTCATTAACATATATATCGTCATCCCAAAGCTTTTTCATAAGCTTACTCCTAGAAACCCCTTTCCCCTTATTCTCCATAAGAGTTTTTAAAAGCAGCATTTCATTTTTAGTAAGCTCTAAGGAATTTCCATTGTATATGAGAGTTGCGTTATCTAAATTTAATAATAAGTCGTTACATTTCAGCACTTTTGTTTCTTCATTTTTATACTCATAGGTCCTTCTTATAACAGCTTGTAATTTGGCAATTAACACCTCTGAGTTAAAGGGTTTTTGTATAAAATCATCTCCACCATTATTAATTGCCATTACTATATCCATATTGCTGTCCCTTGAAGACACAAATATAATTGGCGTTTTAGATATTTGTCTTATCTTTTTACACCAATAGAAACCATCACATACTGGAAGATTGATGTCCATGAGAACAACATCAGGTTTGTATTCTAAAAAGTTCTCTATTACTTTTTCAAAGTCTTTACATACAGTTACTTCAAATTCCCATTTGCTTAGAAGATTACTTAACGCTTCACACATATCTTTGTCATCTTCAATTATAAATAATTTATATGTATTATTCATTTCTGTTTCCCCTAAATCTAAACATAAACCACAAAGGGCTCTTTATCTTTAAACTTGATTTTTTCATGTTTATATTTATAGTATCCTTTTAATTGCGTACTAAAAAAAGGAGATTAAATCTACCAAGAGAATTAACTAAATTTAGTTTATCATAATAGTGGTATATTAACTATAAATTTATGTGGAATTTATTAAATAAAATTGATACTTGCAGGAAATAGTTCAAATATGTTTTGTATTCTACTGTTAATCAATCTTCAAGATGGTGTAAGGACTATCCGAAGCTGGATACAGCCGGACGAACAATATGAGATTCATATTGTTCAAATGCTTCAAAATGGTTTTTCAATCGCAAAAACTTTAGGTGAAAGACCAATTCTACTTTTAGATAGGTATTTTCTTTCTGTTCCTGCACTTATAGCCTTAAATAAGCTGAACAAAGAAAATGGTAGTTCACTAGAAATTGTAACAAAAGCTAAGAAATCGTGTGTTGCTTATGAACAACCAGGTGAATATAGTGGTCGAGGACCACACCCTAAAAAGGAACATCCATTAAATTAAATACTTAATTTCAAGAGAAAAAGGAATCTTTTAAAACAACAACAGTTAAGATTTATGGCAATGAGCAAGAAATTAGCTACTATTGTATAAATCTTCTTTGGGGACAAATATTATACAAAGAGTTGCGTTTTGTACTTGTTAAGTGCAATGGTATAAATTCCATACTGGTTAGCACAGATCTTAATCTAAATCCGGAAACAATAATAAGACTGTATATCTATCGTTTTAAAATTGAGTGTACATTTCGTGAACTAAAACAAGTAATCGGTGCTTTTAGTTATCAATTTTGGAGCAAATCAATGCCAAAATTAAATAGATTCAAGAAAAAGATGAAATTGATGCTATTGATAAAGTTAAGGATGAAAAGGTAAAGGAAAGAATCATATCTACACTAAATGCTATTGAAATGTATGTTATGTGTAGCTATATTGCAATGGGTCTATTACAAATAATGTCATTAAGTTTTTCATCAACTGAATTAAACAACAAAATTTTTAGATATTTAAGAACACCATCAAAAACTATAGTTTCAGAAGCAACTGTAACATGCTACTTACGAAAAAACATTATTCGCATTATGGCTAAAAATGCAGGTTTAAGCATAACTAAAATAATTAAGAACAAGCAAGCAGAACCTTTATTTTATGAGGATCTACAGGCTTGTTAATTATAAAGAAGTTTTGACTGTCCAGTATATATTAATATTGTAAATTATGTTGAAGTAATTATAAATACTTATCTTACATTTACTAAGGCTGAAAAGCCCATAGGTCGATAGGCCATTAAGTTTATACTTAGTTTTATTTGCTACAGAAGCTTTAAGAAAATCAATAATAAAATGCGTAGCATCGGAATTTTAAATTTTGTCAAGCAGTATCAATAATTATCTGTAATAATTTATCAAAAAGTTTTCTTAACCTTTAAGCTAAATTTTTATCATGTTTTATCAGCCATCTAAATAATCAAGTTTAAACAATACCTAAATCCGTATTTGTATACATTGATATATAAAATATTGTTGTTAGCTAATATATATCTTATAAGGAAAAACTTAATTCATGCGCAGGGATATATATGCAGACTGTAGGCACATTAAAAACTTTTAGTACAAGTCTTAGTGAAGTATTTTGAAAAATCTTAAAACATTAAATTTGTTTGAGCTTTGCGAGTTTATTTAATGTTTTTTAGATTTTCAAAATACGAGCTTTAGACTTGTTAAAAGTTTTTACCGTGCTGAAGTCTGCATATATACCCCGGAGTATGAATTAAGTTTGTAATTACAAAGCATATATCTATCAACAATGCTTGATACGCAATATCTGCATATTACGATTTTGCAGATACTAGAGCTAAAAGTAAATTTATTCTGGTTCCCATATGCCTTGAGTCAAAAATTTATTTGCCTTGTTTTGTGCCCTGTTTACAATAGTATCATTATATCCTAATATTCCTAAAAGCTTTATTGCATTTTGGGTAGTAGATCTGCCGCTGTGGATTTTATAGTCAAATCTTATTTTGTTATCCTCTATATTTTCTTGGAAATGATAATTTGTAAAATACTTTTCAAGTATATGAGTAAGTTCTACATCATGAGTTGCTGCAATGCAAACACAATTGTTTAAAGTTAAATATTTTAGTACCTGTGAAGAAGCTGCAATTCTCTCTACAGTATTGGTTCCCCTTAAAATTTCATCTACAAAACATATAGTAGGTATATCGCTATTTAAGTTATCAATTATTCTCTTAAGTGATTTGGTTTCAACAATGTAATAACTTTCATTACTGAATATATCATCCTTTAATGCCATAGATGTATATATTTTTAAAAAGCAGCATTTAAATTTAGAAGCAAGGCATGTATATATTGTCTGAGCTAAAATTATATTTATGGCTACCGTTTTTAAGAAGGTTGATTTACCCGATGCATTCGAACCTGTGATTAAAATAGAATCTGAAGCTTCTATTGAGTTTGGAATAGGTTCATTTATAAGTGGATGTCTTATATCTTTAAATACATTTACACTTTCCTTCTTTTTACTACATCTAGTAAGCTCAGGTATAACATAATCTTTTATCCTATTTCTATAAGCTGCAATAGACATACAGCTATCTATAATGCCGAGTATCTCAAATATTGTTTTAAACTCTCTGCTCTTTTTTATAAGGGCATTTGACATCTTTTCATAATTTATTAAATCTGTCAAAAAAACCATGCTCGCATAATCTGAAATTATTCCAACATCAGTTCCATTATTTCTATCCATAAATGACAATCTATTTATACTTTTCAGCTCTTTAATAGCTTTACTCAAGGCTTCATTATATTCCTTAAGTTCATCAATATTCTCTTTTAAAATAGCATTTGCATATTTTGATGTCTTAAGTATGTACATAAAAGCAGCAAACTTATGTTTTATTTCATTTTTTCTACAATAACATACATATATATTGTAACAAATGGATACGACAAATATTGTTAGACCAATATAAGGACTTAATAAAACTGCGCCTAAACCCAAAAATGGAATTATTGATAAAATTCTATAATAATTTAAATTTGACTTTCTATTTTTATCCTCATCATAAAAATAATCTGTTATAAAACAAGCCCTATTCTTTCCCAGCTTAGCAAGTAAATACTGTATCCTTTTTTTCTTTTCTTGATTACTTTGGAAAAACTTTATAAGTTTATCTCTGCGTCTGAGTTCTTTAATATCATATACTGGTTCTCTTAACATGTTATACAGATACTGTTCCCCAGGACTACTTTCAGTATTATTTAGTTTTTTAAATATATTATCCATATTCAAATCATTCCACGTTATTTCATCAATAAAAAACCTCTGCTTTTCTAACTTCCTCTTATTATTAAAATATTCTGCTGCACTTTTTAAATCATCTTCACTATATTTTTCATTAGATTCTGCATTTAGATTTTTTCTTATTCTCTCTTTAAGTTCACTATCAGATCTAAAACTTGAAAACATAGAAATTAAACTACTTACAAGTATAATTGCTAGTATATATCCTAGTACAACCAACATACCATAACCCTCCTTTATTTTCACATAATTTAAAAGCTAATTATACTATAAAATATGTATTTTGGATACTTACAAAACTTTTTAACAGAGATTTTTCAAAGTCAATAATTAATTTAAAAACAAGAATTATCATATTGATCAAATTTAAATGTTATAATAAAATTTAATTACTATGTGATAAATAACATGAATAGTATGAAAGGATTTCTTAATATGAACAATAATTTTAGAATATTACCAAATACATTCAAAAAAAGTAAACCAAATGATTTATGCTGTATGTTTCTTAATAGAAACTTATTAGTAAAAAATGAAAAAGGTACTTTGATACTTCCAACTTTTAATGATATAAAAAGCTTAAATATTGAATACAATACTAAATTCTTTTTAGGTGATACTTATGAAAAATCCTGCTTTGCTGCTGAAGCAGCTTGTGAATTTAAATTATCAAAAGATTTTAACTTAATAAGTTTACGCAGTACTGGAGAATTACTTGATGAGCAATTATTTTTAATCTCGGGAAGAGCCAGTCAGATATTAAATTGGGATAAAAGTCATAGATTTTGTGGTAAATGTGGTTCAAAAACAGAAAATAAAAAAGATGAAATGGCTAAGATTTGTCCAAATTGTAATAACATAATGTATCCTGTAATTTGTCCAGCCATAATAGTTGCAATTACTAAAGGAAATAAGATACTTCTTGCCCATAACAAGAGGTTTAAAAATAATATGTACAGTTTAATTGCTGGGTTTGTAGAAGCTGGTGAAGACTTAAATAGCACTGTGAAAAGAGAGGTTTTTGAAGAAGTTAGTATAAAAGTTAAAGACATTGAATATTACAGAAGCTCTCCATGGCCATTTCCAAATTCTTTGATGATAGGATTTTTTGCAGAATATGAATCTGGTGAAATAAAAGTTGACGGAAATGAAATAGACAGTGCCAATTGGTTTACAAAAGATGATTTTCCTGCCTTACCTAAAAAATTTACTATTGCAAGAAAATTAATTGATGAATTTGTTAAAAGAAATAACTAATAAGATTCTCACCTCGCAATATGCAGAATTTACGAAAGCAAGTCCAAGTCTATATTTATAAGGAGGAGAATAAGAGGTGGCTACTTACAATTTTGATGAAGCAGTGTCAAGCTGGATAAAAAAAAGACATGGTTGGAAAATTAAAAGTGAGTGGATAAAAGCAACTGCAGGAGTTGTACCTGCAATTACAACTGCGGTACAAGCATTTACAAAAGAAGGTGATGGTGTAATTATACAATCTCCTGTTTATTACCCTTTTAAACAAAGATGTATTTATTATAACAATAGAAAAGCAGTGGAAAATCCTTTGATTTTCAATGGAAGTAGTTATGAGATGGATTTTGACGATTTGGGAAAAAAGGTATCAGATCCTAATAACAAATTGTTAATTCTCAGCAGCCCTCATAATCCAGTAGGTCGTGTTTGGAGAAGGGAAGAACTCAAAAAGCTGATTGATATATGTGTAAGACATAAGGTAATAATCTTTTCAGATGAAATTCATTCTGATTTGATTCTTGGAAAAAATAAGCATACAACGATTGGTGAGATTTCTAATAAGGTTTTGGATTACTTGATAGTTGCATATTCGCCTAGTAAAACATTTAATTTGGCTGGATTAAAGGCATCGGTCATAATAATACCAAATGAGAAACTTAGAAGAATTTTTCAAGATCAAATTAATAAGAATGAAGCAGCATAACTTAATATATTTGCCGAGGTTGGCCTCGTAACAGCTTATAAGTATAGTGAACTTATTTGAAAGAATTACTTGAATATATAAATGAAAATGTATCATATGTAAGAAATTATATTAAAGAAAATTTGAAAGGAGTAACTCTTGTTGAACCAGAAGGAACATATCTTATATGGCTTGATTTTAGAGGAACAGGTTTAAGTTCAGATGAGATATATAAGGCAATTGTAGAAAAAGCTAAGGTAACAGGAGATTTAGGCAAATGGTTTGGCAAAGAAGGTGAAGGATATATTAGATTAAATATAGCATGTCCTAGAAAAACTGTTGAAGAAGGAATGAATAGACTACAAAGAATATAAAGAATCTTTAACTAACCAATCTTTAACAGAATCCAAAGAACAATATACTATTTTTGTACATTCTTTATTGAGTTCAACAGTATATCTATTATAGCCAATCCAATCGTGAAAATAAGGTATGAAATATTTAAAGTTAAAGCTATCCAATAATCTTTTACAATCTTCTCTGTTATAAAAATAGTTCAAAGTATGCATTTTTCATATCTCCTTTTATAATTTTATAATTCCCTAATTTATTGATTATATTATACTTGGTATATGATTGTATGCCAATAGCCTAATTAAATTTTAAAAAATCCTGGTGCTATTATTAGTTAGACATCAGGATTTTCATTAGCTTTGAATTTTTTTCCTTTGAGGAAAAGTGACGGTACTATCATAACAAAACAGATTATAAAAATAACAAACATGGTATCAGTTAATCCTTGAACTGAAGACTGTTTAACTACAATTTGATATATTTTTGCAAGAGCAGTACTTTGAGATTGTGACTAAGGAATTCCGTTTTGTACAAGCAATCCGTTCAAAGTTTTCACAAGTGTTATACTGTTTGGATTAAAACTATTTATTTGCTGCGCCATATTTGCATAGTCAACTGCATTTCTATTTTGCATAATCTTGGTTACTATGGTAATTCCAAGGGATACACCTATTTGTTTGATTGTATTTAATATGGCAGAAGCATTTGAATTCATCTCTTTTGGTACCGAATTAAGTGTAATAAGCTGTACAGGGGCAAGGAGCATTCCAACGCCAACACCTCTAATCATAAGTAAAATAGTAATAGTACTATTTGCCGTGTCCAAGGTCAACTTATACATGCTATAACTATTGAATCCAATTAAGATAAGTGAAATGGCAGCAAAATATCTCCCGGGTATTTTATTACTAAGCTTACTTGATATTACTAGTGAGATAGCAGTTGCAATTCCTTCTGGAAATAATATCAATCCAGACTGCATAGCCGTAAGACCTTTAAGCTTTTGAAGAAAAATTGGCATAAGGAATATTCCACCGTAAAGTGCCAGAAGTGATACATTCATTATTACATTTCCTAAAGCAAAAACATGATTTTTTAATAATCTTAAATCCAGCATGGGCTTTTCTATAGTGAGTTCATTAGCTACAAAAATAAGGATATTATAGCAACCTATTATTAAAATCAATAAATCTTTTAAATCATTTGTAAAATCCACATTGTCAAGTCCAAGTATATAGAGTATACATGAAAGTCCTATGCTGCATGTTATAAAGCCTAAGGTGTCAAAATACAAATTGTCTTTTTTCTCTGATTCTTTAAATACAATTATAGCTAAAGTAACGCAGATAATTCCTATGGGTATATTTATGAAAAATACAAGTCTCCAGTCAAGATTTTGTATGATATATCCACCTATAGTCGGTCCTAAAGCTGGAGCTGCCATGCTGGCTAACCCAACAATTCCTGCAGCAGTAGCTCTCTCTTTTATATCAAAATTAATGAGCATTATAATCATACCAACGGGTAGTATAAGTCCTCCACCTAATCCCTGGATAATCCTGAAAATAATTATAGTCGTGGTATTCCATGCAATTCCACATAGAAGTGACCCTAAAGTAAATAGGGAAAGTGAACTTATAAATACCTTTTTTATACCAAATCTGTTTGAAAGATATCCAGAAACAGGTACAACCACCCCCATAACAAGTGTATATGCACTTAGAACCCACTGTATATCATCAACTGTTGAATTGAAAGTCTGCATCATATTTGAAATAGCGAGATTTACAACACTGCTGTCCAAATTAGCCATAAATATACCACAAGCTACTATACCAAGTATAAACCACTTATTTCCGCTTTTGTTTGGCATAAATATTCCTCCTATTTCAAATGGATTTTTACAACAGCATTAGTTCCAGGCAGTAGTGGCATTGTATTTCCTTTAATATCAATCTTTACAGGTATTTTTTGTACAACTTTTGTAAAAGTTCCTGATGAAGATGATGGAAGAATGGAAAATGCCGAGTTAGCAGCTTGACCAATAGATTCTACTTTTCCTTTGAATTTTCTTTTATTGAATTCATCAATTTTTATATCGGCTTGTGCACCAACTCTTAATGATTGAGCCTTATTTTCTTCTATATTAGCATTTATATAAAGCTTATCTGGATTAACTATAATTGCAAGGGTAGGGGATGAAGCACTTTGCTCATATTCGCCGACTCTGGCAGGTACTTTAACTACAATTCCAGTTATAGGGGATCTCAAAACAGAAGAATCTATATTTGAATCGGCAATGCCTTCTGCATCGATTCGTCCGATAATTTGATCTTTAATTACTTTATCACCTTCTTTAATATTAAAATCAAGCAATTTGCCAGACGCTTGAGGTGTTATTTTATAAAAATCTCCTGATACTTGAGCATCATCTGTAGAAGCATAGTATGTGTTGTTATACCAATAATATCTGACGACACCTAGTAAAGTTATAATCATGGCAGTAAATATGGCTAAAATTATTATTTTACGTTTTTTATTCATTTTGGCACCCCCTCTAATTTTTGTATCCTATTTCTGAAAACATGCCTATCTTTAACCTTGAATCAGTATCTTTTAAAGTTACCTTGACAAGTATGTTGTTACTTTGCTTGCTTACAGAAGAATCAATAACGGATATTTGACCGTGAAATACTTTATCATCAATATTTGATATCTTTACATCTACATCTTGTCCTTCCTTGATTTGTCCTAAAAATTCTGAAGGCATATAGGCATTAATATATAAATTACTGTTATTTATAATTGAAATTAAGGGACTTCCTGGAGACGCTATTTGTCCGTTACTTGTATTTTTTTCAACGACAGTTCCAGATATAGGCGAAGTGATAACTCCATTTTTTAGTTGGGTTTTGGCAACATCTTCAGCTGATTCAGCTTGTTTTACGGAAGCTTCAGCGGCGGATACCTCATTTTGAGTAGGACCATTTTGAATCATTAATAAATTTTGTTCTGCTGATTCATATTTTGCTTTTGCAGAAGCAAGAGCTTCACTTGCTTCATCAACGTTTATTTGAGCAGTTCCTCCACCTTGCAATAATTTACTTTGTCTATCATAATTTTTTTGAGAAACATCATAAGCTTCCTTGGCACCTTCGACTTCAGCTTTTGCAGAAGCAATTTGTTCAGGTCTTGACCCAGATTCTATTTTAGCTAGATTAGCTTTGGCTGCATCAACTCCTGCCTGAGCTTGATTTACTTGAGCAGTTAAATCAGCTGTATCTAGATAAACCAGTGGATCGCCTTCTTTAACTGTAGTTCCTATATCGACATTAAGTTTAGATATTTTTGCTGAAATCTTAGAACTAACATCAACTTTTTCATTACTTGCAATTTTACCGCACATAATATATACACTTGAGTTAGATGCAGTATTCTTGTTTAAATTGACACTTTTATTGTTTTGATTACTTGAGCAGCCACTAATCAGTAATATAGATGCTGTAACTAATAATATAATTTTTTTCAAGATATTCATCTCCTCTATTAAATACTATAACTAACTAGTTGGTTTATAATATACAAAATAAAATCAAATTAATACTTTTTTGTAAAGATATTATAACTAACCAGTTGGTTAAATATACGTGAAAAATAAATCAGCCAGAAGACATATGCTAATTTTATTTATTCTAACTGATTACTGTATTTAGTTTTCATTTTTAGCTAAGTACTCATTTATAGAAGTATCGTACATCTCTTTTAAAACGTCCATAAATTTTGTGTTTAAATTATTAGTATTAATCTCATTGAATTCCGCCCACTTTTCTCCTATAGTCAAGAAACTAATAATAGGCATTGTCATAAAGAAAAACATTTTAAGTAAAATAGTTTCTTTATCATCTTGTTCCATATCTGCAAAGTCCACCTTGCTTACTGGTATTGAAATTTTATACATTTCATTTATAAGCTTAAAAAAAGATAAATTGTCAGAGGAATTTTTTAAAGTTTCTATAAGGAGTATGCTGAAAAATCTTTTTTTATCATGCATGCTTGCAAATAAATCACAACTTTTAAAAAATTCATTCATTATCTGTGATATACTTTTGTCTAAAAGATTTTTTTCTTTGGCTACTTTATTTTTTCTTTGCAACATGTCATTTTTATTTTTTTCAAGTAAAGATTCAAGTATTTTTTCTTTACTTTCGAAATAGTAATATATAGAAGCTTTGTTTACATTTGCTTTTTTTGCTATTTCATCTACTCTTGCTCCATCAAATCCTTTTTCAAAAAAAATTTCTTCAGCAGTATCTAAAATTTTTTCTCTAGTTTCATTACTTCCTTTTTTAGTCATAGCTATTCCTCCTATTAAAATAAAACTAACCGGTTAGTTAAATTATATATTGGAGATATAATTTTGTCAATATTGTTTCAAAAGCCTATTTTATGAAATGCTTTAAGTCCAAGTGCTATTATTCCAAATGTGATCATAGGACCAACAGGAACACCTCCAAGAAATACAGCAGCAATTATAGCACCTATGATTAAAGCAGGCATGATTTCACTGTGACCTTGAACTGGTTAGGTACTGCATGCCAAGTCCACTTAAATAAGTTGTAAATAAAGAAACTAATAGGGCAAATATACCTAAAAATGAAGTGAAAACACCTTTTATATTTGAATATTTTACATTTCCACTTGCAATAGGTATTAATATAGATGCTGCAAGTATTACAACACCCCAGGATACACCATTCTTTTGTAGTGCAGGGAATATGTATTTATCTACGTTGAGCAGTTTTAAAAATAGAAGTGCACATATAGCTAAAGCAACAGAATTAGCTCTATCGATTACAGCAGCTAACAATAATACAATTAAAATAATATTTGATTCCAAATTAAACAACCTCCTGTTTATATTTTATAATTAGTAAACTGGATCTTGCGAAGCAAAGCTTCGCAAGTTAAAAATTAATACGTAAATTCTGCATATTGTTAACCACTTCTTTTGTTTCTTTTTATCTGATCAATATTTTCTTCTATATATAATAGCTGTAATATAAGGTTTTTCTTTACCGCACAATTCATATGAAAAATCTTTTTAATAAACTCAAATATTTACTTGGATACCTTAAACTAATTTCCCCATATTGACTTTTGGGTATAACTTTTAAAATACTGCCTCTAATAGTATTATGTAAAAGTACTGCTGACTTTCTCATAATTTTCAACTCTTTTTCACCGACTATTATAAGCACTTTTGCTCTTGTTTTATGTAAATTTTTTGGTATATTATATGTTCCATTACTTCTTAACATATTTATAAGCGATTCTTTTGTCATTTTCGAGCTATCTTTATAATATGTTTCAAATAACTTATCAGGTATTTTTAATGCCTTAGCTTGGACTTTTGAATACCATCTTTTTTTAATAGGCCCATAAAATATTTTGGACATAAATAAACTTACAGGCAAAATAGTTCCCATTGGACACACCAAAGCATTTTCTGTTACATCACATTTTCTAGATAATATTTCAACAGTAATTTGAGATCCAATAGAAAATCCGCAAATCAAAAAAACTCTTCCATTACAGTTCTCATTTATATACTCTAAAATCTTCTCGGCAGATTTTTCTATACTCATAGATGTAGTATTATAATCATCACCATGTCCATCAATAACTGGTACAATCACATGATAATCTCTTTCAAGTTTTTTAATTTGTACTTTCCATGACCACCATGAAAGTCCGCCACCATGTATAAAAATTATAACTGGCATATTGCAATTACCAAATTCTTTAAAAACCATGTTATCTCCTTACATAAAAATTTTAACTTACTTGTTTCAATACTCTAGGGCAAGCTATTATACTAGTGATTTCACTTATCCTTTTAGATGAAAATATCACAACAATGAGTAGTGAAATTAATATAATAGATATTTTACTTGTAAAAGAATTTAAATAACTAAAGAAGTTATATTTATCTAATAATTTAATAATAAATCCATGAAATACATATACACCCATAGTCCTTGAACCTAAGTTTGTAAAAATCAACTTTTTACTTGGAATTAAAGCTAACACACAAATGGATGTAATTATTGCTAGTATGTACATTAATATACCTATCATAAATTTAGGATAACCAAGTCCATTTAATTGTGAGTATGGGTAGCTGCCATAAAACCATCTATAATCAATTTTAGGACTTACTAAATCTATAAAAAACCAAACTATTAGTAATCCTAATATTGCATTTATTTTTTTAATACGTGTTCTCAAAATATCAATGTATTCCTTTTTACAAAAATACCCTATTAAAAAATATGGAAAAAATGTTATAGTTCTTGATAAACTTAGATAGTATCCAACATTGTCATCATATCCACCTATTATGGAAATGACAAATGCTATTAATATTGGATGTTTTATTTTAGAGAAATACGGCAGTATTATACTCCAGATAAAAAGTGAAAGAAGGTACCACATACTCCAATAAGGATACAGCAAAGTAATTTTAAAATTTGGTACTTTGAGCACATATATATTGAATATACAATATAGCAGCTGAAAAATAATATATGGTATAATAATATTATTTATTTTATTTGGAAACTTTTTACTATCACTTATACTTTTGGAAAAGTATCCCGAAACAAAAGCAAAAAGAGGCATATGAAACGAATATATAAACATATATGCCACTTTAATATTGTTATATGAACTAATTAATGGCTCCGAAGTATGTCCTATAACTACTAAAATAATTAATAATAACTTTAAATTATCAAAATAATAAATTCTATGTTTTCTTAAATTCATCTGAAACTTCCTCTACATAATAATACTTAATAACACTTACATATTATATAATAGCATTGTTTCAGCATCATAGTATATTAATTAATTAAATTTATACTTTTATTATAGTTATAAATTATATCTTCATCAGGTTTTTTACTTTATAAAAAAAGCACCCATCTAAAATTAAGTGCTATTGTAACAAATATTAGGGGTAAACTTATATTTAATAACTTAAATAAAATAATTCTTTATTTGGAAAGGGCTATCTATAATTTACCCCTAATTAATTTATTGTACAATATAATAATATGGATTAATTAAGTTAAATGTTACAATTAATTATAACAAAGTATCTTTTAGTTAGCTTCGGTAAAAGATAGTTGTGTTGAATAGTTACTATCACTATATGGTGCCATTACATCAACTTTAACAGTATCACCAGGTTTTGCATTCCCCATTGCAAATGAAATCTTAGTGGTACCATCACTACCTATAACTCCAGAATTTGAAACTGAAGTATCTTTATAATTTGCTATAGCATATACATATGCTCCTGCAGGTCCTGTTACAGTTATATTAATAGTTTGTCCCATTGTAGGCTTGGGATTGTCTAGTTTAGCAGTAAAATTGGGGTTACTAACATTGGCATTTGAATTTTGTGATACATCTGATGCTATCACAGCAGCTAACGGCTTGATATCTGTATTTTGTACTGCAGCAGTTGGAATATTTAAAAATCTTGAAGGCTGCGTACTCGAAGAAGTTACAGGTGTTGAACTGCTGACAGCTGTATTTGGAGAATAATTTATTGCATTAGAACTTTGAGAGCTGGCATTATTAAGCTTTAGCTGTGAATTATATAATAAAAATGTCAGACCAAAATATAGTATAGAAGAAGTCGCAAATATTATACCTGGCACTTTAAATTTTTTATTTATAAAGATTAAGTATAATCCTAGAATAAATAATAAAACAGCTGCAGCTAAAAAAATTGATTGAACTAAACCCGTATGGTACATGATTTCCTCCTAATTTATAAACAGTAAATTAAATATTATTTTATGTCTCTAATTTCTTTTCGTAGTTTATATGTTCATCTTTATTAACTATAATAATTTTATTATACAATACTTCATTTAATTCCCCAATTGTCAAACCTATCTATAAGCCACTTATTACCATTGTAGGTTAATACAGCATGAGCATATATACCGCTTTTATTATTAGAACAATTATCTTTAATTACCACATATATTTTATCATTATAAAACTTTTTTGACACAATTTGTGAGTCTTTTACAATAACTGCAGGTTCAGGATTACCATAAAGCATATAGCACCTTCCATCAATATCTTTGAAAACACAGCTTATTATTTTTCTTATAAATTCATCAGTATAACACTCTTTTAAATTATATTTTTTGTTCAGGTACTCATACATTGAATCATACTTATTCATGTTATCTATTACTTTTGCATAACTTTTCCCCGAAATATTTATATAGGAATTTCCATCAACTTTAATTTTAAAAATTTTTTTAAATGACTCATCACCATCCAAAAGAATTTTCTTGATATCATCATTTGAAATGATTAAGTTATCTTTTAAATTATATTTGATATCATTGTTAATAATCACTGGAATACTTGCTTTATCATCATATTTATTATGATTTGACAAATGGAATTCATCTAGATTAGATGAGATATCTGTCTTTACATCAGAAATGTCATTATAAATAACATGAAAATTTTTTACACCCATTAATATGACAACTACAGCACCAAATGCCACAATTTTTTTCATTTACATCCCCCCCAAACATAGCAGTAAAAGCTATTAAATATTTAAACAAATTTATTTCATATTAATATTTTATAAACACTCTTATAAATATATGATTGGAGATTTATTTTAAAATCATTCGATGAATATATTACCATAGTGAACTAGTCCTAAAAAAGCAATTAAATGTTATAATAAATGAGAAATTAAATTTAGGAGGAAGTTTTTTTAATGAAGATGATATTTTTCGATACAGAAACAACCGGCTTAAGGCCTGGTAACATATGTCAGCTCAGCTATATTCTTGTTGATACGAGTACGAAGCCAACAAAAACTATTGGTAAGAATATTTTCTTTGCTGTAGATTATGTTGATCCAAGCGCAGAAAAAATTCATGGATTTAGTGTTGAAGTTTTACATAAGCTGAGCTGCGGGAAAAATTTTAAAGATCAACTTGATAAATTTTTATATGATTTTCAAAGTTCAGATATTTTGATAGGTCACAATGTAAATTTTGATATTAAATTTTTATCTTCTGAACTTGAAACTTGTAATGAAGTCTTAGGTTCTAAACATATCTTCTGTACTATGAATTATTATAAAAATATATGTAATCTTAAAAATAAGTACAATGAATGTAAGCCGCCGAAACTTGAGGAAGTTATAAGATTTTTACATATACAAAATTCAGATATAAATTTCTTTAGTAAAAAATACTTTAAAGGTACTGGAAATTTCCATGATGCCAGATTTGATGCCACAGCTGCATATTTAGTAGTAACAGAGGGGATTAAAAGAGGATTTATTCCTAAAAGATATTTTTCAAGGATGGTTGAAAATGGCTAAAAATTTGTTTGTATACTAAATAAGTACTAGCTATAAAGCTAGTACTTATTTACAACTATATGTTTACATAATAATGGGGACTCATTATATTCAACATTTATCAAAGTTGCTTACTTATATTAATTATTATATACACATATTGTTACAGCAATGTGTCATATATATTAAATAATTGTTTACTTTATGAATAATTTGTAAATTATATTTTTTATTAGTTAACAATTCTTAATTTTATCCATAAGCTCTCTTGCGTGTTTTGAAAATATACATCCGCAGTAATTTTGTCTATACAAATGATATTCTTTTGAAAGTTCAATTGAACGTTTGTATCCATTTTTCTTTTTAAAGTCAGAATATAAATACTTAACGCCGTGTTTTTCTGATAGATTTTTTCCTATTTCATTTAATTTTTGAGCATTTTTATATGGACTTATTGATAAGGTAGTCGTAAAATAATCAAAATTCATTTTCTTTGCAATTTCTGCAGTCTTTCCTAGTCTCAATTCATAACATTTAAAGCACCTTATTCCACCTTCATTTTCGGATTCAAGTCCCTTTGAAAGCATATAAAATTTTTCATCATCATAGTCCCCTTCCATAAAACTTACTTTATATTTCGTTTTTATAGAAGAAATAAATTGTTTTTGCTCTTCTTTACGTTTTAAATACTCCTCTTTAGGATAAATGTTAGGATTATAATAAAAAACTGTTATCTTAAAGTATTCAGATAAATATTCAATGACATAACTACTGCATGGTGCACAGCAGCTGTGTAAAAGTAATGAAGGAACTTCTCCATTATCATCTAATTCTTTTATAATTTCATCAAGCTTTTTTTGATAATTTATATTCATATAAAATTGTTTTCCTCCTAATAAACTAAAAATATGTTTACGTTCCAATATTATATTATATTTATACAATAGATAAATATCAAATTTACATGATATTATAAATATTATTTATGGCATCATAAATAAACAATACTTCTTATTTAGAGGATAGAGAAGTATAATAAATAATATAATATTAAAAACTTAGAAATACTATTTAAAACAAATATTTTAAGGAGTGATTTTACAAATGATTAACTTAAAAGGACAGAATTTACTCAGAAACCCCTTTTTAAATAAAGGCACTGCCTTTACAAAAGATGAACGAATAAAATATGATCTTGTTGGACTTTTACCAGATAACGTAACAACAATAGAAGATCAAGGAAAAATAGTATATGATAGATTTAAATCCTTTGATGATCCACTTGAAAAGCATATATTTTTAATGAATTTATATGATATAAATCGTACATTGTTTTACTATACTGCTGGCAGACATGTTGTTGAATTTTTACCAATTGTATATACTCCAACTATAGGAGATGCTGTAATAAACTATTCTAAAAAATTTGATACTCCAAAAGATGCAGTATTTCTTTCAATAAGTCATCCTGAAAACATTAGAAAGTCTATAGAAACAGTTATAAAAGATCTAGATGAAATAAAACTAATAGTTGTAACAGATGGTGAAGGAGTGCTTGGAATAGGTGATTGGGGAGTACAAGGCGTTGACATTTCAATAGGTAAACTTGCAGTATATACAATAGCCGCTGGAGTCAATCCAAAAAATGTTTTACCTGTGGTAATAGATGCAGGAACAAACAATAAAAAGTTATTAGACGATCCTATGTACCTTGGAAACAGATTCGAAAGAGTAACTGGGGAAAAATACGATGACTTCATTGATCAGTTTGTAAAAGTTTCTCTTGAAATGTTCCCTGAAACTTTAATACATTGGGAAGATTTTGGACGTGGAAATGCAAGGAGAATTCTTGAAAAATACAGAAAAAATATTTGTACTTTCAATGATGATATACAAGGAACAGGGGTAATGATGGTATCAGCCTTAAATGCAGTTGCAAGGGCGACTAAAATTCCTGTAAAGGACCATAGAATAGTCGTATTCGGTGCTGGTACTGCTGGTGTTGGAGTATCAGATCAAATACTTTTAGAAAAAATAAAAAATGGTTTATCAGAAGACGAAGCAAGAAGTCAATTTTATCTTGTTGATCGTAATGGCTTAATCACAGATGACATGGATGACTTAACAGAAGGTCAGAAAAAATATGCACATCCAAGACATGAATTTAAAAAGCCATTAAAGGATCTTACGAAAATAATAGGAACAGTTAAACCTACTGTGTTAATAGGGACATCTGGAGTTCATGGAGCTTTTACAGAAGACGTTATAAAAGCTATGGCAAAAATAAATGAAAGACCTGCAATTTTACCTATATCAAATCCTACAAAACTTGCTGAAGCAAAAGCTTCTGATATAATAAAATGGACTAATGGAAAAGCTTTAGTTGTAACTGGGAGTCCATCTGATCCGATTGAATACAATGGAATTACATACACAATTGGTCAAGCTAATAATGCCCTTCTATACCCTGGACTTGGACTTGGTATAATAGTTGCAAAATCAAAAGTGGTTACAGATAACATGTTATCTGCTGCAGCCCACGGCATAGCTTCTCTTCAAGATATATCAGAACCCGGAGCACCTCTTCTACCTCCAGTGTCAAGACTTAGAGATGCTTCCAAACTTGTAGCAACTGCTGTTGTAAAGGCAGCAGTGGATGAAGGTATCAATCGTGCTCCAATAAAGGATGCAGAAGAAGCAGTTGAAAGTGAAATATGGGAAGCATACTACCGTTAAAAATTATTAACTGATAAATTAGAAAGTTGTATATAATATAAAGCTCATACAACAAAGGATGTGTAAAAATGAATTTGCTAACTGCAGAAAATATAAGTAAAAGTTATAGTGAAAAAATACTGCTTGACAATATATCGCTGGGTATAAATGAAGGAGATAAAATAGGAATTATAGGTGTAAATGGTACTGGTAAATCAACACTTCTAAAAGTACTTGCAGGACTTGAAGCAGCTGATAGTGGTAAAATCACAAAATCAAATGAAGCTTCTATAGGATATTTACCTCAAAGTTCTGATTTCAGCGGAAGTAATTTAACAGTACTTGAGCAAGTCTTTAATGGCAATTCTCCTATAATGAATCTTTTAAGGGAGTATGAAGGTACCCTTAAAATGATCAGAGAAAATCCTGAAGATACTAAGCTTCAAAATAAACTTTTTGATTTAAACTCAAAGATGGATGCTAAAAATACTTGGGAAATTGAAAGTCAAGCTAAAACTATTCTAACAAAGCTTGGAATAAATGATTTTGATGCAAAAGTTTCTACTTTATCTGGAGGACAAAAAAAGAGAATAGCTTTAGCTTCTACACTTATAACTCCATCAAATATTCTAATACTTGATGAGCCAACAAATCATCTTGATGATGAAACTATAGAATGGCTTGAAGAATTTTTAAATAATCGAATTGGATCTCTCATTATGGTAACGCATGATAGATTTTTCTTAGACAAGATAACTAATAAAATACTGGAACTTGATAGAGGAAAACTCTATAGTTACATTGGAAACTACAGTACTTTTCTTGAGAAAAAAGAAGAAAGACTTGAAAAAGAAGATACCAATGAGAAAAAAAGACAAAACTTAATACGAAAAGAACTTGCCTGGATAAAAAGAGGTGCTAAAGCAAGAAGCACAAAACAAAAAGCTAGGATAGAAAGATTTGAAGAGCTGACAAATGAAAAACCTATTTTAAATAATTCAAAACTTGAAATTAACATTCAAAGTACAAGACTTGGTAAAAAAGTTATAAATATCGACAATATAAGTAAAAGTTTTGCTGATAAATTACTCATAAATGATTTTTCTTACAATATACTAAATGATGATAGAATAGGAATTATAGGACCAAATGGAAGTGGAAAGTCAACGCTAATGAATATTTTAAATGGAAATATAACTCCTGATACTGGAAGTATAAGCGTAGGTGAAACTGTAAAGGTAGGATATTATTCGCAGCAAATTCCTGATATGAATATGGATCAAAGAGTAATTCAGTATATACAAGATACCGGTGAATACGCTTTATCATCAGAAGGTCAAAAGATAAATGTTTCAATAATGCTCGAAAAATTTTTATTTGATCCATCTGTTCAATGGACTCCACTTTCTAAACTTTCAGGTGGAGAAAGGAGAAGGCTTTACCTTTTAAAGATACTCATGGAATATCCTAATGTACTTTTATTAGATGAGCCAACAAACGACCTTGATATTGAAACACTTACAATCCTAGAAGATTACCTTGAAGACTTCAATGGTGCTGTCATAACGGTATCTCATGATAGATACTTTCTTGATAAAATAGTTGATAAGATATTTTCTTTCGAAGGTAATGGAAAAATAACTCAATATACAGGTAACTATTCTTATTTTCATCAAATGGAAAGTAATAAAGAAAAAGAAAAAAGTAATACTAAAAAAGTTTCTAATAAAAAAGATTATAAGTCAAAAAATGAAAAGCCTTTGAAATTTACATATAAGGAGCAGCTTGAATTTAATGAAATTGAAAGTATAATAGAAAATTTGGAAGAAGCATTAGATAAAAAGAAAGCAGAAATGCAGGGAGCTTCATCAAATTATGAGCTTCTTTCTAAACTCTTAGCTGAAAAAAATTCTCTAGAAGAAGATTTAGATGAAAAAATAAATAGATGGACTTACTTAACTGAGCTCAACGAAAAAATACAATCTAATAAAAAAAATATTTAAAAAACATCCTTCTTGGATGTTTTTATTTTAAATTTATCTCAATTAATTTGTCTTAATGAGCAGTAGAGAACTTATGCAGCTTTGAATTTAACTTTCTATATGCCATTTCATAAACCCATATTGCATTTGCAAATAACAATAAACTTGTAGTAAAGAAAACATACTTTATTCCAAAATGAGCTGCTATCTGTGCTCCAAAAATCGATCCTGAAAATGTTCCTAAATACATGGCTGACATATTGAATCCAAATACTCTTCCAGTCAAAGAATCTGGAGTTATCTTTTTTACTAAAGTATTAACTGATGGAACAAGTCCAGCTGTTGCAAGTCCTAATATAAAACGCAGTATAGTAAGCTGCTGTGGATTTTTTACAAAAGCTTGAGGTATAAAAACAATTCCAGCTGATAGAAGAGATATAAACATAATCTTTTCAGGTCCTATTTCATCAGATACTTTTCCAATTTTAGGCGCAGCTAGTATACTCGCAAGACCAGAAGCTGAAAATGTGATACCTGCAATAAGTGCAATGTGTTCTGAACTCTTAGACAGCTGAGATATATATACAGTTATAATAGGTTCTACAGAGTAGCATGCTAACTGCATTATAAAAGAAGTTACAAACATGGTAACCATCAAATCAGTTCTCGGTATAAGATGCCATATCTCCTTTATATTGAGATCTTTCTCGTGTGAAGGAACAAAATCTTCCTTTACAAATAGAAGTGCTGTTATAAATGCAATCAAAAGAAGAATACTCATTATAAAAAACACATTTCTAATACCAAATACTTCTTCAACATATCCTCCAATCATAGGACCTAAAAGTGAACCTGAAAGTGCTGCTGTTGAAAGCACCCCAAGTGCCCATCCTGCATGTTCTTTTTCAGTTTGCGTTGCTACAAGAGTAGTACATGCAGAGCAGTATCCAGATATAATTCCTTGTATAAGTCTTAATCCAACTAATTCATACACATTCCTTGCAAAACCCATGCCAAATACAACAATTGCCATTCCAAGACTTGCACGTAAAATCATTGGCTTCCTTCCTACTCTGTCTGCAACATGTCCCCAGATTGGAGAAAATATTGCTGAAACAACAAATGTAACACCAAATGCTGCCCCAGATATCTGTTCAATAAAAGCTGTATCATTAATTCCAAATTGCTTTATATAAATAGGCAATATTGGAGCTATCTGGCTTAGTGCTATCATCGTTACAAAACTTCCAAACCAACAAACTATTAAATTTCTTTTCCATAACTTCAATTACAAAATCCTTCTTCCTAAAATTATACACTTTAGCTCAAATTTTAGCTTAAATAATCCATAATATATTGTATATCAATTATAACTTTAGAAAAAGTCTCATTTTTATGCAGTTTTAAGCTTGAGGTTTACTTTTTTTACAGATTCCTTTCATATTCAACAATTTTCTCCCTATAAGTTCATTTTAAATTCATATTACATTCTAAATAACTCCAATATTTCATTTTCCGATAAACTTGCAAAATTCTTGCCTTGAGATAATTCATCTCCCATGAGTTCAGATATAAGTTTTTTCTTTTCTTCTTGGAGAGCTACTATTTTTTCTTCAATTGTGCCTCTTGCTATAATCTTTATAACCTCAACTACATTTTTTTGCCCTATTCTATGCGCCCTATCAGTAGCTTGCTCTTCTACTGCTGGATTCCACCATGGGTCAAAGTGAATAACTACATCTGCAGAAGTTAAATTAAGTCCTGTTCCCCCAGCTTTTAAACTTATTAAAAAAACTGAATTTTGACCTTCATTAAACTTTTCTACAGTTTTCATTCTCTTTTCGGAAGAAATTGATCCATCCAAATAACTAAATGAAATTCCACAATCTTTAATTGTCTTTCCTATAACCTTTAATACAGATGTAAACTGTGAAAAAACAAGTATTCTGTGCCCTTGTTCTATACTTTTTCGGAGTAATTCAACTAAAGCTTCTATTTTTCCACTTCCGCCGCTATAATCTTTTACAAGTATTCCAGGGTCAAGACAAAGCTGTCTCAACTTTGTTATATAAGCAAGTATTTCTATTTTAGAATTTTTAAATTCATTATCTTTTACCTTTTTTTTGATAAGATCTACTGCATAATCTGCGTATGTCTTATAAATCTTCTTTTGTTCGTCATTTAATTTCACCATAAACTTCTTTTCTATCTTTTGAGGTAATTCCTTTATAACATCTTTTTTTCTTCTTCTCAAAATAAATGGACTTATGAGTTTATTGAGCTCATCTAATACTTCAGGTTCATCCTTAAACCTTTTATAATATCTTACACTAAAAGTTTTTTCATCATACAAGTAACCTGGCATTATAAAGTCAAATATAGACCAAAGTTCCATAACTGAATTTTCTATTGGCGTTCCTGATAGAGCAAATCTAACTCTTGCCTTTATTTTCTTAGCAGCTATTGCATTTTTGGAATTAGAATTTTTTATAAATTGAGCTTCATCTAATATACAATAATCAAATTCGAGGTTACTATAAATATCCAAATCATTTTTTAATAAATTATACGTTGTAATAACTACATCATAATTTGACAAGTTTTTAAGATAATCTTCCCTTTCTTCCTTCTGTCCATTGATAGCAGCTACTTTTACCGAAGGTGCAAACTTTTCAAATTCATTTACCCAATTATATACTAGTGACGTTGGAACTATAATAAGAGATTTACTTCCCTTATTGGATAGTAAAAAGGCAATAATTTGAATTGTCTTACCAAGTCCCATCTCATCTCCAAGAATTCCACCAAGTCCAAAGTATTCAATGGTTTTAAACCAGTTATACCCAAATTTTTGATATTCTCTTAGATTTGCCTTTAAATCGTGAGGCTCTTCAAATTTTAACTTCTTTATATTCTTAAACTTATCCCTTATTTCCTTTAATTCGTTTTTACCCTTTATATATCTAAGCTTATTTTCTTCTATAAAATTTTCTAGAAAAATCCCTCTACTTTTAGGTATTTGAATACTATTTTCATCTATACCTTTATAGGATGCTATATTTAAAAACTTAAGAAAATTTTTAAGTTCCAATTCTTCTAAGTCAAGGTATTCCCCATTTTTAAGTTTGTAATATTTAAGGTTATCTCTAAATGCCTTTAAAATATCTGATACTTCATTAGAATCAATATTTCCTATTTTAAAGTTCATTTCAAAATAATCATATTTACCTTGCTTTATATTTGCTTCAATACCATTTTTTCCAATAGATTTTATACCTTTAAAGTTTTCTGAATAATAGACATCTCCTATTTTTTGAAGTTTTTCTATTTTATCTTTAAAGAATGAAAATATATAGTCATCATCTCTTATAAAATAAAATTTTTCATCTGCCTTGTCAAAACCTAAACTTTTTAAAAGTTTAAGTACATTATTTTCACTTTTAGTATCCCTATATATAATTTTATCCTTACAATCCTCAAATATGTTGAATTCGTATTTTCCATACTTAACCTTTAATATTAAAACTATATTTCTACCTTCTTTATCAAAATAAAAGTTAAAGCTGCATTTATCGATTACTATTTTATTTTGTATTGACTTTGACAAAATTACGTCAGATGATAAAAAATTAAGATCTGGAATTAACCTTCTAAGTATTACTTCCTCTTCGGAATTTTCCATATCAACACTATCGTTTTTATTAAATACTTCAATATAAGGATTTATCTTAAAGCAAAAGTCATAATCAGGTAAATATATGGTAGTACCATACAAAAAAACATCATTTTTCGAACTTAAGACCATTGGCATTCCGCCTTTAGATTTCAAAATATACTTGCCTTTTTCAAGCTTTAAATTAAAATCTATAGGAGGATTTTCAAATAGTATTTCTGTTTCCAATGTTCTATAAAAAAATCCATCATTTAAGTAAACTCTGTGAGCACTTATTATTTCAAAAAAATCTCTAACTAAATACTCTGGAATGTTTATATATTTTCCATCTATATATTTATTTGAACTTCTATTTACGTACTTATGTATTCCTTCCATATCTTTCAACGTCTTAATAAAGTCAATGAGTCTTTTATCTTTTGTGCTAAATTTTTGATTTCTAATATTGAATGTGAAATTTTTACTATATGTTATTGGTATCTTATTGTCATATGATAGTAAAAACCTGTCGATATCTTTCAAAATATAAAGATTCCTAGATGTCATAGAATTAATTCCTATTTTAAACTCAGCTCTAAGTCTATCATCCCATTCCACTTTATTTATATAAACTTCTATCTTTATTTCTTCTTTATCTCTTTCATCTCCTAAAAGCATATGCAGCTTACTATCATCTTTTTTAAAGATATTTTCATTTAAAACACTTTTTTCATTTAAAAGAGGATTTTTAGCAAGATCATCTAGGGCCTTATAAAAAGTTGCCACTAAATGTTTACAACAATAATTAACCTTTTTAAATTCATTATTTTCGTAATCTGGGCAACTGCAATAAGTAGAAAAAATGCTTTTATTTTTTGCATCTATTTCAATTTTAGTATTGTACTCACTAAATAAGCTTTCTGAAACTACAGTTCCATTTACATAAATTAAATTTTCATCATTTTTAATATTTAAAAACGACACAAGGTCATTCTCAAGAATTCTCTGTACTTTATCATAATTTTTACCACTAGTTTGTTTATTAAATATTTTAAATAATATATCTCTTTTCAAAACATTTTCTCCTTAGAATTTTAATATTCAAATTCTTTAATTATAACATAAACTTCATTTATTTGTATCATTAGTGTCATTCTAAAATATCCATCATAAAATAAATCAAGGGAATTGCTAAAAATTTTGCTAGCTTATATACTCAAGGAGGTAAAATGATTAATGAGAAATTATAAAAAGTTACCTAACTACGATAAAGATTCTAATGATAATAACTATACTGATAAAATATATGACAAATATAAAAACAGAACTAGTTATGATACACATTCCGATGATGATTACTATAATAATATAAATTATGATGATGTAAATTATAGTGATTATGATGACGATTCAAATTATAATACTAATTATGACGAGAATTTTGATTCTAATGATGACGTAAATTACGAATATGATACCAAAACAGATTCTGATGAAGGTGACTATATTAATGTAGACTTAGGCGAAAAAAAATATGATGACTCAGATGAGGACTCAGCTGAAGACTTAACTTCTAATATTGAAGAGTTTAAAACAGATTTCGATATTGAAGATTATGATGATATAGATTCTGATAATGATAATTCTAAAGGCGAAGAGAATTATGGGGAAAAACCCAATGATGATAACTTAAATGATGATATGGATTCTGACTCTCAAGATTATAAATATAATGCAAAAGATGATAAAGATATATGTTTCGAGGAAAAAAATTATGATGACTGCGATAAAAAAGACTATGACGATTGTAATTGCCATAAAAAGCACCGCAAATGTAAAGTAAAAATAGTTTGTTGTGAAGGTCCTAAAGGACCTAAGGGTTGTAAAGGCGATCCCGGCTATCCTGGTCCTAGGGGACCTAGAGGTCCTAAAGGCGATCCTGGCTGCAAAGGTGATCCCGGTTGTCCTGGTCCTAGGGGACCTAAAGGTCATAAAGGTGATCCTGGTTGTAACGGTGAATGCGGTTGTCCTGGCCCTAGGGGACCTAGAGGTCCTAAAGGTGACCCTGGCTGCAAAGGTGATCCCGGCTGTCCTGGTCCTAGAGGACCTAAGGGTCCTAAAGGTGACCCTGGTTGTAACGGTGAATGCGGTTGTCCTGGTCCTAGGGGACCTAGAGGTCCTAAAGGCGATCCTGGCTGCAAGGGTGATCCCGGTTGTCCTGGTCCTAGGGGACCTAAAGGTCATAAAGGTGATCCTGGTTGTAACGGTGAATGCGGTTGTCCTGGCCCTAGGGGACCTAGAGGTCCTAAAGGTGACCCCGGCTGCAAAGGTGATCCTGGTTGTCCCGGCCCTAGAGGTCATAAGGGCGATCCCGGTTGTCCTGGCCCTAGAGGACCTAGGGGTCATAAGGGTGATCCCGGCTGTAACGGTGAATGCGGTTGTCCTGGTCCTAGAGGTCCTAAAGGCGACCCTGGCTGCAAAGGTGATCCCGGTCGTCCTGGTCCTAGAGGTCCTAGAGGTCATAAGGGTGATCCCGGCTGTAACGGCGAATGCGGCTGTCCTGGTCCTAGGGGTCCTAGAGGTCCTAAAGGCGACCCTGGCTGCAAAGGTGATCCCGGTCGTCCTGGTCCGTCAAGTGAATGTAAATGTGTAAATCAAATGAGAAATATTCTAGAACAAATTATGTGCTTATTCCCTGATGCAATAATCGATGTAGCCTATGAAAATGGAGGATATGTATCTGGTGTACCATGTGGATTAACTCCTAAGGGAGGAAATAGTTGTATATTATTACTCTCAAACTGTGGAAAAATTACTAACAGAATAAACATCTGTAAAATAGCATCTATAACTGTTAGAAACAGATGCCTCATAGATCATGATGGAAGATTAAAGATTTGCTTCCTTCCAGTACCTCATAATCTTCCTAAAGGCAGCGAAGCAGACTGTGAAAGAGCTGTAAGAAAAACTCTCAAATCACTAATTGGATGTAAGGTCAATGTAGTAGCTGGTGGAACAAATACTGGCTATCAAAAAGTTAAAGCTACAGCTTATGGAGCAGCCTTACTTTCCAATAATATAATAGTTTCAACTTGTCATGTAGAGGATATAAAATAAAAGATTTTAATGATGGAAATGAGTTTCTCATTTCCATCTTAAATAAAGAATTGTGGTTTAATTATGCCTTTAATTAGCTTATGTATGATAATATTACTCTCCCAAAGCTGCCTAATCCAGCAAGCAAGTTCAGCATGTTTGAGTAAAAACAATTCTGTAAAATTCATTATTGAAAAAGCCTAATGTTCAAAACTTGTGATTATATTCTAACTAATATGTTATTTATTTCTTCACTTATCTTGATTCTCTCACTATAAACCCATTCAACATCAAAATTCAAATTAAATACCTTTGAAAAGGAATAATATAGATTTATTTTCTGATAATAAAGCTCAAGCTCATAGAGTTCTTTTACCAAACATATAGGTTTTGAAATAACATCCATCTTAGCAATAAATAACTCATCCACATAAGCTAAAAAACTATCCATCATAGTAGAATTTAATACATCAAAAGGTATTTTTAGAAGCATCCATTGAGTTCTTTCATCTAATTTGTAGGACTTTATACTATCCAGTACTATAATATATTCAGAAATATCCATCTTCCTATAAAAACTTATCTTCTCTGCTCTGGTACTCCAAAGGGCAAGCTTCTCTTTTAGAGGTAAACTTTTTATTCTAAGTATCGCTTCACTAGGTCCTATAACTGCCTCATGTATAATTTGATCTGATGCATTTATCATCTCACTTATAAATTTCTGAGTGTTTCCATAGGATGCCACATATCCAACGTTGTATATTCCCTTTCTTCCTGCCCTTCCTGCAATTTGCTTTACCTCTTGAGACTTCAAATACCTTACCTCACTGCCATCAAACTTCTTAACATCCATAAACACTATTCTTTTAATTGGAAGGTTCACTCCAAGACCAATGGCATCCGTAGTTATTAATATCTTTGCCTCTTTATTCATAAATTGCTCATACTGCTTTCTTCTTACTTCAGGAGGCAAATCTCCATAAATTAAACTTGCTTTTATACCTAAGTTTGCATAATAATATGCTAATTCTAATACTCTTTTTTTAGAAAATACTACAAGTGCATCTCCATCTTGAATATCTTTACGTGAAAAAGAATTATATTCCATCTCAAGAGGTATGTTTCTTTTATATTCTTTAAATTCATATTGATCCTGACAATTTTCAATTATGTCAATCAATAAATCTTTACTATTGATAGCTCCACAAACATGTATTTCTTTACAATTTAATCCTAGCAAAGCTCGTGTCCATGCTGCTCCTCTTTGATCATCATTTATCATTTGAATTTCATCTATAACTGCTATATCATACTCTTCATGAATATCTAATTTTTCTATAGTGCAGGATATGTGCTGTGCTCCTTCTACAATTATTTCTTCTTCCCCCGTCATAAGGCTGCATCTTACACCTTCTGAATTTAGCCTCTCATAATTCTCAAGGGCTAATATTCTAAGTGGTGAAAGGTATATTCCCTTTTTAGCCTTCTTAAGTCTCTGCATTGCATTATAAGTTTTTCCTGTATTAGTTTCTCCTAGATGGAGGTAGAATTTTCTTACAATCTTTCTGGCATCTTCATATTCATCCTTGGGGTTAGGTGGAAACACATTATCAAATTCTTTAGATACAAGCTTAGGTATATGCTTAGTTATAAGTACGCTGATTATTCCTGAATCTAAATAACTATTATAATTATGTTCTGCTATTTCACTAAAATTAAAATTAGTACTATTTTTTCTATTGTAGTCCTGCAAAAGCCTTTCAGATATGTATTCCAATATTTCTAAGTAACTTTCATAAACATCCTTAAAGTCTCTAAAGTCAGCCTCTTCAAACTCTTTAAGCTGTCTTATTTTCTTTCTTACAGAAGCCTCATGTTTCCACAGTGCATTTGTTTTAGTGTGATTTACTATTTCTGTTATTTGAGGTATTTGATTTTTTATCTTTCTAAAATTTCTTTCCACTGCCCCTCTTTTCATAGATTGTCCTCCTAGTCTAACATATCTAATAATTCATCAAATCTCTTTATAGTATCCTCTAAAGGCTTAGGTGAAGTCATGTCTACTCCTGCTTTTTTAAGTACATTTATTGGATAATCACTGGATCCGCTCTTCAAAAATCCCTTGTAAGATTCTACTGCCTTTTCTCCATTTTTCAATATTGCATTAGCAAAAGAATGTGCTGCTGCATAACCTGTAGCATACTGGTATACATAAAAATCCCAATAGAAATGAGGAATTCTTGACCACTCCATATCTATTTCTTCATCTACAACCATATCTGGTCCAAAATATTTTTCATTTAAATTTCTCCAAGTTTTACATAAGTCGTCTCCTGTAAGTGGTGTTCCATTTTCTATTTTTTCATGAGTTATTTTTTCAAATTCAGCAAACATAACCTGTCTGAATACAGTAGTCCTAATTTGTTCTAATTCTTGATTTATAAGATAAAGCTTTCTTTTTTCATCTTTTTCACTGTCAATTAAATAATGCATTAATAAGCTTTCATTAGTAGTTGAAGCCACTTCTGCACAGAAAAGAGAATAATCTGAATATATATAAGGTTGATTTTTCCTCGAATAATAAGAATGTATAGAATGACCCATTTCATGTGCTAAAGTAGAAACATCTGTAAGCTTATAGTCATAATTTAAAAGTACATAAGGCATAGTATCATAATCCCCTGTGGAATAAGCTCCTCCTCTTTTGCCTTTGTTTGGATATATATCTATCCATCCATCCTTTATTCCTTCATCAAATATATCTAAATATTCTTCTCCTAAAGGCTTTAATCCTTCTTTTACTATTTTCACTGCTTCATCAAATTCTATATGTTCTTGTACAGTATCTATTAGGGGCACATATAAATCGTACATGTGCATTTCATCAAATCCTAAAAGTTTCTTTTTAATGCTTACATATCTGTGCAGTGATTTTAAATTGTTATTTATAGTATCAACAGTATTATTGTAAACATCTAAAGAAATATCATTAGGCTTTAATGAACATTCCATTGAACTTTTATACTTTCTAGTCTTTGATATAAAGACAAAATTTTTTATATTTGAAGTAAGGGATGCAGCTAAGGTATTTTTATACTTTTTATAAGTATTAAATAAAGCTTTAAATGCTTCTTCTCTAACTGTTCTATTTTTAGATCTTATGAAACCTGAATAATTCACATCGGTAAGCTCAACACTTTTTCCATTCTCATCCTCTATTTTAGGAAAAGTCATATCAGCATTAGAGAGCATACTGTAAATTTTCTCTGGGGCATTTAAACAATCTGATACTGATGCTATAAGTTCTTCTTGCTCCACACTTAAAACATGAGGCTTCTTTTTCAAAATTTTTTCTAATAAAAATTTATACATATTTAGTTCTGGAACATCTTCTATAAATTTATCTATAGTTCCTTCTGGCAAACTCAATATTTCAGGAATAAAAAATGCTTCCATACTTTCTATTTCAGCATTATAAGCATATATTTTATCTCTTAAAACTTGAAAAGTAGGATTAGCAGTATCTTCATCATTTTTCATGTGTGCAAAAATAACTAGTTTTCCTGCCAATCTTGAAACTTCTTCATCCAGCTTAAAATATTCTAAAAGCTTCTTACTTTCAGATAATTTACCAGCGTATTCACTTAATTTTGGTGCCATAGATTTTAATTTTTCAAAATCCTTTTCCCAGTTTTCTATACTTTTATATATTTTCTCTACCTTCCATTTATCTTCTTTTGATATTTCATCTCTTCTTTTTGTCTGTGTCATATAAAATTATGCTCCTTTTCTATAATTATAATATTTAGGAAACCTTACAATTAGTTTTCCCATATTTTACTTTAATTATAAAGATTTTTACTCTATATTACTACATTATTGTTTTTATAATAGTTTTGTAATATAAAGTTTCTTTAATATTTTATTCAAGTTCAAGGTAATATATCATTTTTAGATATTGAATTTATATCAACATTCTTTAATTCCTTAGTATCCTCTTTTTTAAATATTTTTGTCGCAGCTTCACCAATAGATTTTATAATTCTTAATACATAATCATCACTCATATTTACATAAATTCCTTATGAAAAATTGATATATTATTATGAATAAATATTTTACTTCTACAAATCGGTCTATTAAATATATTATATCATTGAAAAATTAATCATCAATATTTTCCATAATTGATAAAAACTAATTCAACTTAATAATCTACATAAATTAACTTTACCTCCATATAACATAATATAATATTTTATTTAAGTTAATTATTTTACAAATTTATCATGGATACTTCTATATATTCCATGCTTTTCTCTACATTTCTTTCACTCTTTAATGTTCTCCATCATAATATATACAAAACGATTGGGGATGATAAAATGATGATGCCAATTATAGTTACTTGCAGAGAGTTTTTTGAGATGTTTTTAATCCTCGTTCCACTTACAGTTTATTTATATAAGATTGGTGAAAATAAACTTATGAAGAATATCTTTGTAGGTGGTACTGCTGGATTGATTGTAACAGTTCTTACAGGTATTGTTGCATTTAATACTACTGCTAAACTTGAAGGTTATGCAGAAAATTTCTTTATGGGATCAACAATGTTATTCTTATCAGGATTAATCCTTTTTAGCTTAGTAATAATCAAGAAACAATCCAAAAGTATTCAGGATTATAAACAAACGAAAGAAAATAACTTTACTGCCTATAGTTTATTTATTTTAGCTTTTGTAACAACCTTCAGAGAAAGCTTGGAAATACTGATCTTCTTCTTACCATTTTTGCACACGAGCTTACTATTAACACTAAGTGGTGGATTAGTTGGTTTTGTTATATCTTTAATAATAGCATTTCTAGTATTTAAATTTGCCGTTAAATTAAACATTAATATAATCTTTACTGTTTTAAATCTATTCTTAATTTATATAGGGGCATGCTTATTTGGAGAATCACTTTTAGAATTGATGCCAAATGCAGGAGACTCTATAGAATTAGCAGGTCAACTAATTTATGGTATACCAGTTGCATTTTTATTTATTAAGAGTGAACTAAAAAAATACGTTAAGAGGTAATCGATATTTATCGCTAAAGCAAAGACACTAAGCTTAACGCTTAGTGTCTGTATTAACATACCTGGCAGCGACCTACTCTCCCGCAGGGTCTCCCCTGAAGTACCATCGGCACTGTAAAGCTTAACCTACCTGTTCGGTATGGGAAGGAGTGTTGCCTTTACGTTATCGTCACCAGATTTGAGAAATTGTTCTCTCAAAATTGCACAGTATAGTTAAGTTAAAAGTCAAATTAAATGATTTAAGTTAATTTGGTCAAGCCCTCGACCTATTAGTATCAGTCAGCTGAACATGTTGCCATGCTTACACCTCTGACCTATCAACCTTGTGTTCTTCAAGGGGTCTTACTAGCTTGCGCTATGGGAAATCTAATCTTGAGGTGGGCTTCACGCTTAGATGCTTTCAGCGTTTATCCCGTCCCGACATAGCTACCCAGCCGTGCTCCTGGCGGAACAACTGGTACACCAGAGGTCAGTCCATCCCGGTCCTCTCGTACTAAGGACAGCTCCTCTCAAATTTCCTGCGCCCGCAGCGGATAGGGACCGAACTGTCTCACGACGTTCTGAACCCAGCTCGCGTGCCGCTTTAATGGGCGAACGGCCCAACCCTTGGGACCTACTTCAGCCCCAGGATGCGACGAGCCGACATCGAGGTGCCAAACCTCCCCGTCGATGTGGACTCTTGGGGGAGATCAGCCTGTTATCCCCGAGGTAGCTTTTATCCGTTGAGCGATGGCCCTCCCACGAGGTACCACCGGATCACTAAGCCCGACTTTCGTCCCTGCTCCACCTGTATGTGTCGCAGTCAGGCTCCCTTCTGCCTTTGCACTCTTCGAACGATTTCTAACCGTTCTGAGGGAACCTTTGGGCGCCTCCGTTACTTTTTAGGAGGCGACCGCCCCAGTCAAACTGCCCGCCTAACAATGTCCCGTGGCCAGTTTCATGGCCTCCGGTTAGAATCTCAGTACTGTCAGGGTGGTATCCCAAGGATGACTCCGCTAGGGCTGACGCCCTAGTTTCTAAGTCTCCCACCTATCCTGTACAGACAATACCGAAACTCAATGTTAAGCTGCAGTAAAGCTCTACGGGGTCTTTCCGTCCAACTGCGGGTAGCAAGCATCTTCACTTGCACTACAATTTCGCCGGATTTGCTGTTGAGACAGTGCCCAAATCATTACGCCATTCGTGCGGGTCGGAACTTACCCGACAAGGAATTTCGCTACCTTAGGACCGTTATAGTTACGGCCGCCGTTTACTGGGGCTTAAGTTCATACCTTCGCTTGCGCTAAGTATTCCCCTTAACCTTCCAGCACCGGGCAGGCGTCAGCCCCTATACTTCAGCTTTCGCTTTAGCAGAGACCTGTGTTTTTGCTAAACAGTTGCTTGGGCCTATTCTCTGCGGCCGTCCGTAAGGACGGCACCCCTTATCCCGAAGTTACGGGGTCAATTTGCCGAGTTCCTTAACAGCAATTCTTCCGATGGTCTTAGGATTCTCTCCTCACCTACCTGTGTCGGTTTGCGGTACGGGCACCAGTTTCCTCCATAGAGACTTTTCTTGGCAGCGTGGAATCGGATACTTCTTTCTTAGAAAAGAAATCCCTGTAACACCTCAACTAATCCCAGCGGATTTACCTTCTGGGCACGTCTAAGTGCTTAGACACACATCCAACAGTGTGCACATCCTACCCTCCTGCGTCATCCCATCTGTCAAATGGAAGCTGGCGGTATTGGAATGTCAGCCAATTGTCCATCACCTACGCCTTTCGGCCTCGGCTTAGGTCCCGACTAACCCTGGGAGGACGAGCCTTCCCCAGGAAACCTTAGGTTTTCGACCAATAAGATTCTCACTTATTTCTCGCTACTTATGCCAGCATACTCACTCCTGTACAGTCCACCGCTCCTTACGGTACAGCTTCAATCCATACAGGAAGCTCCTCTACCACTCTTTCGAGTCCATAGCTTCGGTGGTAAGTTTTAGCCCCGGACATTTTCGGCGCAGGATCTCTCGACTAGTGAGCTATTACGCACTCTTTAAATGAGTGGCTGCTTCTAAGCCAACATCCTAGTTGTCTTAGAAATCCCACATCCTTTACCACTTAACTTACACTTTGGGACCTTAGCTGATGATCTGGGCTGTTTCCCTTTTGACCGCGGATCTTATCATTCGCAGTCTGACTGCCGAGATACGAGTATATGGCATTCGGAGTTTGATAAGGTTCAGTAACTGTTTTCAGCCCTTAGCCTATTCAGTGCTCTACCTCCATTACTCAATCTCGACGCTAGCCCTAAAGCTATTTCGAGGAGAACCAGCTATCTCCGAGTTCGATTGGAATTTCTCCGCTATCCACAGCTCATCCCATGGTTTTTCAACACCAACGCGGTTCGGACCTCCACGGAATTTTACTTCCGCTTCATCCTGTCCATGGATAGGTCACTCGGTTTCGGGTCTGCAGCATGCAACTAGTCGCCCTATTCAGACTCAGTTTCCCTTCGGCTCCATACCTTAAGTATTTAACCTTGCTGCATACCGCAACTCGCTGGCTCGTTCTACAAAAAGCACGCCGTCGCACTTAAATGTGCTTCGACCGGTTGTGGACACACGGTTTCAGGTTCTATTTCACTCCCCTTCCGGGGTTCTTTTCACCTTTCCCTCACGGTACTGCTTCACTATCGGTCACCAGGTAGTATTTAGCCTTGGGAGGTGGTCCTCCCAGCTTCCCACAAGGTTTCACGTGTCTCGTGGTACTCTGGAATAGATCTAACTTAAATTTCTTTTTATTTACAGGGCTTTTACCTTCTGCGGCGGAGCCTTCCAGCTCTCTTCAATTAGGAAATAAAAGTGTTTATGATCTACCCGCAACCCCAGGAACAAGTTCCTGGTTTGGGCTCTTTCTCTTTCGCTCGCCGCTACTTAAGAAATCGATTTTTCTTTCTCTTCCTCCGGGTACTTAGATGTTTCAGTTCCCCGGGTTTGTCTCTATAAACCTATGAATTCAGTTTAAAGTACATGACGTTAGTCATGTGGGTTTCCCCATTCGGAAATCTCCGGATCACAGGCTATTTGCGCCTACCCGAAGCTTATCGCAGCTTATCACGTCCTTCTTCGACTCCTGGTGCCATGGCATTCACCATGCGCCCTTTGTAGCTTGACCTTTAAGTTAAAAATTGCTATAAACTTCACATTACTGCGTCAATGCCATCCCTGCAGTACTCACTTACCTTAAGTAAGCTCCGTTCCTCGCTCAGGCATTTCCTTGTACTGTTCGTTTCTATCAATTTTTATTTCATTAATAATAAGTTATACACTATTATTAATTTTTGTTTGTTAGTTGATATATTATTACACCAACTATAACTATAAGAATCTTTTAATTCTACAAAGTACGATTAATTATATTAATCTTTATTCAGTATAAATATTCTTTTTGGAATAAATATACATGAATATGCTTTACTTTTAACTTATTTTCTCTGTGCAATTTTCAAAGAACAATTTTTGAGAGTGATGACAGATAATTAATTCATTATCTGTTAAAAACTATTTAGGTTTAGCCTTTCGGCCCGGCATAATTTTAACTCTAAACTTCGTTTAGCTAAATTATGCGTTAAAAACTATTTAAGTTTTTAACCCCTCAAAATCAAACAGAGTATAATAAAACCAGTCTTTTAAGATAGAATTAACTATCTTACGACTCCTTAGAAAGGAGGTGATCCAGCCGCAGGTTCTCCTACGGCTACCTTGTTACGACTTCACCCCAATTATTAACCCCACCTTCGGCCGCTGGCCCCTTACGGTTGCCCCACGGACTTCGGGTGTTGCCAACTCTCATGGTGTGACGGGCGGTGTGTACAAGGCCCGGGAACGCATTCACCGCGGCATTCTGATTCGCGATTACTAGCAACTCCAGCTTCATGCAGGCGGGTTTCAGCCTGCAATCCGAACTGAGGTGAATTTTGAAGTTTGGCTCACCCTCGCGGGTTTGCATCTCTCTGTATTCACCATTGTAGCACGTGTGTAGCCCTAGACATAAGGGGCATGATGATTTGACGTCATCCCCACCTTCCTCCCGGTTAACCCGGGCAGTCTCACTAGAGTGCTCAACTTAATGGTAGCAACTAATGATAAGGGTTGCGCTCGTTGCAGGACTTAACCTAACATCTCACGACACGAGCTGACGACAACCATGCACCACCTGTCTCCCTGCCCCGAAGGGCTTCCCTAATTACAGGTAATTCAGGGGATGTCAAGTCTAGGTAAGGTTCTTCGCGTTGCTTCGAATTAAACCACATGCTCCGCTGCTTGTGCGGGCCCCCGTCAATTCCTTTGAGTTTTAATCTTGCGATCGTACTTCCCAGGCGGAGTACTTACTGCGTTTACTGCGGCACAGAAGGGGTCGATACCTCCTACACCTAGTACTCATCGTTTACGGCGTGGACTACCAGGGTATCTAATCCTGTTTGCTACCCACGCTTTCGTGCCTCAGCGTCAGTTACAGTCCAGAAAGCCGCCTTCGCCACTGGTGTTCTTCCTAATCTCTACGCATTTCACCGCTACACTAGGAATTCCGCTTTCCTCTCCTGCACTCTAGATATCCAGTTTGAAATGCAGTCCCCAGGTTGAGCCTGGGGTTTTCACATCCCACTTAAATATCCGCCTACGCACCCTTTACGCCCAGTAAATCCGGACAACGCTCGCCACCTACGTATTACCGCGGCTGCTGGCACGTAGTTAGCCGTGGCTTCCTCCTTTGGTACCGTCATTATCGTCCCAAAAGACAGGGCTTTACAATCCGAAAACCTTCATCACCCACGCGGCGTTGCTGCATCAGGCTTTCGCCCATTGTGCAATATTCCCCACTGCTGCCTCCCGTAGGAGTCTGGACCGTCTCTCAGTTCCAATGTGGCCGATTACCCTCTCAGGTCGGCTACGCATCGCTGCCTTGGTAAGCCGTTACCTTACCAACTAGCTAATGCGCCGCGGGCCCATCTCAAAGTGGATTTCTCCTTTGGTTATTTTACCATGTGATAAAATAACTTTATGCGGTATTAATCTCCCTTTCGGGAGGCTATCCCCCTCTTTGAGGCAGGTTGCCCACGTGTTACTCACCCGTCCGCCGCTAGATCCATTCCCAAAGGAATTTCTCTCGCTCGACTTGCATGTGTTAGGCACGCCGCCAGCGTTCGTCCTGAGCCAGGATCAAACTCTCAATTTAATTTCTTATATATAAACTCTTTTCAGAGTTTCAAGTTCAATTTAAGCTCATTTACTTTTATACTTTTAAGCTGTTTTCACAGCTTTCAAAAGAATTGCTGGTTTATTATTCTCTTCTCTGTTTGATTTTCAAGGTTCATCGCCACTTCATTTAAGCGGCTTCTATATACTATCATGTATATTTGAAACTGTCAAGAACTTTTTAAATTCTGTATTAAAAGTTCTTTTCTTGATTGCCGCTCGTTCACTCAAGCGACATGTGTTATTCTATCACCTTTCATTATCATATAAATCTATCAACATTACTGTTATTCAAAACTACGTACATTATTCTTTAATTTACTTAGCTTTCTAAACCAATTCATATACTGACACACCAGACATAGTTTATTTAAAAAGATTAGAAAAGAGCTTTATTCAAGCTCTTTTATCCATTTAATATATTTTTGTTTTTCTTTTCTATATATCAAATCAGCCTCATCCACAGCTTTGGAATCTGCAATGTATTTATAATCAAATGTTCCATTAGGTTTTTTAATGGTAGTTTTAAAATTTTTCTCTTCCGCTGCTATTTTTATATTTTCCTCTAATATATTTAAAATTTTTTGCCATTCCTTCTTTATTAAATTAATCATATCTAATTTTGCTTTATCGTATTTAATATTTTTTAATTTTAATTTTAGGTATTCTATTTTTGTATAATAATACTCTAGTTTCTTATTTTTCAAATTAGCAGTATTGTATTCTTTTTTTAAACCATTTGTTTTTAATATCATTACATTTTTATCATTATTAATGTTTTCTATCTCCTGTTGTAAACCATTTAATTCGATTTTATAATCTTGTTCACTTTTCTCCATAAAAAACATCTCCTTAATATTGTATTATAATATTTACATTCTACAATATTAGTTGAAAATCCTTTATATGCAATTCATAATTCAAAAATATTGATATGCAATACTTTTAATAAGATAGAGGACAGAGGAAAAAGGACAGTGAAGGAGGATTTTTCTCCGCTATACTACGGAAAATCTTTAATTGAATTTTTGATAACTCGTTTCGCCAAAGCGAAACATTGCTAACTTATATAAATTTAAAGATTCTTTTGCGTTAGCAAAAAATCAACATTCTCTGTCCTCCTCTGTCCTCTTTAGTATTTTTATATCTGATAAAAAAAACTTTGCATTATCTTTTATTTTTGTATTTTGCAAATAAGAAAATTATTTGCAAAAATTAGTCGCTATTTTATAGTATATTATTTTAGGTAGAAAATTTAATAAATTCATACCTAAATTTTCAAAAAAGCCCGGTTTGCATATTACTTTACCTTTTTTGAGGTTCTCTAATGATATATTCACAACTTTTTCTGGTGTCATCCATCTAATTATTCCTTTATTTTTGTGATTAGCCTTTGGACTTCCCATTTTCTCATGAAAATCACTTATTACGAACCCAGGACATAAAGCTTGCACTTTTACTCCACTGTCTTTAACCTCTAAATATATTGACTCAGAAAATGCATTTAGAAATGCTTTTGTGCCAGAATATGCTGCATTTTTAGGCATAACCAGAAATGCGCTTTGTGATGATAGATTTATAATCGTTCCATTCTTTTTCTTAATCATATTGGGTAAAATGGAATGTATCAGTTTCATTGCACAAATAATATGAAGATTAATCATTTGTTCCTGCACATTTAAGTTTTCATCTGCAAATTTACCTTTTGTTGCAAAGCCAGCATTATTAACTAAAACACTAATATCTCTATTTTTAATTTTTTTAATTAAAAACTCTACATTATTCATACTAGACAATTCAACAATAAATACATCAACGCTGATATTAAATTCTTCTCTAAGTTCCTTAGCTAGACTATTTATTTTTTCTTTTCGTCTACCAGTAACAATTAAATTATATCCTTCTTTAGCAAATCTTCTTGCAAAGGCAGCACCTATTCCACTAGTAGCACCAGTTATAAGTGCTGTTTTATTTTTTTCAATTATCATTATTATTTCCTCCGTTTCTAACAACATTACAGCATATGTAGTTAAATTATTTATTTTTCAAATATATTGAAAGACTGTTTCTTTAAAAAATCAAAGGATTTCAAATGCGTAAAACCTGCATCCTTCATAATTTTTTTTATTTTCATCTCTTCAGTACAATGTCCTATGATGGTTGCATTGGGAAGCCATTCAATAATTACAATCCTACCTCCTGTATTTAAGCAGTTTTTTATATTCTTAAAATAATTAACTTGGTTTGTTATATGATGAAATACATTCCTTATAAAAACAAAATTGCAACTTGTATGAGGTAATGGACAGCTGTTTTCATTACTGAGTACTGCTTCTATATTCTGAATTTGATTACGTTTCATTATCTCTTTTATATGCGCTAATAACTTCTGGTTTGTGTCAACAGCAAATACTTTCCCATCTGCTCCTACGATTTTTGAGAATTTAAAGGTAAAAAATCCACCACCAGAACCAATGTCACCAATTATATCTCCTTTTTTTATTTCAAGACTTTTAATTACATCACTACTGCCTTTTTTCGCTCTATAATTAAGCATAGATGCTCGAATAGATGTTAAATTCATTTATATATCCTCCTTGTATAAAGTTAAATTTATATCAATTAAATATTTATAAAGTGTATGGGTCCTATACACTCGACGTAAATATTACCACTAACCGAATTAAAAGAAAGTTTAAAACTGTTTAGATGCTATACACCTTAGTTAAAAAATATTGCTTTTCAGCAATATATAGAATATATCATTTGTATTTTTAATCTTTTTTTCTTTCATAAAGAATATCAACTTTTTCTTCAAGAGAGATTAAAAATTTTTTTAAGAATGCTTTTTCTGCATCAGAGCTATCTTTTAAAATATTGTTAACAAGATCATCAAACTCCTGATGGATTTTTTCGTGGTGTAAATGCGCAGTTTCTCCTTTAGGTGTTAGTCGTAGTATCAGTCTTGACGAGTTATGCGGGTCAATTTCCTTGATGATCATGCTTTTTTTCTGAAGTTTCATAATTATTTGGGAAACTGCTCCTTTCGTCACTCCCAATTTTTCTGCAAGACCAGTAACATGAATGCCTTCATTTTCTTTTATAGCTTTAATCATGTGGATTTCCGCCTCAAAAAGCTGCTTATCCGTTCCGTAATAACTAGTTTGTTTATCAAGCTCGGAAAGCTTTGTAACCAACCTCAAAAGTGTGTAGCTAATTTTTAATTTATTATCAAAATTTAAGTTCATCATGTTATTAGTGTATAGTACCTAAACGCCTTTGTCAATACAATAATTTATGTCTTAGAAATAACACATTTGTTAACATATAAATTCTATGCCATTTATTAAAATTATAGTGGTTGAATTTTACAAGTAATAGTGATAAGTATGATTCCTTTACTGATTTGCTATAATAAAATTCCTTTATCTGTATTGGTTAAAATTATATAATAAGAGCGTTATAAATAATATATTAGCATTATAATAGTATTTTAAACTGATTTAGTCTATTAGAACGAATTAAATTGAAATACAAATGTTTAATTTTGGACCATGATGATACAGTAGTTAAAAGTACCAATCATTACATTGATACTTTTGTAATTGGGTTATTAAATTCAATGCTCATTTATAGAGAAGTCAGAAATGTTTCGTATGTGTCATCAAAGAAGTCGTATGGGTAGGGATTTCCACCATTTGTGCTCTTGCATTGATTGTCGCTATATTCTTGCCCAATTGCTATAAGTTCTCCAGCAGTTATAGGATGTCCTACCTCGCAAGCTATAATACTTTACTATAATCACCGGGAAACGCTGATAAAATTGCAAAAGCAAGTAGAGGTCCTAATATTGCTCCACTATTGTCCATAGCCTTGTGAAATCCAAAATTTTTTCCTTTTTCACTATCACTTGATGAACCTGCTACAAGACTATCTTTTGGGGCAGTTCTTATCCCTTTCCCAACCCTTTCACTAAATCTAATAATTAGGACTTGCAAAGGTGAAGTTGCTATTGAAAATAGCGGAGATAAAATAGCTGTAAATCCATATCCTATAATCATGAACGGTTTATTTTTACCAATTTTATCACTCCACCAGCCTGATAAAGCTTTGAGAATTGATGCTGTACTCTCTGCAATTCCTTCAATAAGTGATACCCCTGTCTTTGATGCACCTATAGACATTAGAAATAATGGCATAACAGAATATATCATTTTGTAGTTGTATCAGTTAAAAAGCTAGTTATGCCAGTAAAAAAGATATTTCTTTCCATACCAAAAACTTTTTTATGTTTTTCAACATTAACATACACACATATCCCCTCTCCACTTTAACTCTATTATTTATTTTGTTACTTATCCAACATTATGATAATAATCCTATTTTAAACACATAATAATATAAAAATATCACATTTCTGTGATATTTTCAATTATTATACAAATCATTTAGATTTTCTTTAATACCATATATATTACTATGAATTAATTAATTCAAATTATAAAATGAATTCTTCTATTTCTAAAGCTACTCCATCATTTTGTACTGTATCTGTAACTTTTTTAGCATAACTTTTGACACAATCCTCTGCATTTCCCATAGCTATTCCGCAGCCTACTGTTGATAGCATTTCTATGTCATTTTTACCATCACCAAAAGCATAACTATTTTCTAAAGGAATGTTTAAGAAATCCAATACTTTTAATATTCCCGAAGCTTTTGTATTTGTTTTTGAGTATAATTCAAAAGAACCTGTTTCCATATTATAAACATAATTAAAATCATCGTTTCCTAAGGATAAACAATAATCTATTCCTTTTTTGTCATTACACAACATTTCAATTTTATATATGTCTATATCATCAATATTATAATTGCCTTGTAAATATCTCCTTTGTATACCATAAGAATCATAGACTGAATGTAACTTTTTATATTCATCTTTAATATATGAATATGTTTCACCTTGCAATATATACTGAATGTTAAGTTGTTCAAAATTACATACCAACTTTTTTATATAATCTTCCTTAATAGATTTTTTATATATACACTTTTCTTTAACTTGTACATATGCACCATTGGTAAGTACAAAACCATCAAATCCAAAATTACGAATAGCGTCATTTAAAAAAGCATATGGTCTGCCCGTTGCAATAAAAACATAATTTCCTTCTGCTTGCAGTGCACGTATAGCTTTTTTTACTCTAGGAGTGATATCAGTTATTCCATTTAAACAATCCATTAAAGTTCCGTCAATATCAAAAAATACTGCTTTTTTCATAATTTTCTTATTCCTCCCCCACCAACTTATTATGACTTAATATAATTAGTTATCATTCAATATCATTTTATCCCAGTTATTATCACTTGTCAATTAAATTAGTTGCATTTTAATAGTATACTTGCTAAAATAAAAGTAAATGAGAATAAGTTGGAGGAAACTATGTTTATTGAAGAAAGGCACAAACATATCTTAGATTTATTAGAAAGAGATGGAAGAGTATTAGTAAAAGATTTAAGTACACAATTTCAAGTAAGTGAAAGTATGATTCGAAAAGATCTTCAAGTTTTAGAAAAAAAGAACTTATTACAACGTACTTACGGTGGTGCAATTAACATAAAGCGCACTATAGTAAATGCTGAAACTTTATTTAAAAGAGTTGAAAAAAATACAGATTTAAAGAAATTAATTGCTAAAAAGGCATATAAGTTAATTAAAGATAATGATACAATCTTTTTAGATGCATCAAGTATTTCCTACTTTCTTACAAAACTACTCATAAAAAACAATAGAAATATTAATTTAATAACAAATATGGTTGAAATATCATCATTGCTTCATTTAGATTTAAAAATGAATGTTATTTTTATAGGTGGAGATTACAATACCTTTGTAGGTGGAAATATAGGTTCTCATTCTATCGAACAAATTAAACTTTATAGTTGCAATAAAGCTTTTATAGGATGCAGTGGAATAAATCTCGCAAATGGAACTATTAGCTCTAGTATATCTGAGGATGCAGGTACTAAAAAAGCAATTATGAGTATATCCAAGGAATTATATCTAATAGCAACAAATGAAAGATTCAACCTAGATGGGATCTTTAATTTTTCAAATATATCTGATTTCCACAGCATTATTACAGAAACCAAACCAAATAATGCTATAATGACTTTACTTGAACAATATGATATAAATTTAATGTGAACTACACCCCACTTACTTCGTTGAAGTGGGGGGCTTCGTGGTCAATACTACTACTGTAGCAAGTTTACCCACGCTCTAAAGGTTGAACCAACCTCAGTGTATTACTAAAGTTATATAGCTAACTTCAGCAAATTCTTACTAGCATTTATATCTCTATCATGGTGTGTACCACGCTTCGGACATGTCCATTCTCTAAGTGCTAGGTTTTTTACCTCTATATTCTTATACCCACATTCTGAACATAGTTGAGAACTAGCATAATTACTAGGTGCTATTATTATTTCCCTACCATACCATTCAGCCTTGTATTCTAACATTCTTCTGAATTTTGACCAACTAGCTTCACTTATAACTTTTGCTAGTTTGTGATTCTGTTGCATATTCTTAACTTTTAAGTCCTCAATAACTATAGATTGGTTTTCTCTAATTAATTTTATTGATAACTTATGTAAGAAATTTGCCCTTTGATTTGCTATTCTTTCATGCAATTTAGCTACTTTTAGCCTTGCTTTTTTTCTATTGTTACTTCCTTTTTGCTTTCTTGATAAGTCCTTTTGAAGTTTAATAAACCTTTTTTCTGATTTCCTAAGGTGTTTTGGATTAGGTTTTCTGTATCCATCAGAACATATTGCGAATTCTTTAAGTCCCACATCTACCCCTATTTTTTTATCTATTTTAGGAAGTTGAAAGTTTTCGGTATCTACTAAAATTGATATATAATACTTTCCACTAGGCACTTGAGATATGGTACAACTTTTAATTAATCATTTGAATTGCCTATGTTGCTTTACCTTAATCATTGATTTTAGTTTAGGAACTTTTATATATCCATTTTCTAAAGATACAGCTCCATTTTGATTATTAGTTGTATAACTGTTAGTATTATTTTTCTTCTTGAACTTAGGAAATCCAATTGATTTATCTCTAAAAAAGTTTTTATATGCTTTATTAAGATTCATTTGTGCATTAGCAAGTGCTAAACTATCAACTTCTTTAAGCCATTCAAATTCTTTTTTATAGTGTGCTGGTGTAGGATACTTAATTTGCTTAATATCTAGGTCTTTATTTTCATTATAAGATTTAATCCTATCTGCCAACATCTTATTATAGATAAATCTAGTACATCCAAATGTTTTAGCTAAATATATTTTTTGTTCTTCATTAGGATAAATTCTATATTTATAAGCCTTTAACATATCCTCACCTCATTTCATTCCTTGATTTTCAATATACTTTCTAACTATATCTATTGGAACACCTCCAGTTGTTATAAGGCAATAGCTTCTTGACCAAAAATATTCCTTCCATAGCTGCTTTCTTATTTGTGGAAATTCCTTTTTTATCAATCTACTACTTGCACTTTTATACGCATTAATGAATTTTGATATATCAGTATTTGGAGAACCTCTAAAAAGTAAATATATATGGTCTAAATCATGATTCCATTCTTCTAAAATAATATTATATTTAGGACATATATACTCAAATATTTCCTTTAGCCTATCTGATATTTTATTATCTATGACTTTTCGTCTATACTTTATAACTAATACTAGATGATAGTTCAGCAAGAATACTGAATGATTATTACTGTCAAATTCCATTGGTAACACTACCTTTCAGTATATGCAACTGAATATAGTTTATTATATTTGTTGCCTATCGGCAAGTGCTATCCATCTCCCACCTATGGATGATGGGAGAATTCCGCATAGTAGGTTAAAATTTTCTTGTTTTTGATTCATAGCTTCGTCAATTGAAACCTTTAAATTTTTAGCATCTTCATTATTACTATCAATCTTTAATATATCATCTAAATATTTATTTGCATCATCATACTTATTATTTTTTAATGCATCATGTGCCAGCTGCATGTTTTGTGCTATATATTTTTTCTTACACTCATTAATTTCTTTTTGAGCATTAGAATACCACTTCAAACCGCTCTTATCTATCGTTTTAAATTTTTTTATGGCTTCCAAATATTTTTTATCACTTGCTAATTTCATTCCATCATCATAAATTTCTTTAAACTTCTTTAATGTTGCAGCTAATTTTATATTTTTCTCAACTGAAGAATCTTCTTTATATTTCAATGATTGCTCAAATAAAGTTTCAGCTTTATCATAATTATTTTGATCCATATATTTATTTGCTGTAGTTATTAAATTATTATATGCTTGCACTTTGTTATATTTATATGTACCAAATACTACACTCACTAACACTACTATTACTAATATAAGAATTGGAAACTTACGTTTCTTTAAAAACAGTTTAATTTTCCCCATGTTAACCCACCATTCTATTTAACTTATTATTAAGATTAATTTTTGAATCAATCTAATTCATCCTTTTGCTCCTGTATTTCTTTAGATAATAACTCTTTATACATTGTATATCCTATATTCGGGATTCTGCCTGATTGTCTCGTTCCAAAAATTTCTCCACTTCCTCTATTTTTACGATCTTGTTCTGCTATCAATATATCCTGTCCCAGCTGATTATATTTGCATATTGTTTGTAACCTTTTAACTGCCGTAGGACTTAAATCTGACCTTTTAGGTTCTACTAAAAAACAATACCCTTGTTTACTAAATCTCCCCACCCTATTTCTGACCTGATGCAATGATGTCATACCCCATACATTGGGTTTATATATCAATATCATATTAATGTCTATATTTACACCAGTTTCAATAATCGATGTAGCAATCATGAGATCATATTTTTTATTAGAGAAATCTTCTATAACTTGGGAACTCTCCTTTTTATTCATTTTGCCATTTATTATACATATCTTTAATTCTGGCATTATTTTTAATAATCTCTCTCTCATTTCATATTGTTTTAATGTATCATTATAAATAAAATATATTTGTCCATTTCTTTTTAATTCAAACTGAATAATAGATTTAATATTATTGTCTGTATCATCAATCATATTTGTAATTATAGGTTTTTTACCTTTAGGATAAGTCATTATTTTTGATAAATTCATTACACCTGCTTCTATTTCAAGAAAATCACGCGGCATTGGAGTGCCTGTTGTTTGTAAAGTATTAACGTTGGACTGAAACCCTTTTATATACGTTTTTGCTTTCACTCCGAATTTCTGAGGTTCATCTATAAGAAGAATTCCTAAATTCTTATATTCAATCTTTTTGCATAATGAGGTTGTTCCTATAAAAATGTCTATACTGCCATCTGCTGCACCCTTATATATTCTTTGCTTATTTTTAGGTGTTGTTTTACTTATTAATAATTCAATATTAATATTATAATCTTTAAATAATTCTTTTACATCATTATAATGTTGCTCTGCCAGTATAGTAGATGGGCACATAAGCATAGATTGAAAATAATTTTTATATGCAAGAAACAAGCAATATTGTAATACAGCAGTTTTTCCAGCACCACATCCCCCATAAACAAGACGATTCATTACCTTTCCGTTACTAAGATCATTATTTATATCTGCTATAGCAGATACTTGACCTTCACTCATTTCAAAAGGTAATAATATTGAAAATTCTTCTAATATAATATTAGTATTATATTTACATCCTTTTAGAGATTTCCTTTTTACAGATAGGTTAACTAACTTATCGGCTGTTTCCTTAATTTCTTTTAAGCTCTTCTCTTTTTTTTCTTTTCCAAGATTTATTACTCCATAATGAATCTAATTTTATCCCTTTCTCATCACCTTCTTCTTTATCCATGTAAAAATAAATACATGAATTTACCTGTTCTTTAATTAAATATCTTTTCTGTTTACTTTTAAATAAAAAAAGATAATATAATTTTTCTTTAATTGTATCTGTTCCAGTATATTTACATACACCAAATTTTGTGTGTATATAATAATCTCCTAATTTTAAATTTTCTATTTTCATTTTTATCGTTTCTTCCTATTATTAATATTCTTTTTGTCCAAATCTTGATAAAACATATTCTTCTTTCTTATTGAACTAATTAAATTTATATTATTAATATTCTATAACATGTAACCAGGTTCCTCCAAATGATCACATTATATGAAATTAATCCATGAACATCATAAAGGATATCAAATTTCATAACATAAAGCATCATTATTTTTTGCCCTAATATGTAAGTTAATGTACTGGAGCTGTTTTCAATAAATTTAACTGCTAAAAGTTGTAAGATGACCCATACTGCTATATAGGCATAAAAAAAAGAAAGTATTATTCTCTTACATTCTCATACTTTTTGACTAACTTATAAAACATATTTCTTCTAAGTCCCAACTGTTTCATAGCTTCATTGCCTTTTAATTCTCTACTTTTACACTTTATATAAACTTCCTTCCAATTACTTGAATACTCTACTTTTTCCTACCTTTAATTATCTCTAAGGCCTTTTTCATCTTGATCAACTGGTTCCTGATTTGTAAAATATATAAACTGCCAATTACCATCCTTATCCTTGGTTAATTCATGCATAAGCATTTAACATCTTTTCTTTTTCAATTATTGTAAAATGTTGATTCTCCTTTATTCTTTTAATAACTTCTATATTATAATTAACACTTTTAAAACGTCTTTATTATTTTTACTCGTATAATTTCCTCTAATTTTTTGTATAAAAAAAGAACCTATAGAAATATAAGCTTAGAGTATAATTTTAGTAGGCGAAAGTTAGGTTCTAAAATAGAGGAAAAAGAAGAAAGAAAAATACTGCTGAATAAAAAAGGACAATTGAATGGATCAAGAGAAGTTAAGGTTTTATTTCAAGAACAGTATGGAATATGGCTAAATATACAGGGAAAAGAAAATCGAAAAAATAAATTGCCCACTAGAACTTGACACAAACCTTATTTACACAGGTATGAAAATATAGTAATATTTATTTTAGTATAAAGTAATATAATAAACTATTCCTAATTCTTTATTTATGTGGAGAGTGGTTCAATGGATTACATACATGAAATAGTCGAGAATGAAGATCAAATACCTATAAAAATTATTATGCACAAAGCAAGTACTTTTTTTGTTATGAAACATTGGCATCCCGATGTTGAATTAACTTATTTAATTTTAGGAAAAATTAATATGGTTTATATTGATGGAATTAAACATGCTGCAAAAAAAAATGATATTTTTCTCATAAATTCAAATACTATTCACTCTATATTAGTTGCAGATGGTGACACATCTGTAGCAGTTTCACTACTAATACCTTATGAATTTATAAAAAATTTATATCCAGAACTAGAAACCAAAATTTTTAATTGCATGTCTTTTTCTAATGTTAATGAGAAAAAGAAAGTTCAATTTGATAAATTAAGAACTGTCTTAAATCAAATAACTGAAGTTTATAATAAAAGAGAATACCTTTGGAATATAAAATTAACTGCTTTATCTTATGAACTAATTTATTTTTTATTAAAAAATTTTATAGAAGATAAAAGTAAATCTCAGCTTATTAATAATAATGATAACTTAGAAAAAATATCCGCTCTGTGTGATTATATAAAAAATCATTATAAAAAACCATTATCCGTTACTAACATAGCTAGTATGTGTGGATATTCTCCAGAATATCTATGTAGATATTTTAAAAAACATATGGGTATGACTATACACAAATATATTGACAGTATTCGACTAATGAGTGCACATCGTGATTTACTAAATACAGACTGCTCAATTACCTATATTGCTCTTGAAAACGGGTTTCCTAATGAAAAATCCTTTACTAGAGTATTTAAGTCAGTTTATGAAGATACTCCAGATAAATACAGGAAGAAACATTTTAAAAAATAATGTCATCAATTATTATAAATTGATGACATTACTTTTAGATTGCATTTTATCTATTTAGAAACAGTTTATGCCCAAATTTGCTCTATTTCTTCTAAAGATTTATCTTTTGTCTCTGGAACCTTCATCCAAGCATAGAAGAAGGAAACAATACACATAATTCCGAAGATAGCAAATGCTGCTGATCCGCCAAAGTTAGCTAAAATCATTGGGAACAACTGAGAAATTAACCAGTTTGCTACCCACATGAAGAAGGTTGAAATAGCCATAGCTCTTCCACGTACCTTATTAGGAAATATTTCTCCAAGGATAACCCATACTACAGGCCCCATAGAAACATTAAACATAAACAAATATAATATGATAAAACTACTTGTTAATATTGGAGCATTCCAATTGAAATTCAGTGAAGCACCTACAAGTCCTTGCATGCAGGCCATACCTATACAGCCACCCATTAAAAGTTTTTTTCGCCCAAGCTTATCAACTAGCCACATAGAACATATTACTCCTAAGGTACCTGAAATTCCTATAGAAAGAATAGTAACCGTTCCCAAATCCCCACCTGCACCTGCTGCTTTAAATACTTGTGGAGCATAGTAAATGATTACATTGATGCCAACAAGTTGTTGGAGTACAGCTAATATAATACCTACTTTAAGTGCTTTTTTTACTTTTGGAGATTTAAAATCGTCCCATGAATTTTTTTCATTAGCTTTAATGGAATTCTTAATAATATCTACTTCCTTATTTGCCTCCACAGTTCCAGAAATTTTTTTTAAAATGCTCTGCGCTTCTTCATTTTTACCTTTACCTATTAACCATCTTGGACTTTCAGGTATAGGAAGTAAAACCAAAAGATATAATAAAGCAGGAACACCACCTAAACCTAAAATTAAACGCCATCCAGTACTAATTTTCCATGCTGGATCAACACCATTCATTATACCAGCATTGACAAAGTAAACAGTTATAATACCAATACCACAAGCAAATTGATAAATTGAACTCAAACGTCCTCTTATGTGTGAAGGAGCAATTTCAGAAATATAAGTAACGGATAATACTGAAGCCATTCCTATACCTAGTCCACCTACTAAACGAGCTAGAACAATAATTGTAACACTAGGTGCAGTAGCTTGAAAAATTGAAGATACTGCAAATAATATTGCTGAAATTATCAATACTTTTTTACGACCTATATAATCACTAAAAGATCCAGAAAGCAGCACTCCAATAGCTCCACCAATTAATATACTTGAAACGACAAATCCAACCATTGCACTGCCAAATTGAAATCTAGCTTGAATTGAATCAATTGCACCTGAAATAAGGGCTGAATCATATCCGTAAAGTAAACCACCAAAAGCTGCAGCTATTGAAATAAATACAATGAAGACAATAGATCCCTTTTCACTATTAATTTTATTCATAATTACCCTCCCTAATTTTTATAGAACTCAATCCTTTACAAAATTTAAAAGAAATTAATTTGGTAAAGGTTAGACCTATTTTTTATAACTTTATAAATTTCTAATATCCTTAACTATTTCATTAAAGCAATCTTCTGCCTGAGGATATATACCACATTTATCTATAAAAGCGTGGTCCATGCCATTATATCTTATGTTCCTTGCATCTACCCTTGCATCTATTAGTTTCTTAACATAAACTTCCCCTTGTACTCTTAAATAATCATATTCTGCATTTATTACTAATGTTTTTGGCAGATTGCTAAAATCCTGTTCAAATAATGGTGAAATATAAATATCTTCTGCATTTCCACCTTGAACATATAAATTTTCTACAAGACTATTATCTCTTAATTCAATTACTTTCTCTTTTATCACTTCGTCATTATTTTTTATGTTATATTGTGAAATATCCCAATCATATTCTTCACCTTTTTTATCTGCAAGAATAACTAAAGGATAAATTAGGGCTTGATATTTTATCATATTTGTTTTTTCATTTCTGTCTTTTAAGGAACATACAGCTGCAAGATTACCTCCAGCACTATCTCCTGCAACACATATTTTTTCTTTATATATATTTAGTTCTGCTGAATTGTTATAGGCATATTTAACAGCATCAAAACAGTCGGTAAATCCTTTTGGAAATGGATTTTCTGGTGCTAACCTATAATCTACTGATATTACTTTAGCATTTGCCTTATCTGCAATGGCTTTACACGGGTTTTCTACTACATCTACTGTACCACCAAAAAATCCGCCGCCATGGAAAAATATGAGACAGGGCACCTTTTCCTCGCTTTTTGCTGGAGAATATATTCTTATTGGTATATCTCCATTTTGGCCTTTTATGGTTTTATATTCTGTAGTAATCTCTCTAGTTGTTATATCTTTATTATCCCACCCCATACTTTGTCTTAGTTCTCCTACTGGATAGCCATTAAAAACAAAGTTATTTTTTTCTTTTTTATTATTAACTACAGGTTCTGTTAGTATTTTATATACCCTTGGATCCATTACCCCTTCTTCCTCTAAGTCTGGTATACATTTCACAGTTATATTTATCCCGTTAGCTTTTTCTATCCTAGTTTTATTTTGTAGTATTTCTACTAGCTTTGAATATTCATTACTTTTCATATTATGTTTCCCTCCTATAGTAAAATTGAAACTGTCTACATTTATTATAAATAAATTTGATTTTCTGGTATCGTTATTTTTTGACTAAAGCAGAGTCGATTTCTAACATAACTTAAAGCATCATTCATAAATAGCAAAAAAAGAAGAAAGAATGTGGATATCCACATTCTCCTTTACCTACTATCCATTATTAGTCGCTTGCGGAATTCCGCAAGCGTTGATTCGCCTAACTTTTTAGCCGTTAGGCTTTTATATTTTCCTCCACCATGAGATAATAATTGTAACCCCACAAAATAATAAATCATAGTGTGGAAAACAAACATGTTTTGTCTTAATAAAATTAAACAACTTAATATTTTTGAATATGAAAAACCTTAATTCTATGCTTATATATGATACCTCTAGCTTAAAACCAAGAGTTAAAGGAAATAATCTTGGAACTTCTAGCTTATATTCAACTTACAGTTTTCAAAAGTTCGCTATTTTTAAGTGCAACTGCATCAAATGTTCTCTTAGAACCATCATCAAATAGTATAGTTAAATACTTGTCTTCAATATTCATTACAATTCCGCTTCCAAATATTTTGTGAACTACTTTGGCTCCTCTTTCGCACTTGAGTTTGGGGTCTGGTTTAAGATTACATTCATTTATAAATCTCGATATTTCCTGGGTTTTTCCCCTTACAATTTGAGTTGAATACAAACTTAAATTATCTATGGCTCTTGTTATACCAACGTAAAACAATCTTCTCTCTTCTTCTAAGTTTGTATTATTAGCATGTGGAATAAACCCTTCATTACAATTTACTATGAACACATTTTTAAACTCCATTCCCTTGACCCCGTGTATTGTACTCAATATAACTCCATTTTGTTCATGTGCTTTATTTTTAAGTGTATTTTTAACTTCTTCAACATGCACAAGAAAAGTTGTGATAGCATTAAAATCTGAAATTGCATCTCTAAACATATCTACTATACTATTTAACTCACTTACATCTATCTTGAGCCTGTTACTGTACTTTATAATATAATCATTGTAGCCAAGATCTTTTAAAATAAAGCTTACCGCATCATTTAAAAACATCTTGTTTAATTTTTTTATTTTCTTTTCAAGTTTTTCGAGATTTTTTATTTGAAATATTGGAATATCATCCTGTTCTTTTAAAATGTCAAAACAATTATCCTTAATTCTATTTCTTCTAAGTCTTTCTATGTTTACTTTACTTACATATCTAAATGGTCTATTTATAATTCTTATAAAACTTTCTCTATCAGTATTGTCAAGTGAAAGCTTTAAATAAGCTATTAAATCCTTACATATGAAATGGTCAAAAAAATTATACTCTTTATCCAATATTCTAAAAGGAATGTCTTTTTTCATCAAACTATCTATTAAAGATCTACTTTCAATATTTGTCCTATACAAAATTGCAAAGTCTTCATATATATATGAATTATCTCTAACTAACTTTTCTAACTTTTCACATATACTGTCACTTTGACTTTTTTCATTATATAAGTAAGAAAAATTTATCTTTCCTATTGTATTCTTGTTTGCTTCAATAGGCTTTTTATTTCTATTAATATTATTTTCTATTAAACATTTAGACAAATCTACTATGTTTTTATTACTTCTATAATTTTTTTCAAGAAACACTTTTTGTCCATCATTAAAATACTTGTCGAAATCAACCATGCAGTCAGGTCTAGCACCTCTAAATCCATATATACATTGATCTTCATCGCCTACAGCAAATATTGAACTTTTGGCTCCAAGAATGGTAAGTAAATCTATTTGTATTGAATCACAATCTTGAAATTCATCCACAAGAATATATTTAAATAGCCTTCTATAACCATTTAAAATTTTGCTATTATGTAAAAATAGATTTTTAGCTTTTATCTGTAAATCGTCAAAATCCATTAACTTATTTTCAATTTTATAATTTTCATAAGCATTAAAACACTCTATGAATATGTCTTTATCAATTTTGGAATCAAAATCTTGTATATCTACTTCAGAATTTTTTAAAATAGATATATCATTTATAACTTCCTTTACCTTTTCTTCTCCTATGGAATCTAAAAATGATAAGAGAACACCATTTATCAATTTATACGTTGTAGATGATTTTATTATATTGACCTTTTCCACATGCCTATTTACTATTTTATAAAAAAGACCGTGGAATGTTCCAAAGAAAGGAGCCTTTTTGCTGTGACCCATCTTTAAATATCTTTCTTTCATATTTAAAGCAGCTGCCCTAGTAAATGTTATGACAACTATATTATCTGAATTTACATTTAAGTAAGTCATTAAATGAGATAACCTTATTCTTTCAGCTGCTGTATTTTGACTAGTACAATCACTTAAATATTTCCTCATAATTTTCAAATCATCTTGTTTTAAAAATTCAGGGACATAGTGAGTATTGTATACAGGACCAAAAGTGCATAGATAGTCTATTCTGTTAATAATAACAGTTGTCTTTCCTGCTCCAGGGCATGCAACAACAGCACAATTATTATAGGTATTTAGAACAGCCTTTCTTTGCATTTGATCAAGATGCTCATATCGTTTTTCAATTATTTTGTCTCTTAAATAGCAAAAATCTTTTTGCAATTTTTCCTCAATCACCATATTCACCTAAATTCTAGTTTTTTTATATACTAACCATTTATAAGATAAAATAGTCTTTTCTTTTAATTAATATTCTAAATTCAAACTGCATCAAAAGCATATATCTTTATGTATATATCTTTCTTCGCTATAATGTTAAGTGAAGTGAAAAATAAAGTCAAGCAATTGGTCTATTGTATTAATCTTAGTAAAGTATTACAATGTGTATATACAATAAAATATTTTTAAAACAAACAAGGAGATTTAATTATGGAGTACATAAAAAACTTTGACATAAGGAATGGTAGAAACCTTACCATGCTGGTTGATTTTTACGAATTCACCATGGGTAATGGATATTTGGAAAGTGATGTAGAAAATAAGATATCCTATTTTGATATGTTTTTCAGAAGAGTTCCTGATAATGGTGGTTATTGTATAATGGCCGGCGTACAGCAAGTTATTGAATACCTATCCAATTTAAAGTTTTCCAAAAATGATATTGAATATTTAAAACATAAGGACATATTTTCAGAAAAGTTTTTAGATTACTTGAAAAATTTTGAATTTTGTTGTGATGTTTGGGCAATACCAGAGGGTAACCCTGTATTTCCAAATGAACCTTTAATTACCGTAAGGGGACCAGCTATCCAAGCTCAACTAGTAGAAACTATGATTTTACTAACTGTAAATCATCAAACTTTAATAGCAACCAAAGCAAATAGAATTTGCAGAGCTGCTAATGGACGTCCTATAATGGAATTTGGTTCTAGAAGAGCTCACGGATATGATGGAGCTATATACGGTGCAAGAGCTGCTGTAATAGGAGGATGTACTTCAACTGCATGTACCATTTCCGAAGAAATGTTTGGTATACCAGCTACAGGTACCATGGCTCACAGCTGGATACAATTATTTCCTAGTGAATATGAAGCTTTTGAAAAATGGGCAAAAGTATACCCAGACAACTGTGTACTCTTAGTTGATACCTACAATGTTTTAAAATCAGGATTGCCAAACGCAATCAAAATATTTAAAGATGTACTCATTCCAAATGGATATAAGCCTAAGGGAATAAGAATAGATAGTGGTGATATAACTTATCTCACTAAAAAGTGCAGACAAGTATTAGATGATGCTGGTTTGCCAGAAGTAAAAATAGTAATATCAAATTCACTTGATGAATTTATTATAAGAGATGTGCTAAGTCAAGGTGCCCAAATAGATTCATTTGGTGTTGGCGAAAGACTTATAACAGCAAAATCAGAACCTGTATTTGGAGGAGTCTATAAATTAGCTGCTGTTGAAGATGACAATAATAATATAATTCCTAAAATAAAAATAAGCGAAAATGAAGAAAAAATAACAAACCCGGGTTTTAAAAAAATCTATAGAATATTTGATAAAAAAGAAAATAAAGCTATTGCTGATTTAATTACTTTAAGCGATGAAAAAATAGATGAAAGTAAACCACTTGAGTTATTTGATCCTGTTTTTACATGGAAGAGAAAAAGAATCAAGGATTTTTATGCTAAAGAATTGATGGTACAAATATTTGACAAAGGTAAATTGATTTATGAAAGTCCTGATGTAATGGACATTAGGGCATTTGTAAAGCAAGAAACTGAAAAAATGTGGCCAGAAGTATTAAGATTTGAAAATCCTCATCACTATTATATAGATTTATCTCCTGAACTTTGGAACTTAAAGCAGGAATTACTTCATAAGTATTCAAGCAGTTATGAATAATAATACATAAAAATAATGTACCTAGATTTGTGTAAATCAACCTAGGTACATTATTTTTATGTATAACTTGTAATGTCGTAATTATCATGTGTTAATTAGTGGATACAATTTCATCTATAAAATTCTTTAAAATTAATGCAGTAAACCCCCATATTACATAATCCTCATATACATAAAAATATTCAGGAACTTTACCCCGCCTAAATTTATAATTTTCTCCATTATTTATGAGTTCATATGGAAAATCATCTTTTAAATGTGGTACAAGTGTTAATTTATGAAGCATGGGTTTATTTTTAATTAAAAATTCAACTGGAACAGTGAATATATGATCTACTTCATCTTTGCTGTAGTTAAATATTTTATTTTTTAATCTAGCTACAAATGGATACATTATAAAACCATATGGAGTCACTATATAATCCATATCTCCTATAAACTCAATGTCATTATAATTTAAATTAAGTTCTTCTACAGCTTCCCTAATTGAAGCTTCCTTAGGAGTCTCACCCTTTTCAACCATTCCTCCCGGCAGGCATATATCACCAGGTTGGGTTTTTAATTTAAGTGATCTAACTTCAAGCAAAATATTAGCTTTACCTTCTTTTTCAAGCAGTAATATAATAACTGCATATTTTTTATATTCACCTGCAATATGACCTTTTCTATCCTTAAATATACTCTGTATTTTATCTATCATATAAACCCTCCAAACATACAACATATTCCCAAAAGTATATAATTATTATTACATATTTTTTTCTATTATTCAAAATAGATTGTATTCAAATTTAATGCAACAAACTTACAGAATTAAATATTTGTAAATTAAAATAATAAGTGCTATACTAATCCGTGTTATTAACCTAAATATAAAAGTTTAGTATGTATAAATAAAATGAGCAAATGGAGAGATTTAATTTGAAAAAGAGTAAATTATTTTTAATCCTAACATTTATTATTACATTATCTTTAGCCTTTAATGTATGTGTTTCATCTAGTGTACATGCTTCATCAAACTCTACAGACTCGCCGCAAGTTTCAATATATGGTAAATCAGCTCTAACAATCGACATGCAAACAGGCGAAATAATATATGCAAAAGATATAGACAAGCGTCTTTACCCTGCTAGTACAACAAAATTACTTACTGCTATTCTCTTAACAGAAAATAAAAATAAAAATGATGTACTAAAATATACTGAAGGTGCTAAAAAGCAGCCTGAATCCTCATTAAATGTAAATATACATCCCATAGATGCAGGAGAAACTATATCTGCTGAGGATGTAATGGACGGTATGCTTTTATTTTCTGGAAATGATATGGCTTATATGATTGCAGACAACATTGAAAAAGGTGAGCCGGATTTCATAAATAAGATGAATGAAAAAGCCAAAAGTCTTAATTTAAAAAATACTCATTTTGTAACACCTAACGGACTTCACAACCCAGACCATTATACAACAACTTATGAATTAAGTGTTATAGCTAATGAGGCTTTTCAAAATCCATGGATAAGAGAAACTATAGGTAAACAAGAGAGTACTTTTAAATCTTCAAAAGGTACAACCTTCACTGTAAAAAATACAAATAAACTTCTCGGTAAAAATGGATGTATTGGTGGAAAAACAGGTTATACTTCACAGGCTGGTAGATGTCTTGTTGCTTTTTATGATAGAGGCGGAAGAAAGATGCTTGGAATAGTTATGAATTCTGTATATGATCCAAATGATACTTTCGTATTTAACGACATGGAAAAAATAATAGACTTAAGTTACAGTGTAAAACCTGCTGTACTCTATGGTAAAAATTCTACTATAGAAACTAAAACTGCAGACTACAAACCACTTGGTATAATACCATTTCACAGCAAGATATCTGTACCTTTATATGTAAAAGATGATATTACATATTATGATAATGAAATAAATAAGGATGAATTAAGTACAAGTTTCAATTTATCAAATATAAACTTTTCAAGTTTAACAGGGAAAACTCCTATTGGAACTATTACGATAAAGCAAAGAAATTCAACTAAAAGTTACAAATTATATTCATCAATAAATAAAAGTGATTTAATTAAAAAATACATTCCTGAGTATATTGCATTTGCTGCAGTTTTGATATTACTTATATGTATATTAGTAAAGTTCTTTGTATCATTTAAACGCAAAAGCAAACTTTAAAAATTTATATTTTATACAATACCTGCCTTGTAAAAAGGTGGGTATTTATTTATACTTAACTTTAATGATTATTTTACAAATATACAAAGGAGTGATTTTATGAGTTTAGAAAGTGTAAAACAGTATTTCAAAGATAACAATTTATCATTTGAAATAATAGAAATGGGTCAAAGCACTGCTACCGTGGAACTTGCTGCTAATGCTCTTGGAGTTGAGCCTGCTTTAATAGCAAAAACAATGGCATTTAAATTAAAAGATAAAAATATACTTATATTATCAGAAGGCGATGCAAGAGTTGATAATAGGAAGTTTAAAGATTATTTTCACACAAAAGCAAAAATGCTAAGTCCTGATGAAGTAATTGAATTTACTGGGCATCCAGTAGGAGGGGTTTGTCCATTCGGATTAAAAACTCAAATGAATATTTATCTCGATGAATCACTAAAAAAATTTGAGTACGTCTATCCTGCTGCTGGTTCACCTAACTCCACTGTAAAAATTACCCCAGAAGAATTATCAAAAGTAACTTCTGGTATATGGATTGATGTATGTAAAAAATGATAATTTTCAATTATAGGGAAACATAATTAAATGTTTCCCCAAAAATAAATTCTAACTTATCTGCAGAACCTTCCACTGCCGCAAAAACAAAACAATAAAATCAATATCCATATGCTGCTGCCTCCGCATCCGCAAAGATCAAGCAAACTACTATCACAGCAGCACCTGCGCTGACGACGACAACAACATTTTCTATGATGGCTCATCTTTTATTCCTCCTTATTATCACAAGTTTTATTCATTTTACATCCTTTTTTTATGTGATTCAGTTTACATTCATTGGTTTATTAAAATTGCTTATTTATCTATTGCTTTGTTAATATTGTATTCACAACATGAATAAAGTGTGTCTCTAAAAATAGAAGCACACTTTAAAATTTAAAGTTCAATTTTTACATTAAAACCCCTTTTGTCAATTTCTATAATCCTAGTATTATAATTTTGAATATGTGTAGAAAATTCATGTATTATCTCAGGATTATTTCCAAAATGCATTGGTATAAAGAACTTTGGTTTTACATTGTTTATAAAATATTCTCCACCTAAATAATAGTATTCTTCCTGTCTAGGATCAACTGGGAAAAATGCTATATCTATTTTTTTTGATTTCAATCTGTCAATTTCTCTTTTAAACCACTTTTCTGCATTCAAATTGTCTTCTTTACTATCTTCTTTCCAGTGCCACCAATTTAAATCTCCTGCATGAAACATAGTTATATCATTTTGTTTTATAAAAAATGATATTCCTTCGTCTGTAGACCCATATGCTTTTATATATAAATCACCGCACTCTATGGTTTCTCCGCAGCTTAAAGTGGTATATTTCTTAAAATTACTCTTTGCTTTTACATCACTGCTTAAAATATATTTTATATTAGGATTTACTTTAATCCAATCAAATATCACAGGATTAAAATGATCACTATGATTGTGGGATACAAAAACATAAATGTCCTTTTTACTTTTAAGTAATTCATCTGAAATTACTCCACCACTCAATGATCTATTTCCTGATTCAGACTTATCATAAAAGTAATCAAATATAAATATGCTGAATTCACTTTCTACACAAAATCCACTATTATATAAGTAGTAAATACTTACAATACTCAAATTACCTTCCCCTTTTTTTCTATTTTTTTATGGCAATATCTCATTTCAATAAGCCATACCCAAGTGTTATGCAAAACCATACCATAAAAATATATAATAAAATAATACATATATTTTATGGTAAGACTTTGCTAATTAGCTGTCAATAGTCCATATATTCAAAGCATTTTTCACAATATTTACAGCATTAAAAGCAATAAAAAATCTAAAGGTCTAAACTATAATATAATATGAACTTAAAATTAAGAATAGGAGACATTAAAAATGAATGAATTAATAGTTGCTAAATTTGGAGGAAGTTCACTAGCTAATGACAAACAGTTCAAAAAAGTAAAAGAAATTATTTTACAAGATAAAAGAAGACGATACATTATAGTTTCTGCTCCAGGAAAAACTTTTGAAAATGATTATAAGGTCACAGATCTTTTATATAAATGCTATTGCTGCGTTAATAATAAAAACCTATTTGAAAATTATTTTAATATAATCGAAGAAAAGTATACATCTATATGCAGCAATTTAAAATTAGAGTTAGATATAAAAAAATTTTTATATGAAATAAAAAATGATTTTTTAAATGGTGCCTCTAAAGACTATATTTTAAGCCGTGGAGAATATTTAAATGGTTTAATTTTTTCAAAGTTCATTAACTTTACATTTATAGATCCTTCAGATATAATTTCATTTAAGGAAAATGGTGAACTCGATAACGAAACTACTAAAAAATTAATTTTAAATAAACTTTCTCATATAGAAAGAGCTGTAATACCTGGTTTTTATGGTTCTACTAAAAATGGATTGATTAAAACTTTTCCAAGAGGCGGCTCAGACATAACTGGATCCATAATATCAAGTGTTATGAATGCTGTTGTATATGAGAATTGGACTGATGTATCCGGCGTATTAATGGCAGACCCAAACATTGTAAAAGACCCGAAAAATATAAGAAACATGACATACAAAGAGATAAAAAAACTTTCTCATATGGGTGCCAACGTTCTTAACGAAGATTCAATTACTCCAGTAGAAAAAAGTAAAATTCCAATAAATATAAGAAACACCAATAATCCAGACGACATTGGTACTTTTATCTCTGATAATTTACCTGATGACGATTATATAGATACTACTGCTGGAATATCTGGAAAGAAAAACTTTTCAATCATAACATTAGAAAAATCGAATTTAATAAAAGATGGTTTGCATAACCTCTTTTCAATTATAAATATTGCTAATATTCCTATAGAACATTTATCTTTTAATTTAGACTCTGTATCATTAGTTGTACCAGATTACCAGCTGCATAAATGTGAAAGTTCTTTTATTAACAAAATAAAAACTCAGATTGATGAAAGCTCCATAACTGTAAATCACAATATATCTCTAGTTGGGATAGTTATAAGGAATATGAATAAATTTAGGCAAATTATTTATAAAATTTTTCAAAATTTATCTAATCAAAATATTAAAATAAAGATAATTATACAGCCATCTTGTGAATCCAATATTGTTTTAGGAGTAGAAGATGCTGACCTTTGTAAGGCAATTAAATTAATTTACAAATCAATTAATAATCCTGTATTAATCGAAAAATCAAATACGTATAGAAATGAATTTTGTCCTGCTTATCTTAATGTACTAAGTGAATAATAGTATTTAACTTTCGAAAAGAACGTACCTAGATTTAATTTATACAAATCTAGGTACATTCTCTTTAAATTAGCCAGTTTTATTTTATTGGTAGTATTTCTGTCCAGTATCCATCTGGATCAGCTATAAAATACAATCCCATCTTTTCATTTTCATAACAAATGCATCCCATTTCCTTATGGTGCTTATGTGCAGCATCATAATCATCTGTTCTAACTGCAAGATGTATTTCATTATCTCCTAAATTATAAGGTTCTTTTCTATCTCTAAGCCATGTAAGTTCTAGTGAATGTGATGTACTTTCATCTTTCAAATATACAAGTATAAAACTTCCATCACTAGCATGCTTCCTTCTTTCTTCTTCAAATCCAAGGGCATCTTTATAAAATTTTAGACTTTTTTCAAGATCAAAAACATTTATATTATTATGATCAAATTTAAATTTCATTTTAACACCTCATTTCAAATTAATTTTAAATTAATTTTAAATTAATTTGATAGCAATTGCAATATTTTTTTAACAGTAGATTCCATTGTAGAATCATTATAAACTTGAAAATCACAATATTTTTTATAAATTTCATATCTCATGTCAAAGAGTTCATATAATTTTGAAACGTCATCTTTTAAAAGAGGTCTCTTTTGTATGTCTGCATCACTTGCTATATTGTTTACTGGTCTATCTATAAAAATTATGATTCCGTTTTTAGATAAATTTTTAATATTATCAATTCTTTTTATTACTCCGCCGCCAGTTGATATTACTAAATTTACTTTTTCACTTAACTTATAAGCTGCCTTAGATTCCAAGTCTCTAAAATACTGCTCACCATTTTCAAAAATTTGACTGACTGTTTTATTTAAAGCTTTTTCTATATATTCATCCATATCTACAAAATCTCTATTTAACGACTTAGCAAGCATTTTGCCTATTTCAGTTTTGCCGCATCCAGGCATCCCTATAAGTATTAAGTTTTTATTCATTAATTTCACACTTATACACTCCTCAATGCTGAAAAGCCATCATACATCTTATCTATTATACCAATATCAATTTTAATATCATTCCATATTTCCTCTGAAACTACAGCTTGTGCAATTAACATATAGAGTCCATTCATGCTTTTAATTTGAAGTTCTCTTGCATACTTTAAAAATTTTGTTTCTATTGGATTATATATTAAATCAACAGCTGTATTAAATTTACTAAGTGTATCTTTGCTTATTGGAGAATCATTTACATTTGGATACATTCCACAAGGTGTACAATTTATAATTATATCTGAATTCTTTATAGTTTCAAGTTCTTCATATGATATTTTATTTACATTGTAATTACTTATAACATTTTTAGTATCTCTACTTACAAAGATCACACTGCCTATATTGTTATCTAAAAGATAATGATAAACTGCTTTTGAAACTCCACCAGTTCCAAGTATGACAGCTCTTTTATTCAACAAGTTTACATTATTCTTCTTAAGCATCAGCCCAAATCCATAATAGTCCGTGTTGTACCCAATTAGTTTATTATCTTTAAAATCTATAGTATTTATGGCACCTACTGCTTGAGCTTCACTTGATACTTCATCAAGATACTGCATTATATCAACTTTATATGGAATAGTTACATTACTTCCGCTGCATCCTAAAGCTTTAAGCCCCTTAACAGAGCAGCTTAAATTTTCCTTACTTACTTCAAACAAGTTATAATTACCTTTTACATTTATATTTTTTAATATAAACTTATGTATATCTGGAGAAAAACTATGTCCTAACTTTTCTCCAATAAGCCCATAAAAGTGCATATCCATTACATTTTCCTCCAGCCTTAAAATTCACATTTAAACTTCTTTATCCTTTTTTTGAATAATTTCCCCTTGTAACATTCTACTTACATACATAACTTGATTTAAAAAATATTCAGTTTCAACCTTTATACTCTTGTTTTTAAGCTTAGCTAAGTTTCTAGCTATAACTTCTTTTTCTCTTTTTTCATCTAAAACCTGCATTGAATGTCTTTCTTTATATTCTGCTATGCTGCATACTGTTTTCATTCTCTCTTCAAAAAGTTCAATCATCTTTTCATCTATTTTATTTATTTTTTGTCTAAGCTGTTCTAAATCGTCCATACTGCAACCTCCAAATTTTTCTTAAACACAGCCTAATTTTAAAGTAAATCCATAATTGCTATTGCTGCTGCTGATTCTATAACAGGTAATGCCCGTAATACAATACATGGGTCATGTCTTCCTTGAATTTTCAAAATTTCATTTTCATTCTTTTCTATATTTACTGTCTTTTGCATCTTAGCAATAGATGGAGTTGGCTTAATAGCTGTCCTAAATATCAAAGGCATACCATCACTTATACCACCCAATATTCCACCATTGTTATTGCTGTATGTATTTATAACTTTATCTTCATTTATATAGTATTCATCATTAGCTTCAGAACCCATCATTCTTGTTATATCAAAGCCTGCTCCAAATTCAACTCCCTTTACTGCTGGAATAGAAAATAATAAATGTGAAAGTGTACTCTCTATTGAATCGAAAAATGGGTTTCCTACACCTGCCGGTAAATTTAATGCTGATACTTCTATAATTCCGCCTGCTGAATCCCCTTCTTCTTTAACCTTTAAAATGGTATTCTTCATTTTTTGTTCAGCACCATTATTTAATACTGGGAATTCATCATAGTTAAGTTTATTTAATAATTCTTTAGTTACTAGAACAGAATTTTTTCTGCCATTATGTAAGCTAAATGAATAATCTTCTACATTTCCAATACTTTTTATATGGCTTCCTATTACTATGTTTTTATCTTCAAGAACCTTTTTACATATTGCACCAGCAAATACTATTGGTGCAGTCAGTCTTCCTGAAAAATGTCCGCCGCCTCTATAATCATTAAATCCTCTGTATTTTACATATCCAGTATAATCTGCATGTCCTGGTCTCATTAAATTTTTGGTTTTTTCATAGTCCTTGCTGTGAGTATTTTTATTGTAAATTACAGCACAAAGTGGCGTTCCTGTTGTTTTTCCATTAAAAATACCGCTCATTATTTCAAATTCATCAGCTTCTTTTCTAGAAGTTGAAAATTTATTTAAACCTGGAGCTCTTCTTTTCATTTGATTTTTTATATAATCCATATCAATCTTCAAACCTGGTTCAAGTCCATCTATAACTATTCCAATACCCACTCCATGTGATTCTCCAAAAATTGAAAGCTTTATTTTATTTCCCCATGTCCCACTCATCTAAGCTGCCCCCTAACTTTTTAAAATCCTTCCAAAAATCAGGATATGATTTTTTTATACATTCTGAGTTTTCTATTATAAGAGGATTTTCACATTTAGATGATATACAAGCTAGTGCCATAGCAATTCTATGATCATCCCAGCTATCTACTCTTCCTCCTCTTAAAGTTTCTTTTCCAATTATCAAAAGTCCGTCTTTTTTCTCTTCTACAACTGCCCCTATTTTATTTAATTCAGAACTTATTGCACTTAATCTATCACATTCCTTGAATCTAAGCCTTTCAGCATTTATTATATTTGTAGTGCCTAGGCTTACTGATGCAAGTGCTGCAAGTGCAGGTACTAAATCAGGACACTGAGAAGCATCAATAGTTATTCCATGTGTTTTAGATGGCTTTACAATAATATGATCTTCATAAGTTTCTATTTTTGCACCCATATCTCTTAATATATCTATTATAACTTTATCTCCTTGAATTGAGTACTTATATACATTTTTACACATTATTTCTTCACCAAGTATACCTGCTGCTGCCCAAAATACAACTTGAGAAAAATCACCTTCTATATTGCAGGTACAGCTTTTATATTTTTGATTTCCCTTTACTATAAATTCTTTATAATCATTATTGTATACATGTATTGAAAATTTGTTTAGTGCATATAATGTTAAATCTACATACGGTTTTGACTCAAGGTTTGTAGTTATAATAATCTTTGAATCTCCATCTAAAAGAGGCAGTGAAAACAAAAGACCTGTTATAAATTGAGAACTTATGTCACCTCTTAACTTATACTCACCTGGTTTAAGCTTTCCTTTAAGTGTAAGAGGAAGTTTTCCATCTTCATTTTTATAAAAAATATTGTGATTTTTAAATATATCATAATAAGGTGTAAGGGGTCTTTCTACAAGCTTACCTTCTCCATGAAATGTAACTTTTTCTCCTGTAATTGCTGTAAGTGGTATTAAAAATCTAAGTGTAGAACCTGACTTAAAGCAATTTATATTATCTTTTATAACATTAAGATTAGATTTTCCTTTTACTTTAAGTACATCATAACCTTCTTTTTCTATACTCACTCCAAGGCTTGAAATTGCACTGCATGTTGCCTTTATATCTTCTGAAAATGCCACATTTTTTATATTTGTAGTACCATTTGAAAGTCCAGCACAAATTATGGCTCTATGTGATATACTCTTAGATGGTGGAATTTTAACTTCACCTTTGAGTTTAGATGGATTTATTAAAACGTATTTCATACAACAGCACTCCTCTTAAGCACGATTAAAAATCTAGATATTTTTTGAATTCTTCTAATTTTAATTTTACAATATAAGCTTCTCCTATTTTCTTTAACAAAATTACATTTATATAATCAAATGCTGTCTTCTTGTCTAAAGCTACAGCATCAAACAGAGCATTTTTATCAAGTTTTGGAACATCATAAGATAGGTTATACTTATTTAAAATCTCTCTCATTACTTTATATGTACCTTTACTTGTATAACCAAACTCCTCACTTTTTCTTGTTATATAAGCCATTCCAAAAGCTACACATTCTCCATGAGTATATTTATTGTAATTAAAAACTTTTTCAATAGAATGACCTATAGTATGCCCAAAATTTAAAAGCATTCTATCCCCAGTATCAAATTCATCCTTTTGTACCAAATCCTTTTTTATACTGCAGCATCTATATATTATTTTTTCGATATTTTCTAAAAGCTCATTTTTATTTTTATACTTTATTAGTTCATCTATAAATTCACTGCTCTTTATGAATCCATACTTAATGACTTCTCCCATTCCATCATTAAAGAACTTGTCACTTAATGATGTTAATACATTGGGATCTATAAAAACAGCTTCAGGATGATAAAAATTGCCTATTAAATTTTTTCCCCACGGCAGGTCTACTGCTACTTTTCCTCCAACACTGCTGTCTATTTGAGCTAGCAGTGTAGTTGGTATTTGTATATATTTTACTCCCCTTAAATATGTTGATGAAGCAAATCCAGTTATATCACCAACTACTCCTCCACCTAATGCAATTATAAGATCTGATCTCCTAATTTTAAAACTGCAGAAGTTTTTATAAATATCAATTAACGTATTCATGTTTTTACTCTTTTCACCAGGTTCTATGACTACTTTATTTACTATAAATCCTTCTTTACTAAGTGAGTTCAGTAAAACATTTGAATACAATTTATCAACATTACTATCTGTAACAACAGCTATTTTTTTACCTTTATAAATATCTTTTATATACTTACCTGCTGAATTCATAATGTTTTTTTCTATATAAATGTTATAATTTTTGCTTTTCAATTTGATTTGCAATATATTCATTATCTTCATCTCCATATTATAATTACATTAAAAAATCTCTTTTCTCTTCGCAGTAACTTTTTCAAATATATCATAAAGCATTTTTTTATCATTAACTTTTATGGCTTGTTTTATTTTTTCGAGGCTCTGCTGAAATTTTTCAATTTTATCAATGAGTTTATCTGAATTTACAGTAAACAATTCAGACCATAGAGCTGAATTTATTACTGCAATCCTTGTTACATCCTTGAAGCTTCCACCTATAAACAAATCTATATCAGATTCATTAAGACTAGAATCTATAAGCGATGCTGCTAGTATATGCGGCATTTGACTAGTAATTGATATCATATCATCATGCTTTTCTGGAGATGTATATACAACATTCTTAAATCCAATACCTTTGGCCATATCTCGAATAAATTCAAGGCTGCTTTTCTTATTTTTTGAAGTAGGTGTTATTATGTAATTTGCCCCATTAAAAATGCATTCACTTGCTGACTCTATACCGCTTTTCTCCCTGCCTGCCATTGGATGAGTTCCTATAAATTCTAATTCATGCGGCAAAAATGAACTTATCTTTTCTATAACTGGAACCTTTATTCCACATGTATCAATAATTATAGATCCTCTTTTAAAATTTTTAATATTTTTCCTTACAAATTCAACTGTACATTCAGGATAAAGAGCTATTATTGTTAGGTCTGCCTTTTTTAAAATATTACTTTCGTGAGTAAATCCCCCATCAATTATTTTTTTATTTAATGCTGTATCTATTGTATTTTTATCTTTATCTATTCCCCATATATTTTTAGGGCTTAATTTTCTAAGCGCCATGGCAAATGAACTTCCTATAAGTCCAAGTCCTACTACAACTATGTTTAGTCTAAATTTATGATCCTCCATAAATATTCCTCCTAAATTGAAATTTATATTATACTGTTAAAGGATCATATATATATCTTTCTTGTAAATAAGCTAATTTATTTAAATCTTTCATAAGTTTATCAAACTTTTCTGGCTTTATAGACTGCTGGCCATCACATTTTGCATTTTCAGGGTCATTGTGAACTTCAATTATAAGTCCGTCTGCTCCAACTGCAATGGCTGCCTTTGATAAAGGTTCAACCATCCACCAAAGTCCTGCTGCATGACTTGGATCAACAATTACTGGTAAGTGACTTAACCTTTTTATTGCTGGAATAGCACTTAGATCCAAAGTATTTCTAGTATAATTTTCAAAAGTTCTTATACCTCTTTCGCAAAGTATTACATTTTCATTTCCACCTGCCATTATATATTCAGCTGACATTAAAAGCTCTTCAATAGTAGCAGAAAGACCTCTTTTTAGTAGTATAGGCTTTCTAGTCTTACCTAGTTCTTTTAAGAGTTCAAAGTTTTGCATATTTCTTGCTCCAACTTGTATGACATCAACATCTTCTACAAACCTATCTATCATATCTATTGACATTATTTCTGTAACTATTGGAAGTCCTGTTTCTCTCTTTGCAATTTTTAAAAGATCCAAACCGCTTTCTCTAAGACCTTGAAAACTATATGGTGAAGTTCTTGGTTTGAAAGCTCCTCCCCTTAAGAATGAAGCTCCACTTTTTTTAACTTTCTTTGCAATTTCGACAATTTGATCTTCACTTTCAACAGAACATGGTCCTGCAATGACGGCAATTTTTTCTCCTCCAATAGTTTTACCACAAACATCTACTATTGTATCATTTTGGTGAAATAATCTGTTGGCAAGTTTATATGGCTGTTGTACCTTCATTACCCTATCAACATATTCATTAGCTTCTATTTTACTTTTATTAACTGATTTAGTATCTCCAATAATCCCCAGCACGTAATATTCATCACCTTTCGAAATATTAACTTTTATATTTCCTCCTTCAATTTTCCTTTTTAAAATCATTACCTCTTTTTCTGGTGTACCTGGTCTCATTATTATTACCATTTATAAAGCCTCCTACAAAATCTTAAATTTAATGTAAAAGACAACTTCTTTGCCGGCCTCTAGAAATCATCTTAAAAATCCATAAAAAAATAAGGCTCTTCTGAGCCTTATTTGCTAAAACACTTTATATAAGTTATAAGTGATTTTCATCCTCATATTCCACATGTAGAAAATTTCCCATACGAAATATAATCATATTTATTCAGCTCATTAAAAAGGGAATATAATATTTTTTTGCAGAAAAAGTAACCAGTGCTAACGTAATAATAGCCCCAGCTAAGGTAGTAATAAAGTTTTCCGCTTATTCCCTTTCCAATGATATTTTTCATAATAAATATCCTCCAAGATCTTCAATCACAAATTTTGGTTCTAACGTTTATTGTAAACTATTATATCAGATTAAAATTTTATGTCAACACAAACGTTAGATTGCATTGGTGGTAAAAATGATCAAAAATAGTGCCGCCTTAAAAAACTTTTTCTAATATTGTAAAAAAGTATTGTACCTTACCTTACGTCATGTGCTACAATAATCATTGCAGAGGTGATAAAAGCATGTCCTTAAAAAGTCAAACTCTATTTACCATAGGTCAATTTGCCAAAAAGGCAGGTGTCACTTTAAGAACACTGAGGTACTATGATAAAATAGGATTACTTAAACCATCTTCGTATAATGACATTGGACATAGATTGTACAGTAAACAAGATTTTGGAAAATTACAAAAAATTTTAACTCTTAAGTTCATAGGACTTTCACTAGATGATATTTCTCATATAATGAAATATGATATGAATCAAAAGGATTTAAAAAATTCACTGGAAATTCAAAAAGAAATTATGCAGGACAAAATAGAACATATACAAATGGTAATAAAGGCAATAAATGAAGCAGTAACTATGCTGGATGATTCAAATAACTTAGATTGGAATAAGTTTATTAAAATTATAAACATAATAAATATCGATAAAAAGTGGATGCAGCAGTATGAAAATGCTTCAAATTTAAGGGCTCGAATAAGAATTCATGAACTTTTCAGTACTAATAAAGAAGGGTGGATGAATTGGTTTTTCAACCAGCTAAACTTACCTGATAACATCTCCATATTGGAATTGGGATGCGGAGATGCTAGCTTATGGAAGAAAAATTATGACAAGATTTTAGATAACTGGGATATAACCTTAACTGATTTTTCATCTGGTATGCTCGAAGATGCAAAGAAAAATTTGGGCAGGGAAAAAAGTAGATTTAAATTTAAAATTGTAGATGCACAAAATGTAACTTTTGAAGATTGTTCTTTTGATGTGGTAATTGCCAATAACATGCTTTATCATGTAAATGATATTGAGAGAGTGTTTTATGAAATAAAGAGAGTTCTTAAAGACGATGGATGTTTTTTTGCCTCAACAACCGGAAAAAATCATATGAAAGAAATGAGAGAAATTGTTTCAAAGTTTAATTGGGACAATATAACAACACAAAGCTGGAATTTAACTAAAAACTTTCAACTAGAAAATGGTTTAAATAAGGTTTCAAAATGGTTTAAAGAGGTAAGACTAAAAAGATATAAGGATAGTTTATTTGTGACTGATGCTGTACCACTTATGGACTATATATTTTCAATGCCGGGAAATACGAAAAAATTTTTTAAGGGAAAAGACATAAGAGAGTTAAAAGATTCTCTACAAAATGAGATAAAAACTTCTGGAGGAATTTACATAACTAAGGATACAGGTTTTTTCCAGGGAAGAAAGTAACTCACATGTGAAAGGATTGATTATAAATGAATAAAAAAATACCATTTTCACCGCCAGATATAGGTGAGGACGAAATAAATGCAGTTGTAGAAGTTTTAAAATCAGGATGGATTACTACAGGTCCAAAATGTGCTGAATTTGAAAAAAAGATTGCTAAATATTGTAATAGTGATAAGTCACTAGCTGTAAATAGTAATTCTGCTGGACTAGAACTTATATTAAAGGAATTTGACATAAAGGCTGGAGATGAAGTTATAACTACTCCTTATACTTATACTGCAACAGCAAGTGCATCTATACGCAGGGGAATAAAACCAAAACTTGTAGATATAGAAAAGGATTCTTTTTTAATTGATTTAGAAAAATTGGCAGATGCTATAACACCTAAGACAAAAGCTATATATACAGTAGATGTTGCAGGTGTACCTATAGATTATGATGCCATTCACAAAATATTGAAGGATAAAAATCGTGAAGATATAATTTTTGTATCAGATTCTGCACACTCTTTTGGTGCAAAATATAAAGGCAAACGAGTTGGTTCTCAAGCTGATTTCCACGTTTTCTCATTTCATGCAGTAAAAAATTTCACTACTGCTGAAGGCGGTGCAATAACATTTAACGATAATGCTAAATTTGGTAAAAGGGACTTATATAAGGATTTCAAATTAGAATCCCTGCATGGTCAATCAAAAGATGCACTTTCAAAAATGCAAGCAGGTGCATGGAAATATGATATAGTTACAGACGGAGGTAAGTGTAATTTAACTGATATATGTGCAGCTATAGGTTTAGCACAATTTCCAAGATATGAGGGAATGTTAAAGAAACGTGAAGCTGTATTTGATTTATATACTAAATTCTTACAAGAAAAGGATTGGGCTATACTTCCATTTAAGAAAGATGATATCCGTGAAACTTCATATCATTTGTTCCTCCTTCGCATAAAAGGTTTTAGTGAAGAGCAGAGAAATGAAGTAATAAAAGCCCTTGCAGCAAAAGATATAGCTACTAATGTTCACTATACTCCTTTACCTATGTTTACACTTTACAAAAACTTAGGTTATGATATAAAGGATTATCCAAATGCATATAATCACTATGCAAATGAAATTTCCTTACCAGTTTATTCTCTTCTTGAGCTAGAAGATGCAGAATATGTAGTTAAAGAATTAATTTCTGCCGTAGAAAAAATTATAAAGTAAATTGAAAGAGAGGACAAAATATGAAAGTTAATTTTTTTACACCTACAAGAGAATACTTAGAAAAAAAAGATGAATTTAATAAAGCTATATCTGCTGTACTTGAGAGCGGAAGTTTTATATTTGGACCTCAAGTTTCAGAACTTGAAGAAGAAATAAAAAAATATACAGGTGCTAAACATGCTGTAGGCGTAGCTTCTGGAACAGATGCACTTTTACTTTCTTCTCATGCACTTGGATTTAAAGATGGAAAAGAAGTTATAACTTCTCCATTCACATTTTTAGCTTCAACTTCTTGCATAGCTAAATTAAATGCAAAGCCAGTTTTCGTTGATATAGACGAAGATACTTTTAATCTAGATGTAAATAAAATAGAAGAAAAAATAAATTCAAATACTGCAGGTATATTGCCAATACATCTTTTCGCACAGATGGCAGATATGGATAAAATAATGGATATAGCGTCTAAGCATAATTTAACCGTTTTAGAAGATGCTGCAGAAGCTTTTGGAATGCAGTGGAAAGGTTCCAGTAATGAATATAAACATTCTGGTACTATAGGAGATATTGGCATTTATTCGTTCTTCCCAACAAAAACCTTAGGCGGTTATGGTGATGGAGGAATGATAGTAACTAATGATGATAAGCTAGCTGAAACTGTTAAAATGCTTAGAGTACATGGTGCTTCTAAAAAATATCACTATGATTATATAGGATATAATTCAAGACTTGATTCCATACAGGCTGCCGTACTTTTAGTTAAATTAAAATATATAGATAATGCAATTAAGCAAAGACAAAAGGCAGCTGATTGGTATAAAGAAAGGCTTTCTGATTGTGAATATATAACACTTCCTAAAATTAAAGGAAATCAAAAACCTGTATACTATGCATTTAATACTTTGGTAGAAAAAAGAGATGAACTTGCTGCATACTTAAAGGAAAATGAAATTGGAACCAGCATTTACTATCCAATACCTCTTCATCTTCAAAAGTGCTTTAATTATTTAGGATATAAAAAAGGTGACTTCCCTATAGCTGAAAAACTTTCAACTAAAGTGTTAGCTCTTCCTATATATCCTGAAATAACTGAAAATGAAGTTGATTTTGTATGCAAAACCATTAAAAAATTCTATTCTAAATAAAATTAAGGAAGTCCTTTACGAGGGCTTCCTTTCTTATTCCGCACCTGTCATTATATTTTCTATGCAAGCTGTGTGTAATTTTTTCTCTTTCATAGCTTCTATGGTTTTTTCATGATTATATTCAAATTCTATAAATTCAACTCGCAAACCTTTTTTACTTGTATCAAGTATAATATAAGTTCCATTAGGTCTGCCTATTTTAGGTTTTCCAATACTTCCATCATTTATCAAGAGTTTATCTCCAAATGATTTTTTATATGGTATATGTGTATGTCCACAAACCAGTATATCACCATTAAATTCTTCCATGACTTCATCTAGCTTATCATAATCTTCATTTAAATATTCATTTATATTTCTATAACTTCCATGTACAAAATGAATTTCAATACCATTACATTTTAAGATTAAACTCTGTGGAAGTGACTTTAAATATTCTACGTTTTCACTGCTCAATTGACTTGCTGCCCACGGCATACAAAGTTTATTAATATCATTATTCTTTATATATTTAAAGCTTTTTTCAACTACAGAAGCATCATAATTTCCAAGTACAACCATTATCCTCTTTTCTCTTATAAAATCTATCACTTCATTAGGGTAAGGTCCGTATCCTGTTAAATCTCCAAGGCATATTATGCTGTCTGCTTCTCTTTCTAGTATATCTAAATATGCAGTTTTCATTGCTTCCAAGTTACCATGAATATCTGATATGACTGCTATTCTCATATTTTTCCTCCAAATTAACATATTTTATTAAAATTAATACAATTGCCTAGTAGTAATTAAAACCTTTATCTTAATTTTTACCCATATACATTAAATTATAACATTAAACTGCTATTTCTATAAAATTATAGTTTTTCTATTTATTAATATACTTTTCATATTTAAGAGGCTCACCATACTCCCATGGTTTGTAATCATTGGCAAACTTAACTCTTTCCTCAAAAGTTGGATGATCATAATTCCACAATTTATATACAACGCCTGGTGAAGGAAGAATTAAACTATTTTGATGTAATTTTATAGTAGATGAAACCGCAGCTTCATTGTCTTTCGTAAGTTCCAATTCAAATCTATCTGCTTCAAATTCTGTATATCTTGAATAGCTATTTATTGCAGGAGTAATTATAAATACAAATAAATTTAATAATATTATCAAAAGTGGCAGCGATGCTGTATCATGTATTTGTGAGAATCCAAAATTTGAATTATTTATTACAAAAATAGCTGCTTTATTTACTATATAAAATATGAAAATAGATAGTATTCCCCCTAAAACTATGCTTTTCCAAATATGATTCATAACATAGTGTCCCATTTCATGTGCCAATACGCACAGTGTTTCCCTGTCCGTAAGCTTTTTAATTGTCGTATCCCATATTACTATTCTCTTGCTATTTAAAACTCCAGTCATGTATGCATTCATTTCATTTGTGTCAGCACTTTTATAAACTTCATATACATTACAATTCTCTATTCCTGCCCTTTTGAGCTCAGAATGTATTTTATTTTCTAAGTTTACATCTTGTACTTTCTGATACTTATTAAAAAGAGGATCAATGTACATAGGACTTATGAAAGTTACAAATGCCAATATTGGTATCATAAGAATTCCAAGGTAAAACCACCACGAATTTGGCAGTCTTTTCATTAACATATAAACAAAGTAAATAAAAAGTGAACCTGCAGAAGTTGTAATTATAAAACTTTTCAAAAAATCTGAAGTCCATTTAAAAAATGTCTGATTTGAAAGTCCATATATGTGCTTTAATGTAAATGTACTATAATAATTGAGAGGCAGCTCTAGTGCTGTGGTTATAATGCTGTAAATTAGGAAATATATCAAAAATGCAAAAAATACTATACTTGTTCTTTTAAACGCCCAATTTCTAATACCAGATGAAAGCCCTGAAGTCAAAAATATTAATGGTATTACAAAGCTTAATGAAAGTCTTATGAGCCATTGATTTACTATTATTCTATGGTACTCAATAGCTTTTTTTGCTGGCTTCTGAATAAGCTTAGTACCTTTATTCTCACTTTGATATGTATAGTCATTCATAAGCTCAGCATCATTTACGTTTTCTGTAATCTTTACGCTAAATACAAAAATAATAAAAAGAATTATAATCAAACTAGTTATAAATAAAAGTTTTTTTGACATAAACATTCCCCCTATCTAATATTATATTAGCTGCTTGCTAAATTCATTAGGCTTTTTGAGGAATATATTAATTTGGGTGTATTAATTCCTCAAACATTTTTTTAATGCTTATCATTCTTCAACTGGTCACCCAACTTAACCTATCTGTCAGCAATTGAACTCTAAACTAGTAGAAATTATAATTGCTGATATTACCGCGATTAACGCTTACGTCAAAGAAAACAGCCCCCAATTTTTTGAAACTCTTTTGTAAACTAAGTTTGGAACTAACTATTGAAAAATAAAACTTTATTTATAATTTAAAATTTAACTTATATGAAATGCAACTTTAAATGTTGAACCTTCTTTTGGAACACTTGATACGCTAATATCCCCTTTGTGTTCTTCAACTATTGTCTTTGCAATAGATAATCCAAGACCAAAATGCCCTTCTCTTCTAGCTCTGGATTTATCAATCTTATAAAATCTTTCAAATATTTTATCCAAATACTTTTCTTCTATGCCTTCTCCTGTGTCTGAAACTGATATTTCAATTTTATTTTTAATCATACTCATGATTACTTTAATACTTCCTCCTTTAGGAGTATGCTTTATTGCATTGTCAATTAAAATAACCATGAGTTGATTTATTCTGCCTTCATTACCGTTAAACCTCACGTTTTGTAAAATATTTGATTCTAATTTTATTTCGTGCTGCATGGCAATTGGTTCAAAGGATGATATTGATTTTATAACAGCACTACTCAAATCAAATTTTGAGGTTACAAAAGTATCCTTTCCAGAATCAGACCTTGCAAGAAAAAGTAAATCTTCTATTAGGTTAGTCATTCTCTCTGTTTCAATTTTTATATTTCCGAGCCATTTGCTTTGGCTTTCTACCGTTTCATCTCTATTATCCAATACCAAATCCAAGCTTGTTCTTATAACTGAAAGGGGAGTTCTTAATTCATGTGATGCATCTGCAACAAATGCCTTTTGTTTTTCCCACACATTTATGATTGGCTTAAGTGCTATATTTGATAAGAATAAACTTATTATAAATACAATTATAAGGCTAACCACACAAACTACTATGGATATTATAACGAGACTATGGAGTGCTGCATTATCAAATGATTTGTCTTGAAACACTATAATAAATCCATAATCTTTAGGCACTTTAATGTACCTAAGACTAAAGTTATCATAAGATACACTTCCTCTTTCAATTTGACTTTTAAATACCTTATTAACAAGTGTTTTGGATTCATCATTAGTGAGTTCAAAATTGCTCATAACTTCTATTATATTACCATTTTTGTCCGTTTTTATAATAAAACTCATTGGTCCTAGACTTCTCTCTTCATGTTCGTGCTTTGGAATAAATTCCATTTCTAAAGTCTTATCCATTCTCATATAAGCAGAATGATCAAAGTTGCTTTTCATAAGTACATATATACCTGAAAATATAGTTATAAGTAGTAAACTTGTTAATATCAAGTTAATCAATATGAGTTCTATTTTCAATTTACGAAACATATATCAGACCTCTTTTAGGCAGTAGCCTATTCCCCTTATAGTTTCAATTACAACATTACTATTTATATTCCTAAGTTTTTTTCTTAAATATGAAAAATATACTTCAATATTATTATTCATCTCTACATCTGAATCAATTCCCCAAACCCTATCCAAAATTTGATTCTTCGTTATAACTTGATTTTTATTACGTGCTAGAAGTTCTAGTAGTTGTGATTCCTTTGCTGTGAGCTTTACCTTATCTCCATCACATTCAATTTCAGCTTTAAGTGGATCAAACACTAATGATGATAATTTTATACTCCCATCTTGAATAAAATCAGTGTGCCTTCTTGAAAGCGCCCTTATTCTTGCAAGCAATTCTTTGGAGTCAAAAGGTTTTATTAAGTAGTCATCTGCTCCATTATCAAGTCCCTCTACTCTATCATCAATTGAATCCATAGCAGTAAGCATAATTACGGGTGTTTCAATTTTCTTATTTCTAATATTCTTTAAAATTTCAATTCCATTTTTGCCTGGTAGCATTCTATCCAAAATTATAATATCGTATATTTTACTCTGTGCCATCTCATCTCCTTCACTTCCATCATAAGCTACATCTACTATGTAGTTATTCTTTTTAAGAATGTAGGCAAGTGCATTAGAAAGCATAATTTCATCTTCAATTAAAAGTAATCTCATAATATCTCTCTCCTTCTATTAAATTATTATATAATAAAAAAATCTATGTTCAAACTTAATTTACAATTGCCATTAATTTTTTAAGTAATTTTTAAGGTTAATACCTCAAAATAGTAATTAATCAAAACATAGAAAATGAGGTGAATAAAATGCATAATATAGTTTACTCTGTAGTTGTTCCTCTGTATAATGAAGAACTTGTAGTTAAAGAAAGCTATAAAAGATTAAAAGACGTAATGGACACTACATGTGAAAATTATGAAATCATATTTATAAATGATGGAAGTATAGATAAAACTCGTAATATAACAGAAGAATTATGTAACAAAGATGAAAAAATAAAGCTTATTAATTTTTCCAGGAACTTTGGACATCAATGTGCAATAACTGCTGGAATGGAAAATTCAGTAGGAAAAGCTGTAATAGTCATAGATGCTGATCTTCAAGACCCACCCGAGGTAATGCTCGAGATGATTAAAAAATGGAAGCAAGGTTATGATGTTGTCTATGGGAAAAGAGCAAAAAGGGAAGGTGAATCCTTTTTTAAAAAATTTACAGCCAAATCATTTTATAGATTGTTAAAAAATATGACTAGTATAGACATTCCAGTTGATACTGGAGATTTTAGACTTATAGACAGGAAAGTATGTAATGCCTTAAATTCGCTTCCTGAAAGGAACAGATATGTACGTGGTCTTATAAGTTGGGTTGGATATAAGCAAACATTTGTTGAATTTGTAAGACATGAAAGATTTGCAGGAGATAGCAAATATCCTCTTAAGAAAATGATGAAATTAGCCTTTGATGGTATAACTTCATTCTCATATAAACCACTTATTCTTTCTGGTTATTTAGGAGGTCTTTCATTTTTCATTGGATTTGTTTCGCTTATAGTAAGCATTATTAAAAACTTATTAAGTGGAACCAGCATCATAAATACTGGTTTTGCCATGTCAATTAATTTTATAATGTTTGGATTATTATTTAGTTGTATAGGTATAATTGGACAATATCTTGGAAGAATTTTTGATGAAAGTAAAGCAAGACCTAATTATATTATTGAAAATATAGTTAGTAACAGGAGGGAGCAGTAAACATGGATCAATTAATAAAAACCATGGATTCTATTTTTAATGGAAAATTTAAAGTACTGAGTCGTTTTTCGACCACTGGTGTTTTAAATACATTAATAGATTTTATTGTATTTATGTTGTGTCAAAGTATACTTGGAATAAACTATGCTATAAGTCAGGTTATGGGATACAGCTTTGGAATTATAAATAGTTTTATATTTAATAAGAAATGGACATTTGAACGTGGAAGTTCAGATAAAAAGATAATTCATGAATTAGCACAATTTATTATAGTTAACTTAATTTCACTTATTGTAACTCTATTCTTGATAAAGTATCTAGTTGGCAGTTTTAATTTAAATGTATACCTATCAAAAATAATTGTAACACTCATAGCACAAGTTATAAATTTTGGATCATATAAACTTTGGATATTCAATTAGGGAGGAAAGCTATGAAAAAAATAAAATTTACAAAAGAACGCCTTGCAATAACTGTAGTACTTTTAATATCTACAATACTAAACTTTGGCAATTTAGCTATAGAAGGATACGGAAATGAATATTATGCTGCAGGAGTAAAAAGTATGCTCATGAGTTTTAAGAATTTCTTTTTCGTATCATTTGACCCAGCTGGATTTGTATCCATTGACAAACCACCTTTAGGTTTTTGGATACAAACAATATCTGCAAAAATATTTGGATTTAGCGGATGGAGCATATTAATTCCTCAAGCTCTTGCAGGAGTTATATCCATAGCTCTTATATATTATATAGTTAAAAGATCTTTTGGACATATATCTGGACTGATTTCGGCTATATGCCTTGCCATAACACCAGTTTTTGTTGCTGCAAGTAAAAATAATACCATAGATAATCTTTTAGTAGTTACATTACTTATAGCTTGCTTGTTTTTATCTAAAGCTGCTGAAAAAGGCAAACTTAAATATCTCATTATAAGCCTGGCGCTTGTAGGAGTTGGTTTTAATATAAAAATGCTCGAAGCTTACATGATATGTCCTGCAATATATATAACATATTTAATTTCCTCAGCCGTACCTGCAAAGCAAAGAATAAAACATCTTATTATAAGCACAGTTGTACTTGTTGTAATATCCTTATCATGGGCAGTAACAGTTGACTTAATTCCATCTCAAAATAGACCATTTGTAGGTAGTAGCACAAATAATACCATAATGGAACTTATACTTGGACATAATGGATTGGAAAGACTTAGCCGCAATAGTGGTGGTATGGGTGGCGGATTTAATGCCGGCTCACAGGGACAAATGAGAAATTTTAAAAACAAATCAAATGATAGAACCACTACTTCTCAAAATAATATTCACGGAAATAATCATCAAGGTATGACACCACCATCAGGTTGGCAACAAAATTCTAAATCACATCAAAATATGCCTGAAGGACCTGATGGTCAAAGATTAAATAACAGTAGTCCTGGTAGTGGTGGTCCTAGTGGAGCTAATGGACTTTCAGGAAATTTTGGAGGCCAGACACAATCAGGCTTTACAAGACTGTTTTCTAAAAATGTTTTATCAGATCAAATAATTTGGTTTTTACCTTTATCATTCTTAGGATTTATAGCTGCTGCAATAGTAGAAAAGCTTAAATTTCCTTTCAATGACAAAAAGAAACTTGATTTAATACTATGGATAGCATGGCTTGTACCAGAATTTATATACTTTAGTTTTACAAAAGGATTGTTCCATCAATACTATTTAACAATGATGGCTCCACCAATTGCAGCATTATCCGGAATAGGACTCACTTCAATGTGGAAGCTTTATAAACAAAGTGGAATTAAATCATGGCTATTACCTATATCATTTATTGTAGAAGGATTAGTAAACCTACTCATGTTATCATACTTTAATACTATACCAACTACTATTAAATATATGATTATAACAGCTATAGTTTTGTGTTTTGCATCATCAATATTTCTCATATTGTACAAAGCAGCAAAGAAAAAAAGTTTGAATAGTGAAGAAAACAAGATCAATTTTTCCAAGATATTTACAGCTATTGCTCTTATAGGTATTCTGACTACACCTGCAATTGGCTCTGCTGCCACTCTAACTCATAGTGTAAATGGAACTATGCCTGCTGCAGGATTGGAACTTTTGACAAATGGTGAATCAGATAATCGTATGATAATGGGACGTGAAAATAACACTAGTAATCAAAAACTCATAAAATTCCTAGATAGTCATGTTACAAATGAAAAATATGCACTTGTTGTATCAAGTTCTACTTCTGCTGAAGGCATAATACTTGAAAGTGGCAAGAGCATTATGGCTCTTGGAGGTTTCTCTGGCTCAGATAAAATATTAAATTTAAATCAGTTTAAAGAGATAGTTAAAAAAGGTGAAGTAAGATATGTACTCACAGGAGGCATTGGAGGAAGAGATTCAGAAGATATTATGAACTGGGTTCAGAAAAATGGAAAAGTAGTTTCAGAAAGTGAATGGAAAGAAACTAATAATTACGAACATATTAAAAATCCATCAAATAGTAATAATACTAAAAGTAACACAAAAGATCAAAATTCGAGATTTGCTGGAATGGGCGTCATGAATAATGAAACACTATATGATTTAAAAGATACTGTAAAATAAGATTCATATAATATATAAAAGAGGCTATTTCAAGGTAATTAAAAATTTTCTTAAAAATAGCCTCTTTTCTTTAAGTTATTTATATAAGAACTTTTTAACTTTAGTATATGAATCTTTGTTTCCTATAAAGATAAAAAAATCTTTTTCTTTAAAAACAGCAGTAGGTCCTGGAGAAATTATCAATCTGTTATTTCTTCTAATTGCAATTATAGTAGCACCTGTGTTTTGCCAAAACTTAACTTCACTTGCAGTTTTCCCTATAATTTTAAGCCCACTATGTATTTCAAATTCAAATGGAACAAATGGACTGCTGTTATTGAAACGGTTTAAATAATCAATAATTTGATTGATTACACTTTCTATTTTACATTCAATTTCCCTTTTATCTTCTGCTAATGTAATTACTTCTTCTTTTAAGAGGTTGATAGAATCAATTTCTTTAAATTTGTCAATAAACTTTAACGAGTTATCCACAGATTTTACAATTATTCCGCTTCCTTTATTTACATCTACTATTTCCATGTCATGTAGTAAATTTATAGCTCTTCGTATAGTCTCCGGTGACACATTGTATTCACTTGAAAGAGTTGACCTTCCATAAATTTTAGTTCCTACTGCAAAATGACCTGAAACTATCCTGTTTGCTATATCAATGGCTATTTTCTGATAAATAGGTTTCGTAATTAATTCACTAGACATTATAAATTTTGTTAAAAGGTAATAGACTTTTAACAAAATTCCTCCTTTCGTTATATAGTTTTCAGCATATCTTTTAATTATAGGTTCTAAACGTGTATATGTAAAGCAGGATAATTAAGAACTAATTACGTTAGACTTAAGGAAATTCAATATACAATTCAAAAGCTGATAATGATACAATATAATGCTTAATAGTTAGGATTTCCTATTTTAGTGCGCTAATTTACATATATATGCTTAATTACCTCCAATTTAATATGGATGTCCTCATATATTTTTGTTAAAATTACACTCATGAATAACTAATAAAAATATGCCGAATCTCCTTTATGGAGTACGGGGGATTTATTATGGGGTGAATCTTAGTTTTATTAAGTAGGGTACCTCTAACCCGAACCCGCCAACTAACCTCGAAGGCAAGATGGAGGAATAATTTATGTCAAAATTTAAATGCATCAAAACTTTACTTGTAAGTCTATCATTATCATTATTTGCTTTTAGTTCTGTACAAGCTGCTAGTTATAAGGTTACATCAGGTGATTCTCTTTTTACCATAGGTAAACTTTTTTACACTACCTCAGGCACCCTCATGAAAAATAATAACTTGACAAGTTCAGCTATATATCCGGGTCAAGTGTTGAATGTACCTGCTGATGTTTACACTATAAAAAGTGGTGATACCTTATATCTTATAGCTAAAAAATATGGTATTACGACAAATCAATTAAAAAAAGCAAATGATAAATGGGATGATATGATTTACCCAGGTCAAAAATTAATTGTACCTGCAGCAACAGCAGATACTAGCAATAGTAATAGTGGACAAGCTGTTCAATCAAATACTACTGCTAAACCTATAGTTGCATATAATACTAATGATTTAGATCTTTTAGCTAGATTAGTAATGTCAGAAGCACAAGGGCAACCTTATACAGCTCAAGTAGGTGTAGCTTCTGTAGTTTTAAATAGAGTTAAAAGTAGTGAATTCCCAAATTCAATAAGCTCAGTTATTTATCAAAAATCCGATGGATACTATCAGTTTACTCCAGTTGAAAATGGATTCATAAATAATCCTGCTTCAGATGAAGCAAAAAAGGCTGCTTATGATGCTCTATATGGATCTGATCCAACAAATGGTGCAATATACTACTTTGACGACAGTGCAACTAATACATGGCTGTGGTCAAGACCTATAACTTTAAGAACTGGTAAAATGGTATTTACACATTAATTAAAGCAGAGGATAAACCTCTGCTTTTTTATTTAAAGTAAAATGTTACCGGCACTTTTTTTACTCTTAACTTTCGTTATACTATCTCTAGTTTCTCAATTTTTATACTAAACTTTATCACTTTCTCATCCTTAGCTTACTTCTATTATATGAAAACACGTAACAATTGTGATAATAATGAATCATTTTTGTATTGATATCCATTTAAATTGCTCCTTACTTACTATAATTTAATATGTTTAGTTATATAATATATTTAGTATATGATTAATTTAAACATATGTACACTAGATAATATATAGAAGGTGATATTAATGCTTGACATTTGTCTATTAGGCTGCGGTGGTAATTATCCTACTCCTCAAAGAAATTTAACATCTCTTTTAGTTTCTTATGAAGGGGAAAAAATTTTAATTGACTGTGGAGAAGGCACACAAGTATCAATGAAAATTTTAGGATCAGGATTTAAGGAAATAAGTGCAATATGCTTTACACATTATCATGCAGATCATGTTGTTGGGCTTCCAGGACTTCTCCTTACAATTGCAAACTCCGGCAGAACAAAACCACTTACAATTATAGGTCCAGATAATTTATGTAAAGTTGTAAAAGGACTTACTGTAATATGCCCTCATTTGCCTTATAACTTAAATTTAATAGAATTAACATGTGACAACCTCGAAAATTTCAAATATAAAATATTTCAAATGGAAAATATAGAAATGTATGCAGTACCAGTTGAACACAGTCTGCCGTGCTTAGCATATTCAATAATCATAAAGCGAAATAGAAAATTCGACAGAAAAAAAGCAGTTGAACATAAAGTACCAATGAAGTTATGGAATATACTTCAAAAAGGTGAATCTTTAAGTTACCAAGGTATAAAATATACACCCGACATGGTACTTGGAGAAGAGAGAAAAGGAATAAAATTATGTTATTCTACAGATACAAGACCTACATATGGATTAATTGACCTTTCATCAAATTCTGATCTTTTTATATGCGAAGGTATGTATGGTGATAACGAAAAATTGGATAATGCAATTAAAAATAAACATATGCTCTTTTCGGAAGCTGCAAAGATTGCCCGTGAAGCAAAAGTTAAAGAATTGTGGCTTACTCACTTTAGCCCATCATTAAGTGATCCAAATTGTTATCTTGAAGAAACAAAAAAAATTTTTAACAATACACACTTAGGATGCGATAGGAAATTTAAAAGTTTAAATTTTAGCAGTATTTTGTAACAATTCAACGTGGTTCATACAGAATTAAAAATGAAGAAACTAAAAACTTAAATGAAGGGTATAGAATATAAATTAAATTGATTTATATTCTATACCCTTTTATTATCTAATCAAAGTATAATATTAATTAACTATTTTACGCCCTTTTCGTAGGCTTCCACCATTTTTTTTGTCATCTGACCTCCTACGGAACCATTTTGTCTAGATGTAAGATCTCCATTATATCCTTCTTTTAAATCAACTCCAACTTCTTTTGCTGCTTCCATTTTAAACTTATTTAAACCTTCCTTAGCTTCTGGAACTAATACTCTATTTCCTCTACTTGCCATAATTGTTTCCTCCTTTTAAATTTATTAAGTTATTTTGTTTACACTAAAAGTTTGTGTATTTTTAATATTATTACTCTATTTAATTAAAGGAAATACATACAGCATTTACTTCACAGCGTTCTTTTTTACATTATTCTCTCTAATGTCCACTTTTACATTTTCTAAATCATTCTTTAATAGTTCATTATCATACTTTTCTTCAATCTTAAATTGTAATCTTAAAAATTCAGTAAGATTGTCCTGATTTATTTTTTGTTTAAACTTTTTTTTTGCATCCCTTTTTGCTAACTTATTCACCAACTCCCTATAAAATACATTTTCATCATAATTCTGAATTTTTCTTTCAACTTCTTTGTCAAATTTATACGTTGGAAAATATACATCATACTCATTACTATAATCTACATAATCCCTATAACCAAAATGACTACAAAACGAATATATGTAGTTTTCTATGCCTTCATACTTTCCCTCTATTTCAGAAGGAACATTGAAATCATTGACAATGCTGTCGCCTAAATATACCAACTCCATAAGTACTTTAAACTGTTCTTTAGTAAAATCAATTTTCACTTTTATCACCTTCTAAAAAATTTAATATAATTTAACATCTATACTATTTAATTATAACAAATTTTCTTAATTTTTGGTATTACTATAACTTTAAATTTTTAATGTTATTACCAATTTACATGCAAAATAAATCCATTTCAAACTATCTATTTAAATTATTTGTTTTTAATCATAAATATTTCTACATTTAAACTAAAATAAAGTTGATATTTAAAATATCCTAGGTGTAAAATATCTCTATAAGTATTTTAATTGGAGCTAATAAATACAAAAAAACTTAAAATATTATAAAAGATAAGGAGAATTACTTTGAATCCAATAGCATTTTCAATTTTCGGTTTAGATATAAGATGGTATGGAGTTTTAATTGCCTCAGGTATTTTAATTGGGCTATTAATTGCAAACTATACCTGCAAAATAAGAAATTTAAATTACGATACTCTTTTAGATATAGTATTAGTCTGCCTTCCAATAGGTATAGTAGGTGCGCGAGCTTATTATGTTTTATTTAACCTAGAAGACTATGACAGCTTAATTTCAGCTATAAATATCAGGCAAGGTGGTCTTGCTGTACATGGCGGTCTTATCTTTGGGCTTACAGCTGCAATACTATACTGCAGACACAGAAAAGTAAACTTTTTAGATTATGCTGACATTGCCGTTCCATCCATAATATTTGCACAAGCACTTGGAAGATGGGGAAATTTTTTCAACGGTGAAGCTCACGGCAGTCCTGTATCATATAGTTTTATACAGCACTTTCCACACTTTATACAAAAAGGTATGTACATTGATGGAACCTATTTTAATCCAACATTTTTATATGAATCAGTATGGGATTTACTTGTCTTTATAATTCTAATATATCTTATACAAAGATTTAGAAAACGCGGTTTAATATTATTTAGTTACATAGGTTTGTATTCAATAGGAAGATTTTTCATAGAAGGAATGAGGACAGATAGTTTGCTCTTAGGTCCGCTTAAGATGGCTCAACTTGTCAGCCTTGCAGGAATCACTGCATGGATAATTTTCTTGATATATGCATTTAAAACAAATAAACTTCAAAATAATAAATAGAGCTGTCTCGAGATGATTTTTTTGAAACCCCATGAATCATTTTGAGACAGCCTCTTGTATATTTTAAAGCTAAAATACACAAGCTATATACCGAGGAGATGATACCATATGTCTAGAAGAAGAATTTTAGTTCCTGAAGCTAAAGTCAAATTAGATAAATTTAAAATTGAAACAGCAAAAGAGTTGTCAGAATACAACAAAAATCATAAAGAAAAACAGCTTAACGTGGGCGGACACATGGTTAAAAAAATGGTTGAAGATTATGAAAAAAAATTAAAATAACTGCGTAAAGTAAATAATCTGTGAAAACTCTTTTTAGAACATTCACAGATTATTTTTATGTTTAAATTTTATTAATTAAAATAGATTTGAAAAAAAGCTTTTTATTGAACTCATAAGTTTATCAAAAAATCCTTGAGCTTGATCACTTGTCATAACATTTTTTAACTTGCCTGCAACGTCATTCAATTGACCTTTTACATCTGAAAAGTTTAAATTGAGACCATTTATTTTGTTCATAAGTTCAGTTATCTTATCAATATCACCCGAGCTAAGATTTACATTGTAGTTATTAGTTACATTTTCAACTATTTTTTTTACTTCTTCTGTATCCTTAGGTTTGTCCTTGATAACCTGTGTTTTAATGTCATTCATAAGACCTGCTGCCTTATCTTTTCCTATTTCGTCACCAATTTCACCTGTAGTCACAAGTTCATCATTTGCAACTTTCTTTTTATCTTCATCAATTTTAGTTCCACTGCTGCTATTTTCAAATCCTTTAAGAATTCCTGTAAGAGCTGCAGTACCTGATACATTAAAAGGAGCAGCAGCTTTTACATTTGCATTTTTTATTCCAGCTGTAATCAATGCATTTTTTATCATATTGCTGTTAACCCAATATATGTTATTTGTTGACACATTTAATCCGCCGCTTGTTGTTGGTTCTACATAAGAACACGATATTGATTTTGTACCTATTTTACTGCTATCAGCTGTGTTTCCAAGATACTTTTTTTCTTCGTCAATATTAACTTGTATTATATTTGCCTGATCTTTAGTAACATTAAAATATTTAAGCATATCATTTTTCTGTGATTCTGTAAGATCACCGCCTAGTGTAACAACCTTGTATGCATCTGCGTAAACTTTATTTCCTGGTATACATACTGCAGATAACATTATAAATACTATCAATAATTTACTCATTAACGCTTTAACTTTCATATTTAAACTTCCTTCCTTATCTTAGATATTATAAATCTACATCATTAATATACACTACATTGAGCAATAAAAAAAGCCTCAAAATTGAACCTCTTGTAATTATATTATCATATTTCTACAATTATACTTAATACCAGTAAACTGACATAAAAATAGCATGGAAATACCCTACTTTAGCAGGTATTTTCATGCTATTTATTTAAAATGTATAATTATTTTTCAAACTTGACTGGGAAACCTATTACTTTCTTACTTTTTGCCCATTTCTTTTGATTTTTTTATGCAGTCTGCAGCTGCCTTTATGACAGCACTTCTAAATCCAAGTGACTCAAGTGTTGCCACAGCGTCAATAGTTGTACCAGCTGGAGAACATACCATATCTTTAAGTTCTCCTGGATGTTTGTTGAGTTCAAGCACCATTTTTGCTGAACCTAAAACAGCTTGTGCTGCAAACTTATAAGCCTTATCCCTTGGCATTCCACCCATTACTCCAGCATCTGCAAGTGCTTCAATAAACATAAATACATATGCTGGTGAAGATCCACTTATCCCAACAACGCTATCAATTAAATATTCTGGAATAATTTCTGCTTTTCCAAAACTTTCAAATATACTTTTTACAAATTCAAGTTCTTCATCCTTGACATTTTTGTTTCTACATATTCCTGCCATTCCCTCATTTACAAGTGCAGGAGTATTAGGCATAGTCCTTATTATTTTTTTATCACATCCAAGAATAGCTTCAATACTTTCAATTGACCTTCCAGCTGCAATTGAAACTATGATTTTATCTGGTGTAACATACTTTTCTATTGAATTTAACACAGTATCGTATACATTAGGTTTTACTGCTAGAAAAATTATATCACACTTTTCCACAAGTTTTGTAGAATCTACTGTAACTTTAACACCATATTTATCAGATACCTTTTGAATCTTAGACTCATCTATATCTGATACAATTATATTTTTACTTTCAACTAAGCCCGACTTTACTATACCGCCTATTATAGCTTGCCCCATATTACCAGAGCCAATAAATCCAATTAACTTGTTCATTATCATTACTCCTCACTTAAATTAATTAAAACTTTGTTCAGTTCTAGCGATAATTTCATCTTGAAGATCTTTTCCAAGATTGTTGAAATGATCACTATATCCTGCAACTCTGACTATTAAATCCTTATATTCATCAGGATTTTTTTGTGCATCAATTAATGTTTTTCTATCTATAACGTTAAATTGAATGTGATGTCCATCTATACTAAAATATGCCCTTATAAGTGCAGCTAAATTTTCTAATCCAGAATCACCTGCAAGTGCTGATGGAGTAAACTTTTGATTTAAGAGTGTACCACCTGTTCTCAAATGATCCATCTTAGATGCTGATTTTATAACAGCAGTTGGTCCATTTGTATCAGCACTTTTTTCTGGAGAAATTCCATCAGATAAAGGTTTATTACTAAACCTTCCATTTGGAGATGCACCCATTACCGAACCAAAATAAACATGACATGTTGTAGGAAGCATATCTATTCTATAATATCCTCCTTTCATGTTTTTTCTTCCATTTACTTCATCATAAAAAGCATTAAATGCATCAATCATAACACTATCAGCATAGTCATCATCATTACCATACTTAGGTGTTTTATTCATGACTATATTATATATACGTTCATGCCCTACAAAATTATCATCCACTGCATCCATCAATTCCTGCATTGTAAAATTCTTCTTCTCATACACATTGTACTTTAGTGAAATCAAACTATCACTTAAAGTTCCTATACCAACACCTTGAATATAATTTGTGTTGTATCTTGCACCCCCTGCATTATAATCCATACCTTTGCTTATACAATCACTTGTGATTATAGATAGAAATACTGCAGGCATATATTTAGCATATATCTTTTCAATAGTATTATTTCCCCTGACTTTTATATCAATAAAATAATGCATCTGCTTTTTAAAAGCTTCAAATAGTTCATCATAACTCTTATAATTAGCAGCATATCCAGTTTTAAGTCCAAGCTGTTTATTGGAGTTTTTATCAAAACCATTATTTAAGGTAAGTTCTAAAACTTTAGGTGTGTTAAAATATCCAGTTAAAATATACGCTTCTTTTCCAAATGCACCTGTTTCAACACATCCACTTGCTCCACCTTCTCTTGCATCAGTAATGTCCTTGCCTGCACGCATGAGTTCTTGGACTATTGAATCAGTGTTGTACATTGCAGGCTGTCCCCAGCCTTTTCTTGATATTTCACAAGCTCTCTTTAAAAATGCATGAGGTGTTTTCTTACTTATTTGAACATTTGAACTAGGTTGAGTAAGTTTCATTTCATCCATTACATCTAATATAATGTAGCTAACTTCATTTACTCCATTTGAGCCGTCCGGCTTGATTCCTCCTGTATTTATATTTGCAAAATCAGTGTAAGTACTGCTTTCCTTAAGTGTTATACCAACCTTAGGAGGTGCTGGCTGGTTGTTAAATTTAATCCAAAGACATTCAAGCAGTTCTTTTGCACTTTCTCTTGTCAAACTTCCATCTTCTATTCCCTTCTTATAAAAAGGATAAATATGTTGATCCAAACGTCCGGGAGTAAGTGCATCCCATGGATTGAGTTCAGTTGTTACACCTATATGAACGAACCAATACATTTGAATTGCCTGTGCAAATGTTTCGGGTTTATGTGCTGGAACCGCATCACAATTTGATGCTATCCAAAGTAATTCTTCTCTTCTCTTTTCATCCTTTTCAACTTTGGCAAGCTCTCTTGCATAATCTGCATATCTTTTACCTAAACTTATAATTGCATCACAGCATATTTTCATAGCTTCAAGTTCTGCCTTTTTATCATAAGCCATTTCATCATTATAGTAGTCAAGTGCATCAATTGACTTATCTATATCTGCCTTAAAATCGAGGAATCCTTTTCTGTATATTTTTCCATCCGCTCCAGTATGTCCAGGTCCCCTTTGTTCCATGAATTCAGTAAACATACCGCTTTCATAACAATCTTTCCATTCAGGTGTCATACGATCAAAAATCAATTTTCTAATTGATCTATTTTGCCAATAAGGTATGATTTCACTAGCTTGCATTTTTTTTGCTTCATCACTTACCTTAAATGATATCTTTTCTCTTTTATCAATTACATCAAAATCTTCTAATGTGTGGCAGCAAAGTTCTGGAAAAGTTGGTGATGATTGAGGTTTTTCACCTTTCTCACCTACAATTAATTCACCATTATTAATACACAGTTTTTTGTTCTCCATTATATGCTTAAATGTTAAAGCCCTAAGTATTGGTATGTCAACACTTCCTTCATATTTTTTGTATGCTTCTGTAACTAATAGAGCTCTCTCAATTGACAAAGTTGGTTTTGTAGTAACACTTTGTTTCCTTAACTTTTTTATTCTATCATTCATTCCTCTTTCCATAAAATTAACCCCCTATTTTTACTTTATAACCATTACTTCTAAACATGTTTTCAATTTCACACATTCTTTCATCTGAAGGTTTTTTCATTGACTCATTGTTATAGCTTCTATTTAATATAGCATATTTACCTTTTCCAGTATCATGATAAGGCAGTAAATTTATCGATAATATATTGCACTTTCTGATAACGTTTAAAACACTAATTACAAAATCATCACTTGTATTTATTCCCTCTATAAGTGGTATTCTCAAATTTATATTTGCACCTATATCAGATAGTTGTTTTAAATTTTCAAGTATCAACTTATTGCTAACTCCTGTATATTTTTTATGCAAATCTTCATCTATGAGCTTTATATCATACAAAAATAAATCTATATAATCCTTTATTCTCTCAAAATAACTAAAAGGAGCATATCCCGAGGTATCTAGTGCAACAGGAATATTTTCATATTTGCATCTCTTTGCAAGGTCTTCTACAAAATCAATTTGAGATATTGCTTCTCCTCCAGAAAAAGTTACTCCACCACCTGAATTTTCATAAAAAATAGTATCTTTTTTTATTTCTTTCATTAACTCATTAATTGTGTATTCCTTTCCTATAATCTGTCTGACATTATTTACACAAAGGTCAATGCAATTTTCACAATAAACGCACTTGTCTAAATCGTTTTCAACATGATTTTGATTTATGCTTATAACACCGCTATTGCATCCTTTTATACACTTGCCGCAGTTAGTACACTTTTCTTTATCAATCATGAGTTCTTTATGAAATTCTTGACCTTCAGGATTATGACACCACATACATTTTAATGGGCATCCTTTAAAAAATACAGTTGTTCTTATTCCGGGTCCATCATGTATGCAAAATTTCTGAATGTTAAAAATTATCCCTTTGATCATTACCCCTCCTCCAAATATATCCATAATTTCATTGTAAGCCCATCTTTTCAAAAATGTCAATATGAAATTCATAAATGTAAATTTTACTTCTATATTAGGAAAACTATAACATAACATTTTAAAGTAAAAAGATATTAGGAAAATCTTTAGTATATTAAATTATAAAAAAGCCAATATTAAAGGTGTAATTATTAAATTTAAAATAATAGGAAGGTAAAATACAATGTCAGACGAGCAATTTTTTCAAGATATATATAATGCAGCATCTGCAACTGCCAATGAGTATAATGTTGAATCTATATATTCCATTCAAGTAATCAATCATCTGATAAATTCTTTTGGAAGAGAGAATATTAAGTGGTTCTATACTACTTGGAATAGGATTCAAAAACAATATAGTTAAATTCTATAAATTAATTTTGTTACTTTGTTTACAATTATGAAGTTTATTTATTTAAATATATATCTTGATAAAAGTAAATAACTAACCATTAATCACAGTATAATTTATGAAGCAATTACTACTAATTTTCAGATGCTGCTAAAGTTATTTAATGATATATTATACTTGAAACATTGCATTATTAATAAAACATATCAATCAACCAGAAAGTATTTTTATTAATACAATAGATACTTTCTGGTTACATTTTTTGTGAAAATATAATTACTAAAATAAACAAAGCCTGCACCGAAGTGCAGACTTTTTATCTTAATTTATAATCCTTTTTCGTAAGCTTTAACCATCTTTTTAACCATTTGTCCTCCAACAGATCCGTTTTGTCTTGAAGTTAAATCGCCATTGTAACCATTATTTTTTAGATCAACTCCAACTTCTCTTGCTGATTCCATTTTAAATTTATCTAATGCGGCTTTAGCTTCTGGCACTACCAATCTATTACTACGTGACATTCTTAACTCCTCCTTCAAATTTATATTTTGTAATTATTTATTGTAGTTATAGTTTATACGATTATATAAAAAATACTCTGGGAATTAGTTATGCTTAATACATATTTGTCCAAGTTTTTATGCTGTACTTTAAACTTAAGACTTTCTTAGGAATTTCTTTATAGCTGTTTAATAACTAGATTTTAAAATTATATTGAAGTTAAAAAATTATGGAGGAGATTTAAAATGGACTATATATTACAATGTAACAACTTAACTAAAAAATATGGCAATAAAATTGCTTTAAACAACTTAAATTTAAAAATAAAAAAAGGAAGGATAATTGGTCTTTTAGGACCAAATGGAGCAGGTAAAACTACACTCATAAAGACAGCAGCTTCACTCTTAAGTTATAACAGTGGAAGCATATTAATCGATGGAAAAGTACCCAGTGTAAAAACTAAAAAAATAGTTGCCTATTTACCTGATAAAGATTTCTTATATGGATGGATGACTATAAGAGAGTCCTTAAAATTTTTTAAAAACTTCTTTGAAGATTTTGATCATGAAAAAGCCCTCAAAATGGTAAATGATTTAGGACTTGATTTAAATTCAAAGATAAATTCACTGTCAAAAGGAATGCAGGAAAAATTAAATATATCTTTAATCTTTTCAAGGAAAGCAAAACTTTTTTTATTTGATGAACCACTTGCAGCAGTTGATCCATCCATGAGGGATAATATTATTAGCATTATACTCAATAATTTTGATAAAGATAGTTCCATTCTCATAAGTACTCATCTTATAAATGACGTAGAAGAGCTCTTTGATGAAGTTGTGTTTGTTAATGACGGTAAAGTCTTACTTCATGATAATGTAGAAGCTCTTAAACAAAAACACAAAGAATCCATTGAAGAACTTTTTAAGGAGGTCATTTAAATGATTTTAGATTTGTTTAAACTTGAAATAAGAAAGCATTTTCCAATATTTTCAGTTTTCATATTAATGGAAGCAGTTTTAAGCACACTTGTGCTTGTTGATTACAACAAATACATAAACATACATCTACAATTAAGTGCAGTTGCATGGATTGTGCTGCCCATATATATTTTTATAGACTTATATAACAACTTTTATATAGGAAAAGATGTTATACTTCATATGATACCTATGAAAACTTCAACTAAACTTTTGGTAAAGTCAACTATATTTTCTATGGGACTTATGCTAATGTGGGCAACCTGCCTTATATTTGAACTGTTTAATTCTCATGGAATTTACCATACAAGAATATTACATTCCTCAAGTCCAACACTTGGAATTGTATATTTCATACTTGCAAGATTTATTGGATGCATAAGTGGCCCAATCATAATTGGAGTTTCTATAGCCTTAAGCAAACTTGTTAAGAATAAGATTTCAAGTATATCTATAATTGCTGCAGTACTTCTAGGCATTACCATAGGATTTTATCTTATAATGAAATCGAATTTAGCTGGACAAGGAAAAGTATTTTATTCTATAGGAACTACATCACAAGATGCATTTAAACAGTCAGCAGGACTGGTTTCACTTTTAGTACAATCTGACAAGCATTTAGCTGATATTTCAAAAAGCATATATTGGAATAACCTGTTCTACAACTTTTTAGTATATGTATTTGGTTATGTCATTATATCATCTATTTTCAATTCTAAAAAATATGAAGTATTAGGCAAGTAAAATACGTTAAAAGGTGAAACTTTTTTATGCTTCAACTATAATAGTTATGTAATATAAAGCTTTTGAAAGGAATGAGTAAGTAAATGAACTTTATAATGATGATTTTAATAATTTTTTTTCTTCTTTTACTTGCCCGTTTGATTTTTATGAAAGTTGAAATTAAAAATATAACAAATCAACTTGATAACTACAATAATTTAAAATCAAATAAAAAGATAGATATTAAACTGTTTGACAGTGATATTGAAAAATTAGCTGCAAGTATAAATAGGCACATTGATATAAATATTCAAAATAAAGCAAAACAAAAGCAAACAGAATATGGAATAAGGAAATCTATAGCAAGTATATCTCATGACTTGCGTACACCGCTGACTTCCGTAGTTGGCTATATGGAAATGATAAAATCAAAGAGGCTCTCCTGTGAAAAACAAGATGAATACATAGATATAGCCTTAAAAAGAGCCTATTTTCTGAAAGAACTATTAAATGATTTCTTTGAACTTTCGATTATAGAATCTCCAGAATGCAGTCTTAAATTAGAGCATGTAAATTTAAATAATATATTATGTGAAGTTATCACATCACTTTATGATAACTTTACAGCTAAAAACATAACACCAAAAATAAATTTACCTCACAATGATATAATTATTGCAGCAAATAAAGCAGCTTCTAGACGCGTAATTCAAAATTTAATCACAAATATGTTAAAACACGCCCAAGGAGAAGTTTCTATAACTTTAAAGCAAGATAGCAATTCTGCAGTTATAATAACTTCAAATTTGGCTAAAAACTTAAAGGATAAAGATTTAACTTTACTCTTTAATAGATTCTATAAGGCAGATGATTCAAGATCAGATGGCAGCAGTACAGGCCTTGGATTATCAATTGCAAAAAGCCTTATGAATAAGATGAATGGATTAATTTATGCTGAACTTGACAAAAATATTTTATATATTTTTTGCAAATGGAAATTAATAAAAAGTTGAGGAAATGATAAATGAAAGATGATATCAAAATTTTAGTAGTCGAAGACGACAATGATATAAATAAATTATTGTGTGATATGCTGAATATGAATGGATATACTGCAAAAGCTGCTTATTCTGGAACAGAAGCATTGATATATTTAAAAGAATCAATCTGGAACATGGTCCTGCTTGATTTGATGCTTCCAGGAATAAATGGTGAAGAACTTTTGCTTAAAATAAGAAAAAATAGCCATATGCCTATTATAATAATTTCTGCAATAGAAGATATTGATATTAGAATAAAAACTTTGAGAATAGGTGCCGATGACTTTATAACCAAACCATTCAATATAGAAGAAGTGTCGGCACGTATAGATTCAAACTTAAGAAGATACATGGAGTTTTCAAGTGAAACTTCAAAGGAAAACATAATAAAGTATAGGGAAATTTCTTTAAATAAAGACACTAGAGAGGTATATGTAAATGACTCAAATGTAGTTTTAACTGCGAGAGAATTTGATATTTTAGAGCTTTTAATGAATCATCCAAAAAAAGTTTTTTCAAAAGCAAATTTATTTGAAAGTGTATGGGGAAGCAATTATATGTGTGATGATAATACTCTCACTGTCCATATAAGTAATTTGAGAAATAAATTATCAAGTGCGGGTACAAGCAAGGATTACATACAAACCATCTGGAGTATAGGATATAAACTGAATGGTTAAATAAAGGGAGCATTTATATGGAAAATATTTTAAGGACTATAAACTTAAGCAAAAGATACAATGACAAATTAGCAGTTCAAAATGTAAATATGAATATAAATCGCGGAGATATTTATGGATTCATAGGTGAAAACGGGGCAGGTAAAACTACAATGTTCAAAATGGTAACAGGTCTTGTATCAAAGACTTCTGGATCAATTGAGTTATTTGGCGAAAGCACAGAAAATGGCCTGCATACTGCGAGAAAGAAGCTTGGAGCTCTAATTGAAAGACCTTTTTTATATTCAAATATGTCAGCTTATGAAAATTTAGAAGCTTGCAGACTTCAAAAAGGCATCCCTGGAAAGGATTGTATAGAAAGAGTTATAAAGCTATTAAATTTAAGTGATTTGAAGAATAAAAAGGTACGTGATTTTTCCCTTGGCATGAAACAAAAACTAGGTATTGCCCTGGCAATAATTGGAGAACCTGAATTTTTAATGCTGGATGAACCTATAAACAGCATTGATCCAATAGGCATTATGGAAATAAAAGATATTTTATTACAACTAAATAAAAATAGAAATACAACAATACTTATTTCAAGTCACATTTTAAAAGAGCTTTATGACTTTGCAACTTGCTACGGAATTATTCATAATGGAAAGTTATTAGATGAATTTACTTTAAAAGAACTAAATAAAAGATTTAATAAAAGACTGAAAATTAAAGTTGATGATGTAAATAAAACTGCTCTTGTTCTGGAAGAAAAACTTAATACCCATAATTTTAAAACTTTGGCAGATGATACTATACTGCTATATGATTATGTTGATAATCCCGGGAGAGTTTCATATACAATTTTTAAAGAAGGTATTACAATACTAGAGCTGACACCTGAATCAGATAATCTTGAAAACTATTTTAAAAATAAAGTTGGAGGAAACAAGTGATGTATAACTTATTAAAATTTGAAGTGTATAAATTAAAACATAATAAGATATTTTTAAGTTCTTTAATGATTACATTGCTTTTAATCATATATTCCATATACTTGTTCTTCCACAGCAAAGTTACACTTAAAATACTCGAAACTTCTCTGCAGGGAAATGAATTTGGCTTTATAGTCAATAATTTTAAAGATAGACTTCACCCAAAAGCAATTGAATTTTTTTATTCATCCTTTGGATTTTCCCCTTGTATAGCTATAATTTTAATATTTATAGTTGGCAGCCTTGTATTAGATGAATTTTCAAGCGGTACAATAAACAATACTATAGTATATGGTCATACAAGAGATGAAATTTATATATCAAAATTTATTACAGCATCCTTATCAGGTCTTATACTAACCGCTCTTTTACTATTCGGTACGATAGCTTTAGGCAGCTTCATAAATTTCTCTAGAGAATTTCTTTCTTTTAATGACCTAATTAAATCAATTGAGTTTACTATTCTTGCGGCCTTAATACTTTCAAGTTTAACCAGCATTTATATGTGCTTATCGATGTTTATACAAAATAAGCTAATATTCATAACGCTCATCATATTAACTATAATTTTAACAACAAGTTATCCCCCTTGTTTTGAAAGTATCATAAAATATTCCCCTATTTTTATGCTTATAGACATGAGTTCATTTAAACCCGATCCATACAGTATTATATTTTCATCATTCATTATCATTGTGATTACAATAATTATTGGTATACTTAGATTCAACAAACTAGAACTTAAGTAAAATAACTTGCTATGAACTAATCATAAAATTCAACAAATTTATATAAGTTAATAATGTTTCGCTTTAGCGAAACAAGCCATCAAAAGTTTAATTAAAGATTTTTCGTAAGTACAGCGGAGAAAAATCCTCCTTCACTGTCAATTGTCCTCTGTCCTATGTCCTCTGTTTTTATATGCATTATCTCCTCTTGTAGTTCCATTATGATTTATTTTCCAAAGTCCTTTATTGTTTTCCCTTGCCTCTGCACAAAACTTTTTAAAATAATCTGCATATTTAACATTAGGTGAAATTGTCATTTGCTGTGCATAACCTTCTGATGCCAGTATTGCATTGAACATCTTGCTCTTGATTTCAGATTCATTTATTTCTTTTGGAACTTCGAGCCAAACATATCTCAAAAGTCTTCCATATTTATCGGTATCTCCTGCATCCTTTTCAAGATATACAGTTTTATCTAATAGTTGTGATTTTGTATAATCTGATGCTTCTTTACCATATGGTTCATGCTTAGTAGTAGATTCTGGCGTATTCACGCCTATAAACCTGACCTTTGCCTTCTTTCCATTTTCCAATTTAACCTCAACAGTATCACCATCTATATGTCTTGTAACTACAGCTTTTTCAAGCTTTATTGGAGACTGCGATATATTATTTGTAGTTTGTTTTTCTTCAACATCATTACCTTGTTTTGAATTACTATTTTTAGATGAATTACTACTGCTTGAACAGCCTGCGCACATCACTAAAAATACGGCCGTTATAAACGTAATTACACCTCTATTAACAAGTTTGTTCATCTTTTATCTTTAGTGAGAATATGTATGTTAAGTACCAAAATCCCACTAAAATTCACTTCCTTTCTTTTCATGAGCTCTTATTTTATGAGCTGTACATATAATTTCTATAATTTCCACATGAGTTATTATAGCATATGAAAATATATTTATGCTTGATAAAAAGCATAGATTTCCCAAGGAATTAAGCGGTGGTGAGCAGGAAGAAGGAAATTTATTCTCTAATTCTAAACAGTTCTTCCTTTATAGTAGTAGTCGGCTACACTCTTGGAGTACCACTGCTTCTTGCATCCATGCGTGCTCTATTTAAATCAATAACAAAAGACATGAGTTTGTCCTTCCCAGTAACTATAAATTACATTTATGTTTTAGTAGGTTTTGTTATAATATACTTGACCTATGAGCTATCAAAGTTATTAAGCAGACGAAAGATAAATAGAATTTCCATGGCTGAAGCTTTAAAATCTAGAATGGAATAGGGTTCGCTAATTTAGGTCAATCTCTTTTAAAATTCCAATTTAAAAAGGGACTATCTCAAAATACAACTTTAAGGTAGTCTCTTTATACTTAACTTAAATTCTCAATTCTAATTACATTTTCAATCTTATTTACTTCTTCCAATTTCTTTATATTTTCTAAAGATTTATTAACATCACCTTCAAGAGTTTCATGAGTAACAATAACTATATATACAAACTCTCCTTTTTTAGGCTTTTGTATAAAAGATAAAATGCTTACTTCATTTTTACCAAGAACAGCAGCTATTTTCCCTAAAACACCCGGAAGATCCTTTACCGAAATCCTCAAATAATATTGAGATTTAAAGCCTTCTACAGGAACTACTTCTTTATCTGTGTAATTCCTAACTAAAACATTTGCCCCTTCAGTATCATTCCTCAAAACTGATATAATATCTCCAACCACAGCACTGCCTGTTGGTAACTCACCTGCTCCTCTTCCATATAGCATTAAGTCTCCCACAGCATCTCCTTTAATTAAAATAGCATTAAAGGAATCATTAACATTTGCTAAAGGATGGATAACTGGAAGCATTGTAGGATGCACTCTAAGTTCCAACTTGTCATTTACTTCCTTAACTATTGCCAGAAGTTTTATGACATATCCAAGTTCTTTACCATATTCAATATCAACAGCATTTATTTTAGTTATCCCCTCTACATATATATCATTTACATCTACATCTGTCTCAAATGCCAGAGTAGATAAAATAGCTAATTTATAAGCTGCATCATGCCCCTCTACGTCAGAAGTTGGATCTGCTTCAGCATATCCTTTTTGTTGTGCTTCTTTTAGCGCTTCATTAAAGCTCATATTTTCTAAAGTCATCTTAGTGAGTATATAGTTAGTGGTTCCGTTTATTATACCGACAACCTCTTGTATTTTATTAGCAGTTAAGCTTTCATTTATAGCATTTATTATAGGGATTCCACCAGCTACACTAGCTTCAAAATTTACAATAACCCCATTTTCCTCTGCTTCTTTAAAAATTTGCTGGCCGTTAGTTGCAATAAGCATTTTATTAGCAGTTACCACATGCATCTTTCTTCTTATAGCATTTATTACATAATCCTTTGCAGGCTCTATGCCCCCCATAACCTCTACTACAATTTTTATACTATCATCATTAAATATTTCGCTGGCATCTGTAGTTAAAAGCTCTTTTGGAACATCTACAGTTCTCTTTTTATCAATATCTCTAACCAATATCTTTGCTATCTCAATATCATAACCGGATCTTTTCATTATTGCTTCTCTATTAAAATTTAATATATTCCAAACACCCTTACCTACATTTCCTAAACCCAGCAGCGCTATTCTAACCTTTTTCATAACTTTGCCCCCTCTTTCTAGCCATAAGCTACCAAACTATGCGAATGCTTTATATATGCTCCTCAGTGCTTTTTCAAAATCCTCATTTTCTACACCGACAGTTATATTTATTTCACTTGATCCCTGATTGATCATTCTAATATTTACGTCTCCCTCTGCGAGACCTCCAAATAACTTAGATGATATTCCCTTAGTTCTATCCATCCCTCTACCCACAGTGGCTATAAGCGCCATGTTAGGATAAACCTCCAAGGAATCTGGATTACACTGTCTCTTGATTTCCTCAAGTATGTTATCCAACTTATCTCCGAACTGTATATCCTCTATAACCAAGGAAACAGAATCTATGCCAGAAGGCATATTTTCAAAGGAAACTCCATTGCTCTCCAATATAGAAAGGAGTTTCCTACAGAATCCTTGTTCTGAGTTCATAAGCATTTTTTGTACAGCTATAACCGTGAAGCCTTTTTTGCCTGCTATACCAGTGATAGTTCCACTGTAGCTTATAGGCTTGTTATCATCCACAATTAGAGTTCCCTTGTCCTGCGGTCTATTGACATTCTTTATATTTATAGGAATACATGCATCTCTAATTGGAAATATGCTTTCCTCGTGCAGTACCTTTGCCCCCATATAAGAAAGTTCCCTAAGCTCTTTATAAGTTACCACTTCTATTGGCTTTGCATCTTCCACAATATTTGGATCTGCCATTAAAAAGCCTGAAACATCTGTCCAGTTCTCATAAAGTTCTGCACCTAGACACCTTGCAACTATTGCTCCAGTTACATCAGAGCCTCCTCTTGAAAAAGTCTTTATAGTTCCATCAGGCATTGCCCCATAAAAGCCTGGTATAACTGCCCTTTCCACCTCTGCCATTCTTTCATCTACAGCTTTTTGTGTAGCTTCAAAATCTATCTTTCCATAATTTTTAAAACGTATAATTTCTGCTGCATCTACAAATTCATAATTTAAATAGTCAGCAAGGATTAATCCGTTTAAATATTCTCCACGACTGGCTGTATAGTCTGCAGAAGCCCCATCTTCAATTTTCTTTTTTATTTCATCAAGGTACTTTTTTATATCTATCCTAATTTTAAGTTCCCTTGCAAGACCAGTATATCTATCCTCTATGTGCTTGAAAACATCATCAAAGGATATATTATTTTGAGCATGAGCATGGCATAAGTATAAAAGATCAGTAATTTTGTAGTCTTTACTAAACCTTTTACCTGGCGCCGAAGGCACAACATATCTTCTTTTTTTATCTTCTAAAATTATGCTTTTTACTTTTCTAAACTGCTCGCTATCAGCAAGCGAGCTTCCTCCAAATTTAGCTGCGATTAGATTATTCATTTTTAGCCCCCTAATAATTAGTTGTACTTAGATTATCTGCTTTAAATTATTTAGCACAGTACCCTCTTTGTCTATGTTAAGTTCTCTAGCTTTCCACTTACTTTGTAAATTTTCTAAAAAGCTTTGAATATTTTTGCAAAACTCCTTATCTTCTTCTTCAAGTATGACCATGATTGTTGGACCTGCTCCACTTAGAAATACGCCTAAGCAATTAAGTCTTTGGCACTCTTCTTTTATAGAATAAAAATTTTCTATAAGCTGTGCTCTGTAATCCTCATGCAGCTTGTCTTTACAAGCATATTTAATTAAATTAAAATTCCCGTTATTTAGTGATGATATCAAAAGTGCAGTTCTTCCTACATTAAAAATGCCATCCTTATAATTTATACTTTTAGGTAAAACCGCTCTTGATTTTTCTGTAGACAATGTAAAATCTGGTACAAGTGCACAAAACTTAATACCCTCTTTTACTCTTATATTATTATAAAAAACCTTATTATCTTCAGATATAGAGACAGTCATTCCTCCACAAAATGCTGGGTTTATATTATCTGGATGCCCCTCTACCTTAACTGCTAAATCTAAAAGTTCTTGATTATTTAAAACCCTCCCAGCTAATTCATTAGCACCAACAACTCCCCCTATTACACAGGCTGCACTGCTTCCAAGACCTCTACATACAGGTATATCACCCTCTATTTTTATTCTTAAGCCAGTAGGCTTGTAGCCTATCTTTTCAAAGCATCTTTTCGCTGCCACATATACTAAGTTATCTTCATTTTTAAATTTATCTTCACAGCCTTCGAAAACAAGCCCTTCTTTGATTTCCTCCATGTAAAATCTGTTATACATATTAAGTGCTATGCCAAGACAATCGAATCCCGGTCCCATATTAGCACTTGTTGCTGGCACTCTAACTTCTACCATAATATCACCTACACCCCTAAAAAATTTTTAATTACTTTTCTCATCTCACCCCTTTTACAGGTTACTTTATGACGAATTTCTTTTTTCTCTAACCCCTCTATTCCTCTAGGTATTTTCAAGTTCATCTTCTTAGATAGGACTTGTACCATATCAAAATCCGCAGCACTGCTGTCTGCAAAATTTAAAGCCTCGTTTATACTCCTTGGGAACTTAAATGGACTTGCTGTAGATGCTATTACAGTAGTACTATCATCATATGTATTTTTCTTATACTTTTCATAAACCTCATAAGCTACTGCAGTATGTGTATCTATGATATATTTAGAAGTTTCGTAGACCTTTTTAATTGCTGCAAGAGTTTCCTTTTCGTCAGCAAAGTCTCCATATAGTATCTTTAACTTTTCCTTCATTTCTTCAGTTATCTCATACCTTCCTTCTTCTTTAAGTCTATTCATGAGATTATTTATAAACTCCCCGTCTCTGCCGCTTATTTCATATAAGAATCTTTCTAAATTGCTGGATATTAAAATATCCATAGAAGGAGAGTTTGTTACGAAAAATTCCCTTCTTCTATCATAAATCCCCGTATTTATGAAATCTGTAAGCACCTTATTTTCGTTAGATGCACAAATCAATTTCCCAAGTGGTACTCCCATTTTCTTAGCATAAAAAGCCGCCAATATGTTGCCAAAGTTTCCTGTTGGTACAACTACATTTATGCTCTCTCCTTCCTGTATTTTTTTATTCTTTAAAAGACTTGCATATGAATAAACATAATAGACCACCTGAGGCACTAATCTTCCTATGTTTATGGAGTTTGCCGAAGAAAGCATATAATTATTTTTATTTAATAATTCATTAAAGGCCTTATCACCAAATATCTCCTTAACTCCATTTTGTGCATCATCGAAATTGCCATCTATACCAACTACAAAGGTATTTTTTCCTTCCTGTGTAGTCATTTGTCTCTTTTGAATTTCACTTACTCCATCCTTTGGATAAAAAACTACAATTTTTGTTTTATCAACACTGTTAAAGCCTTCTAATGCAGCCTTTCCGGTATCTCCTGATGTAGCTGTAAGTATAACTATTTCTTTCGTTATGCCTGCTTTATCTGCTGATGTTTTTAAAAGATGCGGAAGTATACTTAATGCCATATCCTTAAAAGCTAATGTCTTTCCATGATAAAGCTCTAAAAAATATGCTCCTGCCTTATAGGTTAATGGCGCTATATAAGAATTTTCAAACTTTTCATCATAAGCTTTGTCTATACATTCTTTAAGTTCAGCATCACTAAAATCATCAAAATACTTTTTAATAATATAAAATGCAAGTTCCTTATAGGTCATATTTCCCAGCTCTCTAAAAGATTTTGTGATTTTTGGAAATTGCTCTGGCACATATAATCCTCCATCTTCAGCTATACCTCTAATTATTGCTGAAGATGCTTCCACAGCTTTTCCCTTTCCCCTAGTACTTCTATATAACAACTTATTAGCCTCCCTTTTACAGTTAATGTCATTTACTTTTTAAATAGTGTATTGAGTAATACTTTATAATGTTTTTGTATAAAAGTCAAATGTATTTTATATATATACAAAAATTCTAATTATAAAGTCTAAACGTTAACATTAAGCTGTTTTGCAATTTTTTTTAGCAAGTTAATAATTTTTTAAAAGCTAAAAATATTTAAAGTTTTAAATACAGTTCAAAATGCAAGATTTTTGTAGAAACTTTCTAGTTGAAAATGGTTTCATTACAAAAATAAACAAAATATGAAAATTGACTTAAATTAATGTTTATGTTAGGATTTTATTAAACAATTTAATACGGATTGGATGAATTTAGCGGAATAATTTTATTAAACCGTTATTGGACGAACCTCTGGAGAGACTCAATTGAGCACCGAAGGGGAAAACCAAAAAATATTTTGGTGAAGCTCTCAGGTAAAATGACAGGGGATTTTAGGCAGAAAATAGCTATCTATTTTTTGCTTTGAAAATCTTGCTTTCCAGGGACTAAGTTTAACTTTAGTCTCTTTTATTTTTGTCATATTACTGATCCATGATAATATTTTTTAATGTACAAAATTATAATTATAAGGAGTTAGAACCAATGATTAATTTTAATAACATAATGGAAACACTAAAAATGGATGCTGTTAAGAGACATGGGTAGAATAATAAAAAGAACTGCTTATTTCACAAAAGATGCAGACAGCATAGGCTGTGCCAAGCTTGTAGTATTTGCTAATGCAGTAGAAGATAATCCATTTATGACCGGTGCATTTCATGGAATCGGAGAAACTGATTTTAACACTCTAAATAAAGGCAATAGTTTTTATGCTGTAAGATTTAATAGTGATAAAAGCAATTTAGATGATAAAATATCCAAATTTAAGGATTACTTAGGAACTAAAGACGAAAGATAAATAGAATTTCCGCGGCTGAAGCTTTAAAATCTAGAATGGAATGAAATAAAGTAGCATTTACAATACCTTTGCCATTACTTTTTCCCCATTGATATCTAACTCCCCATTAAACTGAAATCCAAACTTTTGATATAAATGCAGAGCTCACTTATTGTCTTCATAAAGACTTAAATAAATTTCATTACAATTATATATCTTAATAAGATGCATAATTAATGCCTCTAACATGATATTTCCAAGTCCTTTTAATATATTGGTAATTCGTCATATGGGGTTTCTAGATTGCAGCCTAACTTACGCTCTGGGAAATATATACAGCCTTTGACACTGTAAAAACTTTTTTTATAATTCTTGGCGAAGTATTTTAGAAAATCTATAAACATTGATATTGTCTGAGGTGCGAGCTTATCAATGTTTATTAGATTTTCAAAATATTGAGCCTTAGAATGATTAAAAGTATTTATCGTGCTGAAGTTTGGCAGCATACCCCGGAGTGTAAACCAAGTTTAAAACTATAAAAATCTATTTATTTTAATTAAGCTTTACTAGCTTGTAATTGCTTATCTTTTTCTTCATTATCAATATCAATGCTAACAGGATTTTGTTTCGTATCACTTTCTGCAAAACTTTCGCTATCTTCCTTAGTCTCAGCATTAATATTATCACTAACTTCAGCTGGAGTTAATAATTCTAAACATTTTAAGACTTTTTGATTGATTATTTTCACAGCTAATAAAACAACTGCAATTCCTCCATATACAGCAATTGGTTCACATACTCCTGGAAGCAATTGTGCTAAAAGAAGCTGTTTAACAACAACACTTGCAGGATATCCTTGAGCTACATATTGATTTACAGTCTTTGTAAATAAGTAAATATTATTAGCTAATGATGCTATTCCAAGTATTGCTACAACTAAAGCAGCAATAGTTAAAAATTTTGAAAAAGAAGACTTTTTTGATTTTTTTAATACTTTCTTACCTTTAATTTTCATTATAGTTTATCTCCACTTCTACCTTAATGGTTATATTATAAATTTCATTATTTCTGCTGCAGCACATTACTTATTATATTATCCAACAATTGTTTCATTAAGGTGTCAATATTGTTAACAACTTATTACAAATAAATTTTATAGACTTCCTCATTTAACAATTGCCTCTATCACTACCTTATTGCAAGTACTGTAATTCGTAATATAAAAATATTGCAATGCAATATTTTTTTAGAGGACAGAGGACAGAGGACAATTGACAGAGAAGGAGGATTTTTCTCCGCTATACTGCGAAAAATCTTTAATTTGAATTTTTGATAACTCGTTTTGCTAAAGCGAAACATTGCTAACTTATATAAATTTAAAGATTTTTTTGCGTTAGCAAAAAATCAACCTTCACTGTCCTCTGTTTTTAATATCCTATTTTTTTATTTTTCGCAAAATAATAGAAATTATATATTGAAATGTATACCATTTAGATATACAATGTAACTATACAATTTAGGTATACATTTATGGGAGGTGCCTTTATGTTTTTTAAAACTACAAAACAATATGAAGATTTGAGATCAAAAATCAGAGGATTTGCTGAAGATGAAGTTAAACCTATTGCATTTATGTTAGATCAAGAAAATAAGTTTCCTTCAGAAGTAATCCATAAGTTAGCTGATATAGGTATGATGGGAATACCATATTCAAAGGAATATGGCGGTGCAGGATTAGATGTATTAAGTTATGCAATTGCTGTTGAGGAATTATCAAGAGTAGATGGCGGCACAGGTGTAATTCTCTCTGCTCACACATCTTTGGGGACATATCCAATTGCTGCTTACGGCACAGATGAGCAGAAAAAGAAATATTTGGTTCCACTAGCAAGAGGAGAAAAGCTTGGTGCATTTGGTCTTACTGAAGAAAATGCCGGCAGTGATGCTGGCGGTACAGAAACCACTGCTGTTTTAGACGGCGATTATTATATTTTAAACGGGGAAAAGATCTTTATCACCAATGGAGGAGAAGCTGATACTTACGTTATTTTTGCAGTTACTACACCAAATACTGGTACTCACGGCATAAGTGCTTTTATTGTGGAAAAAGGCTGGGAAGGCTTTAGTTTCGGTAAACATTATGACAAGATGGGTATTCGTTCTTCTGCTACTTCAGAGCTAATTTTCAATGATGTGAAAGTTCCTAAGGAAAATCTCTTAGGTAAAGAAGGTGAAGGTTTTAAGATTGCCATGTCTACATTAGATGGCGGTCGTATTGGTATTGCAGCTCAAGCTCTTGGCATTGCACAAGGTGCTTATGAACATGCACTTGAATATTCAAAAGAGAGAATTCAGTTTGGCAAACCTATATGCAGACAGCAAGTCATCTCATTCAAGCTGGCAGATATGGCTACAAAGCTTAGAGCAGCTAGATTTCTTGTTTACAGTGCAGCAGAACTAAAAGGAAATCATGAGCCTTACAGTATGGAAGCTGCCATGGCAAAACAATATACTTCTGACGTTTGTCTTGAGATTGTCAATGATGCTCTTCAGATATTTGGCGGAAGTGGTTATCTTAAGGGCATGGAAGTTGAGCGTGCATATAGAGATGCTAAAATTTGCACAATATATGAGGGAACTAATGAAATTCAACGTGTTGTTATAGCTTCCCACATCATAGGCAAAACACCAAAAAACGAACACACAGGTAAAGTTCCTCAAAATCAACCTGCAGCAGGTTATCGTAAAAAAGTGATTTTCAAGAAAGGAAGTCCTGAGGAAAAAGTTACCTCTCTTGTGGAAGCTCTTAAAAAAGATGGCTATGATTTCACAGTAGGAATACCTTTAGATACTCCTATCAGTAAGGCTGAAAGAGTAGTCAGCGTAGGCATGGGCATAGGTGAAAAAGAAAATATGAAGCTTATAAAAGATTTGGCAGTTCAAGCTGGCGCAGCTATAGGTTCTTCGCGTCCAGTAGCTGAAACTCTTAAGTATGTACCACTTAATCGTTATGTTGGTATGTCTGGTCAAAAATTTAATGGAAATCTTTATATAGCCTGTGGAATTTCAGGTGCAGGTCAGCATTTGAAAGGTATAAAAGACGCTGCTACAATTGTCGCTATAAATATCAATCCTAATGCAAAAATTTTCAAAAATGCAGATTATGGTATCGTCGGTGACCTAAAAGAAATTTTACCACTGCTCACTGCTGCTTTAGATAATGGGGAACCAAAGAAAGAAGCTCCTCCAATGAAGAAGATGAAGAGAGCTGTTCCAAAGAAAGTCGTTCCAACTTGGAAACATTATGTCTGCAATGGATGTGGTTATGAATATGATCCTGGTTCTGGTGATCCTGAAGGTGAAATAGCTCCGGGTACACTTTTTGAAAATATACCTAATGAATGGACCTGCCCTGCTTGCGGCGAAGAAAAAAACATGTTTATAGAAATTTGATTATGGTTTATAATTTATAGTAAATACTAGTAAATAATTTTTTAATGTAAAGGAGTATTAATATATGTATTGTGTTAGAAAAATAACTGAAGATCTTTATTGGGTTGGTGGCAATGATCATCGTCTTGCCCTATTTGAAAATATTCACCCTATTCCAAGGGGTGTTTCCTACAATTCTTATGTACTTTTAGATAAAAAAACAGTACTTTTTGATACGGTAGACTGGTCAATTTGCCGTCAGTTCATTGAGAATATTCAAGCTGTTCTTGGTGGCAAACCTTTAGATTATATGGTACTCAACCATGTTGAACCAGATCATGCAGCTTGCATTGAAGAAATTATTCTTCGCTACCCAAACATAAAAATTTTATGCACTAAAAAAGCGTCTATGTTCATGCATCAATTTGGTTTTCCTATCGATGACAAAGTAACAGAAGTCAAAGAAGGAGATACTATGTCATTTGGAAAACATAAAGTTGCATTTGTAGCTGCTCCAATGGTACACTGGCCAGAAGCTATGGTAACATATGACACTACTAACGGCGTACTATTTTCAGCTGATGCCTTCGGTTCTTTCGGTGCCTTAGACGGTAAGTTATTTAATGACGAGGTAAACTTTGACCGCGACTGGATTGACGATGCTAGAAGATATTATACAAATATTGTAGGCAAGTATGGTCCTCAGGTTCAAAGTCTTTTGAAAAAGGCATCTGCACTTGACATTAAGTTTATTTGCCCACTACATGGACCGGTATGGCGTAATGATATTGGATACTTTTTAGATAAATACGACAAATGGAGCCGTTATGAACCCGAGGAAAAAGGTGTAATGATAGTTTATGCATCAATGTATGGCAATACAGAAGCTGCCGCCAGCATTTTAGCAACAAGGCTAGTTGAAAAAGGAATGACTAATGTGGTTATGTATGATGTTTCAAAAACTCATGTCTCCTATTTAATTTCTGAGACATTCAAGTATAGTCATATAGTTCTTGCTTCTGTAACCTATAACTTGAAAATCTATCCACCAATGCTCAACTATCTAATGGATATGAAAGCATTAAATCTTCAGAAAAGAACTTTTACTCTTATAGAAAATGGCACATGGGCTCCTCAATCTGCTAAATTAATGCGTGAACTCTTAGATGGTATGAAAGAAATGACTATCTTAGATAGCAGCATGACAATAAGCTCATCTATGAAAGAAGATTCTAAGGATTCAATAGATGCCATTGCGGACAATATTATAGAATCAATGAAGTAGGTTTATAAATGGGAGGTACACTAAGTATCTCCCTACTTTATTTTTGAACTTGTGCTATTGGGTAATTGCTGTAGATGCTGCAATCTACCGGTTTCCACTTATTATTTTTTTGGTATTTATAATATGTTATAAAACTAGCTATGATATCATCATGATTTTCTCCAGATATATCTTGGTATACTCCTATTTCATTTGAACCATCACCATCTATATCCTGATTTAAAAATCTTGGCCCGTGTCCTATATAAGGGTATATCTTTTTACCTGAATCATTTGCACTTTGTATATATTTATCTTTACCTAAATCTACCTCATAACTTTTTTTAGATATATTAGAATATATACTTAGTACATTTTCATCTTGAAGCGAAAATGTTAAATCTTCTTCTTTCATAGGGAAATAGGCTGTCCCATTCATATTTGTTCCTAAAAGAGTTAAATTTCCATCTTTAAAACTTTCTATATCACAAGCTTGCATATGTGCACTTCCGCCATACTCCATAGTTACGATTATATCTTTAACTTTATCTCCACTTACATCAGCTAATTCAATTTTTCCACTTGCAGGAAAGTAATCATTATATACTTTTTTTGATATTATATTTCCAGTCTTTTCATCTTGAATGATGAGTTTACTTACATTATATTTATCATTTGTAAGTATTATATTTCCTTGAGAACCATCTCCAATTACATCTCCAATTTTGTAATCAACTATTTTGCTATTATCATCCTTATCAAATTCGCCGCCAACAGTTAATTTTTCTCCATAAAAGCTGTCTTCAATACTTGAATTTACAGATGCATTACCTCCAAGTATTATAACTCTATTATAATTAGAAGAATCTATATATTCCTTTTGATTTTGTATGTTGTTGTCATCAACTAAAATTATAGGGGAATTCAATTTAGCAGCTAAGGCACTTCCAGATAATGCGTCAGGAAAATTGCTGCCGCTAACAAGCACTATATAATTTGAATTCAAATTAAAATACTTGCATATATTCACGGACGTTTCATATCTATCTCTTCCTTGTATCCTTATCACGTTATTTGAATTCAAGTCTTTAACAGCATTTAAAATTTGACTTTTAACATTCTCTGAAAGTGATCCGCTGCCGCCTATCATATATACCTTTGATGGTTTTATAACGGACAATTCTTGAGATATTTTATTAGGTAGGGTATTTGAATCACTCATAAATATTGGATATCCCTTTGAAGCTGCTATACTAGATATACTAAGTGCATCGGGAAAATCTTGTCCACTTACAATTACAACGGGGGTTCCAGTTTTAACTTTAAGCTCATTTACTATTGCTATATTAGTATCAAATCTATTATTTCCTCCCAACCTTACGAAATTATAATTTCCAAGCTTTTTAAATTGTTCTAAATAACTTGAACTTATAGATGCTTCTCCTCCTAACGAGTATATATTCCCATTCTTATTTAAATGATTGCAAATATAATTTTGTGCATATTTATTATTGTCAAAATCAATATTGTCTACAAGCAATATAGGTGCATTTAATTTTTTCGAGAGTACACTGCCAGCTAATGCATCAGGAAAATTGTTACCACTTGCTAATATTATATTGTCAAAAGTCTTGTCTTCAAAGTTTTTAGCTATATTAAAAGATGTTTCATACCTATCTTGTCCATATATTCTTACCGTATTATAATACTTATCAGCTGCAAAAACTTTTCCAAGAGGACTCATTGAAAGTATGAATACAATTAATGCCAATATCTTTAAACTCCTCTTTGTCATATTAATCCTGCTTTCTTTCTAATGAATTTTTTGTATTTTATATATGCATAATATAACAGTTATCTTAAAAAAGTCAATATATTACTCAATTTTCAAAACTTCCACGTATTACAGCCTTATAATTATCAACCATTATTTTACCTTTTGATATCACAGTATGTATGCTTAAATTTTTATCAAGTAATAATATATCAGCATCATAATTTTCTTTAATATTTCCCTTGCCTTTTAGTTTAAGCAGCTTTGCTGGTGAAGAGGTCAAAGGTATTAAGGCTTCTTCCATTGAAATTCCATGTGATATACACATCCTTATTGTCTCCATATCAGTACTTGGAAGTTCGGTTTTTAAAGATACTAATCTATTATTTTCATCAAATATAGGCATACTGCCGCCTGCATCCGAACTCATAGTTATATGATAAGGCGAAATTTTTTCTTTTAACAATGTCTCATAAACTTCTGCAGCATATACTGCAGTATCACCTTCAGGTTTTATCCCAGTAGTTATATCTACATATCCTCCTGCTTTTGCGTATTCTATTGACTGTTTATAAACCAAGTTATTTCTGTTTATATGGGTTGGAAGTAAATTTTCATAAGGTACATCTGAATTCTTTATAACATCAAATATTGGCTCAAGTCCTCTTTTACCATCTCCCAAATGCATGTGTAATATACCGCATTTTCCTGAAAGCATTCCCCCTACTCTGCATTCACTTGCAAGATGTATCAAATCATCACACGATGGATTACTCCCTCTATGATCAGATACTGCAATTTCACCAACTCCTATTATTTTATCCATAAAAATGATGTCACTTCTGGCACTATCTGTAATAGTCCTAGTTGGCACCTCATAACATCCTGTCCATGAGTATGTAGTTATCCCCTCTTCTTCAAGTGCCCTAAGTTTTGCAATTAAATTTCCCATACTTCTTGTGCTGCCATCTGTACCAAGTAATCCAACACATGTAGTTACTCCACTTAAGGTTAGGTTTGTAAGCGTAAGTTCTGGAGTCCTTGTTTTAAATCCACCTTCTCCACCACCGCCAGCTGCATGAACATGTAGATCTATTATTCCAGGTGCTGCAATTAATCCATCACCATTTATGACTTTAACCTCTGGAAAATCTTTATCTGGAATAGCAATATTATCAGAAATGTATGCTATTTTATCAAACGATACAAGTATATCTTTTTTTCCTATACATTTTGGAGAATAAACTTCTATATCCTTTATTAAAATCAAAGTTATCGCCTCTTTTTAAATAAGTTTACTAATTCTCTATAGTTTTTGCAAAAATATATTTTTTTATTCTTAAATTAAGAGACATAACCATTTAATCCCCTCACTGAAACCTCACCAGATACAACTTTTTCTATATTTCCACCTTCCATTTGAACAATTAATTCTCCGCTGTCATCCAAATTCAATACTTTTCCAAGCCTTTCATATCTAGGGTTTATTATTCTTACATCTTTACCTATGAGTATTGAATTCTTTCTGCATATATCTATTACTCTACTTATATCTCCGCTATTTACAAAATTCTGATACATCTCTTCAAAATTATTTAATATACTGCTTGCCAAATCTTTTCTAACAACATTTTTGTTAGTTTCCCTTAACACAGAAGTTGCTTTATCACGAATGTCCTCTGGAAATTCTTCTAGGGAAATATTTGCATTTATACCTATTCCAATTACCACATAATTTACTTTATTTAATTCACCGCTCATTTCAGTTAAAATTCCGCATAACTTTTTATTATTTAATATTATGTCATTGGGCCATTTTATATTCACATCTATTTTTAAAGCCTTAAACGCAAGTAAAACTGCTGCTGCACCTATTTGAGTTATTTTAGGTACATCAAGTGGATCAACTTCTGGTCTCAAAATTATAGACATAAATATTCCCTTGTATTTAGGAGAAATCCATGTCCTTCCAAGTCTTCCTCTACCCATTGTCTGTTCTTCGCTCATAACTACAGTACCTTCACATGCATTTTTCAAAGCTAATTCTTTTGCCTTAGTATTAGTAGAATCTATGCTTTCAAAATATTTTATATTTCTTCCTATAAATTTAGTATTTAATCTCGGACTTATTTCCTCTTGATTAAGTATATCAGGTGATACTTTAAGCTTATATCCCCTTTTTGATACGGATTCAATTTCATAGCCTTCACATTTTAACATGTTTATGTATTTCCATACTGCTGTACGTGTAACCCCAAGTTTTTCACTTATTACCTGTCCTGATATAAAATCATCTTTATTTTCTTTTAAAAGACGAAGTATTGTATCTTTCATAAATCTATCACTCCTAATCCATGTAAGTATATTATACTATAGAGTCATAAAATAGGGTTATCAAATTATATAATAGTAAAAAAAGTGTTAAAATAATTTTTAGTTGTTTATAAATAATATAAAAAGCATTATAATAATTATAAATAAGAGTTCAACAATTTTAAATTTTAGTTTTTGCATTAAATTGTTTAAAAACTTAATAGTTGTTAGGGGGTTTTCGTATGTTAAATGGTAGGAAAATTCGTGATATGAGATTAAGTCTCGGGTATACGACTCTTGATATTCAAAATCTCACGAAAAGTCCAAAATATGAAACTTCAATTTCTAAATCCTATTTAGAAGAACTAGAGAGAGGAGATAAAAGGAACCCAAGTCTCAACAAAATAGTTGTTCTTGCAGAAGTACTAAGATGTAAAGTAGATGATCTTATATTAAGTGCTTAAACTAATAAGTACATTATTAATATATAGTTAGAAACTGCAGTTTTAATTCTGTGGTTTCTTAATTTTTATACATTAATACGCTGAACCTTACAAATAGCTATAAGTTTAGGTATATGGGGAAAAAATTAAATTTGAATAAATAAAGAGGGTAATTTTATGAATGAAACAATACTGATTGTAGACGATGAGGAAAGAATGAGAACACTCATAAAAATATACTTGAAAAAAGAAGGTTTTAATGTACTCGAAGCAGATAATGGACAAAATGCTTTAAAAATACTAAAAGATAACTCTGTCCAACTTTTAATATTAGATGTAATGATGCCTGTAATGGATGGCTGGAATACTTGCAAGAAGGTTAGAAAATTTTCAAATATTCCTATAATAATGTTAACTGCAAAAGCTGAAGATGAAGATCAACTTTTAGGTTTTGAACTTGGCATAGATAATTATATAACTAAGCCATTTAGTCCTAAAATATTAGTGGCAAAAGTAAATGCATTGATAAGTAGAGTATATGGAGCGGGGCCAAATAGTGACAAAAATGGTTATGATGGATTATACATAAATGAACAATCGCATGAAGTAAAGATAGATGGAGAAGAAATATATTTATCCCCAAAGGAATTTGAACTTTTAAGTTATTTTATAAAAAATAAGGATATAGTTTTAAGTAGAGAAAGAATCTTAAATACAATTTGGGGTATCGATTATGAAGGAGATTTAAGGACAGTAGATACTCATATAAAGCGTTTAAGAGAAAAATTAGCTGAAAAAGCTTATCTTATAGCTACTGTAAGAGGTTCTGGTTATAAATTTACACTAAAAAGATTGGATTGATTATATGAATATATTAGCAAAAGTAAAAAAGAGTGTAACTCTGGAGTTATTCACAACTACTTTTTTGGTATTTGCAATATTTATAAGCTGCACAACAGCTGTTCAATCTCTATTTTTTGGTAAATTCTATATGGATAAGAAGAAAAGTGATCTTCAGCAAACGGTAATAAAGTTTAAATCAAATTACGATAAAACATACGATCCCGATAAAGTAAAAGACCTTATGACAAGTATTGAAGAATCCGGAAACATCAAGTTAGCAATACTGGACCGATATGGAAAATTAAAATTTATAGTAAGATCTAATAACGAGAAATTAGATGCAAATAGAATTCGTGCGATAAATATTGCAATTAAAAACTTAAATATCGACTCTATAACCTTAAATGAAATGATTAAAAATAATAAACCTTTGACTTTTGTATCTGGAAATCCTAAAAGCCCTATAAAGGATATAGTAAGTGTAGACCTCGATGAGAAAAAAGGAGAAATATTGTTTGCTATTTCTTCACTTCAACCTGTTGATGAAGCTTCTGCTGTAATAAAAGAATTTTACCTATACTTTTTAGCATCTGCCGTATTTTTAATTTTAATACTTTCACTATTTTATTCACATACCATTACTAAGCCGCTTTTGATTTTAAATAAATCTGCTTTAAAAATGGCTGGATTAGATTTTTCTCAAAAATCTAATATACAAAGGGAAGATGAGATAGGTAATTTGTCAAATACTTTAAACTTTTTATCGGAAAATTTGTGTAAATCTCTTAACTCTTTAAAAGAGGCAAATATAAAATTGGAAAAAGACATAGAGAAAGAAAGGCAGCTTGAAAAGATGAGAAAAGAATTTGTTGCTGCAGCATCTCACGAATTAAAAACTCCAATAAGCCTTATAGAAGGATATGCTGAGGCCATTAAAGATGGTGTATTCAATGATTCAAAAGAACGTGACTATTATTTAGATGTAATAATCGATGAATCAAAAATCATGGGAAACCTAGTGTACGATATGCTTCATCTATCACAATTGGAATCCGGTAAATTGACATTAAATAAGGAAAACTTTTATCTTGATCACATGGTTAACGATATATTAAATAAATTTTCAACTTTAATAAATCAAAAAAACATAAAACTAAATTCAGAACTCGATAAAGATACTAAAATAAATGCAGATTGGAACAAAATACAGCAAGTAGTAAATAACTTCTTAACAAATGCAATTAGATATACAAGTGAAAATGGAGTTATAAATGTACACCTTAAAAATTACAGTTCATATTTTGTATTTTCTATAGAAAATAGCAGTGCTCCGATACCTGAAGAGCAATTAAATAAAATATGGGATAGATTTTATAGACTTGATAAATCCGGTAATAGAAAATTAGGCGGTACTGGTCTAGGACTTGCAATAGCAGGAAATATACTGCTCCTCCATAAATTAAATTTTGGTGTTAAAAATACTGAACTAGGAGTAAAATTTTACTTCACAAATAAAGATTCAAATTTAAAATAATTTAATATTCGTAACTTACGTTACAGATTTATAACCATTATTTTATTATAATTAACTCATAAGATAACCTAAATGATTAGGAGGAGAAAATTATGAAAAGGAAAATCGTTAGTATAGATAGAGAAAAATGCAGTGGCTGTGGATTATGTGTAGATGCCTGTCATGAAGGAGCAATTAAACTAGAAGATGGAAAGGCACATTTAATTTCAGATGAATACTGTGATGGACTAGGTGATTGTCTTCCAGAGTGTCCAGCAGGAGCTATATCTATAATAGAAAGGGAAAGCAGCCCTTATGATGAAGAGTTAGTTAAGAAAAAGCGTGCAGAAAAAAGTGAATTAGAATCTAAAGAAAGCTTGCCATGCGGCTGTCCTGGAACTGCAGCTAAAAAAATAGTAAGAAAACCTACTATAAATAATGTTCCAAGTGTTAAAAAAGAAGAAAATTGTAAAATACAATCAGAGCTTATGCAGTGGCCTGTTCAGTTAAAGCTTGTAAATGTCAATGCTCCTTATTTTGAAAATGCTGACTTGTTAGTAGCAGCAGATTGTACTGCATATGCATATGCTAACTTCCACCAGGATTTTATAAAGGGACATATAACAGTAATAGGTTGTCCTAAATTAGATGATGCAGACTACTATAAAGAAAAAATAACAGAAATACTATTAAAAAATAATATTAAGAGTATAACTGTAGTTAGAATGGAGGTACCTTGCTGTGGAGGAATCGTAAATGCTGTAAAAACTGCAATGCTTGATTCAAAAACTATAGTTCCTTATAAGGAAGTGATACTTGGAACTGATGGTACCTTACTATAATAATTGTAGGTTTTCTAGTTTGCAACTTAACCTACACTCCGGGATATATATCCTGGAGTGTAAACTAAGTTTCTTAAATTATAACCTTTTCGCAATTTCTGTTAATTCATCTGCCATTTTTGTTATTTCTTCAACACTTGCAGTAACTTCTTCAGTAGCAGCTGCTTGTTCTTGACTTGATGACAGTGAATTTTGACTTTTTTTACTTGATTCATCTATTCTTAACTTAATGGTATCTGTAAGCTTTTTTATTTTAGGAACCGTACTCTTAGATTGATCGGATAAGTTCCTTATTTCTTCTGCAACAACTCCAAATCCTCTTCCTGCTTCTCCTGCTCTTGCTGCTTCAATGGCAGCATTTAATCCAAGCATTTTTGTTTCATCAGCAATATCCTTTATAAATGATGATACTTCGTTTATCTCCTCTGATAATCCTATAACCTGTTTTATCTCGTTATTTAACTTCTGTTCATTTAAATGTATTTCTGACGCAGATGCTGCAAGTTCTTGAATTGCAGAAGATATTCCTCCAATTCCCTGTGATAGATCAATTGCCATTTCGCGCAGATCAACTGAAAGTTTACTTGGTATTATAATTTGAAAAGTTCCAACAATCTCATTTTTATTATCATCCTCAAACAATGGATTGCATTCTACTCTAACTGGAACTCCATACTTAGAAGCATCAAATTCTTGTGAAGCTGGCTCTTTTGTATTTATTACTTTTCTTAAAATAGATGTATCTGAAATTTTTTCACCAATTTTCATATTAGCTATATTAAATTGTTTCGAACCCTGGATACGAATTACCTTCTCTAAATCCGTTACAACCATAAAAACTCCTTCTGGAAACATCTGTGAAAGAACTGGTGCAAAATCTTGAAATGATTTTACAATGGAATGTTCTCTTGGAAACGCCATTGAAAAAGCTGCTGCAGCATTACCTTTCTCGTCAATAATTGGAATAACCGATACTGTAAGTCTAACTCCATAAGCAGAACGCGGAATTTTTTGTGTAAGAGTTTTATTTTCACGCTGGGAAGTAACTGTTGTACTATTCTTATCCAACTTTTGCCCTTCGTAAAATAATTTAATACCAATATTTTTAGATGATGCAACCCACGTAAGTGTATCACCCTCAGCAATTCCAAAAAATCCTCCTCCCGGCACCATATCAACTTGTCTTTCTGCTAATTCTTTTATTGTATCTATCGCTTTTACAGAAATCATACCATCAACTCCTTAGTTGTTATCCTTTTATCCGTATTATCGTATCTATTTTTATTATATTTAACAATTTATTTTAATATTTTACATAAAATCACTCGAACGCCTGTCACTTTTTAGGTTCTCTTCTCTCTTTAATAAGTTCCGATACTATACTTATAGCTATTTCTTCAGGAGTATCTGCATGTATTTGAAGCCCTATAGGTGCATGAACTCTAGCTAAATCTTCTTTTGTATATCCTTCATCCATAAGCTTTTTATATACATAATTTGTTTTAGTTCTACTTCCTATCATGCCTATATATTTTGCATTAGTTCTAAGTACTTGACTTAAAACTTCTTTATCAAAAGCATGACCTCTTGTAACTATCACTATATAACTTTGCTTATCTATCTTTATATAGTTAAGGATATTATTAAAATCATGTATAACCTTAACTTCATCTGCATTTTTAAATCTCTGTTTATTTGCAAATTCTATTCGATCATCCAAAACAACAGTTTTAAATTCAACCATTTTTGTTAATTGAGCTAACTTTTGTGATACATGTCCTGCTCCAAATATATATACTGTTTCATGATTTAATACTGGTTCAACTAAATATTTATCTTCTCCTAATTTAAAAACGCTTGTTTTCACATTTTTAAAATTTTCCCTTACATTTTTCAAAATCAATTGTATTTCATCATTTTCATTTCCATAAAAACTTGTTTCAGTGCAAATCCACTTTTCATTATCATAATTTTCTATTCCAGTATGACCTATTTTAGTTATCAATACAAAGTCTATAGATTGTTCTTTAAAATTCCAAATATTTTTATACATTTCAATTATTTTTTCATTTTCTGCATCCAAATATTCAACTAGTACTTTTAACTTTCCTCCACACACCATGCCTAAAAAAGAAGAGTCTTTATTAGATAAATTAAAATATTTAACAATGGAACACTTTTTTTCAAATACATCTTTACTCAATTTTATAGTTGAGGCTTCAAAAAGCCCTCCTCCTATTGTACCTATAATTGAAAAATCCTTCTTTATGATCATCTTTGTTCCTTCTTCTCTTGGCGCTGACCCTTCCTTATAGAGTATTGTTGCTAAACAAAAGCTTTCTTTATTTTTCAAAAGGTTATAAATGCTGTCATATATATCCACTATAAGTTACTTCCTCCTATTTCTGAAATCATTTATTTTTTTCTTCAAACTTGACTTTTTTACAAGACAACTCATATGTAAAATATATTCTTTTTGAAGTCCCTAATATTCCTGAAGTACTTAAAGGTATTTTCATCTACTCTATAACCCATACTCCTGCCTAATTACTTAAGTTTTTTAATTATAAGTTCTCTTGCTAACTTAGGATTTGCTTTTCCTTTGCTGGCTTTCATTACCTGTCCAACCAAATATCCAGCTGCTTGGGTTTTTCCACTTTTATAGTCTTCCACTGACTTAGGATTTTCGCCTAAAACTTTCCCTACTATTTCATCTAAAACATCTGATGAACTTATTTGAGTAAGTCCTTTTTCCTTTACAATATCTTCTGGATCTTTACCACTTTCAAACATATCATCAAATACTTCTTTTGCTGCAGTAGCACTTATCTTTCCATTTTCAACAAGTTTAATGAGTTTATATAATTTTTCTGGTTTCAAACTCATTAAGCTTGAATCCATTTCTTTTTCCTTTAGAATTCTTAAAACATCTACCAAAATCCAATTAGCAGTTGTCTTAGGATCTGCACCACATTTAACTGTATCTTCGTAAAATTCTCCAAGTGCCTTATCATCAATTAGTATGTTTGCTTCCTTTTCTCCTAATTTATAATTTTCCATAAACCTTATCTTTTTATCTTTAGGAAGTTCTGGTATAGTATTTTTTATTTCTTCTATTTGATCATCTTTTATTATTATAGGTGCTAAGTCAGGATCTGGAAAATATCTGTAGTCATTTGCATCTTCTTTGCTTCTCATAGCTACAGTCTTACCTTTTCCTGCATCCCATCTTCTCGTTTCCTGCTTTATTTTAAATTCTTCTCCAAAATTATAAAGTTCTCTTTGACGTTTTTCTTCTTTTTCAAGTGCTTTTTGAAGTTCTCTAAACGAGCTCAAATTTTTAATTTCAACTTTGCAGTTAAATTTATCACTGCCAACTTCCCTCATTGATATATTGGCATCACATCTAAGAGAACCTTGTTCCATTTTACAATCTGAAATTTCTCCATATTGAAGCATTGATCTAAGTGTCTTCATAAAAGCTACTGCTTCCTTTGGAGATCTAAGATCAGGCTCAGTAACAATTTCCGCAAGAGGTACTCCTACACGGTTATAGTCTATAAGTGATACTGGTTCATCTGCAAGGTGGACTAATTTACCAGCATCTTCCTCAATATGTATTCTATTTAAACGAACTTTCTTCTTAACACCATCCAATTCAAATTCTAATGAACCACCGCTGCATATTGGAAGATCATATTGGGAAATCTGATATGCCTTTGGAAGGTCAGGATAAAAGTAATTTTTCCTATCCATCTTGTTTACTTTATTTATTTTACAGCCTAAAATCTTTCCTGCTTTTATGGCAAGTTTTACAACTTCTTTATTCAAAACTGGGAGAGTACCCGGTAATCCCATACATACAGGGCATGTGTGAGCATTTGGCTCTGCTCCAAATTCTGTAGAACAATTACAAAATATCTTCGTATTTGTATTTAATTCTGCATGTATTTCCAATCCTATTATAGTTTCATAAGTCTTCATGTTAATTTCTCCTTCCCTTTTACTTGTAAAGTAATCAACTATTTAATTGCCAAAGTATCTATTTTCAATTCCTTCTCAAGCGCATATGCTAATTTAAATATTTTACCTTCTCCAAAGTGAGGGCCTATAATCTGTATACCTATTGGAAGATTATCTTTACTAAAAGCACAAGGCAGCGAAATTGCCGGCACTCCTGCTAGGTTTATATTTACAGTATATATATCCGCAAGATACATTTCTAATGGGTTATCTTTCTTTTCCCCACTTAAGAAAGGAAGTACCGGAGAAGTTGGGCTTAAAATCAAATCATATTTTTTAAAAGTCTCTTTAAACTGCTCCCCAATCTTTCTCCTAAGCTTTTGTGCTCTGTTATAATATGCATCATAGTATCCAGATGAAAGTGCATAAGTTCCAAGCATAATTCTTCTCTTTACTTCAGCGCCAAAACTTTCTGTTCTTGACATTTCCATTAATTCATCTACACTCTCATAGTTCTTGCTTCTATATCCATATCTTATGCCGTCATATCTTGCTAGATTTGAACTTGCCTCCGCTGAAGATATTATATAATATGAAGAAAGTCCTTCTTCAGTTATAGGAAGTGATATTTCCTCAACTTGTGCACCCATACCTTTAAGTTTTGATACAACATTTTTAACTGCTGCTTCTATTTCAGAATTCAATCCCTTTTTAAAGAACTCCTTTGGAACTCCTATTTTCATACCCTTTACATCACCATCTAAGCAGTTTAAGTAATCTACACTAGGGCACTTTTTTGCACTTGTACTGTCCATTGGATCATACCCAGATATTACATTTAGTGTGAATGCACAATCTTCTACTGTTTTTCCAAAAGGTCCTATTTGATCAAGTGATGATGCAAAAGCTATAAGACCAAATCTTGAGACCAAACCATATGTTGGTTTTAAACCAACCACTCCACAAAATGATGCTGGCTGGCGTATTGAGCCACCAGTATCTGATCCAAGTGCTAAAGGTGCAATTCCTGATGCAACTACTGCTGCTGAACCACCTGAAGAACCACCAGGGACTCTTTTTAAATCCCATGGATTCTTGGTAGTCATAAAAGCTGAATTTTCTGTAGAAGATCCCATTGCAAATTCATCCATATTCGTCTTTCCTATTATAACAGCATCTTCTGCTTTTAATTTTTTAATTACAGTTGCATCATAAGGTGGAATAAAGTCTTCTAACATTTTAGAAGCACATGTAGTTTTTACGCCATCTGTACATATATTATCTTTTATAGCTATAGGAACTCCTGCAAGTTTCCCAACCTTTTCTCCTAGCTTTATCCTTTTATCAATTTCTCTAGCTTTTGCAAGAGCTTTTTCTTCGCACAAATTTATATATCCATTTACTTTGGGATCTACTTCTTTTATTTTCTTAAAAAGCTCTGTAACAATTTCTTCTGAAGTAAACCTTTTTTCTTCTATACCTTTTTTTATTTCATAAGCCGTCATAGACTGTATTTTCATTTCTGCAACCTCCTTTTTATAACTATTCAATGATTTTAGGAACTTCGATATAAGTTTCCCTTTTGCTCTTTATATTAGAAAATAATTTTTCTTTATCTTCAAATACTTCTTTTTTATCTTCTCTTACAACTGACTCTAAGCTGTCATCGTACTTATTTAAATTTACACCGCTTAAGTCAAATTTATCTATTGTCTTAAAATATCCTAATATAGCTTCAAATTCTTTTGCCATCTTTTCTGCTTCTTCATCTTTAAATTTAAGCTTTGCCAATTTAGCTATATATTTAACTTCATCTACACTTACCATACTTATCCTCCTAATCATTTATCAAGTTTAATTGTAAATTACCAATTTATATATACTTTATGTCCTTAATTAAGGTTCTATTCTCTTCATATCCCTAGGAAATGTTGAAGCTTCTCTTACATTTTGAAGGTTTAATATTTTTATAGTTATTCTCTCAAGTCCTATAGCAAATCCACCGTGTGGAGGCATTCCATATCTAAAACTTTCAAGATAAAATCCGTAGTCATCAGGGTTAAATCCAAATTTCTTTATATTTTCCTTTAACATTTCGTAATCATTAATTCTCTGTCCGCCAGTTGTTATTTCAAGTCCCTTATAAATCAAATCAAAACTTCTAGTATTTCCTTTGCCATCAGGCATTGTATACATAGGTCTCTTAGCTATTGGGTACTCTGTTAAAAATACAAAATCGGTATCATAAGTTTCCTTTACATACTTTGAAATTAAAACTTCACCTTCAGCATCGATGTTTCCTACAGGAGACCTTTTCCCATATTTATCAAGCAAAATTTTATGTGCTTCTGCAAGAGGAATTCTTGGTATTTCAACTTTTTCTGGAAGATTTACATCATACATTTCAAGTTCCTTTTGACAAGTCTTTTTAAGATGTCCAAATAGGTAGTTTATAAATCCTTCTTCCAAGTCCATTATGTCATTTTCATCTTTTATAAATCCCATTTCTGCATCTAAACTTACATACTCATTTAAATGTCTCCACGTGTTATGAAGTTCAGCTCTATAAGCATGACCTATTTCAAATACTCTTTCAAATCCAGCACCTACCATCATTTGCTTATAAAATTGGGGACTTTGTGCAAGGAATGCTCTGTTGTCAAAATAATTTACTGTAAATAACTCTGAACCACCTTCTGTACCAGAAGCTATTATTTTAGGAGTATATATTTCTGAAAATTTATTTGCTTTTAGATAATCCCTAAAAGCTGTTGTTATCTCCTCTTGAACTTTAAATGTTGCCCTTACTTTTGGTGCTCTTAAGCTTATATATCTGTAATCAAGTTCTGTTTCAAGATGTGCTGAATTTTTATATTCATTAACTGGAATTGGAAGCATATCATAATAAGTTTTTCCGAGAACCTCTATACTATAAACTTTAACTTCAACTCCACCTATTGCCTTAGTATTTTCAACTTTAGTTCCAGTAACCTCAACGCTCATTTCTAGCCTTAAGCCTTTTAATCTATCTTTGTCAACTACTAATTGTATTACTCCAGTTTTGTCTCTTAATTGTACAAATCCAAAATCTTTAAATTCTTTTACTTTGTGCACCCATCCTCTTAATAAAACTCGATCTACTTTTGATTTTCTAATATCTTCTATATATATTCTTTCCATTTAATTTTACCTCCTAAAATATTTTAATAAAAAAAACCGTCCCTATATCATTTCTGATATAGGGACGGATACATTCCGTGGTGCCACCCAAATTAACCTTAAAGCTATAATTTAAGATATAAAAAAGTCCCTATACCATTTTCTGGTACAGGGACGGATACATTCCGCGTTACCACCCTAAATTAGCTTTAAAAGCTCACTCATATTGGTACAGATAAAAATCAATACCTATCCATTTTAACGTCTGGAAAACGTCTAAGTCTACTCTTTACTAATAAATTTCGATTAGCTGCTTCAGGGCGTTCTTCAATACAATAATCATATTCGGCTTCCACCTCTCCGAACTCTCTATAAATCTTAACTGTATTTACTCTCCCTTTCATCGCCTTTTTTAAATTAATAACTATGTGTTCATTATAATTAGCATATAATCAAAAGTCAATACTATTTTTAAAAATTTTATTAAAAATATTTTAAATTTTTTAATCATTTAATTTTAGACATTATTTTACACTTAGGATTATAATGTCAAATAATATACAAATATTTTAAAAAAGTGCTTGACAACCTTGTCTAAAATGTATAAAATTAATAACTGTATTAAAGATATTGGGGTGTCGCCAAGTGGTAAGGCAATGGACTTTGACTCCATCATTCGTAGGTTCAAATCCTGCCATCCCAGCCATATGAATTTAAAAATCCTGTAAAACACAGGATTTTTTTTATTTGTCAAATATTATAAGTTAAGCTAAGAAGTTAATTTTTTATGCTGATCTATTTTCAAATTTTTCTTTATTTGTTCTCTTAGCTACTGCTGGCAGTATTAATCCTAATCCTAATAATACAATTGGAGTTAATATATTAAGTGTCATTTGGAAGTACCATCCGCCTGAGAAAGTTACAACATCCTTAGGGAACATACCCATTATACAAGCAAAAGCTGTAAATGCAAAACACCATAATCCTATTAAGAATCCAGCTGTCTTATTTTTGGTAAACTGATAAGTTGCTTGGAACTTGCCTTTTGCAGCTTTCTTTAATGCCATGTATGCAAAGAATACCCATAAGTATCTTAATGGCATAACTACTGCATTTAATCTTAATAACCAGTTAAATAATGATGTCATATTACCTATTCCAAGTGCAGGTATTATTATAATTATTCCAACCAGTACTGCAGTTAACTTATATCCGTTAACTGGTGTGCCATTTTCATTGACCTTAGTTAATGCTTTTGGTACAAACCTATTATCAGCATCAGCTAATAAAACTTTTATTGGAGCATCTATTGAGAATACTAAAGCTGAAATTTGAGCTAGTGCGTTTGCGATTGCATATATTACCAAGAAAAAGTTTCCCAATCCATAATATTGTCCTAACTTTTGGAATGAATAGTATGCACCATTCATCATTAAGTCTTTTGGAATATTATTTGGGTCAAACATCATTCCCATTGCAAATGTACCAAGTAATGCTGTTACAGCAACCATTATTGCAAGAGCTATCATTCCCTTAGGGAAGTCCTTTGAAGGATTTTTCATGTTGTTTACATATGGTGATATCTTTTCACATCCGCCAACTGCAAATACTAATATAGCTAAACTTGTTAAATAATCAAAGCTAAAGTCCGGCATTAATGCCTTTATGCTGAAGTCAATGTGGTATGTATGAGCTGTGGTTATAGCTGGTGCTGCTAATGCTAGTATTATATAAAGAATTGACATGATAAACATTGACATGCCTGCTGCAGTACCAATTCTCTTTATTGCATTTATACCCTTTGATGATACCCATAAAAACAATAAAAAAACAACTAAACTCACTGACTGCAGAATCATTGGATTCATGTTTTTAACTAGAGTTCCATTTTGGTTAACAGCCCATCCTAAAGCTATTAATACACTTTGCGGTTTTTGAGCTAAGTATGGAATATGAACTACCCAGTATGTCCAACCAGCAAAAAAGGCCAATTTCGTACCAGATGTTGTTTTGATCCATGAGCTTACTCCACCCTTACTGTCTTTAAAAGTAGAACCCATTTCTCCAACCATTAATGCATATGGTACGAAGTATAATGCGAACATTAATATCCATGAAACAACCACTTTCATACCCTGGGTTGCAAAACCGTTTACAACATTTCCGAATCCCCAAACACTCACAAATGCCATTAATGCAAGGTTATTCCAGCTTAACTTCTTGTTGTCTTTGTCCATTGTGTTTTCCCCCCTTAAAATAAAACTTTGGATAAATTGGAAATCAAATATCATGTTCTTTCACATAATAGCATGGATTTATTTCCTTTACAACGGCACTTTTAAACGACTTTTGTATGTATTTTATATTTTTATTTTTTTATGACCAAATGTTAATAAAAAAATTCAACATTCATATTTGTAACTTTTTTTACTTTAAATTTATTAATTAAATTTAAGTATGCGTAATAATCTTTGCTAAATTTTATCGAATGGCTATTTTTCATATATAATCCAGCTGTTATAAATTAAAATCTCCCAAATGAAAAGATAAATTAATTTTATTCATTCATTTGCTAAGTAAGTTCTCAATTTTGGAAACATTGCTAAAATTGTTAAATACATTTTATGAAACTATCATTTTTCTTAATATTGCGTATTTTTGCATTGTGCTATTTTTTTATATTTTCTAATATTTAAGCTCATAATTTCTTGCTAAATTGGCACCCTTTTGATTAGTCCATTTCCTCATTTTCTAATATTTGAAGTCATATTTTCTTGCTATATTGGACTTTTCTTAGTTAAGCCATTTTCTTATTTTAAGTTTAAATAATACTTTTTCAAAAAAAAATCCCGATGTCTAAATAACATCAGGACTTTCGATTTTAATTCCTTATTTTAAATTTAATTTAGCTAAAGCATCTGCTAGTGCTGAATTTATTGGAGCTGCATTTTCTTTTTTCATCTTATTCATATACTTGTTTACATCTCTCTTATTTAACTTATTATTGTTTTCTTTAAACCTCTTTTGGAAAGATGAATACTTTTCTCTAAAGCTGCAGGTTGTGCAAACATAAATTTGACCTTGTCCATGACCTCTTAGTTCCAGCTTTTTATGACAGTTCGGACAGCGAACATTGGTTAATCGCGCCAAATTTTCCCTATGACCGCAGGTTCTATCTTGGCACACAAGCATTCTTCCATGTTTTCCATTTACCTCAAGCATATACTTGCCGCATTCAGGACATTTTGTTCCTGATAAATTGTCATGTCTAAATTTATCGCTGCTTTCCTTAACATCTTCCACAAGTTTTGAAGAATAATTTCTCATATTACCTATGAACTTTTTATCATTTAATTTTCCCTTACTTATTAAATCTAATTCAGTTTCCCATTTTGCAGTTAATAGTGGTGACTTTAAATCTTCTGGTACCAATTCTACAAGCTGTTTTCCTTTAGAAGTTGGAATTATTTCCTTACCTTTTTTCTCTATATAGAAAGTATTAAATAATTTTTCAATTATATCTGCTCTTGTAGCAACTGTTCCAAGTCCTCCTGTTTCCCCTAAGGTTTTTGCATATTCTTTATTCATATTAATATATTTCTGCGGATTTTCCATAGCAGATAACAATGTTCCTTCATTAAATCTTGCAGGTGGTTTAGTCTGTCCATTATGCATTTTAACTGCTGTAAGTTTTATACTATCTCCCTTATTTATCTCTGGAAGTACTTGTTCTTTTAATTCATTTTCATGCAGCTCATCATTGTGATCAAAGCCTTCATCTTTATCATATACAGCTTTCCATCCCTTTGATTTAATTATCTTTCCGCTAGCTAAAAAGTTCTCTCCATTAACTTCTACCTTTACAGTTGTTTGCACATACTCAAAAGGAGTGAGCATAACACTTAAAAATCTCTTAACCACTAAATCATACACTTTTCTTTCTTCATTGCTTAGGTTTGAAAGATTAATCATTTCTTCCGTTGGAATTATTGCATGGTGATCTGAGACCTTACTATCATCTACAAAGCTTTTATTTGCCCTTATTTTCCTTTTCATGATTTCCATAGTAAACTTGCTATAACTTCCTACTGATATTGCTTTCAATCTATCTGGAATTGTAGGTACTATATCAGCTGAAATATATCTTGAATCCGTCCTTGGATAAGTTAATAATTTATAATTTTCATATAACCTCTGCATTATAGAAAGTGTCTGCTTTGCTGAAAAGCTAAAAAACTTATTACAATCCCTTTGAAGTTCTGTTAAATCATAAAGTGCTGGTGAATATTTTTTCTTATCACTTTTTATTATATCAACTACTTTTCCAGTTTGAGCATTAACCTTTGATACAACCTTTTTTGCAAAGTCTTCATCAAAAGTATTAAAATGTCCTTTACCATTTTGCCACTGAAGAGTATATCCATTAACATTTCCAGTTATACTGTAATAATCCTTTGGTTTAAAATTTTTAATTTCTTCTTCTCTATGAACAATCATAGCAAGTGTTGGAGTTTGAACTCTTCCTGCTGAAAGCTGAGCATTATGCTTGCAAGTTAATGCCCTAGTAACGTTAAGTCCTACAATCCAATCTGCTTCTGCACGGGATCTAGCCGCTCTATATAAGTTATCATATTGTGATGAAGGTCTTAGATTTCTAAAGCCTTCTTTAATAGCTCTATCTGTTTGAGATGAAATCCAAAGTCTTTTTATAGGCTTATCTATCCTTGCCTTTTCAATTATCCACCTTGCTACCAATTCTCCTTCTCTTCCAGCATCTGTAGCAATAACAATTTCCGCTACATCCTTTCTATTTAATTGTGCTTTTACCACATTAAATTGTTTACCTGTTTGCTTTATGACTACTAACTTCAAATATTTTGGAAGCATCGGTAAATCTTCTAATTTCCACGTTTTATATTTATCATCATAAGCTTCCGGATCTGCTAATGTAACTAAGTGCCCAAGTGCCCATGTTACAATATATTTATCTCCTTCAATATATCCATTTTCTTTCTTTCTGCACTTTAATACCCTAGCAATTTCTCTTCCTACTGATGGTTTTTCTGCTAAAACTAATATTTTTCCCATGTCAAATTTCCTTTCGTATCCTGGTTAAATGATAATTAAATAAAAATAAGGATAGTTATATTAAAACTTCCTATCCTTTAAATCAACATTCTTTAGTATTATTATACAATTTACAGTTTATATTTTCAAGTTATATGAATTTAGAATATTAAAATAAACACAGCTTAAATAAAGGACTTACACCCTCTAAAATATTTAAGTTAGGTTTCTATTATGATTGTCTGAAGTATTTGTCTATTATCTTTTCAGCTGCTCTTCTCTGTATATTTGCATTATTTATAAGCATTAAAACTACAAGTAGTAGTTTTTCATACTCTCCATCTTGATCAAGTTTTTTTGACTCTTCTAAAATTAAATCTATTTTTCGTTCAATTCCCTTTTTAAATTCATTTTCACCTGCTTTTTTAATATCTAAAAATACTTGATACAGCGAATCTAATTTGATATCCTTTTGTGAATTTGAATCTACTACTATTTTGTTTAGTAAAAACTTTATATCACTTATAGATAAAATTTGTTTTAAGTTATATAAGAGTATCATCATTATTATATGATTTCTAGAATACTTCTTATTTTTAATTGGCATAAGTATTTTATCCTTAGTATAATTATTGATCATAGTTTTAGTTAAAAGTTTATCATTTTCATTACGTTTGGTTCCACTTAAACTGCTCTCAAACAAAGTTATTACTTGATCCATATATAAATCCAATTTTGGTATATCTGCAAGTTCAATTTCTTGATCTAAATTTAATTCTTCAATGCTTTCTAATATATTCTTCTTAATATCCTCCATTGTAATCAACTCCATTTACATTTGTTATTTTATGAGGTAAATTATGTGTATAACGTCACATAGTTTTAATAACTATGTATTGTTGTCATGATATTTCGATATTTGCAGTATTATTAACCAATTTAAAGTAATTTACAGAAAAATACTTATTTAAACAGTATTTTGGTTATTAATTTAAATTGAACTTTTATGCAATAATTATATAATATAAATATACCATAAAGTAGTTTTAATAACTACAACAAATTATGCTGCTAAGTTTTATATCAAGAATATATTTTTAATATAGTGTAAAAAATATACTTAAACTTAAAATTTATAACTATCAACGTATCAGGAGGAATAATCATGAAAAAACTTTTTAGAGAACCCGTGAATGGATTTACTCATCTATTTGGTGCAATTGTGTCATTTATAGGATTGATTTTACTCATTGTCAAAACATTACTAACATATCCTTCAAATAATTTAAAACTAACTGCAGTAATAATATTTGGTTTAAGTTTAATTTTCTTGTATACTGCAAGTTCAATTTATCACCTTATAAATTCAACAGATAAAGTCATAAAATTTTTTAGAAGGCTTGATCATTCCATGATTTTTGTACTTATTGCAGGAACTTATACTCCAATATGTCTTATTGCACTTACAGGCAAACTTCGCTGGGTAATTTTTATAGCCATATGGACAATGGCTGCAGTAGGTATATTATTTAAAATGATATGGTTTAATATGCCAAGGTGGTTATCAACTTTATTTTATATTGCAATGGGTTGGTTTGTAGTATTATTTATTTCTCCTGTTTATCAGGTAATCAACCTAAAGGGTATGTTATGGTTAGTCTTAGGTGGAATATTCTATACAGTTGGTGGAATTATATATGCTTGCAAATGGCCAAGGCTTAACTTTAGGAAACTTGGATTCCATGAGATCTTTCACATATTTGTACTTTTAGGAAGTTTTAGTCACTACATATGTATTCTTGAATATGTAGTATAAAAATAAATTGGATATCTAAAATTAGATATCCAATTTATTTTTATTTTACAATCTTTACTTTTTGATTTTCATTTAGGAATAACTGTCCTTCTGTTATTATATAATCATCTTTATATATATTATTTGATTTTATTTCTATAAGTTTGTCATCTGATACACCTGTTTCAACTGAAACCTTTTTAACTTTACCATTTGAAACTTTATATATATATGAAACTCCATTTTCAATCTTTACAGTTTCAATAGGAACTGTAAGTACATTGTCAGCTTTCTCATCTGGCAATTTTACTTTAGTAAACATACCTGGTTTTAAATCCCCACTTGAATTATCAACCTTCATCTTTATGAGATACGATTGAGTTTTACTATCTGCTGCAGGACTTATACTATATATTGTACCAGTTATTTTTTTATCTGGAAGTGACCCAACCTCTATAGGAACACTATCTCCAACTTTTAATTTACTCATCATCTTATCAGATACACTTACTTCAGCATCCAATAAGCTAGTATCTATAACAGTTACTGATGTACTGCCAGTTGGAGTCATTTCTCCTTGTTTAACATTTACTACAGATACTGTTCCTGAAATAGGTGTACTAATGGTTGAATTGCTTAATTGAACTTTAGCAGATTCAACACCAGCTTCCGCTTGTTTTACCTGTGCTTGTGCTGCTTGAACAGATTGAGGCCCAACTTCACCACTTACTACATCAAAGTTTTTTTGTGCTCCGTCTAAAGCAACTTTTGCACTATTATACTTAGTCTGTGCTGCATTAAAATCCTGCTGTGATACAGCTCCTGCATCATACAAATTCTGCATCTTTTTATAATAATCTTCTGCATCATTAAATGTTACCCGTGTGCTTTGAAGTGTTTGTTCTGCTTGTGCTACTGATTGATCAACAGCAGATCCTTGTGTTTTTCCCAAGTTGGCATTTGCTGAATCCAAATTTGCTTGCTGTTGATTAACTTGTGCCTGCAAATCTTTTGAATCAAGGGTAAAAAGCACTTGACCGCTCGATACTTTACTGCCAACATCCACATTTGAGGAGGCAACTCTTCCTGCTATCTTAGGTGATATATCAACTTGTTTTATAGGCTTTATCTGACACGAGTATTCAACACTTGTAGATATTGAATTTATAGAAGGATTTACTGCTGTAACATTTTTGATATCATTTTTTACTTCAACTTTTTTTGTGTTAGTCTTAAGCCTTCCAATAATTATTCCAACTATTCCAACTACAGCAATTATGACTACAAGAATTATAATCAATTTCTTTTTGGTTATATTTTTGGTTATATTTTTAATCGCATCAATTTTCATATTGTGACACCTCCTTATTACCTCCTGTTAGCTTTCTTCTAATCCAGTGTTTAAAATCTTCTAATAGTGTATAAACAACTGGTAAAAGTATAGGCGTTAATATTGTAGAAGTTATCATTCCTCCTATAATTAAACAAGACATTCCACTAAGTTCGCTTCCCTCACCAGTAGAAATAGCCGATGGGAGCATACCAACTATCATTGTTGCAGTAGTCATTATAATTGGTCTTAGCCTTGTTGTACCAGCTTCCAATAGTGCATCTTTTAAATTTAATCCACGTTTCATAAGCGTATTGGTATAATCAATGAGCAGCGTACCATTCTTAGAAGCCAATCCATCGAGCATAATTACACCTATCATTGTTGGAATACTCAGCGTTTTACCTGTTATTGCAAGTATGCCAAGTGCTCCAATTACAGCACATGGGAGTGCAAGCATTCTTACTGCAGGGGTTAAGAATGACTCATATAAAACAACCAATACCATATAAACAAGTACTATTGATACAGCTAACGCCTTTATAAGTGAAGTAAATGAATCTATCATTTCCTTTTGATTTCCTCCAAATTTTATTTCATATCCTGAAGGAATGTGTAAAGATTTAAGTTTATTCTTAATTTGACTATTAACTTCTCCAAGAGTTTTACCTTCTATATTAGCTGAAATAGTAATTACATCTTGTCTATCTTCTCTCGACACTTCAACTGGACTATCTGCATTTTCAATATAGGCAATTTGATTTAAGTCAACAAGTTGTCCAGATGAACTTAAAATTTTTATAGAACCAATATCCTGTGGAGTTTTTACCTGACCATCCATAAACTTAACATTTATATCGTAATCATCAGAACCTACAGTATATGTACCAGCTGTTGAGCCGTTTATTCCTGTTCTCAAAACTGCAGATATATCCGGCAAAGAAACTCCATATGTCGCAGCCGCAAGTTTATCTACTTTAACCCTTATTTCAGTAGAATTATCATTTGAAGAGTTTTCAATATCTGTAATTCCAGGTACAGATTCCACCAATTCCTCAACCTTAGAACTTATTTCCTTCAAATTTTCGTAATCATCACCTTCTACATTAATGGATATAGGCTTGCTTGCACTTCCACCGCCTCCCATCTGGGATTCGGAAACAATAAACTTTATACCAGGTATTTGATTTCCCCATTTACGAAGATCTGCTGCTATATCACTTTGACTCTTTTTACGCTCATCTATTGGTTTTAATTTTACTACTATAGTTGCAGAAGATTGAGAAGAAGATGGATTAGTATTATTTCCCATTATAGAATAAAAACTCTTAACATCTTTCATAGACTTCAAATGATTTTCAACTATTTGCACCTTCTGATCAGTTTGCTTCAAATTTGACCCAGGAGTAAGTGAAACATTTACATAAAATTGACTTTCATCAGATTGAGGCATAGCTTCAGTTTTTATAGCTCCCATTGGTATAAGTGCAATACTTAAAGCTATGAGCAAGCAAGTTGTTATCAAAACTTTAGCTCTGTTTTCAAGAGACCAAACAAGCAATTTTTTATATGATTGAACCCACTTATCTATAAGCTTAGAAATTCCACCCATAACTTTAAAAATAGGATTGTTTTTCAATCTTGAAGCCTTATCTTTTTTTGAGTACACATTTTTTGATTTAAACAAGCGTGATGCAAGCATTGGTGTAACTGTAAATGATACAAAAAGTGAAAACAAAGAAGCAAATGTTATTGTCAAACCAAACTCTTTAAAATACTTCCCTATCATGCCTGACATAAATGCAACTGGTGTAAATACGACAACATCACAAAGTGTAATTGAAATAGCAGCAAGTCCTATTTCTCTACGTCCTTCAATAGCAGCAGTAACAGGATCTTCTCCTTTTGCCAAATGCCTTTGTATATTTTCAAGTATAACTATAGAATCATCTACCAAAATACCTATACAAAGTGTTAGACCCATAAGGGACATCATATTTAATGTAAAGTGGCATACGTACATCATAAAGAAAGTTGATATAAGTGCAGTTGGTATAGCAATTAAAACAACTAATGATGAACGCCAGCTCTTTAAAAATAGCAATAACACTATTGCTGTAGTTATAATTCCTTCTATAAGCCTATGTTGTATATCTTTAAGTGCAGTTCTTATGTACGTTGTAGTATCCCCTGCAACTGTAACTTTTACACCTGGGGGAAGTTGTTTATTTATCGTATTCAATGCCTCCTTAGCATTGTCTACTGTTTTAACAACATTGGCATCACTTTGTTTTTGAACCTCAACTCCTATGGCATTATGACCATTTAATCTTAATATTTCATTTGCATCAGGATATCCCATGCTTACTTGGGCTATGTCTGAAAGTCTTATACTTCCGTCTTGAGCTCCCATACTTGGGGCTCCAGCACCCATACTTGAAGCCCCTCCACTAGTTGGAATAATCAAATTTTTTACATCATCAATACTGTTAAATTGAGCCATAGCTCTAACGGTTTGTGTATTTTTATCTTCTTTTATTTGACCTAATGGCATATTTACATTATCTGATTTGAGTTTATTTAATATGCTATTAACATTAACACCATAGTATTCTACAGCTGGTTTGTCCAATTTTACCATGAGTTGTTTCTTCTGTGCTCCATCTATTGTGACATTACCTACGCCAGAAGTTTTTTCTAAAGTTTTTTTAACTTTATCAGCTTGATTATAGAGTTCATCATATGGTACGTTTCCTGTTATAGTAATTATTAATGCAGGTATCATACTAGTATCCAACTTGTACAATACAGGTTTATCAGCATCTTTAGGTAATTTTGCACTTAAGTTGTCAACAGCTTTTTGGACATCCAAGAAGGCTGAATTCATATCTGTATCTACTTTAAACCTTACAACAGTTGTGCTAACACCTTCTTTTGCAGTAGAACTTATTGTATCAACACCACTTATTCCTGAAATAGAATCTTCTACTGGCTTTGTAATATCTTTTTTAATTTGGTCGGCTCCTGCTCCATTATAGCTTGTACTTATAGTCATAATAGGTATATCCATTGACGGCAGTAAATCCGAACCTAACCTTGTATATCCCATAACTCCTAATCCTATAAGTAAAGCTATTATAATTATTATTGCAGTAGGTCGTTTTACGGATATTTCAGTTATACTCATTTTTTCACCTCCGAATTACTTCCAAAAGCAAACTTCAAAATGTTAATATTAAATAAACTGAGAATGTTTGGTATATTGGAATTAATGCTCAAATTATAGCATAATAATAATAGTAAGTAAATAAATTGTAAACTCTTGCAAAAAAATTCACCGTAATTTAATAAAGGACAAAATCAGAGGACATAGGACAATTGACATAGAAGGAGGATTTTTCTCCGCTGCGCTTACGAAAAACCTTTACTTAAACTTTTGGCAGCTCGTTTCGCTAAAGCGAAACATTGTTAACTTATATAAACTTAAAGATTTTTTTGCGCTAGCAAAAAATCAACCTTCATTGTCCTCTGTCCTCTATCCTCTGTCCTCTGTCCTCTGTTTTTATGTTCTCTCAAAAATATGGTCTTCTTTATGAGTTCAATATGCAATTCTTATCATCTTTGAAACAATTACCACAGCATATACATTTTGATTTAGTTGTTAGACCATTTACCCATTTATTTATGAGATCAGGCTCACATATAAAGGGTCTTGCCATGGAAAAATACTGTATTTTTGAATCATTTAGTATCCTATCCATATTACATATGCTCCTATTTAATCCTACCAATATTACAGGTGCACTTATTTCTTCAGCTATTTTCTCAGCATAATCTTTATATATAGACTCTTTATTCACATTAGTATTCCAAATTCCGTCGCCGCCGCTTATTTCTATGGCATTTATACCTTTTTTATCTAAAGCCTTACATACATACTGACAATCATTAAAATCAGCTCCACCATCCTCAAAATCTGAACAATTTAATTTTATAAATATGTTAAAATCACTGCCAACTCTACTGCGTATTTCATCATATACTTCAAGTATCAATCTTGCCCTATTTTCTATTGGACCGCCATACTCATCAGTTCTAGTATTATAAATGTGACTTAAGCTCCTGCTTAAATAGTAACCATGAGCTGCATGAATTTGAATTCCATCAAAATTTGCTTGTTTTGCCCTATAAGCAGCATTTCCAAATGCCTTTACTATGTTATCTATATCTACCCTTGACATATCATCGCATAAGCCTAAAGATTTTATACCTTTTTCTTTATTTATATATTCCTTCCCATGCACTATTTGCATTATAATCTTACAATTATTTTTGTGTACCATATCCGTGAGCTTTTTATACTCGTCTACAAAAGAATCATCATATATTCCAAGTATTTTAGGTGCTGGTTTGTCATACCTAAATATTGTAGTATAACTTGTTATAATTAATCCAACCCCACCTTCTGATAGATTTTTATAGAGATTAAACAATTTATCAGTTATATGTCCATTTTTATCTGCCATTTCCTCATATGTTGCTGAACGTACAAATCTATTTTTTAACATCATATTATTTATCTTTGTGATATCAAATAAAGAGTTCATAAAATAATTCCTCCTTTAACACAATATAGGAAAGAAAATTACTTTTAATTTCCTTCCCTATATTATATCACTACTTTAAATTGTTTACTCTTGAATACTTGAGAAATCCATCATATATACCTGCTTCTATTTTTCCTTCTTCATTTAAATATTCAATATATGATTTTAACGACCTATCTATCACGTTATATTTATATATACTGTTTATATGAATATTAAAATTCTCAACTACCGTCTTAAAAATATCTTCAATTCTCATAGTTCCCTTTATGACTTCATATACTTTTTCTGATCTGTGCTTATAAAAACTTATGTTATCTGTTATAAGTTCTTTTATATCATCATAAATACCTTTATGTGCAACTATGTATTTACTACATTTTAAATTATAAAGTTTATTCTTACTTTCTAAATCCTCTTTAAGCATAAGTGCATAAGGCATTTTAGCTCCATTCATAACCTCATAACTTATTAAAGCATCTCCTAAATATGCAGCATCATCAGGTGTAATAATACATATATGTGCGGTACTGTGCCCTGGTGTATGAAGAATTTTAAATTTAATACCACAAACACATATGCTGCTTTGCTCATTTGATATCATAATGTCCGTTTCACAAATCATATGTCCAAAATGTTCTTTAACTTCAGATAGTGTTTGATTACTGTAATAAACTTTTAAATTAACTGCAGAACTACAGATAAAAGCTTCATATTCTGACATTGCAATTATACAATTATACTTTTTCTTTAAATAAGCATTATTTCCAATATGATCTATGTGAGCGTGACTGCATATTATTGCAGCAACTTTAAATTTGTTTTTTTCAAGCATTTCATCTATTCCCTGTCTTTCTCCTTTTGCCCAACCTGAATCAAACATTATAATTTCTTCATCATTAATTTTATAAAATGGTATGTACGTTATTCCCGTGTCAATGCAAAATGTATTTCCTTTTACCTTTTTTATCTCCATATGTTTTTAGTAATTATTCTCCTTTCAAGTTAACTGCATTTAAGTAAAATATATATCAATGTTAAATTTATTTATAGTTTATGTCAAGTTAAAGGATTATTTATCTAAAAGTGCTAAAGATTTTTGTTATAAATACGATAAATAAATTATTGTTATTTTTACATTAATTTTATGGGTAGTGGATACAATGAATTCTTTTGCAGAAAATTTAAAATACATAAAAGTTCTCGATAAAAACGAAGTTTTAGTTTTGCGAAATTATATTTATAAGAAGTATGTAAGTAATACAAAAGTTGAAAATGCAAAGTTATTATCTAATACAGTCAATCATATAATATATTCAAAATTAACTGGTTTACCTGATAAATTCAAGCAGTCAATAAAAGTTAATACTTTAAAAAGTACTTTTATGAATAACAAAAACTCAATTACAATATTGGATATACTTGATTCATGTTTAAAAGATGAATTACTATTGAATAACTTTACAAGTCAACTTGTAACTTGGGTTAATTTGTATACAAAAAACAAAATAAATTTGGATGAATTTTATTCTTATTTGAATACTAAAAACATTAAAGTAAATAAAAGTACAGCTATAGCAGATGAAAACCCTACCAATTCAAGTAATACTTTTAACATTAAGGGCAATGATAGTATTTCGCGTTTAAAGTGTAATAGTCATACAATTGTCCTAGCTATTTCCTTAATTTTGTTTGTATCGTTATATATTGTTACTAGATTTTCACCAATACAGTTTACTAAAGTTGGATACGAAAGCAGGGATATTTTAGGAATCAACAAACAAGTACAAGCATATGGTGAATTTTCAAATCTCCATCTTCCTAAATATATGAGATACACAAATATAAATGAGAAAAAGCTAAAGGAATTTCTAAATGAGCGTAATTCACTTTTAGCATCAGAACCTTATTTTAGTACTATACTTAATACATCGAGAAAGTTTAATTTAAATCCAATTTTGCTCTTTGCAATAACTGGTCAAGAACAAAATTTTGTTCCAAGGAGTGATTCTTCTTGTGAGAAGATAGCAAATAACCCTTTTAATGTTTACCACAGCTGGCAAGAATATAATACAAACATAAAGGATTCATCTGCTATAGCAGCAAGGACGGTTATAAATTTAGCTAAAGGCATGCCTAAAGATTCAGACCCATTTTTATGGATAGGACAGCAGTATGCAGAAGATAAAAACTGGGGAAATGGTGTAAAATCAATATTCAATGAACTATCATCATACGTTCAATAATAATATAAAAACTGCCAGCATAAATTATGCTGGCATATTACTACAATATCTTATTATTTACTATGCTTCTTCTATACTTACTACTTCATAACCTGCATCTTCAACAGCAAATTTTATATCGCCATCTTTAACATCACTATTAGCTTCAACTACTGCAGTTTTAGAAGCCAAATCAACACTTACATTAGTTACCCCGTTAATCTCTTCTAAAGCATTCTTAACATGGTTAACACAGTGTCCGCAGCTCATCCCATCAACAATTATTCTTTTTTTCATTTTTATTTCCCCTTTCATTTATGTAATTTATAGACCTCTAAGGCCTACACTCAACATATACCTGCGTATAAGTTAAGTGTCGACCGCGGTTGTGTATATAGGGTTTCTAGTTTCTGCGTGTAAGTTGATTTGCAAATTAAAGTAACTATATACATTACTTTTAGCTTAAAACTTAGTTTGCACGCAGGGATATGCTGCCAAAATGAAAGCATATATAAATACTTTTTTATCATTCTTGGCTCAGTATTTTAGAAAATCTATAAATATTGATACTGTTTGAGGTACGAGTTTATCAATGTTTATTAGATTTTCAAAATACTGAGCCTTAGAATGATTAAAAGTATTTATCGTGCTGAAGTTTGGCAGCATATCCCGGAGTGTAAACTAAGTTTAGAACTAAAAACCCTACGTTTAACTATACTGCTGGTTTAAAGCCTCTTAGCCTTAATGCATTTGTTAATACTGATACTGAACTTAGGCTCATGGCTAATGCTGCTATCATTGGATTTAGAAGCGGTCCTCCGAAGATATAAAGAACTCCCATTGCCACTGGTATACCCAGCGTATTGTATCCAAATGCCCAAAATAAATTTTCTTTTATATTTGTTATAGTTTTTTTACTTAGCTCTATTGCTGTTACAACATCTACTAGATCACTTCTCATAAGTACGATATCTGCTGATTCCATAGCTACATCTGTTCCCGAACCTATAGCTATACCTACATCTGACTGTGCTAGAGCTGGAGCATCATTTATACCATCTCCAACCATGGCTACTTTTTTGTTTTCAGCTTGAAGTTTTTTGACTTCATTAGCTTTATCCTGTGGTAAAACCTCTGCAAGTATTCTATCTATACCAACCTGTCTTGCTATAGCCCCTGCAGTTTTTTTGTTATCTCCTGTTATCATGGCAACTTCAATTCCCATAGAGTGAAGCTTTTCTATAGCTTTTTTACTATTTTCCTTTACTGTATCTGCTACTGCAATAATACCAATTAGCTTATTATCAAGTGCTGCATACATAGGTGTCTTACCTTCAGAGGCTAATCTATTCGATGTATTCTCTAAGCTTCCTAGGGAAATATTACCTTGAGTCATAAGCTTTCTATTTCCCAAAAGCATCTTGTTATTATCTATTGTAACCTCTATTCCGTAACCTGGAATAGCTCTGAAGAAATCTAACTTTTTAAATTCTAATCCTATTTCTTCTGCACCTTTTACTATTGCTTCTCCTAATGGGTGCTCCGATCCCTTTTCTGCAGAAGCTGCTAGTTGAAGTAAGTAATTTTCTTCTATTTCTCCATTAGTTATTACATCTGTAACCCTTGGTTTTCCTTCAGTTATAGTTCCTGTCTTGTCAAATACAATAGTTTGTATTCTATGAGCTGTTTCTAGTGCAGTACCACTTTTTATAAGTACCCCGTACTCTGCCCCTTTTCCTGTGCCTACCATTATAGCAGTAGGTGTTGCAAGCCCTAAAGCACACGGACATGCTATTACTAGTACAGAAATAAATATTGTAATTACAAAAGCTGTTGGCTTTCCATACATAAACCAAGCAATAGCTGAAATTAAAGCCAAGCTTATTACTACTGGCACAAAATAACCAGATATAACGTCTGCAAGTTTAGCTATAGGAGCCTTAGTGCCTTGTGCATCTTCTACTAATTTTATAATTTGTGCTAGTACTGTATCCTTACCAACTCTTGTAGCTTTATATTTTATAGAACCATTTTTATTAATACTTGCACCAATAACCTTATCTCCAGCAGTTTTTTCTACAGGTATACTTTCACCTGTAAGCATTGATTCATCTATGGAAGTTATTCCTTCAATTACTTCTCCATCTACTGGAATTTTTTCACCTGGTTTTACTAGTACTATATCGTTAGCTTCTACTTCATCTATAGAAATTTCTTCTTCTTTTCCTTCTCTAATTATTATTGCTGTCTTAGGGGCAAGTCCCATAAGCTTCTTTATTGCTTCTGAAGTTTTTCCTTTAGCTACTGACTCTAAATATTTACCTAAGGTTATAAGAGTGAGAATTATACCTGCGGATTCAAAATATAAGTCATGCCATTTGTTTTCTGAGAGTATTTTATATACTCCAAAAACACTGTATAAAAAAGCTGCAGAAGCTCCTATAGCAATAAGGGAATCCATATTTGGGCTCTTTTTTAATAAAGCTCTAAAGCCTACTGTAAAGTATTTTCTTCCAGTAACTATAATAGGCAGTACTAATATAAGTTGTATTACCGCAAATACTTCTATATGCTTCATCGGATCTATTATTGGTGGAAGCATATAATTTAACTTTTCTAATACCATAGGTCCCATAGCTATTATTAGCAATGGAACGGCAAATACTGCTGATACTATGAATCTATTCCACAAACTTTTTATTTCTTTTTCTTTTCTTTGCTTATCCTCATCTACAGTATATTCCTCTTCTAAAGCCTTATATCCTGCTTTTTCTATGACTTTTTTTATATCTGATAATTTTGCTTTTGAAGGTTCAAAACTTACCTTTAACTTTTCTGCAGCGAAGTTTACATTAGCTTCAGTAACTCCATCTATCTTCTTTGCCGCTCTTTCAGCAGCCTTTGCACAAGCTGCACAAGTCATACCTTCTATCTTTAAAGTTTTAGTTGTAACCTCAACTAAAGCTTTGTATCCTGCCTTTTCTACTGCTGCTTGTATATCTGAAATTTTCAGCTTTGAATCATCAAAGCTTACAGTTAACCTTTCTGTAGCAAGATTTACATTTGCCTCAGCCACACCATCCAGCTTTTTTGATGCTCTTTCAACTGCCTTAGCACAAGCTGCGCAAGTCATCCCTTCTATCTTTAATGTTTTGCTTAACATTTAGCTGCTCCTCCTTCCCCCCAGGGGGTATCATATTTTCATATTACTACTGAAAATAAAAAAATGCAATAAATTTAATATTTTTATCATAAAACTTCAAGTTCTGTAATTCTTTCTATGATATTATTTCTCACCTGCATATAAATATTCTATAAAACAAAGGACAATTGACAGAGGACATAGAACAGAGGACAATTGATAGTGAATGAGGATTTTACACCCCACTTGGGAAAATTTACACCCCTGGGGTGATTTTAAAAATTTTGAACCTTTTTCGTGTTTACTGTCTCTTATATAATAGGTGCACCTAAAAGAAGGAGGTAATGACGTGGATGAGATTAGTCTAATACAGCGCTGTAAAGAAGGTGACATGGATGCCTTTAGCGATTTATTTAAAAAATATAACAAACAAGCCATTAAAACAGTTTATCTTATAAGTGGACGAAATGATATAGCAGAAGATGTGGTACAAGAAGCCTTTATAAAATGCTATACAGAAATAAAAAAATTAAGAAATCCTAAAACATTTCAAGCTTGGTTTTATCGTTTACTTACAAGAATAGTATGGCGTTATTGTTCAAAGGAGAAAAATCATTTATACATAGAAAGCATTAATGATAATAAAGATACAATTGCAGATAATTTAGCATTATCTGATATAGTAGAAAAGGGTGAAATTAAAGAACTTATAGATAAAGCTATTAACAAACTAAGTTTGCCTTTAAAAACAACTGTTATTCTCTACTATTATAATGAACTATCTATTAAAGAAATATCAAAAATCTTAGGTTGTTTTCAAGGTACGGTTAAGTCAAGACTTTGTAATGCTAGAAAACTGCTAAAAAAAGAATTACGCAGTAAAAAATTTGAAGGTTACTCTTTTGCTGATAACTCTATTAGGAAGGAGCTAGATGAAAATGTCAAATCAACAACAATTTGAAGATATAATAAAAACGACTTTGGTAAATAAGGCTGAAAAAGTATCTACATCTGATAGCATGTTTGAAAATATAAAATATGAAATTCAATCAAATAAAGGTGGAAAAAAATTTATGTTAAAAGAAAAGTTTTTACCGTTAAACTTAAATATAAAAAAATCTATTATTACTGCATTATGCGGCGTATTTATAATTACTGGATCAATTTTCACATTTTCAACTAGTATTAGGGCTTCTGCACTTCAAAGCATAGGTAAACATGTTAATGGTTATACATGTATAAAGAATTATGATAAAGCCCCATCAAAAGATGAACTAAAAAGAGATTTGGGATATGAAATAAAAATGCCAGCTTTCCTTCCAGAGGGATATAAATTAGTTGATAGTAATATTGATGGTCATGTTGATGGTTCAGCACCACCAGATAAACAATATGATGAAAAACAAGCAACTGCAATATATTCAAAAGATATATTTCACAAAAGCGCTGTATCATTAGGTGTTTCAAAAGTAAACACAGAAAATGATTCACCGATATTTAAGAATGCTAAGACAGTGACTATTGGAAATATTACTGCTTACTGGACAGAATATAAAGTGCATATATTGCCTATAGATATGTTCAATAAAATGTCACAACAGCAAAAGAATGAACTTAATAAAGCTTCTGAAAGTGGTAAAGAAATCTTAATTACTGCTGGAGGTAAGAATGAAAGAAAATTTAATGAGCAATTTAAAACCGCACATTCATTAAAATGGACAGATAACAATGTAAATTATCAACTTACTGATCAAAGTAATAAATTATTAACTTTTGAACAAATGTCACAAATGGCTGAGAGTATAATAAACTCAAAATAACCTAATAAGAAAATAGATTTTAAACTTATTGAAACAAATTAACAACAAAGGCTGCGTATCAAATTAAAAGTTGAATACGCAGCCCTTCATTATTATTTAATGTATGCTCAAAGTATTTTCCACTTTCATAATTTACACGAATTTTTAATCTACGTGTTTGTGCATCACCTAAGTTAGAACAGCTTACTACTTCAAAGTACTTTTTCTGTCTAGGAGACCAAGCTTCTACGTCTACTGATTTTACTTTTAAGTCTGCTAAGTCACCTGAGCAGCATTCTAAAGTTCTTACTGGTATATCTAAAGAACGGAATAAATCTACTGTATTTTGCCATAACTTATCATACCACATCATACTATCTTCTGGCTTACATACAACAATCATTTGAGCTGCTTCCAGAACTTTTCCCAATTACGACTCTATTTTTTCCCTGTTTCTACAACAGTTACTACAACTATTGTGAGATTATTGCTGTTTTAGGATTTTTAATTTTAAAATATATAAATTAAAAATCAAAGAATATATTGAGGCATGTCAGTATTGTCTAGTATTACTTGTAACTCTGGAAAGAACCACATGGGTTGGGTTGAGCTTAGTAAAAAATGATTTAGGTAAACGAGCATAACTATGAATATATGAAATCTATATTATTTCACTAAATAACTCTTAATTAAAGAATTCCTAAACTTAACATACTCTTGATGATTTAATGAATAGCTTAATTTCACATTTCTCTCAGGAATAAATTTCATTTCCTCTTTTTTACCAAGTAAACTTTCCATTTCCTTCATTAATTGATGTTTTGAAACACCCTTCTTTTCTATTTCCTTGAATATATTAAAATCTTGTATTCCAAACAAGAAATTTTTCACTCTTACAGAAGGCATAGGCTTAAGGTCTTTCCCTGGATATACAAAGAACATATCCCCTGCATTCCATTTAGGATATTTATATCTTATGTTCTTAAAAGGATTAGCCGGCCATATGGCATATGCCCATCTTAAAAAACCGTCAAAATCCCAATAATATGTAAACCATCCATTTAACCTACTTTCAATCAGTGGAGATTTAATAAAAATATTCAAATTCTCTGGGAAACAGCAAGAATACCACGTAAATCTGCCCTTCCTATTATTTACTTCTTCCTTTATTTGAGGAAGCTTTTCAATATTCTTTATCACTTCACAGGTATTTAAGGAAAGTCCCTGAATATTTTCTCCAAACTTCTCAAAAAACTGTTGATCATGAATTGCACACTTGAAGTTCACTTTATGCTTTGGAATAGCAGATTCTATAAGCTTTACAGCTTCCTTAAACAATTCAATGTTATTAGGCTCATCGCTTATTACCTTCACTTTACCCCATAACCCTCTTTCAAGCAAATGATCAAATACCAAGGAAAGGTACTTTTTAACCTCTTCCTTAGATCTGAAAAAGTCAAAACACTCTTTCTTTTCGTCATAATAGTTTATTCTTATAGGCTCCTTATAATTCTCTAAAGGATTGCCAAAGGAATAAGCATCCCAATTTCCTACTATTCCAAATATATTTATTTCTTCATCAATGCCATGGTTCATACAAATATCTATATATCTATCAAGTGCTGAAAAGTCGCATTTTATTCTTCCTTGTTGATCTTTTGATACCTTCACAATATTAAATTCATATAAATTTGAAGCATTCTCTTCAAATTGATAGCATCTTTGCCCAGCCCATGGATAATCTGTAATAATCAAATTTATAACTCTTTGTCCTAGGTCTGATAAATCTTTAATATAATTATCTATTATCTTAAAATGTTCCTTTGAAAAATATTCAACATCATAAGCTCTAGCCCAACTACAGGGGTGCTGCCATAAATCTAAATAGAACTCCCCTCCCTTAACAGACTTCATCACATAGTCAATAACTTTAATATTAATGCTCTCTGATGCAATTAATTGTTCTTTTTCATATTCCTTTGTATAATAGGCTCTTATTTTTAAATTAAGCTCATCCTTTGAGAATTCCTTTGGGATCTTTCCAGAAACCCATATCATTTGGCAGCCCTCTTCTATATAAAGAGATTTATGCTTTAAAATTGGATCGCCTACTAAGCTTTCATCATCATTTTTAACGTACCCTAAAAAATTCATATGAAATATCTCTTCATTTTCTGAAATATCTATGCGAACTTTATTATTAAGTCCTTTCCAATGAATATCCTTTGTTTTTTCTAGAGAGCAGAAAAATGGTTCCTCTCCTTTTATTAATATCTGAAATCCAAAGGATTCTTCCTTTATTACTTCCATATTTTTATTTTCTATATTAATAAGCTCTTCTCTGCCTTTTACATGCTTAAAAGAAGAATCTAAAATCTTTAAATCTAGTTTCATCATATTTACCCTCTTTCTCTCTTAAAATCTATCCTTTTACCGATCCTTGTTTCATACCTAATATCAATGACTTTCTAAATATTACAGCAACAACGGCTGGAGGTAAAAGTGCCAGTATACCTGCTGCTGCAGTGATTCCATATTGAACTGAATCCTTTGAGGTAAATTCCGCTACAATCATACTTAAAGGTTTTGTATCAATGGAAGAAGCAAGTATCATAGGAATTTGATATTGACTCCATGTCATCAAAAATATCATAAGTATAACTGCAAAAATAATAGGATAAGAATTAGGCAAAATAATATTTAAAAAAATTCTTACCCGTCCATATCCATCCAGAAATGCTGCTTCATCCAATTCCTTAGGAATGGTATTAATATAGTTCATAAGCACCCAAGTCACCATTGGCAGAAATGAGGATACATAAACTACAGACAGCCAAAACAAATTATCTAAAAATCCAAGATTTGAAAACACGTCATAAAGCGGGATAATAGTAGTAAAAACAGGGATAACAATGGTGATAAGAAGCCCTGTACGTATAGCTTCTTTCCCGTTAAACTTAAAACGTGACAAAGCATAAGCCGCCATTAGTGATATAGGAAGACCTATAAGAAGGGTTATGGTAACAGCTTTCATTGAGTTTTCTAATCCCCTCATAAATATTTCACTCTCCCGGGAATTAAAATTTAAAAGCATACGATAATTGTCCAAAGTGGGATGGTTGGGAAAAAATTGAGTAGTACTGCTAAACATTTCTTTCTCCGAACTTATACTAACTATAAAACACCATATAATTGGACCTAATGTAAACGTCAAAAACATTAATATTGCTGTGGCATAACTTAGTTTTTTCCATAAAGACTTCATCATAGTTCACCTCCTCTGTTAATGCTTCTAATGTAAAAATATCCAAAAGCTCCTGAACTAATCATAATAATATAGGTGATTGCACTGCCAAAACCAAAATTCAAGAAAGAAAAAGTTTGAGTATAGTTATAAATCAAAAGTGGTTCACCTGTAGTTCGAAACCCAACTAATGCTGCTATTTCATCAAAGACATTGATGGCACTCATAGTTAAATTGGTTAATACAATGGCTACAGAGGGCATTAGTAGCGGCATGATAATATTTATAAAAATCTGCTTGGAATTTGCCCCATCTACTTCTGCTGCTTCATAAATTTCTTTTGGTATTGACTGGATGTTTGCCAGAAATACTACAGCGCAAAAAGGAATAACACGCCATGCTACTATAACCCCTACTATAATTAATGTTCCATATCTGGTATTAAGCCATTTAATTGGTTCATGTATCATACCTAGCTTATATAAAATTTTATTCATCAAACCAAAGTCTGAGTAAAATATAAACTTCCATACTTGTCCATTTACAATTGGAGGTAGTGCCCAAGGGATAATGGCAACAGCTGTCAAAAAACCGTTTAATTTAGTTTTACCATTAAGAATGAGGGCAACCACAATACTAAACAGAAATCCAATAACCAATACAACTACCATAACTATCAATGTATTAACAACGGCCTGTTGAAATGCCTGGCTTTTTAATATTTCCTTATAATTTTCAAATCCTATAAAGTGTAAATTTTCTGGATCTGTAAGCTTATACTCCTGCAGACTGTAAAAGAAGGTTTTAATACTTGGATAAAATACTAGGCCGATCATAATAAGTGCTGTTGGTAATAAAAAAGCAAATGCTTGCTTGTCATCTCGTTTCATAAAAGCCTCCTTGATATGCGAAAGGAGGAAGGTTTCCCTCCCTCTTTATTGTTAGTATTTACCTATTTAGCCAACTTAGTTATTTTTGCATTCATTTCATCAAAGGCTTGCTCTGGAGTTAATTGTCCGAGTGCCATTTTGTTAACTGCATTATATATAGCTGAGCTCATTTCTGAATAATATTTTGGCACACCATTTGGGAATGGAGATTTAATAAGCTTTGAAGTTTCAAGCATTGCCCCAGTATTCTTCATCTTACCGCTGTCAATTAAATCCTTTAAAACAGAGGTTCTTGTTGGAATAGAACTATTTGTATCATATAGTTTAGCTTGAGAAGTCTTGGAAGTATACCACTTCACAAAAATTTCAGCTGCTTCCTTATTTTGTGAATACTTGTTCACACCAATACCTTCAACTAATGCCATTGTTTGTGCTGCTTTTCCTGTTCCTCCTGGAGGTAATATTGGCATTATTTTCCCAACTACCTTAGATTGCTTTGCATCATTAACCCTACTTACAAAATTAGTAGGTCCAACCATAAATGCTGCTTCTCCATTAGTAAGCTCCCTATAGGTATCAATATCCTTAGATGTAGTGTTTACTGGATTTATTAATCCTTTTTTAATCATATTATCAGTAAATTGTAAAGATTTCATTACATTTTCTTTATTTAAAGTATTGTCATCATTAAATACTTTGCCATCTCTTAAGTATGTCATCCAGATCAAGGATGTAGCTGTTCCTTCTCCTGCAGTAAGAGGTAAAGTATAAGGATTTTTTAATAAACCTTTATCCTTTATAACTTTCATTTGCTCAGCAACTTCATCCCAAGTCTTTGGTTCAGTAAGACCTGCTTTTTGATAAATATCTGTATTATAATATCCGATGCGGAAATCATTAGCATATGGTACTGCTAGGACTTTGCCACCAACAGTAAAAGATGATATACTTGGAATATCATTAACGTCCTCTTTTGCTAAATTTACTGGTTCTAACCAACCAGCACTTGAAAACTCACCAATCCATGACCAATCCACTTCCATAACGTCAGCCGCTGCCTTTTTTCCATTCGCAGCTACAGAAACCTTATTTCGAATATCATCCCAAGAAACAGTATCTACATTTACTTTGATGCCTGTCTCCTTTGTAAACTCATTTAACATGTCATTTGAAGGTACTCCCCACTCTGGAATCATAAATGTGATTTCAGAACTCTTTGAGGATTTTTTTGCCTCTTGAACATTACTTTTTCCACAAGCTGTCATAAATATGGAAAGTGTAAGTATCGAAACGATTATTAAATTTCTTTTCTTCATTTTAGCTCCTCCTATTTTTATCAATATATTATAATTAATGCTTGTTCTTTCTCCATATAATACCACATCCTACACCCAAATGTTTTAAATTATTTAGTGCATTCTTTTGTAGACTCGTTTCTTGAGGATAATCTTTCTTCTTTCTATATCTTTTTCCAAATATATACTTTATAGCCATATCATTTGTATTACTTTCGCCTATAAGCTCAAATCTTCTCGCGAAACCCAAAATACTACTAGATGAAGTCAACAGCCGCTGATTTCCTGAATACAACATCCATGAGTTGCAAGTGTATGCTAAAAAATTATGCTCAGGAAAGTATTTTGTAAAAAAGCCCTCTGCTCTCTTAAAAGATTCATCTACTGCCTCTTTTGACAAATCCACTTCTCTACGAATGTGAACGTTTAAAATTGGCATGCCTTCATGAAGCTTTTTCGAGATTCCATCAAAATATACGAGACCTTTCCATGTCAAATACTCCATTTGTCCTATTTCAAACTGCAAAGAACCCAGCTTGAAAATATTTAATTCATAAATATGTTTTAACCACATTATATCTTCATCTGATAATCCCAGTTTACCATACTGTTTTAGATACATCCTTTGACGAAGCGTTACATCTGATAAGGTATCAAACAAAACATCTTCAGGTAATCCTTTTTCATAATATGTATTCCTCAAAGCTACCATCTTATATATCAATATCATAAGTCTAGTATGAGGTTTTATTTTTCTTATTGGGTACTCATCATTCTCTCTAATATAAGCCTTGTTGGAAGCTTTAGAAATAAAACAATAATGAGTAGAGATATATTTCAATGCATCAATTTTCGCCTCTTCATCAAAATCTAATCGGAATAATAATTCCGCTAGTTTGTCAATAAACATCTGTCGCTCCATGCTTTTCACCTTCTTACAAAATGCCTAAACATTATACAGGCATTTAATATTATAACAATTTAAAAAAGCCAATTCAAATCGAAAAATTAAATACGCAGTCACTTTATTATTTTATTTTCAAATATACATTTATTTACTTTATTCTTTGTTTATGTACTTTTAGCATCTACTTTTTCTATAATTCTATCATCTATTAGTTCATTTAAAGCAGCTAAGCTAACAGCAAAAGCTAATGGATTTCCTCCGAAAGTACTTCCATGATCCCCTGGTACAAGCACAGAAGCTTTTTCATTAGTCATAACTGCTCCTATAGGAAATCCCCGCCTAACCCTTTTGCCATGCAAACTACATCAGGAACTACTCCAAATTTTTGATATGCAAAAAGAGTACCAAGTTTACCTACACTACATTGTATTTCATCAAATATAAGGAGTGCATCATACTTTTCGCATAGCTCCCTAGCTGCTTGTAAATACTCAATAGTGGCAGCATTTATTCCACATTCTCCCTGTATCGGCTCTATTACTACAGCACACACCTTCCCATTTATTTTAGCTTTTAATTCCTTTATATTATTAAACTTAGCACTTTTTACTTCACCTATAAGTGGCTTAAAATCTTCCTGGTATTTTGGCTGACCTGTTACAGCTAATGCCCCATAGTCCTTCCATGAACTGAACTATGATCACTTAAAGAACTTTGTAAAAATAGTAGATTTCATGCCTGAAACAAAATGAGTTAAAGGTTCTAATATGTGTCATATAGGTTTAAGGCTTGATTTAAGAACTAATCGAAGAATTGTTGGTTCAGCAATAGATAATCTTATGAAAGGTGCAGCAAGTCAAGCTGTTCAAAATATGATTTAATGTTTAATTTGGATGAAAACAAATGCATCAATTTTCCATCCATGGCACTATAAATTTGTTTTAAGGATATATCTCTAAATTTCAGAAATATATCCTTTCTTGATCAAAGTTACGTATAAATCACCTTATTTTCATCGCATATTATTTTTATCTTTTTTCCATCTAAATATGTTTCTAAAACAACTTTGTGTTTCCATAAGTCTACAATATACTTAAGTGTTTCTACTGTATACTCAAGTTGCAGCTCTCTTCCATCAAAAGCATGCTGTAATGTGAGCGTTTTATCTAATCTTGAACAATCTGTAATTCTTATATATGGAATAGTTCCAGTACCACAAGAGTTACTTAAAACATCCCTTATTTCCTTCCATCCACTTTCATCAGAAACTTCTTTTATCACATATTTTTTATCCTTTTCAATATACTTAAACAAATTTAATTTTTCACATAACTCTTTTGTAAAATACCTTCTAATGAAAGAGGAATCTCTCTCCATTGACCTAACTTCAAATATTTTCTCAAGTCCATATTTTTGATTTAAATCCTTATACATCTCAAATCCCAAGAAATAAGGATTTATGCTTCCTTGAAGCGGTACAATTACATCATTATGCCTTTTTATAAACTCTATATATAAATCAGGCGGCAAGTCTAACTTTTTCAATATATTGTAATGCCAAAAACTTGCCCAACCTTCATTCATTATTTTAGTTTCAATCTGCGGAATAAAATACATTGTTTCCTTCCTGACTATGTCAACTATATTCTTCTGCCATTCACTGAGTTCACCGTACTTTGATATAAAACCTAGAATATCTTCAACTGGTTCCTGGGGAATCTTTTCAACATCAGGGGGATCTTTTTCTTTTGTAGGAATTATTGTGCTGTGGTATACATTTTCACTTTTGTAATCTTCAATTTTTCTTTTTCTTATCTCCTCATCACTTAAATATTTAAATCCTACAGCTCTGTTAGTTTGGAATTTTAAAGCATGAGCTGCATTTAGCACTTTTTCAACTTCTATATAACCTATACTGGGATCATTTATATATGATCTCACAATATCTGCATGATTTTTAAACATTTCAACTGTATACTTTGCATTTGTAGCAGTCTTAAATAATCTATTGTTTTTAAAAAAATCATTATGCCCATATACATGAGCTATGGTGAGTATTTGAAGTAACATGGTATTATCTTTCATTAAATAAGCTATACATGGATTAGAGTTTATAACCATTTCATAAGGTAATCCAGTTAGATTATAACTGTAAAGTGTCTTAAGTCTTTCATATCCTTTTCCAAAGCTCCAATGAGGGTACATAGAAGGCATTCCTAGATATACTTCATAGGCAAGCATATCATTGTAATTTATGATTTCAAACTCTTGAGGATAGTAATCAAGCCCAGAGTCTTTTGCTATTTCTTCAATCTTTTCATTCCAGTATTCAAGTTCTTTTAAAGTATACTCCAAGTTACTAAACCTCCTATCATTCTATATCATTTTTTGTATCTACTGTAAGCATCTTCTTTAAAGCATTCCACATATCTTCTTTCTTTTTTATGGATACTGGTACAAAGTTTTTTCTTTGTACTTCACTTAAATACCTCTTTTTTATAGCACTTATATACCCATATGACATTATCTCAGCATATCCAAATAAATTACATACATCACAAAGTTTATTTGCAGATTTTACTGCTCTATTGTTGTCTTCACTCCAATTATCACCATCGCTCACATGAAACGCATATATATTCCATATACCTGGATTGTATTTTTCATCTATTATTTCAAGTGCTTTATTGTATCCACTTGATATATATGTTCCACCCGATTCAACTTTATGGAAAAACTCATTTTCCGTAACTACTTTTGCAACTGTTGAATGTGCAATAAATACTATTTCAACATTTGAGTATTTCATTTTAACAAAATGATACAGCATAAAGTAAAAGGACCTTGCTAAATACTTCTTATTTGGATCCATAGAAGCAGATGTATCCATAATGCAAATTACAACTGCATTATATTCCTTTTTCTTTACAGGTTTGACTCTATAATATCTCAAATCGTCATCTTTAAATGGAAATCTACCTATTAATTTTCCATCTTCTAATCTATATCTATCTTTAACTTCGTCATTTATCTTATCTGAATTTTGATTTTGTAAAAGTGCACGCTTCATTCCCTGTTTTCTTTTTAACTTTTCAACTACTGTTCTTTTTTTGGCAAGCCTAGGTGGTATACCTTTTTTCTGATATCCACATTTTTTCTTGGATGATTCAAATACAATTTCAGAAAATTTCTTTTTATTTAAATTAGGAAGATTCAAATCATCAAATATATACTCTATTATATCTTCAATTGTAACTTCAGTTTCATATATATCTTCGCCTTCTTCATTTCCAGCTCCACTTTTGCCCTTTTTATTTCCGTCCCTTGATATACCTATTACATCGCCCCTTTTTTCTGAGCCATTTCCACTGCCAACTTCAGGAACATTTCTTCCATACATAAACCTATATTCTTTGAGTCCCTTAATTGGAATCTTTATTTTTTTATTTTTATTTGTTTGTCCAACTATACTTTCTTCAGATAATATGTCAACTAAATTTTTCTTTATTGAATCATCTACTAGTTCTCTATTCCTTCTCCTATCTTCAACTGCCCTATCATGATCTATCGGACTAAATTCCCTAAATACAGCCATACTATCAATCCTTCCATAAGTTGTTAGCCGCATATTTAAGTATTACATCGCAGCAGTGATCACAATATCCATTTTTCTTCATTTCCTCAACCATCGAATTATACTTTTCATCCTGTTCTTTATCCCTAACTTTTGACTTTGTAATAATACGTGACATTTCCCTTACAGATGAAGTAATCTTTTTCTCAATGGCTTCTTTTAGTGGTTCATATGATGTATACTCTAGTTTTTCTCCTTTTCTCATCATATAAAACATATATGACGTTACATCTGATCTAAATCCTTTAGCTGAACTTTCTGATATCCCTATTTGCTCCTCGATTGATCTCATAAAGTTTTCATCTGGTTCTAATTGTTCTCCAGTTGAATTATCCTTAATTTTAGTCTTATTTACATAAGCTTCTGAATGATCCAAATAGTTATTAAATAAGCTTTCTGCTTGTTCTCTAAAACTTTGTATAAAGGCTTTAGTAATTTCTTTCTCTAATATCTTGTTATACTCTTTTCTTATAGTATCTTGTACAAATGCCAGGTACTTTTTCTTCAAATCATCAGCTGCGTCCAGATCACGTATTGACTTTATTATGCTGTCCATAACACTTAAAGGATTTATACAGTCAAACTCGGAGTTTGAAAGGGCATTATCTATTGATTTTATTATAAATCTTGTGGATATTCCATCCATACCTTCTCTACTTCCTGCTTCTTCTCTAAGTTCCGTTATATCTATTCTCTTTGTAGTACCTTTTTCAACTATTTCTTCTCCATTATATATCTTCAATTTTGTAAGTTGATCCACCTTATTTGAAGGCTTAAGTCTTGTTAAAATAGCAAACATGGCAGCAACTTCAATAGTATGAGGTGATATGTGTGCTTTAAAGTTACTCTTACTTAATATCTTTTTATATATCTTAATTTCTTCATTTAATTCAAGACAATACGGCACTTCAACTTTTACTATTCTATCTAATACTGCTTCATTTGTATGATCTGACTTAAATTTATCCCATTCAGCTTCGTTTGAATGTGCAATTATGACTCCATCAAAATATATCATAGAGCCTTTACCTGGGGATGGTATTGATTTTTCTTGAGTTGCAGTTATTATAGTATGAAGATATTCAACATCATTTTTAAATACTTCTATAAATTCAACTATTCCTCTATTTCCTATATTAAAAGCACCATTTAATGAAAATATTCTAGGATCATCTTCTGGATATAAATCCATTTTAGATATGTCAACAGATCCTACTAAGACGGAGGTATCTTGATTATTTGGATCAACTGGAGGTACAACTCCTATGCCCTTTCTAGATCTTATGGAAAATTCCGTTTTAGCTACAGGAAACTTTTCATATTCTCCACCAAATTCCTCCTTTAATCTATACCTGCATTTTGGACATAAATCTCCCTCAATTTTTACATTTAACTTTTCTTGAAATTCATGTCTTAAATGTTTAGGTATAAGGTGAAGCGGCTCTTCTCTCATAGGACAGCCTTCTAGACTAAATATTGGTTCACTTTCTTCAAGAGCTCTTTTTATTGATTCAACTATAGATGATTTTCCTGATCCAACTGGACCAACTAGATAAAGTACTTGTCTTGATTCTTCTCCCTCCATAGCTGCTGAATAGAAATAATTGGCTATCTTCATCAAAACTTTATCAATTCCAAAAAAATCATTTTTAAAAAAGCCATAACTTTTTATAGTTTCATTTCCATATATTTTTCTTACTCTAAGATTTTCCTCAGGTTTTAAAACTTCTACACCTTTGCTCGATATAATGTCGTAAATTCTTTTGTGAGCAAGACCTGCAATATTAGGATTTTTTTTTACCAATTCTAAGTAATCTAAAAATGTACCTACAAATTTACTTTTTTTCCTTTTTTCTCTATCTCTTTTTATTAACTCCTCAAAGTCCATTTTATAACCTCCATAAAGTAATATTGCTGATTTAAAATCATACCTATCAATAATCTTTGTAGTATTTATATTAATTTTTTGTACATTTTAGAACAAACTTATATTTGACATGCAAAAAGGACTAGTACTAAATACTAGTCCCCAAATGTTATAATATGAGTAAAAAGTTACACTTATATTATTTACATTTACTCAAATAAATATACTTTATTTAAAATAATTCACCCCAGCTTCAAACAATTTTTGATCTTTTAATCCTGGAATATTTTTAAGCACATTGTCCCCTTTTCTTTCTGAATGTCCCATTTTACCTAATATCCTGCCATCAGGACTTGTTATGCCTTCAACAGCATATACCGATCCATTAGGATTAAACCTTATATCATATGATGCATTTCCATTAAAGTCAACATACTGAGTGGCTATTTGACCATTTTTTATAAGCTTATTTAAAACTTCTTCGCTAGCTGCAAATCTTCCTTCACCATGAGATACTGCAATAGAATGTATATCTCCAACATTTACATTACTAAACCAAGGTGATAAATTTGATACTATCTTAGTATTTATTACATGAGATACATGCCTTCCAATTTTATTATAAGTAAGAGTTGGACACGTTTCATCAATATCTCTTATTTCTCCAAATGGTACGAGTCCTAGTTTTATAAGTGCCTGAAATCCATTGCATATTCCAATCATGAGTCCATCTCTATTATTTAAAAGCTCCATTACAGCATCTTTAATCTTATGATTTCTAAATACCGCGGCTATGAACTTACCAGATCCATCTGGTTCATCTCCTGCACTAAATCCACCGGGAAGCATTATTATCTGGGATTTTGATATATAATCTGCCATACAATCTACAGACTTTTCTATATCTCGTGCTGTCAAGTTTTTAAAGACCATTGTCTGTACATTTGCACCTGCTTTTTCAAATGCTTTTGCCGAATCATATTCGCAGTTTGTCCCAGGAAATACTGGAATAAATACATTTGGTTTTGCAATCTTTATTAATGGCAGCTTAACCTTTTCAGTTTTAAACTCTACATTTTCTATTTTTTCTTTTATAACTTCTATCTTAGTTGGGAATACAGCTTCTAATGGAGCTTCCCATGCTCTATATAATTCTTCTATGTCAAGTTTTTCATTCTCTACAAATATGCTCTTTTCCTCTACAGTTTCCCCAATAACACGATACTTATCGGAATGTAAATAGTCGTCTATAGTTACATCACTATTAACTTCTATTATTAAAGCTCCATATTGAGGTATAAATAACTCTTCTTTATTTAAGTTTTTAGAAATTTTTGCACCTATTCTATTTCCAAAACTCATCTTGCTTACAGCTTCACAAATGCCGCCTGCTTTTATTGTACTAGCTGATAATATCACCTTATCATTTACCATTTTCTTTACTGAAGCCATATTTTTTTTAAATACTTCAAAATCGGGCAGATTATACTCATCTTTAACTAGCGGTACTAAAATTATTTTACTTCCTGCTTTTTTAAATTCAGCTGATATTACATTATTGACATCAACTACATTAATTGCAAATGATACTAGTGTTGGAGGTACATCCATATCTTTAAAAGTACCAGACATACTATCTTTTCCGCCTATAGCAGCAATCTCCAGCCTTCTTTGTGCATACAATGCTCCAAGTAATGCTGCAAATGGTTTTCCCCATCTTTCAGAATCTTTTCCAAGCTTTTCAAAGTACTCCTGGAAAGTAAGTCTTATCTTACTTATATCTCCACCGCAAACAGCAATCTTAGCAGCTGATTCTACTACTGCATAGATAGCACCATAGAAAGGACTCCACTTGCTTATGTTTGGATCAAAGCCATAAGTCATTATAGTTCCAGTAGTTGTTTCCCCATTTAAAACTGGAAGTTTTGCAGCCATACCTTCTTCTGGAGTATCTTGATACTTTCCTCCAAAAGGCATTGTTACAGTTGATGCACCTATAGTACTATCAAATCTCTCTATAAGTCCTTTTTGACTGCATACATTTAAATTTTTAAGAGTACTTACCCATTTAACTTTTACATCTTCTACACTATCTAAGTTTTTAAAGTAACTATTACTTTCTTCTGGTGATTTAACTATTATATCTGTTTTTTGAGTAACTCCATTAGTATTTAAGAAATCCCTGCTTAAATCTACAATTGCATTGTCATTCCAAAACATTCTAAGTCTATTATTGGATGTAACTTTTGCAACTTTAACTGCTTCAAGATTTTCTTTTCTTGCATATTCTATGAACTTTTCTCCATCTTCCTTTGCAGTAACTACAGCCATACGTTCCTGTGATTCAGATATTGCAAGCTCTGTGCCGTCAAGTCCTTCATATTTTTTAGGTACTAAATCTAAATCTATGTCCAATCCATCTGTAAGTTCTCCTATTGCTACAGATACACCTCCTGCGCCAAAATCATTACACCTTTTTATTAAAGTTGTTACCTTTTTATCTCTAAAAAGTCTTTGAATTTTTCTTTCAGTTGGAGGATTACCCTTTTGAACTTCTGCTCCACAGCTTAATAGTGAATTTTCAGTATGTTTTTTAGAAGATCCAGTTGCTCCACCGCAGCCATCTCTACCAGTTCTGCCTCCCAAAAGTATTATTACATCACCTTCTTGAGGTTCTTTTCTCACAACATTTTCATATGGTGCAGCTCCGAGGACAGCACCTATTTCCATTCTCTTTGCTGCATATCCATCGTCATATATTTCAGTAATTTGACCCGCAGCAAGTCCTATTTGATTTCCATATGAACTATATCCATTTGCTGCTCCTATAGTAAGTTTCTTTTGAGGGAGTTTCCCTTCTAATGTATTTTCAATTGGTGTTCTAGGATCCCCACTTCCTGTAACTCTCATAGCTTGATATACATATGCTCTTCCTGATAGAGGATCTCTTATAGCACCTCCAAGGCAAGTTGCAGCTCCTCCAAAAGGTTCTATTTCAGTTGGATGATTGTGTGTTTCATTTTTAAACATTACCAGCCATTTTTCAAGCTTTCCATTGACATTAGCATCTACAACTATACTACATGCATTTATTTCATCTGATTCATCTAGATCTTTTAATTTACCAGCTTTTTTAAGTTCTTTTGCTGCTATTGTGGCTATATCCATTAGAGACTTTGCCTTTTTTTTATCCTTATAAAGTCCTTCTCTAATATCTAAATATTCACTATAAGCTTTTTTAAGTGGATCATTATATCTACCATCTTCTATACTTACATCATTTAATTCAGTCATAAAAGTAGTATGTCTGCAGTGATCGGACCAATAAGTATCTATAACCTTTATTTCTGTAATAGTAGGATTTCTTTTTTCGGTATCACTAAAATATACTTGACAAAACTTTAAATCTTCAAAACTCATAGCAAGACCTTGATTTTGCATAAAATCTTTTAGTTCGCTGTCATTCATATTTATAAAATTATCTAATGTTTTAACTTTCTCTGGTACTTCAATTGACATTCTTAGGCTTTCAGGTTTAGTAAGAGATGCTTCCCTAGAATCAACAAGATTTATGCAGTAACTTTTAATTTTCTCTAACTCTTCTTCTGATATATTTCCGCTTAATATATATAACTTTGCAGATGAAATATCCGGTTTTTTACCTTCAGTAAGTATTTGAACACATTGGGATGCAGAATCTGCCCTTTGATCATATTGTCCCGGCAAATATTCTACTGCAAAAACCTTATCATTTTTATCAATATCCATTTTCTCTTCGTAAACCATATCAACTGTCTTTTCTGAGAAAATAGTACTTATTGATTTTTTATATTCATTGTCACTTACGCCTTCAATATCGTAGCGATTTACAATTCTAATATTTTGTACACTAGAAATATTTAAGCTCTCTTTTAAATCACTCAATAAATTTTGAGTTTCTACGTCAAAGCCTCTTTTTTTCTCTACAAATATTCTTCTAACAGAATTCATCATACTTATTTCTCCTTACTCTCTAATTTCCGAACATTTTTATGATAACTTACAATATAGTTCGTATTTATTATATCATACTTATGACTTTTTAGAAATATTTAAATGCTGTTCAATTAAAAAATTTTAGGCAAAAAATAAATCCTTTTAAATTAAAAGGATTTATTTTTATGTAGATCTTATAATTTTTTTACATTTGAAGCTTGAGGACCTTTAGGAGTATCAACTACATCATAAGAAACTCTTTGACCTTCATCCAAGTTTCTTCTACTTCCTTCTCCTGCTATTGATGAATAATGAACAAAAACGTCACTTCCATCTTCCCCAGATATGAATCCATATCCTTTTTCATCATTAAACCATTTTACTGTACCATTTAACATTTACATAAAACCTCCAAAATCTTTACGCTGTAGACAATTATAGTTTAATTATCTACAGCATGAATTATATTCATTATTATATGCATAATTGTTCTTTTAATACATTTACTTTACATTTCTATATCAAAAATGAAACTGCTATTATAAGATACACGGCTATGAGTTGAACTCCTTCTAACCAATTGGACTCGCCGTCACTAGCTGCACGATTTACTATAAGTGCAGACGCTATTAATGCTGCAAGTTCAAATTCATTTAAGATTATGCTCATAGGTGTAAATAACAAACTTAAGAAAACTAATACAGGTGCCACAAACAATATTATTTGTAAACTTGATCCTATGGCTATTTCTATGGACAAGTCCATTTTATTCTTAATTGCCATTACAGCGGCAGTACTATGTTCTGCTGCATTGCCTATAATAGGAATTATTATTATTCCAATAAATGTTTCACTGATCTTTAGTGTTTTAGCCATTGAATCCACTGAACCAACTAATATTTCACTCTCTAGTGCAACAATAATAGTGCTTATTAAAAGTACTGTAAGTGCCTTCCTTAAACTCCACTTTTCATCCTTCTCTTCTTCATATTCTAAAACATACAAATCCTTATGGGTATAAAAAGAAAAATATAAACTCAATAAATATATAAAAAACATAATACCAGCTACTACTAAACTCAACCACTCATATTTATATGTAAGCAATTTCTTATTTATAGTATGTGTAAATAAAGCCGGTATACAAAGACCTATAACTGCAAATAATAACATACTTGAAGAAACTTCAGTCGTTTTCTTATTAAATTTTTGTATTTTATACTTAGCACCTCCAAGAAGCATACTAAATCCAAGCACTAATAGAATATTTCCTATAACAGATCCAACTATAGAAGCCTTTACAACATCAATTAAGCCTCTTTTTAATGCAAAAAAAGAAATTATAAGTTCTGTAGCATTTCCAAAAGCAGCATTTAAAAATCCGCCCATTTTAGGCCCTGAATACACAGATATTTGTTCTGTAGCTTCTCCCATTAATCCTGCTAATGGTATAATAGCTAAACATGAAAAAATAAAATTTAGCACTGAATTTATTTTAAGCATTTCAGAAATTATACTAATAGGTATAAAAATCAAAAAAAACTTTAAAATTTTCACGCTTTGTCCTCCTCTTATAATAATAAATATTTATTATCCTCTTGCCTAAAATTCTCGATATATATAGACTTATCTTATGGTAAAATATTATGTGTGTTAAAAGTTTTTTATAATTGCATTTCATAATAAAAAATTCTAACTAAGAAAGAAGGTTATCAAAAATGAAAAAAGGTGATAAAATCGTAATACTTATAGTATTATCTTTGATTTTAATAAGTTCTATAGGCGTATTTGGATATAAACAATATGTAAAGGGTTCCCACCATATAGCTATTATAAAACAAAATGGCAAGGTAATTAAAAGTATAGATTTAGATACTGTTAAGGGAACGAATCAACTTAAAGTATCATATGACAAAAATAACTATAATGTAATAGAATATGAAAAAGGGAGGATAAGGTTCTTAGATGCAAATTGTCCTGATAAAATTTGTGTTAAAACAGGTTGGATATCAGATGCCGGTCAAACAGCTGCATGCTTACCACATAAACTCATAATCAAAATAAACGGCAAGAATTCAAAAGTTGATCAAATATCAGGATAATTCAACAGCATTTTAGCTTAAAATTTATAATTTTAAATTTTAATAGAGGTGTAGTATGAATAAAACAAAAAAAATGGTTCTAATGAGTTTACTTACTGGAATTGCATTAGCAATATACATAGTGGAATCACAGATCCCAGTTATCTTTCCTGGAATTAAACTTGGACTTGCAAATATAGTTTCTCTTGCCGCATTAATCACATTAGGTTGGAAAGAAGCACTTATTATTATGTTTTTAAGAACTATATTGGGCTCAATGCTTACAGGAAATATGTCGTCTTTTATGTTTAGCATAGCTGGAGGAATTTTAAGTAATGTAGTCATGATATTGATGTATAGATATTTTAAAAATTCTGTAAGTCTATGGACTATAAGCATAACCGGTGCCATATTTCATAATATAGGTCAATTACTTGTGGCTGCTATTATAATAAAAGATTTTAGAATATATGTATATCTTCCTGTACTTTTAATCTCTGGTATCGTTACAGGATATTTCATTGGAATTTGCAGCAATATGCTGGTTAAGCACCTAAATAAACTTTCAATATAGTTTTTATAAAAAATACGTCCATGTAGATAACCCACATGGACGTATTTTATTTATAATAACTATTTCAATATTTATTATATATTAGTTTTTATCCGAAGTGTTAGCAGCAATTTCTTGCTTTGTCTTAGCTTGTATTCCTAAATCTCCAATTATAGATTGAATAGCCTTTGTTGGACACTTAGCTAAGCATGCAGCTTCACTGCATTTTTCAATACAAACATGAGTGTCAACTACAGCTAAGTTATTTTCAACTTTGATTGCTCCATGTTCACAATTTCTTGCACAAAGTCCGCAGCCTAAACATCCAGCTTTACAAGCTTTACGAACAACAGCACCTTTATCATGTGAATTACATTCAACACATACATGTGCTTTTGTTGGTAACAAACTTATAACTTTCTTAGGACAAACCGATTCACATTTTCCGCAGCCTGTACATTTTTTTGTATCAACTACTGGTAACCCATTTGTTCCAAGACTCAATGCTCCAAATGGACAATTATTAACACAAGTTCCAAGTCCAATACATCCATACTGACACTCTTTTGGACCACCTTGTAATAAGTTTGCTGCAACACAATCTTTTATACCTTCATATTTATATTTTCTAACAGCATTATCAAGATTTCCGCCGCATCTAACATGTGCATATCTTGGTTCAACTTTTGCTGCTGTCTTGCCAGTTAATTTTGCTACAGCTCTTGCTACAGGCTCTTTACCTGGAACACATAAGTTTGGTGGTACATCTTCATTTAAAACTACTGCTTCAGCATAAGCTTTACATCCAGCATATCCACATCCACCACATTGTCCTTTGGGAAGTTCATCCTCAACTAATTCGATTAATGGATTTACTTCCATAGCAAATTTTTTATCTGTTAAAGCTAAAACAAGACCAAAAACTATACCTATACCAGTCATTACAACTACAACCATTATTGCAGTATTCATAATTACTCCTCAGCTCCTTTCTATTCTATAACCTTATACTACCTTCATACCTGAAAAACCAAGGAATGATAAGGCTAACATACCTGCTAGAATAAACGCAACACCAAGGCCTTGTAATGGCTTAGGTACATCTGCCAAATTCAGTTTTTCTCTCAGACTCGCCATTAAAGTTATTGCTAAAGCAAATCCTAAACCAGAAGCAATTGCATTAACTAAACTTTCTAAGAAATTATAGTCATTTTGAACATTCAAAAGTGGTACTGAAAGAACTATGCAGTTTGTAGCGATTAATAGTAAGTATATACCCCACATATTGTATAAAGCAGGTGCCTGTTTCTTAATTATCAACTCCAAGAGTTGTACAAAACTTGCTATCAACAATACAAATACAATTGTCTTTAAGAATTCCAAATGGAACGGTACTAATACAAAATTATAAATAACCCACGCAAGTGCCGAACTCATTGTTAAAACTGAAGTAACTGCCATACCCATACCAACTGATGCATCAAAACTCTTAGAAACACCAAAGAATATACAAAGTCCTAAGAATTTAGTTAAAACATAGTTGTTTATAAGTACTGAACTTATGAAAATACCTAAGTATGTCATTATGCTTCACCTCTCTCTGCTTTACGCTCTTGTGCCTTCTCATTTATAACTTTAAACATTGCAACTAAAAATCCTATTAATATAAAAGCTCCTGGTGCTAAAATCATTAATAAAATAGGTTGATATGAAGCTGGAAGTACACGGATTCCACATAAAGTACCTGCTCCAATTACTTCACGAATTACACTTATTAAAAGCATAGCAAGACAAAAGCCACTTCCCATACCTAATCCATCAAAGAAAGAAGGAATTACCTTATTCTTCGAAGCAAATGTCTCTGCACGTGCTAAGATTATGGCAAAAACAACTACCAAGTCTAAGTATATTCCAAGTGCACTATACAATGCTGGAGAAACCGCCTGCAATATCAATTCAACAAGTGTAACAATAGTTGCTATAGATGTGATATATACAGGTACACGAACTTTAGGATTTACTATATTTCTTATCAGAGATACAACAGTATTATTAGCAGTTATAACAAATAAAACTGACAAACCCATAGTTAAAGCGGTTTGAACTGAACCAGTTACAGCTAATGAAGGACAAAGACTCAATGCCAGCACAAATATTGGGTTTTCAGCAATTAGACCTTTTTTATATATACTCCATAAACTATCTTTTTTCTCCATGCTTACTTACCTCCCTTAAGTTGATTAACGTCATCTACAGCTTCTTTGACACCCTTAGTTACAGCTTTTGAAGTAATTGTAGCTCCTGTCATAGCTTGAATTTTAGTCGTAGTTGGCTCTTTAACTACTTCTAGATCACCTGAAGCCTTTCCTTTAAATCGACTTCTAAAAGAGTCCTTACTTGCATTTGCTCCAAGTCCCGGTGTCTCATTAGCTTCAGTAATATCATAATCTATAACCTTACCCTGAGCATCAACTGCAACCAGCATCTTAACTGGTCCGCCATAACCAACTGGTGCTTCCGGAACTATATAAGCCATAGTTTTACCACCTTTTTGTGCTGCATACCAATCAGTTTTTCCTGGAACAGCATTAAAAGAATCCGCACCTGCAACTAATTTTTGCATTTTTTGTTGTGTAGCTTGTTTACTTTTTTGTACCGCTATTGGATGAGTAAAATAATATGCAGCTCCAAGAATAGCTCCTGATACAAAGCAAGTTATAGCCAAATTCATTGCTATCTGAAGAATACTATATTTCTTTTGAACATTTTCAGCCATCTAAATTACCCCCTCTTCGCCCCAAATTTTACTGGAGGCATAAAACGATCAATTAAAGGTGTAACAGCATTCATAAGTAAGATAGAATAACAAACACCTTCTGGATAACCGCCTTTCAACCTAATTAACGCAGTAATAAGACCAGCACCAAAAGCAAAAACAATTTGTCCCTTTAGAGTAATAGGTGTAGTAACCATATCAGTAGCCATAAAGAATGCTCCTAATACTAATCCACCTGCCATCATATTAAATATAGGATCTCCACTAAATAATCCTGATGTTCCTCCAAATATCCAAGTTATAATACCTACAGTTGCAATCATTGTAACTGGTACTTGCCAGTGTATATATCCTTTATAAATTAAATAAATTCCTCCAAGGACAAGTAAAATTGTTGAAGTTTCACCAAGACTGCCATTACGGAATCCCAAAAACATTGATTTATATAATTCTGATCTACTTCCAAAAGTTTCTATAAGCTTTTGATATCCTTGTAATTTTAAAATTCCTAATGGTGTAGCAGATGTTACAGCATTGACACTAGTAGTCATATGTGTCCATGTAGTCATTGCAACTGGCCATGAAGCTAAAACAGCTGCTCTTCCTATATGAGCTGGGTTAAAAATATTATATCCAAGTCCGCCCATAGCATGTTTAGCTATAGCTATAGCCATAAATGAACCAAAAGCTGTCATATACCAAGGTATATTTGGCGGCAAGCACATAGCTAATAATAATCCTGTTAAAAATGCACTTCCATCATTAATAGTTATAGGTTTTTTTCTTACTTTCTCAATAATATACTCTACAAGCACTGCAGATATAATACCTGAAAGCATTGTTCCAAAAGCTGGCAAACCAAAATGAAATACAGCAAAGATTGCTGCTGGTGCTAATGCCAGATTAACATTCCACATGATTTTTGAAATTGATTCATCTGAGCGAACATGTGGTGATGCAGAAACTGTAAACGTATTTTGTTTCAATTGTACTTCAGCCATTTAAGTCACCTCCTATTTTACTGCAGCTTCAGCTTTGGCTTTAGCTGCTTTGGCTTTAGCTGCTTTAGCTGCGTTTTGAGCCTTACAATATTTTATATATTGTACAATGTTACGTTTAGCAGGACATATATAAACACAACTTCCACATTCTACACAATCTAATAGATTGTACTTTTCTTTAGCATCTTCATACATATTACGTTCACCAAGCTGACTAAGCATACTTGGATTTAAATGCATAGGACATACTCTTACACATCGTCCACAAGAAATACATGGTGATTGTTTACCAGAGTTAACATCACTCTTACCTAATACTAATATTCCAGATGTTCCTTTAATTACAGGTATATTTAAGTTTGATTCAGCCATTCCCATCATAGGACCACCGCTGATAAGCTTTTCAGGTGTTTCTTTTAGTCCTCCACAATATTCAATAGCTTGACCAAAAGTAGTACCAATTCTAAGAAGAAGATTCTTAGGTTCGTTTACAACTTTTCCACTTATAGTTGTAACTCTTTGAATTAAAGGAATTCCCTTTGTTACTGCATCGTTAATAGCTACAACAGTACCAACATTTTGAACAACTACACCAACATCTGCTGGTAAACCACCTGATGGAACTTCTCTGTCAACTAAAGCTTTAATAAGCATTTTTTCAGCACCTTGTGGGTACTTAGTTGGTAATCCAACAACTTCTATTCCTGATCCTTCAAATACTTTTTGCATAGTACTTATTGCCTTAGGTTTATTATCCTCAATACCAACATATCCTTTAGTAACTCCAAGTACTTTCATTACTATCTTGATACCAGTAAGTATAAGATCTGGATGCTCTATCATCATTCTGTAGTCTGCTGTCAAATATGGTTCACACTCAGCTGCATTTAGAATAAATGTGTCAACTTTCTTATCCTTAGGCGGGGTAAGTTTAACATGAGTTGGAAATGTAGCTCCACCCATTCCAACAATGCCGCCTTCTTTAATCAAGTTCTTCAATTCATCTGCAGTTAGCTTTTCCCAATCCCTTTCTACAGGAATTCCTTCTACCCACTCATCTAAGCCATCATTTTCAATAACAATAGCTTGGCACTTTCCAAAGCCTGGATGTGGATATTCTCCAACATCAACTACTGTACCTGATACAGATGCATGGATATTGGCAGAAACAAATGCATCGCTTTTAGCAATAAGTTGTCCTTTTTTAACCTTATCACCTTTTTTTACCAAAGGCGAACACGGTGCACCAATATGTTGTCTAACAGGAATTACAACTTTATTTGGCAGAGGTGCAACTTCAATCGGTTTATCAGCTGTGTAGCCTTTCTGATCGTTAGGATGCACTCCTCCGCGAAAACTTCTCAACATTTTTCTCAACACCTCGCTAGATTAAATTTTTTAGCAAAATTTTTAAGATAAAATACGCGTTATAACAGGCTGCATATTTTGATCCTTATAAGCAGCTTTGTCAAAAACTTTTACGTATATAATTGATATTATAAAAGCTATTATTCCACCTCCTATTTGAAACGCCTTCATTGATTGAGAATGTCCTATATAACCAGACAACCACCCTCCAATCACAGCACCTAAAAATGCTGCAACAAGAGGTAATATATATACAACAAAAGCTGCTTTTAACATATTAACTTGCTTTATTTCAAAAACCACATGCTGTCCTGGCTTAGCCCCTATTGGATTTCTAGCACTAACAATCATAGCATCTGCTCCAGGACATAATCCACAGTTCTTACAATCTCCATGTCTGCTAGCTTTAACTTTTACCATGTCTTTGTCTATTTCCTCGATTACTATACCTTGATTTTCTTCGCTGCTCATACTTTTCCCCCTATTTAACAAAATCATGTCCCAAAATTACATTTTAAATTAAAGAATTTAAAATAATTCTTACTGTATTAACTAAATAACTTATCTGTACTAGTGCTTTAAATAACCATTTTCCTAAATCATTCATGTATTTTAAACATTGTTTTTCTATTTTGTATTTCTATTCAATTATAAAACCTTTTATTATTATTTGCAAATTTAAAATTTATTTACAAACACTTTTTTGTTTAGTTTCTTTCTTAAATTATACATGTTAAAAACTTAATTACAATAGGCTTTTAAAAACGATTACTTGATTAGATTATGGATTAGCTTCAATATAATTCCTCAAACCAATTTTAAGTATAAATTGATTATAAATGCTGCATTACGGAAACATATATCCATAAATCGATTTAAAAATATATATTAATTTAATGTGTATTTTTTAACAATCAAATTTTATTAAAAAACATATCTTTATTAATTACAATACCTATATAACTTAAAATTTACGCTGTATTTGAGGATAGTGTTAATTTTAAAATATTATCCTTAGACTTCATTCCATTGATGTTGGCTGTGTTTAAGAAAAATGTTGAAATCAACATTTTTCTTAAACACAGCCAACATTTAAAGTTCACATATAGGATATACCTTTATTTTGAAAATATCAACCATAATTTACATAATTCTTTGACCTATGATTTATTAATATTTTTCTATGCATTACAATTGTATCAATTTATAAATGATAACTTACAAGGTTAAATATTTTAGGTAATCTTATCTTATTTATCTTATAATCATTACCTGCTTTTAAGAAATTATTATATACCAATTTGCCATCACAGTACACTTTAAGGGTTCCCAGTTTATCACCTGCTTTTATTGAAGATTTTATTTTTTGTGGTTTTAAAACCTCTATATTATACTTACATCCTTTTTTTACAGGTATGATTACATCCTCACTGCATTTTAATTTTATTATTTTGTTTTTTAAATTTATTTCTGCAGCAATATCATCTTTAGAAAATATTTTCTTAAATTCATAATTTTTTACTATATAATTATAAATTTTTTCTGTTTCTTTCCATCTTGGAGTGCAGTTTAAAACGACTATTACAACATCACTATCCTGTACTTTAGCAGATGTAACTAGACACTTACCTGCTTTTCCTGTATACCCAGTTTTAACTCCATTTGCATCTTTAATCTGCCATAATATTTTATTTATATTATGATAATTTCTTGTGAATCCACAGTCTTTAGCATTTACATCTTTAGAACTTACAATTTCATTAAATAAATTATTATCTTTAGCCTTAGATGTAATTACTGCTAGATCATATGCCGTTGTGTAATGATCATCATGATCCAAACCATGTGGTGTATGGAAATGAGTATTCATGACTCCTATTTCTCCTGCATATTCGTTCATAACTTTAACAAATTCTTCTACACTTCCACTTATACCTTCAGCAATAGCAATAGAAGCATCATTTCCTGATCTTAACATTAATCCATATAACAATTCCTTAATTGAAACTTCTTCACCTTTTTTATACCCTACTGTGGACCCATGCATGTTTGAAGCTCTTTGTGATATTGTTACTTTTTTATCCAAGTTGCCATATTTTAATGCCACTAAAGCTGTCATTATTTTAGTAGTACTGGCCATCGGTACAGTCATATATGCATTTTTCTCATAGAGTACAGCTTTTGACTTACTATCTATTGCTATTGCATACTTAGCATTTACATATATTTCATTATTTTCATTGTTCTTATTATTAGATTCCATACATTTTGCTGGACTTGAAATAACAACTAAAATGATAACTAAGATGATACAATCTACAATTTTATATATTCTTTTCATTGTGCATTTTCTCCTCTATAATAAAGATCTTTATAGTTAGTTTCTCAATAAATTTTTTAAATAAACCTTAAATTTATTCCTTAAAGTTATATAAATTCCGATATTGGTTATAATTATTAACGTACAAAGTTGGAGGATTATACACATGTTGATTTTCGTGCTCATATTAATCATAATACTTTTTCTATTCATAATTCCTGTACCTGTAAAGTTAAAAATACTATATAGAAATGGTAAGTTTAACATGTACATATACAATGTAGAAGTATTCGAAAAACTATTAAAAAATCAAAAAAAAGAAGAGAAAAAGGTTAGAAAAAGTTATTTAGAAAACTTATCTTCCATTTTATCATCCCTAAAAAACAATAAATTAAAACCAGTTATAAAATTAAATATAAACTTTATATTTGGTTTTGATGATGCAGCTTATACTGCAATAGTTTATGGAGTACTATGTTCATCATATTCGGCACTTAGAAAATTACTAAATATAGTATTTAAAATAAAAAAATTTCATGTAAATATAACTCCAAATTTAAATAAATCTATTTGTGATTTAGAGTTAAATAGTATAATTTCTATAAGTTTAGTTAAAATTATTTATATGAAATTTATAATATAGATAATGTAAGTTTATTTAAATTACTCGGTTAATGTAAAATTTTATTTGAATAATATAATTAGTGGAGGGATTTATATATGGAAAGTCATCCTATTGAAAATTTAATGAAAACTACCATGGAAAATCTTAAAGACATGATAGATGTAAATACCATTGTAGGAGATGCTGTAGAATCCAAGGATGGATCTCTTATAATTCCAATATCTAGAGTTTCATTTGGTTTTGCTTCTGGTGGAAGTGAATTTAATTGTCAAAACAGCGAAAATTCCAATTCAGATTATCCATTTGGCGGAGGTTCTGGTGCTGGTGTTACTGTAAAACCAGTTGCATTTTTAGTTATAAAAGACGATTCAATAAAACTACTTTCACTTGATCAAAAAAATACTTATGATAAACTCATAGATAGTGTTCCTCAAGTCATGGATTTTATAAAAAGCATGTGCAGTAAAGAAAAAGGTGAAAAATCTGAAAGCAAACATAAAAAAGATACTGATAAGGATACTAAATCTAAAGATGATAATAATGAAGAGTATGAATAAAAAACAGAGAACATAAAAACATAGGATATAGGACAATTTACAGAGAAGGAGGATTTTTCTCCGCTGCGCTTACGAAAAATCTTTAATTAAATTTTTGATAACTCGTTTCGCTAAAGCGAAACATTGTGTAACCATAAGAACATACTAGATTTGTATAAATCAAATCTAGGTATGTTCTTTTATTTCTCAGGAGTACCCTCCTAAGTAAGTAATTATTTAAAAATCATAGATTTTAGATGCTTGCTTAAGCGATGTTTTGCATTAGCAAAACAAACTTAAAAAATAAATTAGTTTTCTGACGTAAGGAAGAAAACTCACCTTCTCTGTCCTCTGTCCTATGTCCTCTGCTTTTGTCTTTTGTCCTTTGTCCTCTGGTTTTTATGTTCTCTGCCTTAATCTTCATATTTATCTTCTACTAAATCATTTAACTGTGGAATTTGATTTAAACTATTAAATCCAAAATACTTTAAAAATTCATCTGTGGTAGAATATAGTATAGGTCTTCCTGGAACATCTAATCTTCCAGAATCCTTAACTAAATTTTTTTCCACTAAGTTGGCAATTGCTCTGTCACTTTTAACTCCCCTTATTTCATCTATGTCTATTCTTGTTATAGGTTGTTTATATGCAATAATAGCTAAGGTTTCAAGTGCTGCTTGGGATAATGATTGCCTGGAGTTATTTTGAACCAGCTTTTCTACATAATTTGAATTCTTAGATTTGGTAACCAAACTATATTTTCCATTCAAGCACATCAATTCTATGCCTCTGTCTTCAGTATTTTTATATTTACAGCTCATTTCTTCCAGTAATTTTTCCGTAAATTCAGTTTTACATTGAATTATTGATGCTATTTGCTTAATACTAAGTGGTTCTCCAGAAACAAATAGCAGTGATTCTATTACAGAAAAATATAATTCTTTGGTTGATGTACCTTCCATTTCCAATTGGTTAATGTTTAAGTCTTTCATCATTATCTACCCTCTTCACATAAATTTCTTTAAAATTATTTTCCTGAGTTACTAGTACATATTTTAGTTTTATAAGCTCAAGTAAAGCTAAAAAGGTAACAATTATCTCTATTCTTGAAGAACAATTTTTGGTTATATCAGAAAAGCATGTTCTTTGTTTAACTTTTAAATCCTTTACTATGTATAATATCTTATCTTCAATTTTGAATTTATCTACAGGTATTTCCTTATCAATTATATCATTCGTATTCATCTTTTGTTTATAATTACTCATTAATTTATTATATATTTCAAACAATTCAATAACAGTAACATTTTTAAGGAACTTTAGGGGATCTAAGTCTTTCTTTTTACCTTCTTCTATTATCTCTGGTTTCTTGCTGTACATTTTTCCTGTTTGAACTTGTCTCTTACTTAAAAACTTAGCTGCTAATTTAAATTTTTTATACTGTACAAGTTTATCAACAAGTTCTTTTTCCACGTCCTTTTCTTCTAGATCTGCTGCAACTTCATCATTTTTAACTTTAGGTAACAATGTTTTGGACTTTATTTCAATTAATGTTGCAGCTATTACTATAAACTCTGAAGTTACTTCTAGATCCATTTCATTCATAGTGTGTATATAGTCTAAATATTGATTTGTAATATAGTGTATTTTTATATCATATATATCCATCTTATTCTTTCTTATTAGGTGAAGCAGCAAATCAAATGGTCCTTCAAAGTTATCCATCTTAATATTTAAAGACATCTTTAATCTCTCCTAAATTTTCAATCAAATATTTTGTTTCATTTACTATTCCAACATCAAGCTTTATTTTCAACATATAATCTAATATTTTTCCTATAACTTTATCATCTTGTATTCCAATACTTTTTAAATACTCATTATCCATATTTAATTTAATATCTTTTAAATTTTTCACATAGTTTAATATTCTATATTTAGTACCTTCATCCCATCCCATAAGTACAAGCAAGTACTTGTCTAAATTATTTAATCTTTTATATATCTCATAGTTATCCATATCTTTATAAAATAGCTCCGTCATTTTATTATTATAATAGTATTTCATAGATTTTTTAAGTCTTTTATCTAAAATAGAATTTTCCATAAGAATTTGCTTAAATTTAAAACATTTCATACAAAAAAATAAATTTAAAATTCTTATATTGATATTATTATAAGAATAACTTTTAACTATATTGGGAATCCCTAAATAATTTAAATTTAAATCAAATATTTTTAGCCAAGAACAAGTTACAAAATTAGATATCCATTTTTCTTCCCTGCACATTGCATACAATTCCCCTACTATTTTATCACTGTTTACAGTATTAAACACGCCATTCTCAATACACTTTTTAATTTCAGCTGCATCGCAAATTTTAAGATAATATCTAACGCTGTACCTTATCCCTCTAAAAATTCTTGTTGGATCTTCTTCATAACTATTCTCGTGAACTTTTTTAAGCTCACCATTATATAAATCATCTATTCCGCCAAATACATCTATAATTGAGTTTTTAACTATATCATATGCTATAGCATTTATAGTAAAATCCCTTCTATACAAATCATCATATATATCAGATGGTATAATAATAGGCAGTTGTCCATTTTGTTCATAAATTTCTTTTCTACAGCGTATTAAATTTAAAGATATTCCATTATCAAATATTAATGAGGCAGTTTGAAATTTATCATAATACTTATATTCCTTTATTCCTTTAATATACCTTACCAACTTTTTAGGATCCTCATTTAAACATATATCTATATCATTTATTTTTCTAGCTAAGATTAAATCTCTTAAAGTTCCACCAACTAAATATGCTTTTATGCTGTCTCTAATACATATATCCTTTAGACAATTTATAACATCAACTTGATCTTTATCAAAATTAATCAATATGTCTTTCATATCATTCTTACTCCTTATGCTGTTTATATTAAATAAACTTAATTTTCATTTACTAATATTATACAACATATGTTAGTGCTATTTTCAATTTACTTCCTAAATATATAATAAGTAACATAAGCAGTATTGAAATATTTAAAAATTGCATAAGATATAAGTAAATATAAAGCAATTTTTAAATACAATACTGCTTTTTATATTAAAACAATTATATAATAATTTTAAACTCCACTATCTAAAACTTTTGAAAAATTATCTTTTAAATTTCCAAAGATACCCGGCCTTTTTACATTCCTATCACTGTACAACTTAACTTTTCCAACTAATTTTCCATCAACATATATCTCACAGTATCCTACTATATCATTTGCCTTGTAAACTTTCTTGTTTTTATCAAATACACATTTTTTAGTTATCTTGTTATCCTTGCCTTTTTCCAATATTGCACTCAGATTTTCACTAGATTTGGCAATAAAAAACCTATTTCCCTTCTTATCTAAATTAACTTTTTCTATATCCATTCCCTTGGTTATAAGTTTTTTATTCTCAAATTTTGAAAAGCCATAATTCATAAGAACACTTGCATCCTTGTTCCTAACTTTGAATGTTGGAGATCCCATTATAACAGCAAGCATTCTAACTCCATCCCTTGATGCCGTAGCAGAAATACAGTATTTTGCTTCATCTGTAAATCCCGTCTTTAATCCATCACAACCTTTAAAGAACCTAACTAATTTATTATGATTTACAAGTCCTATAGGTGATTTCCTTCCTTCAGAAATAGTCTCCATATATGTTCCTGTATACTTTAATATAGCAGGATGTTTTAATAATTCCCTTGACATTATAGATATATCATAAGCTGTTGTAATATGTCCCTCTGCATTTAATCCAGTACAATTTTTAAAAGTGGTATCTTTCATTCCAAGTTGAGCTGCCCTATCATTCATGAGTTTCACAAATGCATCTTGACTTCCGGCTATATATTCAGCTAAAGCTACTGCTGCATCGTTTCCCGAAGCAATTCCAACACCTTTTATTAATTCCTCTACTGTTCTAATTTCTCCTGTATCCAAAAGCATAGAACTTCCACCCATTTGTTTTGCATTTTCACTTACAGTAACTTTATCAGACATTTTTATTTTTCCAGAATCAACTGCCTCCATAGTTAAGAGCATAGTCATGATTTTAGTAACAGAAGCAGGCGGCAGCTTTTCATGGGAATTTTTTTCATATATTATTCTTCCACTTACAGGTTCCATGAGAAGTACTGACTTACTTTCCGAACTTAAATCTGTTATTTCAGTTTGATTTTTTGGATTTTCTGCTTTAACTTTTATTGGTACAGAAAGTATACCAGTCAAAAAAATTAAAGTCATAATCAAACTTAAAATATTTTTATTTATTTTATTCATACTAATCCTCCTTTCTTCAAAATTACTTTTCCCGAAAATAATCTTAATTATGACTTTTTTTAAAGAATAGAAGAATTTTATATAAAATAAACTATTTAAAAGCATAAAAATAAGAGTATTTGACTTTTTAAAACAATCAAAAACTCTTATTCTTAATTTTAATTACAATTTATGCTCTTGGATGAGTTCTTTTATAAACTTCTGCAATTTTGCTTTTCCTTGAAATTGTAGAATATATTTGTGTGGCTGATAAATCTTTATGTCCTAGAAGTTCTTGTACAGATTTTATATCTGCACCATTTTGAAGCAGGTGAACTGCAAATGAATGTCTAAGTGTAAAAGAAGTCATATACTTATTTATACCTGATCGTTTGGCATAATATTTTATTATCTTCCAAAAACCTTGTCTCGTCATTTTCGCACCTTTTAAATTTAAGAATAAAAAATCTAAATTATAAACATTTAAATCAGGTCTTACTTTTAAATACTTGTTCAAATACTTTACGGCTACAGAACCAACTGGTATTATTCTCTCTTTGTTTTTAGCTCCCCTGCATTTAACATAATTAAATTTAACATTAATATCGTAAATTGTTAGATTCAATAACTCCGTAACTTTCATTCCAGTAGCATACATGAGTTCAAGCATAGCTTTATCTCTTATTCCCTTTTCTGTGGTTGAATCCGGTGCTTGCAAAAGCTTGTCTACATCTTCTATTGTGAGTATTCTAGGAATATTATGCTTAATTTTAGGTATCTCGTAATTTATAACTGGATTTTCATTGATAATACCTTTTGAAACAAGATATTTATAAAAGCTTCTAAGTGATACAATATTTCTAATAATAGATGACGCAGCTTTACCTTCCTTTTGTAAATATTGTACATAAGCCATAACTGAAACCACTTCAATTTCAGTTATCTTTTCTTTTCTGCCTTTTATAAAATCTGAGAACTTAGTTATATCTCTTACATATGCATCCAATGTATTTTTACTCAAATTTTTATTTTCTAAGTATTCAACATACTTCAACAAGATATTATCCATATATTACTCCTATCTTTTTTTAAAATAAAGTCAATACTTATTTTAAAAAATTGTTAAATACAATAATGTAATTACTTATTATATCTGCATTTTTCTCAACCACATTATACACTAAAATACTATTATTATACGATTTGTCCATATAATAATACAAACTATAATCAATAAGTTTAGGAAGCAGTAATCCAAAAAATATTAATATTAAAAAACATTCTAATAAAGTGGCAGCAAATTCTAAATTATTTTTATTCATACTAACATACTTCCAATACTTGCTATTACCACCTTTAAGATATGAGGTGTAAGATATGATTCCATAGTAAACCCTACAGCCATAATTATCGTTATAAGAATAAATGAAAAAGAATAAGATGTAATTTTAATCCATACATTAGAAGCCCAATTTTTATTACTTTTATCCTTTAATATATTTAATGAAAATTCCATAGCAAGCACAGAAACAAATATAATACAAGGTATGTATATTATATTTTGAGGCAGCACTCCAAGGAGTGAAACCCACATCCCCTTTATTCCCATACTATTTATTATAAAACTAATTGTAAATCCTACAGTAAACCCCTTTAATATATCAATTATTAATATAATAGGAATACCTATCATAGTAAGACCTAAGAACCAAACTGCAATTAATACAGGTATATTGTTTTTTATTGCCTGGATAAAAATAGATTTATAATCTATGTTTCCAGAACTAATAGTTGAGCTAAAACCCTTAATATAACTTATAAGGTCACTTTTTTCAAATCCACCCATATACCTTACAGAATATATTCCAAGTACTATCCCTGTACATATACATAAAAGACTTACTACATAAAGCCAAAAGTTGTTTTGAATATGTTCATTCAAAGTATCTATAAATTTGTTTTGTAGCATAATTTATCCCCCTCTTGTTAGTAGTTTCTTTTTTTATATCTATGACTAACAAAAGAGTTATATGACTATTTATTCCATCATGAAAATTGCTGCAGTTTTTGCATCAATTATCTTACCATCTTTAATCATCTGTTTAACTTTTTTTACATTAAATTCTCTTAAATTTATAAACTCATCTTCATCTTGCAAATTATCATTTCCTTTATATAAATCCTGCGCCTTAAATAAATATATGTACTCATCGCAAAATCCAGGACTTGTAACTATTTTCCCAAGATAGTCAAACTTTTTTGCCTTGTAACCAGTTTCTTCTTCTAATTCCCTAATAGCACAAACTTTTGGTTCTTCTCCTTTTTCAATTTTTCCTGCAGGCACTTCTAATAATCTTTGTTCTATTGGTTTTCTAAACTGTTCAACTAACAATATGGTACTGCTGTCTTTATATGCAAGTACAGCTACACCACCTGGATGATTTACTATTTCTCTTTTAGCTTCTCTTCCATCAGGAAGCTTTACTTTCTGCAAATTAACATTTATAATCTTACCAGAATATATATTTTTAGACTCCAGTGTTTTTTCATCAAATTCCATTTTCAGCACCTCAACTTATTTCTTAATGCACTTTATACTAATTTTATACTTGAAATACGTAAATGTCAATTAAAGGTATCTATTATGTATGTAAAAACTAAAGACTAAAAGTTAAAACCTTTACAATTAAGTTTCACACTTTTAGTCTTTAAGTTAAATCAGTCAGCATCCACTTGATCATCTATTTTTTTTACAACCTTTTTATAACCTCTTATAACTTGTCTAAGCTCATCTTCTTTATCATCTGCCTCAGCAAGCTTTTCCCTTAATTCATTTATTCTGCTTGTAACTAAGTCTCTGATAATCTTTATATCTTTTAATTCTAAATCAAGTTTCATTTTATCACCTTCCCTGTTAAATATTATGTTTTTAAAACTTATTTTAGAATTTTATTATTTAATATTTATATTATACTACATAATATAAAAAAAGCAGCCCCTATATAAATAAAGAGGTTACTTTCTAAGTAGTATAAAAAAGTTAATTTAGTTAAATCTTTAACTAACTTTGTTTTTAAGTCTGAGTTTATCAGCAACCATAGCAATGAATTCACTATTAGTTGGCTTACCTTTATCGTTATGTATAGTATAACCAAATATCCTGTTTATTGTTTCAACCTGTCCTCTAGACCAAGCTACTTCAATTGCATGTCTTATTGCTCTTTCAACTCTACTTGCTGTAGTATTATATTTTTTAGCTATAGAAGGATACAATTCTTTAGTAACTGCAGATAGTAACTCCATGTTATTTACAACCATTGTAATTGCTTCTCTTAAGTACATATAACCTTTAATATGTGCCGGAACACCTATCTCATGTATAATATTTGTTATCTCCTGTTCCAAATTATTTTCCTCATTCCTCATAAACTTAACTTCTGAAGTATCAGCTAGAGAAATAGTTTTTTTAACTTGACCCGATCTAATTATGCTGCCATTAAACATTTGTCTAATTCTCTTTGTAAATACATCCATATCAAAAGGCTTTACTACATAATAATCTGCTCCAAGGGCAATTGCTGTTTGAGTTATTTTATCTTGGCCTACTGCTGAAAGTACAATTATTCTTGGCATATGGTCTATATCCATGCTGCTTAATCTTTCAAGGACTCCAAGCCCATCAAGATGAGGCATAATTATATCTAATACTAATAAATCGGGCTTCTTTTCCTGTATAAGTTTTAAGGCTTCGATTCCATCTTTAGCTATTCCAGTTACTACTATATCCCTTTGGTTTAATAGGTAATCATTGAGAATGTTACAAAATTCCTTATTATCATCTGCAATAACTACACTTATTTTTGATTGTTCCATATTCTTTACTCCCCTTTTTTATTATTTAGTCCCATATCTTAACAATTAATACATTCGACAAAAGTATTTTAAATCCTTCCGCTGCTAAATAAAAACTTTAAATAAAGTTTTAATTATAAAAGATAGCATAAATTATGCTATCTTTATATAATTATTTTATCACATATCTTTTTATTACTTAATATTTTAGACAACTTTGACATTTTATTTCTACCTTTCTCATATTATATTACTTAGATAATATGTTAGAATCCTTGATCATCCATTCTATATATATTCCATAACCTACATCAGGTTTATTTATTAATACATGTGTTACAGCTCCTACTATTTTATTATTTTGTATAATAGGACTTCCGCTCATTCCTTGAACTATACCTCCTGTTTTACTTAGGAGTACTGGATCAGTTACTTTTATTATCATGCTTTTAGGTCCCGGCGAATCTTGCTGCAAAAGTTTTTCTATTTGTATATCATAAAGTTTTGGTTTATTTCCCTCTATAGTAGTAAGAATTTTAGCTGGTCCTTCTTTTATTTCATTTCTTAAAGCTATTTTCATAGGTTTACAACCTTTGTTTATAAGCTTTTTATCTCCTTCGCCGAATATTCCACATTCAGTATTTTTATATATTTTACCTAATATTTTTTGTTGTTCTATAAATATTCCCTTAAGTTCTCCGGGATTACCTCTCAAGCCTTTTTTTATTGATATTATAGAAGATGGAATTACCTCTCCATAACTTATATTCATAATAGTACCTGTATCTATATCTGTAATAGGATGTCCTAGGGCAGCAAATATGCTTGTTTTATCATCATAAAATGTCAAAGTTCCAACTCCAGCTGCACAATCTCTTACCCACAAACCTATTTTATAAGTATTATTATCTTCTCCTTTAATAGGATTTACTTGCTTTTCAAGTACATTTCCTTTTCTTTCAATTGTAACTTTTATATTTTTGCCTTTGCAATTATTTACTTCACTTTGAACTTGCTCTGCACTTTTTATATATACATCATTTATTTTAGTAATGTTATCCCCAACTTGTATTCCACTTAGTGCAGCTGGACTAGCTTTTCCTTGAGGAGTTTTAATATCTGATAATGCAACTACAAGAACTCCTTTTGTATTTAGTTTTACACCTATGGGCTGACCTCCAGGATACACCATCATATTATTACTAACAGATTGTAAAAATATCGATTTTACTGGTAAAACTCCAAATAAATTCAATTTAACCTTTTTACAATCACTTACTATCTTTTTATCTACATTATCTACTTTAATATCATCTTTGTCTCTAACTTTTAAAATTGTATTAAGTTTTAAACATTCTCCTTCCCTCAAAAATATCGTCTGTGGTACTCTTTGAACTTTATAATAAACAGTCATTGTTATTAACAGGATAGGAATTAAAATAAAACATAGAAGTTTTTTTCTTTTAATATGCATGTTTTTTTACCTCCTGTTTTTTATATCTATGTTTTTAAATTACCCTTTTAGATATTTTATTATGCTATTATATACTTTCATTTAAAGTTATGATTTAATTTATAAGTAAATTTTTTCAGATGAATTATATATATTAGTCAAAAAATAAAAAATCGCAGTTTAAATGCGATTTTTATCTTTTTGACTTTATTTCTAATTTCTTAATATTAGCCATCTTTATAAGCTCTCTAGAATGTTCCAGCGTCAATTTTGTAACTTCCAAGCCGCCTATCATTTTAGCTATTTCATATTCTTTTTGGTTATCTTTCATTTTTCTAACATGTGTAAAAGTCTTCTTATTTTTAACTTCTTTAGATACTAGATAGTATTCATCTGATATACATGCAATCTGCGGCAAATGTGTTACACAAAAAACTTGATGATTTTTGGATATAGCATACATTTTTTCAGCCACACATTGAGCTATTCTACCGCTAATTCCAGTATCTATTTCATCAAATATAACCGATGGAATCTTATCTTTATCTACAAATACAGTTTTAAGTGCTAACATAATTCTAGAAAGCTCTCCTCCTGATACAACCTTTTCCAAGGGTTTTAATGGTTCCCCAGGGTTTGTAGAAATAAGAAATTGAACTGAATCCATACCGTTTAAATGAAACTTTTCATCTAATTTTACTTCTACCTTAAAAACACTCTTTTCAAGTCCAACAAAATTCAATTCATTTTTTATGTCTTTTTCTAAACTTTTAGCTATTTTACATCTTTCGGTATGAATATATTTACCATAAGTTTTTAATTTTTCTTCTATTTTTGTCTTTTCAACTTCTAAACTTTTAATTATCTCGTTACTATTTATAATTTCATTATATTGGATTAATATCTTGTCTTTATATTCAAAAATTTTAGATATTGTACTTCCATACTTTTTTTTATAGCCGCTTATCTGATACATTCTACTATTTATATATTCTAGTTCAGATTCATCATAATATACATTATCTTTAATACTTCTTACATTTTCAATAGCATCTTCTATGTTATAATAAGCATCTTTAAGAGCTTTGCTAATATCTACAGCTTGAGGAAAACTTTCCTCTATAGTATCAAGGCTCTTTATTATAAGTCTTAATTTATTATATATAGGTTCAATGTTTTCTCTTCCTTCATACAAATCAACATAACAATTATTTAAAATATTACTTATTTTTTCTGAATTAGAGAGTATTTTATACTTTTCCTCTAGTTTTATATCCTCATTAACCTTTAAATTAGCAGAATTTATTTCATCTATTTGATACTTCAAAAAATCTACAAGTTTGCTTCTTTCCTCGCCGTTACCTTTTAGCCTTACAATATCATTTTGTTTATCAATAAGTTCCTTGTACTTTTGTTTATAATGATTTAAATAGTTTTGAAACTTTTCATTACCAAAATCATCTACATAATTTATATGATTTTCAGCTGAAAGTAAATTTTGATTTTCATGCTGACCATGAATATCAATTAAAGTTGAACTTATAGTTCTAAGTGTACTCAATAAAACTGACTTTCCATTTACCTTTGCAATACTTTTTCCAGATTGAAATGTTTCTCTACTTATTATTATTAAATCTTCCATTTCAATTTCATTTTTTTTTAAAATACTTGAAGTCTTTGGATTTTCAATTGTAAAAACGGCTTCTACAAAAGTTTTATTTTCACCTGTCCTTATTAAATCTCTATTAAATTTACATCCAAGCACATAATTTATAGCATCTATCAATATAGATTTACCAGCACCTGTTTCACCTGCAAATACATTAAATCCGCCGCTAAATGATATTGTCAGTGCTTGTATTAAAGCAAAATTTTTTATATTTAATTGAAGGAGCATAAATCAAAAGCCTCCTAATCAGAAATCATCCTTTTCATTTTTTGAGTTATAACTTGAGCTTTTTCACTATCCCTTGCCAATATGAAGATAGTGTTATCTCCGGCAACAGTACCTGCAATTCCTTCAAACTTAAGGGAATCTATAGCTTCTGCTGCTGCAGATCCAGAACCTGAAATAGTTTTTATGACAATAAAGTTCTGTACATTCTCTACACTTATAACTGTTTGAGAAAAAATATTGATAAGTTTGTTTGATAAAAAGTTTTCAGTATGTGATATAGTAGCATATTTATATTTACCATTTTCACCTAAAACCTTAATTAATTTTAACTCTTTTATATCCCTTGAAACAGTAGCTTGCGTAACATCCATGCCACTTTTCCTTAATTCACTTGCCAGTTCTTCTTGCGTTTCAATATCTTTAGTATTTATAATTTCAAGTATTTTAGCATGTCTTGTTACTTTCATAATTTTCACCTTCACATTCCCTTACCCTGTAAATTATTTTTTTTCGCAGTGTATCAAAATAGTCATTACTATTTAATTTTATAAGTTTACATTTATTTTTAGCAGTATGTATATTAATAGCATCTGTTTTATCCATCTTTACCCACTGTTGTCCATCTATAGACATGAATACATCTTCAATACTTTTAGAAAATTCTATAGATATATTAGCGCTGCCATCAAGAACTATAGTTCTTGCACCAAGATTAGTTGAAAACATAGGTGTAAGTGCTAAGGTATTTAAAGTAGGATATATTATAGGTCCTCCAGCTGACAGAGAATACGCAGTTGAACCAGTTGCAGTAGATACTATTATTCCATCTGCCGCAAATGTATTATAATACTTATTTCCAATATACACTTTATACTTAATTATTCTTTCTAAAAAACCTTTTGATAAAACTACATCATTAAGTCCTATATACTTTTTGACTATACCGCTGCCTTTAATTTCCTTATAAGTACATTCGATCATATTTCTTTCTTCTATAGTATAATCTCCATTAAATAAGCTCATCATTGCAGAATTTATCTTTGAATTTTCTACTTGAGCTAAAAAACCTAAATGTCCCATGTTTATTCCTAAAATAGGTATTTCATATTTTGCTGCATGTCTTGCTGTATTTAATATAGTTCCATCGCCGCCCAATGCTATGATTATATCTAAGTTGCAGCTTTCCTCACAATCAAGTCCATTGCAATCTTCGTATATTCTTACATTGATTCCTTCCCTTTCATTATGTACAGCTTTAACTATAGAATTTATTATTTTTTTTTCACTATCTTTAGTAGTATTTACATTTATACCTATGTTCTTCATAATTCCTCCCCATTAAGTTCATGGTGCGCTAAGTTAACTATATTTACAATTTCATCGTCATTAAAACTTTGGTTAAAATCTTTAGACTTAGTGAAATAAATTAAATACTCTATGTTTCCCTCAGGTCCTTTTATAGGGGAATAATCCAAGTTTATAATTTTAACATTATATTTGTCTAAGAAGTTTACAATATCCCTAACAACTTCTTCATGAGTACTTTTTTCTTTTACTACACCCTTTTTGCCAACTTTTTCTCTTCCTGCTTCAAACTGCGGCTTTATTAAAGCCATTATTTCACCATTTTCCTTTAATAATTCTAGTACAACAGGTATTACCTTTTTTAATGAAATAAATGATACATCTATACTTGCAAAGTCTGTTAGCTCTCCTATATCTTCAGGTTTTACATACCTTATATTAGTCCTCTCCATGCATACAACTCTTTCGTCTATTCTAAGTTTCCATGCAAACTGACCATATCCTACATCTATTGAATATACCTTTTTAGCCTTATTTTGAAGCATGCAATCTGTAAATCCTCCAGTTGAAGCACCTATGTCCATGCATACTTTATCACTTAAATCTATATTAAAATTCTTTATAGCTTTTTCAAGTTTTAATCCACCTCGACTTACAAAAGGCATATGTTTTCCTTTAAATTCTACATTAGAATTTTCATCCACTTTTTGACCGCATTTGTCTATTCTTTGATTGTTTACAAATATTTCTCCAGCCATTATACTTGCTTTTGCCCTTTCTCTCGATGTGAAAATTCCTTTTTTTACTAACAATATATCTAGTCTTTCTTTATTTCCTGACATAATGAACTCCTCTATTTATACTATTTTTAATATACTATTTACAATCCCATCTGCATCTAATCCATATAATTTATATAATATATCTAATTTCCCATGAGGTATAAATTCATCTTTAAATCCAAGCATTAAAACTTTTGCCTTTTTATTTAAGGTATTCACATATTCAAGCACGCATGAACCTAAACCTCCATGTTTAATGTTATCTTCTACTGTAACTATACTAATATTATTTTGAACTAGCTTATCTAGCATTAACTTATCTATAGGTTTTATAAAACAGGCATTTATAACTTTTACTTTTATACCAAGCTCTAACAGCTTTTTTCTTGCAAGGAGTGCATGTTCTACCATTCTTCCCTGTGCTATTATAGCTATATTACCTTCATCGCAAAGTAATTCCCATTTTCCAAGTTTAAAATCTTCCAGCGGCTTTACTATAACTTCAGTGCTGTCCCCTCCTCGAGGATACCTTATTGCTATTGGGTAACTTTGATTAACTGCCCACTTTAGCATATATTTAAGTTCACAAGTACATTTTGGCGACATAATAGTCATATTTGGCATATGTGTTAAATACGATAAATCAAAGACACCTTGATGAGTTTCTCCATCGTTTCCAACAATGCCTGCCCTATCTATAGCAAGTATAACTGGCAATTTTTGAAGACACACATCATGTAATACTTGATCATATGCTCTTTGAAGAAATGTAGAGTATACTGCAAAAATTGGTTTCAACCCTTCTTTTGCCATTCCAGCAGCCAAAGTTACAGCATGTTGTTCTGCTATTCCAACATCAAAAAATCTATTTGGATACTTAATTGCAAAATTTTTAAGACCTGTTCCATCACGCATTGCAGCTGTTATAGCAACTACACTCTTATTTTTATCTGCTATTTTAACTATTTCTTCTCCAAAAGCCATTGAATATGTACTGCATGAATCATTACATAATTCGCCATTACTGCAGTCAAAAGGTCCTATTCCATGAAATTTTCCGGGATTTTTTTCCGCAAATTCATACCCTTTACCTTTTTTTGTTACTATATGTATTATAACTGGTTCCTTAATATTTTTAGCCTTTGATAAAACTTCAATTAAATCTTTCATATTATGTCCGTCAATTGGTCCTAAATATTTTATTCCCATATCTTCAAAAAACATTCCTGGAACTAACATTTGCTTTATTCCATTTTTAACTTTTTCAAGAGACTTAGCCATACCCTTGCCTATATTTGGGATTCTTTTCAAAGTAGTTTCAACATCCTCTTTGAGTTTATTATACTTAGGATCTACCCTAATCTTGTTTAAATACTTTGACATTCCACCTACATTTTTTGCAATAGACATTTGATTATCATTTAATACAATTATAATTTTAGTTTTTCTATATCCAGCATCATTTAAAGCTTCTAATGCCATACCTCCAGTTAGTGCTCCATCACCTATTACAGCAACTACTTCATGCTTTTGATTCTTTAAATCTCTTGCTCTTGCCATGCCAAGAGCTGCAGATATAGATGTGCTGCTGTGTCCTGTTTCAAAAAAATCATATATACTTTCAGAATACTTAGGAAATCCACTTATACCGCCAAATTGTCTCAAAGTATCAAATTTATCTTTTCTGCCTGTCAATATCTTATGTACATATGATTGGTGTCCAACATCCCATATGACTTTATCTTTATCTAAATTAAATACACTAAATAAACTCAAAGTAAGTTCTACAACCCCCAAGTTTGAAGCAAGGTGTCCTCCTGTCTTGGATACCTTTTCTATTAAGAATTTTCTGATTTCCGCTGCGAACTGCTGTTTTTGTTTAAGTGTCATATGCCTTATTTGATGAAAGTCATTATAATTATCCAATATACTCATCATTATCATCTATCCCTTTTAAAAAAATATATTAATTTGCAAAATCTATATAACACATTGTTACCATTATTTATAGCTAGGTTTTTTCCTACAGCCTTTCCTCCTATTGTGAGTGCACCTATAAGTACGCCTATAATTGTATTTAAAATAGCTTCATGCACATCTGGAAAATCATAAGAAATCTTGTGAGCTATTAAAACTCCAACAGAACCACTTACTATACCACATATATCTCCAATTACGTCTTGGAATATTGTTGAAGCTTTATCTGCATTTTTAATCAATCTTATAGCTAATTTAGCACCACTTACTCTTTTAGATGCCATAGCATGAAAAGATCTTTCTTGAGCTACAGTTACAGCAACTCCCAACATATCAGAAATTATTCCAACTATTATAATAAAACCTAATATAAGAAAAGCCACTAATATATTAACACTTTTTAGCAGCATATCAGACAAAAGCGAAATACTACCGCAGGTTATTATTGACCAAAATACTATTATAAATAACCATTTAGTATTGCTTTTCCTATTAGATTTAGATCTATCTGACAAAAATTCATTCCTCCAATTTACTTGACAATATCTTTACAATAGATAAATTTCAAAATTTAAATAAGGTGGCAGCATATTAAGTAAACTTTACGGCTTAGGTCTAGTAGGTTTTCCCATAGAATAATCAAAATGTCGCCACTTTGACAGTTTCCTTTTAATATTCTATCTGCCATATCGCTATAAACAGAACTAGATCGCCACTTAGTCCGCACTGCAATCCCTAATATACTTTTAAAAAACAGCCTAGGAGTTTTCCTCAACAGTTAGGTATTTTCTAGTCTCTTTTGCAAAAATGGTTTCCTTAAGCAATTAGATGAATTTTTGGCCAAAAATTCAGTTTAGACTTACCTCCACCATTTTCACTTCAAGACAGGCTACGCTGTACATAGATTTTACACCACATTACAGGTTTAATCCATTGGCGTACATAGGGTATCTAACCCTATACACAAACAATGGTCTCCACGGAAGTAGGGTCTAAGCCCCGCATGCCATTGCAGTTGCCCCATCCTCCTTAACTCCCAGCACCAGCCCGCAACTGGGCGTTGCAAGCCAGCACAAGGAACTTCATCGATATGCCCTTTAACGGATTTTTAGCCCCGTCTTCGAAAATACTTACCTGACTAGGATACTGCACCACCATATATTATACAACTTTAGATTATATCATAGCTTTTAATCTTATTCAAAGTATATTTAAATCTAAAATAACTATAAGAATCCAATAATACATTATTTGTTCCTATTTAGTAAAAATAATGTCAGCTCTTTCACTTTAGAAGTATCATTTGGAAATGTATCTAATATTTCTATACATTCCGATGTTATCGAATTACACATCTCAATGCACCTTTTTATACCATAAGTTGTAATAAAAGTTGTTTTATTATTATCCGCATCACTTTTTGTTTTCTTGCCTAACACTTTTGTATCACCAGTTACATCTAAAATATCATCTTTTATTTGAAAGGCAAGACCTAACTTTTGTCCATAATAATCTAATTTATTTAAATCTTCACGTCCTGCCCCTCCAAGAAGAGCACCTGAAAGTATTGAGGCTTTTATTAAAGCACCAGTTTTTTTACTGTGCATATAATATAGTTGATCTATTGGAATTTTTTTATTTTCACTCAGTATATCTACGGTTTGACCTCCAACCATTCCCTCTACTCCAGCACATTCAGAAATAATGCTGCATGCTTTTATTGCATTATTATTTCCTATGCAATGTTTAAACATGACATTCATAGCTTCATTTAATAATCCATCTCCAGCAAGTGTAGCTATAGCATCTCCAAATACCTTATGATTAGTAGGTTTCCCTCTTCTCAAATCATCATTATCCATACACGGCAGATCATCATGAATTAAAGAATACGTATGAATCATTTCTAAAGCACATGCTATATCAAGAATATTTTTATAATCTTCTTTATATAACATATAAGTTAAAACTAGTAAAAGTGGTCTTATTCTCTTTCCACCTGCATTTAAGCTATATTCCATAGCTTCATAAACCCTCTTGTTATAAGATCCTTTTCCTTTAAAATACTCACTTAACCAATTGTCAATTTCATTCTTAAGATTATTTATGGTTTCATACTCATCCATATTATAATTTCTCCATTTCCAATTTATAATATTTTATATAAAGTTCTTCTAGTTATTTTTTATCTCGAAGTCTTTTTCTGATTTTTCCGTAAGTATCTTTATTTTTCCTTCTGCTTCACTTAAGGTTTTATATAATTTTTGATACAGCTTAATGCCATCTTCATACTTTTTTATACTTTCTTCCAAAGAAATATTTTCACCGTCCATTTCATTTACAATAGTCTCAAGTTTATTAAGCATACTCTCATAAGATTCATTTTTTTTAGGCATAATACATCTCCTTTACAATTCATTATTATCACTTTGGAGTGTAAAACTTTTTCTTCCATCTTTTAATATTATACTGACTTTTTTTGTTTTGGAAAGGACATCTATGCTGCTAACAACCTTTTTATTCTTATCTTCAATTACAGCATATCCCTTTTTTAATATATTAAGAGGATTATTTGCAGATAACAATGAATCAATGTTACGTAACTTTTCTCTTTCTTTTTGAAACTTTCCTTTTACTTTTATATTAAGCAGCTCATACAATCTGTCTAGATTATTATATTGATTTGCCATATATATAAGAGGGCTATTAGAATTTAATTGTTTTAGCACAATTTCCAAATTATTAACTTCATTATTTAATCTTGATTTCATCTTTGTATATAAAAGATTCCTAAAATTTAAAATCTTGTTTTCAAATTCATTAATGTCAAATACAGCTATCTCTGCTGCTGCCGAAGGAGTTGGAGCTCTTCTATCACTCACAAAATCTGCTATTGTATAATCAATTTCATGCCCTATTCCAGTTATTATTGGCTTTGAAGATTTATATATTGCACGTGCTAGAGTCTCATCATTAAAGCACCATAAATCTTCTACAGATCCTCCCCCTCTTGCTATTATTATAACATCTATGTTCTCTATATTATTCAATCTATTTATTCCATCTATTATATTTTGAACTGCACAATCTCCTTGAACTAAAGAAGGATATAATTTAATATTTATTTTTGGATTTCTCCTCATTGTAACATTTATTATATCTCGCATGGCAGCACCCGTTGGAGAAGTTATAACCCCTATATTTTTTGAATATAAAGGTATATTTTTTTTATGTGATTCTTCAAAAAGTCCCTCTTTACTTAACTTACTTTTCAACTTTTCAAAGGCTATATAAAGTTCTCCTATACCTTCTCTTTGCATTTCATTGCAATACAGCTGATAAACTCCCTCTTTTTTATAAACAGAAACTCTTCCCTTTACTACTACTTTCATACCATTCTCAGGTATAAAATTTAGAGTACTAGCAGCATCTTTAAACATGACACAATTTATTTTGCTGTATTCATCTTTAAGCGAAAAATAAATATGCCCGCTTGTATGAAACTTTAAATTATATATTTCGCCCTTTATACATAAATTTGCAAGAATAAAATCATTATCTAATATCTTTTTTAAATAATTATTTAAATCTGATACAGTTAAAGTTTTTATGTACATAATCTCACCTTTTATCAATGGATTTATTCTTTATCTTTTATCATTTTTCCAAGTATGCCATTTACAAAAGCAGCTGATTTATTTCCAGAATACTTTTTAGCTAACTCTATTGCTTCATTTATTGATACATTTTCTGGAATGTCAGTTTCATATAAAAATTCATAAGTGCATATTCTAAGTATAGCTAAGTCAACCTTTGATATTCTGTTGATTTTCCAATTTATAAGACACTTATTTATTTTATCATCTATTTCCTCTCTTTTTTCCTGAATACCCTTAAGAACTCTCGTTACATATGACATATCTACATCAGTTAAATCTATATTTTCTAAGTCTTCTTTATTTGATTTTAAATCAGAAATTATATCTGGTTTATCATTATCTATTTCTAAATTCTCCTTTAAATTTTCTATAACTTCTTTAAAATCTTCTTTATTTATAGTCATTTGGAATAACAACTTCATGGCTAATTCCCTGGATTTTCTTCTATTCATTTCTTCCTCCCATTAAGTAACTTTCTTCTTATATGAATAATTATTAGCATTTCAGATACAATTATACTTTAAACTGCTTATTTAATTCAAGTAACTTTTGTATTCTACTACGTAGTATAGGGAATCAAATTATGTAATAATTTGATTCCCTATATAAATAAATTCAAATAAAGATATTATAAACTTTCTTCATCTGATTCTTGAACTTTTTCTTCAACTTTTGAAATCATAACATTTTGCACATGTATATTTACTGCAGAAACATAAAGTCCTGTCATAGATTCAACTGCTTTTTTTACATTTTCCTGTACCTCTAATGCTACATCAGGAATTCTAACTCCATATTCAACTACCACGTATAAATCAATAGCTGCACTATTTTCACCAACACTAACCTTAACACCTTTAGATAGGTTTTTCTTTCCACTCAATATTTGAGTTATTCCACCAACAAGACTTGCGCTCATTCCAGCTATACCTTTTACTTCTGTTGTAGCCAATCCTGAAATAACTCCTACTACTTCATCTGAAATCTTAACAATGCCCATATTAGTTTCACTGCTCAAGTTTTCTTCCATTAATGGCACCTCCTCTGTTTTAAACATATAAAACAATTTGCTTATATTATACCAAATACAAATTTCTTTTACAAACTAGAAGAAAAGGCTTACACATAAAAATATATGTTAGCCTTTTATTGAAAGCTTTATTGTTTAGTCTCTATTTCAACATCCTGTACTTTTGATATTCCGACAACAACATTTTTTATGTCTCTTGTTTGCTTATCTGTAAGTTTGTCCTTTGCCTTTATAATAACTCTAGCTTTATTATCTTCTATAGAACATATTACATCACTGTAACCTTTACTCTTTAAAGTAGTTTCTATTTTAGATTCATAATTTGTATTCATAGCTAATTGAGTATATTTTTTTGCTGCTTCGTCCCTATTATCCTTGGCAACATTCTGGTCATCGATCAAAGTCTTTAAAGTTTGAAGAGTTTGTGCATTTTTTTGATCACGAGTTAGCTTTGCTTCGTCAAAATACTGATTTTTACTACTATCCTTATTATCAGTTTTACTGCTGCTTTTATCATTATTAAATGATACTGTACTCTCTCCGCTTGTACTATTTCCTCCATCTACATAAAGAGGATTATTAAGTTTTGTAGCCAGAACCCCCGCACATACAATAAGTACTAAAAGGGTAACAATGATTGCCGCCTGTTTTTTATTCACTTTAATTCCCCCCATATCACCTTTCTAAAAAATTATATGCTTAGAAAATCTTATATATACTACTTTTTCATAGGATAAACATTTACTTTGTCCTCTGGCAAGTTAAATAAATCCATTACAGCTTTCGTTATTCTAAGTTGTGTGAGATTATCTTCTGCACCTTCAGCCACTACACACACTCCTGCAACTTTAGGTTTGTACTTTTTTAATATAAGAGGCTGTGACTTGCCATTGTCATTTGTAATTACTACTGTACTCCCATTATTTTTTTGAACTGAATTTCTCACTCCTCCTGCATTATCTTTTTCCTCTGTAGTATTGGTAGAATCATTTACATTTACTGCTGGTACCTGCTCTTCTCCACTTTCAAAACTAACCATTACATCTACTTTTCCAACACCATCTATGTTCTCTAAAGTACTCTTGAGCTTCTCTTGTACTGAAGTTTCATAATCTTGAGATTCTTTACTTACAGGCTGCTCACTTTGCTTTTGGCTTTGATCTTGATTTTTATTCTTATTCTGCGAGACAATTCCATTAGCTCCTGAAACACTAGGTGTCTTAAAAAAACTTCCTGCTATAACTATAAGTATTCCAGATAAAAACAATATCAGTAAGTTAGTAAAGTTTTTCTTGTTTGACAAATTACTGTCCTTAATAGACTTAACAACCTTATCCAGAATATTTTTCAAGTTCATATATTATTCCTCCCATAATGTATTTCATTTAAATCTTATATGCCTGTATTATATTTGCAGGAATATTCAATTCACTGCTTAAATACTTTTTTATCTCTGAAGCCTTGTTTTTATCTACTTCTTCATATGTGTTATTATTTTCAATAGCTTTACTTCCTATATCAATGCTTACCTTTTTTATTTTTTCTACATTTCCATCTTTGACACCAACTTTTAAACTTTTTATATCAATTTTTTGATTATTACTGTCTATTGATGCTTCCACACTAACCTTATAGTTATTATCAGGATATTTCTCCTTGAGCTTTTTCTCGCAGCTGTTTTGTAAATTCAGCTTAAAATTTTCCATAGTTTCATCAATACTCTTTTGTTTATACTTTTGGAAATCATCTTTACAAGTCTCACTATCAAAATTTTGAGCAGCAGTACTAACATATGAATTTATATCAAAGTTATTATTAAATAATTTAATTAAAGGATTTATAAAAACTGTGATCATAATAAGACCTAACACAAACTTAGAATATTTTTTAAGACTATTATCGGGTAAAATCATTTCAACTGCTGTAATAAAGAATACTGCTGTACATATAGTTATAATCCAACTTCTAAGTGCTTGAATCACAAGTATATCCCTCTCTTCTTAATCTTGTACAAAATTTTATGTTCCAAGCATCACCTTACCTGCTGATGCAATTATAGCTATCATTATAAAAAACATTATTGAAACAGATATTAAGCATGACATTATAAGTATGAGAGAATTTCCTGCTGAAGTTAAACAATTCACGAGCCTGCTGTCACTTATAGGTTCTATGAGTGCACCAGTTAACTTATATGACAGAGCTATAATTAAAATTTTAATTATAGGGAGTAAAATAATACAAACAAGTATAACTAATCCAACACTGCTTATTGCATTCTTTAAGAGTATTGAGTATCCTGCTACTGTAGAAACAGCATCTGAAAGACTTTTTCCGACTATTGGTACAAAGTTATCTACGGCAAATTTTGCAGTCTTAGCAGCAACCTGATCAATAGTTTTAGCAGTAATACCACGTATAGTTATAATCCCTATAAATACTGTCATTATTATCCCTTGAACCCACAATGCACACTGATTTAAAAACTTAGTAAGTTTGTCTACTTTATAGTCTGACGATAAATTATTAACAAACTGCAGTACAAATGTCATACTTATTATTGGAATTACTATGTTCATGAATAATCTTGCACTTATAGTTATGGCTCCCATTACTATTGGATCAATAACAGCAGCTTCAACAAACCCTCCTACACTTCCAACTAGCATTATTAAAATTGGAACTAACGCTGTCATAAAGTCTGTCATTTCATTTATTGTACTTCTTGCTATATCCACACCTATGTAAAAACTCTTGGCCATGATTATTATAATTAATGAATAGCATGCATAATAAGCAATGTTAGATAAACTCTCATTACTAAAGGCCTTTTGTAAATTTGTAAGCAGTGCGCATATAAGAGCTATTATAACTACAGTTGATAAAAGTTTTAAAGAAGACACAACTTCTTTCATTGAATATGTGATCAGTGCTTGTACTAACTTTTTTATATTAAACTTTCCATCACCTGTTTTCATAAAGTTTTTAACATAACTTTTAACATCAAAATCGTTTATCAATTCATATTTAGTTTTCATATTAGAAATATAATCATAAAATTGTTCTATTTTTTGGTTGACTTCTGCATCTTGATTGTAGTTTGTACTGGCACTGCTGTTTATATCAGCAGCTTGTACATTAAAACACATTATAAAAATTATAGATAAAATTAACATAATCTTTTTCATGTTTAACACCTACATTATCTTTAGAATAGATTGAAGCACGGCCATTAATATAGGAATTGCAAGAGTCAAAATTAATATTTTACCTGCAAATTCTACTTTTGTTCCTATATTCTCTTGGCCAGCATCTTTACATATTTGGCTGCAAAAAGAAGCTAAATATGCAATACCAAGTATTTTAAATACAGTAGTTAAATATGCAAAATCTACATTAGCTTTAATAGCTAACTCTTGAATAAATTGAAGTACAGCTGTTATCTTAGATATCATAAATAAAAATATGCATATTCCAGCTGCCAGACTAACGTAAACTGCTATCTCACTTTTCCTATCTTTAAAAAGTAAAACTATAAATAAAGCAATAAAGGCAAATGTAACTATTTTTATTATCTCCATAGTTTTCCTCCTAAAGTTGAAACATTGTCCTAACAGCAGTGAACAACTTATTTATGAGGCTAATTATCATTGTAAGTACTATAAGAATTCCAGCTAAATTTGCAACTACTGCATAGTCTCCTTTTCCACTTGATTCTAATACCTTATCTATGAGCATTACAATTATGCCTATACCAGCTATCTTAAATATCAAACTCACATCCAGCATTTTTTGACCTCCTCTTTTATCTAGGGATTGATAGCTAATTAAATAAGCACAATAACCGTCATAGCACCTAGTGCAAACCCTAGACATCTGTACATTTTAACATTACTATTCATTAAAGTTTCTGAGATTTTTATTTGGCTTTTAAAATTATTAAGAGTTAATAAAAACATCTTTTTTTGCCCCTGTATATCAGATTCTCCCAAAGTTTTAGCCATATCTAGTAATATACATAAATCTTCATCTTTCAAGCTCAATGATTCTTTTTCGGCATTTGTTACTGTTAAGAATGCTTCATATACACTGTCCACTTTATTAAACAGCAATAAATCTGAAACCTTTTTAAAAATATTCTTTATACCGCCAAAACTCTTCTGTGCTATATTTAAACTAGCTTCTGGAAGAGGTGTGTGTGTATATACTATTTCATTTTGAAGCTGGATAATACATCTTTCAAGCTCCTTTAGCTCCTTAGTTCTTTTTTTCAAGCCCTCACTATATATATAGCCTATAGCTGTGGAAGCGCCTAGTATCATACTGCATCCTAAGAATTTAATCACCTTATCGCCTCCATATCACAGACTTGCTATTAAAATCATATACATATTCAATAGTACCAGCTCCATTTTTTGTGCTTAAAACTATAGATCGCTTAAATACATTATTATCTATAATTTCTTTAAACACAGGTCTTTTGTACAAATCCTCAATACCATATCCATGTATTGTAACTATCAAACTGACTCCTGAATTTAAAGCAGTAAGAATACTGTCAATTTCCTTATATGTTCCTATTTCATCACATACAATCAAATCAGGTGACATACTTCGTATTGCCATAATTATGCCTTCACTTTTAGGACAGCTGTCTAAAATATCGGTTCTCATTCCAACATTTAACTGAGGAACTCCATTATAGCAAGCTCCTATTTCACTTCTTTCATCTATAACGCAAACTTTTTTGCCTGCTAAATTTAAGCTCTTTACTCCCTCTGAAATATTTTTTGTAATATCCCTTATCAATGTAGTCTTTCCACATTTAGGTGGTGAAATTATTATGCTATTTAAAATCCCACCACTTGATACAATAAATTTCATAATCTTATTTGAACATCCTATTACTTCATGACAAATTCTAATATTTATAGAACCTATGTTCTTTATAGTCTTTACTTCATTTTTTTCTATAACACATCTACCGCAAATCCCTATTCTATGCCCTCCTTTTACAGTTATATATCCTTTTTTTATTTCTTCTTCAAAGGCATATATAGAATAATTACTTATCCTTTGTATAATAGTTTTCATGTCTTCCTTTTTAACGATATAATCACATATCAATTCATCATTGTTAAATTCAACAATCAATGGTTTGTCCATTCTTATTCTTATTTCCTGCAGCTTACTATCACTTAAAATATTTTTAAGTACATTGTTTATACTTTGAGGTAATATATCAATAATCTCTTTTGTACCTATTTTTCTCATCTCCCCTCTTTATATTAATTTTTATTTAACAATGGCAAAAATTATTACACTTAATTTAAAAATTATTTTTGCAAAAAATAAAAAGTACCATATGATATAAACTTTATATCATATGGTACTTTTAAAATTTTTATTTTTCGCACTTTCCGAGATCTACATCAAGAGGCATTTTGTTGTGGCAATTAGGACATGTTATTTCTTCTCTTTGGCCTATTATATCCTTATCAATATATATATCATCACCACAATTGGAACATTTAAATTGAATGAAATTATCACCTTCATCTTCATACAATTGATAATCATCATAATACAAATCATCTTGTAAATCGTTTAAGTTTTCATCCACCACATCCATATATTCCCCAATACTTTTTTGTGATTCAGATATATCCTCTATTTCTTCAGCCATAGCTTTCAATACATTGACTACTTCAACTAATATCTTTCCTTCTTTAGTATTTTTATCAATATCTAATCCATCCATTAAGCCATTGACATAGGAAACCTTTGACAAAATCGAACTCATTTAACCACATCCTTAAATTTATTTTGCCACATAGTATTTTAAACTCTTTCCATATATTCTCCAGTTCTTGTATCTACTCTTATCATTTCACCTTCATTTACAAATATAGGTACTTGAACAACTGCACCTGTTTCAAGTGTAGCTGGCTTGAGAACATTAGTTGCAGTATTTCCCTTAACCCCTGGTTCTGTATGTGTTATTTGTAATTCAACAAAGTTTGGAGCTTCTACCGAGAAAGCTTCTCCTTTGAAAAACTTTATTACAGCAATCATATTTTCTTTTAAAAACTTTATAGCTCCTTCAACTTTTTCATATTCTAATGGAATTTGCTCAAAAGTCTCTTGGTCCATAAAATAATATAATTCTCCATCCGAATACAAATACTGCATTTCCTTTCTTTCAATTACTGCTTCTTGAAGTTTTACAGTTGGATTGAAAGTTGTATCTGTAACTGCTCCTGTTATAACATTTCTAAGTTTAGTTCTTACAAAAGCAGCTCCTTTACCTGGTTTTACATGAAGGAAGTCTACCACAGTATACACTTGTCCATCTTGTTCAAAAGTAGTTCCTTTTCTTAAATCTCCTGCTGATATCATTATGTATCCCTCCAAAACTTTTTAATCAATTTATATTATAACCTTTTTAGGCAATCATATACATTTTATTTACCACAATCTTTTTTGTGTTATTACAGAAAACCTTTCACTTCCAGTAAAACCACTTAAATAATTTCTATTAATATCTTCAACTATAAGGACATCATCCATACTATTATTTGATATTAACTGCCTCAATTTTTCTATTCTCTTTTCAATCATTAATAATTACCACCAATGTTTATAAAAGAATAGATTAAAGTTTGTTAAATATTACTTTTTAAACTATTAATAATAATTTAACAAAACGTATATGAAATACAAAATCAGTCTAATAAACAATGTTATTTTATCAAAACTTGTGATTATTTGCAAATACTATATTAATGTTTATACTATCTGCTTTCTGCAAATTCAATACTTATATCAGCGTTTAAAATGTTTTCATCACTCTTCTTTATAACTATCTTGGTGAAATTTTCAAAACTAGGTTTTAACTTTATTTGTTTTAACAATTTATCTATATCATCTAAGTTTCCATTAGTACCAATTTCTATACTTACAATTTTTCTACTAGGTATTGTTTCCAAATCCTTAATATATACTTTATTATCTTTTATAAAATCCTCTATATCTTTAGTATAATTAAAACTTTTCTGCTTATTACAATTTTGATTAATACTGCTTAAAGTTGTTAACTTTTTCTGTCCTGCACAAACTTTGTTTTGTAAGTTTAAATCCTGCAGTGATAGCAGTATTAACAATATTATATTAAAAGTTATCAAAATTATATAAATAGCCTTTTTCATCTAATATTCCTTTCCTTTAATATCTCGTGCAGCATGCGCTTCACTATATTTCTATTTTAATTCTAAATCTATTTTAAAATCCCCAAATTTACTATCATTAGATGGCAAATGGATATCTTTTATATTAAATTTATTTCCCTGTTGTATAGCTTTTATAATCGAAATATAATTTTGACTTTTTTGATCTTCTTCCATATATCCACTGATGCTTATATTTTTGTTTTCTATGTATAAGTTTTGAGATTTGAAATCATCTAAAACCATTCTTGGAAAACACTCAAATGACTCTAAAGTCTTTGTTTCTTTGTTAATATTAGAATGTTTAATATTTTGTTCTTTTAAAGTTAAATCTTTTATTTGAGTATTTATAACTTTTAGTTCATTTGATTTAAATATATAAAAAATCATGCATACTGAGTTCAGTATTATTAAAATTACTATTATAATTTTGATAATATATTTTTTTCTATTATCTATTCTTTTTAAATACCATTCAGGTATAAAAAATAAATTATTTATACTGCACCACCTCGAATCTGGATGAATTAAAACCTTTTAAATCTTTACATCTATAAGTATAAGAAAGCTCTTTTATAAGATCTTTATATGGAAAATTCAAAAAAAACACATCTGGTATATCAATTTGTTCTATATAATCAGATTTTATAATGAATTCATTTAATTGCTCATGGAATTTATGTATACTAAAATTTTTTATCATGCTGTTATCTACGACTTCAGAATTTTTACACTTTATAAAGTAAATTGTGTAATTATAGGAAAATACAAATATATAATTATTACTTTTAATTTTATTCTTCATTATATCTAATGCATAAAATTGTACAGGAAATACTGCCTTAAATTTCGCACCTGAATTTATACATTTTTTCAAAAGATTATTTTTATTCCAGTTTAAACAAAATACAGCTACTTCTAAATTAGTACCATTATCACTACATACATTATAATTAAATAATATGTTATCTATACTTTTAAAAATATAAATCAATTCTTGTCTTATCATGAAATATAATTTATCCTTTTTAACCTTTGGAATCTTTATAATCCTTATATAAACTTCTTCTCCATGAACAATTATATATAAATTTTTATTTTTCATATTAACTTTTGCCTTATTAAATTCCACATATCTACATTTAACTTTTTCTCCATTTTCATTTTTATAAAGAATATTTTCTCCATCTAATTCAATAAAAAATTTCCTATTTATCAATATAATTCTCCCTTCTTAAAAGAATAATCTAAACAATTATAAAATACATTTCCATCTTTAATAGTATACTTATACAATTCTTCCTTATAAAACTTTTTTCCTATATAATAAACTAGTGTAAAAGAATTAGCAGCATCGTTGTATTTTATATATGAATAATCATAATTAACTATATTTCCACTTATTGAAGATAGATAATTTTTTATAGAATCATCATTTATACTTGTGCAATTTTTGTATATTAAACTGTTTAAATCAGTTAACATATACTCTCTAATTTTTTGTACTGGTTCCACCTTACAGCAGTATTCCCTCATTTTTAAAGTATTACTTCTCTGCAAAAATGAAAGTTTAAAACAAATAAGTGATATAAATATACACACACTTCCTATAAAAAATACGTATATCAATGTAAATCCTTTGCTTTTACTCTTTCTAATCCAAAACATCTTTTATATGTATTACCTCTCTTAGTTTCTATAGTTACATATACTAATTTGTCAGATTGCCTGGCTTTAAAGTCTTTAATGCCTTTTAATATATTGTTAGTTGCAAAATAATACTTGTAATCATACGATATAATTAAATCGCCGTCTTTGTCTTTTCTAATATAATCATTTCTACTTTTTTCAGAATTTCTCACCATAATACAATTGTCTTTAACTTCCGCATACTGCGAGTAATTTATCTCATCTTCTATTATTAAAAATGCTTCATCTACATAAAATTTCTCTTTACTCAAATTTATCTGCTGTCTGTACACTCTCATATACTTAAATATGCAGATAACCCCTGCCGACGTTATCATACCTATTAAAGACATAACAAGTAAAAGTTCTATCAATGTAAATCCTCTTTTTTTATTTTTTATACTTTCCTTTATAAACTTCACACTCCATAACTTCTTTTTTATTCATTTCTTGTGTATATAATTTTATGTCTATTTTTAAGACCTTATCTCCTTGTACATTTATTTGAACATAAGGCTTTTGCTGTGGTACAGTACTCATGAAAATATCGGTAAAATTAATATTATCTATATTATTTAAATTAATATTATGTTCTGATATATATAATCTATTTTGCATTTTTAATTGTTCGATTTGTTCATAAGTACAATTGTATATGATATTATTCTTAACATATTCTTCAAATATTGAATACGTATACATTCTTCCATAATATTTTTGCATTTTATAACTGCTAATCTGCATAGTTAAAGCTGACATAAATAAAATTGAAAATACAGATATACTGCACAGTACCTCAATTAACGTAAAACCCCTACTATTCTTTAAATTCAACATAAGCACTTCCCACGCACATACTAACAAAATGACTTTTCCCTTTTCTATCTATATATTCTATTGTACAAGCACTTCCTGTTAACCCTCTGTTATCAATTTCAATTTTATTGTTATCTCTCACAGAAGTTAGTTTAAAGCCATCTGGTACTTCTAAAGTGTATATTCTTTCTGTCCCGCTGTTAAATGTTACACAATTTTTATCTATATCAAAATATATGTAACCGCCATTATTTTTTTCTCTGCAGTATCTCTTTGAATTATTTATAAAATTTATAAGTGAACTTCCAAATGTTTCTGCATATATTTTATTTTGCAATTTACTAAATCCACTATAATTTATAAGGCTGTAACTAAAAACTATAAATATAATGCTTAAGCACAATGTCATTTCTATTAAAGTGAATCCTTTAGTTTTCATATATATCACCTATACTCGATTTTATGCTGTTTACTTAGGATATATCTGATTTTCGCCGCTCTTCACGGTATATGTATTTTTTGCTGCATCTATATTTACCATATATGGTTTCTTATCGCTTTTATAATAAACTTCAACAGATTGATCATCCCCAAGTTTTACACCGTCTATCTCCTCAACAGATGTAAGATCTTTTACATTTTCCTTGATATCACCAACATCAAATTTACTATCTTTGTCGCCATAACTTACCATAGCTGCAGTTTGAATTTGTTTTGCTGCATTTATAGCTTTTGTATCTTTAGCCTTATTTTGATAAGAAGAAAACTTAGGTATTAAAAAGCTCATAAGTATTAATATTATAGTTATAACTAACATAAGCTCTATAAGCGTAAATCCTTTTCTTTTTAAGCGCCTAATCTTCAATTTAATCCTTCCTTTCAAATAATTAATTTATGGAATCCATAATATTTACTATTGGTAAAAGAGCTGATATTATAAATGTTCCAACGAACAATGCCAATACTAAAATACATGCTGGTTCTATAAATTTAATTAATCTTTTTAATTTATATTCTATATTTATTTGTAACTCTTCTCCCAGTTTTAACAACATGCCATCTAAATTTCCAGTTTCCTCTCCTATGCGAAGAGCATATAAAAATGGCAAATCATCTATTTCACACTTAAATGCATCATATATGCTTCTACCACTCTTTATATACTGTATTGATCTAAACATCTTATTTTCTATAAATTTATTATTCAATACATTAATTGATTTTTCCATAGATAATACTGCATTACATCCTGAAGACATCAATATGCCTGCTGCAAGTGAAAACCTCAATATTAAAAGTTTACTGTAAATATTCTTAATCAATGGTATTTTTAATTTTAAACTATCATACTTATATCTACCATTCTTACTTGATATATATTTTAAAAACATGTATGCGGTAATAAATGTTCCTATAACTATAATTAAAAAATACTCTTTTAGAGCACTTAATAAATTTAATACTACATGAGTGAGAAATGGAACATTTGCCCCCATATCCTTTAATGTTGAAATAAATTGAGGTATTATTGTGCTAGTTATAAATACTATTGTAAATATAGAAACAATAAAAACTATAACTGGGTACATTAGTGATGATTTAATATCAATGCATAATTTATGCTGCTTTTCATAATACTCTGATAATCTTTTGCATACCTTATCCAATTTTCCTCCTTGTTCTCCAACGCCTATCATCTCTATCATGAAATAAGGATACACATTTTTAAATTGTTTCATACTTTCATATATACTTTTTCCCTCCATTAATCCAAAATAGATGCTGTACAAGCTATTTTTTATAGTTTTTCTATCACTGTTGAAATATACTATCCTAACTGCTTGAGTTACATTCATACCAGATTCCAATAATACACCAAGACTATTACAGAACATACTCAAATCCTTAAAGCTGGGCTTTCTTTGAAATATTTTAAAAAACTTATTTGAATTATTATATTTTGTAAGAAAATATCCTTTTTTTCTTAATATACTTGATAATTGATTTATGTCACTCACTTCAAGCTGACCTTTTAATTTTTGACCTGTAATATTTACAGCCGTATACTTAACAAATATTATATCCCTTCTTTCCTAGAACTTTAATCTTAAAAATTCTTCGTATGTAGTTACTCCAGATTTTATAAGATTTCTGCAGTCATTATCTATTGATTTAAATTCATCCTTAAAATCATACCAATTAAAGTTACTATCCATACTCTTTTTAATATTTCTAAAATCTATCATTTCATATACTATTGTTCTGCCATTATAACCTGAGTTTCCGCATTTGCTGCATCCAGCACCTTTATATAATTTAAATTCTTCTCTAATTTTAAGTTCTTCTCTTTCACTTAAAGAAGGATAGTATGCCTTTTTACAAAGCGGGCAAACCTTTCTAACCAGCCTTTGTGATATTACTCCAATCAAAGCATCTTTAATAAAGTAATTTTTAACTCCCATGTCAAGTAACCTCGATATTGATTCTAGAGCTCCATTGGTATGAAGTGTACTTATGACAAGGTGTCCTGTAATAGCAGCTCTTATAGCAATTTTAGCTGTCTCCTCGTCTCTTATTTCACCTAACATAATTACATCTGGATCCTGTCTTAATATAGTTCTAAGACCTTTTGGAAAATCAAATCCTATTTTTGAATTTACATTTACTTGATTGACATTTTCTATCATGTATTCAACTGGATCTTCAATACTTGTAATATTCATCTTTTTCTTGTCTAAACTATTTATCATTGAATAAAGCGTAGTAGTTTTACCGCTGCCAGTTGGTCCAGTTACTAGAATTATACCGCAGTGACTATGAATCATAGAATGAATTATATCTATATCTTCATTTTTAAATCCCAATACACTTAAATGATTCATTTTGCTAGATCTATGTAAAATTCTTATAACTATCTTTTCACCAAAGAATGTAGGCAGCGTTGAAACTCTAAAATCGTAGTTTTCATCATTATAAGAATATTGAATTTTTCCATCCTGCGGTGTTTTCTTTTCAGTTATGTCCATTGAAGCCATTATTTTAAATCTTGTATTTAAAAGAGAATATATATCTTTAGGAATTTTAGTAAACTCCTGCATTATTCCATCTATTCTAAATCTAATTAGGACATATCTTTCAAATGGCTCTATATGAATATCACTAGCTTGTTTGCATAAAGCATCATTTATTATATAGTTTACAACTTTAACTATTGGCACATCTTGAATACTATCTCCATATGCTGAACTTTCAATTTTCTTTTTTATAATGTAATCATAATTGTTCTTTTTCATACTTTTTAAGGCTTTTTCTGCACTGTATCTACAGTAATATGTATTTATTAAATTAACTATTTTATATTTATCAGCATAAAATAACTTTAAAGCTTTATTTGTTATAAAATTAAGTTCTTCAATTACAGACTGCTCTAAATCTCTACTAATTGCTATATATAAGTTTTCCTTTTCTTCCTTAAATGCTATTATTGAATTTTCAACAGCTATTTTTTCAGGTACAGCCTTTATGGCTTCAATATCTATAGATATACTATCTAAATCTATAAATTTATCTTTATTTATAAAATTCAATACACATATCCTCCTGTGATTTTATGTTTACGTCATAATTATTTCCACATTTTTCTTCTTTTAAACAATAAAATAATATTAAAATGATATTATTTTTATTTAAATGTTCACTAAAGTTCTCTTTATAATTGCTGCATATAATACATTAAAATCAGGGGACATAGGACAAAGGACAGAGAAGGTTGATTTTTTGCTAACGCAAAAAAATCTTTAAATTTATATAAGTTAGCAATGTTTCGCTTTAACGAAACGAGTTATCAAAAGTTTAATTAAAGATTTTTCGTAAGCTTAGCGGAGAAAAATCCTCCTTCAGTGTCCTCTGTCCTCTGTCCTCTGTTTTTATGTTACAATATAATTACCATGGCTTAGCATGAATAAATAATGATATGGTTTACTATGGAAAATACTAGAATAATCGAGGGATCAATAGAAAATAAAACTTAAAATAAAAATTTTTTCATACTAATTATACTTTTCTTTGCAAATTATAAAGGAAAAATCAAATTATTATAGAATGTATAAAATACGTGTTAATTATAATTAATTTTAGGAGGTAATAGTAATGAAGTCTTTAAAAAAATGTCTTTTAAAAAGATCCATGAAACTCATAGGTTCTGCAGCATTATTGTTAGGTGGACTTGTCATAACACCGACATCACTTATCAGTGGCTATCAACCAAAATGTCCTAATGAATTTTTGAAGTAATTACATTAGGTTTTTCTATGGATGCTTATAGAGTTTCTAGTTTGCAGCTAGAAACTCTATATAGAAAAATTCAAAAAATATATAGGAGAAAATATGTACATTATAAAAGAAATAATATCAGATGGTATAGAAGCTATACTTTTTTTAATGATTTTTGAGATATTCTGTAACAATAAAAAATTTATAAAAGAAAATAAAATTAAAACATTTTGGTTTTGTGCATTATATATTGTTGCCAATTACTTTAGTACACTTTATGTAAGTAAGATTTATCACACATTAATACTTTCTATATTTTGCATTTTACTATTAACTTATATTACAAGAATAAATTTTTTTACTTCATGCGTAATATTTTTTTCGTTTTTTTTAATAATTTTTATTACTGAAAATTTAACTGAAACTATTGAAATGATAATATTTAATACAAATTTAAACCAGATCTTTTTAACTCCAAAATATTCTTGGACTTTTTTAATAATATCTAAATTGATTCAAATACTTATTATACTGATTATTTATAAGTTCAGTAAATACTTTACTAAATTTGACCTGATTAATCATGAAAATTCATTTATATCTAGTTTAGTAATCCAAATTGGTATTTTTAGCATTTTTGTTTTCATAGTAACTTTTCAAGTATTTAATGTAGAAAATACGAAAACATATAATGTTCTAATTTTCATTTTATACTTCATATTTTTAATAATAGCATTTAGAGAAATGAAAAAATATCAAAAATTTATAAATATAAAGTCAAACTATAAGATACAAGAACATCAAATTGAAAATATGGAAGAAATAATTAGTATAATTAGGCAGGAAAAGCATGATTTTTCCAACCATATTAATGTTATATGGGGATTGTGTTTGCTGGATAAACCAAATACTGTTGAAAGGATCAAAAATTATATAAGTCAAGTTTCAAATACAATTCATTCATCATTCAAATATATAAACACAGGTAATGACTATTTGGATGGGTTATTATCCATTAAAAACAACTTTGCAGTTAAAAATAACATAAATTTTGATATCATGATTGATGAACCATTTAATAAATTAAAAATCAAAGAAAACGAATTAATAAGCATTATTAGCAACCTTATAGATAATGCATTTGAGGCATTTCAACCTGAATCCAATATTGATAATAAGAAAATAACATTTGATACTTTTATTGAAGGTATCAAATTTTGTATTGAAATATCAGATAATGCCGGTATGATTCCTGAAAACATTCAAAATAAAATTTTTGAAAAGGGATTTTCCACAAAATCTGAGAAATCAAGTGACCACGGCTTTGGTTTATATATCACTAAACAATTAGTTGAACAAAACAAAGGATCTATATCGCTAGAAAGTAATTCTGAAACGACTACATTTTTAGTTACATTTGAAATAAAGGAGACGTAAAAATGAACAAATTTATCACTATTTTAGTAAAAAAGATTTCTGAATCAAATCCCGAATTTTCAGAGTTGCAATTAAAAAAAATGGAATATGGATTAATTTGTACTTTTGATGAAGTTACAAAACTTGTTCCATACTTTATCATATTCTGGATACTTTCTCTTCAAAACTATTATGCAGTTGCCCTTATATTTTTTTGCCCAATTAGATTATTTTCAGGTGGATACCATGCCAAAACTTATTGGGGCTGTTTTTTTATGAGCTTTTTTGTATTTTGCATAATAGTTTTTATTGGTAAATACTTAATAATTAGTCATACTATCTTACTACTTTTATTAGCTGCTTCTTTCATACTCATTTGTATTTTTTCTCCTGTAGATAATATTAATAAAAAAATAAAAAGTGAAAAACGCAGAAAGCAGCTTAAACACTATTCGATATTAATTGCTCTATCACTAATTATAGTTTGCTATTTTATTTCAGATAAGTTTTTAAGTACTGCTATAATTTCTATTGTTAGTGCAGCAGTATTAATGATGCTTGGCAAAATAAATAATAAGATGACATAGGACAGAGAACATAGGACAATGAAAGTTGATTTTTTGCTAACGCAAAAGAATCTTTAAATTTATATAAGTCAGCAATGTTTCGCTTTAGCGAAACGAGCTATCAAAAGTTTAATTAAAGATTTTTCGTAAGCGAAGCTAAGAAAAATCCTCCTTCACTGTCCTCTGTCCTCTGTTTTGTCCTCTGCTTTTAATTGTATTCATCATTATAAAGTTTGTATGTACTCTTATCATCTGAAATTAAATTAATACAATTTTTATCCTTAAGATAAACAAATATATCTTGTTTATCATTTTTTTGATCTTCTAAATTACTGCCGCAAAAAAATATATTACCATCGTTATCCTCAGCTATTCCACTTGCTGGATTCACTGACTTAGGAAAATCATAAGTAATTTTATCTATATTCAAACTTACAGGTGAAAATTTATATAAATTTACATATTTATTATCTTCTGTTCCTAGAAAATATAATTCTTGATTTTTTTCGCTGAACTTAGAATCATATATACTTGTCACATTGCTTTTTATGTTTTTAACTGTATTATTTGAGAAATTATAATAATAAAGGTTATCTCCATTTGTTTGCCTTGAAAATATAAACAAATTATTATCTATTAACTTAAAGTAAATATAATATCCATCTATCTTATCAAAATAGGCACTCTCTTTTTTATCTTTTAAGTTGTATATATAAATCTTGCTGGAATCTTTTATGCCTTCCTTTGTTCCATAATAAACTATATGGTCATCATCTAACCATTCATATAAGTTTCCTGAAACAAGCACTTTAGAATTCAAATTCACATATTTATTCTGCTCTATATCGTATATGCGCATACCTTCTGCACTTTGATTTGAATCATCTTTAAAAGTTCTAAATGCAATCCTATGACCTGATGGACTTAACTTCAAATCAGATGCACAGTAAAAATCATCTAATTTTTTGAATTTATCTTTACTCATAATTTGTACAAAGTTGTGTACAAGATTATTTCCTTTAGAAATTTCCATCGAATAAGCATAAATTGAACTTTCAGTATTGTAAACTAGCTCTTTAAGTCCAGTCATTGTCCCTACACTATTTAACTTATCATTTTCAATTTTATATAAATCATAATTTTCATCTTTATTATCTAATACAGTTACTTTTCCAAGATCAGGCGCACTAATTTTTTCAGTACCTATATCATTCTTTTCGCTGTTTAATACGGGTATTAAAATAATAGCAATTAAAAATAACAAAGAAGTTAAAATTTTCACCAAACTTTTCATTAAATCTCAAATTCCCCTTTAAAAGAAATTAATGCTGGTCCAGTCATAAAAACTCCATCTTGTTTTATTTCAACTAGTAACTTTCCTCCTGGTGCATGAACTTCTACTTCATTTCCTGTAAAGCCTAATTTATTAGCTGCTATGACAGACGAACAATTTCCAGTACCACATGCTAAAGTAGCTCCAGCCCCTCTTTCCCACGTCTTAACTTTAATTGTTCTGCTGTCTATAACTTCACAAAAGTTTACATTTGTTCCTTCAGGAAAAAGCTCAAATTTTTCTATTATCCTTCCTTCATTTACATCAAAATCATCTAATTTTCCAAATACAACTGTATGTGGTACTCCCATAAGCATTGTTGTTATATTATATTCTTTATCATTTAATTTTATCTTTTTATCTACAATTTCATCCTTGCAATTTGCAGGTATATACTTACAATTAAATGATGGTTTTCCCATATTTATAGTAACCTTTTCTACCTTATTATTTTCTATATGTAAAAAAGCCTCTTTTACACCATCTCCAGTTTCTATTTTAATTGGATTATCCTTTACTATTCCTTTATCCCATATATATTTTGCAAAACACCTTATACCATTTCCGCACATAGATGCATAAGATCCATCTGAATTTATTATTACCATTTGAGTTCGAGCAATTTTACTATCACGTACTAACAATATACCATCTGCACCAATGCCAAAGTGTCTATCGCAGAGTATTTTAGCAATTTCACTTTCCCTACATTTAATTGCATCATCTCTATCATCTATTACTACAAAATCATTTCCATTTCCATTCATTTTAATAAACTTCATAATTTAATTCGCCTCCATTCTTAAGTTTAAATTCTTTTTATAATAATAAAACTTAAAATTAGTTTACTACTTGGGTAAGCTTTTATCAATACTATTCACTTTATTTTAAAATTTTAAAATGATATAATACTATAAGTTGAAACTTCGTTATGTTGTAAGCAGAAGGGATGATAAAATGGCTTTAGATGGAATCTTTTTATATACATTAGTCGATGAGTTAAAAAAATATTTATTAAATGGTAAAGTTGAAAAAGTAAATCAACCTGAAAAAGATGAAATAATATTATCAATAAAAAACAATAGAAAAACATACAAATTATCAATAAGTGCAAGCTCTATATATCCTAAAATACACATTACAAATGCAGCCAAACCAAATCCTATTAAGCCTCCAATGTTTTGTATGGTTTTAAGGAAATATATAAATTCCGGGAAAGTCGTTAATATAAGACAGCTTGACACTGATAGGATAGTATTTTTAGATTTTGAAAATACAGACGAACTTGGATTCAATAGTATATACACACTGGTAGTTGAAATTATGGGAAGACACAGTAATATAACACTTGTAAGAAATAGGGATAACTTAATTATGGACAGTATAAAACATATAACTTTGGAAATAAATACAATAAGATGTATTTATCCAGGTATTGCCTATGTACTTCCTCCAAAATCATTGAAACTCAATCCATTTGATTATACTTTTAATAATTTAATTGAATTTATAAATCAAAATACAATTAAATTTGACAAACGATTTTTTTCAAATGTTTTTACTGGAGTTAGTTCACTTTTTTCAAATGAAATCTTTTATAGATTTACCCAAGATAATAAAGATTTTAAGTATGACAATCTTAAGGGTATAGATACTCTTTTTCAAAATGTAATACATGACTTAAAAATTAAGAACTTTCATTTTTCTTCTTATTTTGATGAAAGTAGAGCAAAGGATTTCTATTGTGAACAAATTACACAATTTAAAGATTTTAAAGAGAAAAAATACCTATCTCCGTCTGAGCTTATAGAAGAATTTTATTATAAAAAAGATAAAGCAGACAGATTAAAAAATAAATCATCTGATCTTCAAAAACTCATAAATATAAACTTAGATAGATGCAATAAAAAATTAAAAATACTTCAAAATAACCTGAAAGAATGTTCTAAAAAAGACAAATACATGTTATATGGTAATCTCTTGACATCAAATATATACAATATAAAAAAAGGTGATTCAAAAATTAACGTTCAAAATTATTACGATGAAAACTTAGTATTGGTAGAAATAAAGTTGGATGAAAATAAAACTCCTTCCGAAAATGTTCAGAGGTACTTTAAAAAATACAATAAACTGAAAAAAACTGAGGAAGCTGCTAAATCCCAGTTAGAACTTACAGAAGAAGAAATAAATTATCTTGAATCAGTACTCACAAATATAAAAAATGCAGAGGATTACGATAGTATAGAAGAAATAAAAAAGGAACTTATATCTACAGGATATATAAGGTTCAAAAAAAATGTACATTCAAAAAAGTCAAAGCCTTTAAAGCCTATGAAATTTATATCCAGCGATGGTATTTATATATATGTTGGTAAAAACAACTTTCAAAATGACTATTTGACTTTAAAATTTGCAGATAAAAGAGACATATGGATGCACACAAAGAATATTCCAGGATCACACGTTATAATAAAAAGCTTCAAAGATGTACCTGATAAGACTTTAGATGAAGCAGCTAAACTTGCGGCTTATTACAGTAAAGGTAAAGAATCTTCTAAAGTAGCTGTAGACTATACTCAAGTTAAAAATGTACATAAACCAAATGGTGCAAAACCTGGAATGGTAATATACTATACTAATAAGACAATATATGCAGCCCCTGAAAAACCTGAAATAGAACAAGTTTCAAATTAAAATAAAGGTGCAGCTTCTAACATGTGATTCGAAGCTGCACCTTTAAATATACTTAAGCTTTTATACTCTTTTATACTGCTTTCTCATTTTCCTCTATCTCATTAGGGGCTTCTTCATTATCAACTTCTTCAGATGCACTTTTTTGAGGTAATACTAAGTTTAAAATAATTCCAGCTAAAGTTGCAAGTGCTACTCCAGCTATTTCTACATCAGCACCGTTAAATTTAAACTTCAAAGATGCTCCACCTACTCCAAGTACTATTATTACTGAAGCAATCAATAAGTTTCTTTTTTCACCAAAGTCTATCTTATCTTCAACAAATATCCTAAATCCAGATGACGCTATTATACCAAATAGCAGTATACTGACACCGCCCATTACTGGCAAAGGCATATTTTCTATTATTGCTGATACAGGTCCTATGAAGGAAAGTATGATTGCTATTATAGCTGCTCCTCCTATAACCCATACACTATAAACTTTAGTTATTGCCATAACTCCTATATTTTCTCCATAAGTTGTACTTGGAGGACCTCCAACAAAACCTGCAAACATTGTAGCTACACCGTCACCTAATATTGACCTGTGAAGTCCTGGATCTTTAGTAAAATCTCTTCCTACTACGTTATTTGTAACATATATATGTCCTATATGCTCTGCTATTGTTACAAAAGATACTGGAGCCATTAACATCATTGCACTTAAATTAAATTTTGGCATCATAAATGGCGGAAGCCTAAAAAATTTTGTATGTGCTATAGTTTGTATTACACTATGTGGTATTACTCCAAGCACAAGTGCTAAAATATATCCTGTTATCATAGCTATAAGTACCGGTATAACTCCTAAAAATCCTTTAAAATACATACTTCCAATTATGCCTACCGCTAAAGTAACCATTGATACAGTTACCCATGCCCATCTTGGAACACTTTGAAGCGAAGCATTAGTAAAATTTAAATTTAATCCTGCCCAATTTATAGCTGTTCCTGCCATACTAAGTCCTATAACTATTACAATAGATCCTACTACTACTGGCGACAAAATTCTATTTAACCACTTTATACCACAAAACTTTATTATTACTGCAACTATTATATAAACACAACCTGCTGCTATAACTCCTGAAAGCATGGACTCTGGTCCATAATTTTTAGAAGCTGCAATCATAGGTGCTATAAAAGCAAAGGATGAACCTATATATGCTGGAAGTTTTGCTTTAGTACATAAGATATATAAAAGTGTCCCAACTCCACTGCAAAAGAGTGCAATAGATGGGCTCATTCCTGTAAGTATTGGAACTAATATTGTAGCACCAACCATAGCAAATAAATGCTGAAAGCTAAGTGGTATAGTCTCAATTATCGGTAATTTGTCCTCTACATCAATATAATTTTTCATTTATTTTCCTCCTTTTTAGCCTCTCTGGACTATTTTAAAAGTAGTACACAAGACTAATTTATATAAAATCAAAATTTATAACTCATATATTTTTACAGAATCTTCTTTATCAATTTCTGAAAGTTCTACTGAAACCATTTCTGTTCTAGATGTTGGAATGTTTTTCCCAACATAATCAGGTCTTATAGGTAATTCTCTATGACCTCTATCTATTAATACTGCTAATTGTATAAGTTTAGGTCTTCCAGCATGCATAACTGCATCAATAGCTGCTCTTGCTGTTCTTCCTGTGTATATTACATCATCAATTAATATTACTTTTTTGTTTTCTACATCAATTAAATCCATATCTTTTATTACGGGCTGTTCATTTAACTTACTTAGGTCATCTCTGTAAAGAGTTATATCTACACTTTCTACTTTTAAGCTTACTCCTTCTATACTCTCTACTATTTTAGCTATTCTCTCTGCTATAGGATACCCTCTTCGCCTTATTCCCACTAATACAATATTTTCAACGCCTTTATTTTTTTCTATTATCTCGTGAGATATTCTTGTTAAAGTTCTCCTTATACCCTTATCATCCAATACAACTGTTTTAAGCTGCATATCATCACCCCCAAACTCTTTCTCAAGTTAGAATTAAATTTTATAAAAATAAAGTCCATACTCAGTGAGTATGGACATAGTTTATCTCTTATATTGCAAACTGCTATAAAACCTTACGACCTCACTGGATCACTTTTAAAGGGTTTTTAAATTTTTAATACAATTAAACATCTCTATTAACCACTGCTATTTTATCATATAAGTTAGGTCATTTCAACTCCGATCGTAAAATATTTAAAATTCTTTTAAAATACGGTGGAATATCAATTTCAAACTCCATATATTCATTTTTAGTAGGATGTATAAAACCTAACTTTCTAGCATGAAGGATTTGTCCTTTTAAATTAAATCTTTGCTTTTTATATCCGTATACGGGATCACCTACTAATGGATGTCCTATATAAGACATATGTACCCTTATTTGATGTGTTCTTCCTGTTTCCAAAACACATTTTATAAGAGTGTTCTTCTTAAATTTTTCCAGGACACTATAATGAGTTACTGCCCTTCTTCCATTATTTACAACAGCAATTTTTATTCTATCTACGGGATGCCTTCCAAGTGGAGCATCTATAGTTCCATCTTCTTTAACAATCCCTTCAGTTAAGGCTAAATATTCTCTGGTAATTGAATGTTCTTTAAATTGATAAGCTAATTTATTATGTGCATTATCATTTTTAGCTGCTACTAAAACCCCTGATGTATCCTTATCAATTCTATGAACTATTCCAGGTCTCATAACTCCATTTATTCCAGATAAGTCCTTACAGTGATTTAAAAGTGCATTTACTAAAGTTCCACTATAAACTCCCGGAGCTGGGTGTACTATCATCCCCTGTGGTTTATTCACAACTATTAAATCACTATCTTCATACAATATATCTAATTTTATATCTTCAGGTTCTATATTTAAACTAACCGGATCAGGAATTGTAATTTCTACACTATCTTCCTGCTTTAACTTATAATTGCTCTTCTTTACGATTCCATTTACCTTTACCATACCATCTGATATAAGTCCTTGAATATGAGATCTAGACTTATCATCAATGCACTTAGTTAAAAATATGTCTAATCTTTTATTGTTAAAGTCATTATCTACGACAAACCTTTTATTTTCCATTTTCATCTTCCTTTATTAAGTAAAATATAAGCAAAAAAGTACCTATAACTACCGCCATGTCAGCTGCATTAAATGTTGGAAAATAAAATACATCCTTATAATGTATCAATATAAAATCTACTACATACTTATAAAATATCCTGTCAAATAAATTTCCAAGTGCTCCTCCTATTATAAGTGATAAACTTAATTTTAATAATCTTGAACTAGGCTTGTATTTTATAAGATAATATATAATTCCTATAACTACCACAAGTGTAACTATAACTAAGAGAGATACTTTATTTTGTAATATACCAAATGCGGCGCCTCTATTTTCTAAATATGAAAAACTTAGAAAGTTTTTAATAACAACTATTTCTGGAACTGCTGTAAGCACATTTAGAGCCCACAATTTTGTTAATCTATCTAATATCAATACTAGTACAATAAATAAAAATTCCATTTACTTCCCCCCACCGCTAAAGTGTAATAGGCAGCTTTAAAAGCCAATTAAGCTAAGGCAGTTGGCTTTTATATTGACCATTACTTATCCTCTCTATAGGATCAGTATACCTTTCATCTTCATCCACATATTCTTCAACTATATTTTTTCTTCTATTAAATTTTCCAACTGACTGGTAACTGTCTTCCATATCAAATTCTACTTGATCATGATATCCATCGTATCCATTATCCACAGTATCCTTAAGTACTTCTTCTTCCGGAGGTCTATTATTTCTTTCGCTGGGTTTTTTGCTGTCAAGAATTTTCTGGCAGTCAACACAATACTCTGCATATGGAACAAATTCCAGCCTACTTGTATCTATTTCCTTTCCACATCTTTTACACATTCCATAAGTTCCATTTTCTATATTATGAAGTGCTTCATCTATTTTTTTTACTATAACTGTCTCATTTTTTTGGAGAACCATCCCTCTTTGCCTATCATATATTGGGCCGGCATTATCAGCAGGATGATTGTCATAAAGGGACAGCTCATTTGCTATTTCATTATTAGACTTTATGGTTTCATTCTTTTCCATTTGTTCTAATAAATCACATGCTGCATCTCTTTGTTTTTTTAATTTATCTTTGAAATCTTGTAATAATTTATCATTCATAATTATAGACACCTCTCAACTATATTTCAACATATATATATTTTAACTAAAAAAAAATCATTTATTCTATAATTATGAATTCTTAAATTATGTACAATTTTAATCAAAAAGCATATTTTTCAAAATTTCAGTAGAATTTTTAATGGCTATTGGTGCAAATTTTTCATAATCCATGTGAGCACCATTATTTGCATTGTCAGATATAGATCTTATTACAACAAAAGGTACATTATTCAAGTGACAAACTTGAGCAATACTTCCACCTTCCATTTCACATGCAAGTGCATCAAATTTTTCATTTAGCCACTTTATTTTACATGTATCAGATATAAATTGGTCTCCCGTTACTATTCTTCCAACAAAACTCTTATGATCTGATATTTTTTCAAACGCCTTTTTAGCTTTACATATTAATTCATCATCACAATTAAATTGAAAAGTATCAAGCCTTGGTACTTGTCCCACAGGATCACCAAATCCAGATGCATCCATATCATGCTGAACTAAATTATCTGCAATAACAATGTCGCCGGGATATACATTTTTTCCTATGCCGCCTGCAATGCCTACGTTTATGATTTTATCAACATTAAAATCATCTATTAAAATTTGTGCACAAACTGCTGCATTTACCTTTCCTATTCCGCACCTTACTATAACTAAATTTTTATTATACAATTTTCCAAAATTAAAAGTCATGTTAGCTTTAACTTGACTCTTTTCTATTTTCATTTCTTTTAATAACAATTCTAACTCTTCATCCATTGCTCCTATTATTCCAATTGTCATTTTAAATACCCCCTAAATAATCAATGTTGTATATTTATCATAAAAAAATCTCACTCATATGAGTGAGGTTTTTTACTAACCTTTTACAAAAAAATTCTTAATTTCCTGCAGTTCATTTTCATCATTTAAAAACCCAGACACTGCATCTTTATCATCTAAATCCTCATCATCTGTAACATTCACTTGAGAATTTGAATTTTTATCATCTGAAACCTCTTCTATTTCCTTTTCATGTAAAGTATCATCACTTATACTTCTTTTTTCACATTCTACAATTGCATTCTCATTTGTATTCTCATTAGTTTCATAACCTATGTTATAGTTTTTAACAAATTCCTTTTCCATGTCATCAAACATCTCTAATTGAGAAGTTATAAAACCTCTGTACTTAGTTCTAAATTTACAAAAATCCTGTTTAACTTTTTCAAATTCATCATTTATCTGTATTATATCACTATGAGCTTTATCAATTATTCTCTGTGCAGCTTCATTTGCATTCTTTATTATAAGCTCACTTTCCTTCTTAGCATTTTCCCTAGTTTGCTCTGAAGCATTTTGCGCTAAAAGCAAAGTATTTTGTATAGTATTTTCCATTTTGTTATAATGATCTACCTTTTCTTGTATATTTCCCAGCTTTTCTTTTAAACTTGAATTTTCCCTACAAATAGCTTCATAATCTTCAGATACATTATCTAAAAATTCATCTACCTCGTCTACACTATAACCTCTTAAAACTTTTTTAAAATCTTTTTCTGTTATTTCCATAGATGTAATTCCCATTGTGAACACCTCAAATCAAATAAATTTTTTTATCAAAATTTTAGTTTTTCCACTGCCTGTCCATCCTATATCTTCTACTAATTTATATTTTCCATATCCACTTATAGTTAATATACAATCACATTTTAAAATACTATCCCTTTTAAAATTTCTCGAATAATTTATAAGTACTTTATCGCTTCTAATTAAATCTTCTGCTTTATTTCTTGATATATTACACAAAGAACTAATTACACAATCAACTCTAAGAGAGGAAACATTCACAACAATATCTTGAAAGTCGTATACGGGAATTTCACAATCATTTATATTTAATATACTTACTTCACAAGGAGATTTTCCTATGGCAGTCAAATTCATCCTTATGTAATCAGCAATTTCACATTGAACTGCCAAATAGCATGAATCTCCTTTCACAATCAAATCTCCAAACTTTTCTCTCTTTATTCCAAGTGACATAATTGCACCAAGATAATCTCTATGCTTAAGCTTACAAAATTTCGATTTCTTGTCTATCCTCATAAGAGTTATAGGATAGTCAAGTACATCATCATAAGAAAAAGCTATCATCTTTCTCTGTGCATCTTCAAATATTCCATAACTATAAACTCCTATATTGAGTTCATGGGAAATATCTTCGAGTATCTTCCACACATTAGGTGTTGAAAATTCAGTCATATATACTGTTTTATTTATATTTTGAGCCAAAAGAACTTTTTCATAGATATTAGAAGCTATATTATCGCCTGCAGATTTCATCTTACCCATAAAAGTCTTTTTATTCATAATATACTAAATACTATCCTTTCCAGTAAATCCAATATGAGCAGAGCTAATATTGGTGAAAAATCAATTCTGAAACCAGGTATAATTTTTTCTTGAATTTTTCTCCCTGGAATCATAAATGGTTCAGTAAACACATGAATTATGTCAAGAAGAACATTACTTCTCCCCGGCATAATCCATGAAAATATCACATCTAATATTATAGCTATTTCTATAAATCTAAACAATAAAGACAATGCTATACTTAAAGTACCACCTATCATCTTTTCCTCCAAACGTTATTTGTTCCAGCCAAAAATCCCCTTAGTTGATAGTTCATTTTTAAAATCATTACTTACTTCTACAGTTGATGGTGATAATATATAAACTCCTTTTTCAACTTCTTCTAAATCTCCACCTAATGCATAACTTGAACCACCCATAAAATCTAAGAGTCTCTGTGCTGTTCTTGTTTCCAAATCCGTAGTATTTATAACTAAAATTTTTCTGTTTTTAAGCTCGTCACATATGTCAGCTGCTTCTTCGTAGCTAGTTGGCTTTACAATTTTAACTTTTGCTGAAATCGTAGTATGTATACTTACAACCTTATTTTGTTTTTTTGAAGTTGATACAACGGGCTCTACAAAAAGATCGTCATTTGCTGCCTTTTTCTGTTCTACACTATCTTCAGTTTCTTCTATTTCTTCATCATCCAAGTCATCTTCCAATCCCAAAAGTCCCATCATTTTATTTAGTACTTTACCAGCCATTTTAATACTCCTCCTCTATTTATTGTTATAATTTCTCTTTCCAAATATACCTTCCCCAACTCTTACCATATTAGAGCCCTCCTCTATTGCATACTGATAATCGTGGGTCATACCCATAGATAAAATTTTCATCTCTATGTTTTTAAACTTTCTTTGGCGTAAGCTTTCAAATATATCCTTCATTTGCCTAAAGTAATTTCTACAAATTTCTTCATTTCCCTTTGGAATTACAGCCATAAGTCCTTTAATCTTAACATTCGTGCATTGTTCACAATTCTTTATTAATTCTTCTAAATTTTCTAAGTAGATTCCTGTCTTGCTATCTTCTTTTCCAATATTTATTTGGATTAAAGCATTGCAAACTGCATTACTTTGTTTGTACTGCTTTTCTATTTCATTCAATAATCGTACACTGTCTAACGAATGAATGAGGTGTACTTTTCCAACAATGTACTTTACCTTATTTCTCTGAAGATGCCCTATTAAATGCCATCTTATATCATGCGGCAGCTTATCATATTTATCTACAAGCTCTTGTACTTTATTCTCACCAAAATCTCTAACACCTAAGTCATACGCTTCTTGTATATCACATGCAGGCTTGGTTTTAGAAACAGCTATTAAAGTTACCCCTTCAGGCAAATTATTTTTAACAGTTTTAATATTTTCCTCAATTGACAACCTTATCGTCTCCTTTAATGTCAATATACATTATTATAGTATTCTTCACATATTTTAAAATTCCTTCATAAAATTAATCATTTTTGAATATATATTTAAGATACCTAAAAACTAAATTGATCTTTTCATATGATTAACTAACTTTCATTCTTTATAAATTTTATATCTTCTTCTCCGTTATACGCTGGAACTTTAACATTATCAAGTTGCTGCACATTTACCTTTATCTTTCTCATAATTAAAGTTTTTAGATAGTTTTCGTTAGATACCATATAATTATACATTACATCTTTATTCCCAATTGCATAGATTTCAAAAGGAGCTGCTATTTTTACACCATTTATCCTTAAAAATGGACCGCTGCAATATACTTCACTTCTATCTATAATTCTCTGTCCATTTAATGATATGGCTTCAGCACCAGAATTCTTTAAATCATTTATAATCTGTATTATATCAGTGTTATGTATAATTCTAAGTTGATATTCAAACTGATTAGCAGCACCTGCTGTACTTGCATCATCTAGAGTTATCATTATTCCCTGACCCTCGAGTGCAACTTTACCTAACAAAATATTATTCTCATTTAATTCTTCCTTCATATTATTCGTAATTTTTTCCTGACTCTGACTATCACTTTTATACTTTTTAATTTTAGATGAATAACCATTATACTGATTAATAAGTCCAACTACCTCATTATAAAGTTTATTTTTATAATTATAAGCATCTTGATATTGTTTGGCATTCAAAATCACCCTGTTGGGTTTACTTCTAAAACTGATGTTCATGGATATCAATATACCTATTATTATAGAAGCTATAAAGACAAATATATTAGCTTCATTACTTTTCATCTATTTCACCTCACTGCCGTGATCTAGCTTTTTCTATCAAAAGTCTTCTTATAGCTGCAAAATTATCAAAAATTCTTCCTCCAAAAACTATTACAGCAGCAAGATATATAGGAACACCTAATTTATCTCCAAGATAAGCAAGAGCTGCAGCTAAAACAGCATTTCCAAAAAAACCAGATATAAATATATCAGCTTGAAAATTTTTAAGCAGACTTCCTTTTACAGCTCCAAAAACTGAATCCAAACAAGCAAGTATGGCAACTGACATATATGGAGAAAATTTATCAGGAATATTTACATTCCATACAATACCTAGAATAATTCCTATTATAAGTCCAATAAATCCTAGCAAAATAACACCTCCATGACTTAACTTACTGGTTTTGCATATTCAAACTTATAAGTTTTATTACATTTTTTTATATTAATATTATCAGATTTTTCAAATTTAACGTCACATAATCCTTTGAAATCTGCAAAGACTTCTGGAAAACTCATGGCACTATTTAATAATTTTTCATCTCCAATAGCTTGTATAACTATTTTAGATGATGGTGATATTTTTTCATCATTTATCAAAATGTAATTACCTGCACTTCTAATTCCTGTCCTTGAAACAATCCTTATATCATTTATAGATATAGCTTCTGCACCAGCAAATCTTAATTCATTGACTAAATAAACAAGATGCTTATCTGTTATATGATCATTTAAATTATCGTTTCCAAACAATGCATTATTTGGTGTCAAATAAATTATTATACCAGGTCCCGTTACATCAGTAGATCCCGTTAATATCCTGCTATCTTCAACTTCCTTTAGGAGATTTTTAGTGGCATCACTCTTGCCTGCAGCTGCTTCTTCATAATTTTTAATTTGATTTTCCAAAGTATTTATTTTAGAATTCAGTTCATCTTTTTCTTTTTTATACTGTTCAATTTCTACAGTAACATCTGTGCTGTTCTTATTGGATAAATTAAAAGCATTATCTTGTTTCATCAAAGCTTTGAACTGATATGCAAGCATAAATCCTAATATTCCACAAACTACAGCTATACTAATTTGAGAACTAACTTTACGCATACAATAATATCCTCCTAATTTTGAATGAAAAATACAGGATTGCCATTAAAACTTACATTAATGTATCCATTTGCATCTTGTAATTGTTGTTTCTGAATTATATTTAAAGCCCTATTGAACCTTTGCTCAATATTTTCTTCATCCCCAAGTTTTATGCATATGTTCCTATAATACACTTTTAAGTCAATAGAATTGCTTACATCAACTAAAGTAATATTAGATGCTATGCTGCTATCTTTAAATATATTAGATAGGGAATTTATAATATCTATCTTCCTCTTATCGCCATTTTCAACGGGCTTACCAATTTCTTTTTTACCTAAATTAATGCCATTTAATTTAATTAACTTCATGTTACTTACATCATTTCTTTTTTCAAGCAAAATTCCATTTTCATCTATAACGAAATATTTGTTGTCTGCCATAACATAAAAAAATGCTTGTCTCTCTTTTACATTTATTTGTATTGTAGAAGGAAACTTTCTATCTATATTTACATTTGACATATACGGATTACTTAAAATATTGTTGGCAGCACTTCTAGAATTAACATAAAATATATTATTACCGTAATATATTTTAGATGACTCAATTATACTACTTTTAGGAATATTTTTACTCCCATAAACCTCAATATTACTTATATTGAAGTACGGGAGCTTCAAACAAAGTATAACACATAAAGATACTAACAATATAAATGCCATAATTAACTTTTTTAATCTTATACGTCTCCTGCGCCTTAGGATTAATTCATTATCCGTTTTTTTTAATAATAATCCCATCGACCAACTAACCACCTTACATACAAAGTTGAATCATTTTACTATAAATATAATAACACTTACTTTATTAAATTTCACTAAAATATTTATTAAATCTTATATAAATTGCTTAATATTATGGTAAAAAATGCTGTCAAATTAAACTAGGTTATAATTTGGCAGCATTTTAAAATTAAAGTTTAAGTATTTGTTTTTTGACGTGATATGTTAAGAAGTATACCTACTGCTATTAAATTAATTACAAGCGATGACCCTCCATAACTTATAAATGGAAGTGGAACTCCTGTTACTGGCATTGCTCCTGTTACAACGGCTATATTTATTATTGCTTGTATTGATATAACTGATGTTATACCAGCTGCTAAAAGTGTTCCATAAGCATCCTTAGCTTTTACAGCTGTAACTATGCCCCTCCATATAAATACTACAAACAATGTAACTACTAAAGTACATCCTATTAAACCAAGTTCTTCACCAATTATTGAAAATATAAAATCATTATGAGGTTCAGGTATGTAATAACACTTTTGCCTTGACTTTCCAAGCCCTACTCCCCATATTCCACCTGATCCCAAAGCCAAAAGAGATTGAATTAATTGATATCCATCTTTTTTAGGATCTTTCCATGGATCAAGGAAACTTGTAAATCTTGCCATCCTATATGGTTCGAAGATTATGCCTGCTGCGCCGCACAAAGCGACTAAACCTATTAATCCAAGAATATGAGATGTTTTAGTTCCTGATATATACAATATAATCAAAGTAACTAACATTATTATTACTGCAATACTCAAATTTTTTTCTACAAATACCATTCCAGCATAAAATCCGGAAGTTATAATATATGGAACTATTCCATAAGTCAGTGTTTTTATTTTTTCACCCTTTTTAGGTATACTCTTTGCCATATATATTACAACAATGTATTTTGCTATTTCAGAAGGTTGAAAAGAAAGCGGACCAAGCTGAATCCATCTAGTAGCACCATTTACAGGTTCAAATGCAAGAACTACTGCTAGCAATCCTGCAGTTATTATCATAAGTATTGTAGTATACCTTTTTATCTTATGATAGTCTATCTTTATAGTTGCAAACATACAGACCATACCTATTAGTGCTGCAGCTCCCTGTTTCTTTAAAAAGTAAGTGCTGTCCTTTATGTTAGGATTAAAAAAAGCACTATATGAACTGGCACTATACACCATAACTACTCCAATAGCAACTAGAAGCATTATAGTTGAAAATAATATAAAATCAATAGATCCAGTTTTAATAGTAGGTTTACTTATCTTCATAATATACCTATTTCCTCCTAATAAAATTACTAACTTAGGCAATCAAAACTACTTAATACAAATTATAGTGACAAGAATCCTAGTAAGCAAAGTAATACAGTAACTATACAAAACATTGAAACAACCTTAGTTTCATGCCAGCCCGATAGTTCAAAGTGATGATGTATAGGACTCATTTTAAATACTCTTTTTCCTGTTAGTTTAAATGAAGTTACTTGAATTAAAACGGATAAAGCTTCCAAAACATATATTCCACCTACTATTATAACCAGTAATGGCAGTTTTAGTATCAATGCTGTAGTTGCCACAGCTCCTCCCAAAGCTAGAGAACCTGTATCGCCCATAAATACTTGTGCGGGAAAAGCATTGTACTTTAAAAATCCTAGTAAAGCCCCAGATAAAACTGCACAAAATATAGCCAAAGTGTAATGGCCCATTGCAAAACTTACAAGTCCAAAGAATGTCATAACTAAAAGTGTAACAGACGTTGCAAGTCCATCTAATCCATCAGTTAAGTTGACTGCATTTGTTGTAGCAGCAAAGTAAAATATAACAAATGGAATATACATACTTCCAAGATTCCATGACTTATGCAAAAATGGAACTATTATTGATGTACCTATATAAGGATTTTTATATGCATAATATGCAAAAATACCCGACACAATTAAAATTAAAAGCATCTTTTGATAAGCTCTAAGTCCCAAATTATTTTTATGATAAATTTTCAAAAAATCATCTATTGCACCTATTGCTCCAAATGCCACAAAAGAATATAATACAACCATTGCTTCATCACTTGGCTTTCTTACAATAATAGCCATTGCAATAAATGTAGATAGTATAAATATTATTCCTCCCATAGTAGGCGTACCTGCCTTTTTCATATGGCTTTTGGGTCCTTCTTCCCTTATATTCTGACCAAATTTCAGTTTATGTAGTAGTGGAATCAAAATAGGTCCTTCTAATAAAGATATAAAAAATGCGACTAATACCGAATATATTAATTTATTCAATTTAACTTACCCTAATCAAAAATATAGATTAGAGTATATTCACCTCCCCCTTAACTTGTTCTTCCTTTGTTATTAATTATTTTATCTACTTGTTAAGTTCTTTTACTATTTCACTTACTACCTCTCTTTCATCAAAATGTATGGTTTTATCCTTTAATATTTGATAATCTTCATGACCTTTTCCAGCTACTACTATAACATCATCCTTTTTAGCCATCTCCATAGCTTTCTTTATAGCTTCTCTTCTGTTTTCTATTACTATATAGTTGTCTTTTTCAACTCCTGCTGTAACTTCTTTTATTATAGACATTGGATCTTCTGTTCTTGGATTATCTGAAGTAATTACTGCAATATCACTTAAGTCAGTTCCAATCTTACCCATAATAGGTCTTTTAGTATTATCCCTATCTCCTCCACATCCAAAAACACTTATAAGTCTGCCTTTAGTAAATTCTCTTGCTGTATTTAATATATTTTGAAGACCATCTGGAGTATGTGCATAATCTACTATAACTTCATATCCAAGATTATAATTTTGAGTTACTATCTCACACCTTCCTGGAACATATAACATATTTTCAAGACCTTTTTTTACTATTTCAAGTGATATACCTTCATTCAGACAAGCAGCTGCACTGCCAAGAGCATTCATAACATTGTATCTGCCTGGTATATTTAAATTTATATGAACTGCTTTGCTATTATATGTTAAATCAAATTCTATTCCCCTTGAATGCATATGTATATTATCTGCCCTGACATTGGCATCTTTATTAATTGAATATGAAATTTTATTTCCACCTGCATCTTTGTATACCCTATCTCCGTAAGTATCATCTAAGTTTACTATTGAATTTAAAGTGTTTTTAAAAAGTATTAACTTGGCTTTATAATAATTTTCAAAAGTCTTGTGGAAATCCAAATGATCTCTTGTCAAATTTGTAAATATTGCTTCACAAAATTTAATTCCATACACTCTATTTAAATAAAGTGAGTGTGAAGAAACTTCCATAACACAATACTCAACACCTTCATCTACCATTTCCTTAAATAACTTTTGAAGTTCCAATGATTCAGGAGTAGTTCTGTGAGTTGGTACTTTTTTATTTCCTATATAATTAGCTATAGTTCCTACAAGCCCTACTTTATATCCGGCAGTTTCCAAAATTGACTTCATCATAAAAGTTGATGTGGTTTTGCCATTAGTCCCTGTAATTCCTATAATTTTAAGTTTGTCTGCAGGATTATCATAATAATTAGCCCCTGCCTTTGCAAGAACTTTTCTACTATCATCTACCATTAAAATAGTGCAATCAGGTAAATTTTCTACTTCTCTACTGCATATTATTGCAGTTGCTCCATTTTTAGCAGCACTATTTATGTACTTATGACCATCTGTACTATATCCTTCAATACAAACAAATAGATCCCCTTTTTTGACTTCCCTTGAATCATATTGAATTTGTCTTATGTCTAGATCTTCGCTGCCTTTTAAAACTTTATATTCAATATTATCAAGAACTTGCTTTAATTTCATAGTAAAACACCTCTCTTTTTTTATTCTTAAATAATATTACATAGCATTGGCATGCAATTACAGCTATTTATCTATACATTGCATGCCTTATATAAAAATAAGCTTTTATATATTTTAATCTTACCATAGAAATCAATTTTAAACAGAACTTTACTCTATTTAACTTAGCAAATCATTCTATTTTTTTAAATTAATCTCCTATAGGATCTGCTTCAACATCTATAACCGTTCCCTTTTCAACTTGTTTCCCTGGTTTGATACTTTGATCACATACTATGCCTTCTCCTTCAAAGTTTGCCTTTAAACCTACACTTTGAAATACTTCAACTGCTTTTTGTGGACTCAATCCTGTTATATCTGGAACAGCTACTACTTTATTATAATTTTCTGCACTTCCTGTGTAAAGTATAACTTTACTACCTTCTTTTACTGTATACCCTGGTTTAGGATTCATATCTACTATATACTCTCCATTATTATCAACTTCTGCATTTAGACCATTATCTTTTAATAATTTTTGTGCATCCTCTTTTTTCATTCCTCTAACATCTGGAATTACCACATCCTTTAACATGCTCTTAGCTGCTTCTTCTTGGCTTTTGTCACCTTTTATACCCATATAATTAAATATATCATTAAAAACCAATTTAGCTGCAGGCGCTGCAGTTTGAGCAGCATAATAGTTAGATGGATCTGGTTCATCTATAGATACTAATACTGTTACCTTTGGATCATTAGCTGGTGCCATTCCAGCAAATGAAGATATATATTTTCCTGATTGGTATCCTCCAACTCCAGCTTTTTGTGCAGTTCCAGTTTTACCAGCTATATGGTAGCCTTCTATACAAGCTTTTTTTCCGCCGCCTTCTGATACTACTCTTTCAAGGTATCCCCTCAATTCTGACATTTTACTAGAATCTACGATTTTTTTACTATTACTGCCTGAGATATCAAAAGTTTGATCAACTACATTTTCCTTTTTAGTATCATCATAATGAGTTATTTCTTTCATGACATGGGGTTTTATAAGGGTACCTCCATTTGCTATTGCATTAAATGCAGTTAAATATTGAACTGCTGAAACTGTATTTGCCTGCCCAAAAGATATGGTAGCAAGATCTATATCAGTTATATCCTGAGTTTTTTTAATTATACCTTTAGCTTCACCAGGCAAATCTATACCTGTTTTCTGTCCGAAACCAAATTTTTGTATATACTTGTTTAAAGTTTCTTTTCCAATCATCTTTCCAAGCTGTGCAAATCCTACATTACATGAATTTTTTAATATGTCACTAAATGTTTGTTCTCCATGACCTGCACTTTTCCAGCAGTGTATAGTCTTATTTCCTATCTTTATACTTCCATTACATGAAAACTTTGTATCTTTATTTACTATTCCCTCTTCCAAAGCTGCAGAAGCTGTTACTACCTTAAATATAGAACCTGGTTCAAAGGTATCACTAACCGCTCTGTTTCTCCACGTTTTTTGAAGTTCATCATATGATTTTCCTTCAATCCACGGATCATTTGGATTGTAATCCGGTTTATTCACCATAGCAAGTATTTCACCATTCTTAGGATTCATCACAATTATACTTACAGCTTTAGCTTTATTATCATTCAAGGTTTGAGCTGCAATTTTTTCACAAAAGCTTTGAATCATTTCATCTATAGTTAAAACAACGTCCTCTCCATCAACTGGTTTTGTATAATCAGAAATCGTATATGGAAGCCCTTTGCTTTTTCTATCGGTTTCCGAAATTCTAACCCCTGGGGTGCCAGAAAGTTGTTTATTATAGTAAAGTTCAACACCTGTAAGTCCATTTCCATCTGAATTAGTATGTCCTAAAACATGTGATAAAAAATTACCATTAGGATAATATCTTTTAGTATCTCCAGATATGAGAACACCATTTAAATTTAAGTTTCTCACATTATCTGCTTGTTCTTTTTCTACCCTTCTCTTTAAATTAACTGAAGAAAGCGGCAGTCCACCTGGAAGTGTCTTACTTAAAATTTTAGAAACTTCATTTTTATCCATTGACATAGCCGCAGCTAATTCAGATGCAACTTGATCTTGAGATAAATTTTTTTCTTTCATAGTCTGCCTCAAAGTATTCATGTCTAAATCAACTCTATAGACATTTGCACTTATTGCAAGCTCGTGTCCACTTTTATCCAAAACCTTTCCTCTTTTAGCATCAATCTTTACTTCGCTTGTCCACTGTGCGATGGCAATTGATTTCAATTTAGGTGACTCATATACCATTACATATATCATTCTCCCTATGAGTCCGCAAATTAATAATAAAAGAAAACAAAAGATAATTACCATTCTCTTTCTTACAATAACTTTATCTCTATATTCTCTTTTAGTCAAAAACTTTACCTCCATAAAAGCATTGCTTAGACAAAATCATGTGTCTATTTAACTAATATAAAAATTTAATGAGTTTATCCCATATATTTTGTTCTTTAGTCTCTCTACTTTCTTTTTGTGGAGTTGTGCTTATATTTTTTTTATCTAAATCCGTATAGACAATTGATGCCTTGTTTGGAAATACCATATGTAATTTATTTATTGCTGTACTCTCTATATATTGAATATTATTGTATTGAACTAAATTAACTTTCAATTGTTCATTTTTACTATTTAACTTACTTATATTATTATTTATAGAGTTTAATTGTGTCTGCATATTATAGATTATACAGTATCTGCCTACAAGCAATAAACCTATTACAAATATCAATAGGATGTTTCTCAGTATTTTAGCTTTATTTTTTATCCTTTTTTGTCTCAGTTTTTCTCTTTTTAGTTTTTCTTTTTCACGATTTTTTTCTTGGCCTTTACCATAATCAGGTACCTCTTCAGGCTGCAAAACAGTATTTCCAGATATAGTATCTTTATTCACCACTATCACTTTATTCACCCCTCGTAAACTTTAGAACTAAATTTTCTGAGCTACTCTAAGCTTTGCACTTCTGCTTCTTGAATTAATTTCCCTTTCTTCTTCTGATGGTTCAATTGGCTTTTTAGTAATAATTTTAATTGAAGGTTTTTTCCCACATACACATATAGGAAAATCACGCGGACACGTACATGGATTTTCTAATTCCTTAAACTTAACTTTTATCTTTCTATCTTCAAGGGAATGAAAAGTTATGATAGACAGCCTTCCACCCTCATTTAAAAATCTAATGCTATTGTCAACAGCTTTATTTAGTATATCGAGTTCCTTATTTACTTCTATTCTTACAGCTTGAAATGTTTTCTTTGCAGGATGGCCTTTTCTTTGAAACTTTTTAGGTATGGCACATCTTATAATTTCCACAAGTTCTCCTGTAGTCTTTATAGGTTCTTGTATCCTTCTTTCTAATATTAACCTTGCTATTCTCCTTGCAAACTTTTCTTCACCATAATTTTTAATTACATCATAAAGTTGATCTTCATTATATGTATTTATAACATCATAAGCTGAAAATTGATTTTCCCTGTTCATTCTCATATCCAAAGGGGCATCTTTCATATAACTAAATCCCCTCTCGGTTTCATCAAGTTGATAAGAAGATACTCCAAGGTCCATCATAATTCCATCTACTTTTTTTATTCCCAGCTCTTTTAATATAGAATCTAAATTGTAAAAGTTATCATGAACATATGTAATATTATCAAAGTCCTTCAATTTTTCAGATGCTGCTTTTAATGCACAAGTATCTTGGTCTACTCCTATTAACCTTCCATCTTTAGAGAGCCTCTTTGCAATTTCATATGAATGACCCCCTCCACCAATTGTACAGTCAACATATATCCCATCTTTTTTTATATTAAGTGATTCTATAGTTTCTTCTAATAATACTGGTATATGCTTAAATTCCATAATTGCCTCCTAAAAGTTTATATTCCTAGTTTACTCATTTGTTCTTATAATTCATTAAAGTCTATATTTGAATCATTATATTCCTGCCGCTTTTCTTACTCCATATTTCAGCTCTAGTTGATACACCTATACTTACTATTCCTTTTTTAATCTCAGCATATTCAAGTAAACTTTGTATTTACTCCACTTTACTCCACTTTTAACCACTAAACTTAACTATTCTATTTTAACATAAAAATTCCCTCTTTTATAAATAACTTTTTAAAATTTTTTTTAAATAGATTAAAATACCCTTGCTTTCACCCCAGGGGTGTAAATTCTTCCAAAGTTTATACCCCTGGGGTGAAGATTATTGAAATTACTAACTGTCTAGGGTATAATTTAATAGAACTTTTAATAGAATTTTGCTTTTAATTTTGCGAAAGAAAGGAATGTACATATATGAAACTTGGAATAGTAGGTTTACCTAATGTAGGTAAAAGTACTTTATTTAATGCTATAACTCAAGCAGGGGCTGAATCAGCAAACTATCCATTTTGCACAATAGAACCAAATGTTGGGGTAGTAAGTGTGCCCGATGATAGATTAGACATATTAGAAAAAATGTATAATCCTAAGAAAAAGATATATACATCAATAGAATTTTATGATATAGCCGGTTTAGTTAAAGGTGCAAGCAAAGGAGAAGGTCTTGGAAATAAGTTCTTATCACACATAAGAGAAGTAGAAGCAATAGTACACGTCGTTAGATGTTTTGAAGATCCTAACATAGTACATGTTGATGGATCAATAGATCCAATCCGTGATATTGAAACTATAAATTTGGAACTTATATTTTCAGATATTGAAGTCATGGATAGAAAGATCGAAAAGATAGCTAAACTTGCTCATGGCGGACTTAAGGAAGCTAAAACTGAATATGAATTAATGTTAAAAATCAAAAATCATCTTGAAGCTGGAAAGCCTGTTAGAACATTGGACTTAGATGAAGATGAAAGTGAAATAGTAAAAGGCTATTTTTTACTTACAACAAAACCAGTATTATATGTTGCAAACATATCCGAAGACGACTTAATATCAGGTAATACTGAAAATGACTATGTTAAGAAGGTAAGAGAATTTGCAAAAAATGAAAATTCTGAAGTAATAGTTATTTCAGCTAAAATAGAAGAAGAGCTTTCTTCACTTGATGACGATGAAAGGATAGAAATGTTAGCAGAGTATGGGCTCAAGGAAGCTGGACTCAACAAACTAATTAATTCAAGTTACAAACTTTTAGGATTGATTAGTTTCTTAACAGTTGGATCAGATGAAGTAAGAGCATGGACTATTAAAGAAGGTACAAAAGCACCAAAAGCTGCTGGTAAAGTACATACTGATATAGAAAAAGGATTTATTCGTGCAGAAGTAATATCTTATGATAAATTGATAGAATGCGGATCTGAAGCAGCAGCAAAAGAAAAGGGATTTTATAGACTTGAAGGCAAGGATTACATAATGCAAGATGGAGACATTGTACATTTTAGATTTAACGTCTAAGCCTCATTTGTATATGCTTGTAATTTTGGAACAAAATATAAAACATTTTGTTCCTTTTTGTTTTTTAAAGTAAAGTTATAAGGACTGAAGCAAGTTTTATCAATTAAGCTTACAGTCCGTATAATTTAATCCTTAACCGTTCCCTGTTTTTTTAAATATTTTTTGAGTTCTTTTTTACTCTCACGAATTACACTTTCATAATCTTCTTCCATAAGGACTTCAACTGCATCTTTTAAATTAGACATAGTATAAATGTGGAACTTACCATTTGCTATTTCCGTTTCAACATCACTTTTTAAAACCAAGCTGCTTATATTTGATTTTGGAATGAGTACTCCTTTTTCATTAGTATCACCCACGAGCTTACATATATCAAAAAACCCTTCTATTTTCTCATTAACTCCCCCTATAGCTTGAACTTGACCAAGCTGATCTATAGAACCTGTAACTGCTATATTTTGATTTATACCAACTTTGCTTAAGGCAGAAATCATAGCCATTACCTCTGCAACTGAAGCACTATCTCCATCTACTTTTCCATAAACTTGTTCAAAACTCAAATGAAAATTTACAGGTATCTTCTCATATCCCCCTATAAGTGAATTTAAATATCCTTTAAGAATATTTATAGCTTTGCTGTGAATATTTCCGCTTAAATTTGCCTCTCTTTGTACATCTATTACATTTCCATCTCCCTTATGGCAGGAACATGTTATCCTTATTGGCCTTCCAAATGTAACATACCCTGTATCAATTACCGAAAGTCCATTTACTTGACCGATTACCTTACCTTGAACATCTATTAAAAGTTTATTTTCTTTATAACCTTCATACACCTGTTCTTCAATCAATTCGTGTTTATAAACTGTATCCATTATGTCCTGTCTTTCTATACTTTCTCTATTATCCCTAGTTACCTTATTGTCTGCAATTATGAGTACATTGTTAAGTTCGCAGCTATTCATATACAGTTTATTTCTATCCTCTGCTTTTCTAGATAAAAATTTTGCAAGCTCTTTTATAGCTTCATCAGTAAGTGTATGCAGTTTATTACGCTTACATGTATTGTAAGTTTTAGCTATAAAACACTTTTTAGTTTCCTCATTCAAATTTAATATTCCCCTGCGCTCTGCTCTAATCTTAAACAGCTTTTTAAAGTCTTCATCATAGGAATAAAGTAAATCATAAGTTTTATAATTCCCTATTAATATGACTGTTTCGTTAAATTTTATTGACTGCGGCTTTAGTCCGCTTAAAGATAATAATTCAAGATATCCTCTATTATAATTTAAATCTACCTTTCCACTTAAAAAAGTTTTCTTCAAGTAATAATAAGAATTTAAATTATTTAAAAGACTGTTAGCTCTTATTATAAGACAGCCTCCATTAGCTTTTAAAAAAGAACCACTTTTTATTAAACCTGCATTTGTAACATAGGTACCATTTTTATTTTCATATTCTATGCTGCCTATTAAATTACTTACACTTGGATCTTCTTCAAATATGACAGGAGGTTCATTCACTTCACTATTATCTACAAGTACATTTACTACATATTTATAAATAATTTTAATTATACTTTCCCTGTCATCCTCATAACTTATTGAATATATACTTTTTATACTTTCTTCTATATCATTACACATATCATTTAAATAACCTATTACTTTGTAACTTCCATTGAATTCATTCGTGTAACTTGATTTTATATCAATTGTTTTATCAAAATAATACTTATCCATAATAATCTTTATCTTATCAATCTCAGATAGTTCCATTTCTTTGAGTTCATCTAGTATTTCATGTGCACTACTTTTCAAATTATTTATTTTATCTAATATTTCTTCTCTTTTTTCTGTATCAAGTGCATCATATTCTTTTTCACTCATCATGTCACCATCTTCTTTTATGGGAACAAATGTAAATCCGCTCACCGTAGGTTTCATAATAAAGCCATCATCTTTAGAAACCTTTAATAGCTTATTCACTAAATCAGTTTTTCTCTTGTCAAGGCTTGTTAATATATCTTCTTTTTCCTTAACTGAAGCATTATTATAAAATTCATAAGTACTATCTAAATATAAATTTTTTATTTTTTCTACCATATTTTTTAATGTTTTGCCTTTTCCACCTGGTAAGAATAAAACCTCAGGATGCTTTTCATCTTTACATACAACATAACATATATCTTCTGGCTTTCCCTTATATTTTAAGTTATCATGTACAAACTCCATGATCTTACTTAAATTATATTCGGAAAAATCATCTATAAGATAAACATTATATCCATCCTTGTCTATTTCTAAGGCTGTTTTTATTTTTTTATATACCTCGTCATACTCAGGAGTATCATTTATTTCTCCTCTTATACTTATATTATCAAATTTAAAATCATATATAATTTTTTGAGGGTCTAATTCTGTATTCATACATCGTCCTCCTTTCATCGCTTACTATAATAATATTCGCAAAAACATTATTTAGGAACAAATTTTTAAATATAAAACTTTAACAGTATCTATTAATGAGTTCTGGGGAAAAATATTTATATACCTTAAGATAGTTTATTTTAGCAGCAAATCCCTACTCTTTTGTTAGCATGGGTTAATATATTTTCAAAAAATCAATACTATGCTATAATATACTTAAAATTCTTCAAGGAAAATCTGCTGAAAAATACAGCATTTCTCATAAATATTAACAAAAAGGAGTTATACACATGAGTTTTAAAGAAAAAATTTCGCAATATTATACTAAATCTTATTTGAAAAAATATGGGGATAGACTTACTCAAGTTCAAGGTACTGTTGTATCAGTTAAAGTAACCAAGAAAACTATTTTATGGATATTCCATAAATTAAATGTCAGCTTACTCGTAAGACCAGAGAGAAGCAAAAACATAGTGAAATGTTCTTATGTAAGAAAAAAATGGTTTAAAAAGCCAGAGTTTATTACTGTAAATCAAGGTAATTTAGTATTAGTACAGGGTCTTAAAGCAAGAAAAGGAAAGCAAGGTAAAGACTTTATTAACCTTATAAATATAAGAAATATGACAACAAAGAAAGATTTAGTTCCTGTAGAAGGAAAAGTTCAAAGAGCAAGAAAAGTTCAGAGAATTAAATAAAAATTTAAGGTTTGATTTTTAAAAAATCAAACCTTAAATTTTTCAGAGGACAAAGGACAGAGGACATTGAAGGTTGATTTTTTGCTAACGCAAAAAATCTTTAAATTTATATAATTCAGCAATGTTTCGCTTTAGCGAAACGAGTTATCAAAAATCCTCCTTCTATGTCCTATGTCCTATGTCCTTGTTTTTAACTACTTAAAATAAAGATATAAACTGTTTATAAGTGCAATTATGCCTGAAAAAAATATTACTATCGCCCACTGCCCTATATCAAGTGGACTTGTATGGAATACACCTTGCATAAAAGGCACATATAGAACACACATAACCATACCTATAGATATAAGTACAGATCCTACCAAGTATTTATTGGTGAATAACTTAATTTCAAATAAAGAATGCTTTTCAGACCTGCATTCAAATACATGAATGAGTTGTGACATTACAAGAGTGCATAATGCAAGCGTTCTGCATACATTTAAATTGCACTTGTAAAACTTTCCGGTTACAAAAGCTAATATTGTGCAAATTCCTATCAAAGATCCTCTTATAATTATTTTCTCACTCAATCCCCTTGCAAATATACTTTCATTTTTAGGCCTTGGCTTATCCTCCATTATATTACCATCGGCTGGATCCACGCCAAGAGCCATAGCTGGAAGACCATCTGTTGCAAGATTAATTAGTAAAATTTGTATTGGGAGAAGAGGTGTCTCCAAATAAAAAAGTGATGCTAAAAACATAGTAAGTACTTCTCCAAGATTGCACGAAAGTAGATACCTTATAAACTTTCTTATATTGTCATAAATTACTCTTCCCTCTTCTATAGCTGATACTATTGTTGAAAAATTATCATCTAAAAGTATCATTGATGAAGCTTCCTTAGTTACATCTGTTCCTGAAATTCCCATGGCAACACCTATATCGGCTTCTTTTACTGCTGGTGCATCATTTACTCCATCACCAGTCATTGCTACAATTTTGTCTTTGGATTTAAGTATTTTTACAATTCTAAGTTTATGTCCTGGGTTTACACGTGCAAAAACAGAAAGATTTTCTATCTTACTTGAAAGCTGCTTATCTGTTAATTCATCTAATTCTGATCCTGTTATAACTTGAGACCTATCTTTACATATACTCAATTCATTTGCTATTGCAAAAGCAGTATTTTTGTGGTCACCTGTTATCATTATAGGCTTTATACCAGCCATTTTACATTTTAATACTGCATCCTTAGCTTCCTTTCTAGGAGGATCTATAATACCTGCTATACCTAAAAATACAAGATCTTCCTCTAAACTTTTTCCCCTAACAACCCCTTTTTCCTTATATGCACCTGCTATACATCTAAGTGCTTTAAATGACATATCTTCAAGCGCCTTGTTTACACTTGCCTTATACTCGGAAGTAAATAATTTAACTTCTCCTTTATCCAGAATATATTTGCACCTCGCAATTACTCTTTCAGGAGCGCCCTTTACGTAGCAAATATTCTTACTGCCTTCTTTTACAATTACCGACATCATTTTTCTGTCTGAATCAAATGGATTACTATATACTCTCTTTGCCTTTTGAAGAAATTCTTTTAAAGGCTTATTTTCCTTAAAATAAACTTTTATAAGTGATGTTTCCGTCGGATCTCCAAATAAGCTCTTAGAAAAATCCTTTTGATTAAAATCATAATCACAATCATTACAATATACAAATGCCTTCTTAAGTAAAACATTTTCTGGAATCTTTTCTTTATCTAAATAAAATATGTTTTTATCAAAATACATTGCTTTAACTGTCATTTTATTTTGCGTAAGTGTCCCTGTTTTATCGCTGCATATAATAGATGTACATCCAAGTGTTTCTACAGCCGGTAATTTTCTAACTAAAGCATTTCTCTTGAGCATTCTTGACACTCCGAGTGCAAGAGCAACTGTTACTATTGCTGGAAGCCCTTCTGGTATAGCTGCTACTGCAAGACTGACCCCAAGTAAGAACATCTGATACTTGTCCTCACCTCTCCATATTCCAGTTAAAGTTACGATAATACATATGGCTATACATGCTGCAACAAGAACTTTTCCAAGTGAGGTGAGCTTTTCTTTTAAAGGCGATCTTTCACTTTCTATACTATCTAACATGCCAGCTATTTTTCCCATTTCGGTTTTCATACCTGTTTGTACAACTTTTGCTTTGCCCTTACCAGTAAGTACTATAGTTCCCATGTATGTTGAGTTATCTTTTGAATTACAGCTTTTACTTACTCCTGCAGACTCACCTGTTAAAAGCGATTCATCTACCATAAAGTTACTATCTTCCATAAGAATGCAGTCTGCAGGTATTCTGTCTCCACTTTCAAGTATGACTAAATCTCCAATTACTAGATTCTCAGTATTTATTACCTTTACAAATCCATCCCTCACAACTTTTGCTGTGGGTGATGCCATCTTTTTTAAAGCTTCAAGCGACCTTTCTGTTTTATACTCTTGCATAAATCCAAGTACAGCATTCATAACTACAATTATGAGTATAGTTATACAATCAGCTTTTTCTCCCATGAATCCAGATAGTACAGTTGCCACAATAAGTACCCATGTTATAAGGTCATTAAATTGTGAAATGAATATTTTAACTGGTGATATCTTCTTCTTTTCTTGTAGTGTATTGGATCCATACCTTTTTAATCTTCTTTCAGCTTCTCTTTGCGTGAGTCCACTTTGAATTTCTTTTTCGTTTATCAAATCCCATCCCCTCCAAAATCAACGATTAAAAACTCATAATCTAATGTAAATATATGATTATCAAATACATTATTATGATTAAAACTATAATTGATAATATACAAAAAATGCGAAGCAATTTTTTTGAAAAGACAAAATCAGAGAACAAAAAAACAGAGGACAAAGGACATTGAAGGTTGATTTTTTGCTAATGCAAAAGAATCTTTAAATCTATATAGGTTAGCAGTATTTTGCTTTAGCGACAGGACAAACGCATATAAGATTTTAGGGCGCAGTCCTTTTATTTTTACGATTTAATCAGTATAATATAGTATATAAACCAAAATTTAAAGTTGAGTATTATAAATAAGTAATTTAACGGAGGTATATGTATGAGAAAGTGTATAAGGTGTGAAACCGAAATGATTGAAAATTGTTCAATAAAAATTGAAGGTGATGGCTATGGTATAGTAATGGCAACAGACGATAAGCGTTTATTCGCCAATAGAATAGGAAAACCGAAAGTAGCCATTTGTCCAAACTGTGGTGAAGTATCTATCTACGTTGAAAATACAAAGAATTTAGGATAGACAAATTCCAATTTAGCTATCTTACGACATTTGTCTTTAAATTTACTTAGGGAAGAAAAAGTTTAAAGAAAAGTTTAATTAAAGATTTTTCGCAGTGCAGCGGAGAAAAATCAACCTCGGATTGGCCCCTTAAAAGTGGACTCTAAATGCTAATTACTAGTTTATTCTTGAAATTACTATTTATTAGATTATAGAATTCATTTGGAGTTCTATAATCTATTGAAGAATGTATTCTTTTGAAGTTATAATTATCCACATATTTTTTTATAGTATTTTCTGCATCATCTAAGTTCTTAAATAACTTACCTGTAAAACATTCTTGCTGTATATATCTATGATATGACTCTATATGAGCGTTATAATTAGGACTATGAGCAGGTATTCGTTCATGAATAATATTTTCTTGAATACATAACTTTTCAAATTTACTAGCTATAAATTGTGATCCATTGTCTGTGCGTACTGTCAGCTTTGAAATTTTTCCTTTGATACCTCTATTGTAAAGTGCTTTTATTACTACAGTTTCAGCTTGCTTTGCATCTGCAGAAAGTGCTAAATCAATATGCAAGTATGCTTCTATCAAATACATCTATTATAGATGTTAAATAAGCTACTTGATTTGTTTCAGCTATATAAACATACTTCATATCCATTTCCCAAAGTTGATTTGAATCTATAATTACATGATTTTTGCACACTTTAGAGTATCTTTTAATGCTTAGTTTTTTCCTTTCTAACAAATTCATACTATCCATTAATCTATAAACTTTTTTCTTATTAATTTTTAGTTTATATTTGTTCCTTAAGATTGCAGTGATTTTTTTATATCCATAAAATTGTCCTACTTCATCATTTTTTATTTCTGTTATATATTTTTGAATCTTTAAATCAGAAACTTTTTCACTATGCATATTTAAACTATATCCTGGAATGTTGCCTTCTGATTTATTTAAAGGCTTATTTTTGCTTTTAGTTAACATTTGACGTTTATAATAAGTAGATTTCTTCAAACCTAATATTTGTAATATGGTTTTAATAGGTGCACCTGTAGAAATCCACTCAGTTGCATAAGAATATAAGTCAAATTCCTCATTTATTTGCTTTTTTTTAATAAGTCTCTAAGAACAGCAACTTCTAATTCGAGTTTTTTGCATTTTTCTTGTGTTTTCTTATATTCTTTTTTATAATCTACGATTATTTCATCAGTTTTAGGTTCTTTAGTATCTTTAGGCTTCAAAGTTTGTTTATATCTTCTATAATTACATTTCCATCTAGATAGTAAACTTTTGTTTAAATTATATTTTGCCTCTACTAAAGCATTACTTCCACATGATAAAGCTTCTTCTACAATTTTTACTCGTTCCTCTTCTGTATATCTTCTAACAAATTTATCACTCATAAGGCACCCCTCCATCTGCTAATTTCTAGTATAAGTTAACTCAAGCTATGAGTCTACTATTCGAAAGGGGCCTATGAGTCCTTCTCTGTCCTCTGTCCTCTGTCCTCTGCTTTTATCCTTTGTTCTCTCAAAAATATAGTTGATAAGGTGTTATTTATTGGATATAATATAGATGTATACATATTTTTAGGTTAAGTTTGTAATTATAAAACATATATAAAGTTTCTGATTCAAGACTTAACTCATACTCCGGGATATATATCCCTGCGTGTAAGTTAATTTGCAAATTTAAATAACTATACATTTACTTTTAGCTTAAAACTTAGTTTGCACGCAGGGGTATGCTGCCAAAATGAAAGCACATATAAATACTTTTTTATCATTCTTGGCGAAGTATTTTAGAAAATCTATAAATATTGATATTGTCTGAGGTACGAGTTTATCAATGTTTATTAGCTTTTCAAAATACTGAGTCTTAGAATGATTAAAAGTATTTATCGTGCCTGAAGTTTGGCAGCATACCCCGGAGTGTAAACTAAATTTGGAATTAGAAACCCTATACATGGTTTCCAAGTAAAAACTTAACTTTTAACAGGAGGAGACATAAAATGAATGATGTAGTATATATAACAGGTCATAGAAATCCTGATACGGATTCTATTTGTTCTGCTATATCTTATTCAGAATTAAAAAATAAAATGGGTATGAATGCAGTTCCTATTCGTTTAGGTGATGTAAGCAGAGAAACTCAATTCGTACTCGATTACTTTGGAGTTAAAGCTCCAAAGTTAGTAAAAACAGTTAAATCTCAAATAGCTGACTTAGATTTTGATAGTGTATCTCCTATTTGTCCAGATACATCATTAAAAACAGCTTGGTCATTGATTAGAAAAAACAATGTAAAAACGTTACCTGTAGTAGATGATGAGGATAGGCTAATAGGACTTGCCTCTCAATCAAATATAACCTCATGTTATATGGATATATGGGACAATAATGTCATAAACAAGAGCGGCACTAAACTTGAAAATATTGTAGATACACTTTCTGCTAAATGCATATATGCACCAAGTGACGATGTAAAATTTGCAGGAAAAGTTGTAGTTGCTGCCATGATGCCTGAAAGTGCTAAAGAGGTTATAGAAGAAGGTGACATCATAATTTGTGGTGACAGAGACGATGCTCAAGATGTAGCAGTTGACTCTAAAGCTTCTCTTATAATTATAGCTGGTAACCACAGTGTAAATGAAAAAATTCTTAATAAATGCAAAGAGTCTAATTGCACTATAATTGTAACACCATATGATACTTTTACTGCCTCAAGACTTATAACTCAAAGTATACCAGTAAGTTACATAATGACTAAAGAAAATCTATTGGTATTCAAAACTGATGACTTTACTGAAGATGTAAGACAGGAAATGCTTAAAACAAGGTATAGAAGTTATCCAGTAGTAAATTCACAAAATAAAATTGTAGGAAGTATTTCAAGATATCATTTAATATCTCAAAAGAAGAAAAAGGTTATACTAGTTGATCATAATGAAAAGACTCAATCAGTTCATGGGTTAGATGATGCTGACATACTTGAAATTATAGATCATCATAGAATAGCTGATATTCAAACATCATCCCCTATATATTTTAGAAATGAGCCAGTAGGATGCAGTGCTACAATAATTGCATCAATGTTTTTTGAAAATGGCATAAGACCTTCGAAAAAAGTTGCCGGTCTCCTAAGTGCGGCAATTATTTCAGATACACTATTATTTAAATCTCCTACTTCAACTAATACTGATAAACATATATTGAAGAGATTGGCAAACATAGCTGACATATATCCTGAAGATTTCGCAAAACAGATGTTTAAAGCAGGTTCTTCTCTAGATGGAAAGACACCTGATGAAATATTAAATCAAGACTTCAAGGAATTTATCTTAAGTGGAACAAAAGTAGGAGTTTCCCAAATTTCAACCATGGATACTGATGGATTTGAAACAATAAGACATGATATAATAGAACTTATGGAAAATAGATGTGCTAATGAAAAGTTTGACTTAATGGTATTAATGCTTACAAATATACTTGATGGAGGCTCAGAATTAATTGCAGCCGGTGAAAAAGCAGATGTAGTTGAAAAAGCATTTAACATTAACTTAGAAAATAATAGTGCCTATGTTCCTGGAATATTGTCTAGGAAAAAACAAGTTATACCACCACTAACAAGTACATTAGCTAAAGACTAAAAAAACTGCCTACTTTAGGCAGTTCCTTTTTTAATCTTCTATATCACTCGCATCTACTGTTCTCATTTTCATATCATTCATTTCATCTGCCGACATTGCACGGCACGTTTTACTTTTTTTACCTGACGCTGGCATTTGCATCATAGGACATGCCGGCATCATCATAGGACACATACCTTGACCTTGCATCATAGGGCACCACATACCTTGGCCCTGCATCATAGGACACATCATACCCTGACTATCATAATGCATACCATCCATCATCATAGGACACATTGAACCTTTCTTATTCATCATTTGCATCATAGGGCACATTCTTAAATCATCTCTGTCCCTTCTCATAAAATATAATCCTCCTGAAATAAAATTCTAACAATATAAATATATGCAAACACTTCTGAAATATCACAGAAGGATTATATAATTCAATATTAATTACTTAGATTTCATATTATTTACAAGCTGCCACATTTCATCTGCAGTTTGAACTCCTTTTGAATTAATTTCAAAAGCCCTTTGAGCTGAAATCAAATCAGTCATTTCAGCAGCTAAATCTACATTTGAACCTTCCAGAGCACCTTGACGTATTTTAGCATTTGATGGAATTACTTGAGCTCCAGGTATAGGTTGGTATAAGTTGTTTCCTATTGATCTAAAGGCAGTTTGACCTATAGGCATATATAAATTTATTTTTCCATATAAGTAAGTAGTATCATTATTGTTTAAATATACTTCACCATTTTCACCTACTTTAAAATTATCTGGTCTTAAGAAAGTGCCTGAATTTCTAAGACTAGTACCTTCAGGTGATAACCCCATATCCAGCCTATTTCCATTCTTATCTACAACAGTTCCTGCAGCGTCTATATTAAAATCTCCTGCCCTTTCATATGCCTTTGTTCCATTTGGCAGTGTAACTCTAAAATATCCATCTCCGTCTATTGCAAGATCAGTATTAATTCCAGTTTGCTTCAAGCTTCCCTCCGATGTATCTCTTATCCACTCTGCAGCCTTAACACCTGTGCCATTTATAGGTTCTTTAGGGCTATTTCCACTATTAGGATAACCTGTTCTATTCAATGTTTCATAAACTAAATCTTCAAAACCAACATTCTCTCTTTTATAACCTGCTGTACTTGAATTTGCAAGATTGTTAGATATAACATTAAGTTTTTCCTGTTCAGCATTCATAGCACTTTTACTATTCCATAAAATTCTTAGCATCAGTCATCCGCTGCCAAAACCTTATAAAACCCTATATTTACATACTTTTATAGAATTTATTAAAGATTCCACAGCAGTTCACCTCCTCCATATCTCAATTTTTAATCCATATAACTATCTTACACTTCCAACTTGATTTACAACTTTATCTAATGTTTCATCCGTTGATTGTACTATTTTTTGATTTGTTTCAAAAGTTCTCATAGTTGTAATCATGTCCACCATTTCATTTACGGTATTTACATTAGAGCTTTCAAGGCTATTTTGTCTAACTGTAATGTTAGCTGCATGCGGATTATTTCCCTGGTAAAGGTTATCACCTATCTTTTGAAGGTTATTATAATTATCAAAATCAACTGCAGCAAATCTATCTTGTCCAACAACATTATTATTTGAATCCAATAGTTTAACACTGCCTTGAGGATCACATACTATTTTATTGTTTCCAACAAACAGCCTCTGATTTTGCTGAAATGAAACATAATCTCCGCTGTCTGTAACTAAATATCCTTCTTGATTTACATGAAAATGTCCATCTCTAGTATAATAATTTTGTCCATTTCTATTTACAGTAAAAAATCCTCTTCCATCTATTGCAAAGTCAGTAGGCTTTCCAGTAGATTGTATAGTGCCTGAAGTAAAATCGGTATTTACAGAATCAACTTTGCTGCCATTATTTAAATAACCAATTGTATTTCTTACATTTTGACCGCCAACAACTTTGTCATAATTTTGCATAAGCATATTTTCAAAACTTCGTACAGCTAGATTGTCTTTTTTAAATCCAACTGTATTTACATTAGCTAAATTATTAGTTATAACATCTTGTTTAGCTTCCTGAGTAATCATTCCAGAGACTGCCGTATAAAGACCTCTTATCATTTGCTCACTCCCTTATCATTAATAACTTTAACTTCCTCGGGATATATCATTCCCATGCCCCTCGCCTTGTCTTCAATTTGGGTTTTACTCATTTGATAATTAACTTTAGTACCTATCATTATAAAAGTAGCCATAATAATTCCTATGCCAATTCCTATAAGTAATTTTCTATCGCTTAAGAAATCTATTAATAACATTATTTTGCGTATAATTCTTTTACTAATAATACTTCCCCCTTACCCATATCTAACTCTTGGCATATACTATCAATAGACATACCTGAATTCAATAACCTTTTTATTTCATTTACTTTTACACCATTTGAAGAAACACTATCTTCTTTATGTATATTACAATCTATATTTTTATGATTTTCATCTTTGTTTTCTTTAAGTTTAATTTTTAATTGCTCTATTTCCTTTTGAAGTTCCAATATTGTATTGGAAAACTCCTCCCTTAACTTGGTTATCTCAATTTCGTAATCTTTAACATTATCTTGTCTATTATTTAAAATACCATCAAAAGACTTTTTTTGATTATTGATAGCCCTAACATTAAGCACTATAAGCAAACTTCCTATAATTATAAGAATAACGGCATTCATACTAATCCTCCTTTACTAAACTCTTTAAATGTATTTAAGTTTCTCCATCATCTTTTTAAGATGAAAAATAGATCTACTATGCAGCTGGCACACCCTAGACTCCGATACACTTAAAACTTTTCCTATTTCTTTAAGAGTTAATCCTTCATAATAGTAAAGTGAAAGGACAAGCTTATCCTTTTCGCATAGCATGTCCAAAGCTTTAGTCAAATATTCTACTTTTTCCTTTTCTTCTATAAATTTTTCAGGGCTTGGACTTTTATTATCTTGTATAGTTTCCATACGTGTAACATCATATTTTTCCGAAAAAATCAAATCTTCTAGTGACACAACAGATATATAATTTATATAATTTTCAATTTGCATCATTTCTTTTATGGATATATTTAACTCTTTAGCTATTTCCATGTATGATGGCTCTCTACCTAAGAATTTTTGAAGTTTTTCTATAGCACAATTATATCTATTTAATTTATCCATGGCGCCTTTTGATATAGGGCTATTTCTCCTTATTTCATCTATCATAGATCCCTTTATTCTTATGGATGCATAGGTAGAAAACTTCATTCCTCTGCTCTCATCAAATTTATTTATTGCATCCATAAGTCCTACCATTCCGCAGCTTACCAAATCCTCATATTCTATATATTTAGTTTTGCCTATTATAACTCTTGAAGCAATGTATTTGACTAAAGGTATATATTTTTTTACCAGTTCTTCTCTTACGCACAAATCTCCTGCTAATGCCATATAAAACCTATTCCTCCCTTGCTCCATTTTTCATCTGATCCCTCATGGTTCTAAAGACCATTCTTATTACATGTTCCCGTGTTACTTTATCTAAATCTATAAAATTAACCCCGCATATAATTTTAGGATTTTTTTTGTCATTTTCTATTCTAACTATTTTAGACTTTAAAACAAAGTTTTTCGTTTGAAATGGGACCTCTATCATTAAAATACTTCCATATCGCAGATTTTTTTCCAAAGATCTATCAAAAGCTATCCTCATTCCTCCACCACTCATATCAAGTGTATATCCCTCAAATATTTTGACTTGATTATCATTTATATTTTGCATATATTTTTCATTATTTATAAATATACAGCGTACATTTATCATTACATTTACTCTTACAAAATTTCTTCTTTGAATAGTCTTGAATTGATAAGGTTTTTGGATTAATATCATTTGTATGTTTTCTACTTTTCTTCCAATTACTCTTGTCTCAAATCCATATATGTCTTTATTACAATAGTATAATACGTTAATTTTTTCATTTCCCCTCAAAGGTAGATATTCACCATTATTTACGGGTATGCTTATTCCTATAGAATCATCTGTAACGTCCTGAATATTGCTCTTATATGTTTTATTTTCAACTTGTATTTCTATCTTACTATTAACAATAAAATCCACTTTTCTTTTCATTTAAATCTACCCCTTATGAAAAAATATTAAATAACTTTTTAAATAACCCTTGTAAAGATGCACCTTTTTTATATTCATTAGATCCCATAATTATATTTGCTATACTTTTTAAATCAATTGATACATTTGCATTTGGGTACTTTATTAAAAATGGCTGCTGACTTCTCACAGCTTGAACAAGTTTTTTATCATCACTCATACTTCCTAAATAAACAAGATTTATATTTAGAAACTTTTTAACTACAGTACTGAATTTATCATAAGTATGTTTCCCTTCTTCTTTATTTACTGTCCTATTTACAATAAGCTTGGCAGTATCCTTTAATTTAAAGTAATTTACTGCTTTAAGTAAACTATATGCATCTGTAATCGATGTTGGCTCCGGCGTAGTAACAACCACGAGCTCTTCACAGCAGGCTATAAAAGCAAGTACGTTTCTATTTATTCCAGCTCCTGTATCTATTAATATATAATCAACATCTTCTAAACTTGACAGTTTATCTATAAACTTTTTTCTCTGTTCATGTGTTACTTCTTCAAATCTGGATACACCCATCCCTGCTGGAAGTAATTTTACACCAAATTGAGTTTCTGTAACAACTTCATCTATTGTTTTATCATTAAATATTATATCATATACATTATATTTGGGCAAAAATCCCATGAGTACATCATCATTCCCCATTCCCATATCAGCATCAAATATAAGTACCTTTTTCTTACTTTTTTGAAGACATATTGCTAAGTTTACTACAAAATTGCTTTTGCCAACTCCTCCTTTACCAGATGTGATAGTTATAATTCTAGGCGATGAAGGTTCTTTTATTTTATTATTATTATCTACCTTCTTTTTAACAAGCTCTCTCAATCTTTCTGCTTGATCTATCATAGTGTATCCTCTCCTAGTACTAAACTTGCTAATTCTTTTGAACTCATTAATCTTATGTCATCTGGTACATTTTGTCCTGTAGTTACAAAACTTATTGGTTTGCCTGTTTTATTACATATGTTTAATATCGATCCATATGTTGACGTTTCATCCAGCTTTGTAATTATTACATTATTATAATTTAAACATCTATAACCATTTGCTATGATATCAATATCTCTATTTTTAGTTGTACAGCTTATTACAAGGTGTACACTATTTACATTTACTTTTTCCATAAAAGCTCTGAGTTCAGATATCTGCATAACATTTTTACTACTTCTACCTGTAGTGTCTATTAAAATAACATCACAATCTTCCATACTCTTTACAGCAGCTTCCATTTCCTTTATTGTAAAAACTACCTTAAAAGGTATATTCATAATATCAGCATAAGTCTTGAGTTGTTCAACTGCACCTATTCTATAGGTATCTATTGTCAATAGCCCTACTTTCTTTTTTTCAATTAGTGCCAGTCTTCCAGATAATTTTGCAATCGTAGTAGTTTTTCCAACGCCCGTAGGACCTACTAATATAACAACATCTTGTAATACATTATCTGCAACCTTTATACTGCTTTTCACTATATCTTTTAATTTTTCCTGTTCAGTTCTATCATCTTTAATTGAATTTACACTATTTACTATATCTTCTGCAATATTTTCATCGATATCAATATTCTCCAAATTTATTTGAAGTTCACTTTTTGTACCTTTAAGGGATATATGCATCATTTCATCGAGCATTCCCCTCATTTCATGCATTTCTTTTATAAGCCCATCATCATTTTTACTGTCTACTTTATCAATTACCTTATTTCTGGAGGGCTTACTTACCTCAGTGGAAGGCTTACTTCCCTCAACCGTATTATTGATTACACGTCTTATAGCATTAATACTATTTTGAACATTTATATTACTGTCTCTTTTGCTTGATGTACTATTATCACTATTTATTGCTGCAGTAACTTCAACACCTTTTTTAGAAAATAGCCCAAATAAGCCTCCTTTTCTTCTCACTCTCCTCTGACTTATTATAATTGCATCTTTCCCTAGTTCATATTTTATTCTATTAAGTGCTTCACCCATATTGCTTGCTATGTATCTTTTTATTATCATTTATATCGAAACCACCCCTTCGGTTTTTATTTTTACATCATTTGGTATTTCATTAAGCGACAGTACATTAACTGCCGGAAAAACCATCTCTATTAATTTTCTAAAAGCCGGTCTTATCTTAGGTGATACCATAACTATAGGTTGATTTTCATAAAAATATGATGAATCAAGCGTATTTTTCAATGAGTTCAATATCTTTGAGGTAGTATCTGGATCTATTGCTGGAAAAGAACCCTGCATAGATTTTTGTATGTTATTTCCTATAAGATTTTCTATTGCAGAATCCAATGTAACTACGGTTATTTTCCTGTCTTCATCTATAAATGGATTACAAATGCTCCTTCCAAGTGCAAATCTCACATATTCAGTTAAAGTTTCTATATCTTTTGTCATTCTTGAATTATCTGCAAGTGATTCCATTATTGTAACCATGTCCTTTATAGGAACTCTTTCCCGCAGCAAATTTTGAAGTACTTTTTGTAATTCTCCTATAGTTAAAAGATCTGGTATGAGTTCTTCTACAACTGCACTGTATTTTTCCTTAACTGAATCAACTATAAGCTTAACTTCTTGTCTTCCAAGTAATTCATAAGAATGATTCTTTATAGTTTCAGTTAAATGTGTAACCATAACAGTAGTAGGATCTACAACCGTAAGTCCTTTTATTTCAGCTTCTTCTCTTTGATCATTATTTATCCACACAGCTGGCAGTCCAAAGGATGGTTCCTCTGTCTTAATACCCTGCATTTCAACCTTACTATTTGTAGGATCCATGCAAAGTAACATGTTTGGCATAAGTTCACCTTTTGCCATCACCGTTCCCCTTATTTTAATAACATATTCATTTGTCTTTAGTTGAAGGTTATCTCTTATTCTAATAGGTTGTACAATTATACCCATTTCTATAGCACACTGGCGCCTTACAGAAGTTATTCTCTGAAGTAAGTCACCTCCTGAAGCTTCATCAGCTAATGGAATTAATCCATAACCTATTTCTACCTCCATAGGCTCAACTGATATTAAATTCATCACATTTTCAGGTTCCTTACTTTCAGTTTCAGTTATCTGCTGCTGTTCAACTTCAACTTGCTGCATTTTCTGTTCTTTCTCATCCTTATATAAAAGGTAAGCTGCAGCAGCGCAGCATACTGATAAAACTAAAAATGAAAAGTGCGGAAGACCTGGTATAATAGCTAAAAAGAGCAGCACCGCTGAAGTTATAGCTATAACCTTAGGAAAACCTGTAAGCTGTCTAAAAGCCATATTTCCAAAGTTTTCATTACTTCCCGAACGTGTAACAAGTATACCCGATGCTGTAGATATCAGAAGTGCTGGTAATTGGCTTACAAGACCATCACCTATCGTGAGCTTTGTATAAGTTTGTGCTGCAGTAGCTATATCCATATTCTTCATCAAAACTCCAGCGATAATTCCTGCTATTATATTTATAAGAGTAATTATAAGAGAAGCTATTACATCTCCTTTTACAAATTTAGAAGCACCATCCATTGCTCCGTAAAAATCTGCTTCTTGTTGAAGCTTTGATCTTTTTTCCCTGGCACCTCTTTCATCAATCAATCCTGAATTCAAATCCGCATCTATGCTCATCTGTTTACCCGGCATAGCATCAAGTGCAAATCTTGCAGAAACTTCTGCAACTCTAGTAGCACCGCTAGTAATTACTACAAATTGTATAATAATTATAATTAAGAATATGATTATTCCAACTAAATAATTGCCTCCAACAACAAAACTGCCAAAAGCATTAATTACTTCTCCTGCATAAGCATCTTTTAATATTAGTCTTGTAGAAGACACATTAAGTGACAATCTAAAAAGAGTAGTAACCAGCAATAAAGTTGGAAATACTGAAAACTCTAGTACTTCTGTAGTAAACATAGTTAAAAGAATTATGACTATGGATGTTGCCATATTAAATGCTATAAATATATCAAGAAGTTTTGCAGGCATTGGTATTATAATCATTAAAATTACCAGTATTACCACAAAGGCCATTATTACATCTGCATTGTCCTTTATATTAAATTTTCTTTTGCTGCCCAAAATACCACCCCTGTTTTAATTAAATAATAAGTTATTTATTTTTGTTTGTACTATATACTAATGCTATAATTTCCGCTACAGATTGATACATTTCCATAGGTATTTCCCTATCTAATTCTACCTCTGAATATATAAGTCTTGCTAAAGGTTTATTTTCAACTATAGGAACGTCATTTTTCTTAGCTACTTCCTTTATTCTAAGTGCAACCATATCTGCTCCCTTTGCTACAACTATAGGTGCATTATTTTGACCCTTTTCATACTTTAAAGCTACTGCAATATGCGTAGGGTTAGTTACAACTACAGTTGCCTTAGGTATCTCCTGCATCATCCTCCTGGTTGCCATTTCCCTCTGTTTTTGTCTTATCTTTCCCTTTATTTGAGGATCTCCTTCATCTTGTTTAAATTCTTCCTTTACTTCCTGCTTTGTCATTTTTAAATCCTTGTTGTATTGATATCTTTGAAAAATATAATCAATTATGGATATTGCAATCATAATCAAAGTTATTCTAAAAAATATGCTGACAGTAAGTTTACCAGCAGCCTCTAATACAGCTGCAGGATTGAGGTTACCTAATGTCAATATGTATGTATAATTATCCTTAATAAAATTAAATCCTATAATCCCTATAACCAAAACTATAGCTATATCTTTCAAAAGTTCCATAAGTGATCTCATCGAAAACATTCTCTTAAAACCATTTATAGGATTTAACTTTGAAAAATCCGGTTTTAAAGGTTGAGTTGTAAAAAGTGCTCCTGTCTGTATGAAGTTAGCCAAAATTCCCATTGCCATAATTGGAATGGCAATTGGTAAAAAAACTACTGCAATCCTCCATACCGTTATAAAAGTAACTTTTTTCACACTATCATAACTTAAAGATTGAGTTAGATAATTATTTAAAAATGTAATCATAGTTTCCTTTAAGTTGTTTCCGGCAGCTCCGCCAAAAATAATTAAAGTTAAAGTACAAGCAAGCAATGTTAGTGCTAATCCAAGTTCCTTACTTTTTGCTACTTGTCCTTTTTTCCTTGTTTCACTCTTTTTATGCGGTGTTGCCTCCTCTGTTTTATCATCGGATGCAAATATTAAAATGAGCGGCATAGTTTTATAAAAACCTTTTAATGCATCTTGTACTCCATAAAACGAATTTTCTATAAGATTTAAAATCATTGGAAGGGCAAAACAAATAGCTGTAAATCCAATCAATATTTTCATAGGAAGTCCAAGAATCATTACATTTAACTGCGGAACTGTCCTTGCTATAAGTCCCATAGTTAAATCTGATATAAAAAGTATGAGTACAATAGGTATTGCTATTCTAAGTCCTATGCTAAAGAATTCAATAAAAGCTTTTATTATAAAACTTATTGAATTTTGTGTTAACATAAATTGTCCCAGCTTTATGACATCAAAACTATTTATAAGTGCCTTGATAAGCATATGATGTCCATCAACAGCAAAGAAAAGCACCATACTAAACCAGTAAAATAAATGTTCTATTAAAGTTGTATTGCTGTTTGAATTTGGATCATATTGAGTCATCATTGAAAATCCTATTTGGATATCTATGACGCTTCCTGCAAACCTTACAGCCATAAAACAAAGGTTAACTATAAATCCTAAAGTAAATCCTGCTGCTGCTTCATTTGCACAATTAATAATAAGAAGCATACTGCTATTTATATTACTAATTCCAGTATAATTAATACCTGGTATTAAAATATATGCCATTACAAGTGCAATTCCAACCTTCGTTATATTAGGTAATCCATTTGGAAAAAATATAGGAACTGCTGCAAAAAAACAAAATAATCTAATACTTATCAAAATAAGTGCTGTGAAATATAGTGTGTCAATCAAAGTATTCACCTATTCCTTACTATAATCATTGCGTTATATGAGCTATATAACCGAAAATTCTCTCCGTAAAAGCAACAACTTGATGCAGCATCCAGCTTCCTGTAACAACTCCTACAAAGGCTATTGCTATGAGTTTAGGCACAAAAGTCAGTGTCTGCTCTTGTATTTGTGTAGTTGCCTGAAATATACTTATAATAAGGCCTACTAATATGGATACCAATAATATTGGTGCAGCTACAATAAGTCCTGTTTGTATTGCATCTTTCATAATGCCCATTATCATATTTTCACTCATTTTATTTCACCTCATTGAAAACTTACAATTAAAGATTTTACAAGTAGATACCATCCATCTACCATTACAAATAGCAAAAGCTTAAATGGCAGTGATATCATAGAAGGCGGCAGCATGAACATACCCATTGACATCAAGACACTTGCTACCACTAAATCTATTATCATAAAAGGTATATAAAGCAAAAATCCTATTTGGAATGCAGTCTTGAGTTCACTTATCATATAAGCGGGAATAACTATGTATAGTGGAGCATTATCTTTAGTAACCTTATAGTTTAAATGTGCCTGGTCTACAAATAATTGAAAGTCCTTTTTATATGTAGTTTTAAGCATAAATTCTCTAAGTGGTTTTGCTCCTGCATCTACTGCTTGTTCTTCTGTTATCTGATTATTTAAATATGGTTGTATTGCATTTTTATTAATTTTAGTGTAAACAGGCGACATTATAAAAATAGTTAAAAATAATGCCAGTCCTATTAAAACTTGATTAGGTGGAGATTGCTGAGTACCTATTGCATTTCTCAAAAATCCAAAAACAACTATAATTCTTACAAAGCACGTCATCATCATTATAAAAGATGGTAAAAGCGTTAGTACTGTAAGAACTATAAGCAATTTTATACTTGAAACATACTGCTGTGGTGTACCTGAATTGTCAATAGACATGTTTACGTTTGGAACAGTCAAACTCTGCGGTGCAGCATGTACATTTATTGAAGCAAATGCCGATATACACAATATTGCTAAAATTACTATAAAAATTTTACTACTTTTCTTATTCATTCTTATCTTCCTTTTTTAATCTAGTAAGTTTACCTTTTAAAAAATTCTTTAATCCCATCTTTTCACAAAAATCTTCTAAACTCTTATACTGCGGTATTACTTTATTATTTTCTAATTTAATTACTTCTTCTTCACTCAATTCTGAAATAATTTTCATATCTTTATTTGTAGAAGCCATTACATATGCTTTTTCTCCTAACTTAACCACGAATAAACTATTTGTCTTAGATACATTTGTTCTCTCTAAAATCTTTATATATTTACCATTTTGAATATTTTGCAGCTTATTTCCGCCGTACTTTATCGATATATACACGAGTAAAAGTATAAACGGCAGGAAAATTATTATTTTTAAAAACATCCATAAGAACTGCAAATCCATGCGTATTCTCCATTCTCAATTTATTGAACTAAAACATTGCTGAAATAAACATTATTTATCTGTCCCTTTTGCAAAAGAGGATTTATCTTCTGTATCAATTCAGCTTTTATGGCTTCAAGACCTTTATCCGATATATCTGAAGCTTTTTTAGTTCTGAGTGTACTTATTATTGCATCTCTTATCATAGGCTTTTTTTCTTCCAATTCTGAATCCAATTTTTTAGAATCATATCCTAGAAAAACTGTAATTTTTAAATACCTTTTTGAATCTTCATCAGCTAAATTCACTAAAATATCATCTAATCCATATGTCTTAGCTGAAACAATTTGTTGATTTGCAGTTTGGACAGTTTGTCCGTTTTGCACTACTTGAGTTTGTGGAACCTGCTGCTTATTTACTGCATTTTGTGATGCACCTCCCTTACCTTTTAAAAACGAGGTATATCCAAGATAAACTCCAACAGCTACAACAAGTAATAGTACAGCAACTACAATTATTAATTTACCTTTTCCTTTTTTTTTAGCTTTACTTTCCATAACTATATACTCCTTTTTTATTCACTAAAAAGATTTATATATTTTTTGCATTTTAAATAATAAAAATTTATCTATTTAATAACTTAAATTATATTTAAGTTTTATATTCAAAATATATATTATTTTATATACTGCGTAAATATTTTTCTCTTGTATTCTAAAACCTTATTTATTATTTCATCAACGGGCTCCTTCACTAGATACTTTTTTCCATTTGTTAGTACTATCAAACTTTCTGGAATCTGTTCCAATCTTTCTATATTATCAGCATTTATAACAAATTCTTTACTATCAAGTCCAGTAACTTTTATCATAATAATCCCCCAATTTAAATCAAAATTAGCAATTGAAAATTCAGGATAGCTGTTCCCAAATTTTCAATTACACACTGCATTATTTAATTATCTCTTTAAATTTACTAAGGTTTCAAGTATTGAATCATCAGTTGTTATAATTTTTCCATTAGCTTCAAATGATCTGCTTGCAATTATCATATCAGTAAATTCTGAAGCCAAATCAACATTTGATGCCTCGAGCTTATTTGATAGAATATTTCCATATAAGCTGCTATTTACATCAGCTTCTTCAGCACCTTCTCTGTTTCTAAGTACAGCATCTCCTGAATTTGGAGAAGTACTATAAGTGTTATTTCCCAATTTATTAAGCCCCTGCTCATTACTAAAAGAAACTTCCGCAAGCTGACCTAATACTACAGTTCCTTTACTGCAAGTAGCTGTTATAAAGCCATTTGTTTCTATTGATATTTGAGTAACTGGATACGGCTGGTCATCTATAGAAAGAGAGTTTGGAATAACCATAGGTACTAAAGCTTCTCCTTTCATATTAGCTGTTCCCCCATTTTCAACTGCAACTGTATGTTGAACTTTTGGATCCTTAGAATAAGTTATTTTAGCATTATCGTTTGGATATCCATAAATTCTAAGTCCTGATGCAGTACGCAAATTCCCCTGTGAATCCAATCCAAAAGAACCATCTCTTGTATAGCTTACATCAACTTTATTTGGATCCATTAAATGTGCAGCTTCATCTGGCTGTTCTATAGTTCCAGAATCCGTACTGCCACTTTCCTCAGGTAATACTCCTGAACCAACTACAAAGTACCCCTTTCCACCTATAGCACAATCTAGGGGATTATTAGTTGGCTGTAAATCTCCTCTACTAATATCTGTGTCTATACCTCCGATTTGAACACCCAATCCTACTTGCTGTTCATTAACACCGCCAGCAGTGCCATTTGCTGCACTGCCTCCTGCAATAGTTTGGCTCATAACATCTTCATAATTAACTCTCTGGCTCTTAAATGCAGTAGTTGAAGAATTGGCTATGTTATTTCCTACAACATCCAATTTTCTCTGATTAACCTTAAGTCCGCTAACTGCCGAATACATTGATGGTAGCATTATTTATACCTCCAAATTTTTAAATTACTAATTTTCTCTATAAAGTTGCTCTGCTTCTATCATTCCACAAAGCTGGGCTTCCAAAGTGGTCCTGCCCTTACAAAATAACTGCACTATCAATATTAGTAAATACATTTTCCTTACTGTCTTGACTATCCACAGCAGTTATTATAGTCCTATTTTTTATAGAAGTTACAAGTGCAGTATTTCTATACAATATTACTGCTTGTTTGCATCCTTTAGCTTCTGCCTTGTTTATACCTTCATTTATATTTTTCATATCATTTTCATTAAAATTTATATTTCTCTCCTTAAGTCTGCAAGCTGCATGATTGGATATTACAAAGCCACTTTTTTTATTGACTTTTTCATTTAATATATCATCAAAAGTACTGCTTTTTGATTCTTGTTTTTGAACTTTGGAACTTTTGTCATAAGCTTGAAAATCCAAAGCCATATGAACTTTTCCATCGATAACTCTATATCCCATGAAATCACTCTTTCCGCAGCTTAACTTAAACTATTACTCATTACTTACTGATGTAATATCATCAACTGGAAACTCTTTAGTTTGACCTGCACTTATTTCAACATTGACTTTTATCTTATCTCCATCCTTTGATATGTTCTTTATCTTTCCAGTATAATTATTATTGTTATTGTCAATATCACTTAAAGTAACAATCTTACCAATTAGAGCAGCTGCATTTAAAAGATTCATACTCATATTTGCAGAATTATTTACATCGTTTGACTGTTTAACTTCATACACATCGTTTAAATCAAATTGCCTAACATCATCCTCAAGCTTTCCATCAGCATCTTTTTTCTGTCCAACTACTACATCCATTTCTACGTTGTCTCCATCTTTTATTACATCTAACACTTTTCCACTATACAGCTGTCCATTTTGATTAAATTTAGAAAGTACCACTGTCTTACCAATAAGCGAATTAGCACCTGTCATCTTCATAGTTGAATTTAAATTCGCCATTTGCTGAAGTGCTGAAAATTGTGCCATTTGGGTTACATATTCAGTACCATCTTTTGCATTTTGAGGATCTTGGTTTTGAAGTTCTGAAGCTAATATCTTTAAAAAAAGATTTTCATCTACATTATTTTTGTTTTTACTCGCTGTAGATATTTGATTTAGCTTATCATTTATAGTAGTATTATTATCCACCGCATTTACTGCTGTCATAATTTCACCTCCTAATAAATTACACTATGCAAGCATATTTACATTACTATCAATACTACTTGAGCTGTCTAAAGTATCATCATTACTTCCATTTGTTCTATCTGTAAAATGCTTTTGATCTTTATTTGAGCCTTGTCCACTATTTTCTTGGCTGTTTGATCCATCTTTAAAGAATGTTGTATCTTCATTATATATACCAAGTGAAACATTTTGAATTTTTATATCATTATTTTGTAACTTATTTGTTATATTTGCAATATTTGAATTCAAAAGATTATAAGCATCTTTGGTACTTGCTGTTATATTTGCCTTCATTTCCCCTGCTTCCATAGTAAGGTTAATTGTAACTTCACCTAATTCCTTTGGATTTATTTTTACAGTCAAATTCTTTACATTATTTGATTCCATATATTTTAGTGCTTTTATTATGTCATTGTTTAAGTTAGCCTTATTTATAGTAATATTATTTCCATTTACGGCTGTATCCAAATTATTGACTGTATTATTAAATTGATTCATAAAGTTAGTAACCTTTGATATACCACTGCTTTTATCATCTTTATTTGTAAGCAAATTCAAAAAGCTTTCATCTTTGGTACTTTGATTGTTAGTTAAGTTCTCATCTTTATTTAAATTAGAATTATTAGAATCTAAATTATCCGCCGAAGAATAAGTTTCAACAGCTGTTTTATCTAAACCTTGATCCTGCTTTAACAAATTAACTAAATTGTTTAAAACATCACTGTTATTTACCTTTTGATTTTTTACATCTTTTGCTGCATCATTTAATAGTGAAATCAACTCTTGTTTAACTTTAGGAAGCATAGAATTAAATTTTGACTCATCCATATTTCCACTAAGTAAATTTAATATTTGAGACTCAACATTTTTTGTAACTAACACCTTAAATGCAGGATCATTAGTATTAGAACAATTTGCTTGTACAGCTTTTTGAACATTATCCTTGAAATTATCCAAAAGCTGTGTGATCTTATCATTAGAATTTTGACCAGATAAGCCTTTCAAAAGATCATTAATTTGATTTTTTAAGTCAGCTATAATGTTATCTGAAACACTTTGAATATTAGCTTGGTTAGATGATGTCATAAAAAGCATAAGTAATTTATTCACTGCAGAATTATTTAATAAACTTCCACTTAATAACTTTTGAAGATTATCTGAATCTAAAAGTTTCTTTTCTATTAAACTTTTTAAATCATCTAAAGATTTAATATTATTTATTTCCTTGTCAGATGCACCTATACTCTTTAAAGCTTTCTTAGTTTCTTTTGAAAGCTTAACTTTTTTATCATCGCTGGAACTATTTGAATTTGATTTATCATCATTTACTTTGCTGATATTAGATCCATCATCATCATTTAACTTATTACTCTTAAGTTTATCATTGGTTTTATCATCATTTTTTAGTTTAACTTTATTGGAGTTTGAGTCGTGTACATTATTATTTACCTTTGACATAAAATCATCAAAACTTTTATTAGAATTTGAGCATCCACTTGCAGTCTTTATATTATTTCCTATATTTGAATTAAAGCCATTTGTCATTTGAGAAATAGAGTTTGAAATATCAATCTTCATCATTTTCACCTCCTTCCAAGGTTTCTTATATATCCATATAGGGCAAATTCATCATTCATTTTTTGCTCGGTTAACTTTTGTTTAATATCAAATGCCTTTTGTCCTTTTTCTTTTAGTATTTCAACTGTCTTTCTTTCAATTTGCTTTTGTTTTAAATTACTTCTCTTCTCTTCCAAATTTTTTTCCTTTTTTTTAAGTTCATCATTGGTATTGTTTATTATGTAATTGATATTGTTTAAATATAAATATTTCATTTTTCTCTCTATGGAGGTTTCGCTTCCAGTTATCTCACTATATTTTTTATAATTTTCCTCGAGAGAATTTAGCTTTTCTTCAACCTTCAATTTTTCAAGCTGCGCCTCTTTAAATATTCTCTTACTTTCTTCTTCCATATCAACCCTTATATCCAGGAGCTTTTGTAATTTAAATTTGTATCCCCTCATAAGTTACCTCCAAGCCCTTAAAGTTAGGATTAGCCATTAAAAATGTTTATTAAACTTTTTATGCTGTCATCAAATGAAACGTGCTCATTAGTGCCCTGCTTTAAATAATCTATAATCTTGTCATAGTATTGTATTGCAGTATCTACTTTTTTATTGCTGCCTTTAACATAAGCACCTATATTTATCAAATCCTCTGAATTCTTATAAGTTGCAAGTAAATCCCTCGCAAGCGAAGCTGCATTTTTATGATCTTCACTTGCTACTTCTGACATAAGCCTGCTTATGCTATTTAATACATCTATTGCCGGGTAATGATTTTTACCTGCTAAACTTCTAGATAATATAATATGTCCATCTAATATACCTCTAACAGCATCCGCTATTGGCTCATTAAAATCATCACCATCTACCAAAACTGTGTAAAATGCAGTTATAGATCCCTTATCTGACATACCTGCCCTTTCCATAAGTCTTGGAAGTTTTGCAAACACTGAAGGCGTATATCCTTTAGTTGCAGGCGGCTCCCCAATTGCAAGTCCAACTTCTCTTTGAGCCATAGCAAACCTTGTAACAGAATCCATCATCAGTATTACTTTTTTGCCCTTATCCCTAAAGTATTCTGCAATAGCTGTAGCTGTAAAAGCACCTGTCAACCTGACAAGTGCCGGCTTATCAGACGTTGCGCATACTATTATGGTCTTTTTCATTCCATCTTCTCCGATATCTTTTTCTATGAAGTCCTTAACTTCTCTTCCTCTTTCGCCTATCAGAGCTATTACATTTACATCTGCTTCTGCATATCTTGCTATCATTCCTAAAGTTGTACTTTTACCGACACCGCTTCCTGCAAATATACCAATTCTCTGTCCTTCTCCGCATGTCAAGAATCCATCTATTGCCCTTACACCAGTTGGAATTATATCCTGTATTCTTCTTCTTTTTAACGGATCCGGCGGCTCTTTATCCATAGGATACAGCTCGCCGTATTCTATCTTTTCATCATTAAATGGATTTCCAAGTCCATCTAATACTTTACCAAATAATTCATCAGAACACCTTACACTTAGTGGTTTTCCTTCTGGAACTACTCTGCATCCTGGTGATATGCCAGTGAGTTCTCCAAGAGGCATTAATATGACCTTGTCCTCTTTGAATCCAACAGCTTCACATGGAATTGCATCATTTTGTTCATTGTATATTGTACAAACTTCCCCAACAAAAGACTTTATTCCTTCTACTTCTATTGTAAGTCCTATAACTTTTCTTACAATACCTTCAGAATATAGAAAATTGATCTTATTTAATTTTTTACTTATGCTGCTAAAATCTATATTAATCACAATTAAACCTTCTAATCTTCATTTTTAAAAAGTTCTTTTATCTTTTGGACGGCAATGTCAACTCCAAATTTTACTTTTCCATTATCTCTTTCTATAATTACAGATCCATCTTCAATTGATTCATCTGGTATTATAAATATATCTCCATTAAAGGGGATTTGATCCTTCCACAAATCTATCTTATCTTTAAATTCGTCACAGTATACCTTTTTGCTTTTAATTATAAATACTTTAGCATTTTTAACTTGAGATAGTGCCTCAAAAACGACATTATCCAGCGAAGCTTTATCCTTTACTTCCTGCTTTAAAATACTTTCGATGCAATCTACTATAAGATTTCTTATAATTTTCTCTTTCTCTTTAAGATAGCTGTCCTTTTGTTCTACAGCAGACTTTAACACATTATCGGCATTATTTTTTATGACTTCAGCTTCCTTTAAAGCTTTATCTACATTCTTTTTATAACCTTCCTCATAAGCTTTACTATAGGCATCATCATAACCTTTTTTTTGTCCATTGTTATAACCTTTTTCATATGCTTTTTTCTGTATAACATGAGCTTCGCTGTAAGCATTTGAAAGTAACTTATCTGCTTTCTCTCTAGCATTTTCAACCATAGTCTTCGCCAAATTTTCATAATTATCAATGAAAAGTTTAGCATTATCTTCTGATAGTTTAATTTGCTTTAATTTAGGCTTACCTTCAAATTCAGTAACTATTTCTTTATATCCATCACTAACCACATTTGAATTTTTAATAATCTTATACGATGATTGCATCCTCGCCACCTCTTGATATTACTATCTCTCCTGCTTCGTCCAATCTCCTTATTATACTTACAATCTTCTGCTGTGACTTTTCAACATCTATAAGTCTAACAGGTCCTAAAAATTCTATATCTTCTTTAAGTGCTGCAGATGCTCTCTTAGATTGGTTTCTATAAATACAATTTGCAACTTCTTCCGAGCATCCTTTAAGCGCAAGTGAAAGTTCTTTATTATCAACTTCTCGAAGTACTCTTTGAATTGAAACATCATCAAGTGTAACAATATCTTCGAATACAAACATGGATTCTTTTACCTTTTCTGCTAACTCAGCATCTTCCTTCTCCAATCCCTCTGTAATATTCTTTTCTGTAGTCCTATCAACTTGATTTAAGATGTCTACTATAGTTTGAACTCCTCCAATGATCTTATTATCTGATTTAACAACAGATGACAATTTGTCATCAAGTACTTTTTCAATTTCTTTAACAACTACAGTAGATGTATTACTCATTGTTGCTATTCTAAATGCTACCTCTGCTTGCAAATCCTCTGGCAAAGCCGACATTATTTGGGCAGACTTATCTGCTTGTAAATAGCATAATATAAGTGCAATAGTTTGTGGATGCTCATCTGAAATTAAATTTAAAAGCTGATGGGCATCTGCCTTTCTAGCTATGGCAAAAGGTCTAAACTGTTGAGTAGCTTCTGTAACCTTATCCAAAATTTCCATAGCTTTTTGAGTTCCTAGTGCCTTGGATAATACATTTCTAGCATACTCAATACCGCCTTCTACCAAATAGTCTTTTGCTTTGTTCATTTGTATAAATTCTTCGAAAATTTCCTGTTTTTCCTCTGCCTTAACAGATGTTATATTGGCTATTTCATAGGTTATTTTTTGTATTTCTGAATCTGGTAACTTTTTTATTATATTTGCTGCTGTTTCAGGTCCAAGAGTTATAAACAATATGGCTGCTTTTTGGACTCCTGTCATTTTTTGATTTTCTTTAGCCATCATCTATCACCTCTCATCCTCTGCCAGCCATGATTTTATTACATCTGCTACTTGATCCGGCTTTTCTTTTGCATATTTCTTTATTTCATTTTCCAGATGAGTTTGCTCATTTTCTTCTTCAAATTCAACTGGCTTAAATTTAGGCTGCTGTCCAGTCATATCAGCTTCATCATCACCTATAACTGTATCAATTGATTGAGTTTGACCAAATTCATCGTCAAATGCATCTTCTTCTTCCATTCTATTCTTTCTCATCCATAAGAATATACCAACTGCTGCTGCTATAATTACAGCTGCTATAATACCAATTATAGTATATAACTTATTTTTTTGTGCTTGCTCGGTAGCTTTATTCATATCGTCTAAATCTTTTTTAGCTTTATCCTTGAGTGTTGTATCAAATGGTATACCTTCAACACTTATAGTATCTCCTCTTTTATCATCATAACCTATAGTTGAAACTGCAAGATTTTTTATAGCTGTCTTTGTAGCATCATCTACATTACCATCTAATGCTACAGAAGCTGTAAGTCTTTTTACAGAACCAGGTGCTTTTATAGTTTTTTGTTCTACCTTTGATACATCATAATTTTTAGTACTTTCTTCATTAGTAGATACACTATTTCCATTATTAGCTGCTGCAGAATTAGTCATATTATTATCTACAGGGCTGTTAGAAGCTCCTGAGCTTCCAGAATTAGAAGTACTTTTCTTATTATTTTCACTTACAACTACACTTTTAGGATCATAAGTTACTGCGTCCTGCTGAACAGCATCAAAGTCTAAATCTGCATTTACAGTAACCTTTACTTTATCTTTACCATAAACACTCTCAAGCATATCTTTAAGTCTCTTTTGCAAATCCTGTTCATATTGCTTTTTCAACTGCTGCTGCTTGTCTGCTGATGTAGTTGACTGATTTCCATCTTTTTTATCAGTATATAAGTCATTGGAAAGTAAATTCATATTGGCATCCATAACTTGTACATTTTGAGGCGGTATATTTTTAACTGCTCCAGATATCAATGCCACTACAGCTTTAACTTGATCCGGCGTTAAGCTTTGACCCTGCTTGACTTTCAAAGTTACAGACGCCGTTCCCGGCTCAGTATCTTTTACAAAAGCAGTATCATCTGGAATAACCAAATGAACCCTTGCATCTTCAATCTCTGAAAAACTCTTAATAGTTCTTTCAAGTTCTCCTTGAAGCGCCCTTTGATAATTTATTTTCAATTCTGCATCTGTAGAACCAAATTTACTTTTATCTAATAGTTCAAAGCCCTGACTTCCATTAGTCATCTGTACCTCGGACAAAACTTGCATTCTAACTTTATCAACTTGATCCTTTGGTACTAATATAGAATTTCCTTTAACCTTTGCATCAACTTTATCAGCTTGAAGCTGTTTATACACAGCAGCAGAATCAGTAGAATTCATATTTGAAAATAATACCTCATATTTTGTAGAACCTAAGGATATACCTGCAAATATAAGAGCTGCTATTACTCCTGCAAAAATTACACCAAAAGCTATCTTTTTTCTTCTGCTTAATTCTTTCCACTTCCCTATTAAATTCCTAAAAAATTGTGATAGCTTGCTCATTAAACTAGTCTCTCCTTACCTAACTATAACTGTGTTCTATTAATCTCTTGATATGCATCTAATAACTTATTTCTAACTTGAACTGCTAGTTCTAATGACATTTTAGCTTCTTCAGTATCAAGCATTACTTTATGTATATCAACATCATCACCTTGTATAAACCTTTGGGTTGTATTTTCAGCATTCAATTGCTTATCATTTACTTCATCCAACTTTTGTTTTAAAAAACCTCCAAACCCGACTTGATCTTGTCCATTATTTTGTTTTTCGTCTTCCGGTTTAGAAATAACGCTGTCAAAAATTTTGCTATCGGGTACAAATTCATTTATAACCATTTTTCAAAACCTACCTTCCAATTTCTAATGCTTTTGAAAACATGCTTTTTTCTGATTCTATCGCGGTTGCATTTGCCTCATATGTTCTAGTTGCAACTATCATATCCGCCATTTCATTTAACACATTTACATTAGGTTTAGAAACATAACCTTGTGCATCTGCATCTGGATTAGATGGATCATATTCTCTCCTCAGCGGCGAAGAATCATCAACTATTCCAACAGCTTTTACTCCCATAGGCACATCTTCATATGAACCTGTGTTTTTATTTAATTCTTGATTTAAATTTTCTTGAAATACCGGTATTTTTCTTCTATATGGCTTTCCATCTGCTCCCCTTGTGGTATCTACATTTGCTATATTAGATGATATCGTATCCATACTAAGTCTTTCAGCTGAAAGCCCACTAGCACTTATTCTCATAGTATTAAAAGCTTTAATCACATTTATCACTTCCTATCTTATATTATTTATCTTCTTTTATATTATTTATCTTCCATCTATAACATATTTAGTTTCAGAAAGTCTAGCATTTGCTTGAGCTATAAGAGCATTATACATAAGTGCATTCGCCGCTTGATTTACTTCTTCATTTTCTATATCCACATTATTTCCATCTTCCTTAAGACTAGTGCTATCGTCTCTTTTAACTTCTATATTTCCATGCTCATTGTTTAAAGACATATGCTTATCATCTGTTTTCTTTAATTCTATTCCATCCATGCTTTGTTTTAAATTTTCCTCAAATGTGACATATCTTCTCTTATAGCCTTTAGTATTTATATTTGCAATATTATTTGCAGATACTTTACTTCTTTCAGAAGCTGCATCAAGTCCCTTTTTAATCAAACTATAAACCTGCTGATCTTTTGGCAAATCTTGTACATTCAATTTATCATCCTCCACAGCGTATTTAAACCTATATTTTGTTATTTAATTACAAAAATACTTTTTAATATGACTTTATTTTTAATTAAATTTTGTATATTACACAAATATTTTATCACAAAATTTAAATGTTATGTTAACTTATTTCATTTATTATAAATTTTACACATAATTTTAAATCTTACATTAAATAAAACTTAATTTTATATAATTTTATCTCAAAACTTGATAATATATCAAGTACATTATAAATATTCCAAGTTAAATTCTACTTATTTTTCCTTACTATTATACAATATACTAACATAATTTGCTATTACTTTAGTAATTGTACTGAAATTCTTAAAAAACAGAAAACACAAAAACATAGGACAAAGGACAGAGAAGGAGAATTTTTCTCCACTGTGCTTATGAAAAATCTTTAATTAAATTTTTGATAACTCGTTTCGCTGAAGCGAAACATTACCAATTTATATAAATTTAACAGAGATTTAGCACTTAAAAGATTTTAATGATGTTAGTTCTTTGGATTATAAAGGTTTATGAGTATTTACAGTAGAATTAATAGATTCCGATTTTTACTGGAAATTATATAGAAAAAATTTGCATAATAAAGCATCCTTTTTATAATGGTTCTGCTAAGAAACTCAAAAGAAAAGGATGAGCGAAAATAGATATTATTGAATATATAAGAGATGATTATCACCTTTTCGTAGTTCTAGCAATAAAATAAAACTAAGTATAAAATCAACGTTCTACCGACCTGCGGGCTTACCAGCCCTTCAAGTAAGTATAAAAAAATGCAGTTCCAGTAAAAATAAATTTTTTACTGGAACTTAAGTGCTAAATCTCTATTGCTAATTTATATAAATTTAAAGATTTTTTGCAGCGCAGCGGAGAAAAATCAACCTTCATTGTCCTCTGTCCTATGTCCTCTGTTTTTTTGTCCTCTGTATAAAATTATCTGCTTTTAACGCCTTGAAGTACATTAAGTGCATCCTGCGGTAATTTATTTGTCTGAGCTAATATTGCAATGTTAGCTTGAATAATTATATTTTGTGTTGAATAATTTGAGATTTCAACTGCCATATCTGCATCACATAAATAACTTTGTGCTCCTTGAATTTGATCTGCAAATTCAACTGCATCTTGCATTTTTACATCAAATCTATTTTCAAGTGACCCATATTCACTTCTAACATTTACAACTGATTCTAATGCTTTGTCCACAACGCCTAATGCCTTATCAGAATTTGCCCTATCGGTTATATTCAAGCTGCCTCCAATTTTCAAATCATCAAGTGAATAAGTTCCATCACCCAATTTATCTGTAGATAAATTATACATTGGTATGTCAACTGTGTCACCTGGATTGGCTCCTACAGTCATTAACAAACTTTCAGGGTCATTAACTGCCTTTAATAAGTTTTGTCCATTAAATTCAGTATGATTTACAGCATCACTTATTCCTTCCATTAACTGATCAACTTCAGCTTGTATATTTTGCACATCTGAAGGAGTTTTTGAACCATCATTTGATTGTACAATTAAAGTCCTAACCCTTTGAAGCGTATCTGTAATACAACTAAGACCTCCTTCTGCTGTTTGAAGCATACTCACACCATCTTGGGCATTTTGAGATACAACTTGAAGTCCTCTTATTTGAACTTCCATTCTTTCACTATCACATAATCCACTTGGATCATCTTCAGCTCTCTCTATCTTTACTCCACTTGACACCCTATTTAATGAAATAGCTTGTTTCCCCAATGCCCTAGAGTAAGATACATACGTATTTAAAGATGCCATGTTAGGAATTAATTTCATAAAAGGTCACCTCCAAACTTAATTTTCATTTGTAAGTTTTATAGTCAAATTATTATTAGAATTTCCTGCATCTATAGTACCTTTTGCAATTACAGTATTTCCATCTTGTCCATAAAAGTATATATTAGCTGTATTTCCACTTAGTACTACTACATTAGTTTGACCAATATCCAGTACCCCTGCACTTCCATCCACTTTAAATTTTTTAATGTCAGGCAGGTTTGTGGAATTAATTGATATTTGCTTTAATTTAGGAATTATTGAAGAAGTAACAACTTTAGCTGACGCAGTATAATTCCCATTAGTTACATCTATAACTTTAAAATTCATGATTGCATCCTTTTTATGTGTTCTGCCCCTCTGCGACTTTGCACTCTTATCTATAAGTATTTGGTACTCATGTCCAACCTTATATCCTTGTGATGGAGCATTTACTTTAACTGTATCTTGATTTGCATCAAATATTGGAATCACACTCAAGTCAGAGTTGTTCGTCAAATCCTTTATATGAATACTATTTTTTACAGAATCCATATCAGCCTTAGCATTAAACTTTATATCCCAACTCTTATTTGTATTTGATATAGTCTTGTCATAAAATTTGTTTACATCGCTAATTCCATATGCCAATACTGTGCATGGTAAAATAAAAACAATCAAAGCAAAAGTAATAATGCTGAGTCTTATTTTTGAAGTAAATTTTTTCAACTTTTTTCCCCCCTCATATAAAGTAACCCCTGGGGTGCAAATTTTTCCAAATGGCACCCCTGGGGTGCAGGTTTTAATTAGTAGTTTTTATAGGAGTTGTTACACTTGTAACTTCTACGGCATTGTTAGTTCTAAGTATCCCTTCATTTCCTCCTGGAAGCCAGATACCTATCTTACAATTATTAATTTTATTCCAAGAATCTCTTGATTGTCCACCTACATTGCTATCACTAAATCCTGACGATAGTTTAATTGCACATCCATCGTTTGTAACATAGTTTGTAAAACTGTTTCCTTGTATTTTTACATCTCCACTAGCACTTACAGCTCCAATTTCACTTGCATTTCCATCATTTCCAGTGAAGAAATTATTCATCAAAGAACCGCTATTTGCAATAACAGCTTGTGGAACTTTATTAGAAGGTAAGAATTTAGAATTTTTGATATCAATTTTACCTCCAGTTTGTTTTATTATACTGCTTCCGTTTATGGAATCAAATGATACCCCATCTACAGTAAACATACCTGACATAACGTTTATTAAATCTCCTGCACTTGAACTAGCATTTCCTCTAACAGTTAAGTTTTTAAGAGTCAAATTATTAATGCCTGAACCAACATTTGCTAAACTGCTTGAAATATTTAATACCGAACTAGCATCCTGTCCTACTATAGCAAGTGTTCCAGAACCTGGAAGGGAGCTTAATCTATAATCTCCACCTATTCCTATGAGTTTTATGACGTTAATTCCATCATTAACAGCATTATTTAATTCGTCTGTATTCTTTACAGTTATAACAGGTTGATTAGTTATATTTACATTCAAATTACCCTGTAGATAACTTCCATCAGTAGATGTAGCTTTTACATTTACAGTACCATCTTCATATCCCGTTAAGATTGCATGAGTACTATCTACTTGTTTAATAGATGCTTTATCTGTAGATTGACCCATGTCATCTGTTACTCTCCATGTTACAGGTATTGAAGACTTAAGTTCTATAGTGTTATCGCTGCAGTAATTTCCACTTGAATCTGAAACCGGTGTTCCATTTGCATCTACGTTCAAGGTACCATTAATTATTGCTACATTATCATATTTTTCATTCATATCAGTTACCCTAACTTGTTCAGTTTCCATACTTGCTAAAGTAGATTGGGCAGCTTTTGTCCTAACTAAAACAGATTTGTCAGCAGGGAATGTAATACTAGTGTCATTATCAGAGCAATCATTCCACTTCGTACCGCCATCTATTGAATACTCTTCTCTGCTTGTAGTTCCTCTTATCATCTTGTTTGTTTCATCAAATGTAACTCCATATGGAGCAGGTATTCTTGGATTAATTACAAAAACAGCAGGTGCACTTGCTGGATTGCCTCCCTGACCTTTTTCTCTTATAAATAATTTTGTTCCACTGCCGCCAAATTTTAAATCTTTTGATGGAACTGTAACCCATCCACTGCTTGCATTACCATTTACAGTCAGTACATTTGTTGATGAATTCCATGTACCATGGTTTGCATCTATTGAAGAAACATCAACCCACTTACCATCATCATTGCTTGCAGCAGCTGCATCTTTTTCATCACCAATATAAATTTGATCATTAGGACTAAGTGTCAGCTCAATTCCTCCTATTGTAACTTTACTCTTATCACTTGAATAAGTTAAAGTTGTATTTACCAAAGTTGAACCTTGAATAGCAGGAGCTGCTCCTCTCTCTGGTCCAAAAGGTGCATAATAAGGTAATCCTTCTGCTTTACCAGGTTCAGTTACAGTAACTTTTACTTGTCCTTTATTTACTCCAAAGTCAAGTCCGCCTATAACAGTTCCTCCTGATGCATCTATAACAGCTGTTTTTACAACTTTACTTGAATTCCTTACATCATAGACTTTAACTATATCACCATTTTTAAGTGTTCCATTAATTATCGTAATAGTATCATTTTTACCTATTTCGTTATCTGTTAAAGTATTATCTGAATTTAATCCTGAAGTAGATGCTATTGCCAAACTTACAGTTACTTTGTTTCCATATCCAACTATAGTGCCATCATAGGTATATACTCCATTTTTTACTTTAGGATTATCTATATTCCAATTTACTGGAAGCTGTCTTATGGAACCATCACTCATTATAGCTGATACTTTATCAGGTAGATATCTTAATACATCTATAGCACTAATATTATCTTTCTGTGAATCACTTATATCAGTATAAACCATAGGTATAGGATTAATACGTGATATTTTCAAATTACTTTTTGGTTTTGTTATAGCTGTAGGCTTAGGAAGCGTGTTTACAAGTAAATCATCACCTGAAATCATGTACATCTTTCCATTCTTTGTATAGTATATATCATCCTTTAATCCATTGTAAGAATATACAAATATGCCATCTACACTATCATTTGAAATCTTTTGTGCTACTCCACCATTTGCTCCAACTTTATAAAGTTTTCCGCCGTCCACCAAACTCTTATAATATATAGTATTGTTGGATACATTTATATTTGCAGCTTTATCATTTACAAGTCCATTAGAAGTTTGTATGCTTATCTTTATTGGATTATATGGATCTCCTGAACGATATACATTTCCATCACTGCTTGAATAGTATGCAACACTTGAATTAATAGATACATTTACATATGAAGCAGGATTACTCTTATCAAGATTATCAACCTTAATATTATTTCCAAATGCATCTATCTGGTACAAGCTTCTATTATCAGTTATATTACTGTAGAAAAGATTGTTATTGAAACCAAGTTCCAAATAAGCAGCCTCATCATTTCCAAGCTTAGTTGAATTTCCAGCTGAATCTAGAGAATAAATTCTATTTCCATCTGAACCATTTATATAATATAACTTATCATCTACTGCATTGAGATAAGTTCCTTTATTATCACTTATCTTTTGTCTTTGAGTTCCATCATTCTTAACTTTGTATATTCTACCCCCATCTGAATAATTACAATAATATACCCAATCCCCATATACAGTTATATATCCAGATGAATCATTATTTATGGCATAATTTTCAGTACCATATAAATTTTTCTTGTATATCTTATTTCCATCTGCAGTATTGATATAGTAAATATAATTGTTGTCACAATCAAGCATTCCACCATTGCTCGTATTTCCAAGTACCATCCATCTTGCCATTATAGGCTTTATAGGATTATTGGCACTACTAAATTTAACTGTCTTAACTGCAAATCCAGTAATTGGATTTGTACCATCCATAATGTCATCCTTGGTCAATGTGGCAACTGCTATCTTTGTCTTCATGTCACTTGAATATATATATATTGGCACGTTTATATTCTCTGGATGTGAAATATCTACCATGTAACTTATATTGTTACTAAATTTTGATTTCATATTACTGTTTCCTATACTGTAAAATGCACCTCCAGAAAGTCCTACTATGTTATCAATTTTAAAGTTATATAAATATAAGTTTCCTGCAATTTGATTAGAACTTACTTCCAAAGTTATAAACTCCGACTTATCTTTTGGTGAATTCTTATCTGAGAGTTCAGAGCTTGTCTTATATTCTCCACCTTGAGTAACCCAATAATCTGAAAAAGTTTCTTTAGGTCCTGAACAATAATTTATCCTGTTACCGCATTTATTTATTAAATCTTGTTCTTGTATAGTTCCTCCACCAAATACATTGTTAATTGTAATAGCACCACTTGAAGTGCTATCTACATAGTACATATTCTTATAGTTATTTGAAACATAATTTACAAAATCAGTATCGTTAAATTTACTTTCTAAATAGCTTATGTTACTCATATCATAAGCTCTATTTCCTATTATGAGTACTTGTTTATCAGCAGGGAATGCATAAGCTGTCATAGGAATTCCAATTGCTAAAATTGCTGATAACACAAGTACTTTCGTCTTTTTCATATTTTAATTTACCCCCTTATCAAGTTATCCTTATTAATTAACATTTTTAAAATATATTTACTGAGTTACAGTTAAAGTAAGTGTAACTGGAGTACTATACCATTTAACTGTTCCTTTAATGTAATACGTATGACCTGCACTTATTGGGATATCAGGTTTATCCCAGTTCACAACACTTATACTCTTATGGCTTCCATCCTGCATTACCGCTGTCAACTTAGAAGGTAAAGGATATGTTCCATTAGGATACTCTAAAGCGCTAACTGGAATGTTTAGTGAATCAGGCTCAATACCCATAATCTTAGGTCTTACATTTGCTGTAAGTGCAAATTGATTATCGGAAGCTGTCGAAGTACCTATAAAATTAATTGCACTAACCCTACTTGTCTCAACACTATCAGTTGAAATAGGAGTAGTATCTATAGTACTTGTCGTCCATGTAACTTTAACATTCTTGCCTGAAGCTGGATCAGTTACAGTCTTAGGAAGATTATATGGATCTCCTTCCATTATATCTATATCTGGTAAATTAACTAAAGTTCCCCCTGTACCTGGAATAGGATCTATTGGAGTTACTGGCTGACCAGGTGTTGGATCACTTGCATTTCCTGTTATAATAAGTGCTTTTATATCTTGATCATAATCTGAAACCTTTCCAGTAAACTGATATACTCCTGGATATCCTGGATACTCTGTCTTACTATTTATATCCCATGTTATAGGAACCTGTTTTGTAGTACCATCACTCATCTTAGCAGGTACATTTATGTAATATGCAGATGAATAAAAATCATTGAACTCTTGAAGTTTAAGTTTTATATCTGCTATAGAAATTATCTGCGGCGGTATTGATACTGTAAGTGTAAGTTTTACCTTTTTAGAATAATGATCAACAGTTCCTTGAAATACATATACACCTGGTTTATTACCCTGCTGGACGCCATAATCCCATGTCACAGGAAGTCTGCTTGTTGTACCATCTGACATTTGTGCACTAACTGTTTCAGGAAAAGAATAATCACTTTCACTCGATGTTGATGCTGTTATATCATTTATTTTTGTAGGTACTGGCTTAATAACTAAAGTCATAGTAACATCTTGATCCATTCCATCAACTTTCCCATTTATAGTATAAATCCCAGGCTTAGACGTATTTACTTTAGATATATTCCAAGTTACTGGCACTTCTTTTATGCTTCCATCACTAGCTGTTACAACTATTGTTGGTCTTAAATTGTATTTATCATTTTGCCAGATAGTATCTGTTATACTATTTGTACTCGATACACTTAAAGGTAAGTATGTTACAGTTTGCTGTGTATCATAACTTACAGAACCAAGTCCTCCAAGTATCTTTATATTATTGACTATACGGGATCTTAGAAAATTTTGAACTGTCTGCGGAATATAGTCATCTACAAATAACACTGGAGATTTAGTTTGAGGTGCTATTGCTGCTGCAACTAATGAATCTGGGAAATCCTTGGCAGAAGCTACATAAAGTGTTCCCGTGCTAATTTCATTTTGGAAAGCTTCTATTATACCTGTATTTCTACTATAAATATCTCCATCTCCAATTCTCTTTGCATTTGGGAAACTTCCTATAATACTGCTGCTTATTTCAGAATTTCCACCTATTACATATGTTTGATCAACCTTGGAATTACTCTTTAAATACTTTTGAACTGCAGAGGGTACGTAACTTCTCTCAGTTAGTATAACTGGCATGCCCTTAAGTGCTGCTATAGGGGCTATAGACATTCCATCATGGAATTCTTCCCCATTTACTACCGCAATTTCTTTTGGTTTTCCAAGTGCTTTTGCAACTGCTATGCTTGTCTCATATCTATCTGAGCCGCCAATTCTCGTAACTTTCATTCCCTTTGCATTTAAAGCATCTTGTATACTCTGTGATACAACCCCTTTTCCACCTATTATATATAAACTTTTTACTTTTAACCTTCCAAGCTCAGATGAAGTATAAGGATTTAGTACATCTCTATTTGTAAGCAGTATTGGTGCATTATATTTTTTAGCTAAAGGAGCAGCTGATAGAGCATCTGGAAAATCGTCACCGCTTACTATAACGGCATAATTACTTCCAGTTTTCCAGCCGTCTTCACATACCTTTGCAGCAGTTTCATACCTATCCATGCCGTCGTACCTTATCTCTACAGAAGCTGCACATACTTTAGTACAACTAATTGCAGATGCTAATACTATTCCAAAAACCGCGGCAGCTAACTTCTTGCCTTTCAATACGTATGTAAACTTTCTGTAATACATTGAGTTCAAAGTCTCCTTTCTATGATTTTATTTAATTAATGTACACTTATTATCGTTGAAATAAAAATATAGTTTAATAGATGAGAAAAATAAACCTTATAAAGCATGAATTAAAGCTTTATAGGTTCAACTTTCTAAAACGCCTTACTTTCATAAGGTTCTATTTTAACGTACATTTGAAATAATTTAAGAGCTTGTTCTTGAGTTATCTGATTATTCATAAGCTTTCGATATAAAATATATAGGTTTGCATTCATATCTGGATCTGTATTTTTAGTTTCTTTCATTTTTTCTTTTATTTTGTCTTCTAGAGACATATTACCTAAACTAATTTCATCTTGAACTAATTTAAGCAGTTTTTCTGCTTCTTTTTTTATACTCTTTTCTTTTGAAACAACTTTTATAGAACTCAACCCAGATATAATATCATTTATACACTTCTTACTAATAAGTACTTTTTCATCTTTAACCAATACTCAACCCCACCTTAATATAATCCTATCATAATTTTATTGTTTATTTTATTTTAACAATGTAATGGCTAAACTGTCAATTATATCTAAGTAATTTTAAATGTGTACCCATATCTAGATTAACTTGCCGCTAACTCATAAAATTCCTTATTTTTATTTAATAATATAGTTATATATATTATAATTTAAATAAGTGTTCAAATCTTAAAATATAACATACGCAGTAATTAATAAACAATAGCTTATAAAGGAGTTTTTACATGAAGTACAAAACGAAACCAACATACAAATTTAAAAGGATTTCACATTTTGAAGTTGATGATTTTGAATCTATTTTTTCAGTATCGAAGCAAGGAATATGCGAATGGGATCTATTAAGCAATGTTATATATTTTTCTCAAAGCTCTTTGGAGATACTTGGGTATAGTGAAAAAACTTATATGAATTTAATAAATTCACTAAAAGTTAGCGTTAAAGGAACTTTTTTAAAAGTTTTAAATGATTCTATTGAAAATAATAAAGATCAATTTAGCTGTGAATGTAAAGTTTTACGGCCTGATAAAAACTATACTTGGATAAAGTGTTATTGCAAAATCTTTTATAATTCAGATGGTATCCCTGTTAGACTGATAGGTTGTATAATAGATGTTACCGAAAAAAAGAAGTGGCAAGATAAATTATACAAAATAGCATATTATGACAGCCTAACTAATCTTCCGAATAACAATATGTTAAAAAAGGACTTAAAAACTTTATGCAGCGGAGAAAATAGATTTTTTTTAATCTTCATGGATATAGATAATTTAAAAATAATAAACGATACCCTAGGTCATGATATAGGTGATATGTTCTTAAATGAAGTATCAAAAGTTTTCAAAAAATTTCAAGATAAAGGGCATAAGCTGTATAGGTACTCTGGTGATGAATTTATATTCATAATAAAAGATACAAAATATAAACATACTTTAGAAGCATTTATGGAAAGTTTATATAAGGTTTTAAATGACTATACTTTTACAATTAAGAATATACCTCTTTCTATAAATACAACTATTGGTGTAAGCATATTTCCAGATCATTCAAGTGACATGAATAAACTTCTAAACTATGCAAGTAGTGCAATGTATTATACAAAAAATTGTTCTAAAAACAATTATACAATATACAGTAATGTTATATTTTCCGAAACTTTGGAAAATGCAAAATTAGAAAATAGTTTAAAATTAGCACTAAAGAATAATGAATTTGAAGTTTTCTACCAGCCTCAAGTAAATATAAACAATAATAAACTTATAGGAGTAGAAGCTCTCCTAAGGTGGATTAAACCAGATGGCACAATGATAATGCCATCAGATTTTATACCAACAGCAGAAAGTACAGGCCTTATAGTTCCAATAGGTGAATTTGTTTTAAAAAAAGCCTGTGAACAAATGAAAATATGGCATAAGAAAACCTCTTATCCTTTAAAAGTATCTGTAAATGCTGCCGAAAAGCAGCTAGAAGAAGTAAACTTTATAAGCACGGTTCAAAGCATTTTAAATGAAACAGGACTTGACCCCAAATTTTTAGAACTTGAAATAACTGAAAGCACAGCTATAAGAGATATAAAAAAAGTAGCACTCCTTTTAAAATCTTTAAAAGATATAAATGTAAAAATAGCATTAGATGATTTTGGAACAGGATATTCTTCATTAAATTATTTAAAAGACTTGCCTCTTAACACTATAAAAATAGATAAGTGTTTCATGGATGACATAGAAAATGACTACAAAAAGAAGGCTATTATAAAATCTATAACAATATTGTCTCACGATATAGACTTAAACATAATATGCGAAGGTGTAGAAACTGAAAATCAGTTAAATTTTTTAAAAAGTATAAATTGTGATGAAGTTCAAGGATACTACTTCGGGAAGCCATTGGATGTACCAAATTTTGAAAAAGCTTTTTTCTAATATGTTTATTTATTGATTATGGGGACATAATTATAAAAAACATATTAGGAGGTCTTAAATTGAATAAGGTAATGCTAATAGGAAGGCTTACTCGTGATGCCGAACTCCTTCAAATGGAAAATAGCAAAAGGGGCGCTGTAAGATTTACACTTGCCGTAGAAAGAGATTTTTTCACTAAAGATGGTACTAGAGAAGCAGATTTTATTCAGGTAGCCTACTGGAGCAACCATTCCAGTAAATTATGTCCGCACCTTACAAAAGGTAAACTAATAGGAATAAGCGGTAAGATAACAACTGGAAATTACATAAATAAAAGCGGAAACAAAAGATACTTTACATTAGTTCAAGCTGACAACATAAAGTTTCTAGAAAGTAAGAAAAATGCAGTATAACGCTGCCCCAGGGGTGTAAATATTGGAAAAAGTGGAACGTACCTAGGTACGTTCCACTTTTTCCAATATTTACACCCCTGGGGTAATTAAAAAAGTTCCTTTCATCCACTCTTTACTTTCTTCAATTCCTCTTTCCAAAGTATATTCTGGTTCCCAATTGATAAGATTTTTTGCTTTATCATAATTACATCTTAATCTCATAATTTCACCATGAGGATGATTATGTTTTGTATGTTTTATTTTAACTTTATTTTTTGTAATTACTTCAGCTAATTTATTTATAGTAACATCCTTTCCAGTACCAACATTAATTATCTCACCATTAGCCCTTTCAGAATATCCTGCCATAGCTATAAATTTTACACAATCTTTAACGTAGAGAAGATCCCTAGTTTGTTCACCAGAACCATATATATTTATATTTCTGCCGCGCAGCAAATTGCTTATAAATATGGCAACTACTCCACCTTCACCATTGGCTTTTTGAAATGGTCCATAAGTATTAAAAGGTCTTACTACTACTGCTGGAAGCTTATATGCGTTAAAATAAGAAAGTACCATATTTTCTGCTGCTATCTTACTTCCAACATAAGGGGAAAGTGGTTTAACAGGACACTTTTCATCTAGCTTTTTATCTTCTGCTGCACTATAAACTGTACAAGTACTTATAAAAACAACTTTACATGGGTATGTATCTTCCATAGAATCTAAAATCCATTCATCTCCACTTAACCTGCCATTTTTGCCAAACATTTGTGTTTTAGCTCTTTCAAGTATGTTAAATGTGCCTACAGTATCATTGTTAAAAGTAGTTTCCGGATCGTCTATACTATCTTGAACATCTATAGATGAAGCTAAATGATATATTATGTCAAACTTTTCTTTAAATACTTCATCTAGTTTATTCCTATCCCTTATATCTCCACCTATAAATTTAAAATTGTCACTGCCTTTAAACTCTTTTATATTTTCAAGTCTTCCATTAGATAAATTATCAAATGCCACAACTTTATGACCATCATCTAATAGTTTTTTTACTACCCAGCGTCCTATAAATCCAGCTCCTCCAGTAACTAACATATTCATATATTTATCTCTCCCCTCATAAACAAACTACACCCCTGGGGTAATTTTTAATCACCCATATTAAAAATATTCACTTTTATTAATTATATCATATGATTCTTGTTTTAGTTCTTCTTTTTATCTTAATTTCCAGAATTTACACCCCTGGGGTACTCTCAACAAATCTTCTATATAATTTTCTGTTTTCGATATTGCCCTTAAAATAAGATAACAGTAGTTCGCTGCAGATTAGTTTTTCTTTCTCCTCACCAATATACATAGAATAGCTGCTCCATTCATAAGCTTCAGGCTTTTCAACTATTTTAGCCCTGACTGGATTCAGATGTATATATCTACTTGTTTCAAGCATTTGTGCATCTGACTTTATGATTTCCGAATAATATCTACCTTGAAATAGATGCCCAACATAATTATATTTTCTATTATAGTATTTTGCATATTTACTGCTTATTCTACCCATAAATTGTCCCAAAGGTTTTTCGCTCGCTTTAATCAATAAATGAACATGGTTACTCATTAAGCAATAACTCATTATTTCATATTTATCATATATATAATATTCTAAAGTTTCTTCAAGTAAATTTAAATAGTATAAAAAATCTGCTCTACCTTTAAATATATTATCTCTACGATTCCCCCTTACAGTAACATGATAACTTGCACCAGGATACCATTTTCTTATCGTCGTTGGCATAATCAAAAACCTCCTTGTGTTATTGATTATTGCCATTTTCCAAAATTTTCACCCCTGGGGTGAAAATATTCTAGCAGTAAACTTCCACTATATTCTTTTCCATGCTGCCTATATTAACACTAGTTTCATTCACTTTTCCAGCTTCACCTTTAAGATTTCTAAAGTCAAATATTAACAGATATCCTGTATCCAGGCTGTACTGTTCCAAATACTGTGCCAGCTGAATAAGTCCTTTTTCATGGTATTCTTCACCATGCCATATTTTAAGTTCTAATATATACATTTTTTTATTATAAGTTATAACTATGTCAAAACGCTTTTCTTCTCCGCCCTGCACTTCTTTAAAGGCAAAACCTGTGCCATTTATTATGGGACTTATAAAAGCTAAAAACAACAATCTGCCATCTGCCTCCAAAAATGTCTTCCTTTTTTCCGAATACTCATGTTTCATAAACTGCTGGAATTTTAAAAGTATCTCTTTTACATCAAGATTTCCATCTTCTTTTATAAAATTCGACCTTTCGTTGTAAAAGCTCACATCAGTTGAAGTTTCTATTAAAGAACTCATGTAATCATAAATTACCTGCTCATATATCCTATTATTTATTTTTAAGTTATTATCTTCATTTTTAAATATTCCATAAAGCATTCCCATATTTATAATGGGATTATTTATATTGTAGTTAATTTTATTTCCATCTATAAGTAAACTCTTTATCATTTCTTTTAGTTTACTATTATTTTCAATATTTTTGATTAAACTCTGGAAGTTTGTATTATCATCATTTAAAAGTTTCTTTACAGCCATATCCATATATTCCTTTTTCCACTCAAGTTCACCTTCTAGCATTATTTTCTCATCTATTATCTTGCAAAGCTTACTTACTAAGAAAGGATAACCCGAAGTATAGAAATACAGCCTTTCTGAAAAATACTGTTTATCAAGCCTTACTCCTTTATCCTTTATATATTCATCTAACATTGTTTCTATTTCTTCCTTACAAAAGCTCATATCCACATCAAAATCAGAAGCTATATTCCATGGGCTATTATATTTATGCTCTTCATCAGGTCTTATTTTTATTTTTAAACTCTTCACGTCATGTACACCTGCCAATATTACACTGTGAAAAGTAACATCCTCTCCTTCATTTCTCTGTAAATACTTATTTCTAAGCATTCCCAAGAAACTTAGAAAAAGTTGATTGTTACTGCTCTTATCAACTTCATCTATCATTAAAACTACCTTTTTATCTGCCTTCATAACCAATTCAGTTATTACATTTGATAAATCATTTAAATTTTGAACCTTAACTCTCTCTTTTTTCAGAAAATCTGATAAATTTTTATTGTTTAACATTAAACTTCTCTCTATTATTTGTAAAAAAGCTTTCGAAAAACCTTCTTCATTTTCAAAAACAGAATCTCCAATACCTTCAAAGCTTATTTTTATAGGTAAATAATTTTCATCTGCCCTAAGTCTTTTATTAAGTAAAAATAAAGTTGTAGTCTTTCCATACTGCCTTGGTCTATTTATTATGAAATACTTTCCTTTTTGTATTAACTTAATTATTTTATCTATCTTATTTGAAGTATCAACCATATAATGCATATGTGGTATACAAGTTCCTGTAATGTTAAATTCCTTTTCCAAAAAACTCACACCCCTTATGCTATATATTTTACCATATTTAATTTTCATTTAAACAAAAAGAAACTATAAAGTTTTCTTTTAATATTTAACAATAATCTTCTTTTGAAAAACCCATTTTTACATCAAAATCCGAGTCTATATTACGTGAACTATTTATACTTATGTTTTTCACTATACCTTATTTTTAATTTTAATAACAATGGCAGCTGCAGATACACTCTACTTCTACTTCGGGAAAACTATTGGGGTAAAAACTGTGCCCTGTTTGCTCTAAAAATAGGAATAGCCCCCATAGCAAAATGAGCACCACTAGCTGCTTCCCGGCCATTAGCGCTCATTCTAATATTTTTCCATCTTCTGTTCTTCTGCTTTCTACATCTAATGCTCTAACCTGTGTTGCTAAGTTGTTTAGCCTAGCATTTATTTCTTCCAGCTCTCCTGCAGTAAGATTAGCCTGCTTAGCCTTCCGTGCTAGTTGCTTCATTTGCAGTAGCTTTTCCTTCATTATGTCCAAAATCTTCTGCCTATACTGAACCCACTGCAGTTCCTGCTGTAATTCTTGCTTTAGTTCTTCTTTTTCATCCATCTGCATTAGGCACTAACATCTATGTGATTACCGAGATTAGGGTCTACTGCAACATTCTTCATCATTTCTGTCATCTGTACAGCATTTTCCTTACCAGTATCCATAGCCATTTTCATTACTGCTATACTAGCTGCTGTCTGTGCCTTTGACTGACTCATTATAATTGATAGTGCTGCTATGTCCATGCTCATTCCTCCAATAAAGTTTTTACTTTTATACTTTGTATATGAAATCATTTTCCAAGATTTACACCCCTGGGGTGAAAAATTATTCTTGAGTATTTCCTTGCCATTTGTTCATTAGATTAATAACACTTTCCGGCATTTTTTCTGCTTGCTTCAAAATTGATTCAGCTGATTGTTCAATTATACTATTTTTAGTTATTTCCATTGCTTCTTTTGCCATATCTGCATTCGTAATTCTTGATTCTGCACTAGATATACTGCTTCCATAATTATCAACATTTTTTTCTATGTGTTCTAAAGCATTTTGGTATGTACCAAACTTCGCACGCTGACTTGATACTATCTTTATAGCTTTATCTACTTTTTCTAAAGATTTTTCTGCTTCTTCAATCGGATCAACCTTGATATCATCTATTCCTAGTTTTTTAGTTCTTGCATCAAAAAGTTCCACTTGAAATTGTTCACCAGAATTTGCTCCCACTTGTAACTGAAGCTTAGGCATTTCTTCTGTACTTATCTCCTTTTTACAACCAGCATCTGTTAATATCTTACTTGCAAAGCTGCTTAATTGGTCTTTAAAATTAGAATTAATGTTTATATAATCACCTCCAGTTGGATCTGAAAGCCTGCTAAGCTGTGATTTATAATAATCATTACTTACTACAGTTAACTTAATTCCTTTATTTTTGAGTTCTGTGGCTACATCATCAATATCAAAACTTGACATACAATCTCCACCATCACCATCTGAATTGTTATCATGAACAGGTGCATCGGTTATTAAAATAAACTGCTTAGCTGAATCTAATCTCAAATTATAGGATAGCGCTCCACTGGATGTGTCAGCAATTCCCTCAAGACCAGACTCATTAAGATCTCCACCACCTGTTGGTTTAATATTAGTTAAGTAAGATTTAAAATCGCTCAAATCATTAATCATGTCCTTTTTTACAATAGGCTCACTATTGTTAATATCCCCATAGGTTACTAGTCCCATATTTAAATCAATTCCATTGCTTGTTATTTTATCAATAAATCCATCTATGTTATCCCGTACAGAATCAATTAGTGACTGCATACTTCCGGTTCTATCCACAACAAATATAATATCAGCAGTTCCAGGCGTCCATTTTGGTTGAACAGACGCATCTATAGATGGAGGCGATAATAATTTTGTAGTATTGAACTCAGTGTCATTAGCTATGTCGTCTATATTTGCCTTTACATTATCAAGCTCATTTTGAATTATCATTCTATCTGATTGCTTTAACGTACCATTCAATGCTTGTACTATAAGATCTCTCATTCTTAAAAGATTTGGATCCTGAATTGAACCAAGTCCTGCTTCTGCTGTTTGAACAAGTGATATTCCATCCTGAATATTTTCTCCAGCCTGTTCCAATCCCCTAATTTGAGCCTTCATTTTCTCTGATATACTAGAACCTGCTGCATCATCTGCGGCTTCATTTATCCTCAGTCCTGAAGATACTTTTTTCATAGCATTAGATTTCAATTTTGTTGCAGAATTAAGTTTATTGCATGTATCTAATGCATTAATATTATGATTTATAATCATTTTTCATTACCTTACATTATAATAATATTTAAAACCATTTTTAGTTTTAAGATCCATATTATAATAATAATCATTAAATAAATACAAATGTTTACACAATTAAAAATATTATTAAATTAAAAACCCCATTTAACTGTCACTTTTAATAAATGTATTATTTGAGATTTTTTAATTTTCCAAGATGATAAAAAATCACCTAGGGATAAATCAAATCTAGATGATTTCCACGTCAACTGAAGTAAATCAAACGAAAATATAAATGGTTTCCATTACGTTAAACCTTTTTTCATTGTTTTTACACCTCACTTGGGAAAATTTACACCCCTGGGGTGAAACATCTTTAGACACTAACATCTATGTGATTACCGAGATTAGATGACTGGCAATATAATGCTTCACTAGCATTTTTTAAAATATCATTGGAATTTTTTATAATCTTACTTTCAGTATATCCATCTATAGCTTTAAATTTACGTAATTCTTTAGCTGACATAGTCACTGCCATATCTTGATACATAGCATCATTTACCACACTTACCATTTGATCTTTTATATTATCAGAATATTTATCAAGTGGCTTTATAAGATTATTCTCTATCCTATTAGTAGTATTTTTTAGTATATTCTCTACATTTAGCTCTCCCTCAATATGATAGCCTGTGCCACCATCTTTTTCTTTACTTTTATTTATATCAGAATCTATACGTATATCAGCAAATTTTCTATCTATAATAATATTTGAACCATGGTTGGTTTCCACACTAATCTGCTTATCCTTAGTTGCACTCTTATCACCAAAGGTAGAATTTATTACATTATCCATTTCAGTTATTATTTCCTTCGCTTGTTTTTCTATTTCTTGCTTATCTACAGTATTACTATTATATTCAGAAGACAACTGTTTTAATTTCTGTGACATATCCTTTAATGAATTTGCAGCTTTATTTTTTTCTTGCAAGAGAGACACACCCTCTTCTATATGACTCTCTGCTGTTTGAGCTTTGCTTAATTGAACCTTTAAGGCATCTATTTCTATAGTATCAGCCATTCCAAAATTTAATCTCATTTCATCAGATACAGCATTCGCTTTCATTTGATTTATCAGTGCCATTAAATACATTTTCCTCTGGTACTGCAACTTCTTGAACTTCATACTCTTCCATACAACTAAGACAGAGTTTATTTTGAGTTTTTAAAATTTCCATAGTATACCTCCTACTTTTTAGAATATGGAAAATTACATTCTTAAATTCTACAGTTGAAAAATGAAATGACATTACAAAAATAGTATTATCAACACCGCCCACTGACACTTGAATCAACTCTACTCTAATTTTAACATATTCACATTGCCAACTTTTTTAGTATCATATGATTAATCTTAAATAATGATACCAAATTTCTATAAGACTTCCAACGAAATTTGACATGGTTAAATATTTTGATATCTAAATACTAATATTTCTCTTTCATCTTCTGCAATAACTAAATTCATAAAACGTACTAACATAACACCTAAAAAGTTTGTACCAAAAGTCTGAGATAGTTTATAAAGCTCAAAGTAGAATATCCCTACAACAAAATGAGCACCACTAGCTTTCCTAGTTATTAGTATTCATTCTAATATTTTTCCATCTTCTGTTCTTCTACTTTCTCCATCTAATGCTCTAACTTGTACCGCTAGATTGTTTAGCCTAACATTTATTTCTTCCAGCTCTCCTGCAGTAAGATTAGCCTGCTTAGCCTTCCGTGCTAGTTGCTTCATTTGCAGTAGCTTTTCCTTCATTATGTCCAAAATCTTCTGCCTATACTGAACCCACTGCAGTTCCTGCTGCAGCTCTTTCTTTAGTTTCTCTTTTTCATTCATTGCATTAACTCATTTCACTAAACTTCCCAATATCCATACTTTGAAACTTTTATGCTATTATTTAGTATATACAAACCTTATAAGGCGCTCAGCTTCATCTATTTCATCTCTTTTTCTTATAGCAAATCTATACCATTCATATCCACCATTATAACAATTTCCTCTATTAATTAAGTCTAGTATTTCTGATTGAATACCTATACCATCAGTGCGTAAGTCAACATAAATACAATTTTTAGCTGGAGATAATGTGTACATACAATAGTTCTGTAGTTTTCTTCCTTTTGCGTCTAGATATATCTTCGAATATCTGAAGCTTGTTTCTTTCATTTCCTTTGCATATAATCCGCTTTTCCCTGTTTTGTTATCACTACATGTTATGGTTTTTCCTATCAAATCCAAAAATAGTTCTTTTAACTCATCTGCGCTTTTGCTAAAAATATTTTTGAGAGTTATAGATTCTGATATAAAATCAACTATATTTTCCTTTGAATAACTCATTATGTTTCTCCTTAATAACCTTATTATTAGCCTATCAATTATATAAAACTCCTTCTCCTTACGTCGAATGAGTAAGTTCCACTAACTAAATCAAAGATTTAGAGTATCACTTATCTTAATAACTGAAGAACCTGCTGTGGCTGTTGGTTTGCTTGAGCAAGCATAGCTTGAGCAACTTGGCTAAGAATATTGTTCTTTGAGAATGTTGACATTTCTTTAGCCATATTAACGTCTCTAATTCTTGATTCAGATGATGTCAAGTTTTCACTTGATGTCCCTAAGTTAGCTATTATATGCTTTAATCTGCTTTGAACTGCTCCAGTTCCATTTTTATCTCTTCTCTTTCATCCATCTGCATTACGCACTGACATCTATGTGATTACCTAGATTAGGGTCTACTGCAAGGTTCTTCGTCATTTCTGTCATCTGTGTGGCATTTTCTTTGCCAGCATCCATAGCTATTTTCATTACTGCTATGCCAGCTGATTGTTGTACTCTTGATTGACTCATTACAATTGATAGTGTTGCTATATCCATATGGTTACCCCATTCTATTTTATCTTACAAGTTCCTGTCATCCCGGTTAGAATCCTTGCCGATGAACTTGTTCAATATTATACCATTACCTATTACTATTTTCTATGTTCAACTGATCTTCTACAGCTTTTCTAATTTCACCAGCAATTTTATCTGCTTTTTTCATTAGATTTAAAATCTCTTCCTTGATATTTTTATATTCATTAAGTTTATCCTCCTGTTTTTCAATATACTGTAAGGTATTTATTGTATTATTTGATATATACTTTCTTATTTTTTCTTTCTTTTCACTTAATATTTTAGGTTCTTTAATTAATTTATCAAGATATACCTCCCAAGGTTTATTTCCTTTCGCAGAGTTACATTCCTTACAACATGGTAAAAGATTACCTATTTGATGACCATATCCAGAAAATTCCCCCTTTTTTACAAGACTTAAAACATGATCCCATGTTTGAGCTGGTTTATCACAATATACACACTTTAATTGATTATTAGGATCTTGACCTAATATTTTTATTGCATCGCTAACCTTTTTATTGTCATATTCATCATAACTAGCTAAAGCTGAAGCAAATGCATGATTTATTGTTGTTTTTCTTTTACCAAAAATGGAATAAGGTTTAAGGTGTTCTTTTATACTCTCTTTCATAAATGGTTTCTGTAATGGTTTCTATTTTTTTATTTTCATTTCAAATTCCCCACTTACCTTAATAATTCCTAATTAGCTTCTAATATAAAGTGTTAACCTCTAACTCACTACTCATATACTGTACTTAACCTATTACATATACTTTCTGAATTATTTTTTCATCCATCTGCATCAGGCACTAACATCTATGTGATTGCCAAGATTAGGGTCTACCGCAACATTTCTCATCATTTCTGTCATCTGTGCAGCATTTTCCTTATTAGTATCCATAGCTTTTTTCATTACTGCTATGCTAGCTGCTGTTTGTACCTTTGACTGACTCATTACCATTGATAGCGATGCTATATCCATTAAATCACCTCCTATTTACTACTTTTGCCAAGTCACAGCTACCCTTGCGAAAAAAGCGAAGTGACTGAGCTCGCTAGGGGTTGTTATTGCAGTTGCTGCTTACTCCTAAGTGTACCATTAACAAACCTTTGAAAAAGTACTAAATATGGAGTAACATCTGAACTATTTTGTGCAATAAAATCTCCTATTATATCAGCTTTATTACAATCACTACCATCATATGGATGCATTGAACATTCATGTGATACTAGACCTAGTAAACTAAGTCTCTTGGAACTTACATTTATAGATTGAGCGTAAATAGTATCATCTTCTATTAAATCTTTTTTTAATTGCTCAGATTCTTTTCTTAACGTATCGTTGCCCTCTCTATTATAATGTATGTTCATATGTATTATTAAAAGACGAATATCTAAATCATCAAGTTCCTTTATAACTCTAATACATCTTTGAAATCCTCTTAAATCATTTTCCTCCTCAGAACCAACAGTAACTAGCATAGATGCTGCTAGCTTTCTTATCCATATATTTTTAGAATTAATAGCTTCCTTAACTAACTCTTCAATTGCTGCATATTCTTCTGTTGATATGTCAAGTCCAATAAATTTCTGAAGATCTTTAATTTTTCTTATTTCCATCTCTTGTTTAAGTTCTTCTATTAGTTTGCTGATTTTTTCATAATCCTTTTTTTGAATTCTTTGATTGTTTATACGACTAATAGTATTATAAGTACATGCTAAAGCTGGTAATCCTAAAGCAACTAAATTTTGAACTCCTTGAGGCAACTTACTAACTAGTGAAATAATATCTCCAGCTATACCAGCTGTAGTTAAATCTGAAACTGTTACAAGTGTTTGCTCAACTATCTTATTCATAAATATTTCACTCCATTGCTTATTATAAAAAGAAGCCAGAGTCTTATCACCCTGGCTCCTTATTATTACTATTGTAAGCTTATCAATTATATGAAACTCCTTCTCCTTGCGTCGAATGAGTAAGTTCCACTAACTAAATCAAAGATTTAAAGTGTCAATTATCTTAATAACTGAAGAACCTGCTGTGGTTGCTGGTTTGCTTGCGCAAGCATTGATTGAGCCGCCTGTGAAAGAATATTATTCTTTTGGAAGTTCATCATTTCTTTAGCCATATCTACGTCTCTAATTCTTGACTCTGCTGATGTTAAGTTTTCACTTGATGTTCCTAAATTAGCTATTGTATGTTCTAATCTGTTTTGAACTGCTCCAAGTTTAGCTCTTTCACTTGAAACTGATTTTGTTGCACTATCAAGTTTTGTTATAGCATCTTGAGCTCCTGCTTGAGTTGATAAATCAATTCCTGCAATTCCTAGTGCACTAGTTCTCATATCATTTATTGAAAGTCCCATAGTTTGTCCTTGATTAGCACCTATTTGGAATGTTAATGCTCCATTACCAGCACTTGTTCTAGATGCTGTATCTAAGCCTAATTTCTTTAATGCACTTCCATTTGTAACATCTTGTAAGTCTACTGCACCACTTGGACTATCAATAGCTAATCTTCCGTTATCAACTTCTACTGTTACATCCTTAATTTTCTGAGCATCTGATGTAAATCCTGCAGTTGTATTATAAGCACTAATTGCTGTATTAATAGCACTTTGTAATGCTGCTGCATAAGTGTTAGCATCACTATCAGCTGCTGCTGCTGGAGATGTAATTTCCATTGTATGTCCACCAATGCTTAACTGGAACTTATCAGTATTTGTTAAAGCATCTAAAACTTTATTTGTTCCTGATGCTTGTGTAGCAGCACCTGCCATTTCAGCATTTGCTCCAGCGAATAAACTTAATACTGATTTAGCACCTACAGCAGTTGTAGTTCCATCTGCTAATTTAGCAGTGCCTGTAGCTCCACCATCACCATAATACAATTCAACTTTTGAATTGTTTCCAGCGCTACCACTTTCAATTTTGAATGTTCCAATAGCAGAATCAGTTATAGTAATGTGTGCAGCACCTGTTCCTGAATCATCAATTGCTTTGTTAATTGTATTTTGTAATATATCACGAACTTTACCACTTGTTGTGGAATCCATGTTAGTAGTTGACCAATCTTGCTGTAATGTTGCTTTATCAGCATCGGATAAATACTTATTCCAATCAATTGCAATTTTCTTTCCATCTACAACAAGTGCATCAGTTTTAGTTAAATCCATATTTGTTCCAGATGCATTAATAGCTTTTGCATCAACGCCTGTCAAAGTACCTGCAGTTTGTTTAAATACTTGAGCACCTGATACTGAATTAACTCCACCTGCTGCTCCTTGTGCAGATAAGTTACCATTTAATAACTTTTGAGTATTGAATTCAGTTGTATCACCTATTCTGTCAATTTCATTTTTTAGCTGTGATATTTCAGTCTGAATAGCATCTCTATCTTGACCAACATTAGTACTATTTGATGATTGAACAGCAAGTTCTCTCATTCTTTGTAGAATTGAAGTAGTTTCATTTAAAGCACCTTCAGCAGTTTGAATCATTGATATACCATCTTGAGCATTAGCTGAAGCCTGGTCAAGACCTCTGATTTGTCCTCTCATTTTTTCAGATATAGCTAGTCCTGCTGCATCATCTCCAGCTCTGTTAATTCTAAGACCTGAAGAAAGCTTTTCCATTGATTTTGATGCATTACTTGAGTTAATGCTCATCTGTCTTATTGCATTGTTTGCTCCTAAGTTATGATTAATTATCATAATAAATTCCTCCTTGATTTTTAAAGTGAACTTCCTTGTCCACTGTATTATTTATAGTTAAGCTTTTTGAGCTTACTAACATTTTTTAAGTTGAGAATTGAGAGTGGAAAGTTGAGAGTAGTCATTTAAGAAAATTACATTCTACTAGTTATTACTTTCCTTATGTTATAAATATCGTAGTCTTTCTTATCCACTTGATAGTTTTTTAAATTTTTTTGCTAAAAATATTTCCACCTATATTATAATTATTATAACTCTTTGCCATAACCTTTTTTTTAGATATCATATCTATTTTTTTTCTAAATTCGTTTCTTTTTTCATTCATTACTTTGAATAGTTTGTCCTGGAGCTTAATTATTTCAAATTCTTCGGCTGCTTTCTTGTATTCCCCTTTTGTGCAGTCCATATTTCCTAAAGTATCTAATAATTGCTGTCTTTCATCCATTAGATTTTTTAAAGAATCGTAATCACCGCTGTCAAGTTTGTAAATAAGCTCACAGGTAACTTTCTTTAAACCTTTCATAGAGTTTCTCAAATCCAGCTTCATTATTTATTCCCCATTCTAATTTTTATATTACTGTCCAAGCATATAAGATAGTTGTGATTGCTGAGCATTTAGCTGATTCATAGCAGTTTCAAGTTTGGAGAACTGCTGGTAATACTTTTCCTGCTTTGTACTCATTTCATCTGTAATTTTTCCTATGGCAAGCTGCTGCTCGTATATTTGGTCCGGCAGAGTATTTTTTCCGCCAGTTCCCGTAATGCTATAATCATATTGTTTATTAGCATAAGAAGTTAATATGGAACTATTTAAAGTTACATTTGTATTTCCTGCATTCTTTTCAAGTATGCTTTTAATTCTAGTAAAAATTCCATCTTCCTTATACTCTTGAGTACTAGGGTCGTACTTTTTACTTCCATCACTTGTAGTTTCAGCTGCTGCAGTGGATACATTCGTAAATATTTTTAATATCTGGTCAGGTTTAGATGATATTGCTTCCTTTAATTTTGCTGTATCTAATATATCAACATGTGCAGGCTTTTTGTAATCAGCAGATATATCTATTCCAATACTATTTGAACCATACTTTCCAAGTGAAAGCCCAGTATTACTTACCGCTGTATTAAATGCACTTCTCAAATCATTAAGCATATTTTGAAGATTATCATCATTCCTTAAAATACCTTGTTTAGCTTTAGTTTCCCAGTTAGTTATATCAGCAGCACTCATACTACTTTTTTGCGCATCTGTTAATGGTTTATAGTTATGATCTGGTTTCTCAGTAAGTTTTGTTTGAATCTTATCCATTATAGCGCTGTATTTGTCAATAAACCCTTTAATTTTATCATATACCTTATCCGTATCTTGTCCAACAGTTGCCGATGTAGTAACAGGAATAGGATTACCACTAGCATCCTTAGAACCTTCACTTGATAATGTATAGGTCATTCCATCTATAGTAAAATTATTAGTTGCCTTGTCTGTAACTGGAGTTCCTGTTGATGAACCTGGTGGCGTAATTGTTACATCTGCATTCTGACCCTTTTGAATTGTTCCAGTAGCAGTATCAGTAGATGTACTTGAAACTGTCCAATCAGCAGTAGTTAACCCTTCACTATTTAATGCAGAAAATCCAAGTATGGTAGAAAGTGATGCTGTACTTCCTTTTTTTATTGCTAAACTTGTATCACTGCCAGTTTGTGAAGTATTCAATTTAAACTCACCTGTAAGTTCACTATAGGCTGCCTTTACACTTCCGCCTGTCTGATTGTTTATAACATTAACAAGATCTCCTATTGTAGCCGTATCAGATGTGTTATCTAAAGTAACATTAATATCATTAGCCACACTATTAGCATTTAATACTAATTTAATAGATCCACTTATACCTATATCTGTCAGTGGTGTAGAAAGTGATTTTCCACTTAATGTATTGGTTACTCCAGCACCCTTTGCCAATTGTTTAACTTCAATTGAATACTTTCCTGCCTTCGCACCTACCTCTGGGGTAAAAGTTGCTATTGATGTATCAGCACCGCTTACAGTAAATGGTGCAAAATTTGCTCCCGATAAAATATTTTTATCTGAACTTACAGAATCAAAAAAAGAACTTTGCAAATCCTTTATGTCCTTAATAATATCTTGATACGCCTCTTGTTTCCACTGAATAGTTTGCTGATCTTGCTTCGCCTTATCAAGTTTTACCTGTTCTGCCTTCATCATTTTTTTAACCACTGCATCTACATCAAGACCTGTAGCCATACCAGTTAACCTGAGTAAATCGCCGCCCCCAGCTCCAGTCATACCGGATACTGGTGTACTTATGTCACCGCTCATGTTTATTCCTCCTATTCTTTTGCACCCCTGGGGTGCAATATATTACATATCTGGAAAAATTTACACCCCTGGGGTTCCTTTAGAAACTTTATATGCTTCGTTCCACGTGTCTCTAACATTTTCTATTAGTGGAATTACCTCATCCATTATTTTTACATCCTTTTTTATATTTGCATCTGTAAGTCTCCTTACTATAAAATCATATAAACTCATAAGTGACTGTCCCCAATCTCCAGCTTTTGAGATATCCAAAGATGACATAAGTTCATAGAATATATTCTCAGTCTTAACTATGTTTTCGTGGGACTTTTTTATATCTTTATCTATCATTGCTTGTCTTCCTATTTTAGAAAACTTTACAGCACCCTCTACAAGCATCAATAAAAGCTGTTCTTTTGATGCATAATTTACACTGTTAGTTTTATAAGTATTATAAGCATTTGAAGCATACATACTCTAACACCCCTCTTAATAAATTAATGAGCATACTCAATTTATTTCTTTACGTCTAAAATATGCCCTTTTAAATTGTCTTTTGCTAAATCCGCTGCTTCTTCCCTATATGCAGGTACTTTTAGCTCTTTTGATTTCACTGCCTCTACAGAAACAAATTTCTTGTCCCTGTTTTTCTCTTTATCCTTATGTTTTTCTAATTCTTCACTAAAGTCAGCTGAGCCTTCTCCCTTTTTATTTTTACTGTGCTTATCTATGACTATACCTGACTTTGTGTGTACCCTTCTGGTACTTGTAGTTTCCTTTATCCTCCGGCGTAATTCTGGATCGATTTTATTTAATCTAAATTCCATTAAAACACCTCCATATACAATTGACTTTTTCTATGCCCTTTTATCTACAAACATACCTGCCATTTCACAAAATTTATCAATCATATCTATGATATTTTTAGGGGGAACTTCTTGTATTACATCTTTAGTACTGTCATCAACCACTCTAACTACTATGTCTTTAAATTTTCCATACACCTCATATTCTAGATGAGTTGATTTATCCTCCAGCAATTTATTGAATTTGTCTACAGCTTTTTTTACATCTTTTTCTTCTACACTTTTTTCATTTACATCTTTATGCTGTAATGATTCATTGTCTAAATCATTACTAAATTTATTAGAATCTACTGCAATAAAATCTAAAGATAGCTGTCCTCCCTGACTTATACCTCTAACATCCATGCTAAACACCTCTTTATAATTTTTTGATAGTTTTATCTTTTTAATTTTTTCAATATGCTTATATCTGAAGCTGCTGAACTTTTATTTTCTTTTCCTACTTCCCTGTAAAGTTCTTCTCTAAGTATTGTAATATTTTTAGGTGCTGATATAGAAAGTTTAACTGTTCCATCTGCTATTTTTGTAACAGTTACTTCTATGTCTTCCCCTATACGTATTGACTCGCCCTTTTTCCTGCTTATGACTAACAATTAAATCTCCCCCTTAAGGAGCGGGTATTTTATTGGATAATTTGATTTATCCAATATTAATTGTTCCCCAATATTTTCATCCTTATTTATTATTATAGGAGCTTTTAAATTAATTGTTATATTTTCTATTTTAGAACTCAAGTTAACTGTATTTACTACAATAATATCCTTTTGATTTTTTATATTGAGCTCTGATACTTTATAATCATTTAAATCAAATTCATAATCCTTCATCACATTAAAAGGTGAAATTACTATGATTCCAACATTTGTATCTTCCATGGAATGCAGTATATAAAATAACTTATTTTCTTCTGCTGGAACTAGTATAAAATTTTTTAAATTTTCAAATCCAGGAAGCCCTTTTTTAAAAGTTATTATATCTTCCTTTTCATAATTAAGTACCCCATGATACCTTGTATCTAATTTCATCTTTATCTCCTCAATTTTACATTCTCAATTCTATCTAATGTAGTCCATAAGTGTTGGTTCTATTATCTTTGCACTTGTTTGAAGTGATGCAAGATATACTGTTTGTGCTGTAGCATATTCCATAATTACTTTAGTTATATCTACATTTTTAGTTTTAGATAATACATCAGTCATATTAGTATTTGAGTCAGTATTTTGGTTTTGTGCTGCAGTCATTCTATTTTCTACAGAACCAACATCTGAACGCACTTTTAAAATCTGCGTCATAGCTTTATCCAAGTCAGCTAAATCCTCGTTTGCTAATGACTTTCTTGCTGCATCAGTATCTTCTATACCTGCATCATCTTTACCATCAAGATTATTTATTATTCTCTTAAATAAATCCATCATATTATCTTTATTTCCATTACCATAATTTATTACATCAGATGCTGATACATTATACTTAACCAAAACCCCCTGCGATATTTCCGTCTGCCTAGCAGAGCCCATTTGACTTAATTGAATGTTAGGAATCTGCTTCTTTGGATTTGTTGATATTACCGGAAGATCTGAAACTGTAGAATCCTTTAAAAATACTATATCATTTGTCAGTGTATCAAATCTTATTTTGTTATCTGAAGTTTTTTGTGCAAATACTTTGCCTTTCAAATCTGAATTTGCTATAATCTTATCATTTATATTTTTTATAACATCATCTATAGCTGCAGATGGTGTATTTGAAAAATCTAATGTTATTTTTGAATCTTTACTTGAACCATTCACATTAAAAGTTATATCTTTTCCAGCCCAATTGCTTGCAGTAAAACCATCTGAAATAACTGCAGGTAAGTTTTGCACAGCTTGATTATCACTTGAGTTATATGTTAACTGAGTATTTTTTACAAGTGAAAATGTATAAGTATCCTTAGCTTTAGTATTTAAGTTTGGATTAAATTGTATATTAAAACCATCTACTGTAATAGAATTATGTGCTGCATCTGGTGTATATGATGAGCCCGCTGTCCATGTTTTTCCTCCGTCGCTGGACCTTTGGCAAATTACTTTTTTTACATTTCCACTTGACTCAACAGTATCAGCTGTTATTTTATACATGGTACTTGAAGGCAGTGTTGAATCAGGTATTCCTGAAATATTTATGCTGCCGCTATCTGCATTTGATTTGGTCACAATATAATTGTTTTGAACGCTTACTGGTTTTGAAGAACTTTTAGTACCTCCAAATATAAACGCACCTTGTGAATTTGAGTTTAATATTTCAGAAACGCTGCTTACATATTGGTTTATCTCGTCTTTTATTTTTGCCATATCATCGCTTCTATATGGTGCGCCTCCAGCCTTTATTAAGTCATCTCTTATATTTTTATATATCTCTCCAATTTGTCCAAGTGCAGTATCAGTAGACTCCATCCAATTCTTAGTATTAGTTATATTCTTACCATATTGAGTATTGGCATTTATAGCCGACTGCATTTGCATGGATATGGATACATCAAATGGAGCATCTGAAGGTTTTGAAAAATTACTTTGTGTTGTTATCTGCTGCTGGATTTTCCTTAAATTATTTAAGTTTGTCTGCATATCATTTAGATAATTATCAGAAAGCATTTTATTAGTAATTCTCATTATAAATTCACCTCACTACTTTTTAAGTCCATTTACAACTACATCTAGCAGCTGATCTACTGTTGCTATAATCTTTGCATTTGCCTGATAACAGTGTTGAAATTGTATCAAGTTTGTCATTTCTTCATCTAATGAAACTCCAGATACAGAATTTCTTTTTTCTATTGAATCGTTTAGTGCTTTAGAATTATTAGATATCCCAGCTTTTACAGCTTGTTCATCTATACCTAATTTACTTATAGTTGTTCTAAAATAAGTATCAACAGTCATGCCTGTTTGATTTCCTCTAACTGTATAAATAGGTGCACTTCCTATAGTGGAATCCTGTACAAATATATCTTTTAAAAAGGATTCTTTGTCAGTTGAATTATCTACAGCTGATATTGACATTTTTTGATCACGAAGCATTTCTACAGCTGTAGCCCTCGTACCATCGCCTTCTGCACCTATTCTATTTCCATCAGCATCATACTGTGCTGCTGTTTTTATGAGATTAGGATCATCTATTATGCCTCTATTTACTGCTATATTGGCTGCTGTTATACCTTTTTCAGCTTCATCTATTTTCCCCAGATCTTTTCCAGTGTACACTGACTCCATTGAAGAGTTTACAAAAAAGTTATTTATATTTGTGCTTGTATCACCTACAGCTGTAGAACTTTGACTTATTATTCCATTTACTGCAAAGGCAAGAGCTTTTGCTTCATTGTCTAATTCACACTGATATTTATCTATACATTCTTGTGCTTGTATATAACCATTCAAACTTCCAGACGGCGGTTGAAAAAGTGACAAATCGTTAAAATTAACTGTGTCTCCACCTGCTGCAGGTGATCCGTCTTTTTTTAAAACTGCACCAGTTTTTCTGTCTGTCCATATAACTCTTGAATGATCCAATCTGCTGTATTTCTCTGCTGCACTTACATAATCTTTATCTCCTAATTTACCTGTGTCTTTTATAGTAACAGTTATAGTAACTTTGTTAGCTTCTAAACTTACGTCACCATTTTTATAATAAATTACTGTATAGTCTCCTTCATCTCCAGCTTGCTTCCCTTTAGGCGGCTTTATATCATTTATATATGCAAATCTAGCACCTCCATCTGGATCGTCTGCTTCAACAAGATTAACACTCTTACCAGATTTAACAGGTGGGTTTCCATCATAATTATTTTTGCCAATATCAGTTTCATTAGAAGTAGTTAGATTTATTGATCCATACTCTCTGCTGTCTGTGCTTATTCCAAATTCCTTGCTTAAATCATCAAGTAATGAATCTCTTCTATCCATAAGATCATTAGGACTTTGATGCGTTACTTCAACTTGTCTTATCTGCTGATTTAACTTATTTATTTCATCTAAGACATTATTTACATTATTAACTACGCTTTCTTGTATAAGCTTTTGTGAGTTTTCCTTTAATTGTGTAAGATTTGCAGACATTTGATTTAAGTTATCTGCAGCAGATACTGCAGCTTTTGCAACTGATGATTTGGAATCGTAGTTATCTGCATGAGTTCCAAGAGTATTCCATGCATCAAAAAATTTACCTAACAAGACTGACAATCCCGAATCATCACTGGGTTCATTTAATACATCTTCAACTTGACTTAAAAGTGTATCCATTCCACTGTACTTTCCAGCTGCACCATTCTGCGACCTAATAGCACAGTCCAAGAAAGTATTTCTTATTCTCTTTATATCAACTACATCAACACCAGTTCCCATCTGTCCCGGGGTTACCGAAGCTGGCAGTGATGCTTGAAGTTCAGCTCTCTGCCTTGTATATCCAGGAGTGTTTGCATTGGATATATTGTGGGAAGTTACATTAATTGCTTCCTGCTGTCCAAACAAACCACTTTTGCCTATATTTAAAATACCAAATAATCCTGCCATATTTTATCTACTCCTTCCGTATGCATTATACGTCTTAGGACTCCTATTTGGATTCAACATACCGAGCATTTGTGTAGTATAATTGAGTCCCTGCCTTATTAAAATTTCATTTGTATCTTTTTGAAGTTGTACTTGATGAAGTAAATTTTGTATTTTTTCATAACTTTTTTCTAAAGTTTTATCTCCGCTTTCAGATACTATGGTACTCATCAGTCTTCCATCTGTAATTTTTCTTCTTTCAACTTCATATTTTGCAACTTCACTTGCACAATTTTCTATTTTTTCTCTAACTGCATCTAGTGCAAAGACATTTCTCTTTGTTATATAGTCAAACTGTTCATTTAAGGTTTTCAACAATTTTTTAAGTGCACTGTATTCATTCAATATTATAGAATTCAACTGTTCTGAAACCATAACATACCTCCACTTTTAAAATTCAATCAAAGTTTTTTATTCATGCTTTCTATCATTTTTTGTGCGATTTTTTTTGAATCTGGTTTATAAGTACCATTTTCAATCTTTTCCTTAAGCTCTTTTATCCTGCTTGTAGTATTCACAAATTTATCATCAAGTGAATATGTGCTCAAGTTTTTTCCTAAATGCGATATTTGTATACTGTCATTTTGTTTTATATCATGTTTCTTTTCAATATTTCTTTTGTTTACATTATACAAACTTATCATTTTACTTGAACTAATTCCATTTACATTCATACATATATACACTCCTAACTTATACTTTAGAAACTTCTTAATTTAGCTGTCGTTATTAATATTATCGATTATAAGCGGGCAATATTTATACCTTAAGAAATCCTATTTTTACCTCAATGTACCTTATTTTTACTGCTTTAATCCAAGTATAAGCCTGATTAAAAAAACAACCGAATTGTAATTTTCGGTTGCTTACTTACCAAGAGACTTAATTCTCTCTTCTCCTGTCACAATACTTGTAATTCTAACTCCAAAGTTTTCATCGACAACAACTACTTCACCATAAGCTACTTTTTTTCCATTAACTAAAATTTCAACTGGTTCTTCTGCCAATCTATCTAGTTCTATTAAAGATCCAGTTCCAAAGTTTAAAATTTCCTTAACGTTCTTTTTGGTTCTTCCAAGTACTACCGATATTTCAAGCGGCACATCTAAAATTAAGTCTATATTTTTAGGAACAGGTTCATTATATGAAGTATTTTCTAAAGGCTTAAATGAAGCTTGATGCACTTCAACTCTAGGTTGAGATGGCGCTTTTGGTGTTTCAATTGGTTTTTCACTTACATTTATATTCTGACCTTCATTTTTATATTGAAACTGTTCTTTTACTTGATTCTGCGGTGCCGGATTTGTTAACTTTTGCTCTGCTGGCTTCTGCGCCTCCAGAGCGGCAGCTTCATCATCACTTCCAATAGGTTTTTCCTCACCCATCATTATTGCAATTATCTTTTTAGCAGTACCCATAGGAAGAAGCTGCATTATATAGCTGTCTACCAAATCTCCTATATTCAATGAAAAAGAAACTTTTACTATTAATTCATCATCGGATATTCCCTCTGCCAATGGTTCAGTTAAGTTATTCCATATCTTGGATAAAGGGGGTGATATATTTACTTCCCTCATAAACATTGTAGCCATGGAAGTAGCAGCTGAACCAATCATTTGATTCATAGCTTCAGATACTGCACTTAATTCTATTTCAGATAATTCTTTAATCTCATCTGGTACCTTTCCATCTCCACCCATCATGAGGTTTGCAATTACTGCTGCATCTGCAATGTCCATTACAAGCAAATTTTCACCTACTATGCCGCTTGTAAATTTAACTTCTAAAGCAACATTAGGAGTATGGAATTCTCCTTTTAAATCGTTGAGTGTAGTAACGCTTACTACAGGAGTTGTTATATTTACTTGCTGATTAATTATTGTAGAAAGCGCGGTAGACGCGGATCCCATAGATATATTTCCAATTTCACCTAGTAAGTCTTTTTCCATATCTGTAATTTGATTTACATCGTCATTTTGCGCCTCTAAAGGCTGCTTTACATTTTCTTCTGGTGTATCTTGTTTACTTTCAGCTGTTTGTGTTTCCCCTTTACTTGCTTCTTCTGAATTATTTTCTTTTTCTGATGATACAGGCTGTGTGTCCCCTTGTGTGTCTCCTCCCCCATTCAAAAGTGCATCTATTTCTTCCTGCGAAAGAAACCCATTACTCATAATTTTCCACATCCTTATCTATAATATCTAGTACCTGAACTCCCATATTTTTGCCTATTACTCCTGGTTTTCCATAACAGTACGGCTGATCTTCGACCATTAATTTTATAGGACTTATAGTTTTTTCATCTAAGGTTAATACATCACCTATTCTAAGCCTTAAAAATTGATCTATAGTAATAACAGTTTCACCTAAAACTGCCGTCAACTTCATGTTTACTACATTAAGTCTTTCCCTCAGCTTGCCTCTAGACTCCTGTAAAACCGATTCATTGTTTTCTTGAAACCAATACTGCACCACTAATTTATCCAATACCTTTTCTATACTTAAATAAGGTATACATATATTTATAAAAGTATTGCTTTTTCCCATTTCAACTGAAAAAGTAATGAGTGCCACCGGCTCATTTGGTGCTAGTGTCTGGTTAAGAGCTGGATTTGTCTCTATACCCTCTATTTCTGGTTCAACCTCAAGTACATCTTCCCATGCCAGCTTTAAATTTCCTATAAGACCTGCATTAATAACTTTTATAATATTTTTATCTATGTCAGTAAATTCCCTTATTTTATATTTTCCATTTCCTCTTCCACCTAAAAGTACGTCTATTATTTCAAAGACAAATTCAGGATTTGTTTCAAATAATATAGATCCACTTAACGGCGGCATTTTAAATATAGTGAGTATAGTTGGATTTGGTACAGAATGAATAAATTCTTCATAAGTTATTTGCTGTACAGATTCTATCTTTACTTTCACATTATTTCTAACTTGAGCAGTTAAATAACTAGAAATTATTCTGGCATAGTTATCATGAATAAGTTCTAGAGTCCTTAAGTGATCCTTTGAGAACTTTTGAGGACTTCTAAAATCATACGGCTTAACTTTTTGCTTTTCCTCTTCTTTAGGTACTTCGTCTGGGTTAAGTTCTCCAGCGGACAATGCAGCCAAAAGGGAATCTATCTCACTCTGTGATAGTACATCTGCCATCTTTTTCCCTCATTTCTAAACAAAATTCTAATTTGAAAGAAGTTTATCTATATCTATTAAAGTAATTATTCTATCTTTAAAGTTTATAACTCCTTGTATATATCCTTTTTTTGTGTCACCAATCTTCTCCAGTAAATTTTCATCTATATCTAAAACTTCGTCTACTTGATCCACAAGTATACCTACTGACTCATCATCCATATCAAGTATTATTATATTACTTTGTTCTTGTTCAGACTTTGGAACATCTAGAAGAAGATTTACATCTAAAAGTGATATTATATTTCCCCTTAAATTGATAAGTCCTTTTATATAAGCTGGTGCCTTTGGTACTTTAGTTATTTCCATGGCATCATTTATAGCTTGTACTTTAGATGTTTCTACTGCAAATTGTTCACTATTTAATTTAAATACAACTACTTGCAATTCAAATACCTCCATTGTCATAAATTTAAAAATAATTGGGAATTGAAACTAAAAAATTATTTACAATTCCCCTTAGGATGAACTTATCCTAAAACTTTTTTTATTGCTTCTAAAACTCTATCAGGCTGGAACGGTTTAACAATAAAGTCTCTTGCTCCTGCTTTTATGGCATCCATAACCATAGTTTGCTGGCCCATAGCAGAACACATTACTATTTTTGCTGCTGGATCAAGAGCTTTTATAGCTTTTACAGCTTCTATACCATCCATATCAGGCATAGTTATGTCCATAGTTACTATGTCTGGTTTTTCTTTCTTATATAACTCTACGGCCTTTGCGCCGTTATTTGCTTCTCCTACAACCTCATATCCGTTTTTCTCTAGTATATCCTTTATCATCATTCTCATAAAAGCAGCATCATCAACAATTAATATCTTTGCCATTTTCTTCCCTCCAAAATTATTTACTCGTAGTCTTTTATTGTAATCCCAATGCATTTAACATTTTTTCAAGTGATCCCGGCATTGGTATATAATAAAAATGCCCACTTATTGCAGCACTATTTTGCTCAAATACCGTTTCTATATCAAGTACATAGTCATCAAATTGACCTGATTCTATAAAGGTCGTAGATAATATTGCACCTAACATGTCATAAGTTACAGCCGGTACAGAAGGCATTATACAAAGCCCCGTAAATTTGGCTATAGCATTCATATAAGAACTGGATATTATATTTCCTATCTCGCATATTACAGAATTGCCCATTTCACTTAAATAATCTTCTTTTTGTCCTGTAAGAGTTTCTACCAAATTTAGTGCTATATCTTTTTCAAATATAAACAATATGTTTCCAGGAGTATCTCCTAAAACTCTAACTATTACACCTACGACTATTTCGTCTCCTCCAATGCTTGAAAAAATATCGTCAAAAGGTACAACATTAACAGAAGGTACTGTCATATCCACCTTTTTATTTATAAGTTGTGACAATGAAGTTGCAGCATTACCTGTACCTATGTTTCCTATTTCTCTAAGTGCATCCAATTGAAATGGAGTAAGATTTTGATAAGTCATTTTATTTACCCCCTTATACCAAAGCAGCAACATCTAATATCAAAGTTACAAGTCCATCTCCAAGTATTGTTGCTCCTATATATTCCTTTAAAGTCTGGAGTGTCTTACCAAGAGGTTTTATTACTATTTCCTTTTGTCCAAACAATCCATCTACTATAAGTCCTATAGTTTTTTCTCCAACTTTTACTATTACTATATAATTCTTATCAGTATCTACTCTTTCTACCCCAAGTTTATTGTTAAGTCTTATAAGCGGTATAACACTATCATTATATATTATGACTTCCTTATTATTAGTCATTTTAACTAAATCATCAGTATAGTCAATGACTCTGTCTATGTAACCTAAAGATATTGCCATAGTTTCTGTTCCAACTTTTACAAGCAGTGCTTGGATTATTTGAAGTGTAAGAGGAAGTCTTATTATAAATGAAGATCCCTTATCCTTTTCACTAATTACATCCAAGGTTCCGCCGAGTGCAGATATTTTAGTTTTTACTACATCCATACCTACTCCTCTTCCTGATATATCAGTAACTTCTTCATTTGTACTAAAACCCTGCATAAGTATAAGATTTTTTATATCAGATTCAGACATTCCTTCTGTATTTATTCCACTCTTTTCAGCTTTAGCCCTTACCTTATCAACATCTATTCCGCCGCCGTCATCTTCAACTTTTATAACAGCTTTTGTTCCCTCTTGGTATGCAATAAGTTTTATTTTTCCAACTGGATCTTTTCCCTTTGCAATTCTTTCATCTTTAGATTTCTCTATACCATGATCTGCAGCATTTCTTATCAAATGTATTAAAGGATCTCCTATTTCATCTATAACTGTTCTGTCAAGTTCTGTATCAGCTCCTTGAATTATAAGTTCCATTTCTTTATCAAGTTCTACCGAAAGATCTCTTACCATCCTTGGGAACCTATTAAAGACTGTATCTAACGGTAACATTCTTATTTTCATAACTAAATCCTGGAGATCCGAAGTAGTTCTTGCAACTTGCTCCAAAGTTTCATTTAATTCATTTAATTTATAATTACTGCTTATCTGTTCCAGCCTTGTCCTATGTATGACCAATTCGGATACCATATTCATGAATTTATCCAATCTCTCAAGATCTACCCTAACAGATTGATGTATCTTCTTATGAGTTTCTTTTTTTGAAGATTTCTTTGACTTAACTTTAACACTTTTTTTCTCTTCTTTTTTAGGTGCAGCCTTTTTCTCCACATCCAAATTATTTGAACGTTCTTCTATCTTTTTCATCTGCTCTGCTTTTATATTTACATTATCGATTACTACTTCGTCTACTTCAGATATATTTACTAAAATATTATATACATCTTTCGAATTTTTTGTAGTTAAGAAAACCAATTTTATTTCAAAGTCGAAGTTTTCATTTTCTATGTCATCAGTTCCCGGTATAGATTTTATTATCTCTCCACATTCTTCTAGATCTTTAAATATTAAAAAAGCTCTTGCTGATTTTAAAAGAGTACCTTCATTTAAAACTATCTTTATTTGGTAAGCATTAAATCCCTTATCTTTTGCTTGTTTTACAACATTTATATCATATTCATTTAATTCTATAAATGCTCCATTTTCTGCTTGCTTTTGAACTGCTATTTTTTCACTTTCATCTTTATCTGCAGTATTATCACTATTTTCAGCATTAGATGCAATCTCTTCAAGATTACTTATTATATCTTCAATTGGAACTTTTTCATCTACCCCCTCTGATATATTATCTACCATTTGCTCTAAGGTATCTAAACATTTAAACAAAACTGTAACAACGTTTTGAGTAACTTTAAGTTTTCCATCTCTAAATTCAGAAAGAACATCTTCCATCTTATGGGTAAGCTCTGCCATTTCAGTATATCCCATAGTAGCTGCCATTCCCTTTATAGTATGGGCAACTCTAAATATTTCATTTAATTTATCTATATTATCTGGTTCTTGTTCAAGTTGAAGTAATGAATCATTAAGTATTTGTAGATTATCCATAGATTCTTCCAAAAACAAGGACAGATACTGTGATGTATCCATTTATATTCCCTCCTTATAACTTCTTATATATAAACGTAGAAGCTTTTTCAAAACCATAATCTTTGTAATTATAAATACTTTCAGTAGCTCCTACAAATAATAATCCACCTTTTTTGAGCGATTGATTAAATTTTCTATATATCTTATCCTTTACGTCTTGATTAAAGTATATTACTACATTTCTACAAACAATTAAATCAAAATTTTTTTCATAATTGTCAAGTATTAAGTCATGCTTTTTAAATGTAACCATATTTTTTATTTTATTATCTACAATATATTTATCGTCAATTACCTTAAAATACTTACTCAAATATTCTTGTTTTACGTTTTTCACTTCAGATTGTACATATTCTGCCTTTTTAGCCCTTTCAAGAATAGTAAGATCTATATCTGTAGCTAATATTCTATGTTTTCTCATGGGTGTAAGTTCATCCAAATACATAGCTATAGAATATGGTTCTGCTCCTATAGAACAAGCTGCACTCCATATATTAAGTGAATTATTTTTGCTTAATAAATCACTTTTTAATTTATCTTTTAATGTATCAAATATCTCTGGATTTCTAAAAAACTCTGAAACATTTATAGTTATAAAGTCCAAAAACTTCTGTCTTTGTGACTCATCCCTCTTTAAAAGGGCTATATACTCTTCTACAGAGTTAACTCCAACCCTTGACATTAAACTTTTTATTCTTCTATGCAGCTGATTTGATTTATAGGCAGATAAATTTATACCAAATTCTCTTAATGCCCACTGCTCAAAATATGCCATGTCCATAAAATTTTACCTCCTGTATCCAGACACTAATCTCACTATTTGATAAGGTATCTCTTGTATTGGTAATACCATATCAACTTTTCCAGTTTCATATGCTGCTTTTGGCATTCCATATATGGTACACGTAGATTTATCTTCTGATATGGTTATTCCTCCATTTTCCTTTATTTGTACAGTTCCCTGTGCTCCATCTCTTCCCATACCGGTTAAAACTACACTTAATATATTCGACTTATAAACTTTGGAGGCTGATATAAATAATTTATCTACAGCTGGTCGAACCCCCCATATGGCAGGTTCAGTATTTAAGTGTATTCTATTATCTAAACCAACTTCCATATGAAAACCACCTGGGGCTACATACACTATATTTTTTTGTATGTACATTTTATCCTGGGCTTCAATAACTTTCATTTTACTATTGCTATTGAGTCTTTCAGCAAAAGCTTTAGTGAATCCAACAGGCATATGCTGTACTACAAACACAGGTACCTCTAAATCTTGAGGCAAATTTGTAATAACCGTATAGAGAGCCCTAGGTCCCCCAGTAGAAGCTCCTATTACTACTGCATCAATTTTCTTTCCCGTTAAAGTTGAATCATCTACTGCAATAACTCTTAATTTATTCAAAGTATTATCACTCCAATTTAATTTAGTATAACTTAATTGCATTAGATTTCTTTGATATTCACGCCAACTGTTTTTATCTGTACAGAACCATCTTCTGTACTAAAAACCATAGTTCTACCTTTATTTCCTCCAGTATCTTCTCCTATAATAGCAATCGAATACTTCTTCAATACACTTTTTACAGCTTTGCTATTTCTATTTCCAATATCCATTATCATACTTTTATCAGAAAAGTTAAACATTGATGCTCCTCCAGCTATTTTAGCTTTTAAGTTTATTTTAGAAGCTCCTAACTTTTCTAACTTTTCTATTAAAAGAGGGACTGCTAAATCTGCAAATTTTAAAGGATTAGTAATTTTATTAAACTGTGTACTATCAGGAAGCATTATATGGGCAAGTCCACCTAAATTCTTTCTGCTGTCATATAAAGCTATACCTATACAAGAACCAAGACCAACTGTTATTATCTTATCTGGCGAAACTGCAGTATTCATATCTGCAATTCCAACTCTAATTTCTTTTACATCCATAGTACGCACCCTTCGTTCCTATTTAAATAAGGTTTTCTAAATAAGTTCTTTTTCCTCCTTTGTTAAGATTGTACCTAAATTTAAAAGTATAATTATCTTATCTTTTAATTTTATCAACCCTTTTAAGTACCTTTTTGAAATTCCCGCTGCTATCTCTGGTGGATCTTCTATATCATCTACATTTATATCTTTAACTTCAGATACTAAATCTACTATTATTCCTATTTTGTTTTCATCTTGTTTTGTAACTATGATTTTTGCTTCACTAGTATTTAAATTGCTTTGTATTTTAAATCTCTTCGTCAGTGATATTATCGATATTATATTCCCTTGATAATTTATAACTCCTTCTACAAAATCCGGCGAATCCGGGAGTTTAGTTGGCTCTTCATATCCTAATATCCTTTCAACTTCCATAATATCTGCAGCATAGTATTGACCATTTATATTAAAAATTAATACTTTTAACTCTTTATTTTCCATTTACTTCATTCCTCCTTAACCACAGCATAAATTTTTCCTCTCATTTATATTTTCATTATATAATAGATTTTGTCATTTTGTACATTTTTTTTAACAGAGTACAAATTCACCTATCATATTTAAAATTATTTTCTACAATTTACAACACAAATTTGTCTACTTGTATATCACCTTTATCATTTAAATATACATGTATACTTTTACTTGGCACATCTAAAATGTATTCCCTTGTTCCAACTACAAATGCAGTATTTTGATATGCTTCGTCAGCCCATATATTGCCACCCTTTTCAACCTTAAGTTTAGTAGTAACACCTGCAGTACTTCCAACAACTCTGCATTTGATTTCTTTCCTAGCTTTAAGAATTCCGCCCCTTGCAGCGCTTCTCTCTTGTATAAAATCTATTCTGCCATTTGCATCAATTTTCGAAATGTATTCACCCTTTCCGCCAATGATTACATCTCCTGAACTGCTTATATTAGAATCTTGACAATACGATATACTTATATTAACAGGTATAGAAAGTGATTTTTTTAAAAATGATATCTTTTCTTCTATACAATCTACTATCAAATTGAGCTCATTATAATTTTTTATGTTTATAGGTGATATACCTAATAATTTACCGCGGAGCATTTCAATTAAGTCTTGTCCTTCAAAATCACTTTCATTGATTTTCAAGTTTACTATTATACTCATGCATATCCTAGGCATAGTCTTAAACTTATTTTCAATTAATACTTTTATTATTTGTCCATCTTTTTTATCTTTTCCAAGCAGCTTATATTTTTTTATCTCTTCAACAGCTAAAATTAAAGCTTTCAAAAGATCTTTTAATGCTGTCATATCCTTAATACACTTTATTCTGTTTACATCCTCGCCGCCGGCAAATATTTTAGAAGCTATTACATTTCCCTTTATATCTATATTTCCCTTTGCTTTGATATTTGCTCTATCAACATCTTTCCCTATAGTAAGTGAGTTTCCGCACTCTACTACCATTCCTTCCATAACTGATCCGCATATATTTATATCTCCTATAAATTTTATGTTTCCAGTTTTTAAGTCTACATCCGCTGCTACTTCATGAAGTTTATATACATAGAATGTACTGCCTTTTGTGCAGGGTTTGCCATCTATTGCTGCTTCAATAGTATTACCCCTTATAATGCATCCATTTCCCGCAGCCAATTTTAATGTCTTCTTAGGCTTTACCTCAATTATTTTGCCTGTAACATCCTTTCCGCAAGTTCCATCTTTTCCATCATGTTTTACTGCAATGACATCACCTTTTTTCACAGCTTCTATAGAACCTATGCTTTTAAAATCTATATTTCCAAGTTTATCTTCTTTTAATTTCTTTATACTTTCATCAATTTTAAATTTTATCTCTATGAAGTCATCCACTGAATCTATTTTTGGGGTCCCCTCTGCTAGTAAACAATTTTGACATGTTCCATGTATAAACTTTTCTAAATTTTCTTCTATTATGCCGTAATTTACATTATTTTTAGATAGTTCTTGTTTTATTTCATCTGCAGTGTATTTAGGAGGATCTCTTCTTGACTCCTTTTCTCTTTCAAGAACCAAAGTACTTCTGTCATCTTTATCCTTTAGTTTATAAGTTATCTTTGGTCTATATTCAAGGTTAGCATATACCTTCATGTGATCTTTTGAAGTTGTAATCTTTAGCTTTCTATATGCCTCTTCTTCTTTAATCTTTACTTCTATATCATTTTTTTCGTATACTTCTGCCTCCTTACTAGCTTCCATGCCATCTATTGTAACTTTAATATTATTACCTATAACTATACATGCTGGATTTCCACCACTTTTAGGATCACGTACAATTAATTTCCCGTTAACAACCTTAGAAGATCCATCACAAATATTTGGAGATATTTTGGGCTCACCGCTATCGACTTCAATTTCAACAACCTTTTTTTTAAAGAAAGACTTCTTATGTTCAATTACTTGGTATTTTAAATCTTTCTCATTTATACCCAAATCTCTGCAAGCTTCATCAATACATCCGCGTATTGTAGCTCCCTCATAAATCTTTTTCATAGTCTTATGCCCCCTTAAAATTTATATAAAAGCTGAGTTTAGACTAGTTAAATTTATTAAACATGCCAATTTACTTTAAGCTAAATCATTATTCATTTCTTCATCATATGCTCTCATGATCTTTAATACTATTTCATTTTGTGGGGATTTAAATTCAATTTTATCTACTTTAGATATAGGTAAAACCTTAGGAGATGTACCTGAGATAAAAAGTGCATCTAAATCTTTAACTTGAGTACAGTTAATCTTTTTTTCTACAACTTGAATGTTTAGTTTATTACATATTTCAATTATAGTTTGCCTTGTAGTTCCAGGCAGCACTGCTTCAATCGGTGCAGTTATAACTTTGTCTCCTTTTACCATGAAAATGTTTGATTTGCTTCCTTCGGTTATGTCTCCATTTCTATCTAAAAGTATGGCTTCAAAAGCATGTTTATCTCCTATTTCCTTATTTACAAGTTCCCTAAAGCCAGTATTTAAAACCTTTGCATTTGGATTGTCCCTTTCAGCACGATAGAAAATTGTACTTACTCCAAACATGTACTCCTCTTTAGAAGGATAACTGTGTCTTACAAAATAAACTGCAAAGACATTTAATTTATCTAAATTTACTTCAAAGTTAAATATTAATTTGACATTTCCATTACATACTTTATTTATATCTATAAGTTTATCTATGCTCTGCTTAATTTCTTCATCTGTAAATTTAATAGTTACGTTTGTAATTTTAGCAGAATTTTTTAACCGTGCCATATGTTTTTTAAAAAATAAAGGTTTACCATCTATTATTCTTATAACTTCATACAAAGCCGTACCTTTACTTAAAATTTTTTCATCAAAGTTCTCACTTTCTTTTATATTACCATTATATATATAATAATTATTTGTACATTCACTCATTAATATCCTCTCCTTCATAATACTTTATCGTCTAAGATCATTTCCAATTTAATATTTTAATTTTATCATATGGTTTTTTATAATTTATAAGATATGGATTACCAACTAACTTAAACAGCGGCATATCAGATAGTGAATCTGAAAACATATATGAATTTTTAAAGTCTACTTCTATATTTTCTTCTTTAAGAACACTCATAAGTCTCTTAACCTTTTCTTCACCTTTACAGTTTTCTCCTATAATTTTTCTCCTGTATATTCCATGTTCACATGTAAACTTAGTACCTATAACTTTGTCAACTTCCTCTATTTTGTACAATTCATTTAGATAAAATTCTGCTGAAGCTGATATCAAATATATTTTACAGCCCTGCTTTTTTAATTTTTTCATTGTATCTATGGCATCTTTATAAAAAATTTTGCTTAATCTTTTTTCATAAAATTCTTCTACTAAACTTTTCATTTTTTTTTCTTCAATACCATCTATAAATGCTATAAAGTTTTCTTTTGCCTTTGCTGCATTAAATACTTTAAATACATAAAAAAATGCAGATACAATGCTTTTAGGTAAATGCATTATTAGTTTAGGATTTTTTGTAAGCATAAACAAATAAAACTCCGCAAGAGTTTCTCTTTTAGTTAAAGTATAATCTACATCAAATATCGCCAACTTTTCCAAAAACATCACTCCTAAAACATTCTAAAAAGAAAAGTCGATGCTATAAAGCAGCGACTTTTTTTAATTTCACATTATTTATCCGAAGTTAAATCATTATAATAAGTCGATGCTTCTTCAAACTCATCATCTTCAGGTATAACAAGTTCTCCTTCATCGCCTTCTCCCACTACTTTAAATAGATAAACTGATTCATTCTCAGGATTTTGAACTACAGCATATTCATTTTCCTTATATTGAAATCCATCTACAACTTCGCATGGAACTACATTACCATTTTCATCTTCTAGATCGACTATTAAGGATTCATGTTCTCCACATCCACATCCACAATCACATTCATCACCGTGCTCATGATTATGTTCTTCACAGCCGCAGCTTGAATCTCCACAGCCGCATCCGCTATTTTCATTTAAGTTTTCTTTATCCATTACAAGACCTCCTTATATACGTTATGTTCTAATTTTACCCTTATTCACATAATATTAAAAGTATTTTTTGCAAAATAATATTATTTATGCATTTTAAAAAGGGAGTTCTGATAAAATAGAACTCCCTTTAATGTTGTTTTACTTATTAGCAAGTTTTTTGTAACCTTCAAGTCTTTCTTGAGCATCTTTTTGAGTTTTTTCAAATAATGCTTCTGCTTGTCCTGGGAACTGCTTAGCAAGTGAAGAGTATCTTACTTCACCCATTAAGAAATCTCTAAAGTTTCCAGTTGGCTCTTTTGAATCCAATGCAAATGGATTTTTGCCTTCTGATTTTAATTCTGGGTTAAATCTATATAATGCCCAGTATCCACAGTCTACAGCTTTTTTAGATTCTAATTGGCTGCATCCCATACCTGCTTTTAAGCCGTGATTTATACATGGAGCATAGCAGATAACTAATGATGGTCCTTTGTAAGCTTCAGCTTCTTTCAAAGCTTTTAATGTTTGATTCTTGTCAGCACCCATTGATACTTGTGCTACATAAACATATCCATAGCTCATAGCCATCATACCAAGATCTTTTTTCTTAGTTTTCTTACCACTTGATGCAAATTTAGCTACTGCAGCTGCTGGAGTTGATTTTGATGATTGTCCACCAGTATTTGAGTAAACTTCTGTATCAAATACAAGAACATTTACATCTTCTCCTGATGCAAGAACATGATCTAATCCACCATATCCTATATCATAAGCCCAGCCGTCTCCACCAAATATCCATTGTGATCTCTTAACTAAGAAATCTTTATTAGTGTAGAGTTCTTCAACAGCTTTATCATTACCTTTTTCTTTTTCAAGTAAAGCTGTAAGTTTATTTGCTCTTTCTCTTGTGCCTTCGCCTTCATTTATATTACTTGTCCAATCATTTAAAGCGTCCTTTAATTCAGCACTAACTTTTCCTGATTCAACAGCTTCTTTAGCTTTATCAACTAATCTATCTCTTACTTGTTTAACTCCTAAGAACATTCCAAGACCAAATTCAGCATTATCTTCAAATAATGAGTTAGCCCATGCTGGTCCATGTCCTTCATTGTTTTTAGTATATGGCATTGCTGGTGCTGAAGCTCCCCAAATTGATGAACATCCAGTAGCATTAGCTATCATCATTCTGTCACCAAATAATTGAGTAACAATTTTAGCATATGGAGTTTCTCCACAGCCGCCGCAAGAACCTGAGAACTCTAATAGAGGTTTCTCAAATTGGCTTCCTTTAACACTAAATTTGTTCATTGGATTTGCCTTTGGTGATACTCCCATAGCATAATCCCATGCTGCAGCTTTATCAGCTTGAGTTTCAAGAGGTTTCATAACAAGAGCTTTGTCTTTAGCTGGACATACTTGAGCACAGTTTCCGCATCCTGTACAATCAAGTGGTGAAACAGCCATAGTGAATTTTAATCCCTTAGCTCCTGATGCATCTTTAGCAGCAAATCCCTTAGGTGCATTTTTAACTTCTTCTTCATTTAAAAGAACAGGTCTTATTGCTGCATGAGGGCATATAAATGAACACTGATTACATTGAATACATTTATCCATCTGCCATTCAGGAACGTTTATAGCAATTCCTCTCTTTTCATAAGCTGCTGTACCTGCTGGGAATGTACCATCTTCCATTCCTACGAAAGCACTTACTGGAAGTTTGTCTCCATCTTGTCTATTCATTGGTTGAAGAATGTTCTTTACGAATTCTGGAGCATCTACTGCAGCTGCTGCTTCAGCATCTACTGCATCTTTCCATGAATCAGGAACATTGATTTTAACAATAGCACCAACACCTTGATCTATTGCAGCGTTGTTCATGTCAACAACTTTTTGACCTTTTTTGCCGTAGTTAGTTACAACAGCCTGTTTTAAGTATTTAACAGCATCTTCTACTGGAATGATGTTTGCAATCTTGAAGAATGCAGCTTGGCATATCATGTTTACTCTTCCGCCAAGACCTATTTCTTGAGCTATTTTAACAGCATTTAATATATAGAATTCAATATTGTTATTAGCAATATATCTCTTCATTGATGCTGGTAATTTTTCTTCTACTACTTCTGGACTACAAGTAGTGTTAAGTAAGAACTTACCACCCTTCTTTAATCCTTCTAATACATTGTATTTATAAACATATGATTGTTTATGACAAGCTATAAAATCAGCTTTGTTTATTAAATATGGAGATTTAATTGGTTTCTTACCAAATCTTAAGTGAGAAACTGTTATACCGCCAGATTTTTTTGAATCATATGCAAAGTATCCTTGAGCATACATGTCTGTATGATCTCCAATGATCTTTATAGCACTCTTGTTTGCACCAACAGTACCATCTGATCCTAATCCCCAGAACTTACAAGCTGTAGTTCCTTCTGGTGTTGTATCTATATCTTCTCCTACTGGAAGTGAAGTATTAGTTACATCATCAACTATTGCAACTGTAAATCCATTCTTTGGATTATTTGATTTTAAATTTTCAAATATTGGTAAAATATGAGCTGGAACAGTATCTTTTGATCCTAATCCATATCTTCCTCCAACTATTACTGGTTGATTTTCTTTTCCATAGAATGCATTCTTAACATCTAAGTATAAAGGTTCTCCAGCTGATCCTGGTTCCTTAGTTCTATCAAGAACAGCAATCTTCTTAACTGTCTTTGGTATATATTTAAAGAAATGTTCTAATGAGAATGGTCTATATAAGTGAACTGTAAGTAGACCAACTTTTTCTCCCTTAGCTCTTAGATAATCTATTGTTTCTTCTACAACATCACATACGGAACCCATTGCTATTATCATTCTATCAGCATCTGGTGCTCCATAATAATTAAATAGATGATATTCTCTTCCAGTTAATTTAGTTATTTCTTTCATGTAATTTTCAACGATTTCTGGAAGTTTTTCATAGAATTTATTACTTACTTCTCTTTCCTGGAAGTATATATCTGGGTTTTGAGCTGTTCCTCTAGTTACTGGATGGTCTGGATTTAAACCATGTCTTCTAAATGCATTTACAGCATCCATATCAACTAATTTAGCTAACTCATCATATTCTAATACTTCTATTTTTTGAATTTCATGTGAAGTTCTAAATCCATCAAAGAAGTTAATGAATGGAACTCTTCCTTTTATTGCTGCTAGATGAGCTACTGCAGATAAATCCATAACTTGCTGTACTGAACTTTCAGCAAGAAGGGCACATCCTGTTTGTCTTGCAGCCATTACATCTTGATGATCTCCAAATATATTAAGTGAATTAGCAGCTAAAGCTCTTGCTGTTACGTGGAATACTCCAGGTAAAAGTTCTCCAGCTATTTTATAAAGATTAGGTATCATTAATAAGAAACCTTGTGATGCAGTATATGTAGTAGTTAATGCTCCTGCTTGTAATGAACCATGTACTGCACCAGCGGCACCTGCTTCTGATTGCATTTCCATAACCTTTACAGTTTGTCCAAAAATATTCTTTCTTCCTTGGGATACCCACTCATCAACGTGTTCTGCCATTGGTGATGAAGGAGTTATTGGATAAATAGCTGCTACATCAGTAAATGCATATGAAATATGTGCTGCAGCAGTGTTTCCATCCATAGTCTTCATTTTTCTCATAAAAAATTTCCCTTCTTTCTATTATATTTAAGAAAATTTATAAATAAGATTATGCAGTATTTAAGCATAATTCTTATAATCTTTTTTTGATATACTGATTTTAAAAATGACAACTTTTTCTAACTTATTTTAATAGTGTTTGCGTTTACTTAAACATGGTAAGACCTTTATACCATTCTAGGCACAAAAAACGTAAACATACACCAAAATTACTTAATATCCAAATAAATTTATCTTCTATTTTTACTATACAACAAAATTTGTTATATGTAAAACTTAATTTTAAAAGTTATAGAAAATATAAATTAATTTTGCAAAGTTTTATTGCACGTTTCTCAAAAATTGTTTAATTTAAGTCATTTAGTACCAGTAATATACACCTTAAAATTCAAATTAAGATTTTTTAGATTGAATATCTATTTATCAATTCTATAATTTTATCAACTCCATTTTTTATAGAACTAGATTCCATATTTTTAACATATTTTGCCCTATTTTTTTGTAATTCTGCTAATTTATCTATAAGCAATTTTCCATCTAAACCATCTTCCTGTAAAACCATACTGTAACCACTTTTTTCAAAAGACCTTGCATCTAAAATTTGATCTCCTCTACTTGACTTTTTAGAAAGAGGTATTAGAATATTAGGCTTTTTTAATGCCAGCAGTTCAAATATTACATTTGCTCCAGCTCTTGATATAACTAAATCTGCTGAATTCATTATATGGGGCAATTCTTCATTTACATATTCAAATTGTACATACCCTTTTTTATTTTTTAAATTATTATCTATGTTGTTTTTTCCGCATATATGAACTACATTATAATCTCTTGTTAATTTATCAATACATTCTCTTATAGTATCATTTATAAATTTAGAGCCTAAACTTCCGCCTATTACAAGCAGCACAGGCTTTTTATCTTCAAATCCACATATTCGTTTACCTAGTATACTGCTTCCATTTATGAGTTCTTCCCTTATAGGTGTACCTGTAAGTACAGCCTTATTATCTTTTATATATTTTTGAGATTCGGGAAAAGTTACACAAACCTTAGTACAATATGGGACTGACAGCTTATTTGCAAGTCCTGGAGTAATATCAGATTCATGGGCAATAACTGGAACCTTATTAAAATTAGCTCCAATAACAACTGGTACTGAGACAAATCCCCCTTTTGAGAACACTATATTGGGTTTTTCTCTTTTTATTATAAGTGTAGATTGAATTATACCTTTTAAAACCTTAAATGGATCTGTAAAGTTTTTTACATCGAAGTATCTTCTCAATTTTCCACTGGATATGACATGATATTTTATGTTCTGTTTCTCAATTATTTTTCTCTCTATACCATCTTCAGTACCTATATACTGAACTTCGTATCCCATCTTCTTTAACTTAGGGATTAAAGCTAAATTTGGTGTTACGTGTCCAGCTGAACCCCCACCTGTCATTATTATCTTTTTCAATTACTGCACCCCTTTTAACAATTAATAGTTAATAATTACTAAATCAACGATTTGGTGGATATACCTTAAATATAAGCTAACCACAAAATATATTTCTCCTTAATTATAATACTACTTTTTTTTAAATAAACAAATAAAATTTAAATTATAAATTATTTTTTGAACTGCAATTCATAATGGAAAAATTTACACCCCTGGGGTGAATATTATTTTTGAAGGTGGTTAATATAATAATGATCTAGTTAATAAAACAAATTTTTAAAATTATTTTAACAAGACATCAGAGTTTATCCACCTTAATTACTTTAAAACTAAAAAGAGGAGGTAATCGCTGTGTCAAATAGATCAAACAAATTAGTACCAGAAGCTAGGGAAGCATTAGATAATTTTAAAATGGAAGTTGCAGATGAGCTAGATGTACCATTTTCCGATTATAATGGTGACTTAACATCAAGACAATGTGGTTCTGTAGGCGGAGAAATGGTTAAGAGGATGGTTGAAGACTACGAAAAAAGATTATAACAACAGTAGAGAGAATACAAAATTTTGTATTCTCTCTTAATTTATATCTGAAAACTCTATATTTATTCTATCCTTGATATCTTCTGCCAAAATAACACAACTTTTGCTTCCATTTGTTTCTGCATTTATTTTTTTTAATTTAATTACAAACTCTGTTCCTTTTCCCAATTTACTCTTAACTGTAATTTTTCCATCCATGAGTTCTACCAATTTTTTTACTAAGGCAAGGCCTATGCCAGTACCCTCTGCCCTCCTAGATAGTGAACTATTAATTTGAGCAAATCTATCAAAAATATGACTTATTTTATCATCAGCTATTCCAACACCAGAGTCTTTCACACTTAGATAAAAAATGTTTTCCTCTATATCTAGTGATACTAGTATTCTCTTACCTTCTGGAGTAAATTTTATAGCATTTGAAAGCAAGTTAAGCAGTATCTTTTCATACTTATCCTTGTCCATTTTCACACTGCACTCTTCCTGATTAGTATCAAATATCAATTCTATGTCTCTACTAACTGCGTATTCATTTACAGAATTTACAATAGTTTCACTTATATAAACTATATCAAAATCTGAATTGTTTAAAGTCAAAAAACCGGCTTCTGCTTTTGATATATCTAGTATATTATTGGTAAGTTTGAGTAATCTACTGCAATTTTGATTTATTCTAAAAAGTGTTTTCCCCATATTAGGTGTTATTTCGTCTTTATATACATCATAAGCTAATTGAATTGAGGAATATATTATGGTAAGTGGGGTTCTTAATTCATGAGATATAATTGTAAAGAATTCATCTTTTAGTTTTGTTACCTTTTCAAGTTCAATATTATGGTTTACTTCTTCAGTTATATCAGAACCATGTATGTGTATATTAATGCTATTATCATTATTTTTATACGGTATAAACTTTAGCTTGTAAAATCTTTCACTTCCATTTTTGTCCTTTGTACTGTATGGATTTACGGTATATGTTTTATAGTTACAGGCTGTGCCTTGTAATATCTTACATAAATTATAATTTATATACTTGGGTTTTTTACTATCAAAGATCAAAGTTTTATTTGATTTAGATTGACATCTAATTATCTGCTCATATTTTTTATTAGTGAGCTTGTACTTCATTTTAGGATATTCTACCACAGCTATTGGAACTTCTACTGTATCGACTACATTTTTCACAAACTTGGCTTGTTTTTGTGAATTTATCCGGTGAACTCTTTTTTCAGTAACATCCTTTATTGTAAGAATTGTATAGGCTAGTTCATTGTTCTTTATTATGGGATTACTATTTAGTTCTAAATACTTATCATTAAGGGAAGATTTTTCTCTGAGCTTAAGCACAATATTTTTCATGGGCTTTTTATTTTTCATATATTTATTATAAAGTTCTACAGCATCCTCTTGGCTTCCCCTTCCGTAATTTTCTAGATAGATATAATATTTTTCAAATAGTCTCAGCTTATTTACTAACTCCAAAACCGTTAAGCCCAATATTTTAGATACAGCTTTATTGCATAAACTTATTTTTTCATTGGAATCAAAAACTACTATACCCTCTGATATGTTATTTATAACATCTTTTAAGTACATTAAATGTTCTTTTTCCTTATTTCTAAGTATCTCTATAATATTACATTTAGTATTTAGTTCTGTTGAAAGTTCCAAAAATTTTTCTCTTTCATCTTTCATTTATACTTTCTCCTGTCTAAGTTTAGTTAAAATATAAATAAATATATCAAAAATAAATTATGCATTTTAATACTGCGAAATAGATTTTCTCAACTCTTTTATCTGTAATTGAAGATACTCATTTCCCATATATTCGTTAATGCTTACGTAAAATACAATATCAAATTTTATACGATTTAAGTTATTTTCATTACCTATTAACTTTTTAAATTCTTCTAAACCTTCAAACATTACTGCATTTAACCATACACTATCTTTCCTTAATGCTAACTTTAATACGTTATGCTTCTTACCTAAAGTAGTTATATTTATTATATTCACACCTTTTTCTGCAAATATAGGTCTGGGATTTCCCTTTCCAAATGGTTCTAAACTTCTTATCTTTTTAGCAAATTCTAATGTTATCTTTTTAAATGGCAGCTGACAATCTATAGTTATTCTAGGAATAACATCTTCATCTTTTAACCTGCAGTTGTCATTTAACATTTTTGTAAGTGTTTTTATGTTTGACTGTTTTAGAGATAAACCTGCAGCCATAGGATGTCCACCAAACTTCTCCAGCAAATCCTTACATTTTAATAATTCTTCAAACATGTTATAGCCGTCAATAGATCTTCCAGATCCCTTTACACCGTTCATCCCTTTAGTAAGCAAAATTGCTGGCAAATTATATATTTCCCTTATTCTCCCAGCAACTATTCCAGCAATACTCTCATGAAGTTCTGGTAGATAAATAACTAACACCTTATTATTCGCAGTGCAAGAATTCTCTATGTATTTTACAGCTTCATCTACTCCAGCACTTGTCATACTTTGTCTTTCTTTATTTAGTTCATATAACTTAAGTGCTAACTCTTTTGCTTTGCTTTCACTATCAGACAAAAGCAATTTCAATGACGTAGATGCATGTTCCAATCTTCCAGCAGCATTGAAGCACGGACCTATTATAAATCCTATTATATACGAGTTCATTTTCTTGCCGCTAACTCCAGTAATCTCTTTTAATGCCTTTAGCCCTAAATTTTTGGTATTATTAAGTAAGCTTAGTCCATATTTTACAATAAATCTGTTTTCATCTGCTAAATCTACTACATCACAAATAGTAGCAATAGCTGCATACTCAATAAACTTATCAGCTTCTTGTTTTTTCCCTTTAATTTTATTATAAAGCAATTGTACAAATTTAAAAACTATTCCTGCACCGCACAATGACTTAAATGGATATTTACAATCAAACTGTTTAGGATTTACCACAGCATCAGCATCTGGCACTATGTACTTTCTATTTTGAAATTCATCTTCTACAAAGGGTATATCATGATGATCTGTAACAATTACTGTTATTCCTAATTCTTTTGCATACTTAATTTGCTCAATAGCTGCAATTCCATTATCACACGTTATAATAACATCATAATTTCCCTTATATGCTTTATCTATTATGCTTTTATTTATGCCGTATCCTTCAGTAACTCTATCGGGAATATAGTATTCAATACTTCCTCCGCAATCCTCTATTGCACTGCAAAGTATAAATACACTCATTATTCCATCGACATCATAATCGCTTATAGCTAATATTTTTAATTTTTTATTTATACTATTAATTATTATATCAACTGCTTTTCCAATATCTTTCATTTCCAACGGGTCATGTAAATCATCAAATGATGGTTTTAAAAAATGTTTCATTCCATTTAGTGTGTAGATATTTCTATTTAGCATTATCTTAATTACTGTTTCGTTTTCATTTATAGCGCTGCAAATTCTCTTTATATTGCATTTTTTATTTTTTATCATCCACTTGCTCATATATTTCCTCTTTCACATTAAAAATACTAAATCAAAATATAAAACTTAAATATATTTACTAATACGCTGACCAAATACATTATAATCCAAAATTGATATACTTTCCATATATACAACTGTAATTCATAATATGTTAAAAATGTAAAACATTTTTTAGAGGACAGAGGACAAAGAAGGTTGATTTTTCTCCGGCTGCGCTTAAGAAAAACCTTTTGGAAAAATTTACACCCCTGGGGTGAATATTATTTGTACTGCAGCACCATTTAAAACTTTGTTTATAGTCTCAAGTATTTGACATGAATTTACTTTATCAAGACCTTGTGTTTGTTTGTATACAAGCTCTGCTGAATTATACATCAATTCACAGCAAGTTAGATCCTTGCAAAGTTGAATTGCCTTCTCAAGTCTCAATTGTTTTTTTAGCTTTATTCTATCATTTAAATAACTTATTTTTTCCCTAATAAAAAATTTATCATCATTTTTTATCTGTTCAATTTTAGAATTTGTTAATTTTAAAGCCATTTCTACATTTTGACTGGACGTTCCCATTGTTATAGTAAAAAATTTACTTCCCCTATCGTAATTTATTCTGCTTGCGACATCGTATGCAAGACCATAATTTGTCCTTATTTCATCAAATAGTATACTGCTTAATCCATCTCCAAAAGCTGTATTAAATAAGTTTAAATTTTTAAATTCCTTTAAATTCAAATCATCTATTGAAAAAATATATTGGATTTTAGCTCCTTTTACTCCGTCTAACCTTTGGGCAAAAGTACCAGCCTTATTTTTTTCATATATACATGGATTTATGCCGCTAAAATCTCTTTTCCAACTGCCAATATACTTATTTACAACGTCTAATACGTCTTCAAACTTTAAAGAAGAACATACGCTTATAACACAATTTTGAGGAGCATAATAAGTTTCATAAAACTTCCTTATATCATCTAAAGTTATTGACCTTATACTGTTTTCCTCTCCAATTATGGGTATCCTTATTCTCTTTTTCAAAAATGCATTGTATAATGCCAAATCTTCGCAATATTGATATATGTTTTCTTTCCACTCTTTTAGCTCTTGTGATATCACATTCATTTCTTCACTAAATCCAACCTCAGAAAAAAGTGGATTTAACAATATATCAGAGTATACTTCAAAACCGCTTTTAAAGTTTTGAGATAAACAAGTTCCATAATATACAACATATGAAAAATTAGTCATAGCATTTTCAAATCCAAATATTCTATCACACAATTCATTTATAACTTTTTCACTTCTTTTTTTAGTACCTTTTGATATCATATGTTCTACTACATGTGCTGTTCCCCAATTAAACTTGTCTTTTTCCTCTAAAGCCCCTGCATTAAATCCTATACAAAAAGAAGTCAATTCTGAAGGTCTATATTCATATATTAAAACTATTCCATTATCTAAAATAACCTTTTTCATAACTATTACACTCCTATATAAATTTTTAACTCTTAATTTTAAATTATACAACAAAAAAGAGAGGGTTTGCCTCTCTTTCTATTCATTAATTATATAAGGTATCGTAACTATAGCTATATTCCTTCTTCTAACAAGCATAGTTTTTATAAATAAAGCTGTTTGATTATGCAGTATATTACCCCACCACTTTTTAACTACAAACTGAGGCAGCACTACAGTTATAGTATCATTTTTTCCTGCAGTATATTCCTCTGATTCTATAAATTTAACTAGCGGTCCAAGTATACTTCTATAAGGAGACTTTTTAACTACAATAGGAATTCCAATATTATATTTATCCCATTTATTTAATAATCTATCTGTGGCTTCATCATCTACCGATACATGAAATACTATTATATTATCCGATATGGTTCTAGCATAATTTAATGCTTTTAAAAATGATCTATTTAAAGTGTCTATTGGTACGATTACGTATCTTTTTTGTTCTGCAAAATTTATTTCTTTAGGTTTTTCATTAAGGCTTAATTTCAACTGTTTGGCTACCTTTGTATAATGTTCCTTTATTTTGCTCATTACAATTATCATAACAGGTATTAATATTAAGATTATCCATGCACCAGCCTTAAATTTTGTTATACCTAATATTACTACTGTAGTAAAAGTTACTAATGCTCCGAAACCATTTATAGCTGCCTTATGTCTCCAGCCTTTACCCTTATTTCTAATCCATCTCACAAACATTCCAGATTGTGACAATGTAAATGAAATGAAAACTCCTACAGCATACATTGATAATAGTACATGATCATCACCATTAGAAATAATAACTAACAAACATGCAAGTACACCTAAAACTATAATACCATTTGAAAAACTAAGTCTTTTTCCTCTTTTTGAAAACTGTCTCGGCAAAAATCCATCCTTAGCCATAAGTGCAAATAACAAAGGTAGTCCTGAAAAAGCTGTATTAGTTGCCATAACTAATATTATTGCTGTTGTAATTTGAACTACATAAAACATTATTCCTGTTTGTCCAAAAACTTGTTTTGCAATTTGTGCAACAACCGTTACATTAGGGTTTGGAACTGCATGATACAAGGTTGCCAAATAAGATATTCCTCCAAACATAATTAATATAATTAGTGCAAGTAATTCAAGTACCCTTTTTGCATTTTTTTGTGAAGGTTCTTTAAAATTTGGGACACCATTGCTAACAGCTTCTACTCCAGTTAAGGCTGTACACCCTGAGGCAAACGCTCTTAAAAATAAAAATAAACTTATATCACCTGCAGCTTTTGGTATTGTATAAAGCGGCTGAGGAATATATCCATACACATTTACTTTAACAATACCAGTTATAAGCATTGCAAGTATGGAAAGTACAAATAAATAAGTAGGTATTCCAAACATTCTCGATGATTCTCTTATTCCTCTTAAGTTGCCAATAGTTATAAACATTATGAGAAGTATAGTAATAATAACCCTGTAAGGCAGCAGCGATGGTACTGCAGAAGTTATTGCTGCTGTTCCTGCGCAGCTGCTAACAGCAACTGTAAGTACATAGTCTATTGATAGAGCTGAGCCTGCTACAAGACCAGCTGTTGTTCCTAAATTATCCTTAGCAACTATATAAGATCCCCCGCCATTTGGATAACTATCTATAGTTTGTCTATAAGAAAACACTAGAATAAACATTAAGGTTACTATACACATTGAAGCATAAAACATATATTTATATGACATCAATCCGAGAACAGGTATAAGAACAATTAAAATTTCTTCTCCAGCATAAGCTACTGATGATATAGCATCACTAGACATAATAGGGAGTCCCCAAAATACGTTGAACTTTTGACTTTTTAATTGATCTGTTTTTAAACTTTTCCCTATGAGCAATTTTCCTAATTTTATTTCCATCATTCACACCTCTAAAAGCATAATACTTAAGCTTTGTTTTAATAATGAATGATTATATATTATTCTATGTTTTTATCATAATGCTTTTTATGACACTCTTAACTCATTTTACTTTAAAAAATTTAATTTAATCACATGACATTTATGTTTATCGTTTTTTTTTTAAGTTACTAATTATAGAGTTAAAATGCATATATTCATAATATTAAGTATATTTTAAGTTTATCAAATTACGCATTATACAATTTAACTTATACACGTTTAAGGCATAAAAATGCAGTAAAATATGTTAAATAAAAATACTTGCTGCAAATAAAGTCAAATATTATTTGCAGCAAGTATATGCTTATAAACAGTTGTTAAAATCATATCTTATTCAATTTCACCATAATTTTTTTAATTCATTTAATAATAAGCTCATAAAAACTTTTTACTTAAATTACATTTTCTACGAAACTTATAAGCATATCATTTTTTATATTGTCCGCAGTATCTTTGTCTGTTAAGTTTTCCAATATCTTAAATGCGAAATACGGTGCTGTTGCAGGTCCTCTACTAGTTATTATATTTTTATCTTGTACAACTACCTTATTTTCTATATATTTACCTGCATGTAATTTATCTTTAAATCCAGGATATGAAGTTGCACTTATTTCTTTTAATACTCCTGCCTTTTCAAATACTATTGGTCCTGCACATATTGCTCCTAAAATCTTATTTTCGCTGTTGAATCTTTTCACTAAATTTATAACTTCATCATTATCTCTTAAATTTTCAGCTCCCGGCATTCCACCTGGTATAATAAGTGCTCCATAATCACTTGGATTAACTTGTTTTAGCAATATATTACATTGTATATTTACATCATGTGCTCCTTTAACGCACTTTGTATCACTTGTAGAACACATTAGGCAGTCAACCTCACCTCTTCTAAGCACATCCACTACTGTCAGCGCTTCAATTTCTTCAAAACCATCTGCAAATAAAACTAAAGCCTTCTTCATAACAAACACACTCCTAACTTTAATAACAATTTATACCTTTTAGTATAGCACTATGCAGCTGCAATTTGCTAAAAATGCAATGCATTTTTTAAAGGACACAAAAACAGAGGACAGAGGACAAAGGACAGAGAAGGAGGATTTTTCTCCGCTGCGCTGCTAAAAATCTTTAATTAAATTTTTGATAACTCGTTTCGCTAAAGCGAAACATTGCTAACTTACAGAAGTTTAGCACTTAAAAAGTTTATAGGACGATAGTCCTTTGGATTATAAAGGTTTATGAGTATTTACAGTAGAATTATTTGATAGTATTTAGATCATCGCTTTTTTCACAGCCCTGCTGGCATAGAGACAGTTTTGATGTTTATAATAATAACATTTAATTTAATGCAATTATATTTTTTTAGATGTATAAGAGGGTTTAGAAAGAAGCGTATGCTTCAAATAGATATTATTGAAGATATAAGAAATGAAAGACTTACTATAGAAAACGGTTGGGATAATCCATTGTTTGAAAAGACCTAATCTCAAAATAAAACTGGAAATTGACTTATTAGGATTTCTTGGGGCAGAAGTAAGTGTATTTATTTTTATGACCTAACGGTCTGCGAGCTTACCAGCTCTTTAATTAAGTGTAAAAAAATAAAATTCCAGTAAAAATAAAATTTTTACTGGAATTTTGATGCTAAATCTCTGTTTACTTAGGAGAGTAGTACTCCCCAAGAAACAAAAGAATAAGGGTCTTTTTTAAATTAAAGATTTTTCGCAGCACAGCTGAGAAAAATCAACCTTCTCTGTCCTATGTCCTCTATTTTTATTATACACATTTTTCTTGTTCGATACTGTTTTGTCTATCCCTTTTACTATTTGCTGCAAAGGTTATACCTGAACTTAGAATAATTAAAACAATACCTAAAACTGTGTTTATAGCAATATCTTCCTTTAATATTATCAGTGCTAAAATTGGAGCTAAAGCTGGTTTGATATAAAATACCAATGATGCTGTGGCTGCAGTAGTTTTTTCCATGGCTAAAAAGTAAAATGTATATCCAAGTCCAGTTACAAATACTCCAATATAAATTAAACTTGGCAGACTTTGAAGTGTAATACCTTTTAAAATTGGTATATTTGCAAACATCTTTAATCCGTGGTTTGAAAAAAAGTTGGATACAAAGCTTATCTTTGTTAAAAGGATGAGTATAAGCATCTCAACACTTCCCATTATGAAGCTAAAACAACTTTGAGCTACACCGCCGAACTCATTACTTTTCTTTTTACCAGTTACTCCATATAACGCAAATGTTACAGCTGCTAAAATTGCAAATATTATACTATTTACATTGTTTGTCATATTCAATGGATTCATTATACAAAGCATGCCCAAAACGCTAATTATTAATGATATAATAGTTGTTTTATATATTTTTTCATTAACCATAAAATATGCAAACAAAACTACAAATACAGGATTGCAGCTAAATAATATTGCAACAATCGATGCTTTACCATATTCTACTGCTAATTGGAAAAATACCATACTAACTACAACACAAATAAATCCCTGTACTGCAAAAAATTTAAAGTCTTCCTTTTTTAATGGACTCTTTGTGTTCTTTATAGCTAACGGCAGTAATACTATACCACCTATAAAAAATCTTAAAAAGGTCATTTGTATAGGATTGAATTGATTTGATACTAATTTCAAAGCTATTTCCATAGTACTAAATAAAATTGTTGATAAAAATATATCTATATATCCGCTCTTCATTATTGATCCTCCATTTGACTAAAAATTCAATTCATATACCATTATACATAAAAATTGCCTATAATAAAAGATCCTGCAGTAACGCTTATACTGCAAGATCTTAATATTAACGTATTTATCTAACTATTTTGCCCAGTTCATAGAACGTTTTACTGCTTCATGCCATCCTTTAAGAAGTTCACTTCTCTTATCATCAGCTATAGTTGGTTCAAAGCTCCTTGATAGTGCCCAGTTTTGGGATACTTCATCTCTGTCTTTCCAATACCCTACTGCTATTCCTGCAAGATACGCAGCTCCTAGTGCTGTTGTTTCTATTACTTCTGGTCTGTCAACTTGAACATTTAATACGTCAGATTGGAATTGCATTAAGAAATTATTAGCACATGCTCCTCCATCCACTTTAAGTTCTTTAAGCTCTATACCAGAATCTTCCTCCATAGCTTTAAGTACATCATAAGTTTGATATGCAAGTGATTCTACTGCTGCTCTTATAAAATGTTCTTTTTTAGCTCCCCTTGTAAGTCCTACTATTGTTCCCCTTGCATATTGATCCCAATATGGTGCTCCTATTCCAACAAATGCAGGAACTAAATATACTCCATTAGTATCTTTAACTGCTGTACAATATTTTTCTGACTCTGGAGCTGATTTAATCATTCTAAGTTCATCACGAAGCCATTGTATAACAGCTCCTCCTATAAATATACTTCCTTCTAAAGCATATTCAACTTTTCCATCTATGCCAACTGCTATAGTTGTTAATAATCCGTTTTTGGATTCTACTGCTTTTTCACCAGTATTCATAAGTAAGAAACATCCAGTACCATAAGTATTTTTAGCAGTTCCAGGTTTAAAACATGTCTGTCCAAATAAAGCTGCTTGTTGATCTCCTGCATCACCAGCTATAGGAATACTTACTCCAAATAAGTTTTTATCTGTTTCTCCATATATGCAGCTGGATGGTTTTACCTCTGGAAGCATACTTTCTGGTATATCCAATAATTCTAACAATTCTTTGTCCCATTTTAATTCATGTATATTAAATAACATTGTCCTTGAAGCATTTGTATAATCTGTTACATATACTTTTCCCTTTGTAAGGTTCCATATAAGCCATGTATCTATATTACCAAAAGCTAAGTTTCCCCTCTCAGCTTCTTTTCTTGCACCAGGTACATTATCTAAAATCCATTTTATCTTTGTGCCTGAAAAATAAGCATCTAACACAAGTCCTGTCTTTTCTTTTATAACCTTATCAATACCTTTTGCTCTTAATTCATCACAATAATTTGATGTTCTTCTACACTGCCATACTATTGCATTATATACAGGAAGTCCCGTTCTCTTATCCCAAACTACTGTAGTTTCCCTTTGGTTAGTAATACCAATGCCGGCTATATCCTTGGCATCTATGTTTGACTTTATCAAAGCTTCTGAAGCAACCCCGAATTGAGTTGCCCATATTTCCATAGGATTGTGCTCAACCCATCCTGCTTCTGGATAAACTTGTTTAAATTCTTTTTGTGCTGTACTAACAGCTAATCCTTTTTCATTAAATATTATACACCTCGAGCTAGTTGTACCTTGATCCAATGCCATAATATACTTTGCCATAGTTTTACTTCCTCCTTATATTTATAACGTTTTCATTTAAACAAAATTAAAAGTCATATGCCAAAAAATCCTTTTAATAAAAGTTTTTTTAAAAACACATGGCTTCTCATAGTCTCTGCCAATTTACATATGTATTGTATTATAGTACTACAATACAATACATAATTAAACTTTTCAATGTTTAAGTTTTACTCCATACTCCATAACATTCTTTCAGTAGTAGATATAGCCAAAGCCCCTGCTGATAGAGAATCTATTACATCCTTTTTAGTTTTTATAAGTCCTCCAGCAATTATATAAGTATTTACTTCCTTCTCCATACTGCTTATTATCTTGCTTGCAACCCCCGGCATTACTTCTACTGCATTTGGATTAGTTTCATGAATGTTTTTTATACCTGTCTTTAATGAAAGCGAATCTATAATAAATATTCTCTGAATAGTGTACATACCTAACTTATTGCCATATTTAATATTAGAAGCCTTTGTACTTATTATACCGTCTGGATTAGCACTCTCTTTTATATACCTGATTCCTGATGAATCACCTCTTAAACCCTCGATTAAATCCACATGTACAAATACAATTTTATTTTTTTGCTTTATCTTTTTACATATTTGTCCTATATTTAGTATGTCTCCATACAATACAAATATAACATCAGCCTTACTTTCTAAAACGCTTTCTAAATCATCGTTATTTCTAATTGCCGCTATTATTGGATTTTCAAGCAGTATATCCTTTAATTTTATCATGTATAAGGACTCCTTTTCATTATTTATATTTAAAGTTATTTTAACATCGTTTATTAAACAATACCAACATTATTTATAATTTATAAAGGATTCCCTTTAATAAGTTTAAAATTAGAATTTAAAATATCAGTGCAAAAAGTAATGCTCCTGCTATCCCTCCTACTATTGGTCCGAAAACCGGAACCCAAGAATAAGACCAATCTGAATCTCCTTTTCCTGCTATAGGAAGTATTGCATGAGCAATTCTAGGTGATAAGTCTCTCGCTGGATTCATTGCATATCCAGTAGGTCCGCCAAGTGAAGCACCTAAAGAAAAGATGATTGCACTTACAACTATAATTGGACCCATACCATCAGCAGTTTTAACTGTACCTATTGCAGCTAAACTGAATACAAGAACAGCTGTAGCTAAAAACTCTGTTAAAAAGTTAGCTGGATAATTCCTTATAGCTGGTGCAGTACAGAATATGCCTAGTTTTGCAGCTTTGTCCTCTGTCTCTGCCCAATGAGGAAGATAAGTAAGCCAAACTAAAACTGCTCCAACTATTCCTCCAAGCATTTGGGCAACAACATAGCCTAATACTTGATCTGCTGGAAACTTACCAATAACAGCAAGTGCTATAGTGAGTGCCGGATTAAATTGATTACTAAAGTTTTGAAATATGAATGCAGGAATTCCAACTGCAAAAGCCCAACCAATGGTTATAACTATCCATCCAGAGTTTTGTCCTTTACTTTTAGTTAAAGTACAGTTAGCACAAACACCATCTCCTAAAAATACAAGTAATGCAGTTCCTACAAATTCTGCTAATAAATGTGACATTTATATAACCTCCCTTATAATATTAAAATAATTCTAAAAAATATATAATTTGCAACCGGTTACATTTAGATTAAAACCAAAGTAGTTAATTAATTTATGAAATCAGATTAACTACAAAATTTAGCTTTGAAACACAAAAGCCACATACCTTTAAAAATCTTTTTCATAAAAAGACTTTTAAAAGCATATGGCTTCTCCTAATCTCTGCCACAATATATATATCATTATAATGATATGATTATATAACATTTATTTATATTTTTCAACAAGTTTTTTCCCTTTTCCAGCTCTATTTTGAATTTTAATTCCATCTATATTTATAGCAATTTTTTGACCTTTTTTTAATTTTATTGTTAAATTCTTGTTTGAATTACTTTCCTTTAAAAGCAGTGCAAAATTAACTTCATCATCTTCGTTTAAATTTATGCCTGTAACCCCAGATGCAATTCTCCCCATTAAACTTACACTCTCCGATTCAAACTCTATACACATTGCCTCTTTAGTAATTAAAATTATCTTTTCATTACTATCTTCAGATATTTCAACTTTTATCAGTTCATCATTAGCTTTTTTAAATTTATATGCAGTATTTGAAACATAATTTCCTTCAAAATCACTCAATAATGTCTTTTTTACCATTCCATATTTACTAAAGAAATAAATGTATCTATTATCGAATTCTTTTATAGAAAACATATTTAAAATGCCGCTTCTATGTACACCATCAAATATATCTTCAACAGCTATACCTTTACTTCCTATATTCTGAAGCATTCTTGATTTTATAGAATATACGAAGCCATTCTTTGTAAAAAGCAATATTTTACTTGACGAATCAGTATAAACTCCCATAACACCTTTTCTAATATGCTTATCTTTTTGTACTTTTAAAATTCCATATTGATCAATTATAATTTCAAAACTTTCGTCTATAAAATCATCTGCAAATTCAATAAAAGTAACTTCATCACTAGCACACAAATTAAACATTTGAGCTGGCATTATGTTTCTATCTGTTTCTTCTATTTTAGGCATATCAGAGACAAAATTTAATCCATTTTTTGTTTTAACAGATATAAACTTTTCATTTTTATCTTCAGAAAACATTTGTACCTTTAAAAGTTTTTCACCATCTTTTAATTTTAAAGCCATAATTTTAGTATAGTTTGTATCAAATCTTTTTAATGCTGTTTTCTTTATTCCGCCGCTAGTAGTAAAAAACATAAATTGAATTGGACAAGAAAAATCTTTAATCGTGTAAAAAGCGACTATATTTTCTTCTTCTAAATTAATTCCTTTTATTATTTCCTCGATCTTCTCACCTTTATCTTTCCATTTAAATTCAGGTACATTTATTCCTCTAATTTTATACACATTTCCTTTACCTGTAAAAAGCATTAAAATATCCTTAGTATTTGATTGTATAAAAAACTTGTTAAAATCTCCCTCTCTATATTCTATGTCATTTACATCAGAATTAGAGCGATTATACGACTTTAATGATGTTCTCTTTATAAATCCTTCATTTGACAGCGTCACTATAATATCTTCATCAACTATGATATCTTCTACTTCAATTTTAGCCTTTTTATCATCTTCAATTATGGCAGTTCTTCTCTCATCTCCGTACTTTTCTTTTATCTCTAAAAGTTCTTTCTTTATAACTTTAAATAATTCCTTATCACTATCTAATATCTTTTTTAATCCTTTTATTTTTTTATCAAGCTCTTTATATTCCTTTTGAAAAGTTTTTATTTCAAGACCAGTAAGCCTGTATAACATGAGTTCAAGTATTGATTCAGATTGGACTTGAGTGAATTCAAATTTATCCATAAGATTTTTTTGTGCATCTTTTTTGGACTTTGATGATCTTATTGTCTTTATAACATCATCCATTATACTAATAGCTTTTATAAAACCTTCTACTATATGAAATCTTTTTTGGGCTGTCTTAAATTCTGTAGTTGTCCTCCTCCTTACCACATCTTTTTGATAGTTTATATAGTACTGTAATATAGTTTTTAGGCCCATAGTTTGTGGTTTTCCATCTGCTAGGGCAACCATATTAAATGACACATTACATTGAAGTTCAGTTTTTTTAAACAAGTACTTGAGAACCTTATCTACAGTTTCTCTTTCTACAGACTTTTTAAATTCTATAACGGCCCTAATCCCAGTTCTATCTGATTCATCTCTTATATCAGAAATAACTTCTAATACTTTAGAATGCTTCTTATCTGCAGTCATGTCAGAAATAGTTTGAAGCATCTTAGCCTTACTTCTCCTGTATGGGAACTCAGTAATTACTATTCCAAACCTGCCATTTTCAAGCTTTTGTATTGCAGTCTTAGCTCTTAATGTAACTTTTCCTTCACCAGTTTCATATGCAGAGAGGAGTGAATTTTTTCCTATTAAAATACCTCCTGTTGGAAGGTCTGGTCCCTTTATATAATTCATTAATCCTTCTGTATCCATATCAGGTTTATCAATTAAAGCAGCACAGCCATCTATAACTTCTTTTAAATTATGAGGCGGTATGTTAGTTGCTAGACCAACAGCTATACCAAATGAACCATTTACAAGTATATTTGGATATCTCGATGGAAGCACCTCAGGTTCTTTTTCAGAACCTGAATAGTTATCAACCATATCAACTACATCTTTATCTATATCTCTTATAATTTCCATTGCTACATTTGTAAGCCTAGCTTCCGTATAACGCATTGCAGCTGCATTATCGCCGTCTTGACTTCCCCAGTTGCCGTGGCCATCTATAAGCGGCATTCTTGTTGTAAAATTTTGTGCAAGTATTACCATTGCATCATATACAGATGAATCACCATGTGGATGATACTTACCCAAAATATCTCCAACTATTCTAGCTGATTTATAATAAGGTCTATCTGGAAATGCTCTAAGCATATATGCTCCATAAATTATTCTCCTGTGTACTGGTTTTAATCCATCTCTAACATCTGGAATTGCCCTTTCCTTTGCAACTTCTACTGCATATGGAAGATAATTATCCGGCATAGCTTCTTCCAAAGGTATTTGAATTATATTTTTATCAATCGGTATATTTATCTTTTTTGTCACGAGTTATCCTCCTTTTAAAATTTCGCATATTTATACATATAATTTTTTCTAGGTGCAACTACTTCGCCCATGAGAAGAGATACCATCTTTTCAGCTTTTGCTGCATCTTCTATTGTAATTTTATCAAGAGTCCTTGTTTCAGGATTTAATGTAGTTTCCCATAGTTGATCTGGATTCATTTCTCCAAGTCCCTTATATCTTTGAATAAGTGCTCCTTTTCCGATCTCGCGTTTAGCTTTTCCCAACTCATCATCATCATAAGCGTATTTTACAACACTACCATTTTTATTTTCCTTATAAACTTTATAAAGCGGCGGCTGTGCTATATACAGATGTCCATTTGTTATAAGCGGTCTCATATATCTATATATATATGTCATCCATAATGTCCTTATATGAAATCCATCAACATCTGCATCAGACATTATAATAATTTTGTCATACTTTAAATCACTTTCATCATAATTTTCAAGTATTCCAGTCCCTATAGCAGTATTGAACATCTTTAACTCTTCACTTCCAAGTACATTTTCAAGATTTTGCTTTTCCGTATTCATTATTTTTCCTTTGGACGGCATTATAGTTTGAAATCTTCTATCCCTTGCTTGTTTTGCCGAACCACCTGCTGAATCTCCCTCAACAACTATAAATTCACAGGTAGATGGATCTTTTATGGTGCATACTGCTACTTTGCCAGCAAGAGGTGCTGTACCTTTTCCTATCTTTCTCTTTTCTGCATCATTTATTTTCTTTATTTTTTCTCTCCTTGCTGCTGCATGAACAGCATTATTTATAATAAATGCTGCTGTATCTTTATTATCTTCTATCCATTCTGAAAACTTTGTATAACTCAAATCGTTCATCATAGTATAAGCTTCTGAGTTTCCAAGTTTCGTCTTAGTCTGCCCTTCAAAAATTGGATTCGTAATTTTTATTCTAACTATAGCTGTCATGCCCTCTCTTAAATCATCACCATCAAATTCCTTGGACTTTTCCTTTAAGAGATTTAGCTTCTTTGCCCATTCTTTAAACGCCCTTGTCATTCCAGTTTTAAAACCACTTTCATGTGTGCCCGATTCGGTTGTTGGAATGTTATTTACATAGCTTGCTATGTATTCTGAAGTGGAATCTGTAAATTGTATACATACTTCAGCATACATATTTATTCCATTTACCTCTCTTTCACCATCAAATAATATTGGAGAAGCATGCAAAACTGTTTTACTTTCATTTAGATACTTTATAAAATCTAAAAGTCCATTTTCTGAATGATATTCTCTTTCTACAGTCTCTTCCCCTCTGTTATCTATTAATTTTAACCTTATTCCCTTATTTTGAAATGCAAGTTCTTGAAGTCTTTCATCTATTACATCTATTTTAAATTCAGTATTTGAAAATACATTTTTATCCGGCATAAATGTTACAGCTGTGCCTGTTTCATTCGAATCTCCTATAATTTTTAAACGATATAAAGGTGTTCCAGGCATTTTTCTCTTTAAGCTCTTATCATATCCATATTCAAACCTCTGTTTATAAATATGCCCATTTTGTTTTATCTCAACTTCCAGCCAACTTGATAGTGCATTTACTACAGCAGCTCCAACTCCATGAAGTCCACCTGAAGTTTTATATATGTCATTATTAAACTTTCCACCTGTATGTAATTCTGTAAATACCATTTCAACACCAGACTTTTTCTTTATAGGATGTATACCAGTCGGTATACCTCTTCCATTATCCTTAATACTTGCACTACCATCTTTATTTAAAATAACTACAGCAGTATCTCCAAATCCATTGGAGATCTCATCTATAGCATTATCTAAGATTTCCCATATGCAGTGATGAAGTCCCTTACTACCCGTGGAACCTATGTACATGCCTGGTCTTACTCTAACTGGCTCTAATTTTTCCAGAGAAGTTAAGGCATTGACATCATATATAGATGTTTTTTCATCCCTTTGTTCCATAATCTACCTCCTAGTTTATCAAAAAAGCTGCCAAAATTTTGTTTAATATTATTATTAATGATTATAGCAAAAATAACATATGAAAACAAATGTTCTACTAAAATATCTAAAACTGAAAAATAAGTTTACAGTTTATTAATTTTCTTGCCATCTTGTTGTCACTAAAATAATATATTATTATAACATAACGTATTATACAGGGGTGGTACTAGTGCATATTTTAAAATTAGACAATAATAAATTAGACAATAATAAATTATTTAATTTTACTATGGATAATATAGATTTGATTTTCTTCATAGCAATAATTTTCATAAAAGTGACGATTTATACAAGACAAATATCTCCCGATTATCTATATACTAAAGTTTTTTTTCCAATAATTGCTTCAATCTTAATTATAGTAAGTTTTTCAATACTATTTAAAGAGAAAAAAAGGACAAAGTTCCTATACATTATGGATATAATTATAAGTATAATTTTAGTAGCTGACAGCATGTATTATAGGTACTTTAAGGATATTATAACAGTATCTGAAGTGGGAAATATCAGACTTTTGGGTGGAGTAACTTCAAGTGTAACAAGTTTAATTGATGTAAAAGATTTTTTATATTTTCTTGATATTGCAGTTTTATACTTTTTTATAAAAAAGTATAATAAAAAAGTTTCTAAAAATAGTACTTTACTTAAAAGATTTTTAAGTTTCCTTTTTATATTTATAATAGGATTTTCTCTTGACGCTAAATCAGTACATGCAGTTTCAAAAGAACAACCTGCGCTCCTAAGTTCCATGAGCAACAGGATATACTTGACTAAATTAATTGGCAGCTTAAATTTTCATGCAGTAGATGCTTACAACTTTGCAAGTACAAAAGCTAAAAATTTAAAGCCTCTACCAAGCAGCAGGGGAACTGAAATAAATAACTTTTTACAAAAAAACAATCAATCAACTGGCTCAACCTTGAAAGGATCAATGGAAGGCAAAAATGTCATTGTTATACAAGTTGAGGCCCTTCAACAATTTGTTATAAACCAAAAAGTAAATGGACAAGAAATAACCCCAAATTTAAATAGATGGTTAAATAAAAGTTTATACTTTGATAATTACTTTTATCAAGTAGCTGGGGGAACTACTTCTGATGCAGAATTTATGTCTAATAATTCCCTATATCCTGCAGTATCAGGAGCTGCTTACTACAATTACAGTAACAACACATATTCATCACTAGCTAAAGAATTACAGAATAAGAATTACTATACTGCAGCGCTTCATGGAAATACTGAAGGGTTTTGGAATAGAAATGTAATGTATAGATCAGAAGGTTTTGATAAATTCTATGGCAAGAGCAGTCTTAATTCAGATGAAATTGTAGGACTTGGAATAAGCGATAAGTCTTTCTTAAATCAATCAGTTGATAAATTGAAAAGTTTTAAGCAGCCTTATTATTCATTCTTGATAACTTTGAGCAGCCACTATCCATATGATGATGTGGAACACTATGGAAACTTTAACGTTGGTCAGTACGAAGGCTCCTTAATTGGAAATTATCTTAAAGCTATACATTATACTGACGAACAACTTGGAACTTTTTTAGATGAATTGGACAAAGAAGGTATCACTCAAAACTCAGTAATTGTACTATATGGTGATCATTTTGCAATTCCTAAGAATGATGCAGATCAACTGTATAAATTTGAGGGTACTCAAAATACAAATGATTTAAGCTGGTTTCAATATCAAAAAGTTCCACTAATGATTCATTTTCCAGGAGATCAAAACAGCGGTGTAAATCATACTTATTCAGGACAAATGGATTTATATCCAACACTAGCTAACTTATTAAATTTACCTCATAAATATATGTTTGGGCAAGATATATTAAACACTCCTGCAGACGACAAAAAAGTAATTCTTAGAGATGGATCTTTTACAGACGGGAAAGTATATTATGCTTCTTCGACAAATACTTATTATGATATAAAAACTGGTGAAAAGATACCTGAAACTCCTGAACTCAAACAGAAAAAGACAGAATACACAAATGAACTATCTTATTCAGACGATATATTAAATCATAATTTAATAAAAACATTGGGAAAGAAATAATTGACAAAGGACAGAGGACAGAGGACAATGAGCGATGTTTTGCTTTAACAAAACGAGTTACGAAAAATAATTAAAGGTTTTCCGTAGTGAAAAGCAACAATCACTTTCCTCTGTCCTATGTCCTATGTCCTCCATCTACTTTAGCATGTTATTACAACAAAAATCTATAAATTCATACATAAACTCTTCACATCTAACATATACAAAATTAAATTCTCTAAAAATACGCACACCTTCTATTTCAACCTTTTTTATAATACCTTCATTTAATTCTTTTTTTATTGTCTCCTGCGAAATTATTGAGTATCCAAGATTTGATTCTATAAGTGATTTAATTGCATCAATACTTCCTATTTCCATATAAGGATTGATGTCACCTAGCTTATAACCAAGTTCAAGTAGTTTGTTTTCAAATATACTCCTTGTTCCTGATCCTTTTTCTCTAAGTATAAGATTTCCTTTTAAAACACTTTCTATGCTAACTTTGCCGCTTGCTGCAAATTCATGATGTGGAGATACGGCTAAAATTAGCTCGTCATCTCTAAACTTTATAAATTTAAATTTACTCTTATCAAAAGGTCCTTCAACTAGTGCAAAATCAAGTTCTGAGTTAACTAACTTTTCTAATATTTCTTTAGTGTTATTCACAACAAGAAGTATATTTACATTATCATACAACTTTTTATATTTTCCTATAATATAAGGAAGGACATAACCTCCTATTGTCATACTTGCCCCTACCTTATAAGTTTTTATAATACTAGACTTATTCTTTAATCTCATACTCAATTCCCTATACATAGCTTCTATCTTTTTAGCATAATCAAGTAAAATAAAACCTTCTTCTGTTAAGTCAAATTTATTACCATACTTTTTTATGAGATTAACACCATACTCATCTTCTAAAAACTTTATATGCTGAGACACAGCCGGCTGAGTTATGTTAAGTATTTCTGCCGACTTAGTAAAACTCTTTGTCTCGGCAACGGTTATAAATGTTAGTAGTCTAATATCACCCAATAATATCACCTTTCTGTTAAAAACAATTATTCGTGCTACTATTATAACATATAAGTAACTCTTATAATTTCATAAATATATATAATTTGTTTTATTGGTCACTATACTTTATTATTGAAATGTAAATTAGGAAGCTTCTTAAAATTTATATATATTTTTTAATAAAAGGAGAAACTTATGAATTGGATTAAAAATAATTTGCTTGGAATACTCTTTTCTATTATTCTAGCATTTGCAGCAACCCTTTTAGGAAATTACTTTCCCATAATAGGTGCCCCAGTTTTTGGTATCATTTTGGGTATATTAATAAATAATACAGTTGGTAAGCCTAAAAAACTATCAACTGGAATAAAATTTACATCTAAAAAAATACTTCAATGGGCTATAATTGTACTTGGTGCTGGATTAAATTTAAATCAAGTGTGGAAAACTGGTCTCAGTTCATTTTCTGTAATGATTTTTACTTTAAGTGCATCATTCATTGCAGCTTATGCCTTTGGTAAGTTACTTAAAATTCCATTTAAATTAAAATCATTGATAGGAGTTGGTACAGCAGTATGCGGCGGTTCTGCTATAGCTGCCATAGCTCCAATAATAGAAGCTGATGAAATGGAAGTTTCATATTCAATATCGACCATATTCTTATTCAATATAATTGCAGTTTTAATATTTCCACCTTTAGGTCATCTACTTAATTTTTCGGACAAGGCTTTTGGGCTCTGGGCTGGAACTGCTATTAATGATACTTCTTCTGTCGTTGCAGCTGGTTATGCTTTCAGCAATGCAGCTGGTGCATATGCTACAATTGTTAAACTCACAAGGACTACAATGATTATACCAATATCAATCATTTTTGCTGCAGCTACTGCAATTCAGAAAAAAAGAGAATCAAATAAAGGTCAAGCTGTTAATTATAATCTCGTTAAAATATTTCCATGGTTTATACTGTGGTTCCTAGCTGCATCCTTCTTAAATACCATAGGACTTTTTAAAGGCAGCACTATAAATTATATAAATCTATTAGGTAAATTTATGATAACTACTGCTCTTTGTGCAGTTGGACTTAATTCTGATTTTATGGAAATGATAAAAACTGGTGTAAAACCAATATTCTTAGGTCTTATTGTTTGGTTCACTGTTGCAATTGTAAGCATAGCAGTTCAATTTGTAACTGGACAAATATAGACAGACTACCCCAGGGGTGACTCCACTCCAATACTACCCCAGGGGTGAATCACCCCTGGGGTAGTATATGTCAGGTGTGACTCCACCCCTGGGGTAGAATATGTCATAAATTTTAACAGCTTCGTTTAGTGTATTTAGTATGGAGTAACTTGTGAGCTTTTTCACTATTAGGTTTTCCTAAGAAGTCATTATATAGTTTGATAATTTCTGGATTTTCATGTGATTTTCTTAAAGGTTTATTTCTATCTTCTTCATATAAAGCATTCATTCTGTCCTTTAAGATTTCATAATTGCCGTGAATATATGGTTGTCCACCACCATTAATACATCCACCAGGGCAAGCCATTACCTCAATTACTTGGTAATCTGCTTTTCCTTCTTTTATAGCATTTAGTAATTTACGTGCATTTCCAAGTCCGCTAACAATAGCAGCTTTAATTTCTATGTCCTTTATCTTTACAGAAGCTTCCTTTATACCATCTAAACCACGCACTGCATTGAATTCTACATTATCTAAACTTTCATTAGTTATCCATTCATAAGCTGTACGAAGAGCAGCTTCCATAACCCCACCAGTTACACCGAAAATTACTGCTGCACCAGTAGATTCTCCAAGAATGCTATCAAAGCTTTCATCTTGTAAATTAGGAAAGTCAATACCAGCTTCTCTAATCATTTTAGCCAATTCTCTTGTACTCAAAACAATATCTACATCGTTATTCATTTCAGGTCTTGCAGCTTCATATTTTTTAGCAAGACAAGGCATAACAGAAACTAAAACAATTTTTTTAGGATCTATATTCATTTTTTCTGCAAAATAAGTTTTAGCTATTGCACCAAACATTTGTTGAGGTGATTTACAACTAGAAGGATTATCTAATAAGTCAGCAAATTCACCTTCAAGGAAGTTTATCCATCCAGGGCAGCAGCTTGTAAATAAAGGAAGCTTACCACCATTAGTTATTCTGCCCATTAGTTCTGCAGCTTCTTCCATTATGGTTAAATCTGCAGCAAAATCTGTATCAAAAACTTTGTCAAATCCAAGAGAACGTAAAGCTGCTGCCATCTTTCCTGTAACTGCTTTTCCAATTTCTAATCCAAATTCTTCTCCAAGTGCTGCCCTTACAGCAGGAGCTGTTTGAACAATGACAAGTTTATCCTTATCATTTAAAGCATTCCACACTTTAGAAGCATTATTTACTTCAGTTAAAGCACCTGTTGGACATACTGAAACACATTGTCCACAGAATGTACAATTTGTTTTTAATAAAGGCAAACCAAAAGCAGGAGATATAATAGTTCCAAAACCTCTATTTACAGCAGATAATGCTGAAACAGTTTGGACTTCATTACATATAGTTTCACATCGTCTGCATAATATACACTTATCCAAGTCTCGAGTTATAGAGTAGTTAGATGTATCTTTAGGATAAGTAGACATCTCTCCTTTATATTTAACTTCACGTATACCCATATCAGCAGCTAGAGATTGTAATTCACAGTTAGTATTTTTTTCACAAAGCAAACAATTTTGTGGGTGATCAGAAAGAAGTAATTCTACCACATTTCTTCTAGCTTTTATTGCTTTTATAGAATTAGTTTTTACTATCATTCCATTGGCTGCTGGAGTAGTGCAGGAAGGAGCAAGATTCTTTCTTCCCTCAATCTCTACCATACATACTCTGCAGGAACCTGGTTTATTTTCAACTCCTTGATGGAGATTTAAATGACATAATGTTGGTATATTAATGCCAAGTAGTTTAGCTGCTTGTAATACAGTAGTTCCTTCTTCTACTTGAACTTGGTTATTATTTATAGTAAGAGTAACTAAACTCAAAATGTCCACCTCTTTCCTTAAATTTTTTATCATTTTTTAACTATGGCATCAACAGGACAGCCATTGAAACAAGTGCCGCATTTTATACATTTATCTTTTATGATGGTATGTGGTTTCTTTACGCTGCCTTCAATACAAGATACAGGACAGTTTCTCTTGCACTTAGTACAGCCAATACATTTGTCTGTAATTTCATAGCTAACTAAGTTCTTACAAACTCCTGCGGGACATCTTTTTTCCCTAACATGTGCAGCATATTCATCCCAGAAGAAGTTCAAAGTACTCAATACAGGATTAGGTGCAGTTTGACCAAGTCCACAAAGGGAAGTATCCTTTATTGTTTGTGCTAATTCCTTTAAATTTTCTAAATCTTGTTCAGTACCTTGTCCATTAGTTATCCTTGTTAATATCTCAAGTAGGCGTTTGTTACCTATTCTACAAGGAGTACATTTTCCGCAGGATTCTTCTACAGTAAATTCTAGATAGAATTTAGCTATATCTACCATACAATTATCTTCATCCATAACTATCATTCCGCCAGAACCCATCATAGAACCTATAGATATTAAGGATTCATAATCTATTGCTGTGTCCAAATTTGATGCAGGTATACATCCGCCAGAAGGGCCGCCTGTTTGTACTGCTTTAAATTTACGACCGTTTTTAATGCCTCCACCTATGTCATATATAATTTCTCTTAAACTTGTACCCATAGGAACTTCAACAAGTCCAACATTGTTAATTTTACCTGCTAATGCAAAAACTTTTGTTCCTTTTGAAGTGCTTGTACCAATAGAACTATACCATTCAGCACCTTTATTTATTATTGCAGGAATGTTAGCATAAGTTTCAACATTGTTTACGCAAGTAGGTTTATTCCAGAGTCCGCTTTCTGCTGGAAATGGAGGTTTATTTGTAGGTTCGCCTCTACAGCCCTCAACAGAGTGAATTAAAGCAGTTTCTTCACCACAAACAAAAGCACCGGCACCATATTTTATATCTACATCAAAGTTAAAACCAGAATTTAATATATTGTCACCAAGAAGTCCTAATTCTCTAGCTTGTTCTATGGCTATTCTTAATCTATTAACAGCAAGAGGATATTCAGCTCTAATGTATATAACACCTTTTGAAGCTTCAATAGCATAACCAGCTATAGCCATAGCTTCTAAAACACTGTTAGGATCTCCTTCTAGGATAGAACGATCCATGAAAGCACCAGGATCTCCCTCATCTGCATTACATATAACATATTTTTGATCTGAATTATAAGCTTTTGCAAATAACCACTTCTTACCCGTAGGAAATCCTCCACCACCTCTGCCTCTTAATCCAGAATCAGTAATTAATTTGATAACATCATCTGGAGTCATTTCAGTAAGAACCTTTCCTAAAGCCAGGTAGCCTTCTGCTGAAATACTTTCAGTTATATCTTCAGGATTTATTAATCCACAGTTTCGAAGAGCTATTCTCTGTTGTTTTTTATAGAAAAACATTTCATCTTGTCTTTTAACTTTTTCTTTTATGGCTGGTTCTTCATATAAAAGCCTGTTAACTATTTTTCCGCTTAGCAAATGCTCATTTACTATTTCGTAAGCATCTTCTGGTTTAACATGTATATAAAAAGCATTATCGGGACTTATCTTTACAATAGGGCCTTTTTCACAGAATCCAAAGCATCCAGTAATTTCTACAGTTACTTCTTCTGACAAACCAGCTTTTTTAATTTCTTCTCTTAAATTTTTTACAATTTTGTAACTTTCAGAAGATTTACATCCTGTTCCACCACAAACAGCTACATAACGGCTGCATCTGCTGTTTTCACAAACGAGTTCTTCTTGTTCAGAAGGTTGTCTTAATTTTAAATTTTGAGAATATTTATAGTAAACTTTTTTTAAATCTTCAAATGAATTTATGCTATTCAATAGTATTACCTCCTATTCATTTTGGTTGTACTCATCTAATAGTTTTTCAACCATTTGTTTGTTAAAATGTCCATAAACTTTATCGTTTACAGTTACTACAGGGGCAAGACCACATGCACCTACACATCTCAATACTTGTATAGTAAATTTACCATTTTCAGTAGTTTCACCAATTTTAATTCCTAATTTATTTTGGAACTCCTCAAGAATTTCTCCTGCACCTCTGACAAAGCAGGCAGTTCCCATACATACATTTATAACATATTTACCAGTAGGTTCTTCAGTAAAATATGAGTAAAAAGTAACAACACCATTAACCTTAGAAACTGGTATATCTAATTTCTTAGCTACAAATTTTTGAACATCTTTAGATAGATATCCAAATATATTTTGAGCTTTATGAAGAACAGAAATTAAGCAACCTTTTTTATCTTCAATATTGCTAATAAATTGTTCTAGTTCACAAAAACAAGAATCGTTCAAATTATTACAATACATCAATATAACCTCCTAAGTGATATATTTTTCACATAATCAGATTATATCAGAAAAAGTCGAAAAATAAACAACTTTCGTAAAAAAGTTTACAGGAAAATACATTTAAAAGTAACAAATAATAGGATTTCTAAACCTCAAGTTAATTTTTGGAATAGAAATCCTGCAATTTTACAGTTAGCTATACATAATTTATATGCACATTTTTTCCTAGTTTTTCCATTAAGCTGCATAATTCTTGTACTAATTTTAATTTTATACTTAAATCTATAGGGAAGTTTGGATTTTGATGAGCTGGATTCACAGCTTTTCCAACCCATAAATTTAAGTGTGTACATTCTTCAATAAGGATTTTGAGAAGAGAAGAAACTCCATCAGTTCCTTTCAATTCTAAATCATAATGACTGTTTTCTCTAATTTCATCTGTATATTTTTTCATTTTTTCTACAGTTTTATTTAAAGTTAATACCCCTTCTGTTATTAAATCTATACCTTCCATAGCTGCAGTAGGTGGTACTTCTTTATCCGAGAAATTTAAATTAACTTTAAGCTTTCTTTTAAGTTCTCTCTCCGCAATATTGGCAGCAGTCCCCCCACATATTATTTTTTTACCATTACTATTTATAAATTCTTTTATGACAATACTATCAAATTCTCTATTTGCGGGAGGTCCCGTAAACATATTTACAAAACATGGTTTTCTAACCTTTATACATACTGTAGTAGTATCATCTCCCGGCTTAAAATTATATAATTCTCCACATGTCTCTAATAAATCTTTTGTAATTTCTTGAGAACTCAAATTGTTAAGTGATCTTTTCTTAAGATAAGTTTCAACATCTTTCCACTGCCATCCAAAGTTCAATATATTTCCAAGCCCTGCATGTACTACTCCGTCACTTACTATAGTAATTATATCGTTTTCTTCTAGCAATATGTTGCTTTCCCTTATAATCTTCCCATTTACGACAATTTCATTTTTTTTAATATCCATACTTTTCCCATTTCTTATAACAAAAATAGGAGGATTATCATATTCCGCTATATAGGCTTGTCCATTATCATAAACTTTAATAAGAGTAAAAGTAGAATAAGCAATATTTCTTACTTTACACACGGGCAGAGTATTAGCTATAGTGTCTACTGTTTCATATATATCTGCTCCTTCTTTGAGCATAGTTCCTGCAATTTTAGATGTTAAAGTAGCAAGAATATTTGCTTTAACTCCGCTGCCGAGTCCATCTGCCATAACTACTATTGTACAATCTTCTAATCTTATGACATTTACCATATCACCTGGGAGCTCTTCTCCATGTTTAATTAAAGTGCCATAAGCTGCATCTACAAAAAGTTCCACTAACCGTCACACCCCTTCTGATCTTCTACTAGTTTCTTTAATTTGGTTAATGCCATTTTAGTTTCTGCAGTAGTTTCTCCGAGTAAGCTTGCTATCTCTTGTGCTGCTCTCATTTGCTTTTCTATAACTTCTTGAGTCGTATTTATGGTATTTTCTTTAAACTTTAAAATCTTCTCTCTATTTTTTTCTTCTTCTGTAATATTTACTAGTGCAACCATCACCATATCCTGTTTTCTGAGATATACAACAGTTTCTATAAAATTCACATTATATTTAGGATTAGAAATTTTTTTACCCAATATACTTTTTTCAGTTTTTTTAACATATTTAAAGTCTTCATCATCCATGATTAATGATATAGGTTTATTTTTTATATTTTGAATTTTTATCATAAAAATATCTTCAGCTGCTGGATTAATATCTTTAACTTTCATGTGTCCATCTAAAAATATAATACAGTTTAAACTATTTTCAAATATAACATTTCTTACACTTTCAGCTTTACTTCTCATATAATGAAGACACATATTTGTTTCTGCCATACCTTCAAATACAGCTTGAGCCTTCTCTTTACAAGTATTATATCCACATACTCCACAATTAAGTTCATCTTCTTCACTATACTTGCCCATCATGTTCATTATTTTTTCTATTTCATCTTCTGATGCCTTTTGTTTTTTTATCTGCTTATCTGTGAATACTGCAGCAAAATCTATATGATTGTTTAGATGTATCTTACTTTTATTAGTAAAACACTTGCTGCTAATATATTTCTTAACCTTTTGGACCCTTTTATAATATCCTTTTTCATTATTAATCATTTTAGGTCCACCTATACAACTTCCCTTGCAAGCGTTAACTTCAATAAAAACATGATCAATTTCTTTTTTCTCAATACTTTTAAATAATTCCATACATTCTTCTATTCCACTTACAGATATAGTTTCTAACTTTTTTTCTTCTATAGCAGAAGATATACATTTTACTATACCACCTAACATTGGATAGTTTCTTCCATTCATAAATGAATTTTCATCAAATTCTTCTTCTAAATCTTCTATCTGCATATTCAAACTTTGAATCCAACTTGGAATTTCTTCAAAAGATAGTACTGCATCTACTACTTCTTTATTTTTAAGACTCTGAGTTTCAATTTTTTTAGCTATACAGGGTCCAATAAACACTACAAAACTATCTTGTCCATATACCTCTTTTAATAATTTTCCATGAGCAATCATTGGTGACACTACCGGAATCATATAAGGAATTAAACTTGGAAAATACTTTTCAATCAAATAGTTAGCAGAAGGACATGCCGTAGATATATATACTCGTTTATTTTCACTTTTTATATATTCTTTATATAAATTAGAAACTACATCTGCTCCAGCTGCTGTTTCTTCCACATATTTAAAACCTAACTTTTTTAGTAAGTGAACAAACTTGTTAGCGTTTATATCAAAAGCTCCTGGAAAAGAAGGTGCCACACTTGCTATAACTTTTTTACCAGAAGCTACAGCATATTTAACTCTTTCCAAATCACTTACTATATGTCTTGCATCTTGAGGACATATTCCCAGACAATGACTGCATGCTATACATCTATCTTCTACAATTTCAGCTTGCTCATTTTTAAATTTTATAGCCTTTACCGGACATGAACGTAAGCACTTATAGCAGTTTTTGCAATTCGCACTGGAAAAGTTCATGTACTTCATTTTTTTATCCTCCCCAATATTTCGTTTTCAAAAAATTTGTCTATATTATTTTCATTAACAGAATATACTTTTTCTTCTTCATTAATTTTCACTGAAACATCATGTGCACAATATCCTAAACAAAAAGATCCCCTCAATTCTACAAAACTTTTTAATTGATATTTTAAAATTAAATTTTGAAGACTTTCTATTACATTTTGTGAGCCTTTTAAATAACACGCACTTCCTACACAAATACTAATTATTATCATATTTTCACCTTGTACAATAAAAATACATAAAAATTTATTATACATTTTCCTTTCTAAGCACAAATTTTTTTAATATGATAAACTGTTTTTATGTCTGTTTAAAGTTTTTATAATATAATTTTAAATGAAAAAGTGAAAAAATTATACATGTATAATTTGTATAAACTGTTTACACATATCTAAATAAGTGGTATTATATGTATATAAGTTAATAAAAGTGTTTGCAGGGGGACCGTTTGGTTGAGAAGGTTAAAACCTGACCCTTTGAACTTGATGTAGTTAACACTACCGTAGGGATGCAAATCAATTAATATGTATATTTCAAGGAGTGCTTAACAACATAAGTACTCCTTTTTGTTTTAAAAGTAAATACAATATTGTATGGGAGCTCATATAGATGTGCTGAGAGTAAGATGTTATCTTTTACCATTACAACCTGATTTGGATAATGCCAACGTAGGAAACTTTATTTGATATGTTTGATTTTTATGGAAAGCATTATTTGCTTTCCATATTTTTTTTGAAAGGAGGTCTTAAAGTGATTGTAAATGGAGAAGAAATGAATTTTGCTGACAACTTAACTGTATCTGAGTTATTGGACAAACTAAACATAAATGAAGAAACAGTTGTAGTTGAATCGGATTTGAATATAGTAGATAAAGATAATTATAAAATTAAAAAGCTTTCAAGTGGTTCTAAAGTAGAAATTATCCGTTACGTCGGAGGCGGTTAATCTATGATTTAGTAAACGTACACAATATTAATTTTTTAATAACATAATAAAAAAGGAGAGTTAATTTTATGGATGAATTAGTAATAGCAAATAAAAAAATAAATAGCAGATTTTTTGTTGGAACTGGGAAATTTACATCAAATAAAATAATTCCAGAGGTACTTAAAAGTTCCGAAGCTCAAGTTGTAACAGTAGCCATGAGACGTATAGATATTCACTCTACAGATTCAGATGACAATATATTAAATTTTATAAATAAAGATTGCATACTTGTTGCAAATACATCAGGTGCTAGAAATGCTGAAGAAGCTATAAGACTTGCACATATTTCCAAGGCAATGGGATGTGGAAACTGGGTAAAAATCGAAGTAATTCCAGATAACAAATATCTTCTTCCGGATAACTATGAAACTATAAAAGCTGCTGAAACTCTTGCAAAAGAAGGATTTGTAGTACTTCCTTATATAAATCCAGATTTAATGGATGCAAAAAGGCTTGTAGATATTGGTGCTTCAGCAGTAATGCCTCTTGGTGCACCTATAGGTACTAACAGAGGGCTTAAAACTAAGGAACTTCTAAGAATTTTAATTAATGAAATAGATATTCCAATTGTCGTAGATGCTGGTATAGGCAAACCATCTCATGCTGCAGAAGCTATGGAAATGGGTGCTGATGCAGTACTTGCCAATACTGCTCTTGCAGCAGCTGAAAATCCAGTACTTATAGCTGAAGCTTTCAAACTTGCAGTACAAGCAGGTAGGAAAGCATTCCTTGCAAAGCCGGGCATTGAAAGAGAATTTGCTGCCCCATCATCTCCTCTTACAGGATTTTTAAGATAGGAAGTGTAAAAATGAGTTTTTATGATGTAGTTCAAAAATATAAGGAATTTGACTATGATAAATTTTTTAATAATGTTACAGATTCACAAATTGAAAGAATAATTTCAAAAGATAGCATAAATGAAATGGAGTTTTTAGCACTACTTTCTCCAGCTGCTGAAAAACATATTGAAGAAATGGCACAGAAAGCTCATAACATATCCATTAAGTATTTTGGTAAAAATGTTGTACTATATACTCCAATGTATGTTGCCAACTATTGTGAAAATAGATGCGCATACTGCGGATATAACTGCACAAATAAAATAAATAGAAAAGTTTTAACCATTGGAGAAGTAGACAAAGAGGCTAAAGCAGTATATGACATGGGGTTCAGGCATGTAATACTTCTAACTGGAGAATCCAGAATATATTCGCCAGTCTCATATATAAGAGATTGTGTAAAGATTTTAAAAAAATATTTCAGTTCAATATGTCTTGAAATATATTCACTAACAAAAGAAGAATACAGCGAATTGATAAAAGCTGGTGCAGACAGCCTTACAATGTACCAGGAAACATATAATGAAGAAGTTTATTCAAAAGTGCATCTTGCTGGTCCAAAGAAAAACTATAGATATAGACTTGAAACTCCTGAAAGAGCTTGTGAAGCTGGTATGTATTCTATAGGTCTCGGTCCATTATATGGTCTTTACGATTGGCACAGGGAAGCTTTTCTTGGAGGACTTCACGGTGCATATATTCAAAATAAGTTTAAAGGAGTCGATGTAAACTTTTCAGTTCCAAGAATAAGACCTCATGCTGGAACATTTAATGACCTTCATGAAATAAGCGATAAAAATATGGTTCAAATATTACTTGCCCTTAAACTATTTGTACCAAGATCTGGCACAAACATAACAACACGTGAATGTATGGAAATGCGTAACAATCTTATCCAACTTGGAGTAACTAAAATGTCAGCGGGAGTATCTACAGAAGTTGGAGGACATACTCAGGTAAATCCAGGTGAAGAACAATTTGATATATCTGATAAAAGAAGTCTTACTGAAATTAAGGATGTAATAGTATCCAAAGGATATTTCCCAGTAATGAAAGATTGGGGACTATGATAGTATGGGTAAAAAATTGTACATGGTCACAAATAGAAAATTAGCCCCCCCAAAAAAATTATTTCATATAATAGACGAGGCAGTTTTAGGTGGTATTGATGCCATAATACTCAGAGAAAAGGATCTTAATTGTAATCAAATAATTCAAATAGGAAATGAAATTAGAAGGATTACTGAAATCAGGAATACACCTCTTATAGTAAATGGTAACCTCGATGCCGCTTTAAAATTAAATGCTGAAGGATTTCAGACAAGTTATGAAAATTATATGAATAGTGGAATTAAGTTTAAAGGCATTATTGGAGTGTCTGTACACAGTACTACAGAAGCCGTAAATGCATATAAAAAAGGAGCCAGCTATCTTCTTGCAGGTCATGTTTTTGAAACGAACTGCAAAAAAGGACTCAAAGGCAGGGGAATTTCATTTTTAGAAGATATATTAAGTAAAGTTACAATACCAGTCATAGCTATAGGTGGAATAAATGAAGATAACATAGACAGCGTATTAAAAACCGGAGTTAGTGGTGCTGCAGTTATGTCTCTTATTATGACTTCAAGCGATCCATTTATCACAACAAACAACTTAAAAAAACACTTTAAAGAAGTTAAAACGGAGGAATGCAAATGCTGACAGAAAAGATGCGTGAAAAATATGCAAGACACCTTGTATTAAAAGAAATTGGAGAAAATGGTCAAGAAAAGCTTTTAAATTCCAAAGTATTGGTTATTGGAACTGGAGGACTTGGTTCTCCAGCTTCAGAATACCTTACTGCTGCTGGTATTGGAACACTTGGACTTGTTGATTTTGATAAAGTAGATCTATCAAATCTCCAAAGGCAAATAGTTCACATGACAAAAAATATTGGAACATTAAAAGTTTTATCTGCAAAAGAAACTCTTTCAAATTTGAATCCAGATATGAATATAATAACTTACAATGAACGCCTTGACTTTAACAATATAAATGACGTAATAAATGACGTAGATTATGATTTCATTTTAGACTGCACGGACAACTTTGAATCAAAATTTCTCATAAATGATGCTTGTGTTAATCTAAAAAAACCTTTTTCTTATGGCGGTGTCATAAGATTTAATGGTCAAACTATGACTTATGTTCCTAATAAAGGACCCTGCTATAGATGCATATTTTTAAATCCACCTTCAAAAGGTGCTGTTCCAACTTCAAAAGAAGTTGGAATAGTGGGAACTACCCCAGGGGTTATAGGTACTATTCAAGCAACTGAAGCTATAAAATATATCATTGGAATAGGGAAACTACTCACTGGATATCTTTTAATATACGATGGTCTTAAAATGGAGTTTAGAAAAATTAAAACATCCATAAGAAAAAACTGCAAAGCTTGCAGTTAAGTGGAAACTACCCCAGGGGTATTTATGACCCCTGGGGTAGAATAATGTTATATCAATTGTTTTTTATCATTGAAGAAGTTGGTATAGTACAAATAGCATGCTATAAATGATGCTATAGATGTAGTTGAAAGCATCATAAATGTAACCATTATCTGATATCTAACAGCATTTATAGGTGACGTTCCTGCTAAAATAAGTCCTGTCATCATTCCAGGTAATGATACAATTCCAAGTGTTTTTGTTGAATCTACAGTAGGAAGCATTCCAGTTTTAATAGAGTCCCTTATTATATTTATTGATGCTGGTAAAATATCTGCACCAAGCGCTAGTTTAGTCTCAACTTCTTCTTTCTTATTTTTAAAATTCAAGCTCATTTGATTAAAGCATAATCCTATTGCTACCATTGAATTACTTATTATCATTCCTCCTATAGGTATTATTTGATATGGTTCATACTTAATTGCCTTAGAAAATAAGAGTACAGCCAAAGTAATAATAGTTCCAATTGATATTGAAACAAATGATATCCATAAACCACTTTTTAATTTTATACTTCTCTTTGCAGAATTATATGAGGCATTAAAAATCATAAATAATAGTAAAAATGTAGTAAACAGCGGGTTTTTTAATCCGAATATGTAATTTAAAAGATATCCAACAATAGTTAATTGAACTACAGCTCTTATTGCACCAATAATTGTTTCTTTTTCAAGTTTTAGCTTTTGGAAATACGAAAAGCCAAGTGAAATCAAAACAAGTACTGATGATATAAGAAGTGATGAAATATTCATTTCAGCTGAACCATTCATTTTAACACCTCCAGTGATTTTATCCTGCCATCTTCTATTGTCAATAATTTATTTGCATATTTTTTACTTTGTTTCGGGTTATGAGTTACCCATAAAATTGTAATACCTTTTTCATTTAAAGACTGAATTACACCTTCAACAATTGATGTATTATCTACATCTAGAGCTGATGTAACTTCATCTAATAAAAGTACTTCTGGTTCAAATAGCAGTGTTCTTATAAGTGCTATTCTCTGTTTTTCTCCTCCTGAAAGGTTTTTAACTTCTTTATCCAAATAGGACTCATCTAATTTAAAACTTGAAAAAAGTTTCTTTACCCTATTTAGATTAAATTTAGTATTTCTTATGGTGTATGGAAATTTCAAGTTATCTATAACAGTATCCCCAAAAAGATGTGGAGTTTGAAAACAATAAGCTATATTTTTTCTCCATTCTATTGGATTATATTCCAAGCAGCATTTATTTTTATATTTTATATTTCCTCCTGTAGGACTTATAAGGTATGAACACAATTTTAAAAATGTGCTCTTACCACTTCCAGAATGACCTACTATAGAAACAAAATCACCTTGATCAATTTTAAATGATATATCTTTTAATATAGATTTTCCATCATTAAAATAAGATACATTTTCAAATTCTAGTAAAGACAACATAAATTCCTCCTTTCAATCTAGTTGTAATATTCAATCAAAAAACACCTGCAATTTTACACATTTAGCTAAAAGCATTGCTTTTTACCTTTATTACTACAGATACTATTATACCAAAGTATTGTCTTTTATCTACATTATAAATATCCTCTTGAATCTCAATAAGGTATTTAGAAATTCAAAAATATCACGATTATATATACATAAATGTTATATGTTACTAGGTTATTAATGTATACGGGGTGAAATAATATGTCATTTAAAAAAAGTTCATTACTAATTAGCAAACTAAAACCGGGAATGATATCAGCAAGCGACATTACATTTGAAGGTAAATTATTAGTTGCAAAAAATGTAGCTATTACAGAACAAGCTATAGAAAAGTTAAAGAAAAATTATATTATTAATAAAGTAGATGTTTATATAGAAGATACAACAGAATTTCATGATAATTCTAAAGTGAAATCTTATGAAGAACCTTCAAATTTAAAAATTAAAACAATACATGAACTTGAAAATACATTTAATGAATTTTCTTCAAATCTTAAAGATATTTTTAATGATATTTCAAATCTAAAAGTTCCAGAAATAGATCCTATAAGAGTATTTTCAAAGAAGCTGCAAAACGAATTAAAATCCACAGGAATAGTTATTAGAAATATAATTTTTTATGGCAGCAAGGGTGATCCTATCTATAGACACAGTATAAATACAGCAGCTATAAGCTATATACTTGGTAAATGGTTGAACTTTAGTGAAAAAGAATTGAATTTATTAACGTATTCTGCAATATTCCATGACTTTGGGAAAATGCAATTAAGCAAAAATTTACTAAATAAGTTTCCAAATCTTACGCAAAAAGAATATGAAACTTATAAATCCCATGTGGTGCTGGGATACAACTTTGTAAAACGAATTCCATACCTAAACTTTTCTGTAACTTGTGGTGTATTAATGCATCATGAAAAAATGGATGGTTTAGGTTATCCTTTTGGAATTAAGGAAGATAAAATTCATAAATTTGCAAAAATAATAGCTATTGCGGATTTATTTGATAATATTAGCTCAGATAGATATTTTAAAAAGGCCAATGGTCCATTTGAAGCATTAAAATTCATTCAAGATGAAGGGCTTGGTAAACTAGACTGTAAATACTGTAATGTATTTCTAAGTCACATAATAAATTATTATATAGGTGAAAATGTAATTTTAAGTAACAACAAATCATACAAAGTAATTCAAGTTAATATAACTGATTTAACAAAACCGCTGCTGCTTGATAACAATGGATTTCTTGATTTAAGAAATGAAAATGACTTATATGTTAAAAAATTAGTACCTTAATGAAATTACAAAAATAAGATTAAAACAAAGGGGACCTGCTTTATTTAGGTTCTCTTTGTTTTTAATTTTACTTAACAAAAAATCAAGTTAAACATATACTGAAATGTAACATATAAACTTTAGTATTATATACAAATTAATCAAGAGGAGACGTTGATAATGAAAATAGTTGTTATAAAAAATAATTGTCCACAAAACCATAAATGTCCTGCAGTAGAAATGTGTCCTGCAAATGCTCTAACTCAATACAATTTCAATGCACCTGTTGTAAATCATGAACAATGTCTACAATGCGGCAAATGTGTCAAACTATGTCCAATGGGAGCTTTAAAAATTGTTTAGCTTATAGGATTTCTAGTTTGCAGCTTAACTTACACTCCGGGAAATATATACAGCCTTTGACACTGTAAAAACTTTTAACAAGTTTAAAGCTCTTATTTTGAAAATTCAAGAGGCTCAAATAAACTCGCAAGCTCAAACAGTATTTGGGCCTCTAGAATTTTCTAAAATACTTCGCTAAAACTTGTAATAAAAGTTTTTAATGTGTCTTCAGGCTGTATATATATCCCTGCGTGTAAGTTGATTTGTAAATTAAAATAACTATACATTCCTTTTAGCTTAAAACTTAGTTTGCACGCAGGGGTATGTTGCCAAAATGAAAGCACATATAAATACTTTTTTATCATTCTTGGCGAAATATTTTAGAAAATCTATAAATATTGATATTGTTTGAGGCACGAGTTTATCAATGTTTATTAGATTTTCAAAATACTGAGCCTTAGAATGATTAAAAGTATTTATCGTGCTGAAGTTTGGCAGCATATCCCGGAGTGTAAACTAAGTTTGGAACTAGGAACCCCATATAGGTAGTTTAATTTTCTGCTACAATGCTCTAAATTCTTCAGGTTTATAGCCGTGCTCACCTTTAAGTACAGCATCGATTTTTTCAATTATAATGTCTTTATCCCGTGATAATGTTCCCCCTAACGATACATAATTTGAAGCATGATTGCTTCTAAAAATACAACTACTGACTTGTATATTTTTAACAAGTTAACGTGTCTCAAACATAACTTCCTCAGGTGTTAAAGGTTTGAAACTTTCTGAATTTATATCCTCATACATTTGAGTCCCTCTTTCAACCATAAGAGTTAAAAGTCCAACATAATCTGGATCAATTTCACTTATGACTTTTGCAGATTCATGGGCATTTTCCTTCCATTTATCTTTTCCACCTATTCCAGAAATCAAAGTAACCGAAAGTCTTATACCGCTTTGTTTAACTTTTCGTCCTGCCTCTATGATTTGAGAAGCAGTTACTCCTTTATTTATTTTTTCTAATATGTAATCACTTCCACTTTCTATTCCCATATACAGCATTTTTATTCCAGATTCTTTAAGTTCCTTAAGTTCATTTATAGATTTTCTCAAAACATCTTTTGGTGCAGCATAAGCAGAAACTTTTCTACACTCTGGAAATAGTTCTCTTATCTTTAATAGTATACTTTTTAATTTTTCTGTTTGAAGTACAAGCGCATCACCATCAGCTAAAAATATCTTTTCTACGTAATTATATGCTTGTCTTGCCTCATTTAAATCTTCATATATCTCTTCTAAGCTTTTTATTCTAAATTTTTTATTTTTATACATGCTGCAAAAACTGCATTTATTATGTGAACACCCTATTGTAACTTGAATTATCAAACTATACGCTTCACTTGGCGGTCTGTATACAATGCCTTCATATTCCATATATAACATCTCCTTTATACAAAATACAAAATATATATCCTATCTGATTATTTACTACTTTAACTAATCAACATAAAGATTATAACAATAATTTTGTATTAAGTCATAATTAAGTAGTTGATTTTAAGCCTGTACTAATATAATTTATATAGTATAGATAATTTTTTTAATATCTAAATACTATCTGGAGATGTTTATATGATAACTATTCAAGAAAAAGCTCTTAAATATGCTAAAAAAGTTCGAGGCTGCTTTTTAATTAAAACTATTTCTAACTCTATAGGTTGTTGAAATGGTGAGACGAAAAAAGTCACAAATCTCAAGGTTGAGATTTTAAAATATTTTAATAGAGAATACTATGAAGATTATGATGAATATGAATATCAAGGAATTAAAGTTTATATATTAAATAGTTTAATTTTAAGTGAAAATGTTCATATATCTATCCTCCTCAAACTTCCATTCATGAAACCTAAATTTAGCGTAAGCGGCATAGCTATACAATAGCTTGCCCCTTGCCCAACAGCGTAATTATATAATTAAAATTTAGAATTTTATCTAAATTAATGAATTCAATTGACGTACTTTGTAAATACTAAATATGTTAAAAATTATTTATAGAGGAGGAAACATAGTATGTCAAAAAAGTTAAAAACCATGGATGGAAACCAAGCTGCTGCTGAAGCTTCCTATGCCTTCACAGATGTTGCTGCTATTTATCCTATAACACCATCTACTCCGATGGCTGAATTTGTAGATGACATGTCTGCTCATGGTAGAAAAAATATATTCGGTCAGCCAGTTAAACTTGTTGAAATGCAGTCAGAAGCTGGTGCTGCTGGTGCTGTCCACGGATCGTTAGCTGCTGGTGCACTAACAACTACATACACTGCTTCACAAGGACTGCTTCTAATGATACCTAATATGTATAAAATAGCAGGTGAACTTCTACCTGGTGTATTTCACGTAACTGCCCGTGCACTTGCAACTCATGCATTATCAATTTTTGGCGACCATCAAGACGTTATGGCAACAAGGCAAACTGGATTTGCACTTTTAGCATCATCTAATGTTCAAGAAGTCATGGATATGACAAATATTGCTCATCTTTCAGCAATTAAATCCAGTATACCATTTTTACACTTTTTTGATGGTTTTAGAACATCACATGAATATCAAAAGATTGAAGTAATTGACTATGCTGATATTGCAAAATTAGTAGACTACAATGCAATACAAAAGTTTAGAAATAAATCTTTAAATCCAGAACATCCTTCTGTTAGAGGAACTGCCCAAAATCCTGATATTTATTTTCAACAAAGAGAATCTTCAAATAAGTTTTTCGATGCTGTTCCTGACATCGTTGAAAACTATATGAGGGAAATAGAAAAAATCACTGGGAGAGTATATCATCCATTTGATTACTATGGAGATCCAAATGCTGAATATGTAGTTGTGGCTATGGGATCAGTTTGTGACACTATAGAAGAAACTGTAGATTATTTAAGACAAAATAATAAAAAAGTAGGTCTTATAAAAGTGCACTTGTACAGACCATTTTCTTCTGATTATTTCTTTAAATATTTACCTAAAACGGTTAAAAAAATTGCTGTCTTGGATAGAACAAAAGAACCTGGTTCCACAGGAGAACCCCTTTACTTAGATATAGTAAATTTATTCTATAATAATCCAGATAAACCTGTAATAGTTGGTGGAAGATATGGATTGGGTTCAAAGGATACAACACCTTCTCAAATCCTAGCTGTATTTAAAAATCTTGAAAATCCTAATCCAAAAAATAGATTCACAATTGGAATAGTTGATGATGTTACAAATACATCTCTACCAGAAGACGAGGTAATAGATACATCACCTCAAGGAACTATAAGGTGTAAATTTTATGGTTTGGGTTCAGATGGTACTGTTGGTGCAAATAAAACAGCAGTTAAAATCATAGGTGATAAAACAAACTTATATTGTCAAGCTTATTTTTCATATGATAGTAAAAAGTCCGGCGGAAGTACAGTTTCCCACTTAAGATTTGGAGATAAACCAATAAAATCACCTTACTTGGTTTATGAATCAGATTATACCGCTTGCCACAACAAATCTTTTATTTACAATATAGATGTATTAAAAGGTTTAAAGAAAAATGGAACATTTGTTTTAAACTGTCCATGGCAAGAAAGTGAATTGGATGAAAACCTGCCTGCTTCAATGAGGAGATATATTGCCCAAAATAATATTCAATTTTATATAGTTGATGCAATTTCAATATCACAGAAAGTTGGGTTGGGTTCTAGAATAAACATGGTAATGCAAGCTGTATTCTTTAAACTAGCAAATATAATTCCTGCAGATCAAGCAGTGCAATATTTAAAAGACTCTGTAGAATACACTTACGGTAAAAAAGGTAAGAATATAGTTGACGCAAATAAGGCAGCAATAGATGCTGGTGTAAATGCTGCCCATAAAGTTACTGTACCAGAATCATGGAAAGATGCTAAAGGCCAAGATATTCCTAAAAAAGAAGTTCCTGACTTCGTTAGTAAAATTGAAAGACCCATGGCAAGACATGAAGGAGATGAACTTCCAGTTAGTGCCTTTAAGGGAATGGAAGATGGTACTTACCCAGTTGGCATATCAGCTTATGAAAAACGCGGAATTGCAGTTCGTGTACCTGAATGGCAAATTGACAAGTGTATACAATGCAACCAATGTTCATATGTTTGTCCTCATGGTGTAATAAGAGCATGCTTGGTAAATAATGAAGAACTACAAAAAGCTCCTAAAGAATTTTTAACTAAGAAGGCTGTTGGCAAAGGTCTTGAGAACTTACAATATCGTATTCAAATAAGTCCACTTGATTGTACTGGATGTGGAAACTGTGCAGATATCTGCCCTGCTCCAGGTAAGGCCCTTATAATGAAACCTGCCCAGGAACAAATAGATGAACAATCTGGCAACTTTGAATATGCCTTAAAAATTACTTCTAAAGAAGGATTAATGGATTTGCACACAGTAAAGGGAAGTCAATTTGCAAAACCTCTATTGGAATTTAACGGTGCTTGTCCTGGCTGCGGTGAAACTCCTTATGTCAAACTCTTGACTCAGCTTTACGGAGACAGAATGATGATAGCAAACGCAACAGGCTGTTCATCTATTTGGGGAGCAAGTGCACCTTCAATAGCTTACACTACAAATAATTTTGGCAAAGGACCTTCTTGGGGTAATTCATTATTTGAAGATAATGCTGAATATGGATATGGAATGTTCCTTGCTGTAAACCAAATGAGAGAACGATTAGCTGATTTGATGAATCAAGCTGTGACAATGAATATAAATTCTGAACTCAAAGAAGCTTTTAAAGAATGGCTTGGTGGATTTAATGATGCAGATATTTCAAAAAAAGCTTCTGCAAAGATATTAAAACTAATAAATAATGAAGATCTTAAACAAAATAATATTTTAAATGAAATTCTCATGAAAAAAGATTATTTAATTAAAAAATCCCACTGGCTAATTGGCGGCGATGGATGGGCATATGATATAGGATATGGTGGATTAGATCATGTTCTTGCACTAGGTGATGATGTAAATATATTTGTTTTGGATACGGAAGTTTATTCAAATACAGGCGGTCAATCATCAAAGTCAACTCCTACTGGAGCAGTTGCAAAACTTGCTGCAAGTGGTAAAAAAACAAGGAAGAAAGACTTAGGATTGATGGCTATGACCTATGGAAATGTTTATGTAACTCAAATAGCCATGGGTGCAAATATGAACCAGGCCATTAAAGCAATTACAGAAGCAGAAGCTTATAAAGGTCCTTCCTTAATCATAGCTTACGCACCTTGTATAAGTCATGGTATTAAAACTGGAATGGGAACGAGTATGGCTGAGGAGAAAAAAGCCGTTGAATCTGGTTACTGGCACTTATTTAGGTATAATCCTATGCTAAAACAAGATGGTAAAAACCCATTTATATTAGACTCAAAAGAACCTACAAAACCATATATTGACTTTATCAATGGTGAAATCCGTTATTCTTCATTAAAGAAAGTCTTCCCTGAAAGGGTTGAAAAAGCATTTCAGGAATCTGAAAATAATGCTCGCGAAAGATACAATATTTACAAAAAATTATCATCTCTTCAACATTGCTAATAATAAAAAGTCTAACCAATTGGTTAGACTTTTTATTATTAGCATCATTTTTCATTAGAATCTACATATTCCTTGGCATTTTTAACATCGAATTCACTTGGCACGGGTACATTTGAAACTGGTTTTGACTTGTGAATATTTGCCCATGCTGCAGTATCATGTTTTTCAATTGGAGATTCCATAGAACTATCCTTAACTCTATCTTCTTCCATAACAACTCCTCCTTTCATAGATATTATCTCTAATTTTAAAAAATGTATGAAAAATTATTATTTAATTGAATCATTGAATCATCAATTGAATATAATATATTGAGTCATTGAATCATAATATATTGACATGCATACATTATAATGATATGCTTATATGTAAAATAATAAATAGCGGTAGCGCTGAATCATTTCGAACGGGAGAACCAACTTTGGGGTGAATCTTATCAAAATATGATAAGTAGGGTTATTTTCTTCGACCCAAATCCGTCAGCTAATCTCGTAAGCGTTGAAGAGAAGTTTTAGTATACTTTGTTATTATATATACTGTATTTTTTATCATGTATATAAATAGCATTTAATAAGCTGCAGTTGCTTCTCTGCAGCTTATTTTTTATCTAATTATTAGATTTATATATTATTAATTTTTAAGGGGAGAATAAATCGTGAATGCTGCTAAATGTAAATTAAATAATAATTACTATGCTAAAATAGATAAAAGTAAAATATATATTGATTATATTAATAACCGTGTAAAAATAGTTAATTTCCATAAGATATCGGTACAAACTATAAAAAGAATAATACGCTATGCATCAAGACAGCATTTAAGCAAAGTTGTATGTAACTGCGATACCGCATATTTTCAAACTTTTTCTGATGCAGGATTTATTTTAGAAGGTAAAATAGATTCCTATTTTAGAGGCGAGGATGCTTTATGCATGTCGTACTTTATAATAGGTAAACGAAAAGCTTGTAAAAATGATAATATGGAAAAGTTATTTTTAATGAAAAGTTTAAATGTAAAAAATAGTTTTAAGTTTAGTAATAATTTCAAGTACCAGATAAGGAATGCAAAAGAAAGCGATATAGATGAATTAATAGACTTATTTTCTAGCGCATTTTTTGCGTATCCTTCTCAAATATATGATAAGGATTATTTAATTCAAAATATGAACAAAAATGTTTTATATAAAGTTGCCACTTATAATGGTAAAATAATTGGTGCAGCTTCTGCATATTTAGATTACGAAAATTTAAATGCAGAAATAGCTGACTGTGCTACTTACCCTCACTATAGAGATAAAGGCATATTGTCAAATATAATTTACCTTTTAGAATTAGATCTTAAAAAGGAAGGATTCATTAGCTTATATAGTTTGTCTAGGGCGATAAATCCAAGTATAAATATTGTATTGAGTAAACACGGCTTTAACTTTAGAGGTAAGCTAGTGAATGATTGTAATATATGCGGTGAGTTTGAAAGTATTAATATTTGGGCTAAAGACATTTAAATTATACTCCTGCCCCTTTTCATTTTACCGCCAGCCTCAAACTTAAAGCAGCAAGCAGGCTTTAAATTTAATAGACTTAGTGGTATAATTAAATAAAATTTTATAAAAGTGCTAGGGGTGCATTAGGCTGAGAAGTGAAGTTTATTATTCTTCATAAACCCTTATACCTGATCTGGATAATACCAGCGTAGGAAAAGTGATTTATATACAATTAAAACCGTATTCCGAATATCTGGAGTCGGTTTTTTGTGTTAAACCTAGACTTCCTGAGCACTAATTTAAGGGGGTTTTTTTTATGTCCGTTATTTTAAAAGATTTAAAAGTTTTTTTATCTATTCCTCAAAACTTAATTGAAATTTTAAAACATCCAGTATCTTTGTTTGCACTGCTTGCTGTAATTATTTTAATTTTGGCTGCAATTAAGGTAAAAAAGATAAAATTCACCACTTCCATGGTTGTTCAAATTGGAGTAGCTCTTGCGCTTGCAACTGTACTTAAAATCTTCAGAATTTATCACTTTCCACAAGGCGGAAGTGTAACTTTAGGAAGTATGGTACCAATTTTAGTTATGGCATTCTTTTATGGTCCTGAAGTTGGGTTCTTAACTGGCTTCTTATACGGAATAATATCATTAATACTTGGTCCTTACATTCTCCATCCTGTACAAGTATTATTTGATTATCCACTGCCTTTTATGGCTCTTGGACTTGCAGGCTATTTTAGAGATAGAAAGATACTAGGAACTATTGTCGCTGTATTTGCTCGGTTTATATGCCACTTCATTTCCGGTGTGGTATTTTTCGGAAGCTTTGCTCCTAAAGGAATGTCTACATATTTATATTCACTTACGATTAATGGACCTTTTATGGCAGTAGAAGGCGGAATATGTATTGTTATTATGGCGTTTCTTCCTATAGAACAGCTGTACTCTATTTTTAACAAACATAAACAAGGAATCTCTACCCCAGGGGTGTAAATTTTTCCAAGACATAGGACAGAGGACGGTGAAGGAGGATTTTTCTCCGCTAAGCTTACGAAAAATCTTTAATTAAACTTTTGATAACTCGTTTCGCTAAAGCGAAACATTGCTAACTTAGAGAACGTACCTAGATTTGATTTACACAAATCTAGGTACGTTCTCCCTCTGTCCTCTATTTTTTAATGATTATGGTGCTCTCCATGATGATTGCAGACTATATTTTTATCTTCTAATGTTCCATTAATGTATTCTTCAACAACCTTCATGTACTCCCCTGATGCTCCTCTTATTACTTGAAGACCATTCATCTTTAAACCATTAATTGCTCCTTGACCTATGCCTCCTACTATAACTACCTCTACTCCATGCTTTGAAAGCAAGTTTGCTAAACCTTCATGCTGATGTTGAAATTCTTCAGAAGATATTTCTTCTACATTAGTAACCTTTTTATCTTCTACTGTTACAATTTCAAAACTCTTACTCATTCCAAAATGTTGATTAACCACGTTTCCATTACTAGGTAATGCTATTTTCATACTATCTAACCTCCATATTATTATTGGCATATGCTATTTAAATTATATGATATATATAGATTGCTGTCAAATGCCAGCAAAATTTACTTAACCTATTATTGCATCAGGTAAAACTTTATAAACCTCTAATAAAATAATACTTAAACTAAGATAAACCACTCCAAATTCATATCCAGCTGCAACATCACTTGGATACTGCAAATTTAAATAAACCATGCTTAATCCAATAAGAAAGCAAAGACATAAATAAATATCTATAGCTAATGGTTTGATCCAAGTTTTCTTACTGTACTTTATTATAGTGTAAGCTAAAAACATCAAAAATAAAACTGCTGTTTCTGCTATGGCAGCCTTTATTTTTCCAAGAGAATGAAATATCTTTAAACTGTCATTGAGAATTTTTATAACAAGATTATATATTTTAATCAACATATCTTAAGCTTAGTATTCTAACTTATTATTTTCTATATTAAGTTAACTTATTTAAGTATATTTAAATTTCATTATATAATGACTTGAAGCCTAATTTTATTGTCGCCTTTTTTTCAGCCATTTCATATAAATTTTCAACCTTACTTCTTAATTTTAAGTTATAAATATAGCTTGTTGCAAAAACCATTAAATATGCCCCTACAACATCCATAGGATAGTGATGTCCAACATATATTCGTGAAAAGCCTACAACTATAGACATTATAGTTAAAATCATACTAACTAACTTATTATATTTTGCAAGCCCTAAAGCTATACTCATAGTTCCTATTGCATGATCACTTGGAAAAGATGCATCTGCCACATGGGGTGTTAATAAATTTACTTTATTATGAACAAAAGGTCTGTCCACATAGTATATACTGCCAATGATAAAACTTAATATTAAATTTATTACTGTAATAACAAAGGTACTAAAAACAACTTTTCTATAATTAGAATTTCTTTTTACAATTTCTAAAATAAATATTATTGCAATAACTGCCATAAATATATAAGGCATATCTTTTGAAAAGAAAATCATTATCTTATCTAAAACCATATTTTTATTTGCTAAATTATTTATAAGCCTAAAAATCTCCATATTCATTTTTAACTATCTCCTTTATAATATATTTTGATAATAAACACCACTATTTACATATAAATTACTGTACCGATTTTTATTATGTATTACATTATGACTATTCAAGATTAAAATTATATTAAAAAGAACTTATATTCATCTTAAAAAATGTTCTATATTTTAAAATTGGATAATTAAAAAAAGATGAAAGAAACTTTCTCCTTCACCTTTTAATGTTAAAGATATTATTTACGTATTTAAGTTTAATGTTACGGTTACTTTTGTCCACTTACCTTCTTCACTATCTACGTCTATAGTTCCTCCATGTACACTTGCAATCCATTTAGCTATAGACAATCCTAATCCAGACCCACCTTTTTCCTTAGATCTAGATTTATCCACAATATAAAACCTATTGAATATCTTTTCAATTTCATCTTTAGGTATTCCAATACCTGTATCACTAACAGTTATCTTCACAGCATTTTCCTGCACCTTTGAGCTTATATCTATTGTTCCACCCTTTGGAGTAAACTTAATACTGTTCTCAATAAATATTCTTATCATTTGTTTTACCATCTTGTAATCTGCCAAAATTTTTACAACATCATTTTCCTTATTGGATATCTCATGATCCTTTTCTATAAGCCTAGTTTCTTCAACTACTTCACCAATCAATTCATTAATCCAAAATTCTTTTTTCTATCAGTTGAGTACCTCTATCACCCCTTGCAAGAAAGAGTAACTTCTCAATTAAATTAGCCATATTGTAAGATTCTAACTTAATAGCATAAATTGATTTCTCTAAGGCATCCCTATCATCTTTTCCCCACCTATCCAATAAATTTGCATATCATCAATTTGTCTATTTGCTTAATTATAAATATAATATTTTACTCCAAATAAAATTGATGCATTCAAAAGCAGCAGTACTAATGAAAACATGACAGCATATAATGCAGTTAACTTTACAGAAATTTTTGCACTTTTAATAACCTTAAAAATATCATCAATTTTCTTTAATAACATATCCTACACCTCTTACGGTAGTCATGAATTTATCATCAAAGCCACCATCAATTTTACTTCTCAAATATCTTATAAATACATCAACTACATTAGTATCTCCCACATAATCATAACCCCATACTTCTTCAATCAACTTTTCTCTTGTAAGCACAACATTTTTATTAATTAGAAGCATTTTAAAAAGATCATATTCTTTCTTAGTTAGTTCAATTTTCTTACCATCTCTTAGTACCTCATGTGTTTTATTATCCATAACAATGTCTTTAACCTTGAGTACATCACTATCAGTATCTAAAATATTACTTCTTTCATATACCCTTATTCTTGCCAATAATTCTTCTATTACAAAAGGTTTAGTTAAATAGTCATTGGCTCCTACATCCAACCCTAAAACCTTATCTGGTATATCGCTTTTGGCTGTTAACATTATAATAGGTACATTAGAAAATTGTCTTATTCTCCTGCAAACTTCAATCCCATTTAAATTTGGAATCATGATATCAAGAAGTATCAAATTATAACTTGTTTCCCTTACTTTATTTAAAGCTCCTCTACCTTCATATGCTGTATCAACTTTATATCCTTTATGAGTAAGTTCCATCTCTATAAACATTGATATCTGTTATTTTTATACTCGCTGCTGTATCTATTTATATTATGTACTTACGAGATTAAAATTAGATTAAAAGATATTTTATCTTACACCAAAATTACTTCAGTGCTTATCGAATTTCAATATATAAACCTATGGCTGAGGCTGTTAAAAATCAACCTACTTTTAAATACAAATATATAGATGGGTATGTAGTTGGATTTACTTGTCCATCATTTGTTGAAGGGCTTAATGTTCCAGGACATCACTTCCATCTTATAAGCAAAAATAAATAAAAAAGTTGGAGGGTATATAAGTGAACTTTCAATAAAAAATGCAACTGCAGCTGTGCAAAATTGCTGCTGCTTTAGAATGGAACTTCCAAAAACAAGAAATTTTACAATATGGAAGTTACAAATAGAAATCATGAAATAACTGCAGTTGAAAAATGAGAACAGGAATTTTTAATTCCTGTTCCTGCCATAATAGATACTGAGCCTCCATAAATCAACCTATCTAAAGAAAATGTACATATTAACTATTACTACATCTGCAAGAATAACTATATAATCTTTAAAGTTGAATTTAAATTTCTTATATGCTTTATATTCACCTGTAAACCCCCTGCATTCCATAGCATTATACATTTCCTCAGACATTTCTTTTGATTTAATAAACATAGTGCCCATTATACCTGACAGATGATAATATTTATTTTTATTTTTACCAATTGATCTTAATTTAAGGGCATACATCATATTCAAAGAGAATTTACCAAGAACTACAATATATTTAATAGTAATATCCAATACCAAAATAAAAAGATCTGGTATAAAAAATATTTTTAGTGCACTTGTAATGTCGTTCCATTTAGTAATATGTGATAAAACACTTACTGACGTTATCGTTGCTAATACTTTAAGAATAATCAAAATACTATTGCCAATATTTCCATTTACAATTGAAGGTATCAATATTACAAATGTAAAGATTGACATAATAAAACTTGCACTCAATATACTTATTATTTCATCGGAACTAAGTAAACTGACTATCAATAATAACAGTATGTTTACTGTTATTATAAACAATAAACTCCTTGATGTAGATAATAATATAACAAGCATTAAAGTTGATATAATCTTTACAACGGCATTAATTTCAATAATATTTCTTTTCCCTTCTGATTTTAAAATTAATTTCGATATGACCTCTAAAAAAGATAAAATGCTCTTGTCAATAAAAGCATCCCTATCTTTTAGAGGAATATAGTTATCTTTTTTAGAAAGCCATTCTGGCATATAAACTCCTCCAATAATTAACTAATATTAAATGTTAATATTTTTCTTCTTCAAACTACTAATTAATTTAAAAATAATAATCAATATAGCCACTCCTGCCACAGCCGATAAGACATAACCAGCCGTTTCTGGTATACCCTTTACTCCATAATCCTGCATAAATGCATTAAAATTAAATCCATTCTTAATTCCTGATGGCACAAAACCTACAATATCCTTTATTTCATCTGCACCCCATTCACCCCATGCTGTTGCCTTTGCTAAAAGACCAAGTGGTGTTAGAATTATCATTGCAATAATCACTCCATAAATTGGTTTGGATTCACCATTATTCCCTTGATAAATCATATCTGGTGATGCTTTTTTAACATATGCAAATACCCCGGCTGTTACTAATCCTTCTAAAACTCCTGCCACAGTCATATGTGGTATTAGCATAGCAGGTATTGATACTGAAAGCGAATATGGAGAATACATTGGCATTCCTGCTGCATCTTTAAATAATAAAGGTTGAATACCGAACATTATAGATGCACAAAGTGCTGCTGCATTAATTCCAATATATGAACCTAAAAAGGCAGATAAATATTCTCCTTTGGCAAACTTTAGCCTTGATTTAGCAAAATTATAAATATAGTATCCAACAAGTGGCAATATAAATGCCATATTAAAGCAATTTGCCCCATATGCTAAAATACCTCCGTCTCCAAATAACAGAGCCTGAATCAAAAGAGCAATAGATACTGAAATACACGCAGCCTCTGGGCCTAGAAAAATTGCTACCAAAGTACCTCCTACTGCATGAGCAGTCGTACCTCCTGGTACTGGTACATTAAACATCATAATTAAGAATGAAAATGCTCCTCCTATGCCAAGAAGTGGCATTTTCTTTTTAGTTATATTCTCTTTTACTTTTTTAATAGACATGCTCCAAACTGGAAGCATTACAGCACCCATAAAAGCACAGGTTGATGGACTTAAATAATTATCTGGAATGTGCATTTTAATCCCCCTTAAAATTCCAAAAAATAAAGCCACAAAAATTGATAACTGTTTATAGTAATCAACCTTCGTGGTTATTAATCAAAATTAATAAATTTTTTATACAAATGTATACTCTCGTAGCACACAAGTTAATAGTACTACACAATTTCTAATTTGTAAACATTAACTTTCGAATCAACTTCAACTTTGCTTAGATCAAAAATAGAATCTACTTCTATTTTATTATATAATAATGCTTGTAAATATAAATAGATACATTTCATTATAAATTTTACTTTTGGGGGCATTACAATGAAAATTGCTGTAGTAGACGCACAAGGAGCAGGCCTTGGACAAACTATTATAAAGAAAATCCGTAAAGAAATAAACCAGGATATTTATATCATAGCACTCGGTACAAATACATTCGCTACTTCAAACATGGTAAAATCAGGTGCTAATGTTGGCATAAGTGGAGAAATAGCGATCTGTGATTTTTGTAAAAAAAATAAAATTGATAGTATAATAGGCCCGATTGGAATAATCTGTAATGGTGGTATAAATGGAGAAATTACATCTATGATTTCCACGTCAATATTTAGTATGGATTGTACTAAATATATACTTCCACTACAAAAACATGGTATTTATATACCAGGCACAAGAAATCTTCAAATCAAAGATATTATTGAAGAAATTGTACTTAATATAAAAAATAATATAGAAAGAGCTCTGATGTAATTCAAATATATCTACAAAGATGGGCATGCTTAACTATTGTCCATCTTTTACATTCTAATGTAATTTACTAATAACTTTTCAATTGCAGCAACTACTATAAACTAATTTTGACTCAAAAATTTAATAACTTTATTTTCATATCTAGTTTTATAAAATAGATATGATTGTATATGATCTGCCTTGTCCGTAAGCCAGAATTCTACATTTGCTTTATTGGACATGTTATTATAAACTTGTATACTATTTTTATATATTAAGAGATTTCCATAGATTTTTCAATCAGAAGCACCAGTTTAACACAATATCACAAAATAATTGCATATAAAAAAGAGACATGTTTAATTAAACGTGCCTCTCATTTTTAATTAAGTTTATAATGCAAATTATTTATTCATAGCTTCTTCAACTGCAACAGCTACTGCAACGGAAGCTCCAACCATTGGGTTGTTGCCCATTCCGATAAGTCCCATCATTTCAACATGAGCTGGAACTGATGAAGAACCTGCAAATTGAGCATCTGAATGCATTCTTCCCATAGTATCTGTCATACCATAAGAAGCTGGGCCTGCTCCCATATTGTCTGGATGAAGAGTTCTTCCAGTACCACCGCCTGATGCAACTGAGAAGTATTTCTTACCCATTTGAATACATTCTTTTTTATATGTTCCTGCAACTGGATGCTGGAATCTTGTTGGGTTAGTTGAGTTACCAGTTATTGATACATCAACGCCCTCATGGTGCATTATTGCAACACCTTCTCTAACATCATCAGCACCATAGCATTTAACTTTTGCTCTGTCACCTTTTGAATAAGCTATTTCTTTAACTATAGTTAATTTTCCAGTATAGTAGTCAAATTTTGTTTGAACATAAGTAAAACCATTTATTCTTGAAATTATGTAAGCAGCATCTTTTCCAAGACCATTTAATATAACTTTAAGTGGAGTCTTTCTTACTTTGTTAGCAGCTCCTGCTATTTTTATAGCACCTTCTGCTGCTGCAAAGGATTCATGTCCTGCTAAGAAAGCAAAACATTTAGTTTCTTCCCTAAGTAACATTGCTGCAAGATTTCCGTGTCCAAGTCCAACTTTTCTGTCATCTGCAACTGAACCAGGGATACAGAATGATTGCAGTCCTTCTCCAATTGCTTCAGCAGCATCAGCAGCTTTTTTACATCCTTTTTTTATAGCTATTGCAGCACCTACAGTGTAAGCCCAGCAAGCATTTTCAAAACATATTGGCTGTGTTGATTTAACTATGTTGTAGGCATCTACTCCTTTTTCATCACAAACAGCCTTAGCTTCTTCTACGGAATTCATACCATACTTCTTAAGTACTGGTATAATTTGATCTATTCTTCTTTCATAACTTTCAAATAATGCCATTTTCTTATCCTCCTTATGTACTATTCTTGTCTTGGATCTATAACTTTGCAAGCTTCATCAAATCTACCATATTGACCTGAAGCTTTTTCCACAGCTTCGTTAGCATCCATACCCTTTTTAATCATTTCCATCATTTTACCAAGGCTTACAAACTTATATCCTATAACTTCATCGTTTTCGTCTAAAGCAATTTTAGTAACATATCCTTCTGTCATTTCAAGGTATCTTGTTCCCTTAGCTTTTGTTCCATACATAGTACCGATTTGGCTTCTAAGTCCTTTTCCTAAGTCTTCAAGTCCTGCACCTATTGGAAGTCCGCCTTCTGAGAAAGCAGTTTGAGTTCTTCCATATACTATTTGTAAGAATAATTCTCTCATAGCTGTATTTATAGCATCACATACTAAGTCTGTGTTTAATGCTTCAAGAATTGTCTTTCCAGGTAATATTTCTGATGCCATAGCTGCTGAATGAGTCATTCCTGAACATCCTAGTGTTTCAATTAGAGCCTCTTGTATAACACCATCTTTAACATTTAAAGTAAGTTTGCAAGCACCTTGTTGAGGAGCACACCAACCTACACCATGAGTTAAACCTGAAATATCTTTTATTTCTTTAGCTTGTACCCATTTTCCTTCTTCTGGAATTGGAGCTGGTCCATGATTTGGTCCCTTAGCTACACAACACATTCTTTCAACTTCTGCTGAATAAATCATATTTTATTCTCCCTTCCGATCATTTAATTATTAACTACAAAAATAAAATAATTTGTTATCTTCATAGGATTATTTTAACCCGCTGGGATATCTTAAGTCCCACAGTGAAAATATCTTCCTACCACTTACATTTTAGCAAAGATAGACATATATAACAATACATTTTGAAATATTAGCATAAAGTTTTTCATAAATAATAAACTTAAAAATCATAATTAAAATTTAAAAAGTTTGGAATAATAAATACAAGTTCTTAATCTGCATACACAAGCATATATAATGCGAATTGTATATATGCAATTTTAATATTGTTAAGGCGCAAAAATTAGTATATACTTGTGTATATACATTAAATTATATAAATTTTAGGGGTGTACTTATGGATAATAACATTTTGGTAAATGAAATAAATAGGTTAAAGAAAGAGAAAAACGCTTGTATATTAGCACATAATTATCAACTACCAGAAGTTCAAGATATAGCAGACATCGTAGGTGATTCTTTTGCACTTAGCCGTGCTGCTGCAAAAATGGATAATGAAGTTATTGTATTTTGCGGTGTTAAATTTATGGCAGAAAGTGCAAAGATACTTTCCCCAAACAAAAGGGTTCTACTGCCTTCAAAATATGCAGGATGTCCTTTAGCAGATTGTATAGATGAAGAACAGCTAATGATGGAAAAGGAAAAGCACCCTGATGCAGCTGTAGTATGTTATATAAACTCTTCAACTGAAGTTAAAGCTATAAGTGATATATGCTGTACTTCTTCTAATGCAGTTAAAGTTATAGAAAGTATAGATAAAAATAAGATATTATTTGTGCCAGACGAAAATCTTGCAAGTTTCGCGGCTGAAAAGGTTACAGACAAAGAAATCATACCATGGACAAGTGGTCACTGTATAACTCATGCCAGAATAACCATGGAAGATGTTAAAAAAGTAAAAAATGATCATCCTGAAGCTGAAATACTGGTACATCCTGAAGTTCCAAAAGTAATAAGAGATAATGCTGACTTTGTAGGAAGTACTTCGCAGATAATTGACTATGCAAAGAATTCTCAAAACAGTGAATTTATCATAGGTACTGAAATGGGAGTACTGCACAAAATGGAGAATGATAACCCTGAAAAGAAATTTTATTTATTAAGTTCAAAACTCATATGTCAAAACATGAAAATGACTACACTTAAAGAAGTTCATAATTCCCTTTTAAATATGGAACATGAAATATTTGTTCCTGATGAAATTAGATTAAAGGCGCTTAGTTCTCTTGAAAAAATGCTTAAAATTGAATAAATTAAGGATAGTTGGTGGTATAAAATGAAAAGAAGATATCTAGTAAATTACAATAATTCCTGTGGCACCAAAAATTTTGACGTAGTTATAATTGGAGCAGGAATAGGCGGCATCTACACAGCTTTGATGCTTCCTAAGAGTTTAAAAATAGCTGTTTTAAGTAAAAAAGACATATACGATTGTGACTCATATCTTGCTCAAGGAGGAATTGCTGCAAGCATAGATGATGATAAAAGAGAGCTGCATGTAAAGGATACTATGAATGCAGGCTGCTATGTAAATGACGTTGATGCAGTAAACGTACTTGTGAATGAATCCGATGAAGCTATAGACAGTCTTGTAGATCTTGGAGTCAATTTTGACAAAGATGAAAATGGCAACTTTTATAGATCATTTGAAGGAAATCATTCTATTCCTAGAATCTTGCATGTACACGGTGATTCTACTGGAAAAGGTATAATGGAAAGTTTGATAAAAAAAGCTAAAGCTGCTCCAAATATAGAGATAATGTCAAATATATTTGCTTTAGATATTGTGGACAGCAAAAATATTTATACTGGAATAACTGCATTTTACAACGATAAACTTATCTATTTAAAATCAAAATGCTGCGTTATTGCATCAGGTGGAATAGGTCAGTTATTTTCAAAGACTACAAATGCAGACGTACTTACAGGTGATGGAATTGCAATGGCAATAAGAGCAGATGTAGATTTAGCTGATATGGAGTACATCCAGTTTCACCCTACTGCCTTGTATTCTAAAAAACATAACTTTGAAAAAATGTTTCTCATATCTGAAGCAGTAAGGGGAGAAGGTGCTGTACTTAGAAATAAATCTGGCAGCAGATTTATGGAAGAGTACGATAAGAGAATGGAACTCGCACCTAGAGATATTGTAGCTAGAGCTATTAGTGATCAAATGGAAAAAAGTGATTCAGATTATGTTTATTTGGATGCAACCATGTACGATAAAAATTTTTTAAAAAATAGATTTAATAAAATTTATACAGAATGTGAAAATAACAATATAGAAATTTACAAAGATTATATACCTGTAACTCCAGCCCAGCATTATTTTATGGGTGGAATTAAAGTTGACTTGTTTGGAAGAACAAGTATGGAAAATCTATATGCTGTTGGAGAATGTTCTTGTACTGGAGTTCATGGAGCAAATAGACTTGCAAGTAACTCCTTAGTGGAAGCTGTTGTCTTTGGAAAACGAATTGCCAATGATATTAAATATAGAATTAAAGATATATATGAACATGCTAATGAGAATATTAATTTCGAAGTTGAAGAAAAAAGTTTTAATTTTTCAAAGTTAAAAAATGATTTAAAAACAATTATGGAAAACAATGTTGGTATAGTTAGAACAATTGATAATGTTAAATTTGCATCAAAAGCTGTGAATGAAGTTCTATGTAAACTTGAAAATATGAATTTTAGAGACTTAGAAGGAGTAGAAGTTTATAATATGTATGAAGCTGCCAAAAGTGTTATTGATGCTGTTTTAGAATCTCACTCTTCGCTTGGAAGCAATTACATTGAAGACTACTCTAAAGAAAAATTAGTTTTGAGGTGATCTTGATTGAATTATTTAATAGTAGATAAATTAATTGAAAATGCACTTATAGAAGATATCAATTATGGTGATATAACCACAGACACCTTATTTTCTGGTGATGAAATTTCAAAAGGGAAATTTGTTGCAAAAGAATGTGGTGTAATTGCTGGAATTGATGTTGCAAAAAGGGTTTTTGAATTCTTAGATAAGAGTGTTAACTTTAAAATACTTATAAATGATGGTCTAAGTGTAAAAGAGGGTGACATTATTGCAGAAGTAGAAGGATCATCCAAATCAATATTAAAGGCAGAAAGAGTTGCCTTAAATATACTTCAAAGGATGTCTGGAATTGCAACTAAAACCAATAAAATTGTAAACTTAGTTAAGGATTACGATGTTAAAATAGCTGACACTCGAAAAACTCTTCCTGGTTTTAGAATGTTAGATAAGTATTCTGTAAAAGTTGGAGGAGGTTACAACCACAGATTGAATTTATCCGATTTTGTAATGATTAAGGACAATCATATACAGGCAGTTGGTTCTATAACTGAAGCTGTTAAAAGAATAAATGACAAAGTTGGTTTTACAACTAAAATTGAAGTTGAAGTTGAAAATTTAGATCAGCTAAGAGAAGCAATGAAAACTAAAGTTGATGTAATCATGCTTGATAATATGGATATTAAAACTATGAAGGAAGCAGTAAAGCTTGCTCACGGTAAATTTATTTTAGAGGCTTCAGGAAATGTTACAGAAGAAAATATAAAAAACGTTGCAGCAACTGGCGTGGATATAATATCACTTGGAGCCCTCACCCATTCTGTAAATGCACTCGATATAAGTTTAAAATTTTAAGCACTAAAAAATATCGTGTTAGCTTTAAAGGTTAACTTCCTCATAAAATTAATCATAATATAATACTGTAATTAATTTTATGAGGAAATTATAAGTATATGAAAAATCTATTATATTCTAGAGAAAAGGCTGTAAACTACGCTATAAACTATACCGTAGTACCAAATCCTGCTTTTAAGTACTTTGTCTTATATGGTGAAAATGGTGGTGACTGTACAAACTTCATTTCTCAATGTTTAAATGCTGGAGGTGCTCCAATGATTTTTTCAGGTGAAAATCCATGGTGGTATTCCAATAATAACACTCCAAATTTATCAGACGATAAGTGGTCCATCTCATGGGCAGTTGCCGGCTCACTTTATTGGTATCTAAAAAATAGTTATGCTAAAAATTTATATGGAGTCAAAGGAAAAGAAGTCCCTTCTGTAAGCATGCTCGAACCTGGTGATATAATATCTTACCAAGATTCAAAAGGAATAATAGCTCATTCCGCAATCATCACTTCTTTTGATGATTACGGAAATCCTTTAATAGCTCAACATACACCTAATGTTTTGAATATACCTTATATAAAAAGCTGGGCAGCAAAAATGTTTTTTCTCAAAATTTCACTATAATCTTCTACTTTTTTTGTATTTATCATTGACTATGTTGAATTCATGTGATATTATATATTCGTTCCTTGCCGAAGTGGTGGAATTGGCAGACGCAACGGATTCAAAATCCGTCGTTGGTAACAACATGCGGGTTCAAGTCCCGCCTCCGGCACCAAGTGTTTTCAATGGTTAAAGGCTCTTTGGATTAATATTTCAAAGAGCCTTTTTCATATCTATGTCCTCCAAATGTCATCCAAAAAAATAAAACAAATTAAGACTAAATTAACAGCTATTTACTTAAGATAAAGAAATCAATTAACCGAACTATTTTTGAACGGTGCAAAGCTATAAATATTATGGAGGTGGAAGGATTATGGAAAAAAGGTATACTTTATTCTTTGATGAGACAGATAAAAAAGACTTGCCTCTTGTAGGAGGTAAAGGTGCAAACCTAGGTGAAATGACACTGGCAGGTTTCCCTGTACCTTTTGGATTTTGTGTGACAACAGAAGGCTATAAGGAATTCATACACTATAACAATCTGTCAGAATTCATAGCTCAGACAATTAAAGTTGCAAGTCTTGATAACATAAATAAAATTGGGAAGCAAATAAGAGAGAAAATACAGCAATCAGCTGTACCTGAAAAAGTGGAACAGGAAATAATAAAATCATTTAACAAGCTAGGAGCAGACAACTACTATGCAGTTAGATCAAGCGCCACAGCAGAAGACTTAGCTTTTGCCTCTTTTGCTGGTCAGCAGGACACCTATCTTAATATCATGGGAGAAAAAGCCCTACTAAACTCAGTAAGAAACTGCTGGGCATCACTGTTTACAGATAGAGCTATATTATATAGAATTCAAAATAAAATTGAACATGAAAAGGTTCATATGTCAGTAGTTGTTCAAAAGATGGTACTGCCTCAAGTATCAGGAATTATGTTTACGGCGGACCCTATATTAGGTCACAGAAAGCTCATATCCATAGATGCAAGCTACGGTTTAGGAGAAGCTCTTGTTTCCGGTTTAGTATCCCCTGACATATATAAATATAATAAAAGAAGTTCAGAGATAGAAAGTAAAACAATTGCTGAGAAAAAACTTGCTATAATGCCGATTAGAGGCGGTGGCACAAAAAAAGTCGAGATAACAGCTGAGAAAGCAGCAAGCCAAGTTCTTCAGGACTCACAGATAAAAAATCTTGCCGAATTAGGCATGGCAATAGAAAAGCACTACGGCTGCCCACAGGACATTGAGTGGTGTCTTAAAAATGGCAAGCTGTATATAGTTCAAAGCCGTGCTATTACCTCATTATTTCCTATGCCGCAGCCTATGCCAAAGGATGAGGCTCTGCATGTCTATGTTTCCTTTAACCATTTTCAAGTTATGACAGCCCCTATTTCACCACTTGGAATTGACATGCTTAGAATGATTTTTCCTTTTGACAAAGGAGCTAGAAGTGCCGAGGAATATAGAGTAATAAAGTCAGCAGCAGGCAGAATATATCTTGATTTAAGTGATATTCTTCAATATAAAAAACCTAGAGAGGTTATATCTTCATTTCTCAAAAATGCTGATGCCTTGATGTCACAAGCTTTAAAAGAGCTTATAAACAGGCCTGACTTTGAAACAGAAATTAAAAAGAACAAAAACTCAGGGAAAGCCTTAAGAAAATTCTTTAAGCCTATAGTTTTCAAATCTATAAAAAATATTACCTACAGAAAACCTGAGGGTACTGTTGAATTTGTAAAAAGCTATATAGATAAGCGAACAAAAGAAGCGGCTAAGGCTGTTAATAGTGCAAAGCAAGGCATAGAAAAACTTGAAGCTATATATAAGTCTGCAGACTTTTCTGATGATTTTCGGGTGTTGCTTCCAATAATGGCTCCTGCAATGTTAAGCTTTAAAGCTCTTGAAGCACAGGAAGAAAAGCTGCTTTTAGAACACAAATATGTTGATATTATAATTAAAGGCCTGGAGGGCAATATAACCACAGAAATGGGTCTTCTTGTTGGAGACCTAGCTGATATGGTTAGAAAATCACCTGATTTAATAAGAGAATTTACAAATGAGGATTATATCACTTTAATTGATAGAATAAACAAACTAAAGGACAATAATGAATTTAAAAAGAAGTTTAATACCTTTATTGATATATACGACATGAGGGCTGCTGGTGAAATAGACATGGCAAAGGATAGATGGATAGAGAATCCTGAACCTCTAGCAAAGGCAATTATATCTATAGTTAATACCTCAGAGGAAGGCATCCACAGAAAAGAGCATAAGGAAACTATTGAAAGAGCAAAGAAAGCTTCAGCAGAACTCATTAAAGAAGTAGAAGAAAATCACGGAAAAGTAAAAGGCAAAGTAGTAAGACGTATGGTAAGGGTATTAAGAAACTATATGCCAATTAGAGAACATCCTAAATATTTAATAATGAAGCTTATTCTGACCTATAAGAAAGCCTTCTTAGAAGAAGCAAGGCTGCTAGTTGAAAAAGGCCATCTTTTAGAAGAAAAGGATATATTCTATGTAGGCTTCTGGGAGCTTTATAAGGCAATACAAAATAATTATAGCCTTGTAGAACTTGTAAAACTGAGGAAAGAGGAATATGAGCACTTTAATAAGCTAACCCCTCCTCGCCTCATAACTAGTGATGGTGAAGAAATCAAAGCAGGCTATAAAAGAGAGAACCTTCCTGAAGGTGCACTACCCGGCATGCCCGTTTCCTCAGGAGTTATTGAAGGTATCGCAAGAGTAATCACTGACCCCTCAAAGACTTCTATAAATAAAGGCGAAATTCTAGTAGCACCTTTTACAGACCCAGGCTGGACACCATTATTTATAAATGCAGCTGGTCTTGTTATGGAGGTTGGAGGTTTACTCACTCACGGTACTGTGGTTGCTAGAGAATACGGAATACCAGCAGTAGTTGGAATTACGGAAGCTACTAAGAAAATCAAGACAGGTCAGAAAATAAGAGTTGATGGTAATGCTGGATTTGTCATGATAATTGAAGAATAGAGGTACTTAAGGTTTGTGTCAAGTTCGAGAACGTACCTAGATTTGATTTACACAAATCTAGGTATGTTCTCTTGTTTTACAACACTTTTAATCAAAAATTTCATTTAAAATTAATTCTTTTAATTGTTTTTTATTATTGCATTTATAAACAGAAGCAATCCAATTGTCATCTTGAATTTTATTCATTAATTGTGACAGTGCTGTAAGATGACTTACTGAATCAACTGGAGCTAAACCTATAATAAGATTAACTTTAGCTGTTTTTTTATCGTTTGGAGTTGGTATATCCACGGCATGTTTAAACAGTGCTAAACAAATTCCAAGAGAGTTAACACCATCGCTTGGTTTTGCATGTGCAAGCATAATGCCTTTTCCAAGCACCATATATGGTCCATGAATTCTAGTTAAATTAATAATTTTATCAATATATCTATATTTTACGATATTTCCTTTAATAAGTGGAACGTAGGTAATTTGAACAGCCTCATCCCAATTTAATTTTTGTTTATATATCATAATGTGGGATTCGGAAAGTAGATCCTGAAGTCTGATATTATTTTCTGTAGTTACTTTTTCAACATTTTTTATTTGATTAAAATAACTTTCCAATGCTTTTTTAAGACCATTTACATCTTCAATTCTGGCATAATTACTAATGATATCCAACAAATTTTCCGTATTAATCTGAGACCTTTTTCCACTATTTAGACCGACTTTAGCAAGTGCTTGAGTAATGTAATTCCATTCAAGTATATCTGGAATTGCAGGAACTTGAATTACAGGTATTTGTTTCCTTTCGTGTAAATCTATTGTGCTAATAACCAATTTAACTCCAGATAGAGAACTACTCTCGTACTGGAGGACATTCATAGGTGAAGAAAATTTAATTGAAGGATAACGACTGCGCAGTTGCTGCTCTAAAAAAATAGATGTACCTATTCCACTTGAGCAAACTACAATTACATCAGGTTTTTCATTTTTAAAAGTTTTTTCTTCTAGTTTTCTAAGTTCACTTCCAAAATAAAGGGCAATAAGTGCTATTTCATCATCGCTTAAGTGCATTGAGATAAATTTCTCAAAATAGTAAACAGAATATCTTGTAAGGCTAAATAACTGATGATATTCTACTTCTATTTGTTTTAAATTTGGATGCTTATAAGAAATGTTGTACTTTACGCGGTGATAAGTTGAAAGCAAGTGTGTAGTTAAAGAAATTTCTAAATTCTTCGGTGGAATATCAACACCTGCTACTTTGTTGAATCTATCAACTATTGCCCTGGTAATGGGAATCAATTTCTTAATTGTGAGATCTTCTTGATTTACTTTAGAAAACTGGCTGGAATTAATCATTTTTAGTAAATAGTGAGCTTCACCTTCATTTATAATACCATTTTTATTGAGAAATTCTTTGGTCCATTTTAATCCTGCTGAATCTTCAAATCTTACATTTTCTAGAGTATTAATTAATAATTTATCTGCACTGCTAGTGCGATTTAAGTACCAAAGTATGAAAGTACTTATAATCATTAAAGCATCATCTGTTAAGTAGTTTCCGGTTATTCTTTCTAACTGGTGAAGGTAAGTATTAATCTGTGATAGTTTACTTGGGTCATTGGACAGCTGGCTATAAATAACTGAACTGTGCTTGCTCAATTGTTCATATACCCAATTACGCTGTGCTATTTCTGATCCCTCAAGCTTTTGACCTTGTTTTGATTTGATTAATTTTAATCCATGCTTTTCTAATTCACTGCTTATGTTTCTTAAATCGCTAATAGCAGTATTTTTGGAGATATTTAAAGTTGAGGTAATTGTAAGTAACGAAACTCTTTCACTATTTATTAATTTATATATAATAAACTGCTCTCTTTCAAGACGACTAAGTTTAGGTTCCAGTATAGAATTAGATGAACACTGTTTTTTATTTAACTGGACAATATTATCCGGGGTCAAGTAATATCCTGCACTGCCAATTCTCTGAATAGGATCTAAATTATTCTGTTCGAGTTCACCGTTGACTTTTTTAAGGATGTAGAACACATTTCTCCTGGATAGTTTTAGCCTATCCTGTAATTCTTGAAGGGATAGATATCTACTAGCATTTATTAATAAATTCAATAACTCATCCCCATGTTTTGTATGACTAAAGTGAATCATGAAATCACCTCCCTTTAGACTATACTATAACCTCCGAATTAAAATCCGGAGGTTATAATTTCTATTCTTCTGTTATTTTTTTCTTGCTGCGAGAATCTAGTATAAAACTTAAAAGAACCACTATGAGTGTAAATGCAATAATACTAAAAATAAGTGCTGATTGACCGTAAGATCCAATCTTACCCAATATGATTCCTGGAATTAAGTAATCTGTATCTGCAAATGTAGATGCAGCAAGTTTTAAGTTTCCGAGCACAGGAAGAATAAACAGTGGCAGCCAGCTAATTAATAATCCGTTAACTGCTGAACCAAGTACTGCACCTCGTTTTCCTCCAGTTGCATTTCCGTAAACAGCAGCAGCTGCACCGCAAAAGAAGTGTCCAACCACACCTGGAATAATAACTGTTGTCCCCATAGCAATCATTATAAACATACTTATAGTACCTACAATAAAACTTACAAAGAAACCAATTAAAACAGCATTTGGTGCATATGGAAATATAATTGGTACGTCTAATGCCGGTTTAGAGTTTGGAACTAGCTTTTTAGCAATGCCTTGAAAAGCAGGTACAATTTCTGCTAAAATCATGCGGACTCCCTGAAGAACTACGATAAATCCAGCTGCAAAAGTTCCCGCTTGAACAAGGGCATATACGATAAAGTTAGTACCTGAACTCAACTTGCTTTCAACAAAACTTGGACCTGCAACAATAGCTAGAGCAATGTAAACTATGGACATCAACAAAGTAATTGAGACCGTTGAATCACGTAAAAAGCTTAAACTTTTAGGAACATTCAAATCTTCAGTACTTTGTTTATTATCTCCAAAACACTTACCAATTAATCCAGAAATGGCATATCCTATATTTCCGGTATGTCCCATTGCAACAGCATCGCCGCCTGTAATTTTACGCATAAATGGCTGGCATAATGCAGGTGTAATGGTCAATAATGTTCCTTCAAATAATCCCCCAAGTAAGATTGTTTCTATGCCAGTTCCTAAGTTAGCACTTACTAAAATAACTGCAGTCAAACATGAAACATACAGCATTGCCTGACCAGTTAGAAAAATATATTTAAATCTTGTAAAACGAGCTAATGCAATATTAACAATCATTCCGACTAACATTATAAGTGCTGTTGTAGTTCCGTATTTGACTAAAGCAATTGCAACGACTGCTTCATTACTTGGAACAACACCTTGAACATGCAGTGCAAATTTAAACATTGCGGCAAAAGGTGCTAAAGAATTACTTAAAATACCTGCACCTCCAATTAAAACTAGGAAACCAGCAAAAGTTTTAATTGTACCTTGAATTATTTCAGTTGGTTTTTTGTTTTGCAAAATAAGACCTAACATTGCAATTAAAGCAACTAAAATAGCAGGTTGAGTTGCAATAGATACGAATAAATTTAATAAAGATTTCATTTTTAAACTCACCTCTTAGTTTACTTTATTTAAGAATGGATTATATTTTCTTTATCCAAAATTTTGTTTATTTGTTTTCTTATTTCTTCTTTATCAATTAGACTTTTTAGTGATACAATTTTATCTTTAGGAATACTGCTTAGTGCTCCGGCAAGAGTTGATTCAACAAAGAAGTAATCTGCTGATTCAGCTGTAACACTACCTACATCACTGTGTTCCAGTTGAATATTATCTGCATTAACTCCTTCCTCTTGCAAAACTTGTTGAATATTCATTTGAACCATAAAACTACTTCCTAGTCCACTTTGGCATACTGCAATAATTTTCATATTTATCTCTCCTTTTTATTTAAATTAATAATATTTACTATTTCGTCAACATTTTCTGCAGACAGCATATGGCTGACTTTTTCTTGATCTCCTAATATTTCTGCTAATCGTTGAATTACTTTTAAATGACTGTTGTTATCCACAGCTGATAATACAAACCATAGTTCGATTTTATGATCATCGTTTACTAGGCTGACAGCTGGATATGTCCTTAAAAGAGAAACTGCAATTTTATGAACTCCATTTTCTGGACGAGAATGTGCAAGTGCAATACCTTGTCCTATATTGATATAAGGACCATTTTCTTTTACAGAATCAATCATAGCATCTACATACTCGTCTTCAATGCTATTATTTTTTAATAGTGGAATAGCTGCTTTTCGAATAGCATCCTCCCAGCTCATATGGGCGTTATTATCAATTTGAATAGTATCCTTATTTAATAAATCACATAGCATATTATCCTCACCTCGCTTCACTTATATTAATGTAATGCTTTACTCATAAATGGCTAATTTATCTTATTTTATTGGAGCCAACTCTCAACTTACATGTTTTATTATAAATTTAGGGAAAAGTGTCTGCAAGTGCAGATATGACACTTTTTTCAGTGCAAAATGTGACCTTTTAGTAAAAGTTACCGTATTTAAGTTTATATAAATATCGAATTATAAAAATTAGCCAGTGAAAATTTCACTGACTAATTAAATTCTAATTTTTCTAAACTCTTCTTCATTTCAAATTTCAATTTGTCGACTTGGTTAACAAAACATGCAAATTGGTTTTGAAGTTCTATTGGTGGAAGATATACTGGAATAGAATTACATACAGTTTTATTCATATATAAAACTGTAGTACTACTCGCCTGTGACATCATATAATCTTTCCTGAATTCTAAGTAATACATTAAAAAGAAATTATTAATATCTTTACACTGAAATGAATGCAATTGCTGGTTGATAACCATTTTCTCGCCTGCAATAGAGCAAATACCTAAATTCCCGACACAACTCATCAATACACTACCTTTAGGAACTTTTTTTCGCTTTACCTCATTTATTTCATCGTCTGTTAATCCTAGGCTTGATCTAGATTTATATGTAACACTATTAACATTCAAATCATCTATTGTAATCCAAGGTGTACTCCCAGTAAAACTCTTAGGTTTATCTCTTCCTGGCACCATACAATCACATACGTCAATCACGGTCTTAATCTCCCAGTTCATAGGATTTAAAACTGGGTCACCAAACATCTCGATAAATCTCGATTTGCTTTAGGGGTTAAAAATCATACAAAACACCATTAAGTTCACCAAAAAAGTGACTAATCTAATAATCTTCCTTCTAAGTAGGAGTACTTTAAATACTCTGGGTTACTATAATAAACAGATGAATTGAAATCCGAAATTTCATCACTTATAAATGAATTAAATACTTTTAATAAAATATCCACTAAATTATCTTTTTCTGAAATTATACTTATTATTAATCTCTGATACACTTTTCCTATTGCCTGAACACTTGGGAGATTGTATTTACATAATCCAACGGTATCATAATCACCCTCTTGTATATTAAAATACTCTATTATTTCATCTGAAACTTGCTCAAATGATAGACAATGATTGACTTCTGCAATATCTAATTGTCTTACCAATTCTTCTTTACCTAATATTTGAACAATTGTTGCCCTTCTATTTTTAGTTTTTCTACCTATAAATTCTATAAGACAACATATATAAAACAAATCGTTTTTTAAAGTATCATTCATTAATAATCTCACCTCTTTCAAACTTCAGACAATCAAGAGCTTTTAAAGTATGAAAACTTAAGTATACTTACTTTTTCTAATTTCAGGGAACTCAACTATTTCACCTGAAGCATGATATAACATAGAATACTCTCCCTCCTAATATTATATAATAAATATCAATTTTATATATAAACTCACTTAAAACACTATCCAATATATTTTCGATGTGAATTCTTAACATTATTTTGATTTACCATTGCATACTGAAGTGTTGTATCTATCTTCTGATGTCCTAAAAGTTGCTGCACCTGCTCTATCGGCATTCCTTTATCAATAGCTCTTGTTGCAAGTGTTCTTCTAAATTTATGTGGGTGAACTCTATTAATATTAAGCCTTCTGCCAAGCTCCCTCATTCTAATTTCAACTCCACTAATATTTAACCTATTATATGGTTCTATTAGTGATACAAATAATGCTTTATTATCATCAACTCTACTATTAAGATAATTTTTCAAATGTATTTTTGTCCTTGCATCAAAATAAACTCTTCTTTGCTTATCACCTTTTCCTTCAACAATACATTCTCTCTCATTAAAATCTATATCATCAATATTTAATTTTACTAACTCTCCAACACGCATTCCAGTAGAGTTTAACAAATCTATAATTGCAAGGTCACGGATTTCTTTACAATTATCACGCATTATTTCTAAATTCTCATCCGTATATATTTCTTTTACGATTTTCCCAGTTCTTATTTTATGAATTCGTCTTACTGGACTCTTTAAAATATAGTTTTCATCCTCAAGCCACGAAAAGAATGTGGATAAAATTCTTCTAATATTATCAATAGTGACCTTGCTACAATCACTTCTTTTATGATATTCTGCTAAATATCCTCTTAAATCCCCTGTTATAATATGCTTAACTGGTTTATTCAAGGTTTTTAACATATTTTCTATAGTTGATTTATAATACTTAAGAGATTTTTCTGAGCAGCCCTCTACTTGCTTTGCACAAATAAATATATTGCAATAATCTGTTTCTTCACTCTCTAAATTTTTATTATTAGCTTCATCTGTAAAAGCTAACCCCTGCAGATTTTTCAATAAAACTTTATTAAGTGCTTCCATTTGCATATTATCAAGTAAATTTATCATTTCCTGTTCAATTTGAACAATAAGCTTTTCTACCATAATCTTCAACTCCTAAACTTTAATATATTATGGTATATTGCCATTATTTATATTATTATACTGTTTTCCAAATGGTATTCTGATATGATATAATCTATCTTTATACTCCAGTTTCATTATATTCTACCTCTATATGCCCTTATATTCTTAACTTCAATACTTATATTTTCATTTGCTGTATGATAGACAATTGTACCTTCCTTAGAATTTACAAGTTCCTTTGTTGCACTTTTATTATCATCAATAACCTTAATTACAACCACATCATCTATAATTTTAATATTACCTTCCAAATGAAACTTTAGTATTTGAAGTTTTACAAATTTATTAGGATATATTTTTCTAACCTCTTCCCATTTCATAAAATCAGCATTTCTAATTAAATAATTCCCCTTTAAAAGCCTTTTGCATCAGTGAATTAAAGTTGTCCTTTAATCCTTTTAGACTATTCTCCATTTCAAATTTCAATTTGTCGACTTGCTTATAAAACCTTCCGAAGTCATTCTGCTTTTCTATTTTAGGAATATTAATTCTAATTTTTTTAAGTTCTGACAGATTTAAAGTTTTCTGTGCAATACCTTTTACCCTGGTATCAATCTGCCTTCTAACGTAAGGCGTTTGTAATGCTGCATGCAAGTAATAACTATTAATTTGCTTTTTGTTAGGTTTAATATATGCTATATGTCTTTGAAAGCAAAATTCTTTCGCTGATTCTACAACAGCTGGATTTCCATAAGATCCAACAATAGTTAATAAAACATCTCCTATTTCAATTGGTGTCCTTTTTATAAGCAATTGATACTCTTCCCTTGTTATAAACTTTTCAGTTTTATAGTTAATTTTATTATTAACTATATTAGATACAAATAAAAATGGCACACCCGCGCTTACAAATTGTGGAGATTGATGCGTGCCGTCAGTAATCTTTAAACATATATTATTTAACTCCATTGCAGTTGCATCTTCACTTGAACCAAACATCTCGATAAATCTCGATTTGACTAATTCATCTAATAATTTAATTGCTTCTTTTCTATTTTTTATAGTATCTTCAGACTTTTCTAAAACCTCAACTATTTTCTTTTGGGTTTTTAATGGAGGAACAGTTATCTTCATCTTTTCTATATCAGACAATCTTATTGATGGATAAGATAGATCTTTAATTAGTCTCGTAGGTGGATTTTTTCTCAAAAAATATACTAGATACTTACTATTGATATCTTTAGGAGTCACACATGCTAAGTGATTAACTATATAACATGACTCATTTAATGCATAAACTCTTTCCTTCATACAAGACATTCCACTTTTTGCAAATATTATTGTTCCCTTATCATATAATCTTAATTTTTTATCAGATGCTATACTGTTATTAATTTTAGGTATCTCTCTTTCGCTTCCTCCATTACAAAGGAATTCTAAATTACTAACCTTTATAAATGGATATCCTTCATCCCCATAATCTGATTCTTTTTGTGGAGCTCCTTGACCTGCTGATATTATAGCTAAATCACATAATTTCTCTATTTTCCATCCATCAGGTAACTTAATATTCTTCATATTACTTCACCATTCCCTTTATCACAGCTATATCTTCTAAAATTGATTTTTCTAAAGCCTCAATCTTATTAAGTATAACCTCTGGCTTTTCATATACCACTTCTTCATATTCTATTTCCTTATACTTATTTATAGAAAGGTCATAACCATTACTAGCTATTTCTTCTTTTTCTACCCAGAACCATTTATCATCTTTAGTAGGTTCTAAAGTATTATCTTTTTTAATAGCTCTCCACTTTTCAATTATATCTGGAATATCTCCATCATTATCAAGCTTATTTCTCTTATCATCTAGTGAGAATCCATCACTTTGCATATCATAAAACCATACTTTGTCTGTTTGTCCGCCTTTTGTAAACATAAGCACAGCTGTGGAAACTCCTGCATAAGGCTTAAATACTCCTGAAGGCATGGATATAACTCCTTCTAGTGCATTGTTTTCTACTAGGCTTTTCCTAACTTCTTTATGGGCCTTAGTCGATCCAAATAGCACTCCATCTGGTACTATTACTGCACATCTTCCACCTAAGTCCAATATTCTATTTATAAGTTTTATAAATAAAAGTTCTGTTTTTGTAGTACTTGCACCTTTAGCTAGTGACTTACTGATATCTCCTTTATCTATACTGCCCTTAAAAGGTGGATTTGCTAAAACTAAATTATATTTGTTTTCTTCTTCATATCTCTTAGATAAACTATCACTTTGCACTACATTAGGATTGTCTATACTGTGGAGCATCAAGTTCATGCAAGCTATTCTAACCATGGATGGGTCAAAATCAAATCCATAAAACATAGACGTTCTAAAGTGCTCCCACTCTGAGCTATTCATCATATCCCCAATTCTTTTATGTATAATACCTTCTTCATCCTTGAATACACTTTCTGGTTTTGTATACTTTTCTAATATATACTCCAGTGAATTTATTAAAAACCCTGCTGTTCCACAAGCCGGGTCACATATTTTATCCTCTGCTGTGGGATCCATTAATTCAACCATCATTCTAATGATATGTCTCGGTGTTCTAAACTGTCCATTTACTCCCGATACTGAAAGCTTGGATAATAGATATTCATATAGATCACCTTTAGTATCTGCATCTTCCATGTTTATTCCATCAATAATTCTTATCGATTCTTGAAGTAGTGATGGTTTAGGTATTATAAATACAGCATCCTTCATTTCTGCCGTAAAGCTGGAATCCTCACCGCCCATAGTTTTTATAAATGGAAAAACCTTTTGTGATACTATATCAAACACTTCATTTACATCTAAATGTCTGAATTCACTCCATTTCATTAACTCCTCCGGAAATACTGAAGCATATGGCTTTCCAATTCTATTAGCCATTTTTTCTTTTGCATTATCAATATCATCTAATCTTTTAATAAACAAAAGATAAGATATTTGTTCTATTACAGTTAATGGGTTAGATATTCCCCCTGACCAGAAATTATTCCATAGTCTATCAATTTTACTTTTTATCTCTCCGTTTAACATTTTCCTTATTCCTTTCCTTGCTAAGAAATATATGATGCTCTAAATGGCGCAATCAGCTCAAATACATCATCAGCCATTTTGCCAAATATGCCATCTACACCATTTTGATTAAAGTTTGTATATGGTTCTGCAAATAATGCTGCAAAAGATATTCCTCTATTTTTAGCAATATCATTTTTTATTATTTCTAAGGTTTTTATTTGTGTTGAATTCATTTTATTATGATGTTTTTGAATGAACTCTTCAAATCTTTTATTAAGCTCAACTTCATCAACACCAACAAACTTTCTTATTATACCAACTATATCTTCTTTGTCAATATCTGTTTTGCTTGAAAGCTCATCAATACTGTATACAAAATCTTCACCAAATATGGAATATACACTTTGCATCTCATCTTGCGACAATTTTTCACCTTTTCTAATCTTATGAATTACAATTTGATCTCTTAATTTTTCCTCTATGGCAAGCTTTACTCTCTTTTCATAAGGTTCCATATTACCTCCATAAAGTACTGAACCTGCACTAATTTCTTTAACTATTGAGCCTGTATCTTTTACATCAAGTACTACAAAAGTATTGCTGCTTTCTCCTTTATATTTCATAAGATCTCTAATACTCAATCTGATTTTTTCTAGTCTTTCATAGCTTAAATCCTGCCAGCCAGAAGGCTGTAATAATGTCTTTACAAGTTCCCTGGTGCCATCAAATTGATTCAAGTTAAGCTTTAATTTTGAAAGTTTTTTAATCGTTTCATTTATTTCTCTTATTAAGTTATCTTTATCATCAGAAATCTTATAAAGCATAATTCTATAAATAGAGTTATCAAAGCCTACTGCATCTGAATTATCATTACTTTCTATCCATTCTATTAATGGTGAAATTTCAAGCTTTAATTTTTTAATGAAATCATCACTTAAATTGTTCCAATATTCTTCCTTTTTAACCTGTTCTATTTTCTTTCTATTCTTTTTAATTTCTATACTATTCTCTGGTAATTCATTTATATCTGCCTTCAATTTAGATGCGAATACCTCACATATATCCAATTCTCTCTTTTCTTTAAATTTTTTTAAAAGCCTGCACATAGTTTCAAATCTCACTTGAATAGAAGTTTTCTGCGGCTTTGGTTCATATCCTTTTGTATGCATTTCAAAGAATTCAAAGTTTTTATAACAATCAAAAATAGCAAATTCCTTTTTATCCTTTCCTTCTCCAAACAGGTTTTCACACCTTCTAGTTCCTCTACCTAGCATCTGCCAAAACTTAACTTTTGAATAAATAGGCTTGGCAAAAACTAAGTTAGTAATCTCAGGCACATCTATACCTGTATCAAGCAAATCTACTGAAATAGCTATTCTAGGAAAATCTTGTTCTTTAAAATTTTCTATTAAAACAGATTTATCTTTTATCTCAGAATAAATTACCGCTGTAAGCTTGCCTTTATATTGAGGATAAAGTTCATTAAATAGCGAGTCTAAAAGATTAGCATGCTTCTTATTTTTAGCAAATATTATGGTTTTACCAATGTAGTCTCCTGCCTTTATTCCCTTTTCCATTAATGTCCTCAGTATATATCTGTTAGTATCTTTGTTAGTAATCTTCTTTTCCAGCTCTTTCTTATCATAGTTTATTTCGCAGCCATCATATCCTTCTTCATCTATCTCTTGTCTCTGTTCTTCTGTCATTTCATTATATTTAATACCTTTTCTTAAAAAATCTGTAGTAGCATCTATAACTCTAGGTTCAATTAAATATGGTGGTACATGATTCCATGCATCTTCAATGGAAAAATTAAATGTTGGATCACCATTATCACAGCTAAACAAACTAAAAGTATTTCTTTCAATAAAATCTACTGGTGTAGCAGTTAACCCTATTATGTGAGAATCAAAATATTCAAGAATATCTCTATATACCTTATAAATACTTCTATGAGATTCATCACATATTATCAAATCAAAGAATCCAACACTAAATTCTCTATAATAATTTATCATGGTTTGATAAGTTGAAAAATACAAAGTAGATTCTCTATTATCTGAATTTTTGCCAGTAAATCTACATGATATTTCCTCGGGCATAAAAGTTTTAAAACTATTCTTATCCTCTTTAGCTTGCTTTACTAATTCATCTCTGTCTGCTAAAAACAAGACTCTTTAACCCAATTTGCTTCCATTAATCCTTTAGTTAAGGCTATTACCGTTCTAGTTTTTCCCGTTCCTGTTGCCATTACTAAAAGAGCTTTTCTTTTTCCATTTTGGTATCTTTCATAAACTCTCTTAATACCTTCTATTTGATATGGTCTTCCAGCTATATTTTTATCTATCTGAATTTTGTTTAAATCCTTTTCATATTTATGTTTAAAAAACAGTTCTTCCAAATCCTCTAAAGTATAGAACCCCCAAATTTGCCTAGGTTCACTGTAATTATCATCCCACATATATATTTCATATCCATTGGTATAAAAAACTATAGGACGTATTTTATATATTTTTTCAATACTATTTGCATATTCCACAGCCTGCTGTCTGCCAATTATAGGATCTACAGAAGTTTTCTTAGCTTCAACTACTGCAATAGGCTTACCCTTTTTATTAAAAAGTACATAATCAGCATAACCTTTTTTACCTTTTCCCTTATGATTTTCTAAAGGTACTTCAAGTTTTACCAACTCCTTATTATTTACATCCCAACCTGCGTCTTTTAGCATTATATCAATAAGTTTCTTCCTTGTTTGTGCTTCATTAAATTCTAAAGTACTTTCAACCTCTTTTTGTACTTTTTTATCTTCTTCAGTTTGAACTAATTTAGCTGCTTGTTCCTTTACAGTTTTTACTTCTTTAGCATGTTCTTCTTTAATTTTTTCTTTTTCTTTAGCATAAGCTTCTATATCATAAACCTTAGCACTAGCTGCTTTGCGTTTTGGTATTTTGTATGTTAGTGGTTTAATTGAAGTATCCTTTGTAATCCTAATATAAAACCATGCAGCTATTTTGTACATGGAAACCAAACATTCTAATGCATCTTTTTTGTTCTCATATCCATCATGATTTGCTTTATTTCCGAATCTTCTTACTATATCAAATAAATCTGGAATAGCTTTATTTATAGTTGTAGTTCTCAAAAGCTTAATCTTATCATTCTGTGCAGCAAATCTATCTGCTTCTAGCTTGTACATTACTAATATATAATCAATTATTTTCTCTCCAAACATACGCATTTTAGCATTGTAGCATTGTTATCCGTATGCAAATAACTTTCTGCCTGCGTCCCAAGTTTAGCCAACATAGGCCATTCTTTATTTAGGAATGAAAAATTCGACATATGTTCAACCCCTTAGTCTGTATTTTAACATGTCCCTTAAATATTTTACTTATATTTAAATTATACCCTAAAACTTGTTTTCTTTCATTTTATAATAGTAATAACTATAATTCATAATATAAAAACAGAGGACAATTTAAATGAAGGTTATCTAAAGGATTTCTTTTACATATATTTGACTGGTTAGTATATTCCTTCTAAACCTTTTGTGCTATAATTCTTGTAAAAACCAATATTAATTGAAAGGGGATTAATACAATGAAAGTATCAGAAAGACTTATGAAATTGAGGACATTAATGGCAGAAAAAAATATTGATATGTATATTGTACCTACTGCTGATTTTCATCAAAGCGAATATGTAGGTGAACATTTCAAAGCCAGGGAATATATAACTGGATTCTCGGGTTCTGCAGGAACTGCTGTTATAACAAAAGATCATGCAGGATTATGGACAGATGGAAGATACTTCTTGCAGGCTGAAGACCAGTTAAAAGGAACTACTGTAGAATTATTTAAAATGGGAGAACCTAAAGTTCCAACCATAGAAGAATATATAATAAACACACTTCCTAATAAAGGCACTCTTGGATTTGATGGTCGTGTTGTTTCTATGCTAGATGGACAAACTTATGGAAAAATATTGTCAAGTAAAAATGCTAACATCAACTACGATTGTGATTTAATTAATGATATATGGGAAGATCGTCCGCCGCTTTCTGAAGAACCAGTATTTGAACTTGATATAAAATATACTGGAGAATCTACTGCTTCTAAATTAAAACGTGTTAGAGAAGCAATGACAGATGCAGGTACAAATGTACATGTTATTACATCTCTAGATGATACTGCGTGGATTCTTAATATTCGTGGAAACGATATCGAATTTTTCCCGCTAGTTTTGAGTTACCTTATTATTACAATGGATGAAGCTTATCTATTCATAAATGAAGATAAATTAAGCGATGAAATCAAATCAAATCTTAAGAAAAATAGTGTATCTATACATCCATATAATGAAATATATGAAGCAGTAAAAAAATTCACCCCTTCTGACATTGTCTTAGTTGATCCAGCTAGGATGAATTATGCATTATATAACAATATTCCAGAGAATGTTAAAAAAGTAGAAAAGCAGAACCCATCTGTTCTATTTAAAGCTATGAAAAACCCAATTGAAATTGAAAATATTAAAAAGGCTCAATAAAAGATGGAATAGCTCATACTAAATTTATGTACTGGCTTAAACATAATATAGGCAAAGAAGTCATTACAGAAATAAGCGCTTCTAATAAACTAGATGAATTCCGTGCAGAGCAGGGAGGATTTATTCGTCCAAGTTTTGAACCTATTTCTTCATTTGGTGAGCATGCTGCCATAGTACACTATGCTCCAACTCCTGAAACAGATGTAGAACTAAAAGAAGGTTCTCTATACTTAACAGATACAGGTGCTGGTTTTTACGAAGGTTCTACAGATATTTCAAGAACTTATGCATTAGGAGAAGTACCGCAGATAATGAAAGATCACTTTACTGTAACTGTTAACAGTAATCTTCACCTTGCCCATGCAAAATTCCTTTATGGCTGTACTGGTATGAATTTAGATATCCTTGCACGTGCCCCATTCTGGAATATAGGCTTAAACTTTAACCATGGTACAGGTCATGGTGTTGGATATTTAATGAACATCCATGAATCACCAACTGGATTTAGGTGGCAGTACCGTCCAAATGAATCTCACCGTCTTGAAGAAGGCATGATTATAACTGATGAACCAGGAGTTTATATAGCAGGCTCACATGGAGTACGTATTGAAAATGAACTTCTTACATGTAAGGGTGCAAAAAATGAATACGGTCAATTCATGTACTTTGAACCAATTAGTTATGTACCTATAGATTTAGACGCAATAAATCCTAAACTTATGAGTTTAGAAGAAAAAGCATGGTTAAATGAATACCATGATCTGTATATACTAAAATTTCACCAGTACCTAAATCAAGAGGAAAAAGACTGGTTAAAAGAATATACCAGAAAAATTTCATAATATTACAATTACAGTAATGCAGCAGACTATAATGCTATTAGGTACAGCACTATAGTCTGTTCGTAACTTTAAAACTTATTAGCAATCTCCTTTAAAGATATTCTTTTAAATATTTTTTACTGTAAAAGTCTTATATAATTAGTTGATTAATATAATTATTATAGTAACTATAAAGGTGATATTGTTATGCGAAAAAAATTATTGTACTATTTAAAATGTATCATAATAAGATTTGTAAAAGATGATGTAATGGCACTGTCTTCCCAGCTTGCATATAGTCTTGTATTTCTTTTTCCCATTTTTAATATTCATAATAAGCCTTATAGGATATATGCCAATTCAAAGCAGCGATGTACTTAAGATATTAAATGTAATATTACCTTCCAATATATTAAAACTTATAAATGATACTGTAATATATACAGTGGATACCAGAAATAATAAAATATTGTTTCCAAGCTTGATTTTTATGATATGGACTGCTTGCAGTGGGTTTCACGCTGTTATAAAAGGACTTAATATGGCATATGGATTGAGGGAAAGAAGAAGTAAATTGAAACTTTATGCTATATCAATTTTATGTACATTAGGATTTATAATGATTATATTGATAACCAGTATGTTTTTAATTTTTGGACAGATAATTGGTGAATTTCTAGCATATAAATTTAAACTTTCCAGTGAATTTAATGTTGTCTGGAATGTTGTAAGATATATAGTAATATTTTTATCTATAAGCCTTATCTTTGCTACAGTTTATAAATATACTCCCAGCATTAAACTTAAATGGAGAGAAGTATTGAGCGGAACTTTTACAGCTACCTTTAGTCTTATAATTGTATCAATTTGTTTTGCATTTTATGTAAATAATTTTTCAAATTATTCATTGATTTATGGAAGTATAGGTGCAGTAATAGCTCTTCTTACCTGGCTCTTTATTCTTTCAAATATAATAATAATAGGTGGAGAAGTTAATGCAATAGTATACAGAAAGAGATAAATTCAATTCGAGAGCCCCTTGAGCTTCCTATTATGATTCATATGACCACCGGCTATTACTGCTAAGAACACTAATAATTCTCCACCTAAATTGCTAAGCCATATTCCATTGTCCCCTATTATTCTTGGCAATATGATTAAAGAAATTTGCGTAGCCAAAAATCCCCTAAATACGCATATAGCAGTTGAAATTTTGCACATTTCGATACTTTGAAAATAGGTTGATTTAATTATATTAATACCAGCAAAGAAAGTTCCCAGACTAAATATTTTAAGTGCATTATATGCTGTATTTATTAAATCTATATTGGTAGTAAAAAATGATACTATCCATTTCCCAAATAAGAAGAAAATAAAATAATTAACAAATGCTGCTGCAAGCACACTTTTTATAGCTAGTGAATAATAGTATTTAACTTTATCCTTTTCCTTAGCCCCATGATAAAAGCTTAATAGCGGCTGCATCCCTTGGGCTATACCCACAAATATCGCAGCTATAACTGTTAAGGTATAGTTTATTATGCTGTAGGCTGCAGCACCACTTTCTCCAATTCTCTTTAAAATTACCATATTAAAGGACATTGTTACAACTGCTGTGGTAGACTCTGTTAAAAATGTAGGAAATCCTATTATTGTTATATCTTTAATTGATTTAAATGACATTTTGCATCTTTTAAACCTGAAGACTCCTTTTCCACTTAGAAAGTAAACAATTGCTATAGTCATGCTTACAAATTCACCTAGTCCTGTAGCAATAGCAGCCCCTGTAACCCCCCATTTAAATATAAAAATGAATATATAATCCAGCAGTATGTTAGTTAATGATCCTGCTATCATTGCATACATTGCAAGTTTTGGTGCACCATCATTTCTTAAAAAACAGTTTAATCCTTCACTTAAAACTAAAGGTACAGAAAATATGAAACAAAATTTCATATAATTATAAACATCCTCTATTAAAGAATCCGGTGCTCCCAAGGCATAGGCTATAGGTTTTGAAAAAAATACACCTACTATAAATAGTACAATTGCCACTATAATTAGGAATAAAATAGATTCATTAAATTTATCTATAGCCTCCTCACTTTTACCGGCTCCTAAGTTCATCGCAGCTAAGGTTGATCCACCAACAGAAACTATTAGCCCTAATGCTGTAGCTATGAGATTTGGTGGAAATGCTATATTTACTGCTGCCAGTGCATTACTTCCAATTCCTTTACCAACAAACATTCCATCTACAATAATGTATAATGATGTAACTAACATTCCAATTACAGCTGGAGTTACATAGTTAAAAAATTTTCTCATCAATACAACCTCCTCCCTACAGAGAAAAATTATATACTCTACAACGATTATAGAGTCAAGAAAATTTTTACTTTGCAACCTTTATAAATAATTCCACAAAACCTTTCTCTTTATCATCACAAAATTCTGAAGCTATATAGCTTTCATACAAAGATCCTTCAACCTTTAAATTTTCATCCTCAATAAATTTAAAAAGTTGTTTTACATATTTTTTGTAATTACTATAGTAATCAATATAAAGGATAGATGCATATAATCCTTTTTGAAGTTCACAAATCTTAATGTTTTCATTTTTTTCTATATCGTTATCCGTAATATCAAGATAAATATTGCATTTTGGCCCTCTTTTTTTGTTAAACTCTTCATAGCTTGTTTCATATATAACTTCCAAAGTCAAAAGGTCATTTAACTTAGAAAGTGTATTCAAGACTTTTCTAAAACTTATTTCTGCATCTTCTAAATCTTTATTCGCCATATTTACCTTAGCAATCTTCTTTTTAGGTTTTTCATTTAAAAATACTTTCCCCAAGGGTTTCTTAAGCATAGATTTTATGTGCTGTCCTTTCTTTTGAATTAAGTTCCTTCGCTTTTTGAGCTCCTTAATCTGTCTATCTATTTCATATTCTTGATTTTGTAAGAATCCAAGTGCATCTTCTATACTAATTTTGTTTGATATAATTTCTTTTATTTCTAAAAGAGATAGTCCCAACTTTCTATAAAATATTATAAAATCTAACTTGTAAAATTGTTCTAGAGAATAATACCTGTATCCATTATTCTTAACCAAACTTGGTTTTAAAAGTCCTAATTTATCATAATGTCTTAAGGTTTGAACAGACAAGTTAGATAGTTTAGATATCTCTCCTATCGAAAAATACTTTTCCATAATAAACCTCCCCTGTAACAGCATTAATATGTATATTTATTGTCATTCCATATTATTAGCATATGAATAATTTTAACTTTTAAATTATAACATATATTGATAAAAAAGTAGGAGTTATCACTCCCAATGTAGAAGTTAAAAATAGTATTATATAATTATTTCCAAAAGATTTAGCTTTATCTGCATCAGCAGAGTTAAGTAATATATTTATAGATAGGAGTGAAATCATGAAAAAATTATTAACAGGAAATGAGGCAATTGCCCGCGGGGCATGGGAAGCAGGATTAAGATTTGCTTCAGCATATCCAGGTACACCAAGTACAGAAATATTAGAAAATATTGCAGCCTATAAAAAAGACATTGCTGCAGAATGGGCACCAAATGAAAAAGTTGCTTTAGAAGCAGCTATAGGTGCTTCTATTGCCGGTGCAAGATCTTTAGCAGCAATGAAATTAGTAGGTCTTAATGTAGCAGCAGATCCTCTGTTTACTTCTGCCTATACAGGTGTTAATGGTGGTATGGTTGTAATAACTGCAGATGATCCAGGTCAATTTTCATCCCAAACAGAACAGGATAATCGTAATTATGCAAAAGCTGCTAAAGTTGCAATGTTTGAGCCAACAAACAGCCAAGAAGCAAAAGACATGATAAAAATGGCTTTTGAAGTAAGTGAAAAATTTGATATTCCTGCTTTAATAAGAACGACTACAAGAGTTGCTCATTCTAAAGGATTAGTTGAATATAATGACAGAAAAGAAGTTGAAATTAAGGAGTATTCTAAGAACCCTGAAAAGTATTTAACTGTTCCAGCTAATGCAAAAAAACGCAGAGCATCGCTAGAAGAAAGAATAAAAAAGCTCCTGGATTTTTCTAATAAAACTAACTTGAATTATATTGAATGGAATGATACTAAAATTGGAGTAATTGCTTCAGGCATTTCTTTTAGTTATGCTAAAGAAGTGTTTGGGGATTCAGCTTCATATCTAAAATTAGGATTTACTAATCCGCTTCCTGATCAAAAGATTAAAGAATTTGCTGAGAAAATAGATAAACTATATGTTATAGAGGAAAATGATCCATATATTGAAGAACGAGTTAAACTTTTAGGTTTTAACTGCCTTGGCAAAGAGCTTTTCCCTGCTTTTGGAGAAATGACTCCAGATGTTATTAGAAAAGTTGTATATGGAAAAACTAAGGAAACTAGTTCCTTTGACAAAAGTAAAGTAGTTCCAAGACCACCATCATTATGTGCAGGATGTCCTCACAGGGGATTCTTCTATGAACTTGGAAAAAGGAAAAATATAATGGTATGTGGAGATATCGGATGCTATACTTTGGCTTATGATTATCCATATAACGCTATGGATACAGCTATATGTATGGGGGCAAGTATAAGTGCTGGACATGGAGCGCAAAAGGTTTTCAACATGAAAAAAGATAATAAGATGAGAGTTGTATCTGTTTTAGGAGATTCAACATTCTTTCACAGCGGTATGACTTCACTTTTAGAAGTAACATATAATAAAAGCAACACAGTAAATGTAATATTAGATAACCGTACTACCGGTATGACGGGTCACCAGCAAAATCCAGGAACAGGTTATACACTGCAGGAAGAAGAAACATTCGAAACAGATATTGAAAAGGTTGCCAGGGCATTTGGTATTAAGAATGTCACCACAGTAAATCCAAATAATCTTAAACAGGTAAATGATTCATTAGATTGGGCACTTAACCTTGATGAACCCTCAGTAATTATTACAAAATGGCCTTGTGCACTAAAAAAGCTATCAGATCATGATAAGGAAAGATTTACTGATGCTTTTAAGAGTAAATGTGAAATTAATGATGAAAAGTGTATTGGATGTAGATCTTGTATCAAAACAGGATGTCCATCTTTATCTTTTGACAAGACAGCCAAGAAAGCTAAAATTAATTCAAGTTCATGTGTAGGCTGCGAGGTATGTCTTCAAGTTTGTCCAGTAAAAGCAATTGGAAAGGTGGAAAGATAATATGGTAAAAAGCATTCTTTTAGTAGGCGTAGGTGGACAAGGAACCATACTTGCTAGCAAACTTTTGACAGCAGGTCTTGTTGAGGCAGGTTATGATGTTAAAATGAGTGAAATCCATGGAATGTCTCAAAGAGGAGGATCAGTATCAACTGACGTTAGATATGGAGATAAGGTTGAATCTCCAGTTATTGAAATGGGCGAAGCTGATATAATTGTAGCTTTTGAAAAAATGGAGGCATTAAGATGGCTTAAGTATTTGAAAAAAGGTGGAAAGATTGTAGTTAACGATTATGAAATAGAACCTATGCCAGTTGTTTCCGGAAAAGTAGATTATCCTAAAGAAATTATAGAAGAACTTAACAAAAGTGCTGTAACAAAGGTTATAGATGCTGCAAATCAAGCTGAAAAACTTGGAAGTCCAAAGGTTATGAACGTAATATTGCTCGGAACCATTATTAAATTGATGGGACTTGAGGAAATAGATTGGAAAAAGATAATTAAAGATAATGTTAAAGAAAAGTTTGTTGACTTGAACCAAAAAGCAGTTAAAGTAGGAATGAACTTAGTTTAAGTTAAGGAACTTAACAAACGGTACCGAATAGTAATATTGATGCTTAAAGGTGTCTGAAATTTCAAGCAAGCTTAAAGTTTCAGGCGCCTTGTTAAATATTTAATTCCATTCCAGTCCTAATATGTGAAATTTTATTTCCTAAGACACTTTCCAATTTTTTAAATGCCTTTTCTCCGGTACAATGTCCTGTATAAACTTTTTCTATATTTTCATCCAATATCTTTTTTATGAGTACATCAATTTCTTCTTGAGATGGATTTAAGAATTTTATTAAAGGAATCCTAACTAAATGAAAACCCCCTATTATTGCTTTAATTTTTAAGTTTGGAAATCTCTTTCTTACCGTTTCAATCATATTAGCTGTACCATTATGGGAACAGCCTGTAAAAATAGTTAACTCATTTTTCTCCTTAATAACCATAATTAATTCATGGTCAAACTTATCTCTAATTATTTTATTTCCATCTCTAACAAATAAATATTTGTTTCCTTTAGGAATTTTATATCGCTTCTCTATATCAGTAATAATATATACGTTATCCATTATTTCTATAAATTTATCGATATAATTAATTCTGTATAAATATTTGTTAAACACCATTTTATTGATTCTAACACTTTTGCTAAATAACATGGTGCGAAAATAGAAATCCCGTTCCACTCCTCTTTTGCAATAAACTTTTGCTTTATCATTTATTTGTAAAAATGATAAAAGTCCCCCTCCATGGTCACCATGGCCATGTGAAAGAATTACAGCATCAATTTGCTGCAAATTTATTCCCATCTTATTTGCATTTTTTATAAAATTCCCGGTTCTGCCTGTATCAAAAAGTATACGTTTATCATTTGCTTCTATGTATATAGACAAGCCTCGTTCACAAATCAGGTCTTTTGAATAACCCTTTGTATTTTCTATTAGTATATTAACCTTCATATTTATCTCCCTTTTCCAATAAGGTTTCTAGTTCCAAACTTAGTTTATAGCTAAAAGTAAAGTAATGTATAGTTATTTTAATTTGCAAACTCAACTTATACACAGGGAAATATATACAGCCTGAAGGCACATTAAAAACTTGTTAAAAGTTTTTACAGTGTCAAAGGCTGTACATATTTTCTGGAGTGTAAGTTAAGTTGCAAACTAGAAACCTTATATCTAAATAAGTTATTATTTAAAATTTATATATGATGGGTAATTCCACTTTTGTAATTCCTCTACAGGTAAAGCTTTAGGTTCCTTATACCCATTAATCAATAAAACCCTGTAATAAATTTCAGCTATTTCCTCTACATATTTTGCCTTAAGATAAGTACTATCTATATCTTCACCTACAGTTATAACTCCATGACTTTCAAGTAAACATGCATCTGATTTTTTAAGAGGTTCAACTATTGATTCTGCAAGTTCTCTAGTACCAGGTCTGCCATAAGGCGCAACATAAACAGTTCCTCCATAATACATAGCTTCATAAACAATTGGTGGAATTTCTTTCTTTAATACTGCAAAAGATGTGGCAAAACGTGAATGTGTATGTACTACAGCTGTAACATCCGGCCTTGAGTTATATGCATAAACGTGCATTAATAACTCACTGCTTGGTCTGCGATTTTTATTATTCTCTATTACATTCAATTTTGAATCCACTACACATATATCCTCATAAGATAATTCTTTTCTGTCAACACCAGAAGGAGTTATTACTATATATCCTGTTTTTTTATCTTTAATACTAAAATTGCCGGATTTGTGTTTACATAAACCTTCATCATCTGCTTTTTTGGCAATTGAAACTAATTTCTTTTTTATATCTTCAAGCATCATACTTTCTCCTTTCTACTTCAATTTCCTTTTTCATATCTATTTCCTTATCTATCTTCTTCATATATTTTGCATACCAAAAAAACAATCCTACAAAACAAACAAATGATACAAGTCCAATTACATCTCCATTTACTATATTAGCTGCATGTGCTATACACCATCTAAATTCTGGTCCCTCTATTCCATAGTAGGTTAATAATTGTCCCTTGGGAACTGTCAATGTTTTTTGGGCTATAGCCAAATTTGTAAGAATAGGTGCAAATTGAGAAGAAACTACCAAATATATAGGTGTAGTTATCACACCCATTATGAACATCTTCACTAGATTCCCACCAGTTACTATTAGTGCAGGCACAGTTGCTGCTACATTTATAATTGAAGCTAATGGTAAAACACTGTTTATTCCAAACTTAGCAAGTACTATGGCAAATATAAGTTCAACAGGAACAAGCAAAATACATGTAACCCAAAGTTCCGAACTTCCTCCAAGTACAGACCAATCTATACCTATGCAAAATTCTCTACCTTTATATTTCTTTTTCATATATTCACCTGCAGCCTCAGCTATTGGCCCAAGTGACTCAAGAAAAAGATTTGCTACTAAAGGAAAAAGTACTAGTGCTGTAGCAATTTCTACTCCTGTTTGCAATATAACCTTAACACTGCACCCGCCAATACTTGCAATTAAAACTCCTACTATAAATCCCATTACACTGTTTTCGCCAAATATACCTATCTTTTCTTTTAATTTATTTGAATCTAAATTTATTTTATTAATTCCAGGAATAAAATCTAAAAGTCTACTTAACGGTGCTAAAATTACACCCTGCAAATTCATAACATGGGGACAAGTTACATTGTTCATCTTAGATAATCTACCTACTGACTTTTGAACTATATCTGCATTTTTTAATTCAAATACTACCTCAATTGCTGCTGCAATAAGGGCAAGAGGTACGCTGTGAGTTAATGCAGCAACTATAGTGGCTGTTAATATTTTACCCCATACGTTCCACATATCCACATTCAAACAATTTGTCCATCCAAATGCCAGCATTAATATATTTATACCTATTTGTATAGGAAAAACTATTAATGCATAAGGCCATGCCCATGCTATAGCTGCAACAGGTGCCCATCCTACGTCCATTGTAGTCAATTTTATCCCTGTGCTACTTACAAATGCATTTGCAGCAGGACTAATAGATTTAAACATAAACTCCAGTACTACGTTCATGCCTGTAAAGGCTATTCCAAGAGTTAAACCACATACTATGGCTTTTTTTAATTTCATTTTAACTCCTAGTGCTATTATAATCATTACTATTGGTAAAAAAACTGCAGCTCCTAAATCCAGTATATATTTTACTACATAACCCATCTTGTTCCTCCATTCTAAAATTTAACTTTGTATGCCCCCTTTTTACATACTTTTATGAATAAGTTTGATATATTAAAAGAGAGCATATAAATTTACTTTATTATCTTTCGCAAATTTTCCTCAAATGGAGGATATACTATCCCCTTTTCTGTGACTATAGCAGTTATATTTTCATGTGGAGTTACATCAAAAGATGGATTATATACTTTAACGTTCTTAGGTGCTGTCCACACCCCAAATCTGCAAGTAACTTCCTTAGGATCTCTTTCCTCTATAGGTATATCTTTGCCACTTGGAGTACTCAAATCAATGCTTGGAGTAGGTGCAGCTATATACATCGGTATATTAAAATATTTAGCTAAGATAGAGACTCCAAAGGTACCTATTTTATTTGCAGTATCACCATTTGCAGCTATTCTGTCACAGCCTACTATTACTGCATCAATTTTATGCTGTGCCATAACTACAGCTGCCATATTATCAGTAATAGTTGTTACATCTATTCCAGCCATATAAAGCTCAAGTGCCGTCAATGTTGATCCCTGCAGTCTAGGTCTTGTCTCATCCGAATATACTTTAAGATGCCACCCTTTTTCCTTTGCAAGGTACATAGGGGCTGTAGCTGTACCATATTTGGATGTTGCCAGCTGCCCTGCATTACAGTGGGTCAAGATACCCATCCCATCTTTTAGAAGGGTAATCAAATTTTCTCCTATGGTCCTGCAAATTTTTATATCCTCACTGTGAATGTTTCTGGCTTCAATTTTTGATATCTTCTTTATTTCATCAATAGGCTTGTCCTTTACTTCTTCAATTTTCTTTAGCATTCTTTTTAATGCCCATGAAAGGTTTACAGCTGTAGGTCTGCTTGAATTTAAATAACTAGCTTTTTCTTTTACTTCTTCATAAAATTCTTTGAAAGAACTTTCTGTTGCATTCTTTATTCCAAAATATAATCCATAACCTGCCGTAACTCCTATAGCCGGTGCACCTCTAACTATCATGGTTTTTATAGCATCGTACACACCTTCTACTGAGTCATAAGTTTTATATTCTATAGAATTAGGAAGCTTGGTTTGGTCTAATAACACAAGCTCCTCCTTTTCATCATTCCATTGAATTGCTAATAATTCAGACATTATTTTGCCTCCCTATATGTTTTTTTACATTTTTCAACTAATAAAATAAATTCATCAATTGAATTCACATTATTTCTTTCCACAAGTATTGCTTGGCCAATTTCTAAACCTAATATTTGTGCTTTAGCTCTTTCCTGTAAATCTTCTATTTCATCTAAGTCTGGTACATGAGCCATGCCAATAATTCTCCTCATAATTTCACAAGAACAAAATCCAATAGTTTCATGTAATAAATTTTTTATATAGTATTCCTTATAACTAGGTACTTTTGTTATTATATCCTTTGACTCATTTTCCCACAGATAATCAAATTCCTTATAAAACTCATTCCATATTTGTACAATTGAATTAAGTAAATATTCCCTATACTCCTTTATCTCACTTTGACTTTTATCTTTTCTACCTTCCCACGATACATAATTTAAAATGAAATTTGCAAATAGCAAACCTATATCATATCCATATGGTCCATAAAAAGCAAATTCACAGTCAAACACAATGCTTTTATCTTCATTTATAAATATAGATCCTGTATGTAAGTCTCCATGAAGCAGCGCTTCTGCCTTAGTCATAAATATATTTTTCAATTTGGAAACTTCAAACCATACTTTTTTATTATTCCAAACTTTTTTTACATAATCCTTTATACATTCGTTTACATTGTTTGATTCAGCATCCATATAAGGATCATTTAAAACAAGTCTTTCCGTTATATCACAAAGTTCGGGGCTTATAAATTTTCCAACAATTTTTTTCTTTTCCATTGGGCTCATTCCCATATCAGATGTTAAAAACAAATTTCTCGCCATGAATTTTCCTATTTGCTCTGGAAATTTATTAAACATTTTCATTTCCATTAAACCTTTTCTTAAAACTTCCATATCCCCTAAGTCTTCCATTACAGTTAAAGCATATTCATTACTATGATAGTATACTTTTGGCACACTATTAGGACATACTTTATTTTGAAGTTTTAATGTCTCAGCTTCAATTCTATTTCTATCTAAAGTTAATTTCCAACCTTCCCCTGCAACTTTCAAATAGGGTAATGCTTGTTTAACTATAACTTTTTTGTTATTATCCATGTCTTCCACTCTAAAAACAAGATTTAAATTTCCATCTCCTACTTCTTTACTCGTAACTTCATGATCCTCGGGAAATATATTTATTTTTTTTAAATATTCTCCAATAGTGTCATTTGTCATCGCTTTATACTCACCCATTTTTAAAACCTCCATTTGTTTTATATTGTGAACAGTGATTGTTTAAACAAGTATATGTTTATGTTTAACATATGTTTGTTTAAATATTACACCAATATGTTCAAACTTGCAATCATCAAATTGTATTAAAAACTACTAAATTTTATAAATCTTAAATAATATACTTAATATTTCTCTTTATATCCAAAGAAAATAATAATTTGAGATAACATTCTTTCATAAATAACATTACTATGATATATTTAATATATTAATTTAATCTTTATCTTCAATTAAGGAGGTTTTATACCATGACACAAGAAGAAAGAAGATTATATATTAAAAAGATTTTAAATTACAACAAAAAAGTAGAAACAAAAGACTTAAGCAAAGATTTAAATGTATCAGAAATGACTATACGAAGAGACTTGGACTATTTAGAAAAAAAAGGCATATTAAAGAGAGTGTTAAATGGTGCCATATTGAACTCTATCAACAAAATAGATCCAATAGATGATAGCTTAAATATAAGAATGAATCAAAGTATAGAGGAAAAAAAAGCTATAGCTAAGTATGCAAGTACACTAATAAATGATGATGATATAATATTTCTAGATGCTTCAACCACTGTCTGTGCATTATGTCCTTACATATTAAATAAGAAAATAACTATAGTTACAAATTGTATTAGAATATGCAATTATTTTAATACAATTAAAAATATAAATATTATTCTTGCTGGTGGAATATTAAGATGTGGAACGTTATCTTTAATAGGTACTGATACCAATAAATTTTTAAAACAATATAATACAAATAAGCTCTTCTTATCAGGAAAAGCTTTGTCACTCAAAGACGGACTTACAGATGTGAATACTTTTGAAATAGAAGCTAAGAAAGCAGCTATGGAAAATACAAAAGAAATTATATTGCTGATAGATCATACTAAATTAAACCAAACTTCTTTAATTAAAGTTTGTGATACAAACAATATATCTAAAATAATAATTGACGGTTTCAAAAACTTTTCACCTGAAGAACAAAACACAATAGATTTTATAAAAAATAGCGGTACTGATATAATTATAGCTAATTAATGTTATTAAATACATCTATATGTTAGAAATCTCAACCATTAAGTTACATTGCAATTCATAATATAAAAACAGAGGACATAGGACAGAGGACAATTGACAGAGTTAGAAAGAATAATATGCTTCAAATAGATGTTGTTGAAGACATAAAAGGATGAGAGATTTACTATAGAAGATAATTGGAATAATCCACTATTTATAAAGGTAAAATTTCAAAATAAGCTGGAAATTTTTTATTAAAGTTTTTAGGTAAAAGGGTGAGTGTATCTATTTTTACGACCTATCGGTCTGCAAGCTTACCAGCTCTTTAATTAAACGTAAAAAAATACAATTCCAGTAAAAATAGAATTTTTACTGGAATTTAAGTGCTAAATCCCTGTTAACTTAGAAGAGTACTCCTGAGGAACAAAAGAATAAGGGTTTCTTTTAAATTAAAGATTTTTTAGAGCACAGCGGAGAAAAATCAACCTTCTCTGTCCTATGTCCTCTGGCAATGGAAAAATTTACACCCCTGGGGTGAAAATTCTGTTTTTATTATACAATTGGTATATACTTTCCTTTTTGCTTTGGTATAAAGCCCTCACGTACAAGGATGTGAAGAAATACTTGAAGCAGTGCAACTAACATGATAACCTCTATTGGAAGCATAATTGTATTTTTAATTAAGCTCTTTACAAAGAAATAATAATATCCCTTACCAAACAAAATTGCACTCCAAAGTGAGCCAAGTCCTACATGTATAATAAAGTTAACTAGAAATTTCATGACGAAAATCCTTAAAACAGAAATTTGACTGTGATATAGAAAAATTCCATAAATAAAGAATTCAAGCATAGTTGATAAAGTATAACCTGGGAAAAAAATATTAGAAGGCAAAATTACGAAGCCAATCAAATCGTAAGCCAATCCAGTAAACAGACCTACAACGGGACCAAAGATCATAGAACCAAAAGCCACCACTAGAAAAGAAAATGAAATACGAAGGTTTATTCCTACAGGAATGTAAATTGAACTTAAAACAGTGCCAAGCGCAATAGTCAAGCCGGCAAAAACAAGTGATCTCAATTTATGAACTTCTGCAGCTGCAGCAGTCCAATATCCAGTTGTAAAAATTGAATCAATACTATTTTTAATCATAAAAAAATTCCTCCTTAAATTGGCAAAACTTCATGCCACATAGAGGAAGATATCTCCAATATGCAGCAGCGGGATGCGATAACTGTATGGCAACATCAACATAAGATATTATAAATATGTTAAATGTTTCCGTCCTGAGATCAACTCCCCGTTTCTCAGACACATAACCCACGATTATCTACTCTGCCATTTTTCTTAATATACAAATCTAACCTAAAAATTAATAATTAAGTAATCCCTCCTTTCAAAGATAATACAAAAAAGCCGACTATCCGGACTTATCTGCCCAGACGGTCGGCCTTTTCTGTCATACTCCCATGTGGTTATCCACGTCCGTCAGTCATATGACTTCTTAACTATTAAATTACTACCAAAATCCACTCTTGTCAATATCATGCGGCATTTTTCTATTCAAATAATTCACTCTTTACTTTAATAAAATTTGCCTTTCCAACTTGAATAACAAAGCTTTTACCTGGATTTTGCATTACAAAATTATTAAACTTTTCGCCATCTACCTTTACAGCATTTTGAGATATAAGGCGCCTAGCTTCACTATTACTTTTAGCAATTCCGCTTCTAGTAATAACCTTTATCAAGTCTATTTCATCATTTGGTGAAAAGCAGTCCTCAGACAGAATAAATTCACAAACATCATCTGGAATGAGATTTTTCTGGAACACAGTTTTAAAATGTTCTTCAGCAGATTCTGCTTCACTTATGCCGCAGTATAAAGTTGTTATTTCTTTTGCAAGGCGCATTTTAATGTCACGCGGGTTTGTTTCTGGATTATTAAGCTTTAACTTAATTGCTTCAACTTCATCTGGGTGAATATCTGTCGCAAGTTCAAAGTATTTAATAATAAGATTATCTGGAATAGTCATTGTCTTTTGGTAAATTGAAACAGCATCTTCAGATATTCCAATATAATTTCCCAAACTTTTACTCATTTTTTCAACACCATCTGTACCTTCAAGTAAAGGCATAAACAGAGCTATTTGACTTTCCTGGCCATAATCCTTTTGTAATGTACGGCCCATTAGAACATTGAAGGTTTGATCTGTGCCGCCCATTTCAATATCTGCCTTTATCTCTACAGAATCATATGCCTGCATTAATGGGTAGAAAAATTCATGCAGTCCTATAGGTTCATTGTTTTTATATCTTTTCTCAAAATCATCTCTTTCAAGTATTCTTGCAACGGTAACTTTTCCAGCAAGTTTTAATATATCTTCAAAATTAAGCTTAGACAGCCACTCGCTGTTAAACCTAACCTCCGTCTTATCTCTATCAAGTATTTTGAATATCTGTTTTTCGTAAGTTCTAGCATTTTCAAGTACCTGCTCAGTTGTCAATTGCTTACGAGTTTTGCTTTTGCCTGTAGGATCACCAATTTTGCCAGTAAAATCACCAATTATAATTACTGCACGATGTCCTAAATCCTGCATTTGTTTAATTTTTCGAAGCACAACTGCATGACCAAGATGTATATCTGGTGCAGAAGGATCAAGTCCGAGTTTAACTGTAAGAGGACTGCCTGATGCTGCGCTCCTTTCCAGCTTTTGCTTTAAATTTTCTTCACTCACGACCTGGTTTACACCTTTCATAATAATCTTAAACTGTTCTTCAACACTTTTCATTTTTATCATCCTCTCTATTATTATAAATCCAAATAAAAAAAACTCCTGTCCACTGCATTATGCAGAGGACGGGAGCATTACTCACGTGTTACCACCTCAAAATTTATCTACACATCGCTGTGTAAACCTCATCAGGTACGATACAAGTATTTATACCCTAGCGATGTAACGGTCGCACCCGGCAGCAGTCTACTTGGATATAAATCCTTTCGGTGTGCCACTCAGAGATGTATTCAAAATCTGTTTTCTGCTCCTCTCATCAACCGGCAGCTTTCTGTTGAAAACTTTATGATTTCTACTTCTTCTCATCGCAGTTTTAAATATATGGTACATTATATCACTTAAATAATAGGTTATCAATATATAACTAACATTATTATTTCCATTATCTTAAATTTTATGTTTTAAATTTTTATATAATATTTAGTATTAAATATTATATTATGGATATAATATTCAATAGACATATGTCACTTTCCCCAAATTTAAAATTTATAAAATCTATAGTAAGGAACTACCTCAATAATTCTAGAAATTATTGAGATAGTTCTCTTTTGGGATTTATTAAGATAATCACAAGTTTAAACAATCTAAACTTAGATCTGCCTTATGACTCAAAGCTTGGCAAATTTAAACTTTCCGAGACGTTTAAAATTAAACTATACTAGAAAATCCCTCTCCTAATACTTCATTTACTTCATTTACAGTAATAAATGCTTTATCATCTACTTTCAATATATATTCCTTTAATTTAAGGAACTGTTTTCTATCAAGTATAGTTGTTATGACTTCATTTTCATTATTTTTATAAGCTCCCTTAGCATAATATATAGTTGCACTTCTATCAAGTTCATCCATAATATATCTTTCTATTTCTTTACCCTTTGAGCTTATTATAGCAACATGCTTATAAGTATTTAAACTTAAAATAACCCTATCAATAATTGTAGCATTCAAAATTATTCCCAAAATTGCATACATACCCTTATCTATTCCAAATATAATAGCTGCAATAAATGCTATAATAATATCAGGAATAAGTATACACTTGCCTATACTTATTTTAGTGTATTTATTTATTATCTTAGCTATTATATCTGTCCCCCCTGTGGATGCATTTCTATTGAATACAATACCCATTCCAACACCACATATTAATATTCCAAATATCAGTTGCATTAGAGTGTCACTGCTAAATGGTTTTACTGCTGGATACACTTTTTGCATTATCCATATAATTATTGATATAGAAAAACTGCAAAATATCGTCTTTCCTCCAAAAATTGGTCCTATGACTATAACACCCACTGTAAAAAGAATTACCTCACAAATCAGCATAAACATTCCCATAGGTATACTAGGAAAAATACTATTTACAATTATAGCTGCTCCACTTACTCCTCCAGCTGCTATATTACAAGGTTTTAGAAAAAAATAAGTCCCAAATGCAACTAAAAAGGCTGCAATTAATAACATGGGTATATCTTTTATATCTTTTTTCAAATACAATCCCTCCCCACATTTATATTATTTATAATTTTTATCAATAAATACTTGCAAAACATAAAAGAGCATATAAAACCTAACTAAAATTACCCTTAGATTTATATATGCTCCCATTACATGCAAATTAAAATTACATGAACGTCTTTTAACCGTATATTACTATTATATAATTTAAAATATTTTCCTGTCAATATGTTTATTTTTTCTGGCTGACTAAAATTATGTTTTGTATTTCCTAAAATTTGAACTATATACTATAATATAACTTAGTATTGTATTTAAAAAGGAGACGATAACTTATGACAGATTATGAAATTAGTGAAGCAAATGAACTTATAAATTATATTTATGAAAGTCCTACAGCATTCCATGTAGTTAAAAATGCAGTATCTATTCTTAAAAAATTCAAGTTTACAGAACTAAAAGAAGAAGACTCATGGAAAATAGAAAAAGGCGGAAAATACTTTGTAGTTAAAAATAATTCTGCACTCACTGCCTTTGTTGTTGGAAATGGTGAACTTGAAAATGATGGTTTTAAAATAATAGGAGCTCATACTGATTCACCTGGTTTTAAAATAAAACCAAATGCAGATATACAAGTTGAAAATTCCTATGTAAAATTGAATACAGAAGTATACGGCGGACCTATATTAAATACATGGATGGACAGACCTCTTTCAATCGCAGGCAGAGTTATTTTAAAAGGTAAAAACATACTTTCTCCTGATATAAAATTAATAAATATAAAAAGACCGCTGCTAATTATCCCTAACTTAGCAATTCATATGAATAGAGACATAAACCTTGGGATTAAGCTAAATAAGCAAATACACACACTTCCCCTTCTATCCCTTGTAAATGAAAAATTCGAAACTTCAAGGTACTTAACTAAAATCATAAGTGACGAATTATGTGTATCACAGGAAGACATACTAGATTTTGATTTGTTTTTATATGAATTTGAAAAAGGAACCATGTTAGGTGCAAATAATGAATTTATATCTTCTGGTAGATTGGATGATTTAAGCATGGTATACTCTGGTATAAAGTCAATTTGCAATAGTACTGCAAAGAACAGCACAAATGTTATGGTTTGCTTTGACAATGAGGAAGTTGGAAGTACTACAAAACAAGGAGCAAATTCTCCAATGCTCTTATCTGTTTTAGAGAGAATAGCATTTAATCTTGGTAAAAATAAAGAAGATTTTTATAGAGCTATCTCAAAATCATTTATGATATCTTGTGACTTAGGTCATGCACTTCATCCAAATTATCAAGAAAAATCCGATCCTGTGAATAAGCCTATAATAAATAAGGGTCCTATTATAAAAATGGCTGCAAGTCAAAGTTATACTACAGATGCCGTATCAAGTGCAGTATATAAGAGTATTTGTAATAAAGCCAAAGTTCCCTTCCAGGTATTTGTAAATCGTTCAGACGAAAGAGGCGGCTCGACTATAGGACCAATATCTTCAAGCCACATAAATATGACAACATTAGATATGGGACTTGCAATATTATCAATGCATTCAATAAGAGAGCTTGGTGGAGTAAAAGATTATATATACGCCATGAAATCTTTTGAAGAGTTTTACAATTTATAGTTATATACAAAATAAAGAGTAAGACTTCTGCTGCTAAATATGGGCAGGAGTTTTAATTTTATGTATGAGCATATAAAATTTAACATAAGTTTAACATTTTCTTAATGTGAGCTTAACATTATTTATTATACTATTTGACAATATACTGTAATTTATATATAATGATATCATAAAGGTAGAGAGCGGAGAACCTTATTATATAAGGTATCTCTGCTTTTTTTGTATCTTTATGTAATTGTTTGCACATATTTTATACTACTTCCAGCGCTAATGTAGTATAAAATACTCAAATATATATTATTTAAATGTTATATATTTAGAATTAATTTTGAAAGGTGGTATTTTTATATGTTAAATTTTCTGAAGCCTGCCCCACATATCGCCAGACTTCCAGAGGAAAAGATTGATTCAACCTACAAAAAATATCGTTTACAAGTATTTTTAAGCATCTACATAGGTTACTTAACTTATTATTTTGTAAGAAGTAACTTTGCAATGGGTAAAGTTTATTTAATTCAAGAGGGATTTACCAAAACACAGCTGGGTATTGTAGCTTCAGCATTAGGACTAGCTTACGGGATTAGTAAATTTGTTATGGGAAATGTCTCTGACAGATCTAATCCAAGGTACTTTTTAGGCATAGGATTAATATTATCAGGTATTGTAAATTTTCTTTTTCCAATAACTACAAGTGTTACAATGATGTTTATAATAATGCTTTTAAATGGATGGTTCCAAGGTATGGGCTGGCCTCCATGCGGACGAACTATGACTCACTGGTTCTCTGATAAAGAACGTGGAGTAAAAATGTCAATTTGGAATACTGCACATAATGTAGGCGGTGGAACAATATCATTCATTGTCCTATTTGGTGTTGCAATATTCGGAAGCTGGAAAGGTGTTTTCTATTTTCCCGGCATGATTGCTATAGTAGTAGGTATCTTATATATGGTATTTGCAAAAGATACTCCTCAATCTGTTGGTCTTCCTCCAATAGAAGAATATAAAAATGACTATCCTAAGGTTGATGTAGACAATAGAGAAAGGGAAATGACTGGTAAGGAAATACTATTTAAACATGTGTTAAATAATAAATATTTATGGTATATAGCAATTGCAAACATATTTGTATACGTTGTTAGATATGGTGTATTAAACTGGTCACCTATATATTTAAAAGAAGTAGCTCATTTGGGTAATTCAGGTGCTGCTCTTGGATTTTCAATATATGAATATGCTGCAATTCCAGGAACTATATTAGTTGGATGGCTGAGTGATAAAGTATTTCATGGTAGAAGAGCTCCTATGGGAATTATATGTATGGTAGGTGATATTTTAGCCATATTAGTTTATGCTCATACTACAAATGTAACATTATTATTCATTTCATTAGCTGTAATGGGTGCTTTAATATATGGACCTGTTATGTTAATAGGCGTAAGTGCACTTGACTTAGTTCCTAAAAAAGCATCTGGTACAGCAGCAGGATTCACCGGACTATTTGGATATTTAGGTGGAGAAGTTTGTGCAGAAGCTGTAATGGGTGTTGTCGTAGATAAATTTAATTGGAGCGGCGGTTTTAACATGCTTATTATATGTTCAATACTTGCTATAGTATTTCTATCATTTACATGGAATGTACATGATAGATCTAAAGATTCAGCTGCTGCTTAATTTTAAAATTTTTGATTAAAATAAATGAGTAGATTTTTTTAGAATCTACTCATTTATTTTAGATTTTATAAGTTATCTTGATCAGTTAAAATAATAGGTCCATCCTTTGTTATAGCTATTGTGTGCTCATATTGAGCTGAAAGACTTCCATCTAATGTACGTGCTGTCCATTCATTATCATCTGTTGTAACTTGATATTTTCCTATGTTTATCATAGGTTCTATGGTAATTACCATTCCTTCTCTAAGCCTTATACCTTTACCTGGTTTCCCATAGTGCGGCACACATATATCATCATGCATTTTTTTACCTATGCCGTGACCTGTATAATCTCTTACAACTGAGTATCCAAGTGGTTCAGCATAAGTTTGTATTTCATGTCCTATATCCCCTATTCTATTTCCTACAACAGCTTTTTTTATTCCCTTATATAGACATTCCTTTGTAACTTTCATAAGATCTTCTGCTTCTTTTGATATATTTCCAACTGGGTATGACCATGCCGAATCAGCAAGCCAGCCATTTAAGTTTACAACCATGTCAATAGTTACAATATCTCCATTTTTTAAAGGTTTTTTATTAGGAAATCCATGGCAAACTTCATCATTTACAGATGCACATGTTGCATATGGGAATCCCATGTAACCTTTTTCTTCTGGTGTGGCATTATGATCTTTTAAATACCTTTCTACAAATTGGTCTATTTCCATTGTAGTTATACCTGGTTTTATCATCTTTTTGATTTCTTTATGACATGATGCTAGTATTTTACCTGCTTCTGCCATATAACCTATTTCTTTTTTAGTTTTTATATCTATCATATCTGATCCCTCTATCTTGAAATTTATTGTATATATCATCCAAAATCATTTTAACATACATTAATTTCACATTCAATTGTATATATTGCAGCGCAAAATACGGACATGGCTAATACCCATGTCCGTATCTTTTTTTATTATCAATTTAAGTTCCATTAGAAGAATAACTTAATGTCATCTTCAACAGTTCCTATTCCAGCGATTCCAAAATTATCTACTAGTACCTTTACAACATTAGGTGAAAGGAATGCAGGAAGGGTTGGACCAAGGTGAATATTTTTTACACCAAGAGATAATAGTGCCAATAATACAATAACTGCTTTTTGCTCGTACCATGCAATATTGTATACTATAGGTAACTTATTTATATCATCCAATCCAAATATTTCTTTAAGCTTTAATGCAATAAGAGCTAGGGAATACGAATCATTACATTGTCCAGCATCAAGTACACGCGGAATACCATTTATGTCACCTAAATTCAATTTATTATACTTGTATTTTGCACAGCCTGCTGTAAGAATTATAGTATCCTTTGGCATTGCTTTTGCAAATTCTGTATAATAACTTCTAGATTTTGCCCTTCCATCGCAGCCTGCCATAACAACAAATTTCTTTATTGCACCACTTTTAACTGCTTCAACAACTTTATCAGCTAATGCAAATACTTGATTGTGAGCAAAACCACCAACTATCTCACCATTTTCAATTTCTGTTGGAGGAGCACATCTTTTAGCATGTTCGATAATTGCAGAAAAGTCCTTTTCCCCGCCAATCTCACCTTCAATATATTTGCATCCAGGAAATCCTACTGCGCCTGTAGTATAAACTCTATCTTTATAGCTGTCCTTTGGAGGAACAATACAATTTGTAGTCATTAAAATTGGACCATTAAAACTTTCAAATTCTTCTTTTTGTTTCCACCATGCATTTCCATAGTTTCCTACAAAATGTGAATACTTTTTGAATGCAGGATAATAATGAGCTGGAAGCATTTCAGAATGAGTATAAACATCTACTCCTGTACCTTCTGTTTGCTTTAACAGCATTTCTATATCCTTTAAATCATGACCTGATATCAAGATTCCTGGATTTTTACGAACTCCTATATTAACTTTAGTTATTTCAGGATTGCCATATGCAGAAGTATTTGCCTTATCTAATAAAGCCATTCCATCTACACCATACTTACCAGTTTCAAGTGTTAACCCTACAAGATCATCAACACTTAAAGAATCATCCAAAGTTTTTGCTAGTGTACTTTGCAAAAATCCATCAATTTTTTTATCCTCTTCTCCAAGTACATTTGCATGTTTACTGTATGCAGCAAGTCCCTTTAATCCATAAGTAATTAATTCTCTTAAACTTCTTATATCTTCATTTTCTGTTGAAAGTACACCAACAGTTTTTGCTTTTTCTCTAAATTCTTCTATATCACTGCTTTCCCAAAGGGCAGCATCTGAGAGTTTGTCTTTGTTATTTAATTTATTTATTAAATCACGTTTAGTTTTCAAAGTCATGAAAATACGTGAAACTACAGCATCTTCATCAAAATTTGCATTAGTTATTGTTGTAAACAAATTTGTAGTAATCATATGATTTACATTGCTTTCTATTTCTTTTCCTTCTCCTCTTAAACGAGCTGCGACTTCACTAATTCCTTTAGTAACATAAATTAGCAAATCCTGCATTTTAGCAACTTCTGGGGTTTTTCCGCATACACCCATTTGTGTACATCCAGAACATCCTGCTGTTTCTTGACATTGATAGCAAAACATTTTATTTTCCATATTTGATTCCTCCCGTATTTATTTAGTATTTATTATAGATTCATCTTAACATGACAACTATTTTAAGTCGGTAACACATGTTACAAATAAAATATACTTGTAAGTAATTTTTCTCTTAACTGGAAAATGATTAGGCAGTTTAAAATGTCTGATTTACCCTTAAGAATTTTGTCATGTATTTTGAGTACACTTTACACAAATAATTAGTTCAGGAATAATTTTGAGTATTTCTTCTCTATTACTCCCTATATCAAGCTTTTAAAAAACATGATTTAACTTTTTGTCTTTTGAATCAAAATATTAAAATATAAGTTAAAGCTTCTGTACTCTAAACTGATTATTTTTTAAAAAATACCTTCTCCTTTCCTATTGATACTGTATAATTATTTATAGATATGGAAATTATAATATGACTTTTGGTCAACGTTTAAAAAGCTTAGAAAAGAAAAAGAACTCACTCAAGATCAACTAGGTAAAAAGGACAAGAAATGATTTTGAATCCTTATTTTTATATAAATTAACAGATAAAAAAGTATAATTAATTTAGAAAGAAGATGATTTAATATGTCTTATGATTTTATTGCAATTGATTTTGAAACCGCAAATAATAGCAACGATAGTGCATGTTCTCTTGGAATTGCATGTGTAAATAATAATCAAATAGTAGAAGAAAAATATTATCTTATTCAACCACCCGATATGAAATTTGATAAAAAAAATATATCAATTAATAAAATTACACCTGATGATGTGAAAGATGCTCCTTTATTTTCTGAGTTATGGGATGAAATAAAATCTTATTTTGATGGTAGTACTATTATAGTAGCTCACAATGCTGTATTTGATATGTCTGTACTTAAAAATTGCTTAATCAAATACAACTTAGAAATTCCAGATTTCAACTATGTTTGCAGCATTCCAATATCAAATAGAGTCTGTGGAAGTAAATTAAATACTTCTCTTGAAACTAGAACTCAATATTTTGGGATAGATATTGGAAATCATCATAATTCCCTAGATGATGCCAAGGCTTGTGCCAATTTAGTACTAGCATGTATAACAGCTAAAAAGAGAAAATCTCTAACTTCATATTGCAATACATATAAGAGCATTTCAATAAAAAACTTTAAAGACTTAAACCCATTAAAACAATTAAAGAAAGAACATAGACATTTTGATAGAATTGTATTATCTGAAATTAAACCAAATGCCGAATCAATAGACAATAGCAATAAGTTATTTGGTAAAAATATGGTTTTCACTGGTGAATTAGAAACAATGAGTAGAAAAGAAGCAATGCAAAAAGTTGTTAATTTAGGGGCCACATTAAAGAGTTCTGTATCTTCAAAGACTAATTACTTAATTGTTGGTATTCAGGATAAAACTTTAGTTGGTGATGATGGTATGAGCACAAAAGAAGAAAGGGCATATGAACTCATTGAAAAAGGACATAATATAAGTATTTTAAAAGAAAAGGAATTTTTAGAGCTCATATGCATAGATACCAAAAGCACTTCAGATACAATTTCATCATATGAAAACACCATAGATTCTATGATTAATTTTAATGACATTAATGAAAAAATATCTAAATTAAAAGAATGGCAGTTATTAAGTCCAAAATCTGAAGAATTAAAAGATATATACTATAAGGACAAGCATGGTGCTTATAAATGTGAAGTTATTGGATATATAAGCAAAGAAACAAACTCTAAATGCATAAGTGAAATATATGAAACTATAGTCATAATGGTTAATAATAAGCTTATAAAAATAAATCCTGCATACTTATTAGATATGCAGAGCAAGAGTTTTTCACTTTTTTCTATTGCATAAGATCAAAATCTACATAGAAAGGATATATATAAATATGATTTTACAAGAACGTATAGAGGAACTTGGCAGCGGAATTTTAACAATAGAAAATTCAAAAGTAAATAAAGTTGATGGCAAACCAATAATAAGGACTTACAAAATAAGACTATGCAATTATACCAACAAATACAACTATAAAGATATGGATTATAACCTTTTATTTGATACAAAGGATGATTTATTGGCATATTTTAAAAATAGATTCGATTTAAATTTAACGTTTTAAAAACAAGAATTAAATATATAATAACATATGGAAGACACTAATCTTGATTTCTTAGAAAATCTTCTGCCATGCTCAGAAAAACCTCCAGCTAAATGTAAAAAATAAAATAGATAAATGATAAGTTCCAGGTTAGAAACGTAAAGGCTTCTAACTTGGGACTTTAATTTAAAAAATAAAATAAAAACAAGTAAGAAAATATGTATTAATTTAATACTAATCTAGTAATAATTTTATAAAGACTTTTATAAAAACGCGGGGGTGGGTATAAATTTGTGTAAAAATAAAATCTATACCCATTCACAATTTATTTAATACTTTAATCCAAGAAATCTATCTTCATCTTTATCCTTACTTAAATATGCTGCTATTTTATTTTCATTTTTTAAACATTCAATTATTCATAATACATGTTGAATATATCCTTTCTAAAATATAATTTCATGATATAATATTAATTAATCTAGAGTATAATTTATAAATGAATAGAGGAACTGAAAGGAGCCGTTATAATGAATAATGAAGAAAAAATATTAAATATATTAGGTAATCTTACAAACAAGGTTGACTCAATGGATAATAAATTTAATTCAATACAATCTAAACTTAATGAACTTAAATCCAAAACAAGCAATATAGAATCTCAAACATCAGAAAACACTCAAATTCTTAAAGCTCTTGAACATAGTTCAGAAGTACATAAAGCTGAAATAGATAACTTAACTCATGATATTGCTAAAATATCCGGTGATGTAAAATCAATTAAATCTGCTGTAGTTAAGGGTCAAAAGGCTTATGACTACCTTGAAAACTTTAACAAATTCTCTTCAGCTGAAAATTAATAAATAGTAGAAAAGATTTTACCTTAAGTGAGAATTCAATATGGAAAACGATAAAATATTCGAACTCATGACCAAAATGTATGCCGATTTAAAAGAAAGTCAGGAAAAAATGTATGCCGAAATACAAAATGGATTTGAAAGTGTTAATAAAAAAATCGATAATTTAGAGAAGAAAGTTGATAAGAATACTCTAATGCTTGAAAAGCAAGAGAAAAACATACAGTTATTAGTTGAAGGGCATAAAAATCTATCAGAACAAATAGATCGCAAATTTGAAGAAGTAAATAAAAACTCTGGAAGTTGATCAACGCTTTAAACATATAAGAAGATGTCTTATATGTTTTTTTAGTTTTACGTTTATTAAAACTTCCGTTTGAGGAAATACACACCATATAAAAGTAACAATTGTCTTATAGGGAAAATAATATATATTGTATACAAAATTTTTAAATGTGATAAAAGGTTATAGTAAATTATAGGTGGTGATTATTTACATGTACTGTATTGACGCTGGAAGTATCTATTGTCCATGTCACCTCGCTGAAACCCTTGATTGTGTACACTGTTCGCAGCTTTCTGGAGATGAGTTTTGTAATTGTAAGGATTGGTGTGGAGTATGTATATATGAAAAGTATTTATCAAATGGAAGTACTGCTTCAAAATTAAGAGAAACCTATAAGTGTTCAATATTAAAAAAAGAAATTTTTCAAAACAATTTATGTATATTTAAATTAAGTGTACCTCAAAGTTTAGCTAAAGAACTAATATATCCCGGCAGCTTTGTATTCTTGAGAACTATGGATAGTTTAAATTATTATGATGTTCCAATATCAGTAATGGAATCAGACATAGATAGTTATACTTTAAAAATTGTAATAAAAGTAAATGGTACAAAAACTAAAAAGTTATTTGAACTAAATGAAGGAGATGAACTTTTACTTAGGGGGCCGTTTTCAAATGGCATAATGGGGCTTCTAAATATAAACAAAGCAAAAAATGGAACGTCAATTATTGCCGCCCGTGAAATAGGCATAGTTCCTTCAATTCTCGTCATGAAAAAGTTATATTCAAATGGTAACAAAATTATATCCTTAATTGATAGTAAATCTAATCCAAGCGTTTATAAAAAGTATTTTGAGGACTGCAATTCAGAAATTATAAATTGTACTATACTCGATCATGGAAATCTTACGGAAGAATTTAAATCTACTATAAGCAAAATTTTAGATGAAAACACTGTAAATTTAATACATTGTGGGGGGCCTGACATAATGATATATCAAATTATTAAATCTATAGATAAATCCATAAACCTTTCATGCTGCAATAATTCAAAAATGGGCTGCGGAGAAGGTATATGCGGCAGCTGTACTAAACACTATGAAGGTGATATAGTCAAAAGATTATGCAAAGTACAGATAGATCCAAGGGACTTATTTAAAGACAGAAGAGCCATGTGAGGAGGTATTTTTTATGAAAGTAATAGTAATTGGTTCTGGATGGTCAGGGTGTGCTGCAGCCTTAACTGCTAAAAAAGCTGGTGCAGATGTAACAATTTATGAAAAGACAGATATGGTACTTGGACTTGGAAATGTAGGCGGGATAATGAGGAATAATGGAAGATATACAGCCGCTGAGGAGATTACAGCACTTGGTGCCGGAGATCTTATAAACATTACAGATAGTCTTACGAGGCACAAAAATCTAGATTTTCCAGGTCATGAGCACGCATGGCTTTATGATGTAAATAAAATAGAACCAGCTGTTAGAAAATATATTCTAGACAGCGGAATAAAATTAAACTTAATTTCAAGAGTAGTAGATGTAAACATGGATGGGCATAAAATTAAAGGTATTTACACAGCTGATAGAGAATACAAAGAAGCTGATGTATTTATTGAAACTACAGGTTCTACAGGACCTATGGGCAATTGCATAAAATATGGTAATGGCTGTTCTATGTGTATTTTAAGATGTCCTTCTTTCGGTCCAAGAATAAGCATAAGTAAGTGTGCAGGCGTAGAGGATCTGCATGGAGAAAGAGCTGATGGCAATTATGGAGCTTTTAGCGGTTCTTGCAAATTGGCTAAAGAAACTATAGATAAAGACCTCTTAAATGAACTTGAAGAAAAGGGTGTTGTCGTTTTAAAAGTTCCAAAAGAAGATATAAACTTAGATAAACTCAATGCAAAGGTATGTCAGCAATATGCATTAAAAGAATTTGCAGAAAATATCATTCTTCTTGATACAGGTCATGTAAAACTTATGACTTCGTATTATCCACTAGAAAAGCTCAGGAAAATACCAGGTCTTGAAAATGTCAAATTCATAGATCCTTATTCTGGTGGAAAGGGAAATTCTATAAGATATCTTTCCACAGCACCGGTTTATAATGATTTAAAAGTAAAAGGAGTTGACAATTTATTCTGTGCTGGTGAAAAAAGCGGTTTATTTGTTGGTCACACTGAAGCTATCTGTACTGGTTCACTTGCAGGCAATAATGCTGTAAGATCTGCTCTCGGTCTTGATACACTTATTCTTCCAACTGATACAGCCATAGGTGATATAATAAATTATGCAAATTGCAAGATAAAAACTAAAGAAGGAAGAAGAAATAGATATACTTTTGCTGGTGCAGAATATTTTAATAGAATGAAGGCAAGAGGTCTTTATTCAATAGATAAAGGGGAAATTCAAGATAGAATAAAAAAGTTAGGTTTATCAAATATATTTAATAAGTCGTTAATTTAAAATTTATAGTAATTAGGAGAATCAGATAATATGAGTATGTTTTATCCAACATATTTATGTCCACTTAATAATCTTTTTAGAGGTACTTCTTTAATAGATATGAAATTTGGAGATGTAACTGGTGATAAAATTATAGATAAAGTATCACTTTATGGAAATAAACCTGATGGCCAAGATAGTGAGTTTATAAGTAATATTTCCATTGTAATTCAAAATGGACACTGTAATCGAACTAGTATAATTACTCCTAAATTCAATGAAGGATATAACCCAAGAATATTTCTTGGTGATTTTAATAAAGACAAAATAGATGATATAAAAATTAGTATTGATTCTGGTGGAAGCGGCGGATATGGTGTTTACTATATATATTCATTTAAAAACAGTATCAAACAAGAACTTTTTAACTTTGAAAACTACAATAACGGATATGAATATAAAGTAGATTATATGGATTTTTACAAAGTAAAAGTTTTTTGTATAACTCTTAATCAACTTTTTATATTAGATATAAGTTATAAAAGCAAAGAGTATTTGTCACAATACTATAACAAAAGTGGAAAACTAAAAGAGCCAGTTCAAGGCGATGTTCTTTCTTTAGGTGCTTTAATTCCAATTGCAGCTAATGAAAAAAATAATAGTTATGACTTAACTGCATTTCAACGTATAATTGGTACCTACAATGCAGATACATTAGGATACGTTCAAAATATGCTAACCTGGAATGGTGAAAAATTTACATCTTACAATATTTCTGTAGCTATACCTCAAAGCAAACCTTAAATAAAAAGTAAACTGTACTACCAGAGTACAGTTTATCTTTACATAATTGACTTCTATATATCATCTAAAACTTATCGAGTATCGTTCTAAGGTATAGTACATTTTCCTTAAATAAACATATTATAAATTAAGACTAATTTACAGGAGATTTTTATTGTGTATATATGCCCTTATCTGAATCAATTTCTATTTAGAGTTACAAATCCAACATATCTTATTACAATCAATAAAAGAGAACGAAAACTTATATTATACAGAGATAACAAACCATATAAAACGTACCGTGTAGCAATAGGCAAAGGCAAAACTCCTACTCCAACTGGTACATTTAAGATAATAAATAAACAAGTTAATCCAGGTGGTCCATATGGAGCAAGGTGGCTTGGCTTAAATGTAGAAGGCGTTGGTATACATGGCACTAATAATCCATTATCTATAGGCGGTCCAGTGTCCCATGGATGTATAAGAATGTTCAATAGAGATGTAATTGAACTTTTTAAGCTTGTTCCTGTAGGAACTACAGTAAAAATATTCTAGCAAATAAGCTCATTGTAAAATAATTACTTGTATTATATACTAATTATTATAAATTATAATAAGAAAAGAGTTTTACAATGAACAGAATATTAAAATTATGGAATTTAATAAAATCAAAGCTAATATATTCACTATTAATTTTATCTATAGCATCTAGTTTAATGGATAACAAACAAACACATGTAAACCATATTCTTTTTATAGTTTCAGTAACAGTACTAATTGTGCTGACTTATATAGAATTTAATATCATGGCAGAGCATAATAAGAATAAACTTATAATTCTTTCTGTATCACTTACAACATTAAGTGTAATAGCATGGCTTTTAAATTCAAATAACAGCTTCATGTCATTTTACTATTTCTTTTTACTAGATAATATATTCGATATTGATGATCCCAAGTCAAGAAAATCACTTATTTTTTATCACATGGCAGGATTTATGTTGTATGTTTTAATTGATAATATTTTAATAATTAAAGAACCATTTTATACTAATATATTATCTTATGCATTTGCTATATTTGTATATCTTTTAATATTATTTATGTGTGTTTGCATTCATGGATATAAATACGAAATGAATAATCTCAAACTGCTGAATTGTTCTTTAATTGACTATTCATTCAAAGAAAAAGAATACCTTCTTTCAAATGAGAGAAATAGAATATCTCAAGAATTACATGATTCACTTGGTCATTTGCTTATGGCTCTTTCGATGAATGTAAAATATCTCAAGACAATAAATGATAAGGGAAAAATAAATACTGAAGTAAATGAACTTGAACTTTTAATAAATAAAAGTATACAGAATTTGAGAACTACTGTATATAATCTCAAAGAACTTGATCAAAATTTTAATCTTTATAATGAAATAATGACCATAATATCAAAATTCAACAATTTGGGTATGATAAAAATAACCCTGGATTATGACAGTAATATAGAAAAATCATCAATTAATATAAAAAACATTTTAATTACAACAATAAAAGAATCCATAACCAATAGTTTGAAACATGGAAATGCCTCTAGAATATCTATTTCAATTAAATTGATAATAAATACTATCGAGCTTATAATTAAAGATAACGGAGATGGTTGTAAAAATATACTCAAATCAAATGGTCTCAATGGAATTGAAAACAGATTCAAAAAGTTGAATGGAAATGTAAACTTTACAAGTTCTCCCAAAAAAGGATTTGCTGTAAATGTCACAATACCAGAGGTGATTGTATATGATCAAAGTGATGATAGCCGATGATCAACCTATTATTCGAGAAGGATTAAAAAAAATATTAAGTATTGACTCTGAAATACAAGTAGTTTGTGAAGCTGAAAATGGTTATGACGTACTCGAAAAGTTAAATAAACATATTGTAGATGTCATCCTAATGGATGTAAGAATGCCAAAAATGGATGGAATAAAGGCTGCTGGTATCGTAAAAAAACAATATCCAGACATTAAAATAATAATTTTGACAACTTTTAATGAAGATGAATATCTATTTGATGGAATTAAGCAAGGAATAAGTGGTTATATCTTAAAAGATAGCGAAATTAATTATATCATAAAGAGTATAAAAGAAGCTTATAATGATAAAATGATGTTTGATCCTAGCGTAACTCCAAAACTTATAGGTGCTTTAAATAATCAACACGATATCAAACCATCAGAAGATAAAATTTTTGATTTACTTACCAAAAGAGAAATTGAAATATTAAATCTTGTAATAAAAGGACAAAGTAACTGTCAAATTTCAAGTAATCTTTTTATTTCAGAAGGCACAGTAAAGAACTATATATCCAGCATTCTAAAAAAACTTAATTTGCAGAGGAGAACTCAGTTATCCGCTCTCTTTATAAATGAAAAATAGACATGTATATGACTTTAGTCATATATAATGTCTATTTTTTTATAAATCATTACTTAAATCATATTTTAACTTTCTCAATGGAAACTATAATGATAATTGTACTTAAATAAAATATATCAAAGGAGATTACCATTATGAACTTAATTGGTTACAAATTTTTTTCAAATATTTTCGATCACGATGTCTTTCAGACTGTTTTTCTCATATGGCTTATCGTAGAATGTGCAATTTTTATATTCACATTTCATAAATCTTTTTCAAAAAACAGTGATAAAAAATTTAAAGATAAAGGATCTTTCTTCACGATTGTAATTGGAGTATATGCATGTATTTATTTTAGTTTTTTATTTAGGAATAAATTAAATTTAATTTTACCACATTCATTTTTTTGGGTTGGAATAATCTTTATGTCAGTTGGTATCGTCATAAGATGTTGGGCCGTTTTTACACTTAGAAAATTTTTCTCGCTTTCTGTCATAGTAGAATCAAAACAATCTATTGTAAGCAGTGGACCTTATAAGTTAATAAGACATCCTGCATATACTGGAACTATTCTCACACTTATTGGAATTTCAATATCAATTAAATCAATCATGTCCATATTGACTGCCTTGATTATAATTTCAGTTGTATATGGATACAGGATAAAAATTGAGGAAAAAGTTCTTATAAATTCATTTGGTAAGGAGTACTTGAATTATATTAATAAGACATGGAAATTAATACCCTGGGTATTTTAAAGCGAATAATTTAAAGAAAACTGTGAAATGTTTCTTGATTTAGAAAACTACATTCATTGACCAAACTGTTGGAATTATAATTCCATGTAATTTTTTAAAGGATAAATATAAAGAAGTTAAGGTAAAAAACAATGTACTGGTAAGGACTATATCCGATACCGGGATTGCCGTTGCACCACTCATACCATGGAACGCAAATTCTCTGTTTATTGTTGCAGTAACTGGAATTTCAGTTTCTGTATATATTCCATATGCTATACTATGCTATATCCTACCTCTAATTACAGTCCTTACAGCATTTTTAAGTAAGTTTAGTATTTAGAATATTATAATCATTTATGATAAAATATAATAAGGTGCTAATTTTTTTATACATCTATTATCATAAAACTTATAAATAGGAGGTCTGCAGATGAATAAAAAACACAATAATGTTTACTCTACTATAAGCAAGTTCTTATTTATAATATTAGGAGCAGCTTTATATTCAACTGGATTGGAGGTATTTTTAATACCAAACAACATAATAGATGGCGGGGTTGTAGGTATATCCATAATGACAAGTCATTTTACTAAAATACCACTTGGATTCTTAACCTTTGTACTAAATATTCCATTTCTTATAGTTGGATACAAACAAATAGGTAAGTCATTTACCCTACTCACGTTGTTTTCTGTCATATGCTATTCTTTAGGAATATCTATTTTAAGACCAATCCCTGGTATAACTCAAGATATTTTATTAGCTTCAGTTTTTGGTGGAATAACTATAGGTTTAGGAATAGGACTTATTATACGAAATGGAGGATCAACTGATGGAATAGAAATTGTCTCAATAATTCTTGACAAAAAAATAAGTTTTTCATTAGGTCAAATTGTGCTATTCTTCAATTTCTTTATACTCGTAACTGCTGGTTTAATATTTGGATTGGATAGAGGAATGTATTCTTTAATAGCCTATTTTATAGCAATAAAAATAATTGATATGGTTGTAGAAGGATTAGATGAATCTAAAGCAGTAATAATTATATCTCAAAAGCATCAAGAACTATCTGATGCACTTATGTTAAACCTTGGAAGGGGAGTGACTCTTTTAAATGGTCAAGGAGGATATAAAGGTGACTCTGTAAATGTCATATATATAATTGTATCCCGTCTAGAAATTTCAAAACTAAAATCTATAGTATATGACTTTGACAAAGATGCCATAATGACAATAGGCAGTGTTGAAACTGCAGGTAAAAACTACAGGAAAAACTTATCACATTAAAAGAAATGGTTTCAAAATAAAAAGTATTTTGAAATCACCTCTTTTAGATCTACAGTCTATATAATTGATTCATTTTCTTCAATATTTATTTTCCACCTACCAATTTTAGCGGGTGGCTCTCGCCATCCGCTAAAACATATTAATATTAAATAGAGTTTTACCTAGAATTCTTATTTAATCTGTTTAATCTTATTACTTTCTTCTATCTTACTAACAGACTTACTATCATACATTTGTTTAAACTTATAGCCTATAAACAATACGCATAACCATATTGGCAAGGCAATAATACCTATTCTGTAACTAGGCACTATTATCATCAAAACTAATAGTAAAGCTAAATAAGCTAAACAAAAATAATTTGAGTATGGATAAAAAAGGTCACTCCCCCTAAAACTGCAGTTCCTCCAGCTATACCTAATCCGCCACTAGCTAGTGAACCTCCTCCAAAAGCTGCTAAAGTTGCATTAGTTGCTGCTGCTCCAGACAATGTACTTATAGCAGTTCCAGTAGAAGCTACTGTTATCGTACTTGCTAAACCTCCAGATGTGGCTATTCCAATTAACCCACCTGCACCAATTGTGCCTGCACTTGTCTTTAACATATCTTGTACTGTAAGTGCAACTCCTTTAATATTTTTCATTTCATCCTTAGTAAGCTTAATTGACTCACTTGTTACATTACCCGATATTTCCGGTTTGTTTTGTATCATAGTTTTAACGCTGCCAGTACTCTTAGACATGTTTCCCTTATAATAATTATATGAAGCTATGGAAACAGCCCAATTAGTGTCTATTACTTTTTTATCTTGCTTAAATACTATATTATTAGGTTTATATTATTATCTATTACAGTATAATGTTTACAACCATCTATTGTGGTGGATTACAAACACTACAAGGTTCATACCCTTGTGCCTTCTCTGTTTTTATAGGCGATTTAACAGTATCCTCCTTAGTTTGCTCTTGTGTAGTTGATGCAAGATACAAAAGCACTTCAGATACAATTTCATCATATGAAAACGCCATAGATTCTATGATTAATTTTAATGACATTAACTAAAAAATATCCAAATTAAAAGAATAGCAGAATGACTAAAAAAAGAAATACATAAAACCAATTTAACTATTGAAAATGATATCAAGCCTAAAATAGAAGCTCTATTTAATGGATATAAGCAAAACAATGATAAATATGGAAAATGATAATGAACTTACCCCACCACAAGGGGATGGAAGTAAGTTCACATATAAAATTAATCAACTATAGTTCCTGGATTAAGAATTTTATTAGGGTCAAAAACCTTTTTAATTCCTTCCATAATATCAATTTCCTTCTCATTAAATTGAAGAGACATATTTTTCTTTCTTAGCTTTCCAGTTCCATGCTCAGCGGTTATTGTGCCGCCGTACTTTATTGCAGTTTTATATATTTCTTCTTTAAGTTCTTCATAATTGTCTGGCAGTCTTCCATTATCCGACATAACAAAATTATGAATATTTCCATCTGCAATATGACCAACTGACAATATATTATTGTTATATTTCTTTGAAAGTCGTTTGATATCATTAAAGAATTTTGGTACAGTTGACGGTGGAACTGCTGCATCTAAAGCATCTGCCACATTGTTTTTATAAGGAGTATATGCATTACTTCTTATTTCTAAAATACGTCTTTGTTCCTTTGTGCTTTCTGCTACAATACTATCTACTGCATTATGTTTTTCGCATATTTCTACAATTTTTTCGCTGCTTGCATACAAATTATCTTCATTTACTTCATCAATTATAAATATCAAATCTACAGAACCTTTATCTGCAGGCCATGTAGTTCCTAAATCTTTCGCAGATGCCTTTGAAATATCTCTGTCCATATACTCAACTGCCAAAGGTACAATTCCACTTTGAAGTATTTCTGGTACTGCATTAGCAGCATCTTCTTTCGTATTAAATGATATTATAAGTGTATTATTATATTCATTCTTTGCATAAAGTCTAAGTGTTACTTTCGTTATAATTCCTAAAGTACCTTCACTTCCAATCATGATCTGCAGTAAATCATATCCCATGTTGTTTTTAAGAAGTTTTCCACCTAAAGTAACTATCTCACCTGTCGGGAGAACCACTTCAAGTGCTTTAACATGATTTCTCATAATTCCATGCTTTACAGCCCTGGTACCTCCTGCATTTGTTGCAACCATTCCACCAATTTGCGCTCCCTCATCTCCAGGATGTATAGGGAAAAACAATTTGCTATTGCTGCTCAATGCTTCAAGCAAATCTGCTAATGTTGCTCCCGATTCAATTGTAATCATCAAATTCTTTTCATCAAGTTCAATAACTTTATTCAATCTTTCCAAGGATATGATTATACTTGGCTCAGTTGGTATAGCTCCAGCAACTACTCCAGTTCCTCCTCCTCTTGTAACTATAGATATTTTCTCTTTATTTGCATATTTCAATATTTCTGATATTTCTTCTGCTGAAGCAGGCTTAACCACTATACAATCCTTTGATGCTTTAGGTCTAAGCAGTGGTTCTGTTTCGTCATACAAGTATCCCTGCATCTGTGATATATCATTTGTAACCCAATCGCCGCCTGATATTTGTTTCAAAACCCCAATTACCTTTTCAGGTGAATTTTTGATTAATTCATTTTCCAATTTTATTGCCCCCTCTTTACTAAACAAATTAAAGTCTAACTATTTTTTATTTTATTTATTAAATCTGGTATTACTTTATACATGTCATCAACTATACCATAATCAGCTGCATTAAATATTGGAGCTGATGGATCAGTATTAATTGCTGCAATGAACTCAGATTCCTTCATACCTGCTAAATGCTGCGGTGCCCCAGAAATTCCACAAGCAATGTATAACTTTGGTTTTACTCTATTTCCACTGTATCCAACTTGAAAATCTTTAGAAATAAGTCCATCATCTACAATACTTCTGCTTGCTCCAACTACTCCTCCTAATAGATCAGCAAGTTCCTTTATCATTGCAATATCTTCAGCCTTCTTTAATCCTCTGCCAACTGCAACTACTACATTCGCATCTGAAATGTTGACTTCTTGTGATTTCAATTTCTTTATAATTTTAACTAGATTGACTTCTTGTTTTATCGCATTTACTTTTACAATTTCTCCTGTATTTTTTTCATTTCTAGGTATTTCATTAAATTCTTTATACCTTACTGTTGCCATTTGGGGATAAGTGTCAGTTTTTATATGTGCCAGTATGTTCTCGCTAAATGCTGGCCTTATTTGAACTAATTTCCCATCTTCATCTACTTCAAGTCCTGTACAATCTGCTGTTAAGCCTGTACCAAGTGCAGCTGCAAGTCTTGGTGCCAGGGATCTTCCAAGACTAGTTGCTCCAATTAAACAAATTTCAGGCTTGACCTCATTTATTAAGCTTTCCAAATTGATTTTATAAATCAGTTCTTCAGGTTCATCAAATTCACTTCCACTTATGTAAAAAACCTTGTCTGCTCCCTTATATATGAGTTCTTGAACATCCATGCCTTCTGGTCCTAAAATCACACTATATACAGGTGTTTTTAATTTTTGTGCAAGCTCTTTTGCTTTTCCAAGCAGTTCAAAACTAACTTTATGAATTTGTCCATTCTTTTGCTCGGCAAATACTAATATTCCATTGTATTTTTTAATCATAATTATACCTCCAAAGCTTTCTTTTTTCTGAATATATCAATAAGCTTGTCTTCAGCTTCAGATGTATTTTCTGCTCTATAAATTTTTCCTTCTCTTGTCTGTGCAGGAGGAACTTCTATCTTTTTTACTTTTGTTGGTGAGCCGTTAAATCCTACTTTACTCTCATCTAAATATTCTTTTAAATCATTAAAACTCAAAACATTTATCTCTGCTTTTCTTGCCTTCATTTTATTTTTAAATGAAGGAAGTCTAGGTTCATTAATATCTTTAGTAACAGTAATCAGTAAAGGTAATTTAGCTTGTTTTAAATAAGTGCCGTCACAAATTTCTGAACAAACTTTGATTTCCGCATCACTTACATCTTCAATCTTACTTATATAACTTGCATGTGGTATATTTAAGAATTCTGCAATTTCAGGACCAACTTGTCCTGTGTCTCCATCTACTGTCTTTTCGCCTGCAATTATAAGATCAAAATCACCTAATTTCTTGATTGCACTTGCAAGTATAATTGATGTTGCCCTAGTATCTGATCCACCAAATTTTACATCACTTACAAGCACTCCTTCATTGGCACCTCTTGCAATACATTCCTTTAAGGCATCTTTTGCGCTTGGAGGTCCCATGCTTACTGCTGTAATTTTTGTATCAACTTTTTCACTTATCTCTACAGCAGCTTCAAGTGCATTTAAATCAAATGGATTGATTTCTGTACCTGCTGATTTACGATCTACTACACCCTTTTCTCTATCAAACTTTACTTTCTCCATATCGGGAACCTGTTTAATCAAAACTATAATATTCATTAGTAATTACCTCCATCTTACAGTATGATTAAGTATTTAAAATCTATATTAATATATATTAAATATAGCTACAATCTATTCGATTAATACTAATTTTTATCAAATTCTTATTTAGCGAGTGGCTCTCGCCATCCGCTAAAACATATTAATATTAAATAGAGTTTTACCTAGAATTCTTATTTAATCTGTTTAATTTGATTACTTTCTTCTATCTTACTAACAGACTTACTATCATACATTTGTTTACACTTATAGCCTATAAACAATACGCATAACCATATTGGCAAGGCAATAATACCTATTCTGTAACTAGGCACTATTATCATCAAAACTAATAGTAAAGCTAAATAAGCTAAACAAAAATAATTTGAGTATGGATAAAATGGAACTTTGAATTTTAGCTCACTAGCCTTTTTACCCAATTTTTTATGAAAGTGAATGTTAGTAATAGCAATTGCCGACCAAGTAATAATTTCTGATACAAGTACTATTGATACAAGATAGTTAAATAGATGCGGGAAAAAATAGTTTAAAACTACTACCAATAAAGTTATAGCTGCATTTATTTTAAGACCTGTAGTTGGCACGCCAGCTTTGTTTTTTTTAGTCAAAAACTTAGGTGCACTTCCATTTTGAGCAAGACTGCAAAGTATCCTTGGATTACTAAAAACCATGCAATTAAACACCGAAAGACAAGCAATTATGCAAACTATATTCATAATAGCTGCTGCTGATTTTATCCCCAATCCATCCATAGCCATAACAAACGGACTAGTATTTATTGCAATTTTGGTCCAAGGCCAAATAATTAATATGACTCCAATAGCTCCTATATAAAATATAAGAACTCGCAGCCAAAATATTTTGTTAATCGACTTTGGAAGTGTAGTTTCTAAATCTTCAGTTTCTCCAGCTGTTGTTCCTATAGATTCAATTCCACCGAAAGCAAATGAAGCCGATAAAAGAGCAAATAATACTCCTTTTGCACCTTTTGGAAAGAATCCTCCATGCGCCCAAAGGTTACTAAAACCTGTAGGCTTTCCCCCTTTGATTCCTAAAATCATGGCAATGCCTAAAACTATTATTAAAAGAACTGCCATTACCTTTATAAGTGAAAACCAAAACTCAAATTCACCAAAAGCTTTTGCATTAATCATATTTACAGCATAGATAATTGACAATAATACAAGGACTGTAATCCAATGCGGCAAATGTGGAAACCAGTAATCCATAAAGACACAAGCTGCTGTTAATTCCAGCATACTTACAACAATACATGTATACCACCAATTCCATCCAACAATAAAACCTGGCAATTTACCCCAGTATTGTTCAGCATATGTACAATATGAACCGGGATCAGGATTTTCTATAGTCATTTCACCTAACATTCTCAGAATTAAAAAGATAACGAATCCAGCTATAGCATACGACAACATCACAGCAGGTCCAGCCATCTGAATTGTTTCTGACGAGACCAGAAATATACCAGTTCCAATTGCACTTCCTAATGAAATCATTTCCAAATGTCTTTTTTTCAAATTACCCTTCTTGCCTTGTTCTTTTACTTTCATATTAAATTCTCCTCTCAATATTTAAAATCTTCTGAACATTCTTCATATAAGAAAAGAACAAGTATAAGCATTTTTTTCTAATATCATATTCAATCCGTAATTTGAAACAATATCTAAAATTATTTGATGATATAATCCGGTTTTGTGACATTTGCTGAGAGAATATTTATACAAAATCAATGAATATTTTGTGTATAAATTGCATATTACGAATTGCAGTACTATCATTTATTATCCTGCTAACTTTTTCAAATCAATGAACAGCAATAATCGCAGAGAGTTCGCGCCTAGATTACAGTAAAAATAGAATTTTTACTAGAATTGTAATCCTTTACACTGTTGATTTTTTTGCCAGCATAGTATACCTTATTAATGTAGGTGAGAATTTGTTTTAAACAATTCTTTCCCATTTTCAAGCATCCCTTTCTTTTGAGTTTCTTAGCAGAATCATTATAAAAGGGATGCTTTTATTTTTCAAACTTTTTTCTTAAGTTAGATACAAATACTTATAAGCCAGCTGACATCGTCCCTAAAAATTTTCAAGTGCGAAACTTCTGCAATAATCGATGCTCCCATGCATATACTTGAATCTATTGCTTTCAATGGTTTGGAAGTTCATAATGTACAGCATCTAACATCATAACTAAAATATGCTCTTCTGACTATGGCTTCATTTCCAGTCAAGATTTCCTTTACCTTACTTCATATGAATCTTTTAGTTTCTGAAATACATCAAAAGATCTTTTTATCATCTCTGTATCAACACAATAAGATACCCTTACATATCCTGGACATCCAAAATCATCTGATGGCACAATAAGAAGATTAAGTTTTTTTGCATTTTCAGAAAAATTAACAGCATTTTCTTCCAGTGATTTTACAAACAAGTAAAATGCACCATCTGGTCTAATACATTGATAACCCATTTTACTAAGTCCATCATATAATAATTTTCTATTTGTATCATATAATGCTATATCTGACGTCTCTCCCATACACTTCATAATTACCCTTTGGAACAAACTTGGAGCACATACGTACCCAAGAGAACGCCCTGCTCCACATACAGCGGTATAGACATCCTTGGCATTTTCCAAGCAGTCAGGAATCAAAATATATCCTATTCGTTCTCCTGGAAGTGAAAGTGATTTACTGTATGAATAGCATACAATTGTATTCTCATAATAATCTGGAATATATGGTATCTGTATGCCATCATAAACAATCTCCCTGTAAGGTTCATCTGATATTATATACAAAGGTTTTTGATATTCCTTAGATTTCTTTTTTAATAAATCTGCTAAAGATTTTAATGTTTTTTCTGAATAAACAACGCCTGATGGATTATTAGGGGAATTTATTATAATTCCTTTTGTATGAGAATTAATAGACTTTTCTAGTAAATCCACCTGAATTTGAAAATCTTTTGCATCTGCCGGTACTACTACAGCCTTTGCGCCTGAATTTTTTATAAATACTCTATATTCTGGAAAATAAGGTGCAATAATAATAAATTCATCATCGGAATTTACAGTAAGAGCCTTAAGTGTAATAGACAGTGAAGCCGCTGCACCGCATGTCATATAAAAATTCTCTGCTTTAAGCTTACAATTATATGTGTTGTTCATATAATCAGCTAGACATTTTCTTACTTCAAAATCCCCCTGTGCAGAAGTATAGCCGTGAATTTCATCTGATTTTTTTGTTTTCAGCAGTTCTATTATAGATTCTTTTACACAGTCTGGTGCTGGAACAGTTGGATTTCCAATACTGAAGTCAAATACATTTTCTTTTCCAACAATTGCAGATTGCTGCTTTCCATATTCAAATAATTCTCTTATTACAGAGCGTTTTGCTCCTAATTCATACATTTCTTTTGATATCATTATCTCTCACTCCTTTTAAACAGTCTCATAACTAGCTGCCTTATGTTATTTATTTGTTGTAACAGATTATGCTAATTTCATTCCCACATTAAATGCTTTAATATTTATATCAATAAATTTTTCTTTTACATTTTCACTTATAATCTTTTTCCAATCTATGCCTTCTAGCCCCATTTTTCTAACTAAAGTACCTAAAAGTATAATATTTGCTACCTTAAGATTACCAAGCTCATTAGCTTTTCCAAGTGCATCTATGACAGTTGTAGGAACTTTGCTTTGTAATTCTTCTATTATTCCTTCTGGATACTCTGCTTTTCCATTAAGAATAGGCATTGAATCGATCTGACAATCATTAACTACAACTTTTCCTTCCGGTTTTAAATATTTAAGCCATCTTAATGCTTCCATTTTTTCAAATGATACTAATATATCTGCCCCACCAATTTCTATAACTGGTGATTCAACCTTTTCACCATATCTAACCTGTGATGATACAGAGCCTCCTCTTTGAGACATTCCATGTATTTCACTCATCTTAACATCATAACCTTCTTGCATTAAGCCAGTTGTTAAAAGCTTACTGGCAAGAATTGTACCTTGTCCACCTACCCCAACTAACAATATATTTTTAGTCATGTTATTTTACCTCCTTTTCAATTGCACCTGCTGGACATACTTGCTTACATACTTCACAGCCAACACATGGTGCAGGATCTATTGACGCTTTCTTTTCTACTTTATTAAAGGATATTGCCGGGCAGCCTGTACGTGTACACTTTTTACATCCTATACATTTTTCTTTATTTACTGTGCATTTTTCTTTAAATACATCTTTAAATTCTTCCTTATCTTCTACGGATAATTTTTTAAGTACGCAGGGCCATCTAGTTATAATTACTGATGCTTCATCTAAATCAAAAGCCCAGTCCAAAGTTTCTTTTACTTCTTTTAAATTGTTGGGATTTACTACTCTTACATTTTTAATTCCACATGCTTTTACTAAAGCTTCTATACTTATTGCTTCTGTTTTTTTACCTTGAAGTGTATAACCTGTTCCTGGATTCTGTTGATGTCCTGTCATGCCAGTAATTCTATTATCTAAAATTACATTTATAGAATTACCTTTGTTATAAGCAACGTCAATTAATGAATTTATACCAGTATGGAAAAATGTTGAATCTCCAAGTACTGATACTACTCTTTTACTATGATCATTCTTCATATTGAACACTTGCTGTGCTCCATGTCCCATACTAAAACTTGCACCCATGCATAATGAAAAGTCCATAGCATTATATGGTTCAGCAAAGCCCAATGAATAACATCCTATATCTCCTGATATAACAGCATCCTTTCTCTTTCCTACTTCATAGAAGAAACCTCTATGAGGACATCCTGCACAAAATCCTGGTGGTCTTGCAACTATTTTATTTTCATCGTATTCTATAGTTTTATTAAATTTGCCATAAACTGCTTTTCTTATTATATCTGGAGTAATTTCATTACAGAATGGGAATGTGTCTTTACCATGGCACTTTATTCCGAGCATTTTTAATTCATTTTCAATTACGGGATCGTTTTCTTCTATTACATAAATTTTATCTACCTTTGAAGCAAACTCTTTCATCAATTTTTGGGGATATGGATTTGTAAATCCTAATTTTAGATAAGATGCCTTATCTCCAAAAACTTCCTTTGCAAACTTATAGCAGCATCCTGACGCAGCTACACCTATTTTGGTATCATGCATTTCTATATAATTTAAATGTGTATTATCTGAAAGCTCTGCTAATTTATTTTGTCTTTCTTCTACTCTTATTCTCATTCCTACTGCAAATGCTGGAACTGGGATACGTTTTGATGCATCTTTAACATATTCCTTTATTGGAACTTCCGTTCTGTCTCCACACTCAACTATACCCTTGGAATGACAAAGCCTAGTGGTAAGTCTATAAAGTACTGGAGTACCATATTTTTCACTTATCTCAAAAGCTTGTCTAATCATATCTTTTGCTTCCTGGCTATCTGACGGTTCTAACATTGGAATTTTTGCAGCCCTTGCATAGTTTCTATTATCTTGTTCATCTTGTGATGAATGCATTCCTGGTTCATCTGCTGTAACCACAACAAGTCCACCATTAACTCCTGTATAAGATGAAGTAAAAAGTGGATCTGAAGCAACATTAAGTCCAACATGTTTCATAGATGCCATGGCTCTAGCTCCTGCATAAGATGCTCCTATTACAGATTCTAAAGCAACTTTTTCATTTGTAGCCCATTCAGCTAAAACATCATCTTTATACAATGCAACATTTTCTAATATTTCTGTACTTGGTGTTCCTGGATATGCAGATGCAAATCTTACCCCTGCTTCCCATGCACCACGTGCAACAGCTTCATTCCCCGTTAATAACTTTTTCATATTTTTCTCTCCTTTTTATTTCATACTCATTGTATAAAGTATGTTAAGCAAATATTATACCAATTTCCAAACTTGTTACTAAATGGTACTTTGGTCTTGAAAAAATTTACAAAAAACTTACTAAGAGGGTTAATAGGTATCTGCGGTTTTACCTATTAACCCTTTAAATACTCAAGCAACTTTCTTCCGGATTCAGTAATTACCGTACCTGTCCTTCCCTTAAATATTTCTACCATTTGATATTTTCCTAAATTAACTAAAATAGTTCTTATTTCTTGTTCACTAATAAAAATGTTATTTTCTTGAGATTTTTGAAAAATGCTTCTTCTTCCTAATCTCTTATTTTCCTTGAACCCTTTTTCCAGTTCTTTTAAGACAAAGATATATTTTTTAATATTTTTACCTGCTATTTTTATTAATTTATTCATCAAAATTTTTTCATCATTATTGAGCATGTTATTCTTCAAACTTTTTCTATCTTCAAATGGTAAATCTTCAATATGAACTTTTTTTATTTCAAGACTTATTATATATTCAACATAATTTTTTAATTCCCTTACATTTCCCTTCCAATCATGATTTAAAAATACCCTTTTAACATCTTCATCCATTTCAAACTTACCATTAAGCTCTTCTTTAAATTGATTTATAAGAAGAAATATGTCTTCCCGCCTGGAATTCAAATTTGGTACTTTTAGTCTAAGTACATTTAGTCTATAAAATAAATCCTCTCGAAACTCTCCCTTAATAACCATATCATTTAAATTCCTATTTGTAGCAGCTATTAATCTAATGTCTACATCTATTAGCCTATCCCCACCTACTCTCATAACCTGCCTTTCTTGTAAAACTCTTAAAAGTTCCATCTGGATGTTTTTTGAGATTACCCCAATTTCATCTAGAAAGAGGGTTCCTTTATGTGCCAGCTCAAAAAGACCAGGTTTTCCTCCTTTTCGCGCACCTGTAAATGCTCCTTCTTCATACCCAAAAAGTTCACTTTCCAAAAGGTTTTCTGGTAAAGCTCCACAATTGACAGCTACAAACTGATAGTCTTTTCTACTTGAACTATTATGTATGGCTTGGGCAAATAATTCCTTCCCGGTACCGCTTTCTCCAGTTATTAATATTGTAAAATTGGATTTTGCCATTTTCACAGCATCATTTTTGCATTTTTTTATTGCTTTACTCTCCCCTAATATATCCTGAAAGTTATATTTAGCTCTATGTCCCTTACCAATAAGCTGCGACCTCAATTTATGCTGTTTCTTTTCTATATCATTGAATTTTCTTATAATAGCAACTGCTCCATATAATCTATTGGAGTGAATTATTGGATCAACTGAAACAACAACATCATAACCATTTATTTTTATCAACTTTTCCTTAACTGGCTGCAAACTTTCAAGTACATATTTAAAAGGAATATCATTCAATACGTCCAGCCCATACTTATACATAACATCATGTTTTTTATATCCTATAATTTTTTCTGCACTTTCATTATATGTACATATTAAACCATCATAATTAATTCCTATAATACCATCATCTGAAACTTGAAGCAAAATGTCCAATTCTTTTTCAAACCGATTAGCTTCTCCAATTAAATGCGATAATCCAAAATCCGCAGTAACAATTTCTTTATAACTTTTTTGAATATTTTGACTTTCTAAGATATCAGATAGCCCTAACACTGCTGCTATATCCATTATTGTGCTAATATCTAAGAGTGTATTTCCAATATTAATAATCTCTTTTGAAGAGCTAGAAATACATTTTGATTCTCTGAGTATAATAAAACTCTTTCCTTTGGCAATATCATTACTTCCCCAATAAACTGGCGTTAATTCTATATGTCTTGCACCCAATTGATATATTACAGAAACCATTTGTGCAGCCATTTCTGCATTCTCATCTACAAGCATTACTTGTCTACCCTCTGGAATACTCATGATTTTTTCTAACCCAGCTTTAGATATGGTTCTATTTACTATTATAATTTTACTTTTTTTTTGAATATATTGCTTGATTGTTTTAAGAATGTTGTAGGATTGAACTAATATTAAATCTGCTTGTAAGCCCTGCTTAATCTCTTCATTATCAACACAAAATTCATCTACAATTACAGCATCCGAAAATAGACTAGTAATTTGTTCATGATATATATTAATTGTTGATGCACTATATCCTATAATAACCAATCTTTTTCTCATTTACTTCACATCCTTCTTAAACATATAATCATTGGTATATTATATTATTGGCTGCTTAACATTTAATAACAGTAATTATCAATGGAAACAGAATTGGACTTGTTAATTTACTTTTCTTATACTATAAACAGCATATATAACCATAGCTGCTCCAAATACCTGAATTACTGTAACCTTTTCCCCTAAAATCAATACTGATAAAAACATGGCTGTAGGTATTTCTAAATTGCCTATTATAGAAACTTTTAAGGAACCAATCCTTTTAATTGCTGAATACAATAAAGTTAAAGGTATTATTTCGCACATTACAGATAAGAGCAAAACACATGCTATGAGCTTTGCATTTAAATTTTGTTTAAGATTTAAATATGGCAGCTTTAAAATAATCAAAAATATTAAAGAAAATATAATTGAATAAAAGTTAATAACAAAAGAATTTATATGACTCATCTTTTTTTCTGTATATATGTTCATAAATGCATAAAACAATGCTGATAAAACGCCATATACGACTCCCTTAATTGAAAATGTTCTCGTTCCACTTGTGAGTCCTAGTGCTAGGAAACATCCTGCAAAAGCTAAAATCAATAAAAAAAGCTTGTTAAAGCTTATTTTCATTTTTTGAAATATAACAGAATATATAAAAACCATTATAGGATATGTATAAAGTAATATTGTAACCATTGAAACATCTATATAATTAAACGCTAGATAATAAAATACAGTCATAAATGTGTTACCAACTACACCCAATACTGCTGTATGATATAAATCCGTTTTGCTTATTACAAGTAAATTTCTATTCATTATTAGCATATAAAAAAACATTATTGTAATTGACACTATATATTGCAAAATTATTAAACTTATAGAATCTATGCCTTGTGAAAAGGCTGTTTTAATTACTATTCCGCAAGTTCCAAAAAGTACAGCTGATAAAATAGAATATATATACCCTTTTTTCAAATTGTAACTCCCCTGTCCTTACATATTTAGCCTATTGACATTCAACATCAGTATACCATAAAAAAGATTTTCCTCATAATAAAAACAGAGGACATAAAAATAGAGGACAGAGGACATAGGACAGAGAAGGTTGATTTTTCTCCGCTGCGCTGTAAAAAATCTTTAATTAAATTTTTGATAGCTCGTTTCGCTGAAGCGAAACAACACGGCTATAGCCGCGTTTTAAATTAAAGATTTTTCGTAAGCGCAGCGGAAAAAATCTTCCTTCATTGTCCTATGTCCTATGTCCTCTGTTTTTATGTCCTCTAGAATTTATACTAATTTTACATTATACTCTTTAAGCCATAAGTTTAATTGTATTAGATATGCAATTAATTGAGGTCCCTTCATAAGCTGACCAAACCATGGAGTCTTATATGACTCTCCTCCACTTTCCACAAGTTCACTTACATTTTTCAAATCTATTATATCTAGTATAGGAGAAGTTTTGTCATTTAAAATTTCCCTGAGCCACTTTTGAACTATAGAAGTATACCTTGGGTCAAATGTCTTTGGATAAGGACTCTTTTTTCTCTCTACTACATCCTGCGGCAAAATACCTTCGGCAGCTTTTCTTAAAATACCTTTTTCTCTATTCCCATAAAATCTTATTTCTGGGGGAATATTAAATGCATATTCAACTAATCTGTAATCTGCAAAAGGTACTCTAACTTCTAAACTATTTGCCATACTCATACGATCTTTTCGCGTGAGTAAAGTTATCATAAACCACTTAATATTTAAATAAACTAGTTCACGCATTCTTCTGGCATATGGAGTATCTGTATCCAAGTATGGGACCTTATTTATATTTTCCTTATACCTTTGATCCACAAATTCTTGTAAGTTTATAGATTTAAACTCTGGAGAAAGTAGTTCACTTCTTTGTTTTACAAATCTTGACCATGGAAATGTATTTGCATTTACCATTTCTTTTCGAGTAAACCAAGGATACCCTCCAAAGATTTCATCAGCACATTCTCCAGAAAGTGCAACAATATTTTCTTTTTTTACAGCCTTACAAAATAAGAAAAGTGATGAATCTATATCTGCCATACCTGGAACGTCATTTGCTTCTACGGCATCTTTAAGTGCCTTTGCAAGATTTTCATTGTCATTTAATATCTTATGATGCTTGCTTCCTATGAATTCAGACATTCTTTGTGCCCATATACTATCAGTAGTTATTACAAATCCATCATTTTTAAAATACAAATCATTATCTTCATAATCTATTGCATAAGTATTTAATACCTTACCTTTATTTTTAAATTCTTTTGCTGCTACTGCTGAGATTATGCTTGAATCCAATCCTCCTGATAAAAAAGTACATACTGGAACATCAGCATAGAGCTGGCGTTTTATAGCATCTACTAAAATGCTTCTCACATGGTAAGCTGTTTCATCAGCTGTTTCAGTATGTGGATAACACTTGAGTTTCCAGTATTCCTTGAGTTTAACACCATCAAGTGTAAATGTAAGACAATGTGCAGGTGGTACTTCAAATATATCCTTTAAAACACCGCTCCCAATATTCCTTGCTGGTCCAAGTGCAAATATTTCTGTAAGTCCTTCTTCAGTTAGTATTGGCTCTACCAATGGATTAGCTAAAATAGTTTTTATTTCAGATCCAAATATCAAATTTTCATTCTTTACAGAATAAAAGAGAGGTTTTACTCCAAGTTGATCTCTTGCAAGGAAAACTTTTTTATCTTCTTCACAGTAAACTCCAAAAGCAAATATACCATTTATATGCTTTAAACAATCTTCTCCCCAATGTATATATGATGCCAATAGTACTTCTGTATCCGAATATGATTGAAATTCATATCCTGCTTTTAATAGAACCTTTCTTACATCTTCAGTATTATAAAGTTCCCCATTATATACAATTACATATTTTTTATTATTACAGAACTTTATCATAGGCTGACTTCCACCTTCTGGATCTACAACTATAAGACGTCTGTGGCCCAATAATGCATTTTGAGATATATAGTATCCATATGAATCTGGGCCCCTTTTCTTTAATGTATCCGTCATAGATTCTATTATCCTTTTTTCGTGTGTTAAATCCCTTTTAAAATTAATAACACCCGCTATACCACACATATCAATATCACCATTCTTTTATATTATAGACTCTTAAATTATAGTATGATTCTTTTCAAATTAAGTTCCATAAAATTAAAAGGTGCCTGCACCTTTTAAGATACAGACACCCTTTTAATATGTTACTTTAAGCCTTGTTCATAGCTTTGAATCATCTTTTTAACCATCTGTCCTCCAACGGAACCATTTTGTCTTGAAGTTAAGTCTCCATTATAACCATTTTTCAAATCAACTCCAACTTCTTTTGCTGATTCCATTTTAAATTGGTTTAACTCTTCTTTTGCTTCTGGTACTAAGACTCTATTATTATTGGATGGCATAATTAACTCCTCCTCTTTATATTGTATTTTGTACTATACTTTATTGTAATCATAGTTTGTACTATACTAGAAAAATTAATCATGTAATTAATGGTACAACATGTACTTATTGTTCATCATAATAATCTAAGAAAGAATATTTCTTGCCATCCTTTTGCCAGCCTATTATTGAATCCATATTAACATTTTGTGCAGCTTTAAAAATTGATTTTTCAACATCTTTATAATTGCCTTTTAACCCTTTAATTAAATCTTTAATTTCATATCGTTTGTTACCTGTCTTCTTAGCAGCTACCATACAAGCACAATTTAGCGGCCAAATACCACTTCTTTTTATAAATTTCTTAATATAATCTTCTTCAATATAATAAAGAGGTCTTATAAGTTCAAGTCCTTTAAAATTAGATGCTTTTAGCTTTGGCAGCATTGTTTTAAAGTTTCCAGAATAAAATATATTTAACAATGTAGTTTCTATAACATCATTAAAATGGTGCCCAAGTGCAAGCTTATTACATCCAAGTTCTTGAGCCTTTGAGTATAAATTTCCTCTGCGCATCCTCGCACACATATAGCATGGATAATCTTTTGCTATGCGATTTACTACTTCAAAAATATTAGATTCAAAAATATGAATTGGTATTTTTAAATATTCACAATTATCAATTAAAAGTTTTCTTATGTCAGGATGATATCCAGGATCCATGGATATAAATTCCAGCTCAAATTTAACTTGTGAATGTTTATGTAATTTTTGAAACAACTTAGCCATAAGTAAGCTGTCTTTTCCACCAGATACAGCTACAGCAATTTTATCGCCTTCCTGTATTAGCTTAAAATCTTTTATAGCTTTTACAAACTTGGACCAAATATGCTTTTTATACGTCTTACTTATACTATTTTCTATTTCACTAAGAGGCTTTCTTTCATTATATGGAACCATAACTTCACAGCCATTTCCTGCAATATCACTCATTTTATCACTCCTAATCTTTTTACGAAGTTATTATAACACTTTCATAAAAATTTGTCTTTTTATAAATTTAAATTTAGCAATTAATTTCTGTAACACATATTTAGCTTAAATCATAATATAATATTGTATAATTAATTTTTATTGGAGGATTTGAATTATATATTTATTTTTCATATGATTTAAGTATATTATAACTGCCTTGTTAAACAAATATTTTAAATGAGGTGAAATATATGTCTTTCTCAGATAGAGAATTGCTTGCACGTATTATTAAGTGTGAAGCTGGGGGCGAAGGAGAAAATGGTATGAAGGCAGTTGCAACTGTTATTATGAACAGGGTTAGAGTACCTTATGGTGAATATCACAAAGTATGTCAGGGGGATATTAGAAAAGTAATATATCAAAAAGGTCAATTTGACTGTATGAGATCAGTATTAGGTGGTGTTGCTAATCCACAAACTATCTGGGCCAGCCCACCTGAGCAAATTCACTATGATATAGCGGATTGGGCACTATCTGGTCATAGATTATACAATATAGGTTATTCCCTATGGTATTTTAATCCATTTGCTCCTGGATGCCCATACACTTTTCCACCAAACGGAACTGGTAGTTTTCAAGTTTCCATTGAAAACCATTGCTTTTACAACCCTACTGAACTCTATGCTAAAACTTAACTTTTATTTTACTATTAATATTTAACGGAGGTAATTAGATGTTTCCTGAATTTGATTCATATTGCACGAATTGTTTTTATAGAGCTGTACCGCCTAACTTTCCAAGTTCAAATATGTTTCCATACGACCAAATGAAGGATGATTCAATGGATAGTACTTCTAATAGTACTGCGCCTTCTACTACTGAAAATCAACATAAGGAGGTACCAACTCCTAGTCAAATGCCTCAAACATCCAACTTTGTAGAAGCACCTGGTTCACCTACTATCTTGGGAATTGAATATACACAGGGATATTTAAAAACCCAAATAGGTAAAAGAGTTAGAATTACATTTTTACTCGGTACAAACACTTTACAAGATCGTACAGGTACACTTACAACTGTTGGCATAAGTTATGTTATTTTAAAAGAAGAAAGTACTGGTGAGCTAACGCTTGGAGATATTTATTCTATAAAATTCGTAAATATATTTCCATAAATATTACAGAGTTTCTAGTCGCAAACTAGAAACTCTATTTCTATTATAGTTTAAACTTGGATACTTTTTCACTGAGCTTATTTATCACTTCGTTTAGTTGTTCAGAAAATTTTGCAACGCTTTCAGATGATGCAAGCATTTCTTCTGATGATGCTGCTATTTCCCCCGACGATGCAGATGTTTCCTGTGATACAGCAGTTATCGATTCAACCTTGCTAGCAATAGTGTTCTTGGAATCATTCGTTGATTTTATAGACTTATATGCATCTTCAACTAATGGACCTATTTCCTGTATGGAAGATGACATCTGTTTGAACGAATCTATAGCATTATCCACTATAGTAGTTTGACCTTTAACTAAATCTTTAACTTTATTAGAAGTAGAGGTTACTTCTTGAGTTTCAATGCTTATTGATTTAACAAGTGATTGTATCTGATTGGTTGATTCCTTAGATTGTTCTGCTAGAGTTCTAACCTCTTCAGCTACAACAGAAAAACCTTTCCCTGCTTCACCTGCCCTCGCTGCTTCAATTGCTGCATTTAATGCCAGAAGATTTGTCTGTTCTGATATACCATTTATTACTTCAGTTATACTTCCAACCTTTGAAACACTATCATCTAAACTATTAATTCTTTCTACAACCTTCTCAAATGAAACTTTTACATCATTTATTGATTGTAAAAGTAAATTCACCTGCTCACTTCCATTATCAGCTTTCTCTTTTGTTATATTGGAACTCTTTTTAACATTTGAGAGTTTATCAAATACATTTTGAAACTCTTCTGTAAATTTTTCCATACTGTTTGATATAAACACTAAATCGTTAGACTGCTGCATAGTTCCTTTTGCTACTTCCTGTATAGCAGTTGCAACTTCATTAGCAGAACCACTCATATGTTCTGTATTTGTGTTTAAATCATCAGACATTGATTTGACACTCGTAGAACTTTCTCTTATAGATTCTATAGTATTTTTTAAGCCGTCACTCATACTTCTAAAACTATGTGCTAAAATGCCAATCTCATCGTTACTATTTACAGTTATGTTATTATTCAAGTCGCCGTTTTCTATTTTTTTAGCCGCTTCAACTACTTCATTTAAAGGAGATGTTATGCTCTTTGAAACTTTAATAAGTATAATCGCAGCTATAGCAAAAGCTATAAGCGCCAAAATAACTATAAGACAAGTAATTGTAAATACAGTTTTATCTACATTTTTCATAGACATTCCCAACTCTATTTTTCCTATGTTTGTACCATTTTTAGTTATGGGAACTAATATATCGTAAACAGGCTTGTTATTATACTTGTATTCACTTGAATATGTTTTACCATCTACAGCAGCAGTTTTACCTCCAATATTATTTACGGTCGCACCTACCTTGCTCTTATCACTGTGAGCTGTAACCTTTAAATTCTTATCTATAACTAAGGCATATACTATACTTTTATCTTTACCTAGACTTTCTAACAAATTTTGTGCTTCAAGATTTGAAGTTAACTTTTGAACTTTATTTGCCAGAATACCTATTTGAATAATTCCTCCATCAGCTTTTCTAATAGCTCCATATTTATAATAATTATTAGATTTGCTGCTCTTCCTAATACCTTCTATAGAAATATTTTTATCCCCATTCAAAACCTTATAAGCATCCATTTTGTTGTCAAATACAAAGTTTATACTTGATGGTAAATTAGAATAAATTATTTTCCCAGATGTATCAGTTAAGTTTATTTCATCTACTTCAAACTGCTTTGCAATAGATGTCAAATAATCATTATTAATTTTATCTGAATTTTCTACCAAGAAGCTGCCTAATGTCCTTATTCTAGTATCAATGGAACTGTTTAATTCATCTATAGAACTATTATTTCTTTCTAATTGACTAGCAATTTGATTTGCTATGCTCATTCCATCAGTTTTCATTTGCAATACTATTTTATTTTTTGCTATTCCTATAGATACACATGCTATAGCTGCTATAACTACAAAGATTATGCTTATAGGAATTGTAAGGACTTTAAACTTTATAGAATTTTTAAATTTACCGACATTTTTCATAACATATCCTCCTTTAACTAATCTTATAAAACAATAAATTTTACTAATGCTTTTCTAACAAATTTATGATATATTTTTAAATACATATCATGATTAAATATTACATTAAATATCAAGTTAATACAAACTTTAGTTTAATTAAATTATATTACAAAAAAAGCTTTTAATAATAGTCTAAAACCATTATTAAAAGCTTAAAGCTGTTAAAACCTTTTAACATACTGAAGTTTGCAAATATATTTCGTAGTATGAGTTAAGTTTTTACTTTGAAAGTTCTGCTCAATATTTTACATTGCTGTTACTTAACAAATTATTAAATTTTAAATCTAGATATTTTTTCGTTTAGTTCACTTACAACTTTCTTTAAATCATCTGAGAATTTTGTAGCATTTTCAGATGATGCAAACATTTCTTCAGAAGATGCAGCTATCTCCTCTGAAGATGCCGATGTTTCCTCTGAAACTGCAGTTACAGATTCAATCTTACCTACAATAATATTCTTTGATTCATTAGTTGTCTTTATTGATTTATATGCATCATCAATTAAAGGACCTATCTTAGCTATAGATGATGACATTTCTTCAAATGAATTCATGGCTCTATCTACTATTGCAGATTGACTTTTAACTACATCGTTAACTTTACCTGAAGTAGAAATTACATCTTTAGTTTCAGCACTTATAGATTGAATAAGCTTCTGTATTTGTGCAGTTGATTCATGAGATTGTTCTGCTAGGGTTCTAACCTCTTCAGCTACAACTGAAAAACCTCTTCCTGCTTCACCTGCTCTTGATGCTTCTATTGCAGCATTTAATGCTAAAAGATTAGTTTGTTCTGATATACCATTTATTACTTCTGTAATACTTCCAACCTTAGAAACACTTATATTCAAGCTATTTATTCTCTTTACAACCTCTTCAAATGAACTTTTAACATCAGTTATTGATTTCAAAAGTAAGTTTATTTCCTTTTTTCCGGTGTCAGCCTTATTTTCTGATGTTTTAGAAGTTTTCTCAACATATGAAAGTTTATCAAATATATTTTGAATTTCTTCTCCGAGTTTGTCCATACTATTTGATATAGAAATCAAATCTTCTGATTGTTTTGTAGTTCCCTTTGCAACCTCTTGTATGGCACCAGAAACCTCATTTGCAGCACTTGTAATATGCTCTGCATTTGTATTCAAATCATTTGACATTGATTGAACTTTACTGGAATTTTCTATTATAGAATTTACGGTATTTTTTAATCCATCACTCATATTTCTAAAACTGCGTGCCAAGATACCAATTTCATCTGTATTATTTATAGTTATATCATTATTTAGATCCCCATCTTCTATTTTCTTAGCTACTGCAACTAATTCATTTAAAGGAGCGGTTATTTTTTTTGAAATTTTAATAAGTATAATCGCAGCTACAGCGAAAGCTATAAGTGCCAAAACAATTATGGAACCAGTAATTATAAATACAGTTTTATTTACATTTTCCATAGACATTCCCAAATCAATTGCCCCTATAGTTTTACCATTTTTAACAACAGGAACTAATATATCATATACTTGAACTTTATTTTCGTACTTATACTCAGAAGAATAAACTTTTCCATTAACAGCAGCAGTTCTACTTCCAACATCATCTAAAGTAGTACCAATTTTATTTTTATCACTATCAGCTGTTACTTTTAAATTCTTGTCCACAAATAGTGCATATACTATACCATTATCTTTAGCCAAACTTTCCATTAAGTTTTGTGCTTCCAAATTTGAAGTTAAAACTTTAACTTTGTTTGCTAAGATTCCTATTTGGGCAACTCCTCCATCACTTTTTTTAATAGATCCATATTTAAAATAATCATTAGTTTCACGACTTTTTCTAATATCTTCTATAGAAATATCTTTATCTCCCTTTAAAACTTTATAAGGATCCGTTTTACTATCAAATACAGTACCTATACTTGTTGGCAAATTTGAATAAATAATCTTTCCAGACGGATCAGTAACATTTATTTCATCAACTTCAAATTTATTTGCAAGAGTAGTCAAATAATCATTATCGATTTTATCTTGATTAATTGCTATAAAACCTCCAAGTGTTCTTATTCTAGTATCTATTGATTCATTTAATTCATCCATAGAAATATTATTTCTTCCCATTTCACCTCCAATATGATTTGCTATTGTCATACCATCTGATTTCATCTGTAACAATATTTTGTTTTTAGCTATACTTATAGATACACATGCTATAGTAGCTATTATAATAAAAATTATAATTATTGGTATCAATAAAATTTTAGATTTCACAGAACTTTTAAACTTATTAATTTCCACAACTATTCCCCCCAAAATTGATTTTATAAAGCGATAAATTTCACCGCAAATTAACGCATATCTAAACTGTTGTATATGCGTTTTAGAAAATAAATAATCGCATACCTAATATTACAATGAAAACTAAGATAATACAATTTATTATACTATTTTAATATCGTCTATAAATAAATTATTTTAAGATGTATATAAAAATTCCCATAATGACTTTAATCATTATGGGAATTCAACTCATATTTTCACATACTTTCTAATCATCATCCCTTAGGATATTTATATTTTTGCCTTCCATGACTTTGTTCATATTCCTTACTGCACACATTTTTCCACACATTGTACAAGTTTTTTCATCTTCTGGTCTTGAACTCTCCCTGTATCTTTTAGCTTTTTCTGGATCTATCGCAAGTTCAAGCATTTTATTCCAATCAAGTTCTCTTCTTGCATTAGCCATTTTATTATCCCAATTTCTTGCACCATTAACTCCCTTTGCAATATCTGCGGCATGTGCTGCTATTTTCGCTGCTATAATTCCCTCTTTCATATCATCTAAATCTGGCAATCTTAAATGTTCAGCTGGAGTTACATAACACAAGAAATCTGCTCCATAAGTTGCTGCAATTGCTCCTCCTATAGCACTAGTTATATGATCATAGCCAGGTGCTATGTCAGTCACAATAGGTCCTAAAACGTAAAAAGGTGCATCATGACAAAGTTTTTTCTCAAGTAACATATTTGTTTCTATTTCATTTAAAGCCATATGTCCAGGTCCTTCTATCATAACTTGTACATTCCTTTTCCACGCTCTCTTTGTAAGCTCTCCTAAAGTCATAAGTTCTTTAATTTGACTTGGATCTGTTGAATCATCTAGACATCCTGGTCTGCATGCATCCCCCAAGCTTATTGTAACATCATATTTTTCACATATATCAAGCACCTTATCAAAGTACTCATAGAAAGGATTTTCTCTATTATTTAAATTCATCCATGCATATAGTAAACTTCCTCCTCTTGATACAAAATTCATAAGTCTTGGGTTTCTTTTAAATACTTGTGCAGTTTCCCTATTTATACCTGCATGTATAGTCATAAAATCAACACCATCTTTTGCATGAGTTTCTATAACTCCTAGAAGTTCTTCAGCAGTTATATCCTTCAATTCCTTATCATAAAAGCCAACTGCATCATACATAGGTACTGTACCTATCATAGCTGGAGACATTTCTATAAGCCTGCTTCTAAATTCCCTTGTCTTTCCAAAGCAGCTTAAATCCATTATAGCTTCTGCTTTCATTTCTATTGCTTTTTTTACTTTATTGAGTTCTAAATCTATATTGCAGCAGTCTTTTGAAATACCTAAATTTACATTTATCTTAGTTTTTAACCCCTTTCCTACACCTTCTGCACTTAATTTCTTATGATTTTTATTAGCTGGAATAACAACCTTTCCTTCTGCAACAAGCTTAATTAACTTTTGTACATCCATATTTTCCTTTTCAGCTGCTGTCTTCATTTGACTTGTAACTATGCCTTTTTTAGCTGCATCCATCTGCGTAGTATAATTCATTTTATACATCTCCCTTTCAATTTTATACGCAAAAAGAGGAAAGCCACGTAATGCTTTCCTCTTCAAACCTTTTAATAAACCTTTTAAATTCAAAGTTATATAAAGTTTTCCCTACGTTGGCATTACCCAAATCAGGTCATAAGGGTCTTAAGATTCAATCTCACTCTCAGTCTGTAACACAGACTCCCCAAAATATTTTTTATTTTAATTAATTAGTAACACACATTTACTTTATTGTCAATAATTTTAGTCGTTTTCTTTTGCAATACTCTTATTAGATAACCTATAAGAGCAGCTGAGACTAGATACTTTTTTTAAAAACATAACTACAGCTAACATTGCAACAGATGCTAATGCAATCAATCCACCTGGTGCACATCCTATATAATATGAAGAAAATAAACCTATTAAAACATCTATAATACTAAATATTATTGACGATATTAATGTAACTTTAAATCCTTTCTTAAGCTGCAGTGCAGTTGCAACTGGCAGGGCAATCATTGAACTTAAAACAAGCACCCCAACTATCCTTATTGAAACAGAAACCGTAGCTGCAACCAATATTGCAAATACATAGTTGATCATTTTAACCTTTACTCCAGATATTTTTGCTGCTTCTTCGTCAAAAGCAATAAAGACAAGCTGATTATATGAGAAAAATATCAATATATATGATATAACACTCAGTATAATGACCGTATACAAATCCTCTCTTGACACTGTAAGTATACTTCCAAATATAAATGAATCAACATTTGTATGTAATATTCCAGAACTCATTATGGTAATTGCAATTCCAACACCCAATGACATAACTATTACAAGTATAAGTTCAGCATACTTTCTAAAATAGCCCCTTAAAAATTCAATTAAAACTCCACATATTGAAGTAAATATAAATGCAGCAAAAATAGGATTTTTTTGTGTTAAAAGTCCTATTGCAGCCCCTGCAAGTGAAGCATGTGATAGAGTATCTCCTATCATGGAATATCGCTTTAAAACCAAAAAAATACCTATACACGGGCAAAGTATTGAAATCAATACAGCTATTATAAAAGCATTTTGCATAAATGTATAATCAAACATAAAATTTATTACCTCCATTAGCCTCTACATATTCTTTGATATATATATCCGGCTTGCACATATGACCATTTCCATTTGACAAATGATATATAAGCGATGAATTTGAAATTGCCGCCTTAAGGTTATGTTCTATTGATATAACAGTTATGCATTTATTTCTATTTAAATATTTAATCAAGCTATAAATTTCTTTCTGACTTTTTATATCAACACCAGTAGATGGCTCATCTAAAATAAGCAAATCTGGATTTCCCATTATTGCTCTTGCTATAAATATCTTTTGACATTGTCCCCCTGATAAATTTCCTATAAGTGAATTTTTAAATTCCAGCATATTTACTGTTTCTAAACTCTTTGTTATTATTCCCTTATCCTTTATCTTTAACAATTTTCTATAACAATCAAGCATTTCATAAACGGTAATTGGAAACTGTGAATTTAGGAAATCTGATTTTTGTGCTACATATCCAATATTTTTAGCTTCATTTATTATAGTACCGCTTGTTGGTTGTAAAATATTGAGCATTAATTTTATTAAAGTTGATTTTCCACATCCATTTTCCCCTAGTATGGATACATATTCGCCATTATTTATAGTTAAATTAATATTGTTTAATATATAAGGTGCATGCTTGTTATATGAGAAATACAAGTTGCTAATTTTCAGCATATCTGTCCTCCAATCATCTCATTGACAAATTTTTTTCATAAATATATTATATATATAAATGCAAATGATTTGCAACACTAATTTCTAGGAGTGGTATAATGTCAAAGAAAATACTTACTGTATTTATAACTGCACTTTTGATAATTTCGTCAGCTGGATGCAGTAATAGCAATAAACCTCAAGATAATGTTAAAAATTCTGGTTCAAAAATAAGAGTTGTAGTTACATTTAATGCTGTGCGTGAATTTGCTTATGCAATTGGAAAAGATAAAGTTGATATAACAACATTAGTCCCTGATGGAACTGAACCCCATGATTTTGAACCAAAGGCAAAAGATATGGAAAATATAAGTGATACAAAAGTGTTCATATATAATGGACTTGGAATGGAAAACTGGACAGATAGGACTTTAAAAGCAATAGACAATAAAAATTTAATTGTAGTTGATGCTTCTAAAGGATCAAATCCTATTAAAAATTATAATCGCAGTGAAATGCAGGAACACGGTCAATATGATCCACATTTATGGCTTAGTTTAAAAGGTGCTAAAATTGAATCCTCCAATATAAAAGATGCACTTATTAAAGCTGATCCATCAAACAAGAATTATTATGAAAAAAACTTCAATGAATTTTCAAAAGAGCTTGACTTACTGTATAGTAAATACAGTGAAAAGTTTAAATCAGTTTCAAATAAAGACTTTGTTACAGGTCATGCAGCATTTGCATATCTTTGCAGAGACTTTGGATTGAATCAAAAAAGCATAGAAGATGTTTTTGCAACTGGTGAACCAAGTACAAAGCAATTAAAAGAACTTACTGACTACTGTAAAAAAAATAATATTAAAACTATATTCATGGAAGACATGACAAGTCCTAAAGTATCTGAAACACTTGCAAAAGAAGTTAATGCCAGTGTAAAAAAAATATATACAATAGAAAATAGGGAGGATAATAAAAATTACATTGAATCTATGGACTCAAATTTAGAATCAATCTATAACAGCTTAAAATGATTGCTGACAAAATAAGTTTGTCAGCAACTTTACTAATAATATTGTAAATCAATTATATTACTTTTGAGCTATATAGCATACCCAATTTTTTTCTTCTTTTAATTCCATCTGTATATCTTGATAGCCAGCCATCTCCAATAATTTTTTAAGTTCATTAGGAGTATATATTTTCATGTTACAATTTTTTACATAATTATTATTTCTCTCTTCAAAATTTTGATCCTTATATATTTCATTGATTATAACTAATTTACCTTTATCTTTTAAAACCCTTTTAATTTCCTTTAAGTTTTTAACAAGATTAGGCCAAAAATAAATTGTTTCAACTGCTGTTACAATATCAAATTTACTATCCTCAAATGGTAACTTTTCCACACTTGCATTTATAATGTTGACTTGTTCTTTATCAATTAAATCCCTATTGTACTGTTTTGACCACTTTACACAATCTACAGAGTAATCTATTCCAAAAATTTTGCCGCTTTTAGCTATAGATGCAAGCCTATTTATGGTTTTTCCACCACCGCATCCTATATCTAAAATAACACTATCTGTATCAATTTTCACCTTATTAAGTCCCCATCCTGTCAATTCATAGTGACTTTCATTCATATCATCTACAACAACTTTTCCTAAATCACCTTCAGGTTTTTTACATTGATTTAATCTTCTTGCAATTTCGCTCATTTATATGCCTCCCATACTTTAAATATTAGATAAACTATTAACATTTATATTATTACACACTTCATTATAAAATTATATTATCTTCAAATCAACTTGATGAATGTTATAATTAGAATATGTAATAAATTATAGTTTAAAATAAGTATATACAGGAGGTGAAAGTATGGATTTAAGTGGTAAAAAAATAATTATAACAGGAGCTTCTTCAGGTATAGGGCGCGAACTTTTAAAACTTCTATCAAAGTATGATACGGAAATAATTGCAGTCGCACGTAATATTGAAAATATACCTTTAATAGATGATAAAGTTAAACCTTATAAATGTGATGTATCTAAAAAAGAAAATGTAGATGAATTATTTAACTTTGCATTAAAAACCTTTGGTAAAATTGATTTATTTATTGCAAATGCAGGTTTTGCGTATTGTGAGGAATTAAACGATGCAGATTGGGATCATGCTGAAAAAATATTTAAAACAAATGTAATTTCACCAATATATTCACTTGAAAAAATGAAAGAACTAAATAGAGGAAGACGTTATACAGTTGTAATAACTTGCTCTGCAGTAAGCCATGTACCACTTCCAGGTTATGCACTATACTGTTCTACAAAAGCTGCAATAGACCATTTTGCACATACTTACCGTTTTGAGAAAAATGATATGGGAAAACTAACACTTGTATATCCAGTTTCAACATCATCTAATTTCTTTAAAAATGCTGGAAAGAAAGCACCAATTCCGTGGCCTATACAGCCGCCTAAATGGGTTGCTCTATGTATACTTATGGGCATAAAGTTCAATTTTCATTCTGTGTATCCATTTATGCTTTATCCGCTTAGCTATTATACAGTAAATCGTGTTTTTCCTTTTATATATGGAATTTACGACTTAATAAACAAATTGAAGTTTAAAGTGTGGGTAAAAAAGTATTCTAATAAGTAGGTAATTTAAATTTTATAAAAGGAGCAGCTGTATATGGAACAAAATTATGCAAAAGTAATCGTACAAGGTTCTCCAATAACTAAATCAAATTTTAAGCTTTCAAATGCAAAAGGTAGAGCTATTCTTCCATACAATTCTGGAAAATATCATGATAGATATGCAATATATGAAGAAGAAATAGCATATGAGGCAAGGTCTCAAAATCCAGGGCTGACATTAACAGAATCCTTAATTGCTGTACTCAAAGTGTATTATAAAAGTAAAAAAAGACATCCAGATACAACTAACATAACAAAGAGTATATTTGATGGTATAGAAAAAAGCGGCTTAATAATAAATGATGCTCAAATACGGAAATTAATGATTGAAGAATTTTATGACAGGGAAAATCCGCGTTTTGAATTGGAATTATTTTGTGAAAGCAATTATTCAATAAATTATAAAATAAATCAAAAAGAATGCAAAAGTGATCCTATAAACTATTCTCCACCGCCAAATAAAAAACATTTGCAGGGTGCTCGTAAAATTGAACCTAAATCCAAATTAAAAGATGGTGAAACTTACTGCAGTATGTGCGGAAAAATAATAAAAAGCCGTGATATAATCACTGCAAATAAAGGTTCTCTTATTATATGTAAAACGTGCTTTAAAAATTTATTTTAATACAAAGGGATGTCCAAATACAAAACTTTGGACATCCCTTTTTCAATATTTAAATTATTTTGCTTCAATATTTTTAGTAGCTATAACATTAACTCCTGTGCCAAGTATATTTTCTACTACTACATCTCCTATTTTTACTGGTGCTTCTACAACTAGATTTTTTAATGCCTTTACACAGTTAAATATCTTTTCCTTAGGAATATCACTTTCAGTTTTTACTGGTACAACATCTATTTTACCATCTTTTACACATACAGAAGAAGTAACTATTCTTGTTGGATTTACACATTCTTTTTTACCGTATACTTCTCCTCTTTTGCAAGTATTTCCTGTAACTTCTACAGCTTCTTTTCCATTTAATTTAACTTGAAGTTGGCATCCCATAGGACAACCTATGCATACTAATTCTCTTATATCCATAAAAATTACTCCCCTTCAACTTTAATGGTTATTTTTTTGCAATTACTGTACTTATCAAAAATTGCTTTTGTAAGTTTAACAGTTTCCATCTCACCTGGAGCAAGAATTCTCTTCTTTATATGCATTTCTCTCTTATCGTCGAAATACACACTTATAAAGCTGTCCTTATAAACATTTCCAACTCTAAATCTAACATCCAAAACTTTTTCTACATTTTCTGGATTTATAAACTTAGGAACAGTATATCTTACACCACCTGCAGCTATAACTTCTATTTTTTCACCATTAAATCTTTTGCCACTTACATATTTAGCTGCATTTTTTCCAGCATTATAACTTTCAAGTGTAACATTATCAACAAGGTCATGTACGTGAAGAACATTTCCACATGCAAATACACCTTCAATGTTAGTTTCCAAACTTTCATCTACCTCAGGTCCGCTAGTTACATTGGACAGCTTTACATTTGCCTTTCTTGAAAGTTCATTTTCAGGTAAAAGACCTACTGAAAGAAGTATTGTATCACATTTAATATATTCTTCTGTTCCCTTTATAGGTTTTCTATCTTCGCCGACCTTTGCAATAGTTACACCTTCAACTCTGCCTTTTCCATTTATATTTGTGATAGTGTGACTTAATTTAAGCGGAATTCCAAAATCATCAAGACACTGTACTATATTTCTCTTAAGTCCACTTGAGTACGGCATAAGTTCAACTACTGCCTTAACTTTAGCACCTTCTAAAGTCATCCTTCTTGCCATTATAAGTCCTATATCACCAGATCCAAGTATTACTACTTCCTTGCCCGGCATGTACCCTTCAACATTTACAAACTTTTGAGCTGTTCCAGCAGTATATATACCAGCACATCTGCTTCCAGGTATATTTATAGCTCCTCTAGGTCTTTCTCTACATCCCATCGCTAATATTATTGATTTTGCCTTTATTTCTATAATTCCATCTTCTTCATTGACAGCTGTTATTTCTTTTTTTTCATTTATATCAAGAACCATTGTATTTAATTTATATGGTATCTTTAAAGCAAGAGTTTTATCTATAAATCTTTGAGCATATTCAGGACCAGTCAATTCTTCTTTAAAAGTATGAAGTCCAAATCCATTGTGAATACACTGATTTAAAATTCCACCTAGTTGATCTTCTCTTTCCAATATTAAAATATTATCTATGCCTTCTTCTTTAGCCGAGATTGCTGCTGCAAGTCCAGCAGGACCTCCACCTATTACTACTATATCATATGCTTGCATTTTTAACCCTCCATATCAAATTGGTTTTTCATAGTCCAATAAACATATACCTAAATAGTTTCTTTATTTTTGCCTATTAATATATTTGAACCTTTACCATATTTAGTTATACTTTTTGGATCAACTTTAAGCTCTCTCGCTAAAATATCAACTAATCTTGTTGAACAAAAACCACACTGACATCTGCCCATTCCAGCTCTAGTTCTTCTCTTTATACCATCTAAATTTTTAGCACCTAATGGTCTTTGTATTGCATTTACAATTTCTCCTTCTGTGACAGTTTCACATCTGCATACTATTTTACCATATCTATGATCCTGTGCTATAAGCTTCTTTCTCTCTTCATTGCTCATTTCTCTAAACTTTGGTATTCCTTTTCTTATAGGATTAAACTTATCATTCTTTTCAGGGCTTAATTTTTTTACAACCATACCCTCAACCATTTTTGCTATTGCAGGTGCACTTGATAATCCAGGCGATTCAATTCCTGCTGTATTTATAAAGTTTTCTGCGTCTTCAGCTTCTCCTATTATAAAATCTCCAGCTGTTGAATGAGCTCTTAAACCTGAAAATGAAGTTATAACTTGTCTTACAGGTATGGATTTTACACTTAGTGAAGCCTTTTCAAGTATATCGTTTATGCCTTCACTTGTTGTATCTAAATCTTCTTTATCATCTATATCAACTGCATTAGGTCCAACTAGGAGATTTCCGTCAACTGTTGGTGTAATCAAAACACCCTTTCCCATTTTAGTTGGAAGTTGGAATATAGTCTTTGAAACAGTATTTCCAACAGCCTTATCAAACAGACAGTATTCACCTTTTCTTGGTATTATTTTTAACTTATTTTTACTAACCATATTATTTATTTCATCTGCATAAATTCCAGCAGCATTTATAACTAATTTAGTTTCTATACTTCCCTTATTAGTATTTATTACATATTTTCCATCTTTTTTATCTATTGATTCAACTTTGGTATCAAATTTAAATTCAGCACCATTAGTATAAGCATTTTCTGCTAAAGCAATTGTCATCTCATAAGGACAAACTATTCCACCAGTTGGTGCATATAATGCAGCAGCAGCATTTTCAGAAATATTTGGTTCCATGTTTTTTACCTTGTCACCGTCTAATATTTCAAGACCTGGTACACCGTTTTCCTCTCCTTGTTTCTTCAACTTATAGAGTCCATCTAAATCCTTTTCATCAAAACACAATACCAATGATCCTATTCTCTTGAAAGGAAAATCTAATTCTTTTGAAAGTTCATCAAACATAGCATTTCCTTTTGCATTTAATTTGCCTTTTAAAGTTCCAGGTTCAGCATCAAATCCAGCATGAACTATAGCACTATTAGCTTTAGTTGTACCACTTGCTGTATCTGATTCTTTTTCTAAAACACATATCTTTAATTTATATCTTGACAATTCTCTTGCTATTGCAGAGCCTACTACACCAGTTCCTATAATTGTTATATCAAACATTTAAATACCTCCTCAAGACAAATAAAAAAGAGAACTAATATTAAGGTATACTATACCTTAATATTGGCTCTCTTAAACTCCGCCTTAAAATCATTTTATTAAATTACTTAAAGTATATCACATTAAAACTAAATGTTCAATACATAAACTTAAAAAGATATGCAAAAATAGTTGTTTATTATAAATCATTTTGCAATTTACATGCTTTTACAACATGTTTAGCAAGAATAGATGTTGTAACAGAACCTACTCCTGCAGGAACTGGAGTTATCATCGAAGATTTATTGACACATCTATCAGTATCTACATCCCCACATAGTTTTCCATCTTTATCAACATTTATACCAACATCTATTACAATTGCACCTTCTTTAATATACCTTTCATCTACCATTTTTGCTTTTCCAACTCCAACTACAAGTATATCTGCTTTTGAAGCTATTAAATGTATATCTCGAGTTTTTGAATGACAAATTGTAACTGTTGCATTTTCATTTAACAGGAGCATGGATACAGGTTTACCAACTACCATTGACCTCCCTATGACTACAGCATTTTTTCCTTTTATCTCAACATTATAGTGCTTTAATATTTCTATAACTGCTGATGGTGTACATGGAACAAAACCAGTTTTATCATTTTCCATTAATTTTGATACATTTATAGGACTAAAACAATCTACATCTTTATTAGGTGCAATTATGTACTTTACCGAGTCTTCCTTTAATTGCTTTGGAAGCGGTCTAAATATCAATATACCATTTACTGTTTTATCATTATTTAATTTTTTGATTTCTGCTGTAAAATGCTCTTCATCTATATCTTCCGGAAGTTCTTTAACTTCCATTTGAATTCCTATTTTAGAGCACCTCTTTGAGGCTCCTCTTTCGTAAGCTAAATCACTTTCATTTTCTCCAACCCTCACAACTGAAAGTTTTGGAGCAATTCCTTTTGACTTCAAATCAATTACTTCCTCGATTAGCTCTTTGCTTATGGCATCTGCAGCTGGTTTACCTTTGATTATCCGGCCCATTTCAATTCTCCTTCACATTAAAAATTTGATAAAATGAGTTATTTAGAGATGGTATTAAGTACCTTTTTATAAATCATATCGGCTTTTTCCGTACCACTTTTAACAAGTGAGCCGACTTCTTTTTTCACTTTACTAACGTACTCATCATCTTTAATTGAATTTATATTTATAATTACATTCAATTCTCCACTTAGTATTGCTGACCTAAGGCTCTGTACACCAACTCCTATATCACTTGCAACCATCTTTGAACAGTGATTCACCATATATTCATGAATTTCAAGAGCTTCACAGCACTTTTTTATTATTTTAATAGGCGTTACACATGCATCTTTTAAGCATTTTTGTATAACTTCCTGCCTTGACTTTTTTTCTTCTTCAGTTTCTTTAGGCATATCAAATGCTTTTATAAACGGCAAAAAATGCTCTGCATCTTCATCAATCAAACTCAGCAGTTCATCTTGTATTTTCTGTGCACTCTCAGCTATGTATTTGATATCTTTTTCATATTCACTAAATTTCTTATTGTTAGCCGTTAAATTTGCTGCCATACTTGCAAGAGCTGTTCCAATGGAACCAACTAATGCTGCAGCTCCACCACCGCCCGGAGTTGGTAACTTTGACGACAGCTTATGAACAAATTCACTGCATGTATTATCTGCCAACTTCATAATAGTACCTCCCTGTAACACTAAAACAATCCGCTTATTACACCATTTTCATCAACATCTATTTTTTCAGCAGATGGAGTCTTTGACAATCCCGGCATTTTCATTATAGAACCAGTTATTGCAACTACAAAACCTGCTCCTGCTGAAACAGTAACTTGGTTTACGGTTATATTGAATCCCGCTGGTCTTCCAAGTTTGTTCTTATCATCAGTTAATGAATACTGAGTTTTTGCTATGCATACTGGTGTTTCACCGAATCCTAATTTCTCAAGTTCATCTATTTCTTTACTTGCCTTAGTTGTAAATGTTACATCATCGGCACCATAAATTTTTTGAGCTATAGTCCTTATCTTCTCTCTTATTGGAAGTTTTTCATCATAAGCATATTCAAAATTATTTTCTCCTTCATCTATAAGTCTTAGAACTTCTTTTGCAATTTCTATTCCGCCTTTTCCACCTTCTGCCCATACATTTGATATTTTTACATTAACTCCTAACTCTTTGCATCTTCTTTCAACTAATTCAATTTCTCTATCAGTATCAGTTGGAAATTTATTTATTGCAACTACCGCTGGAAGTTTAAATACTTTAGTTATATTTTCAACATGCTTTAATAAATTTGGAAGTCCTCTTTCTAAAGCTTCAAGATCTTCCTTGTTTAATTCCTGCTTTACAACTCCTCCATTGTACTTAAGAGCTCTAACTGTTGCAACTATAATTACTGCATCTGGTTTAAGGTTTGACATTCTGCATTTTATATCTAAAAATTTTTCTGCTCCAAGGTCAGCACCAAAACCTGCCTCAGTAACTACATAATCACCAAAATGTCTTGCCATTCTAGTTGCTATAAGTGAATTACATCCATGAGCTATATTGGCAAATGGTCCGCCGTGAACAAATGCTGGAGTTCCCTCTAAAGTTTGAACTAAATTTGGTTTTAATGCATCCTTTAAAATAGCAGCCATTGCACCTTCTGCTTTTAAATCATGTGCGGTTACAGGTTTGCCATCTCTAGTATATCCTATAACTATTTTTGCAATTCTCTGCTTTAAATCGCTTATATCTGATGCTAGACAGAATATAGCCATTATTTCAGATGCAACTGTTATATCAAAGCCGTCTTCTCTTGGCATACCATTTGCTTTTCCGCCAAGTCCATCAGTTATAAATCTAAGCTGCCTATCATTCATATCAACGCATCTTCTCCAAGTTATTCTTCTTGGATCTATATTTAATTTATTTCCTTGGTAAATGTGATTATCTATCATTGCGGCAAGTAAATTATTTGCAGCACCTATTGCATGTATGTCACCAGTAAAATGAAGATTTATATCTTCCATTGGAACAACTTGAGAATATCCGCCGCCTGCAGCGCCGCCTTTAATTCCAAAAACAGGTCCCATGGATGGTTCCCTTAGTGCAACTACAACAGATTTTCCAAGCTCTGATAATGCATCTGCTACACCTATAGAAGTGGTAGTCTTTCCTTCACCTGCTGGAGTTGGATTAATTGCTGTACATAAAATTATTTTACCATCTTTGCCTTGAGTTCTTTTTAAAAGATTATAATCAATTTTAGCCTTATAATTTCCGTAAAGTTCAATATCATCCTCAGGAATTCCAAGTTTACTTGCAATTTCTTTAATGGGTCTCATTTTACACTCCTGTGCTATTTCTATATCTGATTTAAAATCCATTTTTAGCACCTCCAAATATAATTATTTTAAATTGATCAATATTACTTTTTTATAAGCTTTTTACAATAGTGAGATTTTTCTTAATTAGGTGTATAATTTCAACAACTATTATACCACTTTTAGATAATTACTTTATAGTTTTTATTTAAGTTTGTGTAAATTGATGTTTTCTGGCATTTTTCATAAAATAACTTTTTTAAAAAGCTTGACAGATGAAGCCTTCTGTCCTATAATAATTCATGTCGGCAATCGGCATTGTAAATTTACTAATGTTGATTTAGCTGATAATAATATAGGGGTATAGCTCAATTGGTAGAGTAGCGGTCTCCAAAACCGTTGGTTCAGTGTTCGAGTCACTGTACCCCTGCCAAATAGAAATGAAAGTAGTCTAATCAGTGGTTAGACTGCTTTTTTCTTTTTAGTATCAGTGACTTAGAGTGTTTCAAGTTTAGATTAAAAAGACCAATAAATACAGAAGTTAATCTAAATTATACAAATTAATATTTTAATATCTAAAGGTAATAACACTTCTCGTTTTCTTAATTATTTATTTAAGCTGTTGATTTAGCTAAAGCTTATAAAGATAATGAAGTAAATGCAGATAAGACTTATAAGGGTAAAACAGTTTTAACAAGTGGAACAATAAAAGATATTGGCGTTGTTGCTGGACAAACCTATATTGTCCTTTCATCAGGAGAAGAGCTTGCATTAACAAATGTTCAATGTTTTTTTAAGGAAAAGTCAGGAATTGATAAAATAGCGAACTCGAAAAAAGGTGATACTGTAACAGTTCAAGGAGTTGTTGACAGAAAATCAGCGAATGTTGGAGTTAATAACTGTATATTAAAGTAGTTGAAACTTAAAAACAAAATATAAATTAGTATATAAGATAGTATTAACTTATAACAGTTTAGTGCTATTTTGAGGGGCTGTCTCATTAGCATAAAAAAATATACTAACGCGGCAGCCCCTTTATTATTTAAGCAGTAATTACTGCTATCTTTGCCTACTAAAATTATACTCTATGACTTTTAAATTAAATACAGTCTTACCCAATATATTTACTGCAAAAACAATTATCATTTCCATCTACATTTTTTGCAATATACATTGCCTCATCAGCCTTTATTATAAGCTCATCTATACTTTTGCCATCCTGAGGATAAAAACTAACTCCTGTGCTAAGAGATACATTTATTTTATTGCCGCCTAAATTTATAATCCTCTTTTTAGTATTTATAATCCTAGAATGTATGATTTTATAATTATTAAAGTTTTTTATATCTGGCAGCAATACTAAAAATTCATCTCCACCAAATCTAGCAATTACATCATTTTTTCTCGTAGCTTTTTTCAATATATCTGCCACTTCGGCGAGGACGCTGTCGCCAACCGTATGTCCATAGGTATCATTAATACTTTTAAAATTATCTATATCTATGAACATTAACCCTAACATGTGGTTATTTCTACAGCAATTATCAAGTATTTTGTCTGCAACTTCATAAAATAGCACTCTATTTCCTAACCCTGTTAGTTTATCATAATAAGCCAAATTCTTAATAATTTTTTCTTTATCCTTTAGTTCTTTATTTAAAAGAGATAATTTGTTGATATATAATTTTAATTGATTAACTCTCTCAAATTCATTGGTAACACTAATAAATTCCAAAAATAAAAATTTACACTTATCCTCTTCCAACTTACTTATCTTTAAATTAAATTTCCCATTATCATTAACTAGATCCTTATGCATAGTTGCTGAAAAAAACAGTTTATATTCATTATTCATTAAAGATTTTATAGATTCATTAAAATAATTTTTGTTAAAATTTGGTAACGCTTCATAAATACTTTTACCTATGATATACTTTGTTCCAATTCCAGTTATATGTTTCATATAACTGTTCCAAAATAAAATTTTAAATTGCTCATTTAAAATTACTACTCCTTCATTAACATTATCTAGAGCATCAAATAAAATTCTATTCATAAAGTTCATCCCTTACTTTATCAATTTTTTTCATCAATTCATTTAAGGATTTTAATGTTAAATCAATTATTACAGCGCCCTCTATTTCCACATCATCTATGAGAAAAGTTATGTATAAAATCAAAGTATACATATAACTTTCATTTTCAATATCTTTGCTAAAATCTATTGCATTAAATACTTTTACTTCTGGTAAAGTATAGGTTAAGTTAATATTTAAGTAATTTCCAACCTCCCCTAAAATACAGTTTAAAATTATATTTCCTATTTCTTTAATAGTATCAAAATCAATATCTGTAAAATTCATATCATAATATTCACTATTTTCTTGTTTCTCATTTAAACAAAGATTTATAAAAGTTCTCATTTTTTTAGCAGGAAAGATTAGATTTGCTTTTCCTTCTAACTTTTTTTCAAAAGAAATAGAAGATACCATTAGTGTTCCATCTATTTTATCAGGTAGATATCCATTTACTTTAAATTTTTCATCTTGAAAATTTAATATTTCTACATTAGGAACATCTAACAAAATCTTTTTATTTGTTATTTCCGAAAGAATACTTGCAGCCTTGCCAACACTTATATTAAATAATTCTTTCAATATATCATATACTAAAGCATCACTATTCATTTTTATCATTCCTTATTTTATCGCATATAAACTTTGCTTTTTCCTGATTAAACGGTTTATTTATAAAGTACATTATGTTATATGATTCCATATCTTCTCTTACACTTTTTTGTACATCTGCGGAAATAACAATTATTTTACAACTAGCATCATATTCTTTTATTAATTTTATCAATTCTTTACCATTTATATTTGGCATCAACAAATCTACAAATACATACTTCGGTTTAATTTCTTTGTATTTTCTAAAACCTTCTCTTCCATCACTTGCAAAAAAGAACTCAGCATTATCTAAAAAACCTTTTAATAAATTAGATATTATCTTTTGAGAAAAGTTAGAATCATCAACAATTAAAATCTTTAACATAATAACTTTTATTCCTCCCAGTAACCTTAAAATAAATAAAACCAACAATTAATAGACATTATTAATTGTTGGCCGGGTGCACTACTAGCTTTAAAATTTCCAAGTGCCCAAATAGCAGAAATTTTTCATTGCTTCCAACTATTATTAAATTATTTTCATTTTACTACCAAATATATGTGAAGTCAAATAACACTAATAGGCCCCAGAGATTTAGCCTGTAAAAAAATTACTTGCATTTACACTGTTTAGAGTTTACACAGATTATTTATACTTTTCCAGTATTACTTATTTTCATCAAGTACTTTTAATATTTCTTTAGCTATAAGCTTTATGATTGGAACAGAAACTGCATTTCCTGCCTGTTTATAAAGTTTGCTGTCTGGATAAGCTCTATTATTAAATCTATCCGGCAAAGTATACCCATTACCAACAGGAAAACCTTGAAGTTTAAAAGTTTCAGCCGGTGTCAATTTTCTTATTCCATCATCTACTTTTATAAGAGGTACATTATGTCCTCCTGTACCCATATTAGCAGTAAGTGTTGGACATACTCCGCTTTTGTTTTCTCTAACATACATTCCTCTTCTAACTTGATAGAATTTATACTTATCCTTAATTTGCTCATCTAAATTAATTCTAACCCCTTTTCTCTTTTCTTGAGGTATCTTTAAGTATTCTTCCTCAGTTAAAAAATATTTAGGATATTTTTCTTTTGTATAGTAATATTTTTCAGCATTTTCTTTATTTAAATCGTAATCTATAACATTTTTTATATTCTGTATTCTATCCTCAGGCGACTTATTTACCATATACTTATCTATATTATCAAACATAGTAAATCTATCTGCATCTTCTTTATTTAAAAATCCTATTATATAAATTCTTTCTCTAGTTTGAGGCAAATCTGAAAAATCCATCGTATTTAAAACTTTTTCTTTAATTATGTATCCTGCTTTTTCGAGCTCTCCTTTTATAACACTATACGTCCTTCCGCCGTCATGAGACATCAAATTTCTTACATTTTCTAAAAATAAAATTCTTGGTTTTCCATGTATAGGTTCAAGCATATTTACTAAATTAACTATACTCCAAAATAAGTTTCCCCTGTGGTCTTCAAAGCCTTTTCTTTCTCCCGCTATACTAAAAGCCTGACATGGAAAACCGCCGTTTAAGATATCTATTCTATGACTTAATATCTGCTTTTTCTTCTCCTCATATAAAGGCTTTGCAGTTTCACATTCTTTTATCAACTTTTCATATTCAAATCTTTTGTCACTGTCTACGGCTTCTTTCATGAGTTTTTCACAGCTCTCTTTTTCTTTATCAAGAATACTAGGATCTATAATCTTTTCTATATCTCCAACTATTAATCCATGATCAAAATTAGTTCTGTATGTTTCTGCTGCATACTCATCTATTTCATTTGCCCATGCAAGTTTATATCCAGAGTCTTTAAAGTGTGCACTTTTAATGCCTAAACAAATACCCCCAACTCCTGCGAACAAACTTCCTACTAAGTATTCTTTTCTCATCTTTAAGTTTCTCTCCTCCACAATATACTAAAAATTAATTATATCATATAAAAATAAAAAGGGCAGGTGGTACTGCTTTTTTACTTATATATAAAAATTCATTACAATGGCAGGAATTTACTAGATAAATGTCAAACACATATACACATTATTTAAAGGAGATGTATATTTATGTGTGCATTACATTTGATGAGTTGTGAAAACAATCATTACAGCTTCACTAATACTAAAAATTTCAACACAATAGGATGCTTTAAAAACACCTCAGTAAAGACGGCTTTTGATTTTGCTTACAATATGAGTTTTGGTAAGAATTAAAGCTTATAATGAAGATTTCATCAAAATACAGGATGGTGAATCTCTAATGAGGAATCATAAACTTCTATATAGCAGCAGTATTGATAGATGCAATTTGGAAAAATTAATCACAAGCTTTAAATGGTCTTACGATATTCCAGGATATATAACTCATGAAGAATTAGTTAATGCAATACAAAATGAATTTACCATTCCTAAAAATGCAATTTTGGGTAGATATACAAAAATGGATGCTGAAAATTATTATATACAAACTGGTGATATGCATGATATAAATGATATATTTAAACTTCTGTAAAATAATGCGCTGCAGTTTTAAACACTGCAGCACATAAACTTAAATATACATCCACTGCATTTTGGATTATACATTGTACATACACATGCGCCAAAATCCAAAACAGCATAATTATAATCTACATACCTATCCTCAGGAATAAGCATTTGAGCAAATTTCCAAAGTTTCATATCATCTCTATGTCTTTTTTTCTCCGAACTAATATCAAAAATTCTCTCAAATATCCTTATTACATTAGTATCTAAAACAGCATACGGCTTATTATATCCAAAACACAGTACTGCACTGCAGATATAATTTCCTATACCTTTTATTTTCATAAGATCTTCCCATGTATTAGGTATTACTCCTTTGAAAGATTGCATTATTTCTACAGCTTCTTCTTTTAATCTATCTGCTCTATAAAATAATCCTATATCTTTAAATACATCCCTTAAAAATTCAGTATCTGCACACGCTAATTCATTTATATTTTTATATTTATTAGTTATTTTCAAATAAGGCTGTATAACTTTTTCAACGTTAGTCTGCTGCAGCAGTGTCTCAGATATCAAAACTTTATATGGATCAAATGTATATCTCCATGGAAACTCTCTTTTATTTTTATCATACCAATCAAGTAAAAAACACTGGAACATAACTACTTCCTCATCTGATATAATATTAAGCATTCTTTCTTCCTCAATTTGTTCTTAATTCACAACCTTTTTTATAGTAAGCATCCATAACTTCCTTTGGAACCATACTTCCGCCAGTAGCCCAAGCAATGTGAGAAGCATTTTTCATCTTGTCTTTTAAGTTGTTATTTTCAATATATTTTTGACCTGAATCAGTTTTAAATAATTGAGTAGGACCAGGTACTCCAGCTAATGCAGAAGGTTCTAGATAGATATTTTCTGAATCCGCTAATATACTTAAAAGAATATGTAATTTATCGTCTGTTATTGTATAAGATCCACTTATTAAATTTTCTAATGTTTTTCCTACAAAACCAGAAGCTCTACCAACTGCAAGACCATCTGCCTCTGTAACATTATCAATTCCAAAGTCTTGAACACACACTTTATCATGCATTCCAGTCATTAAACCTATAAGCATACATGGGGAATGTGTTGGTTCAGCAAAGAAGCAGTGTACATTATCTTTAAATACTAATTTCAATCCAAATGCCACTCCACCAGGGCCGCCGCCAACTCCGCATGGAAGGTAAACAAATAGTGGATGGTCTTCATCTACAGTTACATTCATTTCTTCTAATTGTTTTCTTAATCTATAAGCTGCAACTGCATATCCTAAGAATAAATTGGTTGAGTTTTCATCATCAACAAAATACATATTTTTATCATTAGCTGCTTGCTTTCTGCCTTCTACTACTGCCTTGCTGTAATCTGATTGATACTCAACAACTGTAACACCTTTACTTCTTAGAAGATCTTTTTTCCATTGTTTTGCATCAGCAGACATATGAACATATACTTTAAATCCAAGCTGAGCACTCATTATACCAATACTAAGACCTAGATTTCCAGTTGAACCTACTGCTATAGAATATTGTGAAAAGAATTGTTTAAATTTATCACTATCTATAATTGAATAATCATCATCTAATTTTAGCATACCATTTTCAACAGCAAGATCTTCAGTATGTTTTAATACTTCATAAATACCACCTCTTGCTTTGATAGATCCTGAAATGGCAAGATGACTGTCGCATTTTAATAATAAATCTCCTAAAAGCTCTTGATTAAATCTATCTTCTAGTGCTTTTTTCATATTAGGAATTTTAACAATAGGAGATTCTATAATACCATTTGTCTTTTGAGTTTCAGGAAAGACTTTAGCAATATAAGGAGCAAAACGATTTAATCTTTCAGCTGCATCTTGTACATCTAACTCGGATAAAGAAATCTTTTTAATAGCCTCTTCAAATTTTCCATGTTTAGGATTAGTCCAAAATACTTCCTCAGCTGCTATAATTTTATCCATTAAAGGATATTCATTTATCCACTCCGTTATAGTTTTACCTAAAATTATTTTATTTTCCATAAGACAGACCTCCTTTTTAATTCACACAACAAACGTTTGCAAGACTTAATATATACAATTTTAAATGTATTTCTGTGTAATGTCTATACCTTTTAATATATAAAAATAAAACCCCTGAAATTAACAAGGGTTTTATGATTGAGATATTAAAAACATTTAATTAAAATCTTGTTTATGCTGCTTTTGAAAGTGATTTTCTATTATCATCAACTGCTATATTGTATAATCTTTCAAAATTAACATAAGAAAGAATAAATCCTATACCACACATCAAAGATCCAAGTGAACCTGCCATAGTAACTAATTTTATACCACCATCTATGTAACCGCTGCAAACAGCTCCTAATATACCTAATATAGTAAAAATTACACCTGCAATTTTCATTTAATATTACCTTCCTTTCAGTAAAATCTACATATCATTATCATCAATATTATAATAATCATTTATCAATAGTTTGTCGATGTCTCCTATAAACAATAGGAGCCGAAAAAAAACAGGTGCAAATATTTACACTAAGCATTTATATCATCTTTCTTTATTTTATTAATTAGAGAAATTACATAGTTAAAAATTTGGCTGTATTTAAGAAAAATGTTGAAATGAATGAAAGTTCAAAATCAATACTATCTTTAAATACAGCCAAAGTTTATATTTTATGCAATTATCGTGCTAGATTATTTAACATCATACATTCCTTTACTTTCCATATACTTAAATATAGATTCTCCATGTTTTTGCTCTTCCTTTTGTATATGGTTTAATAGATCACGAGCTTCGGTGTCTCTAAATTCAAAAATTGTAGTATCATAAGTTCCTGAAACATATTTTTCTGTCATTAATAAATCTGTGCACATATCAGCATCAGATAAATTAACTCCACCTGATTGCATATTATTCATATTACTCATAGAACCTTGATTTCCCATAGTTTGCCCTGAACTTTGATTTTGCTGTTGGTTCATTTGAGGAATTTTACCGCTTAACATCTGATTAATGCTATCAAGATGTGTCCTTTCTACTTGCCCATTTGCATTGAATATTTGTTTCAATTGATTATCTTTCGTCTGATTTGCATAATTCGTATATTTTTCTATACAAATTTGCTCGTGACTTTTTTGATCCTCTAGCAACGTCCTTTCTTTTTGTGATAAAGTTATTTCCATAATACTACACCTCCAACCTTATTTTGTGCTGCTCTTATTATTTTATACTAAGAGTAGTACCAACATCCGTATTATGCGTATTATGCAATTAACTTATTCATAAAGCATAAATTTTCAAAACAATTGGCAGCATACTTTATGAATAAGCAGCTGCCAACCATATTTTACGTAATTAGTGTTAATCCCTTTCAGCAGCTTCTTCATCTGCTTTAGTCACATGAACCGTATTACGTGGATGCTGCGGAGGTGCATAAATAGAATATACTTTAAGTGGTTTATTACCTGTATTTATAACATCGTGCCATGTACCAGCAGGTATCATTATTGCAAAATCATCGTCTACTCTTTTCTTAAAATCCAAATTACGTTTATTTTTTCCCATTTTAACAAGTCCTTGACCGTCTTCAATACGTATAAACTGATCAACATTTGGATGAACTTCTAAACCAATATCATCACCAACATTGATGCTCATTAAAGTAACCTGCAGATGTTTTCCTGTCCATAAAGCAGTGCGGAAAGTATTATTTTGTTCAGCCGCTTCATTAATGTTAACTACAAACGGCTCCGGTCCATAATCCTTTAATTGAATTGAGTAATCACCTTCTCTTGAAGATTGTAAAAAATCAAATCTTGAATTATGCTCAATTTCATCATCAGAAAGAATATATTGATCATCAAACTGTCTCGAATAATCTTGGTCATGCATTGATGTATTAGCAAAATAAGGACATGAATAAGCATTATGCATTTGTGTATTAATGCAATAATAGCATGGATACTTTCTATTACTATACATATTGTTCCTTCCCTTTTTCATGGTATTACAAAATTATAATATGTTATAGGTCTTAGAAATGTGATTGTATTCATTATATAAAAACATAGGACAGAGGACAATTGACAGAGGACAGAGAAGGTTGATTTTTTGCTAACGCAAAAGAATCTTTAAATTTATATAAGTTAGCAATGTTTCGCTTTGCGAAACGAGTTGTCAAAATCTAATTAAAGATTTTTCGTAAGCGCAGCGGAGAAAAATCCTCCTTCTCTGTCCTATGTCCTTTGTCCTCTGTCCTCTGACTCATGTCCTCTGGTTTTTATGCTTGCTGTTCTGGAATAAATGTTGTACAGTCAGTTTCATGTGAACTACTTGCATTTTTAGGTTGAACTTCTATTTGTGATGCACTGCAATGATCACCATTCATATAGTAATGACAAGTATTTACAGCACATCTAATTCCTTGATTTGGTTTATTCATTTTTTCTGCTCTCATTTTTATTACCTCCATATAAAGAAATTGATTTTACAAATAATATTGTTCGTAAAATCATTTTTTTTATGTAAGAAACATATAAATCCTTTTTTAAATACCAATTTACCTCTCGGCAGACTTTTCACTTTCATAAAAGTTTTTAAAACTATTCAAGTTGTATTCAATACAATCCTCACATGGCTTTTGACCATCATAAATCATCATATTTATGGTTTTTATGTTATACTTTTTTATTATATCTTCGTTATCATTCAAAATATTTTCGCCATTATACAAAAAAACTACATTTTTTGAATTTTTAATTTTAGATTCTAATTCATCTTTATTACTTATGTCCTTGTTTATATCAATTGTATTTAAGCCGCTGCTTTTCGTAAAGTAATTCAATCCATCCTCACTAGTTATAAAAATATAGCTGCTAAGTTTATCAGTAATATCACTTAACTGTTTTTTATAATCATCAATATTCTTCAATGTATCCGAAAAATTTTTTTGATATATATCTCTATTTTTAGGGTCCCTATCCTGTATGGAATTTTTTATATTTGTCAAAACTATTTTATAATTATCTACATTCATTAGATAATATGGATTATCTTTTAAAACAGTTTCATTAATTTTAACTGGCTCATTATATGGAATAAATTTAACTCCTCTAGATACATTTACAGCACTAACTTTGTTCTTATCTAACTTATCAACAAAACCATTAATCCAAGGTTCAAATCCGCCTCCCATATAAAAAAGCAAATCATTTTTAGATATATTGTTCAAACTATCACTTGTAAATTTAAAATTTAATTCATCAGTCCTATCTTTAAACATATAGCTTACATTATGCTTATCTTTAACTATACTCTTAACTGAATAATAAAGCAGCTTATCTGTAGTTACTATATTAAGTTCCTGATCTTTTATCATTTCCATTTCAGTTGAATTATCTTTTGTATTCGTTTTATTACTAGCTACTTTATACTCACATCCAGTAAACATTAATATATATAATATAAGGAATATTGAAATACCCTTTTTCAAATCATTCACCTCTTATCATGAAAGATATAATATATAACATATATTTTACATAATATAATTTTGTAATGCAAATAATATAAGGCTTTTACAGAGATTTAGCACTTAAATTCACATACATTTTACATAATTTATAATTATGCTAAAATATAATAAGAGTTTAAGAATTATCGTATGAGGTGACCTTTATGGAATTTATTACAAAAACAGTAAATGAAACTATAGAACTTGGCAGAAAACTAGGTACTCTATTGCACCCTGGTGACATAATATGCATAAATGGTGATTTAGGAACAGGAAAAACACATTTTACAAAAGGGTTAGCAAAAGGACTAAATATACACGATGAAATAACTAGCCCAACTTTCAACATAGTTAATGAATATGAAGGCAGATTAAAATTATATCACTTTGATGTATACAGGGTAAATGATCCTGATGAAATTGAAGCCATAGGTTTTGATGAATACATATTTAGTGATGCAGTAAGTATAATAGAATGGTCGAACTTTATAGAGGAATTAATTCCGGATGAACACATATACATAGAAATAAAAAAAATACCAGAAGTAGATATAAGCTTCAGGAAAATAATAATAAAACATTATGGTAACAGATATAATTATATAAAGGAGCTAAATGAAATATGAAAATTTTAAGTTTGGATTCAGCTACAGAATCAGCTACTTGTGCAATAATGAGTGAAGATAAGTTATTAGGTGAAATAACGTTTAATTACAAAAAACAACATTCTGTCATATTAATGCCTATGATAGATACACTGCTGAAAAATTTGAATTTAGGCATTGATTCTATAGATGGTTTTGTAGTTTCAAAAGGTCCTGGTTCTTTTACAGGTTTGAGAATAGGTATATCAACTATAAAAGGATTAAGTCATGGAACCGGCAAACCATTTATAAGTGTTTCTTCATTAGATGCATTAGCATATAATATGGCATACACTGATGGTATTATATGTCCTATAATGGATGCATTAAGAGGTAATGTTTATACAGCATTATATACTTTTTCAAATAACAATTTAAAAAAATTAAGTGATTACATGCTTATTTCAGTAGAAAATTTAATATCATTAGTAAATAAACATAAAACTCAAGTTTGTTTTATAGGTGATGGTATTTACAAATATAAAGATATACTGCTTCAAAATATTCCTAAAGCCATTTTTTCTCCAAATCATTTAAATGTAGTAAAAGCATCCTCTCTCGGTGAAATAGGTTTAAAGCTTTTAAAATCAGGTTTGAGCGATGATTTATATAATTTTTGCCCACTTTACATAAGAAAATCTCAAGCTGAAAGAGAATATGAAAAAAAATTGGAGTCTTCAAGAAATGAATAATGATATTGAAATTATTTCATTTAAACGAGAACATATAGAAAGTGTTCTTGTAATAGACTTTCTAAGTTTTCCAACACCGTGGAGCCGAAAGTCATTTGAGATTGAGCTTGAAAGCAACTCATTTTCAAGATATATTGTAGCTAAAAAAGATGGTATAATAATAGGTTATGCCGGTATGTGGATAATCTTAGATGAGTCACATATAACAAATATAGCAGTACATCCTGATTATAGAGGAATTAGTGCAGGCAGCGCACTTTTAGAATCACTTATAGAGCTTTCTAAAAGTGAATCTGTAAATAGTATGACATTAGAAGTTAGAAAATCAAATTTAATTGCACAAAAACTTTATCACAAATATGGTTTTATAGAAGAAGGTCTAAGAAAAGGTTATTATCAGGATAATAAAGAAGATGCTATAATAATGTGGAAACGCAATATTATAAAATAGAAGTTAAAATCAAAAGTTAACTTACACTAATTATAGAATAAGTTAACTTTCGATTATACACATTTAATTTTTACTTTAATATAACTTTGCTGTATTTTTTCTTACCTTTTCTTACAAGCATACTTCCATCTTTAAAATTTTCTTGAGTTATTAAACTATTACTATCTAATATTTTTTCGTCATTTATAGTAAGGCCGCCTTGCTGCGTAAGTCTTCTTCCCTCACTTTTCGATGGTACTATACCTGTACTTACTATTAAGTCAAGCACTGTACATCCAAGTCCGCTTTTTTCAAATTCAACTGTTGGAACACTGCTTAAATCAGATCCATTTGAAAAAAGAGCTTCTGCAGCATCTTGAGCATTTTTTGCTTCTTTTTCGCCGTGTATCAACTTAGTTACTTCAAAAGCAAGAACTTTTTTAGCTTCATTAATCTTTGCTCCTTCTAGAGAAGACAATCTTTTAACTTCATCCATAGGTAAAAATGTTAAAAGTGACAGACATTTTTCCACATCTGCATCTTCTACGTTTCTCCAGTATTGGTAAAACTCATAAGGCGGCGTCTTTTCAGGATCTAACCACAATGCACCTTTTTCAGTTTTACCCATTTTTTTACCTTCACTATTAGTTAAAAGTGCAAATGTCATACCAAATGCAGGTTTATTTTCCTTTTTCCTTATTAAATTAACTCCTGCTATGATATTTGACCATTGATCATCTCCACCCATTTCCAGCATACAGCCATATTTTCTATTCAACTGAAGAAAATCATATCCCTGCATTAACATGTAGTTAAATTCAAGAAAAGAAAGTCCTTTTTCCATTCTCTTTTTAAAGCATTCTGCTGTAAGCATCCTATTTACAGAAAAATGAACTCCAACTTCCCTTAAAAATTCTATGTAATTAAGATTCATTAACCAATTTGCATTGTTTTCCATAAGTGCTTTTCCATCACTAAAATCTACAAGTCTTTCAAACTGCTTTTTAAAGCACCTAGCATTATGTTCTATTTGTTCTTTTGAAAGCATCTTTCTCATGTCAGTCTTACCTGTTGGATCACCAACCATAGTAGTTCCTCCACCAATTAATACTATTGGTCTGTGTCCTGCTTTTTGCATATGAGCCATAACCATCATCTGTATAAAATGTCCTACATGAAGACTGTCTGCAGTTGGATCAAAGCCTATATAAAATGTTACTTTTTCCTTATTTAAAACATCTTTAATTTCTTCATGGGTAATTTGTTTTACATAACCTCTCTCTACTAGAGTGTCAAAAACATTAGCCAATTGTAATCCCTACCTTCTACATCTTAAGTTATTATTTATAATTATTATTATAACTTATAGTATATATTCTAAGCACCTTTTTATCAACATTTTACATATAACTACAATTTATAATATGCATGAACTGTATTACAGCAAAATAAAAAAGGACCAAGTTAACAAAAATTATAACCCAGCCCCTATTGAATGATAAAATTGTCTTTATCTTTCTTTCAACATTATGCTACATATTTCATTATAAATTCTGGAACTTTTTCATCTTCATTTACAGTTATATAAAAATTAACTTCATTTTCTTCAGATAATTTTTCTATTAAATAAAACAAATGTGCCGCACCTTGAAGACTTCCCTCTACAATATTAAATAATCCATCAATAAAAATGGTATCAATATCATAGTCTTCTGAAAGTATGCCGCACAAAAATCCATAAAAAGTTTCTTGATTTTTTAAACAAAATTCAGATGTAGTAATAAACCTAATTCTCCTATCAAGTTCAAGCAATGGTCTTTTGTCATCATCAATATACACAATATTACCGTCGTTCTTAGAAATCATCTCATTAGCTAAATTGATTAGCATTTTTGTCTTTCCTGAACCTCTTTTGCTGCAATTTACATGAATCATTTTTAACCACCTCTTACTTTAATATTTAGGCCGTATCTATAAGTAAATTATATAATATTCAGAATATTATTTCAACATAAATATAACATTATTTTCTAATTTTAGGAGATAAAAAATAATACATCAGTAAAAGCTATTCAAATCCTTTGATTCCAGGATATATCACTTTAAATTCATTTTTTTTAAAAGAATTTGCAAAATACACTCTACCTTTATTTTTGAAGGCTTTTCTCATCATCTTAAAGCCATTATTTGAATTGAGAAACCTCTTCTTATTATCGAGTGCAATCATCTTTTCATACATCCATATATTTCTTTTCAAATAATCTACTGAATTTAAACTTTTGTTTTTAATTAAAATTCCAGGACTCTTTATAACAATACTTTTATAACTTATTACTATCTCTATTACTTTATAATAAATCGTATAATCTCTATATAAAACTGCATTCTTTATTCCCTCATTAACTGCATTAATCGGATAAGTTTCAGGTAAGATATCCTTTAATATCAATTCACTTTTATCAAGTATTGATAGTAAATCACCTTGAATTATAATATCTTTATTCTTATCATCATCAATCTTATTTACTATTTTAACCATATTATATGGAACATATATATTATTTATTTTTGAAAATACAAGAATTCCTCCTAAAGTAACCATATATTTATTGGATTCTTTATCCTTATATATAATTGACGCACTTTCCATTAGCTCCATTTTATTATCATCATTTATATCAATTGCCTGAGAATTAAAGTATTTATAGATTATGTTCATATCTAAACATGACAAATCACTTCTTGCAATTGGACACAATTCCGGATCCAAATTAAGGTTATCTTGAAGTGCAGAAACTATTTCCTGCTTTCTCATAGTATCTGTAGTTGAACCCCTTCTTGTGTAAAAGGCACCATTATCTCTCATTTGATATGGTTTTTGAGGTCCATCATATATATTTATGATAGCTATTTTTTTATCGTGGTACTCCATAAATTCTAAATACACTGGTACAGGTGGATCTATCCTTGAACTTATTATCTGCTGTATTTTTTCTTCACCTAACTCCAAGTTGTCTACACCTACTATTTCCTTGGTTTTGTCTTCTACTCCTATTATTAAATAGCCTCTTCCTCCCCTTGAATTTGCTATTGCACACACATCTTTAGCTAATTCCTTTCTTCCACTATCTGTATCTATATCAACATGTCTTTTAAAATCAAGTTTTGGTCCTTCAGGTTTTTTTAATAAATTTACAAGTCTTTTTTTATCCATAATAAAACAACTCCAAACATATATACTATAAATATTATATGTAATTTAATATTGATTTTTCACTAAACTATAATTATTGTACTACCAAAAGTGTATATTTAAAACAGCAGGCCAAATAAAGTTCTTCTTTCTATATTCTATGTCTAGTACAACTTAATATTGTTTTTTTGTTTTAATATGCTATAATACTTTTAAGAGTTAACACTCTAAGTTATATAAAATAATTTATTAAAGGTTAATTTTTTCAAGGTACTAACCTCCTTAACGCAGGAGTTGGTTTTCAAGAATAAATTAGTCCTATGTTTTTAAGGAGGTTTGAAAATGGCAGACAGAACTATTGTATGCAAAGATTGTGGAAAAGAATTCGTATTTACCGAAGGTGAACAAGAATTTTATAAAGAAAAGGGTTTTGAAAATGATCCTGTAAGATGCCCTGATTGCAGAAAGAAAAGAAAAGCTGAAAAGAATAGAATGAGAAACAGATAATTAATGAAAACAACAGGGAGGTTAAATCTAACCTCTCTTATTTATTTCTTACTACATTTGCCTTTTTTAATACTTTACAAAGTGGTACTGCAATCACTGTTCCAGCTGCAACTTGAGCAATATCTCCAGGTATATGAGTTAATGTCAATATAAATGCCTGTGTTAAATTTATATTCATTGTAAAGTGAGCTATATATGAACCTGACACGTAATACGCAGCTACCATCCACAATCCGCCAAGTAAAAATCCAAATACATTATTTAATACATTTTCTCCATTATAGCCTTTTCTATAAGCTATAGTTGAAGCAATATATGCCATTATTCCCTTAATAAAAAATGTGAATGGTGCCCATATTGCATATGGTGAAAGTAAGTCAAATAATCCCATTCCTATGCCTGCCGAAAGAAATGATTTTTTTCTTCCTAAAAGTACTGCAGCAACAAAAACCATTGTATCTCCCAAATGAACTACTCCTTTTACAAGAAGACCACTTGGTATATTTATAACAGCTGTTGCAATATAAGTTACTGCTGCCATAAGAGATACTTGTACTATATCCTGTACTGTAATATTGCTAGATATTGAATTCTTATGTTCCATAATTTATACATCCCCCTTAAAAATATTATTGCAATTTATAAAACCATTATATTATCATTTTATCAAAACGCAAATGTAACGATACAATATTTCTTATTTCAAGTTTTTAATATTTTTCTTTCATATTGACAAAACTAAATATATTAAAAATTTCAACTTTAGGAGGTAGTGTTTATGTCATTTTTTCAATGGCTTGGAGGATTTATACTATTAACTTTGATAATTGGGTTAATATTCAAGATAGGCGGAAATGTAATTAACTTGCTGCTGCTCATAGCTGCATTAATTTTTATAGTTGATATTACTTTTAGTAAGTGGAAAATTACAAGATAAATTAGAAAAGTACGGAGATATCCGTGCTCTTTCTACAAATAAATTTTAAAATAATGCCTTTAAGTACCATACTTATTTTTAAATGTTAATTTTGAGAAGAATACATATAATTTATTTTATATTTCGATATAATTTTTATGTACTTAAACCCATTCTATATGCTATAATTTACTTTGTACAAAGAAGGGGGATAGGTATGTTAACTCTAAGCAAAAATTCATCTAAAAAAGTATCTATGAGCATACTATCAAAGCTTTGGAATTTAATTGATAATTATTATTATATTCCAATAGGATTATATTGTCTCCATAGAGCTATAAGAATAGCACTTCATTCAAAATCCAGCGTTGACTATAAAGCATATATGTTTTTATTAGCCTTTGCAGCTCTTACAGCTTATTCAGATCTCCGTAAGGATGTAAAATGGATTCCATTTTTAATTTTAACTGTACCTTTTTTAATTTTTGTAGCATATGCAAATATCCACGGCTACGCATTCTGGGGAAAAATATTAAACTGGCAAATAAGTAAAGATATTGTTGTAGACTTAAATCCTATATTCAAACAAATACCTTTTAACGATGGCAGCTTATTTAGAATATATCAACCTGAAACCCTTACATGGATAATGAGAATGGTATATAACAACGGCTTTGTTATTCCTCTACTCCTGCCATTGTACAGGGCTCTTGTATGCAAAGATTTTAAAAAAGCAATAAGATACGTCTTATCTGGCCATCTTTTGCAAATATTTTTGATATCTCCTTTTTATTTAATATTTCACTTACAAGAGGTATGGTACGTACTTGGCCAGCCGGATGGTTTAGCAAGACATCTAAGTCCTCAAGCTGCAGCTGGTGTTACAATAAATTGTTTTCCATCTATGCATACATCTATAGCATTTGCAATGTTTCTTGTTGTCATGCACGAAAAGAATAAGCTATTTAAATACGTATGGGGATTTTTCTGCTTAAGTGTAATATTCTCAACTTTGTATTTAGAAATTCACTGGGTTTTAGATGTAGTTGGAGGATTAATTTTAGGTTACGTAACAGTTAAGTTAGTTGATATAATCTTGGACAAGGGTAAATCAATTATAGAAAGACCGCTCAATAGTATTTACTATACGGAAAAAAAGACAACCTCTATTGTTATAAAAAATTATTATTTAGATTCACTTTAAAAGGAAAAAACAAAGGCTTAAACTCTAATGCAATTGCAGCTAAAAGAGTTTACGCCTTTTTTTAATCTATGCTATGCTTATATTAAAACTATTCAGATTTTCCAACATCGGATAACATAAGTCCTTTATTGTGCTCAAGTGCCCAGCTTATTGCCCATTCACTTTGGAATATAAGTATATCTCTATCCCTTAAATCCTTGACTAACTTGGTATCACTAGTTGTAACTAAATTATCTACTTCGCCGTCAAAATCTTCTATCCATCTTATATGTTTATAAGAAAGTCTATCAATTTTAACATCAACATTGTATTCATGTTTCATTCTATATTCAAGCACTTCAAACTGTAGCACTCCTACAACGCCTACAATTATCTCTTCTATTCCTATATTAAGTTCTTTGAAAACTTGAATTGCACCTTCTTGTGAAATTTCCGTTATACCTTTTATAAATTGCTTTCTTTTCATTGTATCTATTGTCTTTACCCTTGCAAAGTGCTCAGGTGCAAAAACAGGTATTCCTTCAAATTTAAATTTTTTAGGACTAGCACACAGAGTATCTCCTATTCTAAAGATTCCTGGATCAAATACTCCTATTATATCTCCTGCATAAGCTTCTTCCACTATTTCTCTATCTTGAGCTAAAAATTGCTGCGGCTGTGAAAGCTTTACCTTATTATTGCCCTGAACATGATAAACTTCCATACCTTTTTTAAACTTTCCAGAACATATTCTCATAAAGGCAATTCTATCCCTATGAGAAGGATTCATATTTGCTTGTATTTTAAATATAAACGCAGAAAAATTATTATCATGAGCGTCTACTTCACCTTGATCTGTTTGTCTTGATAATGGAGGAGTAGTTAAACTTAAAAATTGCTCTAAAAATGGTTCTACTCCGAAGTTTGTAAGTGCACTCCCAAAGAATACAGGTGTTAAAGATGCATCTCTTACTTTTTTTATATCAAATTTGTCGCCTGCTATATCTAAAAGTTCTATATCTTCTTTCAATTTATCATGCAGCGAACTCCCAAGTAAATCCTTGAATATATTATCTTCTACATTTCTCTCTATAGATTCAACTTCAGTTTGACCATGGTTCCCACCATTAAACAATTCAACTACATTTTTATTTCTGTCATATACACCTTTAAAGTCTGATCCAGAACCTATAGGCCAATTCATTGGATAGGATTTTATTCCCAATGTATTTTCTATATCCTCTAATAATTCAAATGGATCCTTACTTTCTCTATCCATCTTATTTATAAATGTAAAAATAGGTATTCCCCTTAAACTACAAACATAAAACAGCTTTTTTGTCTGTTCCTCTACTCCCTTTGCAGCATCAATTACCATAACAGCACTATCAGCTGCCATAAGCGTTCTATATGTATCCTCACTAAAATCTTGATGTCCAGGTGTATCTAATATATTTATACAAAATCCATTATAATTAAACTGCATAACTGATGATGTAACTGAAATTCCCCTCTGCTTTTCTATTTCCATCCAGTCAGATACAGCATGTTTAGATGCCTTTCTTGCCTTAACTGAACCAGCAAGCCTTATAGCACCTCCATATAACAATAACTTTTCAGTTAAAGTTGTCTTACCTGCATCTGGATGAGATATTATAGCAAAAGTTCTTCTTCTATCAATTTCCTTAATTAAATCTGCCACTATATTCTCTCCTTTTTAGTTTATGAATTATTTTAATTCAACTTATACGATAATATTAAATTGATATTATAACATATATATTATACATTAAGTGAAACAAATTTGATTATATCATCATATATTTATCATTTCAATCAAATATTTAATTTCAAAGTAACTAACTTAAGCTAAACAAATGATATAATGTTATTGTATTTAAATTAAATTATAGTATGTAGGAGGATTTTGATGTATAAACTATTGGTACTCGATATGGATGGAACTCTACTTAAAAAGGACAAGACCATATCTTGTGAGAATCTGGAAGCTATTAAAGCAGCTAAATTAAAAAATATAAAGATTGCTTTGGCTACAGGAAGACCTATTAAAGGAATTCAAAAATACCTGCAGCAATTAAACTTACTTACAGAAAATGATTATGCTGTAACTTTTAATGGTGCTATAATTCAAAATACAAAGACGCACAAAATTGTAGAGCAAAACTTAATAACTTTAGATGATGTAAAATACCTATATAACTTAAGCAAAAAGCTAAATGTTATAATGCATGTTTGGACCCCTAATACGTGCATAACAGCTAAATTAACTCCATGTGCTAAACTAGAGTCTTGTTTAAACGATGTTGACATAGAATTAAAATCTCCAGATAAAATAGATGGTTCTACTCCTATAGCAAAAGTAATGTTTATTGAAGAAGAATCCTATCTATTAGAAGCAATGAAAAAGCTTCCAGATAAGGTTTATGAAAAGTATACTGTATTTAGAAGTTCTCCTTTCTTTTTAGAATTTTTAAATAAAAAAACAAATAAGGGTCATGGTGTACAAGTCCTATCTGAAAGCCTTCATATTAAAAGAGATGAAATCATATGTGTTGGTGATGCCAGCAACGACATACAAATGATAAAATATGCTGGACTTGGAGTTGCAATGGGAAATGGATTTTCTGATGTAAAAGAAGCAGCAGACTACATAACAAAATCCAATCAAGAAAATGGCGTAGCTCACGTAATAAACAAATTCATACTTAACTAGCAGTGTTTTTATGTTCTCTCAAAGAAAGGTATGTAGTAATATGAAATTTAAGTTTATATTAATAACTTTAAGCATACTGCTCGTTTTCAGTGGTTGTACTAAAAAAACTGAAAATATTACAAATACAACCACACATAAAGAAACTTCAACTCTTAATAAATCTAAACAATCAGATATTACTGCTTCGGATTTAGAAGCTGCCAAAAAAGTAGTTGAAGATTACTACATTTATAGAAATGAAAAAAACCTTGATAAAATGAATTCAACTCTTACTGAATCTTCTTTTTGTAGATCCAATGAATCAACAGTGGATTATATAAAACTTATCAATATCGTTGAAGATAAAAATCCAAAACTTAAAGAAGAGTATATAAATAATGGCAGAGGCACTCTTAATGGAGCTAAAGCAGAAAACATAATCATTTTTAGAGTTGACTATGATGTAAAATATAGCGGACAAGCATCTGAACCAAACGGGAAAAATGGATGCTGGGCAACTGTTATTAGAAAAGATAAAAATTCTCCATGGCTCATAGATGAATTTGGACGTTAACTCTGCAAGAATATCTTGGTGTGTAAAATAGATACAAGCCTTACTAATAATGGAGGTCAGTGATGAATTATAGAAAGATAGGCATATACTCTCTTATAATAACCCTTTTAGCAGTAATTGGCTGCTCTTCTATTCAACCTGCATCACCAAAACAAGAAGCTGCAGCACCAATTCCAAAGTACACATTAGACAGTATAATTAAAAAGAATGTTGAACCAACATCAATACCGCTTTCCTTTGGTGGTAAGGCATTTTGTGATTATAAGGTAATAGATTCAGAAAAAGATAACAGCACAATAAAGATATATTTATTCTTACTAGCACAAGAATACTATGTCAAAGATAATAAGCTACTTATGGGGACAGGAGGAGATTTTACTGCAGTTCTTACGGTCAAACAGGAAAATAATAATTATAAATTTGTAAACTGTAATATATCAAGAGCAGAAGAAACAGACGAATCTCTTAAAATATTCCCTAAATCTGTTAGAAAAAAAGCAGCTAAAGATCCTGGTTTTGATGATTCTTCCTTAAAAAAGCTTCAAAAAGATGCCGAAACTTATTTTAAAATAAAAAGTTAAAAGCCTTATAGGGTTTATATGCTCCCCTTATAGTAGACAGATTAAAAAATAAAATCTGTTACCTTAAGGGGAGCATACCACTTAATCCTATAGTAATTTTCAAGTAAATTTTATCTTATCTATTCTATTTTACACAAATCTATGGACGTTCCCTTAATTAAAGATTTTTTGCAGCGCAGCGGAGAAAAATCCTCCTTCACTGTCCTCTGTCCTCTGTTTTTATGCTCTTGGTATAAAACCTATCTTTTTCTGCATCTTTCTAAGAACCTTATTTGAAACATAATAAGCTTTTTGTGCACCAGCTTTGTATATACTTTCCAAATATTCTTTATCGCTAAGGAATTTTTGTACCTTTTGTTGTATAGGTTCAAGTTCTCCTACTATGGCATCCGCTGCATCTTTTTTAAATTCAGCATATCCTTTACCTTTATACTTTTCTACTATTTCATCTGGTTTAAGTCCACTTATAGCTCCTAATATAGTAATCAAATTTTTTATTCCCGGTTGTTCATCAGTATAATTTACAACTCCTATACTGTCTGTAACACACCTATTTATTTTCTTTCTTATAACTTCAGGCGGATCCATTATGAGTATATAGCTATTAGGATTATCTGCTGATTTAGACATTTTTTTAGTTGGCTCCTGTAAGTCCATTATTTTAGCACCTTCTTCAGGTATATAACCTTCTGGTAATGTAAAAGTAGGACTATATAAATTATTGAATCTTTGGGCAATGTCCCTTGCCAGTTCAAGATGCTGAGTTTGATCCTTTCCAACAGGAACTAAATCTGCATTGTAGAGCAGTATATCTGCTGCCATTAAAATTGGATAATCTAATAATCCAACACTAACAGATTCACCATATCTTTTAGACTTATCCTTAAATTGTGTCATCCTTGATGCTTCACCAATATACGTAAAACAATTTAAAAGCCATGCTGCTTCTGAATGTGTTGATACGTGTGATTGAATAAACAGCGTAGTTTTTTCTGGATCTATTCCAGCTGCCAGATATATTGCTAAAACTTCTAAAGTTCTTCTTCTCAAATCCTTAGGTTCTTGCCTTACAGTTATTGCATGTAAATCAACTACGCAAAAATAGCATTCATATTTATCTTCATCTTGAAGCTTTACCCAATTTTTTAATGCTCCTAAGTAATTACCCAATGTTAAATTTCCAGACGGTTGTATTCCACTAAATATTACTTTCTTCTTTTCTTCCATAACGTTTACCTCCAAAGTATTACTTTAATAATTTTATAAAAAAAGCCCTATGATTTCAAAATTCATAGGGCGTGTTACCGCTTTGCCACCTAAGTTTAAAAGTACATTTGAAAGTACTTTAAGCTCATTAAAGATACATTTAATATCCTGCTTTTATAACGTAAAGCATACGTCTAGAATTACTACTTAATTCATTCCGAACCTCATGAACCCATTCAGCTCAATCATAACTACTGTAATCACACCATCTACAGCTCTCTTAAAGTCTGTTTTTAAGCTTACTTGCTTTCAATCAAAGGACTTCATTTTTACTATAATATTACTAAACTTTAAAATTGTCAATACCCTGTCAAGTTATGTTTGTGTCAAGTTATAACTTTTTAATTTATTTTCTCCATAATCCATGAATATTACAATACTCTCTTGCAAATAAAACTTCTTCATCTACCTTAAATACTGCTTCAGGTTTATCATTTGGTCTTAAATGCTTTCTACATACCTTATGAGGTGTATGAACTTCAATCCATTCAATATAATGCTTTTCTGTCATAGGATGCTCTATTCCTCCTACTTTCACATACACTCCGTCTTGAATTTTCTCAATAACCGGAACATGTTTTTCATGAGCTGCGTCAGTTGTGTTTTCATCAAGAAGTTTCATTTCTTTTCCGCAGCAAACTAATGCGCCTTTGCCTTGGTGAACAACTTCAACAATGTTTCCACAAACTTCACATTTATATATTTGCTTAAGTTCTGTCATTCTAATCCCTCCATTTTGGTATTTTGTATTTGCCGCCATTATAGTGTTTCTAGTTTGCAACTTAACCTACACTCCGAGAAATATATACAGCCTTTGACACTGTAAAAAACTTTTAATGTGCCTTTAGACTGTATATATTTCCCTGCGTATAAGTTAATGCATGAACTAGAAATCCTATAATTATTCATCAATTTCAAAAATTAACTTTAACTTTGTGTTCTCCATTTTCTAAAAATGGAATTATACTATTCTCAATTAGTTTACCATCAAGCCATATACCTTTTTCTTCATCTCTGTTTACACTTATGCTGTATTTACATTTTCCTCTTGTATAAATGATATTATAATTTTTCCATTCATCAGGTACACATGGATTTATAGTAAAACCACTTTTACCCTTAAAATTAAATCCTAATATACCCTGCGTTCCAACTCTATACATCCAACCTGCAGCTCCAGTGTACCAGGTCCATCCTCCTCTACCAACATGGGATTGAACTGCATAAACATCTGCAGCTAAGACATATGGTTCAACCTTATAAGTTTGACAATCCAAATATGAAATAGAGTGATTTATAGGATTTATCATGTTAAATATCTTCCATGCCTTATTATTGTATCCCATCTCAATTAAAGCCAATATAACCCATATAGCTGCATGAGTGTACTGTCCTCCATTTTCTCTAACTCCTGGAATGTACCCTTTTATATATCCAGGATCAAGTGAAGATTTATCAAACGCTGGAGTTAAAAGTAAAACTATTCCCTTATTGTAATCTATAAGATTTTTTTCAAGAGCACCTATTGCTTCTTTTGCCCTTGATTTCTTTGCTGCCTTTGATATTACTGCCCATGACTGTGAAAGTGAATCTATTTTACATTCATCATTTTTAACTGATCCAAGGGCAGTTCCATCATCAAAGTAAGCTCTCCTGTACCAGCTTCCATCCCATGCATTCTTTTCTACATTTTCTCTTATAAATTCTTTCATTTCGCCGTATTTCTTTACATGATATTCATCCTTATTAAACTCACTTATCGAAATAAAGTTATCAAGTATACTATATAAGAACCATGCAAGCCATACACTTTCACCCTTCCCTTTATTACCTACAGAATTCATGCCGTCATTCCAATCTCCAGATCCCATAAGTGGTATATTATGTTCTCCAAATTTAAGTGATTTATCTATTGCCTTTATGCAGTGTTCATATATAGTACCTACCTTGTCAGACACCTTCGATATATTGTATCTTTCATCCTCTCCTTCCTTTAATGGTTCATCTTCAAGATATCCAACCTCTTCATCTAATATACTATAGTCTTCTGTATTTTTTATATAATCTATAACTACATAAGGAAGCCATAATAAATCATCTGAAAATCTAGTTCTTATACCACTTTCAACTATAGGATGCCACCAATGTTGTACATCACCTTCAATATATTGTCTTGAAGCACTGTACAATATATGTTTTCTAGTTATGCTTGGATCAGCATACTCTATTGCCATTACATCCTGCAGTTGATCTCTAAATCCATAAGCTCCACCAGATTGATAAAAAGCTGTCCTTGACCAATATCTACAAGATATTACTTGATACAAAAGCCACCCATTTAGCATTATGTCCATTGACTTATCTGGAGTTTCAACTTTTATTGCACTGAGAAGTTTCATCCAATAGTCCTTTGTATAAGATAGTGTTTTGTAACTTTCACTGGAGTTTTCATATTTTTTAACAACATCTTCTATTTGTTCAAAACCATAAGTTTCCCCTAAAATTATTAGTATTTCTTTTTCCTCTCCAGGTTTTAAATTGATCTTTGCAGTTTGACACATACATGGATCTATACCTGCACCAGCGTAATTTGATAAATTTTTATACTTTAGTCCCCGAGGAGATTCTATGCTTCCTCCTCTGCCAATAAACTCTTTTCTGTCTCCTGTATAAGATAGTTCTTCACCACCATATATCTTTGAATAACATATTAAGTTTCCAAAATGCTCACTGTAAGGATTTTTAGCATACATATAATTGTAATTTTCATCAAATCCCGTATATATATATTGAGCCGTACTCTCATGAGTAACTCCCATTACAAGTTTTGCATAATAAGTCACGGATAAATTTCTATTAACATCAGAATTATTTTTTAGTTTTACCTTACATAACTTCACACTTTCATTCGTATCTAAAAACATTGTCATTTGACCTAGAATACCATAAGCTTCATGTTTAAAAGTCGAGTATCCAAAACCATGTTCGATTATATATTCCCCATTATCATTTATAGGCTTACAAGATATGCTCCAAAGCTTACCTGTAACTTCATCTCTAATATATATTTCTTCAGCCTCTCCATCAACTACAGGATCATTTGACCATGTTGTAAGCTTATTTTCCCTGCTGTTTTTGTTCCAAGTATAAGAAACTCCACTTTCTGAAACATGAAAACCAAATTCCTTATTTGAAATTACATTTATCCATGGAGCCGGTGTAGTTTCTCCATTTTTAAGTACTATAATATAAGAGTTACTTTGAGAATCAAAACCTCCTATGCCATTAAAATAATCCAAACTAGGAACTTCAAATTTATAATTTGTATAATTATATTCTTTAAGTTGAACTTGAATTGGCTCTTGTTTTTCCAGTCTATTTACTTCCTTATCCTTAACTTGAGAAACTATTGATTCATTACTGCAGTCAAGCACAATTCTAGCTATACCCATTATAAATTCAATATCGTCTTCTTTCATAGTGGATTTACTATATAAGAAAACTCCTCCGCTCTTATTTTTATTATTTCTTTCATAACCTGAATTTATCACGCTGCTTACACAATCTTGAAGTTCTTGAATATACGAACTATCTTTTAAATTTAAAATGACTAAATCCACTTTAAGTCCTTTTATGTTCCAATACTCATGTGCTTTTAAAATTCTCTTAAGTACATTTATATCTTTATAATCCCTAATTACAGCAATTACAATCGGCAAATCTCCAGAAATACCATATGGCCACAGTGCAGATTGACCTTTTTTAATATTTTTTATATACTCAGCTCTATCACCTAATAGTGTACTTAAAAATAATATCTTTGAAGCCGCAATTTGATATACATTAGCTTGAGTAGATTTTATTCCAAGATAATCAAGCTGTATTTGAGCACCTGTCCATGATATTTCAAATTCTCTTGCTATATTATTCATATTATTATACTTTTGTGCCAATTCAATTACTTTCTCTTTTGAATTAGCCATTCCAGTAGTAAAAGCAAGTTTAACTGTCTGACCTTTTTCTACCCCAATTCTAACTCTCATACTTATAATTGGGTCTATTACTGAACCAACATTCATCTTTAATTGAACATCGCTGTCCATGGCTTGTGGATCTGTAAGATCTCTACCTCTTCCTATAAAATTAGCTCTGCTAGTTTCATACTGTATATGGCCTATATATTTTCCATCTAGTGCTGCTGTCTGCATCATCCAATTCTGTGTTCCTTCTTTTTTTCTAGATCTTCTATTTGCAATTATACATTTCAAATCATCATTGTACTCAGTTTCTATAAATAAGTTGCCAAATGCAGGATGGACTAAATCTGCATTATAAGGAGACATTGTTATCTCACAATAGCTAGTTATTTCAATTTCTCTGCGATGTTCACTTTGATTTGTTATTGAAATTCTCCTTATCTCAGCATTGTCTTCACTTGATACAATTACATCAGTATGAGTTAATATGTTTCCATCTTTTCTCTCAAATTCTGCCTTATCTAGTGAAAAAGTAACTTTATAATCTTCTCCCTCATACTTGCAAGGTTCATATGAAGACGACCAATACTCATTTGAATTTATATTTTTTATATAGAAAAACATTCCCTTATTATCATTTGTGACATCTTCTCTCCATCTATAGAGCATGATATCATCCTTTTTACCGTAACCGCTTCCACTATTTGTAATCATAAGCGAATACTCACCATTGGACATTATATGTGTTTCAGGCATTTCAGTTAAAGCCGTATCAAAATTTCTAGCTATATTTTGATTTTCAAGTTTGACATCAGTAATATCATCAATCTTCTGCTCTCTATTATATATAACAGTCTTTGGAACTTTCTCCTGAAGTAATAATTCTGTTGCCTTAACTCTTGGTATTTTATGAAATCTATTTTGAAGTATATTGCCATTTAAGACATTGTCAAATGCCATTAAACTCATACCTTGATGGTGAACCATAAAGCATTTTACAATAGCTTTATCCTTACCTTTTGGAAGTCTACTTTTTGTATAATCAACCGATTCATACAATCCATATAATCCTTCCATACCTATTCCTATCAACTGCTCAATGTTATCAAATGCCCCCTTAAAATCAAGTTGAAGTGCCATTACAGATGAATAAGGTGAAATTACAAGGTCATCCATAAGTCCCCTTTTTAATCCTACATTAGGTACTCCAAAAGCCTTGTATTGATAATTTGAATTTATATCAAAATCATAAAATGCAGCCTCCGATATTCCCCAAGGTACATTTTTTTTCATGCAGTACTTTTTTTGACCTTCAATAACAGATTTATAGGTTACATCCATAAGAGTATTAGGATAATTTTTCATAATAAGCAGCGGCATAAAATACTCAAACATAGTACCGCTCCACGATACTAAAGCTTTGTTTTTACCAATCATAGTAAGTGCTCTATTGAGCTTAAACCAATGTGACTGGCTTACATCTCCCTTGGCTATTGATACAAAACTTGCTTGCCTTGCTTCAGAAGCCATCAAATCGTAATAACACTTATCTATACTTCCTCTTTCACAATTATATCCTATGCTAAAAAGCTGCTTTTTTCCATCATATACTAGTTTAAAATCAGTATTTTCCGCTATTGTATTTAACCTTGATTTAATATTTTTTATACTTTCTATTAGATTTTTTATTTCATTTTTACTACTTTCTACAAGATCTTCAAATTGTTTAACATCACTCTTTTTAAATTCTAAATTCAGCGATTTCGTTTGAAACTTTAACTTCAAACTGTCTATTTTATCACATAGTTCAGTTAATGGCTCTTTCATTATAATTTCATTCAACTGAGATTCAAATTCACTATATTTACTTGATTTATCAGAAAACACATCAACCCATGGAAATAATATCTGAATTTGATTTATGTGTTTACTTACTGAAGTTTTAACCTTATTGTTCCAATACAATTTTTTACCCTGCGAGTTTTTCTCAATATAGAGACACTTACTCCATAAATCAAGGAGCACCTTTTTCCATGAAATTAAATCAAACTTAAAATTATTGAACTCAACTGCACTCTCTGAGTAAAAGCCTTTTATATTAAGCTCTTTTTCTATTTCATCATTAGCTAGCATAAGAGTATCCATTAATCCGTAAGCTAGACTTTTATTTAATGCTGGCATATTTATATAATCACTTAAAGCTTGAGATACAAGCCAAGTATATCCAACTAAGTTTCCACTATCAACTGTAGATACATACTTAGGATATAATGGTTCCTTTGTCTTTGTATCATACCAATTATAAAAATGTCCCTTAAACATTTTCAAACTTTCCATACTAGTTAAAATCTTATAAAACCTATCCTTGAGCTCTACTATTCCAATATAACCTAAATCATAAGCTGCAATATTTGATGTAAGGTTCATTCCAATATTTGTTGGTGATGTTCTAAATGCTGCCCCTTTACTTGGAAACTCCTGATAGTTATCTGGGGTAAGCCAATTATTTTGAGGGTTTACAAAATCCTCAAAGTATGCCCATGTTTTTCTACTAATTCTCCTCAAAGTTTTTAATTCATACTCTGTAAGTTCATTTGAATATGCTTTTTCATCCTTACTTATTTTATAAGCTATCCACGGACTTAAAAACCATAAAATTGCAGTAGGTATAAGCAGTACCCCGGTATCTATTGAATCTTTAAAAGCAGCAGCAGCAATTATTATACTTATTAAACTACTTACCCACATATTTTCTATATAACTTGATAAACTCTTGCCTATATTAGCTTCTGCATCTGCAGCAGTTTGCCATTCAAGTAAATTTTTTTTACTTATAAAAAGCCTATATAATGTTCTTATTATAGCATCTAACATTAAATATGCTTGATAAGGCAAAAAACAAAATATCAAAAATACTTGCTCAATTACATTCTTCCAGCTGTCGATTTTTCCTGTAAGTGTTACACCAGTATTAGGCAATATTACACTCTCTGAAACGTCAAAAAATATAGGACCTAGTAATGAAATAAAAGCTATAACAAGCCACTTGTCAGGATTTTTGAAAATAAACAAGCTTAATATAACAAGTATTATTATAGTTGGTGATATAAGGCTTCTCCTTAAATTATCAAAAATCTTCCACTTAGATAACATATTTAATGGAGACTTTTTAAAGAGCCACGGAATAAGCTGCCAATCTCCTCTAACCCATCTATGCAATCTTTTACAGCTGGAATTATAATAAGCTGGATATCCATCTATCAACTCAACATCTGTAAGTAATGCAGCTCTAACGTATGATCCTTCAAGTAAGTCATGACTCAAAACTGAATTTTCAGGTATCTCATTTTTTAAAATATTATAAAATGCATCTATATCATATATTCCTTTTCCAGTAAAAATTCCTTCTCCAAACAAGTCTTCATACACATCTGAAATAGCATTTGTGTATAAATCCATTCCAGTTTCTCCTGAAAATATCCTTGCAAACATTGTCTTGTTTGCACTTGAATTCGATACACTTATCCTCGGCTGCATGAGTCCGTGTCCTCTTAATACTTTTTTACTTTTAATATCAATATAAGGTTTATTTAAAACATGTGCCATTGCTCCTATCAATTTTTTTGCACTATCTCTTGGAAGTTTTGTATCAGCATCTAATGTTATAATGTATTTTAGTTTATTTAGGTTTGTTATATCACCACTTATGACATCATAACTTGTATTTTCACTTCCTTTAAGGAGCTCATTGAATTCCATTATTTTGCCGCGTTTTCTCTCCCACCCAAGCCAAGTTCCTTCTTTTTCATTGTATTGTCTATAGCGATTAAAAAAATAAAATATGTCCTTTCCACCTTTGGCATACTTTTCATTCAGTTTTTTCACGAGTTTTAATGCTAATTTTGTTATATTTTCATCATTTTTTTCATGTTCTTCACTGCTGTCTTTAAAATCTCCAAGCAGTCCAAAATACATATTTGGACCCCCATTAGCTAAATAATAGACTTCCATTTCACCTAATATATGCTTTACTCTATTTTCATCATTTAGCAAAGTTGGTATAACAACCATGGTACTCGATTCTTGAGGTACACCGCCTTCAAAGTTCATTTTAGGTATAAACCTCGGCTCTACTAACTTGCTAACGCTCCAATTAAATATTGAAATTATTATTTCACTAATTGGAATTAAAATTACTATAAAAGCCAATACATACTTCCAAGCTATAGGATTTGTATCATAATTATATATTGAAGCAGTCGTAATTAAAGAAAGTACTATTGTGCTTAAAATCATAAATGTTATATAGAGTCTAGGGTGTACATTTATAAATTTACTGCTTATAAACTTTAATTTACTTCTTTTAAGTCCAATTTTTTTACTTAAAACATAGATTCCATCATCTACTATAAAGTACCCAACGTGCTTTTCACATTCCTTACTTCCGATTTTATCTGAGTACTCCTTTGCACACTCAACTGCCTTTTTGGCAATAGATGATTCTGGTAAATTAACGTATCTTGATATTTTTTCTATAACATGTCTGTAATAGTCTCTAGATTGGAAATCCATATTTTCATATATATTAGAAGGATCTTTTCTTAAAATATTTTCTACATAACTCAACTTTTCAAAACTGTATCTCCAATTTAATGAAGCAATTTCCCTTATGCTAGTTATGGAATTCCCTATAGATGCCTGATAACTTAACTGTTTTTGATGTTCAACTAACACTATTCTGTTTGCATCAGTTTCTAAGGTATCTAATTTTTCATCTATCCAACTATATACATCTGGATTTTCAATTTCATTATCCCTCATGAGTTTTAAAATTCTTTCAACTAAATGAGGAGTTAATTTCATATTTACAGCTGATATTTTCTGCAATTCTTTCTTTACATTGTCACTATCAATTGCATTAATTATGTCTTGTGCTATTTTATCTGCCTTTTCTCTTTCCCTTTGTGCAAATACAATTTTTTGAGTTATCTTACTTATATTTTGAATAAGTGCTATTCTTATCATTATAGGAAGTGCCCAAAGTTCTGCACTTGTTAAAATAGTACTTTTTTGATATGCATTGATAAATGTTTTTATAACATCCTCATCGATTCTCCCATCTGTATATGAGATCATCTCAACTGCTATGTAATAAATTCTTGGATACCCTTTCATAATTCCCTTACTTATAACTGGAAGATCATTATAATAGCTTCTGGGCATATACTTTTTTATATTTGCATACTCTCTTTGTATCAAATATAAATTATCTAAAATCCACTCTGCACATTGAAGTACATCTTTTTTATTTTTAAATTCTCTATCTATGTAATCATTGCCCTCAAGTATCTCGCTATAACTCTTATCTAAACTTTTGATAAGTTTGCGTCTGCAGTTGCTTTTTCTATTTGCATATGAATTATTTGATATTTCTACAGCACGTTTTTCTAGTTCTTCTCTACTTGCATTTATGCTGGGCACATCATCCATTATGTTATCCACGCTGTCATTATATTTAAATCGTCTTAATATTGAATGCAAAAATAACAATAAAAGTATACATATAATTAGAGTATAAATATAATAAATCACAAAAATCATCCTTTCATAAAAAAAAAGAATTGCTTATTTATTTATTATCTCCATAAAATCACTTAATATTATACTTTAATTCTACAAAATAAATATGGCACACTAACTTTTCCCACGTTAAATATAAAGAAGTTGCTAGGTAACACATAAATTCCTTAATTAAAGGAACTGGTTTGGTATTTTAGTAATTAAAATAACATGATAATCTATAAATAAGCAAATACATAAAAGAAAGGAGATAAAAGTTGAGTAATCTAAACAATCGGCAGATAGAATTTGTAAAATTATTGTTAGAAGAAAATGAGTATAAAACAATTAAATATTTTTCTACTTTTTTAAAAACTTCATGTAAAACATTACAAAAAGATCTTAGAGTAATAGAAAAGTATTTAAACAAATTCAACATTGTTCTTGCACGAAAGCGTGGAACAGGCATAATGATTGTAAACGTTAAGAATGCTAAATGGCTTTTATATAATAACATTAAGTGGCAAGAAAAAGAATGTAAAAAAGTTTCAGTTAATGAACGTAGAATTGAGATTGCCAGAAATATGCTAATTAATTCAGGTACTGCAACTTCAATACAAAAACTTTCTGATATGTATTATGTGAGTAAGACAAGCATATCTGTTGATTTAAGTTGCATTGAGAAGTGGGCGGCAAATTTCAATTTAATAATAGAAAAAAGTGTAGAAGGAACTAGAATAAGAGGAAATGAAGTCGACATAAGAAAAGCGTTAGATTCTCTTCTTGTTAAATATCCTAAAAAGGACTATAAGAATGAAGGATTATATGATATAGCAGCCCGTATAGATCCAGATACATTAAATGCATTGTCTGAAACTTTCGATAAAGATAAGATTTCTTACATCAATCAATACCTTGTTGAATTAGAGAAAAAGTATAATTGTAGATTAAATGATACATATTATATTAACCTTTTGACTCATATTCTTATTTCATTGACTAGAGCATTAAGCGGAAAACAGATAAAAGAGAAAATTAAGGAAGAAAATTATAATTATTTGAAATCCGAAAGGGCTTATGAAGAAGCTGTAAATATGGTTAATAAAATAAATGAAGATTTTAATATTAAATTAGGTGAATCTGAAATTTATTATTTATATCAATATTTTGTTTCTTTTGGATTGGTAAAAAACACAACTCAAAATGCAGATGAAGTATTAGATAAATTAAATTTTAAAGCAAAGATTTTTACTGAAAAAGTAACAAATTGTATTGAAAAAATTATGCATATAGATATTTCTAATGATGAAATAATTATGAAGAGTCTTTTATTACATGTACGCCCTATGTTAAATCGTTTAAATTATGATATCAATGTATCAAATCCATTAATAGAAGATATAAAAAAAGAATATCCTGAATTATTAAGTATTTGTAAAATCGCTGTGCTTATGACATCTTATGAGTTAAAACAGAAGGAAATTCCAATTGATGAGATTGGCTATCTAACGTTATATTATCAAACAGCGCTAGAACGTTTACCTGTAAAAAAACGAGTATATGTGGTATGTCACAGTGGGCTTGGAACATCTCAGTTACTGACAACAAGAATAAAAAAGGCGTTTCCACAGTGGAAAGTTGCTGGTGTACTATCTGTAAGCATGCTGAAGGAGAGAAATCTTGATGATGTTGACTTTATTATCTCCACAGTACCTATAGATATTAAAGAAAAACCATGTATTCTAATATCTGCATTTTTAAATGATCAGGATACTAAGAATATTTCAAAGATGTTAACAGATAAGCCTCTAGGAACTAACAATATTGAAACAGGTACATTTTATATTAATAAATTTATTATTGAAGAAAATATCTTCTTTAATGAACAGGATGCTGTAATTATCAAAGATTTAAATAAAAAGTATGGAATTAATACTTCATTTCGAAATATAGTACTTAGCGATAGTGTAAGTGTATATATAGGATTTTGTAATCAAAGTTCTATTTTAGCCTTAAATGTAAACAATAACACGAGTACTGATGTGAAAGTTGAATTTTATATTGCTATGGAAGATATAAATGTAATGACTAATATATTGTCAGAGATATACCATCTTCGTACTTCTAAAAAGTTTGCAGCTTGTTTAAAAAAATATAAGAGTCCAAAGAAGATAAGGGATTATTTTAAAATATATGAAGAAAAGATGGAATTCTCAGAGGATGATTTTAGAAAAGTGATTAAAAGGGAAAATATTAAATTAAATATGGATGCTACAACGAAAGAAGAAGCTTTACTTGAATTAGTGACATTGTTAGATAATTCAGGATCTTTATTGGACAAAGACGCTTTCTTAAATGATGTGTATTATAGAGAAAAACTTGGCCCATCAGGCATTGGTAATAAAATTGCAATACCTCATGGAAAATCGAAGTTTGTGAACGAAACAACATTAGCTATAGGCAAAACTAAGATACCAATTAAGTGGGAAAGCCTGGATAATGGGCCAGTACAGTTTATAGTATTGTTTGCAGCAGCAGATAATGATACAGAAAGTATAAATAGCTTAATACTTTCACAAGCAGCAATAAAATTAGGCCATGATAAAGCTTGTAAAAGTTTATTATATACAAATAATGTTGAAGAAATTTATCGAATTTTTGCAGAAAACTGAAAATTTAAAAAGATCTATCAAGTTTAAAAGTTAGATACTGAAGGAGGTTGTTTTTATGAATGAACAAGAAGTGATAAATCGTAGAAAAAATTCAGCAGTATGGTATGAAAATGCAAAGATTGCATTGACAGAGGAAGAAAAAAATAACATTGAAATTGCAGACTTTGGTTTAGGAAAAATTGATGAAGTTGGTTTCCAAGTTGTTACTTATATTAATACACCAAGATATTGCAGCAAGGAAATGTTAATGTTTCCGGGACAAATTTGTCCTGAACATAGACATCCAACTAGAAAAGATGGATCAGTAGGAAAACAGGAGACGTTTCGCTGCAGAAGTGGATTAGTTTATCTTTATGTTTCTGGTGAAGAAACACCAAATCCTAAGGCAAAGCCACCAAAAGGTGATGAAAAATATTATACAGCTAAACATGAAATTATATTAAAACCAGGTGAGCAATATACTATTGTTCCGGGTACTCTGCATTGGTTTATAGGAGGACCAGATGGGGCAATTGTCTCAGAATTTTCTTCAAATAGTGATGATGATTCTGATGTATTTACTGATCCAAGAATACAAAGAGCTCCTGAATTTTAAACTACAGATGAAAGGAACATATTATGGTAAAACTTTTGGGTGAAGAACTATCAAAAACTGAATTAACTAAAAGATTTGGTGATTATAATCATTTGGTTGGATTTCAGCATTATAAGCTTAACAATGGCAAAGAAAAAGATGTAGAAGTTGTACAAGTTTCAACAGGAACAGGCTTTAGATTTGAAGTATTAAAAAGCAGGGGATTAGACATTGGAAGGTGCTACTATAAAGAAATCCCAATATCTTTCAGATCATGTGTATCTGAATCATATCCTACCTTTTATGAAACATTTAATGATGGATGGTTAAGAAGTTACTCAGGTGGGCTTCTAACTACTTGTGGATTAACTTCAATAGGTACACCAATCAATGATAAAGGAGAAATTCTTCCTCTTCATGGTAGATTAAGTAATATACCATCAGAATCATTTTACACAAAAAATAGGTGGGAAAACGATGATTTATATTTAGATGTAAATGGTAGTGTTAGAGAGGCAAAGGCACTTAATTATAATTTATTATTAGAACGCTGTATAACTGCTAAAGCAGGTACTAATGCTTTTCACATACATGACATAGTTACAAATGAAGGTTTTACTGATACCGAGCACATGATTCTTTATCATTTTAATATTGGCTATCCAATTCTTGATAGGAATTTAAAATTATATATAAAGTCAATATCTGTTAATCCAAGAGATGAGATAGCAAAAAATAGAATTGATAAATTTGATGAATTCCTTGATCCTACACATAGTTATCCTGATGTTGTTTATTATCATAATCTAAAGCCTGATTATAAAGACGAATGTCAGGTAGCCGTAGTCAATGAGAAAAGAAATATAGGATTTTATTTAAAATTTTCTAAAAAATCGCTAGATCAATTTACACAATGGAAGTTTATGGGTGAGGGAAATTACATTATTGGATTGGAACCTGGAAATGCCCGGGTTAATGGAAGAAATGTAGAACGCAGGTCTGGTAGATTGAAAGTGCTAAAAGCACAAACATCTGTTGAATATGATATCGAAGTTGGATTCCTAAGTGAAATAAATGGAATTAACCAATTTTTGAAAAAATATGATCTAAAATAATTTTATTTGAAAGGATGATTTTTGTATGTTAATTAATATGAAAGAAATGTTAAGTGCAGCAGAAGAGCACAAATTTGCAGTTCCAGCTTTTAATGCAGGTTCAGGACAGCTTTTAACAGCAGTTATGGAAAGTGCTGAGGAAAAGCAAGCTCCCTTTATTATGGCAATTCACCCAGATGAATTATCTTTTTTAAGAGATAGTTTTATATCACAAGTTATCTATGAATGTAACCATAGTAAACTTCCTATTGTTTTACATTTGGATCATGGTGCAAGTTATGAACAGGTAATTCATGCAATTCAATTAGGATTTACTTCAGTTATGATTGATAGTTCTAAGTTACCATTTGAAGAAAACGTAAAAGTTGCTCAAAAAGTTGTAGAAGCAGCACATGCAGTTGGAGTTTCTGTAGAAGCTGAGTTAGGTACAATAGGAGATACTGGGAACAATATAGAGGGTGGTGTTACAAAAGTTATTTATACAGATCCTAAAAAAGCAAAGGAATTTGTAGAAAGAACTAATGTTGATTCTCTAGCAGTTGCAATTGGTACAGCACATGGTATTTATCCTAAAGATCTAAAACCTGAATTAAAAATGGATATTTTACAAGAAATAAAAAAGGTAGTTAATGTTCCACTTGTATTACATGGCGGCTCAAGCAACCCTGATGAAGAAATTGCTAAATCCGTTAAATTAGGTATACGTAAAATTAATATTTCAAGTGATATAAAAATTGCTTTTGCAGAAAGATTAAAAGAACTTATAGAAGAAAGTGACATTAGTGAAATAAGAGAACCAAATGTTATGTTCCCTGAGTGTATAAAAGCATGCCGTAAGGTAGTTGATCATAAAATTGACTTATTTAATGATGCTAATAAAGTTAAATACTTTAAGCTTTCCAAATAAAATATAAGATTTGAGGTCTTTTTATGAATTTGAATGATATATTAGATGATAAGATTATTTGTATTAATCTGTTAGCAAATAGCAAAGATGAAGTTATTACTGCCCTTTCACAAAAATTAAAAAAAGCAGGTTATATTGATAATATAGAATCTTTTAAAAAAGATATTTACTATAGAGAATCAATAGGAATAACTGGTATAGGAAATTACATTGCAATTCCACATGGAAAGAGTGATTCCGTTAAAAAAATAGGCATTGCAATTGCAAAATTAAAGAATGAAGTTCAGTGGGAAACCTTAGATGATAAAGGCGTTAAAATAGTATTTCTATTTGCAGTAAGTAATAATAATGAATACGCTGAAAATCATTTAGCATTATTAGCTGAAATAGCTTCTAAACTCGGAAATGATCAAGCAGTAGACAAGCTATTAAAGGCAAAATCTATTGATGATATTAAAAATGTATTTGTAGAAAACTAGATGATTTTAAAAGACATAACAAATGTATTGCAACAGCTGTTGTTAAAGTATTTAAGACTACTAATGAACTGTATTTTGAATTTAAATGGATGAAGGGAATTCTGATACTGTTAAAATACTTCAGAATTCTCCAATCATAATTTGATAAAGCATAATCATTATCAACACAGAAAATATCATTATAAGAATAATAGATATTTAACATAAAATTACTTTAAAAATTAGCTGGTTAGTAATCGTTGTCATGAATATGGGCTTTTAGATTTTTTATAAAGAAGGGAAGGATGTAAATATGAAAATTGTAGGTGTTGCTGCTTGTGCTGCTGGAATTGCACATACGTATATTGCAAAAGAAAAGTTGGTTACTGCTGCAAAAAAGGCAGGACATGAAATATACATGGAAACTCAGGGAACCATCGGTGTTAGAAACAAATTATCAGAGGATGACATTAAAAATGCAGATGTAGTAATTATTGCGGCCGATATTAAGATAAATGGCATGGATAGATTTGAGGGGAAAAAAAAGATAGAAGTTTCAACCGATACTGTAATTAAATCACCTAATAATCTCATTAAAAAAGTAGAAAGTATTATTAACAAATAAGGAGGTATTTTATCAATGAAAGTTGCGGAACTAAAGAAACATGCGATGACAGCCATTTCTTTCTTAATTCCAATTGTAGTAGCTGCTGGTTTTTTGCTGGCAATTGGTAATATCGCTGGAGGAAAAGAAATCAAGGACTTTTCAAAGGGATTTACAATCTTTGATGCCTTTACCACTATGGGTGGTTTAGGATTAGGACTATTACCAGCTGTTGTATCTACCGGAATTGCATATTCAATTGCTGATAAGCCAGGAATTGCTCCAGGTCTTATTATAGGATTAATCTCCAAAACTATTGGGGCAGGATTCCTTGGTGGATTTCTTGGTGGTTATATTGCTGGATATTTAACAGTATTTTTAATTAAACATATAAAAGTTCCTGCTTGGGCAGAAGGATTAATGCCTATGCTTATTATTCCATTACTTGCCTCTGGTGTTTCTGGAATTATAATGTTTTATGTAATTGGAATTCCAATAGTAGCATTTTCAAAAATGTTAACAGGTTATTTAACTAATTTAAGTGGTACATCTAAATTTATTTACGGTATGATTATAGGAGTTCTTGCATCAATTGATTATGGTGGAGCTATTAATAAAGTAGTATTTGCTTTTGTTTTAGGATTGCAATCAGATGGAGTTAAACAGCCTATTACAGTATTAATTTTAGCTTCAATGGTTACTCCATTTGGTATGACTATAGCTCATTTTGCTTCTAAAGTATTTAAGAAAAATATATATACAAAAACAGAAGTTGAAACGTTAAAAGCAGCTTTCCCAATGGGGGTTTGTGAAATAACAGAAGGATGCTTGCCAATTGTTATGAATGATATAGTTAGGTGCGTTATTGCAACAGGTGTTGGTGGTGCAATAGGCGGTGGATTTAGTATGATGTGGGGATGCGATTCATCTATTCCCGCAGGAGGTTTATTTGCAATGCCAACTATGACTCATCCAGAATTGTTCTTTTTAGCTTTATTGATAGGTTCTTTAGCTACAGCAATTATTTTGTTAATTTTGAAAAAACCTGTCGATATAAATGCAACTGCCTCTGAAAATAATACATCTGAAGCTGATATTAATATGGATGATATTAAAGTTTCATTTTAGGTCATTCAAAATTTATGGAAATCATCTAGGCTAAGATTTATATTAATCTTAGCCTTTATTCTAAGGAGGAAATAATATGAGATATATGTTGGGAATAGATGTTGGAACATCAGGTACAAAGACGGCACTATTTAATGAAATGGGAAAAACAATTTCTTCGGTAACTGTTGGCTATAAAATTATACAACCTCAAGTTGGATGGGCAGAGCAAAATCCTGAGGATTGGTGGCAAGCAACTAAAAATGGAATTATTAATGTTATAAATAAAAGCAAGGTAAATTCAAAAGATATTAAAAGTATTGGATTAACAGGACAGATGCATGGGCTTGTTTTACTAAATAGTAAAGGTGAGGTTTTAAGAAATGCGATAATTTGGTGTGATCAAAGAACAGATAATGAATGTAAAGAACTAACAAATCAGTTTGAATTAAAAAAGTTGATTTGCATTACTGGGAATCCAGCTATGACAGGTTTTACATTATCTAAACTTATGTGGATAAAAAAGAATGAACCTGATGTTTACCGAAAATCAGATAAATTATTGCTGCCTAAAGATTACATTAGATATAAATTAACGGGAGTTTTTGCAACAGAAGTATCTGATGCTAGTGGTACGCAAATGCTTGATATTAATTCTCGAAAGTGGAGTAATGAGTTACTGGATGAATTAGATATTTCAAATGATATTTTACCACCGGTGTATGAATCAACTTATGTTACTGGAACACTTAAATCTAATGTTGCTAAAGAAATTGGACTAAATATAGATACTAGTGTGGTTGGTGGTGCAGGTGATCAAGCGGCGGCAGCCATTGGAAATGGTATCTATAAAGAAGGCATAATTTCTACTAGTATTGGAACATCTGGAGTCGTTTTTGCTGCCACTAACAAACCTGTTTTAGATAAATTAGGACGTGTTCATACATTATGTCATGCTGTTCCGGGTATGTGGAATGTTATGGGTGTTACTCAAAGTGCAGGATTATCACTAAAGTGGTTTAAGGAAAATTTCTGCAGTGATGTGGTTGATAAGGCTACTAAAACTAGTAAAAATGTATATGACTTATTATCAGATATGGCTTCTCATTCAAAACCAGGAGCAAATGGTATAATATATTTACCTTATCTTATGGGGGAAAGGTCACCTCATTTAAATCCAAAAGCTAAAGGCATGTTTTTTGGATTTACACATGCAAATACCAAAGATGATTTTATACGAAGTATTTTAGAAGGAGTTTCTTTTAGTCTAAAAAATTGTTTAGATATTATGTTAAATATGAACATCAATCTAGAGGAAATTCGTGTTTGTGGTGGTGGAGCTGAAAGTATAGTTTGGAAGCAGATATTGTCTGATATTTTTGAGTATCCGTTATTTACTTTAAGGACAACGGAAGGTCCTGCGTTGGGGGCTGCAATTTTAGCAAGCGTTGGTGCCGGAATTTATGAATCAATTGAAGATGCATGTAATTTAATTCTTCATTGTCAAAACAAGATAACTCCTAATCCTTTAAATTACTCTGCTTATTCTAAAGCATATGCTAAGTATAATCATATGTATCCTGCAGTTAAAGAGTTTTTTTAAGCTAAAATAAAATGAAACGTAGGTTTAAATAAAACAACTACTAGGAAGATTTCTAGTAGTTGTTTTGAGTTTTTATTAACCACTAGACTAACAAAAGCAAAACTTTTATAGAAGTATTTCATCTTCTACTATTTGTTCAAAGCTCTGGCGTCTGCAAATAAGCTTATTTTCTCCGTCTTTAACCATAACTACTGCAGGTTTAGGTATTTTATTATAGTTACTGGACATTGAGTACCCATATGCTCCAGTAGTAAATACTGCTAATATATCACCACTTTCAGGTTTTGAGATTGTAATATCATTTAATAATATATCTCCAGATTCGCAGCATTTTCCCGCTATAGCAACTTTGTCCTTAAGCGTATTTTCAACATTATTTGCTATTACACACTCATATTCTGCATTGTATAAAGATGGTCTTATATTATCAGTCATTCCTCCATCAACAGATACATATTTTCTTATATTTTCTATTTCCTTTATTGAACCTACTGTATATAAGGTAGTACCTGCATTTCCAATTATTGACCTTCCAGGTTCTATAACAAGTATAGGAAGCTTTATGCCAATACTTTTTGCAGCATCCTCAGCCTTATTCAATATGCTTTCACAAAACTTTTCTACTTTTTGAGGTTTATCTCCTTCCTTGTAGTAAATTCCAAATCCACCTCCAAGATCAAGTTCCTCTATTTCATAATTCAATTCATCCTTAATTCTTCCTATAAATGAAAGCATTATTTCAACTTCTCTTTCATAAGGTTCAATTTCAAATATCTGTGATCCAATATGGCAGTGAAGTCCTTCTAGCTGTATATTAGGAAGTGTTAAAGCTTTTTTTACTGCTTTTATAGCATCATCATTGGGAAGTGTAAATCCAAACTTTGAATCAATTTGACCAGTTTTTATATAATCATGCGTATGTGCTTCTATTCCTGGAGTTATTCTAAGAAGTACTTTTTGGACAACATTTTTTTGTAAGGCAATATAATTTATTTTTTCTAATTCATAAAAGTTATCAACTACAAATCTTCCAACCCCTAAGTTAATTCCCATCTCAATTTCTTCTATCGTTTTATTATTTCCATGAAAATATATATTTTTTGCTGGAAATCCACTCTTAAGTGCAGTATATAATTCTCCCCCAGAAACAACATCCAAATTAAGTCCTTCACTATTTACTATCTGACACATAGACATGGTCAAAAATGCCTTTCCTGCATATGCTACTTTATTTCCACATTCCTTTACTTTAAAAGCCTCATAATACCTTCTACACTGGCTTCTTACAAGTTTCTCATCTATCACATAAAGCGGAGTTTTAAATTCTTTTGCCAGATCCAGTGTACTAACCCCCCCAATAAAGAGGACATTATCTTTTACCTCCATATTGCCAACTAACTTCATTACATTTTCCTCCCAATATTTTATAGATTAAACTCTTTAGCTACAATATTTACTGCCTTAACCTTATCTTCTTGCTTTATAGCACATGTAATTCTTATTTCAGATGTAGTTATCATCTTAACTTCTATATTATTGTCACTCAATAACTTAAGCATTTTAGCTGCAACACCAGATGTTGTTTTCATTCCTATACCAACTACTGAAAATTTAGTTATATCCTCATCTATAGCTATCTTTGCCTTGTCTTTGCAAAATCCATTTATTATACCTAATCCTTCTTTTAAATCAGTTTTAGGTATAGTAAATGATAAACTAACTTTACCATCCATTGGTGCAGTTTGACTTATCATATCTATATTTATTCTCTTGCTTGCTACTTTTTCAAATAAATCAGCTATTAAGTTTATGTCACTTTCAATTTCCCTTATTGTTATCGCAGCATCCTCATCACTTGTAGCAAGTCCTGTTACTGGTTTACTTTCCATATTCACTTTATTCAACCCCCTAATTATAGTTCCTTTTATACTGCTGTTACTTAACCCAACATAAATTGGTATATTGTACTTTTGACCAAGTTCTATAGATCTAGAATGCATTATTTGTGCCCCAAGACTTGAAAGTTCAAGCATTTCTTCATAATCTATTTTGTCAAGTTTTTTAGCATTCTTATACTTTCTTGGATCAACACTGTATATTCCATCTACATCTGTATATATTTCACATGTTCCATTTAGCTTTACAGCTATAGCAACAGCTGTAGTATCTGATCCTCCTCTTCCAAGGGTTGTTATATCCCCATCTTCATTTATACCTTGAAATCCTGCTATAATCACAATTTTCCCTCTTTTTAGGCTGTCTTTTATATTCTTACCGTCTATATCTTTAATAAGGGATTTACCATACCCGCCAAATGTTTTTACTTCTGCTTGATATGCTGTATAGCTTACAGCATCATAACCTTTGTCTTTAATTGTCATAGCTAAAAGAGCTGCTGAAACCATTTCTCCTGTAGATAAAAGAGCATCCAATTCTCTCTTGTCTGGATTTTCAGTAACTTTACTAGCAATTGATATTAAGTTGTCTGTAGTATTTCCCATTGCTGATACTACTACAACTACATCATTTCCAGCTTCTCTTTTCTTTATAATAGTTTCTGCAACCTTTTTTATCTTTTCCACAGATCCAACAGAACTTCCACCATATTTCTGAACAACAATAGCCATAGTATACATCCTCTCCTTAAATGATTTCTGGCAAAGAAACTATGCCCTAATTTAGTATAAAAATAAATACAGCAAAGGAGGAACACCTTTGCTGCATAACAATAATTACTTTCTGCAACCATACAAGTGTACCTTTGTAGCTCTCCACTCACTAATCACATTTTTATAAAATTAACTAGAAAATGTTTTTTAAGTGACAGCTTTACACATATTATGTATAAAGCCAGAAAATAATTTTGCCAAGTTATTTTCTTCGGCTGCAATTCCTTTTTTTATTTTTCATCGTCTGCCAACTAGAAATAAATACTATTAATTACAGCACCTCTACCCTAAGGTAAGTTTCTTTATGTTTTTTATTAAATTGTTCTTAGTTTAACACAAATATTTATCCCTTTCAAGTTATTTTTTATATTTCGTAATTCATAATATAAAAACAGAGGACAGATGACAGTGAAAGTTGATTTTTTGCTAACGCAAAAAAATCTTTAAATTTATATAAGTTAGCAATGTTTCGCTTTATCGAAACGGGTTATCAAAAGTTTAATTAAAGATTTTTCGTAAGTATAGCGGAGAAAAATCCTCCTTCATTGTCAATTGTCCTCTGTCCTATGTTCTCTGACTTCTGTCCTCTGTCCTTTGTCCTCTGCCTTTGTCCTCTGTCCTCCAAAAAAGTCTTCCTTTTTCACCTGATAAACTTGGATACCAGCTTCTCTCATAAGTGCAAGCACATCTTCTGGAGCCTTTTCATCCGTAATTAAATGTGTCACCTTATCAATTGGACAACTAATAAAGCTGCTGTTTTTCCCGATTTTTGTATGATCTGCTAATATGTATACATTTTGTGTCACATGATCAATCATCAATTCATTGATATTCACTTCATTTGCATTTTCAGTTGTCATACCCGTTATTGGTGAAATTCCTGAACAGCCTATGAATGATTTTTTAGCATATACTGTCTGCAGATTTCTAATTGCAAAATCACCTACCATAACTTCTTTTGGATGCCTAAGTTCTCCTCCAGTTAAAATAATATGAATCTCGGAACCATGCTCACATTCAAGTGCCCTGCCATTGTTCGTTATGACTGTAACATTTCTACTTGTAATATATCTTAAAATTTGAAGAGCAGTGCTGCTTGTATTTACAAATATAGAATCATCATTTTCTACTAATGTTGCTGCATATCGTGCAATCAATTCACGATACATTTGCACTTCATCAACCTTAGATTCTTCACTTTGGATCAGTTTTGCTCCTCCATAAAAGCGAACTAACTTCTTTTTTTCTTCTAGATATTGCAAATCCCTTCTGACAGTTAATAAAGAGACACCTAATATTTTAGATAAATCTTCTACACGTACCTGTAAATTTTTATTAAGTATTTCTAGTATTCGTTTTCTTCGATTATCTATATACGCCTTTTCCCTTTTCATATGATGCTCCTTTATAAAAGATTATAGCACTTATGTTGAAAACAGTCATTAAGTTATATCAAAAAATAGAGGACATAAAACATAGGACAATTGACAGTGAAGGTCGATTTTTTGCTAACGCAAAAGAATCTTTAAATTTATATAAATATATAAATTAGCAATGTTTCGCTTTAGCGAAATGAGTTATCAAAAATTTAATTAAAAATTTTTCGTAAGTGCAGCGAAGAAAAATCATCCTTCTCTGTCCTCTGTCCTCTATTTCTAATATTATTTGCAATTATTCTTTGTTTGTCCATAGTATGCATTTGCACCATGTTTTCTGTAATAATGCTTATCCATAAGTTCCTGTGGTGCTTGACCCACTTTGGGGTTTATCGTCTCGCATAGTGCAGCCATTTTTGCAACTTCTTCTAGTACCACTGCATTATGTACTGCTGTCTTTCCATCTTTTCCCCATGTAAATGGACCATGATTTTTACAAAGTACTGCTGGCATTGCCTCATAGTCATTATTTTTGAATCCTTCTGTCACAATCAGCTTACCTGTGTTCATTTCATACTTTTCCAGTTCTTTTTTTGTAAGATTTCTTACACATGGAACTGTCCCATATAAATAGTCTGCATGTGTTGTTCCATAGCATGGAATTCCCCTACCTGCCTGTGCCCAGCTTGTCGCCCAAGGAGAATGCGTATGTACAACGCCGCCTATATTCGGAAATGCTTTATATAATTCCACATGAGTAGCTGTATCTGATGAAGGATTATATTCTCCTTCTACAACTTTACCATTTAAATCAACTAATACCATATCTTCAGGACGTAATTTTTCATAATCTACACCACTTGGTTTAATAGCAAAATAGCCTGTTTCACGATCGATTTCACTGACATTTCCCCATGTAAATGTAACTAATCCATACTTGGGTAATAACATATTTGCTTCATATACTTTTTGCTTTAACGTTTCTAACATATTTAACCTCCGATATCTGTTAACATTTTTTAAAATTTCCGCCTACATACTAGTGGGCGGAAATTTTTAGACGGCTTTCGTTTTTTTATGCCTCTAATATATACATTGCAACTTCATTAATTTCACGATTCGTAGATATAATAATATCTTTTCCTTCTTTCTTATATCTAAATACATTTGCAGGTCCGCAGTCTTTATCAATAATTTGAGCCTTGTAATCACCTTTCACTTTATCATACGTAAATACGATTAAATTTCGTTCTCCTTTTCTGTGTCCTACAACCAATGCAGGTTTTCCGCATAATTCACCGCCGTAAATTGCATGTGTGAAATCTGCTTTTTTTTCATAATCATATATTTTCTCGAACTTCCCGTTCAATTTCTTATAAATACTTATCTGATCCCCATGAAACGGAGATAATACAGCAAGTTCTTTTTCTCCATCTTCATCCATGTCAACAAGTACCGCATCACTTGCAGGTACATCTAATAGTTTGTTAATATTCCAGCAGCTATCTACTGTTTCAGGTGGAATAAACTGATAAACTCCACAATCAGCTGATATAATACTAGTTTCCACTCCGTTATCTTTTACTCGATAATAACCATGATTTTTCAGCATATTATCTTTCAAAACAGTAAGTTTTAATTGATTTTCATCATTAAAAGCACTTAAATCGTCTGGCAAAACTGCTGCATATACTTTTCCAGGCACAGACCAATCTTCTTTAAATTCATGTCCTGATTTCAATGCACAAGCAATCAAGTAATTCACACCATTTCGCTTTACAATATCAAAACGATGTACATGTGGAAGTTTTACTAAAGTCCTCACTTCCCAGTTTCCTTTTGAAACTGGAGTTACAACAACAATCTTAGCTTCTTTTGAATCATTTGGTGAATAAAATTTATGTGTAGCAAGAAATTGACCATTGCTTCCTGGAACCTGTACCATACTCATAACGCCGCCAGGTTCACTCCAAACTGTATCCTCCAAATTTCCATCCTGATCAAACAATAGACATTTATCCGCTTTCTCTGCTGCTACCAACAAATGATCTTTATTATTATATTTTAATGGTGCTATTGAATAACACTTTGTTAAATTTGATATTATTTTCTTTTTAACTTTCATTATATATGTATCCTCTCTATGCCGCCTATTTTTGCTGGTTCAATATATCCGATGCCATATTATGTACTAACATCAAATCCTGCCTCCAGTCCTTATTTCCTGTATACCAAAACTCAGTTACAAATTTTCTAACTCCAATATCCCATGCTGCTTTAATTATTTTGGGAAAATCTACATGACCAGTTCCATATGGTACCTCTCTAAACTTTCCAGGACATGTTTCTTTTAGATGTAAAGATGTAATATGCCCTTTCCCAGACAGCAGATCCTGAACTTCATCATTACCAAGAGCAACTGCTGCATTCTTGATATTCCCAGAATCAGGGTATACACCTAAATATACAGAATCAACTTGTTTCACATAATACATTGCCTTCCATACAGTATTCATGAAATTGTTTTCCATGGTTTCCATTTCGAGTAAAACACCATATTTAGCTGCAATCATCGATATCTTTTTTAAATTTTTAGCAAACCTTTTCTGTGTTTCAGACGTAGACTTTCCATAGTACACATCATATCCAGGTATCATCACAATACGTATTCCCAGATCATCTGCTAATTGGATTGCCCTTTCTGCTATTTCCATTCCCTTTCTGCATAATTCATCATCATCATTTCCAATAGAATACTTTGTAAGTGCACTGACACACATAGAACGAATTGGAATTTCTGCATCAAACATATACTGTACCATTTTCAGACGTTCTTCTTTTGTCATATAAATACGATTGATTTTTTCATCTGTCTGGTCAATACTGATTTCCACAAAATCAAAGCCTGCTTCTTTTGCTGCCTTTAATTTTTCTTTCCAGCTAAGCTGCTTTGGCATTGATTTTTCATATAATCCTAATGTATACGTTTTTTCCATAATTGCCTCCATATATATCTAATCAATCACACCATGTTCTCTCAACTTTTCCTCAATTTCTTTTGCAGACATAATGTTGCGAAGTCCAACTACCTGTGTTCCTTTTTTTTCTGCATCTTTAAACATACTTGTAAAATTCTTAGCACATAATACGACATTATATTGTGATGCTGAACTTTTTCCTTCTGAAAGTGAACAATGCTGAAGTTTTCCAGGTTTAATTCCTACTTTATCTAATACCTTTTTCAATGTCATCTTCATCATTAAACTAGAACCTGCTCCATTTGCACAGCATACCATAAAACTTATATTTTCTTTATTCATTATTAACCATTCCTTTCATTTCTTTATATTCTTCATAGTCTTCTGTTATCTTAAAATAACCTTTTTTATCTAATCTATACTGTATTTGTGGAATAACAGCTAAACCAACTGCACAAATAATAATACCTGCATAACTCAAATATTTCATAATTACTGTCATGGTTGGCCATATAACTGCCCAATCCCACATTCCAAGATATCCACCATAAGCAGCCATACCAACCCATCCTGCAATAAATGCAGAACCAAATACTTGCACTATTCCCGAAAGGAATGGTAAAATCAATGCTGCTTTAATACCGCCTTTTTCATTTGCAAAAATTGCAATTGTTGCATTATCAAAGAATACAGGAACGAATCCGCAAATAACAAGTACTGGACTCTTTAATACAATTAGTACTGTGATTGCCAATATCTGACCCATAAATCCTGCTAAGAATCCAAGTGGTACTGCATTTGCAGAACCAAATCCGAAGATAACTGCACAATCTACACCTGGAATAGAACCTGGTAATAATTTATCTGCAATACCTTGGAAAGATTGTGTAAGTTCTGTTACGAATGTACGTACACCTAGTTGTAATATTGCAAGATATACCGCAAAATATAGACAAGTCTGAATTACATAGAATACCATACTTGAACCCTTTTTTAAGAAACCCTGTGCTGTTAAATAATCTCTTCCGAGAATCACAAGAATTGCCCCAAAGAAGATTAACATCAAAATAGAAGTACACACCATGTTGTCATTAAATATTGACATATAACTAGGTAACTCAATGTCATCAATTTTTTTGACTTTATTACCATCTTTTCTTTTTCCAAAAATTTTACCTGCCAGCCAGTAGTTTATTGCAACACCAAACATCTGTTGATGTGCTAGGCAGAATCCTGCTCCATCGGTTACTTCCTGACAAGGTTTTATAGTTAGATTCGACCCAACTGCCCAATACAATCCTAAAATTACTGACATAACAATCATCAATTTTATGTTGCCTTTTAATAAGAATGGACATGCAAACATGATTAGCCAATACGCCGTTGCTGCTTGCTGTACCTGCACATGTCCTGTAGTAAATAATGCTCTTAGTTTTGTATATTTACTGAAACGCACTAATAAAATGTTTACAATAAATGCAATTAATAAAAGTATCATTGCCTGACCAAACTCTTTGCCAAATACTGATTTTACTCCTACAGTAACTGCATTTTGTCCAAAGTATGGATCAATAACCATTGCATCCATATTGAATCTGCCTTTTAAGCCTACAAGTACCGGTCTAAAGTTGCTTACTAGTCCGCTGGAACCTACCATTAATATCAAGTATCCTACGATTGCTTTAATTACTCCTGCAAGTACATCGTACCATGGTTTTCCAAGTAGAATGTAACCAAACATAACGATTAATCCAATCATAAAAGCTGGCTGCTGCAATATATTTGTAGCAAAATATGACCAAATATTCATTAATACACTCATTTTATTTACCCTCCGTTTTCCCCCTGCATTCTATTTGTTTTCTTATTATTTATTCACATATTTTTTTTGAAGTTCCAATAACTCCCCAGGTGTATGAATTTTAGCCAATTCTTCAAGCAGCTTTTCATTCATTAGTATTTCTGACAAGTGTGCCATATTATTTAGATGTTCTTCTGGATTGCATGATGCAAGTGTAAAAAATAATTGCGCATCTTTTTCCGGATCTTCTAAATCAAAGCTAACTGGTTTTTCTAATTTCATAAAACTAATTGCTGTTTTATGAACCCCTTTTGCACATTCTTGCGAATGAGGCATTGCTACATTCGGTACAATTATTATATATGGTCCATACTTTTTCACACATGCAATAATATCTTCTTTATAATTTTCTTCTACAGTTCCATCTGCTTCCAATGGTTCACAACTCATGCGGATTGCCTCTTCCCAATCCTTTGCTTCTTTCGCAAACTTATAATGTTTCATCTCTACAAATTTTTTTAACAAAATGCTGCCCCCTTATCCTTAAGTCTATAAACACGAACGATATGGAATATTCTGTGGTGCTTCAAAACAATCTTCAAATCCTCTTCTATGATGATATGCCTTTTTATCCTTATCTGCTGGATAAATGTACTTACCACCTACTTCCCAGAAAAATGGATGAAATTTATAATCTAAACGATCTTTCTTCATATCATAAAGAACTCTGATTTCGTTTACATCTGCCATAAAATTTGACCATACATCATAATGAATTGGAATTACTACTTTACATCTAAGTGCTTCTGCCATACGCAAAACATCACTGGAAGTCATTTTATCTGCCATCCCTATTGGATTCTCTCCATAAGAAGCAAATGCTACATCAACATCATAATCTTTACCATGTTTTGCAAAGTAGATAGAATAATGAGAATCACCGCTGTGATATATATTTCCACCAGGTGTCTTAATAAGATAATTTACTGCTTTATCATCCATATCTGTAGGACACACTCCTGTAAGTTCTTTTCTATCAGGTCCTTGTGAATCTGTAGTTACGATACACGTACGGTCAAAAGAATCAAGTACTACAATTTCAAGATCTTTTATCCTAATAGTATCTCCAGGTTTTACAGTAATACATCTTTCAGCTGGAACTCCCCAGGATTGCCACAATTCAACTGATTTCTTAGGTCCAATAAATGGAACTGGAATTTCTTTCCCATCTTTATCAACTGTTGTCATGCCGCTTTTAATTACATGCGATGCATATTCTGCACTCATATGATCCTGATGATAATGAGTTGCTAATACTGCATCCACTTTTTTGATTTCAAAAGGATCAATTACAAATGGAATTGCTCGTAAATTTGGCTGCATTGCTCTCGCACCGCACATATTTGCCATTTGATGTCCTACTTTCATTTTGCCATTACCGTGTGTACGTTTACCATTACCGCACCATAAATCAATTGTAATATTACAATCTTCAGGTGTTTTTATCCAAAGTCCGGTACATCCCAGCCACCACATTGCTACATTTCCCGGTGCTACTTTTTCATTTTCAATTTCTTCGTTAAGCCATGTTCCCCATTCCGGAAATGCATTCATAATCCAACTTTCTTTGCTTATCTCATCAATCTTACTCATTTTTTCCTCCTTAAGTAAACGTTTTGTTCATTTTTATGTTTATTTATTTGTTTAATTGAATTTTATCACTATTTATGAATTATTGCAAGCAATTTATATGAACGTTTACATTTTTATATGATTATTTGAAGTATTGTAGTAATTTAAAGTTTTTTATATAAAATAAAGGTGTACTTCATATGAAATACACCCATATTGTAACTTAGTGCAGGGAATACTAGCGGTATTCCCTGCACAAAATAAAAAGTCCTATAAGAATTAATTCTTATAGGACTTAAATTGCAAAACAATATTAACCTCTGAATCCTCTATTGTTCTGTTGTTTTCTTGCTTTTCTGCAATCAGGACATCTCTTAGGTTCATTTTCAAAACCTTTTTCTTTATAAAATTCCTGTTCGCCTTCTGTAAATACGAATTCTTTTCCACAATCTTTACAAACTAAAGTTTTATCTGCCATCTTAACATTCCTCCTTTTCTATAGAATTAAGATTTAAAAATTGACTCACATTACGCTCCTAAAAAAGAAGAAATGTTACTCATACATTAAATCTTTCCACATTAATTATATAATAATTAATGATTACATTTAGTATATCATAATTACAAAATACAGGCAATACTTAATTTAATGAAAAACTTTATTTTTAACTCTAAATCCTTTACTTGAAGCTATGCTTCTCCCAATTGATTTTATTTTAGATGTTATACATCCTCTGCAGTGTGAAGGTGTATCACTAATACATACTTTTCCAGGATAAAGTGCATATAATTTTCTGTATTCACCTTCTGTTACATTTGGCATAACTACATTTGCACCACTTTGAAGTGCAATTATTCTCCCATTTGGATTTAATGTTTCCATAGCTGTAGTTGCAGGAATGTTAGCGTCTGGTATTAATAATCTCGTAAGTGCCATAACTTTTAGACTCATTATAAAATTTCCATCACTTTTATAATTTTTCAAAGGTGTATCTTGGTTTGGTACAAATGGTCCAAGTCCAATCATATCAGCTTCTACGTCCCTAAAAAATAAAATATCATCTGCTAACGATTCAATTGTTTGATTTGGAAGTCCAACCAGACACCCTGTCCCAAGTTCATAACCAAGCTGCTTTAAATTTTTAAGGCATAATTTTCTATTTTCATGGCTCATTCCAGGATCCATATATTCATATAGTTTTTTGTCAGTAGTCTCTATCCTCATAAGATATCTATCTGCTCCAGCTTCCTTATATGCTTTATATTCTTCATAAGTCTTTTCTCCAATACTTAAAGTAACAGCTGCATCCATTTTTTTTATATTTGTTATTATGTATTTTAGTTTATCTACAGTATAGTATTCATCTTCCCCTGATTGCATAACTATAGTTTTATATCCATATTCAACTGCATTTGATGCAAATTCTATTATTTGATCTGAAGTAAGCCTGTATCTTTTTATATTAGTATTAGAAGACCTTAATCCGCAGTACAAGCAATTCCTCTTGCATATGTTGGAAAACTCTATAATCCCCCTTAAGTGTACTTCATCCCCAACATACTTATTTCTAACTCTATCTGCTGCACTAAATAATTCTTGATTGCAATCATTATTTTTAAGTATTTGTATTAATTCATCCCTGTTCAAGTCATGTTTTTGCTCTATTTTTTTTATTAAAATTAATATAGAATTATCCATATAACATGCAATTCCTTTCCTACTTACTTTTACAAAAAAAGCTTTCAAAATTGAAAGCTTAATTTGTAAGATTATATACATATAATTCATGTAGAGCTCTTGTTGCCATAACATATTTTAATCTGCCTTCACCCTCATCATGTGGTATTTGCATATTGATGAGAATAACTGAATCAAATTCAAGACCTTTGGCAAAATATGATGGAATGATTACTTCTCCACTTGAATATAATACATCTTCACTATTAAATATAGTAATATGGTGTTTCTTTTTGATACGAGATCCTAAGTTCAGTGTCTGCTGCATATCTTTACAAATTACTGCAATGCTTTCATAACCTTTGTACTTTGACTCTATAATATCATTAATTACTCCATCTGTAAGTTCATCCATAGTGTGCACTTGTTTCTCTACAACTTCTTCTCCACTTCTAATAGGCGGCAAAGTATCATTATATTTTATGTACTTATTTGCATAATTCATTATTTGCTGCGTAGATCTATAACTCTTTAATAGGCTAAAGTATTCTATATTTAAATCCTTAAATACACTTTGTAAATTGAGCATAGGAGTTTCACCTCTAATAGGTAAAAGCCTTTGATTGCTATCTCCAACTATAGTAAAAGACTTACATCTAGTGAGTTCCTTTATAACCAGAAATTGAAGCGGAGAATAATCTTGAGCTTCATCTATAACTACATGTCTTATATCTTGTTTAAATTTAATACCTTCAAGCTTTATTTTTAAATATATTATAGGTGCCAAATCATCATATATTAGTTCCTCATTAGAAAAACTATCTTGGTTAAACTTCCTGTATATATCTACAATGTCTTCATTTTCAAGCCACGATAAACTTTCTTTTACCCTCATGACTTCTTTTATAACATTTCTTATTGCATTTTTTCTCTTAAATATCAAATTATTTAACTCGTTATTTAGTTCTTCTTCTGCTAGTTTGCCCTTATCTTCTTTATACTTAGCCTCTATATTCCTTACAAGTCTATCTCTCTCATCTTTTATCTTAGAAAAAATTATTAATTTTACTTTTTTATTTCTTCTAAATAAAGGCATATATTTAAAATAGTGATTAAACATTTCTTCAATTTCATCTGAGCTTACTATAATGTTATCATAGAATTCAACATCTTCTATATTAAAATATCCATAGTCAAGTTTTTCAACTAGTGAATTTAGTTCTTCTATATAATCTATCGAACCCTTATAAATTATGGACTTATGTAGTTTTTCATCATTACTCAAAACTTTTTCCATATAATCTTTAAAATCTACAACTTTTTCATTTGAATTTATAATATCCAAAGCAAAGTCAACAAAAGTAGTTTGCTTAACACCAACTTCACCTAAACTTGGAAGTACTGTAGATATATAATCCATAAATATACTATTAGGTCCTATTATTAAAACTTTATCCTGCAAGCTCTCCCTAAAATTATAAAGCAAGTATGCAACCCTATGAAGAGCTATTGTAGTTTTTCCTGTTCCAGCTGTACCATTTACAACTATAACCTTATTCTTTGGCTGTCTTATGATTTCATCTTGTTCAGCTTGTATAGTCATGACTATATCTTTTAACTTGTCACCTGAATTTTTGCTTAAAACCATTTGAAGTATTTCATCCTTCACATCTAAACTTGAATCAAACATTCCTAAAAGTTTCGATTTTTTAATTATAAACTGTCTTTTAGCAGTGACATTAGCTTTTACCTTACCCATAGGAGCCTCATACGAAACTTCTCCAAGTTTTCCAGCATAAAATACAGAACTTATTGGAGCTCTCCAATCTACAACTATAGGTTCTTCCTCACCTTCCTTATTGAGTCCAAATCTACCTATATATATTGTATTTTCACCAAACTTATCTTTAAAATCAACTTTGCCAAAGTAAGGTGACTCTTTTAATACAGTAAGCTGCTTGAGCTTTTTGTCCATCATTTTAAATACTTCTTCTTTTGCAAAAGCTTCATGATCAAAGTATTCTATTATCTTATCTTCATCATCCTTGTACTCCTCAAGGTTCTTCTTTCTCAAATCTAGTATATAGTCTGCTATTTTTTTTCTCTTTTCAATGGAGCTCAAAACTTGCCTTTTTATTTCAAGGAATACAGCGTCAAGTCTTTTACTTTCTAAATCAAATTGACTTTTTTTCTCTAATTCCTTATTCAATTCACTATTATCCATAATACATACCTCATCATAAATTTTGACTTACCCAAAATAATAATTATTCTATGACTTCCTTATTTTCATTTATGAGTGCCATAAATTCTTCACCCATAAGAGTTTCTTTTTCAATCAACTTTTCGGATACCTTAATAAGTAATGGTCTATTTTCACTAAGTATCTTTTCAGCTCTATTGTGTGCAGTCTTTATTATATTCAAAGTTTCCCCATCAATAGCTGTTGATGTCTCTGGGCTGCAATTTTGAACAGGTCTTCCATCCAAATACTTGTTTTGAACAGACTCAAGCCCCATCATATCGAATCTATCAGTCATTCCATAGATAGTAACCATACTTCTAGCAGTTTGAGTAGCCTTTTCTATATCATTAGATGCACCAGTAGAAATACTATTAAATTCAACTTCTTCTGCAGCTCTTCCACCAAGCATTACACATATTTGATCCAGCATTTCATCTTTACTATTAAGATATTTTTCTGTTGGAAGTTGTCTTGTATAACCTAAAGCCCCCATAGTAGTTGGAACTATGGTTATCTTATGCACAGGATCTGTATTTTTCAAAAGTGCAGCTATAAGTGCATGACCTACTTCATGAAAAGCAACCTCTCTCTTTTCCTTTTCAGATAAAATTCTATCCTTTTTCTCCTTACCAGCAATAATTACTTCAACTGCTTCTTCAAGATCATCTTGAATTACTTCTGTTCTATCTTTTTTAACAGCCCTTAAAGCTGCTTCATTTATTATATTAGCAAGGTCAGCTCCTACAGCTCCAGGAGTAGATTTTGCAATGTCGGTTAAATTTACATCTTGGGATATCTTAACTCCCTTTGCGTGAACTTTTAATATTTCTTCTCTTCCTTTTAGATCGGGTCTATCTACTATTATCCTTCTATCAAATCTCCCAGGTCTTAAAAGTGCTTTATCAAGTACTTCAGGTCTATTAGTTGCAGCTAAAATTACAACACCTTTTGAAGAATCAAATCCATCCATTTCAGAAAGCAGCTGATTTAAAGTTTGTTCCCTTTCATCATTAGCTGAAACATTATTATCTCTACTTTTACCAATTGCATCTATTTCATCTATAAACACTATACAAGGAGCTTTTTGCTGTGCTTGATCAAATAAATCCCTAACTCTCGATGCACCCATACCTACAAACATTTCCACAAAAGCAGAACCAGTTATAGAAAAGAATGGAACCTTGGCTTCTCCTGCTACAGCCTTAGCCAAAAGAGTTTTTCCTGTTCCTGGAGGTCCAACTAATAGTGCACCTTTAGGCAATCTAGCTCCTATATCCGTATACTTTTTTGGTGAGTGTAAGAAATCAACTATTTCAACCAAAGACTCCTTTGCTTCTTCTTGTCCTGCAACATCTTTAAATGTTACTCCAGTTTCACTTTCAGCATATATTTTAGCAGTATTTTTACCAAACGACATAACGCCATTACCAATTTTCTTATCCAATCTTCCAAATAAAAGTTTGCCCAAGAATAGGAAAATTATAATTGGAAGTATCCAGTTTACAACAAAATTCTTAATAGTACTATTTTCCTGCGGAAGCCCTCCATACTTTATTTTTGCAGTATCCAATTTTTTAACCAAATCGGGATCATCTATTCTTTCAGTATATAAGGTTTTTTGCTTTTCATTTGGGTTAGTTTTTTTGGGAATTATTATGAGCTTATCTCTAGATATTTGAACCTCTTCTATCTTATTTTGATTTATATAGTTTACAAAATCACTATATTTTATGTGTTTGGTTCTCATATTTACCATATAATCATTTAAGACAAATACTACAATAGCTACAATAACTGCATAGTAAATTGCATACTTTATCTTATTACCACCGAACTTTTTATCATTAAACATTCCTAGCCTCCAAACTATGTATTTTGTATTTTACTACTTCTATTTTAATATAATAATGTATATTTTTCAAAACATATATTTTACAAAAAGCTAATTAAAGAATAAGCCTAAAATACTTATTCTCTAATCAAAATACTTATTTAGTTAATTTAAATTTAATATGCTCTTCCCCAATAAACCATTTTTTTAGCTTTTTTACCGCAGCATACACATGTATCCGATATATTTTCTTGTTCAAATGGCATGCATCTTGAACTAGCTCCTGTAATTTCCTTTATTTTATCTTCACATTCAGGATCTCCACACCACATTGCCTTTACAAATCCAGTCTTGTTTTCAACTACATCTTTGAATTCATCCATACTTGCTGCCGTACTAGTTTTTTCTTCTAAAACTTCTTTAGCTGCGTTAAACATTGAATTATGAATATCTTCAAGTAATTGTGGTACTCTCGTCTCTAATTCATCCATAGGAACTACTATCTTTTCTCTAGTATCCCTTCTTACAAGCACAACTTGATTTTTCTCAATATCTTTAGGTCCAACTTCAAGACGTACTGGAACACCTTTCATTTCATATTCACTAAATTTCCAGCCGGGCATTTTATCTGAATCATCAATTTTAACTCTAGCAACTTTAGAAAGTCTATCCTTAAGTTCAATAGCCTTGTCAAGTACACCAGCTTTATGCTGTGCAATTGGAACAATAATAACTTGAACTGGAGCAATTCTTGGAGGAACTTTTAAACCATCATTATCACCGTGTACCATTATTATAGCACCAATTAAACGTGTAGTTACACCCCATGATGTTTGGTGTACATACTTAAGCTTACCTTCTCTGTCTAAAAATTTCATTCCAAATGCCTTTGCAAAATTCTGTCCAAGATAATGCGATGTTGCTGTTTGAAGTGCCTTTCCATCATGCATTAAAGCTTCTAGTGTATAAGTTGCATCTCCACCTGCAAATTTTTCACTTTCTGTTTTTCTTCCCTTTACAACTGGTATTGCAAGTAAGTTTTCAATTACATCTGCATATACATTTAGCATCTGTATTGTTTCTTTTTCTGCTTCTTCTTTAGTTTCGTGTATTGTATGGCCTTCCTGCCACAAAAATTCTGTAGTTCTTAAAAATGGTCTAGTAGTCTTTTCCCATCTTACAACAGAACACCATTGATTATATAATTTAGGTAAATCCTTATATGATTGAACTATCTTAGCATAGTGTTCACAAAACAATGTTTCAGAAGTTGGGCGAATACACATTCTTTCAGTTAATTTTTCATTTCCACCTTGTGTAACCCATGCAACTTCAGGTGCAAAACCTTCTACATGATCCTTTTCTTTTTGAAGTAGACTTTCTGGTATAAACATTGGCATATACACATTTTGATGGCCAGTATCTTTAAATCTTTTATCAAGAGCTGATTGAATATTTTCCCACATAGCATAAGCATATGGACGTATAATCATGCAGCCTCTAACACTTGAATAATCTGCTAATTCCGCTTTTTTTACAATGTCAGTATACCATTGTGTAAAATCTTCATCCATTGAAGTTATTTGTTCTACTAATTTTTTTTCATTTGACATAATAAAACACCTCTTATTACTTAATTTTTAACTTTTTTCAAATACAATAAAAAGTCCCGAACCCTACAATAAGGGACCGAGACTTAAACTTACGGCGGTGCCACCCTGATTAACATACTTAAATAAAAGTACATTCACTCATAATTTTAACGATTAATAACCGCTGTATCCTACTATTACTTCAGTACAGAACTCCAAGGCAGGTTCAAAATTGTCTTTTAGGAACTTTCACCATTCTTCCCTCTCTTAAAAAAGACTTGAATTTTTACTAATCCTCTTCTTTGTATTTAAATTTCAATTTTAAAACTTATTTTCCATGATAGAGCATACAAAGTTAATTGTCAACAGTTTGATAATTAAAAATTTATTTTAACAAAATCAGATCAATTTTTTAATTTTTGAAACTGTGTATAGGTGCTGGAATTCTTCCGCCTCTTTCTACAAATTTAGCACTGCTGAATTTACTTACATTCATAATAGGACAGCGTCCTAAAAGTCCGCCAAATTCTACAGTATCTCCAACATCCTTGCCCTCGCAGGGAATTACTCTTACAGCAGTAGTCTTATTATTTATTACACCTATTGCTGATTCATCTGCAATTATTGCAGAAATAGTTTCAGCTGAAGTACTACCTGGTAATGCAATCATATCTAATCCTACCGAGCACACACAAGTCATAGCTTCTAATTTTTCAAGACACAATGAACCTACATTAACTGCATCAATCATTCCTGCATCCTCACTTACAGGTATAAAAGCTCCACTCAATCCTCCTGCGTTACTACAAGCCATTACTCCACCTTTTTTAACAGCATCATTTAATAATACAAGACCAGCAGTAGTACCCGGTGCGCCGCAGCTTTCAACACCTAATTCTTCAAGTATACGTGCTACACTGTCACCAACTGCAGGTGTAGGTGCAAGTGATAAATCAACTATTCCAAATGGAACTTCTAATCTTTTTGAAGCTTCCTTTGCTACAAGCTGACCCATTCTAGTTATCTTAAATGCTGTCTTCTTTATTGTTTCTGCTGCAACATCAAAGCTAGCACCCTTTACACGCTCAAGTGCACATTTAACCACTCCAGGTCCGCTTACTCCAACATTTATAACTGTGTCTGGCTCTCCAACTCCGTGAAAAGCACCTGCCATAAATGGGTTATCTTCAACTGCATTTGCAAATATAACAAGTTTTGCACATCCAAGTCCATTATCATTCTTTGTAAGCTTTGCAGTAGATTTAACTATTTGACCCATTTCTCTTACAGCATCCATGTTTATTCCAGCTTTAGTTGAACCTACATTCACTGAAGAACATACAAGTTCAGTTCTGCTTAATGCCTCTGGAATTGATTTTATTAGTATATGATCTCCCTTTGTATATCCCTTATGAACTAATGCTGAAAATCCTCCTATAAAATTTACACCAACAGTTTTAGCAGCTGCATCCAAAGTTTCAGCATATTTTACATAGTCAGTATCATTTGATGAACCAGCTACCATTGATATTGGTGTTACAGATATTCTTTTATGTATAATAGGTATACCAAATTCATTTTCTATTTGCTCACCTACTTTTACTAAGTTTTCAGCAGACTTAGTAATTTTATCATATATCTTTGCTCTTGCCTTTTCGCCGTCGGAATCACAACAATCAAGTAGTGATATTCCCATAGTAATAGTACGTATATCTAATTTTTCTTCTTGAATCATTCTATCAGTTTCTAAAATACGATTTATATCCATATTTGCCCCTCCTATAGTTTATGCATAGAATTAAATATTTCTTCTCTTTGAATATTAACTTCTACTCCAAGCTCTTTACCTTTTTCTTTTAAAGCTTGTTTAACTTTATCAAAAGGTGCATTCATTTTGGATATGTCAACTAATGTTATCATTGTAAAATATTCTTCCATGATAGTTTGTGTTATGTCTAAAACATTAATTTGAAACTTTTCAAGTTCGGAAGTTATGCCAGCAATAATCCCTATCTTATCTTTACCAATTACAGAAATAATAGCTTTCATTTTATTCACTCCTCATAATATAAATTAAATAAGCAAGCCACGTAAAAGTTAGCTTATTTTTTAGCAATAAACAAACAAAGGTTTAATACAATATTACAAATTTACCAAAAGTTATTAACAAAGATTATATGCCAAATAAAAGGTTTTGTAAAGTTAATTTTATTATATATTTCGATAGAGTTAATTACGTTTATATACATTGTATTATATTTATATAAATTGTATCATATAGTATAGATAAATTTTTAGGGGGAATTTGATTATGGCAGACGATGCTGAAATAAGCTCTAATGGAATTAAACAAATAGATAATTATGTAGATAAATTTTTATCTAAAATGATAATACCTAAAAGCGAAGAATCAAGTTTTAAAGAAGAACTAAAATCTAATTTGATATTTAGTGTTGAAGAACTTCTTTCTAAAGGAGTTGAGGAAGACTTTGCTTTAAGGACTACATTTAATAGATTTGGAAGTGCCGACTATACTGAAAGTAACTTAAAAGACAATAATACTAATGTAAAGAAAATGAGTAATTCCGCGAGATTAATAGGAAAATTAATCTCCATTGCACTTTGTATAATACTTATAGGAATGTTAATTGCAAAAAGCAAGTATGTACCAATAGCTGCTTTTTTGACCATTGTATTTTGTATTATATTCATGTACAAAGATAAAAAACTTAGATTTTAAGCATGACAATATATTACATAAAGTTTACGATATTAAAATATGCATCATATTGAATATATATTATGTTGAGGATAAAATTACAGTATGTGAATAAAATAATTTTATAAACTAATTTTCATTGTAAATTTTAATAGGAAATATAATATTGAAAGCAGGAAATTGCCTTATGTTTAAGAATTTCTTTAGAGGAATACTCATAGGACTGATAACAGGTATGCCATTCGGTCCAATTGGTGCTATATGCCTTAAAAATACTCTTTCATTTGGTCGTAAATATGGATTGATATCGGGACTTGGATCAGCATTTGCAGATAGTATATTTGCTGGGCTTGCTGCATTGGGATTTATATTGGTAGAAAAGTTTATCGTTTTACATGAATTTTATTTGCACATACTAGGAGGACTTGTATTAGCTAGCTTTGGTATACATACTTTTTTGAATGAAAAAAACGATAGTAAAATTAAAATTATTGAAGCTCAAACTCAATTACCAGCAAGAAGCACTTCTTCTAGTATTTTACCACTTAAAGCTTTTACTTCAACATTTTTAATAGCCCTTGCAAATCCAGCAACTATTTTTTCATTCATAGCTGTATTTACAGGACTCCATATGACATCACGAATGCAAAATAATATTGGGAATAGAATAATTATGATTCTAGGAATATTTACAGGAAGCATGATATGGTGGTTCATATTAGTTTTTACTGCTGGAAGATTTAACAGCAAGTTGAATAAAAAGAATACAATTGTTATAGGTAAAGTTTTGAGTTCAATAATAGTGTTCTCAGGATTAATTATATTTTTAGGTGCATTTAATATATTTAGAATGCGAAGGCCGCCAATTTTACATTCAAAATTATTTGAAATATTTTTCAAAATTAAAACAAGAATACCATTTCATAGACTTAGGTAAGAGGATTTTTTCTCTTATCTTTTTAAATGCAATTTTTACTGTATAAAGAATACACATCATGAAAAAAGGGCTAAATAACTTAACCCTTTTTCATATCATACTTACTCAATAGCTTTTTTATTAGAGAACACAGCACCAAAAATCATTATAATAGCAAAAACAATTAAATATGCAGCGACTGCTATCTTATGAGAAAAACAAGCGGCAATTATCATAAAAATACATCCTGCTATGGAAACAATAGGTGCTACAAATCTCTTGAATGAGCTTAAATCTTTTTCTTTCTTCATCATCGCAATAAAAATAGGAATATATGCTGCATAAATAGTAACTATAGGTAACTCTGAAGAATCAAATGAGAAAAATCCAAACCAAGGTTTTGTTAAGTTAGCACCATAGAAGTACAATAACCATATACCAGAAAGAAGCAATCCAAAAATAGATGAATTTGTTGGCATATTTGTAGCACTATCAATTTGCTTAAATATATTTGGCTTTGGTCCAAGGTCTCTTGCTGCTAATGCATAAATGCCTCGAGTACATCCAAGCATTAATCCATTTAAAGCTCCAAGACAGGAGATAACAATAAATACAAAGAGTATTGTACCACCTGCCGCTGAAAAAACATTTTGAAATGCTAATTTAACTCCTGCTTCACCGCCGGCCATCATAACTTTATTTGTTACTGATCCAGCTAATCCAACATAATATAATATATAAATTATCATGATAGCAAAGGTTCCTCCAACAAGAGCTAATGGAAGATTTCTTTTTGCATCTTTTAACTCAGCATTGATACTTGTAGCAATAATCCATCCCTCATATGCAAACGCTGTAGCAACAACAGCCGTAAATAGTGCATTAGAAGTGTTTACTTCCTTTACTATTGTTGTAAAGTTATATGAAATCATACCATTACTAATACCTACAATTGTTCCAACTACAGCCATTAAAGCTAGTGGAATAATTTTTATAATAGTTGTACTAACTTGAAATTTACCTGCTAAAACTGGTGATAATGCATTTAATGTAAAGCTTGCTATCAAATATAAGCCTGCAATTGTCATACACTCTCCACCTGTAATTGAAAATCCAAATAATACACAAGTATATCTAGCTGAAACCCACGCTAATACCGATGTCAATGTTGGATAATAAATAAGTGCCATAAACCATCCAACATAATATGCATACTTTTTACCCAAAGTAGCTTGCGCATAATCTACTACACCATTTACATATTGATATTTAGTTGCCATTACAGCAAAAGTATAAGCACAAGAAATCATAATAATACCGCCTATAACCCAAGCTAATATACCTAGAGTAAGATTCCCCCCAGTTGCATTTAAAACTTTTTCTGCTTTGAAAAAAACGCCGCTTCCTATAACACTGCCGACAACCATTGCTATAGCCATACCCAGGCCGTACCTTTTTTCTAACTTTGTTTCCATAGTTAGCCCCCTTTTTGATTTATTAATGTTGTATATATTTTACATTCTTCTGCAATTTAAAACTTTAGAATGATAAAACAATACTCTTAATTAATGTTTAAATGCCCCAATTCGACTTTTTGTTGTAACACAGAAGTAACTATTGTGAATCTTCTATCTTAATTAATAATATGCAGATAGATTGAAATTTACAACGCATAAGTAACTATTGTAAACCTTTTATGTTATAACACTTTTTCAATTTTCATAATATTTAATATTTTCTGACTTAAGAACAAAGGCTTAATTTGTCTATTAAAATTTTGTATACTGCATTTGTTTATTTCTTATAATAACATCATTTTATAAGTAAATGCAATATGTTTCAAAATATTTTGTATTATAAGTTTATTGAAACTTAATTACCCCATAGGTTTATAATAGTTCAAAATAAAAGTACCCCTGGGGTACTAGTTACTGCAGTTCATCGTAAACTTTTTTAGACAATTGGGAAATAAATTCATCATTTTCTCCTTTAGTCATAATTGATATTATATATGGATTATTTGCATAAACTACTGCCGCATCATGATTGTAAGCTCCGTTTATACCTATTTTATGAGCTGTCTTTTCATCAAAATAATAAGTTAGCTTATCTGAAACTTTTTAATTATTTTTTATTTAACGGTATTTTTAAAACTACTCTTGCGCCGCCAGTTTCCTCAGAATTTGATAATTCCATAACTCCACTATGCATTTTTATAAATGAATTTGTAATAAATAGTCCCATACCATAATGATTCTTTGAATTTCTGCTCTTATCACCCCTGTAAAATTGTTCTGCTGCAGATTGCAATTCTTCCTTTGAAAATCCCTTTCCGCTGTCTTCAATTACAAATTCTAGGACTTTTTCATGTTCACGAATTTTGAAGATGAGTTTGCCATACCTTGGAGAATACTCAATTGCATTTGAAATAACATTCATAATAGCTCTGTACAAAAATTCCTCGTCTGCATAGAAAAGTTGTGGTATATTTTCCGCTTTACTTATAATTTCAAGATTTTTTTCAGAAGCTAAAGCCTTTTCCTTATCCATGATTTTTTCAAAAAATACTTTAGTTTCTATTTTAGCTGGTTTTAAAATGAGTGTATCCTCTGACTTTGTCATATCAATAAGCAGCCTTAAATATCTTTCAATTTCATCTGCACTTTTTAAAATGTAATCGTCATACTTTATATTATCTACTTCTCTGCTGTTTTCTTTAATTAATTCTGCATTTCCCTTTATGATGGTAAGTGGTGTCTTTATATCATGTGCTAGTGCAGAAATTTGATTTTTCCTTGACTTCTCCATATTCCACTGCTTTTCTAAAGAGTCCTTTAGAGCATTTTTCATGTCATTCAAAGAATCAATAACTTCTTCAATTTCACGAATACGAGAATGTTTTGATTCAAATTCAAGGTTCTTCCTTTTTATATTGTCAGTTACCTCCATTAAAATTTTTATTTCCTTGGAAAGGTATCTAGCAAACATTGCAGCTAGCAGCAGTACTTCTCCTGTAAAAAGCAAAAAAAACAGGGCTATTCCAAATAGCTTGGCATTCGCAAAATATTTTTTTAATAATGGACTATCAAATTGTGCTCTAATTGAATATTTAACAATACAAATGCCATCTTTTCTATTAAATAATTTATAATGACGATCATCAAGCATACTATTTTGATTGTTCTTCGCATCAATCCATACTTGTTTAGATTGTTCAACTGTAAAATTTCCATAGAGCATCCTGCCGTCTTTATTGTACACACCATAACTGCATCCCTCAGGTATTAGATTCTTTGTCACCTTATCTGCATTTAAAATTATACTGCTATTTTCTTCAAGCTTTTGCTCAGAGTAATTGGCAGGTAATATAATATGCTTTTCAATCATCATAATAAATAAAAAGGAATACACTGCTATAAGTAAAATTGTTGCAAAGCCAAAGCATAAAATATACCTGATAAATATACCTCTTAAAGTTTTCTTAGCCCTTAAACCCATTTGTATCCAATCCCCCAAACTGTTTCAATTGGAGAACAACTTACTTTTCCAAACTTTGCTCTTATATTTTTTATATGTTCAACAACAGCTGAACTATCACTTTCCCCATCAAAACCAAATACAGCTTCGTATATCTGTTCTTTTGAAAATACTTGTCCATGATTTATAGCAAGGAATTCACTAATTTCATATTCGCTCTTTGTCAAAGGAATAGGCTTGTCTTCTACAAATGCTTCTTTTGCTAAAATATTGAACTTTACCCCAGATACAATAAAACTATTATGCTTTTCCCTGTGTTCTCTTCTAAGGTGTGCTGCTACCCTTGAACGCAGTTCGTTAAGTCCAAATGGTTTTGTAATATAATCATCGCCGCCCATTCCAAGTCCTTTTACAATGTCTTCTTCCATGGTCTTTGCCGTCAAAAACAAAATAGGACAATCTACTAAGTCACGGATATTTTTACAAAGAGTGAATCCATCTATATTGGGCATCATAACATCGAGTAAAATCAAGTCATAATCCGAGCACTTTTGAACAGGAAATGTTGAAAAATCACTTACAGCAGTAACTCTATGCCCCTCTCTTGAAAGTGCTGCTTTTATAATTTCAAGAATACCTTTTTCATCATCAACTGCTAATATATTTGCCACATTTATCACTTCCTTTTAATTTTCACTTCTTCCTTCAAAATAGTTATACCATAAAAAACTTATTAAAAATAGCAATATAGTTGCAGCTAAACAACTATATATTCCACTTTGAAATTCATTCATTAAAAATAAATGCTTAACTTTACTAGTTTTTAAATTAATATAATAATCAGGTATTCTAGAACCCCAGCTGCATGGTACCCACTTCCAAATTCTATCTCCAAGTCCTGTAAGCATAAGTGCTGTAATCAAACTTTCTGCTATTCCAAGTCCTATAGAAACTCCACTTCCAAATCTAAAACTGCAGAGTAAATGTAATAAATATAAAAATACCTCACAAAACAATAAAATTAAAGTTATCTTTCCGTAAAAAACTGCACTAAATACATTTTTATGAATTAAAAATTCTAGTCCCAAACCTAAAATACCAATAGCAATAATAAGAGATCCTAATCCCATAAGGAGTAACATGCATATCTTACTAAAAAGCTCAAGTAATTTATGTCTTGTCATCAAAAGTTCTTGAAAATTTCCTGCATCAGCTTCCTGCTCCACAGCCATGGCACAGACAATGCCGATTATCAGTGGAAATCCAATTGATAAAACCTGTATATACAATTCTACTTTTGAAACATTGTCTGCAGTTAAAGGCATAGATGCATAATAAGCTGTAAACAAGATTGAAATTAATATTGGAACAATAATATGCATCCATACTATTGGAGTATGACGTATCTTTTGAAAATCTGCTCTTATAAGTTTAAAAAGTGTACCCATTTTACTTCGCCTCCTGTCCTTGATACCATTTTGCAGTTAAGATTGTAAGTATGAAAAATAAAACTACTGTAATTATAATTCCAGGTAAAATTACACTGCTTGATAGCAACTCTGGTCTAAACGTGGTATTTCCTTGAACAGCTGGAAGTCCATTTGGTAGGACTTTTATAATTGGACACATTAATCTAGCAGGAACTGCATATGGTATTGTCCACAGAACGTCTTTAACAGCAGATATTATTCCTAGTATAAAATAAGCAGCAATATTAATTAGTATTGTTGGAAACATTCCAATTTTATTCCCAAGAAATAAACAAAGTGGTACTTGCCATAAAAAAGTAATAATTAAAATTAAACTTCCTAATACTGCATTTGCAGCTGGAATTATTCCTAGTTTGCCAAAGTGAAAAACATTACCAATAACTATACATCCAAGTAAATGAATTATAGAAGCAAAAGCAATCATAAGTACGCACACAAGTATTTTTGATATCCATACTTTTTTAAGATCTACTGGAAGTGAAAGTACTGCCATGTTTTTCATTTTGTTATCTTTATCAGCAACTAATGCACATAACAATGATACCATTCCTGGAAGCAGCATTGAGTACCACCAGTTATATGCATCTATTTCAAAATACATAGGTGTTAACCCCAGGGAAAGAATTATTGCAAAAGTTGGTGCCAGAAAAATAAGTTTTCCTATAAACGTATGTTTTATCTTTAAATATTCTGATTTAAAATAGTTCCCCATACTATTCGCCTTCCCTTCTATATTTTCCAGCAACTTCTATGAACAGTTTTTCAAGGTTCTCTCCCTTTTTCATATCTCCTTGATATCCTAAAATTCCACCTGAAATAATTCCAATTTCATGAGCTACCTGTTCAACTTCACTCAATATATGACTTGACAATATTACCGTAATCCCCTGATTTGGAAAAGATCGAATTAATTCACGAAGTTCCTGTATACCAAAAGGATCTAGTCCATTAGTAGGTTCATCTAAAATTAAAAGCTTTGGATTATTTAAGAGAGCAATTGCAATTCCAAGCCTTTGCTTCATTCCCATAGAAAATTGATATGCTCTTTTTTTACCTGTGTTTTTCAAATCAACTATGCCAAGAACTTCACTAATTCTCTCATCAGGTAATCCCAAAACTGTTGTACGCACTTTTAAGTTTTCCCTTGCAGTAAGATTTCCATAAAGTGGTGCATCCTCAATTAAAGCTCCCATATTTTTTAAATCATTTCTACTCCATTTATGACCTTCAAATAAAATTTCTCCACTACTTGGACGCAGCATTCCAGTTATCATCTTTAATGCTGTGGACTTTCCTGCTCCATTTGGTCCAAGCAGCCCATAAATAGAATTTTTCTTAACTTTAAGTGATATATTGTTTACTGCCATTTGTTCTTTAAATTTTTTACAAAGATCTCTAGTTTCTAAAATAAAATCATTCATCCTTATCATCCTCCTCATTTGATTAAATAATAATTTATAATTATAAGGATTTTATAAGGGATGAAAAATTTGATTACTATATATAAATAAAAAACCTTCAATGAAAATTCATCGAAGGTTTTTTATTTACATATTCATATTTTTATGTGTTACTAATTTTTTTCTTTTCATAGTTTCTAAAGAATGCTAACCCTACCGCTAAGAATACAACAGGACCTCCTATTAATTCTGATTCGTTGACTATTATATCCTTCATTGTCTTTAAATCTGCTGATGGTATAAGTGCCACAGCTATTGCAAGAACAACTGAGAAAAATCCAAGTGCTGTAATTAAGTAAGCAAATCCATTACCACCAGGTACTCTAAATGGTCTGTGCTTATCTGGATACAGTTTTCTAAGCTTTATAAATGAAGGGAATATGAATAAATATGGTATAAAATAATTTATTGTAGTCATAAGAACAAGAATTCCATAGAATGCATTTACTGATGGAAGTAATGATGTTACAAGTACTATAGCAGTAACTATACAAGCCTGTATAATCATAGCATTTGCAGGCATATCATTTTTATTAAGTTTAGTAAAGCTTTTTGGAAGTACTCCTGATTTTGTGCTTTCAAATAACATCTTTATAGGACCCACTATCCAAATACTAAGTCCGCCAAAGTTTCCGATGGTAAGTGATATTGCAACTATTGCAACTATACCTGGAATATTAAGTTCATCTGCAATAAGTTTAACAGCATCCATAATACCACTTGCAGTACCTATTTTGTCTGGTGCAATAATAAATGTCATTGCAACTGTTCCTAATATATATACTCCAGCTATTAAAAATGCTGAAATAACAATAGCCTTAGGGAAAACTTTTTGTGGATTTTCTGTTTCACCGGCTAAAATTGTAGTAACTTCAATACCAGCCATAGCAAACATTAATGTTGATAAAAATGATATATTTGATTTTGAACCAAGCTGAGGTATTAAGCTGTGTAATGAATAATCAGTTGGTATAGGTCTTTTCCAAATAAATACTGAAGCTATTCCTAGTAAAATTATTATAAGACCTGGTAAAAGGGTTCCCAATGTACCACTTAAGTTTGAAAGCCATTTTCCTACACTTGTTCCTTTTAAGTTGATTAATGTTACAACCCAGAAAACAACTAATATTACACTGCATACATATAATTTATTGTTTGAGAGTTTTGGATCTATTAAGAATGCAATAACGACTGCTATAAAGGTTAATAATGATGGATAATAAAATAAGTTCGTCGTCCAATAAAACCATGAGGTTATAAATGCCGGTTTTTCACCATATGTATTTTTAACCCATACATAAAATCCTCCTTCATCTGGCCATGTTGTTGCAAGTTCTGAAGCTATTAAACTAACAGGGATAAAGAAGAACATTGCAGCAAGTATCCATAAAGTAATAGATGATGCTCCATATCCCGCTGCTATAGGTAACCACCTAAGTCCAATAACTGCAGTAACATTCATAAAGACAATATCCCAAAGTTTCATTGATTTTTTCAAATTACCACCTCTTTCATAGTAACATCTTATATTCTACATAATACCGCAAATCATGCAAAAATTAAACAATATTATTTATTAATTTATTGACTCTTTATAGCTGATTTACATAATAAAGTTAAAACTCTTTAATATAAAGATAAAAAATGTCAAAGTAAAAGCTGATAGCAATGTAGTTACTACAATAATACTTGAGGTTAGGACACCATCGTTATTCATATTCTTCGCCATTATGTAGCAGCTTGCTGTAGTTGGAGACCCAAGCATAATAATTAATGCGACAAGTTTTTGATCTCTAAACCCAAAATATACTGCCAGCGGCAAAAATATGGCAGCTTGAGCCACTAATTTTATAAAAGAAGCTGCTAATGTTAGTTTTATTTTTACAAGAGCTTTTCTTCCTTCAAAACTAGCTCCAATAGTAACAAGTGCTAGTGGAGAAGCCATAACTGCAAAATTTTTGAGTGTTTTATCAATCATTTGAGGAAAATGGATATTTAATAAAGATATTATCATGCCTAATAAGATTCCAATAATTATAGGATTTTTCATGATATTAATACATGCTTTTTTTATATTGTCATTTCCTTCTTTACTATTTTCACCTTCAAAAGTAAGTACAATAACAGAATATATATTATAAAGTGGAACAGCACCTATAATCATCATAGGTGCCATACCAGCATTTCCATAAATATTTTGCACAAATGCAATTCCTAGTACAGCTGCACTTCCACGAAAAGATGCTTGGACAAAAGCTCCTGTCATAGAAGGATCCTTCATGAATTTTTTAGTAAAAAACCAAATTGACCAAAAACAAATCGATGTAACTACTGCACAAAACAATATATACTTTGCATCAAAATTTTTAATTATGTTAGTAGACCCTATATCAGTTAATAATAATATTGGTAAAGTAACTTTAAAATTAAACTTATTGGCTACTTCTATAAAATTATCATTTAACATTCCTATTTGTTTCAATACGTATCCTACTACAATGACTAAAAATACTGGCACAGTTGCATTTAAACTGTATATTAAACTTTCCATTTTATAATTCCCACCCTTCCAAATCCGCAACTGAATTTTGTCCAACATACAAATCTTATCATGAAAGATGAGATATTTCACTTAAAAAATAATTTTTATAGTTTATACTGTCAAAGCAATTGAATTTTGCTATTGTGGAATACTACAAAATATAGTATTGTAGTCTTTATAGTAATCTTAGGAGGCAAAAATGGATAATTTATTTGAAGAAATTGGTTTAAGTACTTCTATTGTAGAAGGCTTAAAAAAATTAGGCATTAAAATCCCAACAGAAATACAAGAAAAAGTTGTACCACTAGCACTTATGAATAATGATATTATAGGTCAATCTAAAACTGGGAGTGGAAAAACACTTGCATACTTACTTCCTTCTTTTCAAAGAACAGATACAGAAAAACGAGAAATGCAAGTTATTATTCTTGCTCCGACTCACGAACTAGTTATGCAAGTGTATAGAACTATAACTTCTCTATCAGAAGCTTCAGGAGTAAAAGTTAGATCTGCTGCAGTAATTGGCGATACAAATATAAATAGGCAAATTGAAAAGTTAAGAGAAAAGCCCCACATCATAGTTGGAACCCCTGGAAGAACCTTAGAGTTAATTAAAAGGAAGAAAATATCTGCTCATACCATAAAAACAATTGTAATAGACGAAGCCGATAAACTTCTCGATGTTAACAATGTTAAAGTAGTAAAAGATATAATTAAAACTACATTAAGAGATAGACAACTCATGCTGTTTTCCGCAACTATGTCTTTAAAAACTCTTTCTACTGCAAAAGATATTATGAAAAATCCTCACATAATACGTATAGATAGTAAAATAGAAGTAAATCCAAATATAAATCATTATTATTTCACTTGTGAGCAAAGAGACAAAATAGAAATTTTAAGGAAACTAGTTCATGCAATTAATCCAGATAAATCTATAGTTTTTATAAACAAAAGTGATGATATAAATATTACAACTTCAAAATTGAAATATCATAAGATTAAAGTAGAAAGCCTTCATGGTACAAATATAAAAGAAGATAGAAAAAAGGCACTGCAGGATTTTAGACTTGGCAAACTTCAACTTTTAGTTGCTTCTGATATTGCCTCAAGAGGCCTTGATATAAAAGGCATAACCCATGTTTTTAACCTTGATATTCCAGAACAATCCATTAGTTATCTACATAGAGTCGGGCGCTGTGGACGCGGCAGCAATCATGGTACTGCTATATCCATCGTTTCTCCTAGAGAAGTTTCTCTTATCAAACAATATGAGAAAAAGTTCAAAATAAAAATACTTCACAAATCAGTATATAAAGGAAAAATTGTAGATGCTAAAGAATAGGAACCATCAAAATGATGATTCCTACTTATCATTACTTTCTATTACAAATTATCCTCTTGCAATGATAATTTCAATGTGTTATTATAATTACGTAATCTGAAATATTCGCTAAGCTTTTATTTTGAACCTACATTTAAACATTGGGAGTTCAATATTTAGGTGAGGATATATACTTTCTTGTGAGTCCTTTTAGGCATTGAAGGCAATAGATACATTTGTGAGAACACCCCCCTATCGAGAGATAGGTGTCAAAATTAAAGTACCGGTATTTTGGATATAAGAAGTAAGTTCAAAGTCAATGCTGAATTAAGCATTGGCTTTTTTCATTTACACTTATAAAATATTAATATATTAATTTCAAACTTAAAATTATAAATTTAAAAGTTAATAAAGCCAATATATTTAAAGGTCAATATTAAAATACTTAATTTTAATATTGATTTTTTTAATTTTGAGTAGTATATTATAATCATACAAAGGAAGGAGTGATAACTTGGCATATAAGGTTATTAATAAATGTCCTGTTTGTTCATCCAAACTTTTTATTTCAAAATTAAAATGTCATAAATGCGGTACTGTAATTGAAAATGATTTTGAAATGTCAAAGTTTGAATATCTTACAGACGGTCAATTGAAATTTATAGAAGTGTTTTTAAAAAACAGAGGAAATATAAAAGACGTAGAAAAAGAACTTGGAATATCCTATCCTACTGTAAGAGCTAAATTGGATGAAGTCATAACTGCTCTTGGGTACAACGTAGAAAAAACACCATCAGTAGATAAAAAGAAAATAGTTGATATGCTCGATAAAGGAGAAATAACCTCCGACCAAGCAATTAAAATGTTAAAGGAGTAAATATTAATTTAAAGGAGAGTTTTAAAATGAGTGAAGAAATGTTAAAAATATTAAAAATGGTGGAAGAAGGTAAAATAACTTCTGATAAAGCTAAAGAACTCATAGAAGCACTCGACAGCAAGAATACATCGATTGAACCTTTGAATAATATATCAGATGATACTGATATCATAAATAAAATGCTTAAAATAAGGGTTAATTCAAAAGATGGTGATACCGTAAATGTTAATCTTCCTATTAAATTTATAAAAACTGTGCTTAAAACTATAGGAAAACTTCCTATACCAGACAATATAAAAGGAATGGAAAGTGTAGATTTAAATCTTATTTCAGAGGCAATAGATAATGGACTTTCAGGAAAAATAGCAGATGTAAAAAGTGCAAATGGTGACATAGTAGAAGTTAGTATTGAATAGAGGAGAAAATAACTTATGAGGATATACATTAAATCAGGAAAAATGCGATTTATAATACCAATGCCAAATGTATTTTTAAAATTGGGACTTTCAATTGCAAAAGCTTCATTTGTGCAAAGGTACATTCCTGAAAAGGATAAAAAATATGTAAATATAAATATGTTAGAAAAGCTTTCAAGTTGTATTAATATTTTAAAGGAATACAAGGGTTTAAAAATTGTAGACGTTCAATCAAAAGATGGGGATCATGTCAGTATAACCTTATAAAGAAAATTATAAAACACTTTTATAATGTAGTCATAGCATTCAATAGAAAACTATCTATATTTCTAATAAACATTACAACTCACTTCTTTTTTATTATTCGTAAAATCTTTACCCGATAGGGTGCGTTTCTAATCTAACTTAGTTTTCTATTTTCCCTTAACAGGAAACCAAATTAGTAGATATTGATGTATCAACAGACTTCTCAGTAGTTGCTATACTAGCACCTAACGGCTAAAATAATTAGGAGTCAATTTTAATTGTTCGTGTTTTTTAATGGACTTTTGGTGATGCCTATTTTTATTGATAATATTTTTTATAAAAACTTATTGACTTTTACTAGCTGGTCTATTTCCTAATTTTAAATTGATTTAGTCTAAATTCAATACAAATTACTTAAATATTAAAGCATTTTTATTATATTTTTTCAGATCTAAACTGCTACAGACTTTTCCAAAAATATTATTTACATTGTTTTTTTTATGTGCTATAATGACATTGAAAATCATTATCAACACTATCTATTATTTAATTTTATAGTATGTGCTGCTAAAAAATAACACTGATAATGACTTTCAATATTATTTAAGTTAAATCATTTGTACAAATTTTATTACTATAACTACATAACTCTATGTGTTAATACTTACAATAAAACTTTTATAAAAACATATATAAAATTTATTAGGAGGAGGAATTTATGATACCACTTACTATGTTGAGAATTGGAGAGACAAATAGCATAAAAAATATTGTAGGAAATGACAATACAAAGTGTCATCTTGAGCATCTTGGTTTTGTTGCAGGTGAAGCTGTTACTGTAGTCGCTGAACTTGCAGGAAATTTAATTGTTAATGTAAAAGATGCTCGTATTGCCTTAAGCAAATCAATGGCAAATAGAATTATGGTATAAATATAAAATACCATTTTAGAAAGGAGATAGATTTTGTATGAAAACACTTAAAAATGTAGAATGTGGTGACACAGTTACTGTAATTAAACTTCATGGGCATGGTGCTGTAAAAAGGAGATTCATGGATATGGGAATCACTAAAGGTACTGATGTATATGTAAGAAAAGTGGCACCTCTCGGTGATCCTGTAGAAATTACAGTAAGAGGTTATGAACTCAGTCTGCGTAAAGAAGATGCATTGATGATTGAGGTCAGCTAAGATTTATCTTAAGATTTAAGGCTTAGATGCCAATAGGAGGTATATAAATGTCAATTAAAATTGCTCTTGCCGGTAATCCAAACTGTGGTAAGACGACTATGTTTAACGGGCTGACTGGCAGTTCTCAATATGTTGGAAATTGGCCTGGCGTTACTGTAGAGAAAAAAGAAGGTAAACTCAAATGGAATAAGGATATTATAATTCAAGATTTACCTGGTGTATATTCCCTTTCGCCATACACACTAGAAGAAGTTGTTTCAAGAAATTATTTAATTAATGAAAAGCCAGATGTAATCATTGATATTGTTGATGCTACAAATATTGAAAGGAATCTATATTTAACCACACAGCTTACCGAAATAGGTGTTCCTGTTGTAATGGCTTTAAACATGATAGATGTAATCAGAAAAAATGGCGATACTATAGATACTAAGAAGCTTAAGCAAGAGCTTGGCTGCGAGATTGTTGAAACTTCGGCAATAAAAAGTATTGGTTCAAAAGAAGTAGTTACTAGTGCTATAAAACTTGCAAAAGAAAAAAGTATAATTTCACAGAAAAGCATCTTTTCAGAAGATATTGAAAATGCACTATCAAAAATACAAACTGTAATTCATGAAAAGACAGATGAAACAAATGCTAGATGGTTTTCAATAAAATTATTTGAACATGATGAAAAGGTAGAAGATCAAATATCTCTTTCACAAAATGATAAAAAACAGATTGATAGTATAATTTCAGTTTGTGAAAAGAAATTTGATGATGACAGTGAAAGCTTGATTACAAATGAACGTTATACTTATATATCGGGACTTATAAAAAAATCTGTACATAAAAAAAATACATCAGGACTTTCAACCTCTGATAAAATAGATAGAATTGTCACTAATAGATTTTTAGGGCTGCCAATTTTTGTATTAGTAATGTTTCTAGTATATTACTTATCTATTTCAACCATTGGAACTGCGGGTACAGACTGGATAAATGACAACCTATTTGGCAATTTTGTTCCTAACAATGTTCAATGGTTTTTAAACACAATAGGTACTGCTGATTGGTTAAATTCTTTCATTATAAATGGTATAGTAGCTGGTATAGGTGCTGTAATTGGTTTTCTTCCTCAAATGATGGTATTATTCTTATGTCTTGGTATCTTAGAAGACTGCGGATATATGGCACGTATAGCTTTTATCATGGACAGGATTTTTAGAAAATTTGGATTGTCTGGAAAATCATTCATTCCAATACTTATAGGAACTGGATGCGGTGTCCCTGGAATCATGTCAACTCGTACAATTGAAAATGATCATGATAGAAAAATGACAGTCATTGTTACAACATTTATACCATGTAGTGCTAAACTCCCTATTATAGCTTTAATGGCTGGTGCTTTGTTCCCGGGATCAATATGGATTGCACCTTCAGCTTATTTCGTTGGAATATCTGCAATTATTATATCAGGAATTATTCTTAAGAAGACTAAATTATTCTCTGGAAATCCAGCTCCATTTGTAATGGAACTTCCAGCGTACCATGTCCCTAGTGCAAAAGGAGTTTTACTCCATGTTTTGGAACGTTCAAAAGCATTTATGAAAAAAGCAGGAACTGTAATACTATTTGCAACCACTTTAGTTTGGTTCCTAAGTTCTTTCACTTGGAATCTCGAAATGGTAGATCTTGAAAAATCAATGCTTGCAGACATTGGAAATGTAATTGCACCTATATTCGCGCCTCTTGGTTGGGGACACTGGAAAGATGCAGTTGCAACTGTAACTGGATTAATTGCAAAAGAAAATGTAGTTGGAACTTTCGGTATACTCTACGGGGCAGCAAGTGTTTCTGAAAATGGTGCTGAAATATGGAGTCAACTTCATGCAGCCTTTACACCACTTTCAGCATACACATTCCTTATGTTTAACTTACTATGTGCACCTTGCTTCGCGGCAATCGGAGCGACTCGTACAGAACTTGGTTCAAAAAAATGGCTTGCATTTTCAGTAGGATATCAAACAATATTTGCTTATATAGTATCACTTATGGTATATCAATTTGGCTCTGTTCTCTCAGGAGGGAGCTTTGGTATAGGAACTATTGTCGCTATAATATTACTTGCAGGATTATTGTACATGTTATTTAGAAAACCTACGGAGAACGTAGTCGAATTTGATAAATCCATAGATCAAAGGGAGGTAGTATAAATGGCAACCTTTATAGTTTGCGTAGTTCTATTTGGCTTAATCGGATTTTCAGGATATAAAACTTATAAATCTCATAAAAATGGCGGTGGCTGCGATTGCAGCTGCCCAGGTTGTAAGAAGCATTAAATTTTTGTAGATATTTCTAGTAGTTCTTCTCAATCAAAAATAACCGACAACACTATATGTATAGTCGGTTATTTTTTTAATTATATTTTAAATTATGATATAAGACCATTTAAATACTCAATATCATTCGTTAAATTGCATATTTGATTTTTAACATCATCCGAATCATTTTTAATTTTTGATATTTTATCTGCGGATTCACTAGTCTCAGCAGCACCTTTATTATTTGATCCTGCTATCTCATTAATTGATTCTGAAACAGTACTTATATCCTCCGTTGATGAAGCTGTTTCTTCAACTATTTAAGAACCGTAATAAGCTCATTTTTAGCAGACATTATGGTTTATTATATAAATTTAAAAATTTCACCAACTAATAAGAATAATAGTATTATTAATAAAATAGATTATACTATAGAAATTATTATTGAAAGGAATTGTAAATGTTTTATGATTATAATCTTTTAAAATTCAGTTGTCCATTTATCAGCTGCCTTTCTAGAAGTGAACTAATTAATGCTGTTCCCTTAAATGAAGCAAATATAAAACCTGAAAAATTTACTATAAAATATCCATTCATCACAAATTCTAATAACAGCGAAATAATAAATAAAATAAACTCGTCTATCATAAATGAGGTAGGTAAACTTTTTACTTCTCAAGTTTTGCTTCCAGAAGAAGTTGATTTTAATGAAGTTTTAGGTACTTATGATGTAATGTTAAATAAGAACAATCTTTTAAGTATATTATTTAGTATGTACACTTATATAAATAAGGCTGCTCATGGATTTACAGCTTATTCTTCAATAACATTGAATGTAAAAACAGGACAAGTGTATAACTTTAGTGATTTATTCAACCCCAGAATTTATTATATAGGCTTTTTAAATGAACTTGCTAAGCAATATATAAAGGATAATAATATTACATTAATAAATGAATACAAAGGAGTAACCCAAGATCAGCAGTACTACTTAACTCCCAATTCTTTAGTACTTTATTATCAAGTTTACGAATACACTCCATACTACTACGGACTTTTTAAAATTGAATTACCATACAATAAAATAAGGAACCTTTTAGGACCAACTAGTCCAATAAATATGCTTATAAATAGTTAATCAAATCATATAATTTTACCCAGCACTTTTAAAAATGCTGGGTTAAAGATATTATTGTAATTCTCTTTTTTGTTTCTTTTCATATGATCCATATATAAATAAAGCAATTACAGTAAAGAATACTGGACCTACAATCATCCATATTGTATCCTTCAAATCTCCACGTACTGCCGGTTCTATTATTGTAAAAAAGTTAGCAAATCCTATAGTAAATATAACCACTACAGTAATAATCCATGTCCATGTATGATTCTTATAAACTTCAAAAGGTTTTTTAATATCTTTATTCTTTTTAAAAGCAATAAATGCACCTACTAAAAACATATATGGTAAAGTCATTGCCACGTTAGTCATATTTACTAGTATAGCAAAGAATTTAGCTGCTGCATCTCCTCCAAAAGATACTAGCACTATAAATGCTATTACAAATGCACACTGAACCCACATAGCATTTTTAGGTATCCCATCTTTAATTTCAGCCAATTTTCCCGGCCATAATTCTTTTGGCGTACCTTCTATTAGCTGCTTCAATGGTGCATAGCATAATGTGAAGAATCCTCCTGTTAATGCCAAGAACATAGATAATCCTGTATATCTAGCTGCCCAAGCTCCTATTGTCAATGAAGCAGCTTGACTGCATCCAAAGCTTTGTCCTATTTGGTATCCCAAATTTTGCATTGTTATATAAGCAACATTAGCTAAGTTTACATTTTTTAAAGACAATACTTCCTGCCAATTAGTAAATATACCGCATAAAAATATACCTAAACAATATCCTACAGCAATAATTGCTGCTGCTAGAATAACACCTTTTGGAAATGTTACTTCTGCTTTTTCAGTTTGATCTACTAATCCTCCAACAGCTTCTATTCCACCATAAGCAAATAATGCAAAGACTAAAAATGATAATACACTAATGCCGCTTTGATAAGATGGGTTTGGTGACTGCGTAAAAGCTATCGATGATACAACTGGTTGAGCTAAATGTCCGCCATTTCCTATTAAAACAGCTGCTGCTCCAATTAATAATACAATATTTAATAATGCCACTGCAGTACCGCCTACTGAAGTTACCTTTGTTATTTTTTCTAATCCCTTAGATGCTGTTAAAGTTACAACTAAAATCCAGCAAATTCCTAATACTCCTAATGTTTGAGTAGAATTTAATCCAAACAATGACCAAACTGCTGTTTTGTCGCTTCCAAATATTGCATTTGAAAATGGTATCCATATCGTTGAAGATATATTGACCATCCAAATTATATAAGCAGCATACCACATGAATGTTCCTATAAAAGCATATTTGCCTCCAACGGATTTTTCCATCCATGAATAAATTCCGCCCTTTTCACTTTTAAATGCTGCTCCATATTCTGCCATCATGAATGCATAAGGTATAAAAAAAGTTACTGCAGATAAAATATACCAAGGAATTGCACCATATCCCATTAAATAAAATGCTCTAGGTATATTTGCAAATCCAAATACTGATGTAAAAATCATTAATACAAGTGCTGTTAGTGTCATCTTTTTTTGCTGACTTGACTCCATCTTTTTCCTCCTGAATTTATCTTTTGTTTTACTTACTAGATTTTCTCATGTACTTATACACTTCTATATTGTATCATTTTTTTAAAGCACGATAAGCATCTTAAGGTATTATCGATCATGTAACTTTACCCAGCATCTTTAAAGATACTGGGTTTTTGAAAAATCTTAAGATATTTCCGCTCAATTTTTGTATTGCTTTACGTACTACATTTCTTCATATAACTGTACTATTTTAAGTATTACTTGTACAGCTTTCTCCATGGAATCTACAGGTATATACTCAAGTTTACCGTGGAAATTATGTCCGCCATTAAATATGTTTGGTGTAGGCATTCCCATAAAAGATAATCTAGCTCCATCTGTGCCTCCTCTTATAGGTTGAACTTTAGGAACTACATTTGCTAATTTCATTGCTTTAAAAGCAGTGTCTACTATATATTTTACAGGTTCAATTTTTTCCTTCATATTTCTATACTGCTCTTTTATCTCAATTTCAACTGTACCTTTGCTATATTTTTTGTTTAAACTTTCTGCAGCATTAGTTATAAATTGTTTCCTCTTTTCAAACTTCTGAGCATCAAAATCTCTTATTATATATTCAAGCTTTGTCTTCTCTACTCCACCATTAAGTGTAACTAGGTGATAAAAGCCTTCATAGCCTTCTGTAGTTGCTGGAGTTTCATTCTTTGGAAGCATGTCCATAAATTCTCCAGCAATAAGCATTGAATTTATCATTATTCCTTTTGCAGTTCCTGGGTGGGTATTTCTTCCGTTAATAATTATTTTTGCACTTGCAGCATTGAAATTTTCACATTCCAATTCTCCAATAGCCCCTCCATCCATTGTATAAGCTAAATCTGCATTAAATTTTTTGACATTAAAATGATCTGCTCCTTTTCCAATTTCCTCATCTGGAGTAAATGCAACTTTGATGTCTCCATGTTTGATTTCCGGATTTTCTATTAAAAATTCCACAGCAGTAACAATCTCAGCAACCCCTGCTTTATCATCAGCACCTAAAAGAGTAGTTCCATCTGTAGTAATTAGTGTTTTTCCAACGTAATCCTTTAATTCTGGAAAATCCTTTGGAGAAAGAATAATATTTTTTTCTTCATTTAAAACTATATCCTTGCCATCATAATTTTCAACAAACTTGGGATTTATATTCATTCCTGAAACTTCTGGACACGTATCCATATGTGCAATAAACCCTATTTTAGGAATTTCCTTTTTAACATTGGATGGTAATACTGCCATTACATATCCATTTTCATCTACTGATACTTCACTCATTCCTATTTGCTCTAGTTCTTTTACTAATTCTTTCGCTAGTACCAACTGCCCTGAAGTAGTAGGAACTGTATTCATAGATTCATCTGACGCAGTATTAAATTTCACATACTTAATAAACTTTTCCACAACTTTAGACATATTTAACCCTCCTCATAATGCCCCTAGATATTTTTAATAATCAGTATAATTATATATACATTTTTAAAATTGTTAGGGTTCATACTTCTTTTACTTCTATCCAAGTATCGTTGAATCCTTCTTTTTTGATTCTCAATATTTTGTACGGCATTATAAATGCAATCCACCTAAAGTATGAATTATACATATATGTTAACTTTATTATATCATTATGCTAAAAAAAATAGCACAAAATTCTCGTGCTATTTTTTTAATACAAAATTATTTTGCAAGTTGATATATTGCATGAGCATATATTTTAGCATTCATTATTAGATCCCCAATTTCAATATATTCATTAGCTTGATGATCAAGGTCTGGTTTTCCAGGGAATATTGGTCCAAATCCAATTATATTTGGAAGCTCCTTGGCATAAGTTCCTCCACCTATTCCATAAGCTTTTCCTTCTTCACCTGTCTGCTCATTATAAACCTTAAGAAGATCTTTAACTAACTTACTATCTTCTGGGAAGTAAAGAGGTTCATCTGGGGCTACTCTTTCTATTTTAGCACCGCACTCTGCAAATTTCTTAGACATGATATCCATGATTTTTTCACCTTTCATAGTAACAGGATATCTCATATCTATCCACAGGTCTGCTGTCTCTTCATTGATTTCAGTAACTCCAACATTTACTGATAACTTTCCTGATGGTTTATCCTCACATGCTATTCCAAGAGAAGTACCATCTGTTTCAAATCCGATATACTTATTAGCACAGTTTATATAATCTGCAAGAGAACAAGTATCTTTTAGGATAGTTCCTAAAAAATCAAAAGTCTGCATAATAGCATTTTTACCTAATTCAGGCATACTTCCATGTGCTCCTACTCCGAAGGTATGTATAACTACATTTCCATTAACAACTTCAGCTTTCATATTGTAACCTTTTTTGCTTGCAAATTCCTTTACTGCTTTAATAATACCTTCTGTATCCTTTGCAGCTATTACGGTTTCGCATTTATCTGCAACCATATTAGGTCTTATTCCACCTTTTATTGACTTAATTGCTATTTCAGAATTGCATGAATTTAATTTTTTAACAAGATGAAATCTTCTTATACCTTTTTCAGCATTTATAAGTGGATACATAGCATCTGGTGTAAATCCGGATACTGGAACCTTTTCCTTTTTATTATAAACATGCATTTCGGAACTTCCAGTTTCTTCATTTGTTCCAAAAATAACTCTAACTTTCTTTGAAAGTGGCAATTTTGAATCTTTTATAGCTTTTAATCCAAAAAGTGCTGCCATTGTTGGAGCTTTGTCATCTAATGTACCTCTTCCAAAAATCTTATCTTCATGGATTTCTGCTCCATATGGTGGATGAATCCAATTGTCTCCTTCTGGAACTACATCTAAATGTCCAAGAATTGCTACATAATCTTCTCCTTCGCCATATTCTGCATATCCATAATATCCATCTTCTTCTTTATATGTGTGGAAACCCAGACCAGCTGCTATTTCAAGAGCCTTATCGAGTGTTTTTGATACACCTTCACCAAAAGGCATACCTGGTTTTCCATCTTCTAGAGTACTCTTAATTCTAACTAATTCTTGAGATGCTTTGATAAGTTCGTCTTTCATGTCGTCAATTTTTTTATTAAGTTCCATATCTGTTCCCCCTCTTTATTGTTGCCCCTTCAAAGGGTAATATAAATTTTGCCAGTATCCTTTACCAAAACTTATATATACTAGCATATATAAAGTTTATACTATTTTTTGATTTTTTTCAATATGCCTAAATTATTATTTCGAATTTACCCATTTGTCATAATAATTTAACTTTGTTTTGAAATAATATATTTGAAGGAGTGATTTTAATGGCATTAACAACTATAAAAGCAGCAGTTCAAAAAAAGAATGGAATATCAGTAGAAGCACAATCTGGTGAATTTAAAGTTTTAATAGATCAGCCAATAGAATCCGGCGGAACAAATACAGGTATGAATCCTGCACAACTTTTGCTTTGTGCACTAGGAGGCTGCCAAGCAATATCCACGGCATCGTCTGCAAGCAAATATGGAGTAAATATAGAAGACTTATCAATTGAACTTGAAGGTGATATAGACCCAAATGCTTCTATGAGTTCTTCTAATTCAAGACCTGGGTATCAAGATATAAGATTTAATGTTCACATAAAAACCAATTCTCCAGAAAGTAAAGTAATAGAACTTATTAGATCTGTTGAAAAAAAATACCCAATGGGAGACAGCATAGCAAATGGCGTTCCAATAGAACCAGCTGAAATTACAATAGAAAGGCAAGTACAATATACAGGTGTATAAATAACAGGAGGCAGAAGTCAGAGGACAGAGAAGGTTGATTTTTTACAGCGCAGCGGAGAAAAATCCTCCTTTACTGTCCTTTGTCCTATGTTTTTTGTCCTCAAATAAAAGCAGAGAGGTGAAAAAACTGGATTATATAACGAATTAAGGTCAATAATAGGCATGTGTGGTTAAATGCTTTCAGAATTAACCTCTTACAATAATATTCTCAAAATGTTACAATATAAAAAATAGTATAATTAAAATTTATTACTATAAAATCTAAATTGGTTGAATTACTTAAAATGGGTAAAGAAAATTCTGACGTTCTTTAAGAATATCAGGGTTCTCTAGTCACAACCTGTCAATAAAGTCATAATGACTGCCAACACCAGGAACATCGTCAGATGAAACACCAATGGAATAACAAAAAATAGGTGTAACCCTAAGAAAATCAATCCATTTTGAAATGCTGTGATATCCAAGTTTAGGCATAAAAATAAATGAACGAAATATTTCCTGCTGTTGGTTAGATGGCTTACCAGTATTAGAAAAACAAGGTTCAATCAAAGGTTTGATAACATCTAAATCAAGAATATAAAGTTTAGAGAAGTTTTATTCTAGATATAGAATAACAATAAATTGTTGATAAGGAATGATTGATATTTAGCATGAGAACGCCAGATACCTAACATAAAAAGCACCTCACAAAGTTAGTTATTTGGTAAGCTAACACTTTTTATCAACAATGTCAAAGGGAGGATATTAAATTGTCTCTGCTAACAAATCGACAAAAACAAATTTTATTATTTTTAACTAAGTTTAAAGGGATACTGACTGCTAAATGGATATCTAAAGAATTAGGGGTTAGCGACAAAACAGTTAGAAATGAGATAAAAGTATTACAAGGTGAAAGTCAAAAAATAGGCGCTAAAATTCAATCAATTAGTGGAAAAGGTTATAAATTAGAAATCATTAATGCAGAACAATTTCTGAAATTTTACTGTCAGTCATTTGATAAGGACGGAGATATTTCCAATGACTTTACTGATAAAAATGACCGTGTTAATTATATTATCAAGCGTTTTTTATTGGCAAAGGGTTACATAAAGATGGAAGACCTTGAAGATGAAATGTTTGTTTCTAAATCAACATTACAAAAGGACTTAAAAATAGTCCGACAAATAATGGGTACATATAAATTAAAAATTATTAATCGCCCCTACTATGGAACAGAAATTGAAGGGAACGAATACATGAAAAGAATGTGTCTATCTAACTTACTTCTTGATAATAGTGCAAATATGGTTACAGAATATAATAAACTCCAATCATATGATAAAGATTTGTTCATTAAAACTAAAGATATTCTTATAAAAAAGGTAAAAAGTTATCAAATAGAAATTTCAGATGTTTCATTGGATAATTTGGCTAAACATATTGCAATAGCTTGTAAAAGAATTAAAGAAGGGTTTATTATTGAACCATTAAATACTCATTCAAATATAGAGTATACTTTTGAAAAAAATGTGGCTAAAGAAATTGTAAAAGAAGTAGAAAGCTATACAAATTTAGAATTTCTAGAAACAGAGATTGACTATATCACTGTTCATTTGCTTTGCACGAAACTGTTCTCAGAAAAAGCATATATTGAATATAGCGGCGAGGTAGGTAAAATTGTAGATAATATTATAGACCAATTAAGAGAAGAATTTCATTGGGATTTCCGCAATGACCTTGAATTTATTCAAGGGCTAACACTACATCTTCGTCCAGCAATAAATCGTATATTATTTCATTTCAATATAAAAAATCCTCTTTTGTATGAAATTGAATTAAAATGTCCTAGTGCATTTGAAGGAGCAATTATTGCTAGTAAATGTATTGAATCATACATTCATAAAGAGGTGGATATGAATGAGACTTCATATATTGCACTTCATATTGAGGTAGCATTAGAGCGGATGGAGAGCAATAAAAGTGCTAAAAAAAGAGTCCTGGTTGTTTGTGCAACTGGTATGGGAAGTGCAAAAATACTTTACAATCGATTGCAAAAAGTATTTGGAGATCATGTTGAAATAGCTGATGCAATTAGCTGCTATAATCTTGAATCATATAACTTATCAAAGATTGATATGATTATCAGTACTATTCCAATCGAGGATAATTGTGGAATACCTGTCCAAAAAGTTGATATCTTTTTATCAGATAAAGATGTAAAGGAAATAAAAGAAAAGTTGTTTTCAAATAAAATTGATATGCATTTGCTTTTAAATTCATCAAGGGTATTTATCCATAAAAATATAAATAATAAAGAAAGTGTAATTCAATATTTGTGCAGCAAATTAGAAAAGCAGGGTCTGGTTTCACATAATTATGAGAGCCTTGTTTTAGAAAGAGAAAATGTAGCGACAACAAGTTTTACAAACTTGGTAGCTCTCCCTCACCCTATGAAATTTGGTACAAGCGAAACATTTTGGACGATTTGCACATTGAAAAATCCGATTCAATGGGATGAGCAAAGAAAAGTTCAATTTGTTTGCTTGTTAAATATAAGGAAAGGATATACGGGTGATTTAAACCAAGTGTATCAACAGTTAATCGATATTATTGAAGATAAAACGGTTGTGCAGAAATTAATTGAATGTAATTCACCGAAAGAATTAATTCAATTAATGTGTGAATATTAAATAAATATTGAAATGTTGAATATTCAAGTAGTGTAGAATAACAGAATCCCTTGAAATAATTAACCTTATCTCAAGGGATTCTGTTATTCTTTAAAAATCTTACTTAAGAATGAGAAAATCATTTGGTAGAGATTTTTCCGGAGGGATATGGAAAATGATTAGCTTAAGGGAAAATAGGATAAAGACTATAATAAAATTGTTAGAAAAAGTGGCAATGATAATATATGAAAGGGGTGAATTATAATAAAAACATTTCTTTAAAAAATAATAATATTGTTATTCTTTTTCCTACACAAATATACTAATTATTAAAAATAAAAGGGATATGCAAAATGATGATTGATAAAAATGTAAAAAGCAAAGAAAACGAAACAAGTATAAATGAAGATGAATATCTAACAGCCTTTCAGCTAATTTCAGTTGCTGGTGATGCGAGAAGCAATGCTATGGAGGCTATTCAAAAAGCTAGAGAGTTTAAGTTTGATGAAGCTGAAGACTTATTAAAAAAATCAAATGAAACCTTTATCAAGTCTCATGATATTCAGACAAGTTTATTAACAAATGAGGCAAATGGTAAAAAAAATAATATTAATATCATATTAATTCACGCATTAGATCACTTGACAATGGCTACCATAGCCATTGATGGTGCAAAAGAATTAATATCACTTTATAAAATGATTTATAATCTAAAAAGCAAATAAATATTATAGTTGATTGCAGAATTTGAAATTAAAAAGTGTGGGTAACTTTTTAGAATTTGCTTAAAATATGCAAAAAAAATATCAAAATATGTTTGTTCTCCTCCTCCGTGATTTATTATTTTGTGTGGTTACAATTTATTATATCATGGTAGAGGAAAATATAAAAGCCTAACGGCTAAAAAGCTAGGCGAATTAATGCTTGCGAAATTCCGCAAGTGACTAAAATAAATATTATTATTGGAGGGTTAAAAATGACAAAAAAAACTATTATGTTGGTTTGTACCCATGGAATGAGTACAAGCATATTAGTAAGAAAGATGCGGGAAGCTGCTGAAAAGAATTGCATAGATGCTGAAATTTTTGCTGAACCTATGTCCAATGCCGGTTTAAGTTTAGAGACAAAAGATATAGATGTAATTCTCCTCGGTCCGCAAATTAAATATGCAAAAGAGCAATTTGAAGAAAAAGTTAAAGGAACGAAAACAAAAGTTGCAGTTATTAATATGGAAGATTACGGAATGATGCGAGGCAATGAGATTCTAAAAAAGGCATTAGAACTTTAAAAAATATATTCTAAATTACTTAAGAATATAACTAGATACTCATAGTTGATTACAGAATTTGAAATTAAAAAGTATGGATAACTTTTTAGAATATATTTAAAATGTGCAAAAAAATATCAAAACATGTTTGTTCTTCTCCTCCGTGATTTATTATTTTGTGTGGTTACAATTTATTATATCATGGTGGAGAGAAATATAAAAGCCTAACGGCTAAAAAGCTAGGCGAATTAATGCTTGCGGAATTCCACAAGCGGCTAACTAGATACTCAAGGAAGGAGTAAATAATTGAATGAAAGCGCCAACAAAATTTATTGAAAACAAAATTGTACCGTCTGTATCAAAAGTAACAAATTTTAAATATTTTGTTGCTTTAAGATCAGGCTTCTTGTCTATTATGTCTTTAACGTTGATAGGATCGATATTTGTGCTAATACTTAATTTTCCTATTAAAGGGTATTCAGATTTTATGAACAATATTTTTGGGAAAAATTGGTCACCGCTTCTTTCCCAAGCGACAAGTGCTACTTATGATATATTTGGAGTTATGACTGCAGCAACATTTGCCTATTATCTCGCAAAAGAATATAAAATGAATGAACTCCAGAATTTGATATTAGCCATAGTTGCATATATTGTTATTACCCCCAAAAGCATTATTTTAAAATCAGGTGAAGTAGTAACAGGGGTTTTGCCTTTTGCTTGGTTGGGCACGAAAGGAGTTATCACAGCATTATTAATAGGAATTATGACAGTTGAGATTAATCGTCTCTGTATTAAAAAACATCTGGTTATTAAACTGCCTGAAAGTGTTCCTGATGCAGTTAGTCAATCATTTAGTTCTTTGATTCCTGGTTTGTTAATTGTTATTGCTTGTTTAGCCATTAACCAAATTACTTCTATGTCTGGATCCTCATTACATGAAATGATCTATAAATTAATACAAACCCCACTGCAAGGGATAACTGGCAGCGCAGGAGCAATGATTATAGTTGCAGGATTAAATGGATTGTTTTGGTGGTTTGGTATACATCCTACAGTCATTAATTCTTTATTATACCCATTGCTTAACGCAAATGCTCTGGAAAACTATGCTTTATTTAAAGCGGGAAAATTAACAATCGAAACCGGTCATATTGGAGTTACTCAAATGTTGGATCAATTTGCAACAATGGGTGGTGCCGGTTGTACAATCGGTTTAATAATATCAATGATTTTTGTAGCAAAATCACAGAGATTGAGCACCATTACGAAGTTAAGCGCAGTTCCAGCTATGTTCAATATAAATGAACCTGTCATATTTGGTGTCCCGATTGTATTTAATGCCCAAATGCTAATACCTATTGTATTGTCACCTATTGTTGGGGTAACTTTACCTATTATTGCCATAAAAACCGGCTTCATGCCAATATTCACCGGCGTTACGATACCATGGGCTACTCCACCAATCATTTCTGGGTTTTTATTATGTGGTTGGCAGGGAGCTGTCGTTCAACTTGTTTCAATAATTCTGATTGTAATGATATATTATCCTTTTGTTGTAGCATTGGATAAGCAATACTTAGCAGAAGAAAAGAAAGATTGCTAAAGTAATAGTTAATAAAATAAAAATATTTATTAGGAGGAGCTTTTTATGCAGAATAACAAGTTTTCAAAAGAATTTTTATGGGGTGGAGCTGCAGCTGCTCATCAATTAGAAGGTGGATGGAATTTAGGAGATAAAGGTGTCAGTGTAGCAGATTTAATGACAGCAGGGGATGTTCATACAAGCAGAAGAATCACTCCCGGAGTATTAGATAATGAATATTATCCTAATCATGAAGCAGTGGATTTTTATCATCATTATAAAGAAGACATCGAATTATTTGCTGAAATGGGATTTAAGTGCTTCAGAACCTCTATTTCATGGTCCAGAATATTTCCTAATGGTGATGATGAGGAACCAAATGAGGAAGGGTTGAAATTTTACGACAATATTTTTGACCAATTATTAAAATATGGAATAGAACCTATTATAACACTTTCTCATTTTGAAATGCCATATAATTTGGCTCACAAATATGGAGGGTTCAGAAATAAAAAATTAATTAATTATTTTACTAGATTTGCGGAAGTTGTTTTTGAAAGATATAAAGATAAAGTTAAATACTGGATGACATTTAATGAAATTAATAATCAAATGAACACATCAGATAATTTTGATAGCTTCACCAACTCAGGAATTTTATATAAAAGTGGAGAAAATAAAACCGAAGCGATGTATCAGGCATCACTTAATGAATTAATAGCTAGTGCAAAAGCAGTTATATTAGGACATAAGATTAATTCTAATTATAAAATTGGGTGCATGATGAGTTTTATACCAATTTATCCGGTGACTTGCAAACCCGAAGATGTCTTTTTATCATTGCAGAAGATGCATAATCGATATTTCTATAGTGATATCCATGTGCGTGGAGAAATACCAGTATATGTACTAAAAGAATGGGAAAGAGAGAGATATCATATTGACTATACACCTGAAGACTTGGAAATTCTCAGAGCTGGTACGGTGGATTTTATAGGGATGAGTTACTATAAATCCAAAACAATTTCCAGTACATCAATAGATAAAAGTTACAATTCTGGCGAATTTGAACATGAGGTTAAAAATCCGTACTTAAAAGCTAGTGATTGGGGATGGCAAATAGATCCGATTGGCTTGAGGTATGCATTAAATTTATTAAATGAGAGATATGGTAAACCTATATTTATCGTTGAAAATGGATTGGGTGCATATGATAAAAAAAATGCAGACAATGAAATCAATGATGATTATAGAATAGAATATTTGAGAAGTCATATCATAGAGATGAAAAAAGCCATTGCTTTAGATGGGGTAAACGTGATTGGCTATACACCTTGGAGTGCAATAGACTTAGTCAGTTCAGGAACAGGTGAATTCGAAAAAAGATATGGTTTCATTTATGTTGATAAAAATAATGAAGGAAAGGGTACATTAAAAAGATATAGGAAAAAAAGCTTTTATTGGTACAAAAATGTAATAGAATCAAACGGTAAAAACTTGTATAGTTATTAGCTATTTAAAAATAATCGGTTCATTGTAAAATTAATTGCAGCAGTAACATTGAATAAAAAAAATATAACAACCATAGTGAGAAATTGTGTATGATTTAGGTACCCAATCCAAACATACGGGAGGTCTTGGCTATGGCTGTTAGAACTAAGTTTTGATGTGATATAAAATTATTATAACACCTTGGTCTAATAAATCGAAAAGGTGTATCTATTTTGTACTAATGACACAAATCATTTAACATTGATGTAATTCTGTTATTATGCTAAAAGTTAATTTTATTAGCAGTTTTAAGGTTTTTTTACTAAATATAAAACAGAGATTTTGCACCTAAAATTTTTTAGACCGGTAGTCCAATGTCATCAACTTAATATCGAAAAATGTGGATAATATGCTTTGATGTTAATAATTTTAAAGAACAAAGGATTATAAGCGGTATTTCCACATTTTTTGCATAAGAAACAAGTCATAGAAATATGTAAATCTAGCAACGGCGACTCCTGCATATTGATTTTTATCATATTCAAATTCACTGCGCAATAGCTCTGTATTGGGTAATTCTATTTGAACACTTGAACAAATAGTCCTCAATCATCATTTTACTTGTTAATAGACATTTACTAAAGCTTTTTTTAAACTTCATCTTAATCACCCATAATCATTATAGATACACAAAAGTGTGTTATTTTCAATAATTGGAGCGATTTTCAAATTTCAAGTGTCTTTTTAAAATAAATATATTTTTTATCTGTAAAATTAATAATAACTAGAATGATTTAGCGTTATTCTTAAATCTTCCTAGTTATTTACATTTTGATTTGATGACATTAACCTAACGGTCTGCGAGCTTACCAGCTCTTCAAGTAAGTGTAAAAAAATAAAATTCCGGTAAAAATAAAATTTTCACTGGAATTTAAGTGTTAAATTTCTGAGTTAGCAATGTTTCGATATTATTACAATTGCTTTTATATATTAGTTATAATATAATGATTATAAAACTTTAGTAATATGAATTATAAGATAAAGGTGATTTATTTATGTTTGAAGAATATATCCACATATTATCGAAGTCCATCATATTTGAGAATATAGATGAAAATAGTATAAGCTTAATGTTGAATTGTATTAATCCTAAAATAGATAACTTTAAAAAAGGTAATTTGATTGCCATAAGTGGAAGCAAATTTGAAAGTGTTGCTATTATATTACATGGAAAAGCTGCTGTAGTTAAAGAAGGTGCTTCAGGAAACAGAATGTTTATGATAACTTTAAACCCAGGTGATATCTTTGGTGAAATGGCTGTTTTTTCAAGAAAATCTATACTTCCTGCAACAGTTGAAGCTCAAGAGGATTGTATTATTTTATTTTTGCCAGGCAAAAAAATAATAAGTCAATGCTGCAAAGCATGTACATGGCATCATACACTTATAAGCAACATACTTATGATTATATCTGATAGAGCATTAAAACTCAATAAACACATTGAATATTTAAATATCAAGAGTATAAGAGCTAAAATAAGTACTCTTTTAATTGAGCAATATAAAAAGTCTGAAAATGATACTTTCAAACTTCCATTGAAACGAAACGAACTTGCAGATTTTTTAAATGTATCAAGACCATCACTTTCAAGAGAGATGTGTCATATGAGAGATGAAGGACTCATTGACTTTCATAGATCATCAATTCATATTAAAAATGTAGAATTATTAAAAACTATGGCTGAATAAGATTTAAAAATGTACTAGTAAAAGATGTTCCCTTTCCAAGTTCACTTTTTACACTAATCATGCCTTCGTAGAATTACAGCAAGAAAACCACCGCTGCTTGTCTCGGTGGTAATTAACTTCACTTAGTATATAATTAATTTACACATCCGTCATACCACGTGTCTATATTATCTTGATAAACAGAAACACATACTTATTAGCTTTCATGTATTATATATTAAATGAAATTTCAAGAATTACTTATTTACAAATAAAGAAGGAATTTATATAATAATGTTATACTTTAAATGAACCATCATTCATAATAGAAGGTGATATTATGCCAAAGATAATAAAAGATGTTGAGAAAACTATTAGGAATTGTGCTATTAAATTGTTTGTTGAGTTTAGCTATGTTAATGTTGATATGAAAATGATATCTAAAAAATCTGGAGTAGCTGTTGGGACTTTATACAATTACTATAAAAATAAGAAGCAGCTTTATCTAAGTATACTTAAAGAGAGCTGGGGAAATACATTTAATAAGCTTGATTCTATAAATACACTTGACGTTTCTTCGGAAGAAAAACTTAGAAAATTCATAAAGACACTTTATGAAGATATTGAATCAAGAAATGGTTTAGGGAAAGCTTTAATAAATACTTCAGCAGATGAACTTAAAAATGATAAAGAGATTAATGACTTAAAAAATAGATTAATTTTAAGAATAGAAAACCTCTTTAAATGTCTTAACAAAGTAGATACTCTTAATACATGTTCCAAGATTGATACTAGATTAGCAGAATCTTTATTAGTATCTATATTAATGATGTTAGAATTTCATCCAAATGATAAAGAAGACAATATTAACTTTTTAGATAAACTTATAAATTTATCTATAAAATAGAACATCAAAGGAGATATATTTTTATGAATTTAGTATTTCATTTATTAGCAATATGTATTGGTGTTGTCACTGGTGGTATAACAAGTCTTATAGGTGCTAGCGGAGTTATGGTTATAGTTCCTATTTTAACTATGCTCTTTAAAGTTAGCGTTCATACCGCAATAGGTACAAGTCTTTTTGTAGATGTTATAGCTTCTTTAACGGTAGCTTATTCTTACTACAAACACGGTAATATAGAACTTAAGTCAGGTATGTGGATAGCTTTAACTTCTATCATTGGAGCTCAATTAGGTGCATCGCTTGCAAGTAAAATGGGAGAAAGTAAACTGTCCTCCTGGTTTGGAGTTATATTAGTTATTGCAGGTTTATCAATGATTCGTAAGAGCTTTAAAGAAAAAAGTGATTCATCGGATAATTTAAATAAACATATTGAATTTAAAAAGGAATGGCAAAGAATATTAACAGCTTTAATTATAGGATTAGGTATAGGAATATTAAGTGGAATATTCGGAGCTGGCGGTGGAGTTATGATACTTCTAGCTCTAATAATAATAATGTCATTTCCACTTCATAAGGCTATAGGTACTTCTACTCTTATAATGGCTATAACAGCACTTTCCTCTACTATCGGTTATGCAGCTAGAGGCAGCATAGACTTTGTATTGGGAATCTTATTATCTATAGGTGCAGTAACTGGCGGAATCTTGGGTTCTCGTTATGCCAATAAGGTTAATGAAAAGACATTACAAAAGATTGTAGGTATATGCTTTACGGCGATGGGTATAATTATGACTGCAATAGAAATAATAAAGTAAATTGCAAAAGCATAAACAGCCACACATAGCTTCTAGTTCCAAATTTAGTTTACACTCCGGAGTATGCTGACAAAATGAAAGCATACCCCTGCGTGCAAACTAAGTTTTAAGCTAAAAGTAATGTATAGTTATTTTAATTTGCAAATCAACTTACACGCAGAGACATATATACAGCCTGAAGACACATTAAAAACTTGTTAAAAGTTTTTACAGTGTCAAAGGCTGTATATATGTCCCGGAGTGTAAGTTAAGTTGCAAGCTAGAAACCCTTAAAACATTACAATTAACTATATATTGTATTTTTATCACTTGTTTGATTTCTTATCCTTTACTACTGCAATAATTATAGCAGCTAAAATAAGGGCTAGGACAAATAAAATTTCGGATGCCACTTTAATCACCCTCTATAAACTCACTTATAATATAATACAATTAATCTTCCTGTCTTATGACATCTATTATATTTTTCTTAAAATAATTGGCAAGTCAAGAGTTGACTTGCCAATTATACACTTTAATGAATTTTCATTTAATCAATTAACTTATGAGGTCTCATTATGTCATTATTTTTATGATCTAAATTATGGCAATGCCATGCATATCCAGGTCCTGTTGTAGGATTAAAAGGATATAAATTTTCTCTTGGTTTAACATATCTAGGATCAACATCCTGAGGTGCAAATCTTATTACTATCCTTGTTACCTCTCCCGGGTTAACCCTAACTGTATCTTTCCAACCTAATTCATTTTTTTGCGGCTTTCTTGGTTCACCTTCAAGATATTTTTCAACTGAAATATTTTTAGCTGAATGATCTAATTGTAGATCACCATTTTCCTTTATCCAGTCATTTGTGTAGACTTTTTTATTAAAATTTTGTCTATTTAAAACTTGAAATTGAACTAAATGTAAATGTATCGGATGTGTATCTTCTGTAAGATTTATAATTTCCCATTCTTCTGTAGATCCAACTACCAGACGTTCAAAAACAGGCGATTCTCCTGTTTGACCATTTAGTAAAACTTGTACAGAACCGTTATCACCCGTGACTTTAAATAATACTAATATTCTTTTAGGTGAATCAGTTATAAGTTTTGGTATTTGATTTAGTCTCTCTGGCAAATTATTTGGTTTCCTGCAAACTGAATTCATCACAGTAAATTGCATTACCTGTCCAACTGTTTCATGATCTGGTGGAGTTCCATTTGGGAAAGGCGCATTTGCATGATTTTCTAAAATTATTTTACTTCCAGGTCTTAATGAGGAAAAGTTTACAATAATCTCTGCACGTTCACCTGGTGCAAGGAGCAGCGAAGTAAGTCTTACAGGCTCTCTCAAGTAGCCGCCGTCACTAGCAATTTGAATAAATGACATACCACTTGAAAATTGCAATTTATAGAATCTAGCATTAGAACCATTTAATAATCTAAAACGATACTCATGTTTTTTAACATTCAAGTTTGGCCATACTTTGCCATTAACCATAATTGTATCTCCAAAAAACCTTGGATTCCAATAAGAATGAACTTTTTGGTTCACTTTAGCGCCTGGGAAGTCAAATGAACCATCTACATTAAAAGATCTATCTTGAATTACAATTGGTATATCATACCTTCTAGCTGGCAAGCAATTTCTTCTACTTTCTAGTTTATTTGCTGGATCTCTTACTATATAGAAACCTGAAAGCCCCATCAAAACATTTAATCTAGCTATAACAAATGTATAATCATGATACCATAGTGTTGCAGCTTCCTGTTCATTTGGATAATTATAATTTGAAGTTACAAATTGAGATCCTGTTACATATTCACCCTTGGTAAACCATGCCTTAGGGTGTCCATCAAAAATAGAATGATTCTCCCCACCATGAATATGCGGAACTATTCGATTGGATTTACTTAAGTCATTTATCCATTGAACATTGATTGGTATTCCCCTTACAGCTTCAAATGTTGGGCCCGGTGAACTTCTATAATTATAGAAACTTTTACAACTTAAATTATTTATTACTCTTCCTCCATATCCCCAAACTGTAGTTTTCGGAAACCCCCTTGGCAAGATAGACTGCTTAAATTGACTTATAGTAACTACATAATTATAACTTATTATATCCCCTGTATTCGTATCTCTTATGACTTCTGGATAATATACTGGAGGAATTTTTAACTGATTAATATATTTAGGAATCAATATAGGTTCAAGATGAATACTCATATATATTCCCTCCTCTAAAGAATATCTATTTATTAGCTTTTGTGAAGCTTAACATAAAATTATATACTTTTATCTACACCATAATATGAATTTTTAACAAGTTTTGTACCACTGTATGTTAACTCACACTTTAAAAAATGCTAAGCATTTTTTAGAGGACAGAGGACAATGGACAGAGAAGGTTGATTTTTTGCTAACGCAAAAAAATCCTTAAATTTATATAAGTTAGCAGCAGAAGTTTAGCAATTAAAAAGTTTCTAGGACAACAGTCCTTTGGATTATAAAGGTTTATGAGTATTTACAATAGAATTAATAAATTCCGATTTTTACTGGAAATTGACTTATTAAGATTTCTTGGTGTAAGAGTAAGTGTAAAAAAATAAAATTCCAGTAAAAATAAAATTTTCACTGGAATTTTGATGCTAACTCTCCGCTTGCTTAGGAGAATACTCCTGAGAAACAAAAGAATAAGGGTTTCTTTTAAATTAAAGATTTTTTGCAGCACAGCGGAGAAAAATCAACCTTCATTGTCCTCTGTCCTCTGTCCTATGTCCTCTGCTTTGGTTCCTGTCCTCTGTTTTTACAGGCTTATATTTTAATTGTATGTGAACACAATGTCTTTACAATCATCCTCAAATCAGTTTTTCTCTCAAGAAGTTTCACTGTTATATCTTTAGAACGATCATAATTTTCAAAAGTCTCTAAGGCAACTTTACTATCGTGATAAACCTTCCAATATCCACAGTATATACATCCACTGCCATTATAATTTATAAAATCCTCTACATCTTTAATAGGGATTCCTAAAAATATACCTATTTCATGAGGACATGCACATTCAAGATACCTTAACTTCAATAAATTCAAACATTCATTCAGCGACATTGAACTAGAATATCCAAATTTCATTAAAAACTTAATATTATCTTCTTCAAATATAGTTTTAGATAATAGTTTCTCATTATAAAACATTAATATTTTTAAATTGGGCTCCGATTTAATTTCATAAACATTTAAATTTATCTCATTTAAATATTCGCTGCCATATTTACTCCATAAATCATACATGGATTTGTACTTATTGGAAATTGTAATTATAGTTGATGGCTTATACCCTGATATTGTAGGCGATATAGCATACGTAATAAGATTTACCATATATTCTTTGTCTTCTCGATTTTCAATAAAATTTAATATATTATTGTTCATATTGTTTAATATACCTTTCAAGACTTCAAAAGTTAATTGGCTAAATCCCTACCAAAGTCTCTGCATTCTTCCTCAGCCTCACCTTCTGGAGCCTCATTTACAATTAATCCATCATTTATTACATCTGCACCATAATCTTGTTCCATTTTTTGAGTCCAGTCTTCCATCCACTGACCGCTTCCCCAGCCATATGAACCAAATAGTGCAACTTTTTTGCCTTTTAAAACATCTGCAGCCGATTCAATAAAAGGTTCCATTTCAGACTCTTCTATAACTTCATCCCCCATTGCTGGAGAACCTAGAGCTACTATATCTGCGTCAGTTATATCATCATTTGATGCTTCAGCAACATTTAACAGCGCAACATCTGCTCCTTTTTCTTTTGCTCCTTCTGATATTAATGAAGCCATAGCTTCAGTATTTCCTGTGCCTGACCAATAAATTATATTTACTTTTTTCACAACAATCACCTCTACTTAATTGATAACAAATTCCACATTTAGGCTTTATAATATAAATTATTTTTCTATTTGTAAATACTAAAACTTATAAATTCACCTGTGGGTATAGTCAAAAAAAAACTTATACTTAACAATTCCCAATATAATAGTATATTTGCTCATTTTCAGCATAATTTATTCACATCTAAAGATAAATTTGAAATGAATATCTTCATAAAAAAAGTGACAACTCACGATCGCCTTTATAGGATTTCTAATTTCAAGTTGTCACTTAAACATATTTACTTTTAAATAAAATTTCTATTCACATAATATATATACAAGATATAAATTGACTTAAGCTGCCGCACATGTATGTGAATTTGTAGAAGTTTGCTCCTCTTTCTTTGGTGGTTTTATCACTGCAAGTATTACTACAGAAATAATACAAAGTACACCTATAATCAAAAACGTAGGTTTAAATCCTCCCACTAAAACTGATATAAAAGATCCTGATAAAGCTCCTATTCCAAATCCTTGATATATAATTCCATAATTTTTAGTCTGATTTTTAAGTCCAAAGAATTCTCCTACTATAGTTGGATATACTGTAACATTTCCTCCAAAACAGAAAGCAATTGCGCTTACGCAGGTAAAGAAAATTCCAAAATTCAAATGTACGGAACTCAAAGTAAATACTGACACAACCGTTACTATAATAGAAAATTGCACTACTTTAATCCTTCCAAGCTTATCTGATAAAGTTCCAAGTACAAGCCTTCCTACAGTATTGAATATAGCAACTAATGCTACAGCATTAGCAGCAGTTACAGCATCTAATCCAGCAAGCTGCATTCCTATATCTTTAACACTGCCTATCATATAAAGTCCGCTCATAGCTGCACTAAAGAAAACTATAAATAAAAGATAAGCTTCTTTTGTTCTAAGCATTTCACCTACAGTAAAATTAACGTTTTCAACATTACCTACCAAATTATTGGAATTGGTATTTGGCTCAACAGGTGCATCTTTCAAAAACTGAGCTCCTACAATTATTAAAGCCATTGCAATTATTCCCCACCATATAAAAGCTTGTGATATTCCCTTTGAAGAAATAAGTCCTCCATTTAAATACTTGAATATTAAACTTCCTGTTCCATAAGCTCCTACAGAAATACCTGATATAAGTCCTTTTTTTTCAGGAAACCATTTTATAGCATTAGAAAGTGAAGTAATATATCCTATACCATCTGCTGCTCCTAAGATAATACCTGCTGTAATATATAACATTGCAAGAGAAGATGCCTTTGATGTAAGAAGAAGTCCAATACCTAATATAAATCCACATATTGTAGTTAATTTTCTTATTCCCAATTTTTCTTGCAGTTTACCTGCAGCTAATGTAGAAAAAGATAGAGCAAAACTAGTTATTGAAAATGTAAGGGCTACTTTACTTACCGGCCATCCAAACTGTTTTGAAATAGGCTGGTTAAATAAACTCCATGTATAAATTGTTCCAAGTCCTATCTGAGCAATTATTGTACCTAATATTACTATCCAGCGGTTCTGTTGTCCTTCATATGTATTTTCCACTGCGCTCACTCCTTAATTTATAATGATAATAAATCATTTAACTAATTTACCATCATTATAATCTTTCCGTGAATTAAAATTGTTATTTTGGAATGAAATGCAGAAATATCTACATAAAATGCATTTATATATGTAATAGGTTGCAATTGTTATATATCAAAACTTATATGTTCATTATCTTCTTGAATTCCTTTATATTACTTCTGCTTACTGGCACCTCAAAAGATATGTCTTTTAACCTCAAATTATAAGTATTGTTAAACCAAGGTATTATCTCTTTTATTTTTGTTGTATTTACTATATAGGATCTGTGACACTTAAAAAATCTGTCTTTAGGCAAAGTATTATAAAATTCAGATATACTGCTATTTATAGAATACTCTTCTTTCTTAGTAAATACACTGGTTGTTCTCTCTTTAGCTTCACAATAACATATATCATCTATATCTACTACTATTATTTTTTCATTTTTCCATAGATTTATCTTATTTGATATTCTATTTTTCGAAGAGCCGTTATTATGTTTCTCCCTATAATTTACTTCTAACTTTTTTAACATAGACCTAATTCTAGATTCATCATAGGGTTTCAGTATATAGTCAAAAGCTTCCACTTCAAAAGCTTCTACTGCATGTTCTCTATAGGCTGTTATAAACACTATATAAGGTTTTCTAGAAAATTTGCTTATACTTTTAGCAAGTACTACCCCATCAATAGATGGAATATTTATATCTAAAAATATAACATCAACTTCATTTTCTTCTATAAATTTTAACGCATCAAGACCATCCTCAAATTCATTTACTATCTTTATGCTGCTATAATTTTCAACAAAATACTTAAGTTCCTGTCTAGCCAAAAATTCATCTTCAACTATTATAGCTTTCATAACCTCACCTCTTTATAAAAAATTCTATTTTCGTGCCCTTTTCCAACCTTTTAATATTTAGTCCTTGTCCATAAATTAATTTTAACCTAGAGTGTACATTGTAAAGTCCTATTTTGTTATTTGGCATATTGTCTGAATAAACTCTATCTATTATATCCTGGCTTATGCCCACGCCGGTGTCAGCTATGGAGATTTTAACCTTTTCTCCTTCATCTTTTACACTTATCTTTACAGTACCTTTACCTTTTTCTTTTAAAACTCCATGAATTATGGCATTTTCAACTAAAGGCTGTATTATAAGGCTTGGCATTTTAACATCTACCTCATCTATATCATAAATAATATTAATTTTATCTCCAAATCTAGCCTTTTCTATCTCTACGTAATCCATAACTTGTTTAAGTTCTCTTTTTATATTTATAAACTCATCATTTAATTCAATATTAAATCTCAAATAACCTGATAAATTTATTATAAGTTCTCTTGCCTTGTCTGGATTAATTCTTATGGATGAAGCAATGGCATTCAGTGCATTAAATAAAAAATGAGGATTAATCTTAGTTTGAAGAGCTTTAATTTCCGCCTTATTTGCCATCTCCTTTATTTCTTCAACCTTTGAAACTTCCATTAATGTGGATATAATCTGAGAAAGTCCTATAGCCAGTGCTCGAACAGAATATGTTATCTTATTGTTCTTAATGTAATATATTTTCAAAGCGCCTATAACTTCATCTTTATCTTTAAGGGGTATTATAATAGCAGATTTTAATTTAGGACTTTTATTATCTATATTTGTTTCCTTTATTATAATTTTACCACTACTTATAGCTTCTTTAGTAGTGTCATTTATTATTTCATTTCCTATATTGTAATATTCCTGTCCAACTCCAACATAAGCTAGTATATACTTATTATCAGTAATTCCTACTGCATCAGCTTTTATATCTTCTTTTATAATAGTACATATTTTTTTTAAAGATTTACTATTTATGTTTCTAAAATAAGGCAAGGTTTTATTTGCAATATCTAGAGCAAGTTTCGACTGCTTAGCTGCTATCATTTCCTTTTCATCTTCTACATTTTGTACCAAGAGCACAATAAATCCCACATTGACCTCACCTACTATCATTGGAAATGCTATTTTAGACACTATATCAATTCCTAAAGAATGCGGCCTTGCAAATAAAAGTATGAGAAGCATTGTTATTACTTCACACAACATCCCTGCTATTATACCTGCCATCCATCTATATTTTTTGCCAAAATGTTCATTTATATACCCGGACACAATTCCTGCTGTTATACTACTTATAAGGCATGGAAAGGAAGTTACTCCATTTACATCTATCAAATATCTATGTATTCCAGATACTACTCCTGCGGCAACTCCAACAAAGGGTCCAAATAGTATTCCCCCTGATATTATTGTAACTATTCTTACATTTACAAGAGAGCCCTCTACTTTTGCCCCTGTATATGTTCCTAATACCGCAAAAAAGCTAAATATTATTGCAATAATTATAAGATCCTTTTTTTCATGGTTTTGCTTTTGGAATATACTTCTGAAATTTTTTATTCTAGTTATAATAAATATACCTATAATAAGTAAGGCTGCCCTTTCCACAAATTCCATTAATATGTTATAAATATCTGTCAAAACGTGTCCTCCCTTCTGTTGGATGTACCTTAAGTTCAAGCTTGGGGCTGCCGCACTAAATTTTTTTAGTGCGACAGCCCCATATAAACTAAATTCAAGATTATTTTGCCTCTTCATTAAACTTTTTTAACAAATTATGATTTAAAACATCATCTGAATACTCTAATTCTTTCTGTGCACTTACCTTCTTTTCTTTAAGTTTACTAGTTTCTTTAATTTCTTTTCCAGTACTTATATCATAGTACTTGTTTAATTGAGATAAATAAAATACATTTCCATCTGTAAAAGATCCATTTCTAAAGATAACCAACTCATTCTTAGTATTAAAAATATCACTTCCAAGTAAATAATTAGATGGCAAGTTATACAAATTTGCAAGAGTTGGATACAAATCCACTTGACCTGAGTAATTATGATATACTCCACTATTCTTATCATCTGGGAAGTGAATTATTAAAGGCACTTTTTGCAGCTCCATCCAACTTAAATCACTTCCATTTTTTATATTCAAAAACTTGTATAATAATTTGTCTTGGTTTTTTGGTATGGCATAATGATCTCCATATATAACTATAATAGAATTTTTAGTCATACCCGAATCATCCAGTTTCTTTAAAAACATACCAAGCTGCTCATCAGTATAATGTATTGACTTAATATAGTCTCCTAGCAGTGTATCTTTATACTCGCCTACATCAAAATTGCCATAATGCTTAACATCATCAAATGGGAAGTGACTGCTTAAAGTTATAAGGAAACTAAAAAACGGCTGTTTCTGTTTACTTATAATATTAAAAGACTGATTTAAAAATGATTTATCACTAATACCCATTCCAACAACTTCATCAATGTTAAAGTCACTTTCAGAATAAAATGTATCATATCCTTCTGCCTTATTCATTGCGTTCCTATTCCAAAAATCTCCCCTATATCCATGCAGTGCAATGCTTGTATATCCTTTTTTATCAAGTGCCTTTGGAAGAGAATTAAATTCATTTCCACAATAGAGATATGCAGCTGCACCTTGGCTTGCTGGATACAATGAATTATTAGTAATAAGTTCTGCATCTGAAGTATTTCCTGCTGAAACTTGATAAAAGTAATTGTCAAAATATGCACTTTTCTTGAGCCATACATTTAAATTAGGCGTAATTTCTTCGCCATTAATTGTCTTATTTATGACAAATTGCTGTAATGCTTCTACCTGTATCACTATAAGATTTTTTCCTTTTGCCTCACCTGTTAAAATACGTGTTCCATTTGGAGTATTACTTTGAAAATAATTTTTAATTTCATCTTCTTTTTGAGGAGATATTACTGTATTTTTTTGAATTGTCCTGTATACAAAATTATATGCATCAAGTACATGAAAGTCCAAATTTCCTAACTTTTCTGCAATATATATCCTATTATACATCGTAGTTATAAGGTTAGGTTGTTCTACTGAAAGTTTGTATATATAATTTGCACTGCCAAAGCAGCCTACAGCAAGCACAATTATAGATGATATAATTCTTGCTCTTAAAGTATTTTGTTTTTGAGGCATTACTTTAAATACTATATGTGGAAGTAAAATTATATCTATAAAGCATAAAAAGTACTGCCATTTTAAGAGACTGCCTATACTAGATTTTACAGGTCCAAGCAGCAATCCATTTTCAATTATTGAAATAGATGTTATATCCCTAAAGTATTGAAAATAAATTAAGTCTATAAATATTAAAATAGTTAAAATTATATCTGATATGTATAGAAAAGTAACCCTTTTTCTCTTTTTTAGCATGAGTCCAATTCCACAGATAACTAAAATAGAGGTTAAAACTGGTGGATACAATTCTTTAGCCGAAAAATACTGCTTTTGAATTTGAGCACCATATGCAATAATTTTTACGGACATAATTCCTATAAATAATATTATGTCTAAATTGTTTAATATAAAATTTCTAAAACGTTCAAAAGATACATAGCTTTTAATATTTTTCATAATTAAAATTCTCCTGTACTACTAACAATAGTTTAAATAATTTCATAAACTTTGATATATAAATTATTATTGAGTTTATTTCATTTCATTAAAATATTATAACACATTATAATATTTAATTTAAAATAAACTCACCTTCACTGTCCCTTGAAATTAATTTTTCAATGGTTTAAAATGAAGAATCGATATACAATATAAATATTTAAGGAGAAGTTCTATGAATACTGAATTATTGTTAATAAGACATGGTGAAACAGAATGGAACATCAAAGGTAAATTTCAAGGATGTCATGACATAAACCTTTCAAATCAAGGAATTAGACAAGCACAGTTTTTAAAAGAGAAATTAAACTACAAATTTGACTTTATCTATACAAGCCCTTTAATTAGAGCTATAAAAACTGCAAAAATAATTTGTAAAGATAATAACAATAACTTAAAACCTATAGTTGAAAATGATCTAAGAGAAATTAATTTTGGCAAATGGGAAGGACTTACTATAGATGAAATAAAAAATAATTATCCTATTCAATATCAAAGCTGGGCTACTGATAAAATAACAGCCCCACTTGTAGGTGGCGATTTAAGCTTAAGGAAAGCTAGTATACGTGCTAGAGATGCCATTATAAAGATTGCAAAATTACATAAAGGAAAAAGAATTGTAATTGTATCACATGGGGGAATTTTAAAAGCAGGGTTAATTGGAATATTCAACTGGGACATGTCTATGTACCATAAAATTCGTCTTGGTAATACTTCTATTTCAAAAATAGTCTTTAATGACGACTTTAAACCTTTAATAATGCTGTTAAATGATACAAGCCATCTTCCTCAAAATTGTGCCGTTAGATCTTATATATGAAAAAAAGCTGTGAATTTAAATATATAATTTAATTTCACAGCTTAAATTTTAATTTTAAATACGTTAGTTATGGTTGTCTAAAATTTTCTGTCTGAAACTGACCATGATATTGATTGTATACACCTTGGTATCTGCCCCATTGACCGTAACTTTTCTGTTCTTGTATTGCTGATTCAAATGATTGCATCATAGGACCTTCGCCCCATTTCAACACATAAACATCATAAGCACTTCTACCAAGATCTTGTGTTGTATTTATATCAAAATCAAAAAATGGACCGCCTGTATCACCAACTGTAAAAATACCAGCCGAATTTATATATTTCAACTGCGGAATATATATTTGAGTGCCTGCTCTCATGTTGTGTGCTGCAACTATTGATCCATTTCCATTACAATAATAACCTCCAGATCCCATTCCTTTTTCGCCATAAGAACTTATTATCGCATTTGGAAACTTATATACATAGTTTACCAAGTCAACAGTTCCTGATGATCCAGAATTATTAGAACTTGTACCATTAGAACTTGTACCAAGTGAATGTATGTCCTTAATTGAGTCAGCTGCAATATATCCTCTTTCCATATCTCCATTTGAAGTCTTATATTCAACTAAGTCATAGTTATTTTCTTTATTCAATATGGTTACTGTTTGAGATTTTGCAGTTCCATTTGAAACATATTCACTTGAAGGTCCAAAACTTACAGCAGTATTATCTTGAATTGTTCCAACTTGTTTATTACTGCCATAGTTTGCATCAGACACATTACTTAAGTCTGCATAACTTGCATCAATATACGCTCTTTTTTTTCCATCGTAAGTATTATATTCTACTAAGCATCTATTTCCTTCTTTATTCAAAACTGTAACTAATTCATTGTCTATATAACCTATATTAGCTGCATCATTTGATGAACCTGCATATATAGATATTCTTTTATTTATAAAAGTATCTGTATTTGTAGGTGCTGGATAAGAAGGATATCCATATCCATCTACTATAACATCTGAAGGCTTATAATTTACTCTTGCAACTTGATAATAATTATTTTTACAATAGTCTCCCTGTATCAATGTCAATGTTCCATCGCTGCCTATTGATTCAACTATTCCATTAAATTGTAAACCATTGTTTTTTAAATATGCGATTGAACCTATTTTAGGAGTATTTCCCCATAAACCCTTGTCCTTAAACCACTTCATTGAATCTGAATAGGATGAAGTCTTTGGAAATTCACTCTGCAGCCCTGAATTATATGCGGCCCAACTAATAAACGTTGAAGACCAAGGTATATTATTGGTCCCATACCATTCTCCATATTTTACTGTATTACCCTCGCTGCCACTTGCCAAAGTTCCTATTTGTGAACGTGCAGTATTTAAAAATCTCTTCACATTTGTATTTAAATCTGCAGGATCACTTGGAACAGCAGCATCACTACCTTGTGATGTTGAACCTAGTGTGACATTTTCTGAGCTAATATAACCTCTTCTTAATCCACCAAAATTATATGTATATTCGATGAAATACCAGCTGCCTTCTTTTCCTAAAACTTTTACTGTTTTATTGCTTATTGTATCATCGTTTTCATAATCATCACCTGGTCCAGAATATACTTTTACGCATTCACCAGAACAACCTATCTGTGAACTTTGGCTATGATCTACTACTGGAATGTTAGAATTTGGAGATACATAACTTTGATCGATATATCCTCTTAACTTGCCCTTGTCACTATTGTACTCAATATAATAAGAGTTACCTTCCTTATTTAATACTGTAACTTCGTCATTCTTTACCCACCTTACAGTTTTACTCGATCCTAAAGGTGCATAAAATATATCTGCAGGACCATTTATCTGCACTTTAGTTGATTGCGCAGCTGTGTTTGCATTTGATTGAGTACTAGCAAGAGTTTCATCATCAGCATAAACCTTATTCTTTGAAAGATACAGATTATCTGATATGCTTGCAAAAGAATAAATACTTACAATGAACACTGCCATAAAAAATACTTTTATAGCTTGTTTGATAAAATTTCTCAACTTCTGTCCTCCTTACTTTTAACATACTACCTATTACTTTACCATATAATGTGTTATTAGGTAAAGTCTATAGCCATAAAAGTTATAATTTGAGAGTTTATTAAAGTTATCTCGAGTTCCCTCAAATTATTTGAAAGTGCCTTATCATATCAATTAAATTCAATAAAATATATTATTAAATACTAACTAAAATCTTAAAATAATTTTAAATTTTTATCAAATCAACTACTTGACATTGCAATATACATGCATTACAATATAGTAACTAAGTTGTATTACATGGTAGGTGATATAATGGCTAATACATCTCAATTATTAAAAGGTATACTTGAAGGATGTATCCTAAAAATAATATCAGAGAAAGAAACATATGGATATGAACTCTATAGTTCATTGAGTAATTATGGATTTACGGACTTGTCTGAAGGAACACTTTATCCTCTTCTTATAAGATTAGAAAAGAATAAACTATTATCTTCAGTAACACGTGATTCTCCACTTGGTCCAAAGCGAAAATATTATTCTTTGACTAAACTTGGCGAATCCGAACTTATAGACTTTTGCAAAGCCTGGGATGACATATCAAAATCAGTTAATAAAATTTTGGATGGTGATTCAAATGAATAATATAAATTCTCTAATAAGACAGTTAAATAGTGCTTCTGAAAATTTAACTGATGAAAATAAGGAAGTATTTGATGACATAATAGTATTTATAAGAACATCAAATGTGAAATCGAAAGATGCAGAAGAATTCCTACAGCAGCTTTTAGATAGCTTTTTGACTGCCCAAAGTAAAAATGTAAGTTTGGAAGTTGTTTTAGGAACAGATAATTTTAAAAGTTATTGTGAAGACATAGTAACTGCCTATAAATCAAGTTACAACATATTTTCTAGGCTAGGAGAATATGTCATGTACCTGGGAATGATGATTTTGATACTAGTACCAATAAATTATGTATCTCAAAATTTAGTACAATATATAAAAAGTCGTACATTGAATTTAAGCTTATACTTAAATCTCTCTCTTGGAAGTATAGTAGAATTTATAGTCATAATTATTGGTATAATAATAATTATGTTATGGATAAACAAATCTTGTTTTAAAGAAAAACCAAAGAACAGTAAAAAAGAATTTTTTATTCTTTGGATAATATGTTCACTGTGGATAGGACTAATATTCTTATCATCAATTTTATTAAATAAAATACTTTTATTTAAAATAAATGTTGTAATTATTCTTATTTTAGGAGGAATTTTATATTTCTCAGGAAATTATGCAGCTGAAAAATAAATATATTTACTTTTCTCTGTTAGTTAGTTTTCCTATATAGGGTTTCCAAGTAAAAACTTAACTTACACGCAGAGAAATGCTCTCAAACTGTAAGTACATATAAAAACTTTTTTATCATTCTTAGCGAAGTATTTTAGAAAATCTTAGAACTTTTGATACTGTTTGAGGTACGAGTTTATCAAAGGTTCTTAGAGTTTCAAAATGCTGAACTTTAGAATGATTAAAAGTTTTTATCGTGCTGAAGTTTGAGAGCATTTCCCAGAGTGTAAGTTAAGTTTTGAATTAGAAACCCTACACTTATATGCTATTACACTTATTGCCCTTACACCACTTTCCACAAAACTTGGCTTTTTTACTACATACGACATTCTGTGAATGACACTTAGGACAAGTTACTCTATCTTGCTCATACTTTATATCATAAATTGTACCACAGTCCATACATTTAAATTTGCAAAAGTTTGTTGTATAGTTTCCGCCGCTAATTCTAATAGCGTTACCTTGTGTTAAAGCTAATGTAACCTTTTTTCTTGCACTATCTATTATATTTTGGAATGTTTGTCTGGATACCTGCATTTTTTCTGCACACTCTTCTTGATTCAATTCTTCAATGTCTTTAAGTCTCATAGCTTCAAGTTCTTCAACTTTTAAAACTATCTCTTTAATTTTGCACTTTCTTTCTCCAAAAGGAATAAAATAATTATATTTTGGAAAAAACTCAACTTTTCTAAACTTTGTCGGTCTTGGCATTTTTATTCCCCCTTAAATATCCATCTTTATTCCATATTTTTTAAGCCACTTTTGACTTTCTTTATATCTCCTTTACTTATCATAACAAATTAAGTAACACCTACAAAGTTATTTTATCATATTTGTAATCCATGTTACGCCGCACATAAACTTTTGTCTCATATATAAAAAAGCACAGCCTTTAAAGCTGTACTTTTATTTTAAGCACTTTTTTCTTCTTCTCTATAATCATTTTGAACAACACTGTGTCTTATACCATAAGTGAAGTAAATTAATAATCCTATAGCAAGCCAAATAAGGAATCCAATCCAAGTTACAATATGCATTGATTTCAGAAGAGTCAAACAGCATAATATTGTTATTATAGGTGTAAATGGAACCCCAGGACATTTAAATTTTCTTTCAAAATTAGGCATAGCTTTTCTTAAATATATAACTCCAGCAGATACAACCATAAAACTCAATAATGTACCTATACTCAAAAATTGTACTATTATATCTAGTGGTAGAAATCCTGCTATAACTGAAGCAATAATACCAGTTATTATCGTAGCTATATACGGAGTCTTATGAGTCTTATGAATCTTTGAAAATGCCTTTGGAATCAAACCATCTCTTGACATAACCATGAATATCCTAATTTGTCCATACAAAACAGCAATCATAGTAGAAATCATACCAAGAATTGCACCAACACCGACTAAAGCTGATCCCCAGTTAATACCTATTCTTGCTAAAGAAGCAGGTACTGCATTATCTGAAATTATTTCATTATATGGAACTATTCCTGTAAGTACAACAGCAACTGCGATATATAAAATACTAACTACAGTTAAACATATTATAATACCTCTTGATACATCCTTTTTAGGATTTTCAGCTTCTTCGGCTGCTGTTGAAATTGCATCAAAACCTATATACGAGAAAAATACTGTACTTGCACCAGTAAATATGCCTTTCCATCCAAAAGGAGCAAAAGGTGTATAATTCGATACCCTTATATGTGATACTCCAAGAAATATAAATAGCAAAATTATAAATACCTTAACACCAACTATAATATTATTTACTCTTGCACTTTCATGCATTCCATAACACAAAAGAGCTGTTAAAATTAATATTATCGCAACAGCAGGCAAATCTATTATTCCACCATTACTTGGTGATGCAGCAATTGCCTTTGGAAGCGTAATTCCAGCAGATTGCAAAATACCTCTAAATGTTCCAGACCATCCCGATGCAACTGCACTAGTTGCAACTAAATATTCAGAAGTTAAACACCATCCGATAATCATTGCAACAAATTCTCCAAATGCTATATAAGCATATGAATATGTACTACCAGCTACTGGAAACATGGTTGCAAGCTCACAGTAACATAATCCGCAAAGACATGCTATTATACCACATAAAACAAATGAAATTATAATTCCTGGACCAGCAGCATGAGCTCCTTCTCCCGTAGCTACAAAAATTCCAACGCCAACAACTGCCCCAATGCCAAGCGCTGCTATGTCTTTTGCTTTAAGATTTTTCTTTAAGCCAGTTTTTTCTACGCTTTTCATTAATTCATGTAATGACTTTTTCTTAAAAATATTCATTAAATTGCCCCCCTTTAATCTATATAATTTATTTTTCAAAATGTTATATATTTTTATATTATATAACGAATTTTGAAAAATAAAAGACCCAAAAATTCAACAAACGTTTTCTTTTGACTAAATTTTCTACTTTATATACAAACAAAAAATTTATAATTTTCATTTTATAAATAATTTCCTGCTAAAATTTTAAAATTATTATATTATATAATATATTTTTAACAATTCTTTCAGTATTTTTGCTTAATTCTTATTTTTGTATTTAATTTATAATTTATAAACTAGATGCTCTAAAGTAATGTTGAAATTGATTTTAATATTTGTCACATCATACTAATTATTACAATTTTTATGTTAAATATTTAAATGTAACAACTTATGTGTTATAATAAAGTTGTTATTATTTTAAACTTATCAAGTTCACCCTATTCTATTAATCTACAATTTTATAAAAATAATCTTATATGCAATTTACATATGTTTAATTAAGAAGGTATGTATAGGGTTTCTAGCTTAAAACTTAACTCATACTCAGGGATATATTTGTAAAATGATAGAACATTCAAAAAGTTTTTTGCAACTTTCAGTGAAGTATTTTAGAAAGTCTTAGTAGATTATCTGCAATTCGTAAATTGCAAAAATGCTAAGCATTTTTAGAGGACAAAGAACAATTGACATCGGTCAGTGAAGGAGGATTTTTCTCCGCTGTACTTAAGAAAAATCTTTAATTTAAAAGAAACTCATGTTCTTTTGCTGTCCTATGTCCTCTGTCCTCTGTCCTTTCAAAAATATCCCGGAGTATAAGTTAAATTTGGAATTAGAAACCCTATATTATAAAAATCAATATAGTGAAGGAAGGTATATATTGTGAAGGTTAATATAGGTATTGGTTTTGTTACAGGTCGTAAAAATTTTAAAAATTTGGTTAAGACTTATGTCGAAAGCCTAAATGAATCTCAAATTGACAGTAAAAAAGTCAACATAAATTTATTCGTTAACTTTGATTTAGGATATACAAAGACAAACATCAATGATTACATTATTACTGACAAAAATGTACTTGAAATAATCAATTCAATAAGTTATTTAGACAAAAGTAAAATATCAAATGAAATAGACTACTTGGTTAAAAACAATATAATGACATTAGAAGAATGTAAACTGATATTTGGTGAAGGATATGCAATGAAGAGAAATACAATCTTATATTTTGCTATAAAAAATAACATGGATTACCTTATTTTTATTGATGATGATGAATATCCAGTAGCTCCTATAAAAATTAATAATAAAATAGTCTGGGAAGGTCAGGACATTTTATCAACACATATAAAAAATATTAAAAACTCCGATATAACTTATGGGCGTCAATGTGGGTATATTTCGCCAATTCCAATAATTAAATTTAATAATGATTTTACAGAAGATGATTTCAAACTATTTATAGAATCCATCAGCAACGACATTATAAACTGGGAGTCAATTAAAGAAAAGATGGTAAATAGCGGCGTCACATATGCCGATCCTAAAATCATCAATAGTAATTTAATTGAAGAAGTCAATGAAATAAACGGCATGAAATTCATTTCAGGTTCAAATTTATGCTTTAACTTAAAAAATGTTGATAAATTATACCCGTTTTATAATCCACCGGGTGCCAGAGGTGAAGACACATTTATGAGTACATGCTTAAGTAATTGTACTGTAAAAAAAGTTCCATGCTACACCTTTCATGATGGATTCTCCAAGTATCAACATATACTAAAAGGAGTACTTCCAGGCAAACTAAAGGCTGTAGTTCCAAATACAAATGACATTATCAGGAGATTTCTATTAGCTTCAATAGGCTGGATAAGATATAAACCACTTTTACTCTATATTACAAATAAAAAAGATTATAATGCAAAAATAGGTAAAATGATGGATGACCTTACTAAAGTTACTCCCAAAGTTTGTGCATATTTTAAGAACAAAAAGTTTTTAAATATATTAGATGAACTCAAATTATACAACTTTCATGTAAGGGAACACTATGAAGAGTTTCAAAAAACAAAAGCAGCATGGATTAAAGCCAGAAATTTCGCATCTAAATTCCAGTAAAATTAATTTTTTTACTGGAATTTAGATATAAATTTTCAATTCTTCAAATTTTCCCTTAGAAGTAATAATATCTATTTTAGTAAGTTTATCATTCATCAATCCCACCTCCTTCTATAATCTTTTATTTTCTTTAATATAATCATTTATTCTTGGATTTCTGTAATTGACTATCATATTTATACATCGTAATATATGAATGTGAAAATACAGTTTAGGGAGAATCAAAATTATGAGTGATAATTTTAATAACTTTGAAAAATATAATGAAATAGCTAATTTATTTAAAATACTTGCACATCCAGTTAGGATATGTATAGTTACAGGGCTTCTAAAATCAGGGTCATGCAATGTTAGTCATATGCAAAATTGCCTTGGGATTCCTCAATCTACATTGTCTCAACATCTTCAAAAACTCAGAACGGCAGGGATAATAGAAGGCACGAGAAATGGTCTTGAAATCAATTACAAAGTTTGCAATGAAACAGTAATTAAATTAATTAATACTATATTTGATTAGATACCATAATGTAAAAATTTTATACTTAAATAAAAATAATTTTACCCAGCATTTTAAAATTGCTGGGTTTTTGAATATTATTCATCACTTGCTTGAAATGTCTATATCACCTGATACTGTACTTACATCTATTGTCTTATACGGGTCATTTCCTACCTGCGCAGACGCTTTGCTTTTTCTATCATTTTCATAATTTAATGGGAAATCCCCTTTTATATCTCCAGAAGTACACTCTCCTTCAAATTTAAAACTCAAATTCTGAGGAAGTATCAATTTTACATCTCCAGAAGTAGAACTTGCCTTTGCATACTCACCAATGGACTTGTAATTCATTTTTATATTCCCTGATACAGCTTTCGCATTTCCTGAACCTAAAATATACTTTACCAATATATCCCCTGATGCAGCTTCTATATTGTAATATTTAGAATCCAGACTGGCTATGTATATATCTCCCGAATTTGTTTTTATAGCAGCATTATTTGCAGTAATACTATTTTGAATTTTAAAATCACCGGAACCCTGACTGCAATTTATATCATTTAACTTCATATCTGAACTGAATAAGATATTTCCTGAAGATGTATTTACATCCAGGTCTTTCGCATAATCTTTAGGTATATAAATTTCTATTTTTTCATTAGAAGTATCCTCATCAAAATCAAATATACTAAAGGTAAATGCCCTATTTTTTGCACCTGTTTCAATTTGAATATTATCTCCTTGTTTTTTGATTGTAAACTTGTCTTTATCTTTCAATTTTCTAGATGAACTTTGTACCACTTTTAAACTTGGTTCATTTGTTGTCTGTATAATTACATTACCCCTAGGAAAATTCAAGCCTATTTTATTGCAATTACTTACTTGTATGCTCTGACTTTTTTGTACTATATATGAATCATCAATGTGTCCAAATTCAAACATTCCAAAACTTCCTGCATGTGAAATACCATATACTAAAAATGCTGCAGCTATAAAAGCAATAACTGACCATATTATAATCAATATTTTTATTAATCGTCTATTCATCTCGCTGCTCCCTCAATTTAAAACTTAAAGTTATAATTCTATTAACTGCAGCACCTATTATAAATATAATCCATGAATATGCCCAAGCTCCAAATACAAAGTTTAAAACAAAATACAAAGCAACTATGATAAGCCACATTATAGATTTTATTGACCTCATAATTTCCCTTTGATTATCATTTGAATATTTCCACTCCTTAAATTCTTCCACTAAAGTATCATCACCTTTCACATACTTTGGTTTTGAAGCGTGGTTATAAACTATAAGGCATGTAGCAATAGCATCCATGGTAATCATAATACTCACTGACACAACATCATTTACCATAAAAACCTCATTTAACAGTATTAAAACTACTACACTCATAATATATAAGCCTATTGATATAGATAAAATAAGTGCACTTTTTTTACAATACTCTTCATTATAGTTAAATGCATTTTTATCTTTTAAACCATCTATAAGCTCATCTACATCTCCAATACTTGAAATTGCCATTTTAAAAGCTTCCTCTTCATCTTTTCCAGATGACACTAAGTCATCATATTTATCTATTAGATTGGCTAAAAGCTCCTCCTTAAGCTCATTTGCCCTATAAGTTTGAGGTGTATTTTCAAACAATTCCTCAACACTCTTTCTCAATTTTTCATGCATCTTTAAATACCTCCATTAATTAATTTATCAATCAATTCTTTTGATTCATTCCAATCTAATCTATTTTGCTCTAATACTTTTTTTCCTTCTTCAGTTATAGAATAGTATCTTCTTCTTGCTCCTGTCTTTTGATCTCCCCAATAGGAAGTTATAAGAGACGCTTTTTCCAATCTTCTAAATGCTGAATAAAGAGTTGCTTCTTTAAGTTCATATTTATTATTTGTCTTTTTCTTTATAAACTTATTTATTTCATACCCATAACTATCCTTTTTAACCAGGTGTGCTAAAATTATAGTTTCAGTATGACCTCTTATAATATCTGAAGTTATAGACACTTCATCACCTCGCAATTTCTTTAAATCTTCTGTTGTTAAAACATTACTTCAATAATTTAGTTACATTATACATAAACATACATCGCCTGTCAATGTATATTTAAATCAGACATATATAAAATAAAAAATCCCATTTTGGAAATTTTGACATCAACCTGAAAAACGAATTATCATAATATAAAATATGCATAAATTAGTAGTAAAAAACCTCTATGGATTTGAAAATTGACATTATAGATATATAATGTAAAATAATACTTAAGAAGAGATTAAAATACTATATTATATAGTGATAAGGATGTGTTACTTTTGCTAGGACCTAAAATTAGAGAAATAAGACAGGAAAAAGGGTTAACATTAAACGAACTAGCTGATAAGACAAAATTAACAGCTAGTTATCTTTCTCAAATTGAGAGAAATATTATTGATCCTTCTATATCGTCATTAAGAAAAATTTCAGTTGAGCTGGGAGTACCTATCTATACATTTTTAACTGATGAAAAAAAGCAGAATGTGCTTATTCATGCAGAAAAGCGAAAAAAGCTTGAGCTTCCTAACTCCAGTATTATATACGAATTTGTTACTCCTATGGCTTCAGATAAAGAAGTGAATTCTAAAATGGAAATTATATATTTTCAATTGGATCCTTGCAGTTGGAGTAACGATGAGTTAATGATACATCCAGCAGATGAATGCATATTTATAATTGAAGGTACCGTTGAATTATATCTAGCAGAAGATAAGTATACTTTAAATAAAGGAGATAGTATTTACATACAAGAAAATATACCTCATAGATTTTATAATCCAACTTCCGAAAAGGTCATAGGTATAAGTAGTATATGTCCGCCAATATATTAATTAGTACACTAGTTTATTTTGAAGATTTAAACTGTATTCTTAATAGCAAGAATACAGTTTTTTTGTCTAAATAAGTATAACTTAATTTTTTAATTATTTATTAAAAAATGGTTGAATTTATCTTTAATGTGTAATAGAATAGTTAATAACAAATGAGTTAATAAATACTTAAAAAGTTAATAACTAGTTAATTTATTTTTATTCATGAAAGGGGAGTGTATTGACTATGAATGTAAAACACTGTGAAAATATTGTTGCTCAAGATGCTGAGGTTATTGGAGCTGCTTGCAGGGTACCTTACTATCCAATGGTTGTGAAACGCGGACGAGGAGCTATAATTGAAGATGCTGATGGAAATCAATATATAGACATGTTATCTAGTGCAGGAGCAGCTAATGTTGGTCATTCACATCCTAAAGTTGTAAACGCAATCATAGAACAAGCAAAAGAAATCATTCACTACACACCAGTTTACACATATCATGAACCTTTAGTTAAATTAGCTAAGGAGCTAACAGAAATAACACCGGGAAACTTCAAAAAGAAAGTTATATTTGGTCTTACAGGATCTGATTCTAATGATGGAATGATTAAATTAGTTAGAGCTTATACAGGGAGAAGCAAAATAATTTCCTTTATTGGTGCTTATCATGGATCCACATATGGTTCTATTTCACTTTCTGCTATAAGTTTAAATATGCGCCGAAAAATTGGACCTTTAGTTCCAGATATATATCACATAAATTATCCTCACTGCTATCGCTGTAAGTTCAATAAGAAGAAAGAAAGTTGTAATTTAGAATGTCTACAAGATTTAGAAGATAAATTTAAGAGTTATTTACCACCAGAAGAAGTAGCTGCAGTAATAATGGAACCTATACAAGGTGATGCAGGGATTATTGTACCTCCACAAGAGTATGTTAAAAAGCTGTATGAGTTATGCAAGAAAAATGGAATTTTATTTGCTGTTGACGAGGTACAGCAGGGCTTTGGAAGAACTGGTAAATGGTTTAGCATAGAAAACTTCGGAGTTGAACCAGACATAATAGTTATGGGAAAATCAATAGCCTCCGGCATGCCAATGAGTGCAATTGTGGCAAGGGCAGAGATTATGGATGCATTAGGTCCCATTGCACATGCTTTTACAACTATGGCCAATCCTATATGCTGCAAGGCAGCACTTGCTACAATTAATATAATAAAAGAAGAAAACCTTTTAGAAAACTCCAAAAATTTAGGTAAGTATGCCAAAGAACGTTTTAATAAGATGAAAGATAAATATCCACTAATAGGAGATGTTAGAGGCATAGGACTTAATATAGGTGTTGATTTAGTTAAAGATAGAAATACAAAAGAGAGAGCACAAGAAGCTGCAGCAAAAATTTGTTATAGATGCTGGGAAAAGGGAGTGCTGCTTACCTTTTTTGCAAACAATGTATTACGTGTTCAGCCGCCGCTTGTTATAACTAAAGAGCAGCTTGATAAAGCACTTGATGTTATTGAATCTTCAATAGTGGATTATTTAAGAGGCGACATTCCAGATGAAGTTCTTACTGCAGCCAAGGGCTGGTAGACAAAAAAACAAATTGAAGAATTTATATTGACATTATTTTTAAAGTATGATATTTTAACATTGTAAATAAAATTGAATTTAAATGGATCGTATAACCGGCGGAAGTGGATATAACCACAGGGAGTATGATTCTTGAAAGCCGACCGCCTGGGCAATAATAGTCCAGGCGGTCTTTTTATTTAACATATTAGTAATATTTTCAAAATAACAATATGCATATTTAAGTTGTATACAGCAAAGTAATCTAAAGAAATATTAGAAGGAGGATTTTTATGAAAAAAGAATGGAATAATTTCAATCAAGGAATATGGGCTGAAACTATTGACGTGAGGAACTTTATACAAAAAAATTATACTCCTTATACTGGAGACGAAAACTTTCTTGCACCTGCTGCTTCTAAGACTAAAACTCTTTGGGAAAAATGTGAAGGTTTAATATCAGACGAAATAAAAAAAGGTGGAGTACTTGATGTAGATACAAAAACAGTATCAGGCATAGACAACTTTAACCCTGGATATATAGATAAAGAAAATGAAACTATAGTTGGTCTTCAAACAGATGCACCTTTAAAGAGAATGGTAAATCCATTTGGTGGAATCAGAATGGCAAGACAAGCTCTTGACGCCTATGGATATAAAATTGACGAAGAAATGGATGAAATATTTACAAAGTATAGAAAAACTCATAATGAAGGTGTATTTGATACTTATACAGAAGAAATGAGAACAGCAAGACACGTTGGACTTTTAACAGGTTTGCCTGATGCATATGGAAGAGGAAGAATCATAGGAGACTTTAGAAGAATAGCTCTATACGGAATAGATTTCTTAATAGAGGAAAAACAAAAAGATTTGAAATCATTAAAAGGTGACATGCTTGAAGATTTGATAAGACAAAGAGAAGAGGTTGCTGAACAAATTAAAGCTCTTAAAAAGATTAAATCCATGGCTAAAAAATACGGAATAGATATCTCAAATCCAGCATCAAATGCAAAAGAAGCTGTACAATTTACTTACTTTGGATATCTTGCAGGCATAAAGGAGAATAATGGGGCAGCCATGTCCCTCGGCAGAGTTTCAACATTTCTTGATATATATATTGAAAGAGATTTAAAGCTTGGAATAATAACTGAAGCTGAAGCACAAGAACTAATTGATCAATTTGTAATAAAACTAAGGCTTGAAAGACACCTTAGAACACCTGAATACAATGAACTATTTGCTGGAGATCCAAATTGGGTTACTGAATCAATAGGTGGTATGGGAATAGACGGCAGAACACTAGTTACTAAGAATTCTTATAGATTTCTTCATACTCTTACAAATTTAGGACCTGCTCCAGAACCAAATATGACAGTACTGTGGTCTCAAAATCTCCCAGAGCCATTTAAGAAGTACTGCTCAAAAATGTCAATAGAAACTGATGCACTTCAGTACGAAAATGACGATATAATGAGACCAATATATGGTGATGATTATGGAATAGCTTGCTGTGTATCTGCAATGAAAATAGGTAAAGAAATGCAATTTTTCGGTGCAAGATCTAACCTTGCTAAATCATTATTATATGCAATAAATGGTGGAATTGATGAGAAAAAATTTGAAAAAGTAGTTCCTAATATTAAAAAATTAGATGGAGAATTCTTGGACTATAAAGAAGTTAAAGATAATTATTCCAAAGTATTAGAATATGTTGCAAATCTCTATGTAAATACACTTAACTTAATTCACTATATGCATGATAAATATGCATATGAAGCAGGGCTTATGGCACTGCATGATACTAATGTGCACAGATATTTAGCATGTGGAATAGCAGGACTTTCAGTTGCAGCAGATTCATTAAGTGCAATAAAATATGCAAAAGTAAAACCAATAAGAAATGAAGATGGGATTGCTATTGACTTTAAAGTCGAAGGAGATTTCCCTAAATACGGAAATGATGATGATAGAGCAGATGATATAGCAGTTGAAATAGTAAATACATTTATAAATGAACTTAGAAAAACTAAAACATACAGAAATGCAGAACATACACTTTCTGCTCTAACAATTACATCAAATGTAATGTATGGTAAAAAGACAGGAACTACACCTGATGGAAGAAAAGCTGGGGAACCTTTAGCTCCAGGAGCTAATCCAATGCACGGCAGGGATAAAAATGGAGCTCTTGCATCATTAAATTCTGTAGCTAAAATACCTTATCGTTCAGTTTGCCAAGATGGTGTATCAAATACTTTTTCAATTACACCATCTGCACTTGGAAAAGATGAGACAAGCAGAATAAATAATCTTTCATTTATTTTAGATGGATATTTTTATAAAAGTGCTCATCACTTGAATGTAAATGTAATGAATAGGGAAACATTATTAGATGCAGTAGATCATCCAGAAAAATACCCTACTTTAACTATAAGAGTATCTGGATATGCAGTTCACTTTATCAAACTAACAAGAGAACAGCAAATGGAAGTTATACACAGAACTTTCCATGAGAGAATGTAAATTTAAATTATTGAAGGGATTTGTATGGGAAATATTCATTCTATAGAAAGCATGGGTTTGGTTGACGGCCCTGGAATACGTGTAGTTATATTTTTTCAAGGATGCAGTATTAGGTGTGCATTTTGCCACAATCCAGAGACATGGAAATTAAATTCAGGAATTCATATAAGTGCAGATGAGCTTTTAAAAAAAGTTGAAAGATTTAAAGTTTACTTTGAAAAGTCAAATGGTGGGGTAACATGCTCCGGCGGCGAACCTCTCATGCAGCCTGAATTTTTAATTGATTTTTTAAAACTTTGTAAAGCTAATAATATACACACAGCAGTTGATACAGCAGGCTTTGGCATTGGTATGTATGATGAGATTTTAAAATACACAGATCTTGTTATTCTCGACGTAAAAAGCATAGATGACAATGGTTATAAAAGTTTAACTGGAAAAGGTATTAGTGAATTTTTAAACTTTGTAAAAGCAGTAAATAATTCAAACTCTAGAATATGGCTTAGACATGTAATGGTACCTGGAATAACGGATAGTAAGGAGTGTATGGATAAATTAGTTAGCTTAATAAAAGAATATATTGATCTATCCAAAGTTGATAAGTTTGAAATCTTACCTTATCACACATTGGGATTAGACAAGTATAGAAATTTAAAAATTGACTATAAACTTGAAGGAATAAAAGATATGGATAAAGATACTGCGCTTGAATTTGAAAAATACGTAATAAAAAAACTTTATATTTAAAATGGGAAACTAATGTTTCCCATTTTTTAAATCTTCAAAATTAATTTTTTCAAGTTCAGATGTAAGATTTCTATTTACTTTTTCAAGCACCATATGTACTTCGCATTTCCCTGCTCTTTTTGCAGTACAGTAGTTAGGATCAAGTATACATCTATTTAAACAAATTGGTCCATCTATTGACTCAACAACATTTTTAATTGAAATTTCCTCTGGAAATTTGTTTAGAGAATACCCACCATTTTTGCCCCTATACGAAATTATTATACCTGAAGCCACAAGTTTTCTTAAAAGCTTTAATAAAAACCTCAGTGGAATCCTTTGACTATCTGAAATAGTGGCAGCATCTACTTTATTTCCATATCCAACTTTTGATAGATAAAGTACAACTCTTAATGCATAATCTGCTTCCTGCGTTATTCTCATATATCTTCTCCTTATGTGTAATATTTAAAGTATACTCAACTAGTATACTTTAAATATATTACTACTTATTCTACTTGTCAATAATATAATTATGATGCAGCAAAATTTTAGTTATCTTTTTCTTCTTTTGAAGTTAGTACATTTTCTATCGTACTAAAATTATCCTTATTTTCTTCTATCTTTGATTCTCCACCTACAACACAAATGTAATTTTGCTTTAATACAGCATCCATAACAGGTGCAAAATCTCTTATATCTTGTTCTGTAGTAGATACAAGTTCATCTCTTTGCTTCTGAATGTCAGATTGATTTATGCCTTCTAAATACAGTTCATCCGCTGTAATTCCATCTCCTGCAGGTCCTATAAGTGTATTAACATAATTGTATTGATTATCTACATTTGAAGCTGCACTTATTATATAGTTATCCATCTGCTTTTCATCCACATTAAAGTTCTTTAAGTATTCAGGTATTCCATTAAAAACATCCAAGGTCTCTTTTAAATTAGGATCCATATAAGAATGGAACAAAATAGTACCATTATTCATACTTGATCCTGCCCCATAAGCGCCTCCTTTAATCCTTATGTTGTTCCACAAGTAACCATCTATTATGTTTTGAAGTACCATATACTTACCACTTTGTGTATATCCTGATTTTTTAAGATCTCCGCCTTTAAATACATATTGAACTTTTGAAGGAATGATAATCCCTTCATTTATCTTAGAACTGTCAAAGCTGTATTTATACGTCTGCAATTTTTCATCTTTAAGATTAGCAGCAAACTTACTAAAATTATCTGCAAAATTTCTATAATTATCATCATTTCCAATAAAACTTGCAATCATATCCTGTTTATTGAATACAATATCTCTAACTTGCTGCAGATTTTGAACAATTTCATCACTCTTACTATCAAAGTTTTTATTAAGATCACATATAAATGCATATAGTCCATCATTAACATAATTTTGATATCTGCCGGAACCAGACATATATGATAAAACTTTTTGAAAACCCATAGTATTTCCATCATATGCTCTAGATTGTTCTTGTTTTATCCTCATCTGCTTTATTATTTCTTTCAATCTAGCCTTATCACTTAAATTTGAATTAAAAATAACTTCTTTTAAAAGATCAAAAGATGGCGATAAGTTATCGTCTGCAGATGATATTTGTGCAGCAAACTTTGGGAAATAGGAATCATTGTCTCCATTTTTAACTAAACAATTAGTATAAAATGCCGTGCTTCCATTTATCATATTTTGTTCTAATAACTTTTCCTTAGAATAATTTTTTGTATCTATATTACCAAGAACATTATTTAATAAGTATATGTATCCTAGTTTATCCTGAGGTACCTTAGCAGTATCAAAATACATCGTTACAATATCCAATCCATTAGTATTTATAGGATGATCTAAAACTTTAAAACCACTTTCATTTTTTTCTACAGTTTTATATTCCTTAACATTTTTATTTATATCTGAGCGTGATAATGTTGGAAGTGTATTTAGTTCTTCCTTTGATGGTGGTGTTTCCTGCCACTTCTTTAAGTCCTGTGTATCTTTAACAAGTTCATTTATTTGATCTTTTGAAAGCGAAGCCTTGTATTTTGCTAATTTTCCTTTAAGTAAAGCTTCATTTTTTTCTTCAAGTCCAGGTTTTGGCACCAAAGCTACTAAGGATGAATGGTTATTATCCAGCAAATATTTTTTTATAAGATTTTGTGCATTACTTTTAGCATAAGTTAAATCAGCATCTATATTTAAAAATGTTGTAGGATCTCCCCCACAAAGCCAGCTCATCATAATTAAATTATTATATGCTAATGCATAATCTCCCTGCATCACTCTCCTGCTGTAATTTTGTCTTTTTTCAACTGCATTTAATAAACTTTCATCTATTCCATTTTTAACTATACCCTGAAGTGTATCTGCAATAACTTTCTTAAATTTATTTCTTTGATTTTCATTAACATTTTCTGCTGCTATACTAAGAACAGGTTGAATACTGTCAGCATTAAATTTAACTGATACGTTACAGCCAAATCCATTATCTTTTAAGGCTTTTGTGATGGGTGAAGATGGGAGTCCGCCTAAAAGTGTACTGATAAATTTAAATGAGTTAACTAATTCTTCATTTGTGACTTCATCAATTACATAATTTAAACTTAAATAAGTTTTATTTTTAGTATTTGTTCCGCTTTCAACAGGATATGATACCTTCTTTTCAACCATTTTAGTAAAAGGTTTTTGAATCTTAAGTTCTGTATTTACTTGCTTTTTCGGTATTTTATTTAAGTAATTGTCACCTATAAATTTCAACTTACTATTAATGTCCATTTTGCCATATAGATAAAAATAACTATTTGAAGGATTGTAATTGCTATTGTATGTATCCACAAGTTCATCGTAAGTTAGCTTTGGTATTTCGTCTGGAAGTCCGCCGGATTCATACTTATAAGAAGTATCTGGAAATAAGGATTGCTGTATAGCTCTGCTTAAAATCCAGTCAGGGGAAGAGTAATCTCCTTTCATTTCATTATATACTATGCCATTGTACTTTAATTCACTATCTGGAGAATTGAGTTCATATCTTATGCCTTCCTGTTCAAAAATCTTCTTATCTTTTAATACATTAGGGTAAAAAACTGAATCTAAATACACACTCATTAAGTTTTGGAAATCCTTATCACTCTTGCTAGATACAGGATAACTTGTACTATTGTCCGATGTAAATGCATTTAAAAATGTACTCATGGATTGTTTCATAAGTTGATTTAGAAGATCTTTAACTGGATACTTTTCGGAACCTTCAAGTACAGAATGTTCTATTACATGATTTACACCTGTATTGTCCTTTGAAGGTGTGCGAAAATTTACACACATCATTTTATTGTCACTGTCATTTTCAAGATATATGAGATGTGCACCGCTTTTAAAATGTTCATAAATATAAGCAGTTGATTTTATATCTTTTATCCACTTCTTAGAAATTAATTTAAATCCTCCTAAAGAATCATCATCTATAGACATGGTTATTAATTGTGTATTTGTTTCTGATGCTTTAACACTATTTAATGTCTGCACTGCAAATGTCTGTGATGCAAATATTAAAAGTGTAGTTAATATTGTTATGCCCTTCAATCTTTTAATCATTTAACGTCCCCCTTGTATACGTTTACTTTATATGGATATTTTACTATAGGGTGAATCTTCAGACAGTTTGTTTAAAATAAAATTAGAGCACTTCTAAAACAAGAAGTGCTTTAATTTATCAATATTATTATGCCTTTACTTATCTAAAATTATTATATACTTATTTTTCCAAATTAATTCTTGTATTTTATAGTATATCCTACAGCTAACTTTAACAATATGTATCTTACTTTTTCAATTAACTAGGAAATTATGATAATACTTGACAGACTAATTTATATATACATAGATATACTAATTAAAAGGAATCTATTAACATATAAAAGTTAAAGGAGTGAATAAATTTATGACCCAAACTACTTTGAATAAAAGAGCTAGTTACCATGATTCTGTTGAAGAAATGCTAAAAAGGATAAGAGAAGACAAAATGTCAAATGTCTTTGACAGATATGAACTTCAAGAAAAAATCCGCTGCAAATTTTGTCTTCAAGGGTTAAGCTGCCAACTTTGTTCAAACGGACCTTGTAGAATCAGCGAGAAAACTGGTCAAGACAGGGGTGTATGCGGAATAGGTCCAGATGCTATGGCAATGAGAAACTTTCTTTTAAAGAATATAATGGGAAGTGGTACATATAGCCATCATGCTTATGAAGCCTTTAGAACTTTAAAAGCCACAGCTGAAGGAAAAACACCTTTTAAAATTACTGACATAAATAAGCTTAAGTGGATGTGTGAAAAAGTAGGAATAAATACAAATCAAGAAGTTAACGATATGGCAATTGAACTTGCCACTTTACTTGAAGATCAACAAAGAATTGGTGTAGAAGAAGACAATATAATGGTTAAAGCTTTTGCTCCTAAAAAGAGAAAAGAAGTTTGGAGAAAATTAGGTATATACCCAGCTGGTTCAGTACATGAGGAACAAAATTGTGTTGCCAGCTGTCTTACAAATGTAGATGGAAGCCATGTTTCTCTTGCAATGAAAGCACTTAGACTTGGTATAGCCACAATATATAATTCTCAAATAGGACTTGAAATGGTTCAAGATATACTTTTTGGGACTCCAAAACCTCATGAAGTAAATATGGATTTGGGAGTTATGGATCCAGACTATGTAAATATAGTATTTAATGGACATCAGCCGTGGCCCGGCGCTGCATCAATATTAAAGGCAAGAACAGATGAAGTGCAGCAAAAGGCAATATCTGCTGGAGCAAAGGGACTTAGAATTGTTGGTTCAATAGAAACTGGTCAAGAACTCCTGCAAAGATTTGATATGGATAAAACTTTTGTAGGTCACACGGGAGACTGGCTCAGCATAGAACCGCTGTTAGCCACTGGTGCCGTGGATGTATTTGCAATGGAAGAAAACTGTTCACCTCCAGCTATAGATATGTATGCTGAAAAATATCAAATAACTCTAGTTTCAGTAAGCACTATCATAGATTTACCAGGACTTAAATATAAGATTCCATATGACCCATCAAAAGTTGACGGTATGGCAGATAAATTAATTGACCTTGGAATAGAAAATTTCCGCAAGAGAAAAGAAAGAAATATAAAAGCAGTTGTTCCAAAGAGAACTCAAAAAGCTATAGCCGGCTTCTCTACTGAGGCTGTCTTAGGTGCTCTTGGAAACAAACTTGATCCCCTAGTTGATGTAATAGCTTCTGGAAAAATAAAAGGAATAGTAGCACTTGTAAACTGTTCTACTTTAAGAAATGGTCCTCAAGATTGGGTTACAATAAACCTAACAAAAGAACTTATAAAAAGAGATATACTAGTAGTAAGCGGAGGCTGCGGAAATCACGCCCTTGAAGTTGCTGGACTTTGTACCTTAGAAGCAGCAAATGACCTTGCAGGAAGCGGTCTAAGAGAAGTTTGCAGCATGCTTAAAATTCCTCCTGTGTTGAGTTTTGGAACTTGTACAGATACTGGTAGAATATCCATGTTAGTTACTGCACTTGCAGATCATCTTAATGTTGATATTCCTCAGCTTCCAATAGCTATTACTGCACCGGCATGGATGGAACAGAAAGCAACCATAGATGGAATTTTTGCACTAGCTTATGGTACTTATACTCATTTATCCCCCACTCCTTTTATGACTGGTGCTCCAAAACTTATAGACTTACTAACTAAAAAGTGTGAAGATGTAACTGGAGGTAAATTAGCTTTAGGTGACAATCCTCCAGAAATTGCAGATGGTATTGAAAGTCATATACTTAAAAAAAGAAAAGAAATGGGTTTAAGTTAATTTATAGGGTTTGTAGTTTGCAGCTTAACTTACACTCGGGATATATTTGCAAATTTCAGCACGTTAAAAAGTTTTAACAGCTCTAAGCTTGTATTTTGAAAATCTAAGTAGATTATATAAACTCGCAAGCTCAAACAATATATAATCTACTAAGATTTTCTAAAATACTTCACTAAGAGCTGTAAAAAACTTTTTAAATGTGCTATCATTTTACAAATATATCTCTGCGTGTAAGTTGATTTGCAAATTAAAATAACTATACATTACTTTTAGCTTAAAACTTAGTTTGCACGCAGGGTATGGTATGCTGCCAAAATAAAAGTTTAATATTGAACAGTTTTTAAACACAACCCTTTTGCTTGAGCTATGGGGATTGTTTCCGGTCTTTCCTTTTTCTCTAATATTTCTTTTACATCCTTATCCTCAATTTTTCCCATACCCACTTCTATAAGGGTTCCAGTAATTATTCTCACCATGTTAAGTAAAAATGAATTTCCATTTATCTCTATGGATATCATCCCATTATTCTCATTTATCTTTATATAATTGATGGTTTTAACAGTTGATTTATTACTAGATTTTAATCTAGTAAAGCTTTGGAAATCATGAGTTCCAACTAAAACTTCAGCTGCACTCCTCATTTTATTCAAATCAAGCTTTTGATCAATATGATATACATACTTTCTATTAAATACATCTCTAAACTTATTATTATTTATCGTATATACATAAGTTTTAGATTTAGCATTATATCTTGCATGAAATCGCTCTGAAGTATCCTTCATGGATTTTACTACTATATCTTCAGGTAAAAACTTGTATAAATAATCTAACATATCATCTATACTCAATGTACAATTTGTATGAAAGTTTGCTATGTAATCTTCTGCATGAACACCAGTATCAGTTCTGCCGCATCCTATTACTTGGATGTCTTCTTCAGTCATCTTACTTAAAACATTTTCTAGTTTTGCCTGTACAGTTAAAATTCCTTCTTTTTGCTTTTGCCATCCTTTATACTTACTTCCATCGTACTCAATTGATAATTTCAAATTTCTCATATAATACCGCCTTTTATTTAGTTATTCTTAAATTAGTTTTTTCCATAAACATATAAATTATATACTATTATTCAAAATAAACAAAGATATATTAATATAATTTTTCTAATACAGATTATTGATCATAAGATTGTTTAAAATTTTGGATAGATTTTTGCCCATCCAAAATTTTTCCGTTTTTTAATATAATCTACAAAATAGGTTTCAAGTTATATAATTGACACAAACCGTTTTTTGTTCTGCATTGATGTTTGATTAATATTAAACTATAATGTTGGTTGAAATGGATGTTAATGGTGGAAAAATTGTTAAACTATTACTTTAACATCTTATATTATGGAGATTTAATAAAATATATTGGTTTTTAAAAATCGTTGAAATAAAAATAAAAAGAGGGGAGAGGTTATGTTTTGTTACGATTTTCATAACCAGGGAAAATCGTCAATGAAAAAGGGAAAAGATGAACAAACAGCAATTAACCTATTTGATACTTTTAAAAGATTGATTTTGGAAAGAGTTCACAAGACAATAGATATTCTAGACTTCTAGACATTTTAAATTGTGCAATTGAACGCACTGCAAATAGAAGCCAAACACCACAACTTGAGGCACGATCAGTATTTATAAACATTAGTACAATATGTTTTGTAGACAAAATTAAATTAAATAAAGAAGAAGTTGATATTCTCCAGAAAATAGACAAGTTCTCACATTCGAAAGGAATTTGGGGAGAAATGAATACTTTGAATATCTCAAATATGCGGCTTGGTAAGTAATTTTAATCAAAGGGAGGAGAGAACGTACCTAGATTTGTGTAAATCAAATCTAGGTACGTTCTCCTCCCTTCCATATAAGTCCTATGAATTATATGGAAGCATTTCTCCTTTTTCAAATGATTCTTTACATCTATTTGCAATTTTTGATACAGCTGTACCATCATATACTGTTACATCAGGCTGATGATTTTTTTGAATGCATTTAACAAACTCAACCATTTCATCTATATAAGCATCATGCCAGCGAGCAAGAAAATCTGGATAACATTCACGACATACACCATGTTCACTCAATACTTCAAGCAAGCTGTCCGTTCCAACAGATCCAATACGAAGTGTACCACGTGTACCAATGATTTCAGTTTCTACATTACAGCCATGTGCAGCAGCCCTACCTGCAAATAGGAATGCCATAGTTTCATCTTCAAATTGAATAAGACAGCTTACATTGTCTCCATCATTCCACTGACTATATTGTTTGAATTCAAAACATCCACCAATTCCCCACATATTTTTAGGTTCGCTTCCAGTAAACCAGCGGCACAAATCTATATCATGAACACACATATCCAAGAATTGTCCTCCACTGTGAGGTCCAAACTTCAAAGCACCTTCTATACCAGTTATAGGGTCCTGAGTATATGAACGTACTAAAACAACTCTTCCAATATCACCATTTTCTATTTTTTCTTTTGCCTTGCGGTAAGATTTATCATAACGGCGCATGAAACCAAGCATAAATATTTTGTCCTTATGTGCTTCTACTACCTTCTCAACTTGTTTACAGTGTTCTATATTGGTATCAAGCGGTTTCTCGCAGAAAACATGCTTGCCTGCTTTTAGTGCAATCTCAATCTGCTGTGTATGAAGTGCAGATGGAGTTACTATAGCAATTGCATCTAGTTCTGGATTATTACACATCTCAGCAAAGTCAGTATAAGTGTATTCAACACTTAGCTCCTCTGCCACTTCCTTAAGTCTTTTCTGATCCATATCACAAATGGCAGTTAATTCAGCTCCAGGTACACGAGTTGCAATATTGCAGGCATGTTCATAGCCAAGTCGTCCCAAACCTGCAGAACCAATTTTAATCTTTTTCATTTTTAATACCCCCTGTTTTGTTTATTTAGATATTAACAATTTTTCATACTGTTTGTGTTAATTAATATAATTTAATCAGCAATTACTTTTTAGCAGTTACTTCGCTATTTTATCAGTTAACTCACTTTTATCATAATTTCTAAAATATTGTTCCATCTCTTCGAGGGATTTACCAAACGTTTCTGGTACAAATTTATATGCACATATTATACATATAACTCCACATCCTACAAATAACATAAATGTACTAGATAAACCAATCGTTGCTACTACTATAGGGAAGCATAAACCAACTCCAAAGTTACCTATCCAGTTAAAGAATGTAGCAACACCATATCCTATTCCTCTTACTCTCATTGGGAAAATCTCAGATAATAATAACCATGTTAACGGTCCTAGAGTAGATTGGAATATTGCTAGGTAAATCATAGTTAAAACAACCACTAAGTAAGGAAGTACAGCTGTACCTACTAGCACACGTGAAACAATACTCATTGCGAGCAGGGTTAAAGTGGTTCCAACATATCCACCTATGAGTAAAGGTCTTCGTCTGTATCTATTTGCCATGTGGTGCATATAAGACCACGATGCAATAACAGACATACATCCATTTGCTACATTTGCAATTAATGCTGTTTTAACTCCAAATCCAGACTGTTCCAAAACAGTTGTTCCATAATACATTATTACATTAATTCCTGCAAATTGTTGTATAATAGCTATTACACATCCAATAACTACAATTCGCTTAATCCACGGAGTACCTAAATCTTTAAAAGTAGCCTTATCGAGATTTTTTTTGATTTCTCTAAGGTCTGATTCAGCTTCTGCATCATCACGTGTTTGTCTTAAAACCTCTAGTGCTTGGGCAACTTTTCCATTGGCAGCCAGCCATCTTGGTGTTTCAGGAACTATAAACATTCCAAACCACAGCACAATTGCTGGAATAGTAGAAATAACTATCATATAACGCCAAACTCCAGGATTATTACAAAAATTCCCCAGAATACTATTAAATATATATGCTAATAGCTGTCCTGTAACGATCATCAATTGATCTTGAGAAACAAGACTTCCTCTTATTTCAGTAGGAGCCATTTCAGCCAAAAATGTTGGCACAACAACTGATACTCCTCCTACTCCCACTCCTACTATGAATCTGCACATAATTATGACTGCTGCATTAGGTGAAACTGCACATCCTACCGTAGAAAAGAAAAAAATTGCAGCAAGTATTTTAAGTATTTTCTTTCTTCCATATTTGTCGGCAAGACGCCCCCATGCTACTGCACCTAAAGCTGCACCTAATAGTAATGAGCTTGTAACAAGTCCTTCAGTTAAAGGCGTTAAATTTAATTGATCTTTTCTGCTCATAAAACTAAGAGAACCATTTATTACTCCACTATCATAACCAAATAGGAGTGAACCAAAAGTTGATAAAATGGATATTTTCTTTAAAAACTTTCTTCTAGATTTATTAACGCTTTGCTCCATTTCATTAATCCCCCCAAACTATTTACTATTAATATTTCATAAATTTTACGATAAATATATAACATTTGAACTTTTTAGTCTTTTATACTTATTCTTGATGTAATATAATAAATATGTTACTATTACAATGTAATGGTTTTCCATGGAAAGGCTAACAATATAAAATTAATATCTTGCATATAATAAATGATAAGGTTACATTATATGTAAATACTTTATTTGTATGCTTTCTATGAGAAATGCTTCATATAACAAGATTTTACGTTTTGCTTTGGGGTCTTACTCAAAAGCAAAACGTAAAAGGAAAATTTTTATGGCAATTTAAAATCCTATCTTATCCTCAATATATTTTCTTGCCTTTAATGCATATTCAAGTGGATTTGCTATAGCTGGATCTTGTTCAGCTTCTACTAGCATCCATCCTTCGTAATCGTTGTCAGAGAGTATTTTAAATATTGGTTCAAAATCTATGCATCCATCTCCAGGTACTGTGAAAGCTCCTTCTCTAACTCCTTTAAGGAAACTCAATTTTTCTCTCTTAACCTTGTCCTTTTTTTCAGGTCTAACATCTTTTAAATGTACATGCTTTATTCTATTTACATATTTTTTTGTTATAGCAACTGGATCTTCTCCAGAATATACTAAATGACCTGTATCGAGTAATAAATAAACTAAACTATCATCAGTCATCTCCATAAGCTTATCTATTTCTTCTGTTGTTTGTACTACTGTACCCATATGATGATGGTAAACTATTTTCATATCCTTTTCTTTTGCAGCTTCTCCTAATTTATTAAGTCCATCTGCAAGCATCTTCCACTCTTCTTCATTCATATGGTATTTTCCATCAAATATTGGAGTATCCATCTGTCCTTGTATGCTGTGTCCTTGTTCTGAAACAACAATTACCTTTGCGCCCATAGCATGTAAAAAGTCTCTGTGTGCAATAAATGCTTTTTCTGTTTCTTCATATGGTTTTGTTGTTAAAAATGAACTAAACCATGCACTAGCTATTTGTAATCCTCTCAAATCAAGAGCCTTTTTTAAAACCTTTACATCTTTAGGATACTTATTTCCAACTTCTGTACCTTTAAATCCTGCTAGCGCCATTTCGCTTACAGCTTGTTCAAAAGTATTTTCTTTTCCTAAGTCCGGCATATCATCATTGGTCCATCCTATAGGACAAATTCCTATTTTTACTTTATCCTTATTAAACATTTGCAGTTCCTCCTAAATCTTAAAATGAATTCTAGTATTTTATTTCTGATATTTTAACAGGTCTATTTTCTTCTAATGATTTTTTTGCAGCAAGTCCAATGAGTACTGGCTTTAATCCATCATCTGCATTTACCGGAGTATCTTTATCGTTTACAATAGCATCAATAAATTCTCTTATTTCTTCTGCATAAGCCTGCATATATCTCTCAAGGAAGAAGAACATTGGTTTTTCTGCTGTAACACCATTTTCTGTTGATATAACTGCTGATGATACTGAATCATTCGATATAGCAACTTGTCCTTTTGATCCAAATACCTCTGCTCTCTGGTCATATCCATAAACTGATTTTCTAGAATTATCTATAACTGCCATAGCACCATTTTCAAGTTTCAAAGTTATAATAGCTGTATCAACATCTCCGGCTTCTCCTATTGCATTGTCAACTAAAACATTTCCTATAGCATAAACTTCAACAACTTCACTGTCCATTAAATATCTAACCATATCAAAATCGTGTATAGTCATATCAAGGAACATTCCTCCTGATACCTTAACATAATCAATTGATGGTGGTTCAGGATCTCTTGAAGTTATTTTTAAAATATGTGGTTCTCCTACTTTTCCATCTAGTACTGCTTGTTTAATTGCTCTGAAATTATGATCATATCTTCTGTTAAATCCAACTTGATATTTAACTCCAGGGTTTTTCTTGAGTGTTTCTATAACATCTTTTATTTTAGAAAGATCATGATCTATTGGCTTTTCACAAAATACATGTTTATGTGCCTTTATAGCTTCAATTGAAATTTTTGAATGTGTGTCAGTTGATGAACAAATCAAAACAGCATCTATTTCTGGATCATTTAATATTTCTTTATAATCAGTATAAGTATACGGTATTCCTTTTTCTTTAGCCCATTTTTTCTGATCTTCATTTAAAAATGGATCAGCTATTGCTTTAATTTGTGCTTCTTTTACATATTTTGATATGCTTTCACCATGTACTCTGCCTATTCTACCTGCGCCAATGATTCCGACTTTTAACATAAAAACATCTCCTTTATACATTATGTAGGTAAGTTAAAAAATCAATATAAAAAACGATTGCAGCAATTAATTTAAATATTGTATTTTAGTAATGTATTTATCTCTTATAATTAATTATACATTAATTTCACATATTTGCAATACATTTTTGTGATTTTTTGAGTATATCTTGTTCATATATTGAATATGTGGTCAAATATCTACCATAACTTTGCTAAACTCTTCAAAAACACTATTCAATCTCAAAATATTTTTCAATCAACTCATACAGTTCTTCAATTCGTAACAAGAACCAGAGGACAGAGGGCAGAGAAGGAAGATTTTTGATAACTCGTTTCGCTAAAGCGAAACATTGCTAATTTATATAAATTTAGAGATTCTTTTGCGTTAGCAAAAAATCAACCTTCACTGTCAATTGTCCTGTGTCCTCTGTTTTTATATTACGAATTATAGATAAATTAGTACTTTTTTGCATTTCCAAGGAATTTTTGTTTTTGAGCATATGCATCTTGTATTGACTTCTTATTGGACACTTCTGCAACGCCAACATGCCACCATGACTTGTAGCCATTTGTCATTGTCTTAGGCAGTACCTTTACATCTATTAAAGTTGACACGTTTTGATTTCTAGCATCTTCTAATGCGTCTTTTAATTCATCAATAGTTTTTACTGTATATGATTTAGCTCCATAACCTTCTGCACATTTTGCAAAATCCACAGGAACATAATTACCATTCAATCTGTTTTCATCTTCATTTCTGAATCTAAATTCAGTTCCAAAACTGCTCATTCCATTTCCCATTTGCAGATTATTTATACATCCAAATCCGCAGTTGTCAAATAAAATTACATTTATCTTCTCTTTTTCTTGAATTGAAGTTATAAATTCTGAATGTAACATTAGGAAAGCACCATCGCCAACCATTGTATATACTTCTCTATCAGGTTCTGCAAGCTTTACTCCCAAAGATCCCGATACTTCATATCCCATGCATGAATAACCATATTCCATGTGATAACTGTACTTTTTAGTTGAATACCATAATCTTTGCAAATCTCCTGGAAGACTTCCTGAAGCACCAACTACTACATAGTTTCCATTTAATTTTTCTTCTAAAAATTTATTGATTTCACCTATAGCTGTAGTCTGAGTAAGTGCTGATTTATTCATTTTATAAAATTCATCTAAAAACTCTTCATTTTGTCCTGCTATTTCAGGCTTAAATCCTGCTTTTGGATATTCAATACTATACAATCTTTTTACTTCATTTTCCCACTTATTCTTAGCTTCTTCTATTTCATTTTTATAAGAACTCTTATAAGACAGCTTTTCAAGAGCTTCCCTTAATTGTATAAGACATGCTTTGGCATCTCCTACTACTTTTGCTGCATCCATCTTGTATGCATGAAATACAGAAGTATTTATTGTAACAAAATCAACATCTTTATTTCTAAACAATTCCTTTGATCCTGATGTAAAATCAGTAAATCTAGTTCCTACACCTATTACTAAATCCGCACTTTCAGCTATAAGATTTGCTGCTAAGTTTCCTGTAACTCCAACTCCTCCAAGATTCAATTTAAAATCACTTTCTACTGAACTCTTTCCAGCTTGGGTTTCACCAATAGGTATTTTAAATTCTTCCGCAAACTTTTTAAGTTCTTCTCCAGCTTCTGAATACTTTACACCACCGCCGCATATAATAAATGGTTTTTTCTTTGAAGCTATTAATTTAGAAGCTTCTTCTATCTCTTCATCAGTTGCTTTTCTTCTAGCAATCACATGCACTCTCTTTTTAAAGAAGTAGTCTGGAAAATCATAGGCTTCTCCTTGAACATCTTGAGGTAATGCAATACATACAGCTCCCGTATTATCTACACTTGTAAGTACTCTCATAGCATTTATCATTGCACTCATAAGTTGTTCTGGTCTAGTTACTCTATCCCAATACTTACATACAGCTTTAAATGCATCATTTGTAGTTATAGACAGATTATTTGTATGCTCTACTTGCTGAAGTACTGGATCTGGCTGTCTTGTTGCAAATGTATCACCTGGAAGTAATAATACTGGAATATTATTTGCAGTAGCAGTTGCTGCTGCTGTTACCATATTAGCTGCTCCCGGTCCTACAGATGATGTGCATGCATATATTTTTCTTCTTCTGTGCTGCTTTGCAAATGCCACAGCTGCCTGAGCCATACCCTGCTCATTTTTTCCCTGACGTACTATAAGATCTCCTCTGTTTTCTTCTAGTGCTTGTCCAAGTCCTACTACATTTCCATGTCCAAATATAGCAAATATTCCTTCTACAAATCTTTCTTCTTTACCATCAAATTTTACGTACTGATTATTTAAAAATTTAACCAATGCTTGAGCTGTAGTCAATCTAATTGTACTCATTTTAAAATCTCCTCCTGCTTTAATACTACTTTTCAGGCCATATTTTAACATCTTTTTCCCATAACCACTTGTGTTCATCAACATCAATTCTATCTGTCCATGGATTATCTTTAAGATGTCTTATCATCCAGCAATAGTACATAGCATATCCGGGTGCTGATGTTTGAGGATGAACATCTCCTCCATGAATAGCAACAAAACTATTATCAGTTATCATATGTGCAGTATCTCCTGTGAGACACATTCCTAATCCTTGAGGTTTATTGAATTTATAATAGTATACTTCAGGTTGTGGATGGTAATGTGGTGGGTAACTTGACCATTTTCCAGGAAAAGTTATAACTTCTCCAATTACCATATTGGAATAAGGTGCATTATGATAATCAAATACAGTTCTAACTACTCTTCTTGCAGTATCATTCCATACTCCTTTGCCAAATATATCACTTTGACACTCTTTTGGAGAATACAATTTTGCAGTAAAGTCATTTTTATTTTCTGCAGCTTGGAAGATTATTTCACTTTCTTCTTCTGCTTTTACTGTTACTTTTATACCATGTGGGACATGAAGGCACCATGGATCTTCATCAAATACAGAATGTCTTTCTATGATTTCTTTATTGTGGAGCCAGCTTATCTCAACTTTTCCAGTCAAAAGAAGTACAGCTATTTCCTTGTCACTTTCTTCATATGATTCTTCTGAACCTTTTTTAATCTTGTTTACTGAAATATCCATAAACATTTCTTTATACGGACCGCTTATTCCGCATATTTTGTTTTGACCATATTTTAAAGAACCTAAGTTTCCAAATTCACTCAAACTCATGTATAATTCCTCCTTGCTTTAAGATCTTGCTACCATCTCTCCATATTCAGCTTTTTCTTTCTTTATAAATTCTTTTATTTCTTCAACTTTTGGCATTGCATCTGAACAACTGTGACTTGCAACTAACATTGCAGCAGAAGCACTTCCAAATTCAAGTGCATCCATAATGTCCCATCCTTCTAGAAGAGCATATATAAATGCTGAACCGTAGGCATCTCCACCGCCAAATGATTTTAAAAGTTTTACAGGGAAAGGCTTTATGTTATAACTTTTGCCATCACTTGTATAAGCTGTTGAACCTTCTTTACCGTGTTTTATAACCACAATTTTATTTCCATATTCAATCCATCTCTTGGCAGTTTCTTCATCACTGCTATCTTTGCAAATTAATCCTTCCATAAGATCAAATTCTTCCCTTGATCCTATTATAAGATCACTATTTTTTCCTACTATCGAATAGTAAATTGCAATTTCATTTTTATTATGCCAGTTATATTCTCTATAGTCTATATCAAATATAACTACTGTGTTATTCTTTTTAGCATACTCTAATGCTTTTAAAGCAGCTTCCCTTGATGGACTTTGAGCTAATGCAGTTCCCGATATTGAAATTGCCTTTGCATTTTTTATATACTCTTCATCAATTTCATCTACATTCAAGCTTAAGTCTGCAATGCTATTTCTATACATTAAAATACTGCTTTCAGTTGGACTCAATATTTCTGTAAATGTAAGTCCTAAAGATTCACCATTTTTAGCTCTATAAACATTTGATGTATCTATTCCCTCTTTTTTAAAGTAATCAATTATAAAATCTCCGAACCTATCGTTTGATATTTTTCCTATAAATCCTACCTTTTTTCCTAACCTAGCAAGTCCGACTGCTACATTAGCTGGAGAACCTCCCAAATATTTTTTAAAAGTTGTACTTTCAGCTAATGTTCTATTTACATCTACAGGATTAAAATCTATTGCTGCTCTTCCTAGTGGTATTACATCAATTTTTCTATTATTATCAAACTCTATATACTTCATACTTATCCTCCTACGCTTTATTTTCAGTGCCAAATATTTTAATGTGCCTTTTTACATTTAAGTAAGCTCCTTCTATTTCTGCTTCATGCAGTTTAAAATAATCAACAGTTTTAGATTTATCGCAGAGCATCTTCACATTATTAGCAACAGACATAAATGTAGCAGTTGCTATGTTTATTTTTCTCATTCCCAAAGTTACACATTTTCTAAAATCATCATCGCTTATACCTGAACCTCCATGTAATACTAATGGAACGTCCGCATTTTTATCAACATCCTTAAGCACATCAAAGTTTAAATTAGGTGAACCCTTGTAAACTCCATGAGCATTTCCTATTCCTATTGCAAGTGCATTTACACCTGTTTCCTTATAAAATCTCTTTGCATCTTCTGTATTCGTATACAAAGCTGATATGTCTTCACTTCCATCTTCACTTCCGCCAACTCTTCCAATTTCAGCTTCTACTGACGCTCCATATTTCTTCGCCTCAGTTATAACATCTTTAGTCAACTTTATATTATCTTCAAGCGAATGTTTAGAACCATCAATCATAACTGAAGTAAATCCAAGATTAAGAGCTTCCTTTATACAATCCATAGTTAAACCATGATCTAAGTGTACTGCTACTGGAACTTTGGCATCTTTAGCCGCTGCAATCATAACAGGACCTATAAGTTTAAGCGGTGAATGTTTGAGTCTGGCTTCTGCAATTTGAAGTATAATTGGTGCATTTAATTCTTCCGCAGCTTTTACAGCACCTATTATCATTTCCATATTTGCAATACTAAAAGCTCCTACAGCATATTTTTCTTTCTCAGCATTAGCTAACAAATTTTCTAATTTTTCTAGCGACACAGTATCACCTACTTCCAAAGATCTTTATATATACTTATAATATCTTCCTTTTTAACTTCTCTCATAGTATTTTGAGGACTTCCACTATCAAGTGCATCACTTGCCATTTTATCCAAGTTACCATCAAATTTGCTTTTATCAACGCCAAACTCTTCTAGTGTTTGTACATGTAAATCTTTACATAAATCTTCAACTGCTTTTATAAAAGCCTCACCAGCCTCTATATCACTCATTCCATCTTTATATATTCCGATTGCCTTTGCTAAGTCACAAAACTTATCTGGTGCTCCAGATAGTGCAAATTTTAAACAATCTGTTAGAAGCATTGCATTTGAAAGTCCGTGAGGTACATGGAAAAGAGCTCCTATTGGTCTGCTCATACCATGAACTATTGTAACTGATGAATTATTAAATGCTATTCCAGCTTGAAGTGCTGCTATAGACATTTCCGTTCTTGCTTTAATGTTACTTCCATCATTATATGCTTCAAGTAAATTGTTAAATATTTTCTTTACTGCTGAAATTGAGAATATTTCAGACATAGGTTGTACAAGTTTTGATGTATACGATTCAATTGCATGTGTCAATGCATCCAATCCAGTTGCAGATGTAACACCTTTTGGAGATGTCATTGAAAAAACAGGGTCTATTATTGCAATTGTAGGAATTAAGTACGAACCTTTTAAAAGCATCTTTATATTCCTCTTAGTGTCTGTTATTATAGTAAACTGAGTTGCTTCTGATCCAGTTCCAGCCGTAGTTGGTATTGCAACAAGCGGCGGTGTTTCTTTTTCTATTACCTTTCCTAAATAGTCATTAATATTACCAGGATTAGTTATCATTGCACCTATAGCTTTCATTGTATCTATAGGACTTCCTCCACCCAATGCTATTAAGAAATCACAGTTTTCGTCTTTATATTTCCTGATTCCGTTTTCAACCATAGAATCTGTAGGTTCACCATTTACATCATGGTAAATTGCATATTTTACATTAATTTTGTCCAATAAATCAGTAACCTTATTTATGTTACCTAACTTAACCATAATATCATCTGTTATTATAAGTGCTTTGCTTCCAAGTAACTTTATATCATTACCTGCTTTATCTAGGGCACCTTCGCCAGTAACAACGTACCTTGGCATTAAAAATAAATTACTCATATTTTCACCTTCTCATACATAATTAATTATTTATAATCACTATTTGTTTGTTATGTTATGGTTATCTTTTGATTACATATTATCACTAGTTTATAAATTAGTCAACATTTTTTTATTATTTTAACCATTGATTTCTTTATTACTATATAATTGAATATATTTTGGTTAATTTAAGACTGATTTTATACTCAACTAGTTTACTTTTATTAATTTTCATATATAATTATATATATATAACATAATCAAATAATTTGTAGTATACGAATAATAATGTTTTGTTTTTATCATATAAATTCACTAAACCTACACTTTATGGAAAGGATGGTATTATGAAGTCAAAGAGGATGAATCAAATAGAGGAATATGTATTAAATAAAAACACTGTAACTTTAGACACATTAACTAGTGTTTTTAACGTGTCCAAAAACACTATCCGCAGAGATGTACAAGAATTAGTTAAAAGAGGTAACATAAAAAAGGTATATGGAGGTGTAGCAGCAAATTCAAAACTATTAGTTTCATTTGACGAGAGACAAATAAAAAACAGCTGCGCCAAAAATTTAATAGCAAAAGCTGCCTCCAACTTTGTTAAAGACGGCGATATAATATTTGTAGATTCAGGTACAACAACTTTAAACATGGTAGAGTTTTTAAAAGATAGAAACAATTTAACCATAATAACAAATAACTTAAATTTTATCATGAATTGTTCAAAATACAATAATATAAATATAATTTCTACTGGCGGAACGTTAAATCGAAAAACAAATTCTTTTGCAGGTATAGCTTCATTAAATTTGTTTAAAAATTATAATATAAACAAGGCTTTTATGGCTGCCACAGGAATATCTCTAACTAGTGGAGTTACAAATTCTTCTCCACTTGAAAGTGAAATTAAAAAAACTGCAGTTAAAAAAAGTACTGAAGTATTTTTACTAGCAGACTATTCAAAATTTAATATTTGTTCTTTAGTAACCTACTGCAATTTAGATGACATAGATTACTTAATAACAGATAAACTTCCACCTGAAGAATACATTGAACTGATTGAAAGAAGTTCTGTAGAGTTACTTATACCTGAACAGGCATCAGAGTAAAGTCTAATTTGACAACTTCTATAACATGTAGATTTTATAAAGCCTTTAAAAAATTTTGTATAAACTGAATAAACAGAGTATCTTCAACCACGGAAGATACTCTGTTTATATAAAAGAACTAAATAAAAAATGTGATATAATTTGTGTAATATATGTTTGTTGTAAAAAAAGGTTAATATTTTTATAAAGGGAGATTTTTTTAATGTTAACTAGCAACGATTTTAATCTATGGGCAAATGAATATGATGCAAGTGTAAATCTTAGTGAAGAAAATAATCAATATCCATTTGCAGGATATAAAGACGTATTAAACTATATATATAAACAAGTTTGTAAAAAAGAAAATGCCGCTGTACTAGATATTGGTTTTGGGACAGGGACTTTAACATCACAACTCTATAATAAGGGATACAGAATAGCTGGATTAGATTTTTCTCATAAAATGGTTGAAATTGCGAGAAAAAAAATGCCAAATGCACTTTTAGTTACTGGAGATTTTTCTAATGAATTTTCAGATGAAATAAAAAGCTTAAAATATGATTATATTATTAGTACTTATGCAATTCATCACTTGTCAGATATAAAAAAAATAAGTTTTATTGATAAAATTTGCTTATTACTAAAACCATCAGGCAAAATTTTTTTGGGAGATATTTCTTTTAAAACAAAGATGGAACTAAATGAATGTAAAGAAAAGTTTATAGATTATTGGGATTATACTGAAAGTTATTTTATTTATTCTCAAATAAAAGAAAAATTAAAATATAAATATAATTGTAGTTATAAAAAAATTTCTCATTGTGCAGGTATTTTAACTATTACATTAAAAGATAATTCTTTGCTTTAAATTCATAATAGTATATGACATCCATAAATCTAAAACTTTTAAATAGACTTTAGAAGGACTTCTTTTTATTATATAGAATTAATTAATAATATCACTACTATGTTAGGAGGAAACAAATGGGATTATTTAATGGACTAATGGGAAATGCTTCAGAAGTAAATACTCAAGAAATACAAAAAAACTTTGCTAATATACTTACATCCACGGAAAATGTTGAAAAAGCATATAAATTAATTCGCGATTTATTCATTTTTACAAATAAAAGACTTATATTAGTAGATAAACAAGGTATGACTGGTAAAAAGGTAGAATATCACTCAATTCCCTACAAAAACATTACTCACTTTAGCATTGAAACATCTGGAAACTTTGATTTAGATGCAGAGCTAAAAATATGGATATCTGGAACTCAAGCACCTATTGAAAAACAATTCAACAGAACTTTAAATATATATGAACTTCAAAGTGTACTTGCTGGATACGTATTAAAATAGGAATCAAATTATACATATATTAAAGGCAGTATGTATTAATATAGCACATACTGCCTTTAATATTTCTATTTTTCTAGTTGATTATTAAATAAGTGCTCCTTTAGATCTATATTCATCAAGTTTTTCTCTAGAATATCCTAATTGTTCAAAGATTTCATTATCATGTTCACCTAACTTTGGAGCAGATGTTTTATATTGACATGGATATTCACTCATTTTAATTGGATTACCTAGAATAGTTATTTCCCCTGCTTCAGGGTCTTTAACTTTAACAAACATTTCTCTAACTTCACTAATATTTTTATCTTCATATATGTCTTTAGCATTATATATTGGTGCTGCAGGAACTCCAGCCCCTAAAATAGCATCTACACATTCAGAAACTGTTTTATTGCTTGCCCATTTATTAATAATCTCTTTTAATGTCTTAGCATTAACTTTACGATCTTCTGTAGTTTTATATAAAGGATTATCAGCTAATTCAGGTTGTCCAATTACTGCTGATAATGCTTTAAAATGCAGATCTGTTCCGCTAGCAATTACAAAATAATCATCTTTTGCTGTAAATGAATCATATGGAGCTGAAGCTATATATTTATTTCCTTCTTTTTCTGGAACTTTTCCTTCATAAATATACTGCATAGCTTTGGATTCCAAACTAGATACAATACTATCAACTAGTGCAACATCAATCTGCTGTCCAAGACCTGTTTCTTTTTTCTTTACAAGAGATGCTAAAATACCAATACAAGCATTCATACCTGACATAATATCACCAATTGCTATACCTGCACGAGTAGGTTCTTCTCCCGGCCATCCTGTAACACTCATAGATCCACCCATAGCTTGTGCAATTAAATCAAATCCTGGTCTGCTAGAATATGGTCCGTACTGTCCAAATCCAGAAATTGAAGTAAATATTAAACCTGGATTTAAAGCTTTACAATTTTCATAACTAAATCCCAACTTCGCAATAACACCAGGGCGCATGTTTTCTACAAGGACATCTGCTGACTTCACTAGCTTTGCAAATAATTCTTTTCCTTCTTCTGTCTTCAAATTAAGACAAACATCTTTTTTGTTACGATTTAAATTAGCAAAGTACATACTATTTCCTGTTTTCTTTTCCTTTGGTGGAGTACCTCTTACAAAATCTCCTCGGCTTTTAAGATTTTCTACTTTGATTACTTCTGCTCCCATATCAGCCAAAAACATAGAACAATATGGTCCAGCTAAATATTGTGTAAAATCTAGTACTCTTATACCTTCCAGCAATTGTTTACCCATTTTTGGTCACCTCATTTAATATTCTTAATATAAACTCTCATTACTATCTTACAACATTGCACCCTGTAGGTGCAAATTTTTCCAAATATATAATATATTGCACCCCTGGGGTGCATGTTTTATGTTGACAATTTATTAAACAGCTATTATACTTTTATTGTCAACATAAAATGTGTACTTGTGTTAACAATTAATAAGGAGGAAAAAATATGAATTTAAAACTTAAAGAAATGACCACAGCAGCTATATTTACAGCTTTAACAGCTATTCTAGCTCAAATTTCTATACCGCTGCCTTTTACTCCCGTGCCTATAACCTTTCAAATATTCGCAGTTTTCATATCTGCAATAATTTTAGGCAGTAAACTTGGTGCATTATCTCAACTTGTATATGTACTTTTAGGAGCAATTGGTGCACCTGTATTTGCAAATTTTACTGGCGGTTTAAATATAGTATTAGGACCATCTGGAGGATATCTCATAAGTTATCCTATTATAGCCTTCATCATAGGAAAAATTTCAGAAAAAGAATTGTCTTTTGTTAAATCAATTATGGGGTTAATAACTGCACTGATATTATGTTATACAATTGGATCACTTCAACTTGCATTTGTAACAAAAATGACAATAGGAAAATCTATAATGGTAGGTATTCTTCCCTTTATTCCCCTAGATACTATAAAAGTTATACTTGCCTATATATTAGGCAGCAGAGTTCGGGTCTCTCTTATAAAAACAAGCCTTACGCAATGCTAACATTAAGAGCTCACCATTTATTATGTATTCAGGGGTATAGGGGTTATGGTTATAGCAAAGATTTCACTAAGAATATGGATAAGATTGTTTATTCATTAAAAAAAGACACTTCCATACAGGTAAAGATTATAGCAAAAACAGATATCATCTGTTCTTGCTGCCCTTATAACATAGGTGGAAAATCTTGTTGTAATCAATATAAAGTGAACTATTTGGACAAAGAAGTATTAGATTTATTTCAAATAGTAAAAAATAAAGTGTATTATTATAGAGATCTTCTAGATATTATCTACAAAAAAATAACTTATGAAAGTTTTAAAAATATATGCAGCACATGCCAATGGTTTCATTATGAATATTGTAAAAAAGGTCTAATAACTTATACCCCAGGGGTGTAGATTTTTCCAAATATATAAAAAGTTGCACCCCAGGGGTGCAACTTTATTATTCATATCTTAAAGCTTCAATAGGATCTAATTTTGCTGCCTTACTTGCTGGATATAATCCAAAGAATATTCCAATTGCCGATGAAAATAAAAATGCTATAAGTATTATTCCAATCGATATTGGAACATGTATTTTTAATATAGCCCCAACAATTTTGCCTGTGGTTATACCAAATATAGTACCAATTATCCCACCTATGAGACATAATATTATAGATTCCATAAGAAATTGTATTTTTATGTCACGCGTTTTTGCTCCAATTGCCTTCCTTATACCAATTTCTCTAGTTCTCTCTGTTACAGAAACAAGCATTATATTCATAACACCTATTCCACCTACTAAAAGAGATATAGCTGCAATAGCACCAAGTATAGCAGTTATAATATTTAAGACCTTATTTAGAGAGTCAAGTCCCTTGAAGCCATCTTGAGCCATATATACTCCCTTAGTTTGGTGTTTATTTTCAAGCATTTTTACTATTTTAGAACTTATCTCATCTGCTTTACTCATATCTGATAACATAACCGACATATAACTAATATCAGTATTTGTAAGTATCCTATCCGCAGCTGTTACAGGTATGAATACGTCGCCTGGAACATTCTCTGATGCTTCTCCTAAATCTCCATTAGGATCTTTACATACTCCAACTACATGAAGATTTACTTCTCCAGTATCGGATGTCAATTCAATGTCTTCTCCAATTGCATTATCTGTTCCATGAAATAACTTTTGAGCTGTCTTTTCATCTATAATTGCTGCACTTGATCTTATTTCTACATCATGTTCATTTAGAAATCTTCCGCTGAGCATCTTTATACCTGAAATCTTGTCATACCCTTTTGCTGATGCTATGATTTCTACATGTCTAGATTTATTTTCAACATTCAAGTTTCCATCACCTGAAAGCGTTGGAACAACTTGTGTAACTTCAGGTATCTTATTCTTTATAAGATCAACATCATCCATAGTAAAGTAATCTTTTTTCTCTATAGATTTATCTGAATATTGATTTAAACGTACATTAATTACATTACTGCCTATTCCTTGAAATTCTCCTGCAATATATTCTTTTGCAGCAGCACCTATAGAAACTATAGTGATTACAGAAGATATCCCTATTATTATTCCAAGCATAGTTAGAAAAGATCTTAGTTTATTGGACTTTATGCTCTGCAGTGCAGATTTAAATCCTTCTTCGACATTCATATTACTTCTGCCCCCCAACTATAGTTCTATTTGTAACTAAGCTGTCAGAAATTATAGCTCCATCTTTAAAAACTACATTTCTCTTTGTGTGCATGGCTATATCAGGTTCGTGTGTAACCATAACAATAGTTACCCCTTCATCATTTAGCCCTTGAAAAATGCCCATTATTTCTTCACTCGAAACGCTGTCTAAATTTCCTGTAGGTTCATCTGCAAGTATTATTGATGGGTTGTTAACTAAAGCCCTTGCAATGGCAACTCTCTGTTTTTGTCCGCCGGACATTTCATTTGGTTTATGATGAATTCTATTAGATAACCCAACTCTATCTAATGCCCACTTTGCCTTTTTTTCTCTTTCCTGCTTAGAAACTCCTGCGTACATCATTGGAAGTTCCACATTATCTATGGCTGTAAGCTTTGGAAGTAAGTTAAAAGCTTGAAATACAAATCCTATTTTTTTATTTCTTATTTCAGCTAGGCTATTATCATCTAGTGAAGATACATCAGTATCTTCCAAATAATACTTTCCATCTGTAAGTTTGTCCAAACATCCAAGTACATTCATAAGAGTAGACTTTCCAGATCCAGAGGCACCCATTATTGCTACATACTCTTCTTTTTCAATTTCCAGGTTGATTTCCTTTAAAGCTTTGAGCTTTATAGCTCCAGTATCATATACCTTAACTAAATTCTCCAATTTAATTATCACTTCTTAGTCCCTCCTGCTTGATCCTTTGAAGCATCTTTTACAGTATCTCCAACCTTAAGTGTATCTTGAGGATTTGTTATATATCTTTCTCCTTGTTTAAAACCGCTTGTAACCTCTACAGCATCATCTGTTTCTATTCCCGTTCTTATGTATCTTTTTTCAACCTTGTTTTGATTATTTACTGCATAAACATACTTTTTCTTTGTTCCTTTTTCTTCTCTTATGCTATCTACCCCTATAGTAATTGCATTTTGTCTCTCATCAAATATAATTTCTACATCAGCTTCGTATCCTGATTTTATACTATCATCACCACTTGCATCATTAAGAGTTACTATAACATTTACCTTAGGTTCCTGCTGACCATTTTTAATATCAGTCTGGGTTTGGGCTATTTGTCCTACATCAGTAACAGAACCAATATACCTCATGTCGTCATTTCCTTTTATTTTAACAATAGCCTTTTGTCCCTTTGAAACCTTCATAGCATCATATTGACTCATATCTATAGAAACTTTATATTTCGAAGCATCATCTACTATTATCTTATCTCCTTCTTGTGGAGTTTGACCTTCTTTTGCATCAACTTTTACTACTTTTCCATCCACACCAGCCTTTATATTGGCATTATCTATCTTTTCATTTAAGCTATCAATTTGAGATTTAATGGAACTTGTTGAAATTGATCCACTATTACCTGCTTGTCCTCCTGCTGTCTGTGCTTGTGATATTGCACTTTCAGCACTATCCAAATCTGCCTTTGCTTTTTTTAACTCACTTTCATAGTCAGATGTATCCATTTTAACTAAAACATCACCTTGTTTTACTTCTTGCCCTTCACTTACCAAAACCTTTGCTACTTTTTGAGTATTATTTAAAGTTATTTCATTTCTATAATTAGGCTGTATAGTTCCAGGAACAACAGTACTTTGAACTATGCTTTTCTTGATAACTTTAGATATACTTACATTCTTTATTTGAGATTTTTGAGCCTTTGCATAAGAAAGTATTCCTATAATTGCGATTATAAGTACAACGGCTGCTATAATTCCTAATTTCTTCTTGTCCTTTATAAATTTGAACTTAGATTTCATTTTCACTTTTCCTCACCTTTCTAAGCTAAATATAATATACAAATTACTTTAAAACACAATACATTTTTATTATAACATTAATATAAAATTATTCACTTTTTTTTAGACAAATTGTATAAATAAATGCGAAACTGACATTATATAAAAAACAATGTCAGCTTATTACATTATAAATATTCTTAATAAGATACCTTTTAAGCTAAAACTCTAATAATAATTGAAACAATATAAATTCCAAAAACTATAATTGCAGCCTTCTTAGTTTTCATTTTAAATACAACAGAAGTCCCTATTACCGATAATACAATACTCCATATATAGAAAAAATCTATAGCTGAGAACAACTTATAAATAGTACTTTTCATATCTACCGATGAACTCAAGAACAATGTGAGGCTTGTTGAAATATTTTTTATATTTTGTGGTTCTGTAAACATCATTATTACTGCAGTTAAAATTGCTCCTATTAACATTGGAACATAAGCTAAAATATTCATACAGTATAAGCTCTTAAAACTTCCCTTTTCGCTTGTAATAGAAGATACAACTTTGATAAATGCACTTGACACTAATGCTATTAGTGCTGGCAAAATTAATGCTGTAACTATTCCAGAAATTATAACTCCTGTTTTTAAAGCTGGAAGAGCAGATTGAGAAACATTTGTCATTTCCTGGGCTTTTAAAATAGTATAACTTGTAAGTTTTGGCAGTTCAACTGCAGTAATAATTAATTGAATAAGTGTTATAGGGATTAAGTATCTCCATACTTTAGGGTTTTCACTGACCCTCTCCATAGTTTCCTTAGGTGAAATTATAACACCAATAATATTTTTTAAAATTCCATCTTTACCATCTTTATTTTCTTCTGACATTTAACTCCCCTCCTAATTTAAAATAATTCGATTCTATATAAATACTAACTATTTATATACATTTTGTAAATACTCGTGAATTTTATGTTCATACTGTGTATATATATTATACACAGTATGAACACAAAAATCAATCATGATGATTTAAATATGGCAAAGACTTTAAAATTCTTTGCCATATCTTAACTAAACTATAATTTAAATTTTTGTACTTGAAGCATCATTTCCTTTGTACTTGAACTAAGGTTATTTGAAGCATTTAAAACTTCTGCAGAAGAACTATTCATTTCTTGGGAAGAAGCAGATATTTCTTCTGTAGCAGCTGAAGTTTCCTCTGCAATAGATGCCGTAGATTCTACTTTAGTTAAAATTCCATCTTTTCTTTCATTTATTTCTGATGCAGCATTATTTATGTCGTCAATTTTAGGAATAATCTCTTTTACAGCTTTAATAATGCTATTATATGAATTTAATGTATTATCAATAATCAAAGTTTGTTTACCTAAATCACTGCTAACTTCAGCAGTCGTATTCACCATCACTTTATTTTGATTATAAATATCATCAATTAATTTTGATATACTATCAGAAGAATCCCTAGATTGTTCAGCAAGCTTTCTAATTTCATCCGCAACCACAGAAAAACCTTTTCCTGCCTCTCCTGCTCTTGCAGCTTCAATAGCTGCATTAAGTGCTAGTAAATTTGTTTGTTCTGCTATTGAATTAATCAAACTAGTTATTTCATTTATTTTGCTTATATTTTTACCGGAATCTATAATTTTTGCTTCAAAGTTTTTAAAAGTAGTTGTTGTATCACTTATAGATTGGGAAAGTTCATGAATTTGTTTACTACTTTCTCCTGACAGTGTCATAATTCCTTTAGAATTTGTATCAACATCTTTAATTTTTTCAGTAATTTTCCCTAAGTTATTACCAAAGCTATTTAAAGTTTCAGTTATAGATACCAAATCTTGAGCTTGAGATGCTGCACCCTTAGTAACTTCTTGAATTGCAAGTGATACAGCTTCTGAAGATGAACTCATCTCATCAGAAATAGAAAACAACTTTTGTGAATCTTTATCAATTTTAGTTGAATTACCTGTTACAGATTGCAGCATAGCTTTTATAGATTCCTGCATAGTATCTACTGCTTGCATCATTGTTCCTATTTCATCATTCATATTCAAATTAACTTTTGGTATCGTGCTTGTAAAATCGCCAGATGCCATTGTAACAACATAATTAGTTGCAGTTTTTATTCTTTTAGCAAAATTATTTGAAATAAAATGTACAATGACAAAAGTTAAAATTAAGAATAAAATAGCAGACACTATTATAATCTTTTTCAAAACATTAAGCTTTGAATTTACTTCACTTTTGTCTACAATAACACCAAGGGACCAAGTTGTATTTGGAACTGGTGCAAATGTTATAAATTCATCTTTTCCATTATAAGAATATGTACCTGAACCATTTTCGCGGTTGATCATTTTCTTTTCTATGTTCGCAAGTTCGTTTAATTTAGGATCATTTTTTGAATCTTCAATAATATTATCCATTTTAATTACTAAATCTTTGTTTGTGTTGGCTATTGTTACTCCAGTATTTGATATCATAAACGATCTTCCAGTACTGCCAAACTTTATATCACTTGATATAGAGCTGATGTTATTTCCATCCTTTGCAGCAGCCATCACTCCAACTATTTTATCGTTTTCTTTTATTGGCACAGCATATACTACAACTAAATTTTTGCCTACCTTATTTATAATTGGATCAGAAACAACTGCCTTACCTGACAAAGCCTTTTTATAAAAATCCCTTTCAGAAATATTTGCAGATTTTCCATCCGTATACTTAGCATTTCCATTTAAATCAACAATTGCAATGCTAATATAATTGTTTCTTTTAACATCGTCGTTTAATGCTGCAAGTTTATCCTCTACAGATTTTGTACTATCTGTTATTGAGTCACGTAAGGCAATTTGTTGAAGTATACTTAGCTGCTCTGAAACCTTAACTGAGACAATATCTGCCCCTTCTTCTGCAATTTTAGTCATAGTCTTACTATTACTGTTTGCAATGGCCTTAGATGATAATTTTAATGAAACACTACTTAGCCCAATTATGACTATTAAAATTAATATCTCAATAGGTACTAATAATTTTACTTTAATGCTTTTCACAATATAACACCCCCGGTTTATTAATAAAGTATATAAAAACAGAGGACATAAGTCACAGGACAGAGGACAGAGAAGGAAGATTTTTCTCCGCTAAGCTTGCGAAAAATCTTTAATTAAACTTTTGATAGCTCGTTTCGCTAAAGCGAAACATTGCTAATTTATATAAATTTAAAGATTCTTTTGCATTAGCAAAAAATCAACCTTCATTGTCATCTGTCCTTTGTCCTCTGTCCTATGTTTTTATTTCCTCTGTTATAAATTGAATTCATAATTTCACTTATACATGATAATTATAACCTATATTGGAATAATTACATATATTCATATTGTGCAGTATATGCCGAAAAATCACATATTTTTTGCAAATATCATAAAATATGTAATAAATACGCTTGTTAACTTGTTAACTTGTTAACGTTTGAATTTATATAAATGTAATAAGTACAACTTTAAATAACTTAAGAACTATTATAACTAAAAAAGATGGTTCCTATAAATATAGAAATCATCTTTTAATGTAATTTATTTAGATATAGAATTTATAAATTTCTCTGGATTAATTATATATCTACCTTCTGATGTAGTGGTCTTTGTTTCTATAAGCTTATCTAATATTTGATCAAAGGTTAAATTTGGATTTACCTGCCATGCTAGAGCTGCAAGTCCTGTAACGTATGGAATAGCCCAGCTAAATCCTCCTTCACCCCGGTAAACATAGGCATTATCAGAACTATTACCAGCAGTAGTTCTAAAATCTCCTGGAACAATTATGTTGGATTTATCTATCTTTTTTTCATTTAAGTATTTACTAAGTTTATAATTTAATGGATTATTTCTATCCTTTGAAGGATCACATCCTCCCCATACGAACTTTTTTTTTCCAAGTAAATTAGAATATACTACTGTAAGGCCGCTGGAATTTGCTCTCTTTATAGTTTGCTGCCATTTACTATAGTTTTTATCATTCTTTCTTATACCGTCTGATATAGATACAATTTTTATTTTTTCATTCTTAGGAAGTGACTTATTAACATCAATAATTTTATCTATGGCTTCCATATAATACTTCTGCCTATCTTTTGAATCTGGAGTTGCAAAATAATATAATTTTGCATCATTTGCTACTCCACAAGTTTTTCCTGCTAAAATAGAAGCACACGCTAATCCATGAAAATGAGGGCTTGTTTGATGATCACCTACTTTATAGTAATTCATCTTACCTTTAAATTCATCATGAGTAGATCTTATTGGCTTATCTATAACTGCAACACTAATTCCTTTTCCTGTAATGCCCTTTTCATGAATTTTACTCAAATTAAGTCCTGGATCTTTACCCATATCAAACCACTTATTTGGATCATATCCTTGTGGAAGTTTGCTTTTCTCAGGCCACTTTGTGTACTTATCAAAACTTATATTTGAAATAACATCTAAAGAGACCTGTGACAAATCCTTTTTAGACATATCTTTATCTTGAAATCCATATATTATCTCAAGATCTGAGTTGCATTTTTGCAAAACCCTGTTTGTTACTATATCTGAAATTTTTGAAGGATTTATTCCCCAATTCTTAGGGTCACCTTCTTCCATAGCATTCTTTACAAAAATGCCTCCTCCAATTGCAAATAGAATTACAATTGTAATCATAATAACTAAAATTTTTTTCTTCATCTTTAATTCTCCTTCTATCCATAATTAATTTTTATAGCGTTTCTAATTGAAATTTAAACTTATACATGAAATATAATGACAAATTTGAAATTATACTTAAAAACTTTTATAAATACGTCTTAGTGAGGTATTTTAGAAAACCTTAGAAACTTAGATATGTCTGAGGTACGAGTTTATCTAAGTTTCTTTAGGTTTTCAAAATACCAAGCTTTAGACTTATTAAAAGTTTTTATGATGATGAAATTCGTCATTATATGATCTGTATAATTTAACTTTCAAGCTGCAAACTCTATATTTAAACCTTTTTCAAAACATAGTAAATTGGTTTTCTGCATCCAAAAGCATAGTCTCCACTTTTCCACTGGAAAAACATATAAGTTTGTCCATCTACATTTTTTATTACATATTCACTAGAAAGTTTATCACTTTTATTAACTACAATTCCTTTTGTCCACGTTAACCAACTTTTATCTGTAGTACCTCCATTAAAAAATTTAATTTCTTTTATATACATGTTACTTTTCCACTGTCTCTTATCTTTTTTGAAATCAGCTATATTATCAACAATATCTACAGATTTCCAACTTCCCAAAGCATCATGATCACATTCGTAAGGATAACTTGTATTATCCTCTATTCTATTTACCCCAAGTTCATCTACTACATATTTGGATGTTATCTGTTTATTTAACGTACCTTGTGAAAATACATTGTTTATTTTTGCTTCAGTAAGCATAATTAATATACAAAAGCAGAATACAATTATGGAGCTTACAATGGCCTTAGGTGAAATTCTTTCAAATTTCTTTATCATGCTAATTCTTTTGGTCATATATTTAGCATCTACAGATATGCCAACTGCCATATTTACTCTAGATTTTTTAACAAACTTTGAGTATTTTATGAGGTCTATCATAGCATATCCATATTCTTTGGTCTTCTCAGATTCTATATAGTTAAGAGCTATAGAATCACAGGACAATTCCATATCCTTTTTCATTTCATTTGTGAAATACCATATGATAGGATTAAACCAATAAATTACTCTAGTTATTCTGATAACATAATTTACTAAAATATCTTTTTTCTTATAATGTGAAAGTTCATGTAAAAATATATTTTTAATATCATCATCATCCATATTTTTAATTACAGCTAATGGCATTAATATCTTAGGTTTAAACATACCAAAAATTGCTGGGCTCTTTATATTCAACCCTTGTACAACATTAATATCCTTTTTAATATTCATATTACTCTTACACTTCTGTAATATGTCAATAACTCTTTTGTCCTTTACATTTGTATATTTATTTACTTTTTTTAAACATGCTGCATATGACATAAAAATATACACCATGCCCAAAATAAAACCTGCACACCATATTTTAAATATTACTTGTATATATGATTCAGGTATATTGAAAGTATCCATGATAATATTTGGATTTAAATATCTATAATTACCATTGTCTTTAGTATTATCTACACTTTTTTCATCTGTACTCTCAGTAAGATACTGATCATAATCAAATTTGTCTATTGCTGATTCAACAGGAGGTCTATTTAAGTAAAATGGTATTACATTGAATATGCTAAGTGAACTCTTAGGCAGAGCTGGTACAATAAGTCTTATTAAAATCAAAATTCCAATAACATATTGAACTTCTATTCTCAGTCTTTGTTTTAAAATTTTCTTAATAATAAAGAAAAATATTATCAAAAACTAGTTAAAAATGATAGGTATAAAACCCATTTATATAAAATAATAAACTTAAACATAATTTCTAATCCTTATCATTTAATATTTTTCTCAAATCGTCTAAATCCTCTTCTGTCAATTTATTGTCTTCTATGAAATTTAATAACATATTCTTAGCAGCACCATTATATACTCTTTTAATAAAAGAACTGCTCTCCTGTCTTACACACTCTTTTTCATCAAATAAAGGATAATAATAATAAGTTCTGCCTTCTTCATTAAATCCAATTATATTTTTCTTTAAAAGCCTGCTTATAAGTGATTTAACTGTTTTAGGTTTCCAACTTGTACTATCTTCCAATTGTTTTATTATTTCGTTTGCCGAGCAAGGATTTTTGCTCCATATAATTTTCATTACTTCCCACTCGGCTTCAGATATTTTAGGTATGTTTGACATAAATATTCCTCCTAAAGCTTAATTACAATTGTAATCCATAATATTATATTATTCCTTTCTCAAATTATTTTCAATACTATTTTATTAATAATAAAGTAAGGGACTGTTGCATTAAGTAATTTACATACAATATGTTGTTTTGCAAATCAAAAATCAGTACAACATATTGTATAAATTACTCTTAGTGCAACAGCCCCCTAAGCTATTTTATTGAACCTGAAAAACTAAGTTCATAGGATTATGATCATTACTACTTACACATATTGATAAAATATTCATGAAATTTTAAATTGCCAGTTAGTTCAGGATGAAATGAAGTTGCAAGCATATTATTTTCTCTTACTGCAACTATATTCTCATTGACTTTACACAACACTTTTACATTTTCATTTACTTTGGTTATGTAAGGAGCTCTTATGAACACTAGAGGTATTTCCTCATCACAAACTTCATTAATAACTTTTTTTGCTAAAAAACTATTAACTTGACTTCCGTATGCATTTCTTCTAACTGTTATATCCATTACTTGCATATATCTCGCTGAATCATTTTCAATGTCTTTAGCTAAAAGTATCATTCCTGCACACGTTCCCCATACTGGAAGACCATCTATTATTTTTTCTTTTAGTTTTTGAAAAACTCCTGTTTTTTTGAGTAACTTGCCAATAGTTGTGCTTTCACCCCCTGGAAGTATGATGCCGTCGAGATTATCTAAATCTTCGCATCTTTTTACTTCAACTGCATCATAATTTAATGATTTTAAATGATTTATATGCTCTACTACCCCTCCTTGAAATGCAAGTACACCTATTTTCATCTTACCAGCCTCTTTCTTCAAATCTGTTAGTTAATTCACTGCAATTTATTCCAACCATTGGCTCACCAAGATCTTCTGAAACTTCTGCTATAATCTTTGAATCATTGTAATAAGTTACTGCCATAACTATTGCTTTAGCCCTTTTTTCAGGATCTCCTGACTTAAATATTCCTGATCCAACAAATACTCCTTCAGCCCCCAATTTCATCATGAGTGCTGCATCGGCAGGTGTAGCAACTCCACCAGCAGCAAAATTGACTACTGGAAGCTTTCCATTTTCCCAAACGTACTTTACAAGGTTAAAAGGTGCTCCAATTTCTTTAGCTAATGTCATAAGTTCATCCTTTGGTGAATTCTTAACTTTTCTCATTTCATCCATTATGCATCTCATGTGAGTAACAGCTTGAACTATATCGCCTGTTCCTGCTTCTCCTTTAGTTCTTATCATTGCTGCCCCTTCCCCTATCCTTCTTAATGCTTCACCTAAATTTCTCGCACCACATACAAAAGGAACATCAAAGCTTGTCTTATCTATATGATATTTATCATCTGCAGGTGTTAAAACTTCACTTTCATCTATAAAATCAATTCCAATAGCTTGAAGTATCTCAGCTTCAACAAAATGTCCTATTCTAACCTTTGCCATAACTGGAATTGAAACTGCCGCTTTTATCTCCTTTATCATCTTAGGATCTGACATTCTTGCAACTCCACCTTGTTTTCTTATATCTGCTGGTACCTTTTCAAGTGCCATAACCGCACAAGCTCCTGCTTTTTCAGCAATTTCAGCTTGTTTAGCATCCACTACATCCATAATTACTCCGCCCTTAAGCATTTGGGCTAAATTTTTGTTTAATTCATACTTTGCCATGACTACACCCCTTATCTATTTTACTTATAAATTAATTATATTATTTAATTTATAAAGCTCAAATGTATCGATACATTCTAGAAATATGCATATTTATCTTCAATTTTCCAAATTTCATGATGACAAAAAAACTTAATATTAACAAGGAAATATTAAATTACTAAGTATATCTCTACATAAAAGTACAACACTAATACTGAAGTGGAGGTGTAATATTATGAGTAGAAGACCTTTAGTTCCAGAGGCAAAAGATGAACTTGATAAATTAAAAACAAAATATGAAAACGAATTTGGAATGGAACTTAATGATAGCTATAAGGGAAATAGAGCTTCAAAATTAAACGGTTATATTGGAGGACCAGTTGGTGGATTAATGACTAAAAAAATGGTAGAAGCATTTGAAAAAAAGTTAGTAGATAAATAGCATATAAAAAATCCTATGATTTTAATAAACATAGGATTTTTTATTTTGCCAATTACCTTTTAACTTAATTATATTAATATAACTTAAAATAATAATTATATAATAATTATTATTGACTTATTTCTTTATTTTGTTATACTTATATTGTAAGGAAAATTTAATATAATTTGTTAATGGGGGTATGTATATGTTTCAATGGAAAAAGGAATATGAAACTGGAATAAAAACCATAGATGAACAGCATCAAGAGTTATTTAGAATAGCAAATAAATCTTATGCTCTTTTAAAAAATGATATGATTTTAGATAAATATGATAGAGTAGTAGAAATCTTAAATGAGTTACTAGATTATTGTGAATATCACTTTTCTACGGAAGAAAAGTACTTATTAGATATAGGTTACAAAAAATTCGTTAGTCATAAAGCACAGCATGAGGGATTTATTAAAAAGCTTAGAGATATAAATTTTGATGAAATAGACGAAGATCAAGATAAATATTTAATGGGAATATTAGAATTTTTCATAAAATGGATATCTGGACACATACTATCTAGGGATATGGACTATGCTAGATACAGCAGAACCTTATCTTAACTATATTCACTTTAATTCAAAAATAATTGCATCGGATATACCAATGCAATTATTTTATAAAATTATTTTTAATGTTTCTTAAACTTTTCAATAATAAGTATATTTATCTCATCCATCTAATAACACCGCATGCTAGTTTTCTACCAGATGCCCCTGCTGGCTGTGTCCTATAATCATCCGGACTTTCATGTATTACTACGGACCTGCCTACAACTTGACCAACTCTAAACTTGTTTGTAAAAAATGTCATCCTAGCATATCCATTATTTGAAAATAGAACTGGAAAATCACCTGCATGATTGCCGTGAGGTTGATTAGTTGGATTCCAATGCTCCCCTGTACTAGGTAATGGTTCCCTAGGCGTACCTGGATTGCAATTACCATTTTGATGTATGTGGAATCCAAAAGGTCCAACTTGTGGTCTGCCTCCTCCTCCACGTCTATATGGTGGAAGTCCATTAACTTCTACAGAAACTTCAGTTCCACCTCTTACATCTGTAAATGTTACAGTACCTCTTATATTAGGGGCTAATGGTCCTCCTGTTATATTTGCTATAGCTCTTCTTCTAGGCTGTTGCTGCTGCTGTCTATACATATCTTCATAATCATAATCTAAAAAAGGGCACTCATAATTTTCAAAATGCATAATTACCTCCAAAATCAAATATTACAATCACTTTATTTTATGCACTTACTTCTAATTTGTTACAATTGCAAATAAAAACTTTTTGCAAAATTAATCATTTGTTATTAATATTGCAGCTGGTAACATATTCATTGCATGATTTTATAATAAACTTCTAATTATATATTTATAAAAGCTTTAAAAATAGCAATGTTAAATCTTAGGGGGGAAATTATGTTGAAATTGAAATATACAAAATTTAAACTTATATCCATAGTTTTGATACTTATTTTTTTAATAACACCGCTTTATAAAACCTCAGCATATGATTCTAATAAACATATAAGTGACAGTGATATAAGTTCTGAATTACAAAAAATATATGATATTCGATCAAATGCTCTTAAAACAGGTGATTATTCAACATTAAGTGATTGTTATGATACATCCAAACCAAGTGGTAAATATGCATTAGATCACGAAATAAAAAGAGTTAAATATTTAAAGGATTGGTCTAGTCAAAAAAACATAGAATTTCAAAATATTAAATCTAATATTAACATTAAAAAAGTTAGACGTTCCGGAAACGCACTGAGATTAAGTCTTATTGAAAGTTACAAATTTGATTATAATTATAAAGGGGACCAGGCTAATTCAATAAATCCATTTGGAGTGGGTATACGACATACTGTTAGTTTAATTAACAAAAACCAAAAATGGCTGATACTTAGTGATTGGTATACTGACTGCTTTGAAGACTCATTACAACTTTATGCCAATAACGCTGATAACAAATATGCATCATCACAAAATATTTTTGATATGACTTCGAACTTTATAAGTAAAATCAATAGTACTTTGGTTAAAAGCAGTAGAAACCATTATAATAGAGAAAATGCAGTAGCTTATGCTGATAAATATTGCGGTGCAGCTTGGGGAAGTAGTAATGACTTTAAATATAATAAAAAATATCAAGATTATAATGGAGCAGGTGGTGATTGTACTAACTTTATTTCTCAAGTCCTAGGTGATAAGCAGGGCGGCTCATTAAAGATTAATGATACATGGCATCCTAGCAGTAGAGCTTGGTCAAATGCAGATGGTCTTAAAAGTTATTTATTATATAGTGGAAGAGGAAGAATTATAAAGGTTGGTACTTACAATCAGCTGACAAATTCACACCGCATGTCAGATGAAATACTTAACAGTTTACAAGTTGGAGACTTAATAGCTTATGAAAAGGGAAGAGGAAACATAGATCATTTTGCAATAATAACAGGCTTTGACACACATAACTATCCATTAGTTAACTCTCATACAACAGATAGGTATCATGTTCCCTGGGACTTAGGCTGGGGAAACAAGGATATAAGATTTTTCTTTATACATGTAAATGATTAAGAATTTAAATAAAAATAGGATTAAAGAATTTAGTCCTTAATCCTATTTTTAATCATTAATTAATTTATTACTCAGTAGTTTTTTGCTGAATCATATTCTTTATTTCTTCTCCTGTTAAACCACTAGCATTGACAATAGGGACTTTTGTGGAAGTATCACTAAAGCCCATCATATCTTTATTATAATCTGCTGCAACAATTACATCTAAATCTTTACACCTTAAAGCATCACTCTCAAGATTTTCGCCAAGAATTTCTACTGAATATCCCTCAGTATTTAAATAGTCTGCAATCCTAGATAATCCTTTTTCTACACCAATCTTTTTCATTATGTTATCACCTCGTTTTTATTTTTCCCACTCATAGATATTGATATGCATGTTCATCATGGTACTCTATTTAAATTATGGTATTGTTAATAATGAACAATTAGAAAACTTCTTATAAAAGGGCAGTTAATATATTGACTTAGTATAATGTAAAACATTATACTTAAAATAAGCTGATCTTATATGAAAAAACTAACAATTATTTCAACATACGGTTAATGTAAGAAATGATTGTTCATTAAAGACAGATAATTATTTAAATATATTATTCTTTTAAAAAAATAGTTAAGAAAGATGAAAATAATGAAAAAGATATATAATTTTATACCAAGTTATTCCATTAAACCTTTGATTTTATGTGTGATTGTTAATTTTTCTATATATTTAGGGGCACGCTTGTTTTATAGAAATAGAATTTTTCATAATTTAACATCATACTATGATAATAGGATTCCAGTAATCCCAATATTTGTAGTGATTTATTTTGGAAGCTATGTTTTTTGGATTGTTAATTATATATTAATCAGTAACATAAGTAAAGATCATTGCTATCGTTTTTTAGCGGCAGATTTATTAGGAAAATTAATATGTGGTATTATATATATTGTATTTCCTACAACTAACGTAAGACCCGATATAACTGCATCAGGTATTTTTGCGGACATGCTTAGATTTCTATATACTATAGATCCAGCAAATAATCTTTTTCCATCAATTCATTGTTTGGTTAGTTGGTATTGTTTTGCTGGTTTGCGAAATTGTAAAGCTGTTCCTGCATGGTATCGATGTTTTTCTTTATTTATGGCAATAATGATATGTATTTCAACATTAACAACAAAACAACATGTTATAGCTGATGTTTTAGGAGGAGTTATGTTGGCTGAATTAACATGGCAGCTATCTTTACATTTTCAGCTTTATAAAACGCTTAACTTTATTAATCAGGAGGTATAAATGAAAGTTCTTACTGTAGCAATACCTTGTTACAATTCAGCAGACTATATGAATAGAGCAATAGACTCACTGCTGATTGGAAGCCAGGATTTAGAAATTTTAATTATAGATGATGGTTCTAGTGATAGTACTTCAGCAATTGCTGATGAATATGAAAAAAAATATCCTAATATAATACATGCAATACATAAAGAAAACGGCGGCCATGGTGATGCAGTAAATACAGGCCTTAGATATTCAACTGGAGTATATTTTAAAGTTTTGGATAGTGATGACTGGCTTGACAAAAGCAGCTTAAAAAAAGTACTTGATATATTAAAAAATATGATCAATAACTCTAAATCATTGGATATGCTTATTACAAACTATGTATATGAAAATATGAATATGCACAAATCAAAAAGCATCAATTATAAATTTGCAATGCCAGAAGGGAAAATATTTACATGGGATGATTTAGGGCATTTTAGAAACAGCCAAAATATATTGATGCACTCAGTTATTTATCGTACAGAAGTTCTTAAAAAATGCAATTTAGAGCTTCCTAAACATACGTTTTATGTTGACAACATTTTTGTATATAAGCCGCTTCCTTATGTAAAAACAATGTATTATGCAAATGTGGATCTTTATAGATATCTTATTGGAAGAGAGGACCAATCAGTTAATGAAAAAGTAATGATTGAGCGTATTGATCAGCAAATTAAAGTAACAAAGATAATTATTGACTGTTGTAATCCTATGGATATAAAGTGTAAAAATTTACGTAAATACATGATTAAATATTTGGTTATGATGATGACAATTAGTACAGTACTTTTATTAAAAGATAATACAGAAGAAAGTTTAAATAAAAAAGAAGAGCTTTGGTATTATTTAAATTCTAAAAACAAGAGTTTGTATAAAGAAGTAAATAAATCCTTTTTGGGCTTATTTATGCAAATTAACGGCTTATTGGGAAGGAAAATTATACTATTAGGTTATTCATTATCAAGAAAAGTATTTGGATTTAATTAACAAAAGTTCGTATTGTTGATGGGTATTATTTGTAGATACATTGAAAGTTTTATGATTAAGCTTTCAATGCATCTTGCTAGATATTTTATGTCATCTCATTTTCTACACACATCAATGCTTCTTCTACAACATTATGCATATCAAAATATCTATACATTCCAAGACGTCCGCCGAATATAACTCGATCTTCTGCGTCTGCTAACGCCTTATACTTTGCATATAGTTGATTATTTCTATTATCATTCATTGGATAATATGGTTCATCACCACGTTTCCATATGGCAGGATACTCCCTTGTGATCACCGTCTTAGGGTTAACATTTTCACTTTGACATCCAAACTCAAAATGCTTATGTTCAATTATTCGAGTATATGGAACATCATATTCTGTAAAATTGACAACTGCATTGCCTTGATAATTTTCACAATCTAAAATTTCTGTTTCAAAGCGAAGAGAACGATACTCAAGTTCTCCATAACAATACTTGTAATATTCATCAATCATTCCGGTAAAAACAATCTTATCTGCAAGTGCTGTCAGTTGATCACGTTTTTTAAAGAAATCAGTCTCAAGGCGGACCTCAATACCCTCCAGCATTTTCTCAATGATTTGTGTATAACCTCCAATTGGTATCCCTTGGTACTTATCATTAAAGTAGTTGTTGTCGTATGTAAAACGAATTGGCAGTCTTTTTATAATAAAACTTGGAAGTTCTGCCGCTCTGCGTCCCCACTGTTTCTCTGTATAACCTTTGACTAATTTCTTATAAATATCTCTACCAACCAAACTTACAGCCTGTTCCTCAAGATTTTTTGGTTCAGTAATGCCAGCTTCTTTAACCTGCTTTTGAATCTTAGCTTTTGCCTCAGATGGAGTAATTACTCCCCACATTTTATTGAATGTGTTCATGTTAAAAGGCATATTATATAGTTCAGATTTATATCTAGCAATAGGGGAATTCGTGTATCTGTTGAACTCAGCAAACTTACTCATATATTCCCACACTTTCCTGCTGTTTGTATGAAAAATATGTGCACCATACTTATGTACTTGAATTCCTTGTATTGGTTCTGTATATATATTACCTCCAACATGTGAACGTTTGTCTATTACAAGACACTTCTTACCTCTTTTATTAGCTTCATATGCGAATATTGATCCAAACAGACCGGATCCAACAATTAGATAGTCATACATTTATAGACCCACCTTTTTATTTAGCTTATATTTTCTTGACATTTTACGCTGCAGACTGCATAATCTTTTTTCTAATCTCTTTACTAACTTTAACAATTAAATTTTAAATATATCTATACACTCTTTTAGCTTTGATGCTAAATCATTTAAACTGCAGGCAATACTTGCCAGATGTTCTGTGGATAAACTTTGGCCTTCCGCAGCCGAAGCAATTTGTTCAAAAGAATCATTTATACCATTGGTAACATCTAAAGTCTTATTTACTGAATTTAATACATTATCTCTACTCTGATTTATTTCAGCAATATGTTCTGCTGTATTTTGTATTTGCGGCACCATAGACTGTATATTTTGTATTATGTCATTAAAACAAATTTCAGTATTTTTAGCTGTATCTATACCCCCAGTTATAATTTTTTCGGACTCTTCCACTACTTTAACTGTTTCATTAGATTCATTTAAAATATCTTTTATCAAATTTTCTACCTGCATTGCTGCCCCTTGCGACTGTTCTGCCAATTTACGTATCTCATCTGCTACTACAGCAAAACCTTTTCCTGCTTCTCCTACTCTTGCTGCCTCAATAGCTGCATTTAGAGCTAGAAGATTTGTCTGCTCTGATATAGAATTTATAACCTGTATTATAGTTGATATTTCAGAAGACTTATTATTTAATGTTTCAATTTTACTACTTATATTTTTAGATGAATTACTAATATTAGTAATACTGCTGTTTAAAGATACTAAATAATCTTTTCCTTTAGAACTTAATTCATTAGTTGTATTTGAAGATTCTCTTAAGTTGTTTATTCTATCACCAATAAGCTGGAGCTTATCACACAAATTGTCAACGGATTCTTTCACATAATTTACTTCCTTTGATTGAATCATAGAATCTTCCTTAGATGTTTGTATTGTATTCGTAATTTCATCTGAAGTTGAGCTTACCTCTTCTGAAAATGATGCTAACTCTTCAGATGAATTTATAATATTATTTGAAGAATATTGAATATCTGTAATAAGTGTTTTTAAATTGTTAACCATTTTACTATAACTTTGTGAAAGCACATTTAATTCACTATAGCTATTATTCACATCAATTTCTGTCGTTAAATCACCATTAGAAATTTCTTCGGAAGTCTCAGCAAGATTAATTAATGGTGAAATAGCTTTATTTAATTCTTTATGTAAAAACCATATCATACCTATAATTAATACTAGTACAGCAATTATAGAAATCAAAATAACTTTTTGAATACTTTGGTTCACATCTTTAACAGATATTGCAACTTCAATTACACCATTTATGGAGTTACCTTCTTTATATGGTAATGCCATTACGTAAGCATCTTTTTCCATTTTAGTGCTTATCTTTCCTGTATTTAGTGCTTGTCTACTTATACTATCTTCAAGCTTTTTCCCTATATTACTTTTATCTGTATGAGCAATTACTTTTAAATCTTTATCCAATACATCCGCATATAAAAGCTTAGACTTATCCATTTTATCTAAAAAAGCTTGAGCTGAATTTTCATTTATAGTATTCATAACCTTGCTAGCTTCTATGCCTACCTGCACAAATCCATTGTGATCTAAAGTTGCTGAACCATATTTATAATATTTGTCATCTGTATCACTCAACTTTATACTTTCATTAATTCTTAAAGCATCAGTAGTTAACAACTTTCTTGAAGGAGATGTATCCTTAAATCTAAATCCCAAATCGTTTTGGAAATTTGAATATGTAACTACTCCATCTTTATTTACCACAGCTACTTCTGTTACACCTATTTTTTCAGCAAGTTCAGTTAAAGACTCATTGCTAATGTCTTTCATATTAAGTACAGCCTGACATGCTGTATGTATTTGTTCTTCTAATTGTTTTTCTACAGTCTTAGAAATATTATTACTGTTTTTTACTGAAATAGATATACTTTTAGCTATTTCTAAACTATTTGATTCCACTTGTTTAATCATATTGTCTCTAAAATTGAATAAAACAAACGCTGCAAATAACGCAATTGAAATAAAAAATATTATCGAAAACATAATTGCAAGTCTTACCTTAATAGAGTTTCTTTTCATTTTCATGTCCCCATTCTATAAGTTTTTCCATCTAATCTACTTTATCACATATGGTTATTTTTTTAAATCCCTGACTTTAATATATGTTCCTTATAACTAAATCTACTCTTATTTCATTTTGCAAATCTGGGAAACAAATAAATTCCCAAACTACCGGAAACTCACTCTCATTTGTTATTTTTGTTCAAATTGCACTTTTTAATCATTTTCTTGACTTCTTTAGGTGTATAAGCAGGTTGTCTACTATGAATTACTAAATGACAATTTGGACAAACTGGAATTAAATCATTTATTGCATCTATTTCATATTCCTCTCCAATTTCATGTAGTGGTTTTAAATGGTGTACATTAATTCGTCCTTCTACTTCTTTTCCATAAAAGATTTCAAAATCAAATCCACAAATCTGACAAATGACTCTTCCATTATTAAGTTTTTTGTAATATTCAATACATTCCCTCTTTGCTTTTGGATTTCTTTCATAAGCATTTACTATAATTCTATATTTAGAACCTTCCTTAAGTTTTTGTGATTGCTTTCTAGTAATTTCTTCTGGTATATTTATTACTTGTTTTATATCTTCACTATTAAGCAGAATTTTATTTTCTTGTATAAGTTCATCTATAGCTATTTTCAATTCTGGACGCAAAATCCATATAAAATGCCCAGTACTTTTTTCTATAGCCCCTAAAAACATTACATGCCAATAATTAAATTTTGTGCTATCCTCTTTTTGTCTTGGCGGTTCAATTTTTAAGTAATGTGCAATTCTTTTTCCTAAAGCTCCAACTGCAAAATTATATGAATTAGGTTTTCTCCCTTCATCATTCGCAATTTCTGTTGCTGTTGCCATATAATTAGGCTTTTTATAAATTTTTAAAATTAAATCTTTATTAAAATCTTTTATTATATTTTTATTTAAAAAAAGTTCTTTCCATTGTTCTTTAGTTATATTTATTTTATCATTCCATTCAATTCTCAAACACCCATCCCCAGTTTATTTAATATAATAAATTTATTGCTTTAGCATCAACATAAAAATCTTCTAAAGCTGGCAGAAAGAATATTTTACTAAAGTCTATAAAATAACTATCTCTTATTTTCATTGATGTTAGTTCAAAACAACTAATATGTACATTATTAGATATAAGACAAGTTACAGTTGTCAACATTTGATTTTATACAATACATTTTATTCTATCTCTTTTAACTGTAAACTTTTCCTTATTCATTGTACCACATACCCTTAACTCTTTTCGTGACTCAGCATAAACAGTAAAGGTTTGTTTATTAATTGAATCAATATCAATTCCATCTAATATTTCCTTTTTATTTAACAAACATAATTCCATTGGTTTTGTCTTACAATTCTTTTGAGCACACACTAATGCCAGCCATAAATTACTTGATGAAAATTTTTTTAGTTCATTTAAATGTTCATTTATAAAACTAAAAGTCCATCTAACGTGCTTATTAGTAACTTTTGGAGATAAACAATATTTTATATAAAATATATAATCATTTTTATCACTTGAGATTTTATAGGCTGACCAAGATTGATTCTTATCTGTTTCTATAAGGGTTAAAGTCATAGGAATATCTTTTCTCAAAAGCTTTGTTAAAACCGCACCATGATAATATTCAAATTCTTTAATTGACATTAAAACCACTCCAATTATCATAAATTTTCTTTATTTATATTTGTATAATCAGCTCTAAAATAAAGTTTAAAATCATTTATCTTAATATCATATTCTCTAAGCATTTTGACTATAATATTTCTTATTGAATTACTACTCATATTAGTCTCTACGTATATTTTGCCTAAAATCATTTCCGGCTTTCTAATTCCTTTAACATTAACTGAAAAATATTTATTTTTCTTACCATTCATATTGGGTTTATTTTCAAATTGTAAGAATTTTTTTTCATCTTTACGAATAAGTAATTCACATGTTTTTAAAAATACTTCTTGCCAAGTTTTAACCTCAACAAGTTCTGCTCCATCAATTCTAAATCCAAATGGTCTTATATGCGTAAAATTTTCGTATAATGTATGCTCTACTTTATTATCAACAATGTATTCTTCATAATTAGGTAAAGATTTAATATTATCATTTTCGGAATCATCTTCTTTAATAGTTTCATTTTCTTCTATTCTTGTAAAATTAATTATTTCATCAACTTTATTTTCATAAAAGTTAATTGACTTACCAAGAGTAATATATTTCTCAGCAGCTGAAAAATCTCTATTTAAATAAGATTGTCCCATTTTATCATTTATTCTATTTATAATGTCATCAATTGTATCCATTAAAAGTCCTAAACTTTCAGAAATATCTATTGATTTATCTGGAAAATCATCTTTTATAATATTTAAAATTTCTTTGAGCTCCATATAATACACCCCACTCACAATTATTACATAATTACATTGTTCTTCATAAATGTTACTAATTCCTTTAAATTTCCAATTGTTTATACAAAAAACATCAAAAATTAATCTGATGCTTTTTTACATTTATATAAAAAAAACCCTCAAATGCATCATCAACACTCAAGAGCTTTAAATTACTAATATTTTGTTTTAATATCATAAATTCTTTTTACAACACCAGACATAGCTGTGCAAAGAATAAGAAGAACAATAATATTTACTCTGATTTCAATTAAATTTAACAGTATCTGTGCTTCCACACCTATAATAATAATCTGACTTAAAATATTGAAAAAATCAAGTTTCTTGATATCAATAGCATTTTTATCTATAAAACATCGAATAAAATCCTCTAAGTACATTAATAAAAATACAGCAATTACAGGAAACAATAAAATAAAATACTTATTCATATACGAACTAACCTGATTACCATTCCACTGAACAGGTATATTGCCATTGTATGTAATAAAAATAACTATTGCTAAAGCAAGTATTATAATTAGAAGTATAATATATTTTTTGATTCGATCAATTCTACTACGCATAATATCATCCTTTCTATCAAAAAACTTTTACTATCACATCATCCTCCATGAAAATATGGACTAACTAATTAATTGAGCACATTTCATACTCCTAAATAATTGAATTTACTTACTATTTACAAAGACTCTCTAAAAAATCAATTCTCCTGGTTTATAGCCGTCAGGTAATTCTTCTTCACTTAAAAATTTGAAATTATCATCACGCAGTATTGGTAAAAATGCTTCATATGGAATCCTAGAGAACTCACAGGCATAACTACTTGCTCCAAACCACTTACCCTCTTTGCTGCTCAAATTCAAATCTCTAGCAAACTTTGTATGATTTGAGCAATCATGAACTGCTAAATCCCAGTTTTCTTCATCAGCTATTTTCATGAATTTCAAGGTTAGTTCTCTGCTCCAAATTGGAGAAATATATCCGAGCCTTGCAATATACATGTTTTCTCCATAATAATTGTCTATATTATTCTCATTTAAATGTAATTCTGCACAATTAATAAAATCGAGTTTTGTATCTAAAATCGCCTGCTTTTTCTTAAAAAAGCTTTTGAAAAACTCAGGAGTCATTGGAGTTTCAATACCTACACTTTTAATATACTTTTTCGCTATTCCAATATTTTCGATAACATTATCTGAACAATTAGAAGCACCAAGGTTGAAACGTATCTCGTCAAGACCTGCTTCACCTAATGCTTTCAATGTCTCTTCTGTAGCTAAAATGCCATTTGTATATAGATGTTGATGAATCTTTGCATCCCTAAATTTCTTTATAATCGAATAGTATTTTTCAATTTCCATAAATGGCTCTAAATAAACGTATGAAATGCCAGTAGGTTTATTGTGTATTGAAAGAAGTAAATCAATATCCTTCTCATAAAACTTTGTGCCACCAATTTCCCACATACCTTCGCCAATTGGAGGAACATTATCTAAGTCTCCATAATTGTAACAGAACTTACACTCTATGTTACATTTATTCGTTTTTCTAATTGCATTCAAACCAGTTCCGAACAAACAAGAACGACATCCTTTTGAGAACTTGCTTTCATTTCCCACGAAAAAGGTTCTATTGTCCAAAGTTTTTAAACCTCTAATTTCTGACATTAACATATCATTTCTATGATCGATTGCTTCCTCAATTTGTGCAAAGACAGCGTAAATGATTTCCTGTTGTTTTGTCATAAGTTCTTCATCTTCTGGTAACATGGAGAAAAACTCAAACCATTGCAGCGCATCTTTCTTTGAAATTTTCATAATGTATCCTCCTCTAATTAATCTTTTAAAAAATTTAATCCATATGTTTCCACACACGAAAGCCCTCGAATGTGTGTACATACACCCAAGGGCTCCAAATCTTTGTATACTTACATATTCTATTTTTTCATTTCTAATTGTATTTTTACGCATTCATTGCAATTATTATCTTTTTGAATTTCATAAATATTACAATTATATGTGTATCCCTTATTAAGCAAATTAATAATACTTTCAGAATAAAATCTTGGTATATAACCAATGTGAATGCTATTCTCATTTAAAACTTTTATTGCATTTCTATCAAATTTATTTTCTGGTTCTAAAACTAATTGTAATACATCTCCAACTTCTAAGTTTTCTGCTTTAGCACAATCTATTCCTTCACATCCAATATAATGTCTAGGTCCAGCTAAATAAAAAATTCTCTTAATAATCTCTTCATTCTCATCTAATATAGGATCTATAAATTCTAAGTTATCAATTGGCAACTTAGCTCCACTTCTTTTTAATAGTTTATATGCATCATAATCATCTAAACCATATTTAGAAAGAATTTTTTCAATTCCTTTTCTTTTGCTATCTGGTAATCTGCTTGAGAAAGCTGGAAATAGAATGTCACTTTTATAAACTTTATTAATTTCTTCAAAAGAAATTAACAGTTTAAATCCTTGTTTTATTGCTTCTTCAACCTCAAATCCATAATTAAACTCAAATTGTCCATTCTTTGATAATTGTCCAACAATATATTGTCTTCTTGTTTTAATATCTTTCCATACTAAATAAATATAATCTCTACCACATTTAATAGACATACTATTCCTCCTCTCTCAAAAATACCTGACTCATTAAATTAGTCTTTTCTAATAAAAATTTTTCTATTAATATTTTTCTTTTTTTACTTAATAATTGGAAATAATTCTTTCTAAATTATATTCTGTTATATTCTTATTTATAACCTTTATCAAATCAATAACACAATCATAATAATGTAATTTTATATATTTAAGTATTTCAAGATGCGTTGGTTCTTTCTTTATTTTTTTATTGATTCTAACTCTAGATCTAGACTTAGTATTAACCAAAGAATTAAATTTCATCTTGTCATTCCCTAAATAAGAATCTATATTATCTTCTTGTAAATAACAACATAATGAAGATCCATTATCATACATTGGACACATCCTAAAATTATCATTATATCTAATAACTGCCCAATTATTTTGATGCCTATCCGTATTTCCAATTAAAAAATCAAAAATAGCTATTTTAAGGAATTCATCCTTTAAATTATATTCATCAAGTGAGTTCAATATCATATCTATTGAATAATACTCTTCATTTACATTATCATACATAGAAGCAGGATCATAATTTGGATATTGCTTATTAATTAAATAAATCCCCTCTATTAATATCTCAGATTTATTATTAATAAGATAACTCATAGATCCTATTCTTGAATCATACCTACCTATTTCTATTCTAGCACATTCCAATCCTATTAATTCAGCCAATTCTGAAGCTAATTTTTCTGAAATATGCTCAGTAGTCTTATCAGTTTTAGTAAATTTAAACAATCCTATTTCTTTAGTATCTGGATTTATTAACCACACCTTATCGCTTCTACCACTACCTTCAGAAGCTCCTTCATATACTTGCCAATGGCTGTATTCTACTAACATATTTAATCCCTTCAGTAATATTTTGCCATTTTAACTTGTTACAATAATCAATATACTCTTTGTATCATTGTCACTTATTTACCAAATTCTCTAATATAATAGCATAATTATATCATTTGCATATATGTTTTACAATACCAGCATTCCCCTATCATCATATAACACTACTACCCTCCTTTATGTCTGATACTTAGCCACTTGCTAAACTCCAAACCCAGAAAGAAATACTATAGACCAGCTAGTAATTTACCCTTCATATTCTCATTATAGAAATTTAGTAGAACTCTATTTATAGGTTCATCGTTTCTAATTCTTACGTATAGACGCTAACGCGACAGCATATAAGGTAACGGCCTGTTCTAGTGCCTCGTTTAGGCATGATTTTGTCACTACTAAACTCAACAGATTGGCTAACAGAAGGACCTAAACCAAAATAAGCAACTAAGTGTTTAGGTTTAACAAAACCTTTAATATTGCCGATTTCACTCATTATTGTGATGACAGTTAATTCTCCAACACCTGGTATTGAATAAAGTAATTGTACATTTTTCTTATACACCAGTAGATTCCATGAAAATTCCTGTTTTCATGTTAAACTCTTCTTCCACTTTTTTTATTTGATCTACTAGGTAATCAAAACCATTTCTATTATGCATAATCTTAAAAAGCTTTCTATAAATTTCACCGTCAGGTGCTAATATAGCAACTACTGAGAAGTCTGCTGATACATCAATATTTGCTAATTTGGTTTCACGTTAAGTGAAAATAGAAAGCTAAGTTAGATTAGAAACACACCCTATCGGGTAAAGATTTTACGAATAATAAAAAAGAAGTGAGTTGTAATGTTTATTAGAAATATAATATCCTAATTCTAATACTATCTAAGAAGATCCAAAGTAATAGAATTAATCTTTGGGTTTTGAGTTGACATATTTAATTGTTGGCAATTTAAAATCATTGGCTTGTCCTCAACTTTATTATGAATTAATGCAAAATATAGAGCTCTGATTATAAAATCAGAGCTTTTGTTCATTTCTATCAACTTTAAAAGTTTTGGCTCATATTTAATGTCTCCGCCACAAAGACACCTAAAAATAGCACTATGTTATAAATAACATAATGTTATATATATTTATAACATATCATAATATTATAATATAAAGTGAATATCTCAATTTTATCTTACTAAACAGTAAAAAACTTTTATGGTTTTATTGCTTTTATTGATGCAGACATAATGTATTCTCCAACTTTTAAATTATGTCCCCATTTTTCAGCATATTCCTTTGAGACTTCATGAGTTTCAATTTTAATATTACTAAAGCCAGCTTTTTCTAAATATAATTTTAATTCTTCAACTGAAGATGCACCAGTAACTCATCCACAATAAAGTTTCTCATCTTGCTTCATTTCCTTCGTCAATTCTCTAACAAGAACTATATCAGAAATAGCAATTCTTCCACCTTTTTTTAATACACGATAAGCTTCATTATATACTCTTTGTTTATTTGGAGATAAATTTATAACACAATTTGAAATAATTACATCCGCAGTATTATCTGCTGCAGGAATATTTTCAATTTCACCTAATCTAAAATCTACATTTCTATATCTATATTTTTTAGACATAACCCTTGATTTATTAATCATCTCTGGAGTCATGTCAATTCCAATAACATATCCCTTAGTCCCAACTTTCTTTGAAGCTAAAAAGCAGTCAAATCCTGCACCACTTCCAAGGTCTATAACAGTTTCTCCTTCCTTAATATTAGCTATTAATTGAGGATTTCCACAGCCTAATCCCATATTAGCTTCCTCTGGAGCAGTTGATATCTCTTCATCAGAATATCCAATTTTACGAGATATATCTACAGCAGGTTTTTTAAGCTTAATACTTCCACCACAGCAGCCATCCTTTTTTGCATTCCCAATAGCTATCTTTCCATAACTATTACGAACAGCATTTCTAACATCTACCTTTTTAAAATCACTCATCTTTTTTCCTCCTTAATTTAATTATCCAATGCTGAACTTTTCACGACTAAAGTTGCAAGGTTCTTAGGTGCTATCCAAACTTCTTTTGTAAAGCTGCATTATCTTAATGTAATATAATTTAATTCTCTTAACTAAGTTTTTTATTATTTACATTTACATTTTGTTTTACCTTTACAGATACATTCATCTGTATCCGTTATAATATTCATTAAAAATAAAATTAATTTATTACAATTAGTAATATTTAATGAATAATATGACCATAAACCTTCTTTTCTAGATTGTACAAGACCGCAATCCATTAGGACTTTCATATGATGGGAAAGTGTTGGCTGTGTAAAATCAAAGTGCTCCAATATGTCACAAGCACACTTTTCTCCACAAGACAATATATCAATTATTTTTAATCTACTACCATCTGATAATGCTTTAATAATTTTTGCATTATCATCATAATTTAAGCTCATTAATGCTCCTCCTATATAGATGTTTGTCTATATATAATAGTATAGATAGTATCCTATGTAATGTCAATACATTTTATACTTATCAATGATAAATATATTCTTACATAAACGCTTATCTATATATAAGTATATTATGCAAATAATATATTAAATGTGAACATGAAAGTATTAACCTTGCAAATATATAGTAATCTATATTATAAAATTTTTTAAAAACATCCTCTTAAATTTATAGAGTAAGAATAGCGGAAAAACACTATTTATTATCCTTCGTAAAACCTTCAATAGTTTAGTTTAATTAATCTAACTACAGCTTACACATGAGGGGTATGTTTCATAAAATTATTTAATTGTAATTTCTTGTATTAAAATAAATTTTTAAATTGTTGTTAACACTGGAAAACATTTTTAATTACTGTCAAACCTTTTCTTTAGCATATTTCCAATATTCAATCAGGATAATACATTTCACAAAGGGCAATATATAAATGGTTATTATTTAAGGAGGTGTTTATATATGAGTATATTAAATGGAATTTGGGGAAACAATGATGATAATAAAAGGGATACTGATAAGGATGAAGCAAAACTTCGTCTCCGTAAGGAAGAACTTGACATTACTAAAAATAAAGTTCAAAAAGGTGAGGTAGAACTTGGTAAAGAAATCATAGAAGAGAAAAAAAGTGTAGATGTCCCTGTAACACGTGAAGAAGTCGTAATTGAAAGAAGAAACCTAGACAATGAATCCTCTGATTCTCCTATAACTGATGAGGAAAGCATTAAAATTCCCGTCAGTGAAGAAAAGGTTGATGTAAATAAGCACACAGTAGTATCAGGAGAAGTTTCAGCTCATAAACGTGCTATAGAAAATACAGAGCATATAGATGAAACTCTTAAACGAGAAGAAGCTAAAGTAAATAAAATTGGCGATCCTAATGTAGTTGACAGTACAAGTAACCAGAGCTAGTTAAATTTGAGACACCTCACAAATTATACACAATTCGTGAGGTGTCTTTCTAAACAATTGGAGGACAAAATTTATGGTAAAGACAAATAATAATATCAATAATGCAACTCTTCAAATTAAAAAAGAACAGCTTGATATAGCAAAAAAGTGGATACAAACGGGAAATGTAAAAACTCATAAAGAAACTTTCACAGAAGAAAAAAATTTTACTATACCTATTGTACATGAAGAACTTATAATTGAGAAAAAGACCTTTGCCTCAGCTGATGCACAACATAAAAATAGTTCTACTGAATTTATACGTATCCCTTTGAGCGAGGAACAGGTGGAATTTGTAAAACATAAAGTCATCTTAGAAGATGTATCCATATATAAACAACAAGTTAAAGATATACAGCATATTAAAGAAACCTTAAAAAAGGAAGAAGCTAAGGTTAAAGTCTCTAGATCCCCAAGTGTGGTGGACAATAAAAAATATAAAAGAGAACGTACCTAGATTTGTAAAATAGGTCCTATAAAATAGACAGTTATAAAAAACGTACAAAGCACCATTTTTAACTGATTCTGTTTTACAGAATCTTTTTTTGTTGTAAATTATTTTAAATGAACCGATTACTATAGGAAAAAATTATTTTACAGATGAACAATTAGAAGTTTTATTGAAAAATCCATACGTAAAGAGTGCCAGCTTGAAGGTTATAACATACACTGAAGAATTTAGGGCATACTTTGTCTCAGAATATGAGACTAGCAAAATACCAACTGAAATACTAAAGTTCAAGATGATTCAGTAAATGGTGCAGCGGGATAATAATCTCTTGAATATAAGCTGGTTGTGTAAATGTGCTGGTATTTCTAGGTATGGTTATTATAAAACGAAGGAAATCTTAATTCATTCTGATCAAGGATGCCACTTGATAAAGGCACCGGTAAACGTATCTGTTGGAGATACAATACCAATGCCTCTGTGTCATATCGCCTTTATGACATAAGGATATTAAAAAACTTTCTCTCCTTATATTAAAAACAATAGTATTTACTGTTTTGGAAATAATCAGTTCCAATATTTCGATTTCTTAAAAATGTTGCTAAGGCTCCTATAAATTCAGGTACATTGTATAATCCACATACATAGTTGTTTCTGTATAGTAAATTTTTAAACATAAAACCATTAAAACAGTAATCTATGTGATTATTATTATAACCTAAACACCATCTCAAATAAGGAATATGTTCTTTCCCACTGTTATCTAAAGATATAAGTCTTTCCTTATAGTATAAATCTAAGCGTCCCTCATTTGGTTGAAATATTACTTTAAGACTTAATGCCTTTTTTATAAATGTCCTTGATATTGGGATCACTTTACTTCACTATTCCTCTTTTACTTACTCCCCTTAGTGTGGTGAACGCTAGACGCAGAGTCTTAGCCTTAGTATAAGATACCTGTTAAGAGTAATGCTAAGGTAAAAATACTAACCACTAAATTCCAACATATGGTTATACTAATAAAATAGGTATACTTTTTCAATTACTGATTTGTGCTCACACTTAATTATTTCGAAAAGAATTAAGTAAGCAAGATCTCATCCAAATGATCAACTTATGCTTGGGAACAGTGTAAGTTAGGAGAGATTTCAGATAAAGTAACTGAAAAGAATACAGAAAATTTTTATGATGAAACTCTTACTAATTCAGCAGAGTTTGGTATTGTCACCCAAAGAGATTTTTTTGACAAAGATATTTCCAATGCAAAGAACTTAAATGGATATTATGTAGTTCAAAATGATGATTTTGTTTATAATCCACGAATTTCAAACTTTGCCCCCGTCGGACCAATAAAAAGGAACAAATTAGCAAGAACAGGCGTAATGTCGCCACTTTACTATGTATTCCGAACACACGATATTGATAAAACCTACTTAGAACATTATTTCGATACGACTTGCTGGCATAGTTTCATGAAACTAAATGGAGATTCGGGCGCACGTTCCGATCGGTTTGTAATTAAGGATTCTGTGTTTATAGAAATGCCAATTCCATTTCCAAACTTGGAAGAACAGAAAAAGATCGGGAGGTTTTTTGATACAATAACAACCCTTATCACCCTTCATCAGCGTGAGCAATTTTCGATAACTCAAAAGGAGGAATTATTAATGTTAGAAAAAATAAAGAAAACTGATTTATTTTGCCAATATTATGCACAGTGGATTACAGTATACAAAGATGGTGCTATAAGAAAAGTGACTATGGATAAATATCTTATGACAGAAAAGTGGCTTAAAAAACTTATTCCGAACCTTATGATTTGCGATTTGAATCGTATAACCTACCAACAATTACTTAATGACTATGCTGCATATCATGAGCGTCAAACAACAATGGATTTTCATCATCAATTAAAAGCTGCAATTTTAGATGCAGTGGATGAAGGTCTAATTGATAGGGATCCTACGAGAAAAGCAATAATCAAAGGAAAAGCTCCAAGAAATAAAAAAACAAAGTACCTGAATCAGTTCGAGTTACATACTCTATTAAGTAATCTTGATTTAAAGTCTGAAGTAAGTTGGGATTGGTTTATACTATTAGTTGCAAAAACTGGGATGCGATTTTCGGAAGCATTAGCACTTACACCTAAAGATTTTGATTTTTCACATCAGATACTTTCAATCAGTAAAACATGGGATTATAAAGGAAGTGGGGGATTTCTTCCAACAAAAAATCAATCCTCTGTACGAAAAGTACAAATAGACTGGCAAACAGTAATTCAGTTTTCTGAATTACTAAAAGGATTACCAGAAGATAAACCTATATTTGCAGAAAACAAAGTATATAATTCAACTGTTAATGACATATTAACAAGACACTGTAAGAATGCAAAAGTCCCAGTAATTTCAATTCACGGATTACGCCACACGCATGCCTCTCTTTTGTTATTTGCTGGTGTGTCAATTGCAAGTGTCGCAAGAAGGTTAGGGCATGCTAGTATGACAACAACCCAAAAAACCTATTTGCATATTATTCAGGAACTTGAAAATAAAGATATAGATTTGGTTATGCGTTCATTATCAGAATTAATTTAACTAGAAACCATTATCGAAAATTGCATCACGCTGTACCAAACAAATGCGGGAAAGTGAATGTCTCACTTTCCCACTACCAATAAATCTAATTTTTTACACCTAAAATCTTTAATTGTTCATTAATCTCTGCCTCAAGTTCTGCAATTTCCTTATTATCTTGTTCTAACTGCCTATTTACTTCATCCAAATCAATTGGAGCTTCTTCTTCAAAAGTGTCAACATAACGTGGAATATTCAAGTTAAACTCATTTTCCTTGATTTCCTTAATTGATGCTACGTGAGCATATTTATCAACATCTTTACGTTCTTTAAACGTATTAATGATTTTATCTATATTTTCATTACTTAAGTTATTTTGATTCTTACCCTTTTCAAAATCATTACTTGCATCAATGAATAATATGTCTTTCATTTTACGATTCTTCTTAAATACTAAAATGATTGTTGGTATACTTGTTCCATAGAATAAGTTAGCTGGCAAACCTATGACCGTATCAAGATAATTTTTTTCAATCAGAGTTTGACGAATTTTACCTTCTGCTGCACCACGAAATAGCACACCGTGAGGCAAAACAATAGCCATTGTGCCAGTGCTGTTTAAATGATATATACTGTGCAATATAAAAGCATAATCCGCCTTTGACGCTGGTGCTAATTTTCCATAATCGCTAAAACGTGGATCTTTTAATTTGGTTTTATCATTATTCCATTTTGCAGAATATGGTGGATTTGCAACCACTGCATCAAAACTACGTGGGTGGTCAATTCCTTTTCCGTCTGGTCCATCTGGCCAATCGCTTTCCAAAGTATCAGCATTATTTAGTGTCATATTGTTATAAGGTACATCGTGCATCATCAAGTTCATACGAGCCAAGTTATAAGTTGTTGTATTCAACTCTTGACCAAAATACTTAATATGAGTACCATTAGGCAATTCTTGTCCAACAGTAAGTAGTAATGAACCTGAACCCATTGTTGGGTCATATACGCTGAAGAATTCATCTGATTTTTCTACACCGCTAGTTACTACTTTAGCTAAAATCTTACTTACTTGATGAGGTGTATAGAATTCTCCACCTTTTTTACCAGCATTTGCAGCAAATTGACCGATTAAGTATTCATAGATTTCACCTAAAATATCTTTTCCATCATCCCCCTTGTATTCAATTCCATCAACTAACTTAACTATATTGTTAAGTGACTTTGCACGTTCATTTGTAGAACTTCCAAGACGTGAGTCTCCCAAGTTAATATCGTTGAATATACCGCGAAAATCTTTAACTGCTTCTTTATTTAATTCCGCATTTTTATTAAAGTTATCAAAAATAGTTTGGTAGTCACTAGGAATAACTTGTGCGTCATTAATTTTATTAATCAGAGACTCCCATGTATCATTTGGCGCAATTGCATATCCCAGACTTGATGAAATATCTTGTAAATAGTCATCTAAATCTTTACCTACCGCTTGTTTTAGATAAGCATCATTAATAGATTCTCCATCACGAACATCAATAACATTATTCCCCACTAAATACTGCTCTTGATGTTCCGAAAGGTATCGATAAAACATAAATGCTAAGATATAGTTTTTGTACTCTGACGCATCCATTGTGCCGCGCAGTTCATTTGCCATAGCCCAAAGTTTGCTAGTAATTGTTTGTGGATTATTACTCATTGTTTTATTTCCTCTTTTCAAATTATTTTATACAAACATCTGTTGTAATAATGCTTTCTTTTGTTCTTGCAAGTGATTTAACTTACGTTGATGAAGGGTGATAAGGGTTGTTATTGTATCAAAAAACCTCCCGATCTTTTTCTGTTCTTCCAAGTTTGGAAATGGAATTGGCATTTCTATAAACACAGAATCCTTAATTGCAAACCGATCGGAACGTGCGCCCGAATCTCCATTTAGTTTCATGAAACTATGCCAGCAAGTCGTATCGAAATAATGTTCTAAGTAGGTTTTATCAATATCGTGTGTTCGGAATACATAGTAAAGTGGCGACATTACGCCTGTTCTTGCTAATTTGTTCCTTTTTATTGGTCCGACGGGGGCAAAGTTTGAAATTCGTGGATTATAAACAAAATCATCATTTTGAACTACATAATATCCATTTAAGTTCTTTGCATTGGAAATATCTTTGTCAAAAAAATCTCTTTGGGTGACAATACCAAACTCTGCTGAATTAGTAAGAGTTTCATCATAAAAATTTTCTGTATTCTTTTCAGTTACTTTATCTGAAATCTCTCCTAACTTACGCTGTTCCCAAGGGTCGGTAAACTCTGGAAAACGAAGTTTTGGAAAATTCTCGCCATTTTTCGGGAACATTTTTTGCAACAAACTCTTCTTCTTATCTTGCAAGTGATTTAACTTACGCTGATGAAGGGTGATAAGGTTATCGAGTTCTGCAAGGTAAGCACCTATTTTTTTTTGTTCAGCTAAAGACGGAACATAGATTTCACCCGATAACCATTCATCGTTAGAAATATTCATTGTATGTTTAGCACCCATTCTTACGAGTGGACGAAGATAATTGTTTGTCTTTTCAGGCATATCAAAGTTGTAATAAATGAATGTTGAGTCATTGCCCTCAGTCGGAACATTTACGATATACAACGGAGATACTATACCCTCTTCATTGCTTACTTTTTTTATAATTCCGAACGGTTTTGCTGCCAACGGACTTCTCGTATAAATAATGTCACCCTTGACAACTTTTTTGTAGCCTGTAACATCTTCAGCAGCAAAACTTCTGCCTTGAAATTTTATCTGATTTATAACACCATATTCATCTGAAACAGATAAAACATCATCCCGAGTATATTCACCGTCATTATTCGTTCTTGTCATAATTTCAAGGACTTCACCCAACTTACGCTGTTCCCAAGGGTCAGTGAATCCTGGAAATCTTATTTTAGGTACATTCGCTTTATTTTTATCCATAGTTTATCTCCTATCTGAGCTGTCAATTGATGGTCGACAGTTCAATAATTAATTTTACTATTCTTAAGCATCTCATTAAATGCTTTAATTTTAAAGTATCCTTAGATATAATTTAACTTTCAGCTTGATCATCAGCTAATTCATAAATAGCTTCACGTAAACCATTACGATACTTGATTTTAGACAAAGATTGTATCTCCTCGTCATGTGCTAACGTCTTATAATCCACGCTTGCTTTTGCAATTATATCTCGAATTTGACCAGTATCGTCTAAATCTTGTAAGCCATAACGATGACGACTAAATAATTCACGCATCTGGGCACTTGTGATAATATCTGTGATTCCCCACTTCACTCGAAAATCTAAAAACATTCTATCAAGGCTGACATTATTAGCCGCTTGAATAATCTGTTCACTATTTTTCAATTTTACTGGATATTTAAGATTAGAACCTTCCGGCGGAAAATGCCCTTTGATAATAGCAATTGCTGCATTCATAATCTTCGCAGCATAATTTCTGTCTTCCAAGCCACTGGCAAATTGATTAATTTTCTCTTTCGTAGCTTGTGCTTCTTGACTCTTGCCCTCATGCACTTGGTTTAATAATTGTTCCACCAATTCAGTTAAATAATCATAATCTATTTTCACATCCTTGACATGAGTCATTCTTAACTCAATTTGATCAAAAGGAATTTTCTTTTCTTTTGATATATGTTGTTTAAGTTCATTGGTTAAAACTGTAGTAAGCATGGTTTCCTGTTCACTTGTCATCCCTAATTTTTCAACTAATTCATCAGGATTGTCGTAATTGAAGCCTACTGCATTTCCATCAACTTCTTTAGGTGCATATTGTTTTAATTTAGCCATACCAGCATTATAACCATGCAGCAAATCAAGCATATACTCTTTTTGCTTCTCAGAAGGTGGCAATTGCTGAAACTTATTAGTTAAGCTGGATAATTTCTGAGCAACCCCTTTAACTTCCTTAAATACATCTTCAAAAGATTTAGCGATAATACCATCATCTTGGTTAGATTTACGCTGGTCATCTTCTGATAAAATTGCAGAAGCTTTATTAGCATAAATTGCGAGAGCTTTATTCATCAACTTCTCATTTTGAGCAGGCCAGCGATAATTTACAATACGCCCCCAGGGTTTTTCTTGCATATCAGCAATACGATTTGTTCTTGAATAAGCTTGAATAAGTCCAGCCCCTTTAAGTGTTCTATCTACATAAAGAGTATTAAGTTCTGGTGCATCAAATCCAGTCAAAAGTTGATCTACCACAATCGCAATATCTAAGAAGTTCTTGTCGGTAGCAGTTTTATTCAAACGACTAGTAACATCTTGTGTATATCCTGCTACATCATCCATACCAAAGCTTGTACCAAATTCTTTGTTATAAGCTTTAATAGCATCATGTAAACCTTGATTAGTGGCAAGCATACTATCATTATTGGATGAGTTTTGGCTAAATGTAACTGCTAATTTTAATGTTTGTCCACCGTTCTTCCTGTTCTCATTATTTACTCGTTGAAATTCATTAAAATACATCATTGCCATTGGAGTACTAGCTTTCCCACCACCAACATGAGTGGTAAAAAGTGCATTATACTTACCTTCATTTGAACGATTTCGCCAGTTCTTAAAAATATCTTCAACTACTAACTTGATGTGATCTGGATTTTCATCATAAAAACTTGGTTCAACCGCATCATCCATATCCTCTTGACTTAGATTATTAATCTTCTCTTGAATCTGTTCTTCAGTCCACTTCGGATAGCGTTCTCTATAGAAATTTGGTAGATACTTCAATTTCATTTGTTCTTCATCAATGGTTGTTTCAAAATCCACTTTAAAGCCTAAAACATTTCTATCTGCAATTGCTTCACGAATGGTATAAGCGTGTAACAATGGTCCAAAAATATCTTCTGTTCGTAAGCCACTAGTAGTTTCATCAAACATCGGCGTTCCTGTATAACCAACCCAAGCAGACTTTTTAAAAGCTTTTTGTATCTTTTGAAAACTTTCACCACCAGTTGAACGGTGTGCTTCATCCACGATAAATACAATATTTTTATCAGGTGATTTAAAAGATTTACGTTTCACTAAAGTATCAAGCTTTTGAACAGAAGTAACAATGATATTATTATCTTTACTCTTTAGTTTACGACTCAAATCATTAGTATTACAAGTATCTTGAACGCTGCCAATCGTATCTTCAGCAGCATCTGGATCATAGGCCCTATAATTTTCATTTGTTTGTTTCGTTAAAGCAATCCTATCTACTACGAAGACAACTTTATCAATTTTAGGCATGCGGCTTGCAAGCCATGCTGTTTTAAAACTAGTTATAGTTTTACCAGAACCAGTGGTATGCCAAACATAACCTACTTTATTTGTGCCGAGTTCAAAATCAACTTGCTTTAAACTTTCAATTACATTCTGAGTTGCGTATACTTGATATGGACGCATTACCTTTAACGTTTGTTTATTTTTTGTGCCGTCCAAAATCATATAATTAGTAGCCATCTGATGTGCCATTGGAATACTTAACATTGAATCAGCAAACTCTTTCCAATTACGCACAATCGTATTATCACTTTTACGCTGCCAGTTAAAAGCAAAGTCCTTATTGAACTTATCCGGAGTGGTATTCGCCATATACTTCACGTTATTGGGCGTAATTGCCACTAATATTTGTAAAGTGGAAAAAATATCACTATATTGGTTTTCTTCGGAATATTGATGCATTTGATTTAGTGCTTCATTGACATCATGTGTATCACGTTTTTCTTCAATTTGTATGATAGGTAAACCATTAATAAGAAGTGTCGTATCAAAACGGCGATTTTGTTTCCCAGGGATAACTGCAGGGCGTTCAATTTGATTAACTACTTGATACACTGTATCTCCAGCACCGATTTGTTTTTGATCGAAAACCGTTAAAAACACGTGGCGGCCGTCATCCAAATCAATTTCGATTTGCGATACACCATTAAGTCCATATAAAAATTGTCCAGCTTCATATGGTGTTTGAATATCAGATATAATCTTTTTAACTTGATTAAATTCAATAGTACTTAGTGGATGATCAAGTGTATTTTGATTGTGCCTCTCAAGAATCTCTTTGAAGTTATTCCAAAGCTCTTCTGTAGTTTTAATTTTTGGTTCATACTTCCACAGCTTTGTTTTTACACAGTAATCAGCAGGTTTTTCACTAACCATAAAGCCGGTGATTCCTTCTAGGTGTTCAGGTTTGGTTATGGTTCCACTGGTAATGTATTGTATTAGTTCAGTTTCAAATTGCTCTTCATTCATTTCTGACTTGCCTCCTCTAACTTGGATAACCTGATTTTTGTTTCAAGTTCTGCTGCCTTATTTTTAAGGGCTTGCAGCCTTAACTGATTAAAATATACTTGTCCTATAATTTTTTGCTTATCTATGGAAGGTATTTTCGGTATTTCGAGCTCTTTAAGCTGCCTGAGAGTATATTTTAAAACTTGCGAACCCTGCAGTCCCAAAGCAAACTGCTTCTTAATTGTTTTGTTTTCATTAATGAGATAAACCAAAAACTTTGAATCAATGTTATGGCTAGGTAATAACTTAACGTAGTTTTGCGTATAAAGATATCCCTCGTGCTCTTTTCTTACCATCGCTGCAATTCCTGTGATTAAACTAAACACCACATCACCATAGCATAAGATATTTACTTTATCATTTGTTCTGACTTGTTTATTGTCCACATTGTTTGAAATAATACCTACCAAATCATCTGTTAAATCCGTTTGACTATAATAAGTAAAAAGCGGTGTTTTCTCATCAAACACTTCAGTAATTCTAAACTGAGGCGATCCACTTACTAATCCAACCAATTCACTCAACCTTTTCATAAAATATTGTGCCTTTCTAAAACTAACTTTATTTGCTATGATGTAATCATAGCTCAAAAGAAATTTTATTGCAACTATTAAAAATGTAATTTTTAAAAATTACATTTTCAATAGTTGCAATAAACATTAACGAGTTCGTCTCCGTCTCGCAAAACTACAGGGGTGAAAATATTGATGAACACACCTTATAATGCGGTTGATTGAAAAGTAAGCGTAAAAATCCACACCTATTATTCAGATGTGGACTATTTGACGCTTACAGACATTAGTCGAGAGTTAATCATTGTAAGGCTCTCACCTAAAAATGATATTTAAGCATCTATAGAAATGACCTTAATATGAAGATTACTCATTTTTTAATCATTTATAAAAGCTTTTTCAATACCAGGAGAGTTACATGCAGCCAAAAGTGCGGTATAGTCTATTTCAAATGGTATAATATCTCCCAGACTATAATTGTCACTGTCCTCTATATCAATTATAGTATGATCACTTGTCTGTCCCAGTATTTCTATTTTACTATCAATTGGATGTATATTTTCATATGGAATATCCTGACGTCCAAATGCTAATAGTGCTCTTTTCCTATTTCCACGATCCACAAAGGTTTTCGTTTGAAGGAAGGCATCAACCCCTAATTCTCCAACAGGGACAGTAGGTTTTGTATTAAGCTCAATAATTTCTGCTTTGAATATATAAAGATTTGATACATATTTATTTATATCCATTGAAGAATGATAATACTCATCAAGATATTTACCTTCAACGTATTCAATTCCAAATTGATGAAGTCCGCCAATGCGAAGATGATTTATGCCTTTTGGTAAAATGCCTTTGTCTACAAGATGGTAGCTTGTACAATTTCCACCTGAAAGATATTTAAACTTAATACCAAGCTTTTTCTCAAGATCTCTTGCAATTGATACAAATTTATTTCCATTTTTCACTGTAGGAAGTGCTGTTCCATAACAGTTAAAATTAGTTCCTAGGCCATAAATTTCAATATTAGGCAGCTTAAGAATAGCTCTTAATACACTTTCAATTTTATCTGTATCTTCAAACCATATTCCTTCCCTTAAATCTCCAAGGTCAAGCATAAGCAATACTTTATGCACTTTATTTTGTTTTACAGCTTCCTTAGATAATGCTTCAATAACTTCTATTTCTGAATTTAAGGATATATCGGCATATCTTATTACATCTGGTATTTCACTTAATGAAGGGCTTCTTAAAAGAGCCTTTTCACACTTAACATCTTTTATTTTTTTTAAATTTGAGACTCTTGATTCTGCGACTGCCTTTATTCCTCCTTCAAAAATAGCATTGGCTGTTTCAGGAGCACCATCAAAAACCTTGTTAACACCCATTACATCAATGCCTATTTTTTTTAGGCTTTCCACTTCTACCTTTGCATTGTATTTAAGTTTTCTTAAATTTATTTCAAGTCTTGGATAACTCACATAACTCATCTCCTATTGAATTTGTACTTTTTCATTATTTTTCTTAGCTTTTTTATACAATAAATCTGCAGCTATAGCAGCTACTATTCCACCACCAGCTACCTTTAATTCAAATACGAAAAGACTTCCTGTGTTTATTTGTGAAGGTGGAATGAAAAGTAAGGCAATTGCAAATAAAGTAGAAGCAAATCCAAATATAGGAAGGACAATTGGTAAAACCTTTCCCGGTATTTTAAATGTACGATTTACTTCTGGTCTTTTCTTTCTTAATACTAAGTATGACGCAAACATGAAAAGATAAGGTATAAAGTAAACTAATGTTGTTAAAGCTGTAAGTGTCCAGTAGGCTGCTTCAGCACTTGGAGATATAAATGTTGAAAGACAGAATATTGATACTAAAACGGCCTGTACATATAATGCATATTTGGGTGCACCTGTTTTAGGGTCTACTTCACTTATTTTTTTACCAAGTATATTATTTTTTCCGCTGGCTACATTAAGCATATAGATTGGTCCAACAAGCCAGGAATTTACCTGTGCCAATGCTCCAAATGCAATAAGTATTCCCATAACCGGAAGTAACCATGGCATATGAAGATTAACCGAAGCAGCACTCATAGCCTGCATAATTCCTGCAACTATATTTGAATCTGCTGCTGGAAACAAAGTATTCATTGAAATTGTACCTATTATATAAATTCCAACAATGGCTAGTGCTGATAGAAAAATAGCTCTTGGAAAATCTTTTTGCGGATTCTTAGCATGTCCAGCAATCATTGGAGCAACTTCCATTCCTGCAAATGCAAACATCATTGAAGATAAGAATACGATATTATCCCATTTTGATAAGTTTGGTATCCAATTTTTTGCTGCAGAATAATCTGTTGCCATAGGATGTCCAGTTGCAAGCCAATATAATGCAAGAATAATAAGCACACCAGCTGGGACAAAAACACCAAATATTGCTCCAAAGTTATTTATCTTTTTTGTCCAATCCATACCTTTAATATTTAACATAGTTAATATCCACATAATTATAATAGAGGTAACTCCAATGTAAACCTTATTTTCTGCTAAAGAGGCATTGATTGTGTATCCTACAGTTGTTGTTAAAAATTGAAGCATCAATGGGAAGAAAACTATACATGAACATAGATATAAAAATACGTTTATCCACCCTATTCTTTCTCCCATAGCTTCCCTTATCCATACAAAGAGTCCTCCCTCTTCTGGCCAGCCTGTAGAAAGTTCTCCACAAACCATTGCTAAAGGAATAAACATAAATATAGCTGCTAATAGCCAAAGCATTACTGATGCTGCTCCATATGGTGCAACATTAGGTATCTGTCTTATACTAAGTATTGCTGCTACATTAAGTAAAAGAATATCCTTTACACCTAGCTTTTTATCGTTATCACTCATAACGTACACTCCCTTTTAATTAATAAATATCGTATCCAACTAAGTCAGCATAATTATCTTCACGTCTAATTAATTCAACTTGACCTTCTTTATTGATAAGGGCAACTGCTGTACGTGGTCTATTATTATATACTGTTTGGCTTTCAATAACATATGCACCTGCATCAATAAATGCTAAAACATCACCAAACTTAGTATCCTTTGGAAGCGGATAAAATTCGCCGTCAACACCTTGATGGAAATAATCTCCTCCATCACATAGAGGACCTGCAACTTTAAACCAATCATTATATTCTGTATCTATGTTACTTGCATTAAATAGATTGAAATACCAGTCAAAGTGAAGGCTATCTGATAATATACTATAACCTACATCTACAAACTTCCAATTTACAATATCTTGAACATTGTTGTTTTCATCATAATTAGTTTTTGTCTTTTCACAGCTAAGTGTAGTTAACAAAACTCCTGCGCTGCTTACTACCTTACGACCTGGTTCAATACATATTTCGATGTCTTTTCTCCATTTGTGAACTTCCTTAATTATTACATTAGCAAAGTCATATGAATCTATGCCTCCATAAAGATAATCCTCAAGTGCATCTCCATTTCCATATTTATATGGAACAGGAATCCCACCGCCAACGTTAATAAGTTCAAATTTAATTCCGAGAACCTTTTCAAGCCTTGCAGCCTCCTTTACCATAATAGCTGTTGCAAGTTCAAATGGCTCTGCTGTTGGAACTTGATCACCTACATGCATATGAAGACCTTTTAAATGTACATATTCCATTTTAAGTATTTTCTTGCACATCTTCTCTGCATCTTGAAGATCTATTCCTGATTTTGCATGATATGCTGTAATAAGTCCTGGATGTGTTGGTGAAGAAACATTTGGTTCTATTCTTACACAAACATTTGCAACCTTTTTCAGTCTATTTGTTATTTCTTCAATAAGTTCAAGTTCAAAGAAGCTATCTACATTAATTAAATATAAGTCATTTTTAATTGCATATTCTAAGTCTTCTTTTTTCTTAACAACTCCATTGAAAACTATCTGGTTTCCACTAAATCCAATCTCAAGACATTTTTTTACTTCATAGATTGAGTTAGCTTCTGCACATATACCGCTTTCTTTTACTATTCTTAAAACTTTCATAACTGAACAAGCTTTAGATGCATAGAATATCTTTGTATTTGGATGTGATTTAAAAGCATCCTTAATTTCATCAATATTTCTTATAATTTCTTTTTCTGAGTATACATAAAATGGTGTTGGATACTTTTTACCAACTTCTGTTAGGTCAACGCCTTCAAAATGTAAATGATTGTTCTTTGAAGTAAATCTTCTATCCTTTTGAAGGATGTTGGTTTTTGTTTCATTAAAAATTTTACCTAACTCTGATCTTGTTTTTTTAGCTGTTTCTGTTGAACTCATTTAGAATTCCTCCTTTATGTATTTTACAATTATATAAAGCAAGACTTATACCAACTTAGTAAATGCTCGATTTATAACTAATGAATAACAGTTAATTTAAAAATAAAAGTTTTAAAATAACCATTTTTCATTACTATTAATTAAAAAATTCACAAAGTATTAAAACTTAGGGCTTGCGTTGTGCCAATTTTCCGTTACCGTAAAAATGGTTTTTCGAAACTTGTAAAAAGTGATGAGATTTCGTACAAATGATGATATGATGTAAAAAATATGGTAAAATTAAATATTATAAGAGAAATATTAGTATATAAAACTTTGGAGGATATATAATGAACGATAATTTAAAAAATGCGGTTAATTTATTTAGTGATTTTTTCGAAGTTTTAAGATACCCAGTTGCAGTAATAGATAAAGAAGGTAAATATATATATTATAATATTTATGATGCCGAAATTGACAAATCCTCCGTTAAGGATAATTTGGGAAAATACATTCTAGATTCATATAAAAATCTTACAGAAGAAACTAGTACTATGTTAAGATCCCTAAAACACGGAGAAAGATTTATTGATAAACATCAGATATATATAACTAAAACAGGAAAAACTGTTGACTATATGCATACAACCCTTCCTTTATATGATGAGAATAAAAATATAATAGGAGCTATAGAAATTGGCAGAGATATAAGTCAAATAAAACAGTTAACAGATACTGTACTTGACTTATCTGCAAAATTATATACACATTATGAAGAAAATCCAAACCAACTAGAAGGTCAAGATGAGATTCTAACAAGAAATGAGAAAATGATTTCACAAATAAATAAGCTTGATATATATTCACAAACTGATTTCCCAATTCTCATCTATGGGGAAACTGGCACTGGAAAAGAGCTATTTTCTAAAAGAGCTCATAAAAAAAGTAAACGGGCAAACAAACCATTTGTTACTTTAAATTGTGCAGGAATTCCAGATACCTTACTTGAAAGTATGCTTTTTGGAACTGAAAAAGGTGCATTTACAGGTGCTGAAAAGCGTAAGGGGCTTTTTGAAATTGCTGATGGAGGAACTTTATTTCTAGATGAGTTAAATTCAATGCCTATGAATATTCAGCCAAAGTTACTTCGTGTACTTCAAGATGGTACATTCTTAAGGCTTGGAAGCAATCAACAAATTCATGTAGATGTAAGAATAATTGCAGCAATGAACCAATCCCCAGAGGAAGCAATTGAAAAAGGTGCCTTAAGGCGAGATCTTTTTTATAGAATTAGTACCTGCATGATATCTATACCCCCATTAAGGCATAGAAAGGAAGATATTTCATTATTGGCTTACTTATTTCTTGAAAAATACTCAAAGGAACTTGGACATAATCTTAAGCATATAAATCCTCAAGTTATTAATAGATTAGAACAAAATAGCTGGCCTGGAAATGTAAGAATGCTTGAAAATGTTATAAAGAGAAGTATTATGTTAGAGGACAAGAACCATATTGCACTTAATGATCTTGTTTTTGATATGGGTGAAGAAATTTTCTCAAATAAAATAGAACCAAATGATTCACCAAATGATACTATTACACCTATTGGCAGTTCACTAACTGAAATGGTAGATAACTATGAAAAAGAAATTATTGAAAAGGCAATGATCCAATATAAAAACAACATAAAAAGGGCTGCAGAAGCACTAAAAATACCTCGCTCAACCCTTCAGTATAAACTTCTAAAATATGATATAAAAACTGCTAATTAAAATAAAAAATTTTATAAGTAAATTGAGCTAATTTCACATCATAGTAATACCAGCTATTTTTACATTTATCTATAATTTTTGTCCACTACATAAATTTAACGACATTCTGAACTCCGGCTTCGATGACTTCTTCATCGTCAGAATTATAATACTGCCCCATGTAATTACCTCCCTACGGCAAAGCTAAAAAAAGTCAAACTCATCAACTGCAATACTATATCAATGTAGAAAAATAAAGGACGGTGAAAACATATGAAACATATTTTCTTTGTTGAAGATAATTTGAGCCTAATTAGTGGTTTATCTTTTGCCATCAAAAAGCAAGGATACGAAATAGACGTTGCCCGTACAAGTCTTGAAGCAGAAACATTATGGATAAATTGGAAATATGATTTAGTAATTTTGGACGTGTCACTTCCCGATGGCTCTGGCTATGATTTATGCAAAAAAATCCGTAAAACATCAATGGTACCGATTATGTTTCTTACCGCGGCTGATGAGGAAACGGATATCATCATGGGACTGGATATAGGAGGTGACGATTATATCACAAAGCCTTTCAAACTGGCGGTGTTCCTATCAAGAATAAATGCTCTGCTTCGCAGGAGTGATAATTTTAATCAAGCAGATACTGAATTAAATTCTAATGGCATAAAAGTACAACTGTTAAAAAGAGAAGTCTATAAAAATGAAGAACAGCTTGACTTAACAGCAAGCGAGTATAAATTGTTGTGCCTGTTCATGGAAAATCCAGATATTGTCCTTTCGCCGAAGCAGATTTTAAGCAAACTATGGGATTGCGACGAAAACTATGTAGATAGCAACACCCTTACTGTATATATACGCAGACTGCGTACGAAAATTGAAGATAATCCGGGCGAACCACAGAAAATAGTGACAGTTCGGCGTATGGGATATAAATGGAATACTATTGATTGAGGTGTACGATGAAAATACTGACAAACAGAAAAATCAAATTGCTATTCAGTTGGGTACTGCTGTTCATATTTGCATTCACCCTTCTTTCTGCTGCTTTCATAGGTTTGAAATTTGAAAATGCAGCACTATGTGTATTGATATGTTCCTTTTGCATGAGTATCTCCATATTGGCAACGGGTTACAGGTACTTCAAAGAACAGAATAAAATCATGGAAAATGCCGTAACTCAAATCAAAGAATATATTTCTGGAAATCAAGATGCACGTATTGAGTGTAATGATGAGGGCGAACTATACATATTATTTCACGAAGTAAATTCCTTAGTTTCCATTTTGAATGCCCATGCTAAAAACGAGGAAAACGCAAAAAAGTTTTTGAAAAATACTATATCCAATATTTCTCATCAGTTGAAAACCCCTCTTGCCGCCCTTAATGTCTATAACGGTATTATGCAAGAGGAAGCAAAAGATTTACCTACAATTAAGGAGTTTACTGCTCTTTCAGAGCAGGAACTTGACAGAATAGAAATGCTGGTACAAAATCTCTTAAAAATCACAAAGCTTGATGCTGGAACAATTATGATAGAAAAAACTATGGAAAATGTATCTGAAATGATGGATTGTATAGAAAGACACTTTTCATATCGTGCCGAGCAAGAGGAAAAGAAAATATATCTATCTGGTAATGATACCGTTACCTTATTGTGTGACCGTAACTGGCTAATGGAAGCAATCAGCAATATTGTTAAAAATGCTTTTGACCATACACAAAAAGGTAATGCTATCCGTATTGAATGGAAGCAGTTTGCGTCTATTGTTCAAATTACCATAAAAGATAACGGAAGCGGTATTCACCCAGAGGATTTACACCACATTTTCAAAAGATTTTACCGCAGTCGTTTTTCTAAAGACACGCAAGGTATCGGACTTGGACTGCCACTTGCGAAAGCTATTGTTGAAGCACACAGTGGAACGATCGAGGTTGACAGCGAATTGGGTATTGGTACTACTTTTACAATCAACTTTTTAATTCCTACAAAATTGTAGGGTGAGTGTCATATAACAGTAGGGTTGGCGTGATAACCTTTCAATATAAAGACAGAAAGAGGTGGATAACCTATGAATTTACTAGAAGTTAAATCAATTTCTAAAACCTATGGCAGCGGTGAAGCTGCCGTACACGCATTAAAAGATGTCAGCTTTTCCGTTCCAAAAGGCGAATTTGTCGCAATCGTTGGAGAATCTGGCTCCGGCAAAAGTACACTTCTGAATATGGTAGGTGCGCTTGATATGCCCACTTCCGGCAAGGTATTTATTGATGGTAAAGATATTTTTTCAATGAAAGATAGTAGCTTAACAATCTTCCGCCGCAGGAATATTGGATTTATTTTTCAGAGTTTTAATCTAATTCCAGAATTAACTGTTGAGCAAAACATTATATTTCCCGTATTGCTTGATTACCAGAAACCCGACAAAAAGTATCTGGAAGAATTACTTACGGTACTTAATCTGAAAGAACGCCGCAGCCATTTACCCAGTCAATTATCTGGTGGACAGCAACAGCGTGTGGCAATAGGACGTGCGCTGATTACTCGGCCATCGCTTATCCTTGCCGACGAGCCAACGGGTAATTTGGACACTCAGAACAGCAGCGAAGTAATAACTTTGCTGAAACAAGCTGCAAAGAAGTATGAGCAGACCATTATTATGATTACTCATAGCCGAAGTATTGCACAGACAGCAGACCGGATACTGCAAGTGTCCGACGGCGTACTCACCGATTTTGGGAGGTGCCAGGAATGAAAAGCTATCTTAGTCTTATTCCAATTTCTGCAAAGGTACACAGACGTCAGAACCGCATGACGCTCCTATGTATCATATTTGCTGTATTTTTAGTAACGGCTGTTTTCAGCATGGCAGATATGGGCGTTAGAATGGAGGCAACAAGATTACTAAATAAGCATGGCGGTCAGGCACTACAAAAACTTGGTGAAAGTGCAGCGGCGCAAACCCTGTATTCTACAGCAGCTGTGCTATTTATTCTCATACTGATTGCAGGTGTGCTGATGATTTCAAGCAGTATAAACAGTAATGTTGCCCAAAGGACAAAGTTTTTCGGAATGATGCGCTGTATTGGAATGAGCAAACAACAGATTATCCGTTTTGTCAGACTGGAAGCCCTTAATTGGTGCAAAACTGCGGTTCCAATAGGTGTAATACTTGGAATTGTAGTTACATGGGGATTATGCGCTGCGTTACGGTTTCTTGTCAGTGTAGAGTTCTCCAATATACCACTTTGGGGAGTCAGTCTACCAGGCATTATCAGCGGAATAATTGTTGGAGTTGTTACAGTACTCATTGCCGCTAGGTCTCCTGCAAAACGAGCTGCAAAGGTATCTCCTGTAACGGCAGTATCGGGCAATTCGGGAAGCACAAAAAATGTAAAACATTCGTTGAATACCCGTTTTTCTAAAATTGAAACTGCTCTCGGCATTCATCATGCAGTATCAGGAAAGAAAAACTTAATACTTATGACAAGCTCATTTGCTCTTAGCATCATCCTGTTTTTGAGCTTTTCAGTCTTAATAGAGTTTATCGGATATATTATGCCCCAGTTGTCGAATACTCCTGACATCAACATTGATAGTAATAACAGTTCAAATTCAATAGACAGTGCATTGCTTGATAAAATAAGTGGTATGTCAGGTGTAAAACATGTTTTTGGCCGAAGGAGCTGTCTTGATATTTCGGCAGAAGTAAATTCTCAAACAAACACGATTGATATGATTTCCTACGATGATTATGATTTTGACTGTCTTACAAAAGATAAGCAACTTAGAAAAGGCAGCTATATTTCAAAAGTGTATGGAGACAGTAATTACGTACTTACAATCTGGGACAAGAACAACCCCTTAAAGGTAGGCGATAAAATACAAGTAGGCAACAAAAAGCTTGAAATCGCAGGGATGTTAAAATGTGACCCTTTTAGCGATGACGGTAATCCAAATGGGAAAATAACACTCATTACTTCTGGGGAAACTTTTACTCGCCTTACCGGTGTAACCGATTATTCACTTATTATGATACAAACGACAAAAGATGCGGCGGACAGAAATGTTGAAGCCATCCATAATGTCGCAGGTGAAAAGTACAAGTTTACTGACAAACGGGATCAGCAGACTATGCAATCCAGCACATATATGGCATTTACGTTTTTTGTATATGGATTTTTGACAATTATAACTTTGGTTTCTGTATTAAATATTATGAACAGTATTTCTATGAGCGTATCCGCAAAAATAAAGCAATACGGAGCTATGCGTGCAGTTGGTATGGATGAACGTCAGATAACAAAAATGATAGCCGCCGAAGCGTTTACCTATGCTGTGTCCGGTTGTGCTGTGGGCTGTACAGTTGGTATTTTTATTAGTAAGCTGTTATATAACTATCTTATTACTAGCCATTTTAGCTATGCTATTTGGAACTTTCCTGTTATGCCAGTAATAATTATTCTTCTGTTCGTATTTGCTGCATCTATTGCTGCGGTTTATGTTCCATCAAAACGGATTCGGAAGATGGCGATAACTGATACGATAAATGAACTGTAAAAGTGTTATTTATGAAATGGGTAAAGAAGATTAAACCAAACTGAGATGAACATACACATCATCCAGTAAGATATGATTATTGCTATGCCCGACTGAGTTTTTTTCAGTCGAGCATTTTTGGATGCCGAGCCAACGACAGCTCAAAATATTCCTTTGCCAGAGTGCGTGGCAAATATGTAAATCCCTCATCATATACACGTTTATATATTTTTTCTCCAAATCATTGAAAGTTATACTTTTATCATTTAAACTTAAATTGTACATAATCTTATCCATTTTCTTGTATAGTCTGCACAACTTACATTATAATGGACTTTTTATGTATGTGGGAGGTACTTTTTGTATCTCCTTTTAATTTTGTATGCAGTAATATTTACTACTTTTGCCTACTAAAATTATACTTTAAGTTAAATTTATGCATTTGCCGGCTCACTTGGTACTGCCGTAGACCATCCACTTATAATACTTGCATCCCCTCCTTCTTCATCATGTAGTTTCCATCAAAGTCCCTTGAATAAAATTTCCCCTTAAGCTTTGAACTTATTGCCCTTTCTAGATTTATTGGTGAATCATATTTTACTCCCATATTATCACCGCTTTTCAATACGGCAATATGAATATTTTTTAAGCCTATTTGACTAGCCATTTATATCACTCTCCATTTCTTCACTAAATTTACATTGACATAGTCAATCTAAAAATATGAATGAGCAGTATCCTTGTTTAGTGACACATTAGAAACTTATGAATATATTAATAATGTAAAAGTAATATTTAGAAGGAGTTTACTTAATGGTTAACAACAGTTACAACAATAACTTGTATTATAGTCTTTGGGATAATTACTGGAGGAATTATCGAATTAACAGCGAGGCAGCGATTCAAATTGCTTTGCAGCGAGTTCCTGGTCAAGTTATTAAAGTGGAATTAGACTATGACAATGGTATATTGGTTTATGAAATTGACATACGTACCACATCAGGAGTATATGAGGTTCACATTAATGCGATTACAGGGCAGATATTAAAAGTTGAAAGAGATTTTAATTCTGATTAAAAAGTTAAGATATTTAAAGCATAATACTCAATTTAAACATCAAGTACAAAATGACCACTGCATTGTTTAATAATTGCAGTGGTCATTAACATTTATACGTATTAATAAAGAATTTATCATCTTTTTATGAGCAAAATTTGAGAACGTACCTAGATTTGTGTAAATCAAATCTAGGTACGTTCTCATAAAATATATACCATCAAAAAATGTTAGAGCTTTTATGAAGGATTTAAAACAAGTATATAGGGCAGTTAATGAAACGATGGCAAGTCAGGCATTACAATCACTAGACGATAACTGGGGAGATAAATATCCTATAGTTATACAATCATGGCAAAATAACTGGGATTTCATAAAAAACATATTTATTATCTCATCATTATTTATATGTTAAAAAGCTTCTATATCAATATTTTTTGAAGTACTATTCATTTCGTAACACATCACATCATACAATGCATTTTTATATTTCTCATTAATATGAAATTGCAATACTGAAATTTTCACATTTTTATTAGGTTCAGCCCGAACTTCATTGATACAGGTCAGCTCACATTGATTCCACTGAAAATTCTCTGCTAATGTATCTTCTATATCTTCACATAATGAACATGCTAAATATAAAAATATTCTATTTGGTGATATCTCTTAGCCATAATCTATTATCACTTAACATTCCATTCATATTCTCATTTACTACTTCATTAGAATTCAATACCTTTTCCCCCTTCGATACAAAAAAATTTAGATATCAAAGTTTTAAATTATATATGCTCCTTTTCCTCCACCACCTGCTAATACTAAACCAGCTCTATTGCTCATATATAAATAACGTTTTATTAATGAATTATAACGTTCTTCATATTCAGCTTGACCTAAAGCTGTGTATGCATTTTCCTCCGCACACTTTTTTAATAATTCTGCTGCTACTTCAAATTCATTTTGTAGCTTAGCATTTTGTTTGAATAATTTTCTTTCTAAAAGATAAATCTATAATAAGAATACATTACTAGGAGGTGATTCTATGAACCTAACAAGCACACCCAGCAGATTAATAAATGAAAAATACCCCTATCTATTACAACATGCACACAATCCAGTAAACTTGTATCCCTGGGGAGAAGAAGCATTTACAAAAGCAAAATCAGAAGATAAGCCTATATTCCTATCTATTGGGTATAGCTAGGCTCGTCTCTCTATACGTGCCATTGAAGACACATCATTACTAGCAACTTCTATTTCAATTCCTTCAAAAAGCACTGAAAGTCCCTGAAAATCAAGGACTTCTATTGTATCAAAATTATAGTTTATGTATGATGGAGACGAGAAGTTTTATATTCTAGTAAAATATTTATTGTTTCCTACTCCCGTACCACCAAACATATACAGCTTTTACCACTTTTTAATCCCAGCTATATCAATACTTCTAACTGTCTTTCCTTTTAAGCCTTACAACCGTCTCCACGTGTAATTTTTAGGCTATTTTTCACATTGTACTTTTTTTAGTAAAAACACTGTGTTTAAGCGGTTTGAATAGTATTCTTGTCATGTCGGGGTAATCGATCTCGATTAGGCTATTTTACTTTTTCGAACTATATTTCTTGTTTTTTCTCTTGTCTCCATTCTCGATTTGCGTCACATTACTTCGGTGAGCCTTTTCAATCTGCACTGCTTGGAACATTTCTTTTGATATGATTGCCGGATTATTATTTTCAGAAACATATTGCATTTCATGTTTGCCAGAATCCAAGAGCCGAACTGTACCAGTATATTTCTCGTTACTCAGCATCACATCAATTGTACGCTTACACCATTTGTCTTTTCCGGTAGGAGATTTAACCCCACGCTGTTCTAACTCTTTAAGAATTCCAAGAACGCTCTTGCCATGAAGATAAAGATTGAAAATCATTTGTACATTTTTAGCTTCAGCATCATCAATAATAAGACTGACATCAGCATTGTGCGTGTAGCCATAACACTTTCTATCGTAAAGTTTAGAACTTCCATTAGCTGCTCGTTGCTTTATTCCCCATATAATATTTTCACTTCTTGATTCGTTTTCTGATTGAGCAATTGCTTCTACAATAGAAATCATCAAATCACTATCTGTATTTGCAGTATCCAAATCTTCTTGTTCAAATATTACACGAACACCGAGAACCTTTAACTGATTTAAAGCCTCCAGTATCTCAACAGTATCTCTTCCGAAACGGCTAATGTTCTTTGTCAGAATAATTTCTATTTTATGAGCCTTGCAGTCTTCAAGCATACGGGCAAATTCTTTTCTTGCTGTTCCTGCTTTACCTGATGCAGTATCCATATAAATATCTACCAAAAGCCATTGTGGAGTGGAGGCTACCAATCGTGTAAATGCAGATACTTGTACAGCAAGGCTTTTTAATTGTTCTGCATCGTTTGTACTTACCCTAGCATAAATAGCGACCCTTTTTTCTCGCTTTGGTATTGCAGGTATGAAGTGTATTTTTGAATTTTCTTGCATACTGCACCTCCCTTATAATATGTTCTCAACTACTAGGCTAATCAGAATTTATACCTCAATCTCCGTTTTAAATGCAACAACAGCTTGACCAACAATTTGTACTAAAATCGGATTCCCATTTTCAATCTTCACATTTACACGCATACCGCCATCTCGTTTTATCGCTTCTCCCTGTAAAATTAAAAATGAGAGCTCGTTTTGTGTTTCTAATGACTTGCAAATACCATAATGTACTAAATACATGCCCAACGGGCCATTTGCATTTCCCGTAACGGGGTCTTCTGAAATACCAATTGCAGGAGCAAACATACGACCATGAACCAATACCTCTTCATCAGGATTCAAAGTAAAAACATAATATCCATTACAGCCAACCTCTGCACTAATAGCAGACAATTCCTCCATGTTAGGCTTAAGCGAATGTAATCGACCATTTTCTTTTATTCCTACCATGATTTTTGAATGTCCCGCTGACGCAATAGCAATCGGACAATCTTCCCTTATGTCGTTTATCGCAATCCCCAGTGCCCGCGCAATTCTTTTTACCAAGTCGGAACTGAATGGCTCGCTTACTTCTGGTGCTCCTTGCGTCATTATAATGCTAAAATCATGGTATTCCTGTACAATATCTACAGGTAAAATTCCCGCTTTTGTTTTCTGTAAAACCGTTCCCGAAACTGCTGTTCCCTCAACCGCTCTAACATAATGAGCAGCTATTGTTGCATGACCACAAAGAGGAACCTCTGTCGTTGGGGTAAAGAATCTTACCTCAACATCATAATCGGGAACACTCGACGAAAAAACAAAAGCAGTTTCTGAATTGTTCAATTCCCTCGCAATTCGTTGCATCTGTTCGTCTGTTAAACCATCCGCATTCGGAACAACACCCGCCGGATTACCATGAAACTTCTCCCGTGTAAAAGAATCTACTTGGTAAATCTTATATGTTTTCATAATCATACTCCTTAAAGATAAATTCTGATCCACTGTCATATGGCTAATTATCATATAATCTATTTTCGCCAATGATTGTTAGCCTATATACAATCATATTATCAACTCAACCTGTAAAAATCAATACTGTCTACACAACCTACCCAAAGACAATTCTGTCAACTCAACCTTACCGATTGATATGTTCCCAAGTATTGATTTTAAAGGAACTTTCGTAACTTTGAACCGTCAAAAAATCACGGCTCAAATCCTAGAAATTCCTTGTTTAAACCGTTTTCCGACACTTTATTTTTTCACCCTTGACAGCAATACTACCGTCTCCACATGTGAAGTTTGTTTAACATAAATACTGTACAATATAATAAATTATTACATGATATAAACAAACCTCATTATATGTACAACATTTTAGATACTCAATATCATTAAATATATTTATATATTATTTCATATTTTAACGTATCTTACACATGGTAGGAAGTATGTAGGATTTTTTAATACTTCCTACAACTCTTATTTTAATATATGCATGAAATGCTAGTGTTTAGTTATCACTAATGCCGCTATTGCAAGAATAGTAGTTAAACATAATCCAATAATCCACCTATATATAGTACCCAATTTGGTATCCATATTATCTATTTTCTTTTCTACCTTATCACTTTGATACTTTATAGCATCCATAGTTTCATTAAACCTTTTTTCCATTCGTTCTTCAGAATTTTGTGTATTCTTAAGCGATTCTTCATACCTTTTTTCTATTCTATCTTCAGAGCGTTTTCTTTGTTCTTCAATTCTTTGTTCACTTTCGATTCTATCCTCCCTAACTCTACTTTCCATATCCCTAATGTGCTGATTTATAGAATCAAGTTTTTTATCATATAATTCGTCATTGTCCATATCAGAAAACACCTCCTTATTTATCATATTACCTTTCACTCTATTATATGTACTATTATATATATGTCCATCTTGTCCCCATATTATTCCATTGTCTTTCCAATCTAACTTCTTAACCTCACTAGTACAGTTAATCTCTATTTTATTTGCAATACCACCTTTGACAATATGTAAGTTATTATTACCATTTCTATTATAATTCATAATATCACCCACTATTAATTTTATAAATTATCCTTTAGTTTTTCTATATTCCTTATTGTATCTTCTAAGGAATCAGAAAATGTTTTTAAGTCTCTTATACTCAATTCAAAAGTAATTGGCTCTATTATTGGTTTGCCTTCTAAACATGGTTTTTGCAAATTCATATTAACTAAAGCAGAATAACATTTTGTGTTTTGATTACGGTCCCTTTTAGTTAAAATTTCTATGTTAAAAAAGTTGCATAGGTTTGAAATGCTTGTACATCTGGTTTGCATATCATCTTTAAGATATTTATCTTCTTCTAAAAAGGTATTAACATATTTTGAATATTTTTCATCATTCTTATTTTCAAATACCCTATCTCTTAATGCATCTACGAATTTAGAAACAAATTCTCTAAATCCCTTTTCTTCATGTGCATCATTAAAATTTATATCATCAGCTATAAATACAGATTTTGGTCTCCAACTAATCTTGAATTTACCACTCCTGTAATTTTCCAACAATATGTTAAAATATTGTTCTATTTCGTTATCTTCCATCTTTGTCCTCCCGAATACATATATATATATAAATTACTTATAGTTTTATTATATTACATTATCTTAATATGTAAAACAGCTATTGAATTATAATAACAATAACTTCTACAAAAACAAAAAAAGTCCTCCCATAAGGGAGGAAAATTACTTCTGTACTGATTGTGCAAACCCAGTTTGAGTTTGTCAAGATGCTATGGCACTTTGTACAGTAGCAATTTTTTGCTTTAATTGTTGATTTTCTTGTTGCACTTGTGATAACTGAGCCTGTAATGCATGTTTTTCAGTTTCCTTCTCAGCATCCGTTTTATCCTTATGGTCAAGCTGATTTACATATATATTATATGATGTTTTGTAAAAAGGTAGGTTGCCTACTAAAACTTGACATAGGCGTAATATTATTGTAGCATTTATATAAACATATTATGTCTAAAATTTTTTGATGTTCATTTATTTTATAAATCAACCTGAGAAAGTACCGTATATTTAGTTAGATATGTGGTACTTTTGTTTATTAAATTGTTTTAATTAATAGTTTCTAATAATCAATTCATTATAAGTATGATCTTTATTTTCATATCTTCTAGCTAGATTATGGTTTCTTTCCACCTATCCATCCTATAAAACTATTCATATAGTACCTCCTATGTTCCAGATAATACTATTATATACGAACATATGTCCTATTTTAAGATAATAACATATCTATTATAGATCTACAATAGATATGTTATTATAATTATATAGATGTAAAATAAAGTTATTTTTACATCTATATGAGGGGGAATATATAAATGAGCAAATGTATATATTTAAAAAAAACGGAACCAGAAGTGACATTTAAAGAAAGGGAACACATTATCCCTGCAGGTATAGGTGGAATTGCTAAGCTACCTAAAGGTATGGTTAGTGACCAATTTAATACTGATATATTTTCACGTATAGAATTAGATTTTATGCGAAATTCAATTATTGCTATACCAAGACAATTTGAAGGTCCAGGTAAAAGGGGATCTTTATGTACTAAGAACGCAACTAAATCAAAAATCCATGTTATGTCTTTTAGTAATGATCCAAGCAATGTGATCTTAGGCTATACTAAACTTGCAACTCCACATCCTATACCGCAATTTAAAATTATAAATCAAACTAGAATAGACACTATTTTAGATCCATCAGAAGGTAACTATAATATTCAGTTATCAAATTTAATCGAAGCACTTAGAAATTTCAATAATAAATATATAACTATAAAAGATAATAATATACCATCAAATATAATGTTACTAGGTAATTTTCAAAATAAGTGGTATTTAGGAGTACACGATGATACAGTTAAACCTCCTTCATTGGAATACATCAATAAGATAATTAAAAGCATTATAGTATCAAAACCTCAACCTAAATTTGAGTCAGAACAAGTTATATCTCACCAATCTACAAAATTTGATATAGAAAACTTTTATAGAGTTTGTGCTAAAATTGTTTTTAATTTTCTAGCATTCTCAAATGGTTCACAGTTTGTATTACAGAATAAATTTGATCCTATAAGAAATTGGATTGTTAATGGTGGAAAAAATAAATTTTCTGTTCTTATAGATAGAGGAAAATACCCTAAGAAATTTTCTCTACCAGGAAAAGTACACAATATATCAATTATAAAAGTAAATGACAAACTTCTAGGTTTATTATCCTTATATAATCATTTTGATATATCAGTTAATATATGTGATAATTTTACAGAATCATATTTCTTTAATGGTTATGTATGTGATTGGGAAAATAGGGAAGAATATGATTTATTTGAATATGTTGAAATGTCAAATAATCAAAGCCTATAGTTTATATCGTGTAGTAAATAGAGCTTAGAGTTTTTTCTACTCTAAGCTTAAAAAAATTCTTATTGAGCTGCTGCTTGGGGTTGTATGTTTTGTTCTTGATACTGTTCTTTAGCAATATCATTATTTTGTCTTTTATTAACATCCATCACGTCAGCAACATCCTTATTTTCATCATAAGCAGGAGCCAATATATTAGCACTCTTAAACTCTGAATTAACTTTCCCACAAATAGTTTCTCTGAAATGGTCCAATTCCTCTTGAGATATTCCTGGTATTTTCCCAGTTAGTAACTTATTAAACTCCTTTTTCTTTTGCTCTCCTGCCTGTGGAATAAACTTAAACTGCTGTTCTACAATATAATAAATATCCTGCGCAACTTTATAATCTTCATTGTACTGATCCACGCCAAGTTGATTTATAAGAGCTTCCCTTTTCTTCTTAAGATAAGTAACTCCTACTGCCACACCATAAAATGCTATAGCCCCTAAAATACTTAATACCCCACTTGAGATTATATTTGCTACTTCATTTCCTAACATACTTTTTTCCTCCTAAAATCTTATTTTTGGCAATTAAAAAAAGCCTTAATAGCTCAATTGCTAACCAACTATTCTTTTGCTTGTACCATGTCCATTATTGTCATTGCAATATGCATCTATATACCCCTTGCCTATAGTAATATAATTACCTCTATCTAAATGTATACCTATTCCCCCATCTGTACGTGGTTCAACATATCCTTTAGTACCTGGTATTTGAAATACTCCCTCTGGAATAGTTCCGGGATACTTTGGTGCTGCTTTAACTACTGGTTTAAGTGCAACCGGTTGACTTGAAACTGTTTGTCCTGTAATTCCTTTTACTATTGCTGTTGCCAACTTTTCAGGATCATACTTATCACAATCGCTCTTAGTATCACAGAAGAATGGCTCAATTAATATTGCTGGCATATTGGTATATTTTAAAACATATAATCCAGTTCTTAATTGGCTACCTCTATTTCTATACCCTAAACTGCTAGATATTTCGTTGCATATCCTGTCAGCATATGTTTTACCTGAAGCGCTTATATATTCAGCTTCACATCCGTTTGCTTTATCTGTTTCAAACGCATTTACATGAAAGCATAAATATAGTTGTGAATCTATAGAATTTGCTTTGTTAACTCTATAAGCTAATGATTGACCTAATGATAAAGCCGGACTTGCTGAAGGGGTACAATTATAACATGTATGTCCTAATTGCTGAAGCTTCTTAATAGTTAAAGCTCCATACTCTCTACAATCGTGTTCCTCATTTCTATAGCCAGAAGCTCCTCTGTCTTGACCAGTACCATGTCCAAAGTCATAAGTTATTACCATAAAATCATTTCCTTTCTCTTCTATTTCAAATGTAATTCAAGCAAATAAATAAAGAGCCCCAAGAATGAAGCTCCTAATATACCCATACCCCACCTAAGGGTAACTACTAAATTTTTAATTTGATCACATAGATTTTCTAATTTTTCGTCTACTGCAGCACCTCGCTGTTCCAGTTTATCCAACCTATTAGAACAATCATTTAGTTTTGTATCATGCAAATCTAATTTCTCGTCTATCCTTTTATGCCTTTCTGCACATAACTCAGAATCATAATTTTCACTCATATAGCACCTCCAATTTTGAGTATTAAAAAAGCTTTGGATTTCTCCAGAACTCATACCTTCTTAGTTTATTTACGTATATTTTTCTTAATTCAGTTCACAATATATTTAAATAACTTTTTTATGCTGTATAGTCTCGTCCAGTAATATCTTTACATATCTTATTTTTCCATATCACCACTTCCATTTTAAGCAAAATAAAAAGACTATCTCTAGTCCTATTAATTATTTTATGAAATTATTCTGCTATATCATAACCTAATGCTTCACAATATGACTTACACTCATCAATTGAAGTAAACTTCTGTCCGGTAAATGAGTTAAAAGGCTGGACATATGCTAACTTTTTATCTTCGTTATATCCTTCTACTCTCAGACCATTTTCATCATTTATTATTTTGTAATTCATCTTATCCTTCCCCCTTAGATTCCATCAGATAAACTTGCCGGTATTACATTAAAAGTTAATTTTATTTCTGTTTTATCGGATAGAGTAATATTAGATATAGTAGTTCCGGTTAAAAAAACTACTCCCTCTATAGAATTTTCTGCAGAGTCAAAACTTAAGCTGGCTGGTAAATTCTCTACAGAAGATATCCCTACTTTATCAGAATTTTTTAATACAATTTTATAATGCTTTCCTGAAATCAAGGTCAGTTCTATATCAGTTATTCCTCTCCCTTTTGTTGGAACTGGCGGAAATACAATATCTGATATGTCTAAGCTAATGATGCTCTTACTATAAAGGGTATCTACCATCATTATATTTTTCCAGGTTGTATATATAAAATTGTGATAGTTGCTATAGTTAAATTCTTCATTGTTCTTCTTCTTAATATTCATAGACACTATGTTAATTACCGGACTGGACTGTTTTTTATATGCAACATCACTTTTTATTATATACATCCTGCTGACCTTGACCTTAACTGCAGTCTCCAAAAAACTAAACTTATTATTATTAGGAATTTGCACAGATCTCTTTCTACTAATGTTCATTATATTTGTATTTGCAGAGGATACTCTAAATCCTCCTATTTTGTTTCTATATGTGTTTACATAGTCTTCTAGTGTAATATTAGCCATATTTTCACCACTTTCCTATTAAGCTGGAACAATATTTGTATATATAGATATCATGCCATCACCCTGAATTTTAATAGGTACAGAGGTATCAACATCTTTACTTGTTGTTATAGTTATTGTTTTGGAGCTTGTACTGCTAAATACAGCGTTTCCTTCTAGTAACAACTGCAAATTAGTTACCACACGATTTCCTTCATTATTTCTAGTTGATACAATTACATTAGAATCTATGTCTTTTTCCTCGTAAGTAATATTAGGATTTTCAAAAGCTGTATTAACTGTGATTACAGCCCCAACAGAAAATACCTTTAACTTTGCATCATTAACTAAGCCATCCAAACTTGTTACATACCAGACTCTTTCTAATTCATCTATTCCACATGAATAAATTGGCTCACTTATAGTATCCTGTATAATAAATTTAGATGTTGAGGTATCAACTGTAACTATATCTAGTCCGTTATTTCTAATAACCAATAAATTCTTAGCATTATTTAACGGGAAAACTGCCTGGGGAATATCTGCACTGCCACCTAGACCCGGCTTATAATCTACTAATTTTAACGTATTACCATTGATTTCAAATAAATACATAAAGCAATAGGCATTGTAATTCGCTGCATTTGCATTATTATATAGGATAGCTTCAGCATTTGACGTATTTGTTGCAGCTAAATATTTCTTATCGCCGAATTCCAAATAATTCAATATAATATTTGTACTTTGGCAGGACTTGTATTGATTATACTCAGGGATATGATAAAGTGCATCTACAAGTCCATTTAAATCCACACTTATAGGGGTCTGAACTGCTGCCCCATTATCTAAATCCACTTCACATTTGCCTATAGTATATTTAGCACCTCTATTAGCAGTATCGTCAATAGTACCATCTACAAAATAAATAGTTTTGTTATCCAGCGTAACAGCCGGTTCAAAATGAAGATTAGTATAAAACTTTGAATTATCAGTTTGTGTTATCGGTATTGTAAGTAGATTAGTTACAGTTAAATCTGACTTGGATATTTTAGATACTGTGAAATTAACTTTAATAGTGTTTTGTGATGGTACTCCAGATTGAATAGCGTGTAATACAACTAAGTCTCCTTGGACAGTCCGTCCTATTATGTTATGGATGTATCCATATTGAGATAATGTAATATTTGAAACAATATTACTAACTCTATCAATACACTGCAAAGTGCCTTCTTGGCTGCCAATACTGTCTTGATTGGTACCCTTGTTGTACCCAACTCTATTAGTTATAAATTTATTATCATCTAACGCTATAATTCCAGACTTAAAATTAGCAATATCAGTAGAATTTAACCAGGTTATCTTATTTGTATTTTTACTAATCACCATAACAAAAGTACTTTTGCCTGCATTATTATAATTACTAGTAGGAGTTATTATAACTTCATCCCCATTGCTTAATCTAGCATTATTCTTAAATAATGTATTCACAGGCAAATACGGCATCCTATATGGAAATTTATTTTCATCACCTATACTTCTATTAAAATATCTAGTTGAAGTAAATGGGGAAGTCATAAATGCTATGCCTGCCATATTCATTCTAATTTTATCCTTGTAACATGTTATAGGTGAAAGAGTATATTTATCACAAGGTATTCCATCCAAATAAATTGCATCATCAGTTTCAAAAAAATGTGGAATTGATGCAGCATATGAATATGCTGTTGATAAATTACTTATATTATTTCCCTTAACAGTCTTTGCCCCAAAATCATAAAAGGTATTCATTTAATTTGCAGCCTCCTTTGGCCCTATGTGTTTTGTTATCATATTTATTGTTCCGTCACCATCTACTTGGATTATTAAATCAGTTCTTTGAGTTTCAAAAGAAATAGCCCTTTGTGGAGGTATTACTCCACCATATAGCAATATATTTCCTTCTGTAATTTTAAAAGATAAACTTTTAATTGATGATGTATTTGCAATATCCACAACCGAATTTAATATAGTACCACTTATAGAATTTAGGTTTGCTATAGTAGTAAATGTTATATATGAAAACCGCTTGTTTAAAGTTTCTGTATAAAACCTATTTTCTTCAATTTTTTTATCCATTTCAGATAACTTTTCATTTATTTGATATGCACTCCAGGTATTATTTTTCCCATTGCTGGAATCATCTATAATAACATCACTGCTGAGAGTTACATTAAAAAATTCACTCATACAGTCATCACCTACTCATCTATTACTAGTTGGAAATCTCTCACAGAAAAATTGTGATTATCAACATTTTTAGTTATCTTAACAAATATATCTTTACTTTGACCTTCAAGTAAATCTAAACTTACACTATCTGAATATGCTACACCATCCAAACTTAATTGAATTAAATCATCACTTGCAGTCTGTATCCCTATTTTTAGCTCTGCATAATCTTTAGTATCTGTATTTCTAATAGTTATGCTTTCATCCAAATCTTTTAATACTCCAGGGGTTGTGTTAGTTACAACCAACCCATTATAAATTACTTTAAGTTCGTATTTGCTAAATACATATACATCACCATACTTCAAATCCAATAAATCTGACTTATATATCTGATTTCCAGTGGAATCTTTGAAAATAAAATATCCTTGTATATTACAATCCAGAAATACTTTACACTCCAGATCGCCATCAAATGTTCTTGTTTTTAACAAATTGTTATCTAAATCATACAGTTCACAAACAGTATTTTCGGGGAAATTTTGTACAGTAACATACGAGCTCCCATATACTTTATAATTATCCAATACAAAATCCTCATCACTGTATTTTTGAAAACCTTGATGTAGTATCTTATCTGCAAAGTTCATGCCACCTATGTTGGTATAGGTAACACCATCATCCGATACATATGCCTGTACATAATTATCTTGCTTAAGTATTTTCCAAAACTTATGCTGCTGAGCTCGCTTTTTATCCCTGATTCCAAAAGTATACTTATCATTTCCCAAATAAATCATTGAATAATTATCGACAGCCATATCCTTAAAATTTCCTTTCTCCACCTCAATAACAAATTCATTGAAATTAAAATTTCTTTCAATTTTATTATTTGAAATAAGTTTGACCTTTCCAGTACTTATATCTCTAGTTATATTGGAACTTCCAGCAAAATCACTAAAAGAAGAGGTTAAGAAAAAATTCTCAACCTCAAGTAATCCATCTTTAACTTTTATAAGTTTCATTTAACCAGCTCCTATACATTAGGCTGCATCATGTAATCATATGGTACAAATTCAACTACCTGCACATTAGCTGTACCCGTCCCTTTTGCTATAAGTATTTTAGCTTGTTCAAGTGCATCCTGATAACAATTTGTTGAAACTGAATTAATAGCTTTTCCACTTTCATCTACTATTTCACCATAATTCAATGAAGCCAGCGTCCTGCCTTGAAGAACACCCCATTCTTTTTGTCTGGGTTTCTTAAAATCTATCGTGCTAGGAATTTCCATAGTATCATCTCCCAAAAATATTTTTCTTTTCTATATTCTGTGTTTCTATATAGTAATATCTTTTACCTTTTGCCTTATTTAAAGATTTCATCAAATCACCATTCTGAGCTATTCTATTAAAATTTCTTTCTATATCCATAGCCTTTGGATTCTTCCATATTGGAACTATATTAAAATGATGCTGCTTTAAATAATCTATTAAATTCGATATAAGTACTCCTACCGCCTGTAACCCTGTATCTAAATTTAAAAAATAGACTTTTTCAATCTCCCACCTTATCCATCTATAAGCTCTGCAGTAATCTGTATTAGACTTTGAAATATCTAAAGTGTACCAATCATATAAAAGTTCCATAATGAACTGCATAGATTCTTTTCCACTGCAGCACATCCATGCCTGTACACTATCATGCCATATCATAATTAAGATATTTACTAAGTCTAACATAATTTCTATGCTTACTCTATAAGCAGGAATATTAAAATCAATACCCCAGTCATTCCCCCATGAAATGGGATGATTGTTGAATCTTAAATACTCATAACCCGGATTATTTAATAAGCTGCTGTCATAATCAAAATCTTTATTTGGAACAATCAAACTATCTCTTGGATCTGTAGCATTCAACCACCACCAGCGTTTTATGACATTAATAAACTTATTATTCTTAAATTCTTTATAAATTTCTCTATTAAAATTATTTTTTAAATAGTAACTTTGAATTTGTGATATATCAGTTGTGGCTAAATCAATTAATCCCTTTTCCAATTGTTTATAAATATCTATAACTTTTATAAAGTCTAAGAATTTATTATCATATTTGTTTATATTACTTGACCTAAACCTGACTAAATCAACAGCTTCATTACCATAACAAATATTTTTATTTATTATTTTCCTGAACAATCTATAGTTACTTTTAAAAATATTCTTTAACGCAGTTTTATTAAGACCGTAAATACCTACTTTACTAATATTTTTATTACTCCATTTATAAACAAGTTTTGTTTCTCTAACTTTAGATATGTTTTTCAAATTTAATTTTCTTAAATAATTTATATTAAAACTTTTATTTATATTTTTTGATGGATTTTTTCTTAAGGTAAATTGAAAGCTTATTTTGTCAGCGCCTTTGAAAGCAATTTTATTAATAAGCCTGTAATTGTCTTTAAACATCTCTTTTAAATTATATTTTCTATAAAGTCTTTTACTTAAATCAAAACAAATCTGCTTTAAATCATTCCTTACAATATATCTTTCTACAGGCTTACAAATATTTTTAACCTTATTTCTAGCAAGTTTTACAATATCATGTTTATTAAATACACATATATCTCTACTTAGAAACACATTATTTAATTTGCTTAATAATACATTTTCTCTATCTACTGCTGTAAGACTAAAAGCTTTATCTTTGTTGAACCCATTATCCCAAATTCTTAACATCTGCCTGCCAATTTCTATAATTAAATTTTTGTTTCCCTCATTACTCAGTTCTTTGCTTTTCTCTATACTTAATCCATTGAATTCGGTGTTACCTAGTGTTCTGCTTATTTCTATTCCTAGTTTTCTATTACTTTCATTTTTTAAACTTCTACTTGGCTTCAAATTTAAGCCGTTATTTTTCATAACATCTAAGCTTATTCCTGATTTCATATTCATAAAAGAATTTTCTCTTCTCAGTCTTATAGTGCTATTTTTTATAAAATATGAATCTTCTATTTTTAGTAAACATGTTTTATATAATTTGTTTTCTTCTTTAACTCCAGCCTTTAGTTCCTTAGTAAGATTGTCTTTCCCTATTTCACAAGATTCTCTAAGTAAAGATTTTTTATTGTTTTTAAATATATTAGGATTAATAAACTTAGAAAGTAATTTTTCAGAATCTAAGCTAATCTCTTTTGAACTTTTAGAAAGCAATTTTAACTTAACTTTCGAAATTGTTCCAGCAGTATCATATTTAAAAGTTGCTCCAGAATAAATCTCCCCCGCATATTTGAAATCACACAAGGGAATACCATGCAGGGGCATCTATCTCACTTCCTATTCAGTAGATTGAGGGCATCTTATTGCTATACAATAATTTATATTTGCACTATTATTTAAAAAATTAAATGGTGCTGTTATCTTAAACTTCTTATAATTTTCTTCTGAATCCGTTCCTTTCATATATACCAATTTATCTCCATCATATATGGAAGATGCATCTCCTACCAAGACATTAATCATCTTTCCACGTTCCATATCTACTGGATGAACTAATGTTATATCACTGAACTGGTGTTTTTTATGGTTCCACCTGCTCCCTTCTGTACTGCACTTGTCCATAAATGGATTGGTACTATAAAATGCCGGGTAATGCGGTTGATACGGCATTCCTATTTTGTTCGCTATCATACATACATCTGTCACTCCTGTAGCAGTTCTCTCACCATAAGGATTATTGTACTCAGGCTCAATTTCTGAAGATACAGTTATTCCAAAATTATATTCATCATCTGTATAAGCCGAATCTTCTACAGGCTTCAAAGTTCCAATATAAGCATAACTTGTTAAATAGTTATTATATGGTACCACATCAGCCGAAGGATCTCCTCTTAATACTAGATTAATACTATCTTTGGTTACGCAAATCCAATACTGTACAGGTAAAAAATCCTTTATTTCTGGCTGTAAATTTCTATACCAAGCCAGCCTATAATTATATTTATCTTGTATATCCTTACTTATATTAATATCTGTATTATCAGAATTAAGTTCAGTTGCTATTTGAAACCTTATATTGTTTAAAGCAAATCCTACTGTCATAGCACTTACATAATCATTATAGCCACTACCTTCAACGATAGGATTTTTTCCATACATTATTTCAAGAACTTCTGCATCTGTCCTATGTTCTATATGGTCATAATTGGTATATGAATGTAAACTTTTAAATAGTTTTATAGCCTGATTTTCTGCCACTGTCAATTCTCTCATGGGTCTATCAATTTTTACATAAAAACTTTTTCCATAACTTGTAGTAGCTTTCAATATGCATGTATCATTTTGTTTACTTGTTGTATATTGTGTCTGAACCTTATCTGTAGTACTTCCATCCGTTATTAAGTTTAGTGTTTGCGCTGTTCCTGCTGATCCTATTTTATCTATACTATCGGGTACAACTAAATCCCATTTATAAATTCCTGCTTGAGTTATCTCTGTAACAAGAGTTTTAACTAAATTCTTAACGCTGGAATTTCCCTCTGCATAATAAAAATCTTCTTTTACTGCCAATTTCATTACCTCCTTATGGTTTTATAGGTTTAAACAATTTAATCTCTTCAAATTCATTCTTCCAATAATTTTCATTCTGTTTATCTACCGGAAGAGAAAATACATTTTGGTCTTTATTAAAAAACTTTTTAAGTTTATCAATAAAGTCCGGAATAGGATCACTTTCTAAAACTTGATCTGTGCAAAATATATAATTATCAAAATTTCTAATATTATAATCTATCACACACTGCACAGTTACTATGTCATAAGTGCCACCGCCTTCTAAAGGTATATTAGAATCCACAGATAAGTAATCAATAGCCTTATATTTATCCTCAAAATCTTTTCTTTTAAAAAAGTAAGTTCCATGTTTGTATTTGTCTTCTATACCAGATACAAAACATAGACTTACTTTATCAATATCATATAAATTTTGAAGATACTCTAACATTAACGCAGACATTTGTTTTAATAATGCTCGCATACTTCCACTCACATCTAAGAATATTATAGTAGATCCAGATGGCGGTAAACTGCCTGCAGTTAAGTATTCTAAATCTACTAAAGCCTGTCTGCTGTTTCCACTAATATTATGCAAAATAAAAGAAACAGGGATATCAGCATTTACATAATAATATGTATTAAAGTATTTATGCTCTCCTATTTCTTTTGTAGTTGCACAGTCTATTATTTTTTCTTCATCTATGGATAAGCTATATCTATCCTCTTTCTTCCACCCTGTTTGGTCAAAATTAAAACCTGTTAAGTATACATCTTCATCAAATATAAAATCCTGTTTATAGTCGCTTCTAATTGCAGGAATATAAATTAAGGCTCCGTTAACTTTTTGATCACCATTATACTTACGTGTTACAAATTGCCTTATTTTATTTTTAAGTTTTCTGTATTTTTCATCAGGTAATAAATCTTCTATTTCAGCCATTAAAGATTCAATATCTCCTGTATCAAGCTGTGGATACTTATTCTTCATTGCAGCATCTATTAACTTTAGTAAATTAAACCTTAATTCAGCTTCCAATTCATCAAAATTTATAACATACCTTGGCAAACTCATTATTGTGAATCCTCCAATATATTAAAATCTACCCACAATATTTTAGAAGATCCACTGGTATTGTTAAATACAAAGTCTATTTTCTGGCCTGCAGTTACTGGATAAAACACATTAAAGAATTTATTTTCTCCATATTCTTTGGTTCGGACTCCAGTAAATAATATATTATCTCCTACTTTTAAGTCCCATGTATCCTGGAAATTCCAAGCTGATTGAGAATAAGTTATGCCAGTAATTCTACCTTTTTTAGGAACTGCAAATTCTATTGTATAAGTTTCTAAACTTGCGGGTATTTCAAGCATTTCTCCATATATTTTTTGTATACCACTTATACCTAAATTACCAGCCAATCCATCTAATTTAATTCCAAGAGCATTTAATGCATTAATTAAATCTGTATAATTTACGCCCTGTATTTTATCTCTTATTTGGGTAAGCAAATCTTCCATTTTATCTGTAGGAACTGTTATACTTCCTATATCAACTTTAACTCCATTTTGTAAATAATCTTTTATTGCATCTGCTAATTCATCAAAATTTATAACATAACTTGGCAGGCTCAACTCAATCACCTCTAAACATAATCTATATTATCAACAAGGTTATCTAAATCCTTATTAATCTGTATTGTCTTTATACTTCCATCAGGATAGGTTGTTTTAATCCTATACACTTTCCCGTTGGTATCTCTTATAAGTTCCTCACTCCATTGATTTGTCCCAGTTCCATATATACATTTAACTACTTTCTTCGTATTAGAATCTCTTACAAGCTGGACCGGATATTCAACAAGGTCACCACTATATTCAGCTGGTGAAGTATCCATAGATATTTTATTTTTAAGGTTTTTCTTCCTTAGTTCCTGGTTTAATACGTAAACTACTGGGTCTCTAAAATTCTTAAATCCCATACTCATAGATTTAACTTGCCTCCTTCATTACACCAGAAGCAAGCAGCTTAGGTATTTCGTATATAGTCCTTTTATCTCTCATACCTTGTAATTGCAAAGTATCAGTGTATCCGTTGTCTGCTGTTACCTCTGTATCTATACCAACAACTAAATAATATCCTGGATCTGTGTTATCTCTTATGAGTTTTACAACCTGTCCTAATTCTATATCCTTATTACCTTTAGTAGGTAAAATAGTTAACGGAGTACTTTTTCTCCAATACTCAAGATACTGCCATCCTGCAACAGCTTTCCTTTTTTCCTGTGTATTTGCCAATGCATTATCTACTATTTCATACCATTTCTCACCATTAAGATATTCAGTCATGCTCGGATCTTCAAACTTGTCAAAAACAGTTTGAGTTTTATCACCATCTTGAATCTGGCACATTATTTTCAAGATATTTTTCATCTCAGAAGCATCCCTACCAGCATTGTCTGTAGCCACATTTTTACTATCAACATATGTCCAATCAAAGTGGTTTATATCGCCACCACTTTCAACATAATCTGGATATTGTTCTTCTAAAAATATAGTGCCACTTTTGCTACACCTTATATTTGCATGCATTGTTTCTAAAAGGCTTTGTATAACATCCATATAAGCTGTACCTTCCTCTATATGAAGCTTTGGAATAGAATAATCAGTGCCGCCACTTCTATAAAAACTCAATCCTGCTCTAATTACTAAATCCCTTATTACATTAACTGCAGTAGTATTCACATAATCTATATTTTCAAATGTAAGATTTAAAAGCCTATAAATCATATCATGGCAGGTTAAAGTAATAACTTTTTCAACTTCATCATACTCATACTTCTTAATAATTCCAGAGAACTCTATATTTTCATCAAAATATATCTCAACTCTTGCAAAGTTATCTATTATGCCTTTGCTGCCACCTTTATATTCTGCAAGAGGTAAATGTTCAAATTGTGCAATTATAGTTGCTTCACTATTTGGAGTATCTCTAGCCCTATTTATCCTTATACTTGTATTACTATTTTGCAGTATAACCTTATCTCCATCTTCATTACTGTATCCCATACTGCCAATTTTCTTATATATCTCCACCCTATACTGCATCTGTATCACCTGTCCATCCAGAAACATCATGATTGCAAAGCATCTGTGTAGCTATATAATAAATATCTCCTTCAATTGTTGTATCTAGATCAAATTTCTCCTGTAGATAACCTTTGTATGTTACTCCAAATTCATTCACTAAGGTTAATCTCTCACTGTATCTTTTAACAAATTCCAGATATTTTTGTGCATTTACCTGAGTCTCTGCATCTGTATTGCCTTTAATGTTAAAAGCAGCTGTAAATTCAATTATACAGTCACTTTTAACATTATCCTGAAACTGACTATATCCTGAAACAGTTCTAACAGCCTTTCTAAAATAAGCAGGACGAGGAGGTTTATAATTTGTAATTGCAGCACCTGTATCTGCATCATCTGAATATAAAAGTTGTATATTAAATTCGTTAAGTCTAGATATATCCACTATAAACTACCTCCTCATCTTAATCTCTTATAACATCATTCATGAAGAAATCAACCAGACCATTTTTAAGTGAACTTTTAGCCATTGATTTTACTTCATTAGTAAGTTTTGCAGTGCCTTTTTCTCCTGTATCTGCAACTGTTACATACAGATTAATTTTGGGTTCAAAATTAAGAAGTTTGCTGGAGTTATTTCTTATATTACTTAAACTTCCACCTGAATGTCCTTCATAAGCACCACTTAATGCAATATCGTCTAATTTAGGTCTTACACTGCCTAAGCTTTTAATACCATTTGCTAATCTTACAAGCCTATTTTTAATAGGACTTTGCATTTTGTCTAATCCATTTATATAACCCTGACCAGTATTTACTCCGAATTCTGTAAAAACTACAGAAGGAGAATGAATTCCTAAAAGTGATTTAAATGTATTTTTTATGGAATTAGCTATAGACGATATCGTGTTTTTTATTTTACTAGCCATACCACTTATACCATTTACAAGTCCCTCCATCATAAAAACCCCTAATTCGGTGAAAACTGTTGACGGTGAATGAATTCCAAAAAAATCTTTAAATGATTCGAGTAATCTCTTTCCAAGATTAATTATAGATTTAATAACTTTTGGTATTCCTTCAGCTATACCCTTTACGATACCGTCAATCATGAATACAACGACTTGAGGTAATTTTTTAAACGATGTTATTAATGTAGTAAGAGCATCACCTATAGATGTAAACACTCCTTTTATAGCTTGCCCTAGAGCTATTGCTTTCTTTTTAAACCAATCCCAATGTTTTACAACCTCATATACTATTAGTCCTAATCCAGCAATAATTCCTATAGTTATTAATACATTCGGCTTAATTAATCCCGGTAGTTTGGCAAAAATACTTGCAGCTGATTTAAGATCCTTAAAAGCTTTCCCCATTGCTTTTGTGGCATCTCCTATTTTACCCATAGCCCCAACTACTGTAGCAGTTGATGTTATTATTTTGCTAAATATAATCATTGTAGGTCCAAATGCTGCAGCCATAACCCCAGCATAAACAATTATAGTTTGCATTGGTCTTGGAAGTTTATTAAAAGCATTTGCTAATGCAGCTACAAAATTGGCAGCTTTCTTTATTCCAGGAGCTAAGACATCTCCTACCCTTATTCCTAAAGTTTCAAGAGATCCTTTCATTGATTCAATAGCACCTTTTAGGTTTTTCTGCATGGTAGTTGCCATTTCATGACCCGCACCATCACAATTTTTTAACCCTTTTGTAAGCTTATTAAATTTATCAGGCCCCTGATCAACTAAGGCAAGCATTCCTGACATAGCTTCTTTACCAAACAATGTTTCCATAACACTTGCCTTTTGTTGTTCTGTTAATCCTTTAGTCTTATCTTGTAATTGCTGTATTACTTGTCCTAAAGGTAACATCTTACCGTGTGCATCAAAAAAATTCATACCTAATTCTTGCATAACCTTGCTTGCCTGTTTAGTAGGACTTGCAAGATTAGTTAAAGCACTTCTTAATGTAGTACCCGCCTGGCTTCCTTTGATGTTGGCATTACTTAACAATCCGATAGCAGCTGCCGTATCTTCAAAACTGATTCCAAGTGAATGTGCAACTGGAGCAATATACTTCATAGCTTCTCCAGTATCTGTTATTCCTGCATTAGTATCAGCTGCTGTTTTTGCTAAGACATCTGCAACATGGGAGGTTTTATCGGCTTCCATACCAAAACCCCTTAATGCACCACTTGCTATATCACTCGCATCTGCAATACTTACATCACCTGCTGCTGCTAAGTCCAGCATTCCTGGCATAGCTTGCATTATTTCATTTACACTAAATCCTGCACTAGCTAAGTTCTCCATACCTCCAGCAGCTTCACTTGCACTAAAATTTGTATCAGCTCCTAGCTTTATAGCCTGCTCTCTTAATTTATTAAAATCATCTCCAGTTGCACCACTAATTGCCTTAACCTTAGACATTTGGGCTCCAAAATCCATACTCATTTTCGTAGCAGCTGTTCCAACACCTACCAAAGGAATTGTCAAACCCTTTGTTGCTGTTTTACCCACAGTATTCATTGCCCCGCCTAAACTTTGTATCCTAGCTTCTGCAGAATTATTAGAATTCATAAATTGTTTCATTTGCTGGCCTGCACTGCTTAATCCACTTGTAAATCTAGAAGTGTCTAACTCCATAAAAGCAACTACAGATCCTGCATTTATTGCCAAATATACCTCATCTCCTTTCAGACATGAGAAAAGCACCTACTAAAAAAGTAAGTGCTCACTCATATATTAAATTTTATTTAATCCATTTTAACCTTTTTAAGATCATCTTTGATTTCATTTTGGTTCTGTTTCAGTTCCTTCACATCTTTAACCGTCAGTTCTATTACATTAGCCTTTTCATTTAGAGATTTAACAATATCCTTATGTGTATTTTCAAAGAAAAAAGAACTACCTAAGTGATTCTTTTTAGACTATTTTATGATTCCATAACAAACCCCGCTTAGAGCCTCGTAAAATAAAAATCCAAATAAAGATATAACAATAGCTTGCCATTTCTCCATGCATTTTATTTCGCTAAAAGACACATATATTAATGCCACAAGGAATATCTCTCCTACCATGCCAAATACAGCAGATAATGCTGATGATTCAAATCGATACTTACTACTTGCATAATAATCTCCACACAAAAATCCATAAAGTAAGCATCCAAGCAAACATACAAGCATAGATTCTAATTTATTCATAAATTTAGGTCTTTTAAAATAAAAAACTATCATTGTAATAAAAAAAATTATAGAAATAAGCGCAAATATATAATCCAATTCCATAATAATGTCCCCTCTTGAATGATATAATTTACTACATTATATCAAAATTATTCACATTATGTCCAATATTAACCATTTTATAGGGATTTATTATGTTTCATCATCCATTCAATTGTAGACTTATTATCATTAGCTGTATTCTTTTCTTCATTCTTCCATCTTGGTGCTTTAGGATTTTCCTTGCTTAATTCATATAGTATATAATCACACGCTTCATCAAAACAAAATGCATCATAATCATTTTCTATGTTTAAAATTTTGCTTGGTCTTATTTTGTACGTCCTTGCCATCACTATTATTGAGAGTATCCTTTGCTGCTGTACGAAAGGATTTTAAACCTTCTACCCCCTGTTGACTATATGCCCATAACTCAAATTTTTGTGTATCAGTTAACTCTAATCCTATTCCTTTAAGTTGTTCTATACTTGGCTCTACTAATGTACTTTCACAAATTATGTCAATAACTTTTCCATATTCTTTTAGATCTATTTGATCTATCTTGTCCTGATAAAATAATCTTCTGGCTACACCCAAAAGCTGATTAGGTATTTGCCCACTTTGGCATAACCCTAAAATAGAAAGCCTTTTTACTCTTACATAAAAAGGCTTATTCCCTGAAAAAGAACTCAATTCTATTATTTCTGTAGACATATTTTTTAACTCTTCCAAACTTGTAACCTTTAATTCTTCCATATATTTTTACCCTCCTAAACTCTATGCTGTAGTAAATTCAACCGTTATAGCTGTTGTATTTCCGCTTCCATCTGCTTTTCTAACTGCATTAGCTGTAGCTTCATATGTTACTCCTGCAGCTATTGAAGTAGGTATAAACGTAATTATCTTTTTAGTTGTATCCATAGTTACATTACCAGTGACTACTGAACCATCGGATTTTTTAGTAACTTTAAAATTAGCAGCTGTTACATCTGCATCATTTACAGCATCCGCAAAAGTCCATGTTACTCTGCAATCAGTTCCTACAGTAACTCCTGGAATACCTTTAGATGAATCAGGACTTGTTGGAGTTGGTGGATCTGGTACTGTTACACTACTTGGCTTAGTTGGGTCATCACTTTCATCCCCATTAGGCAACCTATCCACATACTCAATGTATACAGGTTTCTCGCCTTTTTTAGGTCTGCTATGGCTTTCAAATTCAGGCACATAAAACTTACCATCTTCAAATTTAAATTCTACTGGTGTCCCTTTATTATGTTTAAAACCAAATTTAACATACTTTACAGTAGAGGAATCATAATCTTTTTCTTCGCTGTACAGGTTTAGAGTAAAAGGTGTTTTATTCACTGCAACTCCAATTTGAGGTCCTTCATAACCACTGCTTGTCATAGTTCCACCATCTACTAAGCACATTAACTCTGGTGGAAAAGTATTGTCAGTTAACTTTATATTATATCCAATGCAAATATCTTCTGTACGGTTCATAGCAATTATTCTATTCTTCACCCTAAGTATATCTTCTTTGCCTTTACTCAAATCCGGCTTAATATCAGCTTTTTCAGCAGTATCAAAATAATACCTTTGTCCGGTAACTTCATTTATAATTTCAGCTAGTGCAATATTTGCTATTGGCATACCTTGAATTTCAGTTCCGGTTGAGCTTGTACTTTCTGACATTATATCTACCTCCTTAATCTTTGAAATGTTTGATATTCTATTGATTGTGTGTATCCATTTACACTATCATCTAAAACTATAGGTGTAATGTTCCCAGTAGGTCGTATATATTCTTTTAATTCGCTTAAAAAGCTTTGGATCTGTGATGTATAAGGCTCCGTATTTGAATAATTACTTGAGGGACAATAAATAATAACATCTAAAGTTTGTGATCCTATTTGATTACTTCCTTCAAATCCTGTAGTTCCTGTATTCTTTAAAACTATATAAGGATTTGTACATTTGCCCTTATGTTGTCCAGGAGAATATATGTCTACCCCTTTACTTTTTAAACATAAAAAAACACGTTCCCACACGGTACGCGGTTTATAAGTTCCTTTTATATAGTTTTCTAAGATATCTCCTGGAACTGCATATTTAAAATCTATTTCTGCCATAAAAAACACCTATTTTCCTAATAAATTCGCCATGCCACTAATAAATTCAGGTGTAAGTTTTCTAACTGTTGGTCTAAGTATTGCATACTTGCCTTCACTAGCAAGTTCCAACTTTGAAAAAGAAGGAGCTACTTCCATGCCGACTTCATCATCTTGACTTTTCCCTTTGGCATGAGCTAATTCTAGATATGGTGAATACTCCATATTTCCTGCAATATAAGCACTGCATTTACTTTGGCTCTCCCATTTAGATCCACCTTTTATAGTTTGTCTTGCATTACCGGTTCTATTTTTCCAAGGGGCATTATTTTTAGCATAACCCTCCATCTTTTTTCCCGCACTATCACAATAAATTCCTGCAGCTGCTTTCATCCTATTATTTACTTCACCATTTTCAGCAATCCTTTTTAGTAAATCAGCAGCATCAAATTTAAACCCAGACATAAAAATCACTCCAATCTTTTTAAATATGAATCATATATAATATCTTCTATGTTACCCTTATCAACTATTTCGTACTTAATACCACTTAGATCAAAATAATCATGTTCTTTTATTTTCCTAACTTCATCATCAACCACTATTAAAAACCTGTCCTGATAGTTTCTATTAAGATTTGCAGCATCTATACTATAATTAACTACATTAATAGAAGTACCTCCAGCGTGATAATATCCTTTTACTTTGCAAACGAACTGATCCTCCTGCTTCTCTCCAAATATATTTTCACCCTGTCTTAAAACTTTTACTTCTTTCATAAAAGGTGTTACTTTTCTAATTAGTTGATTCCTTATCCTCTGTTTTCTAGTTTCATCCCATCTCATTGGCCATCAGCTCTTTTCATGCTTGTAATATAATTCGGTGCTGGTTTAAATTGTTTTGCAAATGCAAGCCAATATTCTCTATTGCTAGTTAACTTTATATCGGATAAGGTAAGTGAATCATCTGCCACAGCCTTTTTCATACAGCCCTTATAAGATGCTGCTTGCACATCTCCATTATTTTTATCCAACAAAAGTTGAAGGTCCTCATCATCAAAATAAGGATACTCCTTTTCTTGTAAATTGAATTTTAAAATATCTAAATTAGTAACCATAATTTTTCACCTGCTTACTTATCAGCTGGAGGAACTTACTGACCATTGTCCTGCCCAGTCTGCTGTGTTTGTACTGATGGAGTATAACTTATATATTCCTTATCCTGTAATTCTTTTAAATCAGATTGCCTTATTTGAAGCTTTTCTCCAACTTTTTTAGTTTTGGTATCATATTTTATATTAACCTTTGCAATTACCTCAATCATATCTTCCTTGGCCTTAGTTGTTGCCATTTATATCAATCCTTTCATAATAAATTAAGTATAGATAAGAAATTAATCTATCTATGCTACAGTTGCTATAAATACTTCATCTGAATGTTCAAATGAAGGCATACAAATTTGGGATACCTTGGTTTGTATCTGCACCGGATCTGTTTTCTTTACTGTTGTTACAGCTATTCCATTTCTAACTATAGATACATTAGCAGAGGCACCACTCATTAAATCAGCTTCTTCTGGAGTTGTACCGTAGTGAGTATTTCCAAGAGTGCCTTTAGGAATTAAAGTTATTTTATTATCTGGATAATATGGAAGTTGAGTAGTTCCATCCTCGTCAAAATATTTTCCATTCTCAATAGCAACACTAACACCTAACTTGTTTTGCAGATATGCAGTTATAATTGCATCTGTCATTATGGTTGTGCCGTCTTTGTTTATATCTAATTTTATAGCCTTATTTTGCTTTATCAAATTAAAAGTAGCTTTAGTCATAACAAGTATTGAAGGAGTAACCCCCTGATCTGTTTCAATTTTATTTACCCATCTTTCTATATCTCCTACAATATCCGCATTATCAAAATCACTCCATTTAGCAGTTCCTGTAAGTACTTCTTGATGCCCTGCAGGTATTTCAAAATCTAAAGAAATGTCTGCATCAGCAGTTGAAATATATATTTTCCCATCAGATAGTAATTGCATCCTCATTCTTTCAGCTTGAATGTCTGCGCCATCAACTAAAGTAGAAATATCCCCATAAATATTATTAAGGATTAAATCTCTCATCTGCTGATTGTTTGCCTGCATAGCTAAAAGTAAATTTTGCCTATCTCTTTCTTTTATAACTACAGATTCCTTGAAGAAAGGCATTTCCTTAGTTTTTTCATCAACGCTGGCTCTTAATGCTCTAACCTTTACTGCTACATCAAAAGCACTTGGTTTTAATGCTACGGCCTTATTTTTAGCACCTTTTATAAGGGTTATATCTATTCCCATTTGTTTTGATGCCGGAAATAAAGCCGCACCTAATAAGTTCTGGGGTGGTAAATTTGTTATATAAGTTGTCACATTTTCAGGATTCAAAACATCCATAAAATTAATTGCCATTAATATCATCTTCCTTTCTAGACTATTTCTATGAGTTTCATTGCTAAAAGTGCCTCTGCTGTCGGTTGAGTAGGTATCTGTTTGCTATCTATGATTCCATGAACAACCACTGGAACTGTTTCTACTCCTGTAGAGTTAGTAAAATCAACATCTTCATATACAAGTCCATAAGCAGTATTGTCATTAACTATCTTTCCTGTCTTGTCTACGATACTTCCAGCTGCTAATACCTTCTTGCCATTGGCATCTGCTGTAATTAAACTTGAATTAACTTTGATTGGTAAACTTATAAAGTGCTGCGCATCCCTAAGTATATTTTTATTTTCTCCAAAAATTGTTTTTGATGATTGAATACTCAATTTTTATTCCTCCTATTTTAATAAAAAGTCGTCGATACCTTTAGCTGCTGCTTGCTGTTCTGTCCTTTGCCTTGCAAGCCTTTCACCTATGTTCATAACTTTATCTGTTCCTGTAGATCCTGGATTACCTATATTCCCAGTTCCACCTGGGTTTGCATTACCTCCTAAATTATTCTCTTTACCATCTTCATTAAATAAATATCCATCAGATTCTTTTAAACCTTCAAGTTGCTCTTTAAGTCCTATAATATCTCCACCATCAAGCTTCAAGTTTTCTATATTTAAAAGTGCTTTGACCGTTTTAGGGTTCTTAGCCTTAGCACTTGCAAGAGCCTTATCTAATTTAGTATCAAAATTTAGTTTTTCAATTTTAGCTTCACAGTCCTTAGTAACATTTTTATTTTCTTCTTTGAGCTTTTCAATCTCAGTTGTAAGTTCTTCATTGCCTTTCGCTTTTTCCTTTAGATCCTCAAGCTGTTTGTCCCTGTCTTTAAGCTGCTTTTTATAATCTTTAATAGAATTATTTGCGGTATCAAGTTCAGATTTTTCAACATAGCTTTTACTATCCACTAGATCTATATCTTTATATTTGTTCTTTACTCCATCTGGAATAGCTTTGTAAGCTTCTTCTCCTAAAATTTCATTTAACTTTGGCATTATATCCTCTTCCTTTCTTAATTTTAGGCATAATAAAAAGCCTTATTTCTAAGACCTAAATCCTAGTTTATTATTTTCCACATATTTGTTAATTGCCACAGCCTCAATTCTATCTATATCTAAAACTACAGTACCATCTTCATCAGCAAATGAAATGATTTCTTTTCCGCCTATATGATCTTTAAATCTACATTGTAACATTTTTATAATATCTTCTTCAGCAGTTCCATTTATGGTTTCACCACTTTTAAGCCATATTAAGTAATCTTTCATGATCTCAACCTCTAATCATATTTTTCTCTAAGTTCATGCATTATTTCTTTATTTTCCTTAACTATTGCATCATGTTGCCTTTGTAAATCATCTATTTTTTTAATATTTTTTCTTATTCTTCTATCTGCATAAAAAGAAGTATATTCTTTCTTACAATGTGGGCAAATAAAATAGGTTCTCTGGACATTATTGTCTATCCATTTAGTTTTTAATTTTTTTATTTTAAATGTTTTACCACAAAAATCACATTTTATTTCTGACCTTTTCAACGTCTCTTTTAAATTATTTTTCATAATGTCCTCCTAAAAATAAAAGCACCTACTATTTTACCTAGTAAGTGTTTTTATTGAATCAATGAACTATATTTCTTAACTCTTTTCCTAAGTTCAAATTCATCAATTAAATTTTTGTCTGTTTCAGCAATATTACTGTCTGGTTCAAACATTTCACAACTCATATATACTTTATCAAGACTATCCAGCTCAATTCCGCTTAATTTTACCTGAATATCCTCATATCTATTTTGATAAGAACTAATAAATTGTTCTACATCAATCTTATCATTAAGATATTCATTTGTTATATCTATGAGACTAGTTGCTTCACTCGTCATTGTCTATCTCCTCCCAATCATCAGGAATCTTATTTCTCGGTGTTATAGTTATTATCTTACCAGTATCTTTATCAAAATGCGCTGATATTCCATTATATGCCTTAACCTGTGTTCCATCAGGTTCTACATAATTAAAATCGTTATTTAATGTATCCAATATTTGTTCTTTACTTTCAATTCTTCCCTGTCTAATTCTCCCCATTATCTTATTTAAAGCATGTTCTGAAACATCAAATCCATTGCTGCTAAAGTATATATACATATCATTAAGCTTTTGTGCATATTTAGGATTATAATTACCTTTCAAATCTATTTTACTACTATTTTGACCTTGTGCACCATCATTTTTATGATTACTGCTTTTACTGTTTTTTATATTTACAGAACCATTATTATTACTGAAATAGCCACCATATTCCTTATACCAATTATCTAACATAGTGTTAGAATTACCATCAACCCAATTTCTTAGCCTAGAGCCTATATTCTCTAAACTATCATCCAGTAAAGGCTCCTGATAACATAGTCCATTAGGATGATCCATAGGACAATCTTTAAGCAAATATTCTCTCCCATCCCTGTCCTTACATAAAGGACAGGTTCTACCCGGTGCAAAAACACTATGCCATCTAATCTTGGTTATAAATGGATTCCTTTCGCAACTTCTAAGCATAGCCAAAGTATAAGCATGGCTTATTGAAGTTCTAGCAAGTCTTTGAGCACAATAATCGATTGTTTTTGAAGTACCTGGATAAACTTTTTTCCATTTCCAATCCTTTTTTGCTTCTGGGTTAACACAGCTTTGAAGATCTTGAGCTAATTCATATGCACTTTTTTTTTCAGTTATGCCCTTTTGAATTATCTTATCAATATCACCATTTACTTTATTACCACTCCACCATATTCTCTTAGAAAGTCCTCTACCATCTTTATAGATATTGCCTTTAACAAGCTCTTCTACTGCATCACTAGGTACCTGAGAAAACATATTAGTAAATGATTTACTCATATTTAACCTATACTTTTTATCTATAAGATTAAAGAAATCAAGCTGAATGCCTGTGGCTATGCTTGCACTTTTCAAAATATTTTCTACAATCTGTTTGAATAAAATTTTGTTTATCTGCTTTATTTGAGACTTTACAGCTTTTTTATAGTCTTTTGCCCATCTCTCTGTTAAACTTCCTTTTTTAGCCTTATCAGCTTTAACTTGAAGATCCTTAGCAGCTTCTTTATATAAATCTCTAATTTGTTTAAACTGCTTTCTTGTAAGCTTATCTCTGTTCTCCCTGGCTTGCTTAATTAATCTTTGGTACTCATTCATCTAAATTACCATCCTGGGTTGATTGCATTTCATCATTTTCAGCTGCAGTAATATCAGATATATCCTTAATTATTTCATCCATCTCGCCGTCTGCATCCTCAGTATTTGAAAAGTCCTTGATGTAAGATTTATGACTTCTTACATTGGCTTGAACCTCATTCATGGCCAACATCTTTTTATCGTCCATGTCCTCTGGAATGGGGAAATTATGATTAAACACGATATTAAATTCTAAATCATCCCATTCATGATTCCAATTCTTATAACAATTAAACTTACTGCAGCACTCAATAATCAGCTTAATTAAATCTTTTATTACTGGCTCCCATGTATTCCATTTCTCGTTACATCTGGCTATCAGGTCATTATAAAGATACTTCAATGCCTTAGCTGAAGGAACATTTTTAAGTTCTTCCTGTCTCGGCATATCTAAAGTTTCATACATATCTTTTTCAGCTCTATCAAGAAATTTTTCAGCAGGATCGGCAGAGGTAAATGAACTTTCAAGCCTTTTTGCATCAGCTTTATGATCTTCATCTACACTTTTTAGAGGGATTATAGCTCCTGGAGCAACCTTGCAACTATTTACGCTGTTTTCATCAGCATCTATAATTACCCTTTCTCCAAACATATTGAATCTAAGGGCATCTGCATAGTCAGAAACTTTCCTGTTATAGCTATTTTGTGCATCTCTGAGATCTGTTACATCACTTTTACCATGTATATCTCCAAGCATAGCATCATTTAATATAACCCATGCAGGCAGTCTATCAAGTTTTGTATCTACTATTTCTATAGAAACTGGCTTATCAAAGTTTCCATTAGTAAATGTCTCTAATTGGTGCATGCAGGTGTTATTTTCTAAGCTATAAGTATGCCTATACCATATTTGCTTGTCCTGCTCTAGATCTGCTGTGTCCGGTTCCTGAACTACTAAAATAATTTGTTGTAACCTTTTATAGTTACTTGATGTGGTTTTATAAGTGAAGTCATCTATAGGATTATAAAAAATATTTATTGGCTGTTCGGGATTAGCTTCAATTCTTAAAAGCACTCTTCTTCTGACAGTACAATCTAAAAAAGCCTTTAAAGTATCACTCCAGAAGCTGTTATCAGTAAGTATTTTATCTATAAACTGCCTTAGTTCTTCGCATTTATATTTATCTTTTATATCATATGGCTTGAATAGAATATCAGGAGGTATGCTAAACATGAACCTGGCCTGTTTACGGAGAAGCGGACCCACCTTGTTTCTTATGTCCTGTGCTGGTACGTAATCCAAATCATCACTAACTGTCCATGACTGTCCAATGGTTTCTGAATCACTTATTGCTAAAGATTCATCCTGGCATTTCCCTTTGTAATAAAAATAATCATTTTTAGATTGTTTTCTTTCTTTTAACTGTGCATTTGTCAATCCTAGCAACTGTTGTCTAGTATCCATTAGAATACAGCGCCTCCTTTTCTTCTGTGATAAATATTACTTTTAAGACCTCTGCCTTTACTGTAAACACTATCCGAGTATTTATCATTAATATTTTTATACAAAATTGTATTAACAAAATATCTTACAGCATCCATGGCATGGTCCATAACCTTTAATGGTTTATCTTCTCCATGTTCAACAGCTTTTTCATCCCAAATATAAGAGAAAAATTCCTTGAATGTATTTAAACAGCAGTCATTAAATTGTAATAAACTCTCATTCAATGCACTTGCTACATTCCTTATTCCTTCAAGTACATCATTCTTAGCCTTCCTAACTTTAAATTTCCCTTTTTTCTTTATCAAAGCTATAAAACTTGCTGCACTTGGATCTATTACCACAGCTTTTATTTTTCTATTTCCTACAAAGTTAACTAAATCCTCATAATACTCATCATCAGCCTTTTGCTTTCCTTTATCTCTTCCTGAATAATAATATTCATTAACCAAATACCATTTATCTAAATACTTACCCCATAAAAGAAAAGTAGTTGCATTTTGTGTACCATAATCACAGCTAATATAATATTCCTTGTAATCTCTCAGTATTGTCTGTACCTTATGCTTTACTTCATCAAACATATCATAAATTAATCCTTCGGCTTGTACCCATAACCCTAATATATAACGCTTAAAGAATACTCCTGTGAACATTCTTCTGAATTTCTCCTTGACCTTCTCTGAAAGGCTTAAGTTATCATCCATAGTAAAATGCATGTAGAGTATATTTTTCTCTTTAGATTTATCTATGAATTCTGTTTTGATGAAATGATAAGGTGAACCTGGATTACAATTCATAAAAATTTTAGCACCTTCAACTGAACAACGGCCTATCATTTGATCTACAAAATTTTGAGGAAATAAAGCTACTTCATCTGCTAATGCTCCTGCAGCTGTTAAACCTTGGAGCCTATCCTGTGACTTCTCATTATTAGCATCATACATATAGTAAGTATTATCACCAATAACAATATAATTTTCTGACCTATTATATTCATATTTAAGTCCCCAAGAATTTAATATCTGCTGCATAGGTCCTATTACATTCTTTTTAAGTGCTCCTATGGTTTTTCCAGTAAGAATAAAGTTTTCACCACTAAAATGCTTTAGTGACCATCTTAAAAAACTGCATATCATAGCAATAGTTTTACCTGATCTTATAGCACCATCAGCTATAACTATGTCCTTATCTGCAAATGGCGATCCTTTTTCCCAGAAGAACAATAATTTTTTTTGTTTTAATGAAAATGGCCGAAATTTAAATCCTTTAATCTTCTTTTCCTTCATCATTTTCATCATCCTTAAATAATTCTTTTACTTCATCTTCATTTAATGTAGTAGCTTTTATGAAATTATTAATACCTTCTTTATCGTACTCATTGGTACCATTAGAATTACTAATATCAACCTTTAACTTTTGAATTCTGAGTTTCTGCTCTTCTGTAGCCATATCCATATGTTTAGACAACCAATCAAGGGCTTTCATCTTATCCTGAAGCTTAATTTTAATACCATCCTTACCTTGTGATACTTCTGAAATGACAGTACCATCTACTTCATCATAATTATTAAAATCAGTATAGTTATACTTAATTTTCTTTTCCTTACCCTTTTTATCTTTAACTTTATATTCTCTTTGACCAAACTTTATATAATCTGTTATGTCTGCAAATGCTATGTCCATATACTTTTGAAAGATATCATCTGGGCTTAACATTGCTCTATTAAGCCTATTTTGTTTTAGCCTCTGAATTTCTTCTTTAACTGTAGTTTTCTGTAGTAGTTGGTACCCTATTTCTGAGGCTCTATTTTTTGAATACCCAGCTTTAATAGCAGCCTTAGTTGCATTAAAGCATTTAGGATAATAGATACAAAAGAGTCTTTGCTTATCGGTAAGTTCTGGGTTTAATACCTCAGTAACTTCTTCAAGCTCTGGCTCTTTATTTATGATATTATTTTTACGTTTGAAACGTTCCGTATTTTTTGCACTTTTCTTTTGGAACGTTCCATTCAATTTACTGTCCCACTTATCTTTATTCTTCCACCCTCTTATGGTTCCAGGTGAAAGATTCAAAAGCTCTGCAATCTTTACTAAATCAATATTTCCATCATTCTCTTTATAAATCTCAAATGCTTTGTCTCGATTCGGGCTTCTCTGTCTTGGCATCCCTACACTGTCACCACCTGCCTATTCGTTTTGTTTTGGATTGGAAAAGAGCCTTATAATCGGATCTTACATTCTTAATATAGGGTTCTAGAGATATTTAATCGATCATTATACATAAATTTTCGCTTTTTTTAAATAATATTCATAGTCATTTACTACTGTATAATACTTTTTGTTTAAAATATTACATATATTATATTGTATATAGCTTATTGATACTTTGTCATTACTTGAATCCGTTCTAGGTATATACATTCTATCATTATCTACTTTTGTAACATAAAATGTATCTAATTTTTCTCATTTAAAACACAAGAAAAATCTAACTTTTTCAGCGTCTGTTTTCTCAAAAGCGTGAGTCCATAATCCACACAAACTTTCTTTATAGTCCATATCTAATTCAATGGTTACATTTTTATTTAGATTAAATATATAAATTTCCTCGTCTCTGTTATAATCCCAATCTTTTTCATCTGATTTTCCTATTATATTTATAAGTCCTTTCTTATCCATAATAAACCACCACTCTCCTTTTACCTATTATTTTTACAAAAAGAAACAATGCCCTTTAACTATCATTCGCCAATATCTAACTTAATTATTAATTTTCTCATTTAAAATATTTAAAACTAATTCATAAAATGTACACTGAATCCTTATTTTATTTAGTAACCCTTGCTTAAGTCTACTTGTGGCATAATAAAGAACACCCGAAATAAATAAAATCAAAATAACATCAAACAAAAAATAGATTACATTAATTTCAAGTGCCTTAAATGCCATAGTCACTAATATCGATATGCCTGTTGCTAAAAATGCAACAAATAAACTATAATCAATATTTTTTTCTCTTTTCTCACATAATTTCAATTTGTTATTAAAATATATTCTTATACTCAGAAGACTATATGGAATATTATGTACTTTTACTTTACCATATAAATCTCTGCAATCGAATTTGGTATTAATATGCTCAATCAAATCAAAGAGTTTCAAATTTAATTCTTTCTCATTATTTATATTATCAAATTTTTCTTGCTTATTGATATCTAATTCCTCATTTGCATATCTGTAATAACTTTCAATAACCTTTTTATCCAAAACATACATCTCCTTAATATCATACTCATATATTCGTCACAGTTCCCAAAATTCCTTCCAAATTAGCAGGAATTTAACACGAAGTGTTGAATATTGGATTAAAAGGTAGCTGGCTTATTAAGGAGATGATTGCCATAGGTGGAAACACAGGTAAAGGATATCGTAAAGGTGCAGTTAAAGGGCGTTCTCAAACTCATAATCCTAAAACAAATTCATGGGTCGAAAGAGACTCAAATACTGGTAAATTTATAAACAATAAAACTTCAAATAGTAAACCATTTAAAGGAGTAACAAAGGAAGATTAATATAACCTAAATAAATTGCCAGCTACCTTACTTTAAAAATATCATTATCACTTAAAACTTGATATAAAGCATTAGATAACCTTGTTATACTTTCTTCATCTTGCTCCCATCCACAGAATTCAAATATACCATGTATTATTTCGTGTAGTAAAATATTCTCTCCATATTGTTCCTCCAAACCTTTTTTTATTCTGATCTCTTGTGTAGGAAAAACTATTTTCCCATCAACATTTAAGTTACCTTCATCACATATATCAACTAATTTAATCCTATAATCTATTCCACCTATTTTTATACTTTCAGGTAACATTAATATTCACCTCACTTGCTTAATAGCTCCACCCTTACCTCTTCTATAAGAACTATGTTTCATTAGTTCCAAAATATCAGAAAAGGAGAGGTGTTCTTGTTTACCTCTCCCAGACTTCTTTTTATTATTTTCTTTTAATTTCTTATGTTTATCTGATTGCTGTACCTCTAATATTTTTTGAACTTTCACACCTCTCACCTATCTTCTAATTAGATTTTATTCCACTTATTCCAATATATATAATAATCATTGACACGTCTTTTAAGGCGTGTTATTCTGTAATTACAGGGAGGGACATAAATGAAATCTTACTCATCAAGGGAAGTGATTAAAATACTTGAAAAACATGGATGGTATTTAAAAAGAATAATTGGTGACCATTATCAATATACCGACGGTCATCAACTAACAACAGTAAGACATCCAGTTAAAGACATAGGCTTAAATAACATAAAGAGTATTCAAAAACAAACAGGGATTAAATTTACTTAATCCCTCCCTTTTCCCTTGAAAGTTTAATATATATTATTCCCATAGGAGGTTAAACAAACATGAAAAAAGATGTTTATATTTATCCAGCTATATTAACTCAATATAAAGACAATATAGGTATCACATTTCCTGATTTACCTGGTTGTGTTTCAAATGCTGATAATATGAATGAAGCTGTTAAAAATGCTAAAGAAGTTTTAGCTCTACACTTATTTGGTATGGAAGAAGATAATATTGAAATACCCGACCCATCACCAATAGATAGAATTAAAGTCAATAAAAATGAGATCCCTTTACTAGTAGATGTTTATATGCCATTATATCGTGAAGCTATTCAAAATACTTCTGTTAAAACAACTGTTACTATGCCTCAATGGTTGAAAAATTTAGCCGAAGAAAATAGTATAAATTTTTCACAAGTTATTCAATCAGCTCTTAAAGAAAAACTTAATATTAAAAGCTAACAATTATCTTAGTTAAATGGATGTGAAATTAGTTCGCATCCATTTATTTATAGGCATAAAAATAAGCACCAGTATAATCACCTAGTGCTTAAGTTTATTTATATAATAAAGGGAACTTATTATACACTTTTCAATTTTTTCTGTAAGGGTTATTTCCTTAGGACAATTATTATTATATATAGTAAATATTATGGTTTTGTGTAATTTTTGTTACTTGTTTATATATATTTTTTTAATATTCTATGAATAAAGCACCAAGTATTGCCTAGGTGCTTATTCTGTATTAAACACAGTACATTTATATTAAATTTATTTTATTTAGGCTCACTCGCCTATATATTTATTATATTACATTTTGGCAAGATTTTAATTCCTTTGTAGTTCCAATTTGATTACTACCTACTTACTCATTACTTCCTGATATATTGATAAACAAAATCTTTGAAATGAGTACTTAATTATTTTCTATAATTAATTTTTCTGCTTCTGAAAGATTAAACTTTGCATATACTTTCTCTTTGTTTTTTCTTCCATTAAAAAAATCATCCATAAGTTTTTGTTCTTTTGAAGTTCCTGTACAATGGTCGGATAATACATCCCAAACAGCTCCATCACCAGCGACATTCATCCAACAATTTCCACCGCATTCAAATTCCTTTTTACATTTACTCATTTAAATTCCTCCTTAATTTTGATTCGTTAAAATTTCATTTTATGCATTAATATTTATAATTTTAAATATACTTACTTTTCGTTCTATATTCTTCCAAAGGGTTTGTTTTACTTTTATAGAATTATCACCTAGAAAGGTAGTGATATTATGCGTTTAAATAATGACTGTATACGAGACATTCTTCTTTATATTGAAGAACACACAACTGATGAATACCCTTTTGTTTCTGTTTCTGATTTAAAATCTAAATTACAAAAATACAGCTCGGATGTTATTAATTATCATGTAAGACAAATTGATCAAGCTAATTTAGTCAATTCAGTTAGTTATGCTGATGATGCTCCTCAAGATATTGCTGGCTTATCTTGGGAAGGTAATATTTATATATCAAATATTAGAGACGATAAAGTTTGGTCTAAATTAAAAGATGCAACTAAACATTTAGCTTCCGTAAGTTTACCAGTGTTAATAGAAAAAGCCCCCGATATAGTAAAACATTTTATAAAATAATACTTTATAAGTTGGCTAGTTGATTCTGGCTAACTTATTTTTTTAAAAGCCTTTTCTATTTCTTCAACGGTATATTTCCCAATATGCTCAACTGAATAGAACATCTTTTGACCATCTGGCATTAACCTGTAATATTTATACTTGTTTATCCAAATTTCATTTTATGCACTAACCCATACATCCCAATCAATTATGTTTTCAACAAGTCTGTGCCTTCTTTTAGTAGCTCCTCCTGGAGACATATTAAACTCCATTCCCAACTGCCAATCTTTTTTTCCATACTTATATCTCTCTTTTAAAAACTCCTGGTCCTCAGCCCTTAAGTCTTTTATATTAGCTTCAATAAATGCATTGTCTGCTTCAATATTCCTAATAGTTTCTTCTATATCAGCGGTCTGTTCTTTTTTCCAAGACTGTTCTCTTAACAACTTGTCGGTTATACGCAGTAAAGTCCTCTCGGTATAGCTTTCGCCTGTAGGACTTGTCTGCACTCTCTCTTCATAAGTAATTGATTTAGATTCTTCGGGGAGGTCTATATCAATATTTCTTAACTTGTACTCTATTTCAGATATTTGCTTTTTCAAAATTTCTAGCCTTTTGTTTAGAACACTAACCTTTTTATCCTTGTTGAAATAATTAAAAAGTTTTTGCCCCATATCTCTAAATTCTTTATTATCTACCATTTTGAAATCCTCCCCTTAAATTTTATTATTGTCTATGCCTAATTCTAAGTATCTTTACACCCGCAGCCATTATTCCAACACATGCTACGGCAGCTGTTATATACAAAACTATAAATTCAAATAATACTTTCACTCAATCACCCCTATAAAAAGCTTTGTTGCACACTGCTATTCCCTCTGTTCTTGATTTTGTCAATCTTAGATTTAAGTATCTTTTTATGTTTCTCTGAGATGCTGTATTTTAAAGAAAGTTTCAACCTTTCTAGCTCAGTTAATTCTTCCATATCATTTCTCCTCTGATATTAATAATTCTTTCATAGGTATATTGAAGAATTTACAATATATTTCAATGCATTTTTCTATATATGTTTGCTTACCCTTCAATGTTTTACAGTTACTTGCCTTTACCAATATATCCAATACTTTATCTGGTGCCTTTCTTTCAGTCTTATCTTCAAGTTCTTTTTCCAACCTTAAATTTTCCTTATCTAACGTTTCTGACATGTCAGCTTTATCTACCAATTCCTTAAGCTCTTTATAGCTTAATGTTACCTTTGCACTTTCCAGCATCTTTTCACCTCCTGGACGTAAAAATTTCATTTAGTCCCAAATTAGTCCGCCTTTAAAATCATAAGTAAATCCAATAGTTTCTAATTTGTTTTGATATTCCAGTTTTTTTATATAAAATTGTTGTAATCCAAAACTTGATAAGATTTTGTCTCCAGGTTGTGCCCCATCAAATCCTTCTCCATTTTCAATATCATCTTCATCAAGAGCATAAAACTCACAATTATTTTGGACCCATTCGCTAAATTCATCTTCAAGGTACTCTATAACTGTTCTAAGTTTGGCATCTTTGCCGTTATATTCATATTTTCCTATAATTAAATTCTTAGGCAAGTTTTCTTTGCCAAAAATTTTTTCCAGTTGCCAATCATAAACGCCTGCATGAAAATAGATATTTGCTCCTGCATCCATATAAACTGCTTCTGTATTTGTATCTATAACAAAGCCATAAAGAGAAGCATCATTTAAATTTTGATTATATTTAATTACCTTATTTTCATTTTCTTTATAATGTCTTTTAATATCATAGTTGTCTACAGACATTTTCACTTGAATTCCAGGTGCGTCTACTATATCATCAACTATCTTATTTATTACAGTACATTTAGTTCTTGCAGGGATAAATATATCTCCAAATCTCATATCATATCTTGTCAAACAAAACATTTTAATTCCCCCTTAACTTTGATTCGTAAAAATTTCATTTTCCACACTAATCAAATACATCTACATTAGGATTTTTTTCTATACAACTTTCCATGCTAAACCAATGTTCTTCACTTTCAGCATCCTTTTTAGGAGTTTCTTTTTGGTATTTTTCAGCATAAATTTTCTCCGATAAAATAGCTTTATAACCATTTTTAAAATTTATTAACCATGCACTTCTCATTTTTTCACCTTCTCTTATATAATGCATACTCCTTACATTTTTTCGTCCTCTTCACCCATTTCAAAAAGATTTATCTGCCCTGGTATTTCCCCAGTTGATCTTCTTCTTTTGGCTATGTTGGCTTTTCTCCGTTCCTTGTCCTCCTCAACTACCTTCATAACCCTACGCCAACAGGTCGGTCCTATTCCTCTTTTCTTACTTTCAGAATCCTTTAGTTTCCTATGGCAGATAAGACATCTATCCATTTTTAAACCTCTCTTAATATCTTTAAATCTACTTTAGGATATCTCAGCTTGAATTGCTTATACGTCCTTTTCCATTGCTGACTTTCATAACCCTTAGTATCTTCAACATCGTATGTTCCATCATTATTCAATATTAAAAAATCAGCAGTATACGTTATTGCTTTATTTTCTCCATTGCCTTCCTGAAGAACAAACTCAGGCTGCAATATGAATCCTGCTATTTCTCCTGCATTAAATAATAGCTTCAGTTGGCAATATCTCTGACACTCTAATTGAGATCTAAAATACAATCCATCATACCAAACACCTTTATTTCTATATTTTTGTACCTTAATTTTGGGTTTTTCTGCTGCTTGACCTCTTCGCTTTAAAAACTCATCATATTCCTCTTGAGTCCAGTTCATATCTGCCTTGCCTTCCTTCTTGATGTTTTTTCAAAACCTTTTATACCAATAGCAGTCAAATCACTTTCCATTCGCCTTTGCTCGTATTTCTTATTTTGCCTTTCCCTTTGTATCATTTTGTAAGTCCATTCTGCCTTTTCTTTAGGAGTTTTGAGGTCCATCTTCATCACCTACTATTTTTTTAATATTCTAAAACTCTCATACACGAATTCTAAGCAACTTTTATTTTAAAATGTGTAATTATATTACTTGTACACCTATCCTTAAAATTTACCCTGTTTTCGACTAAAATTTGCATATTTATGTGCTGTGCTTTTATATAATTTTCAATTGTTCTGTAACTTCTGGCTTGTAATTCATTAAAATTAATTCAGTCCGTACCGGACACTTATCTCCATCAGTTCTCTTTTTTATTTGGCTGGCCGTATGATACTCAGCTCGGTACCAATCAGAATATAATTCATTTACTAATGGATCCGGATAGTAACAAACCATAGCTTTGCCTTTTATGTTTTCAAGAATCTTATTTAGCCTTATGTGGTCTTCCCTTTTAAATCCTCCGAAATACATATCTTCATGTCCTATATACGGTGGGTCTAAGAAAAACAACGTATCCTTGGTGTCATAAAACCTTATTACTTCTTCAAAATCCCTGCAAAGTATATTCCAGTTTTTTATTAACCCTGCCATCCTAGGGATTAACTTCGTTGCTGAAACTAACTGTTTAGCTTTATTCTGTGTCTTTGAAAGCCCTATACCATTCTTGTACTTGTGACCTCCACCGCCAAAACAAACACGCATTAAATAATAAAACCTAACTGCCGATTGAAGTTGATCTTCTGGCCATGGTTCCCATTTCCACTTTTCATACAAACTCTCTGAATACGGAAGTGAGTTGCACTCTTTATAAAGACTTCCTGGATCATCTTTTAGGACCATCATGTAATTTACAAGTCTATCATTTATGTCATTGATAACTGTCATATCAGCAGGTCTTATAGTTTCTTTGTAAAAAGTAACTGCCCCTGATCCAAAGAAAACATCTGCAAATATTCTATGTTCAGGCATAAGCTTAAGGTATCTTTCTTCTTTCCCATGTTTGCCACCAATCCATTTGATATTGCTTAAATTCTTAAGTTTCAATTCAATCTATCCCTTTCCATCTATTCCTAAAAGTTTTCTCTCTAAGTCTTTAAAATCATAGTCCCTCTGCTCAAAATTATTAAACGTACTTTCCTTGTGGCAGCCATACTTAACGTTTTTAGTGCTGCTTTCCTTGCCATTTGCAGCCCAATTTTTTAGTATTTTAGCCATATACTCTTTTATAAAGCTATTTTTATTGCTGATAGTTATGAGTAGTGCTTCTTTGCACCAATCATACCCATAAGTTTTTATAAACACGTTTAAAGCTGCCACATGTTTGCTTATACTTTCACCCGGTTTTAATGTTTCGTAATATTTACAAAGTTCAAGTGATTTTTCAGAGAGAGAGTTTCTGTCATCAGAAACCTTTTTTCCTTCTCTCTCTTCTTTACTTTTCTTTACTTTACTTTCCTTTACTTTACTTTGGGGATTAATGTTTGCATTAACTTCCTCGTTATTAGAGTTAATGTCAACAATAACTAAGTTTTTGTACACATTAATGGTTTCATCATCTAAAAGTAGGTATTCTTTGTATATTTTTACCTTTTGCCTTCTCCCTACTGCTTCTATATAACGTCTTTGAATTCCCTTGGAAGTAAGTACGTTGTAAGTTTCAAAGGCATTTTTATCGAACAATTCCCACTTAACGCAATCATTAATGATTGCATTAAGTGAGTTAATGTCTACATTAACCCTCTTTGAAAACAATAATTGCTGTTTTTCTGTCCACTCATAGAAGTAACCGTGTTTATAAATTTTCATTAATAACTTAACTACTACACCAAAACCAACTAATCCATGTTGTGCTTCTATAAGTGCAACTTTATCATCTTGATCCATATCTACATCTAGAGGAAAATATTCCAATCCTTCTTTTTGAGGCCTAGCCAATGTAATCACCTTCTCCCATAGTTCAATAACTCCTTATGACTTAGTATTTTCCGAAAATGGTGTACCTTCGTATGGATCTTTACCATCATCTGAACTATTTGTATCTTCTCCAGCTTCGGTATACTCCACATCAGTAGCTTCTACTCCCTGAGGATCTTCTGTTCCTTCCTCAAGAAGTTCATAGTTCTCTTCGTCAGTCTTAATTATCTTATTATCACTTATGACTGCTTCCTGCATATCAATACTTAAGATACCCCAAGTAGATAACATATTCTTTAATACTGTCTTTCTAGCCATAGCATCAAAATCTGTTTTCCATGGTCCGTTGCCAAAACTTTTGCTAAACCTTTTAGCATGTGATGTTACCTTTTCTTTACTCCAGTAAACCATTTTTTCAAATCCGTTCAGCAATCTAAAATACGCTGCATATCCAATAACCGCATCAGATTGTTTATTATCAAGATCAAGTTCTATCTCTTCAGTAAGTGGATTAAAACTTTTGAGCTGTCCTTCGTAAATCTCCGTAACATTTAACTTTTTATACTGTCCGGACCTTTGAGCCATCTGTATAAATCCTCTGTATCCTATTTGAAATTGTGCTTCTAGCTTCCCATGATTCTTAAATGGTATAATCCATGCAAAACCGAGGTTAGGATCTATCGGAAGTTTCAAGGAAGCTGCCTTTAAGGCACTCCCCAAAACTGTCATGTTGTCGCATTTCTTTAATTTATCCTGCTTTAAATTAAGTAAACTTGTTATAAAACCATCAGCTTGTTTATCAAGCATATCCTCAAATCTTTTCTTTATTCCTGCTGAATACACTAAAGCCTTGAATGGATCTTTAGGTAACTTTTCCTTTTCTTTCTTAGCCAATTCATTTTTTAAGCTCTTGCTTGTAGCCATACATTATTCACCCTCTCTTCTCAAATCTTCTTTAAAATTGCACATTATCTTGTCCTCATCACTGTCATAGTAAATTGAATCTATAAAGTACTCTGAATCACCTGGATCATACATTTTAAAATTGTTCCTGTTCATAGACGCCAATTGAACATTAAAATTATCTATAAGTGCTGTAAATGCTGGATTTGACATTATGCTTTTACCTCCTTGATACTAAATTTCCTGTACGAACTCGTATTTAGATACTCTTTAAATAACTCAGGATGATCTTTCCTAAATCCCTTACTATCAAATCTATTTGAAGTTATGCTCTTCCAGTCAATTTCATAATCAGGTGCATATCCCACCTCGGCTTCACCTAGTTCAAGTTTTATGTTATTTTCAATTTTCTTAGCCTGTAATTCTAAATCCTTAATTGTATTTTTAAGTTCAAAATAATCCTTTATCTTGTCCTTATATTCAGACTTTAGATTCACACTAGTTTCAGGAGTTGAAGCGCTGTACCTTTCCCTTAAATATTTTTCTGCTGCTGTAGATCCGTCTAGTGGAGGCGGTACCTTTTTAACTATGAAATTCTCCCAAAAATTCTTTTCTGCATCTATAATCATTTTTATAAGCTCCTCATCCCTATCTACTTCTTTATAAAGAAACTTTTGCCCACCTATAAGTACTGCTATATATGCTTTTTCATACCCTGTTACTGCTAAGTAATGCATGACTTGTACTAAATAACTTGCAGGTATTTCATCAGAATCCCATTCTTTAGCTCCAAAAGCATTTACTGTTTTACATTCGAGTAATGACTTTTCACCTGCTACCTCTCTATCCAAATTTGCTGTCATAAAAGGATATTCAGTACTTTGAAGTATTGCATTTCTCCTTCTAACCTTTTTACCTGTCCTCTTTGAAAATTCTCTTGCAACAAGATCTTCAAGTTCAGTCCCCCAGTAAGCAGCTTCACTTTGCTCACTAGGTTCATTTATTTCTTGAGTTTTATCCATGTATACTTGAAATGGTGTTCTCCACTTATTTACTCCAATAATTGCTCCAGCATCAGAACCGCCAATGCCATGCTGTCTGCTTTTTAGCCATTCTAGTTCTGTCATATCTTTAGTTTTAACTAATACCTTGTACAATCTTTCTCCCTCCATATTTGATTTTTTCCCCATTTCACGATAAAATGGGATTAATGAATTTTTTATTTAAACTTTTACCCTTTACCAGAGGGTCTTTTTTATACCTAAAATTTCTTCTAACTGATTCTGTGTAGCTTCATCAATACTGTTTAAGGTTTGTCCTGTCTTTGGATCATAAATCTTATCTCCATCAAGTTCATATTTAACTTCATCTATAGCTTCTTTATATCCGTAGTTATGTTCAAATACCAAACTCTCGACTTTATTAAGTGCATTTGAAAGCATATCTATTTCACCCCCTTTCATGCCACTTTTTTTAAAACACAATAGACTCTAAGTGCAATAGTAACCATCTGCTCTAAACTCGTCCTCTTCCCAAATTTAATGCGATTTTCTCTTATATCATCTGTAGTAATCTGCAATACTTCTTCAAGTTCATCATAAGTTATCTTAATAGCAGCCTTTTCGAATAAGCGTTTTATCATAATATCAACAGTTCCTAGCTTGCTGTAACCTTTTACTTCCTCTGCATCAAACATTTTTATTTCTCACCCCCTAATATCTGATTGGTTTAAGTGGCTTCATAGTTCTAATATCAACAACTGTAAAGCTTTCAAAATCCTTTTTAAGGCTTAAATAATTCTTTGGGTCCATGTCCATTTTGTTTAAAATGTCCTTTTGCCTCCTGGTTAATTTTCTAAGATGCATTTGGTAGCCCTCCTATCCATTAAATTCTTATCCTGAATCTCTTTAAATTTGTTCGCAAAGTATATTTGCCCTTTCCCTGTCACTTTGGTAGTAGTAGATATACTTATGTGTCCATCCGAATGGCTTATTGATGTTTCCTTTATAGAAAATAATCCTAGATCCATGGCTCTCTGAGTTGGCATATTATAGTCAGTTCCTTTTCTACCTTTCTTTTAGTGGGATTAACTGCTGATCTTTAAAAATCTGTAAGTCGTTCATTTATTCCCCTCCGTTTCTTTATATTTTGGTACCAACTTCCAATAACCTACATATTTAAGCATGTTTTACTAAGCTACTTACTTTTCACGCCTCCTTTTTTTGAAACGTAAGATCTTTTACATTGTCCAAATTAGTAAAGTCTTTACCCTGTGCCCATTTTGCAAACCTTAGAAGTTCAAACTTCGTTACTTTTAATCTGCCAAGTTTTAATGCTGAAATATATCCTCTTCTTATCAAGTCATATACCATATTTTTATTAGTTTTTAACTTCATGGCTACTTCATCAACTGTATAGAGTATTTCATTGTCCATTTATTTCAACCCCTCTCTATTCAGATTTCTTCTTAGAAAATTTAAAAGTGTAAATTGCTTCAAGTACATCATCAAGTTCTTTACATATCTTCTTAAAATCACAAGCTTCATTTTCACTAACTTTTCCATCAGAACAGATTCCCATGAGTAAATCTTCACAATCAATATAATCTTTAATCTCTGTATGAAGTTTTAATATTGATGCTGGCAAATCTTCAATTATAATGTCAGGCAAATACTTCTGTCCTACCTCAGCGCTTGTTTTAAGATGTTGATATGCTAGATACTGCGTATTATATATCTCTATCATTTTGATAACTATTCGATCCGGTGGTATTCTTCTACCACTTTCATATGCCCTCAGGCTTTCAACACATATGTCCATTAACTCGGATGCTTTTTCTTGAGTCAAGCCTGCACTTTCTCTTGCTATTTGGTAGATATTTCTGCACTCTTTGTCCATTTAAATCACTTCCTTTTACTGCTAAAATTAATATATAAAAGGATTTTTATATATTTTGTAGAATTTTATCACCATGAAAGGTGGTGATAATTTATGAGTAATGATTTAAATTTTGATTCTCTATATGGCAATGCACAACTTGACATGGAATGTCCAAAATGCAAAAGTAAAATACCTTATACACTTAACGATGCTGGCAAAACGATAACCTGTCCGCATTGTAAAACTGGAATTACACTTAAAAAAGATTCTAATTTCGATTCCACAAAAGAATCAGTAAATAAATCACTTGATGATTTAAAAAAGATGTTTGATGATTTTGGAAAATAATTTAGTCAGATACTTTAATATTGAATTTAAAATTTTTAATTTTATCTAACTTTTCTATAGCTTCGGCAATTAATTTTTTAAATTCATCTACATTTGTAATTTCTATTTTTGCACTTGACTGCTCTTGAACCTGTCCTTCAGGAGCAGTTACCCTTTGCTCAAGTTGCTTGATTCGCTGCTCTAGTTGTTTATCCATTAGCTCGCTACCTCCTTTTTAGTTTCTTCTGATTTCAGTTTAAAATATTTTATTTCAGTATTTTTTATTAATTCATCTGGAGTAGAATCCAATACCTTAGCAATTTTATAAAGCATAGGCAATGATGGATTGGACTTGTTATTTTCTATTTTTGAAATTGTGGATATATCTGCGTTAACCTTGTCAGCAAGTTGTATTTGGGTTAAAGAATGTTTTTCTCTTAGCTTTTTTATTTTGTCGCCAAGCACTATTTTCACCTCCTTACAAATTAATTATATTGGATTTAATTCAACATGTCAATAGAACTTCATGAATATAATCCAATATTTTTTTAAGTTAATTATTACTGTATAATTAAAGTTGAATTATATTCAAATGAGGTAATGTTATGATTAATATTGGTAAAAGATTAATAAAAATAAGAAAACTTAATGATATATCTGCTAATAAACTAGCTATTTCAATTGGTGTTGACCCTTCAACCATAAATAAGATTGAAAAAGGTACTGCAAAACCATCAATTGATTTATTAATTAAAGTTTGTAATCACTTTAAAATTACTCTTTCTGAATTCTTCAATGATGATAATAATTCAGAACCTGTTATTCTTAATCAACAGCTTAAAGAGTTATTAAATAGTGCTAAAGACCTAACTCCTGAACAACTTGAACTACTTTCTAAATTCATAAAATCAATAAAATAAAGGAGCGTTATCATGAATAATGAAGAAAAAATATTAAAAATCCTTGAATCAATGCAATCTCAAATTAATGAAAATACTCAAATACTCAAAGCTCTTGAACATAGTTCGCAAGAACATAAAGCGTTACTTGATCAACTCAACCACAGAACTGCATCAGTTGAAGGTAAAATCGAAACTTTAACCTCTAAGGTTGATACCATATCAAAGGATCTAAATTTTGTTGAGACTGCAACAGGTAAAAATATTATGGATATAGCTTATTTGAAATCTGTTAAATAAACTTATTAAAATCCTAAGGCTGTGCTTTAATATCTTCTTCAAGTACAGCTACCCTTTGCCCAAGTTGCTTGATTCTTTGCTCTGACTGTTTATCCATTAGCTCGCTACCTCCTTTTGTTATCTATTTGGCAACCTTATTATCAAAGAAAATAAACGCAGGATCTTTTTTAAAAACTTTGCTGATTTTATACATTTCAGTTGCTGAAAAATCAGTATATCCGTTTTCTTTTCTATTATAGGTAGATTCTGCTATACCAATTTTTTTAGCTATATCGGACTGTTTTAAATTATGTTCTACCCTTAATCCTTTCAATTTAAAGTTAGCTTTTCTTTTTTGCAATACTCCCACCTCGTTTCCTTTTGTTATCTATTTGGTAACTTCATTATATTATACATTTGGCAACTTGTCAATGAATTTTAATAAATATATTTTATTTTTGGCAACTTAGTTGTTATTTTTGGCAACTAAATGTTATCATTAGTTCAAAGAGGTGTTATTATGGCAACTTTTAATCAAAGAATGAAAAAACTTAGAAACGAAAAAAATGTTACTTTAGAAGAACTGTCTAAAGCATTAAATACAACTAAATCAACTTTGTCAAGATATGAAAATAACTTAAGAACTCCAAATGCTGATTTTATAAATCAGCTTGCTAATTACTATAATGTTTCTACAGACTATCTTCTTGGAAATTCAGACGATAGAACTCTATCTGCTCAAAAAAAAGATACACCAGTTGAAAAAATATCAAAATCATTAGATGATGATCCAGAACTATCTGAATTCTGGAATCTATTAAAAGAAAGAGAAGATTTAAAATTACTCTTCAAACAAACAAAGAACATGGATTCTAATGACATAAAGAAAATAATTAGAATTATAAAAGCTATCGAAGATGAAGAAGATAGAAATGATGGTTAAAAAACATATAATTTTAACTTAGACCTATTTGCATTGGAGGTTGAAAACTATGTATTTTGAAGATGAAAATTTTTCAATATACTTTAATTTATATGAAAAAGCTAGGAGTTTGGAAAAATTAAAAAAGGAAGATGAGGCGTTAAAGATATATCTTAATATATTAAATAGATATAGCCCTAGGGGAATTGATTATTATGAAAGGCCTGCAATAATACTTGAACGTAGAAAAATGTACAAGGAAGCGGCTGAAATATGTAAAAGAGCTATTAATGTTCCTTGGAAAGAATACTTTAACTGTAGACCTGATATGTTTGAACATAGGTTAAACAGATTAAATAATAAAATAGAAAAACAAAAAAACTCTAAGGTTGCTATCCCTAAAAATAGAACTACAAATAAACCGGTAAAACATTCTTCAGCAACAACCATTACACCAATTGAAGCAAAAGAAATCTCTACTAAAAATATCAAATTTCCCGACTGGTATGTAAGTATATCTTTTGGAGAATCTAGGTCTCCAAGTTTTTCTCAAGCATTAGCACTTGCCCAAAGTGCACCACAATATATTGAAAATAACGTTAGTAATAAGATTTTATACCAAGCTGTTTACTCAAATAAACCTACAGAATACTTACAATTTATAAAATTATATGAGTTAGTAAGTAATTGGAAATCTTGTTTTGTTATAATAAATGGAACTATTATGGATAGAAAAATAATTGGTGGATTAAATTATTGTTATGGTGATAAATGTAGATCGGGTAATCCTGATTTTTGTTTTGGAGCTAGTGAAATGACGGCGAATCCTTTTGGATGTCATAGACTTCAAATAAGTGCCTACAATCATCCTTGGTGGACAATAGGTGATTTTATAACTTCTTCAATATGGCGTGTTAATAAACAAGCTATACTAGAAAGAATTAAAACATATTCATTGCCATATGTAATGTGTCCTTGCTTTTCTATTGAAAACATTAAATCTGTTGTAGATTCTTTACCTGATACAATAGATTTAAGAAAAAATAAGGAATGGCAAAAATCATATAATGGGATTCAACCAACAAATCATAATGTTGCTTTTAAATTAAATATATCTATTGATTCACAAAAAGATTGTACAAATACAAAGAAAGATAAAGGATTCTTTGCAAAACTAAAGTCATTATTTAAATAAATATAAATCATTAAAGGGGATGACATTATGGATATATTGGACAAGCCTTTGCTAAAGGCCCTTTTAAATGAAGATATTCCTTTTTATGAAGCTATGAATGCATTTGATATAAAAACTACTATAGCCTGCAATCTACCATCTAGTATATTAGGATTTGTCTATTTAAGTAAAAGAGGAAATTATCATCTTATTTTAAACGGTGAAGTAAATTATAAGACTCAATGTAAAACTTTCATACATGAAATTAAGCACATAGCTGACGATATGCCACATCTTGGATATATGATAGGTTTGGATATGCAATATACATATATGGAACGGAATGCTGATGCTATGGCAGAAAAGTTATATAGGTAATTTATACTCATACTCTGATAAATTAATTGAAGTTCTAAATAGATATATAGATTAAGTTATTATATAAGTTTGCGGTAGAACTATTAATTAATGATAAAGATATAGATAAATGTTGTTTGGAAAACATATGCATAAATCAACTAGCTGACTATTATGGTGTTCCTGAACAATTGGTTAAGTATAAATTTGAAAAATAAATTAATAAAAAATACACTTTGGTATTCTTACTTGATAGTCTATAATAAATAATATAAAGTAATAACGTTGAGGTGTTTATTATGTTTAAATTCAAGAAATTAATTAATGACATAAAAAAGCAGCAACATCAAACTACAGATGATCTTGATAGGAAAACCACTGCATTTAATAAGGAGTGGGAAAAATGGGGAAACAAGAACAATACGAAAATAGCGAAGAAATTACCTTAATAGATTTCTTATATAAAGATACAAACCTAATAAATTCATTTTACTCTCAGATTTTTGGCGGCGACATAATGACTCTTAGTAAATCTGAAATATGTGCTGACGAAAGTTCTAATAATATTGGAGGTAGCATTAAAATTGCTAGCGGATCAACATCTTCAAAACGCTCAGATACTCAAAACATTACAAAAAACATAAATCCATATGATTACAAAGTGCTTGAGTTACTACAACGATTTAACTTGACTATTCATTCATTAAGTGATGCTCATGAAGGTTCTATAATTGCAACTAAAGGCAAACTAACGTACCGTGATTATAATATCATAGATCAAATATTTCCATTTATTGAAAAGAACAAATTGGTTCCCGAATTTAATACACCTATAAATCCAAATATGCGCGGGAAAAATAAAAATAATACTTTAGGCAAAGCTATACAGGATATCATAAAAATGATTCCTTACGGATTGGAGTTTTCAGTAGAGACAACTACAGATGAAACCGCTACTTGTATTATAAACAAAGAATATTTAACAATATCTCCTGATGATTTATTTAGATCATACGGGAATATTATCCCAAGCATTTGGACTATAATCGGAATACTAGATGTTACTGAACTTAATACTATAAACAACATGACAGAAGAGTTTAAAGGTATTATTGATGGTACTAACTCTGTATTTGCTTCAATGGTATTAAAAAATAATGCAAATGTAATACGACCTATCGCAATATATAGAGAACTATCAGTATAAATTTACCAAACACAGATTATACTAAATCATAGAAAGGAATGATATTAACGGATAAGGAAACTTTGTCTGCCATCAAACAACTATTAAGACAGGAACTATCACCTATTAAATCTCAACTTAATGAAAGCACTCAAATTCTTAAGGCTTTGGAACATAATTCAGAAGTGCATAAAACCGATATTAGTAATTTAACTCATCAAGTTGCAGAGCTTCAAGGTACGGTTAAAAATATGTCTAATAATATAGATAAGAATTCTTCTGATTTAAATGAAACAAATAAATCTCTGCTTGAAATGTATGGCGCACATGAAGCTGAAATAAGAACATTAAGACGTAAATCAGTTTAGATATAAAATATATTCATAGGAGTTAATCTCCTATATATTTTTAATATTTGTAGGAACATGTGTTCCTAATTTAATAAGAAAGGATGATCATAGTGCAAGGCTCAGTTAGAAAAAAAGGTGGTAAATGGTATTATAGTTTTGAGGTTGGTCGAGTAAATGGAAAAAGGAAAAGAGTTGAACGCGCTGGAGGATCGACTAAAGCCGAAGCCGAAAAAGCTTTAAGACAAGCTTTAAATGAATTTGAAAAATGTGGTTCTGTAGTTGACGAAAGTAATATTTCCACAGCGGATTATTTTGACTATTGGTACAAGGAATACGTACTTGTAAATCTTAAATACAATACCCAGCAAGATTACAAAAGAATTATTAATAAACATATAAAACCAGCTTTGGGATCCTATAGATTAAAGACTTTAAAGCCAAGTACACTGCAAGGCTTCTTAAACAAGAAGTATGTAGAAGGATTCAGTAAAAACTCTATACGTGGATTTTATGGTGTACTTTCAGGGGCATTGAAGCAAGCTGTGTATCCTTATCAGTTCATAAAACAAAGTCCTATGATATATGTAAAAATGCCAAAGTTTGATAATATCGAAAATGAAGATAAGCTAAAAATAATTACAATAGATCAATTTAAAACAATACTTAAAAGATTTCCACAAGGAAGCAATTTCTATATTCCACTGCAGATAGCTTTTAATACTGGAATGAGAGCTGCAGAAGTTTGTGGGCTTACTTGGGGTTGTGTTGATCTAGAAAACAAAAATATAAGGGTTGAAAAAATATTAATTGGCAAAGGTAAGGGCATATGGGAGTTTGGTACTCCAAAAACTAAAAGTTCTCATAGAACTATTGATATTGGAGATACCTTAGTTAAAATTTTAAAGCGCCATCAAACATGGCAGAAAGAAAATAAATTAAAATACGGAAGATATTATGCAAATTCTAATTTTGTCTGTACTAAAGAAAATGGTGAACCTATAACTACCGGTAGTTTAAAGTATTTAAGCCGTGTAGTCAATTATGAGCTTGGAATAAAATTTCACTTTCATTCATTAAGGCATACTCATGCTACCATGCTTTTAGAATCAGGTGCACAACCTAAAGAAATTCAGAAACGACTTGGTCACAGCAAAATATCAACTACAATGGATACTTATTCTCATGTTACAAAAAAGATGAAAAATAATACTATAAATATACTAAAAAATGAAGTATTAAAAAAACTTCCGACATTATAAAATTTTAGTCGGAAGAATGTAGGAATTTTGTGTTTAAAAATCTTTATATGCTTTGTAATACCGCTTATTTCCTAGATAGTTTAACAACCGTCTCCACATGTGTGTAGACAAGCCGTAAATACATTTTCGCACAAAAAGCATATTTTTTTCGGGGGGCTTTAGTATTTAATGGGGGTCGAACTAAAAAGTGTAACAAATTCAATCCTTCTTTAATGTATTATTGCCTTATAAATAAAAAATCTTATTAAAATAAGCTAGAAATTATAACTTTAAAGCTACTTTCGGCTAAACACTAACTTCTCATATTCTAACCCTAAGGCTTTTCAATACTATTTTTTACCCTAGTAAAATTTTACTCATCATTTGTTTTAAGCAATAAATCTTTTACCCATTTAGGTATTGAAGGAATACTTTCTCTTTTAAATAATTTTCTTAAAATCTCAGCAGCATCTTCTTCTCTCCAAAACCTATCTCGAATATAGCACTCATGGCTACAATATTTTCGATTTTTAAATCCTTTAGACTCATAGTCTTTGCCACAATATTGGCATTTAAGAATATATATTTTTCTATGCCCTTTTTCCCATTCTCTTTTACATTCTATACTGCAGTATTTTTTTCTTCGGCCTGTTTGTTTTTGCTCAAGTTTTTTCCCACAATAAAGGCAAATCTTGTATGTGAATTCATCAATAACTATTTTTTTATGGGATTCTTTAATATCAGCTGCTTGACCATTAAGACCATTTCTTTTACAAAACGCCCTAATTGTATCCCGCTTCAATCCTAATGCTTTTGATATCTTCTCATAACTTAAACCCTGGCATCTCAATAATATTATTTGATCTCTTTCCTCATTCGTCATTTTTCTATTCCTCCTTAACAAATAGTAATCTAGTAATTACTCTAAATTTCATATTTGTCAAATAGAATTTACTGTACGGCACTTATATTTACTAATTACTTTTTTTATATTAACTTACACATTATGCTTCTCTAGCTTTTTTTATAATACTCTTTATATCCATATATCCTATTACATTGTGAATTATATCCTTTTCAAGTACATATCCAAACTCTTGGCAGATTTCATCAACCTTATTAACAAGTTCTTCTATTATCTTAAGTAATTTTTTATTATTGTTTTGAGATGTGACACTAACAATGCATTCTTCAAAAACTTCATCTGGTATTACATATGGCTTACTATGTGGTTGATACTTAACATTAATTATTCTTCCATTTGTTAATAATCTAATATGCCCAATACACTTATTTACTCCAGTATTTTTCTTAATTATTTTACAAACAGGAATTTCACATATTACAACTGTTTTAAACTCAAGTGGTTGTAATATCTGCTCTTTTAATATATCATCTGAAACAATTCCAGCTTTAATTTTTATTGTCTCTATAAACTTCTTTTTCAATTCTGATTTATGTTCCCTTGAATATATCCACATTTTCCCATATTCTTTTTTAAAATCACTTACTATATTGTATAACTCAAATTTATCAACAAGTGATTTATATTTATCATATTCTTTTTTATCATCAAATACATTCTCTAATTCTTTTTCTATTCTATTTTCAATATCCTTGAAAGCAGATTCAAGATTTTTAATAAACCCTGAAAAACTTGGCATTATTGCAGTAACTGTAATTTGCTTATCCTTTTTTCGTTTGCATTTATTATCCAACTGCACATCTTCTTCTGAAAAACATAGTTCTATTTTATTAAATTCCATAAACGGCATTCCTTTAATACCTGAATTCCCCAAACTTATTCCATATTCCTTAACTATATTTATAACAGTATGAATTCTATAACTTAATAATGCATACATTTTCTCTTTGCCTTTTAATTCTTTTCCCCTTTGATATGGTGGCAACGACTCTTCTGGTATCTTATATGAATCTATTTCAGACTCACATATAATAAAATCTTCAGTAAATTGCAAATCCATAGTATATTTTTTGTTCTTATCAAATTGTTGAACTTTATCTTCTAATTCTTTACTAATCTTTTTTTCTAGCTCTTTATCAACTAAATTAGTATCTTTAATAGTTATTTTCATTTGTATCTCTCCTTTACAATTCTAAGTTTTGTGAAAATTCTAAAATTTCTTCGTAAAATTCTGATTTACTATAGGTCTTTTCAACATAATCGCAATACTTTAAAATTAGTTTTCTTTTATTATCACTGATACCTGACATATTACGTAAATCATTAACATACTCTAAGACTTTATTAATATTCTCCCATTTATCAATATGGTTTTTTATTTTTTCTTGCATTTTTTGTTTCTTTAGCAATTTTTCTTTTTCTTTATGGGCTTGATCTTCACGCATCTTCTCTTCTTCCCATTGTTTAATTTCTTTTTTCCTCTCTTGTTGTTGCTTTGCCATCTCTTGATCTATAATAATTTTTTTAGATATTGCATCTTCTCTTAATTTATAAAACAAATCTATTAATTTATTTTCTATAGTATGCGATTTATAAAACTCTATAGTCTGTAATAATTTCCAAGTATCCTTTTTATTTATTTCTTCACCAAAGACTTGAAAGCACAAATCACCAGTATATTCCAAATCGTATAAAGGTCTCATTTTTCTTTCCTCTATTTTTATCTTATCCCTTAACTTAACTTGCTTTTCATATAATCTACATTTGTATCTACTCTCTAATAACGTAAATATTGTATTATCAGCATTTTGCATATTGTCAACATATACTTCACCACCAATTTTATAAATGCTATTTATAAAACCACTCATAAAGCTATATGTTTTATCCCTCATTTTTTCTGAAGTATCTATATCTAATACAACTGTTTTTCTTACATTTGAGTAAGTGTAAATTTCCCCTTTCAGCTTCCATCTTATATTAAAAGGTAGGTTTTCTAAATACTTGTCTTTATTTATATTTTTCCTATTATTCATCTCACTACTATGTTCTTCAATCATGCTGCAATAATTCTTTTCTGCTAATGTAACATTAATCATTTTAACCCATGAGTGAAACTCAGTTTCATCATATATATCTATTGCTCCACTACTTTTCATTAATATTACCGCCTTTTTTAAAACTAAATCCAACACGATACAGTATATCTATTAACCCTTCAAGTACATCTTCATTTTTAGCTTTCTCTGGAATTAAATATCGTACTTTACTATCCTGTACAATAGTAGCCAAACCCTTCATAAAAATTGATACTGTTGGATATTCATGGGCACTTATGTATGCATGTTTATTGTCTTTATCATATATACTCCTATAATTACTCCAACAATCAATACTATTAAGATGAATTGCTACTATAAAACTTCTCATTGAAGATAAAGCATTAATTGTTTCTTCAATTTTTTCCTTCAAAATATTTTTTCTATTACTATCAGTAAAATCCACTGATAGTTTTAATCTTAGATTTAATTGTTTACATGTATTATGTAATTTAATAATATCCTCTATATTTGAAAATAAAAATTCTTTTCCTTTACTTCCTTTCGTATTCCCATTTATTATAGCTATTTTAGTATTAGTAAATCTACGTAAACCTTTCTCGAATACCTGATAACTATCAAAAAACTTTTCTTTATTATATCCTACTGTTTTATACGGGGATTGAAATTCTACAAGACTAGGAGTTCCGTATCTTTTAAAGCTACTTTGTATATTTTTAATTATAGATTCTAATAATATATTATCTTTCCATATTTCATCATTGTTCTTTCGATAAGCTATCCTTAATATATAATCTTTTCCTGGATCCTTCTCAATTAAACCATTAACTGTTTCAATATATTTACCCGAAGTTACTATTTCGGGTGGGTAATTAATATTAGAAATCCGAACTGGTATAAATACACACTTTCTTTTTGATAACTTTACTCTATTGGAATCAATGCAAAGTTGAACATATTCTGGCCAATAATCTAAATCTCTTATTTCGTCATTTAACCAGCAATACATTATTAGCATTTCAAGTTCACCTTTATTATCCTTAATAAACTCCCTATGCTCATTTCTAACATAAATAGTATTAATATCAAATGGATTTTCTTGATACCTATAGTCATACTTATTTATATGATAAAAAGTATCTGTATCCCTATCATACTCTGTAACCACGTAAGTTTCATAGTAATGATATGCTATTTCGCTTGCATAATTTAATAAATTTACATCATATTTCCTGAATACATATTTTACCCAATCCACTAGTGCATTATCAAGTTCCTTCATTTCAGAAATAGATGGACATTCATTTTCATGTTTTTTATATTCTCGTGCCATCACAGATAATTTATGACATAATGTTTCATTCATAGGAATATTTAATTTTTTTTCAATAACATACTCCGCAACCCTATCATAATCCTCTTCTTTATAAAATAACTCACTATCTTTAATTTCTTCATAAGCTTTAGCAATATATTTATCCAATCGTTTTTTATTATCTAAATAGTATGAGATTATATAGTCATATGTTTCTGGATATCTTTTTTGTATATCCTTCTTAAACTTCTCTACTGTTTGTTGTATTTTTGTTTGTTCATAATCGTAATCCTCTAAATTCAAATAATTATTAAAATAATCTGTTACATATTTTATAGCACTTGCCATATTCTCTGAATGTTTTTTAAAGTCAAATTCATCAATTCTATCCTCCTTTTTTCTCTTTGAAATATACTCCTCCAATTTGAGCATTTTCTCCCCTCCATTTCTTCTTAAAATTATTATGAAACATCTTTCTATTTCAATTATACTAATTATTTTCTTTCTTTTTCTATTTAATAAAGAAAAAAATGACTGATTATGACAAAAATTATCACAATCAGCCTCTTATTTTATTATTCAATTACAACCTCAATCTCAGTCCCATCAAGCAAACTTACAATAATCTTCTTTCCATCAAACACCGTCATCTTCTCTACTATCCTAAAAAATAAATCCTCATCAAACTCTTTTATTGGTTTTGCATTTTTTAAAATTCCCATAAATTGCTTTGCCTTATATCTTACTAAAACATTGTCACTTTTTAAATGTTCCTTCCACTTTTCCATGAAATAATCTTTATTTTCAATCATGGCATTGAAGGTATCTATAAAAGCTTGATATAAAACCTTATCATCTATATGTTTATTATTACAGCCTTTCTTCCCTTTTTTAATATATCTTCTATTACATCTCCAAACAATTCTCCTGCGTAATTCATTTGTGGAGTTCCAAACCTTTCTTCCAAAAACATTGCCGCAGTGTCCGCAAATAATTTTCCCTGCAAAAGGATTAGTTATTGTAGCATAATCTACTTTTACAATATCATGTTCTTTAGCAAAAATTCTTCTTCTCTCCATCTCGAGTTGTACTGCCTCCCACATTTCTTTATCTATAATTGCTGGGTGGCTTTCCTCCACATAATACTGTGGAACTTCCCCATTGTTTTCTGCCCTTTTCTTGGTAAGGAAATCTACTGTATAAGTTTTTTGCAGTAGTGCATCTCCCTTGTATTTTTCATTTGTTAATATTCCTCTTATAGTGCTTTCATACCATTTAGTTTTTCCATTCCAACCTTTAATTCCTTTTTCTTCAAATTCTTTTGCTATTCTATTTGTACCTTTTCCATCAAGATAATCCTTATAAATTCTTCTTACAATCTTGGCTTGTTTTTCATCTATTATAAGATTGCCCTCCTCATCTTTAGTATATCCTAAAAATTTTTTATGGTTTATGTGCAGCTTTCCTTGTTCAAATCTCCTTCTTATTCCCCATGTTGAATTTTCAGAAATTGAGCGACTTTCATCTTGAGCCAAGCTTGCTAAAATGGAAATCAATACCTCTCCTTTAGCATCTAATGTATTTATATTTTCCTTTTCAAAAATGACTCCAATGCCAAGTTCTTTAAGGGTTCTTACATAATTTAAACAATCCAAAGTATTACGAGCAAATCTTGATATGGATTTTGTTATAATTACATCTATTTTTCCTGCCTTGCAATCTCTAATCATTTCATTAAATTGTTCTCTCTTTTTTGTGTTAGTTCCTGAAATTCCTTCATCTGCATAAACTTTTACCATTTCATATTCTGAACTATTATTTATAAAATTAGTATAGTAATTTACCTGTGCTTCATAGCTTGATAACTGTTCTGCTTGGTCTGTTGATACCCTGCAATATGCAGCCATTCTCTTTTTCTGTGACTTTGCTGCTTGTACTATGTTGGTTCTGTTGGATTTTGCTGGTATAACTGTAATACTTCTTGCCATTTCTAAATTCCTCCTTTACTACAGTTTCTTCCTTTATATTAAGCTTGCTTATAACTTCATCATCTATTGAAGTTCCCATGCAAGCATTCTTTCCATTTTTAACGTAGTTGCTACACTGCCATACTATCTTTTTGCAAGAATGTTTAGTGTTCCATGTTCTTCTTCTTAAGGTAGAACCACATTTACTGCAGTAAAGCATTCCTGTTAGTGGATATCTTCTCTTATACTTTTTTGTATCTCCTGAAATAATCCCCTTTTTCTTTGCTCTCTTTTTAATTTCTTCTTGAACAGTTTCCCATGCTTCTCTTGAAACTATTGGTACATGATCATCTTCAATATAATAGCTTTCAACTTCTCCGTTATTCTTAACTTTCTTTTTTCTTAAATGATCTGATGTATAATATTTTTGAAGTAATGCATCCCCTTTGTATTTCTCATTTTTTAGTATTCTTAAAATAGTACTGTCTCTCCATGTTCCACCGGCAACTGTAGGAACTCCTTCTTCTCTAAGACCTTTTGCAATTGTAAAACATCCTTTTCCGCTTAAGTATTCATTAAAAATTCTTTTTACTACCTCAGCCTCTTTAGGATTTATAACTAAATCTCCATACTCATCCTTGTCATATCCCAAAAATCTTTTAGTATTTATAATCATTTCTCCTTGCTGAAACTTTTTTCTCATTCTCCATTTGATGTTATCACTTACATTTTTGCTTTCCTCTTGAGAAAAAGAAGAAAGGACAGTGAGCATTAACTCACCATCCCCTGATAAGGTTTCTATATTTTCTTTTTCGAATTTCACCTCAACACCTATATCTTTAAGTTGTCTTACAGTTTTCAAAACTATAGTAGTATTTCTTGCAAACCTTGATATAGATTTTGTTATAATTAAATCCACTTTTCCATTTCTTGCAATTTGCAGCATCTTTTGAAACTCTGGTCTTTCTTCAGTAGTTCCTGTTATTCCTCTATCTGCAAATACTCCTATAAACTCATAGTCTGGATTAGCCAATATAAGATTTTCATAATATTGTATTTGATTTTCTAAAGATTCTTCTTGCTTTTCACTATCTGTTGAAACCCTTGCATAAGCACATACTCTTTTCTTTTGATTTTGCACTTTTAAAGTAGGCTCAATAATTCTTACACGCAATGTAAATCCTCCTTTCTATCAAATTTGTACTACTATATATCACTCTAAATGTGATAGAAGTCAAGGTTTATGGATTTATAAAAAACTACTTGTTAAAAATCATAATACAAGCATCAAATCCTGCTGACTTTAGCTTCTTAACTTGCTTTTCTGCATTATCCCTCAGAGCATATGATCCTGCCATAACCCTATAAAGAGTTTGTCCACTTGCAGATTGCTGCTTTTTATAAGTTGTTGATTCGTTAACTTCATTTCCTTTATAGTTTATACCTAGTTGAGCCAATATAGCTTTAGTTATTACCTTAATTATTTCATTCCTTTTAGAATCAAAAATATTGTTATCTACACTGTTATCAATAAACCCAATTTCGATTAAAACTGCTGGGCATCTAGTTTCTCTTAATACATGATAATTAGCAGTCTTTACTCCTCTGTTAACAAAACCAACACCTACAAGTCCAGCTTGTATTTTTTCAGCTAATGCTTTAGCTCTTGTACTTGCACTTAAATAAGTGTAAGTTTCAGCACCCCTAGCCTGTTCTGGTTTAAAAGCATTTCTATGAAATGATATAAAGTAATCGTAGCTATTTCTACTTTCAAAGCTGCTTCTACCATTAAGACTTACTGTAGCATCTGAAGTTCTTGTTTCATCAACTGTAATTCCATGTCTTCTAACTTCTTCTGCTACTGCTTTACCTATATTTAAAACATCATTAGATTCCTTTCTTCCTTTGTAACAAGCACCTCTATCTTCTCCACCATGTCCATAATCAAAACATAATCTACTCATTCTTCTCCTCCTTGTTCAACTGTGCTAAAATATCTTGAAGTTTTTTAGGTACTGGAAGTCCTATCTTAGCTGAATTTTCCATAATGCTTATTCCTTCATTGGAGATATAAAAAAATATAGTAGCAGTACGAATTGCACTACCGTTCTTAATCAATTGAACATCTACTATATTTCCTATCCCCACAAATACAAAAATTAAGACCTTTTTAAAGATGCCCCTAAAACCTACCTCACTTGATAGCTTTTTCTCTAGCACTGCTACCATAAGTCCTGTCAAATAATCAATGATAACAAAGGTTATGAGTGCATACATAAAGCCATCAACCCCTCCTGAAAACCATCCAATATAGCCACCAATAGTAGCAAATATCATTTGTATTGTTTCAATAATATTTTTCACTTTTAAAGCCTCCCTTTTACATAATTAAAGCCCACTCAAATCAATGAGCAGGCATATCTAACGGATTTACATAGTCACAAGTAAAATCATATTGAATTTTCATTGTATTAACTGGCGTTTTTGTTACTGGTTCTGGTAAAAGCGTATGGGCTGAAGCTGGTACAATATAATACTCATCTATACTTCCGTTATTATAATCATCAAACACAAATAATGTTTGAGTATTCTTATCCCAACTTATACTGTAATATCCATCAGATGTAAGTCCTGTACTTCCATAAATATTTAAATCACTATTTAACTGGATGCCCCTATAATCATTAATTATTACATATAACCTGTTGTTTGGTATTCTCGTAATATAAAGTCTAGATCCTGTCCCAGTATATACTTCTGCTTTTTTAACAAAAGTACCATCCTTATCATACATTGCTACGCAGCTTCTATAATCTCTGCTATTACCATCCCTATTAATGCATCCATTATAAGTTATATATACATTGCTTTCTGTAGCAACAATATCATAATAATAAACATCATAAACCAAATTATCTGGTACTTTAGCACTTTTTGAATAACTTCCTATTACATTAAAACTCTTATCTAACTTTTTAAACGAACCATCTTTTATAAGTAACCAAAAGCATTCACCATCGTAAGCCATAGCTTTTGCTTCTACTTTAAGTATTACATCATTTTTCTTCTCAGCAGTAAATTTGTCATACACATTAATTTTAGTTTTATCTGGCTCTAATGCATAAAGATTATTCTCATCAGTACATAAATTATAATAGGGTATTGAATGAGTTTCTTTTTTTATAGTTCTCTTTTGATAAGTACAATTTATTCTTGGAGTTTGTGCTGAGCTATCATCACGCTGACCTCCTGTCCAATAAATACTTTTAAAGGTTCCATTAGCCGCATGAGTTGGAAAATCAAAAACAAAGTGTTTTACTCCTTTTCCATCCTTATCTTCTCTTGACCATTCCCCTTTGTTTACAGTTCCCATAAGTTCTGAATCACCGCTATATGTGTACCATGCATCAGCATAACCAATAATATTTCCCCATGTAAAATAATCATAAGGATCTTCCTCTATATCTCCTGAGGTTAAAGCTAAAACTCTAAAAGGATAAGTTCTAAATATATCTTCAAGTAACCCCTCCTTTCTATTATCAAGCATTGGGTAATAATACCCATCTAAAAAAGCTGGATTTGCTAAAACCGCTGTAATTCTATTTTCACTTTTAGCTTCATAAATTTGTTTTCCAGTTAAGTCATCATAAATCTTTACTGTAGCTATTCCTTGAACTGGCATTATTAATTTCTGCTTTATTTTTTCTATTCTTCTCCCTGTTAAAAAATCCTTACTATATGAAATACTTTCTTTAAAAGCCATGTTTTCATCTCCTCTCAACTACATTTAGAACTTATTTTATTAAGATATATTTTGTATTATTTATGTTTGTGTAATGTTTACTTTGTTTCATAATTAAGAGTTACTTGCTTTAATTTCAACTCATCACTACTTGATGATATTTCCATATAAAAAGCAAATCTTAGTTTTTTACTTTCTAGTCCTAAATTATTCCACTGACTTTGATTAATTCCTTGAAGTGTATCTATGCTCATTCCATTATTTTTAACATCCTCTAAATTGTTTTTATCTACACTTATCCAACTGCTGCCATTCCACGATTTAAAGTTGCCCCCACTATCAGTGCTTACAATAAACTTTATAAGTCCATTTCCCTTATTCACAGCTTCAACTACTGCTTTATTTATAGCAATAATATAATCTTCATTAAATAAAATATCTTCCTTCATTTCAATTAATGTAGGTTTAGGTACTAAAGTTTGAACTATTGTAGGTGCTACCATCTTTTCTGCATCGCTCCAAATTTTAAGGACTAGTTTAGTATTAACTATTCCAGCCCTTTCTTTGTGAAGAATATCATCTCCATAATTTATAAACTTTTCTTTAGTAAGTGGTAGTTCCAATACTTTAACATATTGCTTTAAGTTATCATCCCATCTCTTTATATCATTACCATCCAACATTAAATATTTTATCTTAGCTTGAATATAAGAACCTTCTTGCACTAAATAAGCTTTACCGCCATCTTCTGAAGGAATAAAAGCATAGGAAATTCCTGCTTTAAAATCTAAATCAATTCTTCCTTTACTAGGATTTTCAAAGCTATCAGTTCCATCTTTTGTGGTTTTTTCAACTACTAAAACAAAAGCACTGTCATTATATAAAATAACTTCCCAAGCTATATTATAATTTCCTTTGTATGACCAAGAATTAAAACCTTCCCATCTAATTCTAAATATTGATTTCCCTGCTTCCGTTTCTTTTGCATAATAAATTTTATCTGCTTTTGTATCTCTTCTATTAACTTTTAATTCTTCATTAGATCCTGTAAAGCCAAGCCATGAGTTACCACTTATCTTTAATGTATTTCTGCAATTTTCCCCATTGTAAAAAAAATCAAAACCTATATCTGGAATTGACTTTGTATCATCATCTATACTCGAAGCTAAAAGCGTCATACCTTCATGCCCCTTAGCTTCAATAATTTTTGAACTATACAACTCTATTTCACCTCCAAGTTCTCAATTGCTTTAACTTTATTTAAATCCACTAATTCTAAGCTATACATAATTCCAGAATCTATTGTTTCCTTTTGTGCTAATGATTCATAATTAGTTTTAATATATAATCCCTTATCATCTATAATAGTTATATTTTCATCTCCTAAATATTTATTTTGGAACTGTGGATTAAAATATAAAATAGCTCCATATTTTTTAATAAATATATCATAAGTTGTGTTCATGTATTTATCTTTAAAAAGCTTTCTTTCCTTAATCATATATTCATTAAAAATTACTGGTATGGGTTCTTCAAAATCAATTACTTCATCACCTGCAAATATCTTATCAAAATACATTCCATTAATATTAACAAGTGGCTGATATTCTTTAACTTCTGCATGAGGTGGCTCTGCACTAAGTCCGCCTTGAAGATTTCTACCATCAATCATACATTGAAGATTAAACTTTGGTATTTGTAAATTTCCATTATCAACACATAAAAAAATACCTAAATAGTGAGCACCACTTTTAACTTGTGGTATTCCTATAGGTATTCCTACAATGTTATCTCCTTTTAAAAGCTTTTGTTTTGGTGTAAATGTAATGTCTTTTCCATCTAGTTGAATTTGAATTGTAATTGTACATTCATTATCTGCTATGCAATATAATGATATATTCATAGAAAGATTAGTTGAAGATACTGCTGATATTCCTAAATACACTGGCTGAATCTTACTTGTACCAACTGTAAGCTCCACTGGATTTGCATAATAAAGCATTGAACTAAAAGATTCGGCTACTTTGTTTCCAAGTTCATCCACAGTAGTTTTAATTTCTGATGTATCCATTTGATTTAAGATATTATCCTTAGGCTCACCCAGTTCTACTTTTGCATTTAATCCCCTAAGTACATCTTTCTTTATTTTTATAACTGGAACTTTAATATCTATATCAAAATCTTTGTATCTTACAATAACCTTATCTCCTACATTAACCTTTTGAAGATGCTTATAATTTTCATATTCTTTAGTTTTGCTAAGTTCTATAAAATCCACTTCAATATTAACTTTACTAAGACCTATAGTTTTTATACTTTCCTTAGCCATTGCTCTTAAGGTTACTTCATCTTTAGCATCTTTAAATTCAATCTTTTTAACTATAGGAAAAGGTGGATATTTATCACTATTCCAATTAGGCACATTTATATATTTTTCAGTAAGTTTTATACCATTATAGCCTAATGGATAAAGCTTTGTAACAACATCTGTAGTATCTGAGTTGAATTTAATTCCTATAATATTTTTACCCTCTGCTATTAAAACTCCTGAGTCTTTTCCTATACTTTTTAAGATTTTTATATCAAAGTTATCTCTTTTAATCTCTCCACATTTCCATCTCACAATTATAGAAAACAAGGCTTCAACAGGATTGGTTTGCACAAAATAAATAGTGTTAGCTAAAATAATATCACTATCAACTTTGTATGTAAGACTTAAATCTCCTGGAAGTGCTTTTTCCATAGCAGTTTTAATGCTACAATTTACAGCCCTGCTATCTTCTATAAAATAATAACGAAGGTCATAGAAGATATGCTTTGCAAAAACCTTTAACATCTTGGTATCTTTACTTTCTTTGAAAACTCTATAGATTCTAAAAAGCTGCCCATCTGCTTTTATTATATTCCACTCTTCAAGGTACTTTGCTTTGCGTGCCTTGGCTGGATATTCAAGTTCTAATTCATAATCTCCATTGAGTTCTTCTGTAATAAAGCAGCTTATAACTTGGTCTAGAACTCCAAGGCCATTGGTTTCAAAGTTACCTTTTGCGGTTTTCTTGTCATAAATGCATATCAATCTATCACCTCCTGCCTTTTTTAGTTTTTATATAAAGAAAAAAGTTAAACTCCGTTCTCCATAGTTTAACTTAAAATTATTTAAATGCTATATTATTATATCCCGCTAAATAACCTATTAGTTCTTAATAATGTTTTCTTTAACTTATCCCTTTCCTTTACAATAATAGGTTCTAATTTATTTATTAAAAGATTATATGCTTCTTTCACACTTTCCTCGTCATTGATAATTATTTCTAAATTATTTAATTTTAAATATAATTCTTCTAAAATCAAATATGTTTCTGCACTATAAACAGCTAATAAATCAATATCAATTGTTTCCCATAAATTAAAATTCAATTTTAGTTTTGATTTTTTATTTTTATTATCTAATTTATCCGTCAATTTTTTAAATATCTTAAAATTCTCTAAAGATACTGTAAACTGATTTTCTTTTTCAAATATTAATATACAAAATTTATTTAAATACTTTGATTTTTCTTGTTTTGATAAATCATTATACTTTTTAACTTTAGAATACAAAAATTTAATTGGTTCATGTAATTTAGAATCTCGATGTAAAAAATTGCATAATCTATTCTCAAGTACTGCAAATTCATCATATATATTTTTATTTTCATAATAGGATAACTGTTCTTCTAAGCTCTTAATTTCATCATAATCACAATCATTATCATTTTCTATAGAACTTATTCCATATTGTATATTCTCTATTATTTGATATGGTGTATCACTATAAACATATTCCACACCTACTTGTTCTCCCATTTCATAAACTGGTTCTTCAACATAATAAGTTAATTCCAATTGTGTAATATCACAATATAATTTATATAACTCTTCACTATATTCCTTATCAATGTAAAATTGTTCTTCTAATATTTCTTTTTCTATGTATTCATTTAAGATTTTTTCTATATTATCTTTGTTTTGATTTAGTTCCTTTTCTAATTTTATAATTTTAATATATAATTTATTATTATCTTTCTTGTTTTTATACCTTTGAAACAACTTAAAACTTATATACCCAAAAATAAAAGTAATAGCTGCTTTCATTAATTCCAATATTATACTCCTAAAAAATTGTATTTTAGCTATATCCAATTCATTCATCCCCTTGTATAACATTATATATTATAATTTATAGTCTAAATTTATTATAGGTTATTAAGTATTCCTCAAGTCATCTTTATTACGTAATATATTTATTTTATAAATAATATTTCAAAAAACATTATAACATACAAATATATACCATTTCTATATCCATACTTCATTAACCCTAACTTCCACCTTACTAACGTTTTCACTAAAACCTATAATATTTTTTCCTACTTTAAACACTGGAAACTCCCCAATCATATCACCATTTTTTAAAACATCGTCTTTATAACAATCTTTTAATACTGAATCTACAGTTACATATCCATCTACCTTTTTTACAATAACTTCATCATCATTAATCTTTAGTTTTATATCTCCACTGCCATAAACCTTAATTACAGGTTCACTTTCAAAAGTTCCTTCATTATATATAGTAGAATTATTTTTAGTTATTGTAATTATTTTTTCTTCTACTGAATACTTAAAAGGCTTGCAGTTAAAAATTATTGGAAAACTTGATGTGTATTTTAGTGCTTGTTTAAAATCAATGGCATTTACTACTTGTGCTATATATTTTTTATTTAGTTCAAAGCTGAATATTAAATCACTTTCTCCAGTTATGACTAGCCATTCTTTTATCCTATCTATTTTTTCTATAATATCTTTTTTATCTATGATTGAGCATTCAAGGGTTATTGTAATATCCTCATAAGTTCCTTCATCAAACTTTAAGCTTGAGTTTCTCCCTGGAATTATAACATTGGATACTCTTCTTTTAGGCAGTGGTATGTTAGGTCTTTTAGCTATTAATATTCCAAAATCTGTGTAGCTATTTTTATTACCAAATGTGAAGCTTAGCATTATACACCACCCTTTCCTAAAGAAACTCTTTGACGATAAAATTCAAGTTCATAGGCAATTTGCTCAATATCTTTATCTGTGTTATTTATAAAATTTTCTATATGAAGTGTTATTCCGTTATTGTTTTGTGGCTCTTTATTATATTCTAAATCTTTAGGCTTAAAACTTGCCATTTCAGCTACTTCTGGATTTATTTTCATATCAACTGATAGACTTTTTATTGCATCTACTACTAAGTTTTTACTTTTATTTATTCCTTCAGCAAGTCCACTCATAAAGTCTGGCATCCAACTTTCATAATCTGTAAGTGGTCCCTCATCTGGAACTGAAAAGTGTAGCAAACTTCTTATTTTATTACCAACACCACTTACTGCATCTCCAACAGATCCAATCATACTTCTGATACCATTAACCAAGCCTTGTATCATATCTCTACCCCAACTATACATCTTAGATGGTATATTTTTTATAAAATCTATAGCATTATTCATACCATTTACTATAGTTGATTTTACATTTCCAATTGTACTGCTTACTCCTTCTCTCATTCTTGAAAACATATTTGCCCCATGAGTATATAATTTAGAGGGAAGTTGTGAAAACCAATTTAAAATGCCATTCCAGATGTTTATTATTCCTTGTTTTATGTTGTTACAAAGATTTATTACTGTTTGTTTCAAACTATTCCACGCATTTACAGCTACATTTTTTATAGCATTCCATATATTTGTTAAAGCTGTTTTTATGTTATTCCATATGTTTTCTATATCTGATTTTAATTTTGTAAAATTTCCTGTAACAACATCTATAACTATAAGTACAGCCCCTAAAACAATGTTTTTTATTGCATCCCATACATTTTCAAATATAGTTTTAATAAAATCTAGTGCTGGCTGTAGAAATGATTTTATACTGTTTAATCCATTTGTTATAGTTGATTTTAAATTATTCCAAGCATTAACAGTTGATGTTTTTACATTTTCCCACACGTTTGTTATAGTTGTTTTTATATTATTAAAAGTTGTGGTTATGCCTTGCCAAAGCTGTGTAGCTTTAGCTTTTATGGTATCCCAGTTTTTATATAAAAGCACACCAACTGCTACAAGTCCTGTTATTGCAATTACTGCTATTCCAACTGGTCCAGTTAAAATTTTCATTGCTCCTCCTGCAGCTCCAATTGCTGTGCTTGCTTTTCCAAATATACTCGCTAAACTTCCACCAACAGTTATTATTTTACCTATAATAGATAATACTGGTCCAAGTGCTGCAACCATCAAACCTATTTTCACAATTAACTCTTGCTGTCCTTTTGAAAGGCCTAGAAATGTATCCATTATAGGCTTTATTGCAGCCATAAGAGTTTCCAATACTGGTATTAAAACTTGACCAAACTGTATTCCAAGCTGCTCTGCTTGTTGTTTCATGGTTCTTATTTTATTTGTAGGTGAGTCCATAGTTCTGCCTAAATCACCTTGAGCCTTACTTGTACTTTGCATTATAAGACCAAATCTAGCAGTTATCTTTTCTTGCTCTGTCATCTCATGACCTTGTTTTGCTAATCCTTCTTTTAGGGCATATGTTTTTACTGCAGTATCAGAAATGTTTATACCAAGTGATTTTAAAGGTTCTGTTTCTCCACTTATTCCAGCACGTAGTTTTTCAAACGCCTCCTCTGGCTTTAAATTATAAAAACTAGCCATATCATAAGCTAGTTTTGTAAGTGATGTACTCATGTCATAGGAGGCTTGCTCTGTAAGTCCCATAGAATTTAACATAACATTAAATGTTGCCACATTATTACGTACTTCATAAGCATTAAGTCCTAAGCTTTTAGATAAATCTTCACTCCATTTTCTAGCACTTCCAGCCATATTGCCCATGGAAACCTCAAATAAGTTTTCTGATTCCACTGCATCCATAGCCATTTTTGTAGCTGCTGTTCCTGCCGCAACTAAAGGAGCTGTTACTCCTAAACTTAGCTTATTTCCAACACTTGAGAACCCTTCTCCTACAGTTTGCATTTTTCCACCAATACTATTGAATTTGTTTCCAACTGTTGTCCATTTGCTGCTTTGAGTTTCTATTTGTTTATTTGTTTTTGAAAGTTCATTCTCCATTTGTGAGAGAGTTTGTTTTGCTCTATTTAATTTTATTTCAAGTTCCTCTGTAGCTCTGCTGTCTTTTCCTTTAGTTTCAGCACTTTTATTATAAGCACCTTCTAAAGCAGTTACCTTTTGTTTTTGAAGTTCAAGCTGTTTTGAAAGGCTTTCTGACTTTAATTTAAGGCCATCAAAACCTTTAGCGTTTTCTCCAAGTGCCGCATTACTTGCTTTAAACTCACTATCTAGTACTCTAAGTTCTCTATTTATATTGCTCACACCATTTTGAAATCCACTAGAATCAAGTCCTATTTTTACAGCTAAACTTCCAATTTCTTCTGCCACTCTCTCACCTTCTCTACAATATATTTAAAACAGCATTTAAGCTCTGTTTGTATTCCTTATTAGCTCTGTAAATTAAAATATCAAAATAATAAAATATATCCATTTCATCAACATCATTTAGTGTCCAGCCTTGTTTCAAAAGTTCTAAATAAATTTCCTTTATAAAATCAAGCGGAGATAGCTTTTCTTGTGCTTCTCCGCCTACTTGTTTGGGAACTCATTTAATTTACTTCCTAGATTTCCCACTATTCCATTTATACTATTGTTTAAAGTTTCTATAAGTTTATCTGCATCCAATCCATCATAAAAATCATCCCTACTAAATTTATTACCATAAAGCTCTACTACAAAATCCACAAGTCCATCTAAATCTTTAATCTTCAAGTTATTAAAATTTATACTCTCACTTATTTCAATTGCACGCCTAAGCATTCTTGTTTTAACTTTAGGCATAACATATGTTTTATCATTTAATACTAATTCCAAAGTGCATTCCTCCTATATTTTACAATCTGATATTTTTATTTTTATTAAACTCCTTGTTTCACTGGTGCTTCATCATAAACTTTGCTAAACCAAGTATCTCCACCAGTAAATCCACTATCTTCATCAGCAGTATATTTCCACTTTTTATCTTCCCTCGTAACAAATACACCTTTAAGCTTTGGTGTATGAAACTTAGGCTTATCTTCTTGAGTACCATGTTCTTCTTCTAGTTCACTATATTTTCCTTTAAGAAGCCAAACGTATCTGTACCTTCCATTAGCCTTTTTAATCTTAAAACCTGTTGCCACATATGGTGCTATATCATCTGCTTCATAGCACATTACTTTAGTTGTAGCATCCAGCTTGTGTCCTAAAAGAACTGATTGAACTTCCAACGGTAAATCTTGAGTTTCTATTTCTACCTGAATTTCTCCCATGCTTGATACTGTTTCTACTGCCCTGTTATCTGCATAAAGTGTATCTGAATTACTCTTAGGGCTTACTTTAACTTTTATAGCTGGTGAAATAATTGCTGGTGTTTCATAAGTTTTAGTCTTTTCATTTGTTAGAACTGCATATACCAAATTTTCAACTCCTATAGGAGCACTATTTGTTATCTCATCCATGGCTTATACCTCCTCACTTTCAATAAAATATCTAATTGCTTTATGATATATTTTTGTATCTTTTTCAAATAAATCAGCCGCAGAAGTTTTCCTAAACCCTGCGACTTTCATTGCATTTTCTACCCTTTTATAAAGGCTTGTGTAATCTTTTTTGCTCCAAATATCTACTTGAATATAATGTCCTGTAACCTTTTCTTCATTATCGGCATACATCTCACCTTTTTCTAAATAACTGAAAAAGGTTATATAAGTATGCTCTTTTCCACTATATTTTTGAAAAGAAACTGGAACATTAAGAGGTTTTAAAGCTTTCATAACTAAATTGTTTATCACTTCAAGCCCTCCTTCAAAGTTTCAGCTATAGTTCTTTTTATGTTATCCTTATTTTTCTCATAAGCTGGTTGTAAAAAAGGCTTGGCAGGCATTTTAGAAGTTCCAAATTCTATAAATTTTCCATAAAATATCTTTGAATTATCGGATTTATCTATACCTACTAAGATATATTTAACTCCTTCTTTCTTTTTTACATTGGTTATTTTAAGTCCCTTTCTAAGCTTTCCACTTCTATCATTAAATGCATTTGTTGCCTTTACATCCTCAAGAACAGGTTCAGCCGCATTTCTTAGAGCTTTATTTTCAAGTCTTCCTACATTTGCTCCTATACTTTGAAGTTTATTTAATAATTCGTCGACACCTTGAAGCTCCATACTAGCCACTATTATCAACCTCCATAGCCTTAATTTCTATAAATTTATTCGCATACTTTATGTTATCTATAGAAGTTATGTTGTACTGTTTATCTCTAAATTTTATTCTCATGCTTTCATCTATATCCTTAATAAATCTAATAGTAAATTTCACAGTTTTCTCTGCTTGAACAGCTGCAGCTTCAAAATATTCTCTACCATGAAGATTTGATATTGCTGCCCATACTATTTTAAAATCTACCCATGCTTCTTCTTCAAAACCATTGTCATTTACTACTGTAGTAAATCTTTGAAATGTAACCCTATGTTTTAGATTTCCTATATCCATAGAGCATCACCAACTCTCTCTTCTATAAAAAAATAAAAGTCTTGTCATGGTTTCAATTACTGATTTCACGTCAAAAGTTTCACGCATCTCATACATATTTGCTACAGCATATAAAATTGCTTGTCTTACTGCTTCAGGTATTATTTCAAGCTCTGTTAACTTATATCTCAAAATATTTTCACACAGTTCTTCAGCTGTTAAAATAAATTTAGTGATGAGTGTATTTTCCTCATCACCATCTATTCTTAAGTAAAGTTTTGTTTCTTCTAAAGTTACCACCAAAATACACTCACCTCTTTAGATTTCTATTTGTCTTTCATTTGTAGAACTTTAATAGCCTCAGGAAGTATTAACTTACCATCAACTCTTTGAGTTGCCTTAAATCCAACTTGTCCTGTTGCTGCATATAGTTCATTTAATCTTTGGAATGATCTACCTTGTCTATCTGCTACCCAATAGTAACTAAAATCTCCAAAAGCTATAGGTTTTGCTCCTGCTCCTAATGTTGGTACATAAGCAGAAGTTTTTACTGGTCTATTCAAAACAGTATCCGGCTCCCCTGCTGTAACAGATGGCTGCCATAAATATTGTCCATTAGAATCCTTAAGTTTTCTTATAGCCTTTACTGTTGCATCATTCATAGTAAATACAGCATTTTTTCTATAAGGTGATTTTAAGGAATAAAATAAATCAATAATCTCATCTAATGTAATAGCTGTAGCACTTGTTGCTGTAACCCCAAGACTTGCTCCCCCAGTTGCATTAAATATTCCTGTAGGCTTTCCAGTACCATCCCCTATAAAGAATGCTTCTTCTTCTTTCGCTCCAATTCTTCTTGCAAATTCCTTTGCTATATAACTCTCTAAATTAAAAATACTATCATTAAGAAGTTCTTCTGAAACCTTAATCATAGTAGCTAATTTATATGCTCCTATTGAAACCTGACTAAATGCATCATCTGATTCTGGAATTGCACCTTCTTCATCTACCCAAGATGCTGTTCCTTTAGATGCAACTACTGGTATTTTCTTATCTCCTGAAGATGTAGTTATTACATTTGCAAGCTGTCTAAATATATTTTGTTCTTCTAAACTCTCAATTAATGTTTTTTCAAATTCATCTGGCACAAGATATCCACCTTCACTATCTGTACCTACTTGAAGTGCATTTTGAATATCTAAGCTATTTTTATTTTTCATAGCCCTCCAGAAGGCTTTTTTATATTCATCTGTTGCCCTGCCTGTTTTTGTTTCACCACTTAAATTTCCATTAGGAATATTTCTAATAGCAGTTGAAGTTGCCTTTGAAAGTTCCAAATCAAGTGCTACTTGCCTCTCAAGTCTATTTATTTCTTTTCCTAAGTTAACAACATCGGCTTCCATCTTTTCATAAGTTTCAGTGTCTTCAGCTGAAATAAATCCACTTTTATTTCTTTTGCTATCTAAAAACTTTTTAGCATCTTCCCATATCTTTGCTCTTTTTTCTCTTAATTCTAATATCTTATTCATTCTGTAGTCCTCCTTAATATTTTAAAAGTTCTAGTCTTTTATCTAGATTTTCAATTGATATTTTTGATTCATTACTATTTGTAGAAAGTTTATTTAAAAGTGCTTTATTAGTTATGTTTTTACTAAATACTTCACCTTTTAAATCTTTAATATCTTCTTTATCTTCAAACATTATTTTGTCTGCAAATCCAAGTTCCACAGCTTTCTTTGCATTGAACCAACTTTCAGCATCCATAAGACTTGCTATTTTATTTCTTTTAAGTCCTGTTTTTAATTCATAAGCATTGATAATGCTCTCTTTTACTTCATTTAACATATCTATAGCCTTATTCATTTCTTTTGTATCTCCACTTACAATTGTCATGGGGTTGTGAATCATCAACATTGCAACAGGAGATATTTCAACTTCGCTTCCTGCCATTGCAATTACTGAAGCTGCACTTGCTGCAAGTCCATCAATTTTAACAGTTACATTTCCACTATAGTCCATTAGCATATTATAAATTTGTGATGCTGCAAATACATCTCCACCTGGTGAATTAATCCAAACTGTTATATCCCCATCATCACTTATTAATTCTGCTTTAAATTCTTTAGGAGTTACTTCATCTCCATACCAAGTTTCCTCTGCAATAGCACCATCTAAATATAGAGTCCTACTTCCTTCATTCTTAACCCAATTCCAGAATTTCTTTTTCATGATTTATCCCCTCCATTTCTTTTATTTGCAAATGCACCTGCCTCTTTTAACTTTGTCATATTTCCATTTACAAGATATAAATCTCCTCCTTCATCAATTGGAATTGGATTCATATCTTCAAGTTCTCTTATATCATTTGAAGATAGCCATCCATTTTGTCTGCCAACTGCATAACCCCTCATTCTGCTTTCATAATCTCCACGAAGTAAACCATCTACATTAAACTTTACAAAATATTTTCCTTTTTCTTTTGGACTTAATAATGATTTTTGTATAGCCTGTTCCCATCTAATTACCCAAGGGTTTAAAGTATATTTTACAAACTCAAGACTTTGCTGCTCTATGTTCGAAAAACTAGATCTATCTAAATCCCCAATCATATGTGGTGGAATACGAAAAAGACGAGCAATTTCATCTAACTGAAATTTCCTCGTCTCTAAAAACTGTGCTTGATCTGGTGGAATTCCTATACTTTGAAACTTCATCCCTTCCTCAAGTACAGCAATTTTATGTGCATTTTCTGTGCCTTTATATACTTCATTCCAACTATCCCTTACTCTTTTAGGATCTTTAACTACTCCTGGATGTTCAAGTACACCTCCTGGATTTGCTCCATTTGCAAAGAAACTTGCTCCATATTCCTCACAAGCTATACACATTCCAACCGCATTTTTAGCCATAGCAATTGGAGAATATCCTATTAATCCATCAAACCCAAGTCCTGAAATATGAAGCACTTCATAATCTCTTAAAATAACTTGACCATATCCTTTTCCATCATCATTATTCTTGGTATAAATATAATAAATCTCACCATTATCTGCTCTATTTACAGTAATTTTATTAGGCAGTAGCGGATACATGGCTAAAATTTTATTTCTACCATCTCTTATAATTTGCGCATAAGCATTTCCCCATAATAAAAGATGACTCATAAGTGTTTCTCTAAACACAAATGAAGTCATCTCTGGGTTTGGCTCATCATGTAATAAATAATATAAAGATTGATTTATAGCTTTATTTTTCCCACCATCTTCACTATATTTATAAAGATGAAGTGGAAGTGAAGCAATAGACTCTGCAAGAATTCTAACACAAGCATAAACTGCAGTAGTTTGCATTGCGGTTCTTTCATTAGCAACTTTGCCACTAGATGTTCCACCGAAGAAAAAACTATATGCAGAACCTATAAAAGTATTTTTAGGCTTATCTCTTGATTTTCTTTTAAATATTGATATTTTAATTTTGAACACCTCCTAAAAATGGGCATAAAAAAAGCACCTCAATGAGATGCTTTTTTATATATCATTTTTCTCTTTTAGTAAGTATTTTTGATCGTCTAACTTTAAAAACACCAAATCTTTATATTCGTCAGGATAGGTATCTATTCCTGTAGTTAAAATAATCTGATATTTTATCTCCGATTGTGTTTTTACTTCGTTCGCTTTTGATAACAATGTAATATTTTTAATTAAATTTTCCTTATCAATTCCCTCTTTATTGGGAGTATCTATCATAAGAAATTTAGGAAAATTTACTTCAGTTTGTAAACTTTGAATTAACATAGTTAAAAAAAACATTAGCCTTTTGGGAACAGATGCACTCCTCTCACGATATTGGCTAAAATTAATATTAGGCATATAATCGTCACCAATATATGCTGCATAGCAGTGAGCATCCGCTAATTTCATCAGTTGAAGATAGATATCGCTAAAGCTACTTTTTCTGTTTAACATATCCTCTTTTGCTGCACTCAGATATACCTCTGTTTCAATTTTTAGAGATTCAACCTGCTTACGCAACTTTATTAATTCGACACTAATATTTTCTCTTTTTTGAGCCAATTCCTCTGCCTGCTGTAATTCAATAATTTTTGCATTCAATTCACATTCCCTGTTATCTAACTGTCTAATATATGCTGAATTATAGTCACATGTGATGTTTTGCATTAATTCATTGATATAGTTCTTTACATTTAGAATTTTATTATCCAGAGTTACTGTTTCTGAAACTATATTTTTCATCTTATAATTTTTTTTATCAAGCAAATTACTTAATGAACTAATAGCCTTCTTCTTAACTTTTAAAATATCAAAATATTCGTGATCTGTGTAAAAAAACTTTTCATACTGCTCTTCATCAACATCTTCACCACAAATACATTTTCCTTTTATTCTTTCAACATCTCTTAAACAATAAGGACATGTATTAGGCGAAAATAATTTTAATTTTTTATTTACAAGCCGAATTTTTTCTATTTCCTGTAATTCTTTTTCCGCCTCATCAATGAGAAATATTATTTTATCAATGGATTGATTTATAGCACTCTTAGCTTGAATTAAAGTATCTCTTTCACTTTGATATTTAGCTAAAATATTTCTTTGTTCATCTACAGACTTTAAGATTTGATTAGAACTACCTTTCTGACTAATTGCAATGTTTCTTTCAGCATTTACTTTTTTACGCATATTTTCATTTTCAACAATTAAAGCCTTGATATGAACTACATTTGATAAATCTTCGCTCAAAATTTCATTTAAAAAGTCATCATAGCTATCCATTATCGCTTGATTTTTTTCAAGTTCTTTAGACTTAAGTTTATAATTTCCCAATGCTGAATAATATTTATTATATATTTTACCCAACAATACTTCAAAAATAGCTTTTCTAATTTCTAAAGAATCTGATAAAAAGTTTGAATTGTCAGCTTCTTTATATATTTTATCAACCTCTGTCAATTGGTCATGATAAATAAGTCTCATTAAATCTGAAAAGTTTAGTTTAAAGCTCCTAGTCCCTTGAACTATATCAAAAACATTAATACCTAGAGTACCCAAAATCCAATCTGAAAATACCTTCGTATCTTTATCTGTCTGGTTTCTAAAAACACAAGTTTCAGTTACATTTTTATCTTCATCTACAATAAATATGATGTTATCACCTATCGTTCTTGTAAGTTCATATTTTTTATTGTTTATTTCAACCTCTAGTTCAACATAATTATCTTCGTCATTATAAATTTCTGTATGCTTATTATTAGCATCCTTATCATTTTTATTAAATCCGGGTACTTTACCACCTAATCCATAATATATTAAATTCATAAATGTACTTTTTCCATGTCCATTTACTCCCTCTAATATAACAATCCCATCTTCTAAATAAGGTGACTCAAAATAATATTTTTTCCCATTATATACAACTTTTCTAACAGCTAAATTTCCCATTTTGTTACCTCACTATATCCAAATATCTTAGTCTGTAAAGTGTCTATCTTAAGACTTCTTAACCTTTTAATTGCTCGTTTTATTACTAAGCTCTTTTCTAAATCATCTTTTAGAACTCCACTTTTTATTAAATTATTAATATCTTTATTATTTAGTAATAAAACATCAATGTTACTGCTTTTAGTGTTTTTTTGAAGTTTTACAATATCCTGTTTTTCTAAGAAAAACAGTACTCTCTTTATTACTGATATATCTAATTTTGAATCACAAAATATTTTTATAGCTTTTTCATTATCAAATATATCCTGTTTTTCGCCTTTTATAAGTTTGTTAAAAAAATAAAAATTGTTATCATTCTTTATAAATTCAAATATAATTCCTAACCTTCTGTAATCTTCGAAAGGTTTCACTTCACATTCTAAAGCCTTTAATATTGAGAGAATTTTAATTGTAATAAAATAATAATCTTCTTCTAAAATAAACATCATTCTTTTTTTACTATTCATTTACGCCTCTCCTCTCATCAAATGCTAGATAACATTCTTGAAAAAGTAATAGTATAGTTTTTCTAACCATGTCCCTATCCTTAAACGGCACTCTATATGTCTTAGATTTATCTATAATAAGTTTTTCTGCTTCATCAGTTAAGTTATCCAAAATCTCATTAATCTCATCTTGTGTAAAATTAGTCTTTTTTTCTTTAATAGCTCGTCTTACTATTTTTCTACATACTACATAAACCCTATAGTTATAAGCCTTAATTTCTCTTATTTCAGGATAATGTTTCTGTTCAAAAGCTCCATCAATATATTCTTCTTCCAATTCTTCTAACATATCCTTATCGTATGCTGGACTAACTTCTAAAATTTTATCATTTATGTCCCTTACATCATCGCACTTAACTGAATCCCACTTCAAATGTGTTGGATCTATTTTTTCAACAACCTTTGCATCTCGTGCAAAATCAAGAAATAAAAGTTTTACTTCTGCAACATGTACAACTCTACGTAAAAAATCTTTTTCAAAAGTTCTAGATTCTATCATATCTAATAATGATGCAATAATTTTATCAACGAATTTAACTTCTATGCTGTACTGAGAGCAAAGTTTACTAACTGTCTCATAAACATTTTTGCGAACTTCATTCTCGTCTCCTTCTCCAAAATTCCATTCAATTAAATCAAAAAACTTTTTCCACTGCTCACCAGTCATAGAATTTAAAAGTTGCTCATAAGTATTAATATTTTGTGTATGCTTTTTATGTTGTTCAAGATAGTACTCTTTAAATACGGGCAATACAAATGGAAGAGCTTTATCGTAGTTTTTATCCGCTAATAATTTTAATAAAGGCTCTTTGGGTAAATCTTCTTCTACTTTTTTTAATACTCCAACTTTATTTTCTTTAGCAATCTTAGTATTTGTATAAAAAACAAACTGAATACATTCTGAATCTTCTGTAATTCCCCTCCAATTATCAAAAAATATTCTTAAGGAGTTCTTAACTTCATGGCTATTTATTGAAAACAATGAAGAATAAGACTTGTTTTGCTCTGTTGTATAAGATATTTTTTCATTGCTTATATCCACTTCAAGTACATCATCTATGTATTCAATAGTACAGAGAACTGCTTTTTTTCCATCAATAAGTGCTCGTAACAATCTCTCTACCGCTCTTAATTTTTGTAACCCTATTCCTTTAAGACTAGCATCAGCATCAGTATTAATCTCTTCATCTTTTTTTAATAGATTATTCAGCATCATTTCACTCCTATACATATTCACAAATTTACAAGTTTATTAATTAACATATCTCTTTTTTAAACGTATATAGTAAAATAATACCACATCATTCATAAAATTAAAATTCCTCTCTCATCATAAACACTACCACCAATTCCACCATTTCTAATACTTCTATCCAAAGCCATTATTAAAGCAACTGCACCATCAATTTTTTCTGTACTTTTCTCTTTATCAGGCTTTATGTTTCCTGCTGGGTCTTGCTTTATAAATATATTATCCATCATCCATCTAAGTACTGGATTTCCTCCATGTGCTATTCTTTCTTCTAATGTTAATTTCATTAATTCTTTTGATGGTGGGGACATATCTTTATATCCTTGTCCGAATGGTACTACTGTAAAGCCCATACCATCAAGATTTTGCACCATTTGAATAGCTCCCCAGCGGTCAAAAGCTATTTCTTTTATGTTATATTTAATTCCTAATTCTTCGATAAAAGTTTCTATGAATCCATAATGAACAACATTACCTTCCGTTGTTTTTATAAATCCTTGTTTCTCCCACACATCATATGGTACATGATCCCTTCTTACTCTTAGTTTTAAGTTATCTTCTGGTATCCAAAAGAAAGGTAAAACTATATATTTTTCAGCATCATTTCTTGGTGGAAAAACCAAAACAAAAGCAGTAATATCTGTAGTACTTGAAAGGTCAAGTCCTCCATAACATTCTCTGCCTTTTAGTGAATCTATATCTATATTAGAATCACACTCGTCCCATTTATCCATTGGCATCCAACGAGTGGATTGTTTTACCCATTGATTAAGCCTTAATTGCCTAAATATATTTTCTTCAGCTGGATTTTCTTTTGCACTATTAAAAGCATTTCTAACTTTTTCTATATCAATAGTGTGTCCAAGTGATGGATTAGCTTTATACCAGTTTTCTTCTGATGTCCAATCATCCTCATCTTTAATTCCATATATAACAGGATAAAAAGTAGAATCTATTTTTCTGCCTTCTATAATATCCATAGCCTTTTGGTGTTGCTCAAAACATATAGAATTTCTATCTGTTCCTGCTGTAGTTATTAAAAAGAATAAGGGTTGAGTTCTAGCATCTCCACTTCCCTTAGTCATAACATCAAATAGTCCTCTGTTTGGCTGACTATGGAGTTCATCAAATATAACTGCATGAACATTTAAACCATGCTTTGTGTAAGCTTCTGCTGATAATACTTGATAATAACTATTTGTAGGTTTAAAGACTAATCTTTTAACTGACATTATAGGTTTTATCCTTCTTTTTAAAGCCGGACATTGTTCTACCATATCAACAGCTACATCAAAAACTATAGACGCTTGTTGCCTATCTGAAGCACATCCATAAACTTCTGCTCCCCATTCATTATCTCCGCAAGTCATATATAGGGCAACTGCTGCTGCAAGTTCTGATTTACCATTCTTTTTTGGTATTTCAACATAGGCTGTATTATATTGCCTGTATCCATTAGGCTTTATGTTTCCAAAAATATCTCTTATAATTTTGTCCTGCCATGAAAGAAGGTCAAAGTTTTGTCCCTTCCATCTGCCTTTTGTGTGTTTTAAACAATTTATAAAATCAACAACATATTGTGCCTTTGCTGCATCATACATTCTTGCCACCACCCTTAAATAGCAATAATTCCATCTTGTCATCTTCATTTTCATTTGAATCTGTAATAATTCTACTTCTTGAAGATGGAGTAAGACCAAATTGTTCACAAAACTTATTCATTATTTTCAAATAAGTTTGTGCTATTGAAACCTGTGGTACTTGCTGCCAATAACCAGATGGAGTTTTTACTATAGCACCATGTTTTGTAACAAACTCCTCAGCTTCCTTCCACCTTGCATAAGCCTGGCAATATCCTGCAAATGCTGCCATATCTATTTCTGTTAAAGTACCTAGGTGCTCCATTTGCTTTGCCATTCTTCTCCATTCTTTTTTTGCATCATCTTCTAACCAACTTGGGCATCTTGGCGCTTTCTTTTCTGGTTTAGGTTCATTTTTATTTAATGGTCTTTTACCTGGATTACCTTCAATGATTTTAATTGCAGTTGGTTTTGGTTTTCTTCCCCTTTGTGCCATAGTTTTCACCTCCAATCTTTAAAATCTATAACAAAAAAGAACCTACTGTAATTTAGTAAGTTCTTCATATAATTTTCTAATTATTTACCTCTTATGCCTTTGTAATTATAGTTACCTTTTTTAATTTCTTCATGGTCCGCCTTAACTGCCTTTTCATAATCCTTATCTTGTTTTTCTTTTTTATGGCACTCCATGCAAATGCACTCGGTATTAAACATTGACATGATCCTTCCATTTCCTAAAGAACCACCACATCTATCACAAGTTTTTTGTGTAAAAAATTTATCCATAAATAACCTCCGCTACTTTAGTTTATTTTTAATTTGGAATCTATAAAACTTTCAAGTGATTTCTATTTTCAAGCAATCCTTGGTGTTCTAAATGCTGAATCTCCATCAAGAGATTTCATAAGGTGCATTCTGCAATTTTTAAATTCATCTCCTATAAGCCCAAGTCTAAGAAGCCAACACCTAAAGGTATATTTTTCATTATCAGTATTGGTACGTTTTGCACTTGCACTTTTTTGTTTTAATGCTTGGTGGCTAATGGCTAAGCAAAAAACTATGTAACTTCTAATTTTTCCTGCGTGCATAGTCCCATTAAAAAGTCTAAACTCAATAGTTCCTTTTGTAAAAGTACTATGTAAATTTAGTCCATGATATCTGCTTGTATGGTAGTGCCTTCTCCTATTCTCAACGCCATAATCGCTATACCAAATATCTGCAAGCTCCTTTAAATTCTTAGGTTTCTTTTTATTTATAGTTTCCATCAAATGATTATTAACCTTTTTGCAATATTTAACCCTAGCTGGATCAATTTCAAGGCTTTTATAAATTAAATCTTCCTTTGCTGCTATAAGATTAACTAGATTCTTTAAAGTATTTGGAGTATGTCCTTTTGCACCTATATGAATATGAATTCCACATTTCAGCTTACTTTCGCTAACTGCTCCTGCATGTCTAAGCTTTCTTATAAGTTCTTGCAAGATTTCAATATCTTCATACTTTAGAATAGGCGTTACAAGTTCTACACTATAACTTTTATCTGCTGAAATAAGTGTACCCTTTTCTTTTTTCATTGTTTCAATACTTGCATCACTCATTATTTTCCAGATTCTTTTATCTGGTGCTGTTACCTTATAGGTATCATAACTATCATAGTTTCTTTCGATTTCTCCATTTAGAAATTTTGAAATAACTTTTGAAGCTTTTTCTCTTGTAATTCCTGTCATTTCAATTTCTACACCAATTGTTTGGTTCTTCAATTCTTTTCTACTCCTTTCAAAGTGTGTTTATTACCTTTTGGTAGTGTACATATTACCTCTGAAAGGTGTGTATATCCAGTTATATATGCAAGATTCTATCAAATAAAATATATATTTTTTATGGACTAATTTCTATAATTACAGCATAAGAAAAACCACCCTTTAGGTGGCTTAATTTCTACTTTTCTATTGCTGTGTATCTTGGATAATCATAACCTTCTGAATCTACTAAGATACTTTTATTTGTTTTTGTATTTTTAACTCTTATGCATCTTAATTCCCCTTTTGAATTGCATCCACCATCTTCTTTTGTTATCCAATTTTGATCTCTGCAAAAGTCTTTTGCAAATTCTTTGAATTCCTCATCACTTAATTTTATTTCTTTTGTAACTTCGTAAAGTTCTCCTTTCATTCCATCTTTCTTAGCTTCTTTTGTAAGGTAGTTAAGTTCCTTTAAATTTAAAACCTTTCTTCCAAATAATGCTCTCATTTTTAAACCTCCATGTGTGTTTTCGTTACATACATATATCACTCTAAAGCACACATATAGCAAGGGTTTTATTCACTTTTTTCAATATCTTTATAAGAAATTTTTTCACCATTTCTTATAAGAAATATGACTTCATCACTATCTACTTGTCCTATATATCTCTTAACAATAACATCAGCATATTTTTCATCAAGTTCTATAGTATAGCAAATTCTATCTGTCTGCTCACAAGCTATAAGAGTTGAACCACTTCCTCCAAAAGGATCTAGCACAATAGAATTTGTTAAACTTGAATTTGTAATTGGATATGCAACTAAAGCTATTGGCTTCATTGTTGGATGATATTTTGATTTTGTAGGTCTGTCAAAATTCCAAGTGGTCCTTTGCTTTCTATCTCCGTAAAATTTATGTCCTGCAGTAGGTTTCCATCCTACAAGTACAGGCTCATGATTATATTGATAATCACAACGTCCTAATACTGGAGAATTCTTTATCCATATACAAGTTTGATGACAAAAGAATCCTGCATCTTTAAAAGCTACTCTAAAATTAACTGTTTCCCTATCAGCATGAAATACATAAATAGAACCTCCGTCTGCAAGACTTTCATACATACCCTTATAAGCATTAAGAAGAAATTCATAAAACTTTTTATCTTCCATGTTATCATTTTGAATTTTTCCTGCTGCTCCTTCATAGGAAACATTGTACGGAGGGTCTGTTACAACTAAATTTGCTTTCTTTCCTTCCATAAGTTTTTCATATGTTTCAAGTTTTGTGCTATCACCGCATATTAACCGATGTCTTCCAAGCAACCAAATATCACCATTCTTTGTTATTGGAACTTCTGGTGGTGCTTCATCAAAACCATCTTCTTTCACACCTTTAGGATGAAGTTCATTAAAAAGTTCATCAATTTCTGGTGGCTCAAAACCTGTAAACTCTACATCATAATCAATTTCCTGTAGATCCTTTATTAAATCAGCAAGTAATTCTTTGTTCCATTCACCAGTAATCTTATTAAGAGCAATATTTAGTGCTTTTTCTTTGGTTTTATCAATATCTATTACAATGCAATCTATATCTTCATAACCTAATGTTTTTAAAACTGAAACTCTTTGATGTCCTCCTATAATTGTCATATCAGAATTTACAATAATAGGCTCAACATATCCAAATTCATTTATGCTGCTTTTAATTTTATCAAATTCTTTATCTCCTGGTTTTAATTTTTTTCTAGGATTATATGCAGCAGGAACTAAATCTGAAATTTTTAATTTCTTAAATTCCATTTTCCTCATCCCTCCAAAATCTATCTTTAATGTAGCAGTTGTGGCTACAGTATTTTCTATTTTTATTTCCATAAGCACTAAATTCTTTTCCACAGTAAGCACAGGTATATTTATAAAATGCTGTTTCTTTTCTATTTCTTTTATCTTGATTTTCATTCCACCATTTTCTTCTACAATCATCAGAGCAAAATCTTCTAATTCTGCCTTTACCATTTTGCTTTAAGGGTTTATCACAATAGACGCAAAGTAAATTTCTTTTCATCTTTTCTTCAAAATTTAGAGCAACAACACATGAATTTCCTTCTAACCCATTACGCTTACAAAACCCTCTAACGCTATCTCTAGTTAGATTTAAAAAGTTAGCAATTTTTTTATATCCCATACCTTTTAATCTTAGTTCTCTTATTTTTTCTTTTTCATCACTTGTCATATGAGTTGCTCCTTTCATTAAATATTAAATCTTTACGCAATAAAAAAAGTAACCACAACACTTGTAGCTACTTAATTTAAACTTTATATTATGCGATTTTTGCCTATCCCCCTTGTTTAATTCTGCGAAAATTCACACGTGAGGGGGCGGCGGTCCTTGGCATGTCCTCTTTAGAGGTTTGAACCCCCCTACCCATAAAAAAATCTCATTCACCCTAATATTTATTATTCTTGTTTATAATTAAACTTAGTATTTATAAATGAAATTATACTATACATTTTAAATGGGTCCTGTACTGTAAACTCGTCAACGTTATTATATACCTTAACTTTAATTTTAATATCAGGTCTACAATCTTCCAAGATCTCTATGTTCCCAACTTCTTCATCTTTAAAAATAATTGATTTTAAATTTTCAGTGTTTACAACTTTTTCAAGTACCATACCATCTAATAAATTTTTTCCAATAACATTAAACATCTCTTCTTCCATACTTAAAACTATATCGGACTTTATATCTGATAGTTCTTCTAATATTGAATTCAAACTAGCTATCCTACGTTTTATGTTTTGTTGATTTGGTTTTAATGCATCCTCTATTTCTTTTAATTTTACTTTTAAACTATTAATTTCATCAATAGTTTCTTTGTTTTCTATGCTACTTTTCTTAATTTTTTCAATTTCTTCTTTTGCCCTGTTTACTAATTCTATAATATCTCGCTTCCTAGATTCCAAGAAAACACCCTCAAAATAATTGATATACTATATAATTATTTTTATTTACACCTAATTATTCTTTAATATTTAAATTCTTGATACCTATCTTCTGTCATTGTCTTCTTATCATGACACTTTTTACACAAAGGTTGCCAGTTGCTCTTATCCCAAAACAATTTATAATCTCCTCTATGAGGAATAATATGATCAACTACTGTAGCCTTTGTTATCCTACCTTGTTTTTTACACTCAACACATATAGGATTATTTTTTAGAAATATCTTTCTAATCTTATTCCATCTGCTATCGTAGCCACGTCTTCCAGCACTTTCTCTTTTATTTCTATGTAAATTCATATGTTTTTCACAATATTTATTCTTTGTAAGTTCAGGGCATCCTGGATGCCTACAAGGTTTTAATGGTTTCATTGGCACTTTATTTCACCATCCTTTATTTTTATGCATAGAAAAAACCCTCCAGAGTTTTACCTCCAAGGGCTTTGTTATCAAGAATGCTGCGTTTCCTAAGAATCGAATCGATATAACATCGGCATATACTACAGCATATGGTGCTCTTAATTTTTCTATGCTTTTACACTTTATATTATATCACTTATACTGGGTGGCATTCAGTCTTATTTAGTCTCATTTAGTCGCAACTTTTAATTTATCTATTTCTTTTAATGCTTTTCCATGAATTCTAAATATTGAACTTCTATCATATCCCATAGATGTTGCTATATCATCCCAGCACCTACCATTAATATATCTCATCTCTAAAAGCAACTGGTAATTCAAATCACTAAGTTTATTTATAGTTTCCATAATTTCTTTCTTGAGATCCACCAGTTTATCAATATCTTTATTAATCTCATATTCTAAATCAATAACCTTTACCATTACATTTTCCATTGGACTTTTACTATTAGGTCCGCCTGATACTCTTTCTTGTGTAATATCTGTATTTACTTTCATGGCTAAACTCTTTAAGGATTCTAATTGCTCAAGTTTACTATCTATTCTTTTATCAAGCCAAACAGCTTGTGATAAATATTCTTTTGCATTCATATTAGGCTCTCCCTTCCTGCTTTTTAATTCTTGCTTTAACTGCATCAATTAAAGCAGTTTGACTTGTATCTTTATTTTCTAAAGCTTGTATAACTTTTTCATCTACTGTATATTTTGCTATGATATGGTGAATCACCACAGTGTGCTTTTGTCCTTGTCTATATAATCTTGCATTGGCTTGCTGATAAAGTTCTAAGCTCCAAGTAAGACTAAACCAAATAATTGTACATCCTCCTTCTTGAAGATTAAGCCCATGTCCTGTAGATGCTGGATGACATAAAGCAATTTGTATTTTTCCTTCATTCCACCTTGCAATATCTTCTGAAGTATTAATTTCTTCTACCTCAAAACGTTCCTTAATTCTATCTTTATCATGTTTGAATCCATAATACACAAGAACTGGTTTACCATTAGCTGCTTCTATTAAATCTTCTAGTGCATCTAATTTTTTATCATGAATAAGTTTAACATCACCAAACTCATCATAAACAGCACCACTTGCCATTTGCAGAAGTTTATTAGAAAGTACTGCTGCATTTTTTGCATCAACATCACTATCCTCAAAAGGTAATAATAAATCTCTTTCAAGCTTACGATATAGTTTCATATCTTTTTCTGATAGTTCCACCATAACTTTATTAAAAATACACTCTGGCATTTTTAAATAATCAAGAGCCTTCATGCTAATGCATATATCTGAAATTTTCTCATATATCCTTTTTTCTGCATCTTCATTAATAACATAATCTGCTGGAATAACTCCATTTATATATTTTTGTGGATGAAAATATCTGTTGCGGTAGCCAGTAAAGGTTCTTCCCAGTCTCTCTCCACCATCTAAAAGATAAATCTGACTCCAAATATTTAATAAACCATTTGGTGCAGGTGTTCCAGTAAGACCTACAATTCTTTTAATTTTATGTCTTACTTTCTTTAATGCTTTAAACCTTTTAGCCGATGGAGATTTAAAACTTGAAAGTTCATCAATAACTACCATATCAAAGGGCCAATCATTTTTATAAAAATCCACAAGCCATGGAACATTCTCTCTGTTGATGGTATAAATATCTGCCTTTTTATAAAGTGCCATTATCCTATTTTTCTTACTTCCTAATATCTTTGAAAGCTTTAAATATTTTAGATGCTCCCACTTTTCTATTTCATCTTGCCATGTAGTGTCAGCTACTCTAAGTGGTGCAATTACTAAAACTTTTGAAACATCAAACATATTATACATAAGTTCTACAATTGCAGTTAAAGTAATTACACTTTTGCCAAGACCACATTCTAAGAAAAGTCCTGCTGATTTATGTTTTAATATAAATTCTGTTGAAAAAGCTTGATATCCATGTGGCTTATAATCTACTTTTTTCAATTTCATCTATAACACCTTCTATCTCTTCTTTCCTATCTATGCAATAAACTAAAAATCCTAATGATTCTAATTGTGTTTTTCTTTTTATCTGAAGAGGTCTCATTTTCTTTCCAGGTGCTTTTAATTCTACAAATGCTATTTTACTTTTAGGTAGGAGCACCAAACGATCTGGCACTCCATTGACACTCGGAGAAATAAACTTTAATGCTAGTCCACCTCTTGTTTTCACTTTTCTAATTAATATCTTCTCTATATCTTTTTCTCTCATAACTTTTTTACCTCCCATGCTTTTTTCTATAGCTGAGATTATGATTTTTACCTTCCATCTTTTGTTCTTAAAGGCTGTTTCTTAGGGTTTTAAACTCTTACGCGTGCGTATATATACATGCGTACCCTATATACTCTATATATAATATACATACATACTCTATAATAGAGATAAGAACATAAGAACTAATATATAATAAGCCTTTGTTTTATCTGTCTTTAGTACAAGTTTTTAAAATGTACCTGTTTTAATCTTAAGTATCTTAGAAACAATTATTTAGTTCTTGTAAATCTGCTTTAGTTTTCATCTCTTATATATGTTAACTGCGGACCATAAATAGGAATTCTCATTTTACCAAATTTATTACCCCTATAACGCTTCCACCCTCCTATTTTTACTAAAATACCTTGTATTTCAAAAGAATCACTTCTTTTTATATCTTCTTTCTTTTTACCAAAACATTCACACCAAATCTCTTGAATGCATACCCTCTCTCTTTTTACAGTACCTACTAAAGTTTCAGCTCCAAATTCGCTGTCACCTACTAAAAAATTACGCCTTTGAAATAAGTCCATATTATCCCAATTATCTGGTAAAAGTGTATTTAAATAATCTCTAACAAGACCTTCACGATCATCTTCTTCCATAGCCTCTTGCTGATGCTGATAAGCCATTACTGCTGATTCTCCTTTTAAGGTTAGTTCTTCTCCTGCTTTATACTTTACAATTGCCTCTGCCCAAATTTGATTAACTTCATTTTGTGTAATATCTTCCCAAACACTCTTTTTACCTAATTTAACCTGAACGGGCCAAAATCTTCTGTTACCTGTAACATCTCTTAAAAAGCCTTTTTCTGCATTAGTAGTTCCAACTATAATGCACTGTCTTGGATGGTTTTCAACAGTTACTCCATAGCTTTGTCTAAACTTATCATCTGTTCTAGTTATAAAGGATTTAACTGTTTCAACATCCATTTTTCTAAGACCTGCAAGCTCTCCAAGTTCTAAAATCCAGTATCCTTGAAGTTTTTCTGCAGCCGCTTTATCTCTCATATCTGATATAGTTAAACTGTCAGAAAACCATTTTCCTGCAAGCTTAGAAAAGAACGTAGATTTTCCAATACCTTGATTGCCATTTAAAATTAAGACATAATCAAACTTTATGCCTGGTTCATATATTCTAGCTACTGCTGCAACTAAAGTTTTTCTCATAACTTCTTTTGTATAAAAATTATCTTCAGCATCAAAATAATCAATAAGAAGTGTATCTAATCTTTCTTCTTTATCCCAATTAGGTAGTGAATTAAAATAATCCTTAATTGGATGAAATGCTCTTTCTGATGCTCCTGCAAGTAGTGCATCTTTGAACTTTCCTGGAGACCAAATACCATATTTCTTATCTAAATACACTTTGGCATAAGAAAGGTCTGAATCATTCCATCCCTTTTTTACTTGTTTCCATGGAAGTTCTCCATTAACATCTATGGTATGAGATAACTCATTATAAGCAATAGATTCAAACATACTGTCATGACGAAATATTTCTGTTATGTTAATAAGAGTATCTTTAACTGTTCCATTTTTATTAAGTTCTAAATTAAGCTCCCACTCATTATCATTTTTAAATTCTTCCAAAGCCTCTTCTTCACGTTCTTTTGAAAGTTGCCTTTTCACCTTTTCATCTTCTCTGCAAAATTCCACCATTGCTTTATAAGATGGTAATTGTTTCTTTTCATCTGCATCTTCATCCATATCTCCATAAAGGTGAATTCTTACAAGGTCAAATGCATTTAAAAGTTTGTTGCAGGCTGGATCTGTAGCATGATGAGAATATGCATATTTATTATCATAAATAATAACTCCAGCTGCAGAATCAGCAGGAATATAATCATACCTATCTGGAATAATACTAGGTGCATAAATATCTGATAAAAAAGTTTCTATAGCTTCTATAATTGCGTAACTTCTGCAAAATGCTCCTACCATACCTTGTTTCTTTAAAGGATTTTCCTGCTTTTTCATAGTCTTTTCAATAATAGCTGTTTGCCTTGAAGATACAGGCCATGAAGATGTATCCTTCCAATCTTTATATAAAGAGAGAATATTATCAGGATTTAAAAATTCTCCATTAATAACTTTAAAGAAATACTCTCCATCAGATGAGGTGCTAGGAAAATACATCAACCTATTTGGTTCATAAGTAGTATCATCAAATAATTCAATACCAATTTGCTTTGCTATCATTCGTGATATAGCTTGATACTCATCTGCATTTACAGTTTTTGATAAAGGAATAATAATTCTAAGCCTTGGCTTATCTTTGCTATGCTTATGAGTAGAATAAATACAACAAGCATAATCATATAACATTTCAATATCTGAGGTTATTACTTCTGCATCATCTGCATAATCCATATCTAAGGTTAACATGGAACGTGATAAAACATTTTCTTTTTTACGCCTACCATCTTTAAGTTCTCCTGCTACAAAACCACCTACATCTTTTACATTATCCTGCTGAAATTTTTTCATTTTTCTATACTCTGCTTGGGTTTCACTTGTAACAGTTGTATGGGAGAGTTTTTGTGCGAACTCCTCCCAAGTTACTGATTGTTTTTTCCATAATTTATCTTTACGGCTATTGCCAGTTGAAATAACAAAATTCATGATACTGTTACCTCCTCTTTCTTCCTATATTTTCTCTATGTTGTACTTTCCTTTTGTTAAGTACATACTTAATCTTTCATATAAAAATTGCATTCATAGCCATCTGCTTTTAAGGGTAACCCTTTTACCCATTTAGGTGATTCTGCCATAATTGCACACATTTCTTCTACAGAACCTTCTCCTATAGGCACTTCACATATAGCTTCATCATGTACGTGGGCAACTATTTTATACCCTGCTTTATCTAATCTAAGCATGGCTTCTGCTAATAAATCTCTTGACGTTGCTTGCACAATATTTTCTACAATTTTAGGTCCATAAGTTTCTATCCTCTCCCACTTTTTTGTTGCTCCAATGCCTTCATAAGTAAGTCCTTCTCTACCAAATTTATTTAATCCAATCCTAGGTTTTACATAAACAAGATTTCTTCCAGATGGCAAAGTAACAAATAACATTCCACTTTTATAGGTAAAAATAATACCATGGGTAGATGCTATGCCTCTTTCCTTTACTGCTTTAATAGCTACCTTATCAACATCCCACCAAAACTTCACAATATGAGGATTTGCAGTTCTCCAATTATCAATAAGCCCTTGAAGTTCAGATTCCTCAACTCCCATATCTAAAGCTCCCATAGATTTTAATGCACCAACACCGCCGCCATATCCACAAGCCAATTCTGATATTTTCCCTTTCTGCCTTAAAGGACTTCCTTTAGTAATGCTTTCAATAGGTACATGAAACATCATAGATGCAGCTGCTTCATATATTTTTCCATGTGATGCAAAGACATCAAGTCTCCATTTTTCACCAGCAAGCCATGAAATTACTCTTGCTTCTATTGCTGAAAAATCTGCTACTATAAAACGATACTTTTCTTTAGGAATAAAATTAGTTCTAATAAGTTCAGATAACACACTAGGTGTATTTCCAAATAAAAGTTCTACATCTTCAAATCTACCTTCTTTTATTAAATCTCTTGCAAGAGTTAAATCCTTAAGATGATTTTGAGGTAGGTTTTGGAACTGAACTAAACGCCCACTCCACCTGCCAGTTCTATTTGCACCATAAAATTGAAATAATCCATGAACCCTGCCATCAGAGCAAACTGCTCTTTCTATAGCTTCATATTTTTTCACACTAGTTTTAGCCATTAAAAGTCTTAACTTTAAAGCTTCAGCAACTTCTCCTTCTGTTTCTTCCACTAAATCCGTTACGGCTTTTTTTGAAAGGCTCTCCACTTTAACTCCACGTTCTTTTAACCATCCTTTCAGCTGTGCTACAGAGTTTGGATTTTCAAGTCCTGTTAACTCATAGGCTTTTTCTGTAGCAGCAACTGTAAACTGCCTATCACAAGAAATAGCTTCTTCCTCTAATTTTTTATCTACTAATAATCCAAGATCATTTATTTTCTGATCTAGTACATAAAATTCTTGCTCTCTTTCTGGTATAGGATACTTCTTTAACTTCTCACGAATGGCAAGTTCCACTTGAACATCTCTAACATTATACTTTTTAAATAACTCCCATTTTTCTGGAGCATCCTTTGGCATATTCCTTGTTCTTCCTCCATTAGCTGCAGTAGCTCTACAAGGTGTACAAAAATATCTAATTAATGCTTTACCTTCATCCATTTTCTGCTCATCAAGTTTTAACACTTTGCCTACTCCTGCTAAACTAAGTGGTAATCCTAGCATTGAAGCCTGTACCTCTGTACAACTCCATGAAGATGGATGAAGGTATATATTTTTATTTAATAATCTTGAAAGGTATGTCATTAAACAAATCCTTTCAAACTGAGCATTAAAAGCTGTTTTTATAACATTATCATCAATTATTGCATCTATAATAAACTGTGGCAGTTTTTCTCCACTAGCCATATCTACTACTTCTACTGGTCCACCATCTATACTGTATCCAAATAACAAAATATCAAAGTTTACACTATCAGCATAACGATACACACCACATTTACTAATATCAACATCAGAAAAAGTTTCTATATCTATAGATAATATTTTCAATTTTTCATTACCTCCTTATGCAAGGCAAAGAGCCAATAAGGCTCTACCTGCATAAAAGTTATTTTATTTTTATGACATAAAATCATCATCTTCTTCTTCAATTTCAAAGTCATCCTCTGCTCTACTATGACCACCTAAAGATTCCCCATCTCTAAGCTTTTGAACATTACCAAGACCTGCTGCAATTCCACGATTTCCATTTACATTAAAGGCATAAAAATTAACACTTACCTTTCCATAACATCCACTATAAACTTCACTTCTATCAAGAATTGGCTGTATTCTTTTATCTACAATCTGAGGTGCATCTTTTGAATTTGTATTTATAAAATAGCTGTTTTCATATGCTGGATCATCTGGTCTGTCAATATCTCCATCTCTTAGTGGAGTTTTTAAGTTTTTAGGAATCTTTCCTCCAAACTTACCTATACCTTCTTTTTTAGCATCTTCAACAGCCTTTTGAATCATAGTTAAAGTTTTCTTATCACCTTTAGGTATAATTATAGAAACACTATACTTAGGCTCACTTCCATTAATACTTTTTGCCTCAAATAGATTTGTATAACTTAATCTCCCTGGTATTACCACTTTTGAATTTTTACTCATAACAAAATCCTCCTAATATTTTAAATTCAGCTATTTTAAGCTGTATATTATTCTTCAACTTGAAACTCTGCAGCTACTACATCTACTGCATTTCTTTTATCTGTATCTAAAACTAATGTTAATTTACCCTTTGGCTTTTCTACAAAAGAACCTAAGATATCCTTAAACTTTTTCTTTCCCATTAACTTTTCCATCTCAGTTATGGAAATTAAGTTCTTCTTATAAATATCACTATATCCAGCACCCTTTGCAGCTTCAGCTACAGATTGTTCATCTGTATATTTTCTTCTAGTCCTTCCTTCTACAAGTTTAAATCCATCCCAATTTTTGCCTTCATTAATAGCAAGTGCTGTAGCATAGGTATAAATATCACTTGCCCACTTAGAAAGTTCTTCTGCAACTCCCATAATTTCAGCTATTTCATCATCTGAAAGTAATGTTGGGTCTGAAAATTCATATTTTAAAAGTTCTAAATTTTTAACTGCTCTAGCTCTACACTGATTTTTAGCTTTGCAAAACCTACAATGTTCTCCTGGACAAAATTCCCCTTCGCCTTTTAATGCTAATTCTGCTTTTGGTTTTAGTTCCTCTTCTGCCCACTTGAGAAGTTCTTCTACGGTTATTTCATAAGTAGAAAAGTTATCTACTCTTGGCTGAACTATAGTCATAGTAACTTTTTCAATGTCATAAAGCATATCAAATAAAGATAAAGCACCTAATGCATAAAGCATCATCTGTGGATTTTTTTCTGCAGATACTATAACTCCTCTACCATATTTAAAATCTATAACATGAAGTGTACCTGTTCCAGCTATCACAAGGTCTCCAGTTCCAAAGCCACCTTCAACATAGTCACTAAAATCTAACTTTTGCTCAATTAAAATCTGAAGGTCCTTGCAATTTTCCTTAGCCTTTTCTATAATTCCTAAACAGTATTCTACATAAGTATCTGTATACTCGTCCATTTCATCTGAATCATACTTACTAACAGGTTTTCTTGACCTCATTTTTAAAGCTTTCTTTAACTTATGTTCAGCGAGATCATGTGCCGCAGTTCCTTCTTCTGCATAAGTGCTTGTCTCATTTGGAAACTGCTGTTCTAAAAGCATTGAAGGTGTACAAGCTAAAATTCTATGAGCTGCTGAAGGTGAAAATTTAGAATGCTCATTATAAGAACCACTCATTTTATTTCACCAACTTCCTTAAGTACATCTGCATAGCACTTTGGCTCAAGTGCAGTTAACTTATTTGCTCCATACTTTACTATAATTGCTTTAACTTCTTCTCTATGTCCTTCACGATTTTTCTCAGCCATAGCTGCTCTTACTTCTTCTAGAGTTGGTTGTTTTTGCGCTTGTGAATCTTCTTTATTTTCTTTAACATTAGACTCTTTTACTGCATTTTCTTTTCCTTCTACTTCTTGTGAATTTACTGGTTCATTTAATACTTTTGTTAAAGTTTCTAAACTCCCAGTAATACCCTTTAGATTTACTATAATGTCTTGAATTATTTTAGTTTTGTTCATGCTTTACTTCTCCTTTCTTATTTTCTTTTTCACTTTGTTCTATTAATCTTGTAGCTAATCTCTTAGATACAATACTTATTGCTGTAAGAACACCAACCATTTCCTCTTGCATTTCTTTGTTTACATTTGCCTCCATATCTTTTTACTCCCTTCATTTTTTTTAATTAACCCCTTCACTTATTAGCCAATAAAGAGGTATGTTTTGTAACCAAAATTTAAAAATTTTATTAGTTCTTCTTTTCAAAATAATAAAAGTTGCTTTATTCCTGGAGTATTACTCAAATTTAAGTAATACTCCTCAGTTATTAACCTTTAAAAATACATTTTGGGTCACATATGTTTGAAAATTTTTATATAGATGATCCTTTTATTAAAAGCCTAAAAGTTTCTCTTCCTTTTGGAGTAATAAGTGTCTGTGTACCAACCCATCCTGTTCTTTCATTTTTTACTTCCTTAATTTCAAACAATCCATCATTTTTATCTGCATAAGGCTTAAGTTTTTGTTTTTTATCACGATAGACATATCCTATATTTAGAAGAAAACTAATAAATGCTTTTTCCTTAACCTTTAATTCTTTAGCTGTATCTCTAAAATTAGTAAGTAAATTTCTATCTACTAATTCATCAAAATATTCAGTCTTGGGTTGCATATTAGTATTAGCAACTAATAATTCTTCATTTTCTATCTGTAGATTTTTTATTGTTATATCTGCCATCTTTAATGCTCTAGACATAACCATTTCAGGTGTATTCCATGCCTTTTCTATAGAAAGAAAATACTGACGTGCCATTTTTCCTTTTTCCGTTCTTTGAATCATACACAATTCCTTTGCCATTGGAATTGTAAGTTCATGATCAGTTGATGGTCTTCCACCGCATACATGTGTTTTACTCAAATTTGAGTAAAAGTCCACACCCTCTGTAAATCCATATTCACACATTCTTTTAAACCAATCATTATATCTAGTTTCTACTTCTAAAAATTCATGTAATTCTCTACCAGATACCGTTGGTTCTTCTTTGCTATAATCTACTTTAACTAATTCATTCATTTATATAACCTCCGTATATTGTGATGGGAGATAACCCCCTCACTTGTTAGCCAATAAGGAGGTATGTTTGGTAACCAAATTTATAAAAAATATTTTTTAAGCTTTTCTAAAATTTTTTTATGTCTTTTAACAATAGCTACATGAGAAACGTTTTCTTCTTTTGCGACTTCTCTTACTGTAAGGTTTTTATAATAAATGCTCTTTATAAGTTCTTGCTCCTCACAATCTAGTTCTTCCATAGCCTTCTGTAAAATAAAAAGCATTGCCTTATCACAGACAATGTCTTCTACAGCTTGGGCATCTTTAAAATCTAATCCTTTATCTATTAACCTTTCAACAGAATCCTCTTTACTATCAACAAAAGTAACCTTTTGTTTCTCCATATCTACATCAATACGTCCTACCTTTATATCATTTTGCATATATCTTTCACGTCTTCCCATTTTATAGTACTCTTTATAAAGTTCCTCACTTACTTCCACTAACTCTTTACCTATTTTAATAACTCTTTTCATTTTATTTACCTCCTTGAATTTTGGAATTTAAAACTGTATTACTGATGAAAATGCTGTATTTACACATGACTTGACCCAAAAAAGGGCAAAAAAAATAGCCGGAGAAATGTCCTGCACTGAGAAATAATTCTCAATTTGCATTGACATTTCAATCCGGCTATCAAGCAGCTCACAAGGGATTGTATTTATTGAATTTTTAAGATAATTCTTTAGTTTTCTGTTTATAAATTAATTTACAAGTTGCTTTCATTTTTTCCATTGTTTCTTTATCTACATATGGACTAACAATTGAACCAATATCAATTAAGATAGGTTCTTTATAATCTCTACATTTAGTTGATATTAGAAAGGAATCTTTTTCAATAATAATTTTAAATAGTAACTTTTGGTGTTTTCCTTTGTCTCTCACTTCTTTTAATACCATAGGCACCTCCATTTTTTATTCATTTTATGTCTTGTAGGCTTTCAAGCGAACATTGAAGTTAAAAAAAATTGTCGTTATGTGTCATGTCTGCATATAAGCGAACATAAGGAGTAAAAAAATAAGACCTACACTCTATTCGTCTTTTATACACTTATATTAGTGTGTATAAAAGATAACAACATAAACTAACTCTATGCTATTATCCTTTATAACAAAATCTCTAAAGTATTTAATCTTATTTCTGCCGCCTGTTTTGACACTTGGAAAGTTGATGCTAATTCATTAATAATAAATTCTTTTACCATCTCTGGACTAAATCCTTTCCACATAAAATCATTAATTTTCTCCCCTACTAAATAAGTTTTTTTAAGTTCATGTGTTTTCTTTTTAAACATAGATGATGGCATCAAAATTGCAGCTGCTAAATTATCTGCTTGCCATTCAACCCATTCATCTGGTGTTTTAGGTTTGTATGGTTTATCTTTTGGGCAACGACATGCCTTGGCTGATGTTTTCTCTTTATAGGATAGAGCCATAAATCTTAGCTGATGCTTGTCCCAATGAACTATCTCATGAGCAATAGTAAATCTTTCTCTACCTCTGGAATTTGGCTCAGAAAGATCACTTTCTACAAGTAAAGTTCCTTTATTATATTTTCTTCTAATGCACTGGTTTTGCTCCTTATCATATAATTCTACTAACCCATCAGAAAATATCATCATGCCTAATATATCATAATTTCTATCAATATTTACATAATCAATCTCAAGATTCATTTCTAATTCTGCAATATCTTCTACTGGTATAGGCATAGGTTTCTCTAAAGCTTCTGGACAGTACTTTAGCAAAAATTTTGTTGCCTCTTTATCCATATCCTTTTTATATATAATTGGCACTAAATCTTTACTTAAATTCATTAACATATCCCCACCTTTTTACTTGTTATAGGCTTCAATTTCATCTACAGTAAAATCTTTTAATGTAGCATTTTCTAAGATAGCACTACAACTTAGCTTAAACCACTGACAAATTGACTCTGATATGTTTTCATTATAAGCATAATCACTAATCTGAATATTGCAACTAACTAACATATTAAAAGTTACATCTTCTTCATCTTGATTAATATCAAAAATTCTTAAAACATCAATGCTATCAAGTTCTGCTTCTAGCACTTCCTGAACAACATTGGCTCTTAGAGTCAAATCATATTCATCATAATTGTTTGTAATTTCTGCTTGCAAAGAATTAAATATATCTCCATAAAAATTATCTTCAATCATCTTTTTAAATATCTCATTCACAAACAAGCCCCCTTATTCTTCCTCTTCTAAAGCCTTTATAAAATCCTTCCATGCTTTTTCTGTAACGCCACTTTTGCCTTCGACTTCATCCATTTTACGAGCTTTTCTAAGAGCAGTTCTAGCTAAATTACTTTCTTTTATATAATCTGGTAAATCCATAGGAATTTCATCTCTATCCTCTGAAGCTATATCTATCATATCATCCAATTCACCATGAGACAGACCTAATATATTAGCGATTTCTTGAAGTTTGTTAATGTTAGGTGGATTTCTTCTACCCTTTTCAATGTCACTCCAATATGCTGGAGAAAGATCCAAAAGTTCTGCCATTTTTCTTAAACTAATCTTTTTTTCTTTTCTTCTCTCTGATACAAACTCTCCAAATTTGTTTGGACTCATTCTTTACACCTCCCTTTTAACTAGCAAAACATGCTAGTTTATATAATTAAGCTTTTTGTTTATTTTATACAAGAAAATATTGATGATTTCCTTGTTCTTCACGTATGAATCCTAAATTCTTAAGTCTTATTTTAGCTGCAGTTACTGATACATCAAATATATCTGCTAATTCATAAGGTAATAAATCTGCCCATAAATCTTTTTCAAAATCAGAACCTAATTCATAATAGCATTTTTCCATTCCAACAGATATAAATTTATCCCTTGTAATCTTTACAAATATTGACTTAGGCATTAACAATGCTGATGCCATTGAATCAGCTTGCCATTCCATCCAATCATCATCAGTTACTAATTTTTTTCTTCTAGTACTTTCGATATCACTAGTACGACATTTTACAACTGGCTGTTTTTGATCTTCCATAAAATCAAATAATGATAATTGGTTTTTGTCTACTAGATACACTTGTCTATGTATAAGCCAATGACTTATTTCATGCATTATAGTAAATCGTCCTCTTCTTAATTGATCTTCATTCAAAAGGCTATTATCAATAAGAACCGTTCCTTCATTTACAGGTATTCTTTTAGCCTTATTATTCTTAGCATCATACACTGGTATATTACAATCATTAAAAACTGTCATACCTAATATGGATTGATTATGGGTTAAATCTTTATAATCCATTTCTAATTCAGCATAAAATTCTAAAAATTCCTCAACATCTAAAGCACTTGCTTCTTTTAACATTTTAGAATTATAATCATTAATTACTATTTCCGCTAAATTATCAATTTCATCTTTTGATAGAACGGGAACACCATTCTTTTTTTTGTTTAAAGTCTAAGTTAATCATTCCATCGCCCCTTTCATTGTTGCGTGTATGCTTGTATGAGAACATTATACATCTCCAAATTATTCCTGTCAATATATAAAAAATACCCATAGAGTTAACTTTAACTCTACGGGTATTTTAAAATCATTGAAAAGTGTCTGTCCATTATTTATTAAATATTCTTTTTTTTAATTCTTACACATAATAAAATAGAAGCTACATTATAAATAATTTAAAAAATGTTGTTTATTATTTCCTCTAACATTCCATTCTTAGACATATTGAAATTCAATAGATAGTTTAAATGTCTAAATCCTTTTAACAATTGTGGCTTATGGTCATTCCCCCAACATTTTTTGCCATCAGTTATAAGTGCAAATTCTATATTATTATTTCTTAAATCTTCTTGTCTATTTATGTATGAGTCTATTATTTCTTCTGGTTTTGATCCAGAACCACCATAAAAATTCGCTTCTATATTCATAATTTTATTATCTTTAATTAATATAAAGTCAGCCTTCCTATTAGCTATATCCTCTGAAATTTCAAATCCCATTTTCCTCAAAACTTTAAATTGTTTTTGAGTTAACATTTTTATATCATATTTTTTTGCGATATTATATATTATTGGTTCTAATGCTAACTCAAATGCCAATCCGCCTCTATTTTTTCTTCCGTTACTATCTAATCCTACTTCACATCCTATTAGATAATCAATTAAGTGTTTTTCTAATAAATCTGTAAATAAGTATTTCAATCCTATCTTTTTAGTAAAGTCTAAATATTTTTCTATTTCTTCTTCAGTTAGATTTTCTTCCTCTCCAATATTAAATCTATACTCAAGCAAATCATCTTCTAACGCATCTATATTCACAACTTTCAAAACATCCTTACCTTTTCTTAAGTTTTCTCTTTCATCTTTTGATAAAGCAAATAAAGCTGGTAAGACATTTATCACTGTTGGAAATCTCTTAACTATTTTTTTAAAATCATCATCATAGTTTTTATTTTTAACTAATGCATTCAAAGTATTAAGTTCTATATTATATTGACTTACAATTGTAGCTGGTCTTTGCCAATTCACATAGAAATTAAACCCTCTATTTGTTTCTAATAAAGATTTAGTGAATATTTTTACTAAATCACTAGATTCAGTTCTTAAGTATTCTTTTATACATTCATCTATCTTAGTCGTTGCTGCTTCACTATTAGCTTGCTCTTTATAGCTTGTTATTAATAGTTCTGTAATTTTTCCTCTCTTATCACCTGCTGAATTTATAGCTCTCTTAGCATAAACTCTTTTTATATTAAATTTTGAATATAAATCATCAAAGAAATTATCTTTTTCATCTAAATTCTTAGGATCGGAATTGCTTAACATTACCTTTGCACCTTTTTTATGTAGTGTTTCAAAGAAATCTCTTAATAAAATCTGCTCTTTATCATTAAAATTGCTTTTATTATATGATGTAAATCCTCCCAATGTTACTGGTCTGTATGGCGGATCACAATAAACAAATGTATTAATATCTACATATTCTTCAAGTTCATCAAAAGATTTATTTAGTATCTTAACTTTGAATTCCCCATTTTCATTTTTTAAGTTCAACAATCTTGATATTTCTCTTAATTGTAATTCATCAAAAAAACTTGGATTTTTATATTTACCAAATGGAACATTAAATTCACCTTTTGAATTTTCTCTATATAATCCATTAAAACAAGTTTTATTTAAAAAAATAAAATATGCAGATGACTGTATAATATCACATTCTTCATTATTAAAATTAGTTCTTATTTTATAAAACAGTTGCTCTCTTTCTTCTGAATCAGATTCTAAATATTGAGCTTTTAGTTTTTCAAGTTTTTCAATTAAATCATCTGGTCTATCTCTAATAACTTTATATAAATTTATTAATTTAGAATTTATATCATTTATAATATATTCTTCAAAATAATTATTTTCTAAAAAATGTATAAATACGGCACCAGCACCAACAAAGGGTTCTACATATCTTTTTATCTGTTTAATATTTATCGGTAATTCTTGGATTATTTCGTGTAAAAGCTGTGATTTTCCCCCCGCCCATTTTAGAAATGGTTTTACATTAAAATTCATCATTATCACTCCTAAATTCATCTTTTTACTTCTTCAATAGTTTGTTCCATTACTTGTTTTAATCTTTTGTTTGTAATTTCTAAATATTCCTTATCAATATCAATTCCAATAAATTTTCTATCGTTTTCTCTAGCCACAACTCCTGTTGTTCCAGAGCCGCAAAATGGATCTAATATCAAATCATCTTCATTAGTACTAGATATTATGCACCTATATAATAGTTTTTTAGGTTTTTGAGTAGGGTGGTAACCATTCATTTTTTCCCGTTTTGGAGTTGTTGATATTTCCCATACACTTCTCATTTGTTTACCGCCATTCAGTTCTTTCATAAGCTGATAATTAAAAGTATGCTTTGCTTTTTTTGTCTTCTTCAGCCAAAGTATTGTTTCTTGACTTGCAGTAAAACATCTACATCCCATATTAGGTGCAGCATTAGGTTTTACCCATGTAATTTCATTTATTATGTAGTAATCCATTTGTTGAAGTGCAAAAGCTATTGAATGTATAATATGATATGTGCCTGATATCCATATAGTTCCATCATCTTTTAAAACTCTATCACAAGCTTTTAACCATTTCATATTAAATTTATGATCAAGGTCAAGTCCTAAAGATTTATCCCAACTTCCTTTATTTACACTTACCATTTTCCCTGACTTACATGTTATTCCATCATTACTAAGTTTATATGGTGGATCTGCAAATATCATATCTATTGACTTACTTTCAATTTTCTTCAATTCCTTAATACAATCTCCTAATAACAACTTATAATTGCTATCTTTCACATACTGCATACTATCTCCACCTTTATATCTAGCATCATCCAATCTATATTATAAAGGTATTTAAAAATAAATCCAATTATTATTTGAAGAAAACAAATAGATATTCATGGGCTAATAGGTAAAAATTCTTTTTTAAGCTTATTTCTTTCCAAAATTTTGTAGAATTGCAATTATGCTGTTCTTTTATAATTATTTCTTTTAATTTAAATCCTTGATTTAAAAATAAATTCATAACATTAAATCCTAATGGAATTACACAACCATTTTTTCTTATATCGCCCATCATAATTGTACAGTATTTTGTTTTTTTTAATACCCTAAAACATTCTATTGATACTTCTTTTATTGCTTCATAAAATTCATTAAGATTTAATAATGATAAATCTCCTTGAATATTTTTACTATATTTTATGATATTTGAATATGGCGGATGAGTACATATCAAATCTATCGAATTATCTTTAATACAATCCAAATTTCTAGCATTACATTCCATTAATTGTATAGCAGTATTCGCTTTAACTCTTGAAATTCTATCTTTAGCTATCTCTAATGCCTTAGGATTAATATCACACCCAATGGCTCTTCTATTTAATAATTTTGCTTCTATAAGCGTAGTTCCACTTCCTAAAAATTGATCTAACACTACATCATTTTGCTTTGAATATCTTAGAATAATATTTTTAGGAACAAATGGACTCCAATTACCTGGATAATCTCCTTTATGAGTAGCCCATTCTCCTCTTTCTTTAAAACTCCATAATGATTTTGTTTCTAATTTAAAAGCTTCATCCATTTTATTCACCTCTATACATATAATCTTAGGCAATATATCTCCTTTATATACAAATTATGCTATTAATTATATAATTAATGGTGTACTTATACAAAAATACATTACTAAAAGGAGCGATATTATGAAATTAGATGAGGCTAAAAAGCTAATAGATGATTTAGCAGGTAAAAAGTTTGGACATGTCTTAAAAGAAGAGCAAATGAGGGATATTATAAAAAACAAAGGAAAAAGTGGACAACTTTTAGAAATAACAATAGGTCTTAATTTGTCTAACACCAATTTAGATTTTGAAGATGGTGAACTTAAAACAAATAAATGTGACACTACAGGAAAGCCATTAGAAACAATGTTTATAACTCAAATTTCAACAATGATAGATGAACTGTTAAATAGCAATGATTTTTATCAAAGTAAACTTTATAAAAAAATGAATAATCTACTTTATGTGCCAATAAGTAAAGTTGGTGACCCATGTGATTGGATGTTCTTACCTTGTGTTCACGTAAATTTAGATGAGCCTAAATTCCATGATTTAAAATTACAATTAGAAAAAGATTACTATTCTATTTGTACTCAACTTAATGAACATATTGAAACTAGTAGCGATGGCTTTATTCATACTTCAAATGGCAAATACATTCAAATTCGTAGTAAAGATTCAAAACCTTATCATCCTATTCATTCTGATATATATAATAAAGAAATTTCAAATAAAAATCACGCCTTCTATTTTAAAAAAGAATTTATGAAATATATTGTAAATATAAAATAATATTCATACACTAAAATAAGCTCTGTATTTTAAATTCAGAGCTTATTTTTATTTATTTCATATGAAAACTATAAGCTTAATACCTCCCCCTGCAATCAGTACATTGACTTTGATCTCTCTTTCTATTAGTAGTTCTCCCACTATATCCAAAATCAGTTACATGCTTATCATAATTACAATGAGGACACCTCTTCATAAGCTCTATTCCATCATATCCAACCAAATTTGTAACACGATTATTATTTGCATCATACCCATTGATTTTACAAAATGTACAACTTATCAAACCTCTACCTGCTGGAAAAACTGAAGAAGTTTCTACACTTCCATCATGGTAATTTATTTGAACTGGGTAATCAAATCTTATTGGAATTCTCATTATCATATCCTATCATCCCCTATAAAAAATTTCATATTACTATTTTAAAATACATTAATAGCATTATATATTTTCTCCAATTATTGTATAGTTCTAAAAATAACTGATTAAACCCTTTTCTTTAGTCACTGTCTATTAAAGTATTCATTTCCTCTTCATTTTAGTAAAAAACATGTCCTGTTTTATTCATAAAAAAAATTCAAAAAATCAGATAGCTATAACTACATTTCATCTATCTACCTTTTTTATTAGTATGGAACAATCCCAGGAATTAGGAACATTCTATCTAACTCATCAATCATATACATTTCAATTAGCAATCTTAAAGAAAATTCACCATAATAATCCTCCAATTCACTTTTGAATACAACATTAGTTCCTTTTATTGATATATCATAGTCTTTTAAGCATTCTTTCAAATATTTTATCATGCCTTGCACATCAATATCCGGTCTAATTTTTTTAGCCACTTTATAAGCAAAATCTTCTGGACTAAGTTTCTCTATATTTATATATCCAATTGTCTTTCTAATTCCTGGTATTTCAGTATCATCTAATTTAGCTGGTAAAATATATTCTTCTTTTGATTCAAATGCTCTTGCCTGAGCACTTTCTCTTTCATGGGTTGTCCATAATTTTTCTTTATAATGCTTAGAAATAAACATAATACAGTACTTTGATTTTTTCTGATAAATATCATCCAAATGTGTGTATAAATTCTTTCCCCATAAATCCACTTCTTCGTATTTATCATAAAAAACTTGTATACCAATGGCTTTTAATATCTCAGCAACTTTTTCAACATACTCCCTATCTTCGCCTGCAAATGATAATGCAACCTCGTAATCAAATTTCATTATATCTCCCCTCTCTTGTTATTTACAGCCTTATTTGAAACCATTCTATTTCAACGCATTTTAAATAATTTTTTAAAAATATCCTAACATTTCAAGTATATTTATTATATTTTACTATTTTTCTAATTATATAATTAATAGCTAATAAATTTCTCAAAAAATTATAACTTTCAATAAAAATAATTGCACCAACTAAAATCAATGCAATTATATTATAATTCTAATTATTTGAAATTTCTATAAAATTATGCAAAATTAATGTTTCCCAACATTACATTTAAAGAAATTCCTACAGCTAATTCAATTATCCCACATCTTGTATTATTAATTCATCTCATAAGCCCTATCAATATATTCCTTAGCTTTTTCAAAATCCTGAGTATCTTTTATTGTAACTTCTAAATCACCAGTTCCCCAATGACCAATTTCACTTACATCCCTTGTAAAACCATTTTCAAGAGTAATCTCTTCGGGATTCAATCTTAAATATAGCATTATGCTTTTCATCCTAACTTCTACACATACAATATTCTTTATCTTTTTAAATGCACTATACAATTTAAGCTTATTCTCCGTTACATCATCACCGAGTGCTAAAATATAATTCCTAATGGAATCATACAATTCTCTTAGTTTTTCACTTGTAGTTTCTAGTTGATCATCAAATGTCTTATCCGTACTTTGTTTTGATACTTTTTCTTCATTTACATTATTAATTGGTGTGGCTACATTTGAGTTAATTAAATCAAACATTAACAATTCTTCTCCAAATTTTTTATATCTGATAAGATCTATATTTCTATTAATTTGCTTTACAGCATATTCATCATATTTCGTAAAATCTCCTGCTATGCAAATAAGACGTGGCATGCTCCAATCTAATTTATCAGAGTATTCTTTTCCTAATGTTTTCATAACTAGAAGTTCAAAATCTGCTTTATGGTCTAACAGCCAATCTAAATAAAATAATCCCTGATTTATTACATTTTCATTGCTAGCTCTTTTATATTCAAAAATTACAGGACAATTATTTTCATCAATGCCTAAACTATCCATACGACCACCATTAGATGTTACATATTCACTTTTAAGAAAAGTAACTCCAAAAAATATAGGCATATTTTTTTCAATCAATGTCTGTAATTCTCTTTCTAGCGATGCCCATGTAGCTGGTAGTTCTTCTACTCCATTATGTATTTTAAACAGCTTAATATCTGACATATTATCCCTTCCATCTATAAAACTTTTTTAATCTCCTTAATTATATCATAACCATCTACTACCACAAGAAGCATAATCCATTTTGCTGTAGCCAAACAAATACGCAAATTAAATATCTTAACGCAAAATCCTCTATTCTGCGTATTTATACAACCCCCTAACCTAAAAATTCCCTCAAACCGTAGTCTGAGGGAACATAAAACACACTTCAATATTCACTTGAAATCCTTCAAAACCTTTGATATCAGCCTATCTGCGTACTATCTTCACTACAGTCTCCACATGTGAAGTTTGTGGAAACATATCCATTAATTTTACTTTTTCAAGAGTGTATCCTGAATCCATTAAAACTTTCAGATCTGTTACTAGAGTTTTAGGATTGCAAGATACATAAATTATAGCTGGTGCATTAAATTTTATTACGTAATCAAGTGCTGTTGGATGGACACCTGGTCTTGGCGGATCAAGTATTATGACATCTGGTTTTTCATTTACAGTTTTTATTACCTTAGCAATATCTCCAGCAATAAAATTACAGTTGTTAAGACCATTTAACTTTGCATTTTCATTTGCAGATTTAACTGCTTCCTCTACAATTTCTATTCCCAATACCTTTTTAGCTTTCTTTGCAACTATCTGTCCTATAGTTCCAGTACCACAGTAAAGATCAAATACCACTTTCGAAGAAATATCACCTAAAAATTCTCTAACTATACTATAAAGTTTCTCAGCACCCTTAGAATTAGTTTGAAAAAATGACTCAGGTGATATTTTAAATTTAAGTCCTAAAAGTTCTTCTATTATATAATCTCTGCCATACAATATATCAACTCTATCTGCTCTAACTGTATCTGAAAGTCCATCGTTTATAGTATGTAAAATTCCAGTTACAATACCATCATACTTTACCTTTAAGAGCAAATCCTTAAATTCTTCTAAATTGAAGTCAATTTGAGACGTAGTAACTAAATTTATAAGTATTTCAGATGTATTCTTTGCCTTCCTTATAACTAGGTTTCTTAAGTACCCTTCTTTTTTCATTACTCTATAATAAGGAAACTCTTTTTGCCTAAAATACCCTACTGCTGCAGTGAGTATTTTCCTAAAATCCTCATCTACAATTTGGCAGTCATGAACATTTACAATTCCAAAATTTCTACCCTTGATGTGCATACCTAAAGTCAATTCTCCACCTTTTACTTCATCACCAAAGGAAAATTCCATTTTATTTCTATATTCATATTCTTCAGGGCTCTTTTCTATGCCTAAAAATTCGAAGTCCTCAATACCTCCATCCTTAAAGAGCTTTAATACCTGTCTCTCTTTAAGTTCAAGCTGTTTTTCATAAGGTATAAATTGGGTAGTACATCCACCACATAAATTAAAATGACTGCACGGCGGATTTACTGCATAATCTACATTTTCAACTACTTCAACAAGCTTTGCTTGAGCATATTCCTTTTTCTTTTTAAATATCCTAGCTTTAACCTTTTGTCCTGCTGCAGCATTTTTAATATATACCTTAATTCCATCCACTACAGCTATTCCGGTACCAGGAAATTCAGTATCTTCTACATAAAAATCGTAAACTTGCCCCTTTTTCAATTTCTACTCTTCTCCTTCTTTAATACATATCTTACTAAACTTTTGTCCTAATGTTTTCTTGTATTTTGAAGTTTGCATCAATACTGGATACAAAATCATTACAATAAAGAATGTTATCATATAAACACCTTCATAATCAACTACATAGTATCCAGTGAAAAGTCTCAAAAGTGCATTAAACAAAAGTACTGCTATTGCTGAAATAACAGCTATTACTATTGTATCAACTACAGTTGCTGTTAAAATTTTTAATGAAAAACTGCTTTTCTTTTTTTCCATATTAAGAAGAGATGCTTTTGCTTCACTTGTAACAGCTAATACAGGTTCTTCAGATTTTACTATTTCACTGCCTTTATCTTCGCTTTCAGCTTCATCTGCTTTTATTTCTTCCGACTTGGTACTTGCATCTTCATCTTCAGTACTTGTCGTTTGAGCTTCAGCTCTTGCATCTTCAGCTTCAGCATTTGCCTTTTCAATTGCTTCAGCTTCTTCCATTCTCTTCTGTTCTTCTTCTTTTCTCTCCTGCTCTTCTTCCTTTCTCTTCTTTTCATCTTCCTTTTCTTTAAGTTTTTGATTTATAGCTTCTTGAATTTTCTTAAGTTGAATTGTCTCCTCCAAGTTTTTATTTCTAAGTTCTTCTAAAAACTCTTGTTTGGCTTTTTCTTCATCATCTATCAAAATCTTTTCATTAGATTCGTCTTTTTCTGACATTCTTATTCCTCCTAAATTTTCGTTTTCTAATTAAGAAACTTGCATGAAAGTTAAAGCATCTAATTAACTCATTTTCTAAAACGCTTTTTAATAAAAAACGATTTTAATAATAAGTATATTATGCTATACTATTTTAATTCTGTAAATAGTTATCCTTAATTTAAAAATTTGTTCAGATATAATTTTATAAATTATTAACTCACTATACATAATTTATTAACATATTCACTTTATATTATTCACTATTAATACATCTGATAAATTCCCCCAAAAATCAAATGATCTTATTTTATATATTGATTTTTTACAATTACATTTACAAATTAATTTTCCCATTACTTCTTTATTATTTCCACCATATTTTCTCTGCACACACATAGACGCTATTTCAAGTTCAGCACAGAATATCTTGTATCCAGCTAAATTTTTATTAACTTCCCATTCAATTAAAATTTTATTATAATTTAAATTGGTAACTTTCATCCACTTAGGTGGATCAGGCTTTACATTAGAAATTATATGTTTGTATAGATACTCTTTATATGCTCTATGAAATCCATGGTTTATATTATTCGGACTGTAGTAATGGCTGTATGAAAAAGTTATTATATTACTTACAAAAGGGATTTCAATATTCATTTGCTGTATAAATCTCTTAATAGGGGCACTTGACCAATTAGTATGATCAAAAGTTTCAGTATTAGCCCAAAATAATACCTTATCATTTGACTTTACTGCTTTACTTAAAGCATTAAACCAATCTTTTACTTCACTTATATTAAGTCCGCCTCCACCAACTGAATCTTGTGGGCAAAAAATATCTCTTTTTTTTAAATTTGCATTTTCAAAAAAGCACTTCCAATTTTCTGCATATGCTTGCGGAGTAGAATATCGTGAATTCATAAAAGGTGATATCATTAATGGAAGTCTCATACCATTAGCATCCATATAATTTAAATTTATATTTACAGCATTTGCAAGTACTTTAAAATCATCATAGTTTTTAAAATTTAAATTGTCTACTTCGTACACCCAATACCATCCACAAAAAGTATTTTTATATTTTCCATAGTATTTTTCATATAACTCTTGTATCGCTAAATTTCCATTATGCATTTGCATATAAAGCCATTTAGGATTTCTAGGTCCGTATTTCCACCACTTATCATTGTAATCAATTCCAAGAAATACTTTAAATCCATATTTTTTAGAGTTTTTTAAACACTTGTTGACCACATCATGAATTCCTATTCTTTCTTCGTCTTTTATTGAAGTTTTGTATATTCTTCTAATTTTTTTATCCTTTACAATAAATGTGTTCATTATAAGGTATTCCATTTTAACTTCTTTTAAATAACTTAACTCTTTCTGCCACCTTGAATCATCCCAATTCATCACCATATCCGGTTGAATAAAAGTTCCCGAAGCCTTTGGATAATCATTATTCAAAAGTTCTTGTTTCATAAATCATACACTCCAAACATTTTATACTCACTATGAAATAAGTATGAATTCTAAAAACTTTGTAGAACTTATACATTTTACAGTTATTATTCAACAGCTAATTATGTATAGATTGATAACTTATATAACAATGTGATAAGATTAGAAATAAATTGATTTTACAGAAGGTGTTCATATGTCTATATCTTTACTATTTCTATGCTTTGCTGGGTTTATCGCAGCTTTCGTTGATTCAATAGCATGCGGCGGCGGTATAATAAGTGTACCTGCTTTTTTATTTGCCGGAGTACCTGCACACATTGCTTTGGGTACCAACAAATTTTCATCTACATTTGCATCACTCTCAAGTTCTATAAAATTTATGACCTCTGGAAAAATTGATTTTAAAATTGTTAAATTTCTCTTTCCATTTACACTTATAGGTGCTATTTTAGGTGTAAATACTGTTCTTATGATAGATACAAGGTATTTAAATACAATAGTTCTTATACTCATATTATTTGTTGGAATTTACAGTTTTTTTTCAAAAACAATTGGAGCTCAAGATAGGTTTAAGTTATTAACTAAAAAGACTTTATTCCTAGGAATACTTCTTGCATTTAGTTTAGGTTTTTATGATGGATTTTTTGGACCAGGTACAGGTTCATTTTTAATTTTCGGACTTATAGGTATATATTAAATTTGATTTTTTACGATCAGCTGGGAACGCAAAATTTTTAAACTTTGTAAGTAATATAACATCACTTGGCTTGTTTGCATTAAATGGACAAGTAAACTATAAACTTGGAATACCTGTTGCAATATGTATGATAATTGGAGCTAAATTTGGAACAGGTTTTGCACTAAAAAAAGGTTCAAAATTAATTAAACCCATTTTTATAGTGATGTCATTTGCAGTTGCTGTAAAAGTTTTATATGGAATGTGGTAAATTTATAGGATTTCTAGATTGCAGCTTAACTTACACTCCGGGAAATATATACAGCCTTTGACACTGTTAAAACTTTTTAACGTGCTGAAGTTTGCAAATATATCCCGGAGCATGAGTTAAGTTTTTACTTGGAAACTCTATAACATTATCCAATTTGTTTTAATAAATTTGCCATTTCTATAGCAGCCATAGCACCATCATATCCTTTATTTCCTGATTTAGTGCCTGCTCTTTCTATTGCCTGTTCAATATTGTCTGTTGTTAAAACGCTAAATATTACAGGTATTTCTGCATTAAGAGCAACTTGTGCAACTCCTTTTGAAACTTCATTTGATACATAATCGAAATGCGGTGTTGCTCCTCTTATAACTGCTCCTAAGCATATTACTGCATTGTACTTTTTAGTTTGAGCCATTTTTTTTGCTACTAGCGGAATTTCAAAGGCTCCAGGTACCCAGCTTATTTCTATATTATCATCTGAAGCACTGTGTCTTTTAAGACAATCTAATGCTCCATCCAAAAGTTTGGAACCTATAAATTCATTAAACCTTGCAATTACTATTCCAACCTTCAAATTTTCTGCTGTTAATTTTCCTTCGTAAACTTTCATTTATTATACCTCCAAATAACTTTAATTTAATCTTCAAAATTATATATTCAATAAATGTCCCATTTTTTCTTTTTTGGTCTTCATATATCCTTCACTTTCTTTTGAATACTTTACTTGTATTGGAACTCTTTCAACTACTTTTATTCCATAACCTGACAAGCCTACTATCTTTTTAGGATTATTAGTCATAAGTCTCATCCTTCTAACCCCAAGGTCTTTAAGAATCTGTGCACCAACTCCATAGTTTCTAAGATCAGGAGGAAACCCTAATGCTATATTTGCTTCAACAGTATCCATGCCTTTTTCCTGAAGTACATAAGCCTTTAATTTATTTATAAGACCTATTCCCCTTCCTTCTTGTCTCATATAAAGCAATATTCCCTTTCCTTCACGTTCTATTTGCCTTAAAGAAGCCTCAAGCTGATCGCCGCAGTCACATCTAGTTGAATGTAATACATCTCCAGTAAAACATTCAGAATGTACCCTTACAAGTACATCTTCATCCTCAAAATTATTTCCTTTTACAAGGGCAATATGATGTTCTCCCGTGACAGTACTTTCATACGCCATTATTCTAAAATTACCAAATTTAGTTGGAAGATGTGCTTCCACTACTTTCTTAACAAGACTTTCATTTTCCATCCTATATGCTATTAAGTCAGCTATAGTAATTATCTTTAAATTATGTTCTTTTACAAATTCCATTAATTCTGGAACTCTTGCCATAGTACCATCTGGTTTCATTATTTCACAGATTACTCCTGCAGGGGTAAGTCCAGCCAGGCGTGCAAGGTCAACTGCTGCTTCTGTATGTCCAGTTCTAACAAGTACCCCACCTTCTCTTGCTTTAAGGGGAAATATATGTCCGGGTTTTTTAAAATCTTGGGGGTTACTATCTTCTGATACTAACTTTTGTACTGTAAGTGCTCTATCAAATGCTGATATACCTGTTGTAGTATCAGCTGCGTCTACTGATACAGTAAAGGCTGTACAAAAGTTATCCGTATTTTCATCTACCATACGATCTATACCCAGCTTTTCAAGCCTTTTACCATCCATTGGTACACATATAAGTCCTCTTGCATATTTAGCCATAAAATTTATACTTTCAGGGGATGCCTTGTCAGCTGCTATTATGACGTCACCTTCATTTTCACGGTCTTCATCATCAATTACGACCACCATTTTGCCTTCTTTTATATCTTCTACAGCTTCCTTTATATCATTAAATTTATAACCCATTTTTAAATTCCTCCATTTTTAAATAAATATTGACTTAAACAACATAATCAGAGTTTAGATAAATCCAGCTTTTCTTAGCATACTTTCACTTATTCCGGATTCATTAGCTTTGGATTTATCATTATCTTTATCATCAAATTTAAAAAGTTTTTCCAGATATTTAGCTATTATGTCACATTCTATATTTATTTCATTACCTACATTTTTTGATAAAAGAGTAGTTTCTTCCTTTGTATGTGGTATGATAGATACCTTAAAATAATCACTACCTGCATCTGCTACAGTAAGGCTTACACCATCTAGTGTGATAGAACCTTTTAAAACTACATATTTGAGTATATTTGAACTTGCTTCTATAGTAATCCAAGCTGCTGTATCTTCTTTTTCAATTGACTTAACTTTACCGGTTTCATCTATATGTCCACTTACAATGTGTCCTCCAAATCTTTCTCCAGCACACACTGCTCTTTCCAAATTAACCTTACTTCCTCTTTTTAAGCTTCCTAAATTACTCCTTCTTAAAGTTTCAGGCATTATGTCAGCAGAAAATTTATTACTATAAAAATCAGTAACTGTAACACAAACTCCATTTACAGCAATACTATCTCCAATTTTAACGTCATTTAAAATGTCATTTGCATATATACTAATTTGAGCTGATTTTGTACTTTTTAAAATACTATTTACTTCTCCTACTTCTTCTATAAGACCTGTAAACAACTTTTTTCACCTTCTTTATCAAAAAAATGTACTTATTATAAATATCCTCTAATCATAAAGTCTTCACCTATTTTTTGAATTTCCATATTCTTTAATAGTTGAGCTTCAGAAATATTTTCAAATCCAATACCTCCAACTGGAGTCTTAGCTTTATCTCCTCCAAAAATCTTAGGAGCTATGAAACAAATAACTTCATCTACAACTCCACTATATATGGCAGAAAAGTTTAAATTACTTCCACATTCAAGTAATATGCTGTCAATTCCCCTATTTCCAAGTTCACGAATTAAATATTTTAAATCAACCCTCCCATTTTCATCTTCAGGCGTTATTATGAACTTAATTCCTCTTTGTTCTAATTTAACTTTTTTATCATTATCAATATTTTTAGTACATGCTATTATGACTTCCCTATCACTTACTGTATCCAAAATTTTGGCATCTAATGGAATTCTAAGTTTGGAGTCAAGTATAATAGCCTTTGGGCTTTTCCCTCCATCTTTTAACCTTGTTGTCATAAGTGGATTATCCATTATTATAGTATTTATCCCAGTCATTATTCCCATAACTCTATTTCTAATTTTATGCACATAGTACCTTGATTCCTCAGATGTTATCCACTTAGATTCTCCTGTACTTGCAGCTATTTTTCCATCTAAAGTCATTGCCCATTTGAGTATTACAAAAGGAAGTTTAGTTGTAATATATTTTAAAAATATTTTGTTGATATCCTTAGCTTCATTTTCTAAAACTCCTAATTCAACTTCTATTCCATTCTTCTTTAAAATTTCAATGCCTTTTCCTGATACCATAGGATTTGGATCAGACACTGCTATAACTGCTTTCTTTATTCCTGCTTTCACAAGTGCCTCTGCACAAGGTGGAGTTTTTCCATAATGTGAACATGGTTCTAGTGTTACGTATATTACTGCACCTTTTGCATTGTCTCCTGCTTCTTCTAAAGCATAAACTTCTGCATGCGGACCGCCATATAACTTATGATAGCCTTGTCCTATTATCTTCCCATCTTTAACGATTACAGCACCTACAAGTGGATTAGGTGATACCTTTTCTCCTCCACATTTAGCTAACTTTAGAGCTATTTTCATATAATGCTCATTTAAATTATTTGACTTTACATCCACTGTATACACCTTCTTATAAATACATTTTAAAATACAATATTCTTAAACTAGCGCCAGTTTAAAATCAAAAATTTAAGCCCCTGAAGAAAATCCTCAGGGGCTTTATATCGTACGAAAAATAGATATTACTAGAATATCACCTTATACGTATTTTTCTTTCTTTCATCCAGACTTTACTGTCGGTACTGGAATCTAACCAGTTCATGCTTGAAACAAGCTTGCGGACTTTACCGCCGATCGGGAATTACACCCTGCCCCGAAAGTTACAACTTTATTTAATTTTATTTATTACTTTAAGCCTAATATAAATCACTTATTTAATTTTGTCAACTATTTTTTAATAGACTTTCCCTCCCTACTTTTTCTATATACCATGTCTGCTGTTATAGCTGTAAGTAGAAAAGCTGGTAACAGTATGTATAATTTATTTCCAAGTTCGGGACTAAAATAATGAATTAACTGAATTATTAATATTAAAATTCCAGCAAAGATCAGAAAGTTTATTTTAAAATTAATATATTTTTTATTTACCTTTTCCGAATCAATTTTAAGTTTTTTTCTAACTGATTTACTATACTTCATTCCAAGACCTTGAATAATGCCACATATGCCTAGAAGTGTCATCAAACTAGTCATTGTTGAATCCATATCTTACCTCCATAAATTGTGATTCATTAATTTAAATATTCTAAAAAATATATGTAAACTTTAATCACTTTATTATATACTAAATTATATCATTTATAGAAATAAAATTCAAAATTAATAGCTCCATTTTATTTTCTTTTTTGTCTTATGCATAAAATTTCTTTTACATTTTTTTGATGTGCACCATAGTAAGACTTTGTTCTATAGGCAACTCCCCTCACTATATGTCCTGAAATCGTTTTAACATCAACTATATCTCCAATTTCACAATTGCTTAAACTTTTGCCTATAACATAAATTCTAGAATGCATCATTACACTTTTTCCAATTGAACTTTCAACTTCAATTAAAGTACCTTTATTTATCAAACATATCCCCCACTTCTCCATTTGGTTTAATCAATATCATTAACATGTATTTGTTATTTAAAGTATATTTAATTTCAATTCAGAATATGAATTGGGATTAAATTTATTTTTAAAATTCCAATTGTAAACTTACAATTTTATGTTATAATAACGTTATTAATTATTTCTTTATTTTTATTGAGGAGAATAAAAATATGGATATTACAAGAATAATAAATGATGCTGCATTTGCAGGTAAAATAATTCTTGAAAATGGAGCTGAAATTTATAGAGTTGAAGATACCATAATTAGAATTTGTAATGCCTATGATATAAAAAAAGTAGATACTTTTGTAACAATAAATATTATAATTGTATGTGCTTCTAGTGAATACGATAGAACAGTTACAATAGTAAAAAGAGTAAAGGGCCGAACTACAAATTTAGAAAAAATTTCTCAAGTAAATGACGTATCAAGACACATAAAAGATAAGGGTCATACTTTAGAATATGTTGAAGACAAGTTAAACAAGATAAATGATATTAAACCATATAGTGATAAAATAGCAGTGTTTTTTTCCGGAACTGCTGCTGCATTTTTTACCTTAGTATTTGGCGGTAACTTGAAAGATTTTTTTGTTTCATTTGTAATAGGATGTTTAATAAGATTAACTTACTTAATTTTAAATCTCGTACAAACAAACGAGTTTTTAATAAATACTTTATGCGGTGCGTTAACTGCTATCGCGGCATTACTTAGTGTACACTTTAATATTGGTTCACATGTAGATAATATAATTATAGGTTCTATTATGCTTCTAGTCCCCGGTATTGCAATAACTAATGCAATTCGTGATACAATTGCAGGAGATCTTATATCAGGTAATTCGAGAGCTATTGAGGCAATTTTAATAGCTTCAGCCATTGCTTTAGGTACAGGTGTAGTGCTCAAATTGTGGTTTATGTTATTAGGAGGTATATGAAATGTCAATGCTTGTAAATTCATTTTATACTTTGATTGCAACCTTGAGTTTTGCCATTTTATCAAACATAAGGGGTAAAAACTTATTATTTGCCTCTATAGGAGGAGCTCTCTCATGGTTTTTTTACCTCCTTACACATTCGTACCTTCATATTTCAAATATGTTTTCTTTTTTTATTGCTTCTGTAGTTGGTGCAATTTATTCCGAAATCATGGCACGTGTTGTAAAAACACCAGTAACCACATTTATAATATGTGCCATTATACCTTTAGTACCTGGCGGTGGTATGTACAATGCCATGTTTGAAATGGTTCAAGGAAATGTAAATCAATCCTTAATTTTAGGACTTAAAACTTTATCTATTGCCGGGATAATAGCCGTAGGAGTATTTTTCATATCTTCAGTATCAAAAACTATTTTTTTATTTAGGCAAAAATTTATTTCAAGGGTTGTAAAAAAATAAAGTTCTTACTTTAAAAACATTGTTAAAGTTGATATAAGCTCCTGTATTTTATCATCATTTGACTCAAAATCAGTGTGTTTAAAACAATTTTTAGCATAACCTTCAAGTATTAATCCGCCAACCTTATTTACAGCTGCTCTAACAGCTGTTATTTGAATTAAAACATCCTTACAGCATGTATCATTTTCAATCATCTTCTCTATTCCCTTTATTTGGCCTTCTATTTTTCTAAGCCTAGTTTGAATATTCTTTTTACTATCTTCCATTTTATATATCACTCCTGATTTATAGTATACACTTATACCTATTGCCTATTGCCTATTGCCTATTGCCTATTGCCTATTGCCTATTGCCTATTTAATTCTACCATATCAGTCGCCATTTAACATAAACTTTTCTATAACTTCTCCTATTCCTCCATCATTATTATCTTTTTCAGTTATGTAGTTAGCATATTTTCTAGCACATTCTCTTCCATTTTTCATACACACTCCAAGTCCGGCAGTTTTAATCATACTCACATCATTTTCATCATTTCCAACAGCTATACACTGTTCTAATGGTATATTATAATGGCTTGATAAAATACTTAGTGCATTTCCCTTTGATGTGTGTTTAGATAATATTTCTAAATTATTTGCTTCTGACTTAGTAATTTCTATCTCATCTATTTTATCTAACTGCATTCTCATATCTTCTAAAAATTTAATGTCTTCATCTACAATTACTAATTTATTTATATCATAATCTCCATCTTCTATATATTCCCTTGCATCTTTTAAGATACGGATTTCAATTCTATACTTTCTATCAACATTTTTACTGAATTTGTAAAAACTTTCTGTACTATATCTAAATTGTTCACTGCACATTATATCTCCATGATAAATGTGAAAATATACATCTCTATCCTGTTTTCTTATTAAATCTATTACTTGGAGTAAAGATTTCTTAGATATTACACTTGAAGATATTACATTCTTGTTATCATCTAAAACTACAGCTCCATTACAGCAAATCATTGGCTGACTTTTAGATACAGTTTCCTCATAGAGTCTTAAAGTAGCTGGTATTCTTCCAGATGCTATTACAAACTTAATTCCAAGTTTAACAGCCTTATCTATCATCTTTATATTATAATCTGATATATGTTTTTTATCATTTAAAAGAGTGCCGTCCATATCGACAGCTATCATTTTATATTTCATAGTCTCCTCCTTAAGTTTATGGTAATAAATAGTAACCTTCAAACATATTTTAGTATACAGAGGTGATGTATGTGAAAAAATTACTATATTTTTTGTTTACTGCATTAATTATATCTATTTTACTTACAGGATGCAATCATGATTTAGATAATACAATATATATGCACAAAAAACCAAATAATTTTTACTACACAAACATATTATCTCAAAGTATAGATTCCGAGCCTTCATACAAGTGCAGTATATTGAATGTAAACTTCTATAAGAGGAAGGATTTAGATAATAAAAACACTGCTGTAATAACTTCTATGATTAAATCCTTAAATAAAAATAATTTTGTATCAAAGCCTGAAAATTTAAATTCAAAACCTCCATATAAAATATTTTTTACTTTCAACAATAAAAAGATGGTAATGAATGTATATGATCAACAGTATGTATCAGTATACCCATGGGACGGAAATTACTCAATGGATTATATAGATATGAAAGGCTTACCAATAGCATTAAATATATATAATTTATGTGATTACATATTTAATAGTGACTCTACAAATTAACTTAGTAGAACCAGAGGACGGAGGACAGAGGACAGAGGACAATGAAGGAGGATTCTTCTCCGCTATACTATGAAAAATCTTTAATTAAATTTTTGACAACTTGTTTCGCTAAAGCGAAACATTGTTGATTTATATAAATTTAAAGATTATTTTGCGTTAGCAAAAAATCAACCTTCTCTGTCCTTTGTCCTCTGTCCTATGTCCTCTGTTTTTATATAGTATATAATTGTAATTTTTGATATAATACATGTAAGTTTAACAATATTGAGAGGAAATGATTACAATGTCGCTAAAAAAAATTAAAGGAAATACTTATTATATAAGTGCTTCAACTAATTCTGGAATTTACACTTTTAAAAATAAAAACTGTTTAATTATAGATACTGGAATAAATAATACAGATGCAAAAAAAATAGAAGATGCAGTTTTAGAAAATAACCTGCATCCAAAATATATAATAAATACTCATAATCACCTTGATCACTGCGGTGGGGATGTCTATTTTCAAAAAAATTATCCAGGATGCTTAGTATATACTTCATTAAAAGAAAAAATATTTATGGAAAATCCAGAATTACAAGCTTCTATACTATCATCTTCTACACCTATTAAGGGTATTGATAAATCAAATAAACCAATTAATGTTGACTTTGTATTAGAATATGGAACAAATAAAATAGGTGATGAAAAGTTTGAAATAATACCCTTAAGTGGACATTCAATAGAACAAATAGGAATTATAACACCAGAAAAAATTTGTTTTTTAGGTGATTCAATATTTAGTCGTGAAATTTTAGATAAATATTCTTTTCCATATCTCTATGATATAGAAAACAGTATAAATACATTAAATAACATAAAGAAAATAGATGCAGACTATTTTGTTATAAGTCATGCAAACACGGTATTGGATAAACAAGGAATCTTAAGTTTAGCAGATAAAAATTTAGACAACATACAAAATTATATTGAACAAATATCTGAATTGCTCGATCAGCCACTTACTCGTGAAGACATATTACAAAATATAGTAATTTTAAATGATTTATCTTTTAACTTTTACCAATATCATTTAAACTTTGGAGGTATATCTGCATTTTTGCAGTATATGTATTCAAAAGGTATGCTGGATTATTCTATTGAAGATGGTAAGCTATATTATTTTAAAAAACATTAATAATGCTTATATTTTGAAGAAAAAAATTTTAACTTAATACAAAATAAAGGGAAAACAATTTTATTTGTACACGAAACCGTTTTCCCTCTAAATTAAATCAGATCTTTACTTATTCATCAAGCTGCGACTTCTACCATATGCAAAGTAAATTACAAATCCAATTAAAAGCCAAACTAGGAATACTTCTTTAGTAAAAGTAGGCAGCTGAGTAATTAAATATCCACAAAATATAATTGACAATAACGGAGTTATTGGGGAACCCGGACACTTAAATGGTCTTTCTTGATTTGGCTCTCTCTTTCTAAGAACTATAACTGAAAGTGAAACTATACAAAATGCCACAAGTGTACCTATGTTCGTCATTTCTGCAAGCCTTGATATTTGTACAAAACCTGAAAGTATTATTGTCGTAAAACTAATTAATATAGTACTTTTTATAGGTGTTCTAAACTTAGGATGTACTTCTGAAAATAATCCTGGAAGTAATCCATCTCTTGATAGTGCAAATAATATACGTGTTCCACCAAATGACATGACAACCAATACTGATGTAAGACCGCAAATAGCACCTACAGCTACTACGGCAGATCCCCAGTTCATTCCCACCTTTTCAAGTGCATATGCAACTGGAGCTGCATTATTATGATATTCGTAGTATGGAAGCATTCCTGTTAATATACCTGAAACTAAAATATAAAGTATAGTACATATAATTAATGAAGCAACTATACCAATTGGTAAGTCTCTTTGAGGATTTTTTACTTCCTCTGCTGCCGTTGAAACTGCATCAAATCCTATATATGAGAAAAATATGATTGCTGCCCCTTTAAATACTCCACTTACACCATAAGGGAAAAATGGATTCCAATTTGAAACTTTAACATGACCTACTCCAACAACTATGAATAAAATTACAACTGATAACTTTATAATAACAAGAACATCATTTAGTTTAGCACTTTGACCAACCCCTCTAATGAGCACAAGCATTATAATAAATAAAATTATAACACATGGTAAGTTGATTATTCCTCCATTTTGCCCCGGTGGATTACAGAATGCACTAGGTATTGTTACTCCAAATCCTTTAAAGAATTCCACTACATAGCCTGACCATCCAACAGCAACTGCTGAAACCGCAACAGTATATTCAAGTATAAGATCCCATCCTATAATCCAAGCCCATATTTCACCAAGTCCTACATAGCCAAAAGTATAAGCACTTCCTGCTACAGGTATCATTGCAGAAAGTTCTGCGTAGCACAATGCAGCAAAAGTACAAGCAATGGCAGAAAATATAAACGACAATACAAGTGCTGGTCCGGCATAGTCAGCTGCAGCGACACCTGTCAAAACAAAAATACCTGTACCTATAATTGCACCAATACCGAGCATTGTTAATTCAAAAGCTCCAAGTGTCTTCTTTAGTTCTTTTCCACCTTTAGTTTCTGCAAGCGTTTCTGCAATAGACTTTCTCCTAAAAACAGAATTTCTACCAGCCATTCACTTAAACACTCCCTCCTAATAAAGAATAATTTATATTGAATCTTGCGACTATTTTAATTATAGCATATCTTTCTAATTATTATCTATAATTTTGAACATTGTGAATATTATGTATTTAGATGTATTTTAAAATTTTGTGAATAAATTCCATCACTTGTATACTTTTTAACAATTTCATCCTTTCCACAATCCCACTATGCAAGCCAATATCGTGTTATTCTGTGAATAAATTTGTTTACATATAATGGAAACAAAATTTATTTTAATCTATATTTAGAATATTCTATACATTATAACTATTATTATTAATGACATTTAATACATTTATTTATTCATATAATTGATGCTCCCTTGTAAACACTACAAGAGAGCACCCTGAATTTATATAATATCAAATTTTATAATTAATTTTTAGCTTTCTGTTAACTTTCCCATAACCTTTTTTCCATCCCTGTATATAATTCCCTCATTATATATTTTTATTAAATCTCCAGTATATGTTATTTGTTTTCCACTTCCAAGTTCAGTAATAGTATTTTGTGAAGGATTGTTTATGTATACTTTTCCTGAAGTTGTTATATATATATCACTCTTATCAACGGGCTGACTTAATGCATATGTATTCCACTGCTGTCTTGTCTTTTTTAAGTTAGCAACAAATATCTTACTTACTTTATTATCATTTCCATTACCTATATAAATGTTATCTTCAGCATCAACATTTAATAGATAATGCACAGCATTTTCACCTGTTGCTATAGGATTTTTAAGCCCTAACACTCTTATCCTATTACTACTCGAATCTTCATAAATTAACCTATCTTCCTTATTTTCAGCAGCAATATTTCCAAGATCACACATAGGATACTTTATTTCCTCTGACTGAGCCATAACATTTATACGATATATTTTACTTTTAGACCTTTCCTTATCTACTCTTACATAAGTAACATTTGTCAAAGAAGATAATGCAATTTGTGTTACATTGTATCCAGGATCATCTAAAGGTATTCTTAATTCCTTCCTATTTTCATCACTTAATGCACTTTTTTCATCCTGTTTAGGATTATATGATTCAAATTTTAAATAGGCGGAACCATCATCATATGTTAGCTTTTCTGCTATAAAAAGCATATCTCTATCTGCAAGCCACTTATATGCAGATAATTCAGCACCACTATCAAGGTTAATTTCTTTTTTCTTATTATTTGAAGTATCTACAACTTTGAGTCCATTATCATCACAATAAGAAATATAATTTCCTGTGTATGAAACTCCAATATCGGCAGCACTATCTGGTACTTTTACATTTATCTTATTAGACTGCTTTTTTGTACTTACATCAACTCTTTTAGTGTTAAATGTACTTTCATCGCTTAGATAAAATTTATCAACAAGTACCAAACCGGTAAGTTCCAAAATCACAGGAATCAAAGTCCAAACTAGTAATCTTTTTAATCCCCTCATATCACATTCTCCTCTATGGTTTTACATATATAGCTGTTGCAACTGTTCTTTCTCCATTCCAATCGCATGGATTATTTATAACTTCTCCATTAAAATATAGAGTAGATGAAGATCCTCCATCTAGGTTACTTGCATTTACAACTCCTTGTTGAATTAGTATATTTTGAACTTCTCTAAGTGAAGCTCCAGGTTTTAAGCCTTTTCTTCCATCTATAACAAGCATTATAACAGTTCCATCTTGTTTCTGACCTATTGCAGTTCTAGGATTTAAACCTTCGTCCTGCACAGCAACAGGTTTACCATTTATAACTAAACTATTTCTAAAAGATACAGCTTCAACAACGCCTTGATTTAATAAATCTCCTAAAGTGTGATCTCCTACTATTAATTTGCCATCCTTAGTAAAAGCGGTTACATTAACTGCTTCATTTTGCTTTACATCACTATAAATAACTTTCCCATTTGATATAACTATTCCCTCTGGATAAGCTCCTGTACCAGTCCAAAGCTTACCATTAGCAGATTTATCAGTAAAACCTCCTCCATTTATAGCTGCAACAGCTCCATTATCTTGAGCTATCTGACTTGTTCTTTCACCAACTTCTCCTATTCTCTTAGAATATCCTATTTTAATTCTAGTTGGATCCTTTATTTCTAATATATAACCGGTAAACTTACTATCAGATATATCATATCTTTCAATTTCCTTATCTCTTGTATGACTTACACTTACAGTACCTAAATTTTGTGCCTCGCTGCTTGAAACACCTGCTGCTTTTCCACTATTTAATATCTCATCTATCTTATCTTTTGGCAAAAATGTGGTTGCTATATATTGATGTGAAAAAGTAGCCATAGCAGTTCCAACTATAGTTCTCTTTACATTTTCAAAAGGCCCATAAAATACTAATAGTGGAGTTATTATAATAAACACTAAAAGTTCATAAGCTATAAATTTCATTACAATCCTAAATGAGCTTTTCTTTTTTCTTTTTCGTTTACCATTTACCTTGCTCCCTTTTTTCATATAAAGTCAACCTTTCTAAATAATTATATAAAATCTTTACTTGTTTATTATAAACTATTTTTGTGTATAAAGTGTAAATAATGATAACTTTTTTATGGTCTATCTTTAATCATTTACTTATTTTCAAAAAATAAGCATAATAAAAAGTTAAAGTTAGCAAAAATTTAACCTTTTATCATGCTTTCACATAAATTGTTATATTAATTGAGGTTTTTATCTAATTACATCTACCTATATCTTTTCTATAGTACATACCTTTAAAATTAACTAATTTTAAATTCTCATAAGCTTTGTCAATTGCTTCTCCCAACGTTTTTCCAAAAGCTTGTGTGCATAAAACTCTTCCACCACTTGTCTTTAGTTTTCCACTGTCATACTTAACTCCTGCAGCAAACACTCTGCTTGGATTTTTAAATCCTTCAATTTCAAAACCAACTTCGTAACTTAAAGGATATCCTTTGGAAGCACCAACTACACAGCATGAAGCTCCCTTATACCATTCTAAATTAAATGAACTCAACTTTTTATCAACAGCAGAATTTATGAGTTCAACAAGATCACTTTTCATAAGCGGAAGAACAGCTTGAGTCTCTGGATCTCCAAACCTAACATTGTATTCAAGAAGATATGGTCCTTTTTTAGTAATTATAATTCCAAAGAATATTATACCTGTATAATCAAACTTTTCTGTCTTTATTCCTTTTAAAGTTGGATTCATTATATCTTTCTCAAATGCTTTTAAAACTTCTTCGCTGCAATATGGATTAGGTGATACAGCACCCATTCCTCCTGTATTAGGGCCTTTCCCGCCATCATATATTTGTTTATGATCTTTAGCAGACATAAATGGTATTATGATGTTTCCATCCGTTATAGAAAGTATAGATGCTTCTGGTCCCTCTAAAAATTCTTCTATAACTACCTTCTTACCGGATCCTTTGAATATATCATTTATCATAAAATCATCTATAGTGGATTTTGCTTGTGTATAGTCCTCACATATAACTACACCTTTTCCAGCAGCCAATCCATCTGCCTTTATTACTATTGGATATTCACATTTTTTCAAATACTCTAAAGCCTTATCTCTATCTTCAAAAACTTCATAACTTGCCGTCTTAACACCATACTTTTCCATAAAAGTTTTTGAATATGCCTTACTGCCCTCAAGTTTTGCTGCTTCTTTAGAAGGTCCAAAAATTCTTAAGCCTCTTTTTTTAAATTCATCAACTATACCATCCGTAAGATATACTTCAGGACCAACTACAGTAAGTTCTATATTATTTTTTTCGACAAACTCAGCTAATTCTTGTTTGTCTTCTATATTTACATTTTCACATTTATCTTCTAATGCCGTGCCGCCATTTCCAGGTGCACAGTAAATTTTTTCTACATTAGTATTTTGAGCTATTTTCCATACAATTGCATGTTCACGTCCGCCTGATCCAACTACTAATACTTTCATTTTATAGCCCCCTATTATTAATGTTTAAAGTGTCTCATACCTGTAAATACCATTGATATACCATTTTTGTTGCACTCTTCAATAGAATCTTTATCTCTTATAGATCCACCTGGTTGAATTATAGATTTTATTCCATGATTAGCACATTCTTTTACTACATCATCAAATGGGAAAAATGCATCGGATGCAAGTATTACTCCATCACCTGCTCTGTCAAGAGCTTGACATGCAGGCCATATTCTATTAACTTGACCCCCGCCTATTCCCTTTGCCATTCCATCTTTAACTACTACAATTGCATTGGATTTAACATACTTACATATTTTCATACCAAATATTAAATCCTTAATTTCTTCTTCTGCAGGAGATTTTTCTGTTACAACTTTAATTTCGTCTGCCAACTTGTCATCAGAAGATTGAATAAGTATGCCTCCATCTACTTTAACCAATTCCATTTTTAATGATGGTTTTACATCACATTTTATAACTCTTAAATTTTTCTTTGTTTTAAGTATCTCTAAAGCATCTTCATCAAAATCAGGAGCTATAACTATTTCTAAGAATATTTTTACTATTTCTTCTGCTGTTTCTTTATCCAATTTTTTATTTACAGCTATTATTCCACCAAAGATAGAAGTCTTATCACATTCAAAAGTTTTTACATAAGCTTCATGTAAGCTTTTAGCTACAGCAGCTCCACAAGGTGAATTGTGTTTTACTCCACAGCATGCAATTTCATCAAATTCATTTACAACTTTCCATGCTACATCCATATCTTTTATATTGTTGTATGATAATTGCTTACCATTTAATTGTTCAAAATCCTTCATAGAACCCTTTTCTACAGTATTTGTGTAATATGCTGCACTTTGATGTGGATTTTCACCATATCTCAATTTCATTGATTTTTTATAAGAAAGTGTTAAGTACTCAGGATATTCTTCATCAAGTAAGAAATTACTTATAGCAGCATCATAAGCTGACATAAGATTGAAAACTTTTCCTGCAAGTTTCTTTCTTGTTTCAAAATCAACTTCTCCATTTTCCTCTATCTTACTCATTATGTTCGAATAATCATTTACATCAGTTAAAACTATGACATCTTTAAAATTTTTAGCTGCAGCCCTTATCATAGTAGGTCCGCCTATATCTATAAATTCTATTTTTTCATCGAATGTCAAATCTTCTTTTACTTTTTCAAAAAAAGGATACAAATTTACAACTACCATATCAATTGGTTTTATATTCTTCTTTTTTATTGTTTCCATATGCTCCTTATTATTTCTTACTGCAAGTATTCCGCCGTGAATAACAGGATGAAGTGTTTTTACTCTTCCATCCAATATCTCATCAAATCCTGTAACTTCTGAAACCTCAGTTACAGGTATACCATTTTCTTTAAGGTATCTATATGTACCACCAGTTGATATTATTTCAACATCTTTTTTCACTAAAAATTTAGCTAAATCCAATATACCATTTTTATTAAAAACACTAATTAAAGCACGCTTTAACATATCATTACCCCCATTTTTTATAGTATAATTACTTTTCTACCTACAACCTTAATTCTTCCTTCAGAAATCAACTTCACTGCTTCTGGAAGCGCCTTATGTTCTTCCTCAAGTATTCTTTTTTGAAGGTCTTCTGCACTATAATCTGAAAGAACTGGCACAGTTTTTTGAAGTATAATAGGTCCGCTGTCTGTTCCACTATCTACAAAATGTACAGTACATCCTGATACTTTTACTCCATAGTCAATTGCAGCTTGATGTACTTTTATACCATACATTCCATTTCCACAGAAAGACGGAATTAAGGATGGATGTATATTTATTATCTTATTTTTAAATGCTTCTATTAGATTACCCTTTAAAATAGAGAGCCATCCAGCACAAACTATTAAATCAACTTTTCCATAAATTATATCTAGTATCTTATCTGATAACTTATCTTTATATACTTTTCTCGCAGCAACACAAGTATTTATATTATTCTGTTTGGCTCTCTCAAGTGCATAAATTCCATCTCTATCACTTATTACAAGTTCAATACTGCAGTTTGATAAATATCCACTCTTTACACCATCTATAATAGATTGTAAATCAGTTCCGCCGCCGGATACTAATACTGCTATTTTAAACATACTTTCTTGTCTCCCTTTTCAACATATCCAATTTTGTATGCAGTCTCCCCCATACTAAATAGCTCCTCTATAATTTGATCTGCTGATTCTTTTTGAGCACACAGCACAAATCCTATTCCCATGTTGTAAGTGTTAAACATATGCTCTTCTTCAACGCCAAGGCTTATAATGTGTTTGAATATTTGTGGAACTTCGAAACTATTTTTATCTATTACAGCTGTGAAATCATCTTTAAACATTCTTGGTATATTTTCATAAAATCCGCCGCCTGTTATGTGTGCCATTCCATTTATTTTAAACCTTTCAAGCAGTTTAAGAACAGGCTTTACATATATTTTAGTTGGTGTAAGTAAAACTTCACCTATCTTTTTGCCGTTAAATTCTTCATCATAATCCTTTATAATTTTTCTTATAAGTGAATATCCATTGCTGTGAGGTCCGCTTGAAGCTATGCCAATTAAAACATTACCTTCTTTTATATTGCTTCCATCAATTATCTTTTCTTTTTCTATTACTCCTACTGAAAAACCTGCTATATCATATTCTCCGTCTGGATAAAATCCAGGCATTTCAGCTGTTTCACCGCCTATAAGTGCACATCCAGCTTGAATACATCCATTTGAAACTCCTTTAACAAGATCTGCTGCTACTTCTGCATCCAATTTTCCACAAGCTAAATAATCTAAAAAGAATATAGGTTTTGCCCCATTACACAAAATATCATTTACACACATGGCAACACAATCAATACCAACTGTATCATACTTTTTAGTTTTAAAAGCTATATCTAATTTTGTTCCAACACCATCTGTACCTGAAACCAATACTGGATTCTTAAAATTTCCAAGTTCAAACATTCCTGCAAAACTTCCTAAGTTATTCATAACTCCAGGTATAAATGTTTTTGATGCATGGTTCTTTATAATGTCTACAGATTTATATCCTTCTTCTATATTAACTCCAGAATCTTTATATGTTATCACAAAGCCACCGCCTTTTATTTTAAATTCTAAGATGCAAATTGATTATTTCAAATGATTCTTTGGTACCTCCATCGGTGCAGATACTGGATATACTCCATTAAAACATCCAATACAAAATCCCTTATCGGCATTCAATGTTTCCAAAAGTCCCTCTATACTTATATAACCTAAACTGTCCGCTCCTATTTGTTCATTTATCTCTTCAACTGAAGCATTTGCACCTATAAGTCCGCTTCTATAAGGTGTATCTATTCCAAAGTAACATGGATATTTTACAATTGGAGATGATATTCTAAAATGTACTTCTTTTGCGCCAGCATTTCTCAAAATTTCAACTAATTTTCTGCTAGTAGTTCCTCTTACTATAGAATCATCTACGATTACAACTCTTTTACCTTCAATATTTACTTTTAAAGGATTAAGTTTTATAGAAACAGCCCTTTCTCTCATTTCTTGTGTTGGAGATATAAACGTTCTTCCAACATATTTGTTTTTTATAAGTCCGATACCATATGGAATACCTGATGCTTCTGCATAACCAACTGCAGCAGGTATTCCTGAATCCGGCACTCCTATAACTATATCTGCATCTACAGGACATTCTTCAAACAACTTCTTACCAGCTCTAATTCTAGATTCATATACATTTATTCCATCTATTGTACTATCTGGTCTTGCAAAATATATATATTCAAATGAACAAGTTTCACACTTGGTTTTTTCAGCAAAGTTTATAGATTTTATTCCATCTTTACTTATGATTACAACTTCACCCGGTTCAACATCACGTATAAATTCTGCACCAACTGAATCAAGTGCACAACTTTCTGATGAAAGTATATAATTGTTATTAATTTTTCCGATGCATAAAGGTCTTATACCATTAGGATCTCTAACTCCTATAAGTTTGTCTTGAGTAAGAAGTACAATTGCATAAGATCCCTTGACCGCCTGTATAGCATCTACTACTGCCCTTTCTATGCCTTTTTTAGCTCCTCTTGCTATAAGATTTAATATTACTTCAGAATCAATAGATGTTTGAAAAACACATCCGCCTTCTTCTAACAGCTCTCTTACTACATCAGCATTTACTAAATTCCCGTTATGAGCAATTGCAATAGAGCCTAACTTATATTTTACTAGTAATGGCTGTGCATTATTTATACTGCTGGCTCCTGTTGTAGAATACCTTACATGACCAATTGCTGACTTTCCCTTTAAACTTCTTATAATTTGTTCATTGAAAACATCAGATACAAGTCCCATATTTTTATAAACATTTAGTTCATTACCATCCGATGTAACTATACCGGCACTTTCCTGTCCTCTATGTTGAAGTGCATATAATCCATAGTAAACCGTTGATGCTGCATCAATATCTTCTTCTGTAGAAAAAATTCCAAATACACCACATTCATCTTTAAATTTATCTTCTTCAAATTCTTCCACACCCAAAGGTAAATTAACATTTTTATCGAAATTGCACATTAGAACTTCTCCTCTTTTCTGTATCCACCATCATATTTATAATAAAATTTTATTTTCCGCTTATTCTGTTTAAGATCTCTACATATGCCTCTTTTACATTACCAAGATCTCTTCTAAATCTATCTTTATCCAATTTTTCATTAGTTTTTGCATCCCACAACCTGCAAGTATCAGGTGAAATTTCATCTGCTAAAATTATTTTTCCATCAAACTTTCCAAATTCAAGTTTGAAGTCTATTAACTTTATTCCCTGTTTTAAGAAAAATTCCTTCAATATATCATTAATTTTTCCTGTCATTTCATAAATAGTTTTTAGCTCATCAAATGTAGCTATTCCCATTGCTACTGCATGATAATCATTTAAAAGTGGATCTCCTAATTCATCATTTTTATAACTTATTTCAAAAACAGTAGTTTTAAGCTCTGTACCTTCTGCTATACCATATCTTTTAGCCATACTTCCTGCTGCAACATTTCTAACTATAACTTCAAGTGGAACTATTTCAACCTTTTTACAAAGTTGTTCTCTATCACTTAACTTCTTTTCAAAATGTGTTTCAACTCCATTTTTCTCTAAAAGTTCAAATAACATAGATGTTATAGAATTATTCAAAACGCCTTTATCTGATATTTGTCCCTTTTTCCCTCCGTTAAATGCAGTTGCATCATCTTTATAATATATTATTACTTTGTCCTTGTCATCTGCAGCATAAACTTTCTTAGCTTTTCCTTCATATAATAATTCTCTTTTTTCCATTTTATAATTCCACCCCTTCTTGATTGTCTCTTATAAATTTTTCTTTCATATTTTTTCTAAATTCTATAAGCTTTTCTTTAATCTCAGGATATTTTAAAGATAGCATCTCGGTGGCAAGCATACCAGCATTATAACTATTATCAATACCTACTGCTGCAACTGGAATTGACTTAGGCATTTGTACCATTGACAGCAGTGCATCCATTCCACCTAAGGCAGCATTTATAGGAACCCCTATAACCGGCAAAGTTGTATGAGATGCAACAACTCCAGGAAGGTGAGCTGCTAAACCTGCTCCTGCTATTATACAATCACATTCCATATTTATTTTACTTATAACTTCAATAAGCTTTTCTGGAACTCTGTGTGCGGAAAGTATGTATGCATCATACTTTATATCGAATTCTTTTAGTGCATTAGCTGCGCCTCTCATCTTTTCAGTATCTGACTTACTTCCAAAAATAATGGCTACTTTCATTTATTATTCCTCCTTGTATAATGTAATGAAAAATTCTGTAAATAACAAAAATTCCACTATGGTATGGAGAATCCGATTAGTGAAATTTATACATTCTATAAAAGATACAGCAAAATAATTCTGTATTTTTAATCAATTCAGATCCATAGTAAGTAATTTACGGTTAACCTGTAGAAACTCCCAAACCATATTATTAGGATTATATGGATGACTTATTCAGTTATCTTATATACATATGTTAGCATAGTGCTGTGAAAATATCAATATGTTTTAATGATTAAATTAAAAAATATTCGTATATATAAATATTAAATACTTGTTTTATATTATATTGTTCGTACTGTACAAAACATTATTTTTTTAAGTTATAATATACCTTTATTTTTCGATTTATAATATAATTGTTATATAAACCAAATATATAGTAACCTTTAAACATTTATTTTATGGAAAGAGAGATGATTATTTGTGAAACTTGTATGTATAGGTGATAGTCTCACATTTGGATATGGTGTATCTAAAAGAAATTCCTGGGTTCAATTACTCAAGTCAGAATTGGATATAGATTTAATAAATAAAGGAGTAAATGGTGATACAACTGCAGGAATGCTTTCTAGATCTTATGAAGATATAATAGGAAATTCGCCGGACTATGTCATCATAATGGGAGGATCTAATGATTTCATGTGTAATAGAAGTTTAAGCTCAGTAACATCAAATTTAAGCGAATTGGTAAAGGAATCCTCGCAGCACAATATAATTCCTATAATTGGGATAGAACCTCTCTTAAACCCTTCAATTGCAAAAGAAAGATGGAGCAGCAGCATAAATTATGAAAACATAAATTCAATTCAATCCTCCTGCAGAAATTGGATCATAAATTTTTGTAATAAAAACAGCATTAATTATATAGACTTTCAAAAATGCTTTGAGTTAAGTTTAAAAAATAAATTTCCTGAAGAATTATATATAGATGGAATACACCCAACTCCACTTGGACATAAATTAATAGCTAAATGTGCTAAAGATGTCCTTGAATCCATGAATATATGTAATTTATAGGTATAATTTTCTACACCACTAATTGTATATCACTAATCTATAAGTAAACAGCACATTAAAATTAAATAAGATATACTATTGTTTTATTTAAGAAGAAATGTTATACTTAAATAGCAGATATAAGTTATATGATTTAATTTTCTTACATAATATATTACTATAATTTATATTATAGGATAAATAATTTATTTTTTAGGGGGATATATCATGATTAATAACTATAACCTTGAAATTTCAGAAGACGTAAAAAGACAAATGGATAGTTTAATATCCAAATCCAATGTATCTACAAATGATTTCATAAAACTATTGGCTAAATCATATCATGTTGACTTAACAAAAAAGGAAACCCCATTGGATTTAGCTTATGGTGATTACTGGAACAGTTTTATAGATTAATTCCAACTTTATATAAATTTATACCTCATAACGTAAAAGTTATGAGGTAATCTTTTATCTGCATTTTACAAAATTTTTCTCAATTCGTTTACTTTAAATTCTTTAATCATTTTATTGTTAAACTCATCTTTTACCAATAAATCAATGGATTCATTTTTAAACTTTAGAATTCGGCCCTTAATTTTAGTTCCAATCACATTAACAGGTGCCTTTAAATTTAATTCTTTTATATTATTGCTTTTACAATAATCACATGATTCACTGTCATTTATCACTCTCCTGCAGTCATTACAGTAATAAACTTTACCCATAGTCAATACCTCCTAAATACTTTTCATCATTATAGTGTATATATTCTATGTTTTTTGAATTTTCCCTCTAATTTAAAATAGTTTCAAACGCATTTTTATAATATAATATTTAAACAAAGCTGGTATTTCTCTAATATAACCTAAAGCTTCATCATATTTATGTGATGCAACAAAAACACCTGAACAACTTGCTTCTATACCTTCATGTTTTGCCATAAGAGATGCTCTATTCAAATGATATTTATTTGAAACTATTACTGCAGTTTTCAAATCATTCTTTTTCATTATAGCTTTAGAATTTATAAGATTAGCTATAGTAGATGCTGATTTATCATCTATCAATATCTTAGAAGAATCCATTCCTTTAGACACTAAATATCTTTTCATAGCTTCAGCTTCGGATATATTTTCTCCACTTCCTCTTCCTCCAGATACTATAATATACTTTCCATAACCATCTTTATAAAGCTCAAATCCTTTTTCTACTCTTGATTTCAAAAAACTACTTGGAGTGCTTCCGTAAACTCTACATCCTAAGATAATTATACAATCTGACCTTTTTGGTACAGCATTATTACCAAAGCAAATTATATCCAAACCAGTTAATATTATAGCCGCAGTAAAAATTAATATGAGTAATATAACTATTTTTCTAACTTTCATTTTAAAATCACCTTCATTAAAATAGGATGATATAATATTAGTTTATTCATTATATGAACTCAATACAAAATAATCACGATTAATAAATAATTTACAATCTAAAATTAAATAAAGGTCTTTAAAAATCCAGTAAACAGATTTTTAAAGACCTTTATTCTAGGTTTATTAATTAATTAAAAGTTAAATTATTACGGCATTAATACAAATCTCAAAATAAATAATGCTGCAAGTATATATATTATCGGATGAACTTCTTTATATTTTCCTGTAACTATCTTTACTATAGGATAAAAGATTATTCCAGCTGCTATACCATTGGCAATACTATAACTAAATGGCATTAACGCTATGGTAAGAAATGCTGGCAGTGCTTCAGTAAAATCATCAAAATCTATATTTTTTACAGCGCCCATCATAAGAACTCCAACTATTACAAGTGCTGGTGCTGTAGCTTCTGAAGGAACTATTCCAACTAATCCGCTGAAGAACATAGCTAAAATAAACATAACCCCTGTAGTAAATGAAGTTAATCCAGTTCTTCCACCTTGTGATACACCTGCAGTTGACTCAACATATGTTACAACAGTACTAGTTCCAAGAAACGAACCTACAGTAGTTGCAACTGCATCTGATAACAAAGCCTTGTGCATATTTTTAACCTTACCATCTTCATCCAGCATATTAGCTTTTTGAGCTGTACCAACTAATGTTCCTATTGTATCAAATAAATCAACTAAGCTAAAAGTTATAATTACCATTATTATGCTAGTAAAAGCTCCAAGTATACCAGCCTTACCAATTCCAAGTAATCCCTTAAAATCAAATGAAAAGAATGTAGGAGCAAGTGAAGGCGGTGCACTTATCAATTTTATACCTTGCAAATGTGTAATTCCAAAAGGAATACCTATTATAGTAGTAAGTAATATTCCAATCAATATAGATCCTTTAACCTGTCTTGACATTAATATTGCTGTAATTGTTATTCCAATTACAGTAACAAGAGTATGTGGATTTGTAAAACTTCCAAAACCAACCAAAGTTGCTGGATTTGCTACTATTATTCCACCACTTTTTAAACCTATAAGGGCTATAAAGAGACCTATACCACCTGATATTGCAAATTTTAAATTTTGTGGAATAGAATCTACTATCTTTTCTCTTATTGAAGTTACTGTAATTATAATAAATAAAATTCCTGATACTAATACTGCTGCTAATGCTTGATGCCATGTATATCCTAACGTTAAGCAAACAGTATATGTGAAAAATGCATTAAGTCCCATTCCAGGTGCTTGTGCAAATGGAAGATTAGCATAAAGTGCCATTACAAAAGTACCTACTGCTGCTGCTATACACGTTGCAGTAAATATTGAAGCTACAACTGGATCATTTATAGCTGATATACCTGCTTTCACAGCTGCATCTCCCATTAAACCTTTTGCATTCATTCCAGCTTGCATTAAAATATTAGGATTAACAAAAATTATATAAGCCATAGTTATAAAAGTTGTTATTCCTGCCAGCACTTCTGTCTTGACATCAGTACCATTTTCTGATAAATGAAAAAATGAGTCCAAAAAAGTTTTGTTATGTTTGTCTGGTTTAGTTTTTTCTAAGTACATTATTTGAATCCTCCCCAAAATATAAAAAAAGTTCCTATATTCAGGATTACGAGTAAATCCGGAATTAGAAACTAATCTGTTTATATAATATCCAACGGATCGACCCATAGTCAGAGATTTACGGTACTCTGGTAGAAACTCTTGAACCATATTATCAAGATTATACGGACTTAAATTATTAAACTATCTTATAGTGTATATATTAACATTGATACTATATAAAATCAATACATTTTTTTATTTTTTTCTTATAATGTTCGTATTTTTCTTTTAGATCTGCTGCCAAATTCAAATGATGAATTAATTATATCTATATATACTTCATCTATACCATATATTTTAAATATAATATTATCTAAATCATTTTGTAATTTTGTTTTTGATTGATCACTGCAAATTAACATATCAACAATTTTTCCAACTAAGCTTTGATATCTCTCACTGCAGTATCTTATTGGTATAGAATCTAAATGATATTTCTTTATCTGTGGAACAGACTTTTCATTTGTAATTAAAAAGTTCAAATAATACCATTGAATTAATTTGGAATTCAAAATACCTAAAATATATTTATATGAAAACTTCTCATTTAAATTTATTACACCATATAATGATTGTTCAATAATAATTCCATCCGTATCTAGTGCCGCAATTATACTATTCCCTGTTTTTCTAACAATTATTTTATTTTTGCATTTTAATTTTTTAATATCTTTGGTTCCACCTTTTATAGTATCTTTATTGAACTCATAATAATTTGTACCAAGTATTTTAAAACTCGATATATTTTGTCCCTTAAGTATTTTTACTTGTGTGTTACTTGTCTTTTCCTTTGTTATCTTTGTTTTTTGACCTATAAATCCAGTAAATGTAAGACTAATGTCTCCTAATGAAATGCTATTATCCTCCATAGAGGCTTTTATAATATTATTTAAATTATTAGCTTCATATGAAAATTCGCAGTTTTTATTATTTAAATACACACTTTGGTACACATAATACTTTCTCTTATTATATATATCTAAACATACTCTATTATTATTGTCATGACTTTTACTTAAAATCATAATCATTATATCAGTAATTATATTTGGAAACTTCATTTCAAAAGCTAAATTCGTTATATTATATTCAGTTAATATTTCTCTTCTAAAAAACATATACTGTAAGTTTCTTGCAAATGTATTAGGAATTACAAAAGCCATCTTACCGCTGTCTTTTAAAACTTGTAAAGACCGTTTTATAAAATATTCATATAAATTAGGTAAATATAAATTTCCATTATACTCCTTAATGTAATACTCCATCAAAGATTTATCTATATTTCTGCCATATTTTCTTTTCATTGAAACCCACGGTGGATTTCCAACTACAAAATCATACGAACTATTCCAAAAATTATGCAGCTTTTTATTACCATTCATGTTTTCCCACTTGATTAAACTGTTACAACAAACTATATTATCATTTATATTCAAATTACGCTTAGCCGCTTTTATGAGATTCAGTTTAGTTAGTTCAACTGCATTATTATCTATATCAGAACCATATATACAATTTTTTAATATATGATAAGGCATATTTTCTTTTACCCAATACTCGCCGCCAGTTACTTTAATCCCGCCATCGATATATATGTAATTTAAATACTTATCTTTAATTTTTTCTATAGAACTTAGAAACTTTTTTAGCAATACAGCATATGCTTTAATCAAAAAATAACCACTTCCACAAGAAGGGTCTAATACCTTTAGAAAAGGATTTTTAACTACATTAACCTTTTCCAAAGTATTTACCATTATATAATCTATTATAAAATCTGGTGTATAAAAAGTACCATAATCTTTTCTTTTAGACTTATCCATTAAATTTTCATATTGTAAACCAAGTATACTATCTTTATCTAACATAAAATCACTTCTCAAGCATAATTTTTAAATATTAATCTAGTTATTTTGCACAGTCTAATGATATCTTAGTACTAGCTTGTTCTAAATTTTCACTTTCTTCTTTACAATTAAGTCTTTTAACTTCAATTAATAAAAATACAGCTGTTATTATTGATGCTATAAAATCCGATATAGGTGCTGCCATCCATACTCCATCCAGTTTAAATGTATGAGGTAATATAATAATCATTGGTATCAAAACTATTACCTGTCTTGAAAGTCCAAGGAACATTGCTGTCTTTGCTTTTCCTATAGCTTGGAAAAAGTTTGAGCTAACTATTTGAAATCCTACAATAGCAAACATAAGCATATATATCTTAAGTCCATGAACGGTTATATTAGTTAAATTGGCATCATTTTTATTGAACAATTGTACTAACGCTGTTGGAGCAATTTGAACTACTAAAGAACCTGCAGATGAAATTAAAGTTCCAACAATACATGCAATTATTAGTGTCTTTTTTACACGTTTATATTTATTTGCACCATAATTAAATCCTATTATAGGCTGTGCCCCTTGGTTAATACCAAATATAGGCATTAAAACTAAGGTTGATATACCACTTATTATTCCCATAGCTCCTATAGCCAAGTCTCCACCATAAACAGCTAAACTCTTATTTAATATTATATTAACAGCACTAGATGCAACCTGCATTGCAAAAGGAGCCATTCCTATTGCAATTATATTTGAAACAATATTTTTTTCTAATTTGAAATTTTCCTTTTTTAATTTTAACATACTATTATTACCTAAGAAATAAGTAACTACCCATATACAAGTAATGGTTTGAGATATGACAGTTGCAATAGCTGCTCCTCTTATCTTAAATCCCAAAACACAAATGAAGATATAGTCTAACAATATATTTATTGGTGCTCCTATTAATGCAGTCATCATTGCCTTTTTAGGATTTCCTTCTGCCCTAATAATATTGTTTAACCCAAATCCAAGATTTTGAATAACGGAAGCATATATTATTATACTTATAAACTGTCTTGCATATTCTATAGTATTTGCACTTGCTCCAAATGACTTAAGTATTGGATCTATAAAGATTGATAAAACAATGGTAACTAAAATTGAGATAACTATAAGCAGAATAAATGAGTTGCCTAATATCTTTTCAGCTTCATCTTTCCTATTTTGTCCTAATCTTATCGATATGCAAGCTGAACCTCCTACCCCAATAAGCATACCAAATCCCATGATTATAATACCTATAGGAAAAGTAAGGCTTACTCCAGATATAGCCATAGCTCCAACTACTCTACCTATAAATATTCTATCTATAATAATATATAAAGAATTTACTACCATTCCTATAACTGCTGGAATAGAAAAACGAAGTAGTAACTTGCCAATTGATTCTTTTCCTAAGTCTTCTGATCTCTCCATAAGCGATTACCTCCTGTATATTTTTTTCAAAATTTATAGGGCCTCAATATCTAAAGTTAATTTATATTCTAAATACCTTTTATATAAATTAATTTTGTTTGAAACCCATAAAAAAACTCTATTCATATGAATAGATTATTAAAGTTTTTAGATTCATTTAAATCTTATTATTTATCTTTAGTTTTTTAACCTTTAATACGAAATCACAATTACTTTCTTCAATAAAATAATTTGTTTATCATTTTAAGCGACTAAAATATAATTATATACCATTAATTATTTGTTGTCAAATTAAATAATCAATATAATATGTTAATATGCCTTTTAAAAATTGTTATATTGATTTAACAATTTTGTCATAAAACTGTCACAATATTAAATTAATATAATTATATAAAGTTTCTTAATTCAATTGTTAAATATGTTAGTATAAAATTAGTATAAATTTTAGGGGGTAAACCAATAATGGATGACTTTCATAATGTAAAAGATACAACAACAAACAATAAAAATTTTAAGAAAAAATTTAACAAGAAAAAGTTTAGCAAGATAATTTCCTATGTATTAGTTGGATTAATTTGCAGTATCTTAGGTGGAGGTATTTCTACCTTAGCTTGCTTATATATAATTCCTAAATCAAGTGCATTTACGAATACACCATTATATGAAAATATAATTAAAAATGCCAACACAAACTCTCCATCTCTTTCTGCATCTACAGTATCATCATCTAAAGGCGGGTTAACTGTTTCTGAAATAGCTAAGAAGGTAGGACCTGTAGTAGTAGGTGTATCGGTAAAATCAACAAGCAGCTATAGTAATGGATTTTTCGATAATGGCAGCGAAAGTAATGAAGAAGATGGTATGGGTTCAGGAATCATTATAAGTAATGACGGCTATATACTTACAAATTATCACGTAATAAGTAATGCAAACCGAGTAACTGTAATCTTAAATAATAAGACAGAAGTACCTGCAAAAGTTATAAATTACGATTCAGCTTTAGATGTAGCTGTAATCAAAGTAACTAAAGATGTAAAAATGCCGGCAGTTGCTGAATTGGGTTCATCTGATAACATGCAAGTTGGTGATTCAGTAGTAGCAATAGGTAATCCTCTTGGAAAGGAATTATTAGGTTCTGTAACTTCAGGTATTATAAGTTCAACTAATAGACAAATAAGTGTTGGAAATTCATCACAGACATTACTTCAAACAGATGCTGCTATAAATCCAGGAAACAGCGGCGGTGCTCTAGTAAATTCATTGGGTCAAGTAATAGGTATAAACTCTGCTAAAGTAAGTGGAAGTGGTGTTGAAGGATTAGGTTTTGCAATACCTATAGACATAGTAAAACCAAAAATCAATAGTTTATTGAAGCCAATTTTAAAAATAGGTTTTGCAGGTAGAGATATAACCCCTGAAGTAGCAAAAGAATATAATAAACCTGAAGGTGTATATGTAGTACAGTTAGAAGAGTTTAGTCCAGCTGAGAAATGTGGTCTTCAGCCTGGAGACATAATAACAAAATTTGATGGTAAATCAGTAAAATCAGTAAATGACATAAATAAAATAAAAGCTAGTCATAATTCAGGAGATACTGTTAAAATAGAGATTTCAAGGGACGGCAAGAATAAAACCCTATCATTAAAATTAAGTGAATAATGTAATAAAAAGTGAATTAAAGTACACCTTTAGTTCACTTTTTATTTATATTTTTCTTTATCATTATATATAATTAATGATATAATTTATTTATAGCAATTATTTAAATCTAAATATATTACAACTTATATAGTTTTATCCTCCATTTGGATGCCTAAGTAATGACCGTATTATAAATTACTGGGGTATCCTTTTTATTAGGCCTTAAATTAGAAAAGCATTAGGCGTTAACCTAATGCTTTTCACGGTATATATGCGACTAAATCTATAAGCCGAGTTCTGTTTAAACAATCATCTATCTAGACTTACTGTTGCCAGTAAATTCAAGCGATACTACCCAGAAGAAGGACGGGCCGCCCTCTCTTACTAACAAATGTTGTAAGACACTTCTCTATTTGATCTTGCTCCAGATGGGGTTTACATAGCCGCAAAGTCGCCATTGCGCTGGTGAGCTCTTACCTCGCCTTTCCACCCTTGCCAGTATATTATAAATACCTTTGGCGGTATATCTCTGTTGCACTTTCCTTCAAGTTACCTTGACTGGGTATTACCCAGCACCCTTGCCCTATGGAGCTCGGACTTTCCTCTCCCGTAAGAACGGCAGCGATTGTTCGACTTACTCGCATGTATTATAATATCATATCTTTAAATCAATTACAAATGAAATTTTTACCACAAAATTTCACTGACTGTTATCTTACTATTTTGCATCATTATAATATATTATTCTTCCGCAGTTATCACAATAAACTATTTTTTCACCTTTTTTTATATAATCTATAGTTAATGAAGATACTTTCATTCTGCATGCTGAACAAGTATGTTTGTTTAATTCACCAGCACCTATTCCTGTTAGATTAAATATTTTATTGAATTCTTTTAGAAGTTCCTTTGGAAGAACACTTTCTATTTTACTTATGGACTCTGTATTTTTTATAATACCACTTTTGGCATCATTTAATTTCTCATTGGCAGCTTTTTTATAGTTATAAAAACTATCTTTAAACTCAGATAACTTAGATCTAAACTTTTCAATATCTAAACTCAACTTTTCCTCTTCTTCAAGTAATTCCAAAGACTTATCATCTAAAGATTTCATATTTTCCTCTTTAGTGCTAATTTCATTTTGAAGTGCATTTATAAATTTCAAATCACATCCTGCATAATTGTATAGTTTAAACTTTAATTCCTCTAATTCCTTCTTTGACCTCACCAATTCTTCATTTGTTTTCTTATAATTAAGCCTCACTTTTTCTATTTCACTAACTTTTTGTTTAAACTTACCCTTATTTTTTTCAAATTCTACTTTCATCTTTTTTAACGTAGATATATATGAGTTATCCTTAAGTACACCATTATATCTTTTTATTGCTTCCCTATTTTTTTGAACTTCTAAAAGTAACTTTAATGAATCCATAAATTTATCCTCCTAAAATAGCACGATTTTTATTTATATTAAAATAGTTAATATTGTATTTGCGGGCTTAAAATCTTATATAAACTTATAAAAAAATAGAAATGAGAATTTTGCATACTCATTCCTACTTATATTTATATGGATCTTTATTTGTTTTTGATAATAAAACAGAATTTTTAAACCCTTTAAATTCTATTACATTTTTGAGCCATCTAGCAAATACTTCTATTCCAGCCCATTCAGTTCCAAAGTGTCCTGCATCTATTACAGCAATACCTTCTTCCGCAAAATCACTCACATAATGATATGATGTATCACCAGTTATTATACAATCTGCTCCCATTTTCCTAGCATTTTCAAAATAGCTCTGTCCACTTCCATTTATAACTGCTAGTTTTTTAATTAACTTAGCTTCATTTCCACAAAACCTTAAGTATGGTACATTCAAACACATTTTTACTTTATCACATAACTCTAATAGCATAATAGGCTCACTAATATCGCCAATTCTACCTATACCAGAAACTTCATCATCATCTGTTCTAAACGGGGAAGGATCTATAGTTTTACAATTAGTTAAATCTAAAAGACCTGCTATTATATCATTAATTCCACCTCTTACAGAATCCAGGTTTGTATGACTTGAATATAAATTTATATTATTTTTTATTAAGCTTATTATTTTCTTACCTAAAAGAGTATCTGTAGTTATGCTGGATGGTTTTTTAAATAATAATGGATGATGCGTCAATATAAGATTACACTTCTTTTGTATGGCTTCATTAATAACAGACATAGTACAATCTAAAGCTACAAGTATAGAAGTTACTTCACAATTTTTATCACCAACCATAAGTCCAACATTATCATAGCTCTCCTTGAATTTTGAAGGTACATGTTCTTCCATTATATTGCTTATATCCATTACTTTTAAAGACATATTAATATTTCCTCCAATTTTCGAATTTTATTTTTTATTTCATGTTTTCTTTCTAAAGCTAAATCGCTAGTATCTTTTATATTTTCAAGTATTGTCTTATATCTATTAATTTTTGCCAAAATAAATTTTTTTATATCAGGATGATTAATATCTATTAATTTTTTACTTACTTCATAAAATATTTCATCTACAATCTTAGGTTTGTTATCATATACTATTTTTATTATCTCATAAAATTTATTTTCGTCAATACATAAGTTTTCATCTAATATTTTATATCCCTTTTTATAAATATACTCTCTTAGAATTTCTGGGTTTTGAACAGGCTGCAGTACAACAAAGTTTGCATTTTTAAAAACTTCTAATCCCTGTTCTAAAATATCCCTTATTAAATTTCCACCCATTCCAGCAATTATAATACCTTGAACTTCTCCTGGCTTTAACTTATTCAATCCATTACCTAATCTACATTCTATTTTATCTTTCAAATTATAAGAATTTATATTAATTTGAGCTTTATGAAGCGGTCCCTTATTTATATCACAAGCTACTGCAGTTTCACATATATTGTTTTTTATAAGATATATAGGAACATATCCATGATCAGTGCCTATATCAGCAGCACAATGACATTTGTCAACCATCATTGCAACAGTTTTCAATCTATTACTCAATTCCATAATTAGTTACTCTCCATTCCCTTTACTTCATATAAATCTACTCAGTATTCTAATTTGCACTACAAGAAAAAATGATGATAATATAAGTGGTATATAAATAAACTTATATACGGACTTTCTATCATATCTTGCATACAAGTACGCTGCATTGTACATACAAAATAGTACTGCCATATTGAGTAAGCCATAAAACATCTGTTTAAATGCAAATTGTTTATTAGTACCAAACTCTACTGCTATAAAATTAGAATTAAAACTTAAAGGCATTTTATTTGGAAGTCTATTATTTAAATATAGAATTATTGGATTAAATGTAATCACAAGTACAACTACAGCCACTATTAAAAATGGTATAAAAAATTTTTTATCTTTATAAAGGTTTATATTTTTATTAGGTTTATATTCCCAATCCATCTCATATATATTTTTATTATTCAGCTGCAATTTAAAATCATTAAAGTTTTCCGGTGATAATCCATAATTTGCATCATCTGTCTTTAGGTAAATAACATTTTTAGTAGATGTAACAAACATATATGTAGAGCCTATTTTTTTTATTATGGCTCTTCCAATTGCAAAATGATTTTTACCATATCCAGATAATTTAATTCCTTTTATATGCCCTGATTCTTGCTTATATCCTTTTATATCTTTAAAAGGTATAGTTAAATTTTTTAATCCAAATGAACCTTTAATATAAATATTATAATCATCAATCGAGTATTCTAGGGAACTATAAATAAGTATATAGTATATTTGATACAAATTAAAAACTATTATAGTAATCTTTAGTAAGGTAGATATCTCATATGAATTTACTATAAATAATAATGTTATAATCAACAAATCATATACTGCAGTAATTCCAAGTATAGATAATACTCCATGACCTTTAGTTGATTTATAGTTTTTCACACCATCACCTTCTTTTTCTCATTATACCATAATTCCATATACATAAAAAAAGAGAAAACTTTAAAAGTTTCTCTTCTTATTATTCATTTAATCTAAATAATCTTTTAATTTTTTACTTCTACTTGGATGTCTTAATTTTCTTAGTGCTTTTGCTTCTATCTGTCTTATCCTCTCTCTAGTTACATTGAACTCTTTTCCAACTTCTTCAAGTGTTCTTGCTCTTCCATCATCCAATCCAAATCTAAGTCTTAATACTTTTTCTTCTCTTGGAGTCAATGTATCCAAAACATTTATAAGTTGTTCTTTTAACATTGTAAAAGCTGCTGCTTCTGCTGGTGCCGGCGCCTCATCATCTGGTATAAAATCTCCAAGATGACTATCCTCTTCCTCGCCTATCGGTGTTTCCAAGGATACTGGCTCTTGAGCTATTTTCATTATTTCTCTTACTTTATCTACAGGCATCTCCATAATCTTTGCTATTTCTTCTGGCTGAGGTTCTCTACCTAATTCTTGAAGCAGCTGTCTTGAAACCCTCACTAATTTATTTATGGTTTCAACCATGTGTACAGGTATTCTTATAGTCCTAGCTTGATCTGCTATTGCTCTAGTTATTGCCTGTCTTATCCACCATGTAGCATAGGTACTGAACTTATATCCTTTCCTATAATCAAATTTTTCAACAGCCTTTATGAGACCTAAATTTCCTTCTTGAATTAAATCCAAGAATAACATTCCTCTTCCAACATATCTCTTTGCAATACTTACAACAAGTCTTAAATTGGCCTCAGCTAGCTTCTTTTTAGCAGCCAATTCACCATTTTCAATTCTTTGTGCTAATTCAACTTCTTGTTCAGGATAAAGTAATGGTACTTTACCTATTTCTTTTAAATACATCCTAACTGGATCATCTATCGCAATGCCTTCAGGTACAGATAAATCTAATTTTTTTTCATCAGCTTCAGCTTCAGCTTGATGTATATCACCAGTAACTTCTATATTCATAGATTCTAATATTTCGTATATTTTTTCAATTTGCTCTGGACTCAAGTCTATTTCATCTAGTTCATCTATTATCTCTTTATAAGTCAAAGTGCCATTTTTTTTACCTTTTTCTATAAGTTTTTTAACTATTTTCATCTTTGCACTTTTATCTTTCATTTTTTTTCCTCCTTCAGCCATTACCGTATACCACCAATCTTTTTTTGTATTTCTATAAGTTTTTGTGCTAATTCTAGGGATTCCTGAATTTCACCATTTTTTTCACATTGTTTTATTTTATTTATAATATAATTTTTGCTCTTCTTAAGCTTAAACTTTTTGATAATATTTATATAATCATTTATAATATCTTTATACTCACTTTTATCATATACTATTTTTAAATCTAATATGTTTATCCACTCTTTTTCTGTGTCTAATTCATTACATCTAAGTTCTATACGTCTTTCTTTTTCTCCTTCTTCATATTGTATATTTTGCACGATATAATCGTACACTTTTTTATGACTTTCAAGTATAAATTCATCCTTACTAAAATTTTGAACTATATATTGAAATGATTCATTATCTTCAAGCATAAACTTTAAGATCCATCTTTCTGCCTTTAAATATGCAGGCTCTAAATATAATTTTTGTCCAAAATTATTGTCAATATTCATATTTTCTTGTTTTCTTACATTTTTTTGGAAACTACTGTTTAACATATCGTATAATGCCTGTTCACGAATCTTAGTTTGTTCCGATAACTTTTTAATATATACACCTTTTTCTATAGGATCTAATCCATTAAGAACTTCTAAAACCTTCTCAGAATACGATACAACATCTTGAGATTTATTGAAATCAAACTTTTGTTTTATCCTATCTATTTTATAATCTATAAGTGACATCGATGTATCCACAAGTTCCAAAAACTTATCCTTACCATTATTCCTTACAAACTCATCTGGATCTTTACCCTGTGGAATAATTAAAACTTTTACATCCAATCCAGCTTCTTTAAGTATTTCAATACCTCTCATTGTAGCCATTTGCCCTGCACTATCTGCATCATAAGAAATTATAACCTTATCAGCATACTTTTTTATAAGTCGTGCTTGCTCTAACGTAAGAGACGTCCCCAACGAAGCAACTACATTACTCACACCATATTGGCATAATGATATGCAGTCCATATATCCTTCTACTATAATAAGTGTCCTATTTACATTATTTTTTATAGCAAAATTCAATCCATAAAGATTTATGCCTTTCTTAAACAAAGCTGTTTCTGGTGAATTCAAATATTTAGGTTTTGAATCATCCATAACCCTTCCACCAAATCCAATAACTCTGCCTCTATAATCAAAAACTGGAAACATTATTCTATTTCTAAATCTATCATAATAAGACCCCTTTTGACCTTTAATTATGAGGCCAGCTTCCAGCATATCTAATTCTGTAAATCCTTTAATTTTTAAATGATTAATTGTGTTATGCCAACCAACAAGCGAATAACCTAATCCAAACTTTCTAATAGTATATTCAGTTATTCCTCTATTGAACAAATATTGTTTAGCTAATTTATTTTTTTGGAGGCAATTAAAAAAATATCGAGCAGTTTCTATATTTATTTTATATAATTTTTGAAATGATCTTTTTTGTGAATTACTGCCCTTATTTTTAAATTGTATATCTATATTAGCCCTATCTGCCAAAGATTCTACTGCTTCTGGAAAAGTTAAATTCCTAGTTTTCATAACAAAAGTTATTACATTGCCTGCCTCACCACAGCCAAAACACTTATAGATTTGTTTATCTATAGACACGCTAAAGGATGGTGTCTTCTCATTATGAAATGGACACAATCCAATATAATTTTTTCCAGACCTTTTTAATTTTACAGTTTCAGATATAACATCAACTATATCATTTGAATACTTTACTTTTTCAACGACATCTTCCGATATCAATAAACATTCCCACCTATCATATTTTATTGTACAAGAATTAATATATTCGACATAAGTTACTATATTCCTTCTAAATAAATATATATTTTTTGCAAAGATTATAATATATTATCATATTCTATACAAATTTTAAATTTCCTTTTTTATTTAAATTCAATTGTTATTTTTCCCATTTAGCAATAAAAAATATTCTCATATTTAAATATTAAATTATAAAACTTATGTTTTATGTAATTCTATATTAATAACAAAAACTCCTTTTTTAATATTAATGTATATTGTAAAAAGTTTTTTAATATTATTATAATAAGATAGCTTTTTAAGGAGTGTTATTTAATGCCCTATTCAGTTGCAAAACACAATAATTGTAATCTGTTATCTGAAGAAAATGCGAGGAAATATGTGCTTCCCTATTATAACCTTGAATATGCAGATATAAAAAGGGTTAAGTTTAAGAATACAGATAAACAAAGAGCTGTTTACAAAGTAACTAATTTAGATCAAAACTATTGTTTAAAAAAAGTTTACTTTTCAAAAGAAGATTTACTTTTTGTATATTCTGCAGTAGAGTGGTTATTTCGATATGGCATAAAAGTTCCCAGAATATTAGCCACAAAAGAAAACAGCAGATTTGTAAACTATAGTAACATGCTATTTATTTTGACTCCATGGATAGATGGTGATAAATGCAATTATGATAATAAAGAACAGATTTTATCATCTATATATAATCTGTCACTTATTCATAACATATGTAAAAACTTTACTCCAATTGAAGGAAGCTTTATACGCAAAAACTTTAACGACATCTATTCGTCAATAAAAAAGCACTTTGAACAACTTTTGAATTGTTCTAATTTGGCGTTTAATTATAAAGATAAATTTTCAAAAGAATTTTTGCAGCACTTTGATATAAACTTAACTCTAGCAAAGATTTCTCTTACAACAGCTGCTTCTATTTGCAATGATAACTTAAGTATTTCTCTATGCCATCTTGATTATGTAAATAAAAATATTATTTTTGGCACGGATGGTAACATTTGGACAATTGATTTTGATAAATGCTCTCTTGATTATTGTACTCATGATATTTCATATTTTTTAAGAAGGTTGTTAAGAAGAGATGCTACAAATTGGAATACTGACCTCACGATAGAGTGTCTTGAATTATATGAGAAAGTTCATCCTTTGAATTTTAATGAATACAAATATATTTTATCTTACTTATCTTTTCCTCAAAAGTTTTGGAAATTATCAAGAGATTACTACAATAATATAAAAAAATGTAATCACAATTCATTTTTTTATTTATTAAAAAAAGCCGTTGAAAATGATGTGGATCAATTAAATTTTTCATTAAAGTTTAGTAAGTATATAGAAAATAAGTTTAACATTGAAATAACTTAAAAGGTATCGTTGATTTTAAATCGACGATACCTTTTCTTGTTTATTTCCTTGGATTCTTTATCTGAGCTTGTGCTGCTGAAAGTCTTGCAATTGGAACTCTAAATGGTGAACATGATACATAGTCAAGTCCAGCATTATGACAGAACTCAACAGATGAAGGATCTCCACCATGTTCTCCGCAAATTCCAAGCTGTATGTTCGGTCTTGTTGATTTTCCTAGTTCAACAGCCATCTTTACTAATTTACCAACTCCAACTTGGTCAATTCTTTGGAATGGATCAAATTCATATATCTTTTTATCATAATAATCTTTTAAGAATTTACCTGCATCATCCCTTGAGAATCCAAATGTCATTTGTGTTAAATCATTTGTTCCAAATGAGAAGAATTCTGCTTCCTCTGCTATTTTATCTGCAGTAAGTGCTGCTCTAGGTATTTCTATCATTGTACCTACTTCATACTTCATATCTATACCAGATTCTTTTATTATTTGATTTGCAACATTTACTACTACATCCTTTACAAACTTTAATTCCTTAACTTCTCCAACCAGCGGAATCATTATTTCTGGTTTTATATCATATCCTTTTCTCTTCTTGACATCTATTGCAGCTTCTATAATTGCTCTTGTCTGCATTTCTGCTATTTCTGGATAAGATACAGTAAGTCTGCATCCCCTATGTCCCATCATTGGATTGAACTCATGTAATGATTCAACAGTTGCTTTTAACTCTTCAAAAGTTATTCCCATTTCTTTCGCTAAATTCTTTATGTCTTCATTATCAGAAGGTAAAAATTCATGTAGTGGTGGATCCAAAAATCTTATAGTTACTGGTTTGCCTTCCATAGCCTCATAAATTCCTATAAAGTCTTCTTTTTGCATTGGCAATATCTTTTCCAAAGCTTTTCTTCTCTGTTCTTCAGTTTTTGAAACTATCATTTCTCTAACAGCTGGTATTCTGTCTTCATCAAAAAACATATGTTCAGTTCTGCAAAGACCTATTCCCTGTGCTCCAAATTTAACAGCTTGAGCTGCATCTTTTGGAGTATCAGCATTAGTTCTAACCTTTAATACTCTTATATCATCAGCCCATTCCATAAATGTTCCAAAGTATCCACTTACTTTAGGTTCTACAGTTTTTATCGCTTGTCCATATACATTACCTGTACTTCCATCAAGTGATATATAATCTCCTTCGTGATACGTATTCCCTGAAACTTCAAATACCTTCAAATCTTCATTTATATTTATATCACCACAGCCTGCTACACAGCAAGTTCCCATACCTCTTGCAACAACTGCTGCATGTGAAGTCATTCCGCCTCTTACAGTAAGTATACCTTCGGATGAAACCATTCCTTCTATGTCTTCAGGTGAAGTTTCTAATCTTACCAGTATTACTTTTTCACCTTTGTCGTGGTGAGCTTTTGCCGATTCTGCAGTAAAATAAACCTTACCGCAAGCAGCTCCTGGTGAAGCTGCAAGACCCTTTGCTATTATTTTAGACTTTTTTAATTCACCTTCATCAAAGTTTGGGTGGAGCAGTGCATCCAATTGTTTAGGATCAACTTTTAATATTGCTTGTTCTTTAGTTATAAGACCTTCATTTACCATATCTACAGCTATTTTCAATGCAGCTTGAGCTGTTCTCTTACCATTCCTAGTCTGTAAGAAATATAGTTTTCCTTGTTCTATAGTAAATTCCATGTCTTGCATATCCGCATAATGTTCTTCTAATTTTTTAGCTATCTTAATAAACTGTTCATAACATTCTGGCAAATCTTCTTTTAACTTTGTTATTTCCTGAGGAGTTCTAATACCTGCCACAACATCCTCACCTTGAGCATTTATTAAATACTCTCCAAATATAGCATTTTCACCATTTGCAGGATTTCTTGTAAAAGCAACTCCCGTCCCAGATGTATCTCCCATATTTCCAAATACCATTGATTGAACGTTAACAGCAGTTCCCCAATCCCCTGGTATATCGTTTAATCTTCTATATACATTAGCTCTTGGATTATCCCATGATCTAAATACAGCTGTAATGGCTTCAATAAGCTGTTCTTTTGGATCTTGTGGAAAGTCCTTACCAAGCTCATTTTTGTACAATACTTTGTATTGTTTTACTACTTCCTTCAAATCTGATGCACTAAGTTCTGTATCAAACTTAACTCCTTTTAAATCTTTTAATTTATCAAGTATATCCTCAAATTTTCTCTTTTCAACTCCCATAACAACATCTGAAAACATTTGTATAAACCTTCTATAGGAGTCGTATGCAAACCTTTCATTATTAGTTAACTTTGATAACGCTTCCACAGTATGATCATTTAAACCTAGATTTAATATAGTATCCATCATTCCAGGCATTGATACCCTAGCTCCAGATCTTACCGAAACTAACAGTGGATTTTCCATATTTCCAAACTTTTTATTAGTTGATTTTTCAAGTTCAGACATTGCATCATAAATTTGTTCAAGTATATCTTTTCCTAACTTTTTTTCATCTTGATAATATCTAGTACATGCTTCTGTTGTTACAGTAAACCCCTGCGGAACTGTTATCCCCAAATTAGTCATTTCTGCAAGATTAGCACCTTTACCCCCCAGTAAATTTCTCATGCTTGCATTTCCTTCACTAAAAAGATAAATATATTTTTTGCCCTTCATAAGAAAACATCCCTTCGTATTATTTTTTATAAGTTAAGTAAGGCAAAAGGATTTTATCAATTTACCTTACTTATTACTTCCCATTTTTACAAGTAATCTAGTCACATTGGTTTTAGAAACTTTGCCAACAATTTTTAGACACTCTTTCTTACCATCAGATACTTTTTCAACTACAGGAAGGCTGTCAACTTCATGCTCTATAATTTTCTGTGCCGCAGAGTAAATTATATCATCTTTTTCAACAAAAACTATATTCGGCATTCTAGTCATTATTATGCCTACAGGAACTTTGTGCATATCGGTTCCCCCCATAGCTATCTTTAAAAAATCTTTTCTAGAAACAGCACCAGTAAGTGATCCATCATTTTCTACAAACAGCGTACCTACATCATTTAAAAACAAATGGACTATTGCATCATATACTGTAGTGTTTTCATCTACAATCACAGGTTTTGACATTACATCATTTACTTTTATGTTCCTTATATAATCATATACTAAACTATAAGAGGGTTTACGTGAATATATATATCCAACTTTAGGTTTTGCATCCAAAATTCCAGTCATAGTCAGTATAGCTAAATCAGGCCTCAATGCTGCTCTTGTAACACCTAAGTTAGATGCTAACTTTTCACTAGTTATTGGTTCATTTTCTTTTACTAATTTTATTATTTGTTCTTGCCTTGATGTTAACTTAATAGTATTCACCCTCTTTCCTAAGTAAACTAATAACAACATTCTATAAATTCTTAACATATGATTTATAGCTTACTTAAAGTTATTATATCACTATATATTAATAAATAGTATATCACTTTCCATTTTTAAATATAATTTTATTAAATGTTTCTTATTTGTCAAAGTTGTTTTTCAATTAAATTGTTTTTCTGCATACAATATTACCATATATTAAAGTATTATTAGAATATTATTAAATATCTTAATACCTTAATAATATCAAACAAAACAAAAGTCAGCATAAACATTAATTTACTGACTTTTATTTTAAAATATATTATTGATCTTCTTTATCCGCATCTTTTTCTGTTTTTTCGTCCGTATCTTTTTCTGCTTTTTCGTCATCATTTTTATCTATATCATCAAATTTAACTGTGTATTGATAAATATTTTCCTCATCATTATTTTTATCTTTATGATGAAACTTTTCTTTTACATTTTCCTTCACAGAAACTGCTGCATCAACAACCTTATCTTTTACGTCTGTAACATTTGATCTTATATTTTTATTTACTATTTCAACTGTACCATCGCTTTTAGTAATTTCTATAGTTATTCTTGTGACAACAGCAGTTAGTATGCCAATTGCAATAAGCGGCGGCCATATCAATACTGTCAAACTAGCTGCTATACCTGCATTAACTGGTATATCAACTACAGTCTTATCATCTTTTTTTATCTTTATTCTATTTACATTACCCTTATTAACTATATCCTTTATCCAACTTAAAAACTCGTCTTTAGTTGTATATATGTTATCCATGGTAGATTTCTTGTTTTGCTCCATATAAATTAATGCATCAACAATGTTTCCATCACAAGCTTCTAATGCTTTTTTTGCTTCTGCATAACTTGCCCCTGTTCTCTCTCTCACAACGTCAATTTTCTCCAAAGTTATTTCGCTCATTTATTTCACTCCTTATATTTGAATTTTTAAAGTACCTTTACCTTATTTATAATTTTATTATTTTAAAAAGTTTGTCAAACTATTCAGTGTGTTCAAGCTTTTAGGCTTTCTAAAATAACTTTGTTCTATAAAGACTTTTAGGATCTTGTAAACTTCATCTTTTATTTTCTTTGATAAATTTAATTTATATGTGTTCTCTAATGGTATTTTATATAAGTACTTAATAGCATTATATGTTGCAAAGTCCACATAGGCACCACTATATTTATTACAATCTTCACATACTCCTCCAAAGTATTGGAAGTTGATATAATTAGAAGAATTAATTTGTTTTTTGCAAATACAGCAGTTTTCTAAATTTAAAGCATATCCTGTACACTTTAAAACTTTTACTTCAAAAGCTCTTGCCAAAGTTTCTATATCAACTGCCTTATTTTTAAGCAGATAAAGTGCTATAACAAGGTACCTAAAAAGTTGTGCATTGCTTTCTTCATCATCCATAGATATATCAACAAGTTCACAAAAGTATGAAGCATATGTTAATGTATCCAAATCATCAAGTAAGTCTTGAAATGAATTTATTATCAAACTTTCATTTATAACATAAAAGTTTCTAGCTTTATGAACTATATAATCACCATAACAAAATTGAAGTGTAGTAGAAAATAAATTACTTTTAAGTCTTTTTACTCCTTTTGCAATAGTAGAGATTTTCCCCAGCTTCTCACTAAATAGCCATACTAATTTATCTTTTTCCTTTATATCCTGAGTTTTAATTACTACCGCTCTCGTTTTTATTACAGACAGAAAAACACCCCACTTTGAATAATATACTTAATTTTTATCTATTATTTATACCCAAGTTCTCTTAAAATGTTGGGATTATCCCTCCATTCTTTCTTTACCTTTACCCACAGCTTAAGATAAACTTTTTCATTTAAAAATTTTTCTATATCATGTCTAGAATATGATGATATCTTTTTTAACATCGATCCACCCTTGCCTATTATTATTCCTTTATGTGAATCTTTTTCACACAACAAAGTTGCCTCTATATCATATACATTTTGTTTATCTTTTTTCATAGATATAACTTCTACTGCTATACCATGAGGAACTTCCTGTGAAAGAAGCCTTAATGCTTTTTCCCTTATAATTTCCGATACTATAAATCTTTCTTGTTTATCAGTTATCATATCTTCTGGATAATATTTTGGACCCTCTGGCAAATACTTTACGATAAGTTTTTTTAACTCATCTACATTCTTTCCCTTCATAGCTGATATAGGTATAAATTCCGTAAAATCAAATTCCTTAGCATAATTGGACAGCGCCTTTGCTACATTTTCGCTGGTATTTTCATCTATTTTATTTATAACTAAAAAAATAGGAACTTTACACTTTTTTAACTGTTCTAAAATAAACCTATCTCCTTTGCCAATTTCCTTATCAGGAGTAGTTAAAAATAATATAAGATCAACTTCCTTTATTGAATCTTCTGCTATCTTTATCATGTATTCTCCCAATTTGTGCTTTGGCTTGTGAATTCCTGGAGTATCAACAAATACAATTTGATAGTCTTCTTCCGTTAAAATTGTCTGTATATTGTTTCTAGTAGTCTGAGGTCTGCAAGAAACTATAGATAGCTTCTCACCTATTATTGAATTCATCAATGTAGATTTTCCAACATTAGGTCTTCCTATTATCGTTATAAATCCAGATTTAAACATATAGAGTCTCCTTATCTTTGTAAATCTTTTTAGTAATATACTTATCTTTATTTTTATCCAATATAACATTTATATTCTGTTTATTTTAAGTAAATTATAGCATTACTTTTATATATTTCAATAATTATATTATATAAGAATTTATATTATTTGTAACTACCGAATATAAAATATTCTGAACAAAAGTACCGTCACCAAAGTACCAAATACAGCTCCTACTGTTACTTCAAATACAGAATGTACTTTTGAATCTACTCTACTCTGTGCAACTATAAATGCTAAAATATAGCTTAATATGACAATTACAAGTTCTCCCGTAATAAGCGACATCATAGTAGCTATAGAAAAAGCTATTGTGCTGTGTCCACTTGGCATTCCACCTTTTAAAGGAGTTCCCTCACCAAATATAGCCTTTACAACTATTGTTGCTATACACACAATAACGAGTATTATAAAAATTGCATATGGATTTGTATTTTTAACTTTTTTTATCATAACAAAATTTATATATTTAAGTTTATCCCAAAATATAACATATCCTACAAGTACAGCATTTATAGCTGTAATAAGTACCCCGCCTGCCGCTACATTTTTTGCAAGCTTTATAAGAGGATGGTAGTAATTAGCTGCAGCATCTGCTACAAATTCAACTGCAGTATTCATAAGCTCTGCCACTATTACAATAGTTATTGAAATTGTTACAATTAATAATTCTGTTTTACTTAAGTCATAAAAAAAACAAATAGTTAGAACAATAAGTGCTGCAATCATATGTATTTTCATATTTCTCTGTGTTCTAACTGCATATATTATACCTTCGATAGCATAATTAAAACTATCCCACAATTTTCTAACCTTCATATTATTCTCCACTTTTAAATATATAAAAATTTGATTATCGAGTTATTTTAAATTCTCCAAGTATTTCTTCTTCTCGTCTTCTCATAATCACTTTTTCATTTACTTTCATATGATCATATCCAAGTAAATGAAGTACTGAATGTATTGTAAGATACAGAACCTCTCTTTCAAATGTGTGATTAAATTCTATGCTCTGTTCTTTTGCCCTTTCAAGGGATATAACTATATCTCCAAGCACTAGATTACCATCATCTAAATCAACATCGTCAAATTTATAATTACAATATACATCCTTAAATACTTTTCCTTCTTCATAATTTAACATTGGAAATGAAAGTACATCCGTTGGGCTGTCTATATTTCTATTTTCCCTATTTATTTCACGAATTCCATCATTGTCAGTAAATACAATACTCACTTCACAAGGCAAATTAACTTTTTCAACATTCAATGCATATTCTATAATTTCCTTCATAGATTTTTTAAGTTCATCCGAAGCCTCTATTTTATTTTGCCTATTGTCTATAAAAATCATAAGTACACCCCTCAATTTTCACTTTTATGTTGATTATCAACATTTTTATTGTTATTTTTCTTCCATTTATCTTCTGGATATTCAATCCTATGGTGGTATATTCCACTTAAAACTTTCAAAAATGTCTTTCTTATCTTTGCAATATCTTTCAAAGTTAAATCACAGTCATCTAGTTCCCCTTCATTCAATGTGCCTTTTATAATATTATTTACCATCTCTTCTATTTTACTCTTTGTAGGCTCATTTATCGATCTCACTGCTGCTTCAACTTCGTCAGCAAGCATTATTATACCTGCCTCTTTTGTTTGAGGTATAGGACCTTCATATCTAAAGTTTTCTTCATTAACAAATTCAGGTTTTTCACTTGAATTCTTTGCTGTGATATAAAAGTACTTTACAAGAGAAGTACCATGATGCTGTTTTATAATATCACGTATAACCTTAGGAATATTATACTCCTTAGCTAATTCATCTCCATCTTTAACATGTGAGATAATTATAAGTGCGCTCAAATTAGCAGTTATCTTATCATGAGGATTTTCTTTGCCAGGTTGATTTTCTTTGAAAAAATAAGGTCTTTTTACTTTTCCAATATCATGATAATATGCTGAAGCTCTTGCAAGTACAGGGTTACCTCCTATTTCTTCTGCAGCAACTTCTGCAAGGTTTCCAACTAAAATACTGTGATGATATGTGCCTGGTGCCTCCATTAAAAGTCTTTTGAGTAATGGATTGTTGGGATTAGATAATTCTAAAAGCTTTATTGTAGTCACCACACCAAATACATTTTCAAAAAATGGTAAAAGGCCTATTGTAAGTATTCCTGAAAATATACTTGCTACAGCAGAAAATAACGTTTTCTGCCATACATCAGCTGCATTATTACTTAAAAGAAAACCAGCTGAAAAAGTAAATATACTATTTATTATAGCTATATACATTGAAGAATATAATATATCGTTCCTTTGGTGCATTTTCTTTAAAACTATTGATCCAAGCATAGCATTTATTATAGCTAAAAGTGTTATTTCTACATTGAAGTCAACTACAGAACTTATAAGTATTGAGTTTAATATATTTATAATAAGAGAAACTCTATCATTGACTAGCAGTGTAAATACCATAGGTATACATGAAAGTGGTATCAAAAATGGAGATACTACCGATATACTTCTGGCTAAAAGTATTGATATGCAGCTTAATATATTTATCATTATAAGCCTATTTGTATCATTATAAAATTTATTATAAAATTTATAGATGTATATCCACTCAAGCAATATAATTAAAAGTGTAAAAATTCCAAGGAATACATATATATTTAACTCTGAATGAGAATTGTCATTCAACAATCCTAAACTCTGTAGTATTTCAACTTGATACTTTGTAATTGGTTCTCCTTCTTTTACAATTATCTGGTCCTTCTTTATCATAACAGGTTGTACTTTACGTGCAGCATCTTTTTTCAAATCCTCAGTCTTATCCTTGTCATAAAAAAAGTTAGGTGTTATAAGAGAATATCCTAAATCTACGGATACATCTTTTAAACTTTTAGGTAACTTTGATTCATTTACTTTTAACAATATACTTTCCTGAACTTTTTTAATATCTTCCTGATTGTCCTTTTGACTATTGTCACTTATATTATTATTATCATATATATCAGCCATAACCTTACTTAAAAAATCTTGAACTGTCTTAATGTCATCCTTACTGCTCCTTACAAGATCTAAATAATCTTCATCTGACAAACTTATATCTGCATCACTTTTTAATTTCTGAACCTTATCTTTATCTTCTCCTTGAGCATCTTTTAACTGATCTACTTTTGAAAAAAATGCTGTAATCTTGTCCAAAACTTCATTTTTTATTTCAAGCTTTTTATTATACTGCAGCGGAACAGAATCCATTGCCTGTTGAATTTTGCTTTCAGTAGATATTTCATCCTTTACTTCTCTAGGAGCTTTTATATCTATTCTTGCAATATCACCCTCTTTTAAATTATACTTTTTAGTAACGATCGAAGTTGCAACTATAGAATAAATAAATAAAAAGGTAATAACAAAAATTAAAATTCTATTTATCTTTTGTTTACCAAGAATTTTCTTAAGTGATAAATTACTCATTTCAACCACCTTTTAAAATATACACTATTTTATATCCTATTTACTATCGATATTATCAGGTGAAGCTATATTTTCTTCTGCTACAACTAAAACGCTTACTTTATATGTAGTATCTTGGGCTTTATAATTTACTATCTTATCTTTGACCTTAATAGATTTATCAAGATTTAAACATATCTTATTATAAAGCTCATTAGCTGTATCATCTACCAGCTTCTTAGTGTCATTACGAATAGTAGTTTCTTTTACCTCATAATAAGTTTCAAAGTGTACAAAGAATTTATTACAATCTATTTTATCATACTTTATAAATTTGTTCTTAGATTTTTTTATATACACTTTCTTTTTTCCAAGATAAAAGTATACATTCTCAATTTTATTTCCTGTTCTTTCTCTCTTTACACTATTAATATTTACATTTTTAACTTCTTCATAAAAAGTCTTACATATGACGTCTCCTACCGAGTGAACTGGATAAGTTGAATCTTCAGCTCCCTGTTCTCCTTTCACAAGCAGCTGACCTTTTTTTACAATGTCACCTTCCTTTACAACAGGTGTTCCAGCTTTTGTATACACCCTTAAGACTTCTCCATCACGTTTGGCAGCCAAATTACATGGAGTATCATCATTTACTACTTTAGGTGGGGATTGTCTTTCCATTGCTGATACTTTTAATTTAGAGCCCTCTATTCTTACTCTCACCCACATTATATTATCATTATTTTTTATTAATTTATTTTCTATATCATATACATTTATATTCTTTTTTCTAATTCCAGAATGTACACCATAACTTGCAAGCTGCTGTCTTATTTCATAAGGAGTCAAGTTTTTATCAACACTCACCTGTACACTCCATACAAAAGTAGATAAGTAATATATTATACCCATAAATGATATTATTCCAATTACTAAAGCTATTCTTCTCTTTATTCTCATAACTAAGAATGCAAGACCTTTTCTTCCAACTACCTTCATCTTACTGTGAGTTCTATCAGCTATTGATTTTATCTTGTAGTAATCCTTTAAGTTAGCGTTCATAACTATCGTAGTTATATTTTTTCTTACGATATTTCTTACATAGATGTTGTTTTTCCACATTGCATTTATAAACTTTTCAGGTTTTAACGATTGAATTTCTATAATTATAATACCATTCCCAAATTTTTTGAAATTAGATTTATTTTCTTGACTCATATATAACCGATTTAAATTTTCCACCAATCACTATGGTGGTTCCTCCCATAAATATTATCTCAAAATTACTGCCATATATAGATATCAATCCAATACCTGAGCTTACCTTAACCTGATTTTCTGAAAAAGCAACAACACCCTTATGATTTTCTATTGTTATTTCACTATCTCCCGTAACTATAATTTTAGGCACATTTAAAATTATATCCCTTGGTAAATCTAACTTGTCTACAATAATTTCTTTTGCTGTACTTAAGTTGTTCTTCATTCCTTAATCCTCCCAAAAACACTTTCATATTAATTTATGAAGAACAAATTTAATAAATGACAAAATTAAAAAGGTTGAGATATACTCAACCTTTTATTTTTATTTATTCAAATATTTTTTTACAATTTGACTTACAAGTTTGCCATCTGCTCTACCTTTAGTCTTAGGTACAACAACTGCCATAACTTTTCCCATTGATTTTATGTCATTAGCACCCACTTCATCAACTGCTTGACGAACAATTTCGGAAATTTCCTCTTCGTTTAACTGCTGAGGAAGGTAATCTAACAAGATCTCTATTTCAGCTTTTGCTTCATCAATTAAATCCTGTCTGTTTCCTTTTTCAAACTCTAATATAGACTCACGCCTTTGTTTTACTTCTTTAGATAATATTTCAATAACTCTCTCATCATCTAAAGTTCCTTCTCCACTCTTTTCAGCTACTAATATGGCTGATCTTGCCATGCTTATAGTATTAGCTTTAAACTTATCCCTTGCTTTTAAAGCTTGCTTCCAATCTTCCTGCAGTCTTTCTTTAAGAGACATTAACCTAGTACCTTCTTTCACAAGAATTCTATTTAAACTTTCTCTTTCTTGCAGCTTCAGATTTCTTTTTTCTTTTTACACTTGGTTTTTCATAGTGTTCTCTTTTTCTAACTTCTGAAAGAACACCAGCTCTAGCACATTTTCTTTTAAATCTTCTCAATGCGCTTTCTATTGTTTCGTTTTCTCCAACCCTTATTTCTGACATACTTATCCCTCCCTCCGCTAGCCAATTTAATTCCTCAAAAATTAAATGCAGCCAATGTGGGTTACATAACACACTAAATATTATACAACATGTTTTTGTATAATGTCAACAACCTGCTTTAATATTTAGCCCGGCGGCCACTGCAATGATCTTCCTCCAAGTAAGTGAAAGTGGACATGAGGAACTGACTGTCCTCCATTTTCTCCACAATTGCTAACTATTCTGTATCCATCTTTATCTATTCCAAGCTCTTTAACTATTTTTTGGGCGGCCATAAAAACATGAGCTATTATCTTTGAATCTTCTTCTGTAACATCATTTAAGCTCGATATATGTTTTTTTGGTATTATTAAAACATGAGATGGAGCCGCAGGTTCTATATCCTTAAAACTTAAGACCATATCATCTTCATATACTTTTTGACATGGTATTTCGCCTTTGATTATTTTACAAAAAATACAATTTTGCATTATTTCACCTCCCTTAAATATATAATATTCAATACAATAATAAATTTTCCTACTAAAATCTTTAAAATTTACACATTTTTTATATAATTCCAACAGCATGATCTTTATTTACTTTTAATATTTTAGTGGAAACAAGCTTACCTTGTAAATTTTGATCACTTTCAGATACTGCCCTTATATAATTCGATGTATATCCTTCATACTGATTTTCGGTTCCGCTTATCTTTTGTTCATAAAGTACTTTCATATTCTTTCCTATAAACTTCGATATAAACTCACCTTCCAATATTTCGTTTAACTGTATTAATCTCTTACTTCTTATATCTTTAATTTTAGCATCTACCTGATCTTTCATTTCTGCTGCTTTTGTTCCTTTTCTAGAACTATACTTGAATATATGCATTTTAGATAGTTTAATATCTTTTAAGAAATTATATGTTGATTCAAATTCATCATCTGTTTCACCGGGAAAACCAACTATAATATCTGTCGTTATTGATACATCCTTTACATACTTTCTTAAGTCTTTTACAATATCAGCATATTCTAAAGTTGTATATCTTCTATTCATCCTTTTCAAGGTTGCATCACATCCGCTTTGAAGGGATAAATGGAAATGATGGCACAACTTTTTTAGTACTGAAATTTTCTCTACTACACCGCTCGTAAAAAATTGGGGATCTATTGAACCAATTCTGATTCTTTCTATACCTTCAATATTGTCCAATGTTTCAAGCATTTTAAGCAAGTTCCAATCACCGCTTAAATCCACTCCATAAGAAGCTATATGTATTCCAGATAATATTATCTCCTTAAACCCGTGACTTGCTAGCCTTTTTACTTCTTCTACAACAGTTTTAGGATCTCTGCTGCAAACTCCACCTCTTGCAAAAGGTATAAGACAATATGAACAAAATCTATTACATCCATCTTGGATTTTTAAAAAAGCCCTCGTCCTGTCCTGATATTCTTTTATTTTTAAATCTTCAAATACCTTGTTTTTTAGTACGTCTCCTACTTCTATTACTTTACTCCTGTCATTCATTACTTCATTTACCCAATGTAATATATCGCCTTTATTTCTTGTACCTAATACTATATCTACTCCATCTATTTTTGAAACTTCTTGAGGTTTGATTTGTGAATAACATCCTACAACAGCTATTACAGCATTTGGATTTTGCCTTCTAGCTCTATGTATCATTTGTCTTGATTTTTTATCACCCATATTTGTGACAGTACATGTGTTTATCACATATACATCTGCAAAATCTTCGAACTTGACTATTTCATAATCTTGCTTTATAAACTTTTCTGCCATAGCTTCCGTTTCATACTGATTTACCCTACAGCCTAATGTAGCAAAACCAACTTTCATTAAAATACTCCTCCTAAGTCTGATAACTCATACATAAGTAATGAAACACAAACGAATCCTGCTGTCTCCGTTCTAAGTATTCTAGGTCCTAAAGTTATTATATGTGCTCCTATATTATTAAGCATCTCAATTTCTTCTTCTTCAAATCCACCTTCTGGTCCTATTACAATGCCAATTTTGTGTATACTTGATTTATTTATTGTACTAATCATTTTTTTTATTCCATAATTCTCTTTATTTTCATATGGAACTACAATTAAATCCATATTTCTTAAGTATTCCAGCATTTCATCAAATTTTAAAGAATTATTGATCTTAGTAATCAAACTTCTTTTACTTTGTTTGCAAGCTTCAAGAGCAATTCTACTCCATCTGTCAATTTTTTTCGATTCATTTGACTCATTTTTCGACACAACTCTTTCTGTAATAACTGGAGTAATTTCTCTTACACCAAGCTCTGTAGATTTTTGTACAATTAAGTCCATCTTATTTGACTTTGGCATTCCTTGAAACAAGTGGATTTCTATTTTACTTTCATTGTTAATCTCAAGTTTTTGAATGCAATTTACTACGACTACCTTTTTATTTATTTCCTCTATTTCACCTAAAAACTCTTCTCCATCACAATTGTTTATATTTACTGAATCTCCAACTTGAAGTCTTAAAACTTTATATATGTGTTTTACATCATCATCTTTAATATATGCTTTATTATCAATTATATTATCTTTATGTACAAAAAACTTGTGCATAACAAAACTCCTTTATATAATATTAAGCCTGCTATATCAAAGCTTATTTAACCCTGGCTACTATACATACCCATTCGCCATCTACATTAACTTCTTCTATATCAAAATCATTTTTTTTAAGTTCACGTATAACATCATCTTTCCTATCATTGATTATTCCAGAAGATATAAATAATCCACCTTTAAGAATAAAGTTCTTTACACCTTTTGCTAGTGATATTATAACATCTGCAATTATATTGGCAATTACTATATTAGCCTTACCTTCCACAACATCCATAAGGTTGCCTTCTAATATTCTTACATTGTTTATATCATTGAACTTAATATTTTCTGATGCTGACTTTACAGCAACAGGATCCAAATCAACTCCAACAACCTTCTTTGCTCCAAGCTTTGCAGCAGATATGGACAAAATTCCTGATCCAGTTCCTATATCAAACACAGTTGATTCATTTTTAACGTGCTTCTCCAAGGCTTTTATACACATTCTTGTAGTCTCATGTGTCCCAGTTCCAAAAGCCATACCCGGATCAAGTTCTACTATTAATTCATCATCTTTTGGTTTATATTCTTCCCATATTGGCTTTACAACTATTCTTTCACCAACTTTAGTTGGTTTATAATATTTTTTCCAATTATTTTCCCAATCTTCTTCGTTTACATTTGCCGCAGTAACTAATCCTTTTCCTTTGTCTATTCCAAACTGTTCTAAATTATTTATACTTTCTTTTATATAACTTAAATACTCGTTTAATTTACTGTCATTCTTATAGTATCCTTTTATCAAAGCACCATCTTTTACATCTAATATTGATTCATCAAAATAATCCCAATCTCCTGGATGTTTTTTCTTAAATTCCATATCCTGAGGATCTTCTATGGCAAGTCCTTTAACACCAGTATTATATAATATTCCTGAAACTGCTTCTACTGCTTCACTGGATGTAAATATACTAACTTCCACCCACTCTTTACCCATAAGACATACCTCCAAATTTGTTTATATTTCAATACCATTTACTTTATAGTTCTGCACTATTTTTGTCAACATATATGTAAGAAAATATATATTTCCTATACAGTAAAAACTTTGTTTCCCATAAATGAGAAACAAAGTTTAATTACTTGAAGCTATTCTTAATTTTATCCATAAAAGATTTCTTGCTGCCTTCTGTATCTGGTACTTCACCACTAGCAGCCATGAATAAATATAATGCATCTTTTTGCTTTTGATTTAAATTCTTAGGAACATCAACTATTATATTAACATATTGATCTCCTCTTCCATGACTGTTTACTCTAGGGACACCTTTACCTCTAAGTCTAAATACAGTACCAGGTTGGGTTCCAGGAGGTATTTGATACTTTACATCACCATCAACAGTTGGAACTGTGAGTTCAGTCCCTAATGCAGCCTTACCAAAACTTATATGCGTATCTATATATATATCAAACTGTTTTCTCTTAAATTTAGAATGATGATCTGCCCTTATGTTTATATACAAATCACCAGCAGGTCCTCCATTTATTCCATGTTCGCCTTGTCCTCTAATTGGAATTACATTACCTGTATCTACACCAGCTGGTATAGTTATATTTATTTTTCTCTGTCTTCTTACACTGCCTTTACCCTTACATTCTGGACAAGGATCCTTTATTATAGTACCCTTACCACCGCATTTGTCACAGGTACTCATACTTACAAAACTTCCAAGCGGTGTATTCCTTTGGACTCTAACTTGACCTGTTCCGCCGCATTTGTCACAGGTATGAGGTTTAGTGCCGTGCTTTGCACCTGTTCCATTACACTTTTCGCATTTTTCACTTCTAGTTATATTTATCTGCTTTTCAGCACCAAAAACTGCTTCTTTAAATGTTAAATTTATGCTGTATTCAAGATCTGCTCCCTTTTGAGGCGCATTTTTTCTCTTTCTGCCGCTGCTACTGCCTCCAAATCCGCCACCAAAGAAGGAATCAAATATATCTCCAAATCCGCCAAAGTCGGAAAAGTCAAATCCTTGAGCTCCACTGAACCCACCAGCTCCATTAAAATCTGTAGTTCCAAACTGGTCGTATTGAGCTTTTTTGTCAGGATCTGAAAGCACTTGGTATGCTTCATTGATTTCCTTAAACTTTTCTTCTGCTTCCTTATTCCCTTGATTTCTATCTGGATGGTATTTTAAAGCTAATTTTCTAAATGCCTTTTTTATTTCATCATCACTGGCACCTTTTTGCAACCCAAGGACTTCATAATAATCTTTGTTTGCCATCCTACTTGCTCACCACCTAATAATAATTTATACATTAGGAAAATATATAATTACTTAAATTAAGGGAAGAGCTTTACTCATCCCTTAATCCTATATATTATACGTTATTTCCAATAAATCAGTGAATATATTAATTAAAGTTATTTATCATCATCTACTTTATAATCTGCATCTACTACATTATCATCATTTTTTGCACTTGAGCCGCCTGCATTTTGATTGCCTGCACCATTTGGATTAGAACCTGCGCCGCCTTGAGCTGCTCCTTGAGGATTAGCAGCCTGATAAATTTTGGATGAAATTGCATAGAATGTTTGAGTTAAATCTTCAGTAGCTTTTTTGATTGCCTCTATATCATCACCATCTTTAACTGCTTTAAGAGCACTTACTTTATCTTCTATAGACTTCTTATCATCTGCTGATACCTTATCTCCAAGATCTTTTAGTGTCTTTTCAGTTTGATAAATAATTTGTTCTGCATTATTCTTAGCTTCTATTGATTCTTTTCTATTTTTATCTTCTTCTGCATGCTTTTCTGCTTCCTTAACTGCCTTATCAATTTCTTCATCAGTTAAGTTAGTTGAAGCTGTAATCGTAATATTTGCCTCTTTTCCAGTTCCCTTATCCTTTGCAGATACATTAACTATTCCATTAGCATCTATATCAAATGTAACTTCTATCTGAGGAACTCCTCTTGGAGCTGGAGCTATACCTGAAAGTGTAAATCTTCCAAGTGACTTATTATCAGCAGCCATCTGTCTTTCACCTTGAACTACACTAATTTCAACAGAAGTTTGACCATCTGCAGCTGTTGAGAATACCTGACTCTTTTTAGTTGGTATAGTAGTATTTTTACTGATTAATGGAGTAGCTACTCCTCCTAAAGTTTCTATACCAAGTGTAAGTGGTGTAACATCAAGAAGTAATACATCTTTAACATCTCCAGTTAAAACTCCTGCTTGAATAGATGCACCTACAGCAACACATTCATCAGGATTTACTCCCTTTGAAGGCTCTTTTCCAGTAAAATTCTTAACTGCATCTTGAACTGCTGGTATTCTTGTTGAACCACCTACAAGTATTATTTTATCTACTTCATTGATTGAAAGTCCAGCATCATTTAATGACTTTCTCATTGGTTCTATAGTTCTATCTACAAGATCCTGAGTTAATTCATTGAATTTAGATCTAGTTAAATTCATGTCTATATGTTTTGGACCTGCTGCATCTGCTGTTATAAAAGGAAGATTTATATTAGTCTGCATTGAAGAAGATAATTCTATCTTAGCTTTTTCTGCAGCTTCCTTTAATCTTTGTAATGCCATCTTATCATTTCTTAAATCTATTCCATTTTCTGATTTAAATGTTTCAGCTATATAATCCATGACCTTTTGGTCAAAATCATCTCCACCAAGATGTGTATCACCATTTGTTGACTTAACTTCAAATACACCATCACCTAATTCAAGTAATGATACATCAAAAGTACCTCCACCTAAATCATATACTAATATTTTTTGGTTTGTATCCATTTTATCAAGTCCATAAGCAAGTGATGCTGCTGTTGGCTCATTTATTATTCTTAAAACTTCAAGTCCTGCTATTTTACCAGCATCTTTTGTTGCCTGTCTTTGGCTGTCATTAAAGTATGCTGGAACTGTTATAACTGCTTGAGTAACTTTTTCTCCAAGATATGCTTCAGCATCAGCCTTTATTTTCTGTAATACAATAGCAGATATCTCCTGCGGTGTATAATCCTTGCCATCTATATTAACTTTATAACTTGTTCCCATATGTCTTTTAATTGACATTATTGTTTTATCAGGGTTTGTAATTGATTGTCTTTTTGCAACTTGACCTACAAGTCTCTCACCATTAGCTTGAAAAGATACTACTGATGGGGTAGTTCTTGCTCCTTCTGAATTTGCTATAACTACTGGTTCTCCACCTTCCATAACTGCAACACAAGAGTTTGTTGTTCCTAAATCAATACCTATAACTTTTGACATATTATTTACCTCCTAAATTTATAAATATACTCAAATTATTTTAGTTGATATCAAAATTTTAAATCCAAAATCAACAATTATAAATTAAGTTAATTTGCAACCTTAACCATACTGTATCTCAGTACTTTTTCTCCTCTTTTATAACCTTTTTGAAATACTTCTACAATTTGATTTTTATCATAACTGTCATCATCAATATGCATTACTGCATTGTGAAAATGAGGATCAAATTCACTATCTGTATTAATTTCTTCTACACTTAACTTTTCTAGAGCGGTATTAAATTGTTTCATAGTCATTTCAACACCTTTTTTCAAGTCATCAACATTTCCTTCTACACTTACTGCTCTTTCTAAGTTGTCTAATACAGGAAGAATTGCCTTTAGTATATCTTCACATGCATCTGTATAAATTCCTTCCTTTTCCTTTGCTGTTCTCTTTCTGTAATTGTCGTATTCTGCTACATTTCTAGCTAATCTATCTTTTAACGTATCATTTTCATTTTTTAATTTAGAATTTTCTTCTTTTAATTCATCAGCTTTTTTCTCTAATGATTTAGCTAGAGCTTCAAAATTATTTTTAAAATTTTCATCACATTCTGCTGTCTCACATTTGTCTTCGTCTTCATTTTTATAAGTTTCATCATTGTCATCTAGATTTTCACATTTACATTTTTCATCTGCATTATTAACATCCTCTTGACCAACATTCTCTTTAGTAACATCTTCTTGATCAATATTCTCTTTAGTAACACCTTCTATATCATTTTTGTTATTTTCCATTTAAATACTTCCTCCCCTTATTGATTCTTATTTAAGTAAACCCTATCCATCTTCGGGATACATACTGTCTAACATGGAATTTAATTCTTTAACTACGTTTGCCATTAATGATATTATCTTTGAATAATGCATTCTTGTAGGACCTATTACCCCTATCTCACCTAATGGTCTTCCATTTATACTATAAATTGTTGAAACTACGCTGCAATCTTGAGCACCTTCAATATAATTTTCAGTTCCTATTTTAACCGAAATACCTGCTCCACTATTCAGTAAACTACTCACCTTTTCCTTATTGTCTAATAGTGATAAGAATTCACGTGCTCTTTCTATGTCGTTATATTCTGGGTAACTAAATATATTAGTTGTACCTTCCATATATATTTCAGATTTATCTGTTGAATTCAAGCTGTCATATAAAACTGGAATTATAGCATTGAATATATCATCATATCCTTTTAAATCATTTTTTAAATTGTTTATAACTTCAAGATTTATTTGATCACAATTTAAATTTTTAAGTCTTGCATTTAAAATATTACTCAATTTAGCTAAAACATCTTGACTTACATCTTTTCTTATCCTTATGACATTATTCTTAATTATACCATTGTTAGTTATTATAACAAGTAATATGCTATTTATATCAATGCTTACTAATTGTACATACTTTATACTACTTTTTTTAACAGAAGGAGATTTAGCCACACAAGTAAGTTTAGTTAGGTCAGATAAAATTGCTGTGACCTGTTTTAATATAGTATCAATTTCCTGCAGCGTAATACTCAATATTTTGTTCCTTATGAGTAATTTTTCTTTTTGAGTTAAACCAGAAACTTGCATTAACTTATCAACATAAAGTCTATAACCTTTATTTGAAGGTTTCCTTCCTGAGGAGCTGTGAGGCTGTTCAAGATATCCCATATCTTCAAGATCTGCCATCTCATTTCTTATAGTAGCAGAACTTATTCCCAAATTATATTTTTTGGCTATTGTCCTTGAGCCTATTGGTTCTGCAGTATCTATATAGTAATCTATAATAGCCTGGAGTATCTTTATTTTTCTTTCATGGATATTCATATTACCACCTCTTTATTAGCACTCGTTTAAGTTGAGTGCTAATTGCTATGATTAAAAAATATCACTCATATTTTTTTTTGTCAACTGCTTATATATTATTAAATTAATTCAAATCATTTTTAATTTAGTATGAGTATACTTTTTCTCATAATTTCTCCTTATTTCTCCCTCTAGCTATAGATAATCATGTAAGTTAAAATTTGTAAACTATGTATCAAGTATAAAATCACACATAATGCTATTAGAGACCTCTATTCCTCTCTTACTTAAGAATAGCCTTCCATTTTCCAATATCAATAAATTTTGCTTTAAATACTTCTTTATTATAGGATTATATACGGAATATATATCTCTCTTAAACCTATTATAAAAATCATCTACAGATATACCTTCAATCTTTCTAAGACCCATAAACATAAATTCTTCCATATCATCTTTAAGTGAATTTTTATGGAGGCTTTCTTTTATAACTTTGTTATTATTAACTTCAGCAATATATTCTTCAACATTTCTTGTTTTAAAATATCTCATCTCATTTATATATGAGTGTGAAGCTGCACCGCATCCAATATATTCTCCAAGGTTCCAATATACTAAGTTATGTTTGCACTCCCTTCCACTCTTTGCAAAATTCGATATTTCATATTGTAAGTATCCATTTTCTTTTAAAAAGTTTAATGTATAATTATACATACTTCTTTCAACTTCTTCATCAGGTAATCTCAACTTATCCTTATTATACATTTCATAAAAAAATGTACCTTCTTCAATTATAAGACTATAACATGATATATGTTCTGGGTTTAATTTTACAACATTACTTAAGGTGTCTTTCCAATCTTCTAAAGTTTGGTCTGGAAGTCCAAACATCAAATCCACATTTATATTATTAAATCCCAAACTTCTTGATAAGTTAAATGAATCCTTAAATTCTCTAACATTATGTATTCTACCGATTTTTTTTAGCAAATCGTCCTGCCATGCTTGAAGTCCTATACTAAGTCTATTGACACCAATGTTTTTAAAAAGTTTAAGTTTCTTATCTGTAATTGTTCCAGGATTGCACTCAACTGTAAATTCTATATTATTAGATTTATTTATTTTCTCTATAGCCTTTGCTATAATTCTCCACGCTTCTAAAGATAAATAGGTGGGAGTTCCCCCACCTATGAATATAGTACTTACTTCATTTTGTTCTACAGATTGTTCTATATCTTTTGCCAAAACTTTGGCATAATCTATCATGATGTTTTCTTTACCGCTGTAAGATGGAAAATCACAATATAAACATTTTTGTTTGCAAAACGGAATGTGAACGTATAAAGATATACAAGCCATTATAAGATTCACCACCAATAAATCATTTATTCGTCTGTCTTTAGTACTGCCATAAATGCTTCTTGAGGAACTTCTACTGTTCCAATTTGTCTCATTTTCTTTTTACCTTCTTTTTGTTTTTCAAGAAGTTTTCTCTTTCTACTTATATCTCCACCATAACACTTTGCAAGGACATCTTTTCTCATTGCTTTTACTGTTTCTCTTGCTATTACTTTGCCTCCAACAGCTGCCTGAATTGGTATTTCAAATAGCTGTCTTGGTATTATATCCTTTAATTTTTGTGCTATAGCTCTTCCTTTAGCATATGCCTTCTCTTCAGGTACTATCATAGAAAGTGCATCTACCATTTCACCATTTAAAAGTATATCAAGTTTTACAAGTTTTGATTCCTTATATCCACATAAATCATAATCCAAAGATGCATATCCTCTTGTCCTTGACTTTAAAACATCAAAGAAATCATATACTATCTCATTTAATGGAATTTCATAGTTTAAAGATACCCTAGTAGTTTCTATATACTGCATATCTTTAAATATTCCTCTTCTATTTTGAGACAATTCCATAACTGCACCAACATACTCAGATGGAGTTATTATAGAAGTTTTAACCATAGGCTCTTCCATATATTTTATTTCAGCGGTATCAGGTAAATTAGTAGGGTTAGTTAACTCTATAATAGTGTTATCAGTCTTACATACCTTATATATAACCGAAGGAGCTGTTGTTATAATGTCTAAATTAAACTCTCTTTCTATTCTCTCTTGAATTATATCCATATGTAATAATCCTAAAAATCCACATCTAAATCCAAAACCAAGGGCAACAGATGTTTCTGGTTCAAAAGATAATGCTGCATCATTTACTTGAAGTTTTTCAAGTGCATCTTTTAATTCACCATACTTTGCACCATCTACAGGGTAAATACCACTAAATACCATAGGTACTGCTGGTCTATATCCTTCTAAAGCCTCTTTTGTCTCTCTATTATATTCTGTAACTGTGTCTCCAACTCGTGCATCCCTAACATTCTTTATTGAAGCTGTAAAATAGCCAACATCTCCAGCTTTTAATGCATCAACAGGCATATAATTTGGTACAAAAACTCCTGTTTCAACTACTTCATAAACCTTATTCGTATTCATGAGTTTGATTTGCATGCCCTGCTTTATCGTTCCTTCTTTAACTCTTATATGACATACAACACCTCTATAACTATCATAATATGAGTCAAATATTAAAGCTTTAAGAGGGGCACCTTCATCACCATCTGGAGCTGGAACCTTATTTACTATGGCTTCAAGCACCTGATCAATGTTGAGTCCTGTCTTAGCTGATACAAGGGGTGCATCCGATGATTCTATTCCTATTACGTCTTCTATTTCCTGTTTTACCTCATCAGGTCTTGCGCTGGCTAAATCTATTTTATTTATAACGGGAACTATTTCAAGATCATTGTCTAAAGCCAAATAACAATTAGCTAAAGTTTGTGCTTGTATACCTTGAGTTGCATCTACTACAAGTACAGCTCCCTCACATGCTTTTAAACTTCTTGATACCTCATAATTAAAATCTACATGTCCTGGAGTATCTATGAGGTTTAGTATATATTCTTCATTATCACTTCTTTTATATACAAGTCTTACAGCTTGAGATTTTATTGTTATGCCTCTTTCTCTTTCAATTTCCATATTATCAAGTACTTGTTCATCCATCTCTCGTTCTGTAAGTGTACCAGTTTTTTCTATTAATCTATCTGCAAGTGTAGACTTACCATGATCTATATGAGCAACTATTGAAAAGTTTCTAATATATTTTTGTCTCTGGCTCTGCATATTTCTCTACCCTCCATTAACTACTGTTAAATAATCAAAGTAAATTATAGCATAACAAAGCTTAATATAAAAGAAGTAATACTAAAATTAAAAATTTACGAAATTGTATTAACTTTATTTTATGCCTAGTTTATTAAATACTCCCTTAGTTTTTTCAACAGCCTTTTCCGTAGTTATGCTGGCATTTTTGTGTATATCATCTACAATTCTTTCTGATCCTGTTTTTAAATTAGTAATAATCTTTTTATTTATATAAAAAGAATACTCTCCTACATTTACAGTAAAATTAAAAGGTTTAAAATTGTAATTAACTTGAACATATGATCTATCTTTTATAAACTTTGGTAAGTTTCCACTTACTACTATAAAGCCGTAGATTATTATAAAAATACAAACAAGTATTATTAAAACTATTCCCTTAATTCTATTTTTCAATAAAAATACACCCCCAAATTATAGATTTTAACGTTTTTTACACACATAACCTATTATTTAAGGATGTACATATTTTATATTTTTATTCATATTTGAATGCATTATCTATTTAAACATTCTGCAATTATTCTAGCTAAATACTTAGCTGATGCCTTAGCCTCAGTAGTAGTATTTATATCGCCTCCAACTTCAATAAGTACTGCATTATTACTCTTATCTTGATTAAAATATCTTGTGCCGTAATTATAGTAAAAAACTCCTTTGCAAAAACCTGGAAACAATTTATCTGATGTTTGCACTATTTTATTTGCAAGTTCCATATTCTTATCAAAGTGAGGATTTTTTTTGCACATAACCATCATAAATTTAGCTACATTTTCACCATTTATATTCATAGTCATTGCACTCTTATCCTCAACAGAATCCCTATGGAGGTCTATTATGAGTTTAAAGTCTCCATACTTCTTTAAATACTCGTCTACTGTTACAGCTGAACGTTGATAACTTTTAGTATAAGCTTCAGCATCATGTACAGTTCTATCATTTATAGCTGATATTCCATAATTAGTTTGAAGCTCGGATGCCAGCTCATCTCCAACTGCACATACATTTTGTGAATTGTCAAAGTTTGTAGGACCTCCAGGTTTATAACTTTCTGTAGTATGAGTATGATATATTAAAACTTCTGGCTTTTGAGTACTTAATGTTTTTTTCAATTTAGGATCATAAACATTAGCAGCCTTATTCGTTGAATTTGATCCATTATTATTTAAATTGGATTTAGAATCATTTTTTGCAACCTGTTTATCATCTAATTTAAATTCATTCGGATTAGAATTATTTTTACCTAAATTAATAAAAGATACTTCCTTCGATACAACAGAAACAGGGTCGTTCATCTTAAAACCAATCATAGATAATAATGATGATGTTATAGAAAACTTATTTTCTGCTCTATCTTCTTCATTAAATGATGTAACTTTGATGATGGGCATAGTATAATTCAAAATTTTAACATATGACAAATTTCTATTTACACTGCTGCTGTACATATTAGCCCTTACAGCACATGGTAAAATTATTACTAAAAGTACGCTCATCATCAAAATAAAAATTTTCAATCTAAAGTTACTGCTATTATTATCTACTCTTCTGTAATTCAATAATAACATCGCCCCCTCTTATGTGATTATTAAATGAATTCATAATAATCTATATGAGACAGGCTAAATTTATATTACTCAATTGAGTACTAATTTAAAAATTTATTTATTTCATCTAAATTAAGTTTTGGCTGAAGTGCTATATTTATTCCACCAGCTACTATTCTCGATATTGAGTTCATAACCATATCAACTTCCTTAGGCGTAACCATTAGGTTTGCTCCATACGGTTCTAAAACTTCTCTAATCATAGTAAACTTTTCATTTTTGTCTATAGATTTAAGCATATTGTAAAATTCTCCGCCGCTTTTAGTTTGCTTTATCATGGAATCTAATACCATATCTATAGTATCACTTGCCATAGTAGCTGCATCTACTACAGTTGGAATTCCCACAGCTATTACAGGTACTTTAAGAGTTTTTTCGCTTATTTCCATTCTCCTATTTCCTATTCCAGAACCAGGTGATATTCCTGTATTACCTATTTGAATTGTAGAATTAACTCTATCCATTTTTCTTGAAGCTAGTGCATCTATACATATTACTAAATTGGGTTTTATCTTATTTACAACTCCTTTTATTATCTCACTAGTTTCAATTCCAGTAATTCCAAGCACCCCAGGGGCTATTGCACATACAGGTCTTATCCTCTCATCAATTTTATCTGGTACCAATTGTTTTAAATGTCTTGTTATCATAAGTTTAGAAACTACTTTAGGTCCAAGAGCATCTGGAGTTACATTCCAGTTTCCAAGTCCAACAACAAGTGCTGTCATATCATCTTCAAGTTTTATCATCTTCCTAAGTGTCTTGCCAAATGCTATACTGAGTTTATCCATAGATTCTCCATCATAACATGTAAATTTCGGAATATCAATGGTTACATATGTTCCAATTGGTTTATTCATCATCTTTTCTCCAGTGCTGTTTACTATTTTAACACTAGTTATCTTTATATCCTCATCACTACTTTCTTCAACTTCTACACCCGAAATCTTCTCTTTATTTTCCTGTTCGTAAAATTCCTTTGCTTCAACTGCTAAATCAGTTCTAATACTGAACACATCCATCACTCCCGATAATAAATATTTACTATTATCTTTCCTTTTTTCATTTTAACTATCCATAACCGATACAGCTTTTTTGAAAACAACCATGAGTAACTAAAAAACACTTGAAGTAATAAAATTTTAATGTTATAATAGCATTTGTTAAATAAACGAAACTCACTAGCATTTCCCCAAAGCTGTTGAGACCCTATTAAAATATAAGGGGGTGAAATTATGGCAAATATAAAATCAGCTAAAAAGAGAATTAAAGTTATAAACAAAAAGACTCTTCAAAACAAAATAATTAAATCAGCACTAAAGACTACTATAAAGAAATTCTTGGCTGCTATAGATGCTAAAAATGTTGAAGAAGCTAAAACTACTTTTGTATCTGCTGCTAAAGCTTTAGATATGGCTGCATCAAAAGGAGTAATACATAAAAATAAGGCTGCAAGAAACAAATCAAGATTATCAGCAAAATTAAACAACTTAAGTGCTTAATAAATAAACCGGTTTTTAACCGGTTATTTATTTTATCCAACAATAGTATTTATTATAAGCAGTTCCATTTCCGTTTTGGAATCTATTGTAGAACTTTTAATTTTTTCTTCTGCATCAAGGCATAACTTTAAAGCATTTTCTAATTGTCTAAATGTGAATTTTTTACTCTGTGCAGCAGTAATTTCATATGCATACTCAGATCGTATATTCAAACTATGCATTATATTTTGTTTATCTTTCTTATAGTGCAGAAGAATTTTAATTTTAAGCAGCTTATTAAACTGTCTTTCTATCATATTTAATAAATAAGGTATTTTTTCTCCCTTATATATGAGTTCATTTAAAACTTCTATTGACTCCTTTATCTTTTTATTTGCTATTGGATTAGTTAAATCAAATATATCATCATAATTATTTTTAAAGAAAAGAGTTTTTATATCTTCTCTTGTTATAGGCTTATCTTGAACATAGCAGCATAACTTTTCCACTTCATTTTCTACAATATTTAAGTCGTTTTCCTGCATCAAACTGCAAAAAATCCTAAGCTCTACTCTTCCAATTTGCTTTCCCCTAATTTCAAATAAATTTTTAACCCTGGCCTCCAATTGACGTCCTTTTATTTTATCTACTCTAACTACACATATTTTTTTATCTAGTCTATATATTCTTTTGCCAGGTTTATATCTCTTACCTCTAAAAACATCGTAAAATATAAGTATGCAGTGCCCTGGAACATCTATTATATAGTCATAAATATCTTTAAATGTTCTTTCATTATGAAGCTTTGGATTTCCAGACTTATCATCATTTAAAAACGAAGCTCTATATACGAGCACTACTTTTTTACGGGACATAAATGGCATTGTTTCACATGCATTGATTACAGGTTCAAAACTTTCAAGAGAAGTTCCATCAAATTGCACATAATTTAAATCTCTAAGATTTTTATCTACATTTCTATTTACTATGCAACCTATAGTATCCTTCATAAGTTTTTCATCACTGCCGCAAAATAAATAACAATTCTCAACTTTGCCTTTTTTTAAATTTTCATTTAATGTAAATATATCTATCAAAATTTACACTCCTCATTATTTTAATTAAATGCAAATATTCTATCGAATATTATAACATATAAATTATAATCTTCTTCATAATCATATGGCATATATTCGTCTTTTCTTTTAACTTTACCTGGTTTATCATCATTAAAATAATACTTAAAATTTCCTCTATCTATCTCCAATTGTATATTATTTAAAGAATGAGGCAGTACTTTTAAATAAAATTCATTATCGATCTTAATCTTGTTTCCATATTCAGCATTTGTTATTACCTTATCTACTTTTATATGATCTTTCAAGTTAATAAAATCTTTTACGTTTTCTCCGCTGTCGCTGCACAGCATTATATTTTTATCTTTATATTTTATAACTACACCTTGACCTTCTTCAAACTTAAAGCTGTATATTTGAGGGAAAAAACTATAGTTTTGAATTAATATAGCAGCAATCATAAAAAACGGTATATACTTACACCTTTTATATCCAATCTTAAAAATCATATAACTTACAAACATAATAGAAAGTGCTATTCCATCTAAATAAGTTAAAAAACTGACACTAGGACAGCACTTTAACAAAATATGATTTGCTCCAGTTAAAGCAGTCATTACTATATTGATAACAATACATAATGGCTTAAAAAGAATATCTATATTATATACAAAAATAGCTATATTCCCAAGTACAACTATAATTGAATATATAGGTAACAAAAATATATTTCCAAGTATAAAACCGCTGCTAAAATTTTTGATTGTAAATGCTATATATGGAACTGAAAATATCTGTGAACTCATGGTTACGCTCAATGATTCATTCAATTTTTGTGGAAACTTTCTAAATAATTTTAAGAAGTTTTTATAAAACAAAATTATACCTAAAGTAGCTGTAACAGACAGCATAAATCCTATATCAGCTGCATAATAAGGTTTTACTACGAGTATGATTAATGCAGATAAGCTAAGTGAAGATATGCTGTCATAATTTTTAAAAACAATTTTTGAAAACTTAAATATAAATATCATTATAAATGCCCTTAAAGTTGCTGCTTGAAAACCTGTAAACAAAACGTATAGGGCTGAGAAAAATACCGCCAATTTAAGTCCAGCTATACTTTCCAATAGTTTGTATATAATAGCCATATGAAATCCCGAAACACTTATAGCATGAAATACTCCAAGTTGTTGAAATTGCCCCTTTTGTGTCTTTGAAAGATATGTAGTATCTCCATAACAAAGTGACATTATAAGAGCTGATTTTTCTGGGCCTATATTTTTACTAAATTTATCATAAAGTTTTCTCTTCAAATCGTACATATAATAAATAAAATCTTTGTTTAAAACCTCGTAATTTTTTATATCATATGTTCCAATTACACCACTATTATGGTTTTTTATATTTTCAAAGTCACCTTTTGCTTTTATCTTCTCTCCAATTTCAAATTTACCTATGCCTTTTAAATTAACTTTTCTACCTTTATAGTTAGCAATATAATAATATCCTTTTTTATCAATCACACGTAAATTTGCACTTTTAGGAACTTTTAAATTAAAATACAGCATAAAACTAAAAATACCAACTGCAGTAAATGCACTGCATATGATAAAAAATTCTTTATCTACTGTAAAAAATAATATTGCAAAAAAGGATGCAGCTGCAACTGCACCCAAAAATACATTTTCAAATAATAACAATATGGAAAAACATCCTGCAAAAACTGATATTGAATAATAAACTAAAGGTCTTTTCATAACTTTCAACCGCTGCTATTTATAAATTTAACGCAGAAGTTCTTCACCTCCACCTAGCATATTATCCAACTATAGTAAACTTAATCATAGTCATAATCATAATTATCATTTTTTTCAAACTTATAAAACATAGTTATTATAAACCATACTGCTGTAAATATTATTATATTTCTTGTATCAACTTTATCCTTTATCATAAGTAAACCTAATGGAAACATTATAATTATTTGAATTATGATATTAAATAAAAGTACTAAATTTGAAAATTTGTTTTTAAAAAACAATCTATTTGAAAAACTAAGTGATAACAATACAGAATATATATTTAATACAAAAAAGGAAAACATTTGGGCGTTTTTAGCTCCATTTCTATATGACAATTGAAAAGTAACCAAGGCTGCTGTTGAAGTTAAAATTGAATTTAATATAATAAAGCTGATCCTGCTAATAATAACATCTTTATTGATAATAGAGTATGAACATGAGTTATCTTCACTTTTATAATTAAGTATTAAAGCAATAGAGGACAGCATAATTATTATATTATTAAACCAAAGTCCTTCTTCTGCTATAAGCGGCATATTGTAATTGTATATACCTATGAAAATATTAAATAATAACATACTTAAACTACAATTCATTATGTACACAATTATCTTAGTTATTGAATTAACCATTTTTCTAGAATCTTCAAGTATATCAAGTAAACTTTTGTAATTAATATCTGCTGTAAATACGTCTGATAATTTTTTAATGACATTACTATTAGAATTTGTTATTCCAACATTTGCTGCCTTTAAACATGGTAAATCTATAATTTTAGAACCTATAATTGCAACTGTATATCCACAGCGTTTTAAGTTTCTAACTATCTTTATTTTATGCCTTGCACTTATCCTTGAAAATATGCCTATTTTATCACCTATCCGTTCAAATTCGTCGTCTTCCATATTATCAATTTCAATTCCAGATAGTATCTGCTGTATTCTAGATATTAATCCAAGTTTTTTGCCAAAAGCATATGCAGTAAGCTTACTATCTTCTGTAACAATTATAGGTTTTACATTTAAAAAATTTCCCTTTTCAATTGCATTATATGAATCACTTTTTATAACATTTTCAAATCCAATTAATCCTGCAAATACTAAATTACTCTCAATATTTTCTTCTAAACTTGGTTCATAATTAAAATTTCTATATGCAAATCCCATTACATTTAAAGATTCATTTGACATCTTTATATCTGCATTCTTTATTGAATTAATATCATCTTCTGTTATCTCAACTTCAACTCCATTTTTTAATATATGAGTACATCTATCTAAAATGGAATCAACTGCTCCCTTTACATATGCCCTGTAGTTTTTATCTACTTTATTTATACTTGTCATCATCCTTCTATCAGTATCAAATGGTATGACATTTACTCTAATCTGCTCATCCTCCAACTTTGTACTATCTACATGAATCATCATACCAAACTCAACTAATGAAATTTCCATTAAATCATCTCTTGGGTTTACAAGTTCACCCATAGAAATTATAGTATCATTACAAAGCAGTGCTATAATTAAAATTCTTTTTAATGATTCAGCTTCACTTTGGAATTTAATATTCATCAAACGTTCGTCATATCTATCTATGATTGTATTATCAACATAGACTTTACTTACATACACTTTTTCATCAGAAAAAGCACCTACTTTATCAGTACAAACAGCATTTACAGATGAAAATTTTTCTATCGTAAATAAATTTTTAAACACCATTCCCCTTTTTCTCATTTGATTTAACAACACGAAAGATAAGATAGTCAAAATAATCATCATACTTTGAGGCAGTGAATTCAGTAAAATTATTGCAGATGAGTTTATACTATGATAAACATTTTGTTTATTCAATAAATTCAACGCTAAATTGACAGCTGTACCGCCTATAATAAATATGCTAAAAAAGTTTAAAATCTCGTTAATTCTCTGATCAAATGACTTTTCTTCTGTGGTTTCTCGCAAAAATAATTCTATTATTTTTCCTATTTGAGTCTTACCACCTGAAGCTATTACAATACCTGTACCATGCCCAGCTACAATTTTTGAACCTTTAAATAAGATATTTTTCATATCTGACAATCTTAATCCTTTATCTTCTATCTTAGTTTCATATTTTTCACATATAAATTTTTCACCGGTTACTGATACTTCATTAGTTCTCAAATTATTACTTTCTATAATCCTCAAGTCAGCTGGTACAATTTGACCTCTCTCAACTATAACTATATCGCCTATCACTAATTCCTCTATTGGAATATTTGAAGCTGCGCCGTGCCTCATAACTCTAGTGTAACCTATATTTAGTCTTTGCAATTCTTTTAAACTTTTATCATTATTGTACTCTTCTATAGCCGCACATAAGGCATTAACTATAATTACGCAAAGTGCTATAGCTCCATTTTTATACTCACCAGTATAAAAAAACATAATAACAGAAATAAGCATAAGTAACATCCAAAATTGACTAACTTGCTTTATAAATAAGATAATTATACCGCTAATATCTGGTATAATTATCTTATTATCGCCGTATTTATCTCTATAAGATCTAACCTGTGCTTCACTTAAGCCAGAATATATACTGCTGCCTAGTTTTTTTACAACTTCGCTCCACGGTTTACCATACCATTCAAACATATAGTCTCACCTTTCTATAAAAACTTCTTTAGTTTTATAAAATTTCTACTGTATACGAAACTTATTTTTTACTACTTATATAATCATTTATTCCACTTTAATACTCGTGTTTCGTTAAAAAGACTTTAATAAAATATTAGTAACATAATACACATATAGTCATAAAATATACTAAGCAAAAATTTATATATGTATAATATAAGCTTTAGCTAATCATTTTTACGATTGAGCTATCTTATTAAAATAACAAAAGGAGTATTAAACAATATGGATGATAAAATGAGTTCAACTAATTGTCACCAAGCATTTATGCAAGTGCCTGTAATTGTTGGAAGAGGAGAAAAACAAGAATTAGTTACTGAAGTATTAACAATTTCACCACCTAGTCCTCCAGTATTTCGTATTAAAGATATTGATAAAGAAGTTGTAATTACAAATACGTTATTAGTTCCAGGAGCAGAAAAAGTAATTATAGATGGCTTTATTGATAAAAATATAAATTACAAGACAATAGCAGAGTTTACACCGGAGGCTGTAGATGGACCATTAGACCAATTTACAACAAGAATAGAATTTTCAACATTTGTTATAGTAAATGCATCATGCCCACTTCTTCCAACTGACCATGTTGAAATATTAAGTGCTGTTGTAGAAGGTGAAAAAGATGAGTTAATGAGCCCTAACCCTGTAGAAGCAGGTGCACCAGATTGGGCCGTTACTTTTAATGAACTTCTTGAAAAAATGATTGTAAAAGTTACTCTTAAAGTTACAAGAATGGAGGATATTCCATTGAAACCATCTCCTCCAAGAACATGTTATAACTAAAACAAATTACTGATTTGAAGTTCCCTGTCAAGTAGACAGATAAAAAAGGATTTGCATGAATGTAATAATTCATGCAAATCCTTGATATATTAACGTCTTTCATTATCATTATGGCGGGAATATGTGGGAATCGAACCCACCCGTCGTGGTCTTAGCACGGCAACACGGTTTTGAAGTTTCACTTATACCCCTTAGATTACTTGTTTATTTACATATTGCTATAATTACAATATAAATAGTATATTCTACACATCAAATTGACATTTGAATTGATTTAAGCATAACTCTTCATGATTATCTTGTCAAGATAGATTTACCATCTTCCTGCTAATCTAATTTTAATACTTCCACTTACTGTAGCATTAGTTGTACTTGAAGCAACTATAGTTAGATATTGCGTACCATCACCCTTTAAATTAGTAATACTAAAGTTATTATTATCTGTTCTAGTAACAGTATAATAACTAGAATCACAACCACTTGCAGTAATAGTAAATGTATCTGTTACGGTACTTCCATTACTTGTTTCAGCAATAGTATAATTCTGTGTATTATTTAATTTAATCTTATTAGGGTTTGTTGCTGTACTTGTAATTGCTATAGTTTTTGCCAATGCTTCATTAATTGTTGTAGGTATTGTCTTAGAATATGTATTACCATCCTCACCTATATAACTTACAGTAATATTTGCAGTTCCAGCACTTATAGCAGTAATGAGTCCAGTATTATTTACCGTTGCAACTCCTGTATTGTCTGAATTATATGTAAAAGTAGGATTGCTTATCGCCGTTCCCTTGTCAGTAACCGTTGCTGTTATTTGTTGAGTATTTCCAGTATCCATGCTAATACTCTCAGGTGAAACAGATAATATATAATTATGGTCTGCAATAGCATTTACTTCTATATTAACACTTGTGTCTGCCGTATCATAATCACCATAATAAGTTATATCTATACTACAAGAACCTTCACCGATTCCAGTAATTAATCCTTTAGAATCTATTGTTGCTATATTCTCATTTGAACTTGTATATATTAATGTAGGATTATTTATTGTAGTACCATTTTCGCTTAAAACTACACTTAATTGTTGTGTTTGTCCTTTCTTTATACTTACAGGATTGGGACTTATATTAAATGTATAAAAAGGTTTTACTACTCCATTAGTTATTTCATTTACTAAATCATCACCTGTCATTGTTTGGTCTATATCTGCATTTACTTTAATTAATCCTTCCTGTGATTTATCAAGTCCACTTATTTTCCATGCTGAACCCATAGTTATAAATCTATCATTTACTTCTATTTTGTCCGTTGTAGTATTTTTGCTTATAACTATGATTATCTTTCCTGCTGGTAATATAATACTTTCATTTGTCTGTATATCTACAGTTTTAGTTTCAATAATACTGGGTATTCTTTGAAGTATACCCCCTGGTGCAAAATTAACATCATAAGGTTGCTTTTGTATTGTATATTTGTAATATACTTCATTGATTTTTTCATTTCTTGTCATAACCAAATAATTTATATTACCACATGATATTTCAGTACCTTGTGGCAAATCTTCCATAGTAAAAAGATATTTACTATCTATGGACTGTAATTTATCATCTATTTCCTTAATTAATCCCTTAAAGAAGATAGTTTTTTTATAATTATTGAGTTGTGAGCCACTTCTTTTTATACATTGATTATAAAAGTTTAATACTGTATTCAATTAATCACCTTCTACCTATCTGACGTAAATAACATAAAAACATTAGAATCTTCACCTGTATCATCTGGATCAGGTAAAGTTGCAATTTTATCTTTGATTCTTTCAATTCTCTGTTCAAGGTATTTTGCACATTCAGATACACTCATATTTGTAGTAGTGTCTTCCACTTTTCTCATTATGTCAATATCATTGCTTATTGCTTCCAATATGTCTATTACAGTTAATAATAAATTACGCTGCATAGTAGTTTTATTATATGTATCTGTAGAGTTCAATTTATTTTCAGATAAGTACATACTATATTCATCATCCGTAAAATAATCTTTGTGGCTGAGTTCAGTTTTTAATCTTTCTAATACGTTCATTTATATACTCCCTTCCATTATTTGCATAAATAATATTGTAATTGTCCTGATATATCACCTATAAATTCAAATTTCACGTGATTTATAGCAAAATCTTTTAATAATAATTCATTTAATCCATCATTACCACCAACTAATATATAATCAGTAGAATTATTAATGTATACTTTAAATCCACCGCCATTTATCATATAAATTCTTAAATATTCATAGTTATTACAGTCAAATTCTTGTATTTTTGTTGCATCTGTACTATTAAATTTAATTACACCATTACTGGATTTTATTGTACTGTATTTTACAGTTCCCATTTATATCAAATCCTTTCTATTTTTTAGATTTATTTATTTTTAGACATGAAAAAATAGGCATTGCTATGCAGCAACACCTTTTAACATTATTTATTAATTTGACTCTTATAAATCTCTAATTCATTTATTTTATATTTTATCAATTTTATATTTTCGTTTTGAAGATTATTATTAAATATATTATAATCTACCCCTTGTAACATTTGACCTAAATAACTTTTTAATTCCTCTATATATTTTTTCAAATACAATCTATTAAAACATCTTTCACTACATACTTTATATTTTAATGAATTATTAATTTTTATTTCATTATTTAATATTTCTAAATTTCCTTCTAATTTATATATTTCTTTGTTATTTAACTTGAAATTTTGATTGAATTTTTTATTAAAAACTTTATTATCAATTTTACACACATCATAACCTTTCTTATTACATTCACCACAAATATATTTATTTTTAGGATCAACAACCGAACCTAATGTAATAACTCCTGTTCCACATATACAACATTCTTCGTCATTACTCATATAAAATACCCTCTTCCATTTATTTTTTTACTTACTTTAAAGATTGAGAAGGAATATACCAATCTTGTCCATCAGAATCCTCTATTTCTATTACCGTACCTAATTTAACTATTGTTACATCAGATCCTTGAGGAATAACTTTTGCTTCTCCATTATTCTCCATATCTTCAATTGCTTGTTCATTCTTATTTTGTAAATAATTAATCATTTTATCTACATTATCTTTTGATGAACATACTGGAGCATCTGCTGATAATGTAATTTTTTCACCTACATTAAAATTTGATGATGAATCATCCCCACATCCAACCATAAAAATACTAATAATAAAACAAAAAATAATTATAAATGTTTTCTTATTTAATTTCAAAATAATCCCCCCTTTTTATCATTAATCCTGTATTTATATGACTTAATATTCTACAAAACATGATAACTTCCTGCTAAAATATTCTATTATATTAAAAATTTCCTTCTAAAATATTCATGTCAGGACAGCAATATTCATGACATAAAATGCCCTCAAACGTACCACATTAACCCGTTTGAAGGCAATTCAGATTTGAAAATTATATTTATAAAAAGTCAAATTTTGCTGTGGGTAAAAATTGTACTAACATAGAGGGCTTGTCAGAAAAAAGAGTGATTGATTATTATTTTTTGGGAAATATTTTACTTTAAATCAAATAAAAAGCATATCTCTATGCCCTTCTGCCAAAATATTTTTATTGAATATTCTATGGATTTTATACATTTTTATAATTTTTCTAATTGATAATATAATTCAATTGATACATCAACTTCGCTAAATAAATCCTTAGCGAACTTAGTAAAGTATCTTAAATTACCTTCTATCCGTTGATATCACTGGCATACCGCTAACTTCGCTTTTTTATTTCGTAAATCATATATTCTCATTTAGATTTATACAGTATATTTATGCAGAAAACTATGTATATTACTGTATATATTCATTTTATGTTAATTATTGTATAATGTATATACTTGCATTATTTTTGTATATTGACGTATATTATACATTTATAATATGTCAGCACCTCTATCATACTTTAGTACGGTTAAGTTATATATTGTTGTAGTGTACATGGTTTTAAATACTATATAATATTTTTTTAAAAATTATTTTTAAATTTTTTAAATTTTTTTAACAATATCTCTATTTTTTTTAAAAGATACCTTAAAATCAATTTTTTCCATAACAATATAGACTTTTTAAAAACTGACTGACTAGTCAGTATAACATCATTAATTGTTAACCAAATATAATTATAGGTTTACAATAATAATTAATATATAATAATCATTATTACTACATATATATTACTACTATATATCAATCCATTATCAATCCATTGTTCATATATTGTTCATATATAATTTACAATTTGTTTACATATTATTTATATGTGTTATTATTCTTAGCATTATCATTATTATTTCCACTATTATTGCTACTTATACCGCTATTATCCTTACTATTTATATTATCACTTCCCCCTTCTTCTTTCAATCTGTCCATTTCTTGCGTTACGTCAGTTGTAATGGGACTCTTTTCAATAATAGTTTTCTTACTAATAGCACCCATACTATACTGAGTATTCAATTCATTCAATAAATCCTGTGCATTTACTGGTCTACTATAATTAAATTCTACATCAATATATTCATCATCACTAAACGTTACTCCCTTTAATGATAGTAACTTATCTATCATATCAAACCTTTGGATTAATCCTGCTCTTATGCATTGTTCATTTACCATTGCATATACATCAGCCAGTTGATAAAGTATCTGCAAACTAACTTCTGATACATTAGATATATTACCATTACCACCAGTTGCAATGCTTGGCATATGTGCTACAAAATTGAGTTTCTGTTCCAATTTATCAATATACATTTTAATGGTATTATAATCCATAGTAGCATTTACATATTTCATATCACTACCATTTTCAAGTGAAATGGAATAACCTACTGCATCCTTATCAATTGTACCTTCTATTTGTTGTCCTGTAATTACTGGTATAGGACTTAATGACAATGTATATATACTATCACCTAACTTGGATAATAAGTCCTCTATTTCATCAAGAATAGGCAATATATCATATAATAGAGATTCTCCATAGTTAATATTCCAATCATTTTTATTATGATAATGTATAGGAAGTCCACTTAAATTAGGACTACTTGATATTATATTAATACCTTCATTTTCATTATTATAACTATCCACCCTATCTGGATAATATACATTATAGTAATCAATAGCATTTACAGTCCAGTATTCTATGAAAGCAACATAATCATTAGTTTCAGTATAAACTGGATAGCCATCAGCAGAATCTATTATTTTAGATACAATGTTCTTATTATTATCTAAATATACGTATTCGTAAGCATCTCCATACTTTCCTATATTATCTATAATATTATAATCTACCTGATTGTAATTACCTTTCCTATATATATTTTGATATTCACTTACTTTATTCTCAGAACCCGTCAATGACAACGGCTTTCCCAGTAAATATGTACTGTGAAAATTTAATATTGTTTTTGCTTCCTGTATAATTAATTTCTTAGTTCTATATTGTTTACCTTTATATTGCATATCTTTTTTCTGTAATATTCTATGTACTCCATGAAGATATTCTTTATTGCTTATTGTTCTATTAATTCTATTTAAATGAAATCCCTGACTTGCTTCTTGAACAAACCATTCAGGATCACCACTATATACTTTATTAATATATTCATTTATATCCATTTAATCAATCCTTTCTACCATTTATAATTTATTCCATGCTTTATAATATATAATGCAAGTGCTGTAGCCATTACACTATCATCATGCTGACCTGAAACTGCACCCATACTTCCACTATCACTTATTTCAAAAACCTGCATTTCCTGAAGCAGTCTTACTGAATTAATTTGTATTGCTCCAGTATCAAAATTTTCAACAAAATCATTTATAATAATCCCTTTACTTTTAGCATTGGTATCAAATCCCAATCTGGTTATCATCTTATTATTTTCATCAAATAATTTTTGCTTGTATATTCTCTGATATTTGAAAGTATATCTCAATCTTTCAATAACACTATTACCACCACTGGCTCTTTCAACATTTAATATTGCTTTATTATAATATCTGCCTAATGTATCAATTATTTCTGCCATTTGATAAGGTTTAATCTTATTGCTATAGAATTCCGCTACCTGTATGCCATCTTGGGAGAATACTTCACATACGCTAAAATCTTGTCCAACACCTTCAGATAAATCACAACCAATAAAATAACGTTCTCCTGCCTTCTTTGTCTTATACACAAAAAATGACTTGCCATAATATTTCTTCAATTCATTAGGCAAGTCAATCAAATTATCTTTCCTTATATAATTATTCTTTGGAATACTTCTTTGCACATCTGTAATTCTTTTATTATTGAATATATTTGCACCTGTACTTATAAATGCTTCTATATCTGTAGAAGGGTATTCCTGATGAAAAGCATCTAATCCACTACTAGCAACTTTTAATCTTCTCCACATTAATTGTTCCATACTAGCACCTAATTTAATTAATCCTACTTCTTCATCATCTAATTCTTCTTTAGTAAGTGATTTATTATCATGTTTTGCTTTATATATTTCAACACTATTCACATAGTCCTTTTCAAATAATGTGCTGCCATCAATCCAATTAAAAAAGAATGATTTATAAGAATTTTCATTGTTTTTTGCTTGGAAATATAGATCATGAAAATAATTTAGACCATTACTTGTAGATTCAATAATTAATTTTCCATCTGGTGCTAATGCCTGGGTAATACTATTAAGTTGTCTTTGTGGCATCTTCCAAAATGCAAACTCTGATAAATGTACTAAATGTAATGTATCTCCTCTTGCTACATCTTTATTTCCTGCACATACACAAGTAATCTTGCTACCATTTACCATTTTAATTTCCATTCTATTGTTAGCAATTGTCTTAGGTCTTAACCAATCGGGCAATGAATTAAACTGCTGCTTTAATTTATCAAAAATAGTATTGCAACTCTTCTGGTCATGTGATACTAATAAACACGCTGAATTAGGATAAACTATACACTGTCTTATAGATAAAGCAACTGTACATACAGATAATCCTAATTGCCTACTTTTAAGTACAATATTATATTTACTAATATTTTCAACAAATTTTCTTTGCTCTGGTGTAAGTATAAAAGGTACTATTTTAGTATCTTTATTAACTATTTTAATAAATGCTCCTATCCATTTAATTTCATGTCCATCCTGCCACAAATATTTTAATTTCTTAGCATTTTCTATGCTCAATGACATTATTTATCACCTTGCAGTCCAGGTATATTAATTCCATCAAGATATTCATTAACCTCATCTTCTCCATTTTTAAAGAAATCACTTTTAAAAAAATCTTCGCACCATTTAGCCGAATTTACATCACCTTTTTTTATTGCTTTATTATACATACTATTATAAATATCAAGCATTTTTAAATTTTGTACTTGCTTCAAATATGCTTTTATTGCTTCCTGTACATCTTCACGTGTAAGCCAGTCATTCATAGCAGTATCATATTCAACTTGTGTCATGCCCTTTATTTCTTTGTCATAACTTTTTTCAGATCTATCTGAATCTACATACCATTTAACAAAATAACTTATCTTAATTACATTAGATTTTATTAATTTTTTTATATCATCATTTACAGTCTTTTTCATTTATAAATTTCTCCTTTCACTAATTTTTTAGATACCTCTAAAGTCCTTATATATCAACACTTTCTGCTACTATAGGCAAACCCTCTATAACCATTGATTTATAAGGGTTTTAGCCACTTTAGTTCCTATATCATCAAATAAATTAATCCTGTATGTAGTATATGACTAATTATACATAGCAACATTGTAGATTAATTAAAATGCAAATATAGAGGATGCTATATGTGAGGGACATTCAGTCCTCTGTGCAACTCAGTGTCACAAAATGTAACGGGTTAATTTTGCCATCACAATCCAATTTTGGATTATGGTAAGTTTGACATGAGGTCAAATAGTTTCCACCCATGGACAACTTAGTATCTAAATATATATATTGGTTACAAAATCGCCTTGTATGGCGAATTATAATTATTCTTATATCCTAGAGTGGGACACCCTTTGTATTCCGTCAGTCAGACAAAATTAAAGGATACTCATTTTTTAGAGTACCCTTTGTAAATAGATTTAACCGATTTATAAATATCTCATACTTAATGATTGCTTATCAAAAATAATTGGATAAGTGAAAATTCCCCCTATAGGGAATTAAGATCACTATGTGTGATCATACTGCATGAATCATTAGAACCTGTTGACTCTGTGATAACATATAATTGGTTATCCCTGAGAAGGACATCCAATTATTTTACTGATATGTTCCGCTGCATTTAATATGCTTAGGTATTGGTTACCGTTCCAAGCGTTAACGAATATAATAGGTCTTCCTATATCATAAATTAAACTTATGACATTAATATCTGCCAATAGATTTAAAATCCGTTATCATTTTCAGTGACATCAATTATTTACGAACTAATTTTCGGTAATAACATTCTAAGTTTAACTTAGGCAGTTATTTTCCCAAACTCTTGGGATTATTCTTATAAAAAACACCTCGTTAGAACCGACCTGTTTTAAACGTGATGCTATTTTGGCAAGGTGCTTCAATTGGTTACCGAACTTAGGTATTCTTATTGTGAATATACCTATAACTGACCTTCAAATGAATACCAGTTAATTTTATATACAAACCCTTAGCAAGGGAACGCTATCCACTAATGAGCCACATTTTAAGCCATATAATTCTATATTATACTAATTATACCTTTGAATGATAAAATGTCTTAAAACGGCTCTATGAGTCATATAGAGGTATACCTAATTGTTTTGCTATTTTTCCTTGAGTTAGCCCACCAACAAAATGTGGGTCGGAATTTCCTGCACTACCTTGTCTTATCCCATAAATTCTTTCTAATTCCATAATACATTTAGCCATTTTCATAGGATTTAGGAACGAAATTATTTCTATCCTTAATTTTATGATTACCATGAGTAACTCCATTAAGATTATTTTGGTCACCCAAATTATTTTGGTCACCAATTGTGTTTTGCTTCATTAACATTATGTTCATCAAGCAAAATTACCAATGATAATTAATTGATGTAATGTCATAATAGCCGTACAGGTCAACCACTGCATTTTAAATGCTCCAGTATATAATTATATAAGTGGTCGATTTAAAATCCATCGGTATACCTGTACACCCGTTTTGGAGTATACCCTTATTTCAAATATAAATATTTAAATTCAATTTCATCATTTCCAGCATCAGTAAAAAACGGAACACTAAATGCTTTTATCTGATCCTTATTAACACAAATAGTTTTCTTCATCTTATAATCATTGAAAATAAAATATTTATTAGTAAATTTTTCTTTATCTTCTACCTTATTACTTTGTAGTGCTTTATTGTTATTTAACCAGTCCACAAATTCTGTAGATTCTGCTATAGTAGTATTTATATTTATTTCCTGCCTAAATCCTTTAAGTAATATACTTATATCTATAAGAGTTGTATCTAAATTAATTTTATCTTTTTTTATTTTTGCCATTAATAAATCTCTCCTTTTCAAAAAAAATTTAAAATCAAATTAATTAATAAATTTTAAAGTGGAACGAAACTTGTTTTCGTGGAACTTTAATAATTTTTAATTAATTTGCCCCGTTGGGAAACTACATATTAACCTAAACTTAACTTAGTCAGTATAAGGTGCAAAAAAATGCACTAAAAGGTGTTAATATATATAATTACTATACATACCTTTTAATGCAAAATTTGCACCTTATTAATTAAATTTACTTGTATGTACTGTTCGGTGTTTATGAATTGCAAAAACCGCAATTCAACACACCTCATAATTTTGATATGTCCTTGCAAAAACCGCAAGTCCAATCAAAATTGAATGTATATTAGATTTTTTATTTTTAATATTTCAAAAGTTGGCACTTCTTAAAACTCTATATAGTATATTATTTTTATTTATATGAGGTTTTGAAAAAGTGCCAACTTTTTATAATTTTAAATATATATGTACTAACTTAATCATTGTTCATACTTTTTGTATTTCTCCTTGGTGTAGTCTCTCCTCTGAATGAGTGCCTATATCCTAAGAGTAAAGAGGGACAAAGTGGGTAAATATCACCCACAAACCTAGTCATATCAATGGATTACAGGTTTTTAATATGTATCGCTGATTGCGAGTTATAGGTCAAATATGTATCGCTGATTGCGAGTTGTCCTCTGTATACCAGTCATATCAACGGTTGTGAGGTTTTAATGTTTTACTTTTATATTAAATATTACAAATAAACCTTGTATTTCTTCCATTTCTTTATTTCTATAAGCAAATAATGGATTTACTATTATTGTTGAAGTTGTATAATCTGGATCATCTTGCAATGTCTTAAATAATATGTAATCATAAAACTTTATTCCATAAAAATCTTTCTTAAAATTTGCCATATGTGACTTATCATAACCAGTAATATTCATTACATCTTTTATTGTTAAAGGATTTATTTTATTTTTATCAATTTCTTTAACATTAGAGCATAACACGTTGTACTTCCAATTTACATAAGGTAATAATTTATATGCTATTGCTAATTTCTTTGTTTTCTTATAATTAAGATTATATAATTCTCTAGTTGCATCTATGTATATTCTAGTAAAATCTTCTAATTTATTACCAGTCAATTTTTTATAATCTTTTTCATATCCACGCCAAAATATGTTTATATTTATTTTATATTTTTTGGACTTTTCTTCTTCAATAAGTAATTTATTTTCTATAAGGTTATTATAAAATTTATTAAAATTTGCTTTTGTGACCAATAAAACTTCCTGCATTTTCTTTTTAGTCATATATTTATTGTTATCTAACATTAAATAGCCAGTTTTCCTTATGTAAGTAGCCAAATATATATATTTACATAGGTCTGCATCAGATAAGACTTTCTTTAAATCATCTAATGAATTATATAAAAAAAATATAAAATTACCCATTTTCTCCTTTTGAAACTGTTTAAATTCTTCAAAGTCTTTTGCTTTTATAGCACCTTGTTTTTTACGTTCTCTATCTTCTAAAGTTTCAAAACCAAAGTTTTCGTCAACTATTTCTCCAGTATCATTTTTTATTAATGTATAACTATTTTCCATTTATAATATCAATTCCCTTCATTTTTTCGATAATAAAAAAAAGATACCGACCTATTAAAATCAGTACCTTTGCTTAAAATTCTCTTCCATATAATTTTTTTGTTTCTACTATTTGGTGTAAACACTCCATAAACTCTGGAGTTCTTTCAAAAGAATATATCTTTTTGCCATCTGCTGCAATAAACTTGTAATAGTGATACCCACACCAACTCAAAGCATCACTTAAATATTTATTGCTTATGTTATATGTAATTATTTTATTTTCTTCCATCTTCAAATATCTCCTAACTAAGGTCATTAAATAACCTCTGTAATTTTAAAGGGGAGACGTTATATCGTCCCCTTTACTTTTTTATTTAAACTTATATAATATTTTCTGGAATATATTTAATTTATTATATTCTTGCTCCTGCCTTTCATGTTCTGCCTGTATATCTTTCCACCATTTTGTATTTGATATTTTATAGTCTCGTGAATCATAAGGACTTCTTCTGACTTCCCATCTTATCTGTTCTGACATATTATGCAACCTCCAATTCTTTTAGAGATTGGAATAATATATTCTTATAGAGACTATACTGTTCATAATCAATTTTATTTGAATCTAATTCTCTATATTTTAAAAATATCTCATGATTGATTACATCTTCAGCCAATATTGGATCTTTCTTTGCTGGATCATATACGTGATTGTTTCTTAAATTTTCCAATTTATATTCACATCTATATATTTCTTCTATTTTTCTTTTAAGATATTTTTTTGCTTTCTTGATATTATTTTTAAGAGGTAGTAAATTCTCCTGATATATACTATCTATCAAGCCACGAATTATTGTTTCTTCTGTATCATTTTGCTGTAACTTATATGTATACTGGTATTTGTCATTATCATCCGTTATATCTAATACAATATATCCATTATTTTGACTTAGTTCAATTACATCTAAACCTTCTTCTCCTAGATAAATCTGCTGACCTATATTAATTGCCCTCATTACATTTTCTAATTTTTCATTTAATTTCTTTTCCATTATAAATTACTCCTTTTCAATATTAATTTAAATATGATAGTTTTATATAATTTTTTCTTGTCCTTGCTGCACTAAAAATACTTTGATGTTTTTCTTGTAATTCCTTAATAAAATTATCTAGTTGCACATCATATAGATGCTCTATATGTAATGTATGTGTTGCCTTAAATTTATTTTTAAGCAAAATAAAAGACATACCAAACAATTTTGATAGTCCTTCTAAATTAATATCAGTTTTCAATTTTCCATTATCATCTATGTATATTTTGCTTTTAAGATTATATTTGTCTTGTAGTTTATAGAATATAGATTTATTGTCTGAATATTTTTTGCATAATTCAAATAATTCTGGTAGTTCCAATACATTTGCTAATATTTTTTTACAATTATCTTTATTGAAATTATACATTAAATATGTTGAATCAACTGCAAGTAATACCAGTTTTGCTTCCTCAGATAAACTGTTAATGTTTAAATTATAATAACTAATTATTTCAAGCAATGTTGAACCTGCATATTTTGAATAGTAGTTATATCTGTCTATATTCTCAACTTGATTCAAATTTGCACTATCTGGATTATCAAAAGGTACAACGTGATTTGACCAGCATTTTGTATATATCGTATCAACATCAACCGCTATAACATCGTCATTGGCTTTGTAGTCTATTGCTTTATAAATATTGCTAAAATCATAGAAATGAGTTACTTCATATCCTAATATTTTATTTAATAAAATTGTACTAAATAAACTATCTAAATCATCACTAAGACACATATTATATTTATTGTTTTTTGTCCATTCTGGAAATTTTGCTGCATATTTTTTGTTCATAATTGTTAGGGAATAACTTCATTCTCTAACTCTTCTTACTATGTATTTATATTTTATTCTTTAATTCGTGTCCATCACTGGGACTTTTATTTTTTAACTGACCTAGTCAAACTGGGTATGTTAATTTTTACTCTAATTCTCTCATTTAAGAAGAATTAGAGTCATGTCATTTTTCCCATTATTTCAACTCCTTCAATTTTTAAATTCTTAATTTTAATCTCCAATTTACTCATCTCCTATCACTCATTAATGGTAGTCGGATTATCCAACCCACCTTAAAAATATATATTATTTATATTTTTTAGCATTTTTAAGTTTTCTGTCATTATTAATTTTCAGTTTTAATCTATTCTCTTCAGATTTTGTATGTTTTTTATGCTGGGAGTCTTTTATTATTTCATGACTTTTTTTCTTAAACTGTTCCATCATCATATTAAATTTTTCTTCCTTACTTAGTGGTTTTTTTGCTTGATTTTTTATCTGATTTTTGAACTTCTTCAACATTTTCAACCTCTTTATCTTTATTATTTTCTTCAACTTCTTTAACATCATCTAATATTTCAGTAGTATCTTCTTTCTGTTTTTTCTTTGCTGTAGATACTGCATAAATAGCATTTATATACTTGTCATGCTGTTCCTTAGAATAAGGATGTTTCCTATTCTCTATCATACTTATATAATTTTTAGAAACTCCCATATAATCTCCTATATCCTTCTGTGACAAATTATGTAATTGTCTTAAGAACTTCATTTTTTCCGCACTTAACATTTTTATTCCTCACTTTCTATTAATTTACTAATTTTATCTAACATTTTATTATTTTTTTCAAATTGTATGTTGTCTTTATCGAGTTGGTTTTTTAATTTTTGTATCATATCTTCTTGGCTTTGCAATAATTTCACATAGCCATCTACAATTTGTTGTACTTCTTCCTTTGTATATGTATCTTTTTCCTTTTCCATATAAAAACCACTCCCTAATTAATTTATGTTAACAAAATCACTTAAAAAAAAAGAAAGAGGTAATTTTCCCCTTTCCTTTTAAAAAGAATACTGCACTATTATATAGTCTTTTTCATCATAATAACGCCACTATCATCGATTAATTTTGTAGCATATATATATGTACCCACGATGTCACTAGCGTGTAATTTTTCTTCTCTTTCTTCTTTTATATCTATTGCCCTTTTTTCCATATAAGCAAGTGCATTTTTCTTTATGATGAATGATTTACATTCATTTGAAGTAGCATCAAAAGTTGAGTGGTTAGAATGAAATACTGGTATTCCTCTAAAATAACCAATCATGCCATTTCTAACTATACCATTTCCTGCCTGTGTAAATGTTTTATTCACATCTACAAATTCATCCATAGAATAAAATGAACTATCTATCCTACTATTAACAACAATTCCTGCCATATCATCAACATCTGCATCGTCCCCGAAGTTTGCTAATGCAGTATCTAGTTCTGCTGCTGTAATTGCTATAGCACTTGCTGTAGCAGTTTTAAGAGGTGTTGTACTTGCTTCTGTAATTAAGTCCCCATCCAAACTACGACTAAACACTACGGCTTGCTGGCTACTTGCTTCTTCAATCTGATTTCCCAGTGCTGTCATATCATCTATGTCATACACTCTTACAATGGAATCCTTCATTACTATTTTTGCAGTAGAATCATCTTGATCTAATGACTGTATTGGAGATTGTGTTCCTTTTACTACAGTATTAGCATCTCCGATAGTACGAAATTTTGGAAAATGGATTGTTTCCCCCACTGTTGTATTTTGTAAATCTCCTAATGCTGATGCTAAAAGTGCAACTCTAATCTTTCCTTCAAATTTTTCTCTTGTAACTTGTGAATATACCTCTGGTATTATTAATGCCATATAAACATCAATTCCTTTCTTATTTAAAATTTTTGATTATAATAAAAAAGTCACCTACTTTTATAAGTAAGTAACTTTTTATTTGCTTAATTTTTTATATAATTCTTCATTTGTTCTAAAAAGATTCATCCTATCAACTACACCCATCTTCTTAAACTGTTCTTTAGTAATACTATCTTCTTTAGATTTATGACTATCTGGTTTAAAACCACTATTTATTTGAGCATTATTAAATAATTCCTTTATTTCTGTTATAGAAGTTTCTAAATCCTCTGCACCTACTAAATATTTGCTTAGTTGTTTTGGTAGCCCCTTCTCTTCTAATTTATTAGAAACATTTAATACTTTTTCTTTCTGAGCAACTTCTTTTTCCTTATCTTCAAGAATCTTTAATCTTTTCTCCATTTCAATTTCTGCTTCAGATTTATCCTTTGGCTTGTACTTATTTATTTCGTCTGTAGCATCCTTCAATTTTTTACTATATTCTGTCCTTACTTTATCAGTTTCGCTTTGCAATATTTTGTCTAAATCAGATTTAGGCATATAGTCCTTAAATACTTCCTTTGCCTTTGTAACCTCGCCTGTAACATATTCAGTAACCTTTGCTTCCTGTTCATCTGATAAACCTAATTCTTTAAAATCCATTAATAATCAACATCCTTTCAAGTTCTTAAATATAAACCCTTATAGATAGTAAAACTGCCTTTAAGTTTTTATATCAAGACCTTATTTTAAATTTTTATTTAATAATTTAGTATAAACTCTTTTAGTTTAATTAATTTATTTTTGCCTAATTTTCTGTTATCACTTGCTAAATGTGCCACGTCAAAACGTGTTACTCCTGCTTTATCTGCAATCCATTGATAAGAAACACCTTTTTCTTTTTTTAGAAATATTATTTTTTCTCTAATTAACTCTCTAACATCATCCATGACTCCTCCCTCCTTTGTGCTTAAATATTTAATTTACTTTTTTATAAAGTTAGTAATATCAACTTATGTAATTATATATTTTATTTTTGTTTTGGTTATTTTGTGCTATAAAAAAAAAGAATAGAAATTAATCTATTCTTAAATATACAAAATTAAAGTACCAATAATTTATTTTATTAATGATACTTACAACGTATAAATTCCCGTTGCCCATTACTTTATACTTATTAACGGAGAGGGTAGGGTTTGAACCTACTACAAAAGTAATAAAACTTACCTAAAATAATATGTCATAAATAACAATACAATACACTAACTATAATTAAATAGTTAGAATCAACTATCAAATATATTGATAACTCATTTTAACCATTTTTTATTTTGATGATAGGTCATCACCCTATTTTATTATTTATATTTATATCTCTATATAATGAATTTATTAAAAACGCTGTCAAGCCTTGATATAAGCCAATTTGCGTATAATTCTATTTTCGACTATTTCGTTTATTTAACTCTTTTCCACTACTGATAAATAAGTATCAAAAATTAACCTTAAAGCCTTGATATAAGCCAGTTTACAAGGTTTCCTATTTCAAACAATTTTTTTTATTTAACTCTTTTCCACTACTGATAAATATATACACTAAAAACACGCTCTAGTTATTGATATTGAGCCATTTAATGAAGATTTCTATTTCGTTACATCTTTATGTAATATTCTATATTTTTGTACTCTTTTTCTTATATTTTCTTTTTCAATTTCTTTTGCACATTGTTTGCAATATTTTGTTTTATTGCTTTTAGATTTTATTAATAAATTACAATTATCACATTTCTTTATATTATTATATATACTCATATTAGGAAAATTGCATTTTTTGATTCAAAAATAGCCTTAACCGTTGATATAAGCCAATTTACATGATTTTTAAAACCGTCCGAATTATTTATTTTTATGATTATTGATGAAATGGTCATCGCCCTATTTTATTTATTTTATGTATCCCTTAAAGTAAAAATCATAAAAATTCTGCAATCCCTTGATATAAGCCAGTTTACATGACATTTCTATTTTCTTAACATTTTTTATTTTTTCTTATTTCTATATCCTTCCATATATCCCGAGATTGATATACTTCAAGCCATTGATATCAGCCAGTTTATAAAAATATTTTCCAAATCGTTAAACCATCATTTTTCAACTTTTGTTGTTCCCACTCCTATTGTAGCATATCCGTTAAAACCTGTAATCCATTGATACTACTATGTTTGTGAGGATTTTTAATACTTAGTTTTACCTCATTCTATAATCGCACTATTTTATTGCTTCATACTCATATACAAGGAATTAACTAATTTCTGAACCTATTGATATTATTTACTTTAAAGGGTGTTAAAAATTTTTTGCCTTGCAATTTTATAAAAATGTATACTTCTCTATATACAAGGAATTAGCAAAAGTTCAAACCTATTGATTTTACTTATTTTAAAAGGTATGAAAAAATTTTCATGTCCCCAAATTATAAAAAACACCTTTTACTCCTCATATTAGGAAATGTGCATTTTTTGATTTGAAGGTACTTAAATCCTTTTATTTAAAATGGTTTGCAAGATTTTCTACTTTATAACGTTTTTTTATTTTATATATCCCTTAAAGTGAAATTTATAAAATAGTCTATAATCATTTTATTTAAAACATTTTATGATAGTTTTATTGGTGGTTCTATTCCGTTACACTTATTTCTTTCCCTTAGAGACTCATTTACTAAAGTGCCTATAAACCGTTGATACTATGCGGTTTATTAAAGTTTTCTGAAAATATAGTCAACTTTAAAAGTGGCTCTCAGCCGTTGATATAAGCCAATTTGCAAGTTTTCTTATTTCGTCCGAATTATATTATTTTTCTTTATTTTTTAATCTGCATCCTCAAGGTATCTTATATTTTATTCTATTGCTTTAATTTATTTTTTAAATATAAGATACCTTGACCGTTATATATTAAATTAGGAGGTAGTTATTATTTTATTTTTTAAATTAAATCCTGAACTAAGGGGAAGTAACCCCCTAGTTATTTCAGTTAATTATATTCTATTGTAATAACAGAATTTTCTGTTATTATGCCCATTCTTTTTGGTTTATAGTCAAAAAACTCAACATCTGTAATTTTATCCATATCTATGGAGATAAAAGTTTCTTCAAATCTATCTATTTTATCTCCACTTAATCTTATACTATTATCATGTTCAATATTAAATTTAACATTTTTCATTTCAAAATTAGTATTAACTCCAACATCAACACTATTAAAACAAGATACTATGATTCTATCTGCCCCATTTAGTTTTTTTAATGTTTCTATTAAATTACTCATTTTAACTCCTCCTAATTTTATAATATTTGTGTTTTAACATAACCTACAAAATTCTTTGTAAGTCAATTTGCTTTTAACTCGGACAGGTATTTCTCCTCCAACATAGACTGTAAATACGTGTTCATTCTCTTCTAGTTTCCCTACATAATCGAATGGTACTATCTGTCCTATTTTCTTTTTTAATTGATCCTGTTTAATCTCTAATACATTACTCATGTTTCTCACCCCCTTATTATCTATTATACCATATATTTAATTAAAATCAACCATATTATATCATAATTTTAATTTACCTCTTTCTATCTCTTCATTATTTATTTTTATAATCAAATGCTCTAGTATTTATATTTTATTCTTTAAATCAAAGTCCTAATATTTTACTAATCATGTATAATTTATTAGAATTCATCATATCAACCTTTCAGTATACCAACTATACCTGTACTGGATTTATCACTCTAATTTCTAATAAATTTATTAAGGATTTACTACTAAATTTTGATTATACACTTGACTTTTGATCTACATATATTAAACTCTGGCAATAGTTAAGCAATTTGGATATAGTTTGCCCTAAGAAAGAGCAAAACAAAAATTAAACTCTGTATAATGAGTTGAAGTTTCTTTGTTTACTGCTATTGTAATGTATCTTTTATATCAAAATCAGTACCCTTTAATACTTGTCCACATTTTTCTGTGGATAATTAATACATTGCCGTCTTTCGACTACTGAACCGCTCCCACATAATATTTTTAATGGTCATGTGTACCCATTTGAGGGGTGTTTTTATAATAGCAGAAATTATTATACATCCCAGTAGATTTATTGCATTGGCTCTACTACACCATACTAATTATTTAACGTTGCTAGTATGTAAACACAACTCACATATACTTAAAAAAAAGTATAGGAAATACACCTTGCAAAACCAAATTTTTTTTGATAAAATCTATATTAGTTGGATATAGATTATCAATTTTAGGTTTATGCAAAATCTATTATTGATATTTAATTGTTAGTCACCTTTTTTAGGTGGCTTATTTCTTTTTATACATAGCCTTAAACATATTACTATCAATGCTCATGTATTTAATTGTTATCATGCCTGTAGTGTGTTTCATTGCTTGATAAATCCTATACCCATAAGAAGCAATTCTTACAATAACTATATAAATCTCAACACCTTCTCTTACTTCATCATTCTCATATATAATAGGTTGCTTATCATCTTCCATATCTTTCATTTGTTTGTATAATTCTTCTTTAATTAACACGATCATTCACCTTGCCCCTTATATGCTCCATAGAGCCATTCTGAGAGAGTTTATCATGTAGAAGTATTAATTGCTTGTCTGCTTAAATCAAGTGTCTTATATATGGCAATTCATGTAATTATTTTCTAAAGTATCTATCAACAGTATTAATTTTGTTATGATTTCTTTTTAAATCTTTCGTTTCTAATTGTATATATTTTCTAGTGGTCAAAATCGAAGAATGTCCCATGATCCTCTGGAGTGTAAATATTTCCATGCCTGATTTAACTGCGTTTGTGGCAAAGGTATGTCTAAACAAATAAGGTGAACATCTATGTTCTAATCCAACTTTTTTACCTATTTTTTTAAAACTAAGCATTAAATTTTGTTTTTTTATATATCCACCATAAGTATTTTGAAATACATAATCTCCACTTCTCATTTCTATTGCAATATCTATTAACTCTTTTAATACTTTTGCTGTTCTAGTACAAATTGGTAGTTGTCTTGATACTCTCGTTTTAGATACATCTGCCCTAACTGTTACAAGTCCATTCTTTAAATCAAAATCACTAATTTTTAATTCCGTTGCTTCACCAATCCTAATACCACAATCTAAAATCAAAAGCATCAACGAGAAATCTCTAAAACCTGTATAAGTATTTAAATCACACCCATTTAATAGTTTTTTAACTTCAACATCAGTAAGCGGTGTTTTTGCATCATCTGGTGTTTTTTGCAAATGAATCTTTATTGCTATGTTTTCTGTAATATAATTATTGTTATAAAGCCATCTCAGATATGCTAACAAAGTTCTTAATCTTAAATTAACTGTAAAAGGTGAATATTTTTTTTCAAAGGTCATATAGTACACATAACTTTTAAAAATATCTGAATTTATTGGCATATCAGTTTGTTTAAATTGTGTTTCACTTTCTACATATTTCTTAAAATATTTTAAATGTACATTATATTCTTCAAGTGTTCTTTCTCTAAGGTTTTCTAGTTCTTTTTCTTCCATAAATTTTTCATGTAAATCAAAAAATTCAGATATTGATATATTGTCAGTCGTTCTACCTACTTTTTTTAAATTTGTAATGTGGTTTAATTTAATCTTTCTTTTAGCCATTGATACATCTACCCTCCTTTCTTTTCATAATTTTCAACACAACATAACAGTTTATTGCATAAAAAAAGAGACCTTTATAAATATAACTATTTATAAAAATCTCTTTTAAATATGTAATTAAATCAAGTAATTTCAGTGCTTGTAATATCATTATGGCGGGAATATGTGGGAATCGAACCCACCCGTCGTGGTCTTAGCACGGCAACACGGTTTTGAAGACCGGCAGGCACACCAGCACCTATCTACCCCCATGCTTACAACACATCACTATCATATTATAAAGTATTCATTTTATTGTGTCAAATTTTTTAATTTAAATAATTGCTTATAGAATTATTTAATATTCTTTTATCACCAATTCTCTTAGTTAACTTTATACCATCAAAGTTTTCCAGCAGGGCAACAGCATATTTTCTACTTGTCTTTAATTCATCTCTAAATTCAGCTAGCGTCAAAGCTCCCTTTGATTGTATAAGTTCATACGCTATTTTTATCGCTTTATTATAATCATCTTTTAAGAAAAAACAATCTTCACTTACTTTAACAATTGTTCCGTTTTCTATTAAAGAATCAAAGACCATCCTCAAATCTTTTGTTTCTCCTATCTCTTCTTCAATTTCACTAAACTTAGGAGTTAAAAAACCGGACTTTTTAAATTTATCAATTATTTTTTGTTTAAGTTCTTCTTGTTTTTGAGTATAATTTACATTGAAATCAATTCTAGATATAAAGTTTCCATCAACTTTTATATCTTTATTTTTAACTAACAAATCAATTAATTCATCATATACCTTTTGTTTTATATTATTGCCAAATACTTTACCCTTTATTTCTTCCTTTGGAAATCCTAATTTTAAAGGATTTTCTTCATGAAACTTATTAACTAAGTCCTTTATTTTTGCTGCCTTTTCACTTAAAAAGTTTGCATCAATATATACTGCTTTATCTCCATCTCCTAATTTTATTACTTTACATTCATCTACTAATTTATTAAGTTCATCTTTAATACTTTGCTCGTTTTTACCGAATGACTTCAATATATCAATAAAATTAGGATATTTACTGCTCAACTTTTTCACAGTATCCTCAAGTATATTTTGTGTTTTTCCGCTTTTCTTTGTCTTAAGCTGTTCAATATAATCTTTATAAAATCTCTTTGCTTTTTTAGCATTTGGATCTATTATAGATCCACCACCTATAGTATACATTGGAGAATAAGATCTAATTACATATCTGTCATTTCTTTGGGCAGTAAGCGGCTTTTCAAGTCTTAATTGTACATATGCACTTTCACCTGGATTCAACTGTTCCCTATCTAATATAACAACCCTGCATATTATTTCACTAGTTCCATGGTATAACCTAACCCTCTGTCTGTTTTCTAAAGGTCTATCTGCACTTTTTAAATAATATAAACTGCAGTCCACTATCATAGATGGTTCCATTAAATTTTCTACAGAGATTACATCTCCTCTTTTAATATCTTTTACTTTTACATTTGATATATTCAAGGCACATCTTTGACCTGCTTCAGCCATCTTCACAGACTCATCGTGCACTTGAATTCCCCTTACCTTTGATACAGTCTTAGAAGGATATACTTCTATAGTATCTCCTTCATTAATAGTCCCACTAATGACAGTTCCAGTAGCTACAGTTCCAAATCCAGTTACAGAAAACACTCTATCTACAGGCAGTCTGAAATGACCTTCAATGTCCTTTTCTTCTAATTCATCTGTAATTTTATCTATGTCATATACAAGTTCTTTTATGCCTTCTCCAGTTTTGGATGAGACAGTATGTATCGTTGCATTTTCCAAAAATGTTCCTTTAACCTCTTTTTTTACATCATCTTTAACCATAGCAAGCCATTCTTCATCTACCATATCTGATTTTGTAATAACTATTATCCCATTTTTTACATCCAAAAGTTGAAGTATTTCAAAATGTTCCTTTGTTTGAGGCATTATTCCTTCATCCGCAGCAATTACTAGAAGGACTGCATCTATACTGCTGACACCAGCTAACATATTTTTTATAAACTTTTCGTGACCTGGAACATCTATTATTCCAGCTCTTTTTCCAGAAGGTAAATCAAAAAAAGTAAATCCTAAATTAATAGATATACCTCTTTCCTTTTCCTCTCTCAAGGTATCTGTTTCTCTGCCAGTCAGTGCTTTTATAAGTGTAGTCTTTCCATGATCTATATGACCAGCTGTTCCTATTATGACATGTTTCATGCAGCAACACACCTTCCCATTAATCTATAACATTTTTAAAGTGAATTTTATATATTTTTAAATGATTCTACGATTGTATCAAAATCTCTATCAAATATAGTCCTCAAATCCATTATTACTTCATCATTTGATACTCTGACTATTATAGGTACCTTATTATTTCTAAGTTTAGTTTCTAACTCTTCAGGTTTAATTTCACTACTTTTCACCTTTATAATACATGTAGGTATTCTCTCAGCTGGCATTGATCCACCGCCAACCATTGAATAGTCATAGTCTACTATGAATTCAAATTTGTGAGTGCTGTTTTTAAGCTTTCTTCTCAATCTCTGAGCTCTTTTTTTCTGCTTGTCTTTATCACTTAATATCATATTCAATGTTGGTATTTTATCCACTGCTTCTTTTTCATCCAAATAATACTTCAAGGTACCTTCTAGCGCTGCCAGTGTCATCTTATCAATTCTAAGTGCCCTTGTTAATTGATTGCTTTTCATTTTATCTATATATTTTTTCTTTCCAACTATTATTCCAGCTTGCGGACCACCCAGCATTTTATCACCACTAAAAGTTACTACATCAACTCCACGTTTTAAGCTTTCTTGAACCATAGGTTCATATGTAAAACCATATTTTGAAAAGTCAATTAAAGTTCCACTTCCTATGTCTTCTATGATTGGAACCGACTTTTCCAAACTTAGTTTAACTAAACTGTCTAAATCAACACCTTCTGTAAAACCCAATATTTTAAAATTAGAAGTATGCACCTTTAGAAAAACTCCAGTATTTTCACTTACAGCATTTTCATAATCATATAAATGAGTTCTATTTGTAGTTCCAACTTCCACTAAAGAAGCTCCGCTAAAAGCCATGACATCTGGAATTCTAAATGATCCCCCTATTTCAACGAGTTGTCCACGAGACACGATTGCTTCTTTATTTTTACACAATGTATTTAAGGCCAGCATAATTCCAGCTGCATTATTATTTACTACCAAAGCAGCTTCTGCTCCAGTGACCTTTTTTATAAGTTCCTCTACATGACTATACCTTGATCCCCTTTTACCACTTTCTAAATCATACTCTAAATTACTATAATTTTGTGCCACATTTATTACATTATCTAAAGCTCCCTTTGCTAATATTGATCTTCCCAAATTAGTATGTATTATTACACCAGTTGCATTTATTAATTTTTTAAAATTGCTTCCTTTAACATCATCTACTATATTTAAAAATTCCCTTAATATATCCTTATCTTCAAATTGTACTATTTGTTCTTTTAATATCAAGCTTCTGTAATTGTCAATTGATTTTCTAAGTGATTCTATAACTATTGTTCTTGGCATATACTTCAGTTGTTCTTGTACAACAGCTTCACTTAACATTTGATCTATTTTAGGCAATTTTCTAAGCAAATCTTTTTTTAACATAATAAAAATCCTCCTTAAGGAGCAATTATTTAGCTGCTTAATCTACTATTAAGAACTTATTATCTTGCTTTGGAATAACTTCTCCTATAATACTTGATTTTAGTTCTAAACCTGATAATTCACCCATGATTTTACTACCTTCTTTTTCAGAACATGTAATCATGAGTCCGCCGGAAGTTTGTGGATCAAACGTGATATCTTGAATCCATTCAGGTACGTTTTTAAATTCAAATTTTCCATCTATATGTTTTCTATTATTATAGCATCCTGCTGGTACAAGACCCATCTTTGCATATTCTTCTGCTTCTTTTATATATGGTATATTACTTGAATGAAGTTTTAATGTAACATTGGATGCAGACGCCATTTCGTACGAATGTCCCATTAGTCCAAAACCAGTTATATCTGTACATGCTGTAATATCATGCTTTGCTATTATTTCCCCAGCATACTTATTTAAGGCAGACATAATCTTTACAGCTTCAATATATGCACTTTCCGAAACTACTTTACCCTTTATAGCAGCATTTACTATACCTGTTCCAAGCGGCTTTGTAACTATAACTATGTCCCCAACCTTTGAGCCATAATTTCTAAGTATCTTGTTTGGATTTACAGTTCCCATTACAGACAAACCATATTTAGGCTCATTATCATCAACAGTATGACCTCCTATAACTACTGCCCCTGATTCTATTACCTTGTCAGCTCCACCTCTTAAAATTTCACCTAAAACATCTGTTGATAAACACGATGGAAAGCAAACAATATTAAGTGCTACTTTTGGTATTCCTCCCATGGCATACACATCACTCAATGAGTTAGCTGCTGCTATTTGTCCAAAAGTATATGGATCATCAACTACCGGAGTAAAAAAATCCAGTGTTTGTATTACAGCTGTATCATCATTTAATTTATAAACTGCAGCATCATCTGATGTTTCAATACCAACTATCAAATTTTCATCATGCATTTTAGGTATTTTATTTAATATATTTGAAAGGGTCTCCGGCCCTATTTTAGCAGCTCATCCAGAGGTCCTTGTGAGCTCTGTAAGTTTTGTGCTTATAGACATAATAATACACCTCTCATTTTAAATTTACAGCTTTCATTATATAACAATTTTTAGTATATTGGCAATTGAGTATAAAAACTTTAACTAACATCTATCTTGTCTTTTATCTTTTCTAATGTCTTATCACCAATTCTGCCAACCTTTTTAAGGTCTTGAATAGTCTTAAATCCCCCATTTTCCTCCCTATAATCTATTATTTTCTGAGCCGTTATATCTCCTATTCCAGGAATTTTTTTAAGTTCTTCCTTTGATGCTGAATTTATATTAATCTTTTGATTATCACTTGAACTTCCGGTTGAACTTCCTGTAGAAGACTGAACTTGTAGATCACTTGGAGTATTTGTCTTCTTTTCTACATATATATAATCTTCATCTTTTAACTTTTTAGCTAAATTTAATTTTAATGTATTTGCACTTTCAGTAGATCCGCCTGCAGCTTTAACCAAGTCTTGAATTCTACTATCAGATTTCATCTTATATACACCTGGATTTTTTACTTCGCCGTTTATATAGGCAGTTATACTCTTATTTTCCTCGTTATGATTAACACTTTTGTCAGTCGAAATCTCATTAAAAACCTCTTTGGTATTAACCTCTTTGCTTGGTTTTGATATAAAATAGCCTGCTATTAAAAAGGTTAAAAATATAACTAAAATAACTACAGAACCTATTATTTTTTTCTTTTTATCTATAATAATTCCTCCTTGTTATAAATTTTTATCTTTACTATTTACATTATTGACAGCTTTTTTGAAATTCTGTCGCACAAACTTAAGTTTTTTGATATAATTATTAATATTGATGCGTTAGGAGGCAAGAATGAAAAAATTTTTAACCTTTTTTGTATGTTTTTTTATAGTATTTGCAGAACTTTCTTATAAAGTTCAAGCAAATAACGATCCACCATCTGTATCAGCAGACAGTGCAGTTATTATGGATGCGGCAACAGGAACTCTTTTATATGGGAAAAATGAAGATGCTGCTTATCCACCAGCCTCTACTACAAAATTAATGACAGCACTTTTAACATTGGAAAGCTGTAATTTAGATGATGTTGTAACAATTGGTAAAAACCCTCCACTAGCTGATGGAAGTAAAATTTATCTATATGAAGGTGAAGAAATAAAGGTAAGAGATCTTTTATATGGACTTATGTTAGTTTCCGGTAATGATTGTGCCGAAGCACTTGCCGAATACATCAGTGGTTCATGTGATAAATTTGCAGTTGCAATGAATAAAAGAGCCCTTGAATTAGGATGTAAAGATACAAATTTCGTAAATCCAAGTGGTTTATTTAATGATAAACATAAAACTTCAGCGAGAGATTTAGCACTTATAATGAGGGAACTTTCAAAAAAACCTGACTATGTAAAAATTGCTGCTACTAGTTTTTACTCGATACCATCAACAAATAAATTTCCTCATGCAAGACCACTTTGGAATGAAAATAAATTAATACAAAAGTCATCTAATTTTTATTATCCTGGTTGTATTGGCGGTAAAACTGGATATACGGTTCAATCATTTCATTCTTATGTAGCTTGTGCAACGCGAAACGGCAGAACACTTATAGTTGCTTTGTTACATGATAAGAATAAGACCTTTTTTCCAGATTCTATAGCCTTGTTCAATTATGGTTTTGACAACTTTGATTGGGTAAAATTATATTCAAAAGGCGATTTAGTAACTACATACAATAATAGAGGCTTGACAGTTCCACTTTTAGCAGCTTCTGATTTTTACTATATAAAATCAAAGACAGATAATCATATACCTAACTTTAAATTAAAAAATCAAAACTTGAATTTAAAATTTTTCAATAAGGGTGATACTGTCGCAGCTGGAAATATTCTTTTAAATAACAAAAGCATAGGAACGCTAAATTTAAAAAGTGGTACAGACCATAATTTTAAACAAGCAATGCAGTCAACATTAATCCCAGGGTTACATGTTAAATTAACGTACTTAATTCCTGCTGGATTAATAATTTTAGGAGCAGCAGTATATACTTTTAAAAAATTTCATCTTTCAAAATAAGTGACCTTAAAATTTAGAATATGTTAAAATAAAATTTTGATAACTTAAGCTTATCAAAATTTTATTTTATCTATTAAACTTTTTATATCTTCTGGCAGTCCTATTTCTAAGCTCAATTCTTTTCCTGTTCTTGGATGAGGAAATTTTAACTTGTAAGCATGAAGTGCCTGCCTGTTTATGTACTTTGTATCGTCTTCATTACAATATAAATCATCTCCATAAAGAGGATATCCAATGTGCGACATATGCACTCTTATTTGATGTGTTCTACCTGTCTTTAATGTAAGCTTTACCAAGTCTCCGCCGTTAAAGCTATTAACAACTTCATAACAAGTTATACTTTTTTGTCCTCTTTCATCTACAACTCTTTTTATACTTCCATCTTCAGTTTTATAAATTGGAAGATCAATTACTCCACTCTTTTTCGGCAGATTACCATGCACTACTGCAAGATAACTCTTCTCAAAATCATCGCTGTGCATATCTCGAGATAATGCCATATGTGAAAATTGATTCTTTGCAACTATGATAAGACCTGAAGTATTCATATCCAATCTGCTTACCAATCTAACTATACATTGTTCTCCATTTTCCCTAAAGTAATAAAGAAGACCATTTGCCAGCGTACCACTTTGGTAGCTCTTAGTAGGGTGTACAACCATTCCAGGTCTCTTATTTACAACTATAATATCCATATCTTCATATACGACATCTATATCCATCTTTTCAGGTTCTATATTTTGTTCTTCCTTTTTAGGTAAATCAATGTTTATCTTATCATTTGCCTTTACAACATAATTAAGTCTTACAACTTCATTATTTACCATTATTCTTTTATCCAATGCTGCACCTTTTATAAGTCTGCTTGATAACTTACATACAGTTTTTAAATATTGCCTTAATTTCGTACCCTCGTTATATTTATCAACCTCAAATATAAGACTATTTTCCTGCATAAAAAAGCTCCTTTTACTAAATATAAATTAAAAAATGATTGCTAAAACGTAGAAACCCTATATAAGTTGAAACTTATATAGGGTAATAAATTCTAGTCTAAAAGTGCAATTACTTCAACTTCAACTAGTGCATCTTTTGGAAGTTTTACTTCTACACAAGATCTAGCTGGCATATCCTTTTGGAAATACTTTGCATAAACTTCATTTACAGCTCCAAAATCACTCATATTCTTTACATAGACAGTTGTTTTTACAACTTTATCAAAAGATGTACCTGCCTCCTCTAGTAAAGCTTTTATGTTCTCTAAAGATCTTTCTGCAGCTTTTTTTACGTCACCTGATACCAATTCACCAGTTGATGGATCTAGTGGTATTTGACCTGATGTAAATAAAAAATTTCCTGCCTTAACAGCTTGTGAATAAGGTCCAACAGCTCCTGGTGCCTTATTTGTACTTATTATTTCTTTTTTCATAATTAAACCCTCCTAAAATTTATAATTAAATCATATTTAAAATTTATAATTAAATTGTACTTATATAGCAAAGCAAGTTCTATGCCAATAAGTAGTTAATATGATCTTTTAAGCTAAAATGCGTGTTATTTAGTGTTTAATATACATTTTTACAATACACTAATTATCAAAAATAATAATTAATTATCATTTTTGATAATAGTTTATTTGCTGTTATACAATATGTAATTTCTTCCTTCTATAGTATTTACGTGAAGAAGTTGCTCTTTTTCAATGACATATTTGATTGTATTGTTAAAAGCCATAAGCATTGCCTTATTTAAGTCATATGTAACTTCTTTTCTCAAATTATCTACTCCCGGAAAATTTCTTAATGGTTCTACATAATCTGCTATGTATATAATTTTTTCAAGAAGATTCATATCCCTTTTTCCGGTTGTATGATATGCAATTGAACTTAAAATCTCTTCATCTTCTATTCCCATTTTTTCTTTTGCAACCACAGCACCAATAAATCCATGTAATAACTTTGGATTTTCCTTATATACATTATCCACATTTATATTATGCGAAAGTGCTATACTTAATAAATCATCATTACTCATGTTCTTAGCACAATCATGTGAGAGACCAGCAATCCTAGCCTTTTCAATATCTGCGCCATAAATTTCTGCAAGTTTAACTGCAGTATCTCTTACACTTAAACTATGTTCATACCTTGCATCTTTAAGATTATCTTTTAAATAATCTATGATTTGATCTTCACTCCACACCCTAATCACTCCAAAACTATAACAACTATTTATTTTTATATAAGCCTAATTTTTTTATCATGTTATAAACATTACATGGTAATAAGTAACTTACATTTCTATCCATTTGTATTAACTTTCTTATGTTAGTTGAAGATATATCTAAGAGAGGTATATCTAAAAATATTATATTACTATCATACTTTTTTTCCAACTCATATTTTTTTCTTTTTATATCATCTATTAAATATCCTGGTCTATTAAAGGTTACAAAATTACATAATTTTAAAACTTGTTCATAGTTTTTCCAACCTTCTATGTCCATAAGACAATCCACACCAGTTATAAAATACCACTTTGTATCTTTTTCTAATTCATTGAAATATTCAAGAGTTTTATACGTATAGCTCAAATTATCATTCTTTATTTCATAGTCACTTACGCAAAAGCTCTTTTCTTGGCTTACAGCCATTTTTACCATTTCATATCTTAAGTTTACTTCTGTTATATTTTCATCTAATTTATGCGGTGGATTGCTAGAAGGTACAAATATAACTTTATCTAAATCTAATTTATATAAAGCTTCGTAGGCTATATGTAAATGTCCATTGTGAATAGGATCAAAAGTGCCTCCAAAAATAGCCTTTTTAATCATATAACTATCTCTCCTATGTCAATCACTTAAAATAATAATTTCATTACAACATATATTCAAATTGGAAGTCATTTAAAACTACGGTATCCCCATCTTTTATTCCCATATCTTTAAGTTCATTAAGTACTCCCTTATTTTTAAGTACCTTGTGGAAGTATCTTAAATCATCTGCATCATTTACATTTACACTTGCAAGCAATCTGTCTACAAAACTTCCCTCTACAATATACATATCCTCTTCTTTTCTTATTGTATATGTAAATCTTTTTTCCTCAGGTACAAACTTTTCATTCTCTGGTATTTCAGTATCTGTAATAGGAATTAAGCTTAGCATTCTAGCTGCTTCTTTCATAAGCTCATCTACGCCTTGTTTTGTAGCAGCAGATATCTTAAATACTTTATCATATCCTAATTTTGAAACTTTTTGTTTAAAGTCTTGAAATGCTTGTTCGTCATACAGCATATCAGCCTTATTTGCAGCAATTATCTGAGGTCTATCCCACAATTTTACATCATACTTTTTCAACTCTTCATTTATCTTTAAAAAGTCCTCAAATGGATCTCTTCCTTCTACTCCAGAAATATCGACAACATGAATTAACAACCTAGTTCTTTCAATATGTCTCAAAAATTGAATACCTAATCCAACACCCTCTGAAGCACCTTCTATTATTCCAGGAATATCGGCTATTACAAAACTTGTTATCTTCGGAATATCAACTACTCCCAAATTAGGATTTAGAGTAGTAAAATGGTAATTTGCTATTTTAGGTTTTGCTTTAGTTACTACAGACAGCAAAGTAGACTTCCCTACGTTTGGAAATCCAACTAATCCTACATCAGCAAGGACTTTTAGTTCTAAAGATATAAGCCTTTCTTCTCCAGGCATTCCAGGCTCTGCAAAATCAGGTGCTTGCCTTGTAGAAGTAGTAAATCTAACATTCCCTCTTCCACTTCTGCCGCCTTTGGCTACTATACACTTATCTTCATTATGTGATAAATCTGCCATTATTTTATTTGTATTCACATCTCTTACTACAGTTCCAATTGGAACTTTTATATATAAATTTTCTCCATTTTTTCCAAAACACTTAGAGCCAGAACCATTTCCACCATCTTCTGCTTTATATTTTTTCCTATATGCAAAATCCAAAAGTGTTGTCATATTAGAACTTGCAACTAATACAACATCGCCGCCTCTGCCTCCATCACCACCATCAGGTCCTCCAAATGGAACATATTTTTCTCTTCTAAAAGAAATAGATCCATCCCCACCATCACCTGATTTTACAAATATCCTTGCTGTATCAACAAACACTATTTCCAACTCCTCTTTTTATAATAAAAATGTAACCCTATATCCTAAATTATTTTCATAACTACATTTATGTAATTTTAGTTCTTCAATACCTACATCCATAGAGTCCCAATTTTCCATCCAATTTAATTCATCAATCAAACTTTCATTATTCGATATGAGAAAACTTTGCCCTAGTTTGTCTTCAAAAATATATATATAAATATACTTAACGCTATTATTTTCAAAACTACTAAATATATTCTTTACTAAATTATTTTTTTTGATATAATCTTTTTCAAAAAATTTCTTGTAAAATTTCTCTATTTCTACATTGGCTTCTACTGAATATTCTTTTTGTATAATAGACTTTATATTTTGCTCGAAACAAAATCCAAAATAATTGTCTCCTAATGCATATATAGAACTTATAACTATATTTTCTTTACTTAGCTTTTCCAAGTAATTAACTGCCCTATCAACATCATTAATTTGTAAATATCCATATATAATTTGAAAATCATTCATAAAATCATGACGCTGCTTTCTCATAAGATCAATGCACTTAGTAATATCGTCCATATACTTTCACCACCAATAATTTAAGAATTAAGTCATTAAACTTTCAAAAAAAGCACCCTAACTTAGGGTGCCTTATTGTAAGCTATTCTGCTATTTCTGCTGCTACTTTTTCAACATCTACAGGATAAACGCTAGCTTTCTTTTTGCTTTTTCCTACTCTTTCGTATTTAACTACTCCATCTACTTTTGCAAATAAAGTATCATCTCCACCCTTTCCAACATTATCTCCTGGATGGATCTTTGTTCCCCTTTGTCTAACCAATATATTTCCAGCTAAAACAAATTGTCCGTCTGCACATTTAGTTCCAAGTCTCTTTGATTCACTATCTCTTCCGTTTCTTGAGCTACCTACCCCTTTTTTATGAGCAAATAACTGAAGGTTTATTAGTAACATATACTACACCTCCTTTACACTAATCTTTATATATTTTCCATAACTTATTTCAAGATTTTTCAAACCTAACAACATAGTCTTTATAAGTACTTGACACTTTTTTATATCATCATCTGACAACTTTTCAATAGAAAAACTTAAAAAGCCATCATCTATTGAATATTCAGCATCAACTTTTAAAACTTCTAACATACCAATCAAAATAGTTTGAGATATAACTGAAATGGCACTGCACACCATATCAAATTCTTGATTAGTTGATTCGGCATGACCTTTTAATCTAGCCGAAACAAAGTTGCTAGATTTCTTTACAAATTCTATATCAACCATAATTATGCATTTATCTTTTCTATTTGTAATTTAGTATATGGTTGTCTGTGTCCTTGTTTCTTTCTGTAGTCCTTTTTTCTCTTATACTTGAATACAATAACTTTTTTGCTTTTTCCTTGAGCAACTACTTTAGCAGTAACTTTTGCTCCTTCAACTTCAGGTTTTCCTACTACGAAATCACCATTGTCTTTTGAAACTGCAAGAACGTTATCCATTTCAACTGTACTATCTACTTCTGCTTCTAGTTTTTCAACGTATATAACGTCTCCTTCTGAAACTTTATACTGTTTTCCTCCAGTAACTACAACTGCATACATATTAAAACACCTCCTCTATCCAGTCTCGCCATTAAGGTACATATATTCTATGTTTAGGAACCTAATCTGCGCGGTCTACAACAGCCATTGTAACATATGCCAAGTTATTTGTAAAGCACTTTTTGTACTATATTCAACAATATATACACTATTTTAGCTTTACAGAACTACTATTGTATATATTAAACTTTTTTAGTGCATTTATTTGACTTAAAAAAATCAATGGTTCTACTTTAAAATAATCTTTTAAATCATAAGTTAAATATATGTTTAAATTCAAAGCATCAATATCACTTATAAACTTTAAAATATCATCTTCTACATTCTTCTTATATATTTGGTTAATTACTATATGTATATCTTTTATATTGCTGTTAGACCTTACCTTGATTATTTTATTTTTTATAAGCATACAAAGATATTCAAGCTTTAACATTTTACCTTTTCCTCTGCATATATTACAATTTTCCTGCATATATTCATATATTGATTTATTCAATCTCTTTCTTGCTATTTGAATCAAATTCAATTGTGTAAAAGGATAAATGACAGTTTTATTTTTATCATCTAAAAAACCTTGTTGAAGTTTACTTATGACTTTACATTTATTATCTTCATTCTTCATATCTATAAAATCTATTATTATTATGCCGCTTAAATTTCTAAGTCTCACTTGTCTCGCTGCTTCTTCTGCCGCCTCATAATTTGTAATATACGCTGTCTTTTCCATAGTACAGTTTGTTACATTTTTTCCTGAATTAACATCTATGACATACATGGCTTCAGTCTTATCTATAACTATGTATCCACCGCACTTTAAGTAAATTCTATTATTTAAAAGACTTAAAAGCTCTTTTTCTATACCATAGTACTCAAATAAATTACTTGTACCATTAAAAAGTTCTAAATCAATTTTATTATCTAATATATTTTCTAAAAAATTTCTTATAAAAACATAATCCCTTTCCGAATTTACATATATCTTATAATTATCATAATTTATTCTGTCTTTAAGGATCTTTCCTATAACACCGCCATTATCAAATATCAATCCTGCTTTGTTAGTAGATTTGTATTTATTAACTATGTCATTATATACTTTGTATAACTTTTCTAATTCATCATTTATAACTTCTACTTTTACATCTTTTGCTGCAGTTCTCACAATTACTCCAATTCCATCTGGCTTTTTAATATTGGAGGATATAAATTTTTTCTTTTCCTCGTCAGTTATCTTTTGAGAAAAATTTATTTTATTGTTTGATGTAATTACAGCCGAATATATACCCGATAAATTTATACCATTTATTACCTTTGGTCCTTTATTGTAAGTTCCTTCTCTAACAACCTGAACAATTACTTTTTCACCTTTTTTTAAATCACTATTGTTAAATTTATCATCAAGATACATATAAGCATTTTTCTCATAGCCTATATCTATAAAAGCACTTCTAATAGCAGGGATAATATCTTTTACAATACCACTATATATTTCTCCTGAACAAGGATTTACAGTATCTTGTTCCATAAGGCATTCTTCTAATTTATTATTATTTTTTATAGCTATTCTTAAAAGATATTCTTGTCTTTCTATAAACATTTCCTTCAAGTAAATCACCTACTTATATATGATCATCTATGCTGCAATTCGCAGCATAAAATAATACAAAGTATTATTTTTATATTACTAATTGTATTCTTCTGCAGCTTCATAAAGTGGAATTAAGCCCTTTTTTGAGCTTGCATACATCTCTTCTCTCTTTATGTCAACAAATGCATCTAAATTAGCACCTTGAGTATTATTTTGTATAAACTTTGCCATAAGTTCAGGTGACAAGTTTTGCCTACTTCCACAAGCAGCCAAAGTATTTATTGTTAAAACATTATCTCTTATAGCATATTCAAATTTCTTAATTAGCAGCTTTATGTTTACACTGCTTTCTTTAGTTTTGCTCTTTTTTATAGTCTCCCAATTTTCTTTTTTTAGTAAAGTTTTAATTTCACTTTCAAGTGAAGTTGTATCATTGTATTTTATATTTATTGAGTATTTAGCTGCATCTACTGCTGCCATAGACTTAAATACCTTTTTATTTTGAATTTCTTTTACCTTTACTGCTTTAAAAATCTTTATACCGGGTGGGGTTGCCTTATTTAACTTTTCCATTACAACTTCAATATCTACATCTTCGCTAAGTTCTAAATCCATATAATCTCCTGAAGAATAAACTCCAACAGCCAAAGGCTGTGCCAATGACATATTTACATGTGGATTAAAACCTTTAGAAAACTCCAGAGGAAGTCCAGACCTTCTAAGGAGTCTCTGTATAGTCCTCATAAGATCAAGATGGCCTACAAATTTTATAATGTCTTCTTTACTGAACTTCACTAAATAACGCACCTTCAAAACACTTCCCATCTAAATTAGTATTTACTCCGCAGCCCTTACAACCTTGTCTGCAATCCGGAGTTACTTCAGCCTTTTTAGCCTTTTCATTTTCACGTATTAAGAATACTTTGTCTACACCTACATCAACAAAATCCCATGGAAATATTTCATCATAACTTCTCTGCCTGTATGCATAAAAATCACCATCAACATTGCACTCTTTAAATGCTTCTATCCATGCATCAAAGTTAAAGTATTCAGACCATCCATCGAATTTAGCACCTTTTTCAAAAGCTTTCACAAGAACATCACATAATTTTCTATCGCCTCTTGCAAATATAGCTTCAAGATAGCTAACAGGTGTTTCATGCCAGTTGTAAACTACGTTCCTATTTTTTATCAAACTCCTCAATGTATTTATCTTTTCCCTAACATCGTCCATTCTAACTTGAGGTGACCATTGAAAAGGAGTAAATGGTTTAGGTACAAAAATTGATGTACTTACTGTAACCTTAAGTCCTTTTTTTCTCACCTGCTTTGGCACTGAATAGTATTCATTAACTACTTTATATGCAAGATCTGCTATTCCACGAACATCTTCCATAGTTTCATATGGAAGTCCTATCATAAAATAAAGTTTTATAGTTGACCATCCTGATTCAAATGCACTTTTAACAGAATCTATCAAATCTTTTTCTGTTACACCTTTATTTATAACATCACGCATTCTCTGAGTACCTGCTTCAGGAGCAAAAGTCAAACCAGTTTTTCTTATCTTTTGTATTTCATTTATAAGATCAACAAAAAATGAATCGATTCTAAGCGATGGAAGTGACACTCCTACTTTATCTTTTTCATGCTTTTCAACTAACTTATGTATTAGATTTTGTATATCTGAATAATCACATATACTTAGAGAAGTTAATGATATTTCTGAGTATCCTGTACTATGTATTAATTTTTCTGCTAGCCCTAATAGCTTATCTGTCTTCTTTTCTCTAACTGGTCTATATATCATTCCAGCTTGACAAAATCTACATCCTCTAGTGCATCCTCTAAATGTTTCAAGAACTATTCTATCATGCACTATATCAGTATAAGGCACTACAATTTTATCAGGATATGGTACATCAGTGAAATTTTTTATTATCCTCTTTTTTACTTTCTTTGGTACATCATCATATAAAGGCTTAAATTCCTTTATTGTACCGTCTTCATTATAATCAACTGAATACAATGAAGGCACATAAATTCCTTCTATATGTGATACCGCCCTTAAAAATTCTTTCTTACTTTTCTTATTTTTATACTTTTTATAAAGATCCATTATTTCATCCATTTGTTCTTCGCCTTCACCCATTGCAAAGAAATCTGCTATATCATAAAGTGGTTCAGGATTATATGCACATGGTCCGCCGCACATTATTATAGGATCATCTTCTGATCTCTTAGATGCCCTAACAGGTATCCCTGACAAGTCAAGCATATTCAAAATATTTGAATAACTCATTTCATATTGTAATGTGAAGCCAATAAAATCAAACTCATTTAATGGGTCCTTGCTCTCAAGTGCATAAAGCGGTATATCATTTTCTCTCATAAGTTTTTCCATATCAGGCCACGGTGCAAAAACTCTTTCACAAAATGTATCTTGCCTTTCATTTAATACATAGTAAAGTATTTTCATTCCTAAATGTGACATTCCAACTTCGTAGACATCTGGAAAACAAAATGCAAATCTAATATCTACCTTTTCCTTATCCTTATCATAGGAGTTAAATTCTCCTCCTATATAACGTGCTGGTTTTTCAACTTTAAACAATATATCATCTGAAATCCTATTCATTTATTATCCTCCGTAAATATTTTTCATATTTTTATATTTTATCACAACAGTATATAATTTTACACAAATTATATATTCTTATCTAGCTTATTTAAAAACTCTTCTACTGTAATATTACCATAAATTTTTAAACCTTCTATTATGTCATTTTCATATATTATATCAATAACTTTCATTTTATCATCGAGTATTACGAAAACATTATATTTATTTTTATCAAAAATACTCATTAAACTTAAAATATCTTTTTTATAATATACTGAAATAACCTTATTTTCAATATATCCTTTTTTTATAAATTTATATTTCTTTTTAATTATATCCCCCATAATTATATAAGGTATCCTTTCATTTTCTTTTAAAGATGATATCATTATAAAGAGTCCTATTATTCCAAGGCTAAAATTATTAAAGCCTTTAAGGAATAAAAGTATATAAAAAAACATAAGTAAAATTCCAATTATAATACTTATATCTATCATTATTTTATTGGATTTTCTATAACTATATTTATAACAGAGTAAATCCCTTAAAATTCTTCCTCCGTCTAATGGAAATCCTGGTATCAAATTAAAAATACCTATTGCTAAATTACCTAAAAAAAGTATATTGAATTCATTAAAGTAATACTTTTTACTCAATACATAAAAAATTACAGCCATTATTATATTAAATACAGGCCCTGATAAAGATATTATTAAATCTTGCTTTGGTTCAGCATCATCAAGTTCCTTAAAATTTAGTGCTGCACCAACAACCATAAGTTCTATTCCCATTCCATAAAAGCCATAAAGTCTGGCAAAAATATAGTGAACAAATTCATGGGATATTACGATAAACATAGTATACATTATCTGGCCTTTATAACCTATAATAAACAAAAAAATAATGTACGGAATAAAATATCTATTAACTTTAATCACTGCAGTCTAACCCCTATTCATTACTTTTTGACTATATTAAAATACTTATCTGGATTTTTATTTTCCCCCATGTATAAAAGCTCAAAATGAAGATGCGGTCCGGTAGATTTGCCCGTGTTACCACTTTTAGCTATAATCTGTCCTTTTTTAACCGCATCATCTTTTTTAACAAGTATTTTTTTTAAATGTCCGTATTTAGTTTCTATGCCATCTCCATGATCAATTAATATATAATTTCCAAATCCCGCACTATCATTTCCACAATCTTTTATCTTACCATAGTAAGCTGCCTTCACATTGGCATTTTCATTAACTTCAATATCTACACCTTCATGAAAACTTATTTTATTTGTAACTGGATCTTTTCTATATCCAAATGCAGATGTTTCGATACCACTTATAGGTAAGGCAAAATTTTTTTTTATTTTATTATCTATAGTATTTATTCCTGTAACCTTAGACTTAACATTTTCTATAAAATTCATAAATCCTTCACTAACATCATTAAAATTTATATTCTTAATTTGACTTATTAAAGCTTTATAATCATAATTTTGATTTATCAACTGCTTAGAATAATTATAAACAGCTTGTGTTTTTGAGTTAACTACAAGTTTACAGCCTATAACTATTCCAAAAAGCACTAGCACACCTACTAAATCTATTATAATTCTCCTTGTAAAATAATTACTATTTGAATTTTTCTTTCTTAAATTATTATCTAAACCATTGTATTTAACAGGACGTCTTATATTGTTTCTTCTTCTAAATGAATTGTAGTAGTCTTCGTATTGTGAATTATAACATCCCATATTTAAATCGTCTCCCCATTTTTTATACATACATTTTTACACTGCAACTATATATATATATATATTTTCTTATTAATATTTTATGACTTACTTTTATGTTGCTTTTAAAATTTATATACAACAAAAAAACAGCTAACTCACTTAAAATTAGCTGTCTTCTAACTACTTACATTTAAAATTATTCCTTTAGTTCTGAAATATCAACATTAAATCGCTGATTTGTATTTATATCTCTTATTTGTATTTTATTATCCTGATCTGTACTTATACCTTCAAGCCATACTGGATCATTTCCATACTTCACTTCTATAATCCCTTTGGATTCTAATACTTCTTTTACTCTTTGTTTATTCAAAATTATCACCTCCTAAATATATAGGATTTTAAATCATAAATTTTTTATACTTTAAAATTAAAAGAATCTTTTAACACTATATAAAAGTTCATGCATGTATATTAATGTAGCAATATCAACTTTTTTACATATTGCAATATAGAAGATTAAGATTTGATTTTAGAGGTTATAACTTTTGAATAATAAACATGATGGACATAGTATAGAATACTCCGCAGATAATCAAAAGTATTACCATTGGGAAGCCAGTGATAATAATTGTAATGACTGCAATCAAGAAGAATATTGTAAAGATGAACATGTATTTAGGCATAAATGCTGCCCTAAATTTATACCAGGACCTCAAGGACCTCAGGGATCTCAAGGACCTCAAGGGGGCCTCCAGGAATAAATGAGTGTTAATGCAGCTGATATAAGAATTGAAACAACAGCACCTCAACCAGCTATAAACAATGGAACTATAGTAAGGTTTTTCCCTAATGCAAATGATGCATCTACAGCATTTTTAGTTGAGGTTAGCGGTAAATCCGAAGGTAATAACAAAGATACAATTATATCTTTATGTGAAATAGAAAATATACAAAGCGAAGCATTAATCGATACTTCTTCTGACTTTGTTCCTGATGCTTTGAAAGCTTTATTAGATAAGAGTATTAATCCTGAATGTGATTGCTGTCAGGAGCAATTAAGAAAACTCTTCCAAAGCAAAGTAGGTACTTCAGATAATACCGTATTTAGTATTGATACAAATAATATAATACAAGGTACTAATAATACAATTGTAGCAACTGGAGGTGCACTGGCATTAATTCGTCTTCCTGATAAAAAGACTGGAGCAGCTGTAGGCTTATGTCAAGTTTCATCTGTAACATTTAAATCGCCTGTCACTCTACCATATTAATCTTTAAATATAGTAACAAACTTCAACAGACAATAAATTTAATAAATATACAAGTTTCAAAAAAGAAAAAATGCTTTAAGCACAATGCTTAAAGCATTTTTTATGGTAGCCACTAGGGGAATCGAACCCCTGATTCCACCTTGAGAGGGTGGCGTCTTAACCGCTTGACCAAGAGGCCATAAAATTAACTTGCTTAATTAGTATACTATAGTATGTCATATAAGTCAATAATAAGTTAGTATTTGTTTGTGTCAAGTTCTATTGGGCAATTTATTTTTTAAATTTTTTCCATTATAAATGTGATTAAAAATTCTATTTTCAAAGGGCTTTGCCCGCAGCCCGAAAGGGCGTATTTATCCCCTTAACTTTTTATCTGGAATTTTAAACTTATCAGGAACGTACCTAGATTTGATTTACACAAATTTAGGTACGTTCCCCAATGGTCTAAATGCCGCTTAGTCTTCAGTTTATGAAAGACATTATTTTCAATATCCCACCTTTTATGCATTACTTTCCATAGAGTTTCTACTAATATAAATTTATCTGTTGTTATGATCCATCCTTCTTTAATCTCTATTTTATCCCCAGTATGGATTTCTTCTATAAATTTTATGAATCTTACTTTTATATCTGAATTAGACATTTGAAAATTATCATCATCCCAAGCTTTAATATTTCTATAAGCATTTATGTTTTTCCTTACAGTCCAATATTTATCTGCCCCACGGCATTTAAATAAGGCTAACGCATCTTTTACTCTCACTACTGCATCCATTCCTATGGAAAGGACTTCTTTTTTTGATTTCCAACAAAACCATTATAAAAAGGATGCTTTTATTATTCAAATTTTTCTCATATAATTTCTAGTAAAAATCGGAATTTATTAATTCTACTATAAATACTCATAAACCTTTATAATCCAAAGGGCTATCATCCTAAAAAATTTTTTAAGTGCTAAACCTCTGTATTATTTTTTGCGATTCAATAATATGCATATTAAGAAAGCTTAAAATCTAGAAATACTTCTGATTTTAAGTTTTGATAAATATTTTGAATAGCATATAAAATGAGATGGATTAAAAGCTAGGAGGAGTCATTGTCCATATTGATATGGCTTCGACGTCACCAATGTTTACAAACCTATGTGGTACTGTACTGTCGTAATAGATGCTGTCGCCTTCATAGAGAATGTATTCCTTGTTTCCCCATTTTATTTTCATAGTACCATGTATCATATATCCACATTCTTCACCTTTATGGCCTATCTGATCATCTGAGCTGCATTTCCCAGGTTCAAGCTTTACTAGTAATAATTCCATTTTCTTATTTAAGTTAGGACTTAATAATTCATAGGTAACATTTGAATTTGGAATTATTATTTTCTTTCTTTCACTTTTTCGTATAATTGGTAAGTCATCTTTGTAATCATCAAAGAAATAATTCATTGGTACATTGAGTGTCTTTGCAACTTTCCATAGAGATATTACGGATGGTATGTTTATTCCTCTCTCCATTTGACTTATAAGACCTGTACTCAAACCACATTTTTTTGATAATTGTTCAATACTAATTTTTTGCTGCTTACGTAACTTCCTTATTTTTTCACCTAATTCCATAATTTCACCACTCTAAATAGATTATTTAACAAAAATTTAATTTTAAAAACATAACCATAATAAAATAATACTACATATGTTTGCAACTTTAAACCTTAATTTAGTATAGTGTTCAAATTAATCTATAATTATAGGGCTACTTGATAACTTCATATCAAATAGTCCTATAAAAGTTCTAAAATTTAATTATTTTTGAATATTTGCAATTTTTTCGTACCTAGAATACATAAATAATGCAACTATTGAAAATGTTAATGGACCTGCGATCATCCATATAGATGATGTTATGTCTCCTGTTAAAGCCGGTTTTATTATTACAGTTATATTTGCAAATACAACAGTAAACGTAACTATAATAGTCCATATTACTGAGCTTGTATAACTTTTATATATTACAAAAGGTTTTTCTATGCTTGTATTCTTTTTAAACTTAGCAAATACACTTGACATAAATATATAAGGAAGTGTTGTTGCAACGTTTGTCATAAGAACTAATTTATCAAAGAATTTACTAGCACCTTGTCCACCTAAACTTACTATTAGCATAAAGAAAACTATTAAAATACATTGAACCCACATAGCATTTTTAGGAAGACCATCTTTTATTTCAGATAGATTTCCAGGCCATAATTCTTTAGGTGTACCTACTATAAGTTGTTTTAAAGGAGAATATGAATAAGAAATAAGTGCACCAAAGTACGTTAAGAACATAGATAATCCTACAAATCTGCCTATCCATGTACTGAAAGCTATTGCAGTAGAATGACTTAATCCAAGGGCAGTAGCAATTTGATATCCCATATTGTTCATCATTACTATTGTAACATTTACCATGTTTATATTTTTGCCCGATAATACACCTTGCCAGTTAGTAAATATACCACATGCAAATATACCCAAAATATATCCAACTGCAATAAATATAGAACCAATTAGAACACCTTTAGGAAATGTTCGTTCGGGATCTTCAGTATCATCAACAACTCCAGCTACAACTTCTATTCCAGCATATGCTAGTATAGCGAATGATATAAATGATAATACTGATACTGCGGATTCATATGATGGATTTGGAGAATGTAAAAATGCACTAACATTTATTGGCTGAGCTATATGACCTTTGCCTGCTATGAAAACTATTATTGCACCTATATAGGCTACTATATTAATAAATCCAACAGAAATTCCTCCAATAGAGGTTATTTTAATTATTTTATCCAATCCTTTAGTTGCTATAAGTGTTAGAAGTACAGCAAATATTATGGATAATAATCCTAATGTATGAGTTGAATTCATACCAAGTAGAGACCAATTTGAAGTTGTATCTGTACCAAATATTATAGTTGAAAAGTGAACCCATATTGAATTACAAGTTAAGATTATCCATACAAGCCATCCTATATACCACATAAATATTGTTATAAATGCATACTTTGGACCTACAATTTTTTGCATCCACGAGTAAATTCCACCTTTTTCTTTTTTAAAGGCTGTACCATATTCTCCAACCATGAATGCAAATGGAATTAGAAAAGTAATTGCAGCTAGTATATACCATGGAATTGCAGCGTATCCCATTAGCAAAAATGCTCTAGGGACATTTGGAAACATAAAAACAGATGTTACAACCATTAGTGCTAGTGGTATTAATGTTAATTTCTTTTTGCTTTTAATACTTTCTGACATATTTTTCACCCTTTCATTTTATTGAAGCTTATTTGAAAATAAATATTCAATATATTGAATATTTATTTTATTATATCACATATTCTTCATTAATTTTAAAATTCCTTCTATAAATTACATACTTTTTTCAATTATATGAAAAATATTTATTGCAATATAATTTTAAAGATAAATTCAATTCGTAATATGAAAATATGTAAAAATAAAGTATTAAAAGCTATAAGAGCTGGAAAAATTGATGCTGCTAATATAAGTTTTCCTAACCTTATAAATACAATAATATTAAAAATGAAAAACGCAGGACTTATAAACAAGTTATCTAAAAACCTTAAAGATAAGAGAAAACAAAATAAACATATACCTTTCGATATACTTATTGCGCTAGTAATTACAGCCAAAATGAAGCTTAAAACTAGCTTGACTAATGTTACTTTTGCTGTAACTGACAGTGAGTTATTATCAGAGTTTGGATGGAATATGTTAGATACAGATAGAAACCTTAAAAAAGGTTTATTCGCCGAAGGCATTATGAGAAACTTAATTACTCAATATAACCTACAGGAAAATATGTATTTTCAGCTATTTAAAAATATGGAGGAGGGACGAAATTTTTCAGGCAAGTCCCTCCCAGTAGTTCTTAAGAACTATAAAGAAGATAAGCAAAAGTCCGTTATAATATATCCTGACCAATATTTTGGTGTATTTTCCTTTATTGAATTTATTCACTTGTATGCTGGCTGCTTCGCAGAAGTCAGGAGACTTCTTGATCCAACCTTGGCTTTAGTATAGCAGGGTTGGAGGGCTGTGCCTAAATTACGAATTGAAGTAGTATTTTTTATATGAAGCGCGAACCATATATGGATAGTTAATTTTCTATTCCTTTTCTTGCGGCAACACCTTTTTTATAATAATGTTTTACTTCCTTCATTTCAGTTACCAAATCTGCCATATCAATAAGCTTATCTTCTGCATATCTTCCAGTAAGTATTACTTCAACCTCCTCAGATTTATGATTTAACATATCAATAACTTCATCTACTGAGAATAAATTATAATATATTGCAATGTTTATCTCATCAAGTACTACTAAATCATAATCTCCACTTTTTATAACTTCAGCTGCCTTCTTAAGACCTTTTCTAGCACTAACTATATCATCCTCATTAGCATTATTATGTATAAAATAATTTTTTCCAAACTGTTCTAATGTAAAATTGGGCAAGTATTCAGGAACTTTAAGCTCACTATAATTCATACCCTTTACAAATTGTCCAAAAAACACCCTTTTACCTGCACATACCGCTCTCAAGCTCAATCCAAGTGCAGCAGTAGTTTTTCCTTTACCGTTTCCTGTATAAACTTGAATATAACCCCTATCCAATTCTCAACCCCTCTTTTTATTTAAATTAATATGTCGCCAAACACATACCATGGTCCAATACCTATAGCCATGCCGTTTTCTTGTTCTTTCCTTAAGAAGTTTACTATTTCTTCTTTTTTTACATGGATTATTTCAATTTCCTCTTCTTCTTCTAAATGCTGTATTGGATTCTTATTTTCTTCTGAGATTTCATCAATTTCAATTGACACTAAATTTACAGTATCAGTAAGCAGTGCTGGATTTGAATATAACAAAGGGCTTATTTTTTTTACTTTTCCATGATACCCTGTTTCCTCTACCAATTCTCTAAGTGCTTCTTTTTCTAAATCATCATTTTCTATAAGTCCTGCCGGAAAACCTATTATATAATTGTTTATAGCCGGTCTATATTGCTTTATAAATATATATGTGTTTGAGGGAACTAATTTAGGTATTATAACTGCTGTTCTAGTAGTATTGGTCCTCTCTATGCTTTCCCAGTTAACTTCTTTTCCATTTTTACTTGTATACGTTGTTTGCCTCAAAGCTAGCCATTTTCCTTTATACAAAGTCTTATTCTTTACTTGTTTCATAACTATATCTCCTCCATTTATTTAAGCATTTCTTTTATGTGATAAACTTTTAATTACATCTCCTATTATTTTAAGTCCAGACCCTATTTGCTGTATATTAAGTCTCGAAAATCCAAGTCTAAACGTATCAGATCCTGATCCATCCGTATAAAATATATCCCCTGGGGTGAAAATAACCCCTCTTTTGTAACATATATCCAGAACATTTCTTGCGTTTATATTATCTAACTTTATAAAAATGTGCAATCCACCTTCTCCAAAAACCTTAGCACCTGGAATATACTTACTTGCACACTTTATTGTAAATTCATACTTTTCCCTGTATACTTTTCTTGCCTTTCTTATATACTTTTCAAAATTTCCGCTTTCTAAATATTCATAAAGTACAGCTTGATCTAAAAATGAAGTATGGATATTTCTACTTCTTTTAACACTTTCAAGATAACTTATAAGTTCTGCATCCGCAAGTATCCAGCCTATTCTTATACCTGGAAACAATATTTTAGAAAGGCTCCCAGCATACAGTACACTATTACCATCATTACTTAGCGCAGCTATTGGTGCTATGTGTGATCCCATATATCTTAGCTCTTCATTAAATCCATCTTCTACTATTGGAACTTGGTACTTCTTTAATAGATTATATACTTTAATTCTTTTATCTGCTGACATTACAATTCCAGTTGGATTATGATAAGAAGGTATAAGATAAGCAATCTTAAAATCATTATTTGAAAGTTTATCTTTAAGATCCTCTAAATTCACACCATCATCATCCAATTTAACTCCCTCTATATCAAGATTATGAAGTTTCATTATCTTAATAGCTGTATTATGAGTTGGATTTTCACATAGTATTTTATCTCCTTCATTTAAAATGCTGGATAAAATTATATCAAACCCTTCAGTAAATCCATTTGTAATTAATATATCTTTATTTTCAACATTGACTCCCTTATTTTCCATATACTTTAAAAGATATTCTATAAGCGGCTTATATCCTTTTGCATATCCATAATTCAGTATTTTCTCTCCTTCTATGGATATACGATTTAAAAAAGCTTTTTTAAATTCCTCGACTTCAAAGAGACTTTCATCAGGTGCTATACTCTTAAATGAGATCATTCCCTTTTTCCACTTTGCCTCATGTTTTACTATGTCAAGCTTTTCTGCATTTCTAGTGTAAGAATTAATCCTCTTAGTCCAATCTACATTCCATTTACTCTGATGATTTATTTGAACATCTGCAGCAAAAGCTCCCTTACCCCTTTTTGTATATATAAATCCTTCATCTCTCAATGATTCATAAGCACATACTATTGTATTTCTGCTCACATTTAAAAGAGAAGAAAATTCTCTAGTAGAAGGAAGTTTTTCATCTTTTCTAAGCATTCCCTTCAAAATCATGCTTTTTATGTAATCTTTTATTTGAATATAAACTGGTGTTTTCTTATTCAACTTAATATCACTAAACACAAACTTCACCTCTAAAAAATATATAGATAAAGTATATCATATTATAATAAAAAACACCTGCTTTTGAGCAAGTGTTTAATATTTCTATAATCAAATTTCAATATCAATTTATTTTAATATTTCTTTAATGATTCTCTCCATATTTTTATAAGCTACTTTTTCCAAGTCTTCATCTTTATAACCTCTCTTGGATAAAATGTTTAAAAGATTAGGTATTTTGGATGCATCCTCTAAATTAGGAGTTACTGTTGTTCCACTTTCTTCAAATGATGAAGTTGTACTTGAACCAAGGAAATCACAAAAATCAAATCCAAAACCTATATGATCTATTCCTATAAGATTTGCTATATATTCAACATGGTCTGCTAATCTTTCAGCAGATGGATTAGTACTATCTATAAAATCAGGCCAAGCATTCATACCTATTACTCCACCACGCTCACCTATTGCTTTTATCTGATCATCTTTTAAGTTTCTGGCTGCATTGCATACTGAATATGCATTAGAATGAGATGCTATAAATGGCTTAGTAGTATTTTCATAAATGTCCCAAAAAGTTTTTTCATTTGCATGAGATACATCAACTATCATGCCAAGGCTTTCCATCCTCTTTAAAACTTCTATTCCAAGTTTTGTAACTCCTCTTTCCTTATGTGGACTAAGTACTCCTGTTGCAAATTCATTTTCTTCATTCCATGTTAACATTGCATGTCTTACTCCAAACCTATACATCGCATTTATAAAGTTTGCATTATTTTTAAAACCGCTTATGCCTTCTAGTCCTATCAATATGGCAAGCTTATCTTGTTTATTTAAGTTACAAAGGTCATCATAGCTATACACTATTCCTCCATAACTTTTTAGATCTTCTATTTCATCAGCTATTGATCCCATTATTTGAAGCATTCTAGCTGTTGGATCTTGATTAGTATAAGGTGGATCTATCCATATTCCAAGTATAGATGCTTGGACTCCTCCTTTTTTCAGTCTATCAAAATGATATTTTTTTATTACATCTTTTTCTCCATTTGATCTTCTAATAGTAACATCTGTAAATATATCAGAATGTCCATCGAAAACTTTCATCACCATGATTCCCCCTCTTCAATATATTGATGATAACCTAAATATACACCTATAGTAGTATATTGTAAAATTCTAATTTTCGCGATATATTTCACTATATTGAAATATAATTATTATTTTATCAATATTGCTGTTATTATTACAACTTTTCCAGAATATATTTTAATATTCTAAATTGTCTTTTTAACTTTATGCAATCAATAAATATTGTTAATGTTTAGCTATATTCGCAAATATATGTATTATTCATCAAAAAAAGCAGCATATCTTCAAAATTTTGAAAATATGCTGCTTAAAGTTTAGAGACTATAAATTCATCAAGATTCTATTTAACACCTTTTGCTCCGCCTGCTTTTCCTGAACTTGCTTTTATTAAAACTTGTGAATCAAATGTGTATATATTTTTATTACGTTCTTTATGAGCTTCAATCCCATATTGTATTAATTTGTCTATAAGCTCTGTAAACTTAATTCCAGCTGGCTCCCAAAGATAAAATGCTACTGAACCTGGCATTGTATTTATTTCATTTACAAATACTTTACCAGTACCTTTATCTATCATAAAATCTATTCTTGAAGTTCCGGCACAATCTAAAACTTTAAATACTTTTTTAGATAGTTCTTCGATTTTTTTAGTTTGTTCATCCGGAATAGGTGCAGGTATTTTTCTAACAGTACTTTCCATTCCCTTTGAATTTCCCTGTCTTAAATATTTATCATCATAACTTAAAAAGTCTTCCCATGACATAGGTTGTTCACAAACTGAAGTGAGTATTTGTTCATTTCCTAATGTTGAACAATTTATTTCTATAAGATTATCTACACCTTCTTCAACTATTATCTTTCTATCATAGTTAATTGCAACATCTATTGCATCTATAAGACCTTCTCTATTTTTAGCCTTACTTATACCTATACTTGATCCTAGATTTGCAGGTTTTACAAACATAGGATATTTTAATTCTTCTTCTACTTTATCCACTACAGCTTCACTATTTTCCTCGTATTCGCTTCTTAAAAACCATGTATAATTAACTATTGGAATATCATTTGCCTTAAATATATCCTTCATTATAATTTTATCCATACCTACAGCAGAACCTGTAACTCCACTTCCAACATAGGGGATGTTAGCTAGGTGGAAAAATCCTTGAATAGTTCCATCCTCACCATGCATACCATGGAAAGCAGGGAAAACTACATCTACGTCTATTGATTCAGGCTCCTTTTTAAATAAACTAGTTTTCATAGGATATATATATAATTTACTCATAGAAGGTATTGGCGGCATAAACACCTTTTGACTCTTAGAAATAAGTCCTGGTATATCCTTATAGTTTTTTATATCAAGCAATTCATCTCCTGTATACCAATCACCTTTTTTATCAACATATACAGGTATTGCATTGTACTTTGACTTATCTATATTTTCAATAACCTGAAGTCCTGTTATGGTTGAAATTTCATGTTCAACTGAACGTCCCCCAAACATAACTGCTACATTTATTTTTGACATAATCTTTTCCTCCTCAAACTAATTTAAATTATTTTATTTAATATAAGTACCTACTCATTGTAGTTATCTGGCAAATCATTTTCAAATAAAACTACATCGCTAACCTTAGAAATTTGACCAAGTTTTTGAGTTGCTTCATCAAGAGTTTTAACAACTATTATCCTATCATCTGGAAAATTTTCTTCTTTAAGTCCTTCTACTATTGGTTTAGTTCTCCTTATTCCAACTAAAATAGCATAATCACAGCACTTTGCCATAGTCTTTCCAAACTTTTTATTTTCTTCATATTCTATTTCTCCAAGTTCAACCATTCCAGGGGTTATGACTATTCTATTTCCATCGGTCAATTCCTTTATGGTTTCTAGTGCTTCCTTAGCTCCACTTGGATTTGAGTTAAATGCATCATCTATTACTGTTACTCCATTATTAGTATCAAGTATTTGAAGTCTGTGAGGTACTGGCTCTATTCTCTTTATCCCCCTCTTTATTTGTTCTGGAGATAATCCCAATTTTAAAGCTATGCAAACTCCAGCAAGAATATTACTTACATTAACTTTACCTAAGAGTTTTGTTTTACATTCAATTTCAATTCCATTCTGTCCTTTTATTGTAAATACAAGTCCTTTTTTAGAAACTCGTATATCTTCTGCTCTCAAACTAACTTCTTCTTTTTCGTTTGGTTCTATGCTGTAACTATATTTTTGAATTTTAGTTTTATTCCACATCTTTCTACAGTATTCATTATCCATATTGAATACTGCCATCCCATCTTGAGGCAGTTCTTCTATAAGCTCATACTTTGTATTTGCAATATTCTCCATAGTTTTAAATGTAGCTAAATGCTGCGGTCCAATTGTAGTTATTACACCTATTGAAGGATGTGCTATATCGCATAATTCTTTTATGTCTCCTACATTTCTTGCACCCATCTCGCATACAAATATCTCATGCTGCTTAGTAAGATCTTCTCTTATTACTTTTGTAATTCCCATAGGAGTATTAAAGCTTGATGGTGTCATAAGTGTATTATACTTTTCAGACAAAATTGTCTTTACAAAATACTTCGTGCTAGTCTTTCCATAACTTCCTGTAATACCTATAACCTTTAAATTATCCATTGAAGCTATTTTTTTAGCAGCTTCTTTTTTAAATCCCATTTGTATGTGCATTTCTATAGGATAGTTTATCTTAGTTGACACCCACATTATAAGCCATGCAAAGAACTTGATTACTGCAAGGCAAAATAAAAACTGTATTAAATCTTGACTCAATATAAAACTTACCATCAAAAATACTGTAATTAAAATGTAATTTGTCATAAAAAGTCTTGTAGCCCTTGGTGTAAATACAAGAGGTTTCTTTGCTTTAACATTATTCTTTTTAATAACAGGAATAAATGTATTTAATAAAATCCAACCTATAATTGTAGTATATACTATTACTATATTGTAGTTATAAAAAATAGATACCATAAGCATTATAAAGTTGAATATTAACTGAACTATATTTGCCATACTTACAGATTTTATATTATCTTTGACCCACCACCAGTACTCTATTGGCTTATAACCTTCAAGCTGTGCCATATGAAGTTGTTTTTTGACTTCTGCATAACAATTCCAAAAGAAATATAAAATAATAATTACATATAGTGCTTTTTCCATATTTAATTACCTCCAAGAAATTTCGAAACAACTGTATTAAAATCATTTATCTTATCTAAATATGCAAAGTGACCTGCCCCTTCAAACACTATAAGTGCTGCATCAGGTATTTCCTTTTCCATTATCTGTCCAAAATATAGTGGAGTATCTTTATCCTGATCACCCCATATTAAAAGTGTTGGTACCTTTATCTTAGGTAAATAAGGACGTAAATCCTGATTTATAACCTTAACAAAAGTTCCTCTCATAGTTTTTGCTTCCCTATAGTCGCTGGAACCATGAGTTCTATAGAACTTTTCAAGTTTTTCTTTCTTATCCTTACCAGGTGTAAATGCAAGATATAACTTTTTAAGTGCTTTAAATTTATACACATTGAAATAATACTTTAAAGTTCGCTTTGGTATTAATCCAGCACTATCAGTTAAAACAACTTTTTCTACCTTGTCACCATACATTGATGAAAATAATATTGAAACCCTTCCTCCAAATGAGTGTCCTATTAAAACTGCCTTATCAATACTCAAGACTTCAAATAGTTTTAAGAGCATATTTGCATAGTTTGTAACATCCCATGCTTCAGGCGGTTCATCTGATCTTCCAAATCCCGGAAAGTCTATAGCATAAACCTCATAATTTGAAGACAAGTAATTATATACTGGAAGAAAACTATCTGCTCTTCCGCCCCATCCATGTAATAATACAACCTTTTTACCACTGCCAGATTTTTTATAGAATATATTCATATCATTAACTTTTACAAACATAAATTACTACCCCTTTTATACAATATTCTATCTATATTATATTTTATACAATTAACTAAATAAAAACAGTACCACTCAAGCACTGTTTTTTCTATAGTGTGGTTACATTAATTAAGCTTCTACACTTTTATAGTGTAGAAGCCTTTAATTTACACATTAAATTCTGCAGTAATAATTATTTAATCAAACAACAAACGTCATTTGCAAATTGAACAGGGTCTTCTATTGGAAGCCCTTCAATCAATAATGCTTCATTATATAAAAGATTTGAGTACATCTTAACCTTACTCTTGTCTTCTGCAAATGCATTTTTAATAGCATTAAACATAGGATGGTTAGTATTTATCTCTAAAATTTTATCTGCCTTTATATTTGGATTGTTTGGCATTGTTTTAAGTACTTTTTCCATCTCAATTGATAGCTCGCCTTCATTTGCAAGGCAAACAGGATGACTCTTTAATCTCTTTGATGCTCTTACTTCCTTTACTTTATCCTTCAATGATTCTTTCATAAAATCAAATAGTTCTTTATTTTCTTCTGTTTCCTCTTTACTTTCTTTTTCATCAGATTCAAATCCTAAATCATTACTTGAAACTGATTTAAATTCTTTTTCCTTATATTTCATTAGCATTTTTATTGCAAATTCATCTACATCATCTGTGAAATAAAGTATTTCATATCCTTTATCTTTTACAATTTCAGTTTGTGGTAATTTTTCAATTCTATCCACATTTTCACCTGCTGCATAGTATATATATTTCTGGTCATCCTTCATTCTTGATACATATTCATCTAAAGTTACAAGCTTCTTTTCTGTTGAAGAATAGAACATTAATAAATCTTGAAGTACTTCCTTGTTAGCTCCGTAGTCAGAATAAACACCATATTTAAGCTGTTTTCCAAAGTTCTTATAAAATTCAATATACTTTTCACGATCCTTTTTAAGCATCTGTAAAAGTTCGTCTTTTATTTTTTCTCTTATTTTCTTTGCTATAAATTTAAGTTGTCTGTCATGTTGTAATAATTCCCTTGAAATATTTAAAGAAAGATCTGCAGAATCAACTAATCCTTGTACAAAGCTAAAATAATCTGGAAGTAAATCTGAACATTTTTCCATTATAAGTACACCATTAGAATATAATTCAAGTCCTTTTTCAAATTCCTTTGTATAGAAATCAAATGGAGCCTTTGCTGGAATAAAGAGTAATGTATTGTAACTTACTACACCTTCAACGCTTGAATGAATTGATTTAAGCGGTTTTTCATATCCAAAGTGCTTATTCATATAAAATTCATCATAATCTTCTTGTTTAAGCTCATTTTTATTTTTTCTCCATATAGGAACCATACTATTTAAAGTTTCATCTTCAAAATAGTCTTCGTATTCATCTTTGCTGCCTTCTTTTAATTTGCTCTTCTTTACAATCATCTTAATTGGGTATTTTATAAAATCAGAATACCTCTTAACTAGTGCTTTTAATCTATATTCATCCAAAAAGTCGTCATATTTTTCATCATCAGTATTTTGCTTAATTTTTAATATTATTTCTGTTCCAGTTGTGTCTTTTTGACATTCTTCGATATCGTATCCTTCTGTACCCTTTGATTCCCATTTATATGCTTTATCAGAACCAAGAGCACGTGTTTTTACAGTTACTAAGTCAGATACCATAAATGCAGAGTAGAAGCCAACTCCAAATTGACCTATTATATCAACGCCTTCTTTTGCTTCATTTTCATTTTTAAAAGCAAGAGAACCACTCTTTGCAATAGTACCAAGGTTATTTTCAAGCTCATCTTTAGTCATTCCTATACCTGTATCAGTTATAGTAAGTGTCCTATCTTCTTTGTTTGGAGTTATTCTTATATAAAAATCATCTTTATTAAAGCTAACATTTTCATCTACAAGTGAGCGATAATAACTCTTATCAATTGCATCACTTGCATTTGATATGAGTTCTCTTAAAAATATTTCCTTGTTTGTGTAAATTGAATTAATCATTAAATCAAGGAGTCTCTTTGATTCAGCTTTAAATTGTTTTGTAGCCATTTTATCATTTCCTTTCATAATAAATTCAAGATAATAGATATTAAAAATATTTTATTTAAATTACTTTACATATTAATATTAAAATAAATTCAATAAAACCGCGCCATGTTGTAATTTAGCGTGGTTAGTGAACTCACCCCCACTTTAGAAGTGGAAATAGTAGTCAAGCCGTTCTTACTATTTTTCTATAAAAAGTTGGGTTATTTAGAATATAAAAACGCCTTTTTGAAATTATTCTTTTATTAGCACTCATTACTATTGAGTGCTAACTTCATTTTAGCAATTATTTTGACTTTGTCAATATGTTTTTTAACTTTCATATAAAAAATATGCAATTTTTACTGTCCTCTCAAAAATATTGCACTGCAATATTTTTATATTACGAATTATAGATCTTCAATATCTCACTATACTTTATATTAGAATTATGCTATACTATCCAAGTAAATTTCGTAACCGTAGAAGTGGATGGCTGCGGTGGTTGTACGTTAGCCACCTTGGGCTATTGGTGATTCTCATCATAGCTTAAGGGGGTGGTATTGGATATGATACTAGTTAGTTGTTTATTTCTAATAACTATTATAATTATATTAGTTATGGTTATAGGGTTAAAACGAACCTCAAAATCGTGTGATTTTGAAATTAATTTTAGTATTAAAGGTCTTAAAGTAAAGTTTACGACAAAAGAAAAAAGTTCCCCATCCAGCAAGAAGTAGAACTCTTTTCTTAACTTAGTTTATTTAACTAAAATCTGATAGCCCTAAAACTAAAAACGTTCTAGGATTAGCTTAGTGTTACCAGCACTAAGCTAATCCTTATTTATATTATATCAGATATTATTTAAAAATAAACCGTTAATTTTATACTGTGTAATTATTATTCTAATGCCCTTTATGCTTTTCTTTCTTTTTCATCTTCTTTAATTGAAACTTTCTTTCTTCCATTTCAATTTTTCGCTCTTTGTTATTTTTTTTGTTAATCAACTTATTTTCTTCATACTGTTTTTTTAAAGCTATTTGAGACTTAGTCCCTGTACCCTCATTTTTAGTTTCTTTTCTAATTTTTCTTTGCATCCTTTTTGGATTTTCTCTTCTTGTAACTAATTTCTCATTTGAAGCATTCATTATACTACTAAATTTTAAATTTTTAAATTCTTTTAATATAAATTGATAAATCTCCTCATCTTTAGGCTCTGCTCCAAAAGTTACTTTACATACTTTATAACCATTATTCTCATATTCTTCAAATATACCTATCCAAAAAGGTTCATTGAAAAAAACTGTTAATTTAATTGATGTTATCATAAACATCTCCTCCTGTTAAGTTAAAATTTCTAGAGAATGGACAACCCCAGGAGGGCAGGTTACTGCTATATTAAATTTATATAGGTTCTGACTACCAACAGAAACTGTGTTTTTATCTCTACTTACTAATTTATCAAAATTATTTACAAAATACAATAAACTATTATTTTTTTAATTTTACCTTTAATATTATAAGGTTTCTAGTTCATGCATGTAAGTTAAGTTGCAATCTAGAAACACTATACAATTTTAGTTGTCCACTCTTCACAATTCCATATGTCAGTTACAATATCCCTATAGAATTCAGGTTCATGACATACAATTAAAATACTTCCTTTGTACTCCTTAAGTGTTCTTTTAAGTTCATCTTTTGCATCAGCATCTAAATGATTTGTAGGCTCGTCCAGTACAAGAATATTAGTTTCTCTATTTATAAGTTTGCATAATCTTACTTTTGCTTGTTCACCACCACTTAACACAGCTGCCTTACTTTCTATATGCTTTGTCATAAGACCGCATTTTGCAAGTGCTGCTCTAACTTCATACTGGCTATATGATGGAAACTCACTCCAAATTTCCTCTATGCATGTATTATAATTATTTTTTTTGATTTCTTGTTCAAAGTATCCTATATGTTGGTAGTCCCCAAGTTCTACGTTTCCAGATATAGAGTTAATTTCTCCAAGTAGACTCTTTAAAAGTGTGGTCTTTCCAAGTCCATTTGAGCCAACTAATGCTATTTTTTGTCCTCTTTCCATCACTAAATTTAGAGGTTTAGTCAATGCTTCGTCATATCCTATAACTAGCTTATCAGTTTTAAAAATAAGCTTTCCCGAAGTTCTCGCTGCTTTAAAGTTAAATTCAGGTTTTGGTTTTTCTTTAGACATTTCTATTATTTCCATTTTATCAAGCTGCTTTTGTCTAGCTCTTGCCATTCCAGTTGTAGCAACTCTAGCCTTATTCCTAGCAACGAAATCTTTAAGTTTTGCAATCTCCTGCTGCTGCTTTTCATATGCTGCTTCAATTTGCTTTTTATTTGCTTTGTAAACCCTCATAAAGTTATTATAATCTCCAACATACCTTGTCAATCTTCTATCTTCTATGTGGTATATGATATTAACAACATCATTTAAAAAAGGTATATCATGTGATATGAGAATAAATGCATTTTTATAATTACTTAAAAATTTCTTTAGCCACTCAATATGTTCTTCGTCTAAATAGTTTGTAGGCTCATCAAGCAAAAATATATCTGGTTTTTCAAGAAGTAATTTTGCAAGAAGTACTTTAGTTCTCTGTCCACCACTTAAGTCAGTTACATCTCTATCAAGCCCTATATCTGCAAGTCCAAGTCCCTTTGCAACTTCTTCAATTTTCAAATCAATTGTATAAAAATCATTATTATCTAAAGTATCTTGAATATTTCCCATATCTTCTAAAAGCTTTTCCAATTCTTTTTCTGATGCACTTGCCATTTTATCTGTAATTTCTATCATCTTAGCTTCCATATCAAAAAGATACTTAAATGCTTCTTTTAATATATCTCTTATACTGCTTCCCTTTTGAAGCTTTGAATGTTGATCCATATATCCAACTCTAACGTTATTTGACCACTCAATAGTTCCTTCATCCGGCATAAGGTTCCCTGTTATTATATTCATAAAAGTAGACTTACCTTCACCATTTGCACCAATTAATCCAACATGTTCTCCCTTTAATAACCTAAATGATACATCTTCAAAAATTGCTCTGTCTCCAAATCCATGGCTAATATCCTTAACATTTAAAATGCTCATTTTTACCTCCACAGCATCATTTACTATAAAAATTATTACTCCATGCATAATAGTTTAAGCGAAGCTTTAATTCATGTCAAAACAATTTTATGAGTGCTTACAATTTTCTTTTTCAATATTTAATAGCTTTTTCTTTGTGTCAAGTCCTCCTGCATAACCAACTAACTTTCCATTTGAACCAATAACACGATGACATGGAATAAAAATTGCAATGGGATTTTTATTATTTGCCATACCAACTGCCCGACAAGCTTTTTCATTTCCAATAGCCCTTGCTATATCCTTATAACTGCAAGTTGTGCCATATGGAATTTTACACAGTTCACTCCAAACTTTTTTTTGAAATTCTGTGCCTTCTGGAGCAAGTGGCAAATCAAATATTTTTCTTTTTTTTGTAAAATACTCATTTAATTCTAAAATAGCTTTCTTTATCAAAGGTGTTTCAATTATATTTATATCTTCAGCTATAAATTCATTAAAACTCAAATGCGTAATGTGAGTTCCATTTTCTGCAATTCCTATTTTGCCAATTGGTGTATCATAATAAAATATATTTAACATATCATTCCTCCATTTACAAACAACACTTTCCAACATATATCTTTAAGAAATACACAAACTATAAAACGAACTAAATAAATTATATATTAAGTTCAATTTTATTAATAAAGGAGATTAAAATATGAATGATAATAATTTACAGGAAGCTAAAAAATTAAATCAAAAGTCTGAAGCAAGAAAAGGCATAAGTGGAGCTGGCACAACTAGTGATGCTGCATCAGGAGGCTTCACAAGCAGTGCTCAAGATCCAAATCTTCAAGAGGCAATAAAATTAAATCAAGAATCTGCAGCAAAAGGCGGCGGCATGGGTGCATCTCAAATGGCTCAAGCTGGTATGACTAGTGGTGCTGCAGCTGGAAGCTTTACAAGCAGCATTCAAGATGCTGACCTTGAGGAAGCAAAAAAAGCAAATCAGAAATCTGCAGCAAACAAAGGTACTAGCAAGTAATTTTAAATTTAGGCAGGCATTTTTTTGCCTGCCTAAATTTAATTTTATATCAAATTTGATATTGAATAAATAGTACCTTATAGCATCTCTTACTTTATTCAAGTAAAAAACTAGGATCATCATATTGTGCTGCAGATATATTAGATTTTTCCACATCAGTTAAGTTTTCATTTGCGTATACTCTTTGCGTATTAGTCATGTACATCATAACTAACGTGAATGATAACACTAAAAATACTGTTACAATCTTTTTAAATTTCATAGATTATTTTCCCTCACATTTACATATTAACACTATTTTCCCATATAATCAAATAAACTATTTTTGTGTAAAGTTTTTGATGTTTAATCCGAGTAATGTAATATTATATACTTTATGTAAGGGGGACTACTTAATTTATGATAAACTTTTATACTAAAAATTATTCAAACTACAATGTGAATACAATTAACCGTTCTAATGATTTAAAAGCATCGGCAAGGGCTGCTTCAAATAAAACTGCTAAAGCAAATACAGGCTCGGATTCAATTCACCTATCACAAACAGATCAGAGAATATTTAATGCAAAAAAAGCACAGGATGTATTATTTAAAACTAGCAATGAATTTATAAAAAAAGGCATGTGGGGTTCTATTAGCGGGGTCTACAGTATGGATGCTTCATATACTATAATAATTGGGGCAATGAAAGATAGTGGAATTGATGTATCTCCTTTCTTCTCTGGAAATCCATCTTTTGTGGATACTGTGAAAGAATTCGGATTAAAAGCACAAATTTCTCCTCCTCTTTTAACTAATAAATTTGGCGAATTTTGTGATGCATACAAGCAAGGACTTATACAGGCAGGCGTCACTGATACTACTCCTATTCCTAAAAATGATTATTATAACAATGTAATTAGTGTAATAGGACTTAACACCGCTATCAATCCACCTTCTAACAAAAAATGTCCTGACCCTATAAAAGAATTTGAAAAAAGAGTCAGTTTTGAAGTTCTCAATAAGTCATCGGATGAGCTGTCTAAAATGAGCACTGACATTACTAATGCAAAAAAAGCAAAGGATGCATTTTATAAAGTGTGCTCTAGTTTTAAGACTCCTAAAAATAATGTTTTCGACATAAGTGAGCTTTATGGAAAAGTGCTTTCAATGATGAATTATGAAGGAATCGATGTAACTTCTTTCTTCTCAGGAAGCTCAGCTTTTGTTGATAAAGTAAATGATTTTGAAAAGAGGTCACAAAATAATATCGTTACCTATATTGCTATAGATTCACCTGGTAAACTTTCTGACACTCCTGAAAGAGCGTCAATTGATGAATACGTTGACTCTATATCAAATAATTTTTCAGATTTCTGTGATCAGTATAAAGAAGAATTGATAAAGCAGGGATTATAAAAATAGTTGATTATGGAACGGAAAGTATAACAACATTATATCTTATTTTAAATTAGGTAATAGACACCATATGAATAGAGTTGGATTCGGAAGTTGAGCCGAAGAGAAGAAAGCGACTTGAATTTATTTTTGCTTAAGCGTAATTTACAAAATACGTATTTCAAGGGACTATCGTCTCCAAAACCATCAAGTGTTTCAAGCATTGTGACCGATGATATAATTGGTTTATGAGGACAAACTTAACTTATACGCAGGAAATACTTACAAACTGTAGGCACATTAAAAATATTGCAATGCAATATTTTTTTGAGAGGACATAGGACAGAGAAGGTTGATTTTTTGCTAACGCAAAAGAATCTTTAAATTTATATAAGTTAGCAATGTTTCGCTTTAGCGAAACGAGTTATCAAAAGTAAGCAGGCATCTAAAAATCATAGATTTTAGATGCCTGCTTAAGCGATGTTTTGCATTAGCAAAACAAGCCTAAAAAATAAATTAGTTTTCTGACGTAAGGAAGAAAACTTACCTTCATTGTCCTCTGTCCTTTGTCCTCTATCCTCTAAAAAATGCTTCGCATTTTATGCATATTATAATTGAGATGTAACATACTTATTTTCAAGTTTTTTAAATATCAAAATCAAGACAGATATAATAACAAGATATACAATACCAGCTGCTATAAAAGGTGTTATTGTAAAATTGTCCATAACAACTTCTTTTGCACCTCTAAGCAAGTCACCAACTCCAATAGCTGCAACCATAGCTGTATCCTTTATAAGATTTGTTGACTCATTACAAACAGGTGGAATAACATTTCTAGCAGCTTGTGGAATTATTATTTTTATCATAGTTTGACTATAAGTCATACCAAGAACTTTAGCTGCCTCAAATTGTCCCTTGTCTATTGATTCAATACCTGACCTAAATACTTCAGCAAGATAAGCAGCATAATTTATAGTAAAAGCTATAACAGAAGCTGTCATAGGGTCTAACCTTATACCAACTGCAGGCAGTCCAAAGTAAATAAAGAAAAGTTGTAATAATAGGGGAGTTCCCCTAAAAATCCATGTATAAAAACTTAAGATCACCCTTAATGGAGTAATTTTTGAAATCTTACCTATAGCAACAAAAATACCTATTGCTGCAGATAGTACAGCTACTATTCCAAATAATTTTAAAGATATTATACCTCCATTTAACATAATTGTTATCATATCCGTAAAATCAGACACCTAAAACACTTCCCAACTTCATTTATTTTTCAATAATAGCCTTACCAAACCACTTTTGTGCTATTTTATCAGCAGTACCATCAGCTTTCATAGCATCTAAAGTTTTATCAAGTTCAGCTTTAAAACTTGCATCAGTTTTTCTTATTCCAACACCATACTCTTCTTTACCAAAGTTATCATCTAAAACTTTATATATATCCTTACTTTTTGTCATATAGTATCTTGCAACTACTTCATCAGCAACTACAGCATCTACACGGCCTTCTTTTAAATCCATTAATGCTTCAGTATTATTAGAGTATTTTTTAACTTCTTTTAAAGATTTAAGTGCAGCACTATCTGCTTTTAATGCAGTTTCGCTGCTGCTTCCAAGTTGAAGTCCTACCTTTTTACCTGCTAAATCCTTTTTATTTTTAATAGTAGAATCATTTTTTACAATTATTATCTGTTTGTTTTCAAGATAAGGTTTAGAAAAAGCTATTTGCTGTTTTCTCTTATCGGTAATTGTAAGTCCATTCCAAATAACATCAATGTCCTTATTTTTTAAGCTCAATAATACTCCATCCCATTGAACTGGCTTAAATACAACCTTTACTCCCATTCTCTTTGCAGCTTCTTTTGCAAGATCAATATCAAAACCAATAATTTGACCTTTATCATCTTTAAATCCCATTGGTGGAAAACTATCATCTAATCCAACTACAAATTGTCCTTTTTGCTTAATATCATTCCATGAATTATCGCTGGACTGCTTATTTGAACCACATCCGGCAAATAATATACTTACAATAAATAAAGTCAAAGTTACAAGTATAAATTTCTTTTTCATTTTTTATCCCCCTAAAGTATAAATTTATTATAGATACTATTATACTTTAGTATGCTAAATTTGTAAAGTAATACAGAATAAATTATTTTAAAATATAAAAAATCACTCTTTAATATTATAATTAAAAAAGTGACCTTTTATATAAGTTAGCAATGTTTCGCTTCAGCGAAACGAGTTATCAAAAATTTAGTTAAAGATTTTTCGTAAGCTTAGCGGAGAAAAATCCTCCTTCTCTCTCTGTCCTCTGTCCTTTATCCTTTGTCCTATGTTTTTATAATAAACTCTGTGAGGCTTTTTTTATATCTTTTTTTGCAAGTATTGCAGACACTACAGATATTCCTGTAACCCCTGTTTTTAAGACTTCTCTATAGTTTGTCTCATTTACACCGCCAATTGCAACAGATGGAATAGTTATCTCGCTGCATATTTTTTTAAGTCCATCTATTCCTATAGGAGTTTCTATATCCTTTTTAGTTCCTGTATAAAATACAGCTCCAAGTCCAACATAATCTGCTCCACCTTTTTCTGCTTCTACGGCTTCTTTTACATTTCCTGCTGATATTCCTATGATTTTGTCTTTTCCAAGTATTTTTCTTGCTATTTTAAGAGGCATATCGCTTTGCCCAATATGTACTCCATCAGCATCAATAGCTTGAGCAATATCTATCCTGTCATTTATTATTATAGGTACATTGTAATAATCAGTAACAGATTTTACCTGAAGTGCTGTTCTATAAAATTCTCTAGTAGATGCATCTTTTTCTCTTACTTGAACTAAAGTAGTTCCACCTAATATTGCTTGCTCGACTGCATCTTTTAACTCAATTCCATTTAAAAAACTCCTATCCGTTACAAGATATAATCTATAATCTACTTCCATTCAATTTTACCTTCCTTCTTTAAATCATCTTCAGTTAAGCTGTAAATATGATCCATTAACTTAACTTTAAAACTTCCAGGGAACTTAGCTTCCTTATAAGCAGCTTCGCCTGCTAAATTCATGGAAAGTATTGCTGCAGCACATGATAAAAATTTATCTTCTTCACATCCAGCAGCCGCACCACAAAGTGCTCCAAGCATACATCCAGATCCAGTTACCTTAGTGAACATTTCAACACCATTTTTAATAATAGCACTTCGCGTTCCATCTGTAATATAGTCTTCTTTTCCAGTAGCTGCAGCTACACATTTATATTTGTTTGCAACACTAATGCAAGCTTCCAATACGCCTTTCCCATCATCTAATGAATCCACACCTCTAACTTTTGCATCCATTCCTGCTAAAAATTTTATTTCCCCGGCGTTTCCCTTTATTACATCCACATGCCCTACTTCTAAAATTCTATTTATAACAGAAATTTTTCTGGGAATTGCTCCACATGCTACTGGATCAAGCACTACTGGAATGTTATTTATTTTTGCAGAAGTACTTGCTAAAATCACAGCTGCTTCTTGTTCCTTATTAAGTGTTCCCAAGTTTATATAAAGTGCTGATGAAATTTTTACAAAATCAAAAACCTCATCATAAGCTTCACACATGGCTGGTGATCCTCCAAATGCAAGTAATATATTTGCGCAATCATTTATAGTTACACTATTAGTAATACAGTCAACAAGCGGAACATTCTTTTTAATTTTAGTTAATACTTGAGAAACCTTATTCATCATGCCTTCATTATACATTCTATATCCCCCTCAAAATGAATTTAAATTTATTTTTATATTGTTTAAAATTTTATACCTGCTAATTTATACAATTCTACAAAGTGGCCAACAGGTCCAACCCCATTCCCAATAGGAAAAGAATTTTCTATAGCTTTAGTTATGTACTCCTTAGAAAGTCTAACAGATTCTGATACACTTAAACCGCGGCTTAAAAACGAAGCTGCAGCAGAAGATAATGTACATCCAGTACCATGTGTATTTTTTGTATCAATTCGTCTGCCAACTATCCTAATAAAATAATTATCGCTTAATAATATATCATTTGCATCATTAAGCCTGTGTCCACCTTTAATAAGTACATTTTTTACTCCTAACTTACTTATTCTCTTTGCTGCTTCTTTCATATCTTCTTCGTTTTTTATTTTCATTTTGGATAAAACCTCTGCTTCAGGTATATTTGGAGTAACTAAATCAGCAATTTGAATAAGCTCCTTTAAAGATTCTTCTGCTTCAACCTTAAGCAAATGATATCCACTTTTAGACACCATAACAGGGTCAACCACTATATTTTTAGCCTTATACTTTATTAAAAGTTCCTTTATAGCTTTTACAGTTTTACTATTTGAAACCATTCCTATTTTAACAGCATCGACTTTTATATCATCAAATATAGACTTAATTTGAGCTTCAACCATTTCAGGGCTAACATCCATAGATTTTTGAACCCCAACTGTATTTTGTGCAGTTATCGCAGTTATAACACTCATACCATATACACCAAGAGCACTCATAGTCTTTAAATCAGCTTGTATTCCTGCACCCCCACAGCTATCAGAACCTGCAATAGTCAATACTTTTTTCATATTATACACCTCTCATTAAATGAAATAGATTAATAATAAATTTTTATAAAAATAAAATGCACTGCCGAAAAGCAATGCATTTAGATTTCTTTATTACTGCTTCCCTACGCCAATATTAACTGGATCAGGTTCAAAGGGTTAGAAAAAGTTTCCTCTCAGCCGCTAGGGCACCCCCACAATCATTATTATTCAATTTATATTATCATTATATACACATAAATTTTAAATTTCAACAGCTGTATTATTTGAAAACAAATATAAATATTTATTTTTAACCTTTTTTTGAGTTATCTTTTCTAAAGCCTTAGAGTAATATTCTAACTGAAATTTATATTTTTGTTTAATTTCCTGTATATCTTTAGCATAATCAGTTTTATAATCTATTAAAACCAGATCATCGTCTTCTTCAAAATAGCAATCTATAATTCCTTGAATCAATATTTTTTCATTTTCATATAGATCTTTAGGTAAATCCCTATATATCTCTGTGCTGCTTAAGTTTATAATAAAGGGTTTCTCCCTATATACACTATTTGAATTTAACATTCTTTTTCCAAGACTTGAATTAAAGAAGTTTAGTATTTTTTTAGCATCTGCACACTCTGCTTCTTCTTTTGTTATAAATCCTCTAGTAACTAAGCCTTCAATTTGATCACTTATTTCCTCATAAGTACATACCTTTTTTAAATTTAGTTTTTGCATAACAAGATGTACAATCGTTCCTCTTTCAGCACTTGATATGTTTCTAGTTTTTTGTAAAAACCTAGGCGTATTCAATGATATATTATCAAACAGCAATTTACTATCGTCATCTTGAACAAGCAAAAACTTTCTTTTAAGTTCCGATACTGACATCTTAGCGCTTATATTCTGAGCCCCTTCATACTTATACTTCCAATTAAGCCTTCTATAAACTTCTTTACTAAACTTACTGATATCCGAACTTAAGTCTATATTATCTATATACTCAACTATATTTTTTTCATCATTTTGGTTATCCAAATTCTTTTTAAAGTCAGATTTATTATACAAGTTAACCTTCCACTTAGACTTATCTTCTACAATATACTTTGAAGTCGTGAGATTTCCAATTTGTCTTATTATACTCCCATCTCTGTGTCTTGCTAGTGCTGCTCCTATCCAGTCAAGATAACTTCTTGCACTTATCGTATAGTACTCTGGTATTTTATGTTGACTGGATTTAGAACCTTCACACCACTTTTGGCACGTCTTTTGAGTATCATTTACCATACCAGTTAAAATTAACTTTTCCTTTGCCCTAGTAAATGCTACATATAATATTCTCATTTCCTCAGATAAAGTTTCAACTTTTATCTTTCTCTTTATTATTTGTTTAGGTAAAGTAGGATAACTTATTCTCCTTTTAGGATCGACAAAATCAGCTCCAAATCCAAGCTCGCTGTGAAATAATATACTCCTGTTCATATCCATGAAGTTGAAGTTTTTACCTGTTCCAGAGAGTATAACGACTGGGAATTCAAGTCCTTTACTTTTATGTATACTCATAATTCTAATTACATTTTCATTTTCTCCTAGTATTTTGGCACTTCCCATATCTCCGCTGCTATTTTTAATCTTATCTATAAAGTTTATAAAGTTAAACAATCCTTTATAACTAGTATTTTCATATTGCACAGCCTTATTAAATAGCATTCTCAAATTTGCCTGCCTTTGATTTCCACCTGGCATAGCACCAACAAAACCATAATAACCTGTTTCAGTATACAAGTACCATATAAAACTGTTTAAATCCATATGTAAAGATTTGCTTCTCCAAGTGTCCAATCTCTTTAAAAATGTAGATACCTTTAACTTGAGTTCTTGACTTATATGGTCTAGTTTATATTCTATAATATTTTCACCGTTATTCTGAGGATTATATTCAAAGTATTTATCTATAATCTTCATTGCACTATAAAAAGTTATCTCACTATTTACCATTCTTATATCTATAAGCTCTTCTGGTTCAAATGACTCTATTGGAGACCTTAATACAGCTAAAAGTGGTATATCTTGCATAGGATTATCTATTATTTTTAGTAAACACATAATAGTCTTTATTTCCGCAGCATCAAAATATCCTACAGCTGTATCTGCAAATACTGGTATACCTTGATTCATTAGTTCTTCAACATATACTGGAGCCCAATTTGATGTTGCACGCAGAAGTATAACAATATCTTTATACTCAACATGCCTGTAATCATCTGTACTTTTATCGTAAATCATAAAATCATTGTCTTCATTCACAATCTCATTTATCTTTTTTGCAACTAACCTTGCTTCTACCTGAATGTTATCTGGGTTTTCTTCATCTTCATCATTTGGTATAAACTTATCAAATTTACCTTGAGGTCGTTTTAACTCTTTTTTATCTATCAAGTTAAGCTCAATTGATATATCACTTTGACTTTCTTTAAAATCAGCACCGCATTCAAGGAATTCAGAATCATTATAATCAATTTCCCCAACCTTTTTAGACATTACTTGTTTAAATATATAATTGACACCATCTATTATTTCCTGTCTGCTTCTAAAGTTCTTAAATAGCTTTACTTTTCTATTTTTACTGCCGTCCTCTTCAGAATATGTATTGTATTTTTCGAGAAACAATTCAGGTTTAGCTTTTCTAAATTTATATATGCTCTGCTTTACATCACCGACCATAAACATATTTGGTGAAGGAGCCTTTTTAGCTATAGAATTCATTATAACTTCTTGAACTTCATTGCTGTCTTGATACTCATCTATGAGTATTTCTTCAAAAGCATCCCTATATCCTAAAGCTGCTTTAGAAGGAACTATTTTACCATCATTATTTTCTGTAAGTATTTCCAAGCAAAAATGTTCTATATCATTAAAATCTATAACTCCTCTTTCCCTTTTTTTAATACTATATCTTTCATCAAATGCTATAACCATATCAATTAAAGATTTTAATAAAATATATACTTGTTTAATATCACTTGCTATATTTAAATTTTCTGAGAATATATCATCTTTTATCTGTAAGATTTTCTTTTTTACATCATCTCTTATCTTTTTGGCTTCTTCTTTAGCTTCTCTATCTGCATCCTTATTTCTCTTTGCAGGTAACTTATCAAAAGACAAGTCTTTAAATACAGTATTCATGGAGTTCCAATCATTACAATTAAGTATAACTTCCATATAGTTTATATCATTTTCAAGTGGATTTATATAATAATCTATTCCCACTGCATTTTTAACTATTTCAACTGCCTGCTTTAATTTATTATTACATGCATGTACCTCAAACTTTATATGTTCAATTAGAATTTGTGCCCATTTAGACATTCCAAAATCGAAATTTTCATCAACATTAAATTCCTCTGCCATTTGTAAAAGCCACTTTTTAGGATAAGGATTACTTGTAGAAAATCTATGCAAATCTAAAATGAGATTTTGTATATTTAAATCACTCTTTCTACCATAACATTCTAAGAGTTTTAAGAATTCCCCATTATCGCTGTCATACATTTCTTCAGTTATTTCATCTACAGCTTCTTGCTTGAGTAGTACTGCTTCTGTATCATCGCATACCCTAAAGTTAGGATCTAAATCTACAGCGTGAAAATTATCTCTTATAACTTTAAGACAAAATGAATGTATTGTCATTATATTTGCCTTATTTAAAAGTACAAGCTGCTTTTGAAATTTTTTAGATTCAGGATTTTCTTCTAATTCCTTAGATATCGCATCTGCTATCCTCTCTTTCATTTCAGATGCAGCTGCATTAGTAAACGTCACTACTAGAAGTTTATCTATGTCTGTACTGTCTTTATCATCTGTTATTTTCTCTATTATCCTTTTGACTAAGACAGCAGTTTTTCCTGCTCCAGCCCCTGCAGCTACTAATAAATTGCAGTTTCTAGTATAAATAGCTTGTTTTTGTTCATAAGTCCAATTTGTACTCATAAAATCACCCAATTTCATTTTACTACTATAATATAAAAATTGTGAAGTTTACAACAAGAACAAATTAATTATAAACTTCACAATTTTATTTAATACACAACTTTATTTTTACCTAAGTTTTTAGCTTTATATAAGTTGACATCTGCCCTTTCAATAATTTCATTTAAATCCTTATCATCATCCCTAGATATGCTAATTCCTATAGATACCGTTATCTTGTAATCCATATTTTCGTATCTTATCGCAGTGCTTTCTATAGCTCTTCTTACAGACTCCATTCTACTATAAACATATTCTGCATTGTTAACTTTATGCAAATAAATTATTATTTCTTCTCCACCATACCTTGCAATTATATCCTGTTTTCTAATATTACTGCTTATAATTTTACATATACTTTTTAAAACTAAGTCACCAAATTGATGTCCGCAAGTATCATTACATCTTTTGAAATCATCTATATCTACCATAACTATTGAAAAGTCTCTTTCACCAGATAACAGCTTCTTGTTTAATACAGAGAAAAAATAACTTCTATTATACAATGTTGTTAAAAAATCCTTTTCAGAATCCTCTTTAACTTGCTTATACAGCTTATTGTTTTCAATACATATTGCCAGTTGATTACTCAATGTCGTTAAGAGTTTAACATGTTCATTCGTTAAATAATTATACATATTGTGTTCTACTACAATTGCCCCTAAAACCGATTCTTTTAAATATACAGGCATACATATGCAAGAATGTATTTTTATATCTTCATCTTCTGAAATATTATCACGTGAATTAATTAATGAAATACTCAATTTACCTTTGTTTTCATTAAAATTTTTGATCATGAAATGATGATTTGTATTATTTAAATTAGAAACCATTAATTCTAATTTATTATTTTTATAAAGATACACACTTGAATAAGTTACCCCTAGTATTCCTATCATTATATCATTTATAGTAAATAACAGTTTATTACTTCCAAGATATTGATTTATATACCCACTTATCTCCACTATGAGAGATAACATATTCAGCTTTTTGTCTAATTCAGTTATCATGCAGCTTTGTTTCTGCATAGTTTCCTCAGCTACTCTTTGATAGCTTTCATAATCTCTCTTTAACTGATTATACTTATCTTCTAATGATGACATATATATATATCCCCTCAATTACATTTATTATTTAAAGTTAGATTATTATAAAATATTTTATGTAAATTTTCTAGTACAAAACAAATTTGTTCTAGAAAATTTACTATATTACCTTTATAATTAAATTTATCATATATATTACTATATTACTAATTTTAAAATTTACACTTTATCTTCATTTTGTCATTTAATGTAATTATATGAAACAATACCCAACTATATTTTAATATAAATATTTATAATATGCAAATTTATTTTTTAGTTTATATTTAGGGAGATATGTTTAAACCATCTAAAATTTATTTTATAGTTAACTATATATTTATTATATGTAACTATAAGTCTTAACGTCTCTGCTTATTATAATTTAAATTTTCCTTATCTATGTCGCCGCAATTCAAATATAAAAATATACATATTTTACACAGCTAAGTTTATTTTTTGACAGCCTATTACAATACATTATAAATTAAAAATTCAAAAAAATATATCATAAAAATAAGATATAATAAAAATATGTCTATAATATAAATGTATATATTTATATGGAAGGATGTGAGTGGGCAAAATTTAATACTATTGCCTAAATTTTAAAATGTTTAGAAAGAAGTTTATAACAAGTTTTTTACTATTGGGATTACTAATTAATATAACCTCTGCTGGAAATGTTACGGCTTACCCAGCTTCAACTCAAGTTTCGCCGCCAATTACTCCAAATACAAATGCAAATGTAGAAGATGAACTAGAAAAAAAAATAGAAATTATAGATAATGATATAGAAAAAAATATTTTAGATTTAAATACATATAACGCCAAAATAAAATCACTTGAAACAGATATATCTAAAAATGAAACAGATCTTAAAAATGTATCAAGTCAAATGCAAAAATTAAATGATACATCAAAACAAAGAATGAGAGCTGTGTATATGAATGGTATGGGTCAAGGTTACCTTGAGCTTATATTATCATCTAAAAATTTAATTGATTTTTCAGATAAAGCAGCTGCTGTTAAAAGTATACTTCGTTTTGATAAAAATACTCTTGAAAGTTTAAAACATAATAAACAAGATATAGAGCTTAAGAGTAAAAAACTAAAAAAGGATAAGAAAGATGTTGAAAAACTAAAAGAAGATGCAAATAAGAAAATATCATTATTAAATGAGCAAAAAAGTTCAGAGAATGCTATTTTAAGTCAATTAAACGATGATGATTTAAAAGGTTTAAATGCCGTAATTAGCAGTGACCCTATGGTAAACTATGCTTTTAAATTTTTAGGTATAAAATATGTATGGGGCGGTACTTCTCCTAACCCTGGATTTGATTGTTCAGGATTCGTTCAATATGTTTGCTCACATTTTGGTATACAAATACCAAGGTTATCACAGGACCAGCAAAACTTTGGAACAGATGTTCCAAATAGAGAATCTCTTTTACCTGGAGATTTAGTGTTCTTTGGGAAACCAGCTTATCACGTTGGGATGTATATAGGAGATAATAAATTCATACAGGCTCCTCACACAGGAGATGTTGTAAAAATATCAGTACTTGGAAATTATACATCAGCTAAAAGAATTAAATAAGTAATTAAATAGACAAGATGTAACTCAAAGTTACATCTTGCAGTATACCTAGCCTCAGTTATTACGCTTTTCAAGTTTCCTCCAATCATGATATAACTTTGGTCTCTTTTTCTTTAAAACTCTATAAAACTTTTTTTGTACTTCTAGTTTTTTTAAATCCTTAAGCATTCTTCTAGGATATTTTACTTCTTTTATAAGCTGCATTGAGGGATCTATAACCTTTACTTTTTCATTTTTAACGACATATATATGTGCCCCTCTCATATCTAATCTTTTAAAGCCTAATTTTTTAAATTCTTCAATCATCTTAATTAAATTAACAGCTAATTTTTTACTTAAGCCATTCTTTTTAATATATTCCCTCAAGTTTTTTCCATCCACATATTCTCTTATCATTATATTTCCATCTCTTTTATATATTTTAGGGAAATAATGACTTTTCTTCTTTTTTGCTATTTTAAGTACTTCATATTCTTCCTTACAAACCTCTTCATTCTTACATATTTTGATTGCTTTTCCATTAGGCATTAAATAAACTTTTCCATTTTCTCCATGTCCCAAGTATTTACAATCGTCTAAATTGATGTTTTCCATGTATGAATCCTCCAATCTAGTAAATTTAAAACTCCCTCCTTAATTATCACTATATTAATCACAGACTTAAAAAGTGAATTTAACGGTATATACCTAGATTGGCACAGCTTATTAAATAACGACAAACTAATTTAATTAAAAAATGTTTTATAAATCATGCACAGATATTTTAATATTTCATATAATAAATATATAACATGAATTTTTCAAATCATATAGATGTTCAAGTTAGTTTTTTAATTTTCCCTATCACCTCCAATATAATGGAGAGGAGCAGTAAAAAAACATTACTACTCCTCTTTATCATACCTGTTCTGTAATTCGTTCCACACTTCTTGATCTGACTTTTCTTTCATATTTCTATATTTATTGCCTTTCATAAGGGTATCAAATTGACATATAAAAGAGTAAATACAATAATTACATGCTGTATTTCTCTTATTCTTACATGGACTTATGTTTATATTTCCCTCTAATATTTGCTCACAAAGCTCAGCTATTGTATCCCGTATATACTTTCTTAAAATATTAAATTGCTCTAATGTAGCTACTGAAGATAGAGAATTTGATATACTCCCATCTTTTTTCACAGTTACAGGTATTACGTCTGAACTCTTATTTATACTATTATCCATCCTTTTTACTACCTCAGGATCGTTTAAAATAAGTCCATTCATCCTAAGAGCTTTCATTATTCGTTCTTCTATATCTTCATCACTTATATTCGGCTCAACTTTTATAATTGGATCATCCAATTTAAAATATAATATACCGCCCGGAATGCAAGTACCATCACACATCTTTTCAAACTCTGTTAAAATGGCATCCAAATATATTAAAAGCTGCATCTGCAGTCCATAATATACATCTGATAACTTAAATTCCTTAATGCCAGATTTATAATCTACTATTCTAAGATAAGTTTCTGATTCTTCACTCATTCCATCTAATCTATCTATTCTACCTGTCAAGGTAACAGTCTCACCTGAATGAAGTTCTATAGATATAGGTGGAAACTTGCCATTATTCTTAAAATCAACTTCATAACCTAAAGGTTTAAAATCACTTTTTTTCATATGCTTTGTTATAAGCCATATAGATGTTATAAGTATTCTTTTCACTTTATTTGTTTCATATTTATATCTCTTTGAGCTGTTAAATATTGAACCCGGTACATTTTCTAAAGTTTCATCAACTATTGAAGTTATCTGATCTTTACACCATTCTTCATCCAAGTTACTCCATGAAAGATTTTCCTCACTTACTTTATCTGAAAATAGCTTCAACATATTGTGTATAAAACTTCCAAAGTCAGGTGGAGTCAACTTATAAACTTTTCTTTCCTTTGCTTTTAATCCATACTGCATGAAATACGCAAATGGACATTGTACAAACTTTTCAAGTCTTGAAATACTCATATTTAAATGTCTTCCATATAATTTTCTAACCTTGCTAGTGTCATTGATTTCAACTTCATTAGTATAGTAAAACCCTTTTAAAACCTTATCTAATTTTTCATTCCAGTCATCATTTAACTTATACCACCTGTAGACATCCAGCCACAATCCATTCATATATTCTCCATCTGAATGTTTTCTTATATTACTTATGAGCTCATTGAATACTGCATTTGGTCCTGTAATACTGTCGATATTAGAATTATCATCATTTCTTCCAATTACAATATTTTGCTCATTTAAATTTGGAAATAGCTTTTTCATTCTAGATATAACAACTGAAGGTCTTTTGCCTTTTCCATCCTCATCTGAAACAACATAACTCAGCTTCAAATACTTACTTACAATTGTCAAAGTGCTGTAAATCAAAAATTGTTCTTCAAATACTCTATTTCTAGTACTCTTAGATATTTCTACACCATGATCATTTAAATTTTCCCTATCCTTATCAGATAACATACCTTCATCAGGCAGTGGAGCTGGAAACACACCATCATTTACTCCAACTATGTAAAGAGCATTTACATCATGGCTCTTAATTCTAGTTACACTTCCAACCAGCACTTGATCTAAAGCTGGTGGTATAACTCCTATCTCGTATTCTTCAAATCCAGCAGCTAGTATTTGGTAAAATTCTGAAACAGTAAAAGATTCATCACCTATAGTTTCAACTATTTGGTCTAAAAGTTCTATTATAATATTCCATATTTGATTATACTCATTTACCCTATCAAGTTCACCGCATTCTCTAAAGTCATTCATTATATTTTCAATTTTTTTTACAAAATCTATATCACAGAGAAAATTGTAAATTCCTTCACAAATTTGACGTGCTGTCTTTTTTCCTTTAATACTTTTAGATAATTTTAAAAGAGGTCTTCTTATTCTATTTCTAATGTCATTTATTTTACTCAGCATTTCTTTTTCATAGCCGCTGACATCTTTATTTTCAATACTATAATTTATGTTAAATTTCCAATCATCTTCATTAATCCACTTGCTTCCGCTTATACCATTTGACAGTACATAGTTTTCAATAATATCTATTTCGTCCGTACTTATATCTAAAAATCCTGTCTTTAAGTATTTAAATACTGATTCGTAAGACCAATTTTTTGCTATTATCTCCACTGCTGAAATTACAAAAACTATTATGGGATTATTAAATATTTTCCTCTTTTTATCTATAAAAAATGGTATATTATATTCTGAGAAAACAGCCCTAATTAAAGCTTCATATCCATCCAAATCACCGCTTATAACTGCAATATCTTTAAATCTAAAACCCTTGTCCCTACATATCCTTATTATATCTTTTGCAGTTTCCTTTATTTCCGTGTATTTATTTAAAGCTCTTAAAATACCTATATTTGAATTTTTCCCACTGTATTTTTTATATGGAAATGAAAATAAGTATTTCTCTAAATGCTGTATTTCCAAACTTTTTTTAAATCTGTAACATGGATTACAATTTAGAGCTATTGGTTTATCATATTTTATATTATTATCATTAGCTATTTGCAAAAGTTTTGTTTCAGTAGTTTTAGTAGGCAAAAATAAATCCGTATCTTCAATAGTACCCTTTTCATTTAAAGAATTTGTACATACTGTTACATTTAATCGCTTAGCTTTAAGCAGTAACTTATTCAAAACATTATATTCTTGAGGGGTAAAACTTATAAACTCATCTACCCAAATTTCACTTTCATCAAATAAATGTGATTTTGGCAAGTTTTTTGCGAGTATTGTGAGGTCATCTTCTGCATCTATATACTGTTTATGTAACCTATCTTCAAATTCAGAAAAAATTAAACTTATGTCATAAATTTTATCTTTTAAATTTTCATCTTCAACTTCTTCAAGTGTACTTTGAAGCAATTGAGGACTTACATCATACCTTTTTAATTCAGTTATGATATCAGAAATCATACTTACAAATCCTTGTCTCCTTGCTGATTTTGCAAAAGTTTTAAGATTAGATGAATTTTCATCCATTATCCTATATATGAGCATATTCTTACCTGCTGCATTTACATGTTCAAGAGTAATTCCTCCAACTTCACTTAAAACCTTATATGCCATACTTCTAAAGCTCATAACTTGAGCCTTAAACATCCCCTTTTCACCTATAGTATTTATAAGATTTTTTTCTGCTTGAAATGAAAATTGTTCAGGTACAAGTAAAATTAAAGAATTAGTACATCCTTCATCAATTTTCTTTTTTATATCATTCAAACAATAATAGCTCTTGCCGCTGCCGGCTCTTCCATATATAAATCGTAAACTCATTAACACACCTCCACTTTCCAAACATATGTAGAGTTCCAGAGGGTAAATTAGGTTTTTACTGTGGAACTCTATATTTAAGTTATCTTATATAGCTGTTTCCGTCTAATGGTATTAACATTTGTAATGCAGGAGTTCCTTCTGCTAATCCTACAGCATACATAGTATAAAATCTATTTCCCTTAAGTCTAACATTAGGTACTAGCAGTATTCTTTTGTTTGTATTTGGTAATCTTAACTCAAAATTATAAGTTTCTGGATTTAACATAGTATAATTTGTTACTCCAAGATAGTTGACACCTGGGAAAATAACTTTTCCACCTTGAAAAGCTAAATCTGTTTTTAAAACATTAGGAGCTAAGTTTGCAAACCTTAACATTACATTATTTCTCATTATAGGCATTTTAGGATCTAATATAGACTTTAAAGATATATTTGGAAGCAGCCCTACTATTGCTATCGTAAATATTTGATCTGGTCCAATACTTACATTTGCATCCAAGACAATATTATTTGAAGCACCAGCTGGATACACTCTAATTCTATAATTTCCCGGAGAAATTGGCATATATTCCGTAAAATTTTTAAATCTAAAATTTCTAGCAATTAGCGATCCATTTGCATATACATCTACTGCTGCTAAATTTGGAGAAGCATGGAGTAATCTAATATGTGAAGATGCCTGTCTTTGCCTTAGGTAGTTATCATAATATGGACACGAGAACATTAATACCACCCTTAAAATAATTATTTATACCTTACATTATATGCAAAATGGAGCCTGAAGTTAAGACTTATTTAACATCATATGTCTCCTGTCCTCTATAACTTAAATATACTCCTTAAATCTAATTTTAAATTAGTATTCTGTTTAATCCTATGAATTATCACGCCTAAAACAACTAAAGCTGAAATAACTAAAAATAAAGGTATACATATTAAAATCGCTCTTGTAGAGTATTTTATTGAAATTACTCCTCCAAGTAAAGGTGCTGCTGCAAAACCAATACTTCCTACAGTTCCCTGCACACCAAATAATACCCCTCTTTTATCCACAGGTGTATCTTCTGTTGTAATAGACATTATAATAGGTTCAACTCCTCCTGTTATAAAGAATACAATTCCAAGCACAAATGTAAATAGCCACAATTTACTTATCCAAATTAATGGTACTGAAATTACTGCACCTAGTGTCAAATATATTATAAGTAATTTCATTTTGTCATATTTATCACCAAGTCTGCTTAAAGTTAATCCAGCCATAGCTGTCATTAATGCTAAAACTCCATTTATTACACCTGTTATACCTGCTGCTCCACTAGCTATAGTCCTAACTTCTTGTACGAATATTGGAATATACGGACTAAATATACTGCGGCCTATTCTTATAAATAAGATAATAAATAGCATTGAAACAGTTGCAGTTGTAAAAACAGAAATAATTGAGGTATCCTTATTTTTTGTTTGCACTTGAGTATCCTTAATGTCTGTACTTTTTTCTTCCTTTACCAAAAATAAAACTAGTAAAAAGTCGAGGAACATTAAGATACCGCCAATTGCAAAGCTTACACGATATCCAACACATTCTGCTATTACACCGCCAATTACCGGTCCAATGCATTGTCCAATAAACGTTGAAGAAGATAGAAAACCTAGTGCATAGGAAATTCTATCTTTAGGTGTATTGGCTGCTATTAAAATTTGAGCTGCTGTAACAGTTCCTGTAAATACCCCCTGTAAAAGTCTTAAGATAATCAATTGATTTACATTAGTAATTATACCCATTGCTCCGATTGTAAACGAAGCAAAAAGCATGGCCCTTATTAACATGAGCTTTCTACCATATTTATCTGAGACAATGCCCCAAATAGGAGACATGATTGCCATAGTTATAGCTGGTGCTGCATTTAAAATACCAGAATAAAATTTAACGCTATTTGCACTTGTAATTCCAAGCTGCTGTATATAAAATGGTAAAAAAGGCATACCAAAGTTAAAACTCATCAAAGATAGGACTTGTGAAAACCAAACAATATATAGATTTATTTCCCAACGTTTCATTTGTTTTAATCGTCTCATTACTTTAAATTCTTCCTTTTTAATGATTTTGAATTAACATAATGACTATTATAGCATTAATCACATATGCTTAAAAGTTGTGAAAATAAAATTATCCCGGTCATATACTTATGATCGGGGTTAATTTATACTATATTATTTAATTGAAATACTACTGTGGATAATTTAGATTTTTATCAGAAATATTCAACAAAACTTCATTTAAAAATTTGTTTGCCAGATACTTTGCCATAGGGAGATTCATATCTAGATAGTTTCCACAATCTCGTGGGGCAGCACCAGGTACATCTCCTTCAAATTCAGAAATGAATTTGTACATATCCTTAAGCAAGTCTACAATATCCTTAGATTCATAATCTCCACTTAAAATCAAATAAAATCCTGTTCTACATCCCATTGGTCCAAAATACACTGTTTTAGGCCCATAAGCGCTGTTATTTCTTAAAAAAGTTGCTCCTAAATGTTCAATAGTATGTACCTCAGCAGTGTTCATAACGGGTTCAGAATTAGGCTTAGTCATTCTTATATCAAATGTAGTTAAGACCACTTCTCCAAGTTTATCTTTTCTCGAAACATAAACTCCCGGCTGTAATTTTAGATGATTAACTGTGAAGCTTGCAATTTTATCCATTACACTTTACCTCCTATAAATTCCAATTGTATCTTAACATTTACATATTTGTACGTCAAGTAAATATACAGATGCATTTAAATTTATAACTGTAATCATGCTTTGTTTTGACTTCCGCACATTTTTATCTTAGCAATTACTACTTTTTTCATAGCTTCTTTTCCTGGTGTCATATACTTTCTTGGATCATTTGCATCTGGATTTTCTTTAAAGTACTGCTTTACAGCATTGGAAAATGGTATCTTTAAATCTGTTGCTATATTAACTTTACATATTCCAAACTTTATAGCTTTCTTTACTAAATCTTCCGGCACATCTGATGCTCCATGTAATACTAGAGGAATATCTACTTTTGCCCTTATTTCTTTTAATCTATCAAAATCTAGTTTTGGTTTTCCTTTATATAGACCATGAGCAGTACCTATAGCTACTGCTAAAGAATCTATTCCTGTTCTCTCTACAAATTCTTTAGCTGAATCAGGATTTGTATACATAGCATCTTTTTCATTAACAACTAAGTTATCTTCTACTCCGCCTAATTTTCCAAGTTCTGCTTCTACAACACTTCCCTTAGCGTGGGCGTATTCTACTACTTTTTTAACTTTACTTATATTATTTTCAAAATCCTCTTTTGAAGCATCTATCATTGCTGAAGTAAATCCAGTATCCACATATTCCTTTATTTTATCTATATCTTCAAAATGATCTAAATGCAGTGCAATTGGAATATCATACTTTTTAGATGCTGTTCCTGCAATAGCAACTAGATAATCCCCTCCAGCATATTCTATTGTCCCTGGAGTTCCTGCAGCTATTACTGGCGACTTCATTTCAGCTGCAGTTTCAACAACTACCTGCATGGTTTCAAGATTGTGTATATTAAATGCTGGTACAGCATAATTTTCTCTTTGGGCTTTTTCTAACATTTCTTTTGTTGTTACTATATCATTCATATAAGTTACCTCCACAAATGCAGATTTTTACCTCTCATTTACTACTTGTCCATTTATTATTGTTTTAAACACTTCAAAATTATCATTTATAACAGCAAAATTTGCTTTCTTTCCTTTTCTCAAACTTCCTATAACATCATCTACCCCTAAAAGCTTGCTGGGATTTAAAGATGCCATATTTACTGCTTCTACTGAATTTACTCCAACTTTTTCTACCATGTTTTTAACACAGTTTAAAATATTAGTAGTACTTCCTGCTAAAGAACCACTCTCTACCCTAGCTATATGATCTTTAACTATAACCTTTAAAGCCCCGAGCATATACTTTCCATCCTCTAGTCCAGCTGCTCGCATAGAATCACTCATAAGCACGACCTTACCAGTTTTCTTACACCTCAAAAGTAAATCTATAGCTGCTGGATGCACATGGACAAGATCACATATAACTTCACAAAAAACTTCATCTTCTGTTAAGACTGCTCCTAATATTCCTGGTTCTCTATGCTTAAAACCTCTCATACCATTAAATGTGTGAACTGCAACATTCGCACCGTACTTAATTGCCTCAATAGCCTCATCATAAGTTGCACTAGTATGTCCCATAGATACCTGTATTCCTTTTTTTCTTAAGTATTTTATGCCTTCTTTAGCATTTTTCTTTTCTGGAGCTATAGTCATTACTTTAATTGTATTTTGTGAAGCCTGTATTAATTCTTCTATTTCAGCTATATCTACATCTCTTATTAAATCTTCGGGATGGGAACCCTTATGTTCCTTAGTTATATATGGTCCTTCTACATAAGAGCCTAATATTTCAGCACCTTCCACTCTACCAATGGAGTTGTGAATATTAATTACTGCGTTTTTTATTTTTTCAATGTTATCAGTTACTGTTGTTGGCAAAAATGAAGTTATTCCTTTGCCTGCAAGATATTTTGATATTTCGTTAAGCGATTTAAAATTAGCATCCATTGTGTCAAATCCATTTGCACCATGTATATGCAAATCTATAAGACCAGGAATTATATTGTATTCTCTTAGGTCTAATATGTTGGTTAATTTTCCATCATATTCTCCCTCTATAATGTCTTCTATGATTCCATCTTTGACTACAATCACTGCATTTTCTAAGATTCTATCTTCACAGTAAATTTTTTTAGCTTTTATTCCATAGTACACTTTTATTCATCTCCAATTTTATATTCCACTATTAGAAGCATGCTTTCTAGACTTAGCTTCATAAGCTTTGATTGAATCGTTTCCTGACTTTAAAGCCATATTCTTTAGCTCTTCTACACTTACACTATCTCTATTTAAACTTACTTCAAGTAACATTCCTAGGTTTGTTCCTGCAACAACTTTAGTATTTTCCATTTCTCTGCTCAAAAGAACACAAGTTTTAAAAGGTGATCCGCCAGCAATATCTGTTAAAAATAATATTCCTTCGCAGTTTTTTAATTCATCTATAGCTTTTTTTATCTTAGTTTCTAAAGTTTCAGTACTGTCATTTATAGTAAAATCTACACCTATTAAATTCTCCTGCTTTCCTGCAATAAGCTCTAATGGGCTCATCATTCCAGTTGCAAAATTTCCATGTCCGCTTATTATTATTCCTATCATCTTTCTATCTCCTCACTTTCTTCAACTGCAAATTCAATTATAAATTTCTTGGCTTAATGATAGGGTTTCTGTCATGAAACCTTTGTTTTAATTAATCATTATTAATCTTATAGAATGCCTAAAAATCTTCCTAATACACCTAATACAACAGTTATTACTATAAGTTTAACTGGTGAGAAGCCTTTCTTTAATAAGTAGTACATTAAAAATGTATAACCTAATGGAAGTATGCCTAATAATATCTTATCTAATACATCTGCTTGAAGGGCAACCTTAGCTTTTCCAGCGTGGATTATTAATGGAGTTTTTAAATTTACATATGATGCGATTAATCCACCAACAACTGTTATACCAACTATTGATGCAGCATGTGATATATTCCTAGTATTTTCTTTTAATGCTTTAATAGCTCTAGTTCCTGTATTATAACCATAGTGCATCAATCCAAATCTTAAACTAAAGTGAATTGAGTTAAATAGAAGTAAGAATATAATTGGACCTGCAATATTACCTTGCATTCCCAGCGATGCTCCTATACCTGCGCATATTGGAAGGGCTGTCAGCCAGAATAATGCATCTCCTATTCCGCCAAGAGGACCCATAGTAGCAACTTTTATACCTCTTATTGTGTTTCTATCCTCTTTATTTTCCTCCATAGCTATAACTATACCCATAATAAATGTTACTAGAAATGGATGTGTATTAAAGAATTCCAAATGGTCCTTCATAGAATCAGATAAATCCTTCTTATTCTTGTGTATCTTCTTAAGTCCTGGAAGTAAACTGTATAACCACCCACAGGCTTGCATTCTCTCATAGTTAAAGGATCCTTGAAGTAAGAATGAACGCCAAGCCATTTTATTCAGATCTTTTTTAGTTATTACTTTTTCAACTTTCTTATCTTGATACCCTTCTATATTAGATTCCATTTGAACGCACCTCCTTTTTAGCAATCTTTTCACCTTTGTTTTTATTGCTAAAGAAATCATACAGTGCTATGGCAGTTGCTATTATTGCCAATGGTAATATTGGCATCTTTCCATAGCTTACCATGATAAATCCTATTAATAAAAACGCAACATATTCTTTCTTTAACATTATTTTTAAAAGCATTGCAAATCCTATAGCAGGCATTATACCTCCAGCAACAGATAATCCGCCTAATAACCAATCTGGTGCCAGTTCAACTATATATTTAGCTGAATCTGCGCCCAAATATATTGGTAAGAATGCTATGATAAAATAAAATACAAATAACATCAGTATTCCCAAATAATTTATTTTGTCGATACCTGATGTATTAGCTTCCTCTGCATATTTGTCAGCTTTATGCATTAATGGTGAAAATGCTGTAAATAACAATGTAATTAAACCTTGTACAGCTATTGCAAAAGGAACTGCTATACCAACAGCTACTTTAGGATCTTGGTGCGCTAATATTGCAAATGATGTACCTATAATACCTCCAATAACTACGTTAGGCGGCTGTGCCCCTGCTAAAGGAACCATTCCCATCCAAACAAGTTCTAACGTTGCACCAGTTATAATCCCTGTATGCATATCTCCTAAAATTAGACCAACTACAACCCCGGTTACGAGCGGTCTATGTATATGCAGGAGACCATCAAATAGGTCTACACCTGCTATACCAGCCCATATACCAATTAGTATTGCTTTAGTTAACATAAAATTCCCCCCTTGATTTGCTTCATTACCTTTGTTGATATACGTAAATAACTTATGGATTTTATATTATTATAGAAATTTAGTTATATCTTGTGCTTTCTCATCTGGCACCCTGCGAATTTCAAGTTTAACACCTAATTTATGCAGCTTTCTAAATGCCTCCTTATCACTTTCATCTAGTGATACAGTGCTTGTAACTTGTTGTTTTCCTTTAGCAAAATGCATATTTCCTATATTTATCTTTTTAATATCAACTCCACCTTCCACAATCTTTAATGCGTCTTGAGGAGTTCTGCAAACTAAAAATATCAATTGATCATCTGCAGCCATGTTAATGACATCTATAGTCTTTTGAATTGAAAAATATCTTGTACCTATAACATCTGGTACAACCATATCCATTAAACTTTGCTGTACTTCATCCTCTGCAACTTCGTCATTAGCAACCACTATCAAGTTTGCCCCTAAGTGATTTACCCAAGTTACTCCAACCTGTCCATGTATAAGTCTGTTGTCGATTCTAGTTAATAAAATATTTGGCATAATTAACCCCTCCATGATTTTTAAATTTTTTTATCTTATATAATCGTGTATTATAACACCCTTAACTACCCTATTAACAGTTCCATCAGGTCTAGGATTATCAGGTGAAATTCCTAACTCCAGTGAATAAAGGAGTGCAAATATCTGTGCATATAATATATAATTTAAAGATATAAATGCATCATCTACAGCTTCTTCTTTATCTTTGTTAACAACAAACAACTTATCTGCTAATCCTGTTATTTCCTCATTATTGTTGTACGTTATAGCAATTAATTTTTTTTCTCCTTCGTCATTGTGTATTTCTCTTAAAAGGTCTTTATCATATTTTCTTGCGTATTCATCATTTGAAACAAACATAAATACTATTGTTTTATCATTTACTATGGATTTAGGACCATGTCTAAAACCTAACACTGATTCACAGCTTGTACTAATTTTTCCGCTGCTTAACTCAAGACTTTTTAAAGCTGCTTCCCTTGACAGCCCTTTTAAAGATGATGACCCAAGATAAACTATTCTGTCATATCCCAGCTTAACAAGTTTTAATATCTCATCCGATTCATTATCTAATATTTTTTCTCCATTTTTTATTATAGTTTTAATAGTTATTAAATTTTTATCTAAGTTTTTCATATCAAATATAAGTAAAGCTGTTAAAAGCATGCAGCTAAAACTACTTGTCATAGCAAAGCTTTTATCATTTGATTCATCTGGCATTAGTATTACAAGATTATTTTTATTTTCATTAGCTTTTAGAGCTAGGTTTCCTTCCTTGTTGCAAGTTATCACAACTTGATTTAAATCGTTTACTAATTTTTCAGCAAGATCATAAGTTGCAACACTTTCAGGACTATTACCCGATCTAGCAAAAGATACTAATATAGTTGGTGTCTCCTTTTCTAAATAATGCTCCGGATTACTTACTATATCTGTAGTAGCTATAGCTTCTACTCTTATATTTAATAATTGGGATAAATAAGGTGCTGCAGTATCTCCTACATAAGCAGATGTACCAGCTCCTGTGAATATTATTCTTATACCTTTTTTATTTACCCTTTCTTCAATGTACTTTGAAATTTTTTCTTTGTTTTTCTTTATCATCTCTATGGTTTCTCCCCATAACCTTGGCTGATGGTGAATCTCTTCAGCTGTAATATATCCTCCAGCTCTTTCTAATTGGTCTGTTGGTATGTTAAATAATTTTTCCATCAAATTGCCCTCTCATTCATTTTATTATTTCACGTCATCATATCGTAATGACGTCATTACCAGTTGTGTTAAAAAAATTACTTATATGTTAACAATAGCTATAATTAACTATTGTTGATATCTTTTCTAGAATACTATCGTTCTAATCTTACTCTATACTTAAACTTATCACCCCGTGCTATACTTACAGTGTATTCTATTATATCATCATTTTTATAAGCAAATCTCTCAATTTTTAAACTTGGTGATTCCTTTGGTATATTCAGATTAACTGCCTCTTCTTCATTAGTTGCAACTGGCTGAAATGTCTCTTCAGCCATCGTTATATCTACATTGAACCTATTCTTCAATATATCATATAATGCTTCTTTTTCCAAATCATCTTTTGTTATACCTGGAAACCTATCATAAAGTACATAACTAGTCTCCAGCATCATAGGAGTGTTATCTGCAATTCTAAGTCTAGTAAACTTATAAACAACTTCCTCCTCATCAATTTTCATTTTTTTGCTTATTTTTTTATTAGCACCTATTACTTCAAATTTAAGAACCTTTGAAACTGGCTTTTTTCCTATTCTTTTCATTTCTTCTGTAAAGCTATAAAATTTTATAAGATCTTGATTTAGTTTTTTAGGTGCTACAAAAGTTCCTTTTCCATGAACTTTATAGATATACCCATCTGTCTCAAGCTCAGTCACAGCCTGCCTTACAGTTGACCTACTTACATCATACTTTTCGCATATATCCCTTTCAGAAGGTATTTGATCATTTTCTTGCATTGACCCCTCTATCTGCTCAATTAATATATCCATCAATTGAGAATATAGTGGAACTCTGCTGTGTTTATCTAATTGCTTCATTTTTTTGCCTCCCGAAACTAACTATATTATAATTTTATCTCTTTTTATTTTAAGCTCTCATCATGTGGTTCGTACCACCTATATTTATAATAATATATTATTCTAGCATTGTCAATGCTAAATTAAATATAGATTTGTGTCAAGTTCTAGTTTGCAATTTACTTTTTGTTATACATAAGTAACTAATAGAAAAATGGGTGTTTCAAAACTAATTACTTAGTTTTGAAACACCTTCTTATCAGACTATTGATAAACATACTTTGTCAACTTTTATAATATAATTATATTTCATAAGGTATTTTATTTAGATCTTTAAATTCGTCTATTAATAAATTATATACTTCTTCTGCATGATCCTTTAGTGATGTTTCAAATATCAAATTTCCTAATGTATATAATTTGCTATCTTTAATACCTATGATTCTTGACATACTTACGGCTGGAAATACATATCCGTCTGCTTCATAACTTTGCATACTATTCCCATAATCAGCTGATTCTTTTAAAGGTACATAATAAATAAAATAACCTTCAACATTTCCTAAATACTTAATTTTCATATTTTTCAATTCCTCATTTGTATACCCATAATGAGAACGAAATTCTTTTATAATTTTCTCATTTTCAGTATTTATACTATACATATTGGAAACTGTAAACTTTTTAACTAAACTTTCTTCAATGGATTTTCCTTTAACTGATTTAACATTTTGATTTACATTTAAAATATATGTTTCATTAGGAACATATGTTTTCTTTGGTATTACCGTAACTACTTTATTGTTATCAGTTACATTCAAGCTAGTATCAAGTAGATTTCCTGTACTATCTGTTATATTTATATTTTTATCTAATGTTTTAGTATCAATTGGAATACTAAATTTTATAGACCATGATTTATCAGTTGTAATATTGTCTTGTATTTGAAGCTCCTTAGCATATACACAAGTTGGTAATAACAAACTACTTGCCAAAGTTAAAGTTATAATTTTATATTTCCACTTCAGGGTAATATCCTCCTTATAATATAAAAACTTACAACACGATTATACACCTTTAATATAATATTGTCTATAAAATATGGTGCATAATATTGGAACACCTTACATATTTCTTAAAATATGTTACTATAATTACATAATTTAATATATTTCCCATTATTATAAACAACGTATCTGGTTTCAAAACTAAGATAGTTTTCAGGAAATAAACGGAATAAAGCTTGTCGAATTATTTCATGTTAGATAATCAGTTAAAAAGGGCATGACAAAAAGAACTTAGTTTTTTGAAAAAAATTTTTAAGTTATTAATTTTCTTATTAAAAAAACGTTATTTTTATTATTGGTTTTATAGTTAATTAATAGGGCTATCAATTGAGTTATACCAGCAATAAATAATTTAGGCTTTAAAGAATCAGTTTTATTTATCTTTAAGGTCAATAGACCTAGAGGATTTTTAATAATATTGTTTGTTCTTTCAGTAACTGTTAGCCTATTTTCATGTACGCAAAAGGATTTCAAAAAACTTGTGGTTATTTTCTTTGACGTAAGTGTTAATCCCGGTAGTATCAGCAATTATAATTTTTGATAGGTTAGAATTCAGTTGCCGACAGATAGGTTCGGTAATACCAACTAAATGATTAAAAAAATCTTGAATATTAGCAATAAAATCAGTTTTAAATCTTGAGAATTGAGATTCACGAGTAATCTTAGAAAAATTACAAAAAGATCCTAATTTTTTTAGAGAGACACAAGATATTTAAAAATGTTTTTGTTTCAGACAAACCAAGTATTTTTGGACAATCAATGCGGTTAGCATCGAAGAAAGAGAGTAATCTCTTGGGTGACCAGTTGAAGAATAATAAGCATTAAAAAATGTTTGAGGAATTAATACATCCAAATCAATATATTCCTCAAAAAGCTTGATGAATTTAGGTTTATCTTCTTTAAAATAGTCTTCAACTTCTTCAAATACATCGCAGAGATAAATTTGATTTTTTAATTTGTTCATAAAGGATACCTCTCAATGCATATTTTTTCTTGATAATAATATATATTCGACATTAAATGAGGAAAATCCTTTTTGATATAGCTTGAAAACCCTTGAACTCTAACGGGTTCGGGGTTTAGCAAGTGGTTAATTACAAACAACGAATAAGGGAGGAACCGCAATGAAAAAAATATTAGCTTTCTTTTTTTCTTTAGTATTACTTTTCTCTACATGTAGTTTTAGTGTATCTGCTAAATCTAATTCGGTAGATACTAATACCAGTCAATATATTAGTTTAAATGATGCTAAGCTTTTAGCTAAACATACTATATTAACAAGAATTTCTACAGATAAAAGTTGTCCATGGAAAAATGGTGTCAGTATCGGAGACGTTATAACGATGTATGATTTCGACGATATTCCAAATGCATATGTATTTAACCTAAAACAAGGTAATAAAGCTATAGGACATATTTTAGTAGATGCTAATGCTAACACTCCTGGAGTAGCCGAATTTTCTTATGATGAAAGTTTTTATTTGAAACAAGTAATTGATAAAAACTTTAAAAATGATAAGAATTTTGACAAATTAGATAAAAAGTATTATTTTATATCTCCATACAACATTTTAGTAAAAAACACAGAATTAAATAAAGATGTTTTTTATGATGCAATTTCTAAACAAAAAATCAGCGATAATAGAACAACACTTAAAGCTGACTATAAAAAAATCAAACAAAACTTAGGAGATACAAATTCAATAAACATCATAAATAAAATGAAATCTACAAATACAGAAGACTCTAATTTGACCAGTATAAGCAGTGAAAATTCAATGCAACCAATGACTACAGTTTATCAAAAAGCAGATGTTCCATATTGTGATAATGCTACTTTTTATACTACAGGGCAATTTTGGGGTGGAGGTAACTGTGCTCCAACTGCTGGAACAAGTCTTATAATGTACTGGTATAAGCAAAGAGGAATAACAAATTTAGTTAGTTCAAGCGATAAGATGTCTACTGATTATGATACTGCAAGAAATGTTTTTGGAAAACTTTATGATGATATGAAAACAGATTATAATATAGAAACTTACCCAAATGATTTTTATAATGGATTATTACAATATGCTCAGAGTGTAGGTTGTCCTGCAGTAGGATCTGACTATATTTCAAATGGTGCTCCATTACAAACAATAGAAAGCAATATATCGAATGGTAATCCTGTTAAAATTGGTGTTAATAATAATGAAAAATATGGTGACCATGCTATAGTAGTATTTGGATATGAAAATAACTCAGATGGTAATTATCTTAGACTTGCAGATGGTTGGACAAGCAGTCATCAAACATGGTGCACATATTCTTATTTAAATCCAGTGGAGATGGCTTATGCAAGGTGGTAATAATTTTTTAATTAATTTACAAATAAATATTTATAGTAATTATATTTAGTTAAACTAATATACGATTTTATTTAAAAGATTACATTCATAAAAATAGGTTAAGATATTGATATATATAGGCTTGTAGTAATTCTAACTATAAGCCTTTTTTTTATTTTATCTTTGAATATATTGTTTTATATGATATAAAATAGTACATTAGTTTGTAGGATAAAAGGCATGGTTATGGATCCAATTAAAGATAAAAGGAAAGTAGATTCATTGTTTACATATCTAAAATGAAAAGAAAGAGACTGATTGCCGGCAAACTTTCAATAATTTTATTTTTAGTATTAAAATTATTTTTATAATCCATAAACTTCTTGGATATACTCTCTACTCTTATCTACTTATTTTCAATATTTTTTAATTCTAAATCTTCTCCATTAATCAAACCTGGATATAAGAATTTATTTTTTCTTTATTTTTAATATATTTTTGCCTTTTATAATGAATATCAAATAAATATTTAAAAGGTAATTAAAATGAATGATAAGATTTTAGAGGTAAAACACATTTTAAAAAAACGTGGAAAGAAAAAAGTATTGGATGACATCTTTCCATAAGTAAGGGTGAAGTATGTGGATTTGTAGGGAGAAATGGTGCAGACAAAACCAAACTTGTTAAAATTATAATAAGTATGCTGCTTCCCAATGAAGGTGAGGTTATAATTTAGCGAATTAGTATTCAAAATACTCATCCATGAGCGTCCATAGGTTTATGTAAAATAGAATGGACCTAGATTTGTGTAAATCAAATCTAGGTACGTTCTCTTTCCAATAAATAAAATATTATTATTTTTTCAAAATTAACTTATAAAGTTCATTTTCTTCTCTCGAAATTCTATTTTTTATTTGACTAATTATAATTTTTGTTTGAGGTACAAACTCATCTAACTTTTCATTTATTTTACTTTTAGTATTAAATTTATTTTTATACTCCATAAACTTTTTAGATATATCTCCCATTTCATGTATATACCTATTTGCAATATTTTTTAATTCTAAATCTTTTTCATTAATCAAGTCTGGATATAAAAATTTATCCTCAGAATTTAAATGAACATTCAGTTTTCCTGCTAAATTATTTACGTACATTACAAAATCATCCAAGTAGTTTTCATAATCTCTTTTATTTATTATTGCATCTATATTATCCATTTCTTTTCTAATATCTTTATGTTGTCTTTTAAGGTTTTCTATATTTGACATCTAAAATCACTCCTCACTTTTAACCTTAATAACATTATACCATATATATGGTAAATTTATGTAACACAGGTTACACAAGTGAAGTTTATTTTTTCTTTATTTTTAATATATTAAATCATAACAAGTATGTTATTTTCCACCAAGATCCACTACTCTTGCATCTTTTATATAATTATTAATTATTTCTCTCGATATATTAAACCAACTTACACATTCATCAAGTATTATAGAGTCAGCTGTTACTATCCTTTCCATCTTACATAAAATAGTATCTGGATTTGATACTAGTTCAACTTCTGTGTGAAACTTCCAACTTGATGAATGCTGCAATATCCTTGTTTTAAGTCTTCCTGAATTTGAAACCGGAGCATCAAGAAAAAATTTAACACCCGGCACCTTAAATTCTTGCAGCATTTTTCCAATAAGTATAAGTGCCTTATCGGTTTTATCTATTATATGATAAGTACCTCTTAAGCCAGCCACATCTCTTATGGTTCCATCGTTTCCAAGTATTAGTGTTCCACCTGAAAGAGCAACCTCAATGGTTATGATTAAGTTAAAACCATCTATATATATACATCCATCTTTTACCGCTGAAATAGGAAGAAGAGCTGACTTCCTTTTTTGACATTTAGCCTTTGAACTCGTTGATCGCCTCAATGCGTCCCTTTGCCTTATTGAAAATTGATAATTGCCTCCTACAAATTGCATTATAGCATTTGTATTATATCCCCTATCAAGCAGCCATTTTACTTCTTCTTGAGCTTTTTTTAACTTTAAAATAGCATCATCTGAAAACCACTTTTTATCTTCTTCATAAAATCCTCTTCTTCCTACTTTTGTTCTTAACATATCTTCTTGTAATTCACCTCAATCTATAATTTCACTTAATATAAATACTTGGCATCATTTAATACAACAACTAATACACTTCTAATAATAAGTTCTTTTAGAATGTTCATAGCATCAACTCCTTTTTATAAAATATCATAATAATAGATTGTTTAGTTTGTGGTTTGTGTCAAGTTCTAGTTGGCAATTCCTTTTTTGAACATTTCTATAGAGAACGTACCTAGATTTAATCTACACAAATCTAGGTACGTTCTCTATAACTTACTAAAGCTTATTTATTTCCCTTTAACATTTCACCTATAGCTGCTATTGATCCTAGTGATGACAAAGTTTCATTTGGAAGTATGAGTTTGTTTGCAGGATTTTTAGCCATTTCCTGAAGAGCTTCAACTTGTTTCAATGCAATAACTGTCTCATTAGTACCTGACTCTAGTATTGCAGCATTAACTTTCCTTATAGCCTCTGACTGAGCCGCAGCTATTGCTTCTATAGCATTTGCCTTACCTTCAGCTTCAAGAAGTTGTGATTGTCTTAATCCTTCTGCTCTTTTTATATTTGCTTCTTTTTCAGCTTCTGCTTGAAGTATCTTAGCTTGCTTTTCTCCTTCTGCTCTAGCTATATCACTTTGCTTTTCTCCTTCTGCCTGCAAAATAACTGCTCTCTTATCTCTTTCAGCCCTCATCTGTTTTTCCATAGCTTGTTGTATTTCAGCAGGAGGCAGTATATTCTTGATTTCAACTGAGAGAATCTTTATTCCATAAGCATCTGTAATATCATCTACAACTTTTAAAAGTTCAGAGTTTATTTTATCTCTTCCAGATAAAACTTCATCTAAAGTCATATTACCTACTATATTTCTCATATTTGTTATAGTGCTGTATATTATACCTGATTTATAATCTTCAATATTATATACTGAATCCTTTGGATTCAAAACCTTATAGAATATTACATTATCTATTGATATCTTTACATTATCTTGAGTTATAACACTTTGAGGTTGAATATCTAATATTCGCTGCTTAGTTGAAATTTTTCTTCTTGCAAAATCTGCAAATGGTATTATAATATGCCATCCTGGTTTAAGTATTCTATGAAATTGACCAAATCTTTCTATTATAATTACATATCCTGTATTTACAACCTTTATACAGAAAACAAAAATTAAAAACAAAACAATTAAAACAATTAATAAAAATATTTTTAACATTTATAACTCCTCCTTTATTTATTTATCTTTTTAACTAATATTTTATTTCCCCTTAACCTTACAACTGTTACTTTATCTCCCTTTAATACCTTCTCTCCTATATTCTCTAAGCTCCAAAGTACTCCATCGATCCTTATTGTCTTATTATCTATCATATTTTCATCTACTATAAATTCTTTACCTATATACGTTTGTTCTCTAAGTAAAGTAGGTTTTACTGTAGCCTTTATATTCTTCTTAACTATAGGATAACCAATTACTATTGATAAACTACTCGCTATTAAAAATACAATACTTTGTACAATTATTGAATATCCAAGAACCTGAGCAAAAATTGCCGCTACAGCTCCTATTGTAAACCAGACAAAGAAAAAACTACTTGTAAATATATCGATGAGTAAAGCTGCAATTGCAATTACAATCCATAATATCAAAAAATTATTCATAAAGTTCCCCCCCTTATAAATTTACTTCTTATAATATTTTAATGCCAGCCTCTTAATTTATGTTCTAATAATACACTATTTATTGCAAGAAACAAAGCCTTAAATAAGACAAAATGCGACATTAAATATCATTTAAAATAATCCTATTTATCACTACATATTACTTTCTAACCCTTTCTTAAATTCTCTTATATTATAAAGTTTATACACTATTCGTAATTAATATTTACAAAAACCTGTGTTTACATTGACAATTAATGTATTGTAATCAATAATTATAATTAATGATTCTAAAGAAAGGAATGATATCAATGACGGATTATAGTTTTATAAAAGTAGCTTCTGCCTGTCCTTTGACAAATGTTGCAGATATACAATTTAACTTAAATAATATAAAAAAATGCATAGATACAGCAGTCACAAAAGGCTGTAAGCTTATAGTATTTCCAGAGCTTAGTATAACTTCTTATACATGTGCAGATCTTTTTTGTGAGCAGATCTTATTAGATAAATCAAATGAAGCAATTAAAGATTTATGTGATTTTTCTATAGATAAAGATATACTTATAGCTGTAGGTGCACCTCTTCAGTATAGTTCCTGCTTATATAATTGTGCATACATAATATTTGAAGGAAAAGTCCTTGGAATAGTACCTAAAAGTTATGTGCCAAACTATACTGAATTCTATGAAAAAAGATGGTTTACAGAAGGAATAGGTCTTATAAATAAAAATGTTGATTTTACATTTCAGCAGGACATACCATTTGGAACTAATTTAATATTTACATATAATGATTTTAAGTTTGGATTTGAAATATGCGAAGACCTATGGGTAACTATACCTCCAAGCTCTTATTTAAGCCTTATGGGTGCAAATATAATATCAAATCTGTCGGCTTCAAATGAAATTGTAAGTAAATCAGATTACAGAAGAGAACTTGTAAAAACACAAAGTGCTAGATGCATGTCTGCCTATGTATATTCATCTGCAGGAGTTTTTGAATCAAGTACAGATCTTGTTTTTAGCGGTCATTTGCTTACAGCTGAAAATGGAACTTTACTTAGTGAAAATACTAGATTTCAAAGAGAAAATCAAATTCAAACTTCTATAATTGATGTAGATAAATTAAATAATGAAAGGTTAAAAAATATAAGTTTTAGAGATAGTTCAAAACTTATACCTTTTGAGCCGCTTGAAATTAAATTTTCATTTAAAAATAATGATTACAAAAACTTTGATAGATTTATTGATAAACATCCTTTTGTACCTTCAAACGAAACAAAGAGAGAATTGCACTGCAGGGAGATATTTAATATCCAAACTTCAGGACTTGCAAAAAGAATATCTCATACACATTTGACTACAGCAGTAATAGGTATATCGGGAGGACTTGATTCAACTTTAGCTCTTTTAGTTATAATTAAAACTTTTGATATTTTAAAAATTCCAAGGGAAAATATAATAACTGTTACAATGCCGGGTTTTGGAACTACTGATAGGACTTACAACAACGCAGTAAACTTATGCAAAATGCTCGGTACAAACTTAAGAGAGATAGATATAGTACCTGCATGCCTTCAACATTTCAAGGATATAAATCATCCTGCTCAAAAACTTGATGTAACGTATGAAAATGTTCAAGCAAGAGAAAGAACCCAAATTTTAATGGATATTGCAAATAAAGAAGGTGGTCTTGTAATAGGAACAGGTGATTTATCTGAAGTAGCCCTCGGATGGTCCACATATAATGGCGATCATATGTCAATGTATGGAGTAAATTGCTCAGTTCCTAAGACACTTGTTAGATATCTTGTAAAATATGTAGCACAAAAAGAAGTCAATAAAGAAACATCCGATATACTAATGGATATTTTGGATACACCTGTTAGTCCTGAACTACTTCCTAAAGATAAAGATGGAAAGATAGCACAAAAAACTGAAGACATAGTTGGTCCATATGAACTCCATGATTTCTTCTTATATCAATTTATAAGGAATGCAAATAGACCTCAAAAAATACTATTTTTAGCTTATCAAGCATTTAAGGAAGATTATGATAAAGACACTATAGACAAGTGGTTTAATAAATTTATAAAAAGATTCTTTACCCAACAGTTTAAACGTTCTGCAATCCCTGACGGTCCTAAAGTCGGAAGTGTAAGCCTTTCACCTAGAGGTGATTGGAGAATGCCATCAGATGCAAGTTACAACTTGTGGACCACAAATTCATAATTTCCGGAATTTGTGTATCAAGCATTGCTCATAGATATATGCATCATAAGGACAAACTTGACTCATACTCCAAGGTATACTCACAAACTTCAGCACTTTAAAAAAGTTTTAACATTTCTAAGCTCGTTTTTTGAAAATTTAAGCAGATTATATAAACTCGTAAACTCAAACATATATAATCTACTAAAATTTTTCTAAAAGACTTCGCTAAGAACTGTAAAAAACTTTTTAAATGTGCCTTCAGTTTGCAAATATACCTCTGCGTACGAGTCAAGTTTGTCCTTATCACGTATATAACTGTCAACAATATTTGATACATCATCTTCTCTTCTATGTTTTTGGAGCGGTAGCTCCTTTGAAATACATATTTTTGTGAGTTTTTAATTGATTGTACTAAATTAATCTAAAACTAGCCGATGAGGCTGTAAGTTTAAAATTTATTTTTTTATGTCTTTGTAAATATCAATCTAGTCATTTTGATGCTCAAATTACAAGAGTAACTGTAAGTCTTATTCTGTATGTATTTCTTTCGTACTATCATAGAATTAACACGATTAAATTATTACAAGTAGTTATTGATACTGCTTGATAAAATTTAAAATTCCAATACTACGCTTTTTATTATTGATTTTATTAAAGTTTTTACAGCAAATAAAACTAAACTTAAAATTAAATGCATACCGGCCTGCGGACTTTCCAGCCCTAGAGCGATGTTTTTCATTAGCAAAACAAGCCTAAAAAATAAATTAGTTTTCTGACATAAGGAAGAAAACTCACCTTCATTGTCCTATGTCCTCTGTCCTATGCCTCCCGTCCCCTGTCTTATGTAGAAATTATTTATATATGTCTACTAGTAGTCCTGTAATTTCATCAATAGTTGAAGCCACATTAAGATTGTCCTTTTGTTCACTCATGAGTATATTTGTAATCTCTTCTAACTTGCTGTCTATAGTATCAACTGTTATAAAGTATTGTGTTTGCCAAAAACTTATATCTTTTTTTACTTTATACATATGATTTAAAACAGATTGCAGGTAATCCTTTATCATGTTTTTATACTGCTTTACATCACTATAGCATTTAGTTATAGAAAGTCTATTACCTTTTTTCTTTATATCGTCAAACATCTCTTTTAATTGTTCTTCTGATCTTTTTTCCATCTGCGAATTAAAACTTTGAGAAAAATCCTTTTTTATTGAGACCCTTTTTTTTTCAGAAGGTACCATTGAGGTATTTCCAACCCTGGATATCTCCATAAAATTACCTCCACTTACAATTAATTTATTCAATATAGTTATTATATATCAATAATATATATAAATGTAGTTATTATTTCAAAAACTTAATATTAAGATCAAAACATAAGTTACTGTGTTGAACTATCTTTTACTTTGTCAATGCGAAATGTAAGGTAATGGATATGCCATAATTCCATTTTTGCAGAATAAGTTAAAGCTTTATGCTAACTCCACCTCTAGCTGTAGTTAAAATTTGTTTCTTTATTATTATGCCCCCGTATATATCCGTTCTAATAACTATAATTCCCTTTTGAGACATTCTATTTATTACCTTCATATCAGGAGTTTCTACTCCATTGGAAGTTACAATTGCTATTTTAGTACAAATTTTATCAAGTAACTCATCAGTAGTACTTGTATTTAAAGCATGATGCGGTACTTTTAGTACATCACATTTTTCTAATTTATTCATCTCTATCATGTACTTTTCCTCTTTCTTTTCACAATCTCCTGCAAACAAGTAATGTACATCATCTATTTTCCCCTGGAGCATAATTGAATTATTATTTTCATTTTTTTTGCTAACTTCACTAGGAGCTAAGGATTTTAATTCCATCTTCTTATATTTTATATCATAGTTATCACTTATATATTTGATATTTACGTTTTTATTTGTTAGTTCTTTACGAAAGTAATCTTTAAATTCACTATAATGACTAGGTAAAAAAACAGTATCAACATTTATTTCATCGGCTATTTTTAGTAATCCACCATAATGATCATCATGATAATGAGTGAGTATAAGTCCATCTATCTTAGTTACTTTTAAGCTTTTTAGATACGCTAATATTTTGTCAGTATAGTATGCTGCTCCAGTATCTATGAGATAGTTCTTATCTTCTGCCTTAATTAATATGCAGTCACTCTGTCCGGTATCTAAAAAATGGACTTCATACTCTCCTTGTTTTGCATAAACGGTACTTCCTATAAATATAAATATAATAAATAATATAAGTATCCTTTTTTTCACTATATTACCTCCAGATATTACTTTTTTAATAACTTTATAATTAATTATTCAGTAAGATCTGGACTTATTTTTTGTAATATAGATTTTTTATATTCAATTAGACTTTAAATTATAACTAAGCTTTTAATTATTTATTTTTTAAGAAAGTTCCTTTTTCATCTTGTATTACTATGTCTTGTTTCATGAGGCCGCCAAGTGCATTTTTAAAATAATTCTTACTTTCCTTAAATACTTTTCTTATATCTTCAGGAGAACTTTTATCATTATAAGGCATAAAACCTTCATGCTTCTTTAAATAATTCAATATATCGTCTTCAAGTGACTTTCTCTCATCTACTGCCTTTTTTCTAGGAGTTAATCCTAACTTTCCATCTTCATATACTTTTTTGACTCTAAGCTTTAATTCATATCCTTCTTTAACATCTACAAATATTTCATTTTTTAATATTATGCCTCTATATTTCTTATCAATTGCAACCATTATAGTATGATTCGTTTGAAAACCATAAACTATACCAACAACTTCACTTCCTATATCATAGCTATCGTCTTCGACATTTTCTAGATATTTATCAATATCAGTTGTAGCTGCTATTCTATTTGTTTTATCCAAGTATATGTAAAATAAATAATAATTGTCCTTTTCAATTTCATATTTTTGTTCTTTCATTGGTACAAAAATATCTCTTTCAAGTCCAAAATCTACAAAAGCTCCAATATTCGTCTTAGACACGACTTTTAAATATGCTATGTCACCCACTTCAGCTAATGGTTCTTTCATAGTTGCTACAAGTCTATCTTTAGAATCTCTATATAAAAAGATTTCAACTGTATCTCCAACATCAATATCAGCATCAACTACATTTCCATTTGGCAGCAAAATATCATCGCTAGTATTGCCAGTACCTGCATCAAGATAATATCCAAAGCTTGCTTTTCTTACGATTTTTAAACTATTAAATTTTCCAATGTGTATCACTATTATCCTCTCCTCGTTTATATCATTAATAATAATCCCACCTTTTCAGGTGGGATTATAGGTATAAAATTCACTTAAATCTTAGTTAATAGCAAATAATAACTTATTTACATTACTTATTATATACCAATATATAAAAACTTACTACAAATATTACATACTTATACTTCATTAAATTTTTGTGCAATGTAATTTAGCTTATTCTTTAATAATATCTTTTCTGACCATCTTTTAGGTATGGAATCTATTCCATAGTATACCCCTGCTAAGCCTCCTGTTACGGCACCAATAGTATCTGGATCTCCATATAAATTTACAGCTTCACATATCGCATTCTCAGCATTACTTGTATTTATAATACACCATAGGGCACATTGAAGTGTGTCAACAACATATCCAGATGAATTTAACTCTATTTTATTAGTATAAAATATCTCCTCATAATCTTCGTAGTTAGCTGTTTCTTCTTCAATTGCTTTTATTTTATCCTCATTATTAATATATCTATAAGCAATAGTATTATATAATTGGCAGGCTTGCCACGTTTTTTTATCATAGTGTGTGAGCATAGATTGCTGCTTGCTCAGCTTCAATATCTTTTTTAAACTTCTATAGTATAGTGCCAAAGGTAAACATCTCATTATACTGCCATTTCCAGCACTATTTCCATCTAACTTTTTATGTGCATAAAGTACTGCATCCTTCCAGTTTCCATACTTTTTATAAGCTTCCAATGACAACTTTACTGTGTTTCCAACATCCTTTGGATTTCCATCATACCACTTTAAAAAATTTTTACCAATATACTCTATAGGATTTTGCGGATTTTCTAAAATTCCTTCAGCTACTGCTATGGTCATCATAGTATCATCTGTAACTTCTCCAGGTCTTAAGTTCCAAACTCCGCCGCCGACTATATCCTTTATATATCCGTATTCTTCTCTTCCCTCTTTCTTTGATAAAAATTCAAGTGTACCACCTAATGCATCTCCACAAGCTAGACCATACAAACCACCGAGTATCCTATCCATCCTTTTCATAATAAGTCACCCCTAAAAATTTAAAATTAAGATTTATATATATTCTCAATCACTATTTTTTAAGATACATTAAAAATCAGACTGCTTATTATTACTAAACCTATGCTGTAATTTTTCTTTTATGAACAAACATATATGCTATTGAATGATTAATGTTGTAAAACTTATGGATATATTTCTAATATTCATGATAGTAAAAAAAAGCCTGCATGGGGGAGCATGCGGCTTCTAAGGGATATTGTTTAATAAAAAGTCTTTAAGATATCAATAGTAAACCTATAAATTCAAGTTTTTTATTGATAATTTTCGACTCAACTTATGCTATAATAGTATCATTTATAACATAGTTAGTCAATAATTCCCTCATTAAAAATTAATATTAGAGCATATATGTACTATTTTTTATTTTTCTTATTGTTTTTTACCCTGTTTGGCTTAGGTTTTGGTTTTATAACCACATCTTTTTTACCTCTAGATTTTTTACCAGAAGTATTATATATTGCACCAGTGTTTAAATCTACAAACCATAAAAAGAATACTATAAATACTATTGATTGCAAGTACTGCCATACAGTATTTGCTAAATTATACCTAAAATAAGCAGCTATCATCGGCGGCAAAAGGAATGAAGCTATGGATATAGCTAAAATAATCCACTTATTTGGATAAAATTTTGATAATACATGAATTTTTAGTTGATTGTAAACAACCATAAAAATAAATACAAAAAATACTATTTGTAAAGTTACTTTTAACCATAAAGGCATGTAAAGTCCTCCTTTTTTATGTCATTACTTATATTATTATATAATTTTGTTTATATATCAATACTTTTTTTACTTTAATAAAAATATATATGTTTATTTTGAAAATATAATTATATTATGCCTATAAATATGCTATAATTATAAAAATAGATTATAATTGAACTTGTGAGCGTTTTTTATAATGGAGATTAGAGAATTATTTTTAATTGATTCATTGTTTAAGATAGGGAGTGAATAATATGAGCTTAAAAGTAAACGGATTAGACGATTTGGATCTTCAAATACTAGATATCCTAATAAATGATTCAAGAACTCCATTTCTTGAAATATCAAGACACTGTCATGTTAGCGGCGGTACAATTCATGTTAGGATGAAAAAGATGGAAGACATGAATATAATTAAAGGAACTAAATTAATAATAGATCCTTCAAAACTTGGATACGATGTTTGTTGTTTTATAGGAATATATTTAGATACAGCTAAAGATTTTAAAACCGTTGTAGATCAACTAGCTTTGATAAAAGAGATTGTAGAATTACATTATACAACTGGAGAATTTGCTTTATTTTTAAAAGTTATTTGTAAAAATATAAATGACTTACAAAGCTTACTAATGAATAGAATTCAATCTGTTGATGGAGTTCAAAGGACAGATACTTTTGTCTCCTTATTTCAACCTATTGATAGAAATATAGAATTAGATATAGAAAGTCCAAGAAATTAATGCCAAGTTTTTTAGTTGTAATAAATTATAGGTAATTTAATATATATATTACAAAGCATACAAATACACATCCTCTATTCTACAAATGTTTATATGTTGTAACTATTTCATTACAGGGAAAACTTTTCCCTGATTTTTTATTTTTTGATTATATTTTTTTGAAATGTGTAAATAATAACTTTGTATAAATTATTAAAGGAGATGTAATTATGAAATCATTAGATACTACTGCACTAATTTTAGTAATCATAGGTGCTGTCAACTGGGGCTTAATTGGATTCTTTAGATTTGATTTAGTTGCATCCTTATTTGGTACAATGTCTGCATTAACTAGAATAGTATATGCTCTTGTCGGAATAGCAGGTTTATATGCATTTTCATTTTTAGGTAGAGACAGAGAAACTAGAGAAGTTAAATAAATGTCAAAATGGTCTCTTCTATTTTTATATAGAAAAGACCATTTTTATCAATTATATTATCTATTTCAATTCCTTTTTTATGCCCCTACTTAAAGTGTTTTCATAATCTATAAAACTATATACATCTTCTTTAAACAACGTACTAAATTTTTTAAGTTCTTCTAGAGATAAATCTTCTATAGATTTGGTATTTTGCTCACAATAAAGTACAATTTCTCCTATAACCTTATGTGCATCTCTAAATGGCATACCTTTGTTTACAAGATAATCAGCAGCTTCTGTTGCATTTAAAAAACCATGTTTAACTGCCTTGAATGTATTTTTTTCTTTTACTTTTAATGTAGAGAGCATACCGTTCATAATTTTCAAACAGCTCAATACAGTGTCTAAGGAGTTAAAAAACTGCTCTTTATCTTCCTGCATATCTTTATTATAGGCAAGGGGAATGCCTTTCATAACGGTAAGTAGTGCAATTAGCGAACCATATACTCTCCCTGTTTTGCCTCTTATGAGTTCTGCAGCATCTGGATTTTTCTTTTGAGGCATAATACTACTTCCTGTTGAAAACTCATCATCTATCTGAATAAAATCAAATTCTTTCGTGCTCCATAAAATAAGTTCTTCACTTAGTCTGCTTAAGTGCATCATAATTATTGAAAAACAAGATAATAATTCAATAATATAATCCCTATCACTTACTCCATCTAAAAAATTGTCAACTGGCTTCTTAAATCCCAATTCCTTAGTTGTAAAGTTTCTGTCTATATCATATGTAGTCCCTGCTAATGCACAGCATCCTAGTGGATTTTCATCAAGTATCTCAATTGCATTCATAATCCTTTTCTTATCCCTAAGAAGCATATTATGATATGCCATTATATGATGCTTAAAAGTAACTACTTGTGCTCTCTGAAGATGCGTATATCCCGGCATTATAAAATTATTCTTTTCTGCAAGTTTAATTATTGTATTTTGTAAAATTTCTATATTATCTATAACTTCATATGCCTTCTTTTTTGCATATAATCTCAAGTCCAAAGCAACTTGATCATTTCTGCTTCTAGCAGTATGAAGTTTTTTACCTACATTACCTATTCTCTCTATCAAATTTGTCTCAACAAAGCTGTGAATATCTTCATAATCACCATCTATGGAAATTTTGCCGCTTTCTACATCAGATAGTATTGACTTCAGGCCATTTTGTATGCTTTCACACTCTTCTTCAGTTAATATATTTGATTTTGCAAGCATTTTTACATGTGCAATACTGCCTTCTATATCTTCACGGTATAAAATTTTATCAAAACTTAAGGAACTATTAAAGTCTTCCATAAGCTTATTTTCTGCCTTTTTAAATCTTCCACCCCAAAGTTTCATAATTAATCTTCCTTCTTATCTACCACAGCTTTAATTTTAGATGGGAGAGAGAATATATTTATAAATCCTCCAGCATCCTTTTGACTGTAAAGATCACTAGCTCCAAATGATGAAATTTCTTGATCGAAAAGAGCATGCGGTGCATCTACACCTGCTGTAATTACATTGCCCTTATATAATTTAAGTTTAACTGTACCTGTAACATTTTTCTGTGTAGTTTCTACAAATGCATCCAATGCTTCTTTTAATGTAGTAAACCAAAGTCCATCATACACTAATTCCCCATATTTTTGAGATACTATTTGTTTAAAATGGAATGCATTTTTATCTAAAGTTAATCCTTCAAGTTCCCTATGTGCTGCATAAAGAATTGTTCCACCTGGAGTTTCATAAACTCCTCTTGACTTCATTCCTACAAGTCTATTTTCTACCATATCAACAATTCCTATTCCATTTTCTCCACCTAATTTGTTTAAAGTTTCGATTAATTCAACTGGTTTAATTTCTTTTCCATTTAACTTTTTAGGCACGCCTTGTTCAAAATATAAATCAATATAAGTTGCTTCATCTTTTGCCTTTTCAGGTGGTGTAATCATCATATATAAATCTTGTTTAGGTTCATTCTTAGGATCTTCCAAATCTCCACCTTCATGACTTGTATGCCATAAATTCTTATCTACCGAGTATATCTTCTTCTTTGTTACTGGAACATCTACTCCCTTAGCATTTGCATAATCTATTGCATCTTCTCTTGATTTTATATCCCATATTCTCCAAGGTGCAATTATCTTTATGGAAGGATCAAAAGAAGCTATCCCAATTTCAAAACGTACTTGGTCATTTCCTTTTCCTGTACAGCCATGAGCTATATATTTTGCACCTTCCGCATGAGCTATTTCTGTAAGTTTTTTTGCCATTAAAGGTCTTGCAAGTGATGTACCTAACATATATTTTCCTTCATAAAGTGCATCAGCTTTTACAGCTTTAAATAAACAATCTGTTACAAATTCTTCTCTTACATCTTCTATGTAAACTTTAACTGCACCTGTTCTCAGTGCTTTTTTTCTAACTTCCTCCATATCATCTTCCTGGCCGACATTTATACAAACTGCTATAACATCTAAATCATAGTTTTCCTTAAGCCATGGAATTATTATAGAAGTATCTAATCCTCCTGAATATGCTAATACAACTTTATCTTTCATAATATTATCCTCCCACTATTATTGACTTATATTAACCAGTCAAATTTTTAATATAACTTATCATAATTTAATTTACATTCATAATATTCTAAACATTTTTGTTCTACTTTAATCTAATATTTTATTTGTAATAAGACATTTAGTTAAATTTACTATAGTCTTATTACAAATAAAAAATCAATTATTACTTTATTTAAGAACTTTTTTCAAAAATGATTTTGTTCTCTCTTCTTTTGGATGAGAAAATATTTGCTCAGGTCTGCCTTGTTCTACAATTTTTCCTCCATCCATAAATATAACTCTATCTGCTACTTCCTTTGCAAACCCCATTTCATGAGTTACAACGACCATTGTCATTCCATCTTTAGCAAGATCCTTTATAACATTTAATACTTCACCTACAAGTTCAGGATCAAGTGCTGAAGTAGGTTCATCAAATAACATTATATCTGGATTCATTGCAAGAGCTCTTGCAATTGCAACCCTCTGCTTTTGGCCACCTGAAAGTTTAGCTGGATAGTAATCCTCCTTGTCTGATAGTCCAACCTTTGCTAAAAGCTTTCTAGCCTTTTCTAAAACTTCTTCTTTTTTCTCCTTTTTTACAATTGAAGGTCCAATCATTACATTTTCTAAAGCAGTCATATGTGGAAACAAGTTGAAGTTTTGAAAAACCATACCCATCTTAGTAGTAATTTTTCTGAGTGACTTTTTATCCTTAGGATTTAATTCTTCTCCTTCAATAACTACTTTTCCTTCATTTATTTCTTCTAAATGATTTAAGCATCTTAAAAATGTACTTTTTCCAGATCCGGATGGTCCTATAACAACCAGCACTTCTCCTTTTTTTATACTAACATTTAAATTTTCAAAAACAGTTAAATCATTAAATTTCTTAGTTAAATTTGCAGCTTCTATCATAAACTGTTTGGGACTAAAGTCCACACAATTATTTGTAATCACATTCTCCATAAAATTTCCTCCTATACTTTTTTTACTTAATCATACACAGAAAGTTTCTTTTCAAATACAGAAAATATTCCTGTAAATACTGTAGTCATTAAAAGATATAATACTCCTGCTGTCAAAAAGACTTCTATAGGTTTAAATGTAGTTGCATACATTTGTTGAGCTGACCTCATAAGTTCAACCATTGCTATTGTAGATACCAAAGATGTATCTTTTAGCATTGCTATAAACTCATTTCCTACAGGAGGTATTATTAATTTAAAGGTTTGAGGCAATATTATCTTTCTCATAGTTTCTAAATAGTTAAACCCTAAAGCCTTTGCTGCTTCAAATTGTCCTTTATCTATAGACTGTATTCCACCTCTTATTATTTCAGCCATATAAGCACTGCAATTAAGTGAAAGTCCTATTACAGCCGCTTCAAACGGTGTAAGTTTTATTCCTATAAACGGTAAACCATAGTAAAAGAAAAATAATTGCAAAAGTAGTGGGGTTCCTCTAAATATCCATGTATAAAAACCTGATATAATCCTTAGCACAACATTTTTTGAAAGTTTTAAAAGTGCTAAGAGTATTCCAAGTATTGTTCCAATAACTATAGTAATAACTGTTAACTCTATAGTCATAACACTTCCCTTTAAGAGTACCGGCAATGTTTTAACGATAATTCCTATGTCCAATGTATTCACTCCACTTCAAATTTTTAAATTTAGGACAATAAGCTAGTTTTACCTATTGTCTGCTTACAAATATGCTGAATTATCTATTTGTATATATCTGTTCCGAACCATTTTACTGAAAGCTTTGAAAGTTCTCCCTCTTTTTTTAAATCATCTACAGCTTTTTGAACAGCACTTTGCAATTCTTTGTCCTCTTTTTTAAATCCTATTCCCATTGGTTCTTTTGTAAGCTTGTCATCTAATACTGTATATTTACCCTGCTTATCTTTATCTGATAAATAATATCTTCCAACAGGTTCGTCTACTATAACTGCATCTATTCTACCTATTAATAAATCTTGAAGTTCTTCTGTTGTCTTATCATATTTTTTTACTTCTTTTAATCCTTGTAATTTAGCTGCGACATTTTCACTTGTCGTTCCAAGCCCTACTCCAACAGTTTTGCCTTTTAAATCTTCTGACTTCTTTATAGCAGTGTTTCCATTTTTAACGATTATAATTTGAGAATCCATTAAATACGGATCGGAAAATGCTATTTCTTTTTTCCTTTCATCTGTAATACTCAATCCTGAAATTACAGCATCAAACTTCCCAGTTTTAAGTGCTAAAATTATTCCATTAAAATCAGTAGGTACAAATTCAGTTTTTACTCCTAACTTTTTGCCAATTTCATTTGCAAGATCTATATCAAAACCTTTCAACTCATTTTTACTATCTCTAAATTCCATAGGTGGAAATGAATCTTCTAATCCTATTTTAATTACTCCTTCTTTTTTTATCTTTTCTAATGAATTTTCCCCTTTAGATTGGCTTTGTCCAGCATTACTTGAACTTCCACAGCCTGCAAATAATACAGTAGAAAAAATAACTACAAACATCAAAGTTAATAGTTTCTTTAAATTTTTCATAATTTACTCCCCTTTTCAAAAGAACTTTAATTTTTAACTCCTTAAATCATATAATAATTATACAGCCGTTTTTATAAATATGCAATAGTTTTTTCACATTTTAATACACAAATTTGAATATATAAACATGTTTAACAAGATTCCTAGTCTTATATTATTAACTCTATTATACATATTATTGTATTTATATAAGTTTGATTATAAAATTATAATTCAAACAGTGATAAAACTAATGCCTTGCACTATATACTTTATTTTAATCATGCATAAATATCACTGTACCGCTGTAAAACATTTAACTTATTTATTATATTATATTTATAAGTAAAAGTCATTAAAAAAATAAGTAGAAATCTTTTAATATTAAATTAAAATTTTCTACTTATTTATAATATATAAAATTAATAAATTTATTCAGCTGCATAATAACTATATATAACTTTCTCTATACTTATCCATTATTCCCTTAAAGATTTGGCCTGTAGTATCTGGAGTATATACAATTGCATTAGCTCCTGCTTCAATAGTTTCCTTTATACTCTTATCATCTTTCCCACCTGTTGCAATTATAGGGAATTCAGAAAACCTACTTCTAACCTTTCTAACAACATTTGCAGTTTCCTTTCCTGCAGATATATTAAAGATTGTAGCACCGGATTCTATTCTCTTATCCAAATCTTCTTTTTCAGACACAACAGTAACACAACTATTGGAATATCTATTGTATCTCTTACTGCTCTTATAACATCATTTGAAGTAGGACTATTTACAACAACTCCCATTGCACCCTGGAACTCGGCATCTAAAGCTAAATTCACAACTCTTTTGCCCGTAGTAAGTCCTCCTCCAATGCCGCAAAAAACTGGAACATCAGATGCCGTCACAAGTACATGAGTTATAAGTGGTTGGGGTGTAAAAGGATAAACTGCTAGTATTGCATCTGCATTATTATTTTTTATAACAGCTACATCTGTAGTAAATACAAACGACTTTATTCTCTTTCCAAATACTTTTATACCACTTGCACTCCTTATTACCTCCGGCACATTTATCATATGACTTCTGAGTGTTCCCTTTATAGTTGGTATATATTTAGTACTTCTCTCCATAAGACATACCTCCATATTATTTTCATTAATATATATTTTATTATAAATTTTTTCAACTAGCCAGCAATTTTTTAATATATTATATAAAAATATCACAATGTAATTTGCAGCTTAATTAATATAAGGAATAAACCAACTAAAAATTTTTTATGCAGTCTTTAATTATTCATTTCTTTCAGTACAGCTTCTGTAAATGTTTGAGTAGTACCACATCCACCCAAATCAGCTGTTACACATTTGCCATCTGCAAGTACTTTTTCAGCAGCCTTTTCTATTTTATCTGCTGCATCAAATTCTTTTATATGTCTTAACATCATAACTGCTGATAAAATAGCAGCAGTAGGATTTGCCTTTCCTTTACCTGCTATATCAGGTGCAGATCCATGTGCTGGTTCAAAAACAGCACAATCTTCTCCTATATTGGCTCCAGGAACTAATCCAAGTCCGCCAACTAGCCCAGATGCCATATCTGAAAGGATATCACCATAAAGATTAGGCATTACAAGTACATCATAGTTTTCTGGATTTAATACAAGTTTCATGCTCATAGCATCTACTATGACATCTTCAAATTTTATATCTTTATATTCTTCGGCTATGTTCCTCGCACATCTTAAGAAAAGACCATCTGACAGCTTCATAATATTTGCCTTATGAACTGCTGTTACCTTTTTTCTTTTATTATCTCTTGCATATTCAAATGCAAACTTTATAATTCTATCACTAGCCTTTTTAGATATTATCTTAACACTTTCTGCAATATCTTCACTTACCATGTGTTCTATTCCTGCATATAAGTCCTCAGTATTTTCTCTAAATATAACAAGATCTACATCTTTATATCTAGATTTTACACCTTCATATGTCTTTATAGGTCTTACATTTGCATATAAATTTAACGTCTTCCTAAGAGTAACATTTACACTTCTAAATCCCTTTCCTACAGGAGTAGTTACGGGTCCTTTTAATGCTATCTTATTTTTCTTTATGCTATCTAGTACATATTCTGGAAGAGGAGTACCATATTCTTCTATAACTTCGGAACCTGCTTTTACTATGTCCCACTTTATATTCACTCCACTAGCATCTAATACCTTTTTTGCTGCCAAAGTAACTTCTGGTCCAATTCCATCTCCCGGAATAAGGGTAATATTATGTAACAAATTTTACACCTCCACAATTTTAAAAATCAAGAACATTCGATAAGCTTAAAGACAATTTAAGTTTAAATCAATCGAATGTTCTAAAATTATAAGCATTAACAAATACTTTAGTTTTTCTTATTCTTTACTAGGTTTAAAAGTCCGCCTAGTTTTATCATATTTCTTTGTCTTTCTGTAATTTCTAAAAGCATCTTATATTCTTCATTTCTAGTTTTATTTTTAACTATAACTTCACTATTATTCACTTGATCTAGCGCATTTTCTATAATTAGTTCATCCATTTCACCTATTTTGTCATAATCATTTAAATCACCAAATACCAAGGGTATTATCCCATTGTTTATTAAGTTTGCCTTGTGAATTCTAGCAAATGATTTTGCAAATACAGCCTTTATACCAAGATACAGAGGTGCTAATGCTGCATGCTCTCTGCTTGAACCTTGACCATAATTAACTCCTCCAACAATAAATCCACCATTATTTTCTTTAGCCTTTTTAGGAAAATCCTTATCACAAGGTGTTAAACAATATTCTGATAAATACGGAATGTTTGATCTATATGGTAAAAGCTTAGCATTAGAAGGCATTATATGATCAGTAGTTATATTATCTGAAACCTTAGTTAAAACCTTACCTTCTACCACATTTGATAGAGGTTTTGCCTTTGGAAATGGTTTTATATTTGGTCCTCTAACAACTTTAACATTTTCTCCATCTTCTGCAGGTGGAACTATCATATTATCATTTACTAAAAACTTTTCTGGAACTTTTATTTCAATATCGCATCCAAGTTTCCTAGGATCAGTAATATGCCCCGTTAATGCAGATGCAGCTGCAACTTCAGGACTTACTATATAAACTTGTGCTGAAACAGTACCTGATCTTCCTTCAAAATTTCTATTAAAAGTTCTAAGAGATACTGCATTAGTTGATGGAGACTGACCCATACCTATACATGGTCCGCAGGCACATTCTAGTACCCTTGCTCCAGCAGCTACCATACTTGAAAGTGCACCATTTTTAGCCATCATATTTAAAACTTGCTTGGATCCTGGTGAAATAACTAATGATACATTTTCATCTATTGTTTTTCCCTCAAGTATTTTTGATACTTTCATCATATCTACATAAGAAGAATTAGTACAACTTCCTATACAAACTTGATTTACTTTTATATCTTTAAGTTCAGATACAGGAACTACATTATCAGGACTATGTGGGCAAGCAGCTAATGGTTCCAAAGTTGATAAATCTATTTCTATTTCTTCATCATAACTTGCATCATTATCAGCTTTTATTTCAATAAAATCTTCTTCTCTACCTTGAGCTTTTAAAAATTCATGAGTAACTTCATCGCTGGGAAATATTGATGTAGTTGCTCCAAGCTCTGCTCCCATATTTGTTATAGTTGCTCTTTGAGGTACAGTTAAAGTTTTTACTCCTTCTCCAGAGTATTCAAATATCTTTCCAACTCCACCTTTTACAGTAAGTCTTCTTAAAATTTCAAGGATTATATCTTTTGCTGCAGCCCACGGACTTAACTTACCTTTTAAATTTACCTTCACAACCTTAGGCATATTTATATAATATTCTCCGCCGCCCATAGCTACAGCAACGTCAAGTCCTCCAGCACCAATTGCAAGCATTCCTATTCCGCCTCCAGTAGGTGTGTGGCTGTCTGATCCAAGTAAAGTGTCACCTGGTATTCCAAATCTCTCAAGATTAACTTGATGGCATATACCATTTCCAGGTCTTGAAAAGTATATACCATGTTTTTTAGCTGCAGTTTGAATATAAAGATGATCATCTGCATTTTCAGGTCCAGATTGAAGTATATTGTGATCTATATATGCAACTGATTTCTTAGTTTTAACTCTATCTATTCCAAGAGCTTCAAATTGAAGATACGCCATAGTACCAGTTGAATCCTGAGTTAAGGTTCTATCTATCCTTATTGCAATTTCCTGTCCTGGAACCATTTCTCCTTTCACAAGATGTCTTTTTATTATCTTCTGCGCAATATTTAGTTCCATTATAATATTACCTCCATTTATAAAATGTAATTTAACTTGCCCTAGTATCTTTTTTTTCTATAACTTCTGGCATAAGCTTTTCTACTAATAATTCTAATTCATTGTTTCCTATTATTGTAGTTCTGCCATTAACATACTGTTCGTCAACCCATTCTTTTATTTCTTTAACTCTAGAATCCCTTTTACCTACCTTTTCTTCGCCTTGTAATCTATAATAGGTATTTATCCATGCAGCTATTCCTGCAAGTCCAGAATATTGATTTACAGCAACAATTACAGGTCTATCAAGTATTTTATCTGTATCAAAAATATTGTATATCTCTTCGTCTTTTAGGATTCCATCTGCATGTATACCTGCTCTTGTAACATTAAATTGCTTACCAACAAAAGGAGTTCTAGGCGGTATATCATACTTCATTTCCTTTTTAAAGTATTGGGCTATTTCAGTTATAACATGTAAATTCATGTTTTTAGTTGTACCTCTTAATTGGGCATATTCAAATATCATAGATTCCAGCGGGCAATTACCTGTTCTCTCTCCTATTCCCAAAAGAGATGTATTTATTGCAGATGCACCATATAGCCATGCAGTGGTTGAATTGCTAACAACTGCATTAAAATCATTATGTCCATGCCATTCTATCATCTCTGAAGGTACTCCGCAATTAACTCTAAGACCATGTATCAATTCTTGTACACTTCTTGGAAGTGATACACCTGCATATGGAACACCTAATCCAAGAGTATCGCAAGCTCTTATTTTTATAGGTATACCAGATTCTTTAGAAAGCTTCATGAGCTTATTCACAAACGGCACTACAAATCCATAAAAATCAGCTCTCGTAATATCCTCCAAGTGGCATCTTGGACGTATGCCATTACTTAAAGCTTCTTCAACTATTTCAATATACATGTCCATTGCTTGTTGTCTCGTTTTACCTAACTTTTTAAATATATGATAATCTGAACATGACATGAGCATTCCTGTTTCTTTTATTCCCATTTCTTTAACTAGTTTAAAATCTTCTTTATTAGCTCTTATCCACGAAGTAACTTCAGGGAATTTATAACCTCTTTCCATACATACATTTGCAGCTTTTCTATCTTTTTCAGTATACAGGAAAAATTCTGTTTGCTTTATAATTCCTGAATTATTATCTAATTGGTGAAGATAATCAAAAATTCTAATTATCTGATCGGCTGAATAAGGAGGCATCGATTGCTGCCCATCTCTAAAAGTAGTATCCGTAATCCATATATCCCTTGGCAAATCCATAGGTACCTGAATTTGATTAAAAGTTACCTTCGGGATTTCAGAATAAGGAAATATATCTTTATAAAGATTAGGAACTTCCACATCTTGCAAAACATGTTCATACGAAGATTTTTTCATAATATCCATAATACCCTCCAACGTTATATTTATAAATTATTGGCTTGTTTGTTTTCAAGCCTTTTTTGCAATAATTATGTTATGGAAATGCATTTGTAAGTGTTTCAGAAATATCTTACAAATTTGTTTTTATACATTTTTATTGAATACTTATTCGTAAACCAGCTTATACTCTATTAATTGCAGTATAATTATTCTTATATTGTAACATTTTTATTCTGTATAAGCAAATATAAATTTTCATATTTTTGTAGGATATTTTATGCTATTATCATTTTAGGTGATTTTTCCGTGAAAAAGGATTTTTTTTCTCAAGATTGGCACTATATATTCATATATTAAATGCTAACATCAAATGTAGGAGCTTAAAATAAATATTCATCTAATTTAGCAAACTTTTATAAATTTAGCTGTTTAAAACCAGATGACTTGTAAATATTACTAATATCTACCTATTTAAAAGTTTTGGGAAGTGATTATTATAAATCTTTATAAACGATATCTTAAAATCATAGTTATATTTTTAATCTTTACTTTTGCCGCTGTAGGCTGTACTCATATTCAAACTTCATCAAATGTAAATAAGAATTATCTTAAAATAAATTACATTGATGTAGGTCAAGGTGACAGCATATTAATTCAAGTCAATAATAAAAATTTGCTTATAGATGCAGGTCCCAATGAAAATACTGATAAGTTGATTTCATTTTTAGACAAACAAAAAATACAGAAGTTAAATTACGTTATAGCTACTCATCCACATGAAGACCATATAGGGGGAATGCCTGCTGTGATAAAAAGATATTCTACTGATAACTTTTATGCACCAAAAGTAATTACAAATACAAAGTCATTTGAAGATATGGTAATTGCATTAAGAAATAAAGATATGAAAATATATGAAGCTAAATCAGGAATAACTTTAGATTTAGGTAAAGATGTTAACTGCAGTATAATAGCTCCAAATAGCAGCACTTATGAAAATTTAAATAATTATTCAGCTGTAATAAAACTATCATACAAGAATTGTAAGTTTTTATTTATGGGAGATGCACAGAAGCTAAGTGAACAAGAAATACTTGATAACAATATCGACATTTCTTGTGATATATTAAAGGTTGGTCATCACGGAAGTAATTCATCTTCATCAGAAGAATTCTTAGATAAGTCAGACCCCAAGATTGCTGTCATAAGCTGCGGTAAGAACAATGATTACGGGCATCCGCATAAAAAGACTTTAAAAGAATTAAAGAAAAGGAATATCCAAGTATATAGAACAGATCTAGATGGAAATATTATATTACTCAGCGATGGTAATAAAATATTCAAATATTAGACAGTATTTCAAAATCAACACTATACTTAAACACATCTAAAAATAAAAGCTGTAAAATTAAGTACTCTTTCTTAATTCTACAGCTACATATATCAACTTTTACAAAAAATAAAAATGGCTCCGCGAAAAGGATTCGAACCTTCAACCCTTCGGTTAACAGCCGAATGCTCCACCGTTGAGCTATCGCGGAACAATATGTTTTACACCTGGCAGCGACTTACTCTCCCGCAGGGTCTCCCCTGAAGTACCATCGGCACTGTAAAGCTTAACCTACCTGTTCGGTATGGGAAGGAGTGTTACCTTTACGTCATTACCACCAGATTAACTTTAAAAATTGCTATAAGCTTCACATTACTGCGTCAAAACTCTCTCTGCGGTGCTCATTTACATCACAGTAAATTCTGCTCCTCATTCAAGTTTTTCCTTGTACTGTTCGCTTCTATCGATTTTTATTGTTAATTGATACATATTGTATATCATTTTTATTGAGAATTTGTTCTCTCAAAATTGCACAGTATAGTTAAGTTAAAAGTTAAATTAAACGATTTTAGTTAATTTGGTCAAGCCCTCGACCTATTAGTATCAGTCAGCTGAACATGTTGCCATGCTTACACCTCTGACCTATCAACCTTGTGTTCTTCAAGGGGTCTTACTAGCTTGCGCTATGGGAAATCTAATCTTGAGGTGGGCTTCACGCTTAGATGCTTTCAGCGTTTATCCCGTCCCGACATAGCTACCCAGCCGTGCTCCTGGCGGAACAACTGGTACACCAGAGGTCAGTCCATCCCGGTCCTCTCGTACTAAGGACAGCTCCTCTCAAATTTCCTGCGCCCGCAGCGGATAGGGACCGAACTGTCTCACGACGTTCTGAACCCAGCTCGCGTGCCGCTTTAATGGGCGAACGGCCCAACCCTTGGGACCTACTTCAGCCCCAGGATGCGACGAGCCGACATCGAGGTGCCAAACCTCCCCGTCGATGTGGACTCTTGGGGGAGATCAGCCTGTTATCCCCGAGGTAGCTTTTATCCGTTGAGCGATGGCCCTCCCACGAGGTACCACCGGATCACTAAGCCCGACTTTCGTCCCTGCTCCACCTGTATGTGTCGCAGTCAGGCTCCCTTCTGCCTTTGCACTCTTCGAACGATTTCTAACCGTTCTGAGGGAACCTTTGGGCGCCTCCGTTACTTTTTAGGAGGCGACCGCCCCAGTCAAACTGCCCGCCTAACAATGTCCCGTGGCCAGTTTCATGGCCTCCGGTTAGAATCTCAGTACTGTCAGGGTGGTATCCCAAGGATGACTCCGCTAGGGCTGACGCCCTAGTTTCTAAGTCTCCCACCTATCCTGTACAGACAATACCGAAACTCAATGTTAAGCTGCAGTAAAGCTCTACGGGGTCTTTCCGTCCAACTGCGGGTAGCAAGCATCTTCACTTGCACTACAATTTCGCCGGATTTGCTGTTGAGACAGTGCCCAAATCATTACGCCATTCGTGCGGGTCGGAACTTACCCGACAAGGAATTTCGCTACCTTAGGACCGTTATAGTTACGGCCGCCGTTTACTGGGGCTTAAGTTCATACCTTCGCTTGCGCTAAGTATTCCCCTTAACCTTCCAGCACCGGGCAGGCGTCAGCCCCTATACTTCAGCTTTCGCTTTAGCAGAGACCTGTGTTTTTGCTAAACAGTTGCTTGGGCCTATTCTCTGCGGCCGTCCGTAAGGACGGCACCCCTTATCCCGAAGTTACGGGGTCAATTTGCCGAGTTCCTTAACAGCAATTCTTCCGATGGTCTTAGGATTCTCTCCTCACCTACCTGTGTCGGTTTGCGGTACGGGCACCAGTTTCCTCCATAGAGACTTTTCTTGGCAGCGTGGAATCGGATACTTCTTTCTTAGAAAAGAAATCCCTGTAACACCTCAACTAATCCCAGCGGATTTACCTTCTGGGCACGTCTAAGTGCTTAGACACACATCCAACAGTGTGCACATCCTATCCTCCTGCGTCATCCCATCTGTCAAATGGAAGCTGGCGGTATTGGAATGTCAGCCAATTGTCCATCACCTACGCCTTTCGGCCTCGGCTTAGGTCCCGACTAACCCTGGGAGGACGAGCCTTCCCCAGGAAACCTTAGGTTTTCGACCAATAAGATTCTCACTTATTTCTCGCTACTTATGCCAGCATACTCACTCCTGTACAGTCCACCGCTCCTTACGGTACAGCTTCAATCCATACAGGAAGCTCCTCTACCACTCTTTCGAGTCCATAGCTTCGGTGGTAAGTTTTAGCCCCGGACATTTTCGGCGCAGGATCTCTCGACTAGTGAGCTATTACGCACTCTTTAAATGAGTGGCTGCTTCTAAGCCAACATCCTAGTTGTCTTAGAAATCCCACATCCTTTACCACTTAACTTACACTTTGGGACCTTAGCTGATGATCTGGGCTGTTTCCCTTTTGACCGCGGATCTTATCATTCGCAGTCTGACTGCCGAGATACGAGTATATGGCATTCGGAGTTTGATAAGGTTCAGTAACTGTTTTCAGCCCTTAGCCTATTCAGTGCTCTACCTCCATTACTCAATCTCGACGCTAGCCCTAAAGCTATTTCGAGGAGAACCAGCTATCTCCGAGTTCGATTGGAATTTCTCCGCTATCCACAGCTCATCCCATGGTTTTTCAACACCAACGCGGTTCGGACCTCCACGGAATTTTACTTCCGCTTCATCCTGTCCATGGATAGGTCACTCGGTTTCGGGTCTGCAGCATGCAACTAGTCGCCCTATTCAGACTCGGTTTCCCTTCGGCTCCATACCTTAAGTATTTAACCTTGCTGCATACCGCAACTCGCTGGCTCGTTCTACAAAAAGCACGCCGTCGCACTTAAATGTGCTTCGACCGGTTGTGGACACACGGTTTCAGGTTCTATTTCACTCCCCTTCCGGGGTTCTTTTCACCTTTCCCTCACGGTACTGCTTCACTATCGGTCACCAGGTAGTATTTAGCCTTGGGAGGTGGTCCTCCCAGCTTCCCACAAGGTTTCACGTGTCTCGTGGTACTCTGGAATAGATCTAACTTAAATTTCTTTTTATTTACAGGGCTTTTACCTTCTGCGGCGGAGCCTTCCAGCTCTCTTCAATTAGGAAATAAAAGTGTTTATGATCTACCCGCAACCCCAGGAACAAGTTCCTGGTTTGGGCTCTTTCTCTTTCGCTCGCCGCTACTTAAGAAATCGATTTTTCTTTCTCTTCCTCCGGGTACTTAGATGTTTCAGTTCCCCGGGTTTGTCTCTATAAACCTATGAATTCAGTTTAAAGTACATGACGTTAGTCATGTGGGTTTCCCCATTCGGAAATCTCCGGATCACAGGCTATTTGCGCCTACCCGAAGCTTATCGCAGCTTATCACGTCCTTCTTCGACTCCTGGTGCCATGGCATTCACCATGCGCCCTTTGTAGCTTGACCTTTAAGTTAAAAATTACTACTAGCTTCGCAATACTGCTTCAAAACTCTCCCTGCGGTGCTCATTTACATAAGTAAATTCCGCTCCTCACTCAAGTTTTTCATTGTCTTGCTCGCTATTATTAATTTTTGTTTCATAGTTGATATATTATTACATCAACTATAACTATAAGAATCTTTTAATTCTACAAAGTACGATTAATTATATTAATCTTTATTCAGCATAAATATTCTTTTTAGAATAAATATACATGAATATGCTTTACTTTTAACTTATTTTCTCTGTGCAATTTTCAAAGAACAAATGGTGGGCTTAAATGGACTCGGACCATCGACCTCACGCTTATCAGGCGTGCGCTCTAACCAGCTGAGCTATAAGCCCTTATGGTGGAGATAAAGAGACTCGAACTCTTGACCCTCTGCGTGCAAGGCAGATGCTCTCCCAACTGAGCTATACCCCCATATAATTAAGAACAATATAAATCAAACAGAGTATCGATATTAAACCAGTCTTTTAAGATAGAATTAACTATCTTACGACTCCTTAGAAAGGAGGTGATCCAGCCGCAGGTTCTCCTACGGCTACCTTGTTACGACTTCACCCCAATTATTAACCCCACCTTCGGCCGCTGGCCCCTTACGGTTGCCCCACGGACTTCGGGTGTTGCCAACTCTCATGGTGTGACGGGCGGTGTGTACAAGGCCCGGGAACGCATTCACCGCGGCATTCTGATTCGCGATTACTAGCAACTCCAGCTTCATGCAGGCGGGTTTCAGCCTGCAATCCGAACTGAGGTGAATTTTGAAGTTTGGCTCACCCTCGCGGGTTTGCATCTCTCTGTATTCACCATTGTAGCACGTGTGTAGCCCTAGACATAAGGGGCATGATGATTTGACGTCATCCCCACCTTCCTCCCGGTTAACCCGGGCAGTCTCACTAGAGTGCTCAACTTAATGGTAGCAACTAATGATAAGGGTTGCGCTCGTTGCAGGACTTAACCTAACATCTCACGACACGAGCTGACGACAACCATGCACCACCTGTCTCCCTGCCCCGAAGGGCTTCCCTAATTACAGGTAATTCAGGGGATGTCAAGTCTAGGTAAGGTTCTTCGCGTTGCTTCGAATTAAACCACATGCTCCGCTGCTTGTGCGGGCCCCCGTCAATTCCTTTGAGTTTTAATCTTGCGATCGTACTTCCCAGGCGGAGTACTTACTGCGTTTACTGCGGCACAGAAGGGGTCGATACCTCCTACACCTAGTACTCATCGTTTACGGCGTGGACTACCAGGGTATCTAATCCTGTTTGCTACCCACGCTTTCGTGCCTCAGCGTCAGTTACAGTCCAGAAAGCCGCCTTCGCCACTGGTGTTCTTCCTAATCTCTACGCATTTCACCGCTACACTAGGAATTCCGCTTTCCTCTCCTGCACTCTAGATATCCAGTTTGAAATGCAGTCCCCAGGTTGAGCCCGGGGTTTTCACATCCCACTTAAATATCCGCCTACGCACCCTTTACGCCCAGTAAATCCGGACAACGCTCGCCACCTACGTATTACCGCGGCTGCTGGCACGTAGTTAGCCGTGGCTTCCTCCTTTGGTACCGTCATTATCGTCCCAAAAGACAGGGCTTTACAATCCGAAAACCTTCATCACCCACGCGGCGTTGCTGCATCAGGCTTTCGCCCATTGTGCAATATTCCCCACTGCTGCCTCCCGTAGGAGTCTGGACCGTCTCTCAGTTCCAATGTGGCCGATTACCCTCTCAGGTCGGCTGCGCATCGCTGCCTTGGTAAGCCGTTACCTTACCAACTAGCTAATGCGCCGCGGGCCCATCTCAAAGTGGATTTCTCCTTTGGTTATTTTACCATGCGATAAAATAACTTTATGCGGTATTAATCTCCCTTTCGGGAGGCTATCCCCCTCTTTGAGGCAGGTTGCCCACGTGTTACTCACCCGTCCGCCGCTAGATCCATTCCCGAAGGAATTTCTCTCGCTCGACTTGCATGTGTTAGGCACGCCGCCAGCGTTCGTCCTGAGCCAGGATCAAACTCTCAATTTAATTTCTTATATATAAACTCTTTCCAGAGTTTCAAGTTCAATTTAAGCTCATTTACTTACTTTTAAGCTGTTTCCACAGCTTTCAAAAGAATTGCTGGTTTATTATTCTCTTCTCTGTTTGATTTTCAAAGTTCATTACCACTTACATGGCTTTCTTAGAATATCACATCTAAGAAAAGTTGTCAACATCATCTTTCAAAAGTTTTATGAACTTAAGCATGATGTGTTTTGACGACATGAACTATTTTATCACAAATGTATTTAAAGCAAGAATAATTTGTCCTCATTAAATTGATTTATAACTTATTATTTTTACTATTTCTCCTTAATGCTCTCCTTTATATATAAAGATACACTAGGAAACGTATATTAACTGAAATTCATAATATAAAAAACAGAGGACAGAGGACAATGAAGGTTAATTTTTTGCTAACGCAAAAAAATCCTTAAATTTATATAAGTTAGCAATGTTTCGCTTTAGTGAAACGAGCTATAAAAAATCCTCCTTCTCTGTCCTATGTCCTGTTCTCTCAAAAATGTTGATAATATCTTCAGTACCAAAAAGAGATGAAGTTTCAAAACTTCATCTCTTTCTTATTAAAATACTGCCTTAAAATTAAACTGTTAATACTTTGGTAAATGTAAGTACCAGTATAAGAATTCCAACAAATATTCTATATACAGCAAATACTCTCATAGGTTTTCTCTTTAAAAAGTTTATAAACTTATCAACAACTATAAGTGCTACAATAAATGCTACGACAAAAGCTACAACTAGTGCTTCAATTTGAGAAACATTCATTGCAATTTTTACTTTCAATAATGAATATCCACTAGCTGCAACCATTGTTGGGATAGCTAGGAAAAATGAAAATTCTGCTGCTGCAGAGTTATTCAATCCGCTTACCCATCCTCCCATTATGGTAGATGCAGAACGAGACATACCTGGCCACAGCGATAAACACTGGAAGCATCCTATTTTAAATGCTTGTACAATATTTACATCATCTATATCTCTTATCGTGTTTCCTTTTCTGTACTTATTCTCCATAAAAATCATCAAAAAACCGCCTACAACTAATGCACATGCTACAGTAAAAGAATTAAATAACTTTGCCTTAATAATATCATTAAGTAAAAATCCTAATACAGCTGCGGGAATAAAAGCTACTAGCATATTAAACCAAAGCTTAAATCCCCATTTTCCTGGTTTAATATTTAATAGTGAACCTTTGATCTTTTGCCAGTATAAAACAACAATTGCTAGTATTGCTCCAAGTTGAATTACAACATCAAACATATCTATATATGCTTTAGGATACATAGGAGCTTTAAAGTTTATTAAATTTTCTACTATAATCATATGTCCTGTTGATGAAATCGGTAGAAACTCTGTTATACCTTCTACTATTCCTATTATTATAGCTTTAAATATAAGTATAAAATCCATTTTTCACACTCACTCTCTAATACATTTTTATTTATCAACAATAATCATTATTATACTATCTTTATTTATACTTACACAAGCATGAATATATAGGAATACATTAAATATTATGCAGACTTCACTGTATCATTAGGCGCAGCTGGTCCTGCATTTATAATAGATTCAGGTACGTGCTTGAATTTTTTAAAATTTTCTTCAAACTTATGTGCTAAATATACTGTCTTATCAATGTAATCTTTTTTGTTTTCCCAAGTATTAATAGGATTTAAAATATAACTAGGAACGCCTGGACATTCTTGTGGAACCAAAACTTTAAATATTGGATGCTCTACAAACTTAACTTTTTCAAGTTTTCCATCTATGGCTGCATTTATCATAGCTCTAGTATATGACAATTTTATTCTACTTCCTTTTTTAAATCCCCCACTTAACCATCCTGTATTCACAAGATATATATGTGTACCATACTTGTCTATATTTTCTCCTAAAAGTTTGGCATATACATATGGATCTAGAAGCATAAATGGCTCACCAAAACAAGCAGAGAAAGTAACTTTAGGTTCTACTATACCTCTTTCTGTACCAGCAACTTTACTTGTATATCCTGATATGAAATGGTATAAAGCAGCTTCTCTACTTAATTTTGATATAGGTGGTATTACTCCAAATGCATCTGCAGTTAAAAATATTATAGTCTTAGGAACTTTCCCAATTCCATCCTCTTTAACATTTTTTATATACTCTAAAGGATAAGCTGCTCTTGTATTTTCAGTATACTTATTATTATTGTAGTCAACTTGTCTATGAGAATTAACCACAACATTTTCTAGAACAGTTCCAAACTTTATAGCATTATATATTTCTTTTTCTTTATCTTTATCCAATCTTATAGTCTTAGCATAACATCCTCCCTCAAAATTAAATACACCTTTATCACTCCAGCCATGTTCATCATCGCCTATAAGCTTTTTTAAGGGATCTGCAGACAAAGTAGTTTTCCCCGTACCAGATAGTCCAAAAAAAATAGTTGTGTTTTGATTTTCATCAATATTAGCAGAGCAATGCATTGGCATAACATGTTTCTTAGGTAATAAAAAATTCATAATTGAAAATACAGCTTTCTTTATTTCTCCACAATATCTTGTTCCGCCTATAAGAACTATCCTTTTATCAAAATTTATTATAATAAAAGCCTCTGAGTTTATCCCATCTTCTTTGCCTTTAGCTTTAAATCCTGGTGCAGATATTATACTAAATTCAGCTTTAAAGTTATCTATTTCATCTAAATCTAGTTTTCTAAATAAATTAGTTGAAAATAATGCTTGAGAAGCATACTCACATACTACTTTTATAGGTAAAGAATATTCCTTAATTGCCCCTACAAATCCATTAAACACAAATAAGTCCTTATCTTTTAAATATTGAATAACATCTTTATACAAATTATTGAATACTTCTTCACTAATAGGTAAATTTACATCTCCCCAATTAACTTGGTGAGCAGTACTTTTTTGTTTAACTATAAATCTATCCTTAGGTGATCTTCCCGTATACTTACCTGTATTTATAACGAGTGCCCCAGTATCTGATAACTTGCCTTCCCCCCTTTTTATTGAAAGCTCAACAAGCTCACTTACAGATAAGTTCTGATATAAATTTTTATACTCTTTTATATTTAAATAATTTAAATCGGTACACATATTACTACCCCCAAATTACTAATAAAATAATTTTACATTACAGCACATTGTATAGGATTTCTAGGTTGCAGCTTAACTTACACTCCGGGAAATATATACAGTCCTGCATATAAGTTAACGCATGAACTAGAAACCCTATAAATACTTCTGTGTAAGATATAAGTGCTGCACTATTTAATATAAATGATATACTATTTTATTGTTTTTGTATACACCTATTTTATTCGAATATTCCTGAAACTTATACATAAAAATATGATTTATATTTAATATTTTGTGACTTATCACCAAGAAAGGTGTTTATTTCGACTTTTACTGGAATTTAAGAGCTAAATCCCTAGAAGTTAAACCTTAGATTATAATTTTAGTGATGTAAAAAAGTCAATATTGTATTATAATATTTAAGGGCTGCATGTAAAATTTAGATTAATACTTTTATTTATATAAAAGGGTGGTGTTAAAAATTAATATAAAATCTTTTTTCAGTATAGTTATTTCTAAAGTTATAATAAAACTATCAAAAGCATTATTTAAAGGCGGTACTAATTTTCCTGGAAAAGTAGCTCTAAAAATAGATAAGAACATATTAAAATGTATATGTAAAGATTATAAAGTTATACTCGTTACTGGAACTAACGGAAAAACTACAACCACTAGTATGATATATCATATCTTAAAAGACAGCGAAAAACATGTTATTACAAATAACACGGGTGCAAACATGCTTCCAGGAATAGTTTCCTGTTTTGTGGAGCATTTTTCTTTTGCAAGGTGTTCTGAAACAAAGTATGCAGTCATTGAATGTGATGAAGCTAACGTAAGATTATTTACTAAGTTTGTAACACCTGAGGTTGTAACTATAACTAACTTATTCAGAGACCAACTTGATAGATATGGTGAAGTATATACAACTTTGCAAAAGATAGTAAGTGGTATTAAGAATGTTCCAATGACAAACTTAGTTTTAAACGGAGATGAATCATTACTAGGTGATCTAGGACTTCCTAATAGAACATTATATTATGGTTTTAAATGTTCAACGAATAATGTTAAGACCGTTGATATCAATGCAGATGCAAAGTTTTGTAAAAAGTGTAAAAGTCCATATAAATACAACTATTTAACTTATAATCACCTTGGTGACTTTTATTGTGAAAACTGTGGTTATAAAAGACCTAATTTAGATTACGCCGTAGAAGAAATAAAAGAGCAAACTCCTCAAGGTTCGCTGGTTGTAATAAATAATAAGGAGTATTACATAAATCAACCTGGGACTTATAACATATATAATGCATTATGTGCTTATTCAGTATCAAAAGTATGCGGTATAGAAGACCCTATTATATTTCACTCATTAAAGAATCAGCAGAGCAGTTTTGGAAGACAAGAAACTATAGAAATAGATAACAAAAACTTAAATATAATTCTTGTTAAAAATCCAGCTGGATATGATCAAGCTATAAATACAATAGGTTTAAACAAAAAAGCATTTAATTTATGCGTACTTTTAAATGATAATTATGCTGATGGCAGAGATGTATCTTGGATATGGGATGTTAAATTTGAGAAGTTATCTACATTCAACATTGATAAGATCATGGTTTCAGGTATAAGACTTTACGATATGGCAGTAAGACTAAAAGTAGCTGGAATTCCAGATGAAAAATTTATTATGTGTAATGATTATGAAAAATTATTACATGAAATAAATTCCTGCGGCAATGGCACAATATATGTACTTGCTACTTATACTGCCATGATAAGTTTTAGAAAATTTCTAAATTCCAAAGGTTATATTAAAAAACTTTGGTAAATAGTTAATAAAGGAGTGTAATCTAATGGAGCTTAATATATGTCATTTGTATCCAGACTTATTAAACGTATATGGTGACATAGGAAATATACTTATATTAAAGTACAGAGCAGAAAAAAGAAATATAAAAGTTAACGTATTTAATGTTTCTATAGGTGATCCATTTGAACCCCAAAAATATGATATAACATTTTTTGGAGGAGGACAGGACTATGAACAATCTATAGTCTCTGACGATTTAAATCAAACCAAAAAATCAGGTTTAGTTGAATACATAAACAATAATAAGATATTCTTAGCTATATGTGGAGGATATCAATTACTTGGAAAATACTACACTACTCCTCAAGGGGAAGAACTCGAAGGGCTTAACATACTTGACATATATACAAAAGGTGGAGACACTAGATTTATAGGTAATACTGTCATCTTCAATGAAGAATTTAAAGAATACTATGTAGGCTTTGAAAACCACTCTGGCAGAACCTATATAGGCAGCTTAAAGCCTCTTGGAAAAGTTATTGCCGGATATGGAAATAATGGTGAAGATGGCTATGAAGGCTGTATATACAAAAATTGTTTTTGCACTTATTTTCATGGATCATTACTATCAAAAAATCCAGAACTAGCTGATAGATTAATATCCTCTGCCTTATCTAGTAAATACAATAAGGATGTAAACTTAGAACCAATAAATGATACTCTTGAAATTAAGGCTAAAGAATTTATTATAAATAGAGAAAAATCAAAAAAATAAACTGAAAATCAAGTTTATAGATATAATACCAACTTATTAGTAATATTAATAAGTTGATTTTATATCTATAGTTTTTTATTTATTATACCTTCCTTCATCATTTTATTTTCTTCTTCCTTCGTCAGGTCATCAAACGTCCTAAAAACAAATCCTTCACTTTTTAAATATTTTATTATATCTGGAAGAGCTTCTACGGTAAAATACTTATAGTATGTATCATGCATTAGTATAACTGCAACCTTTTTATTTTTACATTGTGTCATAACATTGTTTTTAATTTTGTCTACAGCAACTACATGACTTTCGGCATCCCCAGAACAAACATTCCAATCAATATAATTTATACCTACTTTATTTAAAGCACTAGTAATACACCTTATATTATCTTTACTTGTAGTCTGGTTAGTTGACCCACCAGGCAGTCTTACGTAATTTATTGGATTTTTACCTGTTATCTTATTTATACTAATCTTACAGTTTTCATAGTCCTTTAAATAAGAATCTACATTCTCATAAACATTTTTATAATCATGTGAGTAAGTGTGTATACCTATACTCATGCCGCTGTCACTTATTTCCTTTAAGGCTTGTGGATTTTCCTCTGATTTAATTCCAACTACAAAAAATGTAGCTTTTACATCATTGTCCTTTAAAACTTTTAATATTTTTTTAGTATTATTTACAGATGGTCCATCATCAAAAGTTAAGAATACTTCCTTTTCGTACATTGGTACAGTATTGGTTAGCGGTGGCTCATGTTTTTCATTTACTGAATTTGAAGTTAGTAGATTATCATTTCTTTCAGGAGAATATTTTTCATCTTTAATTTTAAATGGTGTAAACATAAAAGTAACTAACAATAAAAAAATAAAGGCACTATATATAAATGAATAAACAACTTTTTTCATAGAAACACCTTCTCTTATTTAATCCATATATATATATTAACCTTTATTCAATAAATGATTATAGTAACTAAATTCATGTCTAGTAATTACATACCATCTTATGAAACTTAATCATTAATATCCATTAGGATGACTTTCATGCCACTTCCATGCAGTAGCTATTATACTCTGAAGAGAATCATACTTTGGCTTCCATCCCAGTTCCTTTTTAGCTTTTTCAGAAGAAGCTATTAAAATTGCAGGATCACCTGGTCTTCTTTCTGCAATTTCAGCTTTTATACTTTTTTCTGTAACTTTTCTAGCCATTTCAACTACTTCTTTTACAGAAAATCCTTTTCCATTTCCAAGATTATATACTGAACTTTCTCCTCCTCTTTTAAGTCTTTCTAGTGCAAGAAGGTGAGCAGAAGCTAAATCTGTCACATGTACATAATCTCTAACGCAGCTTCCATCCTGTGTATCATAATCATCTCCAAATATCTTTATTTTTTCTCGCTTTCCAGAAGCAGCTTCAAGAATAATAGGAATCAAGTGAGATTCTGGATTATGATCTTCTCCAATTTTTCCGCTTTCATGTGCTCCAGCTGCATTAAAATATCTAAGTGCAGTATACTTAATACCATAAGCCTTATCACACCATTTAAGTATTTTTTCAACAGCAAGCTTTGATTCTCCATATGGATTTACCGGGCATGTTTTGTCCGTTTCAACTATTGGAATACTTTCTGGTTCACCATAAGTTGCAGCTGTAGATGAAAATACTATGTACTTAACATTATGATTTTTCATTGCTTCCAAAAGATTAACAGCAGAACTTATGTTGTTTTCAAAGTATTTCAAAGGATTTTGGACACTCTCACTAACTAGAGAATATGCAGCAAAATCTATTACTGAATCTATGTTATTTTCGCTAAAAACCCTATCTAAAATTTCTTTATCTCTTAAATCTCCCAAGTAAAATTTTGTATGAGCAGCATCAACAGCTTCTTTATGTCCTTTTTCAAGATTATCTAATACTATTACGTCTTTATTATTTTCTATTAAGTAAGCTGCCATATGACTTCCTATGTAGCCAGCTCCTCCACATACCAAAGTTGACATATAATTATCTCTCCCTTATAGCATTATTTGTTACTTATCATTAATTATATCATAATACCCTAAATTGCTGCGTTAATAAACAAATAGGAGTGCTCAATAAAATTTTAATTTATTAACACTCCTATTTATATTAAATCTAATAACTGGCATTGTAAAAATGCAGCGTCTCCATTTATAAATTAACTTATGTCCTAGTAGATAAAGTTAATCTATAAGTTGAATACCATGCACTTTATTTTTCATATTTGCATTTAAAAATTTCTTCATATGAAGCAATTAATTCTTCTCTATACTTATTCCTCGTATTTACAATTAAATCTCTTTTCGTATGAATCTATCAATTCTTTTTTAAAGTTTGGATGTGCAATATTTATCAAAGCCTTAGCCCTTTGTTTCAAAGTTTTTCCTTTAAGCTGAGCAATACCATATTCTGTAACTATATATTGAACATCATTTCTTGATGTTGTAATAGGAGTACCTGTCTTTAAAAATGGAACTATTTTAGATACTTTTCCTTTAGCAGCTGTAGATGTCATTGCAATAATTGACTTTCCATCCTTAGCCATACTAGTTCCTCTTATAAAGTCAATTTGTCCACCTACTGAGCTTATTTGTGTTGTACCTATACTTTCAGCACAAACTTGACCCATTAAATCTACTTCAACACAAGAATTTATAGATACCATTTTAGAATTTTGCATTATAACTGTAGGATCATTTACATAGTCTACTGGATATGCTTCAACCATCGGATTATTATCTATAAAATCATATAATGCTTTGCTTCCCATGCAAAATGATGCAATTGCTTTACCAGGATGAAGAGCCTTCTTCTTGTTTGTAATAACCCCAGATTTTACTAATTCAACTACTCCATCAGATAACATCTCTGTATGCAGACCTAAATCTTTTTTATCTTTTAGGAATAAAAGCACTGCATCTGGAATACCACCTATACCAAGTTGAAGGGTTGAACCATCATCAATTAAGGATGCACAATACTTTCCTATTGCTTTTTCTACGTCTCCTATTTTAGCTGGTTTTATTTCTGGTATTGGATAAGAAACCTTTACCATATAATCTATTTGAGATACATGTATAAATGAATCTCCCATAACCCTTGGCATATTTTCATTTATTTCTGCAATTACAATTTTAGCACATTCTGCTCCAGCTTTAGCATAAACATTTGATACTCCAAAACTACAGAATCCATGTTTATCTGGTACACTTAATTCAATAAGTGCAACATCTACAGGCAAATATCCTTCCTTAAATAGTTTGGGTAACTCATAAAAGAAACAAGGCGTATAATCTGCTCTTCCAGAATTAACTGCATCTCTAGTCTTTTTACCAACAAAGAATGAATTATAGTTAAAGTATTTTTCCATACCTGGCTGTGCATATGGACTTTCACCCATGGCCAACATATGAACTATTTCTACATTCCTATATTGTTCTTTATTTTCTACCATTGCTCTAACTAATTCCAATGGTTCTGCAACAGCAGGTCCTAAAACCACTCTGTCTCCAGATTTTATCTTAGATACAGCTTCTTTTGCACTTACAATTTTATCTTTACATAATTCTTCCCAACTCATATCGTAATCCCTCCATAAATTATAATTGATACATAAAATTAAAGAGTAATTGCCTATCTATACTATAACTGTTAAAAAAAATACAATTATAATCAAAAAATCGCATAATTATCTTACTATAAAAATTACCTCTTAACTAAATTGTATTCCTATTTTTCTATTAATTCAAAATTGATTTTACTTTTTATTCCACTAAATTACCCTATTAGGGATAATTGATTGTTAAATATATAACTATTTCTAAAAATAACTCTAGAATCCTTTAAAACATATTTCTAGGGTTATACATTTATATTTTTTCAACTGCAGTAAAGCCTTTTCCATGTATTGCAGCTCTAGCCGTTTCCATTGTATGTCAACCTTTATTTCTCAAATTTACAGTTAAATCTGGCAGCGTATTCTTTCATTAATCCCTCTCTGAAATCTGGATGTGCAATATTTATTAGTTCTTTGGCCCTTTGTTTCAAAGTTTTTCCTTTAAGCCTTGCAATACCATATTCAGTTATAACATAACTTGCATCGTTTCTAGAAGTAGTAACTGCTGCACCATGGTCTAAGAATGGCACTATCCTAGAAATTCTTCCTTTAGCCGCCGTTGATGGTATGGCAATAATTGACTTTCCGTCTTGAGCCATATTAGTCCCTCTTATAAAGTCAATTTGTCCACCTACTCCACTTATTTGTTTCATACCTATGCTCTCAGAACATATCTGCCCCATTAAATCTACTTGAACACATGAATTTATAGAAACCATCTTATAATTTTGCATTATGACTGTAGGATCATTTACATAACTTACAGGATACATCTCTACCATAGGGTTATCGTTTACAAAATCATATAGTTTCTTTGTACCCATTAATAAAGTTACAACTATTTTTCCAGGATGTAATGTTTTTTTCTTGTTTGTAATTGCACCTGCTTTTACAAGTTCAACTACTCCATCAGATATCATCTCAGAATGTATTCCAAGATCTTTTTTGTCTTTCAAAAATAAGAGTACTGAGTCTGGAATAGCTCCTAGTCCAAGCTGCAAGGTTGAACCATCCTCAATCAAAGATGCACAGTACTTTCCAATAGCTTTTTCAACTTTTCCTATTTTAGGCTGTTTCAATTCGATTATTGGATGGGAGGTTTCTACTATATAGTCAATATTTGATACATGTATAAATGAATCTCCCATAGTCCTTGGCATATTTTCATTTACTTCTGCTATTACAATTTTTGCACAATCTGCTGCAGGTTTAGTATAGTCATTTGATACTCCAAAACTGCAGTAGCCATGTTCATCAGGTTTACTTACTTGAACTAAAGCAACATCTACCTTCATATATCCTTCTTTAAATAACCTTGGAACTTCATAAAAAAAGCATGGTGTATAATCTGCTCTACCTGAATTAACGGCATCCCTAGTACTAGCACCTACAAATAGTGAATTATGTCTAAAGTGTTTCTCCATTCCTTCTTTTACATATTCACCTTTTCCCATAGCTAGCATATGAACTATTTCTACATTTTCATAACTTTCTTTATTTTTAACCATTGCATCAATAAGTGTTGAAGGTTCTCCAACGGCATGTCCAACAACTACTCTATCATTTGATTTTATTTTAGATACAGCTTCCTCTGCGCTTACAATCTTATCTTTGTATAGTTCTTCCCAACTCATATTATCATCCTTTCATAATTATATAATTGATACATAAAATTAAAGAACAATTGTCCATTTATAATTGTTAAAAAAAATACAACTATAAGTAAAAAAATACGCAATTACTTTAGTATAACAATCATCTATTTAATTGAATTATATTACTATTTTTCTATTTATTCAAAATTGATTTTAAAATTTATTTACCTAAATTATACTGTTAAAGGCAAATACTTGTTAAATATATAACTACATCTGAAAATATCTCTAGAATTCTCAGAGAATTGCAAATCTACTAGTTAATAATATAGGATTTCTAGTTTGCAGCTTAACTTACACTGACTCTTTGAACAGCATTCATAATTGATAAAGAAGGAAATGTCAATAAATATGTTCCGGAAGCTGTTTATAAGACTATAATTGAATTATTAATAAATAACGTAAAACAATTTAAGAGGTGTATATTTTGAAGGTAATGGATACAAATGAAGATATAAAAGAATTACTAAAGAATAATGAAATAGTTTTGGTGTACTTTGGCAGCAATAATTGTAATGTATGCGCTGCTATGAAACCAAAGATAGAAGAGCTTCTTAAAGATTATCCGAAAATTAAAAGTACACAAGTAGATATAGAAAAATCTCTTGAAGTCTCAGCTGCTTATAATATATTTACTATACCTGCTATTCTTTTATTTATTGAAGGTAAAGAAACAATTAGAGAAGCAAAATATATTAGTCTTGAGGATGTAGATAGTAAGATAGGGAGATACTATAATATGCTTTTTGAATAATATATAAAAGTACACCATTATTTAAATCATAAGACGATCAATGGTGTTCTTGTCAACATGAGATAAATAATGGTATTTATTATACAGTTTACAGCATTAAAATAAAGTTTAATTGTATTAATATAAATTACTATATATAGTTATCATATCTTCTCTTGAAAGTGGAACATAATTGTTTACCAATAATCTTTGCTGACCTGATATTACACTGTCTGTGAAAGTTTCTATTTCGTCTTTTTTCATTCCATATTCTCTTAATGGTTTTCTAGTTAATAATCTATCTAAAACTTCTGATAAGCTTTCATATACATTTGATACATCACAGTTTAATATATTAGCTAAAATCTTATTTACTTCTTTAATTTTTCCGTTTGGATTCTTTTTATTATATGTTTTAAATACTTCAGTAAACATTTGATAATTTGCTTCACCATGAGGAACGTGATAGCTTCCTCCTAAAGGATAAGACATTGCATGTACAGCACCTACTCCTGCATTTCCAAAAGCTATACCTGCATAGTTACTTCCTATAACAAAGTCTTCAATAATTTCAGTTCTATAGTTTTCACCCTTTTCAAGTATTTGCATGTATCCATTTAAAATTAGTTCCATAGCTCTTACGCTAAATAATTCTGTGTAAACATTAGCTTTTGGTGAAACGTAAGATTCTATAGCATGAATTAATGCATCAACAGAACTTGTTACGAAAAATTTAAATGGAAGTCCTTTTACTAATTCAGGAATCAACACAGCATAGTTAGCATATAATTCATCTACTGCAAGTCCCATCTTTGTATGTTTTTGTTTTATTTCAGCTATTGATACATTAGTAACTTCAGAACCTGTTCCACATGTAGTAGGAACAATTATAAGTTCTTTGTCTTTTACTATAGGAACTTTTTTCTCATATAAATCAACTGCATTACCTGTATTCTTTAAAGAAAGTATTTTGCATATATCTATAACAGTGCCTCCACCTATAGCAATAATTCTTTTGTATTTTTTGCCTTTCATGGTTTTTATGATAGAATTAATCATTTCATCTGATGGTTCACCTGCACCGTACTTTTCCTGAAATACAACATCTGCCTTTAGATTGAAGGAACCCATGAATGGTGTATATATATAATCATTAGTTAATATAAAATCTCCTTCTCCTATATTGAAAAAATCTGCAAAATCCTTACAATTCTCAAATTTAAAAATTTGAGGCTTTACTTGAAGTAATTTCATAGTATAACACTCCCTTATCTATTCACTTAATATATTCAAATAACAAGTATATTATTCGTTATATATAATTGTAATAGCAAAGTTCTTGATAATCAAATAAATAACACTTTAATAATCATATGATATGTTTTTTATATTTGATATATTTTTTAATATATTCAACATTTTGAGATGGATTCCCCTTTTAAATTTTAATATTATAATTATTATAAGGTTTCTAGTTCATGCATTAACTTTCACGAAGTGTAAGTTAAATTGCAATCTAGAAACCCTACATATCTCTAAATCTAATTAAGCACTTTTGTTATCATCATTAAAAATATTAACATCGTATTCTTTTTTGTTTCCAAGTAATATTAGCAAGCATAATACTATACCTACACCAAGTCCCCAAGCTGCTCCTTTTGCTATAATTACAGCTGCCATAATTCCTGCAATTCCAAGATCATTAATAGTACGAGCTTTTAATACTCCTATTCTAACTGAAACATATCCTTGTATTAACATCGTTAGTGCCATTGCTATATTAAGTATAGGAGTAACTAAAGTAACTATAGGTAAGAGGAAGTATCCAGTTAAAGTACCAAATCTAAATGAGCCTGCTCCTCCGTTTATAGAATCCATAGCTTTTCTTCCGTGTTTATACCTATCGCATACAACAACTTGCATTGCGGCCCAAAGTGGTCCGCACATTGTTATATCAGGTCCTATAATGGACATTACTATATTACGTAATCCAAATATTAAGTGAGTTCTATTAGGATTGTAATCTATAATTTCATCCTTACGAACTTTTCCTGCATCTTCTAATAGCGCCTGTGCTTGAATCATTTCACCAAACAGTATTACATATGCTGAAAGCACCATAGGAATAGCTTGTATGAACATTTTTAAAGGTGGAAAACCTATACTCCAAAATGTCCACTTACTCCAGAGTTCACCGTATGCTGGATGTGAAAATCCCCATTGAATATGAGGAAATACAGTTTCGCCTACAATAGGTCCTACAATTACTGCTAATATCATAACAGGTAAAATACCTAAATTAGAAATTACTTTCAATATTTTATTTTTATTTCTTATGCTTTTAAAGTGATTTGAAAATAATAAGTAAAATCCTAAACCTATACATATTGTGATAGTCCATGGATAAGTTTCAAACTTTCCACCCTTACCAAATACAGTATTTACAGCTGCTAATCCTGCACCCATTATAATTCCAGCTTGCATAGCATTTGGAACAAGTGAAATTACTTTTCTGCCAAGTCCAGTGATACCTAAGAAAGCAGCTAATACACCAAGAGACATTTCAAATGCAATCAAAGCTTGAACTCTCTCTGGCCCCATTGGATAAGTACTAACATATAACATCAAAAGTGGTATAGCCGGTGTAACCCATCCTGGTACAACCGGATCACCTAGAAATACGTGGGCACAGTAAAGTAGTCCATTAAGCGTAACAATAGCCAAAGCAACATTAAATGGCATTCCCAGATACTGCTGAAGCATAGGAATTGCTGAAAGGCATACTGCACACATTAAAAGTCCCTGAATATAATCTGATATTTCAAATCTATAGTGAATTCCTGGAACACGTATTTTAAAAGGACCTGCTGGTAAATACGGTTGTTCTTTTCCATCCTCTCTTTTATAAGCCATATAACATTCTCCTCTATAATTTATTTTTCATAATTGCATTGACAAGAAGAAACAAATTAACTATTATATATTTGCGTGGTATAAACGTACTTGTATGATATATACATTATTTGTTATAAGTAAAGGTTGGAATAAATGGCATGCCAACCTTTACTTTTTACCCCAGGGGTCCTTAATTTTCCAACTTACAGTTAAATCTAGTCTCATATTCTTTTATTAATCCTTCTCTGAAATCTGGATGTGCAATACTTATCAATACTTTAGCTCTTTCTTTTAGAGTTTTACCTTTAAGTCTTGCAATGCCATATTCTGTAACAACATAATCAACATCATTTCTTGAAGTTGTAACAGCTGCACCATGGTCTAGGAATGGCACTATCCTAGAAACTTTTCCTTTAGCTGCCGTTGATGGTATAGCAATAATTGACTTTCCATCTTGAGCCATGCTAGCTCCTCTTACAAAATCAATTTGTCCACCTACTCCACTTATTTGCTTCATACCTATACTCTCAGAACATACTTGTCCCATTAAATCTACTTGAACACATGAATTTATAGAAACCATCTTATAATTTTGCGCTATAACTGTAGGATTATTTACATAACTTACAGGATACATCTCTACCATTGGATTATTATTTACAAAATCATATAATTTCTTTGTACCCATTAAGAAAGTTACGACTATCTTTCCAGGGTGTAGAGTTTTCCTTCTATTAGTTATCACACCTGATTTTACAAGTTCAACTACTCCATCAGATATCATTTCAGAATGTATTCCAAGATCCTTTTTATCATTTAAAAACAAGAGTACCGCATCTGGGATAGCTCCTATTCCAAGCTGCAAGGTTGAACCATCTTCAATTAATGATGCACAATACTTTCCAATAGCCTTTTCAACTTCTCCTATTTTAGGCTGTTTTAATTCTATTATTGGATGGGAAGTTTCTACTATATAATCAATATCTGATACATGTATAAATGAATCTCCCATAGTCCTTGGCATATTTTCATTTACTTCTGCTATTACAATTTTTGCACAATCTGCCGCAGGTTTAGTATAGTCATTTGATACTCCAAAACTGCAGTAGCCATGTTCATCAGGCTTACTTACTTGAATTAAAGCAGCATCTACCTTCATATATCCTTCTTTAAATAACCTTGGAACTTCATAAAAAAAGCATGGTGTATAATCTGCTCTACCTGAATTAACAGCATTCCTAGTACTAGCACCTACAAATAGTGAATTATGCTTAAAATACTTTTCCATTCCCTCTTTTGCATATTCGCCTTTTCCCATAGCTACCATATGAACTATTTCTACATTCTCGTAATTTTCTTTATTTTCAACTAATGCATCAATAAGAGTTGAAGGCTCTCCAACTGCATGACCAACAACTACTCTATCATTTGACTTTATTTTAGATACAGCTTCTTTTGGACTTACTAATTTACTTTCATATATGTCTTTCCAACTCATAAAAATCATCCTTTCTATATATTAGAATATTTATCTAAAGCCCTTTTGACTGCGTAATAATCATCTTTAGACGTTACAAGTATTTTCTCAAATTTAAATTTAAGTTCATAGTAATCTGCACAGCAGCTTGTACAGCCGCATAAAACTAAAAGCACATCATAAATTTTATCCGTTTTAGCTACTTCAAAATTATAATTAAAATCCTCTTCTAATGAACATAAAAATTGTTTCCTATCATATTTGGCATTACAGCCTCCACAATATTTAACACCTATATTCAAATCATATCACCTATGTTTTTTACTTAATATTTTTCTTGCCATATTCAAAGTTTCTTCACTTAAATAATCTACTAGTTCCACTTTCTTTATTTCAGGGATTTCAGATTTTAATGAAGTTTCAACTACATCCTGCACAGTATATTTTGCAGACATACAACCGCTGCATTTTCCCAAAAGCTTAATTTTAACTACTCCATCTTTAACATCTAAAACTTGAATATCTCCATTGTGACTGCTTAAATACGGTCTAACTTTTTCATCAATTACACTAAGTATTTTTTCATTCATCCTTAATAAAACACCTCACTTTTTAGGAGGATGGGGTAAAAAATTTACCCCCATTTTTTATTTTATTCTAGCTATAGCTTTTGCTAATGCTTTCTTTTGTCCTAAATTGCCCTGTCTTGATATCATTATTCTCTGTGCCTGCGGTGAACCTGCACCATGCATTGATTCAGTTCTGTAACCAACTGCCGCAGTACCAAGACACATGTTTTCTATTAATCTCAATATCTTCATCCTGTCTTCTACTGGTACAGATGCTACCCCTACTAAATACTTTTCTACATATTTTCCAGTAACAGGATTGTGGTAATCTTTTTCAGATGGCATAGTAACCATGAGTCCGCCGGCTATATCCTCTGCCAATCTTACTATTTCATATGGGAATCTTGTTACATTTTGTTTACATACATTAGCTAATAAAAGATCTATTTGATAATTTCCTGCTTTTGTTGGATATCCTTCAGCCGAGCAAGCAATTCCACAAGCGTATAGTGTTTCATTTAAATGCATCATTTCTATTAATTTATCTTTTATGTGTGATGCTTTTGCAACTCCATTATAATCTGCAGCAAGTGCAGCAGCTCCTATCAATACATCTCCTACACCAACTTTGCATCCACCGTAACTTTGTCTGTGATATCCTGCAAATCTTTCTACCAACATTCCAGCAAATTCAGTTTCTCCATTTAAGAATATTCTATCGTTTGGTACAAATACATCATCAAATACTGTTAAAGCTTCTACTCCTCCAAACTGTTTATTACCAACATCTATATCAGCATCTTTTTCTATCTTTCTAGTATCACATGATTGTCTGCCAACTATCATTGTTATTCCTTTTGTATCTGTTGGTATTGCAAATGCAACTGCATAATCCTTATCATCAGGCTTCATTGCACTAGTTGGCATAACTAGAACCTCATGGGAATTGCAAATACCAGTTTGATGTGCCTTAGCCCCTCTTACTACGATACCATCAGGTCTTCTTTCAACAACTCTTAAATATAAATCCGGATCAGCTTGTTTACTTGGAGATAATCCTCTATCTCCTTTAGGATCTGTCATAGCACCATCTACAACTAAATCGTTTTCTTGAACATACTTTAAAAACTTATTAAAATTTTTGTGGTAATTTGTATTATATTCTTTATCTATTTCATAAGTAGTACTAAAAGTTGCATTAAAAGCATCCATACCAACACATCTTTGGAAGCATGCTGCAGTTTTTTGTCCACATAATCTTTGCATTTTAACTTTCTTTATAAGATCTTCTGAACTCTGATGTAAATGACTAAATCTATTTATCTTTTCTCCTGTAAGACTTGATTTTACAGTCATTAAATCCTCATATTCAGGCATTTGAGCTAAATCATAAGTCATCTTTACTGAATTAAGTGATGGACGAAGTATTGGATGATCTACTGGATTATCTATCTTTTCTCCTAACAAATAAACGTTTAACTTTAATTTACGCAAACTTTCTACATATTCTTCTCCTGTCATTAAAGCCATTTAAAACCCTTCCCTTCATAATAAACATATATTTTTTATTTTCACTTATATATCTAGCAAACTCCATGCCAAACTTTTAAATCTATTAAATAAAATAACTTGACTCCTGATGTTAGTCAAATACACTTAACCAACATCAGGAGTCTCTTAAACTTTTCCAAGATATATTAGTCATAATTGTTGCATTATCGCAGCAATAATTATATATAATTTTGGTTAATTCATAACTTATAGGGTTAAACCCACATTATGCCGCCAAGTGCATAATTGCAACAAACTTTATTTTTGCAACATAGATTTGTTATTATACTTTTTTCTCTTTCTAACTAAAGTAGAAGCATTTATTCCAAGTTTTTTGGCTGCCGCCCTTACATTTCCGTATTCTTCAAATGCACTTTCTATAAGGTTTTTTTCTAGGTTTTCAACAGCTTCTTTTAATGTAACATTTCTATTCTCAATACCTACTTGATTACTATTACTGCTCCAAACTTCTTTGATAGGTAAATCACTTCTAAGTATCTTGCCACCCTGGCTCATGATTACAACTCTCTCTATTATATTTTTTAATTCTCTAACATTCCCCGGCCATTCATACTTTTTTAGAGAATCTATTGCTCCAGAAGTTATTTGTTTGTTAAAATCATACTTCTTATTAAACATCTGTAAAAAATGCTTTGTGAGTGGCTCTATGTCTGCTTTTCTTTCTCTAAGTGGTAAAATAGTAATTGGTATTACATTTAAACGATAATATAAGTCTTCTCTAAAAACCTTTTTCTTTACCATTTCTTCTAAATTTCTATTAGTAGCAGCAATAACTCTAACATTTACTTTGATATTTTTAATTCCACCTATTCTCCTTATTTCACCTTCTTGAAGAACTCTAAGTAACTTTACCTGCATATTCAGTGGAAGTTCTCCTACTTCATCTAAAAAAATTGTTCCAGCATCAGCTAATTCAAACAAACCAATTTTTCCATTCTTGTTTGCTCCCGTAAATGATCCCTTCTCATACCCAAATAACTCTGATTCTATTAAATTTTCAGGTATGGCTCCACAATTTATCTTTATAAAACTTTTATCACTTCTCTTACTATTTTTGTGTATATATTTTGCTATTACTTCTTTTCCAACACCTGTTTCACCTAACAGGAGCACAGTTGTATCCACCTTTGCAACTTTTTTTGCAACTTCCAAAATACTTAACATCTTATTATCTTCTGCTATAATGTCTGAAAAATCCAGGAGTTGATTTCTCATAGCCTCTACTTGTGAATAATACTTCTCAGTAAGTTTTTTATTTTTTTCCAATTGCTCTTTTAACTCATATAATTCAGTTACATCTCTAACATTTGTAACAACCATAGTTATATTGCCATCTTCATCAAAAATAGGACTGCTAGATACTAAAACCTTTTTTCCCGTTTTAAAGCTTTGTTGAATTGTTATGCTCCTTTTATATTTTAAAACCATAAGTGTACATGATTTAGATATAAATCTATTTTTCTCAAGGTATTTCATATTTCTTCCTAACATTTCTTTCTTCTTCATGCCAGTTATCTTTTCATATGCCCTATTTAAAAATATAGTATCAGCTTGTCCATCAGTTATATATATACCATCATAAGAACACTCAATAATATCATAAAATTGTTTTATTCTAGATTGCAGAACTTCTTTATCTCCACTGATTAAATCACAAAAATCAAATTTATGTTTATTTTGCACAACATAATTCCTCCTTGATTGTTAAAAAATATACAACTATATGTATATTTTCAATGTATAACTATATTTTTATTTAAATAGAATTATAACATAGCTTGTATTTATATTCAAAATATTCAGCAATATTAAATAAATTAAACAAAAAAAAGCCCTTTTGGACTAAACATTCAAAAGCTGCTGATAAAATATGTTTATCAACAGCTTAAACTATATCTTTAATTTTTTTATATTATTTAAAACTTTATTCCATTTCAACTATCATGGCAGTTCCCATTCCACCGCCTATGCAAAGTGTTGCAAGACCTTTTTTGGAATTTCTCTTTTTCATTTCATAAAGTAATGTAGTTAATATTCTTGCACCTGATGCTCCAATAGGGTGTCCAAGTGCTACTGCTCCTCCATTTACATTTACTTTACTCATATCAAATTTTAAATCTTTAGCTACTGCTAAACTTTGAGCTGCAAATGCTTCATTTGCTTCTATTAAATCTAAATCATCTATAGTTAAATTAGCCTTTTCTAAAGCATTCTTTGTTGCATAAAATGGTCCATATCCCATTATTGCTGGATCTAATCCTTTTGTTCCATAAGATACTATAGTTGCCATAGGCTTTATTCCAAGTTCTTTTGCTTTTTCTTCACTCATTACAACTAAAGCTGATGCTGCATCATTTATACCTGATGCATTTCCTGCTGTAACTGTTCCACCCTTTTTAAATGCTGGTTTCAATTTTGATAATGCTTCCATTGTTGTTCCAAACCTTGGGAACTCATCTGTATCAAATACTACTTCGCCTTTTCTAGTTTTTATTGTAATTGGAACTATTTCGTCCTTAAATCTTCCACTCTTTATTGCTGCTTCTGCTTTATTTTGTGAAGATACTGAGAATTCATCCTGCATCTGTCTTGTGATTCCCCATTTTTCTGATATGTTTTCTGCTGTCATTCCCATATGATATTGATTGAATGCATCCCACAATCCATCTTCTATCATTTCATCAACTAATTTTCCTTCTCCCATTCTTTCTCCCCATCTTACTCCATTTAAGACATATGGGGCTCTTGACATATTTTCCATTCCACCTGCAACTATTATATCTGCATCTCCAGTTTTTATTATCTGAGCTGCTAAACTTACTGCTCTAAGTCCTGATCCACAAACCTTATTTATTGTAAATCCAGATACTTCTTGTGGAATTCCTGCTTTTATAAGAGATTGCCTTGCTGGATTTTGTCCGAGTCCTGCTTGAAGTACATTTCCCATTATAACCTCATCTACAGCTTCTGGTTTTACATTAGCTCTTTTTAATGCTTCTTTTATGACTACAGCTCCCATGTCAACTGCTGAAACATCTTTTAATGCTCCCCCGAATTTACCTATTGCTGTTCTAACAGCACTTGCTATAACTATCTTTCCCATAAGTAATCCTCCTAACAAATATTAAATAAATATTTTTTTAACAATGTCATTTATATTATACAACAATCATTGATAAAAGCATAACAAAGTTTGAACCAAATATGTAAATAACTGGTTCAAACTCAGCATAAATTTATTCTAAATTTATTAAGCACCATCTTATGAGTTCATTTATCATATAATATCCATCCCAAGGAGAATCATAAATATTCATAATGCCAGCACTCACTATTCTATCAACTCCAAGGCTAGTTACTTCATCTGCAAATTTTAACACTCTGCTTCTATCCTTACTTGCAATACCTATTGTTTGAACTCTGCGGGTAATTAACTTTTTTATATCAAATATATTATCTACTTGTTTTACAAATATGCATCTTCCGCCAATTGGCTCTTCTAAAGTAAAATCATTATTAATCAAAATAGTGTACTCAAGACCTTTAGGGCAGTACAAATCCTTGTTGAGACTCAAGCCGTACAATCCACGTTCATTTATTATTTTTGCTGCAGTACTTTGATCAAGTATATTCGGATATCTGTTATTTATTTTCACAAAAGCTTGTGATAAAACCTGCACAATCTTTTTTAATGGCATTTTACTTTTTTCTACGAATAATACATGTGGAGATGAACAAGCTTGCTGGCCAAACAAAACTATATCAAGTACAAACTTTGTTATATAATTCTCAAAATCGTTACTTTCAATGGCACTTTTATCGAAAACTGCAAAAGAATACTTTGGTCCAAAAATTAAGTCTTTGCAAGTAGTTTTCTTAGGGAGGCTTGTTATTAAATTTACAGCATCTTCTCCCCCCCATACAACTCTTGCATCTGCAGCTTGTGACATACTCCTATTAAGTAATTTATCACTGCTTTCAAAGTACACAAAAGAAATACTTTTTAATAATATATCTGAGGAATATTCTCTTTCATCATATACAACCTTTATTCCATTTAAAAGTTCAAATAATTTCAATGCCGTATTCATGGTCTTTTTTGATACCCTTATGATATTTAAATTTTTAGCTATTAATGATTGAAGCATAGAGTAAATTGCAAGTGTGGGTATATTTCCTGCTATCCAATGACATACAATTCCTCTTCCCTGTGCTTTTATAAATTTTCCATTTCCTATATCAATAAATTCATCTAAACACTTTTTATTTTTCAAACTATTATCTATCAAACTTTCTATATTTGCCTTCTTTAAATAAAATGAGAGAAAAGGAGCTCCTTCTATTTTTAAAAGTTCCCTATTTGAGCTAAGTTTCTTACTATAAGCATCAAAAATCAAAACAATAACTTCAAATGGTAATGAATTTAATGCATCCAAATTTTTCTCCAAATTTAACTTTATTTCATTGAAGTCATTAAACTCTATTGGAGTGTCATATAACTTTCCATTTAATGAATAACAATTTATCAAATTTTATTCACCCTCTCTGCAAATGTATCTCCACATCCTCTAATCTCAGCTTTTTCAACACGTGATTTAAATTTAAAATACTTACCTTTTCTTCCACACTTACATGTGTCTATACCAACTAATTTCCCAATATCTTCTGTCAAAATTGCTTGAGATGGATAACTAGAACCAAGTGCACTCATTACTTCTATCATGCCGCTTTGTCCGCACTTAACTTCATTTAGAGTATTGAAATCTCTTATTATGATATCTGCAAAGTCTGGAACATGTTTATATCCGTACTCACAATCTAAAAAAACTACACCTACCTGCTCCACCATACCATAGAAATCTATTATATTTTTAGGATCAGTACCAAAGACTTCAGAAGTGTCCTTAATAAATTCTTCTTTTGATACCATTTGGGATTTTAACTTTTTCCATCCGCCACTGTGCAATAACTTCATTTTTGGGAAAGACAATCTTATATTTTTTTCTTTTAATACCTTCACAAATTTTGACCATATTATATAAGTAAACCCATAAACTAAAATTTCCGAATTACTATATTTATCTTGAAAGACATTAAGCTTTTCCATATTTATTTTAAGATCTTCACCGCACTTATCCATTACATATGTCATTTTATTTGCAAAACTACTTACTCCTCTAATTGCAGCACCTCTTGCAGTTAAAACACTTTTTTTTCCATTTACATCTCCATTATCTATCACAAGCATAGGTCTCCTCTTATCACCAAGGAAACTCCTAAGTGTAGATATTAATGCTTGTGATTGACGAATTGACGTCCTTCTATCTAAATATATTTTACTTGGTTTTCCAGTTGTAGTTGCACTAGAATTCAATACTCTTACAATATCTTTTTCACCGCATAATGAAAGATCAAATTCCTTAAACATATTTACAGGTATAAATGGAATTTCATCTAATCTAGAAATTTTAGAGATATCTATATTATTTTTTTCATACATACTCTTGATATTGACATTTACTTTATTATGTTCAAGCTCACTTTTCAGTATCTTAAGTAAAATCTTTTCTTTTTCGCTCTGCGGTATCATAAATTGAGTATTCAATATCATATTCTCCAATAATTCCTGATTTGTCATACATGCGCCACCTACTTCATTTCATTTTTTCTCTATTCTTTAAAGATTTGAGTAATACCTTTCCAGATGAGTTTTTAGGTAATGTTATTAAAAATTCAACATACTTAGGTACTTTAAAATTAGGTAATCTATCACGGCAATAATCAATTATATACTTTGAATTTATATTTGTACTATTACTTTTTAAAACAACAAAAGCCTTAATTGCTTCACCTAAAATATCATCTTCTACACCAATAACAGCACATTCCACTACTTCGTTAATCTCAACTATTACATTTTCAATTTCTTTAGGACTTATTCTATTTCCAGCACTTTTTATTATATTTTTTTCTCTCGATACTATATATATATATCCATCATCATCTATTTTCCCAATATCTCCTGTATGCAGCACACCATTTTTTAAAGCTTTTTTTGTTTCACTTTCATCATTAAAGTAACCTTTCATTATGTTTCCACCCTGAGCTACTATTTCCCCAATTTCTCCTGTCTTAACTTCAAGTCCTTCTTTATTTACCACCATGAGTTTTGTACCTGGAATTCCTTTGCCAATAGATCCTAATTTACTTTTTAATTTGGATGGTGGAAGGTATGACAGCCTTGCTGTAGCTTCAGTTTGACCATACATTATATAAATATCTGTTTCATTTAATATAGATGATAACTCAGATATAAAAACTTCAGGAAGCCTTCCTCCAGCTTGTGTTACATACCTCAGAGATGGAAACTTAAGTTCTTTCATATTAGTCATTCTAAGCAGTATTTGATAAGTACTTGGGACTCCTGCAAAACCTGTACACTTATATTTATTTATATGATCTAAAACAGTTTGTGGAAACATAAATCTATTGTTTATAACAATACTGCCGCCGCATCTAAAATGCGTATTTAAAAGAGAAGTACCATAGCAATAGTAAAATGGCAGTACTACTTCTACCCTATCTTTTTCTGTTAATTTTAAATATTTTATTATAGAATCTGTATTGCAGACTAAATTATAATGAGTTAGCATTACACCTTTAGGTTTATCTGTTGATCCTGAAGTAAACATTATAAGTGCTGTATCATCTTTTAAATCAATATCATTTCTTATCTCAATTTTTTTAATATACTTAAGTCCATTTAAATCCTTTTCAGTATATAGATCAACATCTTCTTTAATTATATCCTTTATCTTTTTCTTATATCTTTCTTGTGCAAATATTAATTTTATATTTAAGGACTGTATTATATATTTTATATCTTCAGTTGAGATAGATGGATTTATTGGAACACAAATGCTGCCATTTTTAATAATCCCAAAGTAAGTTTTTATAAAAAACAAAGAGTTTTCTGAAATTATAAGTACACTATCATGTTTACCATAATCTTTGCATCTTAGTAAATTTGTTATATACTTTATACCTTGATATATTTCTTCATAACTTATCTCTATTTTATCTATTACTGCTGTTTTATTTAACTTGCATGAGTTTTCAAAAACATAATCTGTAAAAGTCATATTTCAATTCCATACTTTTTTAATATTCTTTTTATATCACCGATAGTGTACATTCTTGATACATCAACTACATCTATACTTATTCCAAAGTTATCCTCAAATCCTGATATAAGCTCTACATGTGCTAGAGAATCCCAACTTTCTATTTCATCAGGTCCCATATCATCTTTTAACTTTTCCATACTCTTTATATTTAAAGTTTCTGAAATTATCTTATTGAACTTTTCCAAATTATTCATAAGTTTACCTCCTTGAGCATTTTTACATATTTAAAAAGCAATTGTCATGCCACCCCAGGGGTCCTTAATTTCCCATGATTTAATACTTTTTAACAAATTCATTAAAGTAAGCTGCAGTGAAGTTTGAGGATAGTATTTCAAAATCAACACTATCCTTAAACAGAGCCTAAATATAAATCACCTGGTGCAGCAATGCAACAACTTTAAGCTATAAATTGCACTGCTTTACGTAAAATGATGTTGCTATTATGCATCTTGTTTCTTTTTTGCAACATAGATAAACGCAGCTGCAGATTAAAAACTGCAGCTGCGTTTATATCCTATATACTTAAATCTGAGTTTATCCTCTCAATTTTAATTTTATCTTCTGCATTATCAACACCTATAGTACATCCATCATATATTTCTCCAGCTATTATCTGCTTTGCAATTTCAGTTTCAAGTGTATTTTCTATATACCTTTTAAGTGGTCTTGCACCATAAACTGGATCATAGCCTTCACGTGCCATTAACTGTTTAGCAGAGTTTGTAATTTTAAGTGATATATTCTTATCTTTTAATCTATTTTGTATATCTTTAACGAATATATCAATTATACCTTTTATTTCATCTGTAGTTAGAGGTTTAAAGAGTATTATATCATCAATCCTGTTTAGAAATTCAGGCTTAAATTTAATTTTCATGTCATTCATTACCCTATCCCTAATATGCTGTTCTATACCATTTTGGTCTTTATTTTCAAGTAAGTAATTACTTCCTATATTTGATGTCATTATTATAATACAATTTTTAAAGTCAACAGTCTTCCCCTGATTATCAGTAAGCCTGCCGTCATCTAGTATTTGCAAAAATATATTAAAAACATCATCATGAGCTTTTTCTATTTCATCAAATAATATTACACTATATGGTTTCCTTCTAACTGCTTCTGTAAGCTGACCGCCTTCATCATATCCAACATATCCTGGAGGAGCACCTATAAGTCTTGATACTGAGTATTTTTCCATATACTCAGACATATCTATCCTAATCATATTTTCTTCACTATCAAACAAATTCCTTGCTAAGGTTTTTGCAAGTTCTGTTTTTCCAACACCAGTAGGTCCTAAAAATACAAATGAACCTATCGGTCTCCTTGGATCCTTCATTCCAGCCCTAGCTCTCATGACAGCGTTCGAAACTGCAGCTACAGCTTCTTTTTGACCTATTACTCTCTTTGAAAGTTCATCTTCTAACCTCAATAGTTTTCGTCTTTCACCTTCTACTAATTTAGATACAGGTATTCCTGTCCATTTTGAGACTATTTGAGATATTTCCTTTTCGGTTACTTCTTCTTTTAACATTGCATTTTCATTATTTTGCTTTAATGCTGCTTCTTTTTCTTCAATTTGTTTTTCAATTTTAGGTATGACTCCATATTTTAATTCAGCAACTTTATTTAAATCATATTCCCTTTCTGCCTTTTCAATTTGTCCTTTTGCACTATCTAATCGCTCTTTTAAGTTTCTAACCTCTGTAATTTGTGACTTTTCTTTGTCATACTTTGAAGTAAGTTCCTTATCCTTTTCATTTAAATTACTAAGTTCTTTTTCAACAGTTTTTAATCTTTCTTGAGATGCTATATCTTTCTCATTTGATAATGCTTCTTTCTCAATTTTAAGTTGAAATATTTTTCTCTTTACCGTATCCATTTCTGCCGGCATGCTGTCTATATCAGTTCGTATCATTGCACATGCTTCGTCAATGAGATCTATAGCTTTATCTGGTAAAAATCTGCCCATTATATACCTATCTGATAACTTTGCAGATGCAACTATAGCCGAATCATGTATTCTTATACCATGATATATCTCAAACTTTTCCTTAAGACCTCTTAAAATTGATATAGAATCTTCTACTGTAGGTTCGTCAACAACTACAGGTTGAAATCTTCTTTCAAGAGCTTTATCCTTTTCTATATATTTTCTATATTCATCAAAAGTAGTAGCTCCAATACAATGCAGCTCACCCCTTGCGAGCATTGGTTTTATCAAATTACCTGCATCCATAGATCCTTCTGTCTTTCCTGCTCCTACTATAGTATGAATTTCATCTATGAAAAGTATTATCTTTCCGTCACTCTTTTCAACTTCTTTGAGTACAGCTTTTAGTCTTTCCTCAAATTCACCTCTAAATTTTGCACCTGCAATAAGTGCTCCCATATCAAGTGAAAAGATAATTTTATTTTTAAGTCCCTCTGGTATATCTCCTCTTACAATTCTTTCAGCTAAACCTTCAACTATTGCAGTCTTACCAACACCAGGTTCACCTATGAGGACTGGATTATTTTTAGTTCTCCTTGAAAGTATTCTTACAACTCTTCTTATTTCTTCATCTCTTCCTATTACTGGGTCTAGTTTATGCTTTTTAGCTTCTTCAACTAAGTTCCTTCCATACTTGACTAAAGCTTCATACGTTCCTTCAGGATCTTGAGTATCAACTTTTTGATTACCCCTTACTTTAGATAAGGCAACTAAAAAATCTTTTTTCTTTATATTAAACTTGTTTAAAAGGGCATCTGTATCTGCAGAATTAACATCCATGATTCCAATCATTACATGCTCTACACTAATATATGAATCCTTAAACTTTTTTGCAGCTTCTTCGGCTTTTACTAATACTTCTTCAAATCTCCTTGTAGCATATATTGAAGAGTTTTGAGCTCCTTCACCTAATACCTTTGGCATTTTTTCAAGAACTTTCTCTGTTTCGCTGTTGAGATTTGCTACATTAACTCCCATCTTTTCAAATATATTTGGAATCAGCCCATCTTTTTGTGATATTAAAGCATCAAAAAGATGAATTGTATCTATTTGTTGATGATTGTGTCTTACCGCTATAAGTTGAGCTTCATTTAAAGATTCTTGAACTTTTGTAGTCAATTTTTCAATATTCATAATAGCAGCACCTCCAATAAATATATTATAGTCAAAATTCAACTAATTTCAACTTTAAAAATTATATACAAAAAATCATAGTAATTTATTATTACTATGATAAAATTCAATACTTTACCTTTTTATATTAAATTATATCCTCTTTTCCATTTGTATTCCAAGATTAAAATACTTTATTGATTCTCTAACATCTCCCATTTTATGATACATGTCTCCCATTTCAATATATCTATTACAGATTTGACTGCTATTAGCAAACTTAAGCAGCGCATCTAAAGATAAATTCATATACATTTCCGCCAAATCCATCTTTCCTTGTTTCTCTAAAATCAATGCCTTGTAATGGTAAGCCATTTCTATAAAAACTACATTATCTAAGTCAATAGCATAATTTAAAGCTGTATCACACGTATCCTGTGCTATCTCTAAGACATCATTTTCAATTAACTTTTTAATACTCATGAGCAAAAATTTAACAAGATTCATTTTATCATCTTTAGGATAAGATTCTATAGCACTGCTCACATACTTTACTGCTCTTTTTTTAAGCCCAAGTGCAAACATAACAGCACCATAATTGTACATTGCTTGAGACTTATGCACTAAATCATCTTTATATAATTCATAAGACTTTTTTTCATATTCCTCAAATTTACCTGAGTTTTTCCTAAGTGAGAGTATGGCTAACATATGATAGGCTTCTGCTTTCTTGCTGTCATCTTCCATATAGTCAATTAAAGTAATCATCTTTTCAGCTATACTATATGATTTTTCATAATCTTCAAGCATGAGGTAACAAGCTGCTTCATTATAAGTAGCCCTACTTAACAGTTCGTAATTCTTCATATCATTGGATATTATTCTAACATTGTTATAATAACTTGCAGCTTGAGAAAATTCTTTAGTGGTATAAAAAAATTTAGCTATATCCATATAATATATAATTTCATTCTCTTTATTAAAACACTTGTGACAATAATCATAGTATTTTGATATAATTAGCTGTATTTTTTCAGTTTTACCTTTTTCTAAATAGTAATTGAATAGAAAATGCATTATATTAAGGCATATATCATAGTAATGGTACTTTTCTGCGAACTTCAAATTATAACTTAAATCTTTTTCATAATGATTGGAATACCCACTATTTTTTATATTATTTATGTTTTGTGTTATTTGATATTTAACATCCTGTTTTAAATAATCTCCATCTATTTCTAATCTTTTTGCAATAAAATCTAGTACCCACTTTTCAGGAACAACTTTATCATTTTCAATACAACTCATTTTAGATACAGATATCCTATTACTACATAACCTTTTTAATGTATATCCCTTATATATTCTAGCTCTTTTTATTTTTTGACCTGTAGAAAGTATCTCCATATTTTTCACCTATCCGCACTAAGGCTGTTTTAATATGCCAACTTTTTTAAAAGTTTCTACACCTTCATTTAAATACTTGGCAGCTTCCTTATCGTTATTATTATCTATATAAAATTTTCCTATCATTATACATATCTCTGCAGCGTCTTTGGTATATCCCATATTTTTCACAAAATTTAATGCCATAATTAAAGTACTTTCTGCCTCTTTTAAATTTGATTCTATTATATCTATTCTATATTTTAATAAGTAGTAGCTTACTAACGCTCTATCGCTTCCATTATCAATGTTATCCATTATATCATTTAAGGTAATTTTTGCATTTTCAATATCTTTTAGCTTTATGTAATTTTCACATATATTCACTAAAGTATCAACTATACTTTTATCTTTTGTCCTCAATTCTAACTCTTTAGCTTTGTTTAAATGTAAAAAAGATTCTTCAATATTATCAAATTCGTAAAACAACTTTCCCAAATTATTTTCTATCTTAGCTGCACAGCTGACATCTTCCATTTGTTTGTATATACTCAATGTCTTTTTGGAATACTTTATTGCATTATCAACGTCACCATTTTTACTATATTCCTCCGCTAATAGCAAAAGAGTTTTGGCATATTCATCTTTACTACCAAGCTGCCTAAATTTTTCTTTTGCAAGATATGAATAATTAATGGACTTTTCTAAACTTTCTAGTTTAAAGTATACACAAGCTATATAATAATAAATTTCTCCAAGTAAAAAGTCATTTCCTATTTCGTTGTCGTTATATACACTTTCTGCTTGCTGAAAATAACTGCAAGACGAGTGATATGCCTTTAGCTGCATTGTGATTTTGCCTAAATTTACAAATGTTTCAATTGTTTCTTCATAATTATTATGCTTTATAAAGAGCACATTAGCTGACAAGAAAAATTGCTGTGCTAAAGCAAATTCTTTTTTATTTATGTACATCATACCCCTAAGATATAAATTTTTTGCTTTTTTATATTCCAAATTATATTTTTCTGCATAATATAAAGCCTTTTCTATATATCGTTCTCCTTCATTTAGATCATCATTTATGATATATGATTCAGCTATATTTTCAAAGTATGTACATATTTTCTCTGCTTGAGTTTCTTCTGACTCCATAAGATATTCTATTGATGTATTCAAAGTATTTGCAAGATACTCTAATAAATCCATGCTTGGATTTGATTTGCCAGATTCCACAAGACTTATTTGTCCTGGGGTTATTCTATCACCTGCCAGGTCTTTAAGTGTCATATTAAGATCTTTTCTTCTTCTTTTTATCTTTTCTCCCAAAGATAATATTTCCATAAATCCCTCTTCCTTTACTACAATATAATTGTTATGGAATTTCATCTATTAAAAATTTCGTAAAGTACTTACTTAATTATAACATATTTATGGCAATAATATAAAAAATTTTAACAAAATAGGTTTTTTAATTTTATAAGTTTATCATTACTAACTAATTTTATCAAATCAAGTAAAAAATTGTGTGCTTTGAGCATATTTTATACCATCAAAGCACACAATTTATCAAATTTTTAAATTATCTCATAAAACCTCTCATGTCATCAAACACATCCCCAGCAGCATTTCTCATACATCTAGCAGTTTTTCTTACTCTCTTCTTAGTTGACCTATCAAGTCCCGGCATAAACATCATTCCCATTGCTGCTGCACCTAGTATTGCTCCAGCTGTCACAGTAGTTACAAATCTTTTATGCATATGAATTCCTCCCAATATTTATTTGTGAGTCGTATGACTTCATACATAGAATATGCACTTTCTTATTTATTAAACAATGAAAATTATAGAATTATAATACTAAATCCTCTGAATTGAGAGTTTCTCTTTCTAAAAGCATATTTGACAATTTTTCAAGTTTATCTTTTTCACATATAAGTAATTTTTTAACTTCTTCATAAATTGAATCTATAAAATTCTTACATTCATTTACAACTTCATCTTGATTTAAATTTAAACTTGAAATTTCATCTATATTAAGAAGTCCTAAAGTATTTCCCATTCCATATTGAGTTACCATATTAAGTGCTATTTTAGTACTTTGTTTTAAGTCATTATGTGCACCAGTAGTTATATAATCATTACCAAATATAATTTCTTCAGCAGCTCTTCCACCAAGTAATACCATTATTTTATTTTGCAAATACTTTTTATTTTGATACAATCTATCTTCTGGTATACTCAATGTATAACCCCCAGCTCCTTTAGTACTTGGTATAATTGTAATTTTAGATATCTTCTCGTTTGGAATAACCTTTAGTGAAACAATAGCATGTCCAGCTTCATGATAAGCTGTAATTTTCTTATCAATATCTTTTATATAACCTCTATTCTTCTTTTCATATCCAGCAAGAACTATTGAAAAGGCTTTATCAAGATGAATGTTTTTTATAACTTTACTGCCGTCTTTACATGCTAGTATTGCCGCTTCATTTACTAAATTTTCTATTTTAGCTCCTGAAAAATACGATGTCTTTTGTGCTAATTCACTTATATTTATATTGCCAATAGGTTTATTTGATAAATGCAACTTTATGATTTTTTCTCTTGCACATCTATCAGGAAGCATTATTTCTATATGTCTGTCAAATCTTCCCGGTCTTAGAAGTGCAGGATCCAGCATATCCAGCCTATTTGTAGCTGCCATTACAACGATACCCTGGCTTTCATTAAATCCAGACATCTCAGTTAATAGTGCATTTAAGGTTTGGTCTCTTTCATCTGATCCACCTGTTGATTTTCCGCTGTCTCTCCTTTTACCTATAGCATCAATTTCATCTATAAATATAACAGCTTTTCCATTAGCACTACTTCTAGCTTTTTTAAATAACTGTCTTATACGACTTGCTCCAACCCCAACATAAACCTGGATAAAATCCGAACCTGAAACAGCATAAAATGGTACATTTGCTTCATTTGCAACTGCTTTTGCAAGAAGCGTCTTACCAGTACCTGGTTCTCCATATAGTATAATACCCTTAGGCATTCTAGCTCCATATAAAGAATACTTTTCAGGACTCCTCAAAAAATCTACAATATCCTGTACACTTTCCTTCGCTTCCTCGTTACCAGCTATATCCTCAAATGTATAATTAGTATCCTTTGCTTCCGAGGCATCCATAGAATCAACAGACAGCATTCTCTTAGATTTTATAGTTGAAGATTTCATTGTCATTATTAAAAATATAGCTATCGAAGCTATCAATCCTATAGTAGGTATTAAACTTTTAAAATCGAGTGGTAAATTTTCTGAAACTGATATATCTTGTTTTAATAAATCTTCCTTAAAATCATCTGTTCTTGGATTATCAGTCTCGTAAACTTTTCCATCTTTAAGCTTAACCATTATCTTAGAAGAATTAGTTACATAAACATTAGTTATTTTTTTAGCTGATACATCCTTTTGAAATAGAACATAAGATCTATAATTTACAGATCTATGTGAGAAGTTAGCAAATATTAAAGCAATCCCAAACAAAATAGCTGTAACTATCGGAATTATTCTAAACTTATTTTTATACTTTTTCATTAAATTTCACCTTTCTAATCAATAATATTTCTATGTTCTTCTCTCTATTTAAAGATATTATAATACTTTTACCTTTTAGTCTAATCAAAATCATAAAATTTGTTAAAGTAGTTTATGGAATAATTGTTTTAATTCAGCATAAGATTAGTTTTAGTTAGAGTCTTTATAACTTGATAATTTTCACAGTAGAAGAAGATTCAAATTTATTGTATACTTTATTTATAAATATTAAGAGGGGAGAATTTATATGAAGGTTTCGGCTGCTAAATTTATTTTAACCGGACAGGATATACTTGAAATTATAAACGATTTTGTAAAGATAGATGATCTTAAAATAGATAGTATAGAAATACAAGAGATAATAACTATAAAAGGAAGCTATAATATGAAACTTATAGTTCCATTTCAAGCTAAAATAGGAATAGGCAGTATATATGGTAATATAATTAATTTAAAAATATTTAGCATAAATGTTTCAAAAATAGGTATGCTCAGCAGTTTTAAAAATATGTTTTTGAAAAAGCTGTTAAATGATTATGCTGACTATGGGGTAGAACTAAAAAAAGATACTTTAACTGTCAACTTGGATTTAATATACAAGTTGATTCCATACTTGAACTTAAACTTAAGACAAATAACAATTGTAAAAGACAAATTGGAAATAGATGCTCAAAATATAGTCTATGATCCAAATAAACCTACAGAGGCTTTTAAAAAAAAAGCAAATAAATCTTTATTAAAAAACAAATATAGAGAGAAAAGAGAACAAATTTTAAATAAGGTTCCAAACAGTTATGAAGATATAATACAATATGCAATGTTTATTCCCGATATAACAATATTACTGTGGAAGTTATTTAAGGATAAAAGAGTTAAAAGTACGATTAAGATAATGTTAGCAGGAGCAGTAGCTTACTTAGCAAGTCCAATTGATATATTTCCTGATTTTATACCTTTTATAGGTCAAATTGATGATGTAGTTATAATATTTTTTATATTAAATTGCATAATAAATGAAATACCACAAAAAATCATATTAGAAAATTGGGAAGGTAAGGAAAATATAATTCTTTTAACTAAACAATTTATAAATAACGCATCCAAAATAATTGGAACTCAAAATGTAAGTAAGCTTCTATCTTCTGTAAAAAGTTTGTTTAAAAAGAGGGGCTAATAAAATACATATTTAAGATTTAACTATACTTAATATTCAGAGGGGACGAATTTGTTTTAAACACTTTCTCCCCCTTTTAAATTTTTCGAAACATGCGGAAACAAAAGACTTGAAGTTAAAACACCGCCAATTAATCCACCTAAGTGTCCAAAGTTATCAACATTAGGCATTGAAAATCCTATAATCAAATTTACGATTATAACAGATACAATGTTAAAAGTATAATCTTTATTTATCCTGCCTTTCATCTTAATTCCAAATATTAAAGCTGCTCCAAGCAGTCCAAATATGGCTCCTGAAGCTCCAATTGAAATACTCGGCGAAAACTTAAAACTAAAGATTGATGACATTATTCCAGATATAAAATATATAATTATATATTTTGACTTTCCATATATATTTTCAATCAGAGGTCCTAAAGCAACTAGTGCATACATGTTTAAGGTAATATGTATGATACCGCCGTGCAAAAACATGCAGGTAATTAATCTATAATATTCTCCTTGAGAAATGAGACTATTTACCTTTGCTCCAAGAAACACCAATACATTTATATTGCTATCTACAATATTATTGGATAGATAAGCTGTAATAATATAAGCAATTATATTTAAAGCTGCTATAACATATGTAATTATTGGCATTGGGGTCTTTTTCCTCACGTTATCGTGTTTAGTTGTTATTATATTCATACAATAAGCTAATTTATTTGCAGTTTCTTTGAGAGTCGAATCAGAACACAATATATTCTTTTCCACAACGTCGATTAAAATTAATCCACATTGTGGATTAATTTGACTATTATATTGTTTTAAATTTAAGCTGCTTCCTATTGAAACTTCAACTAAGCTTAAATTATTGCATTTTAATTCAGATTTTAAAAAGCTCTTAAGTTCATCTTTATCTAAATGATTTCTATAATTAAAGTCTGAAAAAAATATAACTTCCATGTTATTTTTACCTTTTTTAATTACACCAAAATTGCCAATTAAACCATATGCATTATTGAATTCAACAATATTAAAATTATATAAACGGCACAAACCTTCTATTAAGTTCTTAACAAACCTTTCCATAAGCTTCTCCTTAAAATTATAAAATAATTAACTATATGGGCTGCATTCAAACAAAAATTCAGTATAATTTTATCGAATAAAAATACACAGTATACAATAATAAATCCAAGATTTACTTTATACTGTGTAATAAGATTTTATACATATTATGAAAGAATGTCAAATAACTACCTCACTTATAACAATATTAGTATTCTCTATTAAATCTATTTCATAAATGGGTATTGGTATCATCGTCTCTGCATCATATAATACTCTCACAACTGGTCTATCTGGAAATCCTTTGTTCTGTCTTACAACGTAACCTTCTTTCCCATTTGACAGTCTTACGCAGCAGCCAAGTGGATACACTGAAAAAGTATTCTTAAAATTTTGAACTATCTTATCATCAAAACTCACACCGCTTCCAGCAAGTATTAATTCATATGCATCATTAGGACTAAACTTTTTCCTATAGCATCTATCATTGCTCACAGCATCATATACATCACATATACATACAATTTTAGCAAAGTTGGTTATTTGAAGATCAGTTAGGCCATACGGATAGCCCTTTCCATCTACTCTTTCATGATGCTGACCAACAACTTTGATTACCGAATCAGGTATTGAAATAAATTTCTTTAATATATCAACACCATATATTGGGTGTTTCTTTATTTCATTAAATTCTTCATCAGTTAATTTATCACTTTTATTAAGAACATTTATAGGAACCTCTGTTTTACCTACATCATGAAGTACAGCACCAATTCCAAGTTTTTTTAAATCCCATCCAGTATAATTGCATGATATCCCCAAAAAAGTAGCCATTATGCAGGTATCCAAAGAATGTACATATGTATAATTATCATATGTCTGTATATCATATAAACTGCTGTTTACATCAGCGTCTTCTAATATATAATCTATTAAACTCTCTACAGTAGCTAATGATTTTTTAAGATCTCTGCCATTACAATCGTGAATATTTTTCATTATTCTATTCATACTTTTTATTGAACTTTGCTTTAAACTCATGAGTCTGCTGTCTTCTGCAATTATATCATCTAATCTATCATCATATACATAGATATAAAATACTCCTAATTTTTTTAGTTTATCTATATATAATTGATTTAACTTAACACCTGTTCTTAAAAGAACTTGTCCATTATTAGTTAAAATATTTTTAGCAAGTACATCTCCTACTTTTATCCTATTTATAGATTCAAGTCTCATTTTTTCACCTCTTAATTAGTGTGTTTTTATGAATTTGTAACCCTTTCCAAAATTGAAGGTGTTTACTTATTTACAATTTTTGGTTATTATATTATTATATAATATCTACATTGTAGGAGGCTAATATGAAAAAGTGGTCTATTATTTTATTAATTATATTAGTAACTTCATCATGCATGTTTGCAAAGCATACATATCATAATATTAAGTGTAAAAATATTAACTATGCAGTTCAAAAACATGTTACTACAGGTTTTTTTAATAATTATAGGCTGGCAAGCATTAACAGTACAAAATTATCATTTTCCAATGGAGAGATAGCTGTAGTAAAAGTGGATGGTTCAGCATATAAATCTCCTCATAAAAGATTAATTTATAACGTATTTTTAGAAAAGAATAATAAAGGAATCTGGAAAATAAAAAGAATTTATCCCAGCCAATCAAATTCAAATAATTCTTCAGAATAGGTAACTTTTATCTATTCTTACTTTTTACTTTCTTTTGACACTCCTCGCAAATTCCTTCAATATTCGTTTTTAATCCTTCATCAAATAAATCAAAACCAGTATTATTCTTAATAATCTGTTTAACTTGCTGCATAGGGCAGTCTATTTCTACCCTCTTATGACACATTATGCACTTTAATATGTGTTTATGATGCTCTTTCTTAATTGCATAAACATATCTTTGTTTATCCAAATTAAATCGTATTATTATATTCTTGTTTTCAAATAATTCAAGAGTTCTATAAACCGTTGACAAATCTATATTTTCATTTTTACTTTTACATTCTTCAAATATATATTCAGCACTAATTGCTTTTTCACTCTCAAGTAATATATTAAGTATATTTACTCTGGCTTTAGTAACCTTTAATCCTTTTTTCTTCAAATACTTACTTGTTTCCAAAACAATCTCACCCCAAGTTTCCATTACAAGAATATCATCTTGATACCAAATAGAATAAGTATCGCCCCTCCTACATAATCTGCATACTCACTCAATATTTCAATACGTTTTAAAAATTTTGCAATTAAAAATGCAATACTAGACATAACTAATGTAACAATTCCTATAAATAATGTATATTTTAATACAATAAAATTACTTGCTATATTATTAAATATCGTAAAGCCTATAACTGCTGCATCTATGCTTACTGATACTCCAAGTATAACAAACATCTCTGGTTTTATTAAAATACATTCACTTTTCTTTTCAAATCCTTCTTTTAGCATCATGAGTCCAACTATAACTATTAAGGTTCCTCCTACGATCTCTGGTACAGAGGTTATGTATTTGTTAAATAATACACCTATATAAGACCCTAAAAATGAGAACAAAAACTGAAAAAAGCCAAAAGAAAAAATAAAAAGAAGTTTATCTTTTACAGTTACGCTGTTATTTAAGCCTATAGCTAAAGCTACTCCAAAAGCATCCAAGGAAAGGGCTAATGCAATTAAAAGTAATGAATAAAAATTCACTTTGATTATATCCTCCTTAAACTGTACAATTACTTTCTCTATATATTATTTATGTTTATATAATTAATTTTATAAAAAAATTTTTTATATAAACTCAGTCATAAATACTGCAATTAAAAATTTACAAACTAAGCCTAATTTTTTCACTCATCCATATCTCCATTTACCTACCCTGGACTTACTTTCAGAATTCAACATATTCTACATTTATAATTAAAGCTTACTACATTAACCAACAAAAATACAAGTACTTTATAACATTTTATTACATCTTAAAATAACAAAAAGACACCTCAAGATTCCTTAAAGTGTCTTTTATTTAATATTTATGCATTTTCTGGAGTTTTCGCTAATTCTTCTAATTTAAAAGAAATATCCCAATCATCTAATGCTATATTTTCTTGTAATCTAATTTTAGTAGGAAATGCAAAATTACATACTTTTGCTTTAAGTGGATTAACTACAAAATCATTAAGTTGAAATAAATTGGATTTTACTACATTCCCATTTTGATCTTTTACACTAACAGGCATCTCTTCCAACTTAATTGGTTTAGCTGTTGCATTTCTCATTATAACTGTAACTATTATATTACCATTTTTCTCGATTCCAATGCTAAATTTAGAAATGCTAAATTCCCCTTCATTTAAGTCAGGAAGCTCATCCAAAAAGCTTTCAAATACCATTCTGCTGTTTAAATCTATTATTGGCAAATCTTGATAAGATACTTTAACCTTTTTAAGAACTTTTAATCTTGCATCAAAAGCTATTTTCCAATCATCTAAAGAAATCTTGTCTACATAAACATTCTTTTTTTCAAAGTAAAGTTTTACTGGTCTTGCTGCACCAGATGGAATTTCTCCTAACTCTTCTAGATTAAACATCTGATAAGCTAGTTTTTCATCCTTAGAATTTAATAACATAAATGGTATGTATTTTAAAGCAATACTTCTGGAATATCCATTTCTTATATAAGCCTTAACCTCTAATTTATCTCCTAAGTCATAAGCATAGATGCCGGATACATTTAACTCTCCTTCTTTTATAGGAGGAAGTTTTTCTATCTCATCTGTTAATATTTCTTTTTGAACATCAGACATTACAACTTGATCATGTTCCACAAGTGAGAGAACTGTTGGAACCTCTGCCTTTGCATCTCTCTTAGCACTGCTTGTCTTTGTTTTTTGTACTTTCTTTACCATTATATACCTCCAAGCTTCTATAATTACTACAAACGCTTAAGCATCAATTTCAAATCAACTATAAAATCCCATAAAATTATAGTTAAATACGATAATTTTCATTTTCTAATTTAATATATCATAATAGACTTGTAAAATCAAATGATTTGGGTGAAATTTATTCAATAAAATGCTAATGCAGCTGCTGTATTTTCACAGTACAGGAGAACTGCACTAGTCATTTGTATATAGCCTTTTTGCACTTATTTTCCAAGGCTTTAGTTGTCACTTATAGTAAAATTCTTTTTTATAACTTTTGGATTTAAGGTTTTTCCATCTTTAGACTTTATACCATCTAATATAGTGATAGTATAATCCTTTCCTTGAATGTATCCAGAATAAGGCGGTTTTATGATTATAGTCCTGGAATCTGGACAGCTTAAAGATACATTCATCTCAATTCCCATACTATTTTTAACACTCACATTATCTACTATATCATCACCGTAATTATCATCATCATCGCTGTCAGTACTTTTGCCGAGATTTACTGGTCTATTGAATGTTATTTTCCACCCTTTATTGGAATCAACTTTTTCATTATTCCATGATGAACTCATATTTGTATTAGTTAGTATAGTATAAATATCATCTTTTTTAACTACAGCAGCTCCATCTTCAAAATTAGATGCATAATCATATTTACACTCAACAACAGTATTTCCAAGTCTATCTATGATTCCCCATTTGTCATTTATCTTCACTACAGTCGTACCTTCGTTAAAGTCAGATGCATAATCAAACCTTGGTTCAATTACAGTTTGACCTTTTCTATTTATAAATCCATACTTTGATCCATCAAATACTCTGGCAAGTCCATCTTGGAAAGAATATATGGTTTTAACTTTAGATTTATAATTGATTTTTCCTGTTTCATTTATGAAATAATCTCTTCCACTATATGTTACAATTGCTTTTCCTTCATAGTAATCCGATATATGATCAAATTTAGGTGATACTACAATTTTGCCTGTACTATCTATAATACCACTTAATCCATCTTTAACAACTATAAATGAACCGCTATTTGTAGAAGTTATACTAGTATAATCTATATCTAAAATTGTCTTACCTGTCCTATCTACAACACCATATTTATTATTTCTTGAAACTACTAGTAGATTTTTATTTAAAAAATATACATTGTCAAATTGAGGCTCTAATATAACTTTTCCCGTATCATCTGCAAGACCCCATCTTCCATCTTTCTCCACAGGTGCAATTTTGTCTTGAAATGACTTCATTCTATCAAATTGCAGAACTTTAAAATTTCCGGATTTATCAGTAACTCCCCAATTTCCATCTTTTTTAACAGGTGCTATACCATTATTGAAATCACATGCATCATCAAACTTAGGTGTTATAATTACATTACCTTTTTTATCTACAAAACCGTACTTACCATCTTTCATTATTTTAGCCGTGCCGTCCTCAAAATCATATACATTATCAAATTGAGGAGATACTATAATCTTACCGCTGTCATCTATAAATCCCCATTTTGAATTAATACTAACTTGTGCAATTCCTTCTTTAAAGTCATACATATTATCAAACTCAGGTTCTACTATGACTTTACCTGTTTTATCTATAAAACCATATTTTGAACCCTTTTTTACTCTTGCAATTCCATTATTAAAGTTATCTATAGATATAAATTGAGGCTTTATTATAACCTTTCCAGTACTATCAGCTAATCCATAAAGTCCATTCTTCTCTATTTTTAGTAATCCATATTGAAAACTAGACATACTATTAAATGAGTCACTTGAATTAACATCTAAACATTTAATATCATCATTTGCAAATGCAATATGTGAATTACTATAAAAAAGTAGGGTAGAACAAAAGATAGAAAAAATTAAAATAACTTTAAAATACCTTTTTAGCTTCATTTTTAAAAACCTCCCAATTCTATCCTTTTAAAATAGCTATTAATATGTTTATGAAACTTCAAGCACTTATATGACTTTATTTATCCAATATTTGTATAGTTGTTTCTCTGTCTATTTTTACTCCACTTCCTTCAGTATACGAATAATACAAAGTTGAATCCTTATCGTCCCCTTGAGAAGTATAACCTTCTATAAAATGGCTTGAATTGCTTAAGTTTGAAAAGTAACTGTAGTCTACAATCCTTTCATCATTATAAAAGTACGCATTGGTTGGCTCAACTACAATCCATCCATACTCTGGAAGATAATACTCTGCCCAAGCATGTGCATCATATGATGGATTTAAAGTACTTCTGCTGCTAAATTCTCCTGAATCAACCCAATACCCAGTTACAACTCTTGCAGGAACCCCCGATGCTCTTAAAAGAGCTGTAAATAGCTCTGCATAATCCTCACAAACACCTTTCCCAGTTAAAAGAGCATTTAAAGCTCCCTTATTTCCATTGTTTTGATCATAAGTCATATAAGTATTTACAAATTCGTATGCTTTTTTTGCCTTATAGTAAGGATTATCTATTCTATTAAAAAGCTGTGCTGCCTTGTCTTTTATTTCCGGTGAATTACTTTCTATGTTTTGTTCTGGAGAAGTATATTTACTATAGTCACCAAATTTACTATAATCATTAGAAGTTTTTGATAAATCCTTTGTATACCTTATTCCACTATTTTGGATTGTCCTTGTTGCTTGATACTTTACACTAGTACCTGGTTCAACATAAGCTGATGCAGTCATCTTTTTATGTGAAGAATCATCAGAAGTCAATTTTGCATTTCCTCCTGAAACCTCTAAACTCAAATCCTTTTGATAAGGTGAATTGCTTTGAGTTCCCAAATTAAATGTCAAGTCTACATTAGTAGGCTCCTCTGATGTAACTGTAAAAGTATCTGTGATCTTATAATTATGAGTATCTACAAGATCATAAGCTTGACTTAAGGTTGAAAATTTCATCATTCCAGGACTTTTTAAAGTATTTCCCTTTAGCGATTTTATATTGTTAACATATAATATATAATTTTTTCCCGCTTGATAACTAGTCTTAGGCTTTACAATAATGTAATTTTGACCTGAACTTATATCAATATCAACAGGATTTCCACTTTCATCCTCAACTTTGACGCTGTCATTGTTTGCTGAAGCTGAATCTATATTATCTGAAAACATTATTTTCCATGGCTTGTCTACAGATATGTTTTGCTGTGTTGGAAACACCTTATAAGACAAACTATCTGCCAAAACCATTTTAGGCGTTAGTAAAAATAAAGAAAAAAACATTGAAATAACTAAAAACTTAAATACACTTAAATTCTTATTTTCAACATACTTTGCTGCTGATTTAACATGTTTCATAAGACTCACCAACCTTCTATATATATTCTTAATATAGCATATTAAATAATAAGTAACAATAAAAATAATACTTAATTGTAAAAGCTAACCAAAGTAAATTAGGACTGCCCTAAACTTATTCTTTATTTGAGACAAACCCAATATTAGCATAAAGAAAAATACCAGTTCAATCGAACTGGTATTTTTCCTTACTTGCTTATATTTACAATGTTTTTATTATTTTGAACAGCTTGTACATTTACATTTAAGTCTTTATAAGATTTCTTTAGATCATCAGCATACTTATTAGCAAGTGTTTCAGCATCCTTTTTACTAACATCATTTTTTAATACTATGGCAGCCACTGCTGTTTTATTCCGTACATAGACTTGACCATTGGATACTTCTTTTTCTTTTTTAAGTCTTTGTGTCATTTTACCATCCTGCACTACTTTCTTAGGATCTTTGTCTGGTTTAACCTGACTACTCTTAGTAGAGCAGCCTACCACTGAAATAAGTATGGCAGCTGTAATAAAAAACAAAACTAACTTTTTTAACGCCCGCTTCATAATTAAAATACCTCTCTTTTTAAATTTGCTATAAACATTTTACTACAATACTGATTTGAGGTCAAAACTTGACATTTCCCAATTTGCATGACTAACCTTCAAACTTATTATTGACTGGAATACAATTAAGTAATGTTAAGATAATTTATTATAAAATTAAAAAGACTGGTGTTATACCAATCCTTTTGCTATGTTATATAATCTCCTGACCTATGTCAGGTATGAAATCAAACTAATATGAGATAGAATCTCCTAATCAACACTAGGTATGTAAGAACACTTACTTATTTATAATACCATTAATTTATTATTTAATCAACATAAACCTTAAGTTTTTTTATGATTGCAATTAATTAAAATTATAATTCAAGTGATACTTTTAATTTTGAATTTAGAATATTCTCCACAAAGTTACTTTTTAAAGTAGCTACGTGTCTTCCCAATCTTGCCTTTGATACAACTTTAATTTGTTCACATAAAATTGTACCAGTAACTTTATTTTTTTCACCTTCAACTAACTTATAATCACTATTTCTAAGTTCAATATGTGTAGCTATCTTCTTAGGTCTATTTGATATTGGAACTATTATTGTCGTAGGACTTTTTTCATTTCCAGTATCATTTTGAACAATTATCACAGGTCTAATCTTATTTTCCTCAGACCCAATATTTTTTCCAAGTTGGCACGTCCAGATTTCCCCCCGTTTTGGTATTCTACAGAGACTTTCGGGAACACTGTCATTAATATATATTTTATTATTTGCCCAATGTATATATTCATAAATTTCCTTAATATTATAAGCCCTCTTCCTCAAGTCATGAATTTGTTCGCTGCTTACAATTTTCTTGTTGTTTAGGTCAACATATTCATTTAATAGTTTTTCCGCTATTCTCTTCGTATCTTTGATGTACTTTTCTAATCCCATATTATCCATACCCCTGATCGAACCAATATTCAAAATATTCCTCCTTTCACATGTTTTATTAACATTATATCACAATTTATTCCTTTAATTTAAATATGTTTTCAGGGCTTCATATGATTTCACAATTACAGACCGCAGTATTGCATACTATGGTACATGTTTTGGAGGTTACACTAAACTTTTACAAAATAATTTTCTAATCAGTATTATAGTTAAGGAAATAATGGGAATTATGACTACAAAGATAATGCCATATATGGGGTATATGCTGGAAAGTAAATATGAATAATCTGCATTAGAAGTACTTGCAAAAAATGCCTGTATTATACCTACAATTCCAATTGGGAGAACAAGCGGCTTATAAGATCTTAATTTAAACAATTGTGCTATACCTAAGACAGCCGCATAATACATAATACATACCTTTACAAACGTGTCAAAAAATAAAACCATTGCAATTAAAACTTCAGCCCTTGTTATGATTTCCCCTATTCTTAAAATCCTAGCAATTTGATAACTTGGAATTCTATGTATACTTGCAATATTTCCAAGTACAGCCGTATTTCTTATAATACCCATAAGTAGGAACATTGTACCTATTACATATCCGATATAACTATATTTTTTAATTTTATTTTTGGAGCTGCCTACACATGGAAATATCATAAGTAATGAAATTAATTCACCAAATGTGATACTCAACATAAAGCTTATACCCTGTACAGCATCCTTTAAGTTGATTTGCAAAAATGGTAGAAAGTTTTTTAAACTAGCATCTTTTATTGTAGCTATTGTAATAAATATAATAACGCAAATAGTTGATATTGCAATAATAGGAGTAATTCTTGCTATAGTCTCTATTCCATTTCTTACTGCATACATTGAAACAAATGCAATGCCAAATATGAATACTATCATGTTTGTTTTTTCAAACATATATGTAGTAAAAAAGTCGGACGTATATCTAAAGTTTGAAAATACTATAAGCCCAAAAAAATTTATATATAAAAGCGAAATAACTTTTCCGATATACTTGCCGTATACTATATCATTTATTTCTATTAAATTTTTACCATAAAATTTTGTTCCTAAATATATAAAGATTAAAAATAATGGTATCATCAAAATAGCACTTATTACTGCAATGATTAACATATTTTGTTTTACAACTTCAACTATAAAAGATGCTGTAAGTGCAGATCCTTGAAATAATCCAATAATTAGAAACATTAATTGTGAACTTGATATAACACCATTTTCAATTTTCATAGGTAATACTCTCCTATAATATATTAATATTAAATTCAATCATAATTTAAATGTAATACATTCTTTATAAAATAATTCATAATAACTACTGGATTTAAGACTTGAATGTTAAAAATATAGAGAGTTAATATGATTAATGCGAAAAATATTATTATACAAAATGCTTTAAACTCACGCCAGTACCTTCCTTTAATGAGATTATGTGCTTCAATAAGTACCATGATTATAAGAAATATTATAACTAATAACATCTTTAAACCTCTTTATATATCCTTTGACTTAATTGATTTTATTATTTTCCCGCTTCGTTCTATACTTGCTTTAACATTTACATTAACTTTAATGTTTTTAAAATTTTCTTGCCAGTTAGTCTGCATTTTATTCCATTCTTTTGGATGGTACATATATATAATATCGCCAAATCCAAATACATCAGCATTAATTTGTCTTGCTTTTTCGAGTGTTGATATTACTTCTTTTTTTATTACGTCTTCTTGAATTCTTTCAAATTTTTTGATAATCTCTGGATTAGACTCATCTTCAGAAGAGGTATTTTCAGATATGTCTCCTCTTTCATCTATTTTCATGGTTATATATACTCCATCACTTTTAACTGCTGGTATTATTTTAGATTTAACATTTCTTATTTCAATACTCACTTTTCCATTACCATCTGGCATATTTATTATACTGACCTCACCATTCATATTGCCAGTCCCCCACAAAAAACCCCTTGTTTCTGTCTTATTTAAAACTCCAATCATTTTTTCTTTATTAAATACTGCTGTACTTGTAAGGTATAATGTATTTCTTTTTTCATCTTTACCCACTTTAATTATAGGTGCAACAGGAGCTGTTGTTTTACTCATTAATTTTTGTGAAAATTCCTTTAAATCCACATTAGGTACTTCTGATATATTCTTTTGATTTTCAATTAATTCTCCTATATTTCTTCCTGTAGTTGATTCAATATTGGGATTGGATTTTAGTATTTCAGCTGCAGTTCCATCAGATACAATTATCCATTCTGAAAGACGTGTTTCTCTATTTCGCATAAAAAAATCAATATATTTATCTATTCCTTCTTCAGCAGCACTCTTACCAAATATTATAACTTGATTATGTGGGAAAAAAAGAGTTCTATTTAATTCTCTATTTATGGATTTTATAGCATCAAATATAGTAATCCCTTCTCCTTTTAAATTTAAAAATTTATTGTTTTGACCAACTCCTTCTGCATTTTCTGCAGGAGATTTTATTCCGAGCACCTTAGCAATTTGAATGGTTGTTTGAACATTACTTAAGTTATCTATCTTGTCAATACCAATCCCCATCACAATAGCTAGTTTATTTAGTTCACGAGCATCCCAACAAGAAGTTAAACTTAATGAAATCATGATTAATATTATAATTTTTACATACTTTTTCACTAAATTCACCCCTAATTTAACTTAGACATTTTTAAGCTTATCATCATCTTTAGGTGGTTCTGGCTTTAAATTTTCTCCTTGTCTTTTAATATTTTTAACTCCAATATTATGAGGTCTTTTAGACATTTTCCACATATGAGTTCTTATAAATGAATCCTTGAGATCATCCTTTTCAAGGGGTGCCAGCGGAGATAAATACGGCGTTCCAAATGACCTTATAGATACAACATGGATAAGTGTAACAAGTAATCCAAGTCCTACTCCAAATATACCTAAAGTTCCAGATAATATTAATAATATTATTCTGAGTATTGATGCTGTATCTGTAAAAACTGGAACTACAAAGCTGGAAACTCCCGTAAGTGCAACAACTATAACTAAGATTCCTCCTACAAGTCCTGCAGATACCGCTGCCTGACCTATTACAAGTGCTCCAACAATACTAACTGCCTGACCTATAGGACGTGGAAGTCTTACTCCTGCTTCTCTCAAAATTTCAAATGTTATTACCATTAAACCAGCTTCCATTATTGCTGGAAATGGAACTCCTTCACGACCTGCAGCTATAGTAAATAATAGGGTAGTAGGTATAAGTTCCTGATGAAAAGCTGCTAACATTACATATGTTGCTGGTAATAATATTGTTATAATAAAACAAATAAACCTAAGTATTCTCAAGATAGAAGAATAATATGTTCTTGAGTAATAGTCTTCTGCATTTTGAAATCCTTCAATAAATAGCATTGGTACTGTTAAAATAAATGGAGTTCCATCAACTAAAATGCCTACTTTTCCTTCTAATATTTTAGCAGCTGCAGTATCTGGTTTTTCAGAGTTACCCACAGTTGGAAAAATTGAATATGGTGTATCTTCTATAAACTGTTCAATGTATCCTGATTCTAAAATAGCATCAGTATTTATCCTTTTTAGTCTTTTGCATACTTCCCCTACAAGTTTGGGATTAGCAATTCCCTTTAAATATACAATATATATACTAGTTCTAGTCTGCCTTCCAATTCGAATAGACTTGAAGGTTAAATTTGGATTTCTTATTTTATGACGCAATAATGATATATTTATAGATATATTTTCTGAAAATCCTTCCCTAGGACCTCTAACAACAGCTTCTGTTTTTGATTCTTCAACCCTGCGTCCTTTATAGTCTCTTGAATAGATAATAAGACTTTCATCTAATCCATCAATAAGCAATACAGCATCTCCTGATAAACAGCCATCTACAACTTCATTTATATATTGTGTTTTATTAACTTCGCCTACAGAAATAATGTTACTTTTTATGATATCCATGTCATTGAGTTCAACTTTAATTTCCATATTATTGAGTTTATTATAATTAAATAATTGCATCATGATATTATTTACTGAGGAACCCTTGACCATATCTGACAAGAATATTATAGCAGCATTCATTTTATTATTTTCACCAAATGAAAATGCGCGATAAACTATATCATCACTGCCGCCTAATATATTCTTTAAAATCTTTATGTTTTCGTTAAGATCACATGAAAGTTTAACTTGTTCAGTGTTATCTTCTATATTTTCATCTAAAATCCCTAAATTTTTAAGTCTTATAAAATTTAATTTCTTATATATATACTTAAACATCTTTTTTCCTCTTACTTAACTTTTAATTTTATTCTTATTATCTTTACCAGGACTTTCTTTAAGGTTATCAAAAAAATTTTTATCATTACATTTGACTCTAAAAACGTATAGTAAAAACTGACACATTATATATGATAGTATGATAACTAAATACACCCACGAAACTATACTAAAGAAGGTTGGAAAGATTCCTCTTCCTTCAAATTGCTTTTGTAAAAGTTGAATGATTTTCATAAAAATCACTTCCAAAAACTAAAAATTTTATAATTCAGCTCTTTTCTTTTTAATCAAATACACTATTAGTAAAAGTAAAGGAAATACATTAGAATAAATAATTTGAAAATAAAGTGAATCAAACGGGAACATCCATTTATGATACATATAATTTTTTTCAAATACTATCGAAAACCAAAATAAAATAGCGCTAAATATGAAAAGTATAAGTTTGTACTTTTCAGTTTTAAACAAGCTCTTTAAAGCCAAAATAGTAGCATTTAAATAAACAGACATTTTAAAAAATCCGCCGAAAAATATTATGATTATTGCTATGCTATCTATATTTGTTATTATATTTTCTATATTTATAAGTTTTATTGTTTCTACAAATGGTATAGTTGTAATAGCAGTATACTTAGCACCTAGCACACCTATATTTACAATAGAAGACAAGGTAAGTAATATACCTGATAATAAAATCACTTTCATCGAAACTTTTCTAACGTCTTCTTTTTTAGCTGCATAGCGCCAATACATGAGAAATATATACATTTCTCCAAATGGAAACATAGCTACACTTGGTACTGCTTTAATTATTGGCATAATTCCATTAGGTGCAATTGGCATTAGTCTTTTAAAATCTAACTTTTTTGATAAAGCTAAAAAAATATAAGCCAAAACTATAGAAAAGATGAGAATTGGGAGAATTATTTCACTTGCTCTAGCCAATGTTTCAGTTCCTTTAATTAATGTATATATACTTACAAGTAAAAATAAAAATAAGATAATCCACAATGGTGTTTTAGGAAGTATTGTTATTTTTATAAGTTCTCCAAATTCACGAAGATTTCTTGATGTTACCCATAAACAAGAAAGTATATAAAGACATACAAGTGGAATTCCAAATAGCTTTCCCAATATGGCAATAATTATTTCAACAAAATTTTTATCTGGAAATGAATTTTGCAATTCTGTATAAACCCAAATGAACCCTGTTCCAATTAATAATGCAATCAATATTACAATCCATGCATCTTGCTTTGCATCTATTCCAAGTGCAAAAAGTGTTGTACTTCCTATTTCAAATGTTAGCATTAATGTAAAAAGTTGATGATTGCTCAATCGTATCATTATAGGTTTCCTCTTAACGGTTAATAATTTACTTATAGTATTACCAAATAGCCTTTTAATATGTAAAGACTGCATATTGCTATACTGCAATTCGTAATATGCATATATTGCGTATCAAGCATTGTTGTTAGATATATGCAGCATAAGGACAAACTTAACTCATACTCCAAGGTATACTCACAAACTTCAGCACTTTAAAAAAGTTTTAACATTTCTAAGCTCGTCTTTTGAAAATTTAAGCAGATTATATAAACTCGCAAAGCTCAAACATATATAATCTACTAAAACTTTTCCAAAAGACTTCGCTAAGAACTGTAAAAAACTTTTTAAATGTGCCTTCAGTTTGCAAGTATACCTTTGCGTATGAGCCAAGTTTGTCCTTATCACGTATATAACTGTTAACAATATTTTATACATCAATTTATACAAATGTTCCATTAAGTATTGTATATATTTGCTTATTTAAATGGCTGATAAAACATAATAAAAATAGATTTAAATCAGCAAATTATATATCATAAGTGGAATAATTCGTTTAGTGATTTTGAGACGATAGTCTCTTGAAATATATATTTTTGTGGATTTTTATGTATGTAATTAAATTAATCTAAAACTTAGACGATGAGGCTCTGATTTTCATGCTCAAATCGCAAGTGTAACTGTAAATCTTATTCTGTATGTATTTCTTTCGTAATATCGTAGAATTAATATATATGAATCATCAGGTGGATTATTTGACATGATAAAAATTTAGCTGAAAGGTTAAGAAAAATTTTTAGTGAATTATTACAAATAATTATTGATACTGATTAATAAAATTTAAAATTCCGATGCTGCGCATTTTATTATTGATTTTCTTAAAGCTTTTGTAGCAAATAAAACTAAGTATAAAATTAATGGTCTATCGACCTGAGGGCTTTTCAGCCTTAGTAAGTGCAAGATAAGTATTTATAATTACTTCAACATAATTTATAATACTAATATATACAGATGGTACAGTTAGCATTTTGTATTGTAAATTACGCTTAAGCAAAAATAAATTTAAACTGCAGAAAGCTGATATATGCCTTAAAGAACATTGGAGCAAACCTTAAAGTTCTTTATTGTTTTATTTAAAAATGTCGTAATTCGGATCAGGACGATCCGGGCTTTGAGCGTGCCAGGACGGCACATGCGAAAAGGTAGACATTTTTAAATAAAACAATTATTAGAACTTTTGGTGAAGCGGCAGGTTCTTTGAGGCATATATCAGCCGATGCAGTTTGAATTTATTTTGCTGCAATGCAATGCTTGATACGCAATATATGCAAGTTATGAATTGTAGATTGCAATAAACTCCAATAGGCGTTATTTTTCTATCTGACTTAATATATCATGCTCAACCTTAGATATATCAGGGACATAACTTTTCAGTAATTTCATTTTTCCTTCAAATTTATACTTTCCAAGTGATGCTGGAATTAGGAGACTTTCACCCTTATAAATTTTTTCTTTTCCATTTAAATATGTAAGTTTTCCGCTTCCATCTACACAAGTAAATATGTAAAATCTCTCTAGATCGCTGTCTTCTGAAAAATATTCATTTACATCATATAACTCAAGAGAAAATTTTTTTGACAAGCATGCATATGTTTTTATATATCCATCCATCCTTATATTAATTCCTCTACTTTTTTCTCCTCTTAAACTAAAGTCTATAACATCAAGTGCATTGTCAATGTGAAGCTCCCTTCCCCTGTTATAATCATATACTCTATAGGTTATATCACTATTTTGCTGTATTTCAGCAATGATAACACCTTTACATATAGCATGGACCATTCCACTTTTTATAAAATAAATGTCACCCTTTTTTACAGGTACTCTATTTAAGTACTTTTCAACATTACCATTTAAAACTGCCTTTTTAAATTCTTCCCTACTGCATCCATCCTTAGTCCCAACTATTAAACTTGCACCTTCAAAAGCTTCTACTACATACCATGCTTCTGTTTTACCTGATTCATTTTCAACTTTACCAGCATATTTGTCATCAGGATGCACTTGTATTGATAATTTATCAGAAGCATTTATAAGTTTAATAAGTAGTGGAAACCTATCTTTCGAAATCTTTGTTCCAAGTATATTATTTCCCTGTTCTTCTATAAGTTTATCTAGTCTATAACCTTTAAATTTCCCATTTGAAATTATACTTGTGCCGTGGGGATGACAAGCTACGTCCCAGCTTTCACCTATCTTTCCATCCGGAAGATCATCCCTGAATAATTCAAGATCTCTCCCTCCCCATACTTTTTCATAATATAATTTTTCAAACTTTAACGGATACACAATAATTCCTCCCTCTATGGATACAGAGGACAGAGGACAATAAAGGTTGATTTTTTGCTAACGCAAAAAAATCTTTAAATTTATATAAGTTAGCAATGTTTCGCTTTAGCGAAACGAGATATAAAAAATTTAATTAAAGATTTTTCGTAAGCGCAGCGGAGAAAAAACCTCCTTCTCTGTCCTATGTCCTCTGTCTCCTATTTTCTCTATATTTTTAATTAGTCATATATAGGATATTTTTTGCACAATTCATTTACTTCCTGCTTTATGTTAGATAAATCTTTATCTCTGTTTTCTACAACATAATTTATGAAATAAGCAATTTTCTTCATTTCTTCTTCTTTAAATCCTCTTGTAGTAACAGCTGGAGTTCCAATTCTTAATCCACTTGTTATAAAAGGACTTAAAGTTTCAAATGGTACGGTATTTTTATTTACTGTGATTCCAACAGAATCTAAAAGCTTTTCTGCATCTTTTCCAGTAATATTCTTATTAGTTAAGTTTATCAATATAAGATGATTATCAGTACCACCGCTAACTAACTTAAATCCATAATTATTTAATTCTTCTGCTAAAACTTTAGCATTTTTAAGAACTTGATCTATATAACTTTTATACTCATCTTTAAGCGCTTCGCCAAAACATACTGCCTTTGCAGCAATTACGTGCATAAGTGGTCCGCCTTGAATTCCAGGAAATACTGCCTTATCTACTTCTTTAGCATATTTTTCTTTGCATAAGATAACTCCACCCCTTGGACCTCTTAAAGTTTTGTGAGTAGTAGTAGTTACAAAATCTGCATATGGAACTGGTGACATATGTCTTCCCGCAGCTACTATACCTGCTATATGAGCCATATCAACCATCATATAAGCTCCTACTTCATCACAAATTTGTCTTATTCTAGCGAAATCTATTTCCCTTGGATATGCACTTGCTCCTGATACTATCATCTTTGGCTTATTTTTTAATGCTAAATTTCTCATCTCATCATAATCTATAGTTTCAGTTTGTCTATTTACACCATAAGGTATAAAGTTATATAACTTTCCTGAAAAGTTAACAGGACTTCCATGAGTTAAATGTCCTCCATGTGTCAAATTCATACCGAGTACCGTGTCTCCTGGCTTTAGCACTGCTGAATAAACTGACATATTTGCTTGAGCTCCAGAATGAGGTTGAACATTAGCATGTTCTGCCCCAAATAATTTTTTAACTCTATCTCTTGCTAAATTTTCGGCTTCATCAACAATATGACATCCGCCGTAATATCTCTTTCCTGGAAGTCCTTCTGCATACTTATTAGTTAAAAATGATCCCATAGCTTCCATTACTGATTTACTTGTAAAGTTTTCTGAAGCTATAAGTTCTATACCATTTTCCTGTCTTAAGTGCTCTTTTTCTATAATCTCAAATATATCCTTGTCTGTTTTTTTCAAGTTTTCAAAATTCATTTATTTACCCCCTTTAAAATAATAATGTATAATACTGCTAGTCTAAATATATAATTTTTCGATCAAATTTAATTTATATATTTATTAAATTTATATGCATGTTAATTTCAAAATGCACTAAATTATTTCATCTTTAAAGTGAAGCTTTATAGATATTTAATACATCATTCTTATCTAACTTTTTTATTCCTCCAATTTTACCATACCTTACTGCACCTTTAGCCATTTTTTCTAAATTATCTTCTCCAATTCCAACTTCGCTTAATTTGGATGGAATACCTAATAAATTAAAGAATTCTCTTGTCTTTTCTATAGCCATATTTGCTATTTCATATTTATCATTGTTATTATCAAATCCCCATACATTCACTCCATATTCTACAAACTTATCCACTGTACTATCATCAAGAATATATTTCATCCATACGGGAGTTAAAATTGCAAGACCAACTCCATGAGTTATATCATAAAACGCACTCAATTCATGTTCCATTGGATGGACACACCAATTTGAATCCTTACCATAACTAGTAATCCCATTTATTGCTAAACTTGAAGCCCACATCAAGTTTGCCCTTGTCTCATAATTTTGAGGTTCATCTACAGCCTTTTTCCCATAGTTTATACATGTTTTTAAAATAGCTTCTGATATTCTGTTTTGTAGAAATGCTGATTTAGGTCCGCTAAAATAATCTTCAAAAGTATGACTCATTATATCTGCTGTTCCAGCTGCAGTTTGATTTTTAGGTACAGTAAATGTATATGTAGGATCAAGTATAGAAAACTTAGGTGCCATATCAGGATGTCCTGTACCAAGTTTTTCATTTGTATCCATATTGGTTATAACAGCAAATGAATCCATCTCAGAACCAGTTGCTGCAATAGTTAGTATACTTGCAATAGGTAATACCTTTTTTATCCTTGAAGGTGCTCTTACAATATCCCATGGATCTTTTTCATAATAATAGCCTGCAGCTACAACTTTAGAACAATCTATTGTACTTCCTCCACCAACTGCAATAACAATTTCTATATTGTTTTCTCTGCATAACTCTATACCTTTTCTTACAGTAGTTATTCTAGGATTTGGTTCTACACCAGGAAGTTCCCAAAAGTCAATTGAATTTTCTTTTAATAAGTTCACAATATCATCATATAACCCATTTCTCTTAATACTTCCACCGCCATATACAAATAAAACTCTTGATCCATATTTCTTTATCTCTTGTGAAAGTACACTTAATTTACCTTTTCCAAAAAATACTCTTGTTGGAATGGAATAATTAAAATCCATCATCTTTATCACCCCATTTTTTAATAATTCTTATCATATTTTAATTATATCATCTATATTATTGTTTACCAATATTTGTTTCACACTCTATTAACATCCTAAATTACAAATTGTAGATTATATACTACAAATATTTCTTGTAAAATTTTATAATATGTGTTACTTTATTTTTAGGATGGGAAGTATCCTTAGAGAACTTCACCTTTAATTTTATTTAAGTTTTTATTCTGCTTATATCTTTGAATAAGACAGAAAACTAAAAAGTTATGTCATTACCTCAATATGGAGGTGATTCATTGAAAATAGGATTTATAGGAGCCGGTAGAGTAGGCTTTTCACTTGGAAAATACTTTTCCACAAAAGGAATAAATGTATCAGGCTATTATAGTAAAAACTATAATAGTGCAAAAGAAGCATCTATTTTTACATCTTCTACAGCTTATAAGACTTTAAAAGATATAGTATTAAAAAGCAATATACTATTTATTACGACTCCAGATGATCAAATCGAAAAAATTTGGGATGACATAAAACACTTTGATTTAAAAGATAAGCTTATAATTCACACCAGTGGAAGCTTATCATCTAATGTCTTTTCTGATATAAAAAATAAAGGTGCCTTCGGATATTCAATCCATCCAATGTTTCCATTTTCGGATAAATACAATAGCTACAAACAATTAAATAATATCTATTTTTCAATTGAAGGTGATAAAAAATATGCTAATGACCTCAAACTTTTCCTTGAGGATCTTGGAAATAATGTTTTTTTCATCGATTCAAATAAAAAGTCATCATACCACCTTGCAAGTGTAATGGTTTCAAATTTAGTACTTGCACTAATAAGTATAGGTGAAAATTATCTTATAAACTGCGGCGTCGATGAGGATATTGCATTAAAATCCCTATATCCTCTTATCTTTGAAAATATCAAAAATATAGGGGATAAGGGAATACTTGATTCAATTACAGGCCCAGTTCTTCGAGGTGATGTTGGAACAATAAAAAAACATATGACTGTACTTAAAAAAGAGGATTTTGAAGTATATAAAACACTTTCAATGCAGCTATTAAACTTATCTGTTAAAAAAAACGCAGAAAAAAATTATGATAATGTTAGGAGGACTTTAAATGAAAAAAACTTCTGAAAGTTTTAAAAAGCTTAAGAAAACTGATGAAAAAATTACAATGCTCACAGCTTACGATTACTCATCTGCAAAACTCATAGATGCTTCTGGCATAGATGGTATACTTGTTGGCGATTCTCTTGGCATGGTATGCCTTGGATATAAAAATACATTGAGTGTGACAATGGAAGATATGATTCATCATACTAAAGCTGTAGTACGAGGCACTAAAGATGCTCTTGTAGTTTCTGACATGCCTTTTATGTCATATCAAACTTCAGTTTATGATGCTGTAAAAAATGCTGGAAGGCTTGTAAAAGAAGCAGGTGCTGAAGTAGTTAAATTAGAAGGCGGCACTAAAATTTGTGACAAAATAAAAGCTATTGTAGATGCCCAAATTCCAGTAATGGGCCACATAGGATTAACCCCTCAATCAATAAATGCTTTTGGCGGCTTTAAAATACAAGGAAAGGATGAAGAAAAAGCAAGAAGACTAATTGAATCTGCTAAAGACGTAGAAAAAGCTGGAGCTTTTGCAATAGTTCTTGAATGTGTTCCAGATAAAGTTGCTGATATCATTACAAAAAGTGTACACATTCCTACAATAGGAATTGGTGCTGGAAAGTACTGTGATGGTCAGATACTCGTTTATCAGGACATGCTTGGAATGTTTAGTGATTTTAAACCTAAGTTTGTTAAAACCTATGGCGAAATAGGTAAGCAGATGACACAGTGTTTTAAAGAATATATAAAAGAAGTTAAAAATGGTATTTTCCCAGATGAAAGCCACTCATTTAAAATCGACAAAAGTATAATTGAAAAACTTTATTAAGAGAAGGTGTTTTATGTGAAAACAGTTCATACTATAAAAGAAGTTAGAGAATATATAAATATATGGAAAAGAGGGGGGCTTTCAATAGGCCTTGTACCCACTATGGGGTACCTGCACGAAGGTCATAAAAGTCTTATAGAAAAGGCCTCAAAGCAAAATGATAGAGTAGTTGTAAGTGATTTTATAAATCCAATTCAATTTGGACCAAAAGAAGACTTAAACGTCTACCCAAGAGACCTTAATAGAGATCAATCATTATGTGAAAGTGCCGGAGCAGCTCTTTTATTTAATCCTGAGCCTTCTGAAATGTATTTTGACAATGCACAAACATATGTAAATGTAGACAAAATAACCAAAGTATTATGTGGTGCTAGAAGGCCAGGACATTTTAGAGGGGTATGTACTGTAGTTTCAAAGTTATTTAATATAGTTACTCCAAACAGAGCGTATTTCGGAGAAAAAGATGCACAGCAGCTTGCAGTTATAAGAAGAATGGTTCGAGATTTAAATTTTGATATAGAAATAATAGGCTGTCCTATAATAAGAGAAAATGACGGACTTGCCAAAAGTTCTAGAAACACATATCTTTCAAAAGAAGAAAGAAAAGCTGCTTTAGTTTTAAATAAAAGTCTCCTAAAAGCAAAAAAAGCAATCAAATGTGGTGAAAAGGATTCTGAAAATATAGCAAAAATAATAGAAGATGAAATAAAAAAAGAACCTCTAAGTAAAATAGATTACGTCGAAGTTGTCGACTGTGAAAATCTCAATAAAGTTTCAGTAATAGATAAAAATACCTTAGTTGCAATAGCAGTATATATCGGCAAAACTCGACTTATAGACAACTTCATTTGGAGCTAACTTAAAATTATAGTGTCCTGTAATTCGTAATATGCAGATATTGCGTATCAAGCATTGCATTGCAGCAAAATAAATTCAAACTGCATCGGCTGATATATGCCTCAAAGAACCTGCCGCTTCACCAAAAGTTCTAATAATTGTTTTATTTAAAAATGTCTACCTTTTCGCATGTGCCGTCCTGGCACGCTCAAAGCTCGGATCGTCCTGATCCGAATTACGACATTTTTAAATAAAACAATAAAGAACTTTAAGGTTTGCTCCAATGTTCTTTAAGGCATATATCAGCTTTCTGCAGTTTAAATTTATTTTTGCTTAAGCGTAATTTACAATACAAAATGCTAACTGTACCATCTGTATATATTAGTATTATAAATTATGTTGAAGTAATTATAAATACTTATCTTGCACTTACTAAGGCTGAAAAGCCCTCAGGTCGATAGACCATTAATTTTATACTTAGTTTTATTTGCTACAAAAGCTTTAAGAAAATCAATAATAAAATGCGCAGCATCGGAATTTTAAATTTTATTAATCAGTATCAATAATTATTTGTAATAATTCACTAAAAATTTTCCTTAACCTTTCAGCTAAATTTTTATCATGTCAAATAATCCACCTGATGATTCATATGTATTAATTCTACGATATTACGAAAGAAATACATACAGAATAAGATTTACAGTTACACTTGCGATTTGAGCATGAAAATCAGAGCCTCATCGTCTAAGTTTTAGATTAATTTAATTACATACATAAAAATCCACAAAAATATGTATTTCAAGAGACTATCGTCTCAAAATCACTAAACGAATTATTCCACTTATGATATATAATTTGCTGATTTAAATCTATTTTTATTATGTTTTATCAGCCATTTAAATAAGCAAATATATACAATACTTAATGGAACATTTGTATAAATTGATGTATAAAATATTGTTAACAGTTATATACGTGATAAGGACAAACTTGGCTCATACACAAAGGTATACTTGCAAACTGAAGGCACATTTAAAAAGTTTTTTACAGTTCTTAGCGAAGTCTTTTGGAAAAATTTTAGTAGATTATATATGTTTGAGCTTTGCGAGTTTATATAATCTGCTTAAATTTTCAAAAGACGAGCTTAGAAATGTTAAAACTTTTTTAAAGTGCTGAAGTTTGTGAGTATACCTTGGAGTATGAGTTAAGTTTGTCCTTATGCTGCATATATCTAACAACAATGCTTGATACGCAATATATGCATATTACGAATTGCAGACAGTATCAAAGACTGTATATATTTCCCGGAGTGGTAAGTTAAGCTGCAAACTAGAAATTCTATAAATTATTTTGAGACATCCACTAATCGTTAACTTCCTCAATTGCTTTTATTATATTTAAAAATACTCTATTTACAGGTGTGTCTAATCCATATTTTTCTCCTAATTTACAAACAGTTCCTGCAAATATATCAACTTCAGTTTTTCTACCATATATAATATCCTGACACATCGAAGTTCTGCTTTTAGGATTTATGCTATCTAACCTTTCATACCACTCAGCTAGATCATCTTCATTTAAGTTTATTCCTGCCTTTTCTGACAACTTTATTACTTCAGACATTGCTGCCTCCATAAGTCTTATTGCATGAGTGGAACTTTTAAAAGAATCATATGTTACTTTTAGAATTGCTGATGTTTGATTTATACCTACATTTACCATGAACTTACGCCACAGCGCATGCATCATGTCTGCTGGAATGTTATATTTAATTTTACTCTTATCAAAAATATCTTTAACGGCCCTAACCTTTTCCGAGTATATATCATTTTTCTTTTCACCAAAGTTTATATTACATACATTTGAAAAATCAACTTTATTGCCATCACGGTTTGAATCTCCTGCGCAAAATGAATAAAGCATTTTGTCCATTCCAAAACGTTCTCCTATAATTTTTTCACTTGTAATGCCATTTAAAAGAGAAAGAATAATTGTATTTTCTCCTATATGATTTTTTATATCTTCAATTGCCTGATCTAGTTGATTAGATTTAACAGAAACAATAACTAAATCTGCTGGAGTACATTTTTCTTTTGGATCAACATATGTAAAATCATATCGTTTTCCATTGATTATAAATCCATTTTTATTATACCTTAAAGCTCTATTGCCTCCAGCTATAATTTTTATTCCATCTGGATTAAAATCATATAACTTGCTGTAATATGTGCATCCAACTGCCCCTAGACCTATAGCAGATATATTCTTTATTGTCCTCATCCTTTATTATACCCCTCTCGTACCTTGTAAAAATATTTATATTATAAAAATATAATACTCTCAAAATTTTTATTATTCAAATGCCCCAAATAATGGCAGCACCAATTCTATACTGTATATGTTTACTATACACTAGAGCTGTGTTAAAATATTATAATTATATTAAAATATTATAAATTGGGCATATTCATAACTATATGCATAACTTTATTTACCTATTAGAAAGGTGGTATACTGTGAATTTAACGGTACTTATTCCTTCTTACAATGAATCTGATTCAATTGAATCATTATATGAAGAACTAAACTTTATACTCTTGCAGGATTCCTTAAAACAAAATTATGATTATGAACTAATTTTCATTGATGATGGGAGTAATGATAATACATTAGATATAATTAAAAAACTTCAAAAATATGATAGGCATATTAAATATCTATCGTTTTCTAGAAACTTTGGAAAGGAAGCTGCAATGTTAGCTGGTTTTGCATATTCTATTGGAGATGCAGTCATTTTAATCGATGCAGATTTACAACATCCACCTGAATTAATTCCTAAAATGATCAAATACTATAAAGATGGATATGATCAAGTTATTGGAAAACGAAATAGAACTGGTGACTCTAAATCAAAAACTTTTTTAAGTAAATTATATTACAAAATAGTAAATTATCTAATTGGTGTAAGATTAACAGATGGAATAGGTGATTTTCGTCTTTTGAGCAAAAGAGCTGTAAATGCAATTTTGTCAATGCATGAATACAACAGATTTTCAAAAGGAATATTTTCATGGATTGGCTTTGATTCAAAAATAATAGAATATGAAAATCAAAGTAGATTAAATGGAACTAGTAAATGGAGTTTTAAAAAACTACTTCACTATGGAATTGACGGAATCTTATCATTTAATGATAAACCACTTACTACAACTTTGTACTTTGGTGTTATAATAACACTTTGTGGTATAGCCTATGTCCTATACTCCTTAATACAAATTTTAATATCAGGGATTAATACTCCTAAATATTTTACAATAATAATAGCTGTTTTAATTATAAGTGGAGTTCAACTCATATCAATAGGTGTAATAGGGCAATATGTTGGCAGAATTTATTCTGAAGTTAAAATGAGACCCCACTTCATCATAAAGGAAACAAATATTAAAGTATCAAATTCTAATAATCAAGGAGTAAGGCATGACAAACAAGTTTAACTTATATTTGAAACAACATTTTAATAACTTTATAAATAATGAAAGCAAATTATTTAACTTTCTAAGATTTGGTACAATTGGTGTAGTAAATACTATTCACTATTACATATGGTACATTCTGCTATTATGGCTCAAAGTACCTTACATAATAAGCCATACAGTATCATTCACATTCAGCATGATTGGATCATACTTTTTAAATTGCTATTTTACCTTTAAGGTAAAGCCAACATTTGCAAAATTCGTCAAGTTTCCATTAACTACGTTAACAAATTATCTTGTTTCTACATTTTCACTAATATTGCTCGTAAACATGTTTCGCATAAGTCCTAAGCTTGCAGCACTGCTAGCTTCTATACTACCTATACCTATAACATTTACAGTTACACATTACATATTGAAGCCTTCACATGCTAACACAAATGTGAGCAAAAATTATTCTAAACTTTTTAGGAATCTATTTGTGTTCATTTTTTTGCTGTCTTTTTCAATAGGATGCCATCTATATATTTTTTATAAAGGAGTTTTATTTGGTACATCGGGCACAGATAATACAATGCAATTCATGTACTTTGTTCCATTTATACAAAAAGCTCTAACTTCAGGTCAGCACCTTTGGTCTTGGAGCTATGGACTGGGTGGAGATATATTAGGTGGATTCAGTTACTATTACAGCACAAGTCCATTTTTTTACTTACTGCTCTTAATAAGGGAATTGGGGGTTGGAAGTTTAACTTTAGCAAGTACATTAAGCTGGAAATTGTTATTTAGTATTTTTAAGCAGCTCTTATCCATGTTAATTTTATATTACTTATTAAGATATGAAGGTAGAAAAGTATATTCTTCTGTCATAGGTGCATTGATATATGGAGGCTGCATAAGTTTTATACATTTTTCTCTTTTCTTTGATTTTATGGCTGATGCATACATATGGCTTCCTCTTACTATACTCGGATGGAGGATATATGATAAAACTGGAAAGTACTTTTTATTTGTTATAAGTGCAGCACTAACTATTGCTAACAACTTTTACTTTGGCTTTATAAGTTTTGTTTTTTATGTTATTTTTATAATTGTATTTATGAAACTCAAAGGTAGTACCTTAAGTCAAAAAATTCATTCTTCTTTTAAAGAGATTTTAAAATATTCTATGTTTACTATACTAGCATTGGGTATTGCAGCTGCTGCATTTATTCCATCTGTTATAACATTTTTAAATACAGATCGTTTTTCAACTAAGTTTTATGTTCCTATTTTTTATAACATGAATACTATGTTAGAACAACCCAGCAGATTATTTTCTTACTATAGTACTTTGGGATTTCCTCTAATTATTTTAATTATACTTATTTTGCCGTGGAAAAAGTTTTCTCGGGTTACAAAAAGGAAAACTATTTTAGCACTTATATTTTTTATTTTATATTTAACACCGCTTTCAGGCAGCTTTTTTAATGGTTTTTCTTACTCTTCAGATAGATGGTTTTATCTATTTATATTTTCTGTGGCTTATGCGGTTCCAGATTGGCTTGATGAAAATGATAAATTAAAAAGTGTAAATTTATATCGTTTTTTTGCTATAAGTACATTAATATTAATACTTTTCAATGTAAAAGTTCCTGATGGTTCTAATTTTACAGCTATTAGTCCATCAAAAACTAAGCTTATACACATAATGACTTTGGTCTTAGGTTTAACATCATTTTTAACCATAACTTTCAAAAAATATACTTTAAAACGTTCTTCAAATTTAATTTTAAACTTTACAACAGTTTGCTGTGCAGCAGCTGCATTAGTTATAAATTCAAATGCTTATTTATATATTGCTAAACCTGATATGAGTTATTCTATACTGCAGAGATCAGGAATGGACAATAAAGAAGAAAGACAAATATTTGAAAATCTTACTCCGCTGTCAGACGAATTTTATAGGGTAATTTTTAGAAACTTAAGTGAAGAAAATTCACCAATGAGCTATGGCTATTATGGTGCAAGTGCATATAACAGCATGATAGATGGAAATCTTCACAAATGGTTAAAAGTTGATCTTAATATCTTAAATCGTACTGTTACACCTAGTACATATGCAAACTTTGATGATCGTTTTTTTCTTGAAACTTTTTTTGGGTGTAAATATATGGTTAAATATAAAGATGATAATTATGTACCTCCTTATGGATATACACTCAGTAAAAAAACAGATAACTACTCAATATATAAAAATAATAACAATGTTGGCTTTGATCTATGGTATACAAATATAGTTGATAAACAAGTTTATGATAAAATGAATATTGCCCAAAAAGATACATCGCTCCTCCAAGCTGCTGCAGTTGATCAAAATATAATACGTTCAGACGGGAATATACCTAACATTAATAATGTTACAACTGAACTAAAACCTGATTTAAAAAATGCAGTTGCTAAAAATTTAAGACTTAAGAATGGTATAATTACTGCAGGCGAAAATGCTTCAATAAGTATACCTATAAATAATCAAAGAAGCGATGCAGGTGAACTACTATTTTCAATGAATTTAAAACCTGTAAATGGTCAGCAAATAATTCTAAATGTAAATGATAAATCCACAAAAAAGATGGAAGAAAATTATCCTTATGTATATCCTCTTAATACATTTACCTTTAAATTACCTGGTGATACTAAAGTATTAAATATAACTATTTCAAAGGGTACTTATATTTTAAGTAATGCCCATCTGTGGTTTAATTCATATAACTACTATCAAAAATGGGTAAATAACTTAAATAAATACAATCTCAAAAACTTATATATAAAAGGTGGAAAAGTTAAAGGAACTATTAAAAATGACGAAAAAGGTATTCTTGCACTTAATATACCATTTAATAACGGCTGGTCTGCAAAAGTAGATGGTAAAAATCAGAAATTGACAAAGGTAAATGGTGTACTTACAGGACTCTCCTTAGAACCTGGAAATCATAATATTGAGCTTACATTTACCACTCCAGGGTTGATTCCCGGAATTATTATAAGTATAATTTCACTTTTGATTCTTATTTTGTAGAATCAAAAAGATAAAACTTTAAGTAATCTTTAGTTTATAGATTACCTAAAGTTTTATCATATTTCTACTGACATATCCCCTGCAGCATTTCTTTATCTAGTGCATTTAAAATTATTCTACCTCCAAACATGAAATCTTCTGTCAAGTGGATCATGATGTTTTATCTTTTGAGCCCTCCTCATCTTTGTCACCCTCTATACTTTTGATAATTGCAACCTGATCTGGTAAATCATCAATTTCAATTTTAACTTCTGTGGATTTGTGAGTTATATCAGTATTGTAGCTTCTTAAATAATCATATAAATTACATGAATTAATATGGCTATCTTCATTTACAACTACAACTAACTTATTTACCTTTGAAATATTACCTGAAACACAACATTCATTTAACGCTTTTGATATTTTACTCAATAGAATCATATCATGCATTTAAATCACCCCTTTTAATTTATATTAAGACTTTATCTTTCCAACTACCGGTAACTTATCAAGTATTGTAACTTGATCCTTATGACATGCTCTAAATTGACTAGTAAAGTCTTTCCCTGCATATAGTCCAAAATGTGTTCCTCCACCCCATGCTGGTGATAAACTTACATCATATACAACACCGTTAACGGCAGCATAAGCTGGTGCTCCATTGGCACCATCGTACTTTGCAAGCTCCTCTAATGTAAATTCATTTTTGGCTTGTCTTCCACAGTCTTTATCATCTATCAAGTATATAAACTTATTCAATTTCTCCAGCTCATTATTTATTAAAAATCCACAATAATTCCTCATATAAGGACATGGATTAATCACAGTAATATAATTAAAGTAAACAATTTTTTGTTGAATTACTCTAAATTCTTTAGCCAAATTACTTTCCAACCTTATTCCTCCTTATTCACAGGATTCCACCTTAGAAAGTATATTTTTTAAAACTTGATTTGAAATTTGATCAAGTTTTTTTTGAAGTTCAAGACTAAGTCCAAAATTGAAACTTACACTTGATACCTCAATTTCAATAACAAATCCAGTTATTGATTTATTATATAGTTTTATCAAATCTGCTGCATTATAGTTGTGCTGTGTATAATATTTTCTTTTATAGCTATAATTTTTTAAATCAACAACCGTTATTGTACCTGGAGGTTTCTCATTACAAGAAGCATCTATTATAAATATAAAATCTCCATCTTCTATTTGAGAAATACAATACTCAGCATCTGTTTCCCCAATTATAACTTCTATATTTTTATCTTTAAGCTTATCTTTTATTTTTTCTAATACCTTAATTCCAATGCCGTCATCTTCCATAAGGACATTTCCTATTGCAATAACTTTAACTTTCATACTATGACCTCAATATCAACTGGTTTATATTTATCACTTATCAAATGAGTTGCACAGGAAACACATGGATCAAATGATCTCATAATTCTCCCAACTTCTATCGGCTGTGAGATGTCTTTTATTTTAGTTCCAATTAAAGACTTTTCCCCTACTCCAAATTTACCTGTTTCATCTTTAGGTCCCATATTCCATACTGTAGGAGTTATAATATTGTAATATTTTATAAGTTTATCTTCTATCTTTATCCAGTGGCCAAGAGCACCTCTAGTAGTATCAGTAAGTCCAACTCCATATGCACTATCTGGAATTTTATATGTTCTCTGCCCATTTGGCTGCACCGTAATACGCTTTGAAAGTTCCTCCATTATTCCAATTATTTTTTTAGTTTCAAGAACTCTAGCAGCATTTCTATCCATACATGAACTTCCACCATTATATTCACCTGAAAGTATGAGCCTTGCAAGCGGTCCTACTTCCATTTGATGCCCTTCATAATTAGGAGATTTTATAAAAGTGTAGCCTGTTTCTTTAGATAAATTGATTGTTTCCTCATTGTCATTCATGTACCATGTATTAAGCACATTTTCTGTAATCTTGCTGCTGTTTAAGTTACTCCTTTGCCCATTTATTAAAACAGAAGGCTTTACATAACTTATACTTGGATCTTCATATTTGTCAAAAATTCCATAAGTCATAAAGTTTCCATAAGACCCACCTATTTTAAAATAATCAGCATAGTACTCTGAAATTATATTCATATCTTCAATCATTGTGTTATTTACAAATTCTTTTATCTTAGATATTATTGACTTAACCTTTACTAATTTATATGAATCAATATTTACAGTAACTCCTCCAACAAAAATGCCATGATTATGCGGGGCTTTTCCTCCAAGCACAGCTAATCCTTCATGGGCTAATCTACTGTATTTAATACTCTCAATATAATCCTGACTTATTTTCTTATTTAAATTATCCGGTAACCTATAGTCGTCATATTGATTTGAATAAAGTGGATTTATATCCGGCATTCTTACATAACTTGGTACTGTCATGTTATAAAAGTGTCTTATGTGATTTTGTATAAATTCAAAGCCATGCATTAAATTACGTATATATGAATCATTTAAACTTATACTTATTTTTAAAGCATCTTCAAGTGCCATAGTAGCTGCAACAGCATGTGCTGTTGAACATATTCCACAAATTCTCTCCGTAAAATACACTGCATCAAGCGGCTGTCTGCTCTTTAGCATCTTCTCAAATCCCCTGAAAAGCAATCCGCTAGTTTGAGCATATACTATGATATCTTTCTCTACTTTAACTTTAGTTTCCAAGAAACCACTTATTCTCGTAATTGGATCAATTACAATTGTCTTTTTCATAACAGCCTCCTTTTAATACCTTACAAATGGCTCCATTCCATCTGGAAATCTTGAGTTTGCACATCCTATACAATTAGTATTATCTTCGACAGGCCAATTAACATATCCATTCCACTTTCTCCTTGGACAATCAGTTTTAGTAACAGGACCCCTGCATCCAAGCTTAAACATGCATCCTTCTTCTCCAAATTTTTTAGCAAAAATTCTTTTCTCAAAAAAGCCTCTTCTACTACAAGCATCATGTATAGTAATTCCATAAAAAAGAAGAGGTCTTCCCTCATCATCTAATTGTGATTTTCCAAAGGCAATTAAACTAGCTAAAGTTCCAACTACCCAATCTGGATGACACGGACAACCTGGAAGCCTTATAATTTCACGATTTAATACCTCTTTGACACTTTTACTAGCTGAAGGATTTGGTTTTGCAGCAGATATTCCTCCATAAGAAGCACAAGTGCCAACAGCAAGCACATACTTTGCTTTTTCTCCTGCCATCTTTACAGCATCAAGTGCAGTAACAGGCTTTCCATTATAATTTGCAACGATATTGTAAAATCCATTTTCTGCAGTAGATACTGCCCCATCAATTAATAATATGAATTCAGTTTTAAGTGTATTTAAGAACTCCTTAAATGCATACTCTCCTTCTGAATTCATAAGTGTATTATTGTATTTTAAATTAATAAGTTCTGTTAAAATGTAATCAAGTCCTGGATTTTCACTATTTAAAAAAGAAATAATATTACCAGAACATCCGGTTACTTCAAGCCATATTGCGTTTAACTTTTTTGCTTTTTCACTTTTGATCAAATCTATAGCTTCACGGACAATCGCTCTTGAGCTGCGTTCTTTATATGCAATTAAAGGACAAAACTCATTATTTTTTGTAGACATCTGAAAATCATCACTGCCTTTTAGCTTTCTATATATATTTATATAGTTTAATGCCCAGCAATATAACCTAAACAACTTAAAATTATCTGATAAATTTATTAACAAAACTTTCTCCCCTAGAATACTATACAGTATGATATAAAAAATCATTATAAATTACATTTTAATAAAGGAGATAAAAGAATGGATAACACTAATTATTCTTATGATTCAATATGTAATGCCAGTGTTGTAAGTGCAGAAACACTTCCAGGTTCCACTAATTACCCTTATGATGGAGGAGAATTTAAAGTTCCTAAAGTTCTTGCTGAATTTGTAATTCAAATAGATTCAGAATCAAAAATTAGACTCAATGAGCCTGCTTATGAAATAAAGAGAATAGAAAAGCAAATATTTTTAAATCAATGTAGGTATATTGCACCAACTGATAAAGTTTTCATTTCCGGATATATTAGGAAAAATATAGAATATGCTACAAGAAGCTGTACAACAGGCTCTGGAATAGGCGGAACTATTAAAGATGCTGTTGTTCATATTCCAATAAAGACTTTTACTCAAGTAAAATTTAAAAACTTCCCTAAGGTTCATCCAAATGTTCCCCCTTCAATAGCTAGATATTTTGATGATAAAAGAATGGGTAAAAATATTAGGGAAGCCGACAGATTAAACATTGAAGTTTTCAATGAACCTGTTTTTTGTGAACTTGAATGGTCAGCAATAGCTGATGCAGATATTGATGATAGAGGTACTCCAATCGACGGATTTCCTAATGAAGAAGAATTCCAAGAATTCACTGATAAATCAGTTGCATATGTATGTGTAAAATTACTGCAAAAACAGCAAGTTTGTTGGGGAAATAAAGGTCCTTGTAAAGAACCTTCAAAGAAACCATCTTCTTTAATAAATTCAAATTGGAATTTTCCAATCACCGACCTTACAAGACAGAAATAAATATTATTAATATAAGAGCATAAGAGCTAGTTATTAAGCTAGCTCTTTTAAGTTAACAAAACATACTAAAATGCATATGATACATAGAAAGTAAGATTTGGAGTGTTATGTAGCCTTGAGTACACCTAACGAATATCAAAAATCCAAAGATAACAATGAAACAGAAAATGAATTAAAAAAAGATATAATAGAAATACAAGTTGAAAAAAATACATCTCAAGGGGAAAGTAATATACAGTGTAATTCAAAAATTCTAAGTTCTAAAATGATTACTGAATGTAATAGCAATCTAGCAAAGCCAGTAATTAACACTGGGCTTTTTCCTGTAAGAGTACCTATTATTATAGCTCAGCCAATAGTCAATATAAATATTGAAAATACAATCGAGTTACCTAGACCTGCGATTTATATAAAATCTATTAATAGAAGAGTACTTATTGATAAATGCAGCTTAATTCCTGAAATTAGAAAAGTTTTTTTAAGTGGTACTATAAAAAAAAACATTGAGTATTCAGAAGCCGTATGTAGTAATAATAACATAATAGAAGGAGATATAAAAAACATTACTGTAAACACTCTCTTTGACTCTGTTACAGAAATTGAATACATTGTTAACCCTGTAGACATCAACAAAAATTATGAAAATAATATAAAGGTATACAAAAACAATGATGATGAACAAGTTTTTACTGAAAGTTATAGTGAAGTAGAAAAAATATATTGTCAGCTTATTCATGTAAGCTTTGAAGAACTAAACCTAAAATCTAATAGGGATACTCCTATTGACTTTAACGAAATTTATACATTTAAGACAATCAAACAAAAAATGGCTGTGCATTTAACTATAAGATTAATTCAAAATCAAAATGTTTATGTTTTAAGTCAATCTAATAATAAATAACCTGCAATTTTTAAAAAGATAGAGGGCAAAAAAACAGAGGACAGAGGACAAAGGACAATTGACAGTGAAGGTTGATTTTTTGCTAACGTAAAAAATCTTTAAATTTATATAAGTTAGCAATGTTTCGCTGAAGCGAAACATTGTGTAATCATGAGAACGTACCTAGATTTGTGTAAATCAAATCTAGATACTTTCTTTTATTTCTTGGGGAGTACCCTCCTAAGTAAGCAATTATTTAAAAATCATAAATTTTAGATACTTGCTTAAGCGATGTTTTGCATTAGCAAAACAAACTTACCTTCTCTGTCCTATGTCCTCTGTCCTTTGTCCTCTGTTTTTATGTCCCTTCAAAAATATTGCATTGAATCAACTTATATACCCATAATATCTTCTTGTTGAATATCTATTATTTCTGCATCAGTATTACACTCTATAAAATTTATAATGTTTTCCATGGTGGAATCAATTTGTGCAGAAGTTCCACATATTCCTGCAGCTCCTATAACTATTGTTTGATGAATATCTTGGTCCTCAACTTCCGCTGCTGATATGTTAAACTTATTTTTCAACTTTTGAACTATACTTTTTACAACCATTCTCTTTTCTTTAAGCGAATGTACCCAAGATGCCCTTAGTGTAATTTTCATAACCAATATATTCATAATTCACATTTCTCCTATTATAGGTACAGCCTAGTTTCTATTCTTCTGTCAAAATCTGACCAGCTGCCAGGTTCTGTTTTACCCTTTATTTGAGAAATTTTATTCATAGAAGCATCTATAGAATCTGCATAATTTAATATAAAGGATTCCTCCATTTTCATTTCTCTCGGTGAACCATATTCAAGTTTTCCGTGATGTTGAACAATACAACCTTTTACTCTCATAACAAAATCTTCACTATAAAGTCCAGGGTTTTCTTTTACTGCTTCATCTATAAGCTCCGTGCCAATTACAATATGCCCTTCCATTTCTCCCCTTAACGTATATTTAAAAGGACCGTCATAGTATAATTCATATATCTTTCCAATATCATGAAGTTTTGCTGAAAGTACTGCTATTTCTGTTCTCCTGCATTTATATCTTTCACAAAGCATGATTGTGAGATACATAACATTTAATGTATGTTCTGCAAGTCCTCCTACGTAATTATGGTGCATTGAAACTCCACCTATTCCTCTTTTGAATTTATCAAGGAATACAACATCTTTAAAAAAATAGTCATTCAAAGCTCTGGCTTCATTTGAGATAATATATTTATTTGTATAAAGTTCAATCTCATCCATAATATCCTCAATAGGTCTGCTTACAGTTGGAAGATAATCTGAAATCTCGTAATCTACTGTAAATTCATAATCTTTTACAGCAAGTATTCCATCTTTAATTCCCTCAATGTTTATTACACTTCCTTGAGAAATATTATCATTTTTATTTGGCATATTAGCCTTTACATCCCCACTTTTATCTGCAAGTATACATACAATCTTATTAGGATCTCTAAATATTATCTTCATTACCATTAATGATATCGTTACATTTTCTCCACTTTTTATATCACTTAAAAAGATTTCTTTTCTATTCATTCGTTTCTCTAATATACTCATACGTCCTCCAAATCAAATATATTTTTAATTATAGTATGTGTAAATAATACTCCTATATTCAGTCTATTATTTAGCTGCTGTTATAAGTTTAAGTATTTTATATAATTCATCTGCTTGTAATTGCCCTGGTGCTGATGCTGCTTTAGCTGATCCAAAAGTAAGTGCTGAACCAAAAGTTTCTCCTGCTAAACGGCTTATAATTCCAAGATGCCCCATTGATATAGTGATAACTGGAGTTTGACCATGATCACGTCTCATTTCATTAGTTGCACTTAAAAGCTCAAGCACATCATCAGGAGTTGAAGGCATAACTGCAATCTTAGGTACATCTGCTCCTAACTGCTGCATCTTACACAATGTAGATATTATTTCTTCCCTTGATGGAGTACTATGAAAATCATGGTTTGACATAATTACCTTTACTCCATTTTGATGGGCTGAATCAACAATTTCTTTTACTACTTTATTATCACCAATAAATAATTCAACATCAATTAAATCTGCATTCTTAGTTACCGCAATTGCCTTATTGAGTTCAACATAATATTCTAGAGTAATTTCTTTCTCTCCACCTTCTCTTGCAGTTCTAAAAGTTACTAATAGTGGAATATCTTCTAACGCAGCCCTAAGCTCAGATAAAATTTCTTTTACCTTTTCAATATTTTCTACATCTTTATAGTAATCAATTCTCCATTCAACAATATCAAGACTAATTGTCTTTAAGTACTTAACATCATCAATTAATTCTTCATTAGTTCTTCCCATAAGAGGTACTGCAATTTTAGGAATTCCTTCTCCTAATTTTACATTTCTAACCTTTACCATGCTTTGCATATTTTCATCCCTTCACTTTTTATAGTAACCATTATCATAATTCACAAAAATTAAAAGCTAGTCCTCTTTTTATATTAAAACTTTTTCCAATTTAAAACTATACTGTTTTTAACAACTCAAATAATTATTTTTTAACATACTATGACTATATTATAGTTCATACGGCAAATTTAGAAAGGGATTTAAACATAGTTAGCTTTCCACATTTTGATTGTTGATATACTAAGCTTTGGTTATTATAATTTGATTATGCAGTTTAGATAACGTATTCAAAATATCTTTAAAGGAGTATAAATATGAATTTAGCAAAAACCTTATCCCTAGTAATTTCTTTAACTTCCGTGATGGTAGTGCCATTATACAAAGCTAATGCAGCTTCAGTACAAACTCCAATATCAAGAAGTCAAGTAGAACAAAGGGCAAACAACTTAATGAACTTAACTTGGAGATATTCTGTTAGTAAAAATGGTAACATAGACCCAAAGTATGCAGCAAGTGTAACCCTTCCAAAACAATTTCAAGGTATAACAACAGGTACTTTTATAGGTATACCTTATGCATGGGGCGGAATAGATGGAATTGATACTGCTTCTTACAATACTTCATGGACAAGTTTTTTTGATGCAGTAAATAAGGGAGCTTTTACTGGAAATGTAAATGCAAAAGCAGGTTTAGGATATGTAACTGGAACTGCAGGTATGGATTGTTCTGGTTTTGTACAAGCTTCTTTCAATATTTCTGATTATAAGCAGTCAACTACAGCATTACTTAATAATTATTTTACACCAATTGGCATTAATAGTTTACGTCATATGGATATTCTGGACAAGCTAGGTAGTCATGTATCTATTTTTGACAGATGGGGAACTTTAAATGGTGTCTGCGGTGCTTTTACTTATGAATCAACACCAGATCAAACTTATGGCGGCATTCAAGGTACAAAAAGATACTTTTTAAGTATGAACACAATCAACAGCGGATATATACCAGCTAGATACAAATATATAATTGAAGATACAACTACCCTAACTCCTAAATTTAAAATTGGAGGATATGCACAGGTTTCAAATGTAATAAATTATGCAAATTTAAGAGCAAACACGGGGACAAATTATACTATTTTAACTACTATTCCCAAAGGTACTGTATTAAATTTAATGAGTTATTCAAATGGATGGTATAATATCACTTACAACGATCAAACTGGCTGGATTTCAGAAACTGTTCTTGGACAAGTTCCTTTAAATACCTATGTCAAAATTAATGGTGTTTATCACTTAAATATAAGAGCAAATCCATCATCAATAGCACAAATACTTGGAATAATTTCTAAAGGACAATATGCTCAAAAAATTGAAGAAACTTCAGACGGAAGCTGGTATAAATTAAGCATAAATGGAATTCAAGGCTGGTCTTACAGCAAATATTTAATCTATATTCAATAATGCACTCACAATTTAAAAATATTGCGATGCAATATTTTTTTGAGAGGACATAGGACAGAGAAGGTTGATTTTTTGCTAACGCAAAAAAATCTTTAAGTTTATATAAGTTAGCAATGTTTCGCTTTTAGCGAAACGAATTATCAAAAGTAAGCAGGCATCTAAAAATCATAGATTTTAGATGCCTGCTTAAGCGATGTTTTGCATTAGCAAAACAAGCCTAAAAAATAAATTAGTTTTCTGACGTAAGGAAGAAAACTTACCTTCATTGTCCTATGTCCTCTGTCCTCTAAAAAATGCTTTGCATTTTTAGCATATTACTATTGCAGATTCAGCATTGTTAATTTTATTTTGCATTTACATCTACAAGTTGGTTATGTTTGTCTTCAGTTGTTTCTGATCCAAGCTCCTCTTTAAAAGCTTTCCTTATAAAATAAGCTGAAGTTAGTATTACAAAAATATCAGTTATCGGATATGCTATAATTGCACCTTTTACTCCAAGTATTCTCGTAAGAAGAACTGCAAGCGGTATAAAAATAACCATTTCTCGGTATATAGATAATAAAAAGCTCTTCTTTGCCTCGCCTATTGCCTGATAATAATACATTATTACATAATATATTCCAAGCAGTGGAAGCATTAAAACACATATCTTAAAAGCACTTACAGTTTGAGTAAGTAATACTTTATCTTTAAGGAAAAAGCCTATTATATCATATGAAAAATACACGAATATAACCCAAAATACAGTGGAAATTATAACTACATACTTAAGTGAAACTTTTAAAGTTTCCTTGACTCTCTTATAATTCCCTGCTCCAAAATTATATCCAACTATAGGCTGCAGACCATAGCTTATCCCTATCACTGTAATATAAAGAAACATTGAGACTTTTGTGACTATTCCGACAATTATTATTGCAGAATCTCCACCGCTTGCATACAGTACATTATTTAATACTGCCGTTACAACCGCATCTGATATTTCAACTACAAAAGTTGAAAAACCACCAATAATTATTTCATTTAAAATATCAGTATTTAAAGATTTTAAAATCAACTTATCTGAAATCCTTATATGAAGTTTTCTATTTATACTTACAAACTTGGAAGCCGCAAATATAAATGAAACTACTTGAGCAATTACAGCTGCAATAGCACTGCCTTCTATCCCCATGCCCACTTTAACAACTAAAACATAATTAATTGCAATATTAAGTGAAACTCCTATTAAATTTGTATATACCATCATTTTGGTTTGACCAAAGGATATCATTATATAACAAGCTACAATAGATAATGCTTGAAATACAGTTCCAAAAAGTACAATTGATACATAAATATTTGCCATAGGATATGTTTCCTGGCTGGCACCAAGTGCATGAAGAATAGGATTTTTGAAAATAAAAACCAAAATCGAAATTAATATTAGAGAAGTTAAAGTTAACATAAAGGAATTTACTATTATCTTTTTCAATTCAATAATATTCTTTTGTCCTATTACCCTTGCAGTATACGTTGATGTTCCAATTGCTATAAGTAATCCTAATGCTACAAAAAATCTCTGTATTGGAAACTCTACTGTAAGAGCACCTATAGCATTAGCACCTATATATCTTCCAGCGAATATTGTAGCTACCATATTATACATCTCGTTTACCAATAATGAAAATATCGCAGGAACAGCAAATCTAAAAAGCAAACTATTAATCCGCTGATTAAAAAAAGTCTTGTCGTCTGCTCCCATTAAACCACCTCAATTTCTTAAGTTTAGAAGCACATTTAACTATAAGTTAATTATAATACTTTGTGCGGGTGGATTTCATCAACTAAAATGCTCACATAAAAGTACCAATATGCTATATTGATACTTTAGATTTTTTATAAAAAAAGCAGGAAAAACCAGCTTTTTTTACTTATTCATACCTCTTTTATTATTATAAGTACTGCCCCATAACCTTGAATTTTAGTTCTTATATTAAGTACTGTACTCTTCTTTATACTTTTAAAATGTATCCTCGGAAAAGAAGCTTTGTGTAATATTTCTTTTTCTTCCTTGTTAAGCCGCTTTGGTTTGCCCATGTCTACCCAATAGTTATATGATGAACCAACCTTTTCATTTATTTCATAAGTAGTCACTCTAACAGCAGAAGATATGCTTACAATATTAAGTGAAAATTTCTTTTCAGTTAAGCTTTTACTTCCTCTAAATTTAGAAAAGTTTTCAAATAAATTGAGATTATCAATATCTTCATGATAACTATAAAGTAAAATTTGATATTCGCTGCAGTCTTTTGTAACTATATATCCATCACCTTTTTCAACCAAGGTATCTCCAAGCTTATTTATTAAAAAATATGCATAATACGAAGGTTTCTTTATACCCTTATCATTAATTAAACCAGGATATCCAAAAAACACTTCATTTGTAAGATTAACTTGTTTATCTAAAACATCAAATGCTCTTAAAACATTATAACTATCGCTTTTATTTATTATACTGTTAATTGTAAAAGGCAGCATATATGCAGTATCATAAATAAAATTAACACTGTCATCATATGATACTCTATCCATGCAAACTTCAAGTTCATACTCATTAGCCAAAATATCAGCAATTTCATTAACATAAGTTTGATCCATACTAGATGCAAATTCAAATTTAAAAGATTTAAAATCTACACTCTCAAGTTCACTGAAATATTTTAAAAATGACTTTAGTATTATTTTAAACTCATCTTCTTTAAATCCTTTGTTATTAATTACTATAATGACACCTATTGAAATAGTATCTAAAAATTCAAATACATCTCTTGCACGATTCCAGTTGCAAAATCTTGATTCCGGAAATATTCCCATGTCTTGACTAAAAACATTTAATATTCTAGCATACTTAAATCCAATTTCATCTTGAAGCATTTCTAATATATCCTTATTATCTTCAATTAAAAGATCAAACGCATCTCCAATATTTATAACTTCTTTAAAACTTTTATCAAACTCTCCAATATCTTGAGACATATCTAAATTTATTTTTGTTATTTTATCTTCATAATTAAATCTGTCATAACCTTCAAGATAGTAACTTATAAATTCAAGACTTTTTGAAAGATCCATATATTTTATTTTCTTATGACTTTCTAAAGTTTCGGAATCTACCTTTAATTTCTTTCTATATTGAGATGGTGAGCACTTAAAATGAATTTTAAAATGCTTATTAAAATACCTTGTATGAGAAAATCCAACTTCTTCTGATATTTCAGATATTGTCTTATCTGTATCAAGTAAAAGTTTTAATGCTTCATCTACTCTAGTTAAGTTGAGCAAATCCGTAAAGTTGTAACCTGTTGTATTTTTAATTCCATGTGATAAATAGTGGGTACTTAAAAATTCTTTTTTTGCTATTTCCTGAAGTGTTATATTATCATTATAATTGTTAAAAATATACTTTATAATTCTATGATATCTCTCAAATACCTCTTCGTTTTCCCCAATATCCTCCATACTGCTTGTAAGGTAATGAAAGTTATTTATAAGATGATACAAAACCCTTACAAGTATATCCTCAACTTCCTCATCATAGTTATCCTGTTTTTGTATTACTTCACATGTTATCATGGAAAGAAATATTCTAAGTTCATCGTACTCTTCCCCTTCTTGTCCATTATCATCAGTCATATTTGTATAGAAAAACATGTTTTGAATATCACTATAATATTTTTCAAAAAAGTTAGGGTCTATGTGAAATATAAGAATCATATTATCTTTATCCATACCGTGGATACTGTGTGCTTCATCTATATTTACAATTTCTACATCCTTTTCAACAAGTTCATATTTATCTGAATCTATTGTTATATAAAAATTTCCCTTAAGTACATAAAGAATTTCTATGGAATTATGCCAGTGTACTGGATATTCAGTTACATTTGCACATGATATTGAAACTGGAATACTTTGTGGATAACTTATATATTCTCTTCTCATAAGTAAGTAACGCTCCTCAATCAGTTTGTAAATATTATACCATATTGAGTTAATATAAAACCCGACACTCTTTTAAATAATCTATAAAAGGATGCCGGGTTTATATGTTTTATTAAGCAGCTGTGAAATCTTTAATTTATTCTGTAATAATCTTGTGGATTAAAACTGGTTTTTCTGCATGATCACTAATAGAAATATTTTCATAAATCTTATTCTTTACATCTTCTACATTTTCACGATTTGAATAAATAGTCATAAGTGATTCACCTTTTTCTACCTTATCGCCAACTTTTTTATTAAGAACTATTCCTACAGCTAAATCAATTTTATCTTCTTTTGTAGCTCTTCCTGCACCTAAAAGCATTGCTGCTATACCAATTTGGTCAGCTACTATATTTGAAACATATCCACTTGTTCTTGCAGGAACAGCAATTTTATATTTTGCTTGGGGTAATTTTTCAGTATTATCTACAACTGATGGATCTCCACCTTGATTTTTAAGGAATTCCTTGAATTTTTCTAGTGCCTTACCATTCTTTATTGATTCAAGTAACTTTTGTCTTGCTTCTTCTAATGTATTTGCCTTTTTACCAAGTACAACCATTTGACTTCCGAGAGTTAAAACAAGTTCTGTTAAATCTTCTGGTCCCTTGCCTTTTAATGTATCGACAGCTTCTTTTACTTCAAGAGCATTTCCAATTGCAAATCCTAAAGGTTGAGACATATCAGAAATTATTGCCATAGTATTTCTGCCTACATTATTACCTATTTTGACCATAGCATGTGCAAGTTTTTCTGAATCCTCTTCTGTCTTCATAAAAGCTCCTGCACCAGTTTTAACATCAAGTACTATTGCATCTGCTCCTGCTGCAATTTTCTTACTCATTATTGAACTTGCAATTAGTGGAATTGAGTTTACAGTTCCAGTTACATCACGAAGTGCATATAACTTTTTATCTGCTGGAGTTAAGTTGCCACTTTGACCCATAACTGCAACTTTGCTGTGGTTAACAAAATCAATAAATTGTTCCTTTGTAAGTTCAACATGGAATCCCTTTACTGATTCAAGTTTATCAATAGTTCCACCTGTATGTCCAAGTCCGCGTCCTGACATCTTTGCAACAGGTACACCTAGAGATGCAACCATAGGTGCAAGAACAAGTGTTGTTGTATCTCCTACTCCGCCTGTTGAATGTTTATCAACTTTTACACCATCAATTGCTGAAAGATCAATAGTTTCTCCAGAGTTAACCATTGCCATAGTAAGATCTGCTCTTTCGCGATCAGTCATATCTTTAAAATAAATTGCCATTGCAAGTGCACTTGCTTGATAATCAGGAATTGTGCCATTAGTATAACCTTCTATAAAAAACTTAATTTCTTCTGTAGTTAATTCTCCACCTTCACGTTTCTTTTCAATTATATCTACCATTCTCATCTTTACATACCACCTTTATATTAATTTTTGTAAAAAGCTTTGACCGTATTTAGGCATCTTAACTTTAAAATTATCTGCAATTGTTGCACCTAAATCTGAAAAAGTCCTGCGGATTCCTAAATCATTTCCTCCTTCAAATCTTTTTGAATAAACAAGTAAAGGTACAAATTCACGCGTATGATCTGTTCCTGTATATGTTGGATCATTGCCGTGATCTGCTGTAATTATAAGTAAATCATCTTCTTTTAACTTTTCAAATACTTCAGTAAGTCTTTTATCAAATGCTTCTATAGCCTCTCCATATCCTATTGGATTACGTCTGTGACCATAAACTGCATCAAAATCAACTAAATTAGTAAAACTAAGTCCGTGAAAATCTTCATCCAATAGTGAAATAAACTTATCCATACCATCCATATTTGATTTAGTTCTAATTGCTCTTGTAACTCCTTCACCATCAAATATATCTCGAATTTTTCCGATGGCAATAGAATCTAAACTTGCATCCTTTAAGTAATTCATTACTGTTTCACCAAAAGGTTTTAGTGCATAGTCATGTCTATTTGAAGTTCTCTCAAATGTATCTGCTGTTTTTCCAACAAACGGTCTAGCAATTATTCTTCCTAATTTATATGGTTCATCAAGTGTTATGTCACGACAATACTGGCATATCTTATATAACTCATCTAATGGTATAACTTCTTCATGTGCAGCAATTTGAAGTACAGAATCTGCAGATGTATATACTATTAATTCACCAGTTTTAAGCTGTCTTTCACCAAGTTCTTTTATGATTTCCGTACCACTAGCCGGTTTATTTGCTATAACTTTTCTTCCAGAAAAGTCTTCAATCTTCTTAATTAATTCATCTGGGAAACCATTAGGGAAAACTTTAAATGGCTTATCAATGTATAACCCCATCATTTCCCAGTGACCTGTCATAGTATCTTTCCCGCGGGAAGATTCCTGCATTTTCGTAAAATAAGCTTTTGGACGTGCTGCCTTTTTTACTCCTTTAATTTGATAAATATTAGATAACCCCATAGCTTCCATATTAGGTATATTTAATCCGTTCTTTTTTTCTGCAATGTGTGCTAATGTATTGACACCAACATCACCAAATTCTTTGGAATCTGGTGCTTCACCAATACCGACAGAATCCATAACTATAACATGTATTCTCTTAAATTCATTCATTAAAATCACTCCTTACACATATTTATATAATTAATCCAACAATAGTTGCTGTAAGTATACTTACTAGTGTTGCTCCATATAACAATTTTAATCCAAAACGTGCAGCTACATTACCCTGTTTTTCATTTAATCCTTTAACTGCACCTGCTATAATTCCAATTGATGAAAAGTTTGCAAATGAAACTAAAAATACAGATACAATGGCTGTTGCCCTATAAGACAGCTCAATACTTCCCTGTGCAAGTGTAGTCATTGCAACAAACTCATTTGATACAAGCTTTATTGCCATTATACCTCCTGCTTTTACTGCTTCATTAAATGGTATACCCATGAAAAATGCAAATGGTGAGAAAATGTATCCAAGAATGTCTTGGAATGAAATACCGAATATGCCTTTAAATATTGCATTAACTAAGGCAATTATTGAAACGAATCCAATAAGCATTGCACCAACTGTAATGGCTACTTTAAATCCGTCCATAATATATTCACCAAGCATTTCAAAGAATGATTGTTTTTCTTTCGCTTCAACCTCTAAAATATCATCTTCTTCTTTTACAGTATATGGGTTTATAATTGAAGCAATAATGAATCCACCAAATAAATTTAGTATAAGTGCTGTTACAACATATTTAGGATTTATAAGAACCATATAGGAACCAATAACAGATGCTGATACTGTTGACATAGCAGACGCACAAAGAGTATATAATCGATTTTTAGGTAATAGCCCAAGCTGCTTCTTTACTGAAATAAACACTTCTGACTGCCCAAGAATTGCTGATGCTATTCCATTATAAGATTCTAATTTACCCATGCCATTTACTTTACTTAATCCCTTTCCAACGTACTTAATTATGAAAGGTAGTACTTTACAATACTGTAAGATACCAATTAAAGCTGAAATAAACACGATTGGCATAAGAACGCTTATAAAGAATGTATATTTACCATCATTCACCATACCACCAAATACAAAGTTTACACCTTCTGCTGCACACTTCAAGAGTGCTTCAAAACCGCTTGCTACTCCACCTACTAAAATATTACCTATTTCAGTATTTAATAAAATAAATCCGAAAATAAATTGTAAAACAACCATTGTGATTATAGGTTTTATCTTTATGTTTTTTCTATCATTACTGGCAAGTACTGCAAGCCCAATTACAATAGCTAATCCAATTATTCCAATAACAAATTTCATCTTTAGTCCTCCACGAATACCTTTAATTTAAATGTTTAAATATTTAAGTAACGATTACATCCTATTTTAACTAACGTTTAATTCTATATAAAATTTTATTCAGATACAATAGCAATACCTGCACTTGCACCTATACGACTTGCACCTGCTTCAATCATGTCTAAAGTTTCTTGTTTAGTATGAATACCGCCAGATGCCTTAACTCCCATATCATTTCCTACTGTTTCACGCATAAGTTTAACATCCTCTACTTTTGCTCCATACTTTGAAAATCCTGTTGATGTCTTTACAAAATTTGCACCTGCTTTTTTAGCTATATTGCAAACCCTAACTTTCTCTTCCTGCGTTAAAAGACAAGTTTCTATAATAACCTTTACTATTGCTTTTCCCTTTGCAGCTTCTACAACAGATTTTATATCATTTTCTACATAAGCATCATTTTTATCTTTTAATTCCCCAATATTAATAACCATGTCAATTTCTTCTGCACCATTTTTAATTGCATCTTCTGCTTCAAATACTTTTACTGCAGTTGTATTAGCTCCGAGAGGAAATCCAATAACAGTACATACTTTAACTTCACTGCCCTTTAACTTCTCACTTGCTAGTTTAACCCATGTTGGATTTACACAAACTGAAGCAAAATTATATTGTTTTGCTTCTTCTGTCAATTTAACAATCTGATTTTTTGTTGTTTCTGGCTTTAATAATGTATGATCAATCATCTTAGCAATATTCATAATAAATCTTCCTTTCATACTACAATATAATAATAAATTTTTTGAACATTTGTAAACCCTATAAAATTTTGTTCACAAGTTTCCAAATTAAAAGCATTCTTTTAACCAATTTCAAAATAAAAGAACACTTCTTTATAATTCATTTAATATATTTTTTACTTAAAATTAAAACATTTATTTATTTAAATCTTCTTTAGTAAAAGCTCCCGGCAGTAATTCATCCAATGTTTTAACTAAATATTCGTCTTCATTTTTCCCCAATATTATTTTTGTGTCCTTTGAGGCAAATTCTGATATAACCTGTCTGCAAACACCACAAGGGTATGTATAATCGTTTTCTACTCCTACAATCGCAATAGCTTTTATGGTTTTATTTCCTTCTGATACAGCTTTGAATATAGCAGTTCTTTCTGCACAATTTGTTGCACCATATGAAGCATTTTCTATATTACAGCCCGTATAAACCTTCCCATCTTCAGCAAGTACAGCTGCACCAACTTTAAAATTAGAATAAGGAGCATACGCATTTTTTCTTCCTTCAAAAGCCTTGGAAACTAAATTTTTATAATCCATTGAAATTACATCCTCCCTTCAATTTCTATTACAAATACATAATAAATCTTTTTTGAACAATTGTAAATAGTAGTATGAAATTTATTTCACGCTGCTATTCTAAAAGCTTTTTTGCAGTATATTTATCTGTAATAAATATATTAGCATCTTTTCCTTTTAAAGCTGCCCTAATTGCCTTAACTTTATGTGATCCTCCTGCAACTAAAATTGACTTTTCCTTTTTCCTTAAATTTTCTAGAGATATTCCTATAGTACGATTATTTATCTCCTCACTACAAACTTTACCATTCTCATCGAAAAATCTTGAACAGATATCTCCTACACTTTCTTGTTTTAATCTCTTCTTTTCAGATTCATTTAAATATCCAAGACGAAACAGTAATGCGTCATCTCTCACAGTACCAACTGTAAAAATTGCTATATTGGCGTGTACTCCCATTTCTATAATACTCTTAATATTTCTATCATTTTCAACCATTTCTTTTACGGCTGCATTATCAAATATCACAGGCAGTGGCAAATACCTTGGTACTGTATGAAATGCTTCAGCAAAGAGCTCCATAGTTTCAAAAGCATATGTATTTACTTCTGAATAACTAATACCTCCTTTTAACTGAATTACTTGAATACCCTTAAGGTTTTTAGGTACAAGATTCTTTGCAACCTCGTACATGGTCGTTCCCCAACTCACTCCAAGCATATCACCATTTTTTAAAACTTCGCTTAAATATTCTGCTGCTTCTTTACTAATATATTTTCTTATAAGTTCATAGTCATCTTTTGGTGAAAAAACAACGCGGACATCTTTTAGTTCATATTTTTCCTTTAATTGATATGACATCTTATCTAAATCATCAAATGGATCTACAATGTTAATTTTCACGAAACCCTTTTCTTTAGCATATTGTAGAAGCCTCGACACAGTAGGTCTTGATATTCCAAGTTGGCATGCAATCTGCTGCTGACTATAATCTGACTTATAGTATAACTTTGCTGCTTCAATACTCAATTGCTGTTTTTCACTGTCCACAAAATACACTTCCCTTTTATACATTATCCCTCAAACATATTATATAATCCTTTACAAGACAAATCAAAATTAAAAATATTTTGGATTTTAAAAATACTTTCTAGAATAGATGTTATAATAATTAATAAAAGTAAATATCTTCATTATACATATCATAAGGATAATATTAATCAAAGGAGAGAGATTTTCATGAGTAAAGAAATTAATGTTGGACTAATTGGGTACGGGGGTGCCGGGAGGGTTTTCCACGCACCTATAATTGAAAGTGTATCTGGATTAAACTTATATAAGGTCTACGAAACAAAGGAAGATAATATAAAAAACCTAAATTCCAAATATCCAAATACACTTATAACTTCTAATACAGACGAAATTTTAAATGACAAAAATATAGATCTCGTTGTACTTGCAGTTCCAAACAGTATACACTTTAAACTTGCAAAAGCTGCTCTTGAAAACTATAAAAATGTAATAGTTGAAAAACCACTTACAGTAACTTCAAAGGAAGCTGACGAACTTTTAAAACTTGCAAAGTCAAAAAATAAGATATTAACTGTAAACCAAAATAGAAGATGGGATAGTGACTTCAGAACTGTAAAAAAAGTTATAGAAAGCGGTCTTCTTGGGAATATAGTAGAGTATGAAGCCCATTTTGATAGATTTAGAAATTATATTAAAAAGAGTCCATGGAAAGAAAAGGACTTGCCAGGTTCCGGAATTTTATATGATCTTGGCTCTCATCTCATAGATCAAGCTCAATGCCTTTTTGGGCTCCCAGATGAAGTATTTGGTGACTTGAGAATTCAAAGGAATTCTGGAAAAGTCATTGATAACTTCGAGGTTATCCTAGCTTACAACAATTTAAAGGTTACATTAAAAGCAGGAATGCTTGTAAGAGAACAAGGACCTCATTTCACTATTTTAGGTAAAAAAGGCTCTTTTATTAAATATGGTATGGATGTTCAAGAAGAAAACTTGAAAAATGGTCTAATGCCAAAAGATATTGAAAATTGGGGTGTAGAACCAAGCTCTCTGTGGGGAAATATAAATACCGAAACAAATAACTTGCATTTTACAGGTAAAATTGAAAGTGAAGCAGGTGACTATAGAAAATTTTATGAAAATGTCTATCTTTCAATTCTTGGAGAAGCTGAATTGCAGGTAACTCCTAAACAAGCAAGAAATACAATAAGAATAATTGAGCTTGCCCAAAAGAGCAGCTTAGAAAGAAAGTGGGTAAAGTTTGAATAAGTCTATATTTTAAAAACAAAAACCCCTTGAATAGCAAACTATTCAAGGGGTTAAGTATTCACTAATTAAAGAATTTTAACATTTTCTGCTTGAGGTCCTTTTGGTCCTTCAACTACGTCGAAAGAAACTTTTTGACCTTCTTCAAGTGTCTTATAACCATCTGTTTTTATTTGAGAAAAATGTACGAAAACATCTTTTCCATCGTCTCCTGTAAGAAATCCAAATCCTTTTTGTGAATTAAACCATTTTACTATACCATTCATATGTATACCTCCAAAAATAATATTATTCTTAAATCACTGTAATAACTAACCAACAAACTCTCGATTTAGTATACTATATTATTAGGTACCAATTGAAATATATTTGCGTTACATTATTTATCATTAATTTAAGTTACGATTTATTCTATCATAGTTTATTATATAAATCAAGTTATTTTTTATATAGTAATTATTACTATCTTTGCCTACTGAAATTATACTCTAAGTTTATATATCATTTATCAATATCTTCATCTGATAAATGATATGGGAAAGTAGATACTATTATATTATCATTTCTGAGCAGTGATTCCCTAATAAAAAAACTTGTGTGATTATGCAAGATTTCTCCAAATCGTTCATGAGTAACAAACTGCGGTACTACCACCGTTACCTTCTCATCTTCACCTGCTGCCTTTGCAATTAGTTCTATACTTCTTAACAAAGGAGTAACCACAGTTCTATAAGGTGAATACCTTGTAACAAGTAATATATCTGTATCTAATTCATTCCACCTGCGTTTTAACTTTTCCATTTCTTCCTTATCTGTTGAAATATTAAGGGCAATAACATTCTCACTTACACTTTGAGCATATTGAAGTGCTCCTATAGTTGCCCTGGTTAAACTTGCAATTGGAACTACTACAATATGATTATATTTTATTCTAAAGTTTATCTTTTTTAAATTTAATCTGCTAATACTAAGTCCTTCGGCAACTTTATTATAATGAGCTTTAATCTTTAACTGAATTAAAATTATTATTGGAATTAAAATTACAACTATATATGCACCTTGGCTAAATTTCTCAACTAAAATTATTACTGTTGCCATCAAACTAATCACAGCACCTAAGCCATTTATAATAGCACGTTTCATCCAACCTTTACTGTGCTCTTTTCTCCAGTGACTTACCATACCAAATTGACCCAAAGTAAAAGAAGTAAATACTCCAACTGCATACAATGGAATCAACCTATGCGTATCAGCCCCAAATATAATAACTAAAATACAAGCTATAAATGATAAGGAAACAATACCAAAGGAAAAACTAAGTCTTTTGCCTCTAATAGTAAACTGTCTTGGAGCAAAACCATCCTTCCCAATTACGTACATCAGCATCGGGAAGCCTGTGTAAGCCGTATTACATGCCATAAGTAAAATTACAGCAGTACTAAATTGTATAACATAGTACATTATTCCATTGCTAAAAATAGCAGAAGCTATTTGTGAAACAACTGTAGGCCCATTTGTAATTGGTATCGCTGTATAAAATATTGCGAGTACTGAAGTACCTCCAAATATAAAAAGTATTAAAGCTGCCAATAATATCATAACAATCTTTGCATTTCTCTGGCTGGGTTCCTTAAAGTTTGGAACTGAATTACTTACTGATTCTAATCCAGTTAAGGCAGAACATCCAGAAGAAAAAGCTCTTAAAATAAGAAATATTGATAAATCTCCTACAACTTTTGGTACAGCATACATAGGCTGCGGATGAATGTTCAAAATAAAATACTTAAACAAACCATAAACGATCATGAAAATCATACTAAAAATGAAGATATATGTAGGTACGGCAAAAATCCTTGACGATTCACTTATACCCCTTAGATTTAAAATAGTCAAAACTGTAATTATAATTAAAACAAAAATAACCTTATACTGCATTAAGCTGCTAAATGCAGAGGCAATGGCATCTGCACCAGCACTAGCACTAACTGCAACTGTAAGTATATAATCGATTATTAAACCTGCACTAGCAATTAATCCTGGCTTATCTCCTAGGTTTTCTCTTGCTACTTTATAGGCTCCTCCTCCTTGAGGATAAGCTCTAATGATTTGAATATATGAAATAGTAAGTATTATAAGTAATCCTATGATCATAAAAGAAGTCCATGTTAGCCACTTATAAGCTGCTGATCCCAAAACTATTAAGACAAAAAGAATTTCCTGAGCTGCATATGCCACAGATGATATTGCATCACTAGCCATGATTGCAAGTCCAAAAGGAATATTATACTTCTCATGACTACCTTGTTCATTAGATAAAGGTTCTCCTAATAAAACGTCTAAAAACTTTTTAAGCATTAGTTATCCTATCCCCCTATATCACATTACGGAAAATATTTTATGGCAGTAATGCTTTTAAATGCATACTGTAATCATTTATATCACCTATTATTAGTTATTTTTTTTAATTTATACTTTTCTATTATATTTTGCTCATAAAAATAAAATATCTTGTCTTAAACAGTTTTTATGTATCTATTCGCACCAAACTAATAAATTCTAAATATTATATGACTAAGGAGGGTATTTCTATTAGGAAATGCTCTAATAGGAGGTGTGATGAAATTGGGAGAGTATAACAATTATAAAAATTCAATTTTTTTGCCTAATCCAATAACTCAAGCAGCTAATATGCCTTATGCTTTATATTTATCGCTTCAAGGAAAATACTTTGTAGGATATGCAGATAATATGGAATTTGAAAATGAAAATATAGCATGGGCAGGACTAGTAAACCCAGTTAATTCTAGAGTAAATCTTCACGTATACGTTTGGACTGTTACTAATATTGGAGAAGCACCATTAATAGCACGAATATGGTTTAATGCAGAGCCATCTGGAGAATCTATTAAATCAGAATTAGTAACACCAGCTAATACTGCTCTTAGACCACTGCCAAAACCAAGAGTAAACTTGCTTCAAGCAAACAATGTAATTGATGAACCATATGATGGAGACAATATATTTACAATAAAAGTTACTTCAGAGGTTACAATTGCAAGTGAAGAAGTTGGTAAATTTATATTTCCACCAGGGGGATCATTTATTATTTCCTTATCCAATTTAGAAGCATCAAATCAAATTGGAAAAGGCCGAGTTGCTTTTGGATGGTGGGAAGAAAAAATTCGAGAAAATAAATAAACGATAGGAGGAATTAACCTAAATGGAAACATGCAATAATAATAAGAACTCAACTTTTTTACCAAATCCAATAACTCAAGCAGCCGGCATGCCATATGCCTTGTATCTATCGCTTCAAGGAAAGTACTTTATCGGTGCTACAAATGAATTGAAATTTGGAAATGGCAGGAATGCATGGGCAGGCTTATTTAATCCTACTAGTTCCGATGTTAACTTGCACGTTTATTCTTGGCAGGTTACAAATACCGGAGAATCACCAATAAGGGTACAAATATTGTTTAACAGTCATCCATCAGGACACCCAAAAAGAGTTACAACAGTAACCCCTGGTAATACAACTCTTTGTCCACTACCAGAACCAAAAATAGGATTGCTTGAAGCAATTAATGTAATTAATGATCCACGCGGCGGAACAAAAGCATTTGTTAGAAGAGCTCTTCCAGATACTACTGTTGGTGATGAAGAAGTTGGGAAGTTCATTTTCCCTCCTGGCGGATCATTTTTAATTTTCTTATCAAATCCTGAGACACCTAATCAACCTGCTGCAGCAACTGTAGGTTATTCATGGTGGGAAGAAAAGATAAGTCGTTAGAGTAAAAAAGTACTAAGAAATCAATTGACTTCTTAGTACTTTTTGTATATTTTATTACATAACTTATTTATATTCATCTGCCAACTTTTTAAATAGTGGAAGTGATCTTTCAATTGTTGAAGTTTTAACACAGTATGCTGCTCTAAAATGACCTGGGCAGCCAAAATCTCTTCCCGGAACTAATAATAAATCGTACTTTTTTGCTCTTTCACAAAAAGCTGCATCATCCTCTTCTAATGACTGTGGAAACAAGTAAAAAGCTCCCTCAGGCTTTACACACGAAAACCCTGCTTTAATTAAACCATTGTATAATAAATCTTTATTCTTTTCATAAATACTTATATCAGAAGGCATACCTGCACATTTTGCAACTACTTTTTGAAATAATGATGGAGCATTTACATGAGTTAAAACTCTTGCTGCACCAGAAATAGCGTTAAATATGACATCAAAATTGATAATTTCATTAGGAATTACTATGTATCCAATTCTTTCACCAGGCAGTGAAAAAGACTTACTATATGAATAACATACTAAAGTATTATTATAATACTTTGTTAAGTATGGTACTTGAATATTATCATATGCAATTTCACGATAAGGCTCATCTGATATTAAGAATATTGGGTGATTATATTCCTTTTCCTTTTCTCTCAATATATTTACTAATTTAATAATTGTTTTTTCTGAATAAACTACTCCACTTGGATTATTAGGTGAATTTACAATAACCGCTTTAGTATTTTTATTAATTTTTTTTTCAAATTCTGAAAAATTAACTTGGAAATCATTTATATTAGCTGGAACAACTATGAGTTTTGCCCCTGCAGCTTCTACAAAGCATTTATATTCAGGGAAATATGGTGCAAAAACAATAAATTCATCCTCTGGTTCACTTAATGCTTTAAAACAAGTACTTATCGAAGCAGTTGCTCCATTTGTCATAAATAAATTCTTAGCTGAAAAACTTGTTTCAAATCTTTTATTTAAACTCTCTGCTATTAATTTTCTAACTTCTAAGTCTCCAGGTGCAGCTGTATAACCATGAACACTACAAGGATCTTCAGTATTTAAAATATCTATTATTGCTTTTTTGATATATTTTGGTGCTGGAACATTTGGATTTCCTAAACTAAAATCAAATATATTGTCTTGTCCAACTATGCTTGCTCTTTTTTTCCCATATTCAGAAATAGCCCTTATTGTTGATTCTTTACTACCTAGTTCATACATTTTTTCCGAAACCATAAAATTTACCCCCTTTTAGATATACTTAATATTATAATCCATATAGTAACTAGTATGTCAACATTTATTTACCTAAATTACTTAATCTAAATTTTTATTATAAAAATTAAAGCCCTTGAAATAACAAGGGCTTTACTCATTTAAGTGTTTTCAAAAATCCCGGATCTGCTTTAGTAAGATCTACTGCTTTTACATGATTTTGAATATTTAAATTAGGGTCATCTAATGATCCTCCAAGGGATTTTATTATTTCCTCAGCTCTTTCTTTACTGCTAGAATCTGTATCTACTATAACTCTGTAATTTATATCTTCTATTTCTTCAAAATTTCCCATTCCACTTACCATAGGGCTAGCTGCAAGCAAAGGAGATTTATCTCTATCTTCCATTGGAAGTCCAGAATTAATCACTAAACCAGAATTAGTTGGACTAGATAAAAGGTGTCCTTTGTTACTTTCTACGCCCATATTTAATTGATAGTGATCATTTATATCTGCATAAGCATTAATACCTTCACTTTTGAGTTTATCAACAACTTCATTTGTATTTTTTATTCCTCTAAAAAATGCTTCAATTTTCATATTTTCCTCCTACAAAAACTAATATTTACATATTAGTTTTTGTTTTAGTACATTTTTTATGCATATTAGTATTTTAAATAATCCTATCTTTTTAATAGCAGTAAAAAGCCCTTGAAACATCAAGGGTTAATTGAAAATGATTATATAAGTACTTAGATACTTTACGTTATTTCATAAGATCATGTTTTGACATCATAAATAACTTAGGTTCTTGTAAATACTCCTGCACTATTCTAAGCGATTCACCGAATCTTTGGTAATGTACAATTTCTCTTTCCCTAAGAAATTTTAAAGGTTCTATAACATCTGGATCATCAGCGAAATTTAGAAGATATTCATAAGTTGCTCTTGCTTTTTGTTCAGCTGCTAAATCCTCAGTTAAGTCCACTATAGGATCTCCTTTTGATTGGATATAAGCTGCAGTAAATGGGACACCCGAAGCACTTACAGGATAAATCCCTTTACCATGATCTGCATAGTATGCTTCAAGACCTGCTGCTTTAAGTTCTTCAAGGCTTGCACCTTCTATGAGCTGATGAAACATTGCTCCAACCATTTCAAGATGTGCTAATTCCTCTGTACCAATATCATTTAACGTTGCTATAGCTTGAGATGTCAGCATAGAGAATCTCTGGCTAAGGTATCTAAGTGATGCTCCTAACTCTCCATCAGGACCACCATATTGTGTAATAATTATCTTTGCCATTCGAGGATCAGGATTTTTAATCTTTACTGAATATTCCAACCTTTTTTCATATGACCACATATACTTCTCTCCTCCCTTTAAAGCCTAAAATTAGCTTCATATTCCCACGGCCATGGTTCACTTATCCATTGCCATGGATACTCACTGCAAGCTCCATAAGATAAAGGTCCAAAACATCTTTCATAATTTTGTTTTAACCTATTAGCTTCAACTGCAAATGAGTTATACTTTGAAAGGGCATTACGATCATTGGGATGAGTGTTAAGATATAAATGAAGATCTATAACCATGAAATCTACAGCAGTAATTTGTTTTAAAAGTTCTTTTTTATCATTCACAATAAGCGCCCCCTCCATCTTTTCCAAACTTCTTTATTTTTTTTTCTTTTCCTTCATAAGGGCTATAAAGCTCAGGAAATACAGTTCCGTGTTTAAGGGCTTCAATAGGGCATAGAAGTGTGCATAATTTTTGATATGGCACGTATGCAGCTGCCAATCTTACATTTTTTATTACTGTTTCTTGTGGAATACATTTGTCCTGTGGCAAGTTGATATCTTCAAGATCTAGTTTTGTACCTTTAGTCATACTTATTATATCCTCCTCATTTTTTGCTTACCTAGTCTTATCTTATGATTAGCTATATATGATTGTTACTTTCGATATTAAAAGAATACTTAACTCTAGAGTGTCCACTTTTTCAAAAAAAAGCCCATCAAATCATTTGATTGATTCGATGGGCTAAGTATCTATCCCTACTATAAGATTTTAATAAAAAACAACAAACTAAATTTCTTTTCTATTTTTTGTTTAGTAATATCCTGCAGTAATTTTACACAAACTAAAAATAAAAGCATGCAAACCGTATGGAAATTTTATGGTATAATAATTACGAAAGCATGTTAGTTAGGAGATATTCAATAAAAAAGCATATGAAATATAACACAATAATTACTTATATATTTTATGTATTATTAACCATTACATTAGTATGGGATGTATTTGCCAGAGGCGGCGGAAAAGTCTTTAGAATTGTATTAATTTATATAACTATATTTATAATAAGATGGTTATTTAATAAAACATTTTTAAAAAAGTCTAAAGTAGGTTATTTATTAGCACTGGTCTTTATATTTTTTTCCATGTATTTAACAAATATAATGAATTTTTATAGCATATCACATTATGATAAATTTTTACATTTGATATCCGGAGCATTATTGGCATTTTACGGATTGATTATATATATTTTTTTATGTGGTAACAAAGAGAATCCGTCAATGAAACCTATAACTATGGTTATATTTCCGCTGCTATTTGCAATTGCATGTGCAGGGGCATGGGAAATTTGGGAATTTACAACAGATCAAATTTTTGGATTTACAGCACAAAATAATAGTCTTCATGATACTATGTGTGACATTATTTGTGGAACTACAGGTGGAAGCTTTTCATGCTTTCTTATGTATCTTTATATAAAAGGCAAAAATATACGAATTGTAAAGATGATAATTAAGGATATGGAAGATTAAACTGATTATTTGGGCACATTTTAACTTTTCTAAATAAAATTAAAACCACCAATTAGCTATCATATAACTAACTGGTGGTTAAGCAAATCCTAACTCTTTTGAGTACTCTGATCTTACCTGAATATTTATCACCTTTTTCCAATTACCATTACAATGTATTAATACACTATAAAAATTTAATTTATTATTTTTCTTCAAACACACTTCTAAAAAACTTCAATTAACTTTCTAACAAAAGACTTACCTTTAAAACTATACTGCTTTATTATATAACGCTTTAATCTAAACTTACCAAATTTCATACATTCTTGTTGAACATTCTTACAAATTAAATATCCACAAGCATTTTTCAGATACTTTCTTATAACTTACTCCAGTGAATATTTAATCATATTTACTTTCGTTCTAAATAAGTGTATTAATATCTGATTTTTTAAACTTTCTACCTCTTTAAAACAATTTCCTTAGTACTCTTTTCGAGTTAGGATTGCTAGAAGAAGTTATATCTTTCTTCTTGATTTTATTATATAGTAAACGTTTGTATAAGTCAATACTTTTTTATTATATTTTTTTAAATCATACTGCATATTCAATACAATATTGGAATCAACATTTTTGTCTATAATAAATTTAACCAATTTCATATAGATCTTTTTCAGCAGGTTCAGTAATTTCAACATTATACATACCCATTTTATAAACCTTTCTGTATATCATCAAATGCTTCCTTAAATGGTCTCACTTTTTTCTTTTCCATCGCATCTATACCTTCATCAATCAATTTATACAATTGAAATCTACCCACAAGTTTTTCATAAATTTCAATACTCATGACAACTAAATCTCCCTTAATTATCATATCTTACACCTCAACAAATTGAACCATAGTCTTCTACTAGTATTGTTTCAAAAACAGTTCCAGTATAGTAATCTAGTCCTCTAATAGTCTTTATATTTATTCTAAATCTTCTAGCATTGGTTTAACCTGACTTAATTCATTTATTTCTTCAATAAAATACTCATTTTTTATGTCAAGTTTCAATAGTTCATCTAATATCTCTTGTTTGTGACGTTACGTCATATTGTATAATGTGAATAAGGAGGTAAAGTAAATGAAAAATAAAGATTTGTTAACAGTAGGCGAACTTGCAAAGCTAATGGGCATAACCGTACGTACCCTTCAATATTATGACAAAGAAGGATTGCTTACTCCATCATGCAAAAGCGAAGGCGGCAGGAGACTTTATACTAAAAAAGATATAGTAAAGCTTCATCAAATATTATCTTTTAAATATTTAGGTTTTTCTTTGGAAGATATTAAGGACAAACTAATCTCCCTAGACAACCCTGATGATGTTGTAAAAATGCTGAATTCTCAAGAACAGTCATTGAAATCTCAAATAGAAAAGTTAACGGAGGCTATATCTGCGGTACAGTCCTTAAGGGATGAGGTATCCCTTATTCATGAAGTGGACTTCAATAAATATGCTGATATAATTACACTGATTCGTAAAAACAACGAAGGATATTGGGTTGTTAAATTTTTTGATGACACCCTTATGACGCACATTAAAGACAGATTCACAAATCAACCTGACTGTGGCCTTGCACTCTTTAAAAAATGGAAAAGCATGTGTGATGAGATTGTACTGCTTAGTGAGCAAAAGATAACTCCAGAAAGTAGCAAAGGACAAGAACTTGCTAAACAATGGTGGTCACTCATAATGGATTTCACAGGTGGTGATATGAGTATGCTCCCAAAGCTTAAGAAGTTCAGCGAGACCAAACAAGGATGGAGCAAAGAAATGCAGAAAAAACAGCAAATAGCTGATGGGTTTATAGGAAAGGCGCTGGATATATATTTTCAAGCCAGTGGTAAACAAAATCCATTTAGAAAGGAGAAGTATAATGACATTAGCAATAAAGGTTGAAAACCTGATAAAAAATTATGGACAAAATACAGTTATTAAAGGAATATCCTTTGATGTAAAAAAAGGTGAAGTCTTTGCACTTTTGGGTACAAATGGCGCTGGTAAAACTACCACCCTTGAATGCATCGAAGGCCTTAGGAAATATGAAAGCGGTAAAGTTTCAATTGATGGCAACTTTGGGGTACAACTCCAGTCATCTTCTCTGCCAGCTAATATAAAAGTAATTGAAGCATTTACGCTGTTTTGCAAGTGGAATAAATCAAATATAGACCCATCCATTTTTGAAAGCCTTGGGTTATCAGTAATAAAAAATAAGCAGTATGGTCAATTGTCTACGGGACAAAAAAGACGTCTGCATCTTGCACTTGGATTGATAGGTAACCCAGATATCATCTTTCTTGATGAACCAACCGCTGGACTTGACGTAGAGGGCAGAGCAGCACTTCATGAGCAAATCAGAAAGCTTAAATGTAACGGCAAGACAATAGTTCTATCAAGTCATGATATGAATGAAATTGAAAATTTATGCGACAGGCTAGCCATATTAAAGGATGGTAAAATCGCTTATATAGGCACTGCTAGAGAGCTTACTACACAGATACATTCAAAAATCAGACTACAAATCAAAACTGGTAAGCCTCTGAAAAAGACTGATTTCGTCCATTCTACCTATGTTGAAACTGAAAATGATTATCATACTTTTATCACTACCAATATCAGTGACGTTCTAATCGAACTATTAACTTTTCTTAAAAGTTCATTCAATCCTGTCCTTGATATCAGGATTGTTCATCAGTCTTTGGAAGAAAGTTTTTTGGATATTGCAAAGGAGGGTAAATGATGGAAGCATTTTTATATGGTATATTGCTTCAGTGGAAGCTTGATCTAAGAAATAAAGGGATTCTGCTCACATACTATGTGATACCGCTTGTATTCTTCGGCTTTATGAGTGTAATATTTACCTCAATAACACCAGATACTAAAAGTACACTGATACAGTCCATGTCTATTTTTGGTGTTACAATGGGGGCAATTTTAGGTGCTCCGGCTTCCATTTCAGAAACTTACAAAAGCGAACTAAAAAAGTCATATCAAATAGGTGGTATTCCTATGTGCATACCTGTTATAAACAATTTGATCTCGGCATTTGTACATCTCCTTATAATGAGCACTATAATATATTTTATTGCACCTCTTGCTTTTAAGGCATCCCTTCCGAAAAATACTACAATGTACTTTATCATGTTGGCTATTTTCATTATTGCCAGTTTAAGCATTGGAGCCATTTTGGGGCTTACAATTAAAACTACATCAAAACTTACAATGGTGTCTCAGCTCATATTTCTACCGTCACTTATGCTTTCTGGTATAATGTTCCCTACTAAAATGCTGCCAAAACATCTTACAGCTGTTGGCAAGATATTTCCAGCAGCATTGGGTTTTGAAATGATGAAAGAGAATAGCATGAACTTTAAGCTTCTGCTGCCCCTTTTGATTATTATCATCATTTGTGGCTGCACAAGTGCTTGGCGCATTAGGAAGCTGAGGATTGATTAATACAGATTATGAACCTAATCACTGCATAATTTTTTTATCATTTTTGATATGTATTACTCATTATTTAATTAGTCTATTCACTTATAAAAGTAATATTGTATAATTAAATAAAAAGAACTATACAGAGGAGAAAATATATGAGTAATATAAAAGTAATTATTATGGATGTGGATGGTACATTAACCAATAGTAAAAAAGTAATCACCGAAAAGACTAAAAATGCTTTAATTAAATCACAAAAAGCAGGAGCCATCTTGGTTTTAGCATCAGGAAGACCCACATCTGGATTAATAAATTTTGCTAGAGAATTAAAAATGGATGAAAACAATGGATTTTTAGTTTCTTTTAATGGATCTAAGGTTATTGATTGTCAAACTAATGAAGTTTTATTTAATGAAACTATGAGCATCGAAGAAGGACAAGCAGTACTTGAACACATGAAGAATTTTGATGTTAAACCTATGATAGACAAAGGTGACTATATGTATGTTAATGATGTTTTCAACAATCAAATAAAATACAAAGGTAAACCTTTTAACATAATTCAATATGAAGCTCGTGGTGATAAATTCAAGCTGTGCGAAACTGATGATTTAGCAGCCTTTGCTGATTATCCATTAAACAAAATTTTAACTGCAGGAGAACCTAAATATTTAGAAGCCAATTATAAAAAAATGATGGAGCCATTCAAGGACACTTTAAATTGTATGTTTACAGCAGATTTCTACTTTGAATTTACTGCTAAAGGAATTGATAAAGCTAAAGCCTTAGATTCTGTATTAATTCCTATGGGATATAAAAAAGAAGAAATGATTGCTTTTGGAGATGGCCATAATGATGCTTCAATGGTTAAATATGCTGGGATCGGAGTAGCTATGGCTAATGCTGTAGATGATTTAAAATCTATAGCTGATGAAGTGACTTTATCTAATGAAGAAGACGGCATTGCTTATACACTAGGTAAATATATAAAGGATATAGATATTTAGAATATCTATATCCTTAAAGCACTTATTATATACAAACTTGAGAATTACTTGAAAATATACAAAATAAAAAAACATATTAATTTATAGTACCACTACGCATTTTTGTCTGTTAAAACATAATCTTTTAATATAATCGCTCTTATCTTATCATAACTTATATCTTTAGGAAGTTCCTCCTTTATAGGTTTTAATTTTGATATTCCTGTTTTTTTTGCAACTTTTAAAACTTGGTCCTCTTCTTCACTTGTAAATATTCCACCAAAATTTATATTTAAATCCAAAATACCTTTTTCTTCTGCATACTTTGTTATATGTGAAATTACCGTAGATAATGTAATCTGCCTATCCCTTGCTATCTGCTTAATGTCTTTATGCTCTTTAATCATCTCTACCGTTATTTCATGCGTTTTTGGTTTTGAATTCTTATTATTTTTCTTATTTTTCCTGCTTTTTAACTCGTCCTTGAATACCCACTGCGGTTCTATCTTATTTTCATCCAAATAACTTTTTATAGCTTCTAAAAATCTTTCACCATATTTTTTTAATTTCAATTGACCTACTCCAGATATATCTAACATCTGCTCAAAATCTGTAGGACATCTACTGCTAAGTTCCTTTAATGTAGTATCTGGGAATATCACATAAGGAGGTATAGCTTCCTCACTTGCTATCTCTCTTCTCAAAGCCCTTAAAATTTCAAACAAATCATTATTTAAAACTATCTTTTTGGTCTTAGTAATTTCTTTTAATGTTACCTTTTCTTCTCCTTTTAAAACCTTTATAGAACTTGGATTGAGTACTACTGTAGGGTATTCACCTTCTTTTAATGAAATATACCCATGAGCTATAAGAGTATTTATAAAATTTGAAAGTTCTTCCTTTGAATAATTTTTCATTATGCCATAAGTGGACAATTTGTCAAATCCATATTGGATTACTTTTTTTTGAGAAGAGCCCCTAAGTACATCTACTATCATGTTTACTCCAAATTCTCTTTTCATTCTATATATACAAGAAAGTACTTTTTGGCAATCTATAGTTTTATCTACATACTCTCCTTCGCTTACGCAATTACTGCAATTTCCACATTCCTCATGATCCACATGTTCTCCGAAATAATTCAATATATATTTTCGCAAACATCCATTATAGTAAACAAAATCTATCATTTGCTGGAGCTTTTTATATTCATTTAATCTTCTTTTAGGAGATTGAATACTCATTTCAATTAGATATTTTTGAGTGATAACATCCTGGGGAGCAAACATTAAAATACATTCACTCTTCTCCCCATCACGACCTGCCCTACCTATTTCCTGATAGTAACTTTCTATATTCTTAGGCATATTGTAATGTATCACGTATCGTACATTTGATTTATCAATACCCATTCCGAAGGCATTGGTTGCAACTATTACATTTACCCTATCATATACGAAATCCTCTTGATTATTTTTTCTCTCCTTATCAGAAAGACCTGCATGATATTCAGTAACAGATATGTTGTTGTCTTTAAGCTTTTCATATATGCTATCTACTTCTTTTCTAGTAGATGCATATATTATACCAGATTGTTCTTCATTAGTTTTTATGTATTTTATTATATACCCTAGTCTATTTCCAATTTTCAAGCATCCAATTTTTAAGTTTTCTCTATCAAAGCCAGATATAAAAACCGCTGGTCTATCCAGCTTTATTTGGTCTATGATATCTTTTCTAACTTCCCTAGTAGCAGTAGCTGTAAAAGCTGTAACCACTGGTCTTTTAGGAAGGTTTTCTATAAACCTCCATATATATGTGTAGCTAGATCTAAAATCATGTCCCCATTGTGAGACACAATGTGCTTCATCTACTGCTACTTGAGATACATTTATATTTTTCATGATATTGCAAAATTCAGGAGATTCCAATCTTTCTGGCGCAGCATATAAAATCTTTACATTTCCTGCAATTAAGCTTTCACATATATGTAAAATATCTTGGTGTGAAATAGAACTATTTATATAAGCTGCTCCTATACCTAAATCCCTTATACTATCTACCTGATCTTTCATAAGTGAAATAAGAGGAGATATGACAATTGTTACCCCATCAAATAATACTGCAGGTATTTGATAGCATATGGACTTACCTCCTCCAGTTGGCATTACAGCTAAAGTATCTTTTCCATTTAATATACTTGTAATTACCTTTTCTTGATCTTTTCTAAAATCACTATATCCATAATATTTATGGAGAACTTCCAAAGCACTGCTAAGCAACGATTTCACCCCTATACCATAATCTATATTTTTCATTATAACATAGAAATTATAATATCCTAATTTGCACTCTTAGAGAATTAGATTCTTTCTTCAATCCATTTATATATATCCTGTATAACACCTTCTTTTTCATTTTTTTCACTTAATATTTCATGATAACATTCAGGGTATATTTTTATAGATTTATCACTTGAATTGATATTGTTAATCATCCATTTAGAAGCCTCAACTTTAACTAGTCTATCCATTTCTCCATGAAGTATGAGACATGGATACTCATATTTTTTAATATTCTCATTAATCCACCTAGAGCCCTTTATAAACACTTCTCCTAAGAGCTTTATATTAGTTTCTTTAAGTACAAGAGGGTCATTATTATAGCCTTCAACTACATCCTTATCTCTGCACATAAGTTTAGCTAAAAGATTAGGTGATTTTTCTCTTGGATGCTTTTCAAAATAGTCATCTTTTTTTAAACTTTTAAAAGCAGGCGGCTCTATAACTGCAGCTCCTGATAATATTTGGCCCTTTAATTTATCTTTATATTTTATTCCATAACCCGCAGCAATAAATCCTCCCATACTATGACCAAACATAAATACAGGTAACCCTTTATTTTCTTCTAAAGCCATATCTACAACTTTATCTGCATCCTTAAAAAAGTCCTGAAAATTTTCTACATAACCTCTTTCTCCTCCAGATCTTCCATGTCCCCTATTATCAAATCTATAAACTGTATAACCAAAATCATTTAATCTTTTTGTAAAATAATCATATCTTCCTAGGTGTTCACAAAGTCCATGTACTATTACAATTACTGCTTTTGCAGAATCTACTATATCTTTAGTATAAAATAATTCAATACCATCAAATGTATTAAATTTACCTTCTAAATGATTTAACATATAATCACTCTCCCCTATAAATAATTATATAAAAATTTGAAGTATGGTAATATCAATATGTTTCTAATAGGTTTACCCAAGCAGGTGCTGCTAGGCCTTTTGATAAAATCTCTAAAGCAACTCTATATTACACATTTTAGTGACTTCATACTATATTTTACATAAATATTATAACATAGATAATTCCACTTAATAACCCTATGTTAAATTATATCCATTTCTGCCAAGGGTTACACACTTCACAAAAAAAATACCAAAAGTCCCTGTATTCAAGCCAAATTAATTACTGCACCTTAAAGCTCCCATCTGTAATTATTAAATTAAGCAGCATCTGCATCATCTATATTATTTATCCTTTTTATTATGGTATATGCTGCAAAAAACAGGGTAATCAAAGTAATAATAATTAATTTAGCAAGCGTTTCTGTTAATTCTGGATCATGCCCTATTACAGGCTGCATTAAAGCTGATATTACAACTGCTGTTACAACTGTTGAAGGTACTGATTTTTTCTTCATGCCAACAATAAAGGGAAGTAATGACATGATTCCTGCCATTACAGTAAATGCCAAGAATGTTAAAGATGCAGCAGAAATATAACTAAAACTAAAATTTCCTGCAGCCACATCCACAATAGAATCTAAAATTACTGTATATAGTATGCACAATATATTGCTAACAAGTACACATAACATTGCAAATACAACAACTATAAATAGTTTTGCCAACATTATTTTTTTTCTATTTATGGGATAAGAAAACATTACTAAAATTGTTTTATCCCTATATTCTCCTATAATAATCTTTCCAATTATTGTTGAAGAAAATATCAAAGAAACATCAAATGATAAAATATTTATCATCCATATAACACTTTCATATGTATCTAAATCATTTGGTGTATTTACCTTGTTATCAATAAATGACATAGTTAAAAAAGCCATTATACAAAGAATAGCTATAATTACTCCTTTAATATACCTTTTAAGTTTATATTTCTTTATTTCCAATTTAATTAATTGCAGCATAATTATCCTCCTGTATCAATTTCAAGAAATATTCTTCCAAAGTGCTTTCCTTTTTACCTATGCTTTCTAATTCAACACCGTTTTCAATGAGTACTCTTGAAATTACCTTCGGGGACTTCTCCATATCATATATGCGAATTTTGTTTTCAGAAATCATCTTATAGTTTGAAATCCCCATTTCTTCTTTAATTAAGTATCCTGCTTTACTTGGATTATTTACTTCTAATTCTATAAATTCGCTGCTATACTCATGAACTTTCTCCATAGATACTTCTTCTAATAACTTACCATTTTTTATAATACCAACTGTATCTGCAATTAATTCTATTTCAGAAAGGATATGACTTGAAATAATTATTGTCATTCCGTATTTTTCATTTAATGCTTTTATAAGTGAACGAACTTCCTTAATCCCCTCTGGATCCAAGCCATTAATTGGCTCATCCAATATAAGAAATTCTGGTTTTGCAAGAATTGCTCTTGCAATTGCTAATCTTTGTTTCATACCTAATGAATAATTGCAAACTGCCTTTCCTTCAATATCCAATAACCCTACTAAGCTTAAAACTTCATCTATTCTTTCTATATTGTGATAACCCATGTAATCGCAATGAAGCTCTAGATTTTCCCTCCCTGTTAATTTACTGTAAAAATAAGGGCTTTCTATAATAGAACCTATCCTTTTTAAGGTTTCAAAGTTATTGTCATTAACTTCTTTTCCAAAAAGAATAATTTGCCCTTTACTGGGTCTTACTAAATTAAGGATCATTTTAAGTATTGTACTTTTTCCTGCTCCATTTGGGCCTAGAAATCCGTAAATTTCACCTTTTCTTATATGCATTTCTACATTGTCTACTACTTTCTTATCTTTATATATTTTAGTAAGTCCATTTGTTTTTAATATATAATCCATATTGATCTCTCCTTTCATAAGTTAATATAACAAACCAATTTATCTTTTTTCTGTCATGAATCTTACTTTTTTATTAAGTTGCTATTTTTCTTTTGGTAATATTATATTAAATATTGTTTTATTATTTGGAATGCTAGTTAGCTCAATTTTTCCATTCATATGTTCAATAAGTTCCTTCGATATTGTTAATCCCAATCCGCTGCCTTGATAATCTTTACTTCTTGAATCTTCTAATGTATACAATCTTTCAAAAACATTCTCTTTATCTTTTTCCAAAATTCCCTTGCCATGATCTTCAATTTCAATACAAACTGTGTTTTCATATGCATCAATACTTATACCTATGTATTTCCCATCACTTCCATATTCAATAGCATTATTCAATATATTTTTTAATACACGATTCAATGCTTCTTCATCTGCACTAACATAAATAGGTTTTTCCGGTATATTAATATCAACATGAAATTCTTCCTGCGAAAGTATATTATAAAGTTCAAACATATTTTTTCTGCATATTTCACATGCATTTACCTTAACAATATTAAGTATTTTATCACCAGATTCTAACTTAGCAAGATTAAAAAATTTATTTATTAATTCCACAACTTCATTAATTCTCAAATCAACTTTCATAATCATCTGATCATTATTGAATCTAATCCTTAACATTTCCACATATCCTTTTAAAGTAGTTAAGGGGGTCTTCAAATCATGTGAAATATTTGATAACATTCTCATCATAGATATCTTAGAATGTTCATATGCACTCTTATTCTGATTGCTATAATCCAATAAATGATTAACACTTGACGCAATAGATTTTATTGATTCATTTTCTGTAGGAATCAAAATTAATTCTCTTGTTTCATTTTTAATAATAGATTCTATTTTGTTAGATATATATTGAATTTGTTTTGATTGAAGAGTATATTTTCTATGTTCCAATATATAACTTGTCCCTAATATTAAAATTAACACACATAATAATATTATCATCCTATTTTTCCTCCATCTTATATCCAATTCCCCACAAAGTCTTAATATATTCAAAATTAGATTTACCATCAGATAATTTATTTCTTAATCTTTTCATATGTACATTAATGACATTTTCATCTCCATAATAAGGATCCTTCCAAACTTGATTGTAAATTTGTTCTTTTGAAAAAACTCTTCCCAAATTTGAAGCAAGCAGCTTTAAAATTTCGAATTCTTTACAAGTCAAATTTAATTGTTTTCCTTCTTTAATAACAGAGTGTTTATATATATTAATTTCCAAGTCCTTCACATAAATTATCTCATCTTCATGACCACTTTTTTCTTTGTTATACTTTGTTACACGCCTTATATTTGCTTTAATTCTTGCTGAAAGTTCAATTAAAGAAAATGGTTTTGTTAAATAATCATCTGCTCCAAATCCTAACCCCATTGCCTTATCTGTATCATTATCTTTAGCTGTTATAATAATAATAGGTGTAACATCATGCTCTCTTATTTTCTTCATAACATTCATGCCATTAATTTTAGGAATCATTAAATCTAACAAAACCAAATCATAGGAATGTGCTCGAAATTCATCAATTGCTGATTCTCCGTCATAAACTTGTGTAATCTCATATGTGTCATTTATTAAATACTCAGTAATCATTTCGCTTATATTTTTATCATCTTCTACTAATAATATTTTAGGCAAAATACCTCTCATCCCCTTCATTTTATTAACTATAATTACTATATTCCAAAACAACAAAGCCCTCAAGTGTACAATCTACACTCAAGGGCCTTAACCTATTTATTCTTGTTTCTTTACGAACTTTATTACCGTTTCTATGTGTACCATCTTAAAAAACATATAAAACAATATTATTTTATACATTCCCACTCGCATATTATGGAAACTCTATTTTGTTCAAACTTTGAAGTTATGATTCCGTCCATTTTTTCCATTAAACTTTTTACAATAGAAAGGCCAAGTCCTATTCCTTGTTCTTTTCTTACCTTATCTGCCACATAAAATCTATCAAACATATGCAATACATCTTTTTCATCAATGCTTGTACATATATTGGAGATTTTTAAAATAACTTTATCATTAGATTCTTTTAAATTTATTTCGATGTCTTTTTCTGCATATTTCAATGTATTAGAAAGTAAATTATCTATTATTCTCTCTAAGCTGTCTTTATCACCTATTATAAAAATTGGTTTATCCAAAATATTTATATTTGGTTCAAATCCTTTGCTTTGAAAAGCCTCATAAAGTGATAAGATTTCATCATTTAATACATTAGTTAGGTTTACTTTTGTCATATCTAATTCATAATCTTCACTTTCTATTGAAGCTAGCTCAAAAAAATCATTTATAAGTACATTTAATTTATTAGTTTTATCCTTAAGTATATCCAGCGCTTCTTTTTTATCTATTTCATCATTTTGAAGTAACTTTAAGTACCCTATTATTGAAGTTAATGGAGTTCTTAAATCATGAGACATATTAGCTATTCCTTGTTTTAATGTATTTTCAAATACTATCTTTTCCTGTTCATTTTTTTTATAAAGTTCTAGGTACTCATTAATCTCATAAGCAAGTTCTTCTATATTTTTATCTTTTATTTCAGTATTAATCTTTTTATTTGTTTTTCTCTCCTTAAACTCTCTTATCTGATCCGTGATATACCGTATTTGCCTTTTATATGCAAATAATTTAATACACATTACTATTGAAAGTATAATTATAAAAATTATAAATAAGATAATAGCTAATAAATACATCTCAATTCTCCTAACTTATGTAATAAACAAAATTCTATAGATCTTTTATTCTAACATATATCTAAACCTTTTTTTCCCTAATTATTTAATATCTTCATACTTTACATATAAAATACTTATTAATGTTGTTACTGCAAAAATTACTATTGATGAAGTTATCCCCGTTATAATAACTGATTTTGGTGCAAATCTAGCCATTGCCTCACTGCCGCTCATAAAAGGGAATATAAATTTAATTATTGAGGCGGTAGGTTCTTTATCATTTAATGCTGCCATTGCTAACATAAATAAAAATGGTGAAATAGTTGTGCACACATTACTTTTTGTTATTATAGCAATCATATAAACTATAGACATGGTTGCTGCACTATACATTATTCCAATACCAATCACTCTAATTAAATATAATATAGTACTATAATTTAAAGTTCTACAAAATCCATAGTTAATTGAAGCATATATACATAAAGACGTTATATATATTAATTCTAAAAACAAAAAAGATATTATAAAAACTATTAATTTACTTAATATAACTTTACTTCTCTTATATCCATAAATAAAACTTTTGCTCATAGTATTTTTTAAATCTTTGGCGATAAATTCTCCCGCAAATAAAGCAAATATAAAACTTGTCATTGGAATCCATGCAAATGCATAACCTATTGAATATATTCCATTTGCGACTTGTTCAGGAAGTGAACCTCTCATACTTGTCATATTTGCATCAAAACCTTTAGGCAAAATAAATATAACCGCCAATATTGCTAATATAATTGCAATAAGATACTTACTTTTTCTTAATTTATAAAATTCTCCTCTAATTAAATTACTCATTATCTTCGCCTCCAACTAATTTAGTAAAATAATCTTCTAGGGATTCACCCATTTTCATTATTTCCTTAACTCCTATGTTATGCTTAGCTAGAGCCAAAGTAATTTTTTCCCCGTCAAATTCATTGTATATTCTTATAATGTTATCTGGGAAAACTTCATAATCTTTTATTCCAAGTTCATTTTCTAGAATAATTGAAACATCTGAAGAATCGTTTATTTTAAGGTGAAGATACATTCTACATTTATTAGAAAGTTCACTTGCGGTTACCTCTTCAATTAATTTTCCGTCATTTATAAAACCATATCTATTTGAAATTTGAGTAAGTTCAGATAATATATGACTTGATATTAAAATGGTAGTTCCTCTTTCTTTATTTAATTTAATTAAAAGTTCTCTTATTTCTTTTATTCCAATTGGGTCCAGTCCATTTATAGGTTCATCTAAAATCAAAAGTTCTGGATCACTTAAAAGTGCCACAGCAATTCCTAGTCGCTGTTTCATTCCTAGTGAAAAATTTTTAGTTTTCTTTTTTGCTGTATTATTAAGTCCTACTAAATCTAAAACTTCATCAATACATTTAGTTCCTGGAATTCCTCTTTGAATTTTTATAAGTTCAAGATTTTCTTTTGCGGTCATATTTGGATATAGCTGCGGTGATTCTATTAATGTACCAATTCTTCTTCTTTCTTTTATAACTTCTTTCTCTTCACTACTTCCAAATAGTTCAACTTGTCCCTCATTAGGTATAACAAGTCCTGTAAGTACCCTGATCATAGTTGTTTTACCAGCACCATTTTTTCCTACGAATCCATATATATCACCTTTCTTAATATTAATAGATATATTGTCTAGCACCTTATGTTTTTTATATATTTTCGTGATTCTATTAGATCTAATTACATATTCATTCATTTAAAATTTTACCTCCTCTTATAAAACATGCTTTTATCCAATGACTACCTGCTCTAATACTTCCATCGCACTCTGTTTATAATAAGCAATATTTTATAAGAAAACTTTGCTAAAACCTTTCAAAAGTATTAAATCTTTTTACTATATACTTTTTTATTAAATTTTAATTAACTATTTCCTTAATCTATACCCCATTGCCCAAACTGTTTCTATGTAATCTTCACCATTATTATTAGCTCTAGATAGCTTATTTCTTAACCTACTTACATGTACATTTACAGTATTATCGCCACCTAAGAATTCTTCTCCCCATATACTTTCAAAAATGTTAGCTTTACTGTACACCTTATTAGGATTAGTTAATAATAACTCCAATACTGCAAATTCTCTTGCTGTTAATGTAATTATAGTTTGTCCAACTTTTACTTCCTTACTTTCTGTATTTAAAGTAATATCTTTATAACTTAAAATGTTATTTTTCCTTTCATCATCTGTGGAAAATTCTAAATATCTTCTCAAATTAGAGTTAACCCTTGCAGCCACTTCATCTGGATCAAAAGGCTTACAAATAAAGTCATCTGCTCCCTTTTCTAATAATTCTAGTTTAGTCCTTTTAGATGTTTTTGCACTAACAATAATAATTGGAGCTTTTGTGATTCCCCTTATTTTTAATATAGTTTCTTCTCCACTAAGCCCTGGAATCATCAGATCTAATAAGATCATATCCCAACTTTTGTTTTCCACACACATTAAAGCTTCTGTTCCTGAAAAAGCCGCTCTAGCTCTATATCCCTTATTTTCAAAAATACTACAAAGTAATTTATTAATATCATTGTCATCTTCAACTACTAAAATTCTAACCCTTTTATTCATAATTTATCCCTTCTAATTTATATAAAATTATTTTTTATTCTGTAATTTCTATATGTATATATTGCCACATGTATATCTTACCATAACCTTTTCTACACCCTTGGTAAAGTTCAACCATTCTGAGTTGATTGGAAAAACTTGGATGATATTAGTTCATTGTTATAAGAGGAAAAAATCAGCATGTCTGCTATGTGACTTCTATTACTCTTATACTGTAGATTGAATAATGGTGACAATACACTGGCTACATAGAAAGACAAACCACTTTCTACTGCTGAACTATAATAAACATGACTAATTACTCCACGAAGAACTTTTATAAGGGTTATGGATGAATTAAAAGCTTGCGGAATAGTTATCACAGAGGGTACTCCCAAGAAGCCTGTATATATAATCAACAGCAACTATCATTTTGTTGGCGGAAATCCCACAAGCTAATAAATCTGCAAGAACTTATGTAGATGGAGTTAAGGCGCTACAGAAGCAGGTCTATCATTATCAGAAATAGGCTTTATATATGATGCAGTATTGTTCCTATTAGCTTGCAATAGATATGTACTGATTAAAGATAGAAGTAATAGTGAGGATGACATTGATAATCTTCATGACATTTCCAGCCTATGTGAGTATTTAGGTATGACAAGAAATGTACTGTCTAAATATTTTAAAATGACTTTTGAATATGAATTTAAAGAAAGTTGATACAAAGTGCCTGTATTTGGAAAATGCTCTGCTGGGGGCAGCAGGGTTAATGCTTATCTTGCAAATCCTGTAATAATCCGTAGAGCAATTAAAAATATAGATTATAGAGTATTTGGGAGTTTAGAAGATACGTTTTAAGATATACAGAAAGAAAATAGGTTAACAGTGAAGCCAGTAGGTTAACTCCTGCTGGTATTCTTTTTTATCTGTTTTGCTGAAAAATCAATGCACTGTTTTTAGCACTACCTAAAAACGCCTTTCAGCCTAGTCATACCAATGTATAGAGGGCCATTTTGCAAAAAGATTTGCTATTAGTATTAATGAATATCTGAAATATACAGCAAAGAAACAGGAATGATAAACTGTTAACTCACGCCCTCACTTCATTCGGTTGTGGTATCCTGTCACTTCGATGCATAAATGTATCTCGTGCCAGTTTACTATATTATTGTAATTATGTAGATAGATTATTTTTATAGTATACAGGATACCGACAGACCAAAGGGCTGGCGAGTAAACAGTACTAATGTCGATTTCACAAATCGCTATTAATATAATCAGTAAGTATCAGTATATTCCTGTAGCCATTAGTAAGGAAGTAAGACATACAGAAAAACCATGTAGGAGCAGTTTTCTTACTGAATCTAAGTTCACTTTTCTTCCAGCCAATGTAAAGATACTATAAAACTAACATCTAACTAATGTTTCTACTGCTAACCCATTACTTAATGAACCGCATTTTTCCTTCAAAGTGGTTCTACCATTTTCATGTTCAATATTTAGGATAACTACTTCATAATCAAAATTTGTACCTCCATAGGCAAGGGGCATTTGTCCTTTACTAATCATTCCAACACCATGTAATTTAACTTCATCATCTACAGACCAATTAAGTAAATATATTTCATTTTGTTGACTTTTAAGAATTTTTAAATCAAAAGTCGGAGATTCATTTCCTTTAATAAAATATCTAACTTTATAATTATATTCAAAATTTTCACTCGTGTCTTCCCTTAATGCGATTCCTGAACCTAATGTATTGAAATTTTGTGTAGATGCCCAAAGTGCTGAGTTAGACCTTAAGTCACCAATTGGTCTATATAAACCTACTCCCCCTCCAGGCACTTTGTTAGAAAATCTTGATACAAATAGTTGATTATCAATAACTATTCCAATTCCTAAATATTCATGTTGAGTGTTCGCCTTATTTATCTTCCAAATACATTTGTATGTTTCTCCTGTCTTTTCAATATTAAGATTTACTTGATATATAGGATTGGTCTGACATCTATTTCTTAACTCCCAATTACCCAGAAAATCTGCACCTTCATAATAATTCATCACTTTTCCCTCCATATTAATTGTAATTTTTGTTCAATACTTAAATACTAAAAGTAGTTTTACTTAACATATTCTTTAACTAACCTCTTAAATCCACATAAGTTATATTCATAAGAAAATTTTATTATATATCTTCGTTCCTCTACACCTATATCATCTTCCAATGAATCAAGCAACATATTAAGTATATTTTCAAATACCATTCTTATAATTTTAAACTTTTTACCTATATTACAATTATCCAGCAAATCAGATTTTTGTAAAAATACACTTTGACATTGGATTATATTTTCTATCATCTTTTCTTTCAAATTTTCATAAATTGTTCCTTTGCTGTACCTTAACAAAATTAATAATCTTTTACGATTTGCTATTAAATAATCTATACGTTCATCTGTTGGAATATACTTTTCTATGTCTTGAGGATTATTTATAAACACTTCTGTTAAAATCGTAAATATATTATAATTGAAGTTTCCAAATGAATCTGCAAAAGATTTTGGCAAAATAGTATTGATGTCGTATAAATAAAGTTTACACCTTATTCTCGTATAATTAAGAGGATAATGAGGTGCTTATTATGGCACAGAAACGTTATTATAAGGATTATAAAATTCAGGCAGTTAAGCTAGCCAAGGAAATTGGTATTAACAAAGTTGCTAAAGAAATAGGAGTTGCTCCAAACACGATAAATGGATGGGTAAAGGTCGCCAAAGAAGGAACACTTGATTTGGAAGCTGGTACACACACTCCTGATAGCGCTCTTCCCATCACAGAAGAGCTTATTGCCCTAAAAAAACAGGTTAAAGAGCAAAACAAGGAAATCAAACGTTTGAAGGAAGAAAATGAATTTCTTGAAGAAGCAAGCGCTTTTTTCGCCGCCAGCCGTCGGAAGTCAGCAAAAACTCACGAATGAGATTTATAGCTATTAAGACTGATGATGGCATGACTAAGGGCAAAATATCATTTTATTGTAAGATGCTTAAAGTTAGCCGTCAAGGCTTTCATAATTACATTGCAAATAAAGATAAACCTTGGAAGTATGAGGCTTTCGCTGAAGAAATGATAAAAATCAATTCTGAAGATGAGTACAATGATACCTATGGAAGAATCCGTATGCATCAAGCCTTATTTCTAAAAAATCCTGAAAATGTCCATATCCCTAGTGAACGTACTGTTTATAGAGTTATGGAGGAAATTGGTCTTAGTCATAAACCTAAACGTAAGCTTAATGGTATAACCAAAGCTGACCGCGAAGCCAGAAAATCTGCTGATCTTCTTAAGCGTGATTTCAAAGCATCTGAGCCTCTTAAAAAGGCTGTAACAGACATATCAGAAATTAAAGCAAAGGATGGTAAACTTTATGTATCTGCAATTTTTGACTGCTATGATTTGGCAGTTCTTGGGCTTTCAATGGATACAAATATTAAAGCTATCTTGTGTGTAAATACTCTTGATAATGCTTTTAAAGCTTATCCTAAACTCAGGGGTGCCATTGTTCACTCTGATAGAGGTACACAGTACACCAGCAATGAATATTGCAATGTAATAAATAAATATGGCATACAGCAAAGTATGAACAGTGATGGTGGCAGATGCCATGACAATGCAAGGTGCGAAAGTATGTGGGCCAGAATGAAGGAAGAACTGCTTTATGGTCGCTACAACACTAAAGAAATGACTGTTGAAGAACTTAAGATTCTTATATGGCGATATTTCATCAGTTATTGGAATAACAGAAGGATTTGCTCTGCCAATGGTAGGTTACCGCCTATGGTTAAGAGACACAGATACTATGGATCTCTAAATACAGCTGCTTAATAACGAACTATGCGAGAAAAAACTGTCAAGTAATATTGACAATATCACCTCACCTCGTTTAGTTGTTAACTAAGTTCTTCCATATGATTTAATGATAACTATAAGTTTATGTATGGTTATAAAAACTTTAAAAAGTATAAGGTTTGAATAATCATAAAAAGGAAATTGCAAATTGATCCCTTTATTTTGGACAATATCCAAAATAAAGGGAGTAATCCAGAAAAAGTTTGTATCCCTATTTAACAAATTCCAGAATTAATATATCACTTTTTATAATATATAGCATAATATAAAATTATACAAGATAAATTTAAAATCAATATAACGTTTTTACTAAAGGGAGGCATATATTATGAATAACTGTAAAAATTCAAATTGTGATAATTTAAATTATAATTTATCAAAGGAATGCTCAAATCAATGTTCATGCTCTCCAGAAGTTGGAGGAGCTGTTATGAAATGTGGTTCTGGAGCTACTGGACCATTGCCAATTTTAGATTTGGCAGGAGCTAGCATAATAAATCCTTACTCAGTTGCTAGTGTTACAATAGATACAAGAAGATTAAAATGCCCAAGTGTATTAATTAATTTTACTGGACTTATAAATGTACCTGCAGGGGTAATACCCAGTATAACATTTAGGTTGATAAAAACATGTAATGGTTCTTCACAATCTGTTGGTGGAAGTTATACCTTCAGTAGTGCTTTTGAGCTTATTCATAGTGAATCTTTTTCATTCCAATTTTGTGACTGTGGAGACTGTTGTGGATGCACTACTTATACTGTAGAGATATCTAATGCCACATTGGCTCAAGCAGGAACTACTGTTAGTGGAACAGTTTCTGCTATAGCTGTAGAAAACGATTGTTGCTAAATAAAAGAAATATAAAATATTAAATCTTTATTTAGTTGTTAGTATTGCTTCAAATAAATGGATTGAATTATTTTGAATTCAGGAGAATATAAATAGATTTGTGTAATTTATAAAACTATCATAAAATATTACTGGAAATTAGTTTTTCTAGTAATATTTTTTTATGTTTAACAGATCCTAATAATACTTATTTATACCTAATTATATTATATGTTAAAATTTTTTTAATATGCATAGCATCCATATAAACTATAGGATAGATTTTATCAAGCATCCTATTTTGCCATGCAGTGGCTTCCCCCATAACCTTATCGGTTATTTTTGATACTATTGATAGTGGTGATATTATTATCCCATAAAGCTCCTTTATCTATGCTTGTATATCACGGGTAGACATCCACCTTGCATAAAGAGCAATAAATTTCTTATCTAATTCTCTACAAACTGTTTAATATTTTTTTATTACCTTTGGTTCAAATTTAGAGTTTCCGTCTCTTGGAATATCTACATCTATATCCTTAAAACTACTTATTATGTTTTTTTACTATATCCATTCTGATAATTCTTACCATTGTTCTTAGAATTTCTTTCATACTTTTTTTCTGTTGTATGTTTAGTTCACATATTTGCAAATAATACTGCTAAAAAATGCACACCCCTTAGTTAAAATCCATAGGTGTGTGCATTTTATCCAGTAATTTTTCATATTTTTAAATTCAAAACTTATTTTTAGCGCCTTAATTTTCTTCAAAAAACGCTGAATCCCACTGAAATCAGTGGGTTTCGTTTGTATCAATATTTAAGTTCTTATTTGTCTAATGACTATGATTTTGATACAATTTAGCGACTTTTCAATAAGATTATTGATTTTATTATCGCTAAATTGTATGGGATTTCTTCTAAAAGATGCACACAACTATAATATACATATATTGCTATACACTACATGTACATCAAGTTTTTTAAAGAAACTAATTGTTTTGTAAAATATAAGCTAAGCATCAATATTCGTTAAAAGATGGCTAATATACATCTCATAATTATTATATAGATTAACTGATGAAACATTATTTTGCTTACCAGTATTATATACATTACTACAAACATAAAATAAATCATTCTTGTTACTATGAAGTTCCATTATTTTTCTGCTAAGTTCATTAGTCTTAAACATTTTTTTCATTAAGATAGCTGCAATATTTGATGGCATATAATAAGATAATAATTCATTCCTGTAATTTTTGAGTTTTACCCCTCTTGTTTTAATAATATTCATTGCTTCCCTAATAGATAAAATTGTTTCTTTTAAAGCCTTTGTACTTTCCATAAGTGTTCTTGCAGCTCCAGTAGGATCATTAATATTTCCATATTTAGCAGCTGTGGATATTACCCCAGCATTTAAAGCCATATGTATCCAAATCCATTCCAACATATCATATGGATATTCTGCTTTTATTGCTGATTTTTCAAAGACCTTTAATATATTATTATAATTTTCCACATTAGTTTTAGCTTCTCTTTCCAGCATAAATCTATCAAATATAACACAATCCAATATTCCATTTTTCAAATCCATCTTTCCACCAGCAACTGGATATCCCAAAATGTATTTTCTACATCCCATAATGTTTTCAATCTGAGATTTATTTTGCCAAACTCCATTAAACAATAAAATAGTTCCTGAAATATTATTATCATTTAAAGTTCTAATTGCTGCTTCTAGTTTATTGCTTGAAATACTTACTAAGATGAAATCATATTCAGAGTTAGGTTCAGCGTTCTTTACTTTATATATGTCCTCAACTTGTTGTGTCTTTTTATTTCTTCCATCTAATAATTTTATCTTAATTATTTCTGGTACATTATGCCTTCTTTCTTCACGGACAAAATGTTCTGTTTCAAATCCAGCCTTCTGAAATATGTATCCATAAGTTGTTCCTATAACCCCCAAACCTAATATCATAATTTTCATATTCTATATCTCCTTTAATAATAAATTTAAAATTTGTTTCTTGTAATTTTTCGCAATTTCAGATGATATTTCTAAAACTTCTCCAGATAGTTTTAATCCTTCTGTTGAAAATAAAATCATCTGAGCTACAGCTTTTGCATCAACCTCTTTAAATTTACCTAAAGAAATTCCATACTGTATTAGTTTAGTCCATACTTCAATTCCTCTTCTAAATTGTTTTTCAAAAATCCTTTTTCCTATTTCATTTTTATGTACAATACAGAATTCATATATTGCATTATTAATAGAAGCCCCTTTGCACTGGATTTGCAAAATAAAATCATCTATAAAATTCTCTAAAATGTTAACAGCAGAAATTTTATTTTTCATCATTTCTTCAAATTCATCTATATCTTCTTTTTGAGTAAGCATTAATACATCTTGAAAAATATCATAGGTACTTTGATAATGTCTATAAAGACCCCCTCGACTAAGTTTACACGCTTCACAGATATCCTTCATAGTTACATCTTTATAACCTTTCTGTGCAAAAATCTTATATGAATTTTCTATAATTAACCTTTTTGTTTCTTCACCTTTTTTCATACTCACATCCCCTTTTTAAAAACGACATACTTGTCGCTTTAATTATAAGACACGCATGTCGTTTTTGTCAACACATAATAAATGCACCTGCTTAAACAGATGCACGTAATTATATTATTGTGAACATCTTTCTATCAGCCTTTTTCTCATACTGTGTACAATACATAGCATTTATTGAGTTGTTTAAATAAATAAATAAAACATCATTTTAGTTTCAACTTAATAATTAGTCACTGAGTCCATATCTAATTTCATATAATCTTTTTTTAGTAATATTTTAAAATAGCAAATCCCTGCTATGGCTGCTGCAATATGACTTATCAAAACAGCTGCCCAAATTCCATTTAACCCCAAATTACTCATAGATAATATCTTTGCCATAGGCATACGAACAATAATATAGTAAAAAATCATTAAAAACATTGATTCCATTGGTTTTCCAAAACCATTTACTGCACCGAGAACAGAATTAGTAATAACATTACAAATATATCCAACTGAAATAGTTGAAAAATAAACTTTAACTAAATTTTGAACACTTGTGCTTGCTCCAAACATTTGTGCCAAGCTTCTTGAAAAAAGCACTACTATAATTGTCAGTATAATTAAAAATCCACTACCTAATAGTATCCCAGATTTAAGATACTCATTTGCTTTTTTTATATTCTTAGCACCAAAGCATTGACCAATACAAGTAGTAATTGTCATATTAAGTGCCATAGCAGGATAAAATAAAATTGTTTCCAGCTTTCCCGAAATACCAAATGCAGCTAGAGGCATTACCCCAAATGCACTAACTAAGTAAGTAATAAAACTTGTGCTTATTGCAGGAATACTTTGTTGAATAATAGATGGGATTGCTTTAAGTGTAAGTTCCTTTAAAGTATTTTTATCAAACAACTTAAAATCAATTACAATTAATTTTCTTTTAATAATATATACAATCATAATAAACATCATTATTCCCTGAGACAATAAGGTTGCAATTGCTGCTCCCTTAAATCCAATTTTATTAATGAATATAGGATCTAAAATTATATTAAGCATTGTACAGATAATAATAGGTATCATTTGCATAGTTGTATTTCCAAAACTTCGTAATACAGCAGCAAAATATAAGTACATAAATAAAAAAACATACCCAGCCATATATAAAATAAGGTACTCTTTTGCCATAGAAAATATCCCATCTGGTGTATTTAAAAGATTTAAAATAGCTTTAGCACTAAATTCACAAATAACAGTTATAATTATGCTGAAAATAATTGCTGCTATAAAAGATGTTGAAATTACTTTATTTTGATTATCCTTATCCTTTGCTCCAATATGTTTTGATAACAAAATTGCTGCTCCATTAGTAGCACCCATTGCAATAGAAGTTGTTAGCAGTATAGGTGGCATTGATACAGTAAGCGCTGCCATTGCTTTTTCACCAAGTAAGTTTCCAACCCAAAGGCTGTCAACTATGTTGTATGCCATACTAAATATAAATGCTATAAGTACTGGAATAGTAGCTTCCATTAATCTTTTGCTTACACTACCTGTTGTAAAATCTTTTTCTAATTTATTATTCACTTAAATCCCCTTCTTTCTTTGATTATCGCTTAATGAATTGCAGTCAATGAATTATATTCACCCATTAAGCATTTTTTTACCCTAACAAAATATCACTTTATAGCAATACCTTATTAGGGATGTTTATTTAATAACTAAGCATCATAATATTTATACTTTAAATTTACTTTATTTCTAATATTGAATTTATAAATTCACGAATTTGTTTAACTTTTTCTTCTATAGAAGCGTTTTTACATGACAAAACACCTATTTGTCCATACATAATGAAATTAGTCATTATTTCAACATTTTCAATATGAATTTCCCCTTTTTCACATAGCTTTTTAAACTCTTTGCATAAACTTGGGATTAAATATTTTGCAATTTTTATAGTAAGTTGTTCATGCAATATTTCATTACCAGTCTTATGATAAAAATCATGATATTTGCTGTTATCTTCTTCAATTAGCATTAATTTAGCCATATCATCCATACGCTCTATTAATGTTTTTTTATCATCACAAATAACTTTTAAAAATTTTTGTCCACATTCCTCAACATAACTATCCATTGCAATTTCAAAAAGTTCTTGTTTTGATTTAAAGTAACGATAGCATAACCCTGGTACCACATCCATTTCCTTTGCTATGTCAGCCATAGAAGTTGATTCATATCCTTTAGTATAAAATAATCTCATTGCTGTATCTAATATTTCCTGTTTGCGAACTTCAGGCGCCTTTGAAATTCGTGCCATATTTAAAACCTCCTTTTATTATTCTAAACATAGTATACTACTCGAATGAATTAAAGTCAATGAACCATATTCATTGACTTTTCAACTATTGCTATTATTATTTTATTTTAAGTGGACAAGGCATAAGCCAGGTAGTCACTGCAAGATATGCATGTCCCAATATAATACTAATTAACTTTGTTAGGTATTCAAAACTTTCTTCCACCTGTCCATCATTCAGCATTTTCATTAGTTTATGAACTTCCTTTTTGTCTGCTTTCGCAGTCCTTTTTAACGATACGGCAGAATTCACTTTATGTTGCAGCCTGTATTCTTACTCGCACCCTTGTGGGTTACTTTACCCTCACGTTTCCCACCCAGTATTTCTACTGTGCATTGTGATTGGCTGCTAGGCTTCCTGTGGTAATTACCTAGACTAGACTTTCACCAGTAAGCATGGTCCAGCTTCGCTGGACGCACTATAAAATAAAGGGCACAAATTATGCCCTCTTATTTTTTCCAAATTCTTTACTTAATAGGTATATGCAATATTGGTTCATGCTAATACCTTCTTTTTCAGCTTCAATTGCTAAGTCTTGATGTAATGATTTTGGCATTCTTATTCTAAATTCTCCGGAATATGAATTTACTTCACCAGGTTCAGGAATGTTGATACCATCTTCTAATGCTGCTTCTAACCAGCATTTTTTAGCGTCTTCTATCATTTCCAAAGCTTCTTGTACAGTGTCACCACAACTTATACAACCCCTAAGTTTTGGTATTCTTACAGCATAGGTCCCGTCTTCATCCGGAATTAATTCAACTTTATATTTAAGTCCCATGTAGTAATCCAAGTCTTTAACCATTTACAACACCTCATTTTAAATTTTATTAGGAGGAAGTGGGGGTTATTCCCCCATTTCATTTTTAAGTACTTCTAAAACTAACTTTACATATGCTTGGTTAATTGGTTTTGCATATGGAATTGTTATACTATAAGCACCTTTTTTCCTAAACACGTAATGACTACTACCTTTATTTGTTTGATTCATTATGTACCCCAAGATATTTAGAATTTTTTCTAATTCTTCAAATCTAGCATTCTTAGGATTATTTTTTAGTTTCATGATTAGTTTCTCAAATTTACTCATATGTTTTCCCTTCCCCCTTACATATATAATTATATCATGGTACCGCATATGGTATCAAATATTTTAAATAAAAATACCTTAAAAATAACTATTAAATAATCCTTCATTTACATTAAGTAATAAATCTGGGCTAATTTTACAAGTTGCCCTCTATCCACTGTTACATCCCTTTTTCTAATATCTCTATTGTTTCATAGTCTAATATAAATTCATCATCATAAAAATGTTTACCCAAATCTGAGTAAGTTACCATGGCTCTAATTAAAACTTTGTCTTTATGTTTAATGTTATGATATGCTCTGTATGCTTTTAATTCAATCGTGGTGTTTTCCCTCACTATCTCATTACATTTTCCCTCATCTTCTATAACCATAAAACGTTTACCTTGTTGGGTGGATAACCTTTCATTTGTAATTATTGTGTCTGGTGGCAATTTAGTTATATCTATCATAATTGACAACCCCTTTTACTTTTAATATAATTTACATATGGAAGGTAGTTAGTGGCTACCTTCCATACTGAATTTAGTTACTCATTTTCTTGGATTTCTCTCAACAATCTTAGAAATTTTATTAGATTTTCAACTGTTGGCTTTTGTTTATTGTCGGTGCAGTATTCAATAAACATTTAAAATTCTTTTAGTGAGTAACTATTTTCTTTGTTTTTTGACCACATTGCTATCACCTCCTTACATATATAATTTAGCCACTTGCTAAACCTCGAACCCGTTAGGGTTCAAGAATTTTCAAGATATATCAAAAAGGATTTCCCCCACTTAATGTCGAATATATATTATTATCAAGAAAAAATATGCATTGTGAGGTATCCTTTATGAACAAATTAAAAAACTAAATTCATCTCTGAGATGTATTTGAAGAAGTCGAAGACTATTTTAAAGAAGATGAATCTCAATTCTCAAGATTTAAAACTGACTTTATTGCTAATATTCAAGATTTTTTTAATCATTTAGTTGATATTACCGAACTATCTGACAGCAACTGAATTCCAACCTATCAAAAATTATAATTGCTGATACTACTGGGATTAACGCTTACGTCAAAGAAAATAAATCCAACTAAAGCTACCTTTAAAGAATTTGCTGAGATTTGGTTAGATACATATTGTGTTAATTTATCTCCTACTACTATAGATGGATATAAAAAATATGTAAAATATGCTATTAAATATATTGGTGAAGATATTAAAATACTACTTGATACTAATAAATACCAATATTACATTTATAATGAGGCTGAATTTAATAAATTACTTGCCACTGTTACAGGTACTAGAGAAGAATTTCCTATACTGCTTGGCAGGTCTTTGCGGCTTAAGAGTTAGCGAGATTATGGGTCTGACATGGAATGATATTAATTTTAATAGCCATGTAATATACATTAGAAGAACTAATGTACACGTAAATTGTGCAGTAATAGAAAAAAGCACGAAGACAAGAACATCTTATAGAAAGGTAGTTGCCCCTTCATATGTAATAGAAAGATGGATCTGCTGAAAATGGTGGAAATTATGGCAAAAGATTTTCAAGAATATTAAAAAATGCGGGGTTGCCGCATACACGTTTTCATGACTTAAGACATTTTAATGCTGCTATGATTTTAAAACATGGGGTTCCTGATAAAGAGGCAGCTGAAAGACTAGGTCACTCTGATATAAATATGACTAAAAAATATCAGCATATACTAGGTAACATGAAAACTAAACCCGCTGATATTCTTGATAGTATTATAAAAAATTCGGATGTCAAAATGGATGTCAAATAGTTCTGAACCCTTGATAAATATGGTGGAGGCGAGGGGTGTCGAACCCCTGTCCGAAAGTAGAAACACCTGAGTATCTCCGAGTGCAGTTTGTATTTTAAATTTCCCTCTACTAAACGCCTACAAACAGGCTTTTAGTTTCAGTAGCTTCATAAATTCCGTTCCTCACTCAAAGCTTTGTGAGGCTCGTTTCCCCGCTATCGACGCCCTTTCCTAAGCCGCGGGACTCAAAGGAAGGACGGCTAGCAGACTAAGCTGCTAAAGCTAAATTATCTTCGTTATTTGCGTTTAAATTTAATTCCCAGTTTTTTAACGCAGGTCCAGGAAACCTTCGACTCGCTGCTCAAGCCCAACTTACCCCCGTCGAAGCCAAATACGCCCCCATGTTTGTAAATTGTAATCAATTAAAAATTTTTAATTTAAAATTGATAAATAACGCAAATGTAAGTTAATTTGAGTAATATTCAATTCTCAACGATTACTATAATACATCAAATTAAGTTAATAATCAATAGTAAATTAAGTTAATCCCTAATACATAACTTAAAAGCAGAGGACAGGGGACAATTGACAGTGAAGGTTGATTTTTTGCTAACGCAAAAGAATTTTTAAATTTATATAAGTTGGCAATGTTCGCTTTATCGAAACGATTTACTAAAAATTTAATTAAAGATTTTTCTTAAGCGCAGTGGAGAAAAATCCTCCTTCCCTGTCCTATGTCCTCTAAAAATGCCTCGCATTTTTGCACATTACAAGTTGTAAGTTCTATATTATAAACATTGCCACAATAGTTGTAACAACAAGACCTATTACAACTGGTTTGATATTCCTTTTAGCAAGTTCGAAAGGATCTACTTTGCATATAGCAGCTACTGGTATTACTGCCCAAGGTATTATAGTTCCTCCGCCAACCCATATGCCTGCTAATTGTCCTAATGCAGTAAGTGTAGCTGTACCACCACCTAAAGCTTTAGAAAATAAATTAGCTATAGAACCTGCCAATGATATTCCGGAAAAACCTGAACCGTCTAAACCTGTTATAGCTCCTACAATAGTAAGTGTTATAGATGCAACAATAGAATTAATAGGAACTACACTTGCTAAGTATACACCTAAGTCATTAACAATTCCTTGAGAACCCTGTGGTAAAACTTTTCCAAATATATCATTAAATGCAGAATCACCTAGATAAAAAAAAGCTGCTATTGGTATAACTACTCCAAATATCTTAAATCCAAACTGCAAACCTTTCACAAGGTTAATTGTTATTTTTTCTAAAGATTCATGTTTATAAGTCAATATTGATATTAAGCTTAATACAAATATAGCTGTGCCGCCTATTAACGCCGTTGCATCTCCGCCTTGCAGTTTAGCAATATACATTATCAAAATGTCTCCCAAAAATAAAGCCAAAATTAATACCGCTAAAAGTATCCTCGTTCTTTTTGAAGTGATTAATAATTTCTTGGTTTCATCTTGTTCTTCTTCAAATTTATATTCCGCAGGAACATTTTTTGATTTAATGTCTTTCGAAAGAAAATAAAATGCTGCTGTGGTAGTCACTAGTCCCATAGTAATAGTTAATGGAATACTAGCATAAACTACTTGAGATACTGGTATTCCAGCGGCATCTGCAGTGAGTTTAGGGGCTGCTTGAATTACATAATCACTTGATAAGGCAATTCCATGTCCAAACAAATTCATTGATATAGCTGCTCCTATAGCCGGTAAACCTGCCTTTTTAGCTATCGGCAAAAATAATGCTCCTACAAGCGCTACAGCTGGTGACGGCCAAAAAAACCATGATAGTACCATCATAACTATTCCTATAACCCAATAAGCAATACAATAATTTGTTATTATACCTTTAAATGGTGAAACCATTTCTTCATTTATACCAGCTTCTATTAAAACATTACTCATTGCAACTATAACAGATATAATAAATATGGTAGGCATAAGTTCTTTTGCCGCATAGACGAAACTATTAAATACACCCATAGCAGATCTGTATATAGAACCTGTACTCACAAGTCCAAGAAGGAATATTCCAATTATACAAATTAAAGATATATCCTTCTTTTTTATCATCGCCGCTATAATTATAAATATAAAAGCCAAGTAAATATAATGTATTGAAGTCAGCGTTATACTCATTCTGTTACCTTACATAAAATATTATTTACTAATAAATTATGCTGATATACTATAATGGTGACTGTATTCATTAACTACTTATACAACATTATTATATTTCTTTGAAAACACCTTATCTAAATCTTTGTTTCATCTGCCTGTCTATATCTCTCTTAGCTGCCTTCTCAAGCATTGCATCTCTCTTGTCATAATTCTTTTTACCTTTAGCTACTGCTAAATTGACTTTTACCTTTCCACTTTTTAAGTATAATGCAAGTGGAATAAGCGTATATCCCTGCTGTGCAGTAAAGCCAACTAACCTACTTATTTCATTCTTATGCAAAAGCAATCTTCTTTCCCTTAGGGGATCTCTATTAAATACATTTCCCTTTTCATATGGGCTTACATGCATATTACAAATAAATATTTCTCCATTTCGAACTTCTGCATAACTGTCCTTTAAGTTTGCTCTGCCGGCTCTTATGGATTTAACTTCTGTACCAACTAAAGCTATTCCAGCTTCCATAGATTCTTCTATAAAATAATCATGTCTTGCCTTCCTATTTTCAGCAAGAGTTTTATTACCACTATTCTTTTTCATATAAACACCTACTCCAATTTATAAGTTAACATAAGCCATTAACTATTATTAATATATTATAAACTATAAAATTTATATAATATTCTATAATATAATATTATTATAACTGCAGGGCAAACTCAATAACATTTATCATTTACATCATATATATGGTTAATTATACAATAAATTACATGGTAGACATATCTATCATGTAATTTGCTGCTAATCCGCATCTTCGTTTTCTTGATTTTCCTTAAGTAAGTCAAAGTAAATTTCATGTGCAAACATATCAACTCTTGAAACTCTAATCTTAACTTTATCCCCAAGTCTATATATCTTTTTAGTTCTTTCACCTATAAGACTAAGATGTTTTTCATCGTAAATATAATAGTCATCTTCTAGGGTACTCATGTGTACAAGTCCTTCTACGGTATTGGAAAGTTCTACAAACATTCCAAAGTTGGTTACAGATGATATTATACCTTCAAATTCCTGACCAATTCTTTCGCTCATGTATTCAGCTTTCTTTAAATCATCAACTTCCCTTTCTGCATCTTGTGCAATTCTCTCCATTTCTGAAGACTGCTTTGATGCATACTCGACTTGAGGTACAAGTTTACTTGACCTCTTTTGATCCAGCTTACCATTTATAAATTCCTTTATTATTCTGTGGATCATAAGATCCGGATATCTTCTTATTGGAGAAGTAAAGTGGCAATAATACCTTGCTGCCAATCCAAAGTGACCTACACATTCAGGTGAATATCTTGCTCGCTTCATAGAACGCAAAAGCAAAGTGTTTACTACTATTTCTTCTGATTTACCTCTTACTTTCTCAACTACTTCTTGAAGTGATTTAGGATGTACTTTTTCCTTATTCATCTTTACAATATAACCAAGGTTATGAACGAACTCATTAAACTTCATGAGCTTTTCGTCATCGGGGTCCTCATGAATCCTGTATACAAACGGTGTGTTATTCCAAAACATATGCTCTGCTATGGTTTCATTACATACAAGCATAAATTCTTCTATTATCCTGTTTGCTACAGCCCTTTCATAAGGCTTGATTTCAACTGGCTTGCCTTTTTCATCCAAAATTATCTTACATTCTTCAAAGTCAAAATCTATGGCTCCCCTTGAAATTCTCTTTTTATAAAGTATTTTACAAAGCTCTTCCATTAACTTAAAAGTATCTACTAAATAATCATATCTTTTTATAGTTTCTTCATCATGATCTCTGAGTATTTTGGTTACATCGGTGTAAGTCATTCTTTCATTACTATTTATAATACTTTCAGTTATATTATGATCAAGAACTTTACCTGTTTTATCTATTTCCATAAAACAACTTAAGGTTAACCTATCAACTTTAGGATTCAAACTGCATACTCCATTTGACAACTTTTTAGGCAGCATTGGTATTACCCTGTCTATAAGATAAACTGAAGTTCCCCTTTTTAATGCTTCCTTATCTATAGGATTTTTTTCTCTAACATAATTTGATACATCTGCAATATGTACTCCCAAATAGTAATTGCCATTAGGAAGTTTTTCTAATGAAACTGCATCGTCTAAGTCTTTTGCATCTTCTCCATCTATAGTGACCACAGTCAAATCCCTTAAATCTTTTCTTCTCTTATATTCTTCTTCTGGTATTTCTTCAGATATTGACTGTGCATATTCTTCAACTTTTTCAGGAAATTTTTCGGGAAGATTATTTTTCTTTATTATGGTTAATATATCTATTCCCTTTTCACCTTTTCTACCAACTACCTCTAATATTTTTCCTTCTGGATTTCTTCTTTTTTCTGGCCATGTAGTTATCTCTGCTACTACTATATCTCCAGTTTTTGCACTACCTTTACAATGTTTAGGTATAAAAATATCTTGATATATTCTAACTTCCTCTGGAACTACAAATCCAAAATTTTTACTATCTTCATAAGTTCCTATTACAGTTTTATTTGCTCTGTCAAGTATTCTTATTATCTCGCCTTCACACTTTTTCCCATTATTCTCTTGTTTATTTATTTTTGCTACTACTTTATCACCGTTCATTGCTCCATTTAAATAAGATGATGGTATAAATATGTCTGGTCGTTCCTCATCTTCTGGTATTACAAAAGCAAATCCCTTTTGATGACCTTGAACCTTTCCAACTACAAGCCCCATTCTATCGGGTATTCCATAATAATCTGTACGTGTTTTAACTATCTCACCATCTTTTTCCATTGACTTGAGTACATTAGAAAATTCTTTTCTCTCTTCTTTTGGTATACTGAATATTTTTTCAAGTTCTATTATATTCATAGGTTTATATGCTTGCTCTTTCATAAAGTCTAATATTGTTTCCCTTATATTCAAGGTCAACACCCCTTTCATGCTTAAACTCCTGTAATATAAACTATGCCTTTAAGCAGAGCTGTCCCTACCTAAAGGCATGATAATCACTAACATATTCTTATTATTAACATAAATTACATAATAAATACACTTTATTTTATTAAATTTTGAACAATACAAAGCACTGCAAATATTATAGAAAGCACAGCTGTTGTTCTAATAAGCATAGCTTCAGATGTTCTCGATTTATTCTTAGAATAAAATGTTTCATTAACTCCACCTGATATGAATCCACTCAATCCATTTGTTTTACCAGGTTGAACTAAAATAACTGCAATTATTGCAATAGCTATTATAGTTTGCAGAATTATTAAAAAGGTTCTCAAAATAACTCACCTCCATGCACAACACAAGATATATTTTAACATATTAAAAATTAAAGTACAATAATAAGTACTTTCAAACTCAACTTCTCATGTACTAATCACTAAGGATATTTTAAAATTATAACTTCCAATATTTCAGTAATACAATCATACTGTATTACTAACTTAGAATCAAGATTGATTTTTAATAAATGCTGATGTATTCTATATTTAAAGATCTTAAGTTTTTTATATAAAAGGAGAATTTTTATGACTACTCGAATTAGGGACTTGGCAAAAAAAACAGGATTATCCATAACTACAATTTCACAAATACTAAATAATAAAGGTGAAAGATTTAGTGATGAAACAAAGAAAATAGTGTTTGATACTGTTAAAAAAATGAATTATAAGCCAAATTACTATGCAAAAAATATGATTAAAAATGATACTGAAACTATAGGTATGATTGTACCAGAAGTAACAGATCCATTTTTCTCATTAGTCGTCAAGGGCGTAGAAGATTATTTAGAAGAAAAAGGATATTCGCTAATATTATGCAATTCTTCTCATGATCCTAATAGAGAAAAAAAATATATTGAAAAGTTTATTTATAGAAAAGTTGAAGGAGTCATAATTGCAAGTCCTAATAAAATATCAAAAGAAACCTTAGGTATGTTAAACGAACACAATACACCATATCTTTTATTGGATAGGAATTTAAATGAAAACTTAGGAAGTAAGGTCTTAGCTGACGAGGAAGCTGGAGTTAGCAAGGCAATATCTTATCTTGTAAAAATGGGACATAGAAAAATAGGTATTTTGGTTTCAGATAATCAATATTATAATTTAAACAATAGATTAGAAATTTATCTTAAATGCATGGAACAAAATAATATTCACGTACCTGAAAATTGGATTAGCCAGGGAATTTTAGCTTTCAATGGTGGTTACTTAGCAGCTAAAAATCTTCTAGAAAATGCTTCAGTAACAGCTATTTTTGCTGAAAATGATCAACTTGCTGTTGGGGCCTATTCTGCTATTTATGAAAAAGGATTGAAGATTCCAGACGATATATCGATCATAGGATTTGACGACATAGATATATCCAAATACTTAACACCGCCATTAACTACAGTATCTCTTCCTATTTATGACATAGGCAAAAATGCAGCAGTTACTTTAATGAATCAAATAAAAAATCCTGATTGTGAAAAAAAGAATGTTTTATTAAAAACTAATTTTATTATAAGAAAGAGTGTAAAAGAAATTGACAACGTTTATAAATAGGAGTATGATGTAATTGTTTATTAGTAAACCTGTTTACTAATGGTTAATTGTGCTAATACATGTTAGAATATAACAACTTTACTGATTATCAATTGTACTAATGCTTATTAAAATATAATAACTCATTTTGGTAAACTGGTTTAGTAAAAGCGTTTACTAAGTAATATATTGATTTTAAGCATTAAAAATACAATAGAACATACACTAAAGCGCATAATGTAATCGTTTATCAATTTGCTAAATAATAGCAAACAATTAAAATAAAACTTTAATATGAAAGAAAGAGGGATAAAAAATGAGTGAACACATTGAAGCTAAAAAAGGAGAAGTTGCTGAAACAATTATATTACCTGGAGACCCACTTAGGGCAAAATATATTGCTGCAAACTTTTTAAAGAATGCTAAACAGTACAATAATGTTAGAGGTATACTTGGATATACTGGAGAATACAACGGGAAAAGAATTTCAGTTCAAGGTACAGGAATGGGCATTCCATCCATATCTATATACGTAAATGAATTAATTTCATACTATGGTGTTAAAAACTTAATTCGTGTTGGAACTATGGGTGGAATTCGTGATGATATTAAAGTTAGAGATGTTGTATTAGCACAAGGTTCATCTACAGATTCATCTGTAAATAGAAATGTATTTGGAAATAACATAGATTATTCACCACTTGCTGACTTTAAGTTATTAAGTTTGGCAAATGAAATTGCTGAAGAAGAAGGAAAGAGAGTTAAAGTTGGTAATGTATTTTCAGCAGATCGTTTTTACGATGATGAAATGGACTTAAAAAAATTAAATCAGTACGGTATTTTAGGAATTGAGATGGAAACTACAGCACTTTATACATTAGCTGCTAAATTTAATTGCAGGGCACTATCTATTTTAACAATCAGTAATCATATTTTAACTGGTGAAACAACTACTCCAGATGAACGTCAAAAAACTTTTAACGATATGATTGAGATAGCTTTAAAAACAGGCACTAGCATATAAACATTCTTTAGAAAGCAGAGGGTTAATTATGAATATTTATCTCATTATAAATATAATTGGAATAGTTGTTTTTATTGGTGTGGCTTTTTTATTTTCAAAAAATAGAAAACTTATTGAATGGAAATCAATAGGTATAATGATTTTACTAAACTTGTTTTTAGCATGGTTTTTAACTGCATTTCCAATTGGAAGAGCAATAGTAAATGGAATGGCAGCAGGTTTCAATTGGCTTGTACAGTGTGCCTATGACGGTATTGGTTTTGCATTTGCAAGTTTTGTTGCTAAAAAGCAAATGGATATGGCAATAAGTGCTTTACTTCCAATTTTGCTTGTTGTACCACTATTTGATATACTTACATATTTTCATATACTACCTCGTATTGTAAAAGGTCTTGGTTGGGCATTATCTAAGATTACTGGAAAACCTAAATTCGAATCTTTTTTTGCAGTAGAAATGATGTTTTTAGGAAATACAGAAGCCCTAGCTGTATCAGCAGGTCAAATAAAGGAAATGAAGCCTGAAAGACTCTTAACTCTCTCACTTATGTCTATGAGCTGTGTATCTGCTGCTATAGTTGGTGCTTATACCCAACTACTGCCAGGTCAGTTTGTTTTAACTGCAATACCACTAAATATTATTAACTCAATCATTATAACAAGTATACTAAATCCTGTAGTTGTTAGAAAGGAAGATGATATTATTGTAGATATTGATAATAATGAAAGACAACCTTTCTTTTCTTTTTTAGGTGATTCAATTATTGGGGCAGGTAAACTTGTATTAATAATTACAGCAATGGTTATTTCATTTGTGGCTTTGGCATCAGTTATTGATAAACTATTAGGTTTAATTAACCCGCATTTATCCTTGGAAGTTATGTTAGGAGTAGTTATGACTCCATTTAGTTTTCTATTAGGATTGCCATTAGGTGAAGCGTTCCAAACGGCACAATACATGGGAACAAAATTAGTTACAAACGAATTTGTAGTTATGGGACAAATCCATCCTATTATAAATACCTTTACTCCACATATGAGAGCTGTTTTATCCACATTTCTTATTTCATTTGCTAACTTTTCAACAGTTGGAATGATTATTGGATGTTTTAAGGGAATAGTAGATAAAGATACAACTAACGAATTATCTAAAGGAGTTTGGTATATGTTGTTATCTGGTATTTTAGTTTCTTTAATGAGTGCTGGATTAGTAGGATTATTTGTCTGGTAAAATAATAATAAAGGAACGGTGAAAATGGAAACTTTTAAATTAAAAGAAAATAATACAACAATACGTCAAGAAGTACTAGCAGGTATAACATCTTTTTTTGCTATCTCCTATATCATTATAGTAAATCCTATAATACTATCGGATGCTGGTATGCCAAAAGCTTTAAGTGCTATTGCTACTGTATTAATTTCTTTTATTGGTTGTATGTTAATGGGTATATTCGCAAATGTGCCCATTATCTTAACTCCAGGTATGGGTGTTAATGCATTTTTTACGTATACAATGGTAGTAAGCATGAAACTTACTTGGCAGCAAAGTTTAGCTGTTGTTTTCATATCAAGTATAATTTATATGATAATTGCATTTACGGGGATTGGAAACACAATAGCAAAGGCTATTCCAGATAGTTTAAAAACCGGTATAACTGTTGGTATTGGGTTATTCTTAGTTGTCATTGGTCTTGAAAAAGGCTCCATAATAATCTCTGGTAAAAACACAATTATGACAATGAATAATTTAGCAGAGCCACAAGTCCTACTGGCTTTATTTGGTATATTAATTTCAGCAGCACTTTATATAAAGAATATAAGAGGAAGCTTCTTTATTGGAATTGTTATAATATCTGTTTTTGCTTTTTTATTTAACATACATGATGGCGTTTCTACTTCTTTTTCTATTGCAAACATTGTTAATTATAATAAATTGTTTTTTAAGCTTGATTTTTCTTCATTTTTTTCAGTAAAATTTTTTCTCGCAGTTTTCTCTCTTTCAATGATCTTAATATTTGAATCAATAGGATTGCTCCAAGGTCTTATCGAGAAAAAAGAAAGATTTAATAATGCTTTTAAAATAAGTGCACTTACGGTAGGTTTATCAAGTATATTAGGAACAAGCCCTACTGTTGCAGCTGCTGAAAGTGCAGCTGGAATAAAAGAAGGTGGAAAGACTGGATTAACAGCTGTTGTATGTGGAATGTTATTTTTGATTTCAATACTATGTACACCGCTTTTGAAATTCATACCTTCTGCTGCTATTTGTCCCGTTATTGTAATTACTGGAGCAATCATGATGGAAAACTTAAGGTATATTGACTTTAGTTCATTTACTGAATGGTTCCCTGCTTTTTTAATTATTGTAATGATTCCACTTACATCAAGTATTGCAAATGGTTTAGCATTTGGTTTTATTATATACCCTATTTTAAAGATAATGAAGGGAGAAGGTAAAAAATTAAGAACACCTTTATATATTATTTCCTTTCTATTTTTACTTAACTTAATTTCTATTACACTTATTTAGTTGAAATTATTTTGCGGAAAATATATAAACTTTTTATTATTTATAAAAAGAGAGAGTTGAAAAATTATTTATAAATAGTTAATCAACTCTCTCTTACTAGTATTCAAAATAATTATAAGAAAACTAATCACGTCATAAAATTACTTAATGCTGTGCTTTTCATTTTTTTTAACATTTTTAATTGTAGTTATATCTATAATCTCAGATTGAAAGGCTTTGAGCAGTGCCTTTTCTAAAACTTTTTCATGATTAAAGTTAGCTACATCTGTACATACTGCAAATACCTTGTTTATATCGCCATATGAGTTTTGGTAAGTTAAAGTAACATTAGGTTTATCATATTCTATATCTACTATTTTTAATCCCCATGATATTTGAGCAAAATCACCTTTTACTTGCAATTTAGTTAAACTTTCTAATTTTTTTGCATCCTCTGAAGGATTTTGTATTATCAATAGCTCGTCTCCAACTTTATATTTACTCATGCAAACCAACTCCTTTACTTAATATATTTTAAGATTGTTAAAAATTTATTAATCTTTGTTAGCTTAATTATACACTAGATTACTCATGAAATGCAAGATAAATAACACATATTCAATAGGTTTTCTTACAGTTTTTTATATTACCATTGTTATTATATATATTATGTTTTAATTTATGTGAAGTGCTATTATACCTAATTACATAATCTTGCATTCAAATTTCAAATCATGTATAGAAACCCAAATAATTACTATAGATAGTTATAAAAGTAACATATATTTAATGTTAAAATTATTTAAAAAAAATAAAAGTATAATTCATATGAACTATACTTTAATCTTTATGGAAACTTTCTTATTTGATTTATAATGATTCCGCCAAAAAATGCAATTAAAAAACCTTTAACACCAAATGCTATACTATTTATTTGCAGCAAGTTATCAGTATAATACTTTGAAAAATAATATAGTATAAGTGGATGTGATAAATATATCCCATAAGATGATTTTGATATATACTGTACTATTTTCATAAATAAGTTGTTCTTCCAATTTATGCTGAAAATAAATAAAATCAGTATCACACTATATATGAGCACGCTGGGTCTTAAAAATGTAGTTGTATAGTCTATATTTTTAGTCATTCTTGTATTTATGATAATTTCATATATAAATCCAAAAACAACTAAAACAAATGCTATACATATTACTTTCCTAAACTTATGGATTTTTTCAGTAAATAGATTACGATTATTTCCTATAAACGCCCCAAATGAAAAATAAAATATCCAATCAATCATATTTTTTCTATCAAGGAAACTCTCAAGGCTGCTTGGAAATACATAATTATGGAGCCCTATTAATATAAACATAGTTATTATAAAATTTAAAATCAGTGAAGATTTAGATCCTATAAACTTATATACAAATGGGAAAATGATATAAAATTCAACTATTAATGGTACAAAGTACAAATGATAAAAAGCTGTTCCATGTAATATATCACTAACTGCTGAACTTATATTAAAACTCTTATTTATAATGCATATATATATTATGCACCACACTATGTACCTTGGCACAACTTTATATAATCTATGGCCTAAAAACTTAAAGTAACCTTGATCTTTTTTATAGCTAATTGAAATTCCTATTCCAGATAAAGCTATAAAAGCTGGTACAGAAAACCTTGCCAATTGGTTTACCATAAGCGACTGCATATAAATTTTTGTATTAAATGTACTGTACGAAAGCATTAACCCTGTTACATGAATCAAAATAACTGCAATAATAGCAAAAGCCCTTATTACATCCATAGCTAAAATACGTTGTTTTATTGCAATCACCCCTCAATTTTACCACTTAATCTATTTTTATATATATTGTAACATATCTCAACTTTCATTTTCATTAAATTTTCTATTGTCCTGCGACATATTAGATAAAATGTCATTTATCTTACCTGCTCTATCTTCATTTGTAAGAACTGTAATATAATCGCCGCCGCATATAACAGTATCTCCATTTGGTATTATTCTTTGAGATCCTCTCTTTATTTCAGTTATTAAGCAGTACTCCGGCCATTTTATAGAGCTTACTTTTTTACCATCTAAATAAGATCCCATACAAATTGAAACTTGTAATATAAATTTTTCTTTAGTATCTTCTATTTTTACTTTCTTATTATTTGAATTATTGATTAAAAACTTTTCAAGTAAAGATTCATAAACAGGACGTGAACCCAATACATCTGAAGTCAAATATGCAATTATTGCAACAATACTAAGTGAGAGAAAATTGTTAAATGATCCTGTCATTTCTGTAATCAATATGATACCTGTTATAGGTGATTTTACAACAGCTGTAAAATAGCCTGCCATTCCAAGTATTATAAAGTTATTTACATAGCTTGCATCAATTCCAAGCACATTTACAACTAAACTTCCATATACACACCCAATTAGTGCTCCAATTGTAAGAAGTGGAAGAAAAATTCCGCCGGGAGCTCCTGAGCCGTAACATACCATAGTAAATAAAAACTTTATGATAAGTAAAATTAAAATAAAGGCAATTGAAAAATGTACATTAGTTAATAACATTATAAGATTATTGCCTCCACCTAAAACTTGAGGTAAAAAGAATCCAAACATTATTGAAATTAAAAGTGGGAACGCTGCATTAAACTCCTTTGGAATCCACTTTTGTTTTGAATATAAATTTGAACTTCTTAAAAGCACAGTATTAAAAATAACGCCAGTAACTCCCATTATAAGACCAAATATTATTATATAAATATAGTAGTTTAATGGTATCGGCGATATATGCTTAAAGTCAAATACAGGTTTAAATCCCAAAAGCCCGCTAGCTATAAAGTCTGAAGATAATGCTGCTGAAAATGCTGAAATTAAAATGAGCGGGGAAAAATTTTTATGCACTTCTTCTAAAGCAAACATAGTTCCTGCTAGAGGTGCATTAAATGCAGCTGCAAGTCCGGCACTTGCACCACTCGTAATCAAGTACTTTTCTTCTATTTTTATCTTCTTTAATATTTTACTTACACCTTGTCCAACAGCAGCTCCAAGTTGAACTGAAGGACCTTCCCTTCCAAGTGAAAGTCCTAATCCAATTCCAAGGATTCCACCAAAAAACTTTCCAAGGATAACTCTATACCATTTCATATCAAGTTTTCTAAGTAAAACTCCTTCAACTTGCGGAATGCCGCTTCCACCTGTCATAGGATCATGTTTAACTATTTTTCCTAACAAATATCCTATCAAGATAAGAAGTATAATCCATAATGGCAAAAGCCATAATTTTGTCTGCAAAACTTTATAAATATTACTAACACAAACTGTTAATTGTTCTATTCCAATCCTAAAAGAAACTACTACAAGACCTGTAAATATGCCTACTATTATACTTTCTAATACTAGCTTAAATTTAGAATTATACCAGTAAAATAGAACATTATCTTTGTCCTCTTCCATAGCTATACTCTTCACATAAATTCCTCCTTATTTAAATTGCATTCTGGAATCATATGTTTTTAGAGGGTTTTTAATAATTATCAATAAAAATTAGAGCTTTTATTTAAGAAAAGCTCTAATTTTGCTATCTTAAGTTAATATACTGCAAGAGATTTATTTTGCTATGTTTTTTACATTGTAAAATGCATTTAATCCTCTGTATTCTGCTGCTTCTTCTAATTCTTCTTCTATTCTTAAAAGCTGATTGTACTTAGCAACTCTCTCAGTTCTTGCTGGAGCTCCTGTCTTTATTTGTCCTGCATTTACTGCAACAACAAGATCTGCTATAGTTGTATCTTCTGTTTCTCCTGATCTATGTGAAACAACTGCTGTATATCCTGCTCTTTCTGCCATTTCTATAGCATTTAGAGTTTCAGTTAAAGTACCTATTTGATTTAACTTTATCAATATAGAATTAGCTACTCCTTTTTCTATACCAGTCTTTAATCTATTTGTATTAGTTACAAACAAATCATCACCTACAAGTTGTATTCTATCACCTAGCTTTTGAGTCATTACCTTCCAGCCTTCCCAATCTTCTTCTGCCATGCCATCTTCAATTGATATTATAGGATATTTATCTACAAGAGATACATAGTAATCAACCATTTGTTCAGGAGTCAAAACTTTTCCTTCACCCTTTAAATTATACTTTCCACCTTCATATATTTCAGATGAAGCTGGATCAAGGGCTATAAATATTTCTTTTCCTGGTGCATAACCTGCTTTTTCTATAGCTTCAACTATTACTTGTATTGCCTCTTCATTAGATTTTAAATTTGGGGCAAAGCCGCCTTCATCTCCAACACCAGTATCATATCCTTTTGATTTTAAAATAGACTTAAGTGTATGGTAAACTTCAGCACTCATTCTAAGTGCTTCACTAAAACTTGGTGCTCCTGCTGGCATAATCATAAATTCCTGAAGATCAACATTATTATCCGCATGTTTTCCTCCATTTATTATGTTCATCATAGGTACTGGCAGAACTTTTGCATTTACTCCGCCTATATACTGATATAAGCTCAACCCTAGATAATCAGCTGCAGCCCTTGCACATGCTAATGAAACTCCAAGCATTGCATTAGCTCCAAGCTTTGCTTTATTTGGTGTATTGTCTAATTCTATCATGGTTTTATCAATATAAACTTGATCAAATACATTTAGTCCAATTAATTCTTCAGCTATCATGTTATTAACATTATCTACAGCTTTTAGAACTCCCTTGCCGAGATATTTAGATTTGTCCTCATCTCTTAATTCCACAGCTTCAAATGCTCCAGTGGACGCTCCTGACGGAACTGCCGCTCTTCCTACTGTTCCATCTTCGAGTACAACTTCTACTTCAACTGTAGGATTACATCTTGAATCAAGAATTTGTCTAGCAGCAACATCGACAATTTCAACATAATTTTTCATAAAAACACCTCTTTATTAATTAACTTAAAAATTTGATGGTTTTAGAACTTACTTTATAAGACTCTTACCTGTCATTTCCTTTGGAGATTCTACTCCCATTACTTGAAGAATAGTTGGAGCTATATCAGCCAATATTCCACCATCTCTTAGAGGTTTAGCATCCTTTGCTGCATATACAAATGGAACTGGGTCTATTGTATGTGCTGTCATAGGTTTTCCTGTGGAATAATCAATCATCTGTTCTGCATTACCGTGATCTGCTGTTATAAATGCTGTTCCATCCTTCTCTAATATCTTATCCATAATCTTTCCTACACATACATCAACAGCTTCTATAGCTTTTTTAGCTGCTTCAAATACACCAGTGTGACCTACCATGTCTGGATTTGCAAAATTTAATATTATTAAGTCATATTTATCTTCATCTAATTTTTCAAGCAGTTTTTCTGTTACTGTATATGCACTCATCTCAGGCTGCATATCATAAGTTGCTACTTTAGGTGATGGTACAAGTACTCTATCTTCTCCAGGATTTGGTTTTTCTACTCCACCATTAAAGAAGAAAGTAACATGAGCATACTTTTCTGTTTCTGCTACTCTAAGTTGTTTTTTACCAACACTACTTATGTATTCACCTAATGTATTTACATAAGTATCATTTTTAAATGCTACATCTACACCTTTGATAGTAACATCATATTCTGTCATTGTTACAAATGTAAGATTTAGTCTTTCTCTTGAGAATCCATCAAAAATTTCATCATTTATAGCTCTCGTAAGTTCTCTAGCTCTATCTGGTCTAAAGTTGAAGAAAATTACTGAATCATTATTTTTTATAGATGCATCCTTATTTTTTACTATTACTGTGGGAAGTACAAATTCATCTGTTTTATTATCATTATAAGATTTATCTACTGCGTCTATTGCACTATCTGCTGTTTCACCTTTTCCAAGAACTAAAGCATTATATGCAAGTTGTATTCTTTCCCAACGTTTATCTCTATCCATAGCATAGTATCTTCCAGATACAGTTGCTATTTTGCCTATTCCAATTTCTTTCATGAAATCTTCTATATCTTTTATGTAAAGTTTAGCAGATGCCGGCGGAACATCTCTTCCGTCTAAGAAAGCATGAAGATAAACTTTTTGAACTCCTTTTTGCTTTGCAAGTTTTAAAAGTCCTTTTAAATGATCAATGTGGGAATGAACACCACCAGGTGATAAAAGTCCTAATAAGTGTAATGTCGAATTATTCTTAATTGCATTGTCTACAGCTTTATTTAATTCTGGATTTTTAAAGAAATCTCCATCTTTTATGGACTTAGTTATCCTAGTTAATGATTGATACACTACTCTTCCTGCACCAATATTTAAGTGTCCAACTTCTGAATTTCCCATTTGTCCATCTGGAAGACCAACACTTTCTCCACTTGCTCCAATTTGTGTATGGGGATAACTCTCCCAAAGCTTATCAATATTTGGTTTATGTGCTGCTTTTACTGCATTTCCATCTTCTCTATCTGTTAATCCAAATCCATCAAGTATCATTAATAACACTGGTTTTTTACTCATATTTACCTCCAAAACTTTTAAAAAAGGTTTAAAGCTCAAATATCAAACTTCAAATAAAGATGATTTTCTTAAATTAGCAAGAAAATCACCTTTAATTATCATTTGTATCTATACTTTGCTCTTTTAAAAAATTGCATTATAGTTTTTAATAATTTACTATTGCTGAAAAATCAGCTGATTTTAAACTTGCTCCTCCAACTAGTGCTCCATCTATTTCTGGCTTTGCCATTTGAGCTTTTATTGTAGCTGGCTTTACAGAACCACCATATTGAATTCTAGTTTTTTCTGCAGTTTCTTTTCCATACATTGAGGCTATAACACTTCTTATGTATCCTATAGTTTCATTTGCCTGATCATCTGTTGCTGTTTTACCAGTTCCTATAGCCCAAATTGGTTCATAAGCAACTACTAATTTTTCAACCTGATCATTTGTAAGACCTGCCAAGTCTAATTTTATTTGTTTTCCTAAAACTTCACTAGTTACATTTGATTCTCTTTCTTGTAATGTTTCGCCGCAGCAAACTATAGGAAGAATATTGTGTTCAAATGCTTTCTTTACTTTCTTATTTACAGTTTCATCTGTTTCATTAAAATACTGTCTTCTTTCACTGTGTCCTATTATTACATAATTAACACCCATTTTTTCTAACATAGATGGTGATACTTCTCCAGTAAATGCACCCTTTTCTTCAAAGTACATATTTTGTGCACCAACTTTTATGTTTGTATCCTTAACTGCTTTTAATACAGCATCTAAGCATACAAAAGTTGGACATACAACTACATCACACTTTGCGTCCTTTACAAGAGGTATTAACTCTTCTACTAATTTTTTTGCATCATCAACAGTATTATTCATCTTCCAGTTTCCTGCTATTATTGCTTTTCTCATAATCTAAAATCCCCCGATCATATTCTACTATTTTTGACTAATTTATTTATGCGGCACTTAAATTATTTGTCATTTAATGCTGCTATACCAGGAAGAACTTTTCCTTCCAAAAATTCAAGTGATGCTCCACCGCCTGTGGATATGTGTGTCATTTTGTCCCCGAGTCCAAAGTTATTAACAGCAGAAGCACTATCTCCTCCGCCTATAATTGTTATAGCATTTGATTCTGCCATTGCTTCAGCTACAGCACGAGTTCCTTTTGCAAAGTTAGGGAATTCAAATACTCCCATTGGTCCATTCCATACAACTGTCTTTGCAGTTTTTACTGCATCTGCAAAAAGTTTTGCTGTCTTAGGTCCTATATCCATTCCCATATGATCAGCTGGAATACTTCTTCCTTCTGAAATAAAAGGAGTTTCATCTTTTCCAAAATCCTTAGTATAAGTTATATCTATAGGTAATAGTAATTTTACTCCCTTTTCTTCTGCTTTCTTTATCATATCTTTTGCATAATCAATCTTATCAGCTTCTAGAAGTGACTGACCTATTTCGTTGCCAAGTGCCTTTAAGAATGTATAACCCATTCCACCACCTATTATAAGTGTGTCAACTTTATCTAAAAGATTATTTATAACACCAAGTTTATCTGAAACCTTTGCTCCACCTAAAATTGCTACAAATGGTCTTTGAGGTTTTTCAACAGCATTTCCTAAGAACTTCAATTCTTTTTGTATTAAATATCCACATACTGCTGTTGGTACAAATTGAGTAACCCCTACTGTTGAACAATGAGCCCTGTGAGCTGTTCCAAAAGCATCATTTACAAATATTTCAGCAAGTGATGCTAATTCCTTTGAGAAGTTTTCTTCATTTTTAGTTTCTTCTTTTCTATATCTTGTATTTTCAAGAAGAACTATATCTCCATCTTTCATTTCACTAACTGCTTTTTTAGCATTTTCACCAACTACGTTTTTATCAGCAGCAAATAAAACTTCTTTTCCAAGTAATTCAGAAAGTCTTTTTGCAACAGGAGCTAGAGATAATTCAAGTTTTGGTTCTCCCTTTGGCTTTCCAAGATGTGAACAAAGTATAACTTTAGCATTGTGTTCTACTAGGTATTTGATTGTTGGAAGTGCTCCAACTAATCTGTTTTCATCTGTAATCTTACCATCAACTAGTGGTACATTAAAATCGCATCTTACCAAAACTTTTTTTCCTTTTACAACTATATCCTCTATAGTCTTTTTGTTATAAACTGCCATTTAAGTACACCTCTTTTAATTAAAATTTATCAATAACTTTATCTTACCATATATTTTATTATTCGCAAAAGCAATACATATATATTCAGGTCAAAAAGGTCCAGCCTTATAGCCAAAACTACAAAACCAGACCTTATAATATTTATCTACTATAGTCTATCAGCAACATACTTAGTTAAGTCTGCTAATCTATTTGAATATCCAAATTCATTATCATACCATGAAACAACTTTAACCATGTTTCCTTCAACAACCATAGTTGACATTCCATCTACTATTGAAGATCTTTCGTCTCCTCTATAGTCTATAGATACTAATGGTTCATCGCTGTAACCAAGTACTCCCTTCATATCAGTTTCAGCTGCTTTTTTGAATGCTGCATTTACTTCTTCAACTGTTACATCTTTCTTAAGTTCTGCAACTAAATCTGTACATGATACTGTAGGAGTAGGAACTCTAAGTGAAAATCCATTTAATTTTCCTTTTAATTGAGGTAATACAAGTGCAACTGCTTTTGCAGCTCCTGTAGTTGTTGGTATCATTGATTCACAAGCTGCTCTAGCTCTTCTTAAATCTTTGTGTGGAGCATCAAGTAATCTTTGGTCCCCAGTATATGAATGAACTGTTGTCATTAATCCTTTTACTATTCCAAATTCTCTGTCAAGAACCTTAGCAAATGGTGCTAAGCAGTTTGTAGTACAAGAAGCATTTGAAATTACATTGTGTTTTGCTGGATCATATTTTTCTTCGTTAACACCCATAACTATTGTAATATCTTCATTTTTTGCTGGTGCTGATATAAGAACTTTTTTAACTGTTCCTCCAAGATGAGCTTTAGCTTTTTCATCCCTGAATAATCCAGTAGATTCTATAACTATTTCAGCTCCAACGCCATTCCAATCTATATCTTTAGGGTTTCTTTCTGAGAAAATCTTTATTTCATTTCCATTTACAACTATTGAGTTTTCTTTAGCTTCAACTGTTCCATCAAATTTTCCATATAATGAGTCATACTTTAATAAGTGAGCTAATGTCTCTGCATCAGTTAAGTCATTTATACCAACTACTTGTAATTCATTAGCATAATGTTTTACCAATGCTTTAAATACATTTCTTCCTATTCTTCCAAAACCATTAATTCCAACTTTAATCATTTAAAAATTCCTCCTGTTATTTAAATAATTTGCTTTTTATTTAGTTAAACAATATAAAATAAGGTAAAACTAACAAAAATACAACATTTATATTAATAATTATTTTTAGCTATTTATAATATTTACAATTTCTCGTGCTGCTCCTTCATCTGTAATAAGTACACTATTTGTATTGTTTATTTCAGTGGAAATTATAGCTTCTGCTTTTTCCTTTCCACCTGCAACTGCTACAAGAAATTCAATCTTATCTATGTTTTCATTTTTAACTCCTATGGTTGGAGTTGAATAAACAACTTTACCATTCTTATCAAAATAGTAACCAAAAGCTTCTCCAACTGCGCCTACTTGTTCGATTTTTTGTACATCATCTTCACTTAATCCTCTTCTTCTAGCCATTTGATCTGCTCTACCAATACCATAAATCAGAATATTGGAGTTATGTATTATATTTAAAGTTTCTTTAATATCCTTTTCTTGTATAATAGTACTTAACGCCTTATCACTTAAGTTATCTGGAACGTGAAGTAACTTATAATTTGCATCTAATTTACCTGCTAAATTTGCTGCCAAAGTATTTGCTTGGGTCTGTACATCTTTACCCATACCGCCCCTTGCTGGAATTACTTTAACATTTTTAAGTCCTGAAATTCTAGCCATATTATCAACTACTTCTTTAACCGTATATCCACCAGTTAACGCAATTATACTATTATCTTTTATAATACTTTTCAAATAAGATGCAGCTGTTCTTCCAAGTTCATTCATAACAGTATTATCTTCATCTAAATTCCCTGGAACAACTATTATACCTTTCAATTTTAAGTAATCTTTTATTATGTATTCTATATCTGATAAACCCTTCATTTCATGTATGAAATCTTTAAGGTTATCAATGATCTTTTCTCCCTCTTTTGTTATTGTCATACCTGGAGTATTTATTTCGATAAAATTCTGACTCTTGAAAAAGTTTATCTCTGTACGGACTATTCTCTCACCTATACCTAAATTATTGGCAAGCACTCTTCTGCCTATAGGCTGATTATAATATATCGTCCTCAGTATGCTGTACCTCTTTTCCAATAACTCTAGCATTTCGGGAACTATTTTTTGTTGTAATTTCAATAATTGCTCCATTCAAACACCTCTTTGGTCACAAAGCGTCCCGCTGATAACTTTTTCGTCCCACCTATATTATAAATCAAATCATAATTTTTTTAAATAGTATTTTTTCCGAAAGTCATGAACAAATTGTGAACAATAGGGAGAATTAAAATCTTTTTCTCCCCTTAGATGACTTTATTCCTAATTCCTCTCTATATTTTGCTACAGTTCTTCTAGAAATATTCATGTTTTTTCGATTTAATATATTACATATACTTTGATCGGATAACGGCTTTTTCTTATCTTCATTATCAACTAATTCTCTTATAGTTTTCTTTATTAAATTTACAGAAACATCTTCTCCATTAAAAGGTGATGATATGCCAGTAGTGAATAAGTCTTTAATCTTTATAGTACCCATATTCGTGTATATATATTTATCTCTTACTGCTCTACTTATAGTGGATTCATGCATATTTAAAATTTCTGCTATTTGCTTCAATGTCATTGGCTTTAAGTACTGTTCACCATAATCAAAGTACTCTTTTTGAAGTTCTAATATTTTCTCTATAACTCTATATATAGTACTCTTTCTATGCTGTATACTCTTGATTAAAAATACAGCACCATTGAGTTTTTCCTTCACATAATCAACTGCATCCTTGTCATCTTCATGATTTATTATATCTTTATACATAGTATTTATGCTAAGCCTTGGCAGTAAATCATCATTCATTACTATATAATACTTATCATCTATCTTCCTTATATACGCATCTGGAACTATATACTTTGTTTCTTCACCTGTATAAAAACCTCTTGAAGGCTTTGGTTCTAACAATTTTATTATATCTCCATATTCTTGTGCTTGTTTTACATCTATTTTAAGCTTTTTAGCTATGGTACTGTATTTATTTTCAGCTATTAGCTCTAGATATTCATCTATTATTTTATAAATATTGCTGTCCATTATTCCTTTTTTTTCAACTTGTATTTTCAAACACTCTTTAATATTTCTAGCTCCTACTCCATATGGTTCTAAACTTTGAATAATCTTTAAAGCATGCCTTTCTGATTCTTTTGATATGTTAACTTCTCTTATAATTTCTTCATCACTTATATCAAGATAGCCTCTGCTATCTATGTTTTCAATCATATAGAAACAAATTGATTTCATATAATCACTTTCGCTTATATCTCTTACTTGCTCTTTTAAGTATTCTTTTAGGGACTTTTTTTCTGAAATAAATGCAAACGGTGATACTTCCTCTTGATCATCCTTTACATAATTGTGATGACTATAGTTATCAAATTCTAAATATTTAATTAACTTTTTATAATCTATACTGTCTTCTTCTGAATTTACATTATTAGATGTGTCTTTAGCTTCAAGTACAGGATTTTCCTGAACTTCTTTTTGAACATATTGTTCCAGTTCAAGACTCGACATTTGAAGCAGCTTTATCGAAAGCTGCATCTGCTGCGTCATAACTAACTTCTGCTCCTGTGTTAAGTTTAGACTAAAATCCAAATTCACAGTGACACCTCATTTCCATAATAAAACTTAAAATTATCCCTTTAATTTATTATATCATGAAAAATGATAAAATATATAAAACTACATATAACGTTTATTTTTGATATGTTTTACCATATGCCACCGGAATAAGTAATTTAAAAACAGCTATAATATTTAAAACTATTGCAATTCTCCTTAAGTTTTAAATATTACAGCTGTTTAGATTAAATTATTTAGATATTAAATTTTTATTTATATCCTTCGCCTTCCAAAACCTTTATTGCATTTTCAGATTTATCATCTGCTACCAAAATTACAGGTCCTGTACATCCCATGCCGCTTTCACAATATATATTTTGCTTCCATAATGCATTACATGCATCATCTAGTTCAAGTATATCTATTCCAGGTATTGCATAGGTAACAACAGTCTTTGGAGGAACTTTAACTTCTTCTTTATTACTTGAAGTTTGTTTTTCCCTTTCAATTGTATTTTTTAATATATCACAAAGTCCTGCTTTTTGGGCTTTTTTGAATTCATCCCCTGCAAGCTTTAAAACTTTTCCTTCAGCACATACTGAACAATATTTTAGTGCTTCACATATAAGTGGTGCTCCCGATGCACGAGATACTATATTTATAAGTTTGTCGTAATCTTCTCCAATTCCAGGTCCATATCCATATCCTAAAACTTCATAGTTACCACCTGTCGTATAAGCTGAAAAAATCTTTATAAGCAAGTTTCCAGTAAGGGAATCACATACCATAACATCTGGTGTACCAGCTAATATGTCATTTCCCCTCATAACTGCTCCACCATCTTTTCTGAGTGATTCTGCAAATTTTATTTCATATCCATTACTTTGTAATTCCCTTAAAGCTCTTTCAACTTTTCTTGCACCATCTATATTTAAGATTCCAACTGTTGGATTTACTATTCCTGCTGATTTTGCAACTGCAATTCCAGATATTGAATTTCTTATCATTCCCTCAACTCTATTTGTAGAAGTAGTTCCTGTCGTAGTTGCAATTATAACTTCCTTTCCATTTGCAGGAGCAATTAACTTACCTACAGTAGAAACTCCTATTGGAAAATCAAAGTGCTGTGTTACACATCCATCTATCTCTCCTTTTTCAAGAAGTTCTACCATTTTATCATGGCCGTCTTTAGCATCATTTACTTCTGCATTTTCAAAACCACAATCTACTTTTGGACCTATGAGCACTATATCAAAATCTCCATATTTGCTTTTGGCAAGCTTTGCAGCCTTTATCATTTCATTTATCCCATGCTCTGAACCATAAAGTGTAAGCCCTATCTTTAATCTTTCCTTAAAACTTCCGCTCTTTATGCCATCTGCTATTTCGTTAAATGATTCTGCTATCATTTTCTTTACTTGATTCATACTATTTTATACCTCCCCATTAAGTAAACTTTTGGGTATATATAATCACTACTTGAGTAATTGTTCTGCAAATTTTTTCATTTCTTCTGCTATTAACTTCTTTATTTCATCCTTTGAAATTCCTGCAGGCTCTTCCTCTAATCCTTTATTCTTTTCAACAAGTACTGATACTCCATCAAATAAGTTAGTCATTCTTCCAAGGAATAAGCTTCCTTTTCCTATTATCATGAAATTATCAAGTTTTCCATTTAATATGTGTTCTATTCCATGACCAACTATAGGTACACCCGATGGTATATGACCTTGAGTAGGTGCAAATCCAGGATAACCATGTTCTTTTACAAAAGCAGGCAGTTGTTTTCTATCAAGCTGACCGCTTTTAACAGCAAGAGCACCTATCATTTTATAGTTTTGAGTTGGTACATCTCCTGCACCTGCTGGTTCAGTTATATCTGGTGTCTGCAATTCTGGTGCAAACTTATTTACATCCGTAATTTTCATTCCATTTTTAGCAAGTGGATCAAGTACCAATGCTTTTATTACAGCTTGTGGTGCAGCTCCATCAGCTATAGTATGTCTGCCAATTACATCAGTTCTAATAACAGGATTTATCCCATCATTTTGAGAAACAAGTATTGCAAATCCTCCAAGACAATCTTCAAGTATAGGTATATTTTTCTTGACATGATCCTTACCATTCATTCCAAGTTTAGCCGTACATCCACCTGCAAATACAACAACATTCTTGTAAATTCCTGACTTTACAAGTGCTGAAGCTGTTATAAGTGCATGTGTTGGGCCTGCACAAAATCCTCTCATGTCGACCCCTGTAGCACCTTTTATACCAGCTATTTCTCCGCAGGCCTTTGCAATATTTCCTCCACCTCTCTGATTCATATCTCCTATAGCTTCTTCTGAACATTCTATTAAGTAATCTATATCATTTACATCTACTTTAGAATTTTCCACAAGATGCATTAAAGCTAAAACTCCTGATGCTTTAACTGACAAATTTTCAAGCATCACATGTGAAGATAAATTTGTATCAAATTCATGTGCCCTTCTCACACATCCTACTAACTTATCATTTTGATAAATTGCATCTGCTATATTGTCATCTACTAGCTTTTTTATATGTTCTATATCTTCACCATCTTTAAGTTCATCAACTTTTGTATTTAAAATAGGATGTTTCTTAAACTTTTCTCTCACAAGTTCAGTAAATGAACTTTCAAGAATAACTAAATCAAATACATCACAAATCTTTAACAGTCCATAGAACTCCTCTTGAGTCATTATCTCTCCAAACTTTCCAAACCTCTTTGCATCTTCAATTTTATTTAAGTGCCATGGTCTTTTTATTTGAGATAATTCCTCTGGAGTTAAGTTTCCTATGTACGTTTGATTTGGTGGATATGCTACAACATCGTCAAAAGATCTTAAATGACTTTTTATTTTCTTCAGATAATCTGATTCTGGATTTGTCTTCCTCTCCAATGTTTGAGTAGTGCCATTGTTAATTACCATGTCCGGAACATCTATCAAAACATAAGAAGCTTTTTTTATAACTGGGAAACTCATTTTTAAACCTCCATTCGCATTTAAAAACTTTGGGAATTAAAAATTAAATATCTTCAATTTTTAATTCCCGGTTATATAATTATTATTCAAACACCTTTTGTCCATCAACAGGAGTTGAAAGTGCAGTTAATGCCTTTTCAACTAACTTATACCTTAATTTAAACTCATCTTCTGAGCTAAGGTTAGGATTTCCAAGAGGATGAGGTATCGCAACAGTAGGTACTATCCTATTAGCTCCTACTGTTAATGATATAGGAACTACTGTACACATATGAACTACTGGCAATCCTCCTCTTTCTATTTCTTTTACCATCGTTGCACCGCAGCGAGTACAAGTTCCTCAGGTGGAGGTTAGTATAACTGCTTGAACACCGTCGGCTATAAGTTCTTTAACTATTGCTTCACCATACTTTTTAGCTGAAGCCACTGCTGTACCATTTCCAACAGTAGCATAATAGTATTTGTGGAGTGAACCTATTTTGCCTTCCTTTTCCATCTTTCTCAATACATCGACAGGCAGTACCCTATCAGCATCACTATTTGCATAACTTGGATCATATCCGCCGTGTGCTGTCTCATATGTTTGAGATGTTAAATCATCAATTCCTTCTATATTATACTTTCCAAACTTAGAAGCACTTGAAGACTCTATATGATCTGGGTTGCCTTTAGGAACTATTCCACCTGATGTAACTAAGGCAATTTTTGCTTTAGTTATATCTTTTACAGGCGGATTTGGATCTACTCTGTCAAATACAGGCATTTTAAATTCAGTAGTAAATTCTTTTCCATTTAATTTTTTTACGAGCATATCAACTGCTCTTTTGGAGCCTCTTTCTCCCCTAAAGCAATTTTTTCTTATTCCTCTTTCTATATATCCTTCTTCTTCAGGATCTCCTATTTCTTCATTTTTAACAAGTTTCAAACCTAAACCTGCAAGCTTTGGAAGAGCCTTTCTCATTCCAACTGCACTATTTTTAGTTTCAACTATATATACATACTTTTTAAATAAATCAACCCCCGGATTTTCAGGATACATAGCTGTAACTGCTGGTATAGATAATTTATCAATAACTTCCTTTGATATAGCACCGCAAGCCATACCATACCTTCCTGCATTAAAAGCTGGCCCTGCTATAAACAAATCTGGGTTATACCTTTTTACCATATCTATTATTTGTTCTTTAGCTTTATCCATATTTTCATTAAAATAAGAATCTCCGCATATAATTGTAGCAACTATTTGGGCATCATCTTTTTTTATTAAATTATTCAATGCCATACCGGGTCCTACAAATCCCTCTCTAACTTCAGGTTCTACATTGGCTTTTTCTTCTCCACCTATGCCAGCATAGAATTGATTTATATAATGTATAACCTTAATCATATAATTACCTCCCTTCAAGTTTTAATATTTAGAATACTCTTTTCTTACATTTTTAACTTCACTAATTATTTCATCTACATCCAATACCATTTCCATCATTCCACACTGCTCATCGTAAACAGCAGCATCACATTCTTCTTTTACTTCTGGTTCAACCATGTGATACACAGCAAGACCAAGTTCAACACCTGCAAGTGGTCCAGCAAATGTTGGATCCCCAGCACTTACTGTCTCAGCTGAAAGTCCTGATGCTTCTGCTTCTGCTCCACCTAAAATTACAACTATATTTTCTGCACCATATTTTTCTGTTAAGTCTTTTACTCTTTGTTGGATCTCCAGATCCATAGCACCTGCGGCCGTTCAAACAAAGCATTCTGTTGATGCAAAAATAACTTCTGCTCCAGCTGATTTTACACAAGCTTCAATAGCTGGTCCTGGTATTCCATCTCTATCTCCTATAGCAATAACTTTTTTGCCTTTTAACATAGAAATCATCCTCCTCTAAACTTTTCATTTCATTTGTATAACTATAATTTATCTATAGACACATTCTACTTTTAAATAAACCTTATAATTTAAGGTAACTTGCTTTATAATAAAATTTGGACACTTTTTATTTTTATAAAATTTAATAGGATACTTTGTTTTAAGCTAACTTTTGATTTAATATACTTTAGCACTTAAATTATTAAATCCAACTTCGCTGGTAGATCCAGTTATGACCTGGAGTTCAGCCTCTATGGAACCATCTTTTCTTAAGCTTCCATTGTGGCCGCCGGCAATTATGTTAGCAGCTTCAGGGTGTCCTATTACTTTTTTCATCTTAGGAAGTACTATTACTTCATTAGCATTTCCAGCAGTAACAACAGCATCTCCTTTTGCTGTAGAATCTGCAAGTGATTGTGAACTTCCATCTTGTCCTGCATATTCATCAGTTATAAGCACCGTTTTAATACCCATATCACTTATTTTATTGCAATTCATAACAAGATCAGCATCTGGATTTCCAAATCCTTCTTCTGATATTATTACAGCATCAGCTCCAAGGAACTTTACTAATTTAGCAGTATAACTAGAAGATCTTTCTTTATCTGCAAGGTAAACATTTTCATTCGTGATAACACAGCCTAAAAAGTTAATATCTTTACCATGTCTGTCATATAAATCTTCAATAACTGGATGATTCAAATGTACATAAGTTGGATTCTTATCACAAGCTGATACACAATTTCCACTAACTACTGCACCATCAAATACTTCTGTTGGATATAAAAATGTTGGTATAATCTTTTTTGCATCTACTCCATATACATACGTATCATGCAGCAATCCTTGACTTTGAAGCATATAAACATAAATTACTTTAGGCAAATCTGGATACTTTTTAACTTGCTCCAAAAGCGGCAAAGTTTCATACACTTTAAGTTCATCTGGTTTTACATTTTTTCCTGCTTCACCAAGATAAGCTGCTGCTTTAAATCCTAATATTCTAAGAACTTCTTCATGTTCATGCTGGTTTACCCCATCTTTGACTTCACAAGTTATTACTAAATTGTTTGTCTTTGAAAATGGTGTATACTTTGCACCTTCTCCACTCATGTCTATAATACCTTCTTGAAATCCAACAACTTTGCCTGTAGTAACTACTGCAGCACCACTTAAAACATGTGTTCTTCCAGAACCAACAGTATCAACTTTGCTTATAAATCCAGGGAATATACCCCCTTTACCTTCAACTTTAACCCTAGGCTCAATTACATCTTTTACAGGTATTATTCTAATTTCTTCGCCTGGCTTAGCAATATCTAATTTAATACTTTGAATTCTGTCATCATTACTAATTTTATTCAGTAATTCATCTTTATTGACATATAAAACTTCATTTTCAATCTTTGTTTCACTGCCAAATTGAAGATCATTAATATTAATTTTTCCTATCTCTAAACGCAATATACTCACCTCCAAATTTTTTATAGTGTCTCATAATATGATTTAATAAAACTTTCAACATCTTGCAATGAAGTAATTTTATCTGCAGTAATCGTGTTAACTTTTTCTCCCTTATTGTAAATTATCATAGTAGGTAATCCTAAAACTTTTTGTCCTATTGCAAGTCTTCTAGCTTTGCTTATATTAAGGCTTGAAAACTTAATCTTATCACCATACTTTTTCTCCAATTCATGGACTCCAGGCATAAGTTCTTTACATACTTCGCATTTATCACCCCAAAAATCTACAAATACAGGCTTATCAGCATAATTTAAAATTTCGTCTTCAAAATTTTGTTTTGTAAGTTCAACCATGTTAACCCTCCTAACCTAAAATTTTATTTTCTTCTATATATTTTTCAGCAGTAGTTGCTGCTATTGCACCATCTGCTGCTGCAGTTATAACTTGTCTTAATGACTTCTTTCTTATATCACCTGCTGCAAATACACCTGGTACGTTAGTTCTCATGTCTTCATCAGTTATGATATATTCCCTTCCATCCATAGAAACCTTACCTTTAAATAACTCAGAAATAGGATTATATCCAACAAATACAAAACATCCGTTAACTTTTAATTTACTTTTTTCACCTGTTATTTTATTTTTTATAACTAACTCCTCTAATATTTCATCACCTACAGCTTCTTCTACAGTTGAATTCCATATAAAACTTATTTTATCATTGGCAAATGCCTTTTCTTGCAGTGATTTAACTGCTCTTAGCTCATCTCTTCTGTGTATAACTGTAACATGTTCAGCAAACTTTGTAAGATAAATTGCTTCAGTAATAGCCGAATCTCCTCCACCTACTACTGCAACATCTAAGTCAGTAAAAAAGTCTGCATCACAAGTTGCGCAGTATGAAATTCCACGTCCTCTTAATTCTTTTTCATTCTTAAATCCCGAAAGTCTAGGATTTGCTCCAGTTGCAATTATAACTGTCCTAGCTTCGTATTTGTCATTTTTGCCTTTTATAACTTTTACTTCACCATCTAAATCAACATCAATTATTTCATCTTTAACAAACTTTGTTCCAAAGTTCATTGCTTGACTCTTCATTCTTTGACTTAAACTTGTTCCTGTGCAATCTTCAATAGATCCTGGATAATTCTCTAGTTCATCTGTCGTAGTCGCCTGTCCTCCATATTTTGCCCTTTCTATCAACAATGTATTCATTCTGGATCTAGATGCATAAATACCTGCAGAAAGCCCAGCTGGTCCTCCTCCAATTATTACACAATCATACAAATGTGACATATTACACCTCCGATTTTATTAAAAATGTAACTTTTAATATAAAATACTACTCAAATACGTGTTTTATAATGTCATAATCTATTACTGAAAAATCATTTAAAACACTAGAATCCCACATTGGAATGTCATAATTTTTTATAAACTTTTGAGTTGTATAAATACTCTTTTCTATATAACCTAGAGATTGAAAGTCTACATTTTCTTTTTTATCACTGCTTAGTAAAATAGTTCTATATGGTATTTGATTTGGTTTAACACTTCCCACCAGTGGATGTGTTAAAAGTTTATGTCCGCAGTGTACATAATCTCTTACCATTTTTAATACATCCATGACATTTCCATTTATAAAATAAACCTTATGTTTAGTTTGGAATCTGTCTCTACTCAATGGATTATTAGTAACAATTATTACTGGCTCTATCACATCCCGCTCCTTTCAGAATCTTCAATTAAATTTGTATAAAAAATTAAGGACATAAGTAAAAGACTACCCTTTTACCCCTGTCCTTTTAACCTGAGAGATTTACTCCTTCGGTGTTCAATACTTTCCAGAGTTATGTCCTTTTTCGGTCCTTGTGCCTGAGAAATTCATATTATTTAAGGAGATAATACTTGTTCCTTCGGCTATCCACTTAAGGATACTATAAAAATTATAGCTAAGTAGTCATCCCAAACAAATTATACAGCGTTTGGTACTTATACTTAATCTCCCGAAAAATTCATCCAAATATATTAATACTTTATGTATCAGTTATATTATATGTCATATATCGAAACTTTTCTATACATTTTCAATATATGTCTTATTTTGTTTTGTTATAGCATCTATAAATTTACCATATATATAACTCATTCTAAAAACATAAATAAAAGGTACATCAGTTAAAGTCAATATACCTTAAATAATTAATAATCCTCTACAAAAAATATTGCACAGGCACGCGGTCCTGCATGTATTCCTACTACACACCCTACAGTACATTCTATAAGGCCGTCAACTTTTAACTGCAATTCTCTTCTCAATATTTCAAGTACATCTTTATTTTTAGCATGTACAAGTACAGCACTATCATCTTTTTTCATATTTTTTTTGCTTAAATATTCAAGTATGATTCTCACAGCTTTTCTGCTTCCTCTAACTTTATCTATAACAACAAGCTCACCGTCTTTTATTTCTAATATCAATTTTATATCAAGTATACTTCCTATGATCCCAGCGGTTTTGGACAGCCTTCCACCCTTGACAAGATACTCCAAAGTATCAAATACTAATGCACTTTTAACATGCGGAATAGTTTCCAATATAGATTCTTCTATTTTTTTAACTTCATAACCCTTTTCCTTAAGTTTAGCAGCTTTTATAACTAAAATACCCAATCCTGAAGTCACATTTAAACTATCTATTATAGTTATATCTTGGCTTTGCAATGTATCTTTAGCTATGCATGCTGATTGATATGTACCGCTAAACTTTGATGATATATGTATTGATATTATCTTAAATCCTTCATCTAAATACTTTTTATAACAATCCATAAACCTTTGAGGATTAACTTGTGAAGTAGTCGGAAATTCACTGCTATTATCCATTTTCTTAAAAAGCCCAATTAAATTTATATCCAATTCATCCCTATAGCTTTTACCTTCAACATTGACAATTAGCGGAAGGACTTCAATATCATATTTTTTTATTATATTAACTGGTAAATCTGAAGTACTATCTGTAATTATTTTTATTTTTTCCATTGATTCGCTTCCTTCCTACTTCATAATCGGAAAGTTCATCTGTCTTAATGCTTCATATGCCACTATAGCAACTGTATTTGATAAGTTCAGCGAACGTGTCGTTGTATTTATCATTGGTACTCTTATACATCTTTTAGGATCACTTTCTCTTATATAATCTGGCAATCCACAGGATTCTCTACCAAAAACAATAAAATCGCCATCTTTAAAATTAGCTTCATGATAAAAATTTTCTCCATGAGTTGTAGAAAAATAAAATGTTGAATTCTTATATTTTTCTCTTAATTCTTCATATGACTCATATATACTTAAATCTAGATAAGGCCAATAATCAAGTCCTGCTCTCCTTAAATGTTTTTCATCTAAACTAAAGCCCAATGGTTTTATAAGATGAAGTTTACTACCAGTAAGAACACAAGTTCTTGCTATATTGCCAGTATTTTGCGGTATTTCTGGCTGAAATAATACTATATTTAAACTCACCACAAGTCCTCCTTTTCAATAACCAATAAAATTATTTATTCTTATAAAACTCTTCTTAATATATTACCCCATAACATCTAAAGAGTAAAGAGAAAGTGGTAAAAGAAAACTTACTAACTTATACAGCTTGTCACTTACCACTATCAAGATATTTTATTATACCATCAGAGATATTCTGTGCTAAATTTTTAAGAACACTATCCTTAGATAGCTTGTCCCTATCATCCTTATTTGTTATAAAACCACACTCAACTAAAGCACAAGGTATCTTACTATATCTAAGTACAGCCACATTTTGTTTCTTTATTCCTTTACTGTTCCAATTGTCAGACTTAACTGCTTGATTTTCTAATATCTCCGACAATTTTATCCTCTGATTAGTTTGATATCCTTTTGGATCATAGTATAATGTAGTAATACCATTAAAATCTGTATCATTAATTGAATTAATATGAACAGAAACAAATACATCTCCATTTGCCGCATTTACTCTGCTGCCTATTTCTTTTAATGGCACAAGTACATCACTATTTCTTGTAAGCGCAACGTTATATCCCTCATTTTCAAGATATTCTTGTGCATATTTAACTATTTTTAGAGTCAAGTTTTTCTCGTACATATTTCCATAGCTAGTACCATTGTCAACACCACCATGACCTGCATCTAGAACTATAGTATATTTATTATTCTCCTGTTTATGCTTAATTAAAACCCCTTTATCTTTACTTGATGCCATAACAGCTTGTCCTTTTACAGTAGAACCCCCATTGCACAAAACTTGATTTTTCCCAAACAATAACGATAATAAAGTAAAAAAAATACAGGAAAGCATAAACTTTTTTCTGTTTGCAATTCTCATTTTAATCCTCCTAATCCATCGTTATTCAATTTCTAATATACATTTATCAGCAGGAATTTACCCTGCTCAAAACTCTCATGTTTATTAATTTATTTACATTTAAGTAAATACCTGTATAAAGTTATCTGTAAACTTATTATAATATGAAATAAAATAATAATCAATTGTTATAAATGTATTGGTCGTATCAATTTACTATATGTTAAAAAAATTATAGGCTTCTCCTATTAATATGATTCCGTAAAGTTTTTACTCAATCATACATATTATTTAATTCATTTTCTAACATAACTCCTACTGTATCAGCAAACCTTTCTGAAGATTTTATATGAACTAAGTTGTGTCCATATATCTTTTTTGCGGCAGGAAAATCCTCATCACTCCCTGTGAAAATACCAAGGATAGAAACTCCATCCTGACGACCTCTTCTCACTTCCAAAGCAGTATCATTTACACCCATGACACCTGCATAATCATATTCAGCACGATTAGTTTCGCTGTCTTGTATGCACTGCATATCATTAGGTCTTCCATCAGATAGGACTATTAGTATTTTATTTTCACATTTTAAACTTTTCATCATATAAAGTGCAGTACGTACAGATAAACCGTCTCTATTGCATCCTGAAGCATTATAATCAAAAATCTTACTATTTTTGTTAGTTTCGTTGTAATCACGGAAAAGGTTAATAATTGTATAATTTTTAAGACTGCAAAAGGAGTAGACTCTTACAGGGATTTGACAGCGTGTAAGGCTTTCAGCTATAATATACCCCTCTGCTGCAATAACTTCCTGACGCTTTGTCTGTGATAGCGATGCATCTAACATTATATCCACAGTTAAATTTTTAGCATCATTTTTAAAACTTTTTATAAAAATCTTATTATCATAAAGATAAAGATTTCTCCAGACGTTTCCTGCTATAAATTTCCCCGTCTCCGCTCTGCAGGAAAACTCGCGATTGACAAGCATAACATTTCTAATTTTGTTCGTCAGCTTTAAAATACTATTATTGTTTCTCGCAAGGTTTTCGTTATAATTTGCATTATTTTTTTCTCTCTGTTTTAAAACATCATTTCTATGTTCAGCTGCATTCTTATTGACCCTAACATTAACGTCAAAATCCCCTCTTGTAAAATGGATGTGACAATTTTTATGGTTTCCAACACACAGAACCTCTTCAAAAGCCTTTGCCTGCAGTTCTTGTAGAATTGATGACCCATAATATCCTTGTATAAACTTTATCTCATCTGAATTACTTTGATTCATGGATTTAAACCAACTAAAAGCTCTTTTTAATTCAACAGCCATTGAATTAAAACGTTTAAAAAATGAATTGTGCCAGGAGCTCAACTGCTTACTATCTATTTGAAAAATGCTTTTGTTTTTTTTAAATTTTTTTGGTACACTTTTTTCCTCACTGTGAGCAGGTTTATATTTGAAATAAACTTTTATAATCTCATTCATACGAGATATAATCTGTTTCGTATCCATGTTCTCATCAAACTCTAAATAATTTAAAATGTTAAGCACTAATTTTGTTGTTTTAGGTTTTTGACCCAATATCCGCTGAAAATAAGCTATCTTGATTTCATCTATAATGTCAACAGCTAAATCTGGATTACATTTATCAAGAAATTTTTTTGAATAATTTCTTCGCAGATTTTCAAGAACTAGTCGTTCATCTTTTGCCTTTTTATAAGTGCAGTTTTCTAAACCTATCCAAGTTAATTCTTCTAGCAATGCATGATTAGTATCTTTTTTAAGGTAATTGAAAAAACTTTTTAGAAGTGAATAATCATAATATTTATGAACAGCTCCGATAATATAATTTAAGTAAAGATCAGCCTTTCCATCTTCATCATATACCTTGATTTCTGAATCAAATGAGTAATCAGATGAAGCGTTCCATATAATATTATCAGCTTTTTTTATTTCCTTGTTTTCTTCTTGCATAGTCAATCTATAAAAATTTCACCTCTTTTCACATTTTTGGGTATCCTGAGACTAATAACATCTTCTATAAGCTCTCTTTCAAAGTTATCAAAAGATTTATTTGTAATGCCCATCTTGAGTGCTCTAGATGCTTCAAGACCCTTATCTATAAGATGAATGGAAGAAATGAGACCTCTTAGATCCACGGATTTCGTGGAAATCTCCGAATTTTCACTTTTGTCTTGAAGATCCTGAAATAGTCCTGCAAATTGTTTAATATATTTATTATTCATATTAGGAAATTCTCGTTTAAGTAACTTCATAAGATTCTCGGAAGAAATAGTTGGCATTTCAATAACCATAAAACGTGAAACCAAAGCTTCATTAACTTCTCTTGTACCTGCATATCCATAATTCATCGTAGCAATAAATCTAGTTGCATTTTCTAGAGGAATCTTATCATAACCAGGTATATCAATAATTCTTCGAAAATCTAATGCAGCATGAAGAAGTGCAATAGATTCATTCCTTGCCATATTAATTTCATCAAGGACTCCAAAACCTCCTAGTACTGCACATTCATAAATAGGACCATGCCTCCAAACAACTTGTCCGTTTTTAAATGTATCAGAACCAATAAGAGATGAAAAATCTGTGTTAACGTGAAAGGAAATATCCCAGCTTGGTCTTTGAAACGCAGCTGCTAGGTTTTCTGCAAAAACGTTTTTTCCACTTGCTTTAGGACCAACAAGGAGAAGGTTTTCACCACAGAGAAGAGCTGTAATTGCTTCCTCCCAAATTTCTTTTCCGTAATAATTATATTTAGGTTTTGGTATTCTATATCTTATATCGGGATTCACATTATAAAAATTTTGATAACGTTCTATTTCAGTAATTAGATTTTCACTAATTCCCTCTTTTCTTAAAAAATCTAACATATTAACGCCTCCAACACTTCCGCAGCTGCTTTAATTTAATATATAAATATATATACGTTTGAACATCTATTTACATATTATGCTATACATTGGTTTCCGTCAATATAACTTAATACTTTATTATTACTTTTAATTAATAAAAACCCTCGTTAATTCTATAAAAAATTTTTAAAGAATCTTATGAGAGTTTTTAGTACTTTTAATAAATTATAAAAAAAATAAAAGCCCCGTGAAATGTTGATTTCACAAGGCTCTTGGTGCGGATAACAGGACTTGAACCTGCATGAAGTTTCCCTCACTAGAACCTGAATCTAGCGCGTCTGCCAATTCCGCCATATCCGCATGAACGATATTATTATATCACAATCTATATTATCATTGCAAAATAAATTTATGTCTTTACTTCTTAATATTTGTTAAGTTATAGATATTTTACCGAAACATTTAAAGTTAATATATATTACAAATGCTATAATAGTCAGCTTTAAGACATATTTATCCAAAATGCAACTAAATTTGAACTTATTTTAACAATATATCGCTAGGTCAGAATTGTTAGAAAATATTTAATTTAACAATTTTGATTATATTGTTGAAATTTGTTGATAACATATGCTATACTATAATCGTGCCGTAAGGAAACATTAATATAATTCCCCAAGTTTTAATTAAACATATAACATATCCCCATGATTAAACCCTATTTTACCGGATAAAAATCCGGTAATTTTGTTTTTTGTATAAATTTATGTAATTTATATAAAAAACAAGACCAGATTTTGAACTCTGGTCTTGTTTTTTATATTTTAATATTAAAATTCTACCTTTTCTTTCAAGAATCCTTTAATTTCATCTATTTTTATTCTAAACTGTTCCATAGTATCTCTATCTCTAACTGTTACTGTATTATCCTCTAATGTATCAAAGTCTACTGTTATACAATAAGGAGTTCCTGCTTCATCTTCTCTTCTATATCTTTTACCTATACTTCCTGCTTCATCATAGTCAACACTAAAATCACGTCTAAGTTGATCATAAATTTCTGAAGCTTTTTCAGATAACTTCTTAGTAAGAGGAAGTACTGCTGCTTTAAATGGAGCTATAGCTGGATGCAGGTGTAATACTGTTCTTGTATCTCCATTTTCTAACTCTTCTTCATTATAAGCATCTACTAAAAATGCAAGAACAATTCTATCAGCTCCAACTGATGGCTCTATACAATATGGTATATATCTTTCATTAGTAACTGGATCAAGATAAGTCATATCTTTTCCAGAATGCTCTTGATGCTGCCTTAAATCATAATCAGTTCTATCTGCAACTCCCCATAATTCTCCCCAGCCAAATGGGAACAGATACTCAATGTCAGAAGTTGCTTTACTATAGTGAGATAATTCTTCTTTTTTATGATCTCTAAATCTTATATTTTTTTCATCTATTCCAAGCCTTAGTAAGAAATTCCAAGTATGCTTTTTCCAGTAATCATGCCATTCTAAATCTGTTCCTGGTTTGCAGAAAAACTCTAATTCCATTTGTTCAAATTCCCTAGTTCTAAAAGTAAAGTTTCCTGGAGTTATCTCATTTCTAAAAGATTTTCCTATCTGAGCTATACCAAATGGGATTTTCTTTCTTGTTGTTCTTTGAACATTCTTAAAATTTACAAATATGCCTTGTGCAGTTTCAGGTCTTAAAAATGTCTCGGATTTAGAATCTTCCGTTACACCTTGAAAAGTTTTAAACATAAGATTAAATTGCCTTATATCTGTAAAATTGTGTTTACCACAACTAGGACAGTTGATATTATTATCATCGATATACTTTTTTAATTTTTCATTACTCCAGCCATCTGCACTAGCCTCTTCTATTCCACTTTCAGTCATGTGTTTTTCTACTAGTTTATCTGCTCTAAATCTTGATTTGCATTCCTTACAATCCATAAGTGGATCTGAAAAGTTTCCAACATGGCCTGATGCAACCCATACTTCTTTATTCATTAAAATAGCAGCATCTATTCCAACATTATATTTGCTTTCATGAACAAACTTCTGCCACCATGCCTTTTTTACATTATTTTTTAGTTCAACTCCCATAGGACCATAATCCCATGTATTTGCAAGACCTCCATATATATCTGACCCAGGGTATACAAAACCTCTACTTTTACATAAGGCTACTACTTTATCCATACTTTTTTCATTTTTCATTACTAATACCTCCTTAAATTATATAAAAAAAAGAACCTAATCTTAAGGGACGAAAGCTTTTTCCGCGGTTCCACCCTTTTTGACATAAGTCCTACTCTCTTCTTATCATTCAAAAGCTCCATTCACAATAAGGCCCTAATTGTTTCCACCACCCACAATTTCTCTTTAAAGACATTATAGTTACTTTTCTTTATCATTATGAAATATTTAATTATATCTATTGTAACATTATTTTTATAATTGTCAATCAAAATTATTCAAAAAAAAATAAAATTGGCTCCGCGAAAAGGATTCGAACCTTCAACCCTTCGGTTAACAGCCGAATGCTCCACCGTTGAGCTATCGCGGAACAATTTAATTTACATATATTATTATATCATGTATTTTTAAAAATGCAATATTTTTTACATATTTTTTTGCTTTTATTATAATTTTAAATAACTTGTAATAAAATTAATATAATAGTCTCAAAAAAGTTATCATATTATCAATTTGCATATTAGTCTCCATTAATGACTTTCTATTAATTTTATCATAAAATAATATTCCTAGGTTAATGCAATCTTATGTAAAAATAAAGCCCAGCAGAATTAACACCGCTAGGCTTAAAAATTATCTCTTATAGTATTTTTTCCTAAGCTCATTTTGTTCTAACTTTCTCTTTTCAACATCTTCTTTTAAGTAAATTCCTTTTTTTATTGCTACAAGTTTACTCTGCCTATTCATATCAGAAAGTCTTTGCTTACTTATACCTAAATATTTAGCAACTTCGCTCGAATCCATAGTATTATCTTTAATTAATTTTATTAACTCCCCTCTATCCATAATTTACTCCTTATCTTGCTTTTTTAATAATTTATTTTTTTCATCTTCTAATTTATTTTTTTCCATCTTAAGTATTATAAGTCTGCCCCCAAGAACAATAATCACTACAACACAAGTTATTAAAAAATAATTTAATATTTTCATATTACCGTGGTATAATGATAAGTAAATAAAATATTGTGGAGAGGAAAGTTATTTCCCTTTCCTCAGCTTTTTAATTTCTAGCTTTAGTTTTTCAATTTCTAATTTCGTCTTTCTACTGGTTAATTGAATTTGACGAATTGTTAGTATTGAAATTACTAAAGCTATTAATTTACTTATCCATATCACTTCTTCACCTCCTGCTTATAACTATATTATATTAAACCTACGTAAAAGGTTAATAGGTATAGCTAATTTTATTGTTATTAATGCTATTTAACACTAGATGTTATATTCATTAAATTTAATCACAATAAAAGCACCTACTATTTTTTTACTTAGTAGATGCTTAGATTTTTTCTTTTATAACTTTATACTAACAAAATAATTTTAAGTTTAAAAAGACACTCTATTTAAAGAGTGCCTTTGCTACAGCAGGGATTTACTGTAGTGCTGCTGTTTATCCAAACTTCTATACTACTATAATAACATATGTTACACGTAAATGTTACTGAAAAAGCAACTATTTTCCTGATAAATCTTAATATTTTATAAATAAGGCACCTAGTATTAACTAATATGTAAATTATCCTATATCAATTTTTTTAGGTCGGGAATAGGCCAAAATTTTTGATTTCAAATAAATATAGCAGCCTTAAAAAAGACTGCTAATTTGCACAGTTAGTGCATTTATAAGTCATTTGACCTGGTCTTTGACCCCACACTCGCCTGCTGGAACTTTCGCTACCCAACTTTAGTCTCTCACTACTAATTCTCTCGCCCCTAGGCGGCAGGACTTACATCTAAACCGCACCATGCTCATTAAATATTTTATTTAACTTACGTGGATCGCTTCGCCTGCGACTGGCATCGACTTTCAACCACAAAACTGACTCACAAATAAAATTATACTCTACTTTTTGCTGCAGTCAATATCTTAATTTTTCTAGCACCATTTTTCTTTAATTCTTCTGCACAATAATATGCTGTTGCACCGGTAGTTATAACATCATCAACTATTAAAATATTCTTGCCATTTATATTGTATCCACTTATATATTTAAAACTATTTTTCATATTCATCCATCTTTGTTTTCCATTAAGTCCTATTTGATCTTTCGTAGATTTTACTTTTTTTAAGCAGTCAATTACAGGTATATCAAGTTTATCGGAAATCACTTTTGAGAGATATGCACTTTGATTATAGCCTCTATTTCTTAAAGAACTTTTTGTCATAGGAACATACGTTATATAATCAAAATCTATATGGTTAATGTTTATAGTATTTACCATATATTTTGCTAAAAGTCTGCCGGCCTCAAAGTTACTTTTATACTTTAGTCCAATTATAAGTTCCATTATAGTTTTTGAATAATAAGCTGCACTATAAGCATTGTACTCTTTGCCAAACTCTCCTATATAAAAACCACTTTTACAAAACTTAATATTTTCTTTACAATTGGAACATATAACTTCATCGTCGTATAATTCTGATTTACATATTATACATTTTTGATCTGATGTATATATTACTGACAGTATACATTCTTTTATAAACTTTAAATTTTTAATAATCCTTCTTCCCATGCTTCTTTATTAAAATTTCTCATTATATCCTTGGCTTTTTCCATATCATAAGTTTCCTTATTTGCCAAAAATATAACCTCTCCCTCCAAGTTTTTTCTATTTCTATTTGCGCCTGCACAAATATACACTAATTTTTTATAATCAAATTTAGGACTATCTGCAAAGTAAACCATAGTATCTACATTTTGAATATTATAATTAAATATATCAAAGCTGTCTGTTATACATACTCCATTTTTCAGCTTTTTAAAATTACTTATAACTTTATCACTGTGTATTTTATGTACACATGTTACGTTTTGAGTCATATTACTGCAATATCTATTTATATAACTGTATATTTCATCTATGTTATGATCATTAGGTACGCATATTATAACTTTTCTATCTGATTTAATAGAACACTGTAAATAATCATATATGACAAATGGTATATCCTGACTTATGTCAATTCTCGTAAGTATAGTTCTAGGTTCAATTAGAGGCTTTTTATCATCCCTTATTGGAAGAATAATCTCTTCTCCCATTTCGAGTATATTTTCTATAGAATAAATTATAAATTTAGCATTTTCATTTGACAGCTTATCTAATAAATGAAATATTTTACGCTTATTATACAGCGGAAATGCACTTAAGTTATCATATATCACTAAGTCATAATTTTCACATAAATTTTCGGCATTTTTAAAATCACATACTTTTAGTAACTTATTTCTAGTTTTTACATTTAAGTATGGTTTTACGCTTCTAACTATATTTAGATTGTCAGACTTTTCATCTGTTATATATACTACTCTTTTTCCATTAAATAAGTGAAATAATATAACATTTATAAATACATCAGTTGAATTATACGGTGGAGATATTACATTTAGAATTTTTTGATTTCCAGTACTCCAATTTAATATATCTTGACTTATCTTACTTTTCTGTTTACTCAGCTTTAACTTCTGGTATGTCAGCATTTAACCCACTCTCCATTATATCCATTATTCTGTATTTTAATAATGAATACCTCTCAAAACTTTTATCATTATTTATCATAAATTTTAAAGCCTTCAAGTCTCCAACTAATACAACCATCTGTTTTGCCCTAGTTATAGCAGTATATAATAAATTTCTATTCATAAGTAAAGGTGGTCCCATAAATATAGGCATAATACCAACTGGGAATTCACTCCCTTGACTTTTGTGTATAGTTATAGCATAAGCAAGTTCTAATTCGTCCAAATACAAATTATCATATACTACTCTTTTTTCATTGTCGAATATCACAGTTAGAGTATTTTTATCATTATCTATGTCTTCTATATACCCAACATCTCCATTGAATACTCCGAGTCCTTCATTTTCGCCATCTCCTGATATTCTAACCCATTTTAATGAATAATTATTTTTAATTTGCATAACTTTATCGCCTACTCTAAAAATACTATCTCTAAATTCCTTTTCTTTTTTCTCCTTACTTTTAACATTTAGTATTTCTTGAAGTTTGGTATTTAAATTATTAATTCCCAATACGCCTTTTCTCATAGGTGATAGTATTTGAATATGCCTCATCTTATCCCAATTCTTATTAAATTTAGGAAGTCTTTTGTCTATAAGCTGCACTAACGTATCTAATATATTTTCAGGATTATTACATCTTATAAAATAAAAATCTTTCCCCTTTTTATTTAAAATTGGCATTTCTCCATTATTAATCTTATGTGCATTTACAATAATCAAACTTTCACGTGACTGCCTAAAAATTTCTTTAAGTCTAACAATTTTTACGCATTTGCTTTGTATTAAATCTCTAAGGACGTTACCTGGTCCAACCGACGGAAGCTGGTCAGCATCGCCAACTATTATAAGCCTAGTACCTACTGAAATTGCTTTTAACAAATTACTCATAAGCATCACATCTATCATTGATGCTTCATCTATTATTAGTACATCGCACTCAAGAGGTGCTCCCTCACCGCGTGAATACAATATATTATCTTGCCCTTCACTTATACCCATTTCAAGCAGCCTGTGAATAGTCTTAGCCTCTCTTCCAGTAGCTTCAGTCATTCTCTTTGCAGCTCTTCCAGTTGGAGCAGCCATAAATACCTTATAGTTAATTTCTTCAAATATTTGAGTTATCGCATTTATGATTGTAGTTTTTCCTGTACCAGGTCCTCCTGTAATTATTTCAATTCCATTTTTAAAAGCTCCATTTATAGCTTCTTTTTGTGAATCGGCAAATTTAACATTATTATTCTCTTCAAACTTTTCTATTTCCTTATTTACATCAATTTTAATGTCTTCATACTTCGAAAGTGATAACTGAAGTATCTTTCTTGTAATATTCATTTCACAATAATAGTAAGGGAGAGTAAATACACAAATCTTACTATTAACATTCTCCAGTTTTATCTTTCCGCTTGCAGAACTATCATATATATTTTCTTCAATTTCTTTTCTAGACACACCTAGAGATTCGATGGCTCTATTTATTAGAAGATCAAAAGGCATATACGTATTGCCTAATCCGCAAAAGTTATTTACTATATATTTTATACCGCTTTGTATTCTAAAAGGAGAATTCAATTGTATACCAGCATTTCTTGCTATTTTGTCAGCCGTTTTAAATCCTATACCAGATATTTCTTCAGTTAATACATAAGGATTTTCTTTAATAACTTTTATAGAATCATTTCCAAACTTTTTGTGTATCTTTACACATTGATTTGCTGTGATCCCATATGTTTGAAAAAAAATCATAAGACTTCTTATTTCATTTTGTTTTGAGTAAGAATTACATATCAATTGTATCTTTTTTTCTCCTATTCCTTCTATCTCTCGAAGCCTTGTTATATCATTATCTAAAATTTCTAAAGTTTTTTCTCCAAACTTTTCAACAATTTTTCTAGCAGTTACAGGTCCTATTCCAGATATTACTCCAGATGCAAGATATCTTTCTATACCTGCTGTAGAATCTGGAACAATTTCTTCACACGAAGATACCTTGAATTGTTTTCCGAAGTGCGGATGAGTAGTCCACTCACCTTCTAACTTTAAATTTTCGCCCTCTGTAATATATGGTATACATCCAACTATTGTGATACATTGACGCTTAAATTTTTCTTTAAATCGTGCAACTACATATCCATCACTATCACTTTGAAAAAGTATACTGTCAATGTTTCCTTGTAATTCTTGCATACAATCTCTCCTAAATATGTTATTTTATTTATCAATAATTATATCATTAAATCATATAAAAATAGAATATATACTATCAAAAAAAAGATTTAGCATGATAAATCTTATAATCACACTAAATCCTTAATAAACTTCAAAATTAACTTTAGATATATTTCTTTATTTCTTGAACCTTATCTAGTCTTTCCCAAGGCAAGTCTATATCAGTTCTTCCAAAATGTCCATAAGCAGCAATCTGTTTGTAAATCGGTCTTCTTAAATCTAATTCCTTTATTATAGCTGCAGGTCTTAGATCAAATACCTTTTTAACTATTTCTACAATCTTATCCTCTGATATCTTTGATGTTCCAAAAGTATCAACTGTTATAGAAACTGGCTGTGCAACACCTATAGCATATGCAAGTTGTATTTCTAATTTATCAGCAGCTCCAGCTGCAACTAAATTTTTAGATACCCATCTTGCAGCATAAGCAGCAGATCTATCAACCTTCGTTGGATCTTTTCCTGAAAAAGCACCGCCGCCGTGTCTTCCACATCCACCATAGGTATCAACTATTATCTTTCTACCTGTAAGTCCTGAATCTCCTTGAGGACCTCCAACTACAAATCTTCCAGTTGGATTTATAAAATACTTAGTATTTTCATCTAAAAGTTCAGGTGAAATAACTGGTTTTATTACATGTTCTATAATGTCATTTTCTATTTGATCGTGCGTTGTATCAGAATCATGTTGAGTTGACACAACCACAGTATCTATTCTAACCGGTTTGTTATCATCATATTCAACAGTAACTTGCGTTTTCCCATCAGGTCTTAAATAATCTAAAGTTCCATCCTTTCTAACTTTAGCTAATCTTCTTGCAAGTTTATGAGCTAAAGAAATAGGCATGGGCATATATTCTGGAGTTTCATTCGTAGCAAATCCAAACATCATTCCTTGATCTCCAGCACCTATAGCTTCAGTTTTATCCATTTCACCTTTTTTTGATTCTAGTGCTTCATCTACACCAAGTGCTATATCTGATGATTGTTCATGGATTGATGTTATAACCGAACAAGTAGAACAATCAAATCCAAACTTTGCTCTAGTATATCCTATTTCCTTTACAGTTTCTCTAACTATCTTAGGAATATCTATGTAACAATTAGTAGATATCTCTCCCATTACTAGAATCATTCCTGTAGTTGTAGCCGTTTCACAAGCTACTCTACCATTAGGATCTTTCTCCAATATAGCATCCAGAATAGCATCTGAAATTTGATCGCACATTTTATCTGGATGTCCTTCTGTAACTGATTCAGATGTGAACAATCTTCTCATAAATTTACCCCTCCAATTTCATAAAATAAAAACCTCTTCAATAAGAAGAGGTTAAATTACTTAACAACTCTCTTATCTTGCAGGTTAATTTATACTGCAGGAATTGGCACCTTAGCTCACAGCTGGTTGCCGGGTTTCATCGGGCCCTTTCCCTCCACCTCTCTTGATAAGAGTTTAAATATTAAATTAATTACAAATTTAGTAGATTTAAACATATAGTTATATAAAAATAAAACACGTAAAAGTGTTTTTATGGTGGAGGAAGATGGATTCGAACCATCGAAGTCGAATGACAACAGATTTACAGTCTGCCCCCTTTGGCCGCTCGGGAATTCCTCCATATTATTAATTAATAAAATCATTTTACATAAATTCATACTTTAAGTAAACTAATTACTTAAATACTACTAACATTTAATTTAAATGGTGGGCACAACAGGGCTCGAACCTGTGACCCTCTGCTTGTAAGGCAGATGCTCTCCCAGCTGAGCTATGCGCCCATAATTTATGGTGGAGGAAGATGGATTCGAACCATCGAAGTCGAATGACAACAGATTTACAGTCTGCCCCCTTTGGCCGCTCGGGAATTCCTCCGTATTTGGTGCTGGCAGAAGGCCTCGAACCCTCGACCTACTGATTACAAGTCAGTTGCTCTACCAACTGAGCTATGCCAGCATAAAAACCATTTAAATTATTAAGTTGTACTAACGCCAACATCAAATAGTATACATTGTTGTGATTCTAAATTCAACTGTATGCTTTAGTGATTATATAATATTACATGGATTTTTCTTCACATTACAATATATTTCTTTACTTTACGCATGTGTTTACTTTTAACTTATAAACTTGTCATATATAGTTTTAATTTTTTGATAATCATCGTTAGATAGCCTCTGTTTCAATAATTTAAGAGCTTTTTCAATATCTTGGGTTTTACCACTTTTAAGCCAACTTTTGACCTTTTCACAATCGACTGCAGGTAACTTATTAGCCATGCTATTTAACTTTTCCATGTCTGCAGCAGTTAAACTTTTTTCTGGATTAGAATTAGATATTTTAGAAATGGATTTATTTTCTTCTTCACTTTTGGGCAATTTATTTATACTTTTCGAAGTATCATTTTTAACAACTTCGCTGCTGTCACTAAAGAACGCTCTCTTATCATCTTTAAATTTTTCACCTATTTCATCTAATTTACCTTTTTTATAGTCACTATTTATATTCGTAAAGCATATATCACTAAAGAGATATGAAAACTTTTTTATATTATTATCGTTATTATTATTTTGATGCTTGTTTTGTTTATTATTAAAGACACTTATCTTATTACTTATAAAATTATCATTAATGTTTACTTTATGAACATATCTTATTATAAAGACAGATATAATGGTACATAAAATTATGATAAATGATAAGATTTTCTTATTCATTCTTATTCCTCCCAATTATATCTCGTGCAGCGTATGCTGCACTATATTACTCATCATTTACTCATTATTGTCAAGTATGTATTTTTTATTCTTGAACTTTAATATTTAAATAGTTTAAGTCATATAAATAATTTAGGGATTATCTTTATAAGGTGCATACTTGTCCCATCAGGAGGTGATTTTTTTGAACAAGGTAAAATCTAATTATAAAAATCCACTATGTTATTATAATATAGCTTATTTTTTAAAAGATTATATTAATAGGAATTCTATAATAATGTGTATTGGAACTGATAAGTGCATAGGAGATTGTTTAGGTCCATTAGTTGGAACATTATTAAAATTCAATGGTTTCCCTTTGCCAGTATATGGTACCATAGAAAAACCAATACATGCTTTAAATATTGATAAAAAATTAGAAGAGATTAAATCTCTTCATCCATACAATAATATAATTGGAATTGATGCCTGTCTTGGAGATGAAACAAATATAGGTGAAATTCAGGCACGTGATTATCCTATTCATCCTGGAAAAGGGGTTGGCAAATCCTTACCAGAAGTTGGCGAAACATCAATTATAGGTATAGTAGGATCTAATAATACTGAAGAAATGTTTAACAATAACAATATACGATTAAACTTAGTATTTAATATTGCTAAAGCTATATGCCACTCCATTGTTCATTCATATTATCTTTACGACAATCCTAAATCCGCAATATAAAAAAGTAAAATTCTTACACAGAATTTTACTTTTTTTTAATCTATTAAAGTTATATCATCACCTATAAATGTAACTTCCATTTTATCTAAATACTCCAGCACCTTTCCTGTTCCTAAAGCAACACAAGACACTGCATCTTCAGCTACTTGTACTGGTACTTTAGTACTTTCTTGTATTAGATCACTTAAACCGCTTAGTAAAGATCCCCCTCCTGTCATAATAATTCCTTTATCAGCTATGTCTGCTGCAAGTTCTGGAGGAGTTCTTTCTAATACAGCATGAGTAGTTTCTGATATAGCATTAACTGTATCCTTTAAGGCTTCTCTCATTTCTTCTGATGATACAACCACATTTTTGGGAAGACCTGTAATCAAGTTTCTTCCTCTTATCTCCATAGTTACTTTTTCTCTTTTAAATGCAGACCCTATGTTTATTTTTAAATTTTCTGCAGTTCTCTCTCCAATCATTAGATTATACTTTTTCCTTATAAATTTAATGATAGCTTCATCAAATTTATCTCCAGCAATTTTTATAGATGACCTGACTACTATGCCACCTAAAGAGATAACTGCTATATCTGTAGTACCGCCTCCAATATCTATAACTACACTTCCACTTGGCTTCGTTATATCTAATCCAGCTCCAATAGCTGCTGCCAGCGGTTCTTCAATTAAAAATACTTTTTTAGCTCCTGCATTCTTAGCTGCATCAATAACAGCCCTTTTTTCAATTCCTGTAGCTTCACAAGGAATACAAACAACTACTCTTGGTGAAGACATTTTCTTTGCTCCACAGGCTTTTGAAATAAAATATTTTAACATTTTTTCTGTTATATCATAGTCAGATATGACTCCATCTCTTAATGGACGAATTGCAACAATATTTCCAGGAGTTCTTCCTATCATCTGCCATGCTTCTTCTCCAACAGCCAGTACTCTATTTTTGCTTCTGTCTATAGCAACTACTGAAGGTTCTTTTAATATTATTCCCTTTCCTTTAGTATAAACTAGCACTGTAGCTGTACCCAAATCTATACCCATATCTGTTCCCATACTAAAAAACATTCCTCTTTTCACTCCCACTCTAAGACGATATTTTATATTAATAAAAAATTGTCTAACTTATTACAATCTATTAAATATAATTATAATAGGAATGTTTTTAACCTTCAATAGCCTTATACTTCATTTTTGTTGCTTTTCCGCCTCTTATATGCCTTTCTGCTTTATTATAGTCTAAAATAGACTTAGCTTCTTTCGCAATTTGTGGATTTATTTTAGGCAACCTCTCAGTCATATCTTTGTGTATAGTACTTTTACTTACTCCAAAAACTTTGGCCGTTTTTCTTATTGTAGCTTTTGAGCCTATAATATACTTAGCAACTTCTAAAACTCTTTCTTCAATGTAATCTTTCAAAGATGCTACCTCCTTAACCTTCTATATTTATAAATATGCTCTTTTGAATTCTTAAATTCATCTTATAATCCATTTTGAGCTTAATTTGCATGACATAGATGAATTTCATTAAATTTAATTTTAGTTCATAGGAGTTAACCTATGAACTAAAGTTGATGTATAAAACATTTCATTAATATTTAATATATTTACCTGGATCAACAAAATTATCTCCATTTAAAACTGCAAAGTGTAAGTGATCACCATACTTTTCATAAGCTGATCTAAGTGTAGTTTTTCCAACTGCCCCTATAATTGTACCTGCAGTTACATTTTGACCTTCAGTAACCTTGACTCTAGAATCTAAATTTGAATAAACAGTTTTTAATCCATTTTGATGATTGATTATAACTTCTACTCCATCCTGGCTAGCAGTATTTATTTCTTCTACCTTACCATCCACAGCAGTCATTACTGGTGTGCCCAAATCACACTTTATGTCATATCCTAAATTTGGTCTGTAACTTGCAGTAGAATCCCAATACACAGGATTTTCTGAGTAACCTCTTGCTAGTGTTCCACTTACTGGTTTTGTAAAAGAAGTTTTAACTGATTTAGAAACACTTTGGGAATTATCTTTAGGTGATCCATTTTGTGGTTTAGCAGCTTTTTTAACTTGAAGAGCATTATCATAATTCAATGAAGATTTTCCTTCAGAATTAGCTGCTTGGCTGGATAACTTGTCGTTATTCGAAACACTACTCTGTTGAACGGCTGAACTATTTGAATGTTTATTATCTTTAACAGTTACAACTGCTACTACAGCAACTACACACAGGCATACAAATAATATTACATAAAAGCCCTCCTTTTTTAAGAAATTTACTACTTTACTTGAAAAATTTTTATCCATACAAACACCTCCTATTTGTAGTTTGTCCAGGGATTGCTAATTAATACATATTTTATATAATTTTTTTTATGTTTTTTTGCCCTATTTTTTGACAAAAAAAATAAAACCCTAAGGTTTTATCTCCTGAATCTGACTTATACTTACTCCTGTATAATAATGTGTTAATATTTGTTTGTAGTCTTTACCACTTTGGGCCATAACATTTGCTCCAGATTGACTCATTCCAACATCATGTCCGTATCCTGTACAAGTTATTTGAATAAAATTATTCTCAAATGATATAATAAAATTAGCTGAATTAAGTCCAAGTACGCTTCTAAATTGATTTCCTTTCAACGTTATATTTCCTACATTTATTTCTTTTACATATCCGCTGCTATCTCTACTCTTTATAAATACAGAGCTTTTAACATTGTCTGCCGATAAATTTGCTTTACTATATCTACTATTTATCTTGTTTACAAAATCATAATAATTTAATTTAACTGTGGTTCTATATTTATAAGAATTCTCTTCTCCTGGACTATTAACACTTTTTAAATAAGGTATATCTTCTGAAAAAACTTCTTTTGCATCTTCTGTTTTTCCACTACTTGAAGAAAAATAATATGGTTCCATGACTAGCTTACCATTATACGTTAATACCTCTCCTTGAGTTTCTTTAACTGCCTTTGTTACCTTATTCCAGTATTCCTCTCTACTATTTGCTGGCCAGGATTTAAATCTATCTTCTTTATTCATAAATACCTGGCATTTTACACTATCACACACATCCGCTCCTGTATTACTCTTATACTTATGTCCTCCTAAGCTCTCCATATGAGCTGCTCCAAAAGTTCTTGCGGCTACTGCTTGGGCTTTTAATGCCTCAATGTCAAATTTAGCTGGTACTTCTGCACAAACAACACCCGTAACATAATCTTCTAAGTTCATTGATTGAACCTTTTTCTGTTTCTCCATGTATACATTTATTATAGAAGTATTGTTATTATTAAATATTATGTCTTTTGATTTTACAAAGAAATCAGGTATAGATTTTACAAAACCAGTATTATTTGAACTAAAACCAATTATAATAAATGATGCTAACAACGTAAATGTTACACATATCAGTATCAATATTAAAAACTTTTTTATATGTATTGATTGAGAAACTCTACTCATATTTATCCCCACCATCTTATATATTAATTACATACAAAATCTACTTCTATTCTATTTTTACCTAGATCGAAATATTACTGAGCATATTTAACTAACTTATAAATAAAAAAAGAGAAGACTTGTTATAATCTTCTCTCTTCTTTCATATATTAATATCATGTATACTAGCTATTATTGCTTTACTCTCTCAATATTAGCACCTAACTTTTTTAATTTTTTCTCTATTGAAACATACCCTCTATCAACGTGATATATATCTAAAACTTGAGTTTCTCCTTCTGCTGATAGTCCTTCAATTATGAGTGCTGCACCAGCCCTCAAATCTGTAGCTCTAACTTCTGCACCTGTAAGCTTTGGAACTCCTTCTATAATTGCGCTTCTCCCATCTACTTTTATATTAGCTCCCATTCTCTTCATTTCAGCAGCATACATAAATCTATTTTCAAATATAGTTTCAGTAATTATACTAGTACCCTTTACCGTAGATAATACTGCTGCCATTTGAGACTGCATATCTGTTGGGAACCCTGGATATGGCATAGTTTTTATATCTATAGCTTTTAATTTTTTATCTGCATCTACAACTAAACTTTCTCCATTAACATTAACGTCTACTCCAGACTCTACAAGTTTAGCTATTATTGGCTTTAAGTGTTCTTCTTTTACACCATTTATCTTAATTTTACTTCTAGTTGCAGCAGCTGCAGCCATAAATGTTCCTGCTTCTATTCTATCATATATAGGCTTATGTGTTGTTCCCTTTAAATCTTTTACCCCTATTATATGAATATTTCCAGTTCCTGCTCCTACTACATTCGCCCCCATACTATTCAAAAAATTACCTAAGTCTTCTATTTCAGGTTCTTCTGCTGCATTTTCTATGATTGTCTCTCCATCCGCCATAACTGCTGCCATCATTATATTTTCAGTAGCACCAACAGACGGAAAATCTAAGTATATTTTATTTCCTTTAAGTTTCTTAGCGTAAGCTTCTACATAGCCATGACCTACATTAACTTCTGCACCAAGTGCATTGAATCCCTTTAAATGTAAATCTATTGGTCTAGTTCCTATATTACATCCACCTGGAAGCGATAATCTAAAACCTCCAAACCTTGATATCATAGGTCCCATAATTAAAAATGATGCCCGCATTTTCCTAACTAGCTCACCAGTTGGTTCACAGCTATTTACTTTAGAAGTATCCACTATTACTTTCTTAGAATCCTTATCTATTTCTATTTCTGCATTTATACTTCTAAGTAAATCATTTATAACAAATACATCATCTAACATAGGGGCATTCTCTATTACACATTTATCCCCACTTAATAGTGTTCCCGCAATAAGCGGCAAAACAGAATTTTTAGCACTACTTATATTTACCTCACCTTTTAACTTTTTTCCTCCTCTTATTAATATTTTATCCATACTTATCCTCCATTCTACAATTGCTAAAATTGCTAATATGTTTTAATTATTTCAGGTGTAGCAAGGATTATATAATTTCCTGAATAATATCTACATACACTATAATTGAAATCTACTAATGTACCATTAGTCTCAATTACATTATCATACAAACCCGTATAAGCAGTTGATGTATATCCATTTTCTAAATTTAAAGTATCTATATCAAAAATATGATAGGATCTTAATAATTTCGATATCTGTGAATTACATTCATTTATGCTATTTGAATTTGTAGTTTTAGCTTTTAGGCATTCAAAATACTTTATATTCTCTTTCCTATCTTTTAGATATCCTTTCATCTGTATCATTAAATCATTGAGTTTATTTTTATTACCTAATTCATCAATATCTACAGTTATAGCATTATATTTTCCACATTTTATGCTTTGTATGTAACCACCTACATTTTTCTTATTAAATTCTATACGATAAAAATTAGTATTTTGAGTTGTACTTACATTAAAATTTTGATTAGAGTCTACTTTTTTGAAAATACTTTGACATAAACTTATGCCATCCACATTTGTATTAAAACTTGCTGTAACATTAGACTCTTGTACTGTACTTTTAGTGCACTTTAAAATATCATCAAATAAACTATTGCTATTGCAGATTTTGCTTTTAGAACAATATCCATCAAACGAAAATATTAAAAAAATAGATAAAACTATAATTAAAATTGATTTACTTTTTCCCCACATAATAGATAACTCTATTTTAAATTTATTATAGAGTTAACCTCACCCCCATTATCTTTAGTTTAAATTATAGCCACATATTTCTTTAATATTCAGTATAGAAAAGCTTAAATATAATTATCTGACACCGCAGAAAATACTTTTATATATTATTTTTCTTTACTAATAATATATAGAGCATGAGAATAAAATGTGCTGCAGTTAGGAGTGCTTTGGAAAAATAAAAGTGACATGAAATGTGTAGTTTCATGTCACTTTTATTTATTCATATTATTTTAAACCTATTCTTGCTAGCGCTCTTGTCAAGGCTAACTCTGCTCTTTTTACGTCTATATTATCTTTTTCTTTATTTAGCCTGCCTTCAGCTCTCTCTTTAGATGCCTGAGCTCTCTCAAAATCTATTTCTTCAGGCCATTCGCAGGCATCACATAAAAAATTCACCGAATTATCTTTCACCTCTAATATACCTGTCGAAGTGAATGCTTTAAGTTTCTTGCCATCTTTTTGTATGATTTCCGTAACATTAGGCATTAAAGTTGTTACTAAAGACATATGATTTTTTAAAATTCCTATACGTCCTTGAGTACTAGTAGTTAATATCTCAACTACTTCTCCACTATAAAAACTTTTTTCTGGAGTATTTATAGTTAATTTTAAAGCATCCGCCATATTAATCTCCTTCTTATAAAATTAAATTATTTCACTTAACCGAAAAAGTAAAATGAGTTATTCTATATATTATGAAGTTAGACATTAAATGTCTAACTTCATAATCAAAAGGCTAGTTCTATGACATAGTCTTAGCCTTTTGTACAACTTCATCTATACTTCCAGCAAATAAGAAAGCTGCTTCAGGTAAATTATCATATTTACCCTCGAGTATTTCCTTAAAGCCTCTTATAGTTTCTTTTATTGGAACATATGCACCCTTCATTCCTGTAAATTGTTCTGCAACAGTAAATGGTTGTGATAAGAATCTTTGAATTCTTCTAGCCCTAACAACAGCTAATCTATCAGCTTCTGAAAGTTCATCAACACCAAGTATAGCTATTATATCTTGAAGTTCTCTATATCTTTCAAGTATATGCTTAACTTTTGAAGCTACTTCATAATGTTCTTCTCCTACAACTCTTGGATCAAGTATTCTAGAACTTGATTCCAGCGGATCAACTGCTGGATATATACCAAGCTCTGATATAGATCTTGATAAAACTGTTGTAGCATCAAGATGTGCAAATGTAGTTGCCGGAGCTGGATCTGTCAAGTCATCTGCAGGTACATATACAGCCTGAACAGATGTAATAGATCCCTGCTTTGTGGATGTAATTCTTTCTTGAAGTGCACCCATTTCAGTTGCAAGTGTTGGTTGATATCCAACAGCACTAGGAATTCTTCCAAGTAATGCTGAAACCTCAGAACCAGCTTGAGTAAACCTAAATATATTATCTATAAATAAGAGAACATCCTGACCTTGATCTCTAAAATACTCTGCCATTGTAAGTCCTGTAAGAGCAACCCTCATTCTAGCTCCAGGTGGTTCATTCATCTGTCCAAATACTAGGGCAGTTTTATCTATAACACCTGATTCTTTCATTTCATAATAGAGGTCGTTTCCTTCTCTTGTTCTCTCTCCTACACCTGTGAACACAGAAAGTCCCCCGTGTTCTGTAGCTATGTTATTTATAAGTTCCTGGATGAGAACTGTCTTACCAACACCAGCACCGCCAAATAGTCCTATCTTACCTCCCCTTTGATATGGGGCTATAAGATCTATAACCTTTATACCTGTTTCAAACATCTGCGGCTCAACAGATTGTTCTTCAAATGTTGGTGCAGCTCTATGAATAGGATAACGCATATCTGAATTAACTTCGCCTGCCTCATCAATCGGCTGACCTAAAAGATTGAAAAGTCTTCCTAAAACTGGTTTACCTACTGGAACAGTTATTGGTGCTCCCGTATCAACTGCCTCTACTCCTCTTTCTAGTCCATCTGTTCCTTCCATAGATATAGTTCTAACTATGTCGTCACCAATATGCTGTTCTACTTCAGCAATAAGTTTTTTACCATCACTCATGTTTATTTCTAAGGCATTATATATATTAGGAAGGTTTTCTGTATCAAATTTTATATCTATTACAGGTCCTATAACCTGAACAACTTTGCCTACATTTGGCATTAGTGTCCCTCCTTACTTTAGAGCCTCTGCTCCACTAACTATTTCAGTTATTTCTTGAGTTATTGCACTTTGTCTCTCTCTATTATACTTAAGATTCAAATCATCCAACAAATCATTAGCATTCTTCGTAGCTCCATCCATAGCTGTCATTCTAGATTGTTGTTCACTGACTTTTGAATGAAGCATAAAATTCAAGACTTGTTGTTTTAATTGCATAACTACTACATCTTCTATCATTTGGTTAATAGAAGGCTCAAATTTTACGAAGTGATTAGGAGATTCCTCATCTTTATTTCCTAAAGGAAGTAACTTTTCAATTGTAACATCTTGCCTTACACTTGAATGAAACCTTGTATATATCATATACACTTCTCCAACTTCACCTTTTCTATACATATCTAGTGCTTTATAAGTTATTGTTCCTGATTCCTTCAAAGTAGGAATATCAGGTATATCTACATATTCTGATATAGTTTTACACTTCAACCTATTAAAATACATTCTTCCTTTTTGTCCAACCGAAATAAGAAGATTATTATTCTTATCTTTCAATATTATAGGGGCAGCTGTATTAACTATATTAGAATTAAATCCACCGCAGAGTCCTGAATCAGAATTTAGTGTGATATAAAGCTTCTTTTTGCTTTTATTACCATGCACGTAAATATTATAGTCTTCGATATTCCTGACCAAATCATTTACGATTTGAGAAAAAGAATCATAATATTTCTGATTTACCTCTAGCTTTTTCCTAACTTTTCTGACTTTAGAGGTGGCAACAAGTCCCATGGCTCTTGTTATTTTTTGGGTACTAGATATAGATCTTATTCTTCTTTTTATTTCAACAAGTCCTCCCCCGGCCATATTTCACCTCCCGCAGAAGCTCTAAGCTTCTGCTAAAAATATTTTTTTAAATTCATCTATTACATCTGTAAGCTTTTGACTTAATTCATCTGATAAAACTTTCTTTTCAACTATTTCCTGCGGTATCTCTTTATGATGAGTATTCACATAATCTAGGAATTCTTTTTCAAATTCTTTGATTCTCTCGACAGGTACATCATTAAGATGATTATTTACACCTGCAAAGAGAATAATTACCTGCTCTTCAACTGGCATTGGAGAATATTGTTTTTGCTTCAATATTTCTACCAATCTCTTACCTTTTTCAAGTCTTCTTACTGATTCTTTATCTAAATCCGATCCAAATTGTGCAAATGAAGCAAGTTCTCTATACTGTGCAAGATCAAGTCTTAATGTTCCTGAAACTTGTTTCATAGCTTTAATTTGTGCATTACCACCAACTCTTGATACAGATATACCAGCATTAACAGCAGGTCTTTGCCCTGCATTAAATAATTCAGATTCAAGGAATATCTGACCATCTGTTATTGAAATAACATTAGTTGGAATATAAGCTGTTACATCTCCTGCTAGTGTTTCTATTATAGGAAGAGCTGTAAGTGATCCTCCTCCAAGTTTATCCGAAAGTTTTGCTGCTCTTTCAAGAAGTCTTGAATGTAAATAGAAAACATCTCCAGGATAAGCTTCTCTTCCTGGTGGTCTGCGGAGTAATAATGACATTGTTCTATAAGCAACAGCATGCTTAGACAAATCATCATATATAATTAGTACATCTTTTCCTTGATGCATAAAGTACTCACCCATTGTACAGCCTGAATATGGCGCTATGTACTGGAGCGGTGCCGTCTCTGAAGCAGAAGATGATAAAACTATTGTATAATCCATAGCTCCAGCTTCTGTAAGATTATTTACTATATTAGCTACAGTAGATTGTTTTTGTGCTATAGCAACATATATACAAATTACATTTTTTCCTTTTTGATTAATAATCGTATCAATAGCTATGGCAGTTTTACCTGTCTGCCTATCACCTATTATTAATTCTCTTTGACCTTTTCCAATAGGTATCATTGAATCTATTGCTTTTAATCCTGTTTGCAGCGGCTGTTTAACTGATTGTCTTTCTATAACACCTGGAGCCTTTATTTCAACTGGTCTTGTTTCTTCAGTTTTGATAGGTCCCTTACCATCTATAGGTTCTCCAAGTGAATTTACAACTCTACCTATGATATTATCTCCTACTGGTACCTCAACAACCTTACCAGTTCTCTTGACTATATCTCCTTCTTTTATGCCCTTTTCCGAACCCAATATAACACAACCTACATTATCCTGTTCGAGATTTAGAGCCATACCGTAAACATTGTTTGGAAACTCTAGAAGTTCTCCAGACATACATTCATTTAAGCCATAAACCCTGGCTATACCATCACCAACTTGTATTATTGTACCTGAATCAACAGTTTCTATTTTCTTCTCATATTTTTGTATTTCTTCTTTTATGATTGAAGTTATTTCTTCAGGTTTTATGTTCATAGGCTCACCTCTATCCTCATTTAAGCATTAATTTTTTCATTTCTTCAATTTTTGACCTTATTGTTCCATCTATTACTTCATTATCCACTTGAACATAAACTCCACCAATTATATTCTTGTCAATTTCTTCTTGTAAAATGACTTTTTTTGAATACTTATTTTGAAGTTTATCAATCAAATTACTTTTTTCATCTTCTAATAGAGGAACAACAGTTTTAACCTTAGCTACCACAGTATTATTCTTTTCAAGATGAATCTTCTTGAACTCATTAAGCTTACCATCAAGTTGAGAAATCCTTCCTTTCTCTATTAGAAGCAATAAAAATGATAATACATCATCACTTATCCTCCCCTTAAAAGCCGTTTCAAATAACTTTTTCTTATTTGAGGTATTAACTTGAGGGTGCTCTACAATCTTTAAAAAGTCTTTATTTGCATTTATGGTTTCTACAACTTCTTCTAGTTCTTGCAAATATTCATCAACCTGTCCTTTTTCTTCGGCAACCTTATAAAGTGCAAGAGCGTATCTTCTATCTAAATATTCATACATAGTTAGATACCTACCTTAGCTATAAAATCTTTAATTAGCTTTCTGTGTTGTTTTTCATCTATTGATTCTTCTAATGCTTTTGAAGACAACAACACAGCTAGATCTACGACTTGATCTTTTATCTCAGCTTCTGCTTTTTCTTTTTCCCTTTTAGCTTCTGTCTTAGCTCTGGATATTATAAGTTGAGCTTCTTTATCAGCATCTTTCACTATATCATCAGAAACTTTTTGTGCTTTATTTCTATAGTCTTCGACTATATCTTTGCCTTCTTTTTTAGAATTTTTTAATAATTCTTGATGCTGAAATAACATTTTTTTCGATTTTTTTTCATTTTCGTCAGCATTCTTTATTTTTGAAGCAACTTCCTCATTCCTAGTAGTTAATGCATTATTAACAGGTTTAAAGAAAAAGTGTGCCAAAATAAGGTATAATATGCAAAAATTGATTATGGTTATAATAACTGTTACTAAATCGATTTTCATTTAAGCTTCAGTTCCTCCCCTCTAAATATATGTAAACCGATGAGGGCATATTGATTCAAATCAAACTTTAAACACTAAGATAAGACCTATTAGTAAGGCATAGATAGCTGTTACTTCTGATAAAGCTGCACTTACAAAGAATGTACTCAATATTTTACCACTTGCTTCTGGCTGTCTTGAAACTCCCTCAACTGCCTTACCAGAAGCAATACCAACTCCAATACCTCCACCTAAACATCCAATAGCAGTTAGGCCTGCACCTATTGCTGCCATACCTTTTACAAATGCTTGTGCATCTAAACTCATAATAAAAAATCCTCCTTAAATAAAATAATATTAGATTTCATGTTCGGCTGTAACTTTTATATTCATCATTGTTAGCATAACAAATACTATCATCTGTATTGAGCCATCAAACAAATCAAAGAAAGCATGTAAAGGAATAGGTATTATTAATTCACTAAACCATGCTAAATGGCTCAATCCTCCATATACCATAGAAACAATTACAGCTCCTGCGGTCATATTACCAAAAAGTCTTAGACTCAGCGAAACTGGAAGAACTAATCTTTCTAAAATATTAAGTGGTAATAATGGCACAGCCGGCTCGGCATATTTCGTTATGTAACCTTTAATTCCACCTTTTTGAATACCATTAGCTTGAATTAATATAAAACTTATGATTGCCAAACCTATTGCAACACTCAAGTCTTCCGTTGGAGCTCTTACGCCCAATGATGCTGGAACAATATTCATGACCAAAAGGTATATAGCAAGAGTTCCTACATACGGCATGTAATTTACATATTCTGGCCCCATGTTTTCCTTGACAAAATTAGTTACTGCTTCAACAAGTACTTCAACACTTCCCTGCTTTTTATTAGGTAGTTTTTTCATATCCGCAGTAAAGAATTTCGCCAATATCAATAAAGCAGCAATAATAACCCATTGCACAATTATACTAGAAGTTATACCGACCTTAATTCCTCCAATAGCTATTGTAAACAACGGCTCAAAACTTTCCAATTCATCACATCCCTTCTTAATATTATTTTTAACTATCTTTCAAAAATTGAATATATATATATATCCCCACTAAGTGAGAAGTATATCCAAATAGATATGCTATTGCACCGTATTTATTGTATTCAAATATGACATATCCTATTCCAGCAGCTAGCACAACTCTCAAAATAAAACTTAAAATGTTAAAAGATATTGAAGCATGTCGAAATTTTGTTGTCACTAAATCACTAAATACGCAATTTATAAAAAAGTTAAGTATTGCTGTAAGCATTCCAACAAGTACAGATAATCCATACTTTCTAAATATTAACTGTATTAATACTGTTAGTATAAGTCCTATTATAAGATTTACAATAGAAACTTTTTTTACCATAGTTAAAACATCTTTATCCAAATTTAGTTCCTCCACAAAGAAGTTTGTTTGATTGTAACTTAGAAGAAAAGGTTGATAATAATTATATATCTTTAAAATATAATCTAAAAGCCCAATTTTTTCTTAAAATATTTATTTTTCTTTATTTTAGTGACTTTATTACAGTATTTTATCGTAAATTCTTAGCAAATCTATTTATTAAGCAAAAAAGGTTAGATTATCATAAAACTTTATTATATTTGTATTAACCTTATTATATTATAGCAAGTTTTACATATTTTTGCACTCTTATTAAAACATTTTTTATGTTTTATATTTACATTATTTTATGATACTAAACAATCTATATAAAGTTAACTTATGAATAATATTCTACATTTTAGCTTGCTACATTCTGCTTTAATATACAAAGTATAACATATATATTATATACTTTGTATATATTTTAAATGCAAATAAAAGATGAAGCAGACTCTTTCAATAAATAATGCGAGTCTACCTCATCTTTTACTATTGTATTATATGTTTATGATGTTATTTTATAATCTTTCAATTATAGTAGCAGCACCCATTCCACCACCTATGCAAAGTGTTGCTAAGCCTCTCTTAACATCTCTCTTTTCCATTTCATAAAGTAATGTAGTTAATATTCTTGCACCTGATGCTCCTACAGGATGTCCAAGAGATATTGCTCCTCCATTTACATTTACTTTGCTCATATCAAGTTTCAAATCTCTTGATACTGCTATACTTTGTGATGCAAATGCTTCATTTAATTCTATTAAGTCCATGTCATCTACTGTATAGTCTGTCTTAGCAAGTGCCTTTTTAGTTGCATAATATGGACCATATCCCATTATTGTTGGATCCAATCCTGCTGTTCCATAAGATACTATCTTTGCAAGTGGTTTTATTCCCAATTCTTTTGCTTTATCTGCACTCATTACAACTAAAGCTGCTGCTGCATCATTTATACCTGATGCATTTCCTGCTGTAACTGTTCCACCTTTTTTAAATGCTGGTTTCAATTTTGATAAGCCTTCCAATGTTGTTCCAAACCTAGGGAATTCATCTGTATCAAATACAACTTCTCCCTTTTTAGTTTTTACTGTAACTGGAACTATTTCATCCTTAAACCTTCCTGATTGTACTGCTGCTTTTGATTTTCTCTGAGATTCTAATCCAAACTGATCTTGTTCTTCTCTAGTTATATGCCATCTTTCTGCTATATTCTCTGCTGTCATACCCATGTGGTAATTATTAATTGAATCAAACAATCCATCTGCTAACATATGGTCATATACCTTTGCTTCGCCCATTCTATATCCCCATCTAGCTCCTGTTAGGAGATATGGTGCTCTTGACATATTTTCCATTCCACCTACTACAAAGACGTCTCCATCTCCTGCTTTTATTTGTTGAGCTGCTAATATAACTGTTCTCATTCCTGATCCACACAATTTATTAACTGTAAATGCTGGTACTGTGTCAGGTACACCTGCTCTTAATGAAGCTATTCTAGCTGGATTTTGTCCAAGTCCTGCTTGAAGTACATTTCCCATTATTACTTCATCTATAACTTCTGGTTTAATTCCTGCTCTTTTTATAGCTTCTTTTATTACTATTGATCCAAGTTCTGTTGCTGGAGTACCTTTTAAAGTTCCTCCAAATTTACCTATAGCTGTTCTAACAGCACTTACTATAACTACATCTTTCATAAAAAAATCCTCCCAAAAATAAAATTTTTTTACATTGCTTTACATCATAAATATACAAATAATCGGCAAACTTTTCTGTCTTTAGTTTAATTATACATGATAATTAAATTTTTATCAATGTTTTTGTTAAAAAAAACACAAACTTTATTTTAAAAGAACTAGAAGCATTTGCTTCTAGTTAAACTTTTCAAATTTACCATGTTCAATATTAAAGTACTCTAGTATAGCATTTATTATTCGTCCGGAGGCCTTTCCGTCACCATATGGATTTATTGATTTACTCATTTCTTGGTATTCATCTTCATCTCTTATAAGACTATTTGCTTCATCAACTATTTTATCAAAGTCCGTGCCAACAAGTCTTACAGTCCCTGCCTTTACTGCTTCAGGTCTTTCCGTAACATTTCTAAGAACTAATACAGGTTTCCCAAGGTGCGGTGCTTCTTCTTGAAGTCCGCCTGAATCGGTCATAATCATATAGCACTTATTCATTAAATTATGTGTTTCCTTTGTATCAAGTGGTGGAAGTAAATGTACTCTATCTGTATTTCCAAGTATTTTATAAACAGCATCTCTAACAACAGGATTTAAATGGACTAAGTATATTATTTCTACATCTTTATTTTGTTCCACAATATTCTTAAGTGCTTTGCATATATTATCTATACCATTACCCCAGTTCTCTCTCCTATGAGCTGTTACCATTATAACTTTCTTATCATCATATGAGATGTTATTTAATTCTGAGTTGTTAAATGTATAATTATCATCTACTGTAAATTCCATAGCATCTATTACTGTATTTCCAGTAATATATATATCCTTTTCATTTACCCCCTCTCTTAAAAGATTTTGTTTAGACCCCATAGTAGGCGCAAAATGCATATCTGCTATAGCTCCTGTAAGTTTTCTATTCATTTCTTCAGGGAATGGGAAGTACTTATCATAGGTTCTAAGCCCTGCCTCTACATGACCAACTTTTATCTTCTGGTAAAAAGCAGCTAATGCTCCTGCAAATGTTGTTGTAGTATCACCATGAACTAAAACTAAATTTGGTTTTTCTGCTTTAAAGATTTCTTCTAATCCATCTAATACCCTGTTAGTTATACCTGTAAGACTTTGCTTATTTTTCATTATGTTCAGATCAAAATCTGGCTTTATATCAAACAAATCTAGTACTTGATCAAGCATCTGCCTATGCTGAGCAGTTACACAAATCTTGCTTTCTATAAAAGGTTCCTTTTCCATTTTCTTTACTAACGGTGCCATTTTTATAGCTTCAGGTCTGGTACCGAATATTGTTATAATCTTAATTTTATCCATACAATTACCTCCATCTTATGTTTAAATGCAATCGTTAACTTAAAAAAATTACTTTCATCTATTATCCTCTATGCTTAAAAAATCCACACTTCCACGCAATAATTATTAAGATAAGCATAACTATTGCAAGCAAAAAATAAGACTTTTGACTATTTATTTGCATTGCTATTATTGCAAATGTTCCAAGCACAGCACTTATAAGATACATTATCATTACAACTTGTTTTTGACTAAGTCCCATATCTAATAATCTATGATGAAGATGACCTTTGTCAGCTTGCATTATTGGCTTACCATTTATTTTTCTTCTTATGACAGCAAAAAGTGTATCATATATAGGTATTCCAAGTGCAAGAATAGGTACTGCTATAGCAAAGGCTGCTGCAGATTTTATAGCTCCCTCTATTGATATTGCTGCAAGCAAAAATCCTAATAGTTGAGCTCCGGTATCACCCATAAATATAGATGCTGGATTGAAATTATAAGGTAGGAATCCTAAAATTGAACCTGCTAATATACTTGTAAGTACTGCAGCTTCTACTCTCGAATTTAACAATGATATTATGAGCATAGTTATGCATGATATAAAGGCAACTCCAGCAGCTAATCCATCCAAACCATCAATAAGATTTAAAGCATTAGTAATCCCAACTACCCATATGATAGTTAATGGTATAGAAAAAGCCTTTACGTCTATATACAAATTTGAACTTGCTGCAGGATTAGTTATACGAAATATCATCACCCCATAGAGCATGAGTGATATGGCTGCTGCAAGTTGAAACAACAATTTTTGCCATGGTTTTATATCAAATTTATCGTCTAAAAAACCGCCAATAACTATTATCGTAGCTCCTATAATTGTTCCCTTTTCTGAAGAAGTAAGCGGTCCTGTTTTTAAAATCAAAGTTAAAATAAAAGAAAAATAAATTGCCAATCCACCAAGCAAGGGCATTGGTTTTTTATGTACTCTCCTGTTATCTTTAGGTATATCCATAACCTTAATTGATACAGCAAATTTTTTAACTATAGGGGTAAGAATTGCAGAAAGTGCTATTGCAATGACTGACAAAACGTATAAATTTTTCATACAAACCATCCTTCTAACTAAACTAGAAATTGCAGCTATCAAAAATTAATATCTCTTTATATTAATTTTTGATAGTAAGTGCCATAAATAATTAAAACTTTTAATACGATGATTCTTCTGTGAGTGATTCATCATTATTAATCCATTCATTAACACATATTTCTCTATAACTCAATTTTGAATCTCTTATTATAACCTTTTTAATTCCCGCATTTATTATAAATCTCTTGCATAATGAACAAGGTGATGCATCATGTACATACTCTTGAGTTTTTCTTTCTTTACCAACAAGATAAAGTGTTGATTCTAACATATCCTGACGTCTTGCAGATATGATGGCATTTTGCTCTGCATGAACAGATCTACAAAGTTCGTATCTCGTACCTCTTGGAATTTTTAATTCTTCCCTCTTGCAATAGCCAAGGTCGCAGCAATTTTTTCTTCCTCTAGGTGCTCCAGTGTATCCTGTAGATATGATTTCATCATGTTTTACTATTATAGCCGCAAAATTTCTTCTAAGGCAAGTACCTCTTTCTAATATAGTTTCACATATATCTAAGTAATAATTTTCTTTATCGATCCTTTGCATAATATCCTCCACAAACTAACACTATAATCCTTTTCTTATTCTATACCAAAAATTATACAATTAAAAGACCGATTATAAAACTAACCAAATAAAAACAGCGAAAATTCGCTGTTTTTATTTGGTTCCAAACAATCTATCTCCAGCATCACCAAGACCAGGAACTATATATCCATTTTCATTTAACTTTTCATCTACAGAAGCTACATATATGTCAACATCTGGATGAGCATCCATTACATACTTTACACCTTCAGGTGCTGCTATGAGACACATTAACCTTATATTTCTAGCCCCTCTTTTTTTAAGTAATGTTATAGCATCTGCTGCCGATCCACCTGTTGCAAGCATAGGATCTGTAACTATTATCTCCCTTTCCTCTATATCCTGTGGAAGTTTACAAAAGTATTCTACTGGTTTCAATGTCTTTTCATCTCTGTATAATCCAATATGTCCAACCTTAGCTGCCGGAATTAACTTTATCATTCCACCAACCATTCCTAAACCTGCTCTTAATATTGGAACTATAGCAACTTTTTTGCCAGCAAGCGTCTTACATTTAGTTTTGCATATAGGAGTTTCTATTTCAACTTCTTCAAGTTGTAAATCACGAGTTACCTCATATGCCATAAGCATTGCAACTTCTTCTACAAGTTCTCTAAAATCTTTAGATCCTGTATTCTTATCTCTTATCAAGGCTAATTTATGTAATATTAAAGGATGTGATATTTGTGTTAATTTACTCATTTCTACTTCCTCCACTTTATTTAGAATATTTACTTTCAATATCAGTTATCTTATTTATTCTCCTTTTATGTCTTCCACCTTGGAATTTAGTATTTAAGAAGATATCAACTATATCCAAGGCTAATCCTGGACCTATTACTCTCTGTCCAAGAGCAAGTATATTAGCATCATTATGTTCCCTACATGCATGTGCACTAAAAGTATCACTGCACAGTGCTGCTCTTATACCAGGAACTTTATTTGCAGATATGCTTATACCTATACCAGTTCCACACACTAAAATTCCAAAGTCATAATTTTTCTTTGAAACTTCTTCTGCTACCTTTAATGCAAAATCAGGATAATCACATGACTCACTTGTAAAAGTACCAAAGTCCTCAAATTCAACTTCTATATCATGTAAGTGGTCAATTATTTCCTTTTTTAATGGTAATCCTGCATGATCACTACCTAATGCGATTTTCATATGAAACACCTCCAAATAAAATTATATATTTATAATAATTTTTATAAATCCACAAAAAAAGAAGATAGTAACATTAACAAATGCTTGTATCTTCCTTCAATTTTTGTAATAATACCTTTATACTATAAACCAACTGATTGTAAGTTTGAGTATATGTCTCTATATCACTTCCAAATGGATCTATAATATCATTATCTATTGAAACATATTCATTTAATGTAAATATTTTGTACTTAAGTTTAGCAAACTTTTGCTGTAATATATTCTTTATATATAATGTCATGGTAAGAACAATTTCAGAGTTTTCTATTAAACTTTGATTAATCTTAACTGCTTTCCTATTACTTATATCCTGATTTAGACTTTGTTTGATAACTTTAGCAGCATTATTAGAGGTCTTACTACCGTTTATAACGGATACTCCAGCAGAAATAGCAGTAAATCCACCTATATCACAAAAATGGTTAAATATAGCTTCTGCCATACAACTTCTACAAGTATTACCTGTACAAACAAATAGTATATTTTTCATCGTATACCTCCTTTTAAAATTATACTGTAATTATATCAAACCCTGCTGACTTTTTTAGCCTATTCATTATGGCAACACCCACACCATTTTCTTCAAAACCTTCAGATAATATTATATCCACCTTTTCATCATCAAAACTTCTCAAAGTTTCAAATAAGTTTTTAGATATACTTATCATATTTTTTCTACTTCCTAAGGACTTAATTAATCCATTAATATATAATGATTTTGTTTCATCAGTAGCCATAATTCCTACTTTTTTATTTTCATCTATATAATTTTGCACCATTTCGTTAATTTTTGCAATAGTTTTTTGCAAATCTCCATTAATAATTTTAACATGTGCCTTTGGAGCATAATGTCTATACTTCATTCCCGGTGCTTTAGGCTTGAAATCCTTATCAGGTTTTTTCATAATAGCTGGATCAATATACGCTTTTGGGTCTATCTTCCTCAGCATCTCAATAGTTATTCCGCCGGGTCTCAATACACATATAGGATCTACCGTACAATCTATTATAGTTGATTCTACTCCTATATCACACATTCTTCCTCCAAGTATGTAATCAACCTTGCCGTCCATATCCTCTATACATCTTTCAACATCTGTTGGACTTGGTCTTCCAGATATGTTTGCAGATGGCGCTGCTATAGGAACTCCTGCTTCCCTTATTAATTCTCTTGCAATTATATTTGATGGCATTCTTATTCCAATAGTTGGCAAAAATGCGCTTGTAGTATTTGGTATTATATCAGCCTTTGGTAAAATCAAAGTCATTGGTCCCGGCCAAAATTTATTCATTAACTTTTTAGCAGCATCTGGTACTTGTTTAACTAACGGCTTTATTTCATCAAAATCAGATATGTGAACTATAAGTGGATTATCTTGTGGTCTGCCCTTTGCTTCAAATATCTTTTTTACTGCATTAGAATTCAGTGCATTTGCTCCAAGACCATAAACAGTTTCCGTAGGAAAAATTACGAGTTTCCCTTCTCTTATAGCTCCTGCTGCTTCCTTTATTGCACCTTTATCTAATTTTTCTTCCTCAAGTATAATTATCTTTGTGTTCATTACTATCCCCACCTTTTGATTTTATATGAATTTGAAATAACCCATTGTGATATTCATCACAATGGGTATATTAAAACATTTTAACTATTATAAGTCCTACTATAATTCCAGTCAATGTTCCTATGGTACTTGTCCTTCCATTCCACAATCTTGATGATTCCGGAATCATCTCACAACATACTACATAAAGCATTATACCCGATGCTAAGGACAAACATGCTCCTAATACATTTAGTGATATATTAGCTATGTACGCTCCAATGCATGCCCCTATAGCAGTTGGAAAAGCTGTTATAAATGCATATAATAATACTTTTGGTGCCTTTACTCTAGATGCAATAAGTGGTGCAGCTACAGCAATACCCTCTGGGATATCATGTATCGCAATTATAAGGCTCATCCTTATTCCAAGACTTCCTCCAGCTGCAAATCCACATCCCATTATCATACCTTCTGGCAGATTATGAATCATAAGACCTAATCCAGCCATAAATGCAACTTTAACATGTGTATTTACATTATCCATATTCACTTTACTGTCAATTATTATAATAATTACAATGCCAAAAATACAACAAGCTAATGTCTGAACAAAATTCCACTTAGTTAAAGCTTCTGGTATCAAATCAAAAACTACTACCGACATCATAAGTCCAGCTGCAAAACCAATAATGGTACCAAGCATCTTTTTTGAAGGTTCCTTTATTATAACACCCAAAGAAGCTCCAACCATTGTACCAACTAAAGAAACCATACTACCTATAAGTACTATACTTCCAATATTCTTCTCCAAAAAACCACCTTATTATAATTACTGTACAAACCCATATAACATATGTATTTCCGTAGATTATAATATATGACATTTAGTTGCGACTTTGGGAATTATCACGATAATATTTTATTGTATCTATCGATTCTTCACTAAAAGCAGCATAAACACATGATCTATAAATAAGATCTAAAAGAGGATACTTTTTTAATCCTCCTCTTTTTATAATAGTATAGTAATAACTGTTTTCGGGAAATTGTGTTTTAATTTTATAATACTGTTGAGCTAAATAAGCATGATTTTTCAAAAACTTCCTGTTAATAACTAACATTCTATCACTTCTAAATTTAGATGAAGCAATTAAAATTATTTTAAAATCATTTTTGTCCTGCGATGTATCATTTTCTACATGTACAAATACAACTTTGTCACAAATTATATTTATAGTCTTTGAAGTTATACCAAGTATAACTTTTAGCTTATATCCATCATACCTATATTTTAGTGCTTCTTTACTAGTTCTTATAATTATATATAAAAGTATCATTATTTCTAAAACTGCTAGATATATTATATAAAAGATATAAAACTTTTTAGATATTATAAAGACAGCAGGTAAAATAAAAAAAAAATTAAACACATAGATATCATAAATCTCTCATACGATTTTTTTTGTTTCTTGATAGCTTTATTTATATCCATGATTTCCTCCTTTTCTTATTCTAATATATAAAGGTTAAATAATTATTCACTACCTATATTTTTCATTTTTTCTGCTTGATCTGTAGTGATAAGTGCATCTATTACCTCATCTATATCACCATCTAAAAATGAATCTAACTTATACAGTGTTAATCCTATTCTATGATCTGTTATTCTTCCCTGAGGATAATTGTAAGTTCTTATTCTTTCACTTCTATCTCCAGTTCCAACTTGACTTTTTCTATCTTGTGCTATACTTGCACTTCTTTCAGCTTCTGCTTTTTCATATAATCTTGATTTAAGAACTTTCATAGCTTTTTCTTTATTTTTAAGTTGGGATTTTTCATCCTGACAAGATACAACTATACCTGTAGCTAGGTGCGTAATTCTTACAGCTGAGTCAGTTGTATTAACACATTGTCCACCATGTCCCGATGCTCTAAATACATCTATTCTTACATCATTTGGACTCACTTCTATATCTACATCATCAACTTCTGGCAAAACTGCTACTGTAGCAGTTGATGTATGAATTCGTCCGCTTGATTCAGTATCTGGAACTCTTTGAACCCTATGTACTCCACTTTCATACTTTAATCTGCTATAAGCTCCGTCTCCTTTTATCATGAATACAATTTCCTTAAACCCTCCAAGATCAGTTGCATTTATGCTTATAGTTTCTATCTTGAACCCTTTACGTTCAGCATATCTTGTGTACATTCTAGTAAGATTTGCTGCAAACAAAGCTGCTTCTTCGCCGCCTGCACCTGCTCTTATTTCAACAAAAACATTTTTATCATCATTAGGGTCTTTAGGCAGCAATAATATCTTAAGTGAATCTTCTTTTTCTGCAATTGTACTTTCAAGCTCTTTTATCTCTTCTTGACACATTTCTCTTAGTTCTCTATCTATGTCATCTCTTAACATTTCTTTATCTGCTTCTAAATCCTGCTGTGCTTTTTTATATGCTCTAAACTCAGTCACAATTACTTCCATTTCAGCATGTTCTTTGCATAACTTTTGCCATTCTTTTTGATCTGCTATCACTGCAGGATCACTTATTTTTACAGATAATTCTTCATACTTGTTTTCTATAAAATTAAGTCTTTCTAACATACTATTTATCACTCCGTATCAATATATTCACAATAGATAATTATATCATAATACTTTTAAGAAACAAACAATTTACTATATATTTACACTTTAAAACTTTAATTTGCTCCTATATATTGAGCACTTATTACTCTATCTTTACCTGCCAGGTCTTTTATGCATTTCACATTTTTAAATCCATTTTTTATAAGTATATCTTGAACATCTAATCTTTGATCATATCCTATTTCATATATAAGCATCCCAGAATCATTTAAGATTTTGGTACTTTGTGCTGTTATTTTTCTATAAAAATCGAGACCATCATTTCCACCACAAAGGGCATTATAAGGTTCGTATTCTCTTACATCCTTCATGAGACTAGGTATAACATCTGTCTTTATATATGGTGGATTTGAAACTATCAAATCAAGTTTATCATTTTGTTCTATGAAGTTTTCAAGTAAATCCCCCTTTTCTACAGCTGCTTTGTGTTCAAGATTAAATAATTCAATATTCTTTGTCGCAACTTCATAGGCAATATCTGATATATCAGTACATATAACATGCACATCATTTATAAATTTGCCAATAGATATGCCAATTATACCACTTCCACAGCACACATCACATATATTTTTAAAATTATTCTCTTTTATTTCTTTTATCGCATACTCAACTAAAGTTTCTGTATCGGGTCTTGGAATTAAAACTCCTTCTCTTATATAAAAATCAAGTCCCATAAATTCACATCTGCCAAGTATATACTTAACAGGCATCTTTTCTTTTCTAATATTTATAAGCTTAAAATATTCTTTAGCAGTATTATAGTCAACTTTATAACTTCTATTTAATAATATAAAGAGCCTATCCTTATTTAAAACCTTTCCAAGTAAAAGTTCCGTATCTAAAGAATATGTATCAATTTTACTCTTTTTCAAAGTCTCATAACCATACTTTAATAATTCTGCTATAGTAATTGTTTCCTTATTCATAATTTTCTCCAGTCTTTTTTTCTAAATCATCTTCTATTCCTTCTGCAGCTTTTAAAGCTGCTATTGCAACTTCAAGTTGAGATAAATCTGGTTCCCTTGTTGTAAGTCTTTGAAGCATTAGTCCAGGATAAGAAGTTATATGAGATAAAAAACTATCACTTTTTGCCATCCATTTTATTATTTCATAAGTTACTCCTGAAACCACAGGTAAAAGCAGTAATCTATAAAGTATTCTCTGCCAAAGTGAACTCCACCCCGTTAAGGAAAACAATATTATACTTACTATCATAACCAAAAATAAAAAATTAGTTCCGCACCTTGGATGAAATCTCTCAAACTTTTTTGCATTTTTCGGAATAAGTTCTTCTTCATTTTCATAACAAAATATAGTCTTATGTTCAGCTCCATGATACTCAAAGATTCTATTTATATCCTTCATTTTACCTATTAAGTAAATATATATTATGAATATAATTACTCTAATAATTCCTTCTATTATATTAAGGGAAATAGGATTATAAACATGTACTTTTTTAAAAATGTCAGCTGCGAATGTTGGAAATATAAAAAATATAGAGACAGCTGCAGCCAAAGATATTAGAATCATTACTCCCATAATTACACTATCGCTTTTATCTCCAAATGTATTTTTAAACCATATTTCAAATTTACTTGGTTCTTCATCATCTTCCTCAAAGAACGAAGCTGAATAATTCAAAGTATTTATGCCTATAACAAGTGACTCTATCAAAGATACAAAACCTCTTATTATAGGTAAACTAAGAAACTTATTCTTTTTTATCCATGGAATACTCGGCTGTTTTTTTATCTCTATTTCTCCATCTACTTTTCTTACAGCAACTGCTATTCCACTCATACCCCTCATCATTACACCTTCAATTACTGCTTGACCGCCAACTGAAGTTTTTCTACTCATTCAATCACCTTAGCTTTCTTTTGAGACTCATATTGAGCCTTATATTCAAAATAACATTTAGGACACAGTGATTCATATTCAACATAATTTTCATTATCTACGGCTATTTGTTCTCCTTCAAACACAAATTTTCCATTTATCTTTCTGCCATTAACCAGTGCCTTCTTGCCGCACTTGCATATTGTTTTAAGCTCCTCTATACTATGAGCTATAAGTAACAGTCTTTCACTTCCCTCAAAACCATTCATCTGAAAATCTGTCCTAAGCCCATAACATATTGTTGGTATATCCTTAATGACAGCTACCTTAAACAGCTGATCAATTTGCTCCTTCTTAAAAAATTGAACTTCATCTACTAAAATACAATCAATGCTTCCATTTTTACAAATCCACTTTTCCACTTTGTCATAAATATCTTCAGTATTTTCAACAAGCATATCTACACTATTAGCTAATCCTAATCTTGAAACTATTTTGTCTCCACCTTTTGTATCAGTTTTAGGTTTCATTATAATTACCTTCATGCCTCTTTCCTTATAATTATGAGCAACCTGAAGTAAATTAGTGGATTTACCGCAGTTCATAGCACCATATCTAAAATATAATTTACTCATATCATCACCTCTTTACACATAAATTAAACAAATATATTTTAGCAAACAATAAGTATATATTAAAGACTTATTGGACAATTATTTAGTGCAAACGCATATAATTTTTTTCCTTTGCCCCCTTATTTTAATCTGTCCTTAATTAGCTTGCAGTTTCCTTTCTAAGTCTCCAAATCACCAGTGCAAAGCTTCCACAACACATCACTAAATAGTTCATAATTTCTTCCTTGTCTATTTCATAATTTCGAAATATAATAAAAATAGTAAGAAAGGTATGGTGTTATGAACTTGAATAATAGAATTTTGATTATAGATGACGATAAAGAATTATGTGTTTTAATTCAACGAAGCGTATCAGATGAAGAAATAGAGGCTGACTTTTGCTATTCCGGTGCAACTGGTCTGTCCATGTTAAAGAAAAAAGAATACCAACTTATTATATTAGATGTGATGATGCCAGGAATTGACGGCTTTGAAACGCTGGAAAAGATACGGAAAGAAAGCAGTATTCCAATCTTTATGCTTACTTCGAAAAATGATAACACCTCGAAAGTTCTGGGACTTCGCTCCGGTGCGGACGATTATCTAACGAAACCTTTTGATATGGGCGAACTGATTGCTCGTGTCATTTCCCTAATCCGGCGTTATACCCGTTTTAACCAAAGCGTTGAGGAACCTTATCATCTCGTATATAACGGTCTTACCATAGATGTAGACAACCGAAGCGTTATCACGGACAATGGAACTTTTGAATTGCCCCCAAAAGAATTTGACCTGCTTCTCTACTGTGCCAAAAATCAGGGGAAGATTTTGACGAAGCAACAAATTTATGAAAAAGTCTGGGGAGAACCTTATGTCTATGATGACAGCAATATTATGGCAATCATCAGCAGGCTTCGTAAGAAAATTGAGCCAGATTCCAGTTCACCCAAATTTATTCAGACAGTAAAAGGAATTGGATACCGCTTCAGCAAGGAGGTGTAGCGTATGGTTTCAAATAGTTTGATTCTGCTCCTAATAGGATTTACTTTGATTTCCACTATAACAACGATAGCTTTACTTGAAAAGCTGCACCGTGTGAAAAAACAGCTGCAGGATATGGGTGAAGCCTTGGACGATATTCAAGCTGGAAACGGGAACCGTAAAATCCTTGCTTCAGAAAATGACCTTGTGGCTCCACTGTCCTACAAAATGAATGAAATTGTCTACGCCTATGAAGAACAGCTTCTACGTCTGCGAAAAGCCGATGAAACTAACCGACAGCTTATGACCAGCCTTTCCCATGATGTTCGAACACCCCTTACAACCCTGATTGGATATCTGGACGCAGCCCATAAAGGAATTGTCACCGGAAAAGAACGTGACAATTATGTGGAAACCGCCCGACATAAGGCGCACGATCTGAAAGATTACATTGATGTACTATTTGATTGGTTCAAGCTAAATTCTAATGAACTTACCCTATTAATAGAACCTTTAGAGATTGCAGAGCTGACGCGAAATATTCTGAAAGACTGGGTACCTATTTTTGAAGAAAAAGCACTAGAATATGAAATTGAAATCCCGGAACAGCGTTTGATGGCAAAGGTAGACTTGGATGGCTATTCCCGCGTTATCAATAACCTTGTGCAGAATGTAATTGCCCATAGCGGAGCTACTCGAATTGATATTACTGTTTTCAAAAAATCCAGTGAAATTGAAATCTGTGTGGTCGATAATGGTGTAGGAATTGAAAAAGAGGATTTACAGCATATTTTTGAAAGGCTATATAAATGTGATAAGGCACGGTTAGAAAAAGGCAGCGGTCTTGGTCTGTCCATTGTACGCCAGATGGTTGAAAAAATGGGCGGCAGGATTGCTGTCGAAAGCGAACTGAATAAATATACTGCCTTTACTATTCGATTGCCGTTAGCCAGTTGAGAGAATCCCTGCTCACACGCAGGGTTTTTCTCTTTTGTGAAAATGCAAGATTAATGCAAGGTTGCGGCAAGGTTAATGCAAGGTTGTCGTGATAGACTTATCTCTAGAAAGACAAAAGGAGGTCTTAGACTTGAGTGATTATATCATTGAAACAAAGAACCTGACAAAACAGTACGGCACTCAAAAAAGCGTTGCCGACCTGAATATCCATGTACGAAAAGGCAGCATTTATGGTCTACTCGGAAGAAACGGAGCTGGTAAAACTACAACCATGAAAATGCTACTAGGGCTTACCCAGCCCACTTCTGGTGAAGTCAAAATCTTCGGCAAGGATATTCAGACAAACGGAAAGAAAATCCTACCCCGTATCGGCTGCCTGATTGAGTCGCCGGGCTTTTACCCGAACCTGACCGGCACAGAAAATCTTAAAATCTTCGCAGAACTTCGGGGCGTTCCAAGGAAAAATGCCATCAAAGATGCTCTAGATTTGGTTGGGCTACCTTATAAAGACAAAAAGCTCTTTTCCCAATACTCACTTGGTATGAAGCAGCGTCTGGCCATTGCCCTTTCCATTATGCACGACCCTGAACTGCTGATTTTGGACGAACCCATCAACGGACTTGACCCTATTGGTATTGCAGAAGTCCGTTCCTTTATCCGGGGGCTTTGCGACAAAATGGGGAAAACCATTCTGATTTCTAGCCACATACTTTCGGAAATCTCTCTGCTAGCCGACGACATCGGTATTATCGACCACGGCATACTTCTAGAAGAAGAAAGTCTTGCAGAGCTGGAGCAAAAAAACAGTAAATACATTCATTTCATCGTTTCGGATACTGCGCAGGCTGCTCGTATTCTAGAAACTGCTTTTCAGGTGAAAGATTTCCAGGTGTGCGACGATCACAATATCCAGCTTTATGATACCAACCTGTCCGTAGCCGCTATCAACCGTGCTTTTATGCAGAACGGATTGGATGTTTCGGAAGTCCATCTTTGCGAAGATACCTTAGAGGACTACTTCAAAAAAGTAACTGGAGGTGAGGGCATTGCTTAAGCTTATCAAATGCGAATTTTGGAAGCTAAAACGGAAAAAATTTATTCCTTTTATCATTATTGCGGCATTTTTATTTCCCATTCCGCTGACCTACTTAACGACAACTCCATCTATGATGGAACGCTGCACCAGCCCAGCAGATGCTTTTGACGGCTTGTTCAACATGATGTTAGGATATGGAATACAATTCCTGCTGCCCTGCATTGTCGGCGTGATTGCCGCCATACTCTTTTTTATGGAGCGTGATAATGATACTTTCAAGAATCTAAGGACAATTCCCGTTACCAGTACACAAATGATTTTGGCTAAAGTTTCGGTACTATTCCTGCTTGGAGTAATTTTCTGTGTTGCTTCCACGCTTGCCACTGTATTGTGCGGAATGGCAACACTTGAAGTGAAGGGTTTAATGTATAAGTTGTTTCTAGCAGTGGAAACAGGCGTTTTCATCACTGCTGGAACACTGCCACTAATTGTGCTAGTGGTCTTTTTCAGCCGTAACTACATCTTTTCAATTTTGCTGTGCGTTTTTTACAGTGTACTAAATATGAGTGCAACGGCTCTTTTTGATACATTGCCTAAAACAATTCTATGGCTTTTGCCTACGCCACTTACAACATTTTGGAGTGCCGGGAATATGGCTTCCCACGGTATCAATATGAATTTAGAGCAGATGACCGGTCTGATTCCATCAACTTTACACGTTCTTATTACTCTAGGCATTATGGCCGTCGTATCTGTGCTGTTGATTGACTATCTCTATAACAAAAGGAGTGAATAAATCATGTGGAGAATTATCAAAACAGAATTTATCAAGTTAAAACGATATCATATTTTTTGGGCGGGTGTTGCCCTAATGTTACTCTCGGTTTTACTCACCCTTTTTACTTCTATAGCAAATGACGGCTCGGTATGGAATTTTACCTATTTGATTGAACAGGTCATTAAGAATAATATGTCTATGATTTTCCCGACGTGCATTACCTTAATTTCAGGATATATAATCACCCGTGAACAGAAAGATGATACGCTGAAAAATATCCTGACAATTCCCATTTCCTTTAATCAACTGATTGCTGGAAAATTGGTGGTCTGTGGCTTACTGTCTTTGTTTTTCGGTGTGGTCTGTACGGTTTTTACCATCGCCGGCGAGCTTCTTGCAGGCTTTCCTGGCTTCTCTGTAGGATTGGCAACACAGGGATTGTGTCAAATCACGCTGGCAAACCTTTTCCTTTATATTTCTGTTTTGCCAATCATAATTTTGACCAGTCGTGCTTCTAGTAACTTTTTAGCTGGCGTAATTGTAGCATTTGTTTATGGCTACGGCGGTATGTTTGCTGCTGGCAATATGACTTTGGCTAATCTATACCCTATAACAGCAAGCCTTGGCTTGGTAGGCTATCGAAGCTATGACGCTGCCGTTCATTGGAATATCCCCGTATGCCTCTTGAGTATGGTACTGGTGCTTGCCATTTCGATTGCTCTAGCTACCTTGATGAACAGCAATATAGAGTCGAAAAAGATAGTTCAAAAATCGAAAAAGACGGTTCATAAGAAAGGCTGGTGATAAAACATAATAAAGAATGGTCTGATAAGTTCCTCTTTTAAAGGAACTCACCAGGCTATTACAACTTCACTTGCAAGTTGTAAGCTAGTCTATGAACCCATTTCTGTAAGTTCTATATGCCCCTTTTCAACTTTGGATAACGCTTTAAATACTTGTTTTATGATATCATCGTTAATTTCCTTTGAATACTTTTCATAATATTCTACAGCATGCTTTTCTCTTTTACAGGCCATTTCTAAAAGTATTTCATCTGTATCATATTTAGAATAATCCATATCTCTAAGTACAGGCTCTTCTTTAAACCCTCCTATGGCTTTATGTATTCTAGCATGCATGTACTCTATTTTGCTCAAGTCATTAAACATATCTCTTACTTTGCTGTCCTTAGCTAACTTTGAAGCTTTCTTATAAAAGTCCCCGTTAAATATCTCCAGCTTAACTGCATGGTCTATTATTTTAAGTGCATTGTCATCAAGTTTATTTCTATCGTATTGAAGTTCTTCTCCATCTTCTTTTAAATACTCTATAGGTGCCCCACAAAATGGGCAAAATTTTATATTTTCCTTAGTATTTGAACTAAGAAATGCTTCTTTATTCAAACTATAATTCTTATCATTTATTTGCATACCGCATATTACACATACTAATGTCTTCATGATAGCCTCCTTAAAATCTATACATGAGTTTCACTCCTCATTTTCAATATTTTCCTTAACTATATTATAACTAACCTTATAAAAGCCTGCATCAAATTTAATAATAAATTTTTAAAAATTTATTATTAAATTGACTTAATATTTTACATTATGCTATAATACAATAGTTAATCAATAAGTATAAAAAAATTATTTGTTCTTATCTGAAAGAGGTGAAAAACATGAAAGAAGGCATACATCCAAAATACTATCATGATGCGGTAGTTAAGTGTGCATGTGGAAACACTTTTACAACTGGTTCTACACAAAAGGAGTTAAAGGTGGAAATATGTTCTAAATGCCATCCATTCTTCACTGGTAAACAGAAGATCTTAGACGCTGGTGGAAGAGTTGATAGATTTATGAAGAAGTTTAATTTAACTACTGAAGACACAAAATAGGATTAAAATTATATCTTTTAATTCTATTTTAAAACCTGTCCTTTATCAAGGGCAGGTTTTATTTTTTTATTTATTGTCGGACTTGTTCATATCCATCTTACTAATTAAACTTACAAGTTCTTCATTATTTTTGGTTTTTGACAAGAGATTTATAAGTTGTTCTGTAACGTTTTGAGTATTGTTTTCATCATATAATACTTTTCTTATATTAAATGCTGCATCTTTTTCCATTTGATCTTTAAACAATAAATCATCTCTTCTAGTTCCAGACTTATATATATCTATAGCCGGGAAGATTCTTCTCTCTTGAAGTTTTCTATTTAAATGTACTTCCATGTTTCCAGTACCTTTAAATTCTTCAAATATCATATCATCCATTCTGCTTCCAGTTTCAATAAGTGCTGTAGCTAGTATAGTAAGACTTCCACCTTGTTCTATGTTTCTTGCAGCTCCAAAAAACTTCTTTGGCATTATTAAAGCTCCAGGATCTAGTCCGCCGGAAAGAGTTCTTCCTGTAGGATTTATTGTCAAATTATATGCTCTAGATAATCTAGTCAAACTGTCCAGCAATATAATTACGTCTTGTCCCTGCTCAACCATTCTTTTAGCTCTCTCAAGAACCATGTACGCAACTTTAGTATGGTGTTCAGGTTCCTCATCAAATGTAGAATAGATTACTTCTCCCTTGATTGATCTTTGCATATCAGTAACTTCTTCCGGTCTTTCATCTATCAAAACGACTATTAATTTTACTTGAGAATGATTTCTAGATATACTCTGGGCTATCTTCTTTAGAAGAGTTGTTTTACCGGCCTTAGGTGGTGCAACTATAATTCCCCTCTGTCCTTTTCCTATAGGAGATATTATATCCATAAGCCTTGTAGATAAGTCTGATTGATTAGTTTCTAGATTTAATCTCTGATTTGGATAAATTGGAACAAGCGTTTCAAAAGGCTTTCTTCCTACTGCTTTTTCTGGATTTTCATCATTAACTTTTTCAACATACAATAGAGCCTTGAACTTTTCGCCTTCTTTTGGTGTTCTGACTTTTCCTTGAACTTCATCTCCTGTTTTTAAATTAAATCTTCTTATTTGAGAAGGAGATACATATATATCATCAGGTCCTGTGAGATAATTTTTACCCCTTAGAAAACCATAATTATTATTTTCTATTATCTCTAATACCCCTTTAGCTGAATCTGATTCATTTATCATTTCCTTGAGCTTTTCTTTTTTGTCTTCATCACTGCTCCTATTATGCTCATCTTCTCGCTGATGTCTGACTTTTTCTTGATTATTATTATTTTTTACAATATGTGTTTTATTTTTTGAAACGTTCACACTTTCCTTATTAGTATCTTCGGTATCCGCTTTAGAAATTATCTTCTCTCTAAGTACTACACCATCTTTTTCTATGTAAGCTGGAGAAACTTTCTTTATCTCATCAATCAATTCCGATTTTCTATATTTAGAAATATTCTTAACCCCTAAGCCTTTGGCAATTTGTCTTAATTGCACCAACGTCATACTTTCAATATCGTTATTACTCAACAATAACACCTCACATTATTTAGTTTATATAACCTTTTGGGGAATATTTAAAGAATTTTTTTGAAAGGCTACATTATTAAAATACATTATACCTCTTTTTTTTAATTTAATCCATAAAATTTATTAAAATTCTTTAATTTATAGCATGCAGTTCGCATATAAGATGCTTCATGATTTTAAAATTAAACAGCTTGAACCAAAGAGAGCAGACTTTATGAAAGGACATTTAAAACAAGTATATGGTGCATATTTAAGCACCATATACTAAAAATTAATTTATTTATTATTCAAAGATGACTTTATAAAATCTCTAAATAGTGGATGAGGTCTATTAGGTCTTGATTTTAATTCTGGATGAAATTGTACACCTACAAACCATGGATGATCCTTTACTTCAACTATTTCAACAAGCTTTGAATCAGGACTTATACCGGTTAAAATGAGTCCAGCATCGGTAAGTGCTTTTCTATATTCGTTATTAAATTCATATCTATGTCTATGTCTTTCGTATATTATTTCTTCATTATATGCATTATATGCGTTTGTATCTTTAGATAATTTACATGGATATAGTCCAAGTCTCATAGTTCCACCTTTTTCATCTATATCCTTTTGATCTGGCATTAAATCTATTACAGGAAATTTAGTATCTGGATCTATTTCCGAACTATGTGCACCCTTATAGCCAAGTACATTTCTTGCAAATTCAATTACAGCACACTGCATTCCAAGGCATATTCCAAAGAATGGTACTTTATTCTCCCTAACCCATCTAACTGCTTCTATTTTACCTTCTATTCCCCTATCACCAAATCCACCTGGAACTAGTACTCCATCTACATCCTTAAGATATTCGCCTACATTATCTTTTGTAATTTCAACAGCATTTATCCATTTTATTTTGACATTTGCATCATTTGCATATCCACCGTGGTTTAATGCCTCTACTACAGAAATATATGCATCATGAAGTTCAACATATTTTCCAACCAATCCTATGGTTACAGTTTTAGATAAATTTTTTATCTTACTTACCATACTGGACCATTCTGTATTATCACTTTCACCGCAAACTAAACTTAATTTTTTACAAACCAAGTCATCTAATCCTTCTTTGTGTAACATTAGAGGTACTTCATATAAATTTTCTGCATCTAAATTTTGAATTACAGAATCACCATCTACATTACAAAATAATCCTATTTTGCCCTTAAGTTCATCAGAAAGAGGTTTTTCAGATCTGCAAACTATTATGTCTGGCTGAATGCCTATTCCTCTTAATTCCTTTACAGAGTGTTGAGTTGGTTTAGTTTTTAATTCACCTGATTTTTCTAGGTATGGCACTAAAGTAACATGTATAAAACACACATTATCTGTACCAACATCATATTTTATCTGTCTTATAGCTTCCAAGAAAGGTAATGACTCAATATCTCCTATTGTTCCACCAATCTCTGTAATTACAACATCGACATCTCTTTCTTTAGCTACTCTATAGACTCTAGATTTAATTTCATTGGTTATATGAGGTATAACTTGGACTGTTCCCCCCAAATAATCTCCTTTTCTCTCCTTGGAAATTACGGACCAGTATATCTTTCCTGTTGTTACATTATTATTTTTTCCTAAATTTTCATCGATAAATCTCTCATAATGTCCTAAATCCAAATCAGTTTCTGCACCATCATCAGTAACAAAAACCTCCCCATGTTGGTATGGACTCATTGTTCCCGGATCTATATTTATATATGGATCAAACTTTTGTATTGAAACTTTAAGTCCTCTATTTTTTAAAAGTCTTCCTAATGAAGCTGATGTTATTCCTTTTCCTAAAGAAGACACTACTCCTCCAGTAACAAATATATATTTTGTACTCATAAAAATCCTGCTTTCTTAAATTGAAGCAGTCTTCACCCCCTAATTGTATAGTCTAGAAAATAAATTTTCATTTAAATCTTAGAGTATGCATATATGTAAATTTTATTTAGTAAAAATCCTATTTTTGCTAACTATTATTGACAAGATACTTGAATAGATTTATAATAAAAATTACCCTTAATAAATATAATGGTATTTTTGTGTTTTAAAACATACTTAATATATTAACACATTTTTATTTCATATGCTATAGTTTTTTTATTTTTGCTTAAAATTAACTATATAATATTTTTTCTACCTTTCAATTAGTTCTTCAGCTTCAAAGTACATATCCCTTATCTTTCTATTTATCAATAATTTTTCTTCTGCTCTCCTCAAGTTATTATTCATTCTCTTTTTATTTATGTTTGGAAAATCTTTACTCAACATATCTACATCGCAGCATCTATATCTTTTGATAAGAAGAAACAATAAATATTTACATTCATTATCCTTCAATATTTCAACAAGTTCATTTCTGTTTATATTTTTATACTTACACAAAATTTCTATTATTCTCTCATACCTTATATTCTTATCCATAAAATACTTTTTCAATATTATCACCTTCTAAACTCAATCATCGTCTTAACTGTAATAATATCCACTTTTAAAAATTGTAAACTTATTTTACGAACACTAAATATTATATAACACAAAAATACAGTGAAAAAATGTTACTCTTCACTGTACTTTTACATTTATCATTAGCTTTGTATACTGCGGGCTTTGTCCCGATAAACTCATATTATAATCTATCGTTACATCTCCGCCATTTTCATTTATGTCAGTTTTAATTTTAATGGTATCTATTTTGAGTTCTATAGTACCATATGGAGTATTGTACATGGAAATATTTTCCTTGCATCCACTAAACTCCATCTTAGCCGTCGTATTTCCAGTCCTGATTAAAAGTAACTTTTGTCCACTTATTTTAAGTGTTGTAGTTGTATCTTCCATTCCAGATATTTTTGTTTCCTTATATACCGCATAATAAACGCTGCCTTTTTTATAAAAATATCCTGGTGTAACAACTTCAATAATGTCACTATCATCTTTAATTTGCCTGCTTGTAACAGTTATAATTGCTTTTCTCTTCAACAATAATCACCTTCAGATTATACTAAATATTATCATATTATATATTCGTCTATTTCTTCGTCGGCTCCAGGTTTTACCTCAATATGATTGTCTAATTCATGTTTAAAGTATCCATATTTTATCTTAAGTTTATCTTCATTTTTTCCCTTACAATACCTTCCGGCTACTTTAGCAGCTATTTCTATGTCTTTTTCACTTGGTTTACCATGTACTATTACCATTGATCCATTAAAATCTTCTGCCAAAAATATTAATTCATTCTCCGTTAAAAGATTTTTAATTTCATCTGCCTCATCTTTTGTTCTCGTTGATATGATTTTAGCACTTTCAGATGTTCTAAAATGTCTTCCAATCTTAAGCATTTCCAGCTCATATTCATCAGGTGAATTATTATATTTCAAAAGATCCTTTAACCTTTTAGCATAATTTGGTTCAGTTAATTTACACCCACCTGCTGGAGACGGATAATCTTTTATTCCCCATTTATCAGCTAATTCCATTTGAACCTTTCTATTTCTACCAGATATATCTAAAAGTTTTTCTCTATCAACTAATCCATTTAACTCCATCTCTGTAGGATTTAAATTTTTAGCACATAAAGGTCTCAATATTTTATCACTAAATCCAGATTCCTTTTTCACTACATCAAGTGATGACCTGTTTTGAGACATAGGTCTTTGATTTAATACTTCTCCTGTTATAATAAACTTAGCCCCATACTTTTCCATAAGGTTACCAGCATACCTCATCATCATAGCATGACAATCTATACATGGGTTCATGTTTTTACCATATCCATGTTTGGGATTTTTCACAAGTTCAAGATGTTCTTTAGAAAAATCTATTACTTCTAGTGGAACACCAATTTGTTTAGACATCCTAATGGCATTTTCAGGTCCAAAAAAATATGACTTAAAACATATTCCAAGCACATCTATTCCCTGATCCTTCATAAGTTTAGCTGCCAATAAACTATCTAATCCCCCAGACATTAATGCAAGTGCTTTTGTCATCATTATCACCTTTCTATTTGTAAGTTATGAGATCATATCATAAATTTTATTTATAAATAATAGTTTAATTAATTTTCAACATTTTAGCAACCATAATAAACTATAATTCGAAATTAAAAAATATTGCGATGCAATATTTTTTGAGAGGACAGGAAACATAAGATAGAGGACATAGGACAGAGGACAATTGACAGAGAAGGAGGATTTTTCTCCGCTGCGCTTACGAAAAATCTTTAATTTAAAAGAAACCCATGTTCTTTTGTTTCTTAAGGAGTACACTCCTAAATAAGCAGGCATCTAAAATCTATGATTTTTAGATGCCTGCTTAAGCGATGTTTTGCATTAGCAAAACAAACCTAAAAAATAAATTAGTTTTCTGACGTAAGGAAGAAAACTTACCTTCATTGTCCTCTGTCCTTTGTCCTCTGTCCTCTGTTTTTTATGTCATCTGTCCTCTGTTTTTTTATGTCCTATGTCCTCTGTTTTTATGTCCTTATCCTACATTGCTAGTGCACCATTAGGCGTATTTAAAATTTGAAGTATTCTCTGTTCTTTTCCAGTTTCAGCATTTACATATACTACATATTGATCATTATCATATGTTCCAGAAAATTCATAGCAAAGTACCTCTCTATTGGATTCAGTAGGAATAATAGCAAGCTTTGTGCTAGTTACATTAAGTTTCCTGCCAACCTTTTCTCTAGCTTGATCTTGTGTTACTTTAGGTATTGGTATGTTTCTATTTTCCTCATGAGATATAAGATATTTTTCTGATTCAATTCCTATTATGTTTCCATTATCTAATGCTACTTTAATTTTTATTTGATCTGGATATATTGTTACATTTTGTTGTCTATAAACATAATTTATTACAATTGAACTGCCATAGTTCATGGTATATGTTGGTGCCATGTTTTTATATCCTATATTATTTAAATACTTACTTCCTATATCAACTGCCTTTTTTGCATCAATAGTTTTATTACCTATAGGTCTATCATCAATTAAATATAATACTTTTCCACCCTTCTTAGTTATTTCACATACAATTCTTTGATTACTGTCTTTTCTATCTTTAACTGCTATAGAAAATCTGTAAGTATCTATTTTTTCTTTACCTTGATTACCTTTTAACTCTATCTGCTGTACTCTATCCTTACCTACAACATTTCTGGCAATTTGTTCTGCCTCTTTGCTTGAAACCTGTCTTTGTGAGTTTATCTTAGGTGCTGCACTTACAACATTATCAGAAAAAGGTCCATCATATATTAGTGCAGGATAATCAGTTACTTGTTTTTGTATAGCAGCAAATCTTTCATCTAAAAGATCACTTTGATTACTTGCAAGAACCCCACTAGTTCTTTTCCTTATTTCTCCCCACCTAACATTTCCTTCATTTATTTGATCCGATATACCTTTTAATTGCTGTTCCAATGAAAATGACTCATTTTTCAGTCTGTTTATAGCTGCATAATCTTTATCTGTTAATTGTCTTCCTTCCGATGATGCTTTAGCTAGATTGTAACAAAAATCACCTACTTGAGCTAAAAACTTACTCGTAGCTCCAGATTCCTGTTCCGTTATAGGCAGTGCATGAAGTTTGTCATTAGCCATGCTTGAATATCTAAATATGTCATCAAAGGCAGTGATACTTTGCTCACTTGAACCTACTACAGCTGCTTTTCCTAAACTTACTCTTATGTTTTGAACTGAATTTATTAAATCGTACATGTTTCTACTGTATTCAGCTTGTAAATAATTTCTATAATCTGTTCTCTCTAAAGTCATAAGTATTGCAAAAGTAGTTGAAAATACTACTATCAATGTAACTATTGATGTATATATTATTCTTTTTTTTGAAAATTTCATATATATTCCTCCTATTTGTATTAATAGCACAAATCATAAATTACTTATATTATCTATATTTAATTCCTTAGTTATACATTAATTTAAAGCATATTATCCATAATAATAAGGTAACTATTATATGAAATATTTTTCAATTATATTGACTAAATAATTGTTTTAGTTCACTATATAAGTAAAATGCCAATTAATATTAATAGCATAAAATAATCATTAAATACTATAAAAACTTATACTATATTTTTATTTTTTTATTATACTAAATATATAAGATTACACTTTACTTATATTAATTTTTTCTTAAATGTTTATTAAATTAGTTTATTATTGTCTTTATATCCTATATAATGTTATTACATACTTAACCAGAAGGTGATTTAATGCGAGCATTAATTCTTTCCGTTTCTGCTGGTGGTGGTCACAGCCATGCTGCGGAAGCATTAAGGGATTATATCGAATCAGAACTTTCTAATTCTGATATTAAAATTATTGATACATTAAAATATATAAATCCAATAATAGACAAAGTCGTTATTGGTAGTTATTTAAAGAGTTTAAAAGTTACACCATCACTATATGGTAAAATCTATACATATTCTGAAGGTGACTACAATAAAATTGCTACAACTATAAGTTCTAAATTTAATGAGATTATGACTTATAAGTTAGTCCCTTTAATATCAGAGTTTAATCCTGATATAATAATATCCACACATCCATTTCCAACAGAAATGGATTCAATAATGAAAGTTAAATACAACATAATGATACCGTGTATTACAATAATTACAGATTATTATCCACATGGTTCATGGTTACATCCGTATATCGATGCATATGTTGTGTCAAATCAAGATATGATATACGACATGGTATCAAAGGGAATCCCTAAAAATACAATTTATAATTTAGGCATACCTGTCAAACCTGACTTTTTAGAAAAATACGACAAAAAAACCACCTTAGAAGAGTTAGACTTAGACTCAAACAAAACTACTATATTGGTTATGGGTGGAAGTTTAGGCATGGGTAAAATTAAAGATGTATGCGAGCAATTAGATAAATTAGCTATGGATATACAAATTGCAGTTATAACTGGTAAAAACCAGAAACTCTATGAAAGTTTAATGAAATTGAAAAAAAACTTTTCAAAGAAAACTCGTATAATAGGATTTACAGATAAAGTTAATAAATATATGCAAGCTAGTGATTTACTTTTAACTAAACCCGGCGGACTTACTGTAACAGAAGCATTAATATGTAAAATACCAATGGGTATTTTTTCTCCAATACCGGGTCAAGAAGAAAAAAATGCAGAATTTCTTATAAAAAATAACTTAGCAATAAGTATATCCGATATAAGTTTATGCAAAGATGTGATAGAAGATTTACTTAATTGCCCAGAAAAATTACAGACTATGAAAGATAATTGTAATAAATTTTCAAAACCAGACAGCGGCAAAAACATAGTTAAATTAATCAAATACCTACTACAAAATAAATCAAACAAAATGATAATAAAAAGCTCTGATAAAGTACCATCTAAAGACAATGCTGTAAAAACTTTTTTTAAAACTGTTCAAAATTATGTACTAAAAACAGCAAGTAAAATTTTTGTGGAAAGTTAAAGAATCCAGAACTTAATTTACTGGATTCTTTTATTTTTAATCATTTCTACTAACTTAAGTTTAACCTTAATATCATTATCTGAATTATTTATTCTATTATCTATCGACTTATATTCTTCCTCTGTCAAAACTTTCTTCATATCTTTTTCCGTCTGTTCATATGATGCTTCTCCTTTTGTAATATCCACAAAACACAGAGGGGGAAACATTACACACCACCAATTTTGTCCCTTTCCACTTCCTATAATTATTCTATAAGCCTCGTAATTTCCTTGAGGTAGAGTAATATTACCATAAGTCTTTACAGGAAAATTTTCATTTGACAGCATAGTCTTAACTTCATAATTATATCCATTTTCTCTTACAACATCTCTTGCTATCTTATTTATCTTATCATCGTTTGCCAATAATATTTTTCTTGATTCATCTATACTCTTGCAGTTTTTGAGCTTTGGCTGTATATATTTCAAGACACTATCTCTTACTTTTAATTTCAACTGCTGGTCACTTTTTAAATCACTATTTGCTATTACATGAAATCTTATTATCTTGGAAGAAATATCTTGCTGCGAACTTTGACTCTTCACCTTGTTTTCAAAGATACATCCGAATATAATTAAAATACCTATAAAAATACATAATATTTTTTTCATTACTTGCATCCCCCATTTTTAATTTTAAAAAATTGATTACAAGCTTGTACATATCAAATTTCTTTAATTACAGTAATTTCATTTGAATATATTAGTATTATTTACACTATTTGTAATTATATTCACTTATGGTAATATTTTTACATATGCTATTTTATCGCTCCTATTCTTCTAACTTTTGTGTTAATGTTTACATTTATTTGTGCATTTTTGTATGCTTCAGACCAATTATCCTTATTTTGTTTCCACAGTGCAGGATGATATTTTTCCACATGTTCTCTCAACCCTATTGGATCAACCTCAGATTGCTGTTGGGTTATTTTTACCGATTGTTCACATTCTTTTCGTATAGATGTATTAAAATCTTCTTCTATGGAACTTATGACATCTTCTGAAAATAACTGGTTACCGGCATAATAATTTTTTATTTGACCTTCTAAGTTTACATCTATATCAAATATCAATTTATTATCTGCGCTTCTGACTTTTATTTTTCTATCTGAACCATCTATTGTAATATCTACGGGATGGCCTTCCCTATATATTACCTTTGTTCCCCCTTGAAACTCACCCCTTAATATTTTTAGATCCGAGGTTTGACTATTAGTTAAAAATCCTTTTAATTTATAATCTTTAATTATTCCAGAGCCTGAAATTTTGAGTTCTTTTTTATCATTATCCATTTTCATGCTGGGAAGTATTGAGTTACTATTTTGGTTAAGTAACTTTAGAAAATCATTTAAAGTTATAACTACAAATGTATTATTTCTTTGATTACTTTCCATTAATCCAAGAATATAGTTCTCAAAACTTTTTTCCGAAGTAGGTTTATATTTTAAATAATCCTCAGCTTTACCCTGAGCTATAGCTAAATACATCGTCCTGTCCAGTGCGGGCTGTCTTTGCAGATAATCAACTATTTCTTTAAATGTTTCAGGATACGTTAACAAATTGCTGCCGAGTATAAGAAGTTTCATATGACTAAACGTAATCTCCCTACTGGTTTTAGTATTAGCTTTATTTATAGCATCCTGCATAGAGTATGCATCAGAATTAATATATACATCTTGAGCTGCGCCGCCTTTCTCAGGTCCCAACTTACTTATATCTGGCAAGCCAAATGTTACATGTATCCTCTTTAAATTCATTCCTGTAAATGGTTCATTAGATTTTAATTTTTTAAGTTCCTTTTCTTTACCTATATCCTCTCCTGCATCTATTCCTATTACAGATACAAAACTTTTCTGATTTATTTCAACTTTATCCCAGCATCCAGTTAATGTAATCATAATTAATAGTAAAGAAATCATTTTAAGAAACTTATTCATCTGTTTACCACCTTCTTTTTTTTGTGTTTAAATCCTGAAATCAAATAAAGTAGTAAAGGAAGTAAAATTAAAGATATAAATCCAAATATGCTATCTACTTTTGCAAGTGCATTATTAACATCTGCTATATTGGGATAATATATTGCCATACAATATATAAGTGGTGCTATTATTATAGGTGAAAACTTTATGCTGCCTAATTTTAATGTATCCTTTGTTATATCTGAAACTAAGTAACATATATTTGCAAAGCTTGTAAAATAGAATATAACCCACAGCGACATAATTATACCGTCCCATCTTTCCATAAGTGCACCTGGTATGTTTATACACTTTACCATAGATATAGTAGGCCATAACATTATTTTGCTTTGATCCTTGGTAAGTACAGCTAGTGTAAAAACCACTATAAGAGCATAAAATATTGTTACAAATCCTATACTTTTTAGCACCGTCTTAGGTATATCATTTTTATTTTTCACAAATGGGCAAATTAAATATATTACCTGCAGTCCTGTAAAGCTGTAAATTGTAGCTTGAATTGCCTTTATGTAATCTGCAGGTGTATTGGATAATACAGGTAGTACATTTGTAAAGTCAGCCTTGTTTAAACTAAATATCATTATAAAAACGGCTGCAAAAATCATAATCCAGAGAGTTATTTCATTGAATTTTACTAAATCGTCAACGCTTGATCTTATCATGTAAGTTCCGACTAGTATAGTTACAATTAATATAAATTCTGTTGGAGTTTTTTCAAGCAGATACATTTTTAAAACTTCCGTAAACATCCTCATTTGCAGTGATATAAACATTAAATTATATATTATAAAAAATATACTTATTATAAAACCAAGTATCTTTCCAAAGTTATTAGTAATTATATTGTAAAACCCGCCGTAATCATTAATTTCTATAACTCTATAAGTTATATAGATTATAAGGAACCATATTATTCCCTCTACTAGCGCTATAATCCAACCATCTGTTCCGACAGTGCTAGCAAGTTCCCTAGGATAAGAAAATGCAGGAACCCCAATTATTGCAGTAATAATAGTAGCAAATAATCCGTGATGATTTATAAATTCCTTATTTTCCATAACGCAATTTACACCTCTATTTCTGTCTTATCTTGTCTTGGGTTCTCATATAATTTGGTCTTCTTTTAAAATGTTTTATTGATATTTTCACAAGCAAGTCTTTAAAGTCATTAGAATTCGGCTTAACTACAGGAGAAAGATAAGGTACACCAAAACTTTTAAGTCTTACAAGATGAATTAATATAAATATTAAACCTATTATTATTCCATAAAGTCCTGCTATTGCAGCAGTTATTATGAGAAAAAGCCTTAAAATTCTAAATGCGGAACTCATGCCGTAATTTGGAGTAGTGAAACTTGTTAGTGCTGTAATAGATACTATAATTATCATTACTGGACTAACTATATTAGCACTTACTGCTGCTTGCCCTATTATAAGTCCTCCTACTATTCCTACGGTTGCACCTACTGCTTTTGGTAATCTAGCTACACCCTCTAATAAGAACGCAAGACTTATTTCCATAATTATTGCTTCAATAAAAGCAGGGAAAGGTACTCCCTCTCTAGTCGAAGCGATAAAGTAAGCTAATTTTGTAGGAATTATGGAAGTATGAAATGAAGTAACTGCTACATACAGAGAAGGTAAAAGCAGTGATACAAATATGGAAAGAAACCTTATAATCCTGCTCATAGAACCATAAACCCACCTTTGATAATAATCATCTGGTGATTGAAACATATTAGCAAAGGTTGTTGGAACTATGAGTACAAAAGGGGAGTTATCAACTAATATGGCAATTCTTCCTTCATATAAGGCTGCAGCTACTACATCTGGTCTTTCTGTACTTTGTATTTGCGGAAATACAGACCATTCATTCTCCTCTATAAACTGCTCTATATACCCACTGTCTAAAATAGCATCTATACTTACTTTATCCAATCTATCATTTAACTCTTTTAGGATATTTTTATTCACAATATCGTCTATATAAGCTATAACTACATCAGTTTTAGATCTTGTTCCCATACTCCTTGAAGTTAATTTGAGCCTTGTATCTTTTATTCTTCTTCTTATCAAGGCTGTATTAAACCTTATAGTTTCAGTGAATCCATCTCTTCCACCTCTTATTGTAGTTTCACCAGATGGCTCTCCTACACTTCTACTAGGCCAAGCACGTGTGGATATAACATAGCATATATCCAAACCATCTATCATCATTAACGTGTCACCAGAAAGTACTGCATTGATTCCTTCACTCAACTTTTTAACTTCTTTTAAATCAGATACAGTAAGTAAAGTATCCTTTATATCTTTAATATCTCTAACTTCGTTTACTGCAAGCATTAAATTTTCTAGTATATAATCATCTAAAAGAATCTTATCGCTCATACCATCTATATAAGTTAAGGCAGCTTTAAACTTTCCTATGTAAAATTGCCTAAAAACCATGTCAGAGTTTCCCTCAAATATTTCTTTTACATAATCCTGATTTTTATCAACTTTTACTGAAATTTCATCCCTAATATTTTCTTTCAACAATTATCACTTCCTAATTTAATAGCATATTTATAAAAAACTGTACTAATAGAGAAACTTAGTTATTAAATAAAGTATTATAGATATTAATATAACAACTATTCCAATAAGCCTTGATTTCATTGCTAGCTTATTTTTATTTAACTTTTTAAATTTTGCATAATCTATTGAACTAAGTACACTTCCCTGTATAAGCATGAGTATCAAAAAATACTTATCAAATAAACCTAATATCCTCATAATCTAACTCCTCGCATATGTTCTCAACTTATTTTTTACATTAATAAATTTATTTATTCACTAAAGTCCAATATAAAAAGAGCTTTTGAATTTCTTCAAAAGCTCAAACTATTATATACTTTTATATTGTTCTTGTTATAAAAGTTTCTTCATATCTTTTCTTCATTTTATCATAGCACAATTGTGCTTTAAACATATCATCAAAGAATCCAAATACAGTAGGACCGCTTCCGCTCATAAGGCTTCCTAATGCACCATCTTTAATCATCTGCTGCTTTATATTCTTTATTATAATATGTTTATTTAAAGTAACATTCTCAAGTACATTTTGCATATTTTTAGAAAGAGTCACTATATCATCTCTTTCTATACACTTCAGCATTAAATCCGTATTAGGGTGTTTTTCCACCTTATCTATATTAAAACTTTTATAAACTTCTCCTGTAGAAATACCAAATGGTGGTTTTATTATCACTAATATTTTACCTTTAAAGCTTTTAAGTTTTCTCACCTTTTCTCCTATACCTTCACATAATGCAGTTCCACCAATTAGGCAATAAGGTATATCTGCCCCAATATTTAATCCTAATTTGGCGAGCTCATTATCCTTTATATTAGGTTTATAAAGCCTTCTAAGTGCTAGAAGTACTGCTGCTGCATCGGTACTGCCTCCCGCAAGTCCTGCCGATACTGGTATAAATTTTGCAATATTTATACTTACCCCAGAATTTATATTATATGTTTTTAAAAAAATATCTGCAGCCTTATATGCTAAATTTCTACTATCAGTTGGTAAATACGGTTTATTACAAGTTAAATTTATTCCCTCATCAGCTTTATTTACATCTATTAAATCATATAATTCAATTCTTTGCATTATAGTTTTCAAAAGATGATATCCATCTTCCCTTTCTCCAACTATATCTAGAGATAAATTTATCTTAGCAAACGCTCTTATTACCATTTTCATCCTCCAAGTTTAACAAATATAATTAAATAATTAACTAATGTTGTTCAATGAGTAAAATTTACATTAACCAACTTAAGTATTATAATACAATATTAAAATTAAAGCTATATTGTGAAATTAAGTTATTTCATAATATAGCTTTAATTAACCTAATGTTTTAAACTATAGCTTTAGATTTCAGTTTTAATTTAGTATCTTTAACTTTATCTCTTATAATCCCCATAAGAGGTTCTAATTTTTCAAAGAATATTATAATCAAATCCCCTTCTTCTGAATTGTCTATGGCCTTTTCTAAAGCATATCTCTCATCTAAAATTACTTCTGCTTTTTCTTTATTGAATCCAGAACTAATTACTCCTTTTTTCAATATGTCAGCTATTTCTCCTTCTTTTCTTCCTCTTCTATCCTTATCTTCTTTTATATATATATAGTCAAAACTTTGTCCTGATATTTTTCCTATTTTCTCAACACTTTCATCTGTTCTGTCACCTGGAACTCCTATTATTCCAACTAACCTTTTATGTTCAATATTATTTACTCCCTTAAGTACGGCCTTATACGCTTCTATATTATGACCATAATCTAGAACAACTCGAGCCCCATTTACATTATAAACATTAAATCTTCCAGGATTGAAGTTCTTATCACATCCAAACGTCATAAGCCCTAATTTTATAGCAGCATAGTCTACATTCAAAGCTATGAGAGCTGCACATGCAGCCATAGAATTTTCTATATTATAAGCTAATTTGCCGCCTAAAGTAATCTTTATATCATTAATATTTATTATTGGAATTATACTATTATTTTTTTCTACATATATAATTTCATCATGTAAATATACTCCATACCCTCCGCAGTTTATATTTTCTCTGAGTGCGCGGTTATCCTTATGCATTGAAAACATAATTATATTACTTTTCATGTTCTTTATTATACTTAAGCTTACTTTATCGTCTGCATTTATTACTACATATCCATCATCTTTTACTGCTTCTCCCACAAGGGACTTTACAGAAGCCAAATCTTCCATAGTATTTATACCACCTATTCCTAAGTGATCCTCTGTAATGTTAGTTATAACACCAACATCAGCTAAATCATATGCAAGACCTCGCCTTATTATACCACCTCTAGCAGTTTCAAGCACTGCTGCATCAACTTCTTTATTTGTAAGTACAGTTATTGCACTATCATAGCCTGTAGTATCTCCTTTATCTATACATTCATCATTTATATATACTCCCCCAGTAGTTGTCATTCCAACATGGTGCTTTTTTAATTTTAAGACATGACCTATTAATCTCGTTGTAGTAGTCTTTCCATTGGTACCAGTAACAGAAACTATAGGTATACTTCTAGGAATATCTTTAAACATCATATCAACTATAGCACCTGCCACATTTCTACTCTTACCTTCACTTGGATAGTGATGCATTCTAATTCCTGGTACTGCATTCACTTCTATTATAGCTCCATCTTCTTTTAAAGACTTTTTTATATCCTTACAGCGTACATCTATACCACATACATCGAGTCCAATTGCTTTGGCTGCTCTTTCGCATACTTCAATATTTTCCTTAGATATATCATCTGTACAATCAATTGCCTTACCACCAGTTGATAAATTTGCACTTTCTCTTAAGATAAGCTTTTGTTTATCCTTAAGTACATCATCTAACTCGTATCCACCCCTTGCTATACAAGCTTTGAGCTCACTATCAATTTTTATCTTTGTAAGAGGTTTCTCATGTCCTTCTCCCCTCATCTTATCTTGATTTAATTTCTCAATGAGCTGTCTTACAGTACTTACACCATCACCTATAACATAAGGTAATACTTTTTCAGATACAGCTGCTACTTTTCCATCTACAACACATACTCTATAATCTCTTCCAACTATATTTTCCTCTATTATTATTTCATCAAACTTCTTACTTAATGCAGTGTATATCCTTACAAGTTCCTTTTCATTTTTTATATTTACATAAACGCCCTTACCTTGATTACCATGTCTTGGTTTCAAGACTACAGGATATCCTATTTTATCTGCCTTAAATAGTAATTCTAAAGGATTTCTAACTATACTGCCTCTTGCAGCAGGCAGACATTGATTATATAGAATTTCCTTGGTCAAAGCTTTATCACAAGCAATATCTACAGCCGCCGCTTTTGTATTATCAGTAATCGTTGCTTCTATTGTTCTACTGTACTTGCCGTATCCCAATTGAAACACGCTGCAGCTTTCTCCTAATCTCATAGCAGGTATTCCTCTTGCTTTAGCTTCATTTACTATAGCTAATGTACTTGGTCCTAACTCTTCTTCTTTTAACGTATCCATTAGCATTTTTCTATACATTTCAATATTAAAATAATCTTTGTTTATCAATGAATTTATAAGTTTTACTGCAGCCCCAGCAGATTCTAGAGCAGTATTTTTATATATATATTCAAATATAATATAGTATTTGTCATTTTCTATTTCGCGTGCTTTTCCATATGAAACATCAATTCCCAACATATTTTGAATTGCAAGTATTATATGTTCACATACATGCGCAAGGTATGTTCCTTCTATTAATCTTTTTTCGAAACCACCTTCTTCATCTATACCGCATCTATGCTCTTTAAGCTTTGGTATTATCTGTAATAGCCTATTGTTAAAGTTATCTATATCCTTAGTAGGAATATTGCTGTATCCTTCCAAATCCACATATAATTTTACACACTTCCTATGTGAATATATATTCCTCCCGCTATAAACCCTAAAACCTTCAATTTTCATTTTTATATGTGTTTTCCTCCTCTTAGTTAACTATATATTTTACTTCTATCAGCCTAAACTGCTATAACATTTTTTTAAGTTTAAATTATAAAAATCACCATTTTTAAGTATATGCAGTTTGACATTGAAAATAGACAGTATATCGTCTGGATACTGTTCAGATACATTAGTGTGTTCTATATTGCTTCCATCTATTACATACACGGCCCCTGATCCTATAACTCTAAATTCTCCCTTGTTATCTACTACTATAGCTGTATCCTCATCTATACCAATACCTAAGCTTTCTGGATTTTCAGCAATACCTACCATGAGTCTTCCTATTCTTCCTCTTTGAGCAAAATGTTGGTCTATAATAACTCCTTTAATAAGACCTAATCCCGGTGCCATTTTTAAAGTACACTTTCTAGGTGATTCCTCGTCAGGTCCCGTTACTATCATAGTATCACTCATAACAGATGCTCCTGCAGAAGTTCCAACAAAAATACATCCTTCATTATATATTCTCTGTATAACCTTATATAAAGGGGTTCCTCCTATCAAGCTAGTTATTCTAAGCTGATCTCCTCCTGTAAAAAAGACAAGTGAAGCATCTTCTATGATCTTTATATTATTTATATCATAAGCATCCTCCCTATCCTTGATATTTAATATTTGAACATTCTTAACATTTAGAGCCTGGAATATTTGTTTATATTCATCTCCCAATTCCTCTGGAAGCTCTGAAGCTACTGTTGCTACTACAAGTATATCTTTCCCTTTATCTATTTTATTGCATACTTCTTTAAGTATAGTTTTACTTCCATGTTTATCTTCAGCCCCGCCAATTATTATTAAATTGCCTTCAGTTTTTTCTTCCAAAGCTCAACACCCTTTCATATAGATATTTTTTATTTTTACCATACTTTTAATTATTATACATGCCAGTACAATTTGCGCTGCATACGCAGGAGGTAATGATTACAAAAAAAATAGAGTTTTATTTAGTATAAATGTAACTAAATAAAACTCTAACAATTTTTAATTTCAAAGTATTGGATTTTTTAATGGCACTATTTTATATAATTGCCCTTCCTGGAATTATGAGTTTGTCTCCAACCTTTATTACATCAGGATCTTCTATATCATTTAATTTAACTAATGCTTCTACAGTAGTATAGTATTTTTTTGCTATTTTCCAAAGAGTATCACCATGTTCAACAACATATATTGTCAAGCTTGCCTTTTTCTTTGGAATTTCTTCTTCTACTGGAACTATGTCAACTAAAAACTCTCTATGGGTTAAATAATTAACTCTAGCATACACTTCAACTACTGCTTTTACACTTATTCTATCAAGTTCTATAGAAGCTTCTATATTCTCCAAGGAAACCTTTGCTATACACTGCATATCAATTTTGCATTCAGGTATCTCTACTCCACAGCTAAATGGTATTTCCTCATTTATAGTATAAAATCCCTTTTCTTCATCCATAGTCTTATATAATATTCCAACATTTAGCACTCCATCAACTATGACTTTATCCTCTACTAGTTTTTTATCAGCAACAGACACATCACCAGAACACATAATTATCTTTGATACTTTAGGTAAACTATCGTCTAATTCTATATCTTCTTTTATTATATCCTGATAAGTAGCTTGCCCATGCATAACATTTAGCTGATAATCCTTTTTAGTCATTTCTAAAAGTGTTGTAGGTGAATATGCATCTTGGATTATATCTAGTTCCTGTTTAGCCATAACTTTTGTATCAGCTTTTATCAAAGCCTCTACATCTATTACTCTATCTTCACCAAGATCATCTTCCTTTACATTATATTCAACTGCATCAATTTTAAAATCAGTATAACTTTCCATAGATGGATTTACACCATCTAAATCAAGTTCTTTCGAAATCGGGACTTCTTCTTTCATATAAACTATATCCTTTGTATCTTTGCCTCTATATAATACACATATTGCTGCATAAGCACTTATAGAAATCTTATTTTCAATTAGCTTTACTTCTTTTTTACGCAGTTCTATATTGTTTTCAAGTATACTTCCTATTTGAAGATTTTCCATTGGTACTTTAATGCTGCATTTAGCTATAAGATCTCCGGATACATTTCCCATAATCTTATCTACAGCTCCCGGATTCTTTAACATTTGAACATCTTCTGAGCCAGTAACATCTTTTATTACTTCAAATTCATAGTTTTTATAAACTTCTGCCTTCAATTTTATAATTCCTTCAATAGACACTTTTCTCTCATTTACTATCATGCACTTCATATGTTCTATATAACAGCTTGAATCACAGTGCATTTTATGTTCTACTTCTGGAAGCTCTATATAATTAGAAAATTTACCTGGATATGTTACTCCATATATTCCTGAACCTTCATCTTCTTTTGCCAAATATAATATTGTATAATCTACTTGTCCTTCTACAAAGACTTTATCCTTCATAACTTCAGTATTTATAATACGCGGATTGGAATTTAACATTAAAATTTCATCTACATCAGGATTAGTATCGGGTATTACATATTCGGATTTAACTACTGTATCACAAAAGTTTTCACCCAACAGCTGCTCACATTCTATGTTTTCCTTGACCATATCCATAAATACATTACATCTCCCTTCAATTAAAGACCTACTACTTATTTATATATGTTTTCATAAATAAATATGATAAAAAAGTTACTCGTAAGACTATTTAATTGAAGATACTATTTATGAACTTTTTTTAATAATTTTACATTGTGCTGCTTATTGATATTGACATTTGCTGAACTTTGACATATCATAAAAGTGGTTGTTGACCATATAACCTCTCATAAATTCTCAATACCCTTTTTATACCATAGTTGAAAGATGGATGCTACCATCTTTCTTTTATTTTAGAATAAAAAATTGGTACTAATAAGTACCAGCTTTATGCTGAAAATACCAGTTGTACTGTCTTTGTTAAAACATCAGAATAACTATAAGTGACTTTCCTTTGGGTGTCATTTTCCAACCTAATTACAAATATACTAGGATAAGCTTTTTCAATTACTCCACTATTGATAAATACCTTTCTCCTACCACCATTTGCTTTTAAGGTTACCTTATCGCCAACATGACCTTCAATATCTTTTCTTATTGTGGCCAATACATTTCCTCTTTGCATATATTTAAACACCCTCTTTCCACAATCTATATTATATATCCTAATATATATAATGTCAACTAAACATTATATTTTACAGTTAACAAATTGTTTTGTCAATGTTAATTTTTTGTAAATAGCTTAAAATATTCGGATTAATACCACAAGAAGTATTATTCCCTTATACTTTCTTATATATACAGTTTATTTAAAGTATTTACACATAAGATGATTTTGGAAAACCTTCTCTATATTTTCCCCTAGTCTGCAATCCACCAATTCCTTTTGTACCTGTTATAGTGTTCTCTAACGCTTCCTGTATTGACACAACTTTGCTTATATTTGTATACGCTATCTTTTCACATAAAAACACTGGATCTAGACAATGAATTAACACCCTACTTGGAGAACTTGCAAAATTTGCACCTGCATCTAATATAGCTTCGTAACATGATTGACATGCTCCTGCAAATATAACTAAATCATCATAGTTTGCTTCATAATTTCTAAGCTGTGTCACAGTTTCAACAAAGAACTTTGAATTTTTATAGTTATTTATATTCATATAATCCGTTGTTCCTTTTGTAATTGAATCATGCCCCGTAATTACAACTATATCAGGTCTGAACTTCTTTACTAAATCTAAAACAACTTTAGCTTGTTCTTCTTCCTTTACAGTTTGACCTACTACTTCAAGCATCAATTGTTTATAAACCTTTAAGCATACATCTAAATAATCAGGATCTCCATCTACATGAAGTATTCTTCCAGGTCTTCCAAATGCAAGATCCTTTTTATCAGATTCTCTAGACATTCTAAAGCTTTTGTTTACATTATCTCTGGTCATTAAAATATTTTTAATTGAACTATTTACCTTTCTATTAAATAATCGTTCATACTTTGTTAATGAGTCTTGTGGAACAATTTTTAAATCTTCTTCTGGAGAATCTGCAATTATTCTCAAGTTCATTCCCTTCAAAGTGCATATAGTAGTATTCTTAGAGTGTATAATGTTGATAATTTTAAAAGTAATATCTTCACCATAAGATTTTCTTACAACTATATCTCCTATTTTCATATTTATTACCCTCTCCACATTAATATAAACTCATTATATAGTATGATATCGCATATAAAATAGTGCTTTTAAAGGTAATATAAAATAAACATATGGTAAATACTTGTATAACACGTATTTACCATATGTCCGCTTTTATATCACATAATTTCCTCTTTTTGATTATACATGTCCTTAAACTGTTCAATAAACTTGGTATACTTTTCTTTTTCAGAAATTAACTCCTCCATTTTATTATTAAAGGTATTAACAGCCCAATTAACTTCATTATAGTAATATCTATTTGCAAGTCTCCAAAAGCGCTGTGGAAATAGCAAAAACGCAAATAATATCCTATATTCCTCTTCCTCAAGCTGACTTACACTATTATAAGAGTCAAGTATGAGTTTAGCACATTTTATATTCCAATCTGTTCTCTTAAGAACTTTCATCATGAAAGCAGATATATCATATGACCTAAGTTCTCTTTTGCAATAATCAAAGTCTATAACATTTACTTCATCGTTTTTATCAATTATTATATTATGATAAGTAAAATCGTGATGGCAAAAAGATTTTTCCTTTTCAGCAAATTCACATAAGTCGGCGTACTTTGAATCATTTAATACTGCCACTGCTCTTCTACCTAATTGTTTGTAAAATTCTACATTCTGTATATAGTTTAAGTCAAAACTTCCTTTATTATTTTTCCTTCTGCCCATATCCCTCATTTTATCAAGAGCTTTTATTCTCTTTTCCATAAGACCCGGCCATCTTCCTAAATCAGTTTTTAACTTGCTATTTTCCGGTGGTTCATACCCCTTGGATGCTATGTGCATGTTAGCCAAACATTTAGCTGCCTTTACTAAGTCATCTTTATTTTTAAAATCACACTCTCTTCCATCTATCCATTCAGAAAGAGTGTATATATCCTCATTTACAAGTGCAAATGGCTTTCCCTCTACATTCAGTGAGTACTTATCAACTCTTGGGAATCCATTATTTATCAAATGTTCTTTGGCGCCATATACGAATAAAAGTTTTTGAACCCCATAATTTATTTTTTTTAAACATTTAGTTCCTACATTCGTTTTTAAGAGATATACTCCTTTGTTAGGCCTTATACTTTCAATTTTAACTCCAAATTGTCTTTCTATTTCAAACTCTCTCATCATGTTAATCACCCCTATATATTTATATGAAATGTCAATGTACTTTAGAAGAATATTAACATTTTGAAATATTATTTAATATAATGAAATGTAACACAAATTTGAAAGGAATAGTTTTATGAAAATTGGTATTGACAGTAGAGCAGCAAAATTATATAGAGGTACAGGGATAGGTACTTACACTTATCAATTAATCAACTGCTTAAATAAAATTGATAGCATTAATAAATACTTACTATTTATACCTAAAAATTGTACTTACAATATACCTTTAAAAAGCAACTTTTGTGTTAATGATATTATTGACGATAATAAGAATAACTTTTGGGATGAAGTTAATATCCCAAATATATTAAAAAATAAAGACATAGAACTATACCACGTTCCTCAGAATGGTATAGGATTACCCGAAGATAAAAATTGTAATTTTGTTATAACTCTTCATGATATCATACCATACAAAATGCCAGAAACAGTAAGCAAAAATTATTTAAAAATATTTAGAGAAAAAATTCCTCAAATTTTACCTAAGTGTGATGGAATAATCACTGTTTCTAATTATTCTAAGCAGGATATTATAAAAACCCTTAACTTCCCTGCTGATAAAATATATGTTACTCATCTTGCTGCAGAAGAAATATATAAACCAATTGATAAACTGGTAAGTAAAAATGTCATTAAAAAATTCTATTCAATTAATGATGATTTTATACTTTATGTAGGAGGTTTTAGTCCAAGAAAAAATATATTAGGATTAATTAATGCATTTAATATATTTTCATGTAAATATAAAAAGAACATAAAACTTGTAATAGCCGGCAGACGCGGTCCTTCTTACAGTATATATAAGGAAAGGGTTCATAAACTTAATATTGACGATAAGGTTATTTTTCCTGGATTTATATCAATAGAACATTTACCATACTTATATAATGCAGCTGAATTATTTGTATATCCTTCTTTTTATGAAGGATTTGGTTTGCCGCCAATTGAAGCCATGTCATGTGGAATTCCTGTAATAGCATCCAACACTACTTCAATCCCTGAGGTTGCCAATGGAAGTGCTCTACTTGTAGATCCAAACAATACAGAGCTTTTAAGTGAACTTATTTTAAAAGTCATACTTGATGAAAAACTCAAAAATAAATTAATCACGTTGGGCTTAGCTAGAGCTTCTGGACTAACATGGCAAAAAACAGCTAGAAATACACTTATAGCCTATAATAAAGTGCTAAATAAATTATAAAATTTAAAAACCTCTAAGTATTAATTTTTATTTATAATACTTAAAGGTTTTTATTGAAGACTTTAAATTAATTTTTTAAATTCCCTTAAAAATTCCTCTCTATCTTCTTTATATGAGGACTTTTTCTTAAGTCTATTCAAGAATACTTCTTCTTCCCAGTCCTTTCGTCTTGTATAATAATCCTTTGCTATAGAGTAAAAATCTTCTGGAAAAGCAAGCATAGCATATAATACTTCTAATTCTCTTTTATTTAATGAGTTAGTAGTACAGTAATTTTCTAGTATAAGGCTGGCTTTTTCTATATCAAAGCAAAAATTCTTTATTACTTTATTCATAAAATTGCACAAATCGTGCACCTTTAAATCTATAATGGCATAATCAAAATCTATAAAATAAGCTTCTTCATTATTTATTAATATGTTATGATGTGCTAAATCATTATGGCATACTACAATTTTATCTTCTTCACTGCATAGTTTATAATAATATGAACCTTCTAATAAGCTTACAGAATCTCTTATTTGATCTGTATAATAGCCTGCATCTTTTAAAAATATTTCATCAAATTCACTCTTTTTTTCATGTGCTAAAGCTATACTTTTAAAAAAATTCATCTCTTGTATTCTTCGTTTAAAATTATCTATTAGTTTTCCATTATTGTACTTATTAGATAGATTAGTTTTAAATCCTTCAGATGCAATATGAAGTTCTCCAAGCCCTTTAGCTGCTATACATACATCAATGGGATTGCTGAAATTACATTCCCTACCTTGTACAACATCCATGATACAATACATGTCACCATTCCATATTGTATAAATTTTGCCATCCTTGTTTTTTACAAAATTAATTATCCTATTAAATTTATTCCTTATATAGTTTAGTAAATCATCTATGAACTTCAATTCCTCTATTGTATATTCAACTTTTTTAAGTATTTTATTTCCCTTATCTGTAGATGCCATATAAACATTTCTAACTGGAATTACATCAATTACACTTAAATCAAACTTCTTAAATAAATCTACGCACAGATCGTATTCTGCTAGATACTCTCTTGTATTAAACTTTTCTAACATTATAACACCTCTTTAAACTAGGTTATATCTATCCTTTTTCATTACTTTAGTAAGTCCATTTAAGAATTCCATTACGTTATGATTAGTGACTTTTGTTATAAATTTATTGTAATATTTCATAGAATAATAAGGATAAGATAAAAGTGCAGATATAAACTTAAAACTTCTTTTATCCAAAGATTCCATATTACAAAAATCATCTATCAAGCTTATAAAATTTATTTCTACTTTAGATTTTTTTAATCTATTTAAAAAATAAACTAGATCAGTTTCCACCATATTATAGCAGCACTTATCTATTGACATTATCCTGATTTTTTCATCTATTCCTTTACTTAAATTGTTATAATATGTGTTTCCAAGGCAAACTTCCTTTCTATCCATGCTTCTTTTTATCAATCCTAAATAGTCGTTTTGATATATTGTATCAATACATTTATTAGATCTATCAAGGCATGAAATGCCATACTTATATATTGTTTCTTGTAATTTGCCTTCCATGTGTTTTCCCCTTAGTTCGTTTAAGTACCTTTTAAGTTTCTTTGTATATATCTTGTATTGTTCTAATGTGCTTCCTACATTGCTTTTGAGCTTTTTATTCATATCTTCCTCATAACCTAATGTCCTCAAATTAAATTCTGCTATGGAGGAAACCTGACTTTTTATTTTGTCAAAATCAACAAATTCCTTTTTATCTACTTTTAAATCTTCTACACATTCAATATCTTTTGAATTGAGGTATTCTATAAATGACCTAGTGGTATCTTTAAACATACCCCTTACCTCCCCCATGAGTTTCACCTAGATTTCTTTTTACTATTAATATTTCTTATTATCTCACCCTTTTTCTTTTTAAGTTTCATTATCTCTTTATTTCTCTTTTTAAATTTTTCAAGCATTTTTACACTCTTCTTTAAGTTAGCTAGTTCATTTTCACATTCTTCTAAACTTATGTTGCTAAAATCACTTTCCTGATATTTATAATTATGCTTCTTTTTCGTCATATATCATACCTCCACGAATATCAGTTATATTTTATAGAACTAAACTTTCTTACAAAATCTTGTTTATTTTCATCATCATCATATATTTTCTTTAGTTTTTTTATAAAAGTTTCTTCACTCCACGGCTGTTTCTCCCAATAATATTGAATTCCTATTTGCCAATAATCTTGAGGGAATTCAATAAAAGCAGCTAGTATTGGTATATGTTTTTGTTTAATTCTATTTGAAACATTATAGGCATCAAGCACAAAAAGTGCATTATTTATACTCCAATTACCACCTTTCATTTTTCTTATAAGTAAACTTCCAACATCGTGAAGGTAGCTGTCAAGTATACAATAATCAAAATCTATTATATTTATTTGTCCATTAGAACTTATAAGTATATTATGATTGGCAAAATCATGATGACAAAACCCTCTATTTTTTATATCTTGACTCATGCATTCAATGTAATCACTTTTTGCAAGATTACCTACAGAACTATCTGCAATATTAACTTGATACTTAATCATATCAAGGTACATAATATCAAATTGTGATTTATTCTCTTTCTCAAGTATTCTCCTCCTGAAATCGAATATTTCAGATTTTCTAGTTTTAAAAGTTTCAATCCACTTAAACCAGCCAATTCTAGGATTCATATCATCAGTAATTTCAAATTCAAAACTTTTATCATGAAGTTCTGCTAGCTTTGATGCTGCAACAATCATATCTATTGGATTTTCATAATTACAATGTCTTGATTCTACCCACAAAGTAAGATATGCATAACTACCTGAAATACAAACGTAGTCTTTATTTTTATTAGTTTTTATTATTTCAGGTATATATTTGAAACCATTTTTTTGGAGATGCTTTATAGCAGATAAAATAAATATAAAATGCCCAAAATCATATTTTATGACTTTTAAACAATAGTTTTTATCATCACAACATATTTTATAAACATTTTTAACTTTTTCTATAGAAGTAACATTCTTATCATAATTTTTCTCAAGTACTTGGTTTATATCATTAAATTGCAACCTTTTTCCTCCAGAACATCACTATATAGGTATTATATGAATTATTCTATATGTATGTGCTAACTGACACATTTTATAATGAACATTAATAATATGTATTATAGCTAAAAAGTTACTGGTTTTATAAGCTTACACTATTTTATAACCTTTAATGCTTATTTTGATATGGAGGTAAATTGATTATGCGGATTGCCATAGATGCAAGAGGTATCAATTGGTATAGAGGTACTGGTATAGGCACCTATACTGACAAGATTTTAGAATATATGGTAAAAGAACATATCGAAAATTATTATCACATATATTGGTCTGGTAAAAACTATGAAAAACTGAATACTTCTAATACAAAAATCATAATGACGTCTAGAAAACATCATAGATTTTTTGAGAACTTTTACTTCCCTAGTAATTTAAAAAGAGAAAATATAGATATTTATCACGTACCTCAAAATGGAATTGATATTTCAAATAATATTGAATGTAAGAAAGTGGTAACAATACACGACTTAATACCATATATATTACCTGAGACTGTAGGTAGAGGATATCTAAATAAATTTTTAAAGGAAATGCCTAATATAATAGAAATGGCAGATGGTATTATAACAGTTTCCGAATGTTCTAAAATGGATATACTTAAATTTTTTCCAATAAATGAAGACAAAATTTTTGTAATTCCATTAGCTGCTGATAGTAAATATAAACCTTTAGATAATAGACTATGCAGAGACTTCATTTCAAAAAACTACAATATAGATAAACCATTCATACTGTATCTAGGAGGATTTAGTCCTCGAAAAAATGTAAGATCACTTATACTAGCATTCTCAAAAATATATAAAAATTTAAATAAGGAATATAATTTAGTTATTATTGGAACAAATGGAGATGAGCTGCCTCTACTTAAAAAGTTATGCTGCGACTTAAATGTGAATGAACTTATAAAATTTACAGGTTTTGTTCCAGAAGATGAGCTGCCAAAGTTTTATAATGCATGTGATTTATTCGTATATCCATCAACATATGAAGGATTTGGTCTGCCGCCATTAGAGGCAATGAGCTGTGGAAGTGCAGTTATAACTTCCAACCTTTCATCCATACCAGAAGTAGTAGAAGACGGCGGTATTCTCATAGATCCGTTTAATTTAGATTCAATTATGAATTCTATTCAAGAATTATTGAGTAATGAAAAATTGCTGTTGGAAATGAAGAAAAAAGCTGTAAAGCAAGCCTCCAAATTTTCATGGGGAAAAACTGCTGAAAAAACTTTAAAAGCATATGAAGATATACTGCGTCAATAACACGAATAGAGTCTCTTGGTTGCTATCGATCCCAATCAAAAGACTCCATATCATTTATATTTAAAATTCCCTATGATTAATCCCTTACAGTAACTTATTATATACTAACTTTACAATTTTGTAAACGTTTTATTGGAAAAACTCTTATTTATTTTATATTTTTGTCGGTTTGTAAACTTTTTTGCAGTTCATTCAGCATCTCATTAACTTGTTTATCCTTTAAATTAGATGCATCTAAAGCACTTTTACACTGTTCTGATATCTTTAGGAAGTCTTTTGTATAATTGAGCGGCATACTTCCTTTCTCCGCACTTCCAAGTGTTTTCCAAACCGTTTGATTAAAATAACCTTCATTCTTATTGAATTCAACTAAGTTATAAGCTGGAGTAAATACAGGAAAATAGCCGTAATTTTTCATAGAGTCAATTATTGTATGATCATCACTCATCGAAAACTTACAAAATTCTTTTGCAGCATCTGCATTTTCACTTGAACTATTTATCATCAAATTACATCCTCCTACTGAAACATCCCTATTTCCACCAGGTTCAAAAGCAGGTATTTTAATTATTTCCAATTTGTCTTTATAACTAGGAAAATTGTGTACTAGATAACTTATGTACTTTGCATCACCTATCATTGATACGCTGTTACCATTTAAAATTGAACTTATAGATTCCTTTCTTGATTTAAGATCAAAAAGTATATTCTGTGAATACAACTTTTGAAGCATATCTGCAGCCTTAATGGACTTGTTAGAATTAAAATCGAGATTGCCATCACTGTTAAAATAAGAAGTTCCAAGTTGATTTGTCATTATTAAGTACATGTTACTTTTATTACTCTCCACATTTGTTAAAAACTTCTTTCCAGTGTCATAGGTTACCTTTTGTCCTGCTTCTATGTAATCATCCCATGTCTTTATATCATCTACACTTATTCCCTCTTTTTCAAAAATATCTTTTCTGTATATTATCACCTCAGGAGATGTACTCCAAGGGAATCCATACACTTTATTTTTTGAAGTTAAATTACTTACTTGATGTTTTATTAACTTATCATTATAGTACCCTACATCATCAGTAACATTTAAAAATGAACCTGGAAATTTACTTATGTAGTATTTGACATATGGATCTTCCACAACAGCTATATCTATAGATTTATCTTTAGATTTTATATTTAATTCCAAATCATTATAAAGATTATTATCTACTTTTATGTCTATATCAACTTTCTTATTTTCTTTTTTAAAATTATCTGCTGCTAACTTAAGCATAGGTTCATAACTTTGATCAGTTAATATGGTAATTTTCCCGCTCAACTTCTTCTTAGAATTGCTTTGTGGAGCATTGTTACAGGCAGCAGTTAAACTTACAATTAAAACAAGGCTAATTGCTAATTTAATTAAGCTCTTATTCTTTATCATAAAATCTCTCCTAAATTATAATTAAAACATAATAATAAAATATACCATATAAATTAAAAAATCAACAAAAATAAAATAGGATGGTATTTCTCAACATCCTATTTTAAATTACAACAATTATTAAAACTTTTACTATTCCTATTAACCTTTAGACATATTATAATTGCCTTTACAATTGAAGTCTTCTTTCCATGCTTTTTCTGCATAAGGTTTGAAGTCAGAAGCTAATTTGTCTAAATCATTTTGAAAATCTTTATCCTCTAACATTTTTCTAGCACCCTCATCTGTAGGTTTTGCTCCCGTCTTGCCCATTACTTCTCTAACTACGTTAGTATTATCTATCATCATACAAGGAAGTAACAAGTTTTGATTATACGGCTGTCTACTTCTAAGTTCTTTAAAAAGATCAGATTTAAATACATCAACAAGTTTTTTACCCTTTACATTATCTGATGCAAAATGACTAAATATACATGGTTCAACATCTTCATGTGAATTGATGTGGCAGTAATACTTACCTGCTATACATCCTCCTACATATGGAGCATCGTTGAAAAAGTCTATAGCAAAATAAGGTTTTGTACTTCTTATTTTTCTAATTCTCTTTCCAAGGGATATTCTCTGCTCAGGTTTAAGCATTATGTTTACATCTGGATCACGTCCTACAGGCATAAAGATAAAGTACCAGCTCATCTTTGCACCTTTTTCAATTAACATATCTATAAATTCATCTGAAGTTACAGTATCTATGTTACTTCTGCCGGTTGCTGAAGATACTCCAAAGAGTACTCCCCTTTCTTTAAGCAAGTCCATAGATCTCATAACTTGTTTAAATACGCCTTTACCTCTTCTTGCATCAGTTTCTTTTTCAAAACCTTCAAGTGAAAGCATAGGTACTACATTCCCTAAATCTTTAACTCTATCTGCTAACTTTTCATCAAATAATGTACCATTAGTAAATGTTGCAAATATACAGTCATTATACTTTTCGTATATATCTAACATATACTTGTTAAAGAAAGGTTCTCCACCTAAGATTACGAAAAAGTATATTCCTAAATCTCTAGCTTCTCCTATAATTCTATCGACCTCTTCAATAGGTATATCATCATCTTTACTGTAATTTGCAGCATAACAGCCTGTACATCTTAAATTACATCTCATTGAAGGGCTTATCAGTATTACATATGGTGTTTTTATTCCGGTACTCTTAAAAAACTTTTCTCTTTTAGGCATCCCATACCATGCTGAATTAGCAAGAAAGTTTATAAAAAACTTTTTCATACAGTTTTTGTCTGTTGTTTCTAATATGTTATTTATGAATTTATTGGTAGGTGGGTTATTATCATATAAATCTTCAACTACCTTTAATCTGGCTAGGTTTCCTTCATCTTCACCAATATACTTTCTTACTAATTCAATTAACTTGTGAACATTTTTCTCAGGATCATTGCTTAATAGTTCTACTCCTTTTTTTATAAGAGCTTCCTTAGCTGTTTTCTCTATTTTTTCTGTGACTTTCATACATATTCCCCCTGACAAATAATTGTGTAATCACTTGTAAAACCATGAAATCATTAGAATTCAAGATTTTTCAAGCTGTATCAAAAAAGATTTTCCCCACTCAATATCAAATATATTGTAAGGTATCCTTTATGAATAAATTAAAAAAACCGAATTCATCTCTGCAGTATATTTGAATAAGCTGCAGATTTTTTTAATGAACTTTCAAAATAATATACTGATAAAGGTATCAAATATGAATATGATTCAAAAACTTTATGGTAGAGTATATACAATTATACATAATAAATACTATACTTTATATTATAATTTCACCTTCCCATATTATCAACATATAATTAACACTATTTACACATTATTAATATTGTTGAAAATAATTGTATAATTGTAATCTTCGAACTTATATTGAAATATTATTTATAACATTATATGCAAGATAACTTTTATATATGTAAAAAAACGCCATTAACTTAAATAGCGTTTAAAATCTTTTATATATTTATAATGTTCTTGCGATCAACTTTTGTTTTGATTTAAATTTGACGGCTGCATTTTAACTTTTAAGTTTATAACAGCCATTCCAATAAAAATCATAATACATCCAATTAAGGTTTTTCCAGATAACCTATCTCCTATAAAGGTAGAAAAAATTGCACCAAAAACTGGTTCAGCTAAAAATATTACAGCTGCATGAGTAGGGCTTGTATATTTCTGCATCTTATTTTGCACTACATAAGCTGCTATGGTACAAAAAATAACCATAAACAATAAACTTACTACAGAAAACAAATTAAATGTAATTTTTAACTTTTCAACGAAAATAGAAGGTGGAATTGCTAAAATTCCAACTGTAAGTGATTGAATACACGTAATTAGAAGAGGATCTGCATCTTTTGCATATAAGTCTACAAGTATTATCTGAGCTGCGAATGCAACAGCACATAACAAAGTTAAAAAATCTCCAATGTTTATCGATTTACTTCCATTTAATGATATAAAGGCTAGTCCTATTACAGAAAGTATAATTCCAAATACAGTTTTCAAATCTGGAAACCTTTTATACCCAAAAGCCAATATTATAGGAACAATTGCAACATTAAGTCCTGTTATAAATCCAGATTTACTTGAAGTTGTGTAAAGAAGTCCAACAAATTGAAATGCACAACCTAAAAATAAGGATATGCCAATTAGTATTCCAGCCTTTATCACTTTCATTTCTATATTTTTAAAATTTTTATAAGTTACTGCAAGAAGTATTACTCCTGCTAAAAGATACCTTAGTGCCATAAGCGAATACGGCGGGATGTATTTTAATATTTTACTTATTATAGGAAAACTTGCTCCCCAAAATACTGTAATAGCCAGCAGACTCAAATCAGCTTTTAATTTTGTGGTCATTTTATTCCTCCTCTCCCTTAATATTTGAAAAAGTAATTATATACGTTTCATTATACATATATTTTGTTTTTCTTAACATACTTTTTACACAAGTTGTACACATATCCAACAAGCTTACTTCTTTCACTTTCCCTATAACTACAAACTCCATCATTACATTCAAATGGATATGCAAGTATATATGAATTTTTATCTTGTTTTTTCATGTTTTTAAGATATGTTTTGGATATTCTAAATACACCTATACTCACATCATATATTTTATAAGCAGGTATGGTGTTAAATACATCATCTATGTACTTTGAATAAACTTCTTTCCAGTCATCCACATATATCAATGGATCAAAACAAATTCTAACCTTCCATCCTGCATCCACTGCTTCTTTTATACTCTTAAGTCTGCTTTCAAGGGACGGCGTATTTTTTTCATATCTTTCAATTATGTCCTGTGGAGAAAGTGTCCATGCTATAATCATGTTTTCTATCGGTTTAATATGCTTTATTGAATCAAACTTTGAACTTTTAGTTCTAAGTTCAATTTTTAAGTTATCTCTGCTTGCCGCAAAATCTATCCACATATCCACAAAAGAAGTTACATTTTCAAACACAAGTAAATCAGTATCATATGATATACATATATACATTGGATGTTCATTTAAAATTTGTGAAGCTTCCTTAAAAACATCATCTATATTAACCCATATTACAATATTGGCAGAAGGATACATTCCCTTAAGATAGCAGTATTCACAGTTATAAACACAATTCATAATTGAAGATGTATAGTAAAAATACTTGTTTCCAAAGTTTTCACAAACATCTGCTCCTTTATAGATAAAATTATCCTTCTTTACTGCAAGTATTAAATTAATACTCTTTTTTTGAACATTAAAATCCTGATGGGGTCTATTAAAAATTTCCTTATAACTATCTATAGATATTTTACGTGCATTTTTAAAATGGTCTAATATCCTTTTCGTATTTATATTATCTTCAGCATCTTTTTCAACATATATATGAGAAAAATTATAATTCCATAAGTTTTGATCTAAGTTCTTCAAAATAAATCTTCCCCTCTCTTTTAGAATTACACTTCCGTTTTGAAAAGAGTTTAAGAATATCAATTAAGCTATTTTTTCGCCTTACTTTATAGTCACTGCACAATGTTAAAAATTCATGTTTCATGCTCTGTGTTATATTTAAGTTTTGTTCAATTTCAAGTATGTATTTTCTTTCTATATCACTTAATAATCCTTTTTCTTCTGACAATGCTGACTTTCTCACATTAAGCCATGAAATAACTTTAGGTAAATTTTTGTCTACTAAGTTTTTGATACTATCGCCTGTTATATTATTTGAATTAACTAAGTCTGAAATTACTTTTATAAAATACATCTGGTGTGTATGGAAAAATAAAGAGGCAGCTTGAAATGCTCCAGAAGCTTCCATATCTACAAAATCACCTTGTATATCTTTGTTTTCATTCACAACACATGGGAAAGTTTCAATTGTTCCTTCTAAAAATGGATGTTTAAATATCACATCTGGATAATATGACCTCTTGGTACAATGATCAATTATCTTATTACACATTACAACTCCACTCTTTTCCTTAATTGAAGCACATATGCCAAAATTTATAAAGATATCGTTATTTGATAAAGTCTTTGACTTTTTTAAAGAAGTTAAAATATATGTTACTGCAATTGACGCTTTTACAAAGCCCACACCACTTATTATAAGAACCACATCATCATTTTTAAAAACTTGAAATTTATCATAGTTTAAATCCTTCTTCAAGTCAAGAGATTTTATAAGCGGCTGTGCTTCGTAATACATAGCTGTTGTTATATATATCATCTAAATGCCTCCTCTATATAGTTAATTCTGATAAACTGTATTACAAAAAATGCCTCATAATACATAGTTTAATCTAAAAAACTGCAAAAGACATCTCTTTTTCTAAATTTTAATAAATTCACTACTTGCAATTTTTTTATATACTATAGATAAAACTTATAAATATAATATAATTTCTTATTTAATCATAAAGATATTTAGGTTATAATTAGCATAGTCTTTATTTATATAAATTTTATCAATATTAGAAATTACAAGAACCTAATTTTGAAATTTGTTGTAATTTAGAAGGGATGGGTATCATGGAAATTGACGCAGAAACTGAAAAGGAGAAAAAGAATAAACACAATAAAGTTATAACATATACTGTGATTTCTATTTTCACATTACTTGTTATATATTTTGGGATAACAGCCTATTTTAAGACTCACTTTTATTTAGGATCTGAAATTAATCACGTAAATGTTTCAGGAAAAACCGTTGAAGAAGTAAATAAAGAAATGGCATCTCAAATAAAATCATACAAGCTAAATTTAAAAGAACGGAATGGTAAAAGCGAACAAATTAAAGCCGATGATATTAATTTAAAATTTAATTCAAATGATGAATTCAAAAAGCTTAAGGATGAACAAGGTTCTCATAAATGGATTTTAGGATCTTTAACAAAGGATTCTAAAATGACAGCTGGAATTTCATATGACGACAAACTGTTAAAAGAAAAAATTGATAATCTCTCTTGTATGGATAGTAAAAATATAATTGAACCTAAGAATCCTAGTTTCAAGTATACAAGTAACGGCTATGTGGTTATGAATGAGGTAAATGGAAACAAATTAAATAAAGATTTATTATACAATAATATAGTAAAGGCAGTACTTCAAGGTGAAACTACATTAGATTTGGAAACAGCAAATTGTTATGTCAAACCAATGTATACTACAGCATCGAAAAAAACTACTGAAATCAAAAATACCCTTAATAAATATGTATCTTCTAAAATCACTTATACATTCGGTGATAAAAAGGAATATATAGATGGTTCTAAAATAAATAATTGGCTTACAGTTAATGGTGACTTTGAAGTTGCATTTGATGAAGATAAAATAAAAAAGTATCTACATGAACTTTCCAATACTCATGATACAATTGGCAAGACAAGGAGCTTTGTTACATCTTTAGGAAAAACAATAAGTATTGGCGGTGGTGACTATGGTTGGGACATTAATACTTCTAAAGAAACACAAAATTTGATTGCTTCTATTAAACAAGGCGGAATTGTTAAAAAGGAGCCAGAATATCTTCAAACTGCTGCATCTCATAGTGCTAACGATATTGGAGATACCTATGTAGAAATAGATATGAGTGACCAACATTTATGGTTTTATAAAAAAGGCTCTTTAGTAACTCAAGGCGATGTTGTTACAGGTAATGTAAGCATCAATCATTCAACACCGGCAGGCATTTATAGATTAAAATATAAAGAGAGAAATGCTACATTAAAAGGTGAAGGTTACAGCTCTCCAGTTAACTTCTGGATGCCATTTAACGGAGGAATTGGAATTCATGATGCTAGTTGGAGAAATGCATTTGGAGGCAGTATATATTTAACATCTGGTTCTCACGGCTGTGTAAATTCACCATACTATTTAGCAAAAGCAGTATTCGACAACATTGATCCTGGTACTCCAGTTGTTTGTTATTATTAATAAACACTTGTAAATATTAAAGCATGAAAGATATTTATATCATTTCATGCTCTTTTTACACCTATTAACTTTTCATAAATATTTTTCAAACCCATCCTCACTTAGTAGATTAACAAGATACTTTACCTCTTGATCCTTATTTTTATCCATAACCAGCAGCACATCACCTGTGTCAACTATAATCACATCTTTTATACCAAAAGCTATGATTAGCCTATCCTTGCCAAATACAATACAGTTTTGACTCGAATTTAAAAACGTATTTCCTGATATATTATTTCCCCTAACACTTTTTAAAAATCTTCCTAAAGCTGCAAAGGTTCCTATGTCATCCCATAGAAACTCACACTTTATTACATATGCCTTTCTTGTTCTTTGCATTATGCCAAAGTCTACAGATATTCCATCTATTAACCTGTATTGATCAACTATAGTATCTGCTTCTGAATCTGTGCCTATACTCTGGTATATAGTAACCATGTTCTTATACATTTTAGGCAGATATTTTTGCATTTCTCTTAAAAATACATCTGCTCTCCATATAAACATGCCGCTGTTCCAAAGATATGTCCCTTTTAGTAAAAGATCCTTAGCAACTTCAACATTAGGTTTTTCTAAGAATCTTTCAACTTTAAAAGTTGCAATATCTCCGCTTATCCTCTCGCCCATTTCAATATATCCATATCCAGTTTCCGGCCTTGTTGGCTTTACTCCTATAGTTACCATTCCCCTTCTTCTCTCTGCAATCTGAACTCCTTGAGAAATTGTATCTATAAATAATTTTTGATCTTGAATATAATGGTCAGAGGGTAAAACTATCATTGCTGCATCTTTATCTTTTTTAAGCAGCTTAACTGCTGAAAATCCAATACAAGTTGCAGTTTCTTTATTTTCTGGTTCAGAAAATATATTCTCTTTCGAAATATCGGGAACTTCCTCATAAACTTTTTCTATATAATCTTTATTTGTAACAATATAGATATTGCTTTTATCAACTAGAGGAAGTATCCTATCAACTGTATTTCTTAAAAAGCTCTTATCATTAATTACTTTTAAAAATTGCTTCGGGTTCTTAGATCTCGATAATGGAAATAATCTTGTTCCTTTTCCACCAGCAAGAATTAGTGCATATAACAATAACTCCACTCCAAATAATGCTTGCTATGTTGTTATAATATGTTTAAATTACATTAAGTGTGAAAAATACTTTGGCTATTTTACTGATATACAAGGATTTCCTGTTATATAAAATCTCCACAAATAATCCTTCGCCTCTTCAGCATAGTCTATTCCAACTCTCTTTGTTGATGTTATTGGAACTTCTTCATCACTGCCTTGTTCTATATATAGTATTTCGCCGCATAAATCCTGCTTATTTAAATTTTTATCAATACCCATAGCCATACACAGTTTTCCAGGACCATTACTTAAATTTTTCTTTTGGTATTTAGTTAAACTTGTATATTCCTTATTAAACCTATTAATTGCCATCTCATTAATTCCACTCATGGGTTCAACTGCTCTAACTAAAACAGCTTGTGGAGTTCCCTCTTCACGAGTCACTACATTAAAACAATGGTACATACCATAAATAAAATATATATAAGCATATCCCGGCATTCCATACATTACTTTGACCCTTTCAGTTTTTCTCCCGCCGTATGAATGGGCAGCTTTATCTGTTACACCCATATATGCTTCGGTTTCAACTATTTTTGCTGAGAGTTTGGTACCGTTTACTTCATGTATAAGTGTTTTTCCTAAAAGCTCTTTTGCAACAATCAATGTATCTCTATTGTAAAACTCCCTATTAAGTTTAGCCATTATTTAAACTAACCTCCTCAACTACAATATTAAGGAAACCACTTTCAAAGATAAAATTTTATCTTTGAAAGTGGTACAAAAAACTTATCTAAGCCTTTTTGCCATTCTTCTTGGCAGCAGATTTAAACATAACTATTGATGTATAAATTATAACTATCATAACTACCCATTTCAATGTAGAAAGAGGTAATTCCTTTACTATATACGCTGCTATAAGCACTCCAATAGAGCCAAATATTATCACTGGTATAGGTATTCTTACATCATAAGCTCCCTCTTTTACAAACTTAACCGAAGCTGCTATCTGTAAAAATGCACACGATCCCATCATTACAGGAAACGCAACCCTAGGACTCATTCCAAGAGCAAATACTAATGCCATACATGGTGCATAAATTCCTATTCCCAGTGTCATAAATGCTCCAAATATGAAATTTCCTACTAAACCTATGATAAGTTTTGTTCCAGTTAATGAAGTTGCATCTCCTCCTGAAGGCATTAAGTTTATCTGTCCTGCAAACATTATAAATGCAACAGCTAAGAGAGCTGCTCCCATTCCTACTTCTACTTTTTTCTCATCTAACTTGGAAACAAACCCTGCACCAAATACAGCACCAATAGTAGCTGCAATAATCATTGATATTAATGTAAAAGTATCTACTTTTATTACATTTACAAATATGAGAGCTTCCACTACAACTGGTATTGCACAAGCAACATTCAAAGTACCTGGAATAGTTCTATCCTCAGTAAGTTTGAAATTTTTAAGTATAGCAGTAAGTATAGCAAAACTTCCTATCCCAAGTGCATCGAAGAAGTTAACTATAAAACCTATTACTGCAAACGAAAAAAACTTTTTGTTATCAACTGATTTATTTTTTACTCTATATGTATAGTCTTTCAAAAATACACCTAAAAAATACAGTGCAAAGACAATAAGTAGAACTAATAAGATTTTAACCATAAGGGACCATTCCTTTCAGAAAATATTTAATTTATTTAAAACTTATATAAAACGAAATGTGAATTTACTGTATATACAAAATTTTCAAACAAGCTTGTGCCTATATAATTTCATATAACACTTTAGGAGAATATAAAAAGACCCCAGAATCCCAAAAAAGGGACCGAGGTCATATCGGCGGTACCACCCTGATTAATATGCTCTATAAGAGTATATTCTCTATTAACCTTAACGAAGGCTTCCGTCATATTTTACGTTGAATAATTGCAACCTCAATACAAAACTCCAAGGCAGGTTCAGAAACATCTTTTAGGAATTTTCATCACTCATTCCCTCTCTAAGAAAAGATCTGTATTCTTACTTATCCTTTTCTTTGCTTTTGATTATATAATATGCGCTGGACTATTATTATAATTAATAATCCCATTATATTATAATTTATATAACAAAGATTGTCAATATATTATTAAATAACATTTATACATTATTTAAACCTTTTAACTTTCTTGTTAATATTTTAAGCTTAAATTTTATAATTATGCATTTTCAACTTTTTTCTTACTTGCAGATTTAAACATTACGATTGATGTGTAAACAATGACAACCAATACTAACCATTTTAAAATATTTAATGGAAGTGATTTAACTATATAAGCTGCTATAAGAACTCCAATAGCACCAAATATAGTTATGGCCATAGAAGCTTTTCTATCATAAGCTCCTTCTTTAACAAACTTAGCTGATGCTGCTGGCATTAAGAATGCACAGGATCCCATCATTATAGGAAACGCAACCTTAGGGCTCATTCCAAGAGCAAATACCAATGCCATACATGGTGCATAGAGACCAATTCCAAGAGTCATAAGCGCTCCAAGTATAAAGTTTGCAATTACTGCTATTACAAGTTTTGTTCCTGCAAGTCCTATAGCGTCCCCACCTGAAGGCATAAGATTCAGCTGTTGAGCAAGCATTATAACTGCTACCACAAGTAAAGCTACTCCCATTCCAATTTCTACTTTCTTTTCGTCAAGCTTTGATACAATTCCAGCTCCGATTACCGCACCTACTGTTGCTGCTGCAAGCATTGAGAAAAGTGTTAATGAATCTACTTTTATAACCGTTATAAAAATAAGTGCTTCTATTACTACGGGTATAGTACAGGCTACATTAAGTGTACCAGGTAATGTCCTATCCTTAGAAAGTTTGAATCCTTTCAATAATGCTGTTGTTGGTGAGAAACTTCCTATTCCTAGTGTGTCGAAGAAATTTGTAATGAATCCTACCGCTCCAAGTTTAGAGAAACTTGTTTTTTCAAGTTTTCCTTCTTTTGCGGCCTTAGCATAATCTGTAAAAAATAAAAACGAAAAATAACATACTAAAATGAGCAACATACCAAATAACGCTGTTTTTACCATCAGGAGACCTCCTTTATTTATCTATTTTTTACTTTAAGATAAATCCATATTTAACTGGATCATCAGGATCTATAAAGAATTGGTTATGACCTGTTATATATGCTGAGCCTGTTATTTCTGGAATTATAGCATCATAATCTCCAACTTTAGTTTCCTCTAATACTCTTCCTTTAAATTTTGTCTCTAAAATACTTTCGTATACAAATTCTTCATTAATTTTTAATTTGCCTTTAGCATATAGTGTTGCAAGTTTAGCACTTGTTCCCGTTCCACAAGGAGATCTGTCTAATTGTCCCTGTCCAAATATTACTGCATTTTGAAGTGCTGCATCTGCACTCTTTGCAGGTCCATATATTTCACAAAGATCTACAGTTTTTATATGTGAAAGTGTTGGATGCTGTATTTCTACTTGTTCATTAACTGCTTTTATGACATTCATTCCTATTTCTATTAACTTTTGTGCATTAGCTGGGCATATTTCTATTCCTAAATCTTCTGCTTTTACTATTGCAAAGAAACTTCCGCCAAAGGATATATCCATTCTTACCTTTCCTATATTCGGAACATCAACTTCAATGTCTCTCTTATATAAAAATGCTGGTACATTTACTATTGAAACTTCTTTTGATTTTCCATCTTCAACCTTTACTTTAGCTTTTACTAGTCCTGCTGGTGCTTCTAATGTTAAATTAGTAACAGGTTCTGTAACTGGTACTATACCTTCTTCTACAGCTACTGTTGCTGCTCCTATAGAACCGTGTCCGCACATGTTTAGATATCCGCCGCCGTCCATGAATATAATTCCAAGATCTGCTTCATCTACAGTTGGTTGTGTTAAAATTGAACCAAACATATCATTGTGTCCCCTTGGCTCAAGCATTATTGCTGTTCTCAAGTAGTCCATATGTTTTTCCAAGTATTCTTTTTTCTCCGGCATAGTTTTCCCTGGAATATTAGGTACTCCTCCTACTACTATTCTTGTAGGTTCTCCCATTGTATGTGAATCAACTGCAAATATACTCTTTTGAATTTTCATCATTATTTCCCCCTGTCATTTTTCATTTTTAATTTTAAGAAAGCTAAGGCTTTTTTAGCATCAAGCTCAACTACATTGTTTTCTCCTACTACTTCAGTTTCGATTCCCTCTTTAGATTTATTAAAATCAACTATGGTATCCATGTATTTATTAGTTACAACAAATTGAGCTTGTGTACCTACAAAACTCATTCCAACTACCGGAATTCCTCTTTCTCCAACTTCTTGTATCAATGATGCAAAATCAATATTACTATTGCCCCATCCGTCTATTGATACTATAACTCCATCTGCTCTCATAGCTTCTATCCATGCTGCCGTCCTCTGTGCTACAAAAACTTTATCTTGATTTTCTTGCGGTGTACCTGAAACTATTATGCCTAATAGATCAACATCTTTATCATTAGACACAATATCAAGTAGAGGATCTCTAAAATGATGCAGCGTTGTTTCTTTTGTGGAAGGTCCTATTCCCATATGATATCCCTCCTAACTTTAGTTCATAGCTCTAAGTGCTCCATCTCTGTATTCATTTGGGCTCAGTACTACCGGCATATTTCCCATATCTATGATAGATCTGCATCCTTTAAAACCGCCTGGTTCTTTTGAGAATAATCCTGTATCATACATTGCGCCCTGACCTGCAACCTGCTTTACAATAACTACTTTTTTCTTGTCTAAATTAACTTTGTCAAAATATTCATGCTTTTCATCGCATAATCTGCCGTTCATCTTTTTTAAGTACTCCCTTATTTCTTGAATTATCATATCAGAAACTTCATGTGCTGCCATAGGTCCAGGTCTGCTTGCACCTTTACCTGCTTTAAGTATGATGTCTACATGAATTATTATGTCAGATTTATCAGGAGTGCCTTCTCTTCCAAAAAACACTTGATCTTTCAATATACCTTCTGATGAACCAAATTCAGCTACTTGAATTCCATTTTCATCAGCACCTGTAAGCATTACCATAACTCCTGTGAGTACATGAGTTATGCCTTCTCCTAGTTTTCCTAAAACTTTTGCCGCTATAGGTGAAAAATCTAAAATTGAATTTACAAATAAGTCGTGATTATTAGGATTTATCACGTCAACTTTTATAGACTTAATTAAATCCTCATGTATATTTTTACCCTCTGAGATTTTCTTATTTATATACAAGATTCCATCTTGTATATATGTTTTTTCTGAAAACTCTACCTTTTTTATATGAAAACACTTTATAACAAGCCTTCTAAGCTCTTTACAATTTTCCATAAATATCACCACATTAACTCTAAAAATTAGATATTTTATATAGTTATAAGCCAAAAGGCTTATAACTATATTTAAACAAAATTAAACTTTAGCTACATATTCAAATGGAAGTGAAACTATTGATCCAGGAGTTTTTATAATCTCTAATTGTTCTAATGCTCCCTTTACTATACCAGTTTGCATTTCTACATTATGAGGTTCTCCTGCATTAGCACCCATAGGAACACGCGGAGCAACTGCCCTTGGAGTTCCTGTTTGTTTAACTACTGGAGGCAATGCTGCTATGATTACTGTAGGTATACCTATCTTTTCTATTGCTCTCTGCACCAAAACTGCAGAGCGGTGGCAAGTTCCTCATCCAGCAGTCATTATAACTGCATCTACACCTTCATCTTTTAAAATTTGTGCAATAGCTGGACCAGTCTCTTCTCTGAACTTCTGCTGGTTTCCGCCGCCGCCCATAAATCCTATATGAGTTGGTGCTACTTCTTTTATAAATCCTTCTTTTACAAGTTCTCTTAATCTGTCTATAGGAAACATGCAATTTATGTCTTTATTTACATCTCCATTATCATAACCACCGTGGGATACCATAAGTTCATCAGATGGTGCATCTCCTGGTATCTTTCTAAATGTAAAATCACCTGCTAAATTAAATCTCTTATCTGATTTTAAATGTACGCCGGCTGCTGTAGCTATGGCTATTTTCATGTCTTTAAGTTCCTTTGTTACATCAGCCCAAACAGGTGGTGGTGTTACAGGAACATAGATTTCAGACTGTAGTCCTTTTACAAGATCTAAACCCATTATCTCTTACCTTCCTTTCTATTTCTCTTCTCTAAATTACTTACATATTTTTCATTTGCCTCTGGGGACAAAACTTCTAAAAAGCTCATTTTAAATCCAACTTCTTGCCCAACCTTTAATGGATAATCTGTTATAAGCATTCTTAAAGGTACTGATAAATATCCAAGTCTTCCTTTTAAGTCTATTGCAACAGAGCCGTCGCTTACTTTAACGACTATACCCTGCATTTCTATTATCTTATCGCCATATTTAAGATCCATAAATTCGCCTACTTTGTTGAATATTTCTCAAGTCTCTTTTGACTCATTGGAACTGCTGTCTCATTTTCAGCTCTTTTAACTTCAATTCCCTTAGTTTCTTCTATTAATTCAAGGTTGTTTTCCTTAACATTTGCATTCCATTTTCTCTCAGCTGCTTTAACATCTTCTTCTGACATAGCTGATTTTAACATTTCTACTGCTCTTACTGCATCTTCTTTGCATAATGTGTTGCAGCCTAAAACTTCATTTTCAATACCTGCTTCAGATTTGTTGTTATCAACCATGTATTTCATATAAGGATTTCCAACAACTAAAGCACCCTGTACTGCACAGAATGACATACCAACACAAGGGATTCCTCTCATGCCAATTTGCTCCATATGGCTTGCAAAATCTATATGGTTGTTTCCAAATCCTTCTGTTGTAACTATTGCACCATCTACATCTAGTGCTTCAACAATCATTCCCATTCTCTCAGATACATAGAACTTTTCAGTATTTATCTGCGGACTTCCTACAAATAATACTCCGCATAGATCTAATTCTGGATCATTCATAACTTCATGAACAAGCGGCTCTCTCCAATAATGTCTTGAACATTCTTTTGATGCAGGTCCTATACAAGTTAATGCATGAATTCCTCCATCAGCAACTTCAAGTGGTGATAACATTATAGGAACATTTCCTAAGTCAACATTTGGTTTTGCTCCAAGTACTCCAACTGGCTCAACAGGAAGTATTAAGTTATCGTGCATAGCTCCCTGACCCATTATTTCTTTAACTACTATAACTTTTTTCTTTCCAGGTCTTCTTCTTTGTTCAAGTACTTCCGTATTTACAACTAAAGAGTCATCTTCAACTTTCTTTAATGCTTCTCTTATTTCTTGGGTTATAACATCAGTTGCCGTATGAGCTGCAATAGGTCCTCTTCTTTCCATATTTGTCTTTGCCTGAACTGTAACTTGCGTCTTTATGAATATTTCTCCCTTGTCAGGGCATCCCGGCCTTCCAAACTGGATATTTTCTTCAAGTATACCTTCTGATGAACCAAATTCTCCTATTTGAACTCCATCTTCATCAGTACCAGTAACCATCATTATAACTCCATCTAATACCCTAGTTGCTCCAGTTCCAAGCTTAGAATCTCCTTCTTTAGTTGCTATTGGCTGAACATCCATTATTGTTTCGCTGTAAGTGTTGTATTTATCTGGAGTTATTATATCGATTTTTATACCTTTTACTAACTTATTTGCTTTAACAGCATCATCACAAACATTTTCTCTTATATAAAGAGTTGTTCCATCTATTTTTGTCTCTGGTCCAAATTTAACTTCGTTTATTTTATAATGCTTTCTTGTAAGAGTTCTTAAAACTTTTTCTTCAAGTTTAACTTCTTCAGCTGCAGCTGGTTTTTGGTTTCTTACAGCTAAAGGTGCTTGAACCTTAGATGGTACAGCAGTAGTTCCTGCTGATCCTAAGGGAACTTCTATGTCAATTCCTTTACCTTCTGCTATCTTTATTTTTAAAACGCCGCCAGTTATAGCTGCTCCTGATTGAACTTCTTGTGGAATTTGAGCTTCTTCCACATAACCTTCTAATATACTGGCTGTTACTGGAGTTAATGCTGGTGCATCCACAGCAAGTGTTTTTCCAACTGCTTCTTCCCTTGATAAAACTTTGTCTTCAAGTTTTATTAAAAGAGAATCTTCAAGTTTTTCAAAATTCATTGGATTTTCTAAGTCTTCTGCACCAATAGTTTCTCCTGCTTTTTTATTGTACTTTAAAACAGCTTTTTGATTTCCTTCAGTAAGCTTAACTTCTTTTTTTGGAGCTTTAGCTTCTTCAATAGATTTAGTTCCTTCCATAATATCTGGAGTTAAAGGTGTAAGTGAATCTATAGTTTTAAGTAATTTTGCACCTATAACTTCACCTACTTTTAAACAATTTTCGGGTATTGTCAGCAGTCCAGAGTCAACCATGTCAGGGAATATATCTGGGTCTTCTAAGTTTTCTGCTGAAATTATTGTTCCCTCTTCTGTTCTACAGCACACAACAGCCACTTCATTTTTTAACTGTTCTGCATGCTCAGCACTCATTGACATTTTTCATAACCTCCTTTTATTCATCCATTGGTAATCTTCTAGTTAATGTATGATCAACTGTTCTAAATACATGATCTGTATGATGATATACTGGCAGTCCTAACTTTGGAGCACAGCACATTACTGTATTAGAACAATCACTGCAATTTGAAATTAATAACCTCTTTGCACCAGCCTTTTTAAGCTTCATAACTGCTGCTATTTGTCCCGGACAATCACCTGGGGTCTTACATTTATTAGCACCTTTTATTACTTCTACATTTTTACACTTTTCAACTGCAACTACTTTTGAATGCATTTTGCCTGCTACATCCCTAAGTCTCTCTTCATTTGCGCCGCAAGCACAAACGAGAAGTCCAATTGGTCCATCATACTCTGGGAATGGTATTGTTACAATTGCCCCACCTGATGTCTTTGTAACTGCTGCAGCTTCTAAATTTTGAGCTTTTCCTGTATAAGGTCCTCCAATTAAGAGTTCACCATATTCTCCATCTATTCCACCGCATTTTTCAATAAGGCTCTTTATATCTGTTCCTATAGGAACGTTGAAAAATACATTGGAATCTTTTCCACTTTTAAGTTTTCCTGCAGCTGTTATATCTTTATCAATAACAGGTTTTCTATCTTCAACAGCTCTTGTAATATTAGCAAGAGTTTCTGCATTTAAAACAACACATTTTGCTTCAAGTGGAAGCTGAGTAGGCTCAAGCCACTTATTAAATATTGCATGAATAAGAGCTCTTTCTTCTCCCATTGGATATATATCTTTTAATTCTTTTACTAAAATATTTTTTTCACCTTTTAGTACTCTTTTTATAGAAGATATGGCTTTTTCATGTATACCTTTTATTCCTATATAAGCTTTTGGCGCACCTGTTGCTTTCATTGCATATTTTATACCCTTTATAACTATCTCAGGATTATTCTCCAGCATAGTTATGTTATGGTTTAATATAGGTTCGCATTCCACACAATTTGCAATAATGTATCCATCTTTAATATCTGCTTTTAATTTAATGTGAGTTGGGAATCCAGCCCCACCAGCACCTACGATACCTGCTTCATACACTGCATCAACTATATTATTGCATTCCTTTATCTTTACATAATCCTCTGATTGACTGCCAGATGCTTCAATAAATATTTCAGTATCAGTTACATTTAAAACTTTTCCTGAAACACTAGTATGAATTTTTGCTCCAAGTCCTTTAGGTTCTGCAATGCATTCGCCTCGTTTGACTTCCTGACCTTTTTTAACAACTGGTACATCAGGAGCTCCTACATGCATCTTTAGAGGAAAAACAAATACTTTTCCCATAATACCTTGCTGCATTAATTTAAAAATGCAGCCACCTCCTTTCTAGTTTTTATTATTAGATAAGCAAATAGTAAAATTTTGTTCTATAAGTTTTTCTTATTACACTCAATTACATTAGCAATACCTATACCAACCCTTTGTCATAATTAACCAGAACTGCCACCAAACATTTACATTGCAGTATCTCCACAATTTTACTAAAATTCAAATCTACATATTTTAATCCAATTAATTCATCACCATGATTACTTTATGTAATATTTCCTGACATATGTGTAGTATTTTTTGACACAGCCCGCTTATTTCAAGAATACAAGCACCTTTTTAGTAAATATATGGTCAAAAAACTGACATAAAAAAATAATTCACGTCAATATTATGATATGAATTACACACATAATTAAATTTTATACTATCTTGGTATCTATATTATATTTATCTAACTTGTAATATAATGTGCTTCTTTTTATATTCAATAATTTTGCAGCCTGTCTCTTATTACCATTAACCATGCGCATAACCTGCAGTATAGTTTTTTTCTCTAATCTTTCAACCATCTTCTCTAGATTAAACTCATCATCACATATCTCTTCCTGATCATAAACATCATTCAAAATATACTCTGGTATGGAATCAATATTTATTTGTCCGTCATTGGATAAGACAACCATTCTCTGAACTACATTCTTTAACTCTCTTATATTGCCTTCCCACTTATAATTAGTAAGTATTTTATACACTTTCTTATCTACTTTGGCTATCTTTATCCCTTCTGCTTTAGATACTTCATCTAAAAATAACTTTGTCAAATCCTTTATATCTTCTTTTCTATCCTTAAGAGGTGGAAGTTGTATCTGAACAACTGCTAGTCTATAAAATAGATCTTCTCTAAATTTACCTTCACTTATTAACTTTTTTAAATCCTTATTTGTAGCAGCAATAATTCTAGTATTTGTTTTTATAGCCTTTTCGCTGCCAAGCCTATATATTATACCATCTTGTAATACCCTTAATATTTTAACCTGCATTTCAAGCGGCATATCTCCAATTTCATCTAAAAATAGTGTACCATTATCTGCAAATTCAAATTTGCCTATCTTTCCTTCTTTTATTGCTCCAGTAAAAGCACCTTCTACATATCCAAATAATTCACTTTCAAATAAGTTTTCCGGTATAGCACTGCAGTTTATAGCTACAAAATTTCCTGTCCTGCCGCTTGCCTCATGTATTGCTTTTGCAAAAACTTCTTTTCCTGTACCACTTTTACCTGTTATAAGAATACTAGTTGATGTTGGTGCTACCTTTTGAGCTATAGTAATTGCATCAATTATTTTCTTATTTTTACCTACTATAGATGAAAAATTATATTTGAGAGAAATTTCACTTTTATAAGCGCGTTCTAAAAACTCAACCTTTTTCTTTTCATTTTCTAGCTTATTAGTTAAGTTAACCACATCAGTTATATCTCTATCTGTAGAAACAGCAGCTATGAGCTTTCCCTGCGAATTATATATTGGTACAGCACTTAATATAACTCTTTTACCATTTACAGGCTCATGACATGCATTGTCAATTTGCTTTCCTGTCTTTAAGACTTTTAAAATCAATGCATTTGGGAAAAAGTCTCTTATATTACTATGTACAATTTTATCCATGCCTATTCCATATAATCTTTCAGAACTCTTATTCCAATAGTTTACTATACCATTTTGATCACATACGCATACTGCTTCATGTAAATTATTGAAAACATTATCTTGAAGATTAAATAATTCATCCATTTTCAAATAAAATCTATCCCTTAAATTGTCATTAGTAATTATACCCTTTATGCACCCATTTTCTATAACTGGAAGTCTGCCTATTCCATGCTTCAGCATCACATCTCTAGCCTTCTTTGCAGAATCATTAGGACTTATAGTTATGACATTTTTACTAGCAGCATCTATAACTCTCATATTTAAAGGAATACCTTTTCTCTTCATTCTAAATGCATCTTTTAAAGTAAATATACCTTTTAATTTATTATCTTTACCTTCAATTAATACTTCTTTTCTAGAACTTCTTATCATCTTATTGGTAATGTCTTTTATATTATCATCTGGTTTTGCCTTTAAAAAATCCTTAAGCATTATATCTTTTACTTTATATATCAACTCAGAAATTTCCATTAAAAACACCTATCTTTCTCATAATATAAGAGAATAAAGTTTAAGTAAATACTATTAAAATATATTATAATAACACTTACCCTTATTATAACTTAAGAATAAGTGTTATTATAATATATTTTACACTACTTTCAAATTTTTTGAAAAGGCTTCATTATTCAAAACATTCTGTATATCAGCAAACTTCAACCTTTTACATATCTTATCTATTACTTTTTGTGGATTATAGTAAAATTCACTTCCTCTTATTCTGCAAAATTTCCATCCCAATCTCTCTAAATTTAATTGTCTCTCTATACTTGATTTCCAATCCAACTTTCTATCTGCTGCATCCCCATCACAAATGATTGCAACTCTATTTTTTTCTCCTTCAACAACAAGATCTATTTTGTATTCACCTATTCGAACTTGTGGTACTACAAAATACCCTTTATTCGCCAGCACATTGTATACATCCTTTTGAAATCTTGATTGAAAAACATATTCTACTTTTCTAGCTGCTTTATTCATTTTTTTATAATTTAAACAGTAATTTAAAAAACTATATCGAACGCATGATTTATTTATATCGTCTAAATCTATAGAATAAAACAGCCACATTTGATTTCTAGCTCTACTAGCTGCTACATTGAATCTTCTCATATCTGATTCCTTAGTTAAAGGTGCAAATTTTACATTGTTTGATATTACCATGGATAAAAACATAACATCTCTTTCATCCCCTTGGAAGGAATATGCATCTCCACATATCAGCTTTCTATTTATCATCTCCTCTTCTCCTATTTTTTGCTTTACTGCATTCTGTATCACATCACTTTGGACATCTCCCAAAAGAGATATAACTCCCATAGTCATTCCGTTATACTTTGAATTCTTGCAGCATTCCGCTATTTTACTTGCAATAGCTTCTGCCTCTAAAATATTTACAGGCCTATTTTCTTCCCTATATCCACCTTTAACTTTAACTGTAACTATAGATGGATCAAAAGCCTCATATTGACTTGGATATCTAAGCGGCTTTATCTCACCAGAATAACACAATTGATTACTAAATCCAATTATCTCTGGAATAGATCTAAAGTGTTCTCTTAAAATTAACCTATTAGGGAATACCCTAAGAGCTGTATCATAAAGGCTTGTCTGTAAGTCAAACCATTCGCTTTGAGGTACATCTTTTAAATACTTACTTATTAAACCTTGTATAATACCTTGATCTATTCCAACAGTTTCAGGACTTATTTGCTTATCATCTCCAACTATTATTGCCTTTTTTGCACGCATAAGCCCGCATATTGAAAACATATCACTTTGACTGCTTTCATCAAATATGATTACATCAAACAATCTTCTTGAAAGCTTTATATTTTCTATAACTCTATTTAAAGGCATTATCCAAACCGGAATAATATCCTTACATTTTTCCATTTCACTTTGTGCTATATTTCTATACTGTGAAACCATTTTACCAGTACCTTTGCCTATCCTCTTAACTGCCTGCATCCATGCAAACAAACTTCTTTTTTCACTTTCCGTAGTTTTAAGTATTTGATTATACCATGTTTTTTTAGCTACCAGCTCATTTACAAGTATTTTTTCTTTTTGTTTTTGTTCCTCTATCTCAGCTTCAATAAATTCCGGATTTATTTTATAAATATTTTTAATTACAAAATTACATTTTGCCCATCTCCACTCTTCACTCCATTCATTAAAGTTTCTTGCTCTAACATGCCAGCTTTTCAGTAATTTATTTAAGGTAATTGGGCACGCTATTTTTAGCTTTTTGAAAGACCCTTCTAGATTCTCCACCTTTCCTTTTATACTTCTTAAATATTCTATTCTCTTAAATGCTTTTTTTACATCATCTACACAAAAATTATCAAGCGCTTCATACAAGTTGTCCAAGTTTTTTGTAGCTATTATAACCTTCTTAAGAACTTCTATATATGATCTCAATTTATTATAGTCTTCTATTTCTCTTATACATTTTACACATCTTATTAGGTAATCATATGCCTCTTCTTTGTGCCAGTTTATACTTTGCGGTATAGATATTCTGCCAAGCATGGTTATTATTCTATTTTTATATTTCATGTCCCAGTCAATTATTTCATTTAGCTCTTTGATTTTTTGTTCAATCTTCAAGATGCACATCTTATCTTTACTATAATCTATAAGCTCTAAATTATAGTCCTTGGCAACATCATTCCATAATATTTCAATATCTTTAATTATACGCTGCTCTTTTATAAACGTCCTTAATATTGAAAGTTGTTCAACACCTTGAACAGTCTTGAAATTAACTCTGCACTTTTCAAATATATAATTGAGATCAGGATGCATTAATTTAAATATTCTTCCCGGCTTTCCCCTAGAATTTAAGTAATCATATACTTTGCTGCAATCATCACCTAACTTTTTTATATCAACATCATTTGGTACATCAACTCTATTATTAACCAATTTACACCTTAGTTTACTCAGCGCAGACATATAATTATTAAATTTAAATACAAGATCTAAAAACTTATCATGTGATATCTTACTTGTGTAATGAAGTTCCATGATATGCTTCATATCTCCACTTTCTATTTTGTGTATCTTATTTTTACATTGATATAAAACATCTAAAGTCGAATCATAATCAATTTTATATTTATCTGGAATTCTCCAGCCATTTAACTCCTTTCTATATTCCTTTAAGTTACTATTTAACTCCTTAAGTTTTATCATTTTATCACATATCATGTCTATATCAGGAAGCTTGTCTAGCATAACCTTAATGTCATCATAATCTTGCTTGTCTTTTTTGCTTACATTATTCATTAAACTTGAAAATTCATTAAATTCTCTTTCTAAAAGTGGTATTGGTTTATTATATTTTACATCATCCTCTATAACACCATACTTATCCTTACTGCTTCTAACCCATTTTGCTATATCGGTTATCGTATAATTTTGATTTTCAATTTGCACACTTTTATTTTCAGCCTTCTCTAATTCTTCAAGCTTTTTGTACAGCATACTCTGTTTATTAGTACATTTATTTAAGTCCTCTTTTAAATCTTTAATGTCCTCATATAATTTGTTTGGTTCTACAGATAAATTATCTGTTATATTTCTAACTGAATCATTAAGTTCTTTCATAGAATTTGAATCATTTCCTAAAACATTTATGCACAGTGGTTTTATCTCATCAGGTATCTTATTTACAAGCACTTTTAAAGCTCTATCTGTCTGACTCGTTACAAGCACTCTCTTACCATGAGCAAGCAAATGACATATCAAATTAACTATGGTATGACTCTTACCTGTTCCTGGAGGACCTTGTACAACAACTCCATAATTTTCACATAACTTTCTTACTATTTGATTTTGTTCATGATTTGAAGGTAATGGAAATAATAAATCTTGAGATACATCTTTCCACTCATTAAAATCCTTTTCACTTTGTTCTAACTTTTTATCGTATACAAGTGCCTTAACAGTTTCTGGTATAGGATAGCCATTGTCTATTTCGTTTATTATATTCACTAATTCTTTTTGCCATAATCTCATACTATTCTTTCTTATTATAATTACAGGTATATTATATATTACAGGATAACTTAATGCCTTTATCTTTTCTATTGAGGATTTTTCCTCGTCAAGTCTGCCTTTAGAATTCAAATAAAGTATAAGTTCCTCAAGTACATCCTTAATATTGGCTATATTTCTAGGATCTAAGTCCCTACTATTGACCTCGTTTTCCATTTGCATTATACTGTGCAAATTCAGAAAATCTAATCCTTCAAATATTCCTGTCTCTAAAGATGTCTTTGAACTTGGAGTTAGCCTAAATTTTTTGTCTTTCGCATTGAATTCTACTTTCTGCCTTGTAGTAAGGACTGGATGCATTATTTTTTCGTTATTCACTTTCCATACTATAAGACCATGCCCCCATATAATTTCTATATCTTGTCCCTTTTTCTCCATTTCAAGATATATCTTAAATAACTGGTCATATAGCTGCTTACATTTTTTATTTACTTCAAGCCACCAATCTGACTCAAGATCTTTATTTACAGTGCAGCCATCCATACTTGATATATCATACTCACAATACATCTTTTCATATTCGTATGCATTTCTTATAATTTTTTCGTTTAAATTCTTTATACTTAAAAGATAAGAAAATATGTCTTTAACTTTATTCTTACAATCCATTTTTTCCACCCCGCACCAATAACTTATAAATATATTTACTTTTATGTTAAATTATACCATCACTGTGTGCATTCTTCAAAAAAATCGTTAAACATATTTCACAGTTAAATGACACCCTTTTTAGATTTTTATTTTAATAGACGTAAACATTTTAAGGAATAAAAAAGTTTACCATCAAATGACAGTAAACTTTTTATATATTTTATTCTTTATGTTTTAAAATCAATTTATATATAACAAATACTATTATAAACAGCACTACAAGTATATCTGCTATATGGAATAATGAATGTATTTTTACCCAATTTTGCCCCATCTTATACCCTGCACATCCAAGTACAATACTCCATAGTAAAGATCCTAAAAAAGTATAAATAGTAAACTTCTTAAATTCCATTTTGCTTATACCTGCAGGCAGTGATATAAAGGTCCTTATTATAGGCAAAAGTCTTGAATAAAAGACTATCTTTTCCCCGTATCTATTGAAATAATAATCACTTTTCTCTATTTTAGATTTAGATAATCTTAACTTATCTGCATACTTTTCAACTAAAGGTCTGCCTCCAAGTTTGCCCAGATAGTATGCTGCTATTGACCCAAACGTACCTCCAAGTGTACCTATGATTATAGTAAGAGCTAAATTCAATCTTCCAGTATAACTTAGATACCCTCCAAATGGTAATATAGCTTCACTTGGAATTGGAATACATGCACTTTCTAATGCCATGCCAAAAAATATACCTACATATCCTAGTTTGTCCAGAATAAAAATCACTAAATTTATTAAACCTTCTACCATATCTTACCTTCCCGTATGTCGATTTTATTTAAATTAACTACTAGTACTTTAATCAAAATATACTTTTCAACATTAATATCTATTTCTTGCAAGAGTCTCTTTCTATTATCTCGTGTTTTAAAACGTAGTTTCTCTCTTCTAATTCCTGCTTATTTATGACTTTTATAAGCATTCTCATTCCAACTGAGCCCATATCATACATTGGTTGAGCCACAGTAGTAAGTTTAGGATAAAATGTAGCTGCAGAATAAATATTATCAAAGCCTATAACATTTACATCCTCTGGTACCTTGATACTTTTTTCTCTAAGTAAATTTATTGCTCCCATGGCAATCTCATCACTGCCGCAAAAAACACCATCTACTTTTGTATAACTTAGTATCTTTTTCATACCTTCATATCCATCTCTAGCTTTTAATCCACCAAAGTAAACCATATTTTCATTAAAAGTTAAATTATTTTGTTTCAGTCCTGCTGCGTATCCCTTATATCTAATTGCACTTGCATTTATCTCATCTTTATGAGTGCCTATGTATGCTATCTTCTTGCTTCCATTTTTAACAAGATAGTTAACAGCATCTAATGCCGCTCTTTCATTATTTATAGTTATACTTGGTATGTTACCTTTGTCACTTGTGGTTTCGACCATAACCATAGGAATCTGGAGTTTATTTATTAATTCGAGTATATTGCTTTTAAGTGAACTACTCATATATAAAACCCCATCAACCATTTTTTCCCTAAGTACTCTTAAGTATTCCATTTCTTTTTCAGAATCCAGGTCGGTATTACAAAGTATCATATTGTAATCATATATATTTGATACGTCTTCAGCACCCCTTACTATTTCAGGATAGAAGGGACTTGATATATCTGGTATTATTATTCCAACTGTTTTAGTTCTTTGTGTTTTCAAACTTCTTGCAACTATGTTGGGTCTATATCCTAATTTATCTATAGCTTTTAAAACCTTTTTTTTAGTTTCTTCATTCACAACGTCTACATCATTTAAAACTCTTGATACTGTAGCAATAGAAACTCCTGCTTCTTTAGCTACATCTTTTATTGATGCTGGCATTTTATCAACTCCTACTTATTTTCTTTTAAACATTATACTTATAAAAATTACTTATTACAAGTTTATTTTCAAATTATTAAAACAAATTTAAAGATGTGCATAAACTCACCTGTATTTTACGCACATCTTTAAAACTAAATCAACTGTTATTTAACTACTTCTACCAAAATGTCAAAATCTTTACCATTTATTTTGCATTTGCCATACTTTTTATCTTGATTATATAAAACTTCAACTGCTAGAGTTTCCTTCTTTACTCTGTCTTCAAATTTCTTGATTACAGATTCTAATTCCTCATCTCCGCTCACATAAAGTTTTATCTTATCAGCTACTTCAAAACCACTTTCTTTTCTCATGTTTTGGATTTTACTTAATATTTCTCTCAAATTACCTTCTTCTTTTAATTGCTGTGTTATGTTGGTCTCCAGTACTACTCCAACATTATTTTCACCTGCAAATGCAAATCCTTCAAGTCCCTGCATTGTTACAAGTAAGTTTTCCTCATTTAGCTCTATTTCAACATCACCTGCATAAATTAATACAGTCTCACCATTTCTTATCTTCTGTGCAAGTTCCATTTGATTCATTGATGATATCTTATTTCTTATAACAGGTATTAATTTACCATACTTTTTACCTAGTACAGGTAAATTTGGCTTTATATCAAAGTTGACGTATTTAGATAAATCAGCATTAAATTTTATATTCTTTATATTCAACTCATCTTTTATTATATCACCATAGTATTCTGGAAGATGTTTAACGCTTACAAGCATTTCAGAAAGCGGCTGTCTATTTTTAATGTTAGCTGAATTTCTTGCACTTCTTCCAAGCTTAACTATTCTATATGCTTCTTCCATATCAGATTCCAATTGTTCATCTATAACTTTTTCATCATATAATGGCCATTTGCAAAGATGAACACTTTCAAGTGCATCCTTATCAAGAGCTGCTACAAGATTTTGATATAACTCTTCAGTCATAAATGGTACAAATGGAGCTGCAACTTTAGTTAATGTAACAAGTACTCTATACAAAGTTACATAAGCTCCTATCTTATCATCTGTTAGAGTTTCACTCCAATACCTGGATCTATTTATTCTAACATACCAGTTTGAAAGTTCATCTACAAAATTACCTATATTAAGAGCTGCTTGTGTAATTTCATAATTATCCAAGTGATCTTCTGTTTCTTTTATCAATGAATTTAATTTTGATATAATCCATTTATCCATTACATTTTTGCTTACAAAATCTTTATACTCAAGTGGATTAAATTCATCAATCTCTGCATAAAGTACATAAAAAGAATATACATTCCAAAGTGTTCCTAAGAATTTTCTTTGGCTTTCCTGTACTGCCTCTTCATAAAATCTAGATGGAAGCCATGGTGCACTTGCTGTATAGAAGTACCACCTTGAAGCATCTGCTCCTTCATTTTCTAAGACTGTCATAGGATCTAATACATTACCCTTATGTTTTGACATCTTAAGTCCATGTTTATCAAGTACATGACCTAATACAACACAATTTTCAAATGGACTTCTATCAAATAATATTGTTGATATAGCCATTAATGTATAAAACCATCCTCTTGTTTGGTCAACTGCCTCTGATATAAATTGGGCAGGGAAATTCTTTTCAAATACTTCCTTATTTTCAAATGGATAATGATGTTGTGCAAAAGGCATTGAGCCTGAATCAAACCAGCAGTCTATAACTTCACTTGTTCTTGTCATTTCTTTTCCACAATGAGGACATCTTAATTTAACTTCATCTATATATGGTTTGTGAAGTTCTATATTTTCAGAAACATTTATTCCCTTTTTCTTAAGTTCTTCTATACTTCCTATACATTCTCTATGTCCGCATTCACACTGCCATATTGGTAGAGGTGTACCCCAATATCTTTCTCTACTTAGTCCCCAATCTATAACATTTTCAACAAAGTTTCCAAACCTTCCTGTCCTTACATTATCAGGATACCACTTAGTATCATTAGTATTTTTAACTAACTTATCCCTTAATGCAGACATTCTTATAAACCATGTATCCCTTGGATAGTAAAGTAATGGAGTGTCGCATCTCCAACAAAATGGATAAGAGTGTTTAAACTTTTCTGATTTATATAATATATTCTTTTCTTCTAAGTATTCAACTATTTTAGGGTCTGCATCTTTTACAAACATACCTTTCCAGTTTGTAACTTCATCAACAAAACGTCCTTGAGTATCTACTAAATTTATAAATGCAAGATTATATTTTTTTGCCGTATTACTATCATCTTCACCAAAAGCAGGAGCAGTATGAACTATACCTGTACCATCTGTTAAAGTTACATAGTCTGCATGAACAACACAAAATGCCTTTTTACCTTGTTCTGGTTTAACAAAATTAAACATCCGCTCATACTCTAATCCAACTAGTTCTTCTCCTTTGAACTTTCTAACTACTTCATATTCACCTTCAAGTTTATTAAGAAGAGCTTCAGCTAATATTAAGTGTTCTCCATTATTAATTACTTCAACATAATCATATGCCTTGTTAACTGCTAAAGCCACATTACTTGGTAATGTCCATGGTGTAGTTGTCCATGCAAGCATATATTTATCTTGACCTTTTAACTTAAATTTTACATATACTGAAGTTTCCTTTACATCCTTATATCCTTGGGATACTTCATGTGAAGACAGTGCTGTTCCACACCTTGGACAATAAGGTACTATCTTATATCCCTTGTATAAGAGTCCTTTATTCCAAATTTGTTTTAAAGCCCACCATACTGATTCTATATAATCATTATGATATGTTACATATGGTTTCTCCATATCAACCCAGAAACCTGTTCTTTCAGACATCTCTTTCCACTCACTTACATAAGTGAAAACACTATCCTTACACTTTTTAGTAAACTTTTCTACACCATACTCTTCAATTTGTGGTTTTCCAGATATACCAAGAGATTTTTCAACTTCAAGTTCTACTGGAAGTCCATGAGTATCCCATCCTGCTTTTCTCAAGACCCTATACCCTTTCATAACTTTATACCTAGGTATTAAATCTTTCATAACTCTTGTTAGTACATGACCTATATGTGGTTTTCCGTTTGCTGTTGGCGGTCCATCGTAGAATGTAAAATACTCTCCATCTTTATTTAGATCAAAGTTCTTTTTTATAATTTGTTTATCGTCCCAGAGTTTCATTATGTCTTTTTCCATCTCGGCAAAACTTCTAGTGTTGTCAACTTTTTTATACATATAACCTAGCCCCTTTCTGTTTACATATGTAATATTTTACTATTTTAACCTTTTTGTTATTTATAATACTTAAAATCAAAAAACTTCATCCAAAATAGGACGAAGTTTTATTCGTTATACCACCTATGGGTAACATTTCAAGTACAAATATACTCTATCCTTAAACGCAGGACTGCGAAGAAACTTACTAACTACTCTAAGTATATTCAGTTTCCTAACTCCCAGGTGATTTTCTTTAAGATTATCCTGTGGTTTCTCACCATTTCCACTCTCTGTAAGTAACTTATCTTAAATACTTTTCCTGTTCAACATATTTGATAATTACAATTTCTCTTTATTATATTATAACGTTTTTTTCTTGTCAATTTTTTTAAACTGTGAAAATTAGGTTATAATATAATTAAAATTTATAACTTTTCATTAAGTTAGGAGTGATTTTATGATAATTAAATGGCTTGGACATTCTTCATTTTTAATAGAAAATTCTAATGGTAAAAAAATACTTACTGATCCATTTGATGAAACCGTTGGATACAAGTGCTGCAGTGAAAAGATTGACATAGTTACAATAAGCCATCATCATTTTGATCATGATTATGTAGACAATTTAAAGTGTGATAATATCATTGATAAAACAGGCACATTCAATATATGTGACATCAATATAAAGGGAATACCCTCATATCACGATAAAGTGAAAGGTGCAAAACGCGGTAAAAATATTATTTTTACTTTTGACATAGATGGATACAAAGTATGCCACCTAGGAGACCTTGGCTATGTTCTTTCAAGCAATGAAATACAGCAGATGGGACCTATCGACATTTTAATTGTACCTATAGGCGGAAATTATACAATAAATGGCAGTGAAGCTTCCGAACTAGCTAAAGCAATTAAAAGCCATATAGTAATACCTATGCATTACAAAACTCCATTACTTTCATTTGAATTGGGCGGGCTTGAAAATTTTCTAATTCATATGAAAAATGGCGATAGGTTAGGCAGTAATACTCTTGTTATTGATAAGCCGCTTAAAGAGTTAAACGCAGTAAAAATTTTAAATTATAAGTAATTAAATTTAATAGAAAATTTTAAAAAACAGGCTGACAAATTAAATTCAAAATTTGCCGCCTGTTCTTGTCAAGCTTTAATTTAATTGTTTTTACATACTGCAATCAATTATGCTGAATGTGTTCAAGCCCTGCATTAAATAATTGAAATATGTGTTCATCATCTAATGAATAATAGACAACCTTACCTTCCCTTCTGAACTTTACCAAATGTGCAGATTTCAAAATTCTAAGTTGATGAGATATTGATGATTGACTCATCTGCAAAACTTGTGCAATATCACAAACACATAATTCTGTTTTGAATAATGCATATATTATCTTTATCCTAGTATTGTCTCCAAGCACTTTAAACAAATCTGATAACTTTAAAAAAGTTTTTTCTTCAAGCATATTATCTCTAACACATTCAATACAATCCTTATGAATTTCACTGCAATCACAAACTTCTATTTTTATATCATCCTTCATCTTCTCACTCCTACATATGAAAATACATTCATATGCAATTATATATGTGTATTAAACTTTTTTCAATAATACAACACTTCCCAATTCAAGAGTTTTCTTAACATCTATGATTCTTTGATTAGAAGATCCCTTGAATTTAAGATTTGGATCATATTTTTTTTCATCAAACTTGCCATCTACTAATACATCTATGCAATTTAAAAGTCTATTCCACCCTTTTACTTTATTTCTATTTTCAAAAATGTATTCAAATACATATCCTGTATAACACCATATGTTTAGTCCAAATTCTTTTATTTTTTCACCCATATAAGAAAATTCTTCTGCCTGTTCAAATGGATCCCCACCAGAAAAAGTAACCCCATGCAGCATTGGATTTTCTTTTACATCCTTAAGCAGTTCATCCATATCTTTTAGCTCTCCACCATCAAATGCATGTGTGGACGGATTAAAACACCCTTTACAATTATGTCTGCATCCTTGAGAAAAAAATACTCTTCTTATTCCAGGACCATTTACAAGACTCTCATAAGTTATTCCAGCTAATCGTATAGTTTTAATTTGTTCCATATTAAACTATTACTGCCTCCTTTAACTCTAGTTATATATCTTTTTATGATTAGAGTGTGACAATCTATCTGACCTTTCAGCTGTCTTTCCTACTCCAAATCTTTCATCTAAAGATAAATAACCAGTTACTCTAGAAATTCCCTGTATATCAGTACTTCCGCATTTAGGACATTCACATTCACCATGTAGATATGTTCCACATTGTCTGCAGTATCTTATATGAAAATTAATACCTATATAATTTATGTTAGTACTATAAGCATACTTTAAAATATCCATTACAACTTCTGGTGAAGGATAATCATCTAATTCTACATAGCTTATATGTCCTCCGTTACATAACTTGTGATAAGGAGCTTCTATATCTATTTTATCCTTTATGGATATAGGGAAGTTTACAGGTATATGATAAGAATTAGTATAATAATCTTTATCGGTTACTCCTTTTATTTCTCCAAATATCTTTTTATCTTGAACTATAAACTTACCACTAAGACCTTCTGCTGGTGTTGCATAACAGCTCCAATTCAAATGCGTTTCTTCAGTTGTCTTATCAGTATATTCTCTTATATATGATACTATCTTAAATCCAAGTTCTCTTGCTTCTTTCGTTTCTCCATGATGATGTCCTGTCAGAGCAACTAGTGTCTCAGCAAGCCCTATAAATCCAATAGCCCATGTTCCCTGCTTAAGTACTGGTTCTATTGAATCTTCTGGTTTCAAGTTTTCAGATCCTTTCATAAGTCCTTGACCTACAACAAATGGAAGATCTTTAACTCTTAATCTTTTTAATACACCATACCTATGCATAAGTGACTCTTTTGCCAAATCAAGCTTGGCATCTAAAAGTTTAAAGAACTTATTTATATCACCCTTAGCAACAATTCCAAGTCTAGGTAAGTTTATAGTAGTAGGTGCAATATTTCCTCTTCCCTTAACACCAGCTTCTCCATTTATATTAGACATTACATAAGTTCTGCATCCCATAGTAGCTGGTAGTATTCCTTTATCATAATAATACTTATTAAAATCTGCATCCAAATTCATAAAAGTAGGATTCATCCTCTTTGCAGCAACTCTGCAAGCTAATTTAAATAAATAATAGTATGGATCTTCAGGATTCTTGTTTACACCTGCTTTTACCCTAAAAATTATATTAGGGAAAATAGGCTGCTCTCCCTTTCCAAGTCCTTTTTCATATTCTGTTAGGAATATTTCACATATAAGTGCTGCATCCTTAGATTTTGGTACACCTATATTAACAGATGAAAATGGGACTTGAGAACCAGCACGTGAATGCATCGTATTTAAATTATATACAATACCCTGCATAGACTGTTGTATAGTTTTTCTAAGCTTCTTTTCAACTAATTCATCTATATCGCTGTCTTTAACTCCAACTTCTAATAACTCTTTACTTATTTCTTCTCTTGTAGGTTCAACAAATTCACTCATATCATTATCAAAATCCGAATGAGACTGTCCACCAAACATATCATTTTGAGTTGATTGCAAAAGTATACATGATAATTCAGCGGCAGATTCTATCCTTCTTGGTTTTCTTATGGTTCCATATCCTGTGTTAAATCCTCTATCGAGTATTTCCTTTGTTGGTATATGTAAACAATTTACAGTAAGATTATAGCTATCTAAATCATGATAATAGACATCTCCATTTTCATGTGCTTTAGCAAGATACTTTGGCATAGATGCTAAATTATGCCACTTATTGGATTCACTTGCTATTCTAAGTAACTTTGAACTAAAGTTATTTCCAACATTAGCATTATCTCTATCTGTCTCTATTCCTATTTTTTCTATGACTTTCATCAAGTCTGATTTTATTTCTCTTATTTTAGTTCTTTCTTTTCTATAATTTGAATAAGCTGCACCTACTTGTTTATAATCATTTTCCATTAAAGTTTTTTCAACTATGTTTTGTATATCTTCAACTTTAATTTCATCTATATTAAGTCCTTCTATTTTTTTTATAACCTTTTGAGTCAAATCTATAAAATCACTTTCCTTAAGATCATATCCAATTTCTTCTGAAGAACCTTTTATAGCATTTCTTATTTTTCCAGGATCAAATTCAACCTTTCTTCCATCTCTCTTCACAACATATAGCATAATAAATACCTCCTAACCACAATATATTGTGTTTAATACCTTGATTATTATACTATGGAAAAATTTTTTAAGCAATTCTTAAATTAGTACTGACTATATATTATATCAATTTACTTTTACATATCTCGTTATTTTATTGATTTTTATTATGGATTAAGATTTGATATTTATATTTTTATAAGAATGAAATTCTTGAATAATTAGTACAAAAAATGCAAAACTAATTAACGAGGTGATATAAATGATTGGAAAAGTTATTGACATGAACGTTAGTGAAGCATTTGTAGTATTACAGGACAACAGAACAATAGAAATAGGTTCAAGTCATCTTCCCCCTAATTGTAAGATAGGAACTACTATAAATATAGATCCATGCTCAATAGAAATGAAAAATGATAATCATATATATTAGTAGAGGCTTACCATCAAATTGATTGACAGCAGCCTCTTTACAATAAATTAAAAACCATCCGGCTTACTATCTGTGACTTTGATATCCCAACGTGCATTTTCATATTTGTCAAATATATAATATTTTTTTTCACTTTTATCTTCTCTGTCATAGAATGTAACTGTACCTTTATATAAAGTTAATTTATAACCTTCAGTTTTTACAGTTGCCAAAATAGTATATTTATCTTTATCTGCAGCACTTACAACTTTAGTATTCTTAAACTTGCTGTTTAGATCATCTTTAAAACCTTCAAGATCATTAGACAATATATATTTAGCAACTTCAACATCATCATCCAAATTCACTCCAACAGACTTTCCCTGCTTTTTTTGGGACTTAATATAATCATCTAAAGCCATAATTATAGACTTATAGTACACATTTTGAAAGTCTTTTGGTTCTCTTATTGTCCAAAAGTTTTGAATTACACTAGTATCTATTCTTTTAGATACTGCATACACCTTATTATCGCCATATAAATTACCTGTATCTTTCTTGTCTAACTCAGCTATGTAATTAAATTTATGAACTTTACTTCCTTGATATATTTCAAAAACATAATCTGGTTTAAGAGATGACTTGTTTTTTACAGGTTTTGCATCAGATAAGATATCATACAATTCTTCTATAGCTTGTTGGTCTTGAAGTACAAATCTAAATCCTTCATCTCTAGTACTCTGTATTACTATTTTCTGTATTTTATCATTTTTTATATATTCAAAATCATTATTTTTAATGCCAAGTTTAACTTGCATTTGATGAACGCTGCTGCATCCTGATAAAAGTAAACATAGTATTAATGATAAGCATAAAAAAACTTGTTTTATCCTCTTTAATTTCATAATTTTTTTCTGCAACTACAGCTACCTCCTGAATCTTAATATCCTTATTATTTTATATTTATTATAGCATATTTATAAATAAAAAAATCCCTTGTACAAATTATAATACAAAGGATCACCATATGTTCAACTTTCATAATTTAAAGTCTTAACTATATTCTCAAATATAACTGACATATCTTCTTTAAAGTCATCTTTCTTTACAAAAAATGAGAACCTAAAAAACTTTCCATCACCTCTTATAAAATATTCATATCCATTATATTCTATATCATCCGGGGTAAGTATTATGTATTTAACCAAATATCCACCGCTGCTATTTACAGTTATAGGTTCTACTTTATATGCCTTATATAAGTTTTGTTCACTTGATACCTTTTTACTTTCTTCCAAAAAGGTTCTTAAATCCCTGCTTGAGTTCCAAACTTCTACAAAACCGTGAATCTTATAATCCTTACTGATAAAATCATTATGATATATTATCTCATTTCCTGAAAACTTTTGTTCCTTAGCTGACCATTCTTCTGGCAGTTTATAACTTAACTTTTTATTCAAGCCGTCATATTTTACAAGAGAATTTATATTATTCTGTATTAAGACTGTATGTTTTAATCTATCCTCAAAATGCTTTTCAAATCCTAATAATATAAACATAAGACCAACTATAATTATAGTAACCCCTAATCTTCTTTTATTTATTATTACAAATTTCATCCCCATACCACCTTACTTCATAAAAGTACTGACATTAATTTAATATGAATACTTATATTAGATTATATGAAAATGGCATTAAAAATATTAACATTTTTAATGTCATTTTCGTACAACTATCTTTTTTTAACGGGTATGATAACAGTAGACGTCCTAAAATCATAGAACATAAGCCAGCATCCAATACTATCTGGATATTCTTGATTTCTTGATAAAGGTACCCAGGTAACAAATCCAGATCTTCCATTAAGAGGCTGATCGTATTTATTTTTAGTTCCTGGTACTCCGTAAACTAAATACTTTATTTGCCCCATTTTATCATGTTTGTATCCCATCATATAATATCCATATTTCTTTATATAATCGTAATAAGTTACCATAGGATGGTATATTATTTTATATTTATTGATGTCTGATAAATCATACATATCTTTAATTGAATCAACTTTAACTTTGTACCAATCACATCTTTTTATATTACCATAAATTCCATCTATACCTTCAAATGTATCTACAAGTTGTCTAAAAAATTTTGGCGTAGATTGCTTAAGTCTATTATCATTTTCTTGGACTTCTTCTTTTACGCTGATATTTTCGTTTAAAATTTGATCTCTATTATCTAATTTATCAGTATAATTCCTGTTCTGACTCTCATTTTGCTGTATCTTATGTGTATTATTAACTTCTATCTGTGTGTTACTAATTTCTACCTTCTTATCATCAACTTCCGGCTGTGTATTATTAACTTCTAACTTTTTATCATTTGCAATTTCTATACTTTTTTGATCTTCTAATTGCTTGTTATTTTCTATAACTTCTTCATACTTATCAAATATGCTCTTTTCTTTTGTCTGATATTCAGCCTCATCATCATTCTTACTACTAGGTACATCTTCTGCAGTATCCTCTTTTGCTTCTTTCTTTAATTCAGCTTTTGCTTCCTCATATTCATAATTGTATTTTGTACCTGTATTTTCATCTTCATTATTCTCTACAACCTCTGGTTCTTGTTTTGCAGCTATCTCTTCTTCAGTAGTACTTCTCAAACTATTTTCAACCACTTCGAAATTTCTCCAGTCAGGTATTTGTTTACTAGTAAATCCACTCATGATAGATATTACATTTGAATCCAGGAACTTAACTATAGCTGCACCAGAAACTTTGTCCATAGCTACACCAGTTCCTGCTATGTTATTTGCAGGATACTCATAAGATACATCTGCCCTTCCATAGTCATCTATGTTCATTTTTCCTATCTTGATAATCTTTTTTACATCCTTTTTATTACATATTAATACCATATGATAGGGAATCGATTGTTTTTTCAAGTTTTGTACGTAATAAGATATTTTACACTTATCATTTTTAAGCTCTGATTTTAAGTAACCAGAAACTATCTTGTCAGCAGATAAAGAGTATCCCTTCTCATCTTCTTGTAATATTATAAAATATCTACTATAGTTCTTTTTTTGAGACAACTTTGTTACCCCCATATATTCTATTCATTATAATATATGAAACAACATCCAAAAAGTGAACAAATAGTTATAAACTTATAAAAAAGATTATAGTAAATCGTATATAAAGTCAGAAAGTCTGCCAAACTCGTCTAATGATAAAGTTTCTCCTCGTCTCTTTGGATCGATATTGCAGTTTTGAAAAGCCTTTTGTAATTCCACCTTATCAATATTAAGTGGTTTAAGTGCATTCCATAAAGTTTTTCTTCTCATATTAAATGAAAGTCTTACAATTTTAAAGAATAAGTCCTTATCTCTTACTTTAATACTAGGTGCAGGAAGTTTTGTTAACTTTATAACCATTGAATCAACTTTAGGACTTGGTATAAAGCATTCAGAACTAACTTTTCTTATAATTTGTATATTGCAATAATATTGTACAAGTACTGATAGTGAACCATATTCTTTACAATTAGGTTCTGCAGCCATTCTTTCACCAACTTCTTTTTGAATCATTACAGTTAATGATTCAAAATTTAAATTTTCATTTAAAAGTTTCAATACTATTGGTGTAGTTACATAGTAAGGCAAGTTAGCTACTACCTTGACATTTGATTCACCCTTAATTAATTCACTAAGGTCTAATTTAAGTACATCTTCATTTATAAGTTCAAGATTATCAAATTCCCTTAATTCTTCTTTTAAAATTGGTATCAAAGTTGAATCAAGTTCTACAGCATAAACCTTTTTAGCCTTCTTTAAAAGTTCTCTTGTAAGTGTTCCAACTCCAGGACCTATTTCTAAAACCACGTCATCAGGTGATACATTAGCACCATCTATAATATCTTCTAAAACTGAATTATCAATTAAAAAATTCTGTCCCAACCTTTTTGAAAACTTAAAACCATATTTTTTAACTATATCTTTAGTATACATATCACTAATCATTATTTATTATCCTCACTTATGTTATTTAAGGCTTTTATAAATTCTTCTTTGCCTATTCCATAATTATTGAGCCTTCTTAAAAATTGGGCAGCATTACAATATCCTATGCCAAGTTCTTTTCCTAATGCATCTCTCTTATCCTTAGAAGCAGATGTTCCCGTAAGTCCAAAATATATCATGTCATCCATGTTAAACTCTACTCTTTTTTCTTTTATTTCACATTTAGCATTTTGAAGTGCCCTTATTATTATATCCGGATTTGCATTTTCAACTCCTATATCACCATTCTTGATTCCATCCTTTTGTGATATATATGCATGTTTTATCCCTTTAACCCTTTTAGAAATTATTTTTCTTATTTTTTCCCCTGCAAAATCAGGATCGGTTAATACTATAACTCCCTGCCTCCTTTGAGCTTCACTTATTTTTTGTATAACTTTTTTGTTTATTCCAAAACCACCAACAGCTATTATTTCAGCATCTACAGCCTTTTTTACTGCTGTTACATCATCTCTACCTTCAACAACTATAACTTCTTTTATCATAAAAAGCACTCCTCCTTATAATTATATTATAATATAAAAAAGTAGGAGCTTAATACCCCTACTTAATTATATATACATTTACCTGTCTTACTCCCCAATTATTGGCTTCTGAAGCGGAATCAAAAAATAAATCCACTCTATTTCCTTTTATTGCACCGCCTGTATCTTCTGCAATTGCATATCCATATCCTTCGATATAGAGTTTAGTGCCAAGAGGAATAACTCTAGGGTCAACAGCCACTGAACTACAACCACCTGTACTTCTCTTTGCCACAGTACCAGATGCTGTAATTCCGAAACCACGATCTCCTGGTGATTTACCAGTGCTCTCATAATCATCGGTATATCCTGTAGCTCTCATTGATATAGCGTTACTATATAAAATTCTACTTCCACGCGAAGGAGTATAAACTCCTAACGTTCCCATGGCTACAATTTTTTGAACAGGCTGCTTTTTAACTGTCTCACTTACAACTTTTCTTGAGACTTCTTTACCATCTTTATATAGAACTTCTGTTGTAACTTCTTTTTCCCCTGATTGCCCCTCTTGTAAAATCTGATCATTACCTTGTTCCCTGGTGTCATCTTTCTTTACAACTGTCTCATAATCTATCGATTTTACTTCTTTTACATCTTTTGTTTCTAATCTAGTTACTACTACTTTTAAATCTTGTCTTAATGGTTGATTCTCAGCTGGACTGACTTCATCAGACTTGTTTACTTTTATTTTTTCTGCTTTTAACATGTCTTTAACATTATCTTCTGCAGATTTTATAGCTAATTTTTTTCCATCAACTTTTACCTCAACGTCTACTGCCCTCTTTATTGTAATTTTACCTTTATCTACTACTTCACTGTCTAAACTCGGTGTCGTCCTATCCTTTGGCCCTATAACTACATGATTATTTTCCAGCGCTTTTTTATAATTATCGCTAAATGTAGTAATTTGCATCTGCTTATCGCCTATACAGACTGTTATTACTTTTTTAGTATTATATATTACTGACACTAAAACTACCAAAGTTACCAAAAACATACCCATTATAATCTTTGAGCCATTGGAAAGATACTTATTAAAATAATTCTTTAACTTTTCCACCATAAGAAAATACCTCCTCCAGGCGAGAGCGACATTTAACATTTCAGGCATAACATAGTAACGTCAATAAAATAACACTCTAGCTTTTTAGAATATATAATGCAGCACTGTGCATAAAATGTATAAATTATAAATATTATAATAGCTTTCTTGAAAGAGCTAATATCTATATAGTGGAATTTATATACTATAATTATATAAGTACATTTTTAAATTTATTACACAAATGGAAATTTATAATAATGCATTTCCATTATACACCATTATCTTAAATTAAGCAAGTTCCTAATATTCAAAATAGTGTTTAAACTTACTTCTTCAATAGGAATTTCTTTAACTTCTGCTATTTTATCCATTATGTAATATATATATGCCGACATGTTCCTTTTGCCCCTGTATGGAGCAGGTGTCATATATGGACAATCTGTTTCAACTAAAATTCTGTCAATTGGTACTTCTTTTAACACTTGAATTGTCTTTTTTGCATTTTTGAATGTAACTACCCCAGTAAATCCAAGATAATAACCAAGTTTTAAATATTCTCTTGCAGATTCAACACTTCCAGAAAAACAGTGTATCTCACCTTTGACGTTTGGAAATGACTTGACTATATTTAATGTATCCTCATGTGCATCTCTATCATGTATTATAACGGGAAGCCCTAACTTTTCTGCAAGTTTCATCTGTCTTATAAAAACTTTTTTTTGGATATCTCTATCAGGATTTTCATCGTAATAGTAATCAAGTCCTATTTCTCCTACAGCCCTAACCTTATCATACGATGCTAACCTTCTAAGTATATCTTCTTGATTTTTATCAAACTTGTCTGCATATTCAGGATGTATTCCAACAGCCGCATAAAAGAAATCATATTTTTGGGCAAGCTTAACTGAATCCTCTGAACCTTTTAGGGAGCAACCACAATTTAATACACCTATAACATTATTTTTTTTAAGTTCACCTATCAATTCATCCCTATCACTATCAAATTCATCATCATCATAGTGTGCATGTGCATCAAATATTTTTACATTACTTTTAAAGATTAAATCCTTATTAAATTTATCCATTGTATCTCTCCATTCAAATCTTCGGTTTTGCAACCTTACTTTATAATTGTTCTAAGTTAACTGAAATGACTGCGCAGCATATTTCCATTTTATTACATACTGCCATATAGTCAAATTAGGTTTCTTTAATATACCTTTTTAATTTAAAATTACATCAAGTTTCCTTAAGATTGATAAGTTTTTCATGAATGCTTGTCTGTAATTTCAAAAGTTCAATTTAATTCTATGTTAACTAAACCTATCTCTAGTACTGTAATTGCAGGGTTTCTAGATTGCAGTTTAACTTACACTCCGGGAAATATATACAGCCTTTGACACTATAAAAACTTTTAACAAGTTTAAAGCTCTTATTTTGAAAATTAAAATAACTATATACATTACTTTTAGCTTAAAAATTAACTCATACGCAGGAATATATTTGTAAAATGATAGCACATTTAAAAGATTTTTTTTGCAGCTCTTAGTGAAGTATTTTAGAAAATCTTAGTAGATTATATATTGTCTAAGCTTGCGAGTTTATATAATCTACTTAGATTTTCAAAATACAAGCTTAGAGCTGTTAAAACTTTTTAACGTGCTGAGGTTTACAAATATATCCCGGAGTATGAGTTAAGTTTTGAATCAAAAATCCTATAATTTTATAATTCAACATTATCCATAATTTCAAAATATCCTTGAGGATGTTTACATGCTGGGCATACTAAAGGTGCCTCAGTTCCCTCAAAAATATATCCACAATTTCTACATCTCCACCTTTGCTTTGTATCTCTTTTATATAAAGTACCGTTTTTTAAGTTATTTAATAGATTCAAATAAATTTTTTCATGAGACGTTTCTATTTTTATAATTTCTCTAAATGCAGTTTCAACTTCTGGAAATCCTTCTTCCTTAGCTTGATCCGCAAATTGTGGATATAGTGTTCCCCATTCTTCCTTTTCGCCTTCTGCTGCATACTGAAGATTTTGTTCTGTATTTCCGTACCCAATAGGATATTGTGCATTTACATTTATATGTGCCTTACCCAATCCTTGTATCAATAAGTCAAAGAAAACTTTTGCATGTGCCCTTTCATTATCTGCTACTTCAAAAAATACTGCTGCAATTTTCTTATATCTTTCTTTATCTGCCGTTCTACCGTAATATGTATATCTATTTCTAGCTTGAGATTCTCCAGCAAAAGCTTTTGCAAGGTTATCAGCTGTTTTAGTACCATTTAAACTTTTCATAATAAATTCCTCCTTTTTTCGGTTAAATTATAAAAAAATCATTTTATCATATAATATAATTTGCATTAAGCTATTTTATTATACTGAAAGGATTCAAGGTATTAACACGGTATGATTTTAAACTTATAAAACAAACTTATTCAATATATTTAATGTATTCAGAAAAAATGACATGATCAAATTCCAATTTGATCATGTCATTTTTTCTGCTTATATAAATGCAACATCTAATTTATTACGGTCTACTAATCTTTTATATTTATATTTAGGATGCCCAACCATAAGTGCACCTGTTATTACTTTGTCTTTAGAAATATTGAACAAATCTAATAATGGTCTATAATTTAAAAATGCACAAAATTCAAATAATCCAGCCCAGCAAGAACCTAGTCCTAATGTAGGTGCAAATAATTCAACATAAGATAATGCAGAAATGCTATTTTCTCTTCCATTTTTAAAATCCTTTGGAGCAGTTGCTAATATAATATGAGGAGCATCACGTAAAATTGAATCTATGCCATTTTTTCTATAATTATTTACATGTCTTGAAAAGCTCCAATGAAGTTCAATATTATCTTCCATCCACTTAACTATTATTTCAGTAGATTTTTCTAATATTTTTTTATCTTTTACGATAATATAGGATACTCCTTGTGAATTACTAGCAGTAGGAGCAAAACGCGCAATATTAACTAGTTTTAATAATTCTTCATAAGGCACAGATATATTTTTGTAACATCTTATTGACCTGCGAGATCTAAGAAAATATTCAGCAGTTTTTGAATCTAACCCTTTAAAATCTTTTACGGCTACTTGATTGCATAATGGCGTTTTAACATTATCAAGTGCACCACAAGGACATATGGCAACACATTGTCCACAAGCAATGCAAGAATTTTTATTAGCTTCAGGACCATCTTCTTTCATATATAAAGATGTAGTAGGACAAACTTTTGTACACGCTCCACATTTCATACATAATGATTTATCTACTTTAACTAAATCCATTAATATTCACCTCTTAAATCTTGTGTTTTACAAATTCAATTCCTATATCAAATGCTTTAGCACAATCTTTAGGAAATATTTCTTTATGTCTTTTTAACTTTTTTTCATGATCAAACATATCTGAAACTACCTTTGAATAATCATTAAATTGATAAGTATCAGTACAATATAATGTTTTGCATTTTCCAAAGAATTTTTTAAATAGCATTTCATTCGATTCAAGATATTTATCTAAACATATATTTTTCATTTTTTCTTCAGATATGTTCATCGTATATATTAATGCTACAAGAATATTTCTAGGTAGAAGTAAATGTTGTAAAGTACTTTACAAGAGATATTATATACTGTACAATCATTTTATGGAAGTAGGTACTTTTTAGTAGTATAGTACCCATTTGTATACTTATAATAACTAATTATTACAAAATGAAGAGGGGTGAATATTAGTGATGACAATATAATAAAGCTCTGTTAAGTTGTATGTCTCATCACTAAATATAACAAATGTTGAAATTTAAGGGTAATGAATATAGCTGTTCCATGGAATTAACTTTAGATATCATAGGCGGCAAATGGAAGCCTCTTATTATATGGCACTTAGGTGAAAATACTCTGAGATTCAGTGAGTTAAGGAGGTCCTTGCCAAATATTACTCAAAAAATGCTTACCCAGCAGCTTAGAGCATTAGAGGAAGATCAATTAGTGAATAGATTTGTCTATGCTGAGGTTCCTCCTAAAGTAGAATATTCTCTTACAGAAAAGGGTAAAACCCTTTTACCTGTTTTATCAACTTTATGTAAGTGGGCAATTGAATATTCTAATTCAATGAGATCAAGTTAAGAAAATGAAATGTTTCTATTCATCAAATTTGATATTTAATATTTACTTGCCCACTTTCCTAAAAATTTGACTGTCTCATTCCACGAGTCGCTATTTGCCTTTGCCCAACTTTCTACATCATATGGATATTTCTCTGATGGATATATTGACTGAAAAGGCACTGTCAACATATGACCTGACTTTGCAAATGTAATGTGCTTATATTCATGTTTAAAATGTGATTTTTCAAATATATTGCAAGCTATTTCTGAATACATTTTTGAAGGCCATATTTCATCTGCTAGTGATGATATCATTAAAACAGATCCATTTATCTTATCCAATGCAATAGTAGCCTTGTCCTTATCGCCTTCTTCAATTAGTTTTTTATACATCCATGCTAGTGCTCCTTTTTCTTTTTTCATCATTTTTATTATCAATCTCAGTATAATATGAAAACTAAATTTTAGATAAGGTATTTCTTCACCTCTATACATCCATGAAGAATGATGAGATGGAAGTTTTCCATTCTTAATACCCTCATATACGTAACAGCTTGGAGTATTTGCAATAACGCAAGTAATATCCTTAAACATGGATGCTGCAAGAAGCACCAGTTCACCACCCTTAGATCTTCCATATATAGCTATCTTGTTTTCATCAACAGTATCCTGCTTCTTTAGCCACTTTACTGCATTTTCAACGTACTCAAGGGGTATCAGGTTAAGATCCTCTGGTGTTCCTTCAATTCCAAAATAACAAACCGCCAATGCAGAATATCCTCTCATGGCAAATAGTTCAGCAATTGCCTGTGCTTTTTCAATTCTGCCATCACTTCCACTTAAAACAATAATTGCAAGGTGTTTTATATTATCTTTTGAAATAAAATATCTTGCTAAGAGATTTTTTTCTATTACATCTGCGCTTTTAATTGTTTCATCACAAAAGATTCTCGTATGATCTTTGGATGTGATTTCTTTTCCATCCTTTTCTATTGTAAGTGTAATCTTATATTTCCTGTTTTCGCTAATATCACTTAATCTTTGAATTAGTTTACTCTTATGAATCTGCTTTGGTTTCATAGAATAAAACAATCCCATCTTATCGCAATTCTTATAAGTACCATCAATTGGTACTGCATTTTTTAAATCTATATTTCCATATTCATCTGCTGAAAAAGTTGCATAAGATTCCCACAACGTGTTATCTCCTATTTCAAGTATAGAAGTATTAATACAATAGTAATCATCACTTGCAGCACGAACTATTACTTTTTCATTTTTTGAAAGACCACTTATTTTTATATCAACAGATTTATCTGCCATTGATACTTCTGGTGTAATACTTATTTTACAATTATTATTATTCATAACTTATCATCTACTTTCTATCAATATCTACTCTTTCTCCATAACCTGTCCAGTTAGAACCATCATAAGCAGCTAATTTATTTAAAAGTTTCCACAATGTCTCTAATTCTTCTTCATCAAAATCTCTAAATATAGTGCTCATGAGTTCGTTTCCTTTTTCATAATATTCTTTAATAATTTTCATACAATCTTTAGTTATTTTAATGTTAACTGATCGCTTATCTTTCTTATTTTCTTCTAAAGTTACATAGTTCTTTTTTTCTAAGTTTACAACAATATGTTTTACATTTTGCTTGGAACATCCCATCTTCTCTGCTACATTGCTATAAAAGGCTTCATTTTCTGGTAAATGTAAAATTGTTAAAAGTACCATCCACTGGCGAACTGTTATTCTTTCATCCAGTTTATCTCCTTCTACTTGGACCTTATTTGATAGATAAAAAATTGTTGCAAAAACTTGCTGTATATAATACTGATTCATTTAGTTCCTCCTTAAAATTTAGTTATTAGACAACATGTTGTCTAATTAGATAGTATACCGCTTTTTATAAAAAATCAATAACCTAAATAAAAATAGTATGTATAATTTAAAAAATAAAACTTACTATAACATTTAAATTGTGATGCATAATACTTAAAAATATTTGAAAGCTTTGAGGATGCTGAAAAAACGATTATGGATTATGTTAATGGCTACAATACTGAACGCATACATTCATCCATTGGTTATAGAACACTAGACAGTTTTTATAACTTAAAAGATTGTAGCTTTAAAAAAAATTAGTTGTTAGACTATAGCATTTACATGGTACAAAAAATTAGTACCATGTAAAAAATGAAATTCTAAGAATTAGCGAGTATTTGAATGAATTATTCCCATTCAGGGAAGGCCAATCCAATATAGTTTTACTTTTTTGTCTTTTGTATTTTCTTAAAGTATCTAATCGCTAATGATCGAAGTCTAAATTTCATCTCGTCTGTAACAGAATTCTCTGCTAGAACCCCTTCATAAGTAAGTCCAGCTATAAATTTATCTATAAGCTGATCTAATAGAGCATTATTTAAATTCTCATTTAAATAGGTATTATCTTTTTCTTTAGTATCTTTACTATTATCATTATTCGAAAATAATTGTTCCATAGATATACTATATAAATCACACATTTCTTGAATTTTCTTAAAAGTAGGTTGAGATTTGTTATTTTCATATTTACACATCGTAAGACGAGTAACACCAACCTTTTCTGCTGCAGAAGCTTGAGTATATCCTGCATTAGCTCTTGCATCGGCTAATTTTGTACCTATATCTGGTGAAAGATTTTTTCTATTGCTTACTTTGTCATCATGTATGGAATTATCTGTATCGCTATTATTTTGATTAATTCCTTGTTTATTTTCTGCGTCATCAAGTCTATCATTCTTTATAGGATCATTTTCATTATCTTCAGTATTATCACTTCTTTCATTTGAAGTATATTTTTTGTTAGTATATTTTTTACTATTTTCCATTGTTTCCATACTTCCTTACTTAAATATACTTAGGTACTCTAAAAATGTAAATTATTCTTTATATAAAGATGCTAATTTAATATATATTAATACAATATATATATAAAGTATACAGGAACATTTGTTTAATTTGCTCAAAGTATATTGAGTATAGGTTACACATACACTAATATTATAAATATGAATGTATCAAATATACAAGAGGGTATATACGGGAATTTTTCTAATTATATATATACATATAATTCAATGATAAACTGTTGCTGAAAGAAATATGCAAAAAAAGTAAAAAAGATCACGGAACAACTTTTCAAAAAAAGAATCAATAGATTCATCAATATAAAAAATTGAAGAGAGGATATATGATACTTTATATGTGATAATTGTTAGACAATATAAATATAACTGTAAATTAAATAATTCAGAAATCATAGTATCCATATATAAGTGTTTGTCTTGCGGGAAAGAATAGTTAATGCTATTCAAAATGAAATAAAGAATAAAGATTCAAGAGAATGATGTTTAACTTTTTAAAGAATGTGATATAGTATATTTAAAAGAAGCTATTGCGGTTTTTAAAAGCGAATATGTTTCGTGCTTAAAAACTGATAGTATAAAAGAGCTGCAAGTTTAATTAAACTTGCAGCTCTTTTAACTTACCACTATTAATTCTTAACTATTAACTATCTTACAATGCTGCCTGTTGGAAGTTCTCCATCTAATGCAGCAACAAATAATTTGCTATCGTCATCTGCAGCACCTGCAAGTATCATTCCTTGAGAAAGTTCTCCCCTTAATTTAACTGGTTTTAAGTTTGCTACAACTACTACAGATTTACCAACCAGTTCTTCTGGTTTATAATACTTGGATATTCCAGATACAATTTGTCTCTGTTCTCCTCCTAAGTCAACCTTTAATTTAAGCAGTTTTTTTGCACCTTTAACTGGTTCACATTCTAAAACTTTAGCTGTCCTCAAGTCTATTTTTTCAAAATCATCTATAGTGATTTCATCTTTTATAGGCTGCATTTGAATTTTATTTGCTAGAGCTTTATTTTGTTCCTTAATTTTATTAAGTTCTTCTATCTTCTTTTCTACATCTATTCTAGGAAATAAAAGCTCTCCTTTTTGAACATTAGTACCTGCTTGAGTTCCATCAAATGATGCTAAACTATCCCATGTTGCAACATCAACATTTAATTGTTTATTTATCTTCTCACTTGTTTCAGGTAAAAATGGTGACAAACATACTGATATAAATCTTAATGACTCAACTAAATTGTAGATAACAGTTCCAAGTCTTTCTTTCTTACTCTCATCTTTAGCAAGAATCCATGGAGCAGTCTCATCTATATATTTATTTGATCTTCCTACTAGTTCCCAAATAAAGTCCAATGCTTCTGGAATTCTAAGTTTATCTATACTATCTTCTAACTTTTTAGGAGCGGCTAATGCACAATTTATAAGTTCGTCATCAATTTCTTCTTTTGCAGTTGGTGAAGGAATTACTCCTTTAAAATATTTTTCAGCCATAGCACATGTTCTTGATAATAAGTTCCCAAGATCATTTGCAAGATCTGAATTTATCTTATTTATGAATATTTCATTGTTAAATAATCCGTCTGATCCAAATGGAATCTCTCTTAAAAGATAGTATCTTACAGCATCTGTTCCAAATTCATTTACAAGTACAACAGGATCTACTACATTTCCCTTTGATTTTGACATTTTTCCGCCATTAACTAAAAGCCATCCATGACCAAAAACTTGTTTTGGCAGTGGAATTCCAAGTGCCATAAGCATAATAGGCCAATAAATTGTGTGGAACCTAAGTATATCCTTTCCTACAAGATGTACATCAGCTGGCCAGTATTTATTAAATGCTTCAGTGTTGTTACTTCCGTATCCTAAAGCTGTTATGTAATTTGAAAGAGCATCTATCCAAACATATATAACATGCTTTTCATCAAATGTTACAGGAATTCCCCAATCAAATGACGTTCTTGAAATACATAAATCTTGAAGACCCGGCTTTAAAAAGTTATTTATCATTTCATTTTTTCTTGATTCTGGTTGAATAAATTCAGGATGACTTTCTATATACTCTATTAGCTTTGGAGCATATTTTGACATTCTAAAGAAATATGCTTCTTCTTTTGTCTTTTCAACTGGTCTGCCGCAATCAGGACAATTTCCGTCTGCAAGTTGAGTTTCTGTCCAGAAAGATTCGCACGGTGTACAATACCATCCTTCGTAATATCCTTTATATATATCTCCTTGATCATATAACCTTTTAAATATATCTTGAACAGCTTTTATATGATAATCATCTGTAGTTCTTATAAACTTATCATAACTTATATTCATCATTTTCCAGAGATCTTTTATCCCTGCGACTATTTCGTCTACATACTCCTTTGGAGTAACTCCTTTGGCTTCTGCTAGCCTTTGAATCTTTTGTCCATGTTCATCTGTACCAGTTAAAAACATTACATCATAACCAGTTAGTCTTTTAAACCTTGCGAGTGCATCTGCTGCTACCGTAGTATATGTATTTCCTATATGAAGATTTGCAGATGGGTAATAAATAGGTGTTGTAATATAATAAGTTTTCTTCTCCATTACTTTCATTCCTTCCTAATTAAATTGAAATTGTACAAATATCAAAAATGCCTCCATATGAACATATGTTCATATAGAGGCATAATTATACACTTTACCACTCTAATTCATTTTTATTTCACAATAAAAATCTCACTAAGTAACTCAATTTTAAAATCTTTATTACTTTGCAGTATAACGGCTGCTTCCCGTGTCATCCTACTAAAACTTCAGATAACCTGCTCTGGAGCCATATTCGTAAACTTCAGTAATCATCGGTTTTCACCAACCCCGATTCTCTTATGGATACTTGAATTTACTACTCTTTCCTTCATAACACTTTATCAATATATTATTCCACAAATACATATATGTCAATATTATTTAATTAATTTATATTGCCTTTAAATAAAATAATCCCCAATATAATAAATTTTATTCTTTTATTTCATCATATTTTTGCTTTATACTTTTTAAGTCCTCCCAAAAAAGAGCCTTCTTACTTTGATCCCTAAGTATTGCAGATGGGTGAAAAGTTGCTGTTAAAAATATTCCTTTTTTCTCTACCCATTTTCCTCTATCTCTGGTTATTCTCCAATCACTGCCCAATATGTATTTTAAAGCTGTAGCACCTAAACAAACTATTATTTTGGGCCTTATGAGTGCAGTTTGATTTCTCAAATACGGAATACAAGCTTTAGCTTCTTCCTCATAAGGTGTCCTATTACCTTGAGGTCTGCACTTACATATGTTACATATGTAATAATCCTTTTCTCTTACTAAGTTTAAGGCAAGTAAACCCTTATTTAACAACTGTCCTGCCCTTCCAACAAAAGGGATTCCCGTTCTATCCTCATCTGCTCCTGGAGCTTCACCAACAAACATGAGTTTTGATCTTGGATTTCCATCTCCAAATACCATATTAGTTCTGCTGTTGCTTAAATCACATTTATTGCACTTTAAACATTCCTCATATAATTCTCTCCACTTCAACAATTTTTTTCACCTCTAAGCACAATTAATTCTATAAATATATTAAAACATAAATTTAGCCAAAGTAACAGCTGAAATAATAGAAATTAAATCTGCAAAAAATGCAGCCCATAATACATGCCTTATCTTTTTAACCCCAACAGCTCCAAAGTAAACTGTAATAGTGTAAAATATAGTTTCTGTCGATCCCATAATTATAGAAGAAATTAATCCTATCCTACTATCAGGTCCAAACTTATTTAATATTTCTGCAAATACTCCAAGTGCACCACTTCCAGACAGCGGTTTTATCATAATTAAAGGAACTACTTCCGGGGGAAGCCCTATAAACTTTACTAGAGGTTTTATCAAGTTTATAAAATAATTTAAAGCATTAGATTCTCTAAAAACCCCTATTGCAATAAACATTGCAAGAAGGTACGGAAAAATTTTTATGCATATTGTTATTCCATCTTTTGCACCATCTACAAAACATTCATATATCTTTACTTTTTTTATAACCCCATATACAATTACAAACATAACTATGATTGGAATTATAGATTTTGTGATATACCCCATATTTACCTCCCAATTCCTTAAAAATATCTCTGAAGTATCTTACAAATTATAACTCCAGAGACAGCTGATATACTGCTTGTAATTATAGTTGGTATTATGATTACAGCAGGATCTTGGGAACCGGATGCAGCTCTTATAGATATTATAGTAGTTGGTACAAGTTGTATGCATACGGCATTTATAACAAGAAATAGCACCATATCATTGCTAGCAGTACTGTCATGATTATTTAACCTGCTGAGTTCCTGCATTGCTTTTATTCCAAATGGAGTTGCTGCATTTGAAAGCCCCATCATATTAGCAGTCAAATTCATCACTATATTTCCTAACGTCTTTTCATCTTTAGCTGCATCTTCAAAAATAACCTTCAAAATAGGCTTTAAAATAGCTGCAAGCTTGGACGTAATTCCACTTTCCTTGGCAATATTCATTATTCCGCACCATAAACTCATTATTCCGATAAGTCCTATAATAAGCTTTACAGATGAATCAGCAGAAGATATTATAGCTTTAGAAAGCTCGTCTCCTCTTCCTGTAAATATGCCAAAAACTATGCTAAAAGCCAAAATCAAAAACCATATAATGTTAATCATATATGTATTTCCTCCAAGAAACATTTATATAAGATACTCATATTAATATATATGAAAACAATTCTTAAAGTTAACCGCAAACTTAAATTCTTATTGAAATTAAAATAGAAGAGTGATAACATTGACGTATGCAATTTTATATATAGTTATTGGAGGTTTGAAATGACCATTAAAGAAATAATGAAATATATTGAAAGTGAGTATTCTGTTATAAATGATACACCTTGTGAAATGTGCGGCGGCGAATATGTAGCAGAAAATTTAGAGATAGATATTGTTAATGACGTACCTTATGATATATGCACTTGTGTATGTTCAAATTGTGGACATGAAAAGCATTTTGAATTTTATGCTCCATTTGTAGAAGAAGAAGGATTAAAAAAGGCAAGGAACATTTTAAATTAAATTTAAACGCTAATAAAGGATTAAGCTTTTAAAACTTAATCCTTTATTTTTATATAATCACTTAAACTTAGGGTATATCAAAAGTTACTTTTATATTAGGTTTTATTTTTTTGATCCAGTTTTGTGTGCCGTGTTTTGTACATTATAATTAGGGTTTGTAATCCTCCTTATAAATTCGTCCATGCTGTAATTTGCAGATATATAGACTCTATTTAAATTATATATTCCTTGATCTTTGTTTGACCATCCTGAATTAGTTGTAAATGCCATAGTATATTCTGTGTCTTTTGCTGCCTTTTGAGTGTAATTATTATATTTACCAAAAGGATATCCTATGTACTTTACCTTCTTATTTAATATCTTTTCAATATATTCTTTAGATCCTTTTAAAGTTTCGCACTGCTTCTCATAAGAAAGTTGACCTAATTTATCATGGTTTACAGTATGACTTTCAATATCTACGCCATTTTGATCCATTTCTTTTAATTCAGATGTTGTCAAATAACTACTATCTTTATCTATTGTACTTGTAATTACAAAAACAGCTGCATTTAATCCAAATTCTTTTAATACTGGATACGCATTAGTATAATTGTCCTTATATCCATCATCAAGAGTTATAACTACTGACTTGGCTGGAACAGGTTTATTATTTACCATAAAGTTATATAATTCATCTAATGTCAAAGTGGTATACCCACTATCTTTTAAATACTTCATCTGCTGTCTAAATTGTTCCTTAGGTAATCTTAATTCATTATTTTTTTCATAGTCAATAGAATGATACATAAGAACAGGAATAGATTTATCATTATATATAAGCGGTGTGTTTTTAAATTCTCTAGGCTGCTTATTTTTTTCAACTTGATTTTCTTTGTTTTTTTTATTGTCTTGCTGCTTAGCTTCTACTTGAGTTTTTTTTGTTACAGCCGGTTTCTTACTTTTAAAGCCATATGTTACAGCTCCAGCTATTAATATGATTACAAGGGCTATAAAAATGATCTTGCTCTTAACTCTCATAATATCACTTCTTTCGCATATGATATATTTAGAACCTACAAGTAAATTATAATATAAAATTTTTAACATTGATAGTATATAATTGTAGTTAATTTATCAACATGTTATATGTGCATAATTTGTTAATTATATTTAGTAACATTTTCTTCACATAAACCTATTTAATCGATACAATATTACATTATTGCTTGATATATATGTACATAGTTTTTTATTTATCTCCATTTGGAATAATTTCTTGTTAAAAAATTGTATACTCTATTAATTTCATTTATACACATATATTTAAGTTATCCACAGATTATCTGTTTATAACTTGTGAAATTATTGTTGATTTTTTCACATTGCGTAAATTAATTATTAAATTAAAATATTTTATATATATTATCCACAATTTTGTGGACAATATGTTGATAACATTCGACTTTGGTAATTCATAGATATATTTGTAATTAACACCTACACCTATTTATACTACCATACAAAGCTTAAATTTATGTATTTAAAACAATTTTTTTTCATAGAATTATATTATGATTGATAATATAATTAACCTATTAAACGTATATAACATATAATATTATTACCTTAAAGTTTTACGTAAAGTCCATTTTATACGCTTTTTTCTCTTTCATTTATAGGGACATTCTTGTCCCTATAAATCAAATACATATTTATAAAATGTTATGTTTATAATATATATATAAGTTGCAGCAAAGGAATATATTTTTATCTTACAAAAATATATTTTTAGAATTTTCTTAACATTTATATACTTTTATGTTATTATTTTATTAAGGGGAATTATTTTTAATGAAAGGTAGGACTATCTATGGACAATAATATCATTTATGTAGATTTTACCAAAAATAAAAGAAAAAATAATAAACTAACATTCCTCTCTCGAATAAAATGCTTAATAAGAAGATTACTTAATTATGATGACCCTTCAAATCCTAAAAACAATAAAAAAATCATATATTATAGTCGGGATATATCTTAGGTGCCTATTTAAGGCATCTAGGATTTTTTTTATAAATATATATATGCTAAAATATAATAGTAAAAACTTATAAGGAGGATTAAAAATGAAAATAGGAATCGGGTATGATGTACATAAACTTGATAAAAATAGACCACTTATACTAGGAGGAATTCATATACCACACTCAAAAGGGCTTCTAGGACATTCAGATGCAGATGTTTTAATACATGCTATAATAGACAGTCTTTTAGGTGCACTTGCCCTTGGAGATATTGGTAAACTCTTTCCAGACACAGACAAATCATATGAAAATATATCAAGTTTATTATTATTAAAAAAAACATATGAGATTATTAAACAACAAAATTATAAGATAGGAAATATAGATTCAACTATAATCGCTCAAAATCCAAAGTTGAATCCATTTATAGATAAGATGAAAGATAACATATCAAATATATTAAACATAACAAAACAAGATATAAGTATAAAAGCAACCACAGAAGAAGGGTTGGGGTTTACTGGCCGCGAAGAAGGTATATCTGCTCAAAGTGTATGTCTTTTATACAAAAACACAGATGATAATTTATAAACATACTATAAAATCATCGAATTTAAAGTTTGATGAGGTTTTATTAAATAATTTATGCTAATGTCGCTGCCATAACAGCTTTTATAGTATGCATTCTATTTTCAGCCTCATCAAATACTAGTGAATATTTACTTTCAAATACCTCGTTAGTTACCTCCATACATTCAAGACCATACTTTTCATATATTTTTTGCCCCACTTCAGTATCTAAATCATGAAAAGATGGTAAGCAGTGAAAGAACTTAACACCTGGATTACATGATGCTTTTAGCATATCCATGTTTACTTGATATGGTTTTAAGAGATTAATTCTCTCCCCCCATTCACTTTCTGGTTCTCCCATAGAAAGCCATACATCTGTATAAATTACATCTGCATCTTTTACTGCTTGTTTTATGTCATGAGTTATAGTTATCTTGGCACCACTTTCCTGGGCAATATCATTACACTTCTTAACTAACTCCTTATCTGGGAATAACAGCCTAGGTGCTGCTATTCTAAAATCCATGCCCATTTTAGAAGCACCTATCATAAGTGAATTAGCTGTATTATTTCTACCATCGCCAACATATGTTAACTTTACTCTATTTAAATTTTTATTGAAATGTTCTTTTATCGTAAGAAAATCTGCCAGCACTTGAGTTGGATGATCCTCATTAGTTAATCCATTCCAAACAGGTACTCCAGAATATTTTGCAAGAGTTTCTATAATATTTTGCCCATATCCCCTGTACTCTATGGCATCATACATTCTTCCAAGAACCCTGGCAGTATCTTTTATTGATTCTTTTTTGCCCATCTGGCTGCCGCCTTTTGGTCCTATATATGTAACATTTGCACCTTGATCCATTGCAGCAACTTCAAATGAACATCTTGTTCTTGTAGAATCTTTTTCAAATAATAATATAATATTTTTTCCCTTTAAATTCTTCTTTTCTGATCCTGTATACTTTGCAATTTTTAGTTGTTTAGCTAACTTAATTAAAAACTCTATTTCTTTTTGTGTATAATCTAACAATGTTAAAAAATTTCTATTCTTTAAATTAAACATAATGACATCTCCTTATTAAAACATGTAGTATATTTATACTGTATTTTGTATAAATATACTTTCTATTATATAACATATTTTTAAAAAATTCTAGCCTTTTTTTACTATATAAAATCTAAAAGCATTCTCAAAGCTGCAGTCCTTCTAAATATATTTAATTTAAGCCTATAAAAAATACACACTATGATATTAATTCATAATGTGTATTTTAATTAATTTTAATTAATTTTCTTCATAATTATCAACTATATTCTGAACCAGCTTTTTTATCGCACTAGCTTCACAAATCAATGTTACAACAATAAGGAATATAAATATTCTCTCCTGTTCTTCATCTTTTAAATTCATACCCTTTATTATAGTTTTCAACTTTTCTTCATCAAAATACTTTTTCGAAATGAATTTCTCAAAACTATTTTTTTGTATATCCGAAAAGATTTTGTAGGTTTGTTCCCAAGTTATTATATCATCTTCATTATTATTTATTTCATTAAATGCTAGTTTGAAAACTTTCTTTATTTCATCAGTAGTTAAAACTGGTCTCATATAACTTAAAAGCACTAATTGCACTAAATGTAATTTTGTATATCCTCTTTTTTTACTATCTTCTGGTTTAGAAATTACCTCATTTTTTATATAATTTTGAACTATATTATTAGTATACTTTTCATCAGAAAATTTGTCATTCAAATAATCTATTACCTGAGATAAAAATAAATCATACCTCGGTAAGTCCTCATACGGAACTATTGTATTTTCAGATATTTGTTTAGCTAATTTATCTAGGTATTCCATGTTAAAGTGACCATGTTTCATTTTTACAACACCTCTACATAAATAATTTGTTATGTATATTACCAATTTATACACTTTAACTATAAATTAATTATGTTAAAACTAAATTTAAAATACATATATTAATATTATACAGTATGCATTACCACTTTACAAGTTAGATGCCATAAAAACAAACTCAATTATTAAAAAGTAAATCTAATTATAAGATCCACTGTGATATATAAAGTTATTAAATAATTTCAGCCCAAATCTAGTTTATTTCGAATTAAAATATCGTATAATACATATTGTAATATAGTATGAAATACTATATAATGAATATATAATGAGATTGAAATTTATTGTTTACAGCTAATATCACTAGATAGTATTATGCTAATATATAATAATAGATACAATAAATTATTTGGGGGTGATTAAAATTAATAGAAAACATTTTTTAATATCCTTACTTATAATATTTTTATTTACATTTACAGGTGCAATAAGTCCTGAATTTACAAGCTATATGGGTATAAATAATAATTCTCAAACAGTTTTTGCCAAGGGTTCTAGCGGAGGACATCATTCAAACAGCGGACATCATTCAAGTTCTCGAAGCTCTAGTGGAAGTTTTAAGTCTGGAAGTTTCTCATCCCCTAAATCTTCATCCGGAACTTCTTCATATAAATCATCCAGTGGAGGCTTTAAATCTGGAAGTTTTTCAAATAGCCCTAAATCTTCTTCACAAACATCTAAAGGATCTCAAACACCAAATTCAAATAGTTCTCAAACTCAGACTAGTAGAAAGAGATCTTTTTTACCTATACCTATTCCTATACCGTGGGGACATTCAACTTTTGGTGGATATGGGTATGGACATTATCATCCTATAGCTAACTTTATATGGTCAATAATTAAGCTTATAATACTTATAATCATCATAAGGTTTATCATAAGACTTGTAAAAAGACGTAGAAAATAAATAATTTTAAGGAGGCAATTTTATATGGGAGTTTTTAAAAGAATATCTAACATATTTAACGCAAAAGCTAATTTTGCACTAGATAACGTTGAAAATCCTATTGAACTTTTAGATCAGAAAGTAAGAGATATGGAGGAAAGTTTAAATAAAGCTAAACTTTCTTCCGCACAAATTTTAGGTAATGTTCATGAGATTCAGAGGAAAATGGATGAAGTAAAGCTAACCTCAAAAGATTTTGACGAAAAAGTTAAAATTGCATTGAATAGTAACAGGGAGGATCTTGCTAAAAGAGCCCTCGCAAAAAAAATAGAAGCTGATAAATCCTATGAAAGTTTAAAAAAGAGTTATGATGACGCTTCAAAAAAAGCAGAAGTTTTAAAGACAAAATTGAAAGACTTAGACGAAGAAATTGAAAAAACAAGAAATTATAGAGACGAAGCATCAGCTAGATATAATAATGCAGAAGCAAGTAAAAAAGTAAATGAAATTTTAGCTAATGTTGAAACTAAAGGCAATAAAATAAATTTAGATGATATAGAAAGAAAGATCCAAAGAAAAGAATCTCTAGCAGAAGGACTTGCCGATCTTAAAGAAGATAACTCACTTGACAAAGAGTTTGAAAAACTTCAAGAAGTTAATATAGATGAAGAATTAAAGAAATATAAGCAAAGTTAGGTGTAAATTATGAGTAAAGCTAAAGAATTTTTAGAAAATGAAAAAAACATATACGGCAAGGTTTACGTCGACATAAATTATGCTATTGATAATGTTTCTCCATTTTTAGAAAACAATATATTAAAGCAGAGAAAATATGTATCAAAGCTGCCTATATTAAAAAAGTATATAAATTCAATAGAAAGTGCAGAAAACGAACTAAAAAATGGCGGTTTTTTAGGGAGATTTAAAGAAGATAAAATTATTGACTTAATTAAAGACTTTAAAGGAGAAAATTCTGAATCATTACTTCAGCTCAAAAAATGTAGTGAATGTAAATGCTTAAATTGCAGTGCTAATTGTAAGTTTGATAGCTGCCTTGGATGTAAGGATAACTCCAAAATTATTGAGTGTGACCATAGAAAAATGAATGTCACAAAGCCAGATATGCTTTTAATTGATTTAACTAATAATAGAACAGGAGAAAATGATAAATATCTAGTTCTAGCCGTACTTCAAGATGTTGAACTTGATAAAAGGTATATAATAATTCAAAACTGTACTAGCAAAGAAAAATTTATACTATACTACTATCCTGGAATATCTGGAGACGATTATGGTGAAATTTCAAATCCAGATGAATTTGACTTTATAGTTTCAACTTTTCAAAGTATAGAAGAAATTTAATGCATCAACCTTGAATAATTAAATAAAACTTACACCATATGCAATTAGTATAAAAATTATCCACAATTTTCACTAAGTTATCAACAAATTCTGTTGATAACTTTTTTCTTTGGAAACATTAGCTTTATAGTTATTAAAAAAAACTTATTCACACTGTTGATAACTTAACTGTTGATATCTTTCGTCTCAATTTACTTATTTTGGATAAGTTATGTTAATATCGTACAATACTTCCTGCAATAATACAAATTTTATATCGTTTTTAGAATAATACTATCATTAAAAATATTATTTATTATAATTTACTACGATTGCCACTTACTTTAAATAAATTGGTCTAGGAAGATAACTTTTCTTCCTAGATCAATAACATTATTAAGCCTGCTTTAAATCTTCTTACAGTATCTTTTATACTCTAACAACAGGTTTTGTATAAATTGCTTAAAGCTAAGCTTTTCATCATTATGAATAGTTAGCATGTTTGTAGCATAGTTATCACAAAATGATACTATAAGTATATATGGTACATATCTATTATACTTATTAAAGAAATCTTTTAATGCTTGTTTCTGCTTTTCAGAATTCATTTTAAAGATACCAAGTGGAATCATATGTGCTTCTACAATATTTTCTAAAAACACTGCTGCTTCTTTAGGGAATGACATGTCTTCGCATATACTTTTAACTATATTTGCGCCTTCAATTTCATGTCCAGAGAAACTTACTTTATCTCCTTCTTTTTTATAACATTTAAATTTTCCTATATCATGTAGAAAGCATGCAATTCCAATATAGTCTTTCAAGTTAAATTCACCTAGATTTTCATACATTTCATTTACATTAAATTCCTCAACACTTATTCTCTTATTTAATACATCTTTAAATACTTGATATGTCAAATTCATATGTGTAAATGCATCTTCAATATGATACTTACATTTTCCTACAGTTTTTAACTCGTCTATATATGGGAACATATTTTTAAGTACACCGTAATTGTCTAGTATTTCAAATGCCTTCCCCTCTGTATCACAGTCTATTATCTTCATGAATTCATCAAAGACCCTTTGTCTCTCACAATTCTTTAATTCACAAGCAGCATTAATCAACTTTTTTTCTGTGTCAAAATTAAAATGCATACCATGATTTATATACATCCTTATGCCTCTCAAAATTCTAACAGGATCATCTTCTAAACTATGTTCATTAACTTGCTTGATTATTCTTGATTTTATAGCTCTTCTACCTTTAAATGGATCTATTATTTTATTTTCAATAAGTTTCATACATATGGCATTAACAGTATAATCTCTCTTACTCAAATCATCTTCAATATTATCTCCATTAATTAATGATATATCTATTGTTAAATCAATGCACTTGTGCCTATATGTATTCTTGTTTTCTTTTAAAGTCGAAAAATTATATCCTAATTTATTTAATTCACCTATAAACTTTTCTATATCTCCACTATAAACTAAATCCAAATCGTGAATATTTGCTTTTGAATTAAAGAGCCTATCCCTAATAAATCCACCTACTATATAAACATCCCCTCCAACTCTCTTATTTAAGTCTTTTATCTGTTTTAAAAATTCAATTATATCATTCATTATAATCACCTACCAAATCATTTTAACATATATATATAATCTTATACATAACTTACTTAAGTATTCGACATTTACTTATCATTATCCATTTAATAACTATTTTATTCACATACAAGCTTAAAAATAAAATAGCTTTAAAGTCAGCTTATATAAGGAACTTAAGAATAATATTTGCATATATATATCATAAATAATATAGTAAAAAACTGTATTATATAACAAAAATATATTGACATTTGTATATTTAGGTAGTATATTTAGATAGTATATTAATTACAGATAGAATGAAATATTAAATTTGTAAAGTTACTTTCAAAATTATATATTGACTTTTAATGTCACTTTTGTTATTATTTAATTGTGAGTATGTCGAATTTTGAAGAAGATTAAGAGGAGGAAACTTAAATGAAATCAACTGGTGTTGTAAGAAGAGTAGATGAATTGGGGAGAATTGTTATTCCTATTGAGTTAAGAAGAACTTTGGACATAGCTGAAAAGGATGCATTAGAAATTTATGTAGATGGTGAACAAATTATACTTAAAAAATATGAACCTGCTTGTATATTCTGCGGAGATGCAAGAGATGTTGTTAACTACAAAGGTAAAAATATTTGCAAGAGCTGTCTAGCTGAGTTAAAAAACGGAAAATAATATTTTAATATATTTAACGTTCCTCACATATGTTGTGGGGATTTTTATTACTTAAAATTAAACTTGTTAAAAATCAAAATGGAACTATAAAAAGTATATTAAAAATTAATACTTTTACATAGTTCCATTAATGCAATTCTTAACACATTATTATAATCATTCTATAGAACTCTTCTAGCTCCACTATAATCTGATCGATTTAATGGTGATATTTTTACTACATCACCCGTTTTTGGCGCATGTATATAGCACCCATTACCCACATAAATTCCTACATGATGTGCTGGGGATCCGAAGAATACCAAATCGCCAGGCTGCAGATCACTGCTTGATACTGCTGTTCCTACATTTTGTTGATCTGATGCTATTCTTGGTAAGCTAATACCAAAATGTGCAAATACATAGCAAGTAAATCCTGAACAATCAAATGAATCTGGTCCATTGCCGCCCCACTGATAAGGGGTTCCTAAGAAATTAGATGCATATGCAACTACAGCATTAGATGATGCACTACTGCTTGACCCTCCTCTTGAAAGTGAAGATGATGCAGATGCACTGCTTGACCCTCCTTTTGAAGTTGAAGATGATTCAGAATTTTTTATTTGCTCAATTCCATTAGCTGCGGAAGCTATTATAGGCTTTTCCTGCGGAGCAAGTTCTGTCTCTTTTTGCTTAAGGCTTGTCAATAATTGAGTTTCCTTTGATTTATCACTATTTAGTTGTGCAAGCTTCTTCTCATTATCAGCTTTTAGAGCTATTAGCTTATTATTTTCATCGCACAGCGACTGCTTTTTCTTTTCTATACTATCTTTTTTACTATTTAAGTTGTCAATTACCTGTTTATCATATCCAACTATCTTCTTTACATTATCAACTCTTGTCATAAAATCGCTTAAATTTTCAGAGTCTAATATTACGCCTAAATAACTATCGGCACCATTTATGTACATAGCTCTCGCTCTTTGATTAAATAATTCTTGTTGATTTTTTATGTCATTTTGTGCCTTATCTAAGTCGACTTGTGTTTGTTTTATGTCATTTGCTGTTTGGGCAATTTTATTTTTGTCATCCTGTATTTGATTCATAGTTTGAGTTATTTGGTTGTCCAATTGTTCTGCTTTTACTTCTAAGTCTTGTCTTTGATCCTGAACCTGTTTTAATGATACAGAATCGCCAGCAGGAGCTGCTAAGACATTCCCACCAATTCCTAATGCTAAGGTCAAAGCCAAAGCTACAGATAATGTTCTCCTGTTCATTTTTCCCCTCCTTAATTACTGAAAAAAGCAACCTAATCATACGTTTGCAAAATATTCTAAGTACTCTATTTTAAAAAATATATCTTTATCTTATAAATGATTCGATACTACAGCTGCTATTTTGAAACTATCTAAACAAAATGATTTTATATAAGTATGAAAAATTCAATTTCATTTATATACAGAATATTAAGCTAATCTTCTGCTTTTATACTATGCTGCATCTGGCTTTTTTCAAGGTTTACTACATATGTAAATCAGATATAATTAAAAGTAACAAAATTATTGAGTACTATCCTAATTTTAGCTGCATATTTATATTATAAATTAAAAGACAATAAATCTCAACTTTAACGTGCTATTTTTTTTAAAGTGTTAATATAATACCTATTAAATATTAAAATTGTTAATATAATACCTAACTTCATAAATACATTCTTAAACATTTATAGATGCTATATTTCAATTGAGTATTTATATACCTCAGATTTTGGTATTTTTCTATCTTTGGCAACTTTCTTTACAGCATCTTTTTTACTTAATCCTTTTTCAATATACATTTTTATGTGTTCATCTATGCTAAACTTTTCCCATAACTTTTTTTGATCTTGATTTATCTCTTCTTCACTTTTACCTTCAACTACAAGTACAAATTCTCCCTTTATATTTTTGTCTTCAAAGTATTCTATAGCTTCTTTCAATCTCATCCTTAAAACTTCCTCATGAATCTTAGTAAGTTCTCTACATACAGCTATATTTCTATTTCCCAGGTTTTCTTTTAAAAATTGTAATGTACTCATAAGCCTATGTGGAGCTTCATAAAATATTAAGGTTTCCATTCGATTTTTGAGAGATTCCATTATACTATTTCTTGCTTTATTGTCCCTCGGTAGAAATCCTCTAAATATAAATTTAGTAGTATCCATTCCGGAGTATACCAAAGCCGTAGTTATTGCTGTCGCACCAGTTAAAACTTCAAATTCTATATTTTCCTGTATACACTTTGATACAATAACGCTTCCAGGATCAGATATCCCAGGAGTTCCAGCATCACTTACAATTGCTATGCTTATTCCTTCTTTTAACTTTTTTATTATGTAATCTCCTTTTTCCTGTTCATTGTACTTATGATATGAAATCAAGGACTTTTTTATATTAAAATGGTTTAAAAGCTTTAAAGTCTGTCTCGTATCTTCTGCTGCTATTATATCCACACTTTTTAAAGTATCTAATGCTCTTAGGGTTATATCCTGCAAGTTTCCTATAGGCGTAGGTACTAAGTACAGCTTTCCATTCATATTATTGCCTCCAATCACTTTAAGTTTCTTTCATATATCCCGTCAATTTGTTCAGTATAACTTCCATCTAAATTATGTATATAGATTGGTTCACCCCACTTTAAAAAGGTTCCCCCATTGTTTTGTCCTTCTATTAAAACCATATTCGGTGCTTTTTTTATATTAGGATGTACCATAGTTATAAACTTAGGTTCAATTTTATACTTTCTCATAGTACACATAATATCTACTAATCTATCAGGTCTATGTATCATATATAGCTTTCCATTATGAGTTAAAAGGTCTTTGCTCGCTTTAATTACATCATCTAAAGTACAGCATATTTCATGTCTAGCTATGGCATTTTTATCATCAGCATTTATAATGCCTGATCCTCTTAATTTATATGGTGGATTTACAGTAACTATATCAACTTTATCCAAACTTTTAATAAAATCCATATTCTTTAAGTCTTGATTTACGAACCTTATTTTATTCTGAAGTTTATTAAATAAAACAGACCTATTTGCCATATCAACCATTTCGCTTTGTATTTCAATTCCTGTTATACTTGAAACTTTAGTCTTTGCAGATAAGATAAATGGAATTATTCCAGTTCCACTGCATAAGTCTATGACTTTGGCATTGTTTTTACTTTTTACAAAATTGGCTAATAAAACTGCATCAACTCCAAACCTAAAAGCATGCTTTTTTTGTATAATAAAAATATTATTGAGTTGCAGATCATCTAAAGTTTCATCATAATTTATAATTTGCTTTTGCACAGCTCATGCCTCACTTTTCATCATATAAATATTAATATATTTCCCTGTAAATAAACTTAATAATACAATAAGTTAATTATGTTCTATACATGAAATATTGTCAAACCTTACTTACAATTCAAAAAGGATATCCCTTAAATAAAAGGATATCCTTGTTTGTTACTTATTTCCGCTATTTGAATTTGTACTAGGATTAGTCTGCGAATTATTACTTGAATTATTCTTCACATTATTATCTATCTTATTAAATTCACTATTTTCTATGATTATGTCAACCCTTCTATTTTTAGCCTTACCTTCCTCAGTGGAATTATCACTTACAGGTCTATACTGACCATATCCAATTGCCGAAAGCTTATTTGGAGGTATACCTGCCTTATCTATTAAAAATTGTGTTACATTAGCTGCCCTAGCACATGACAGCTGCCAATTTGAAGAAAACTGGCTATTATTTATAGGCACTGTATCTGTATGACCTTCTATTCTAATATTATTCTTAATTTGATTTAATATTTTAGCTATATCTATAAGCTCACTTTGAATTTCCGGCTTTACATCAGCCTTTCCTGTATCAAAAACTAGTGTATTATTTAAACTTACTATAAGTCCCCTTTGATCTAACTGAGTAGACACATTACTGCCCATATTATTTTCTTTTAAATACTTATCAACTTGTTTTTTTAAGTCTTGCATTTTAGCTTGCTCACTTTGTTCTATGTTAGTATCAACAGGTTTACTATTTTGGTTTATATCTACGCCGTCTTCTTTTGCAACTATAGATTTTCCTCCACCCATAGCCAAATTTAATGATTGAGACAATTGTGAGAACTTAGATTGGTCCACACTGCTCATAGCATACATCACAACGAAAAGTATCATAAGCAAAGTCATAAAGTCTGAATAACTAAGAAGCCATCTTCCGGAATTGTTACCCCCTTCTTCTCGTTTTTTCTTCTTCATACTTCTGCTTTACCATCCATTCCTTCAAATTTAGCGACTTCAGCTTTGCTTAAGAACCCCTTCAACTTTTCTGCTATAGTATTGGGGTTTATACCCTCTTGTACATACAATATAGCTTCAATTATAAGGGATTTTTCATTATATTCCTTTCCATCTATAACTTTCAATCTAGTAGCTATTGGCAAAGAGAAGAGGTTAGCAAAAGAAAGTCCATAAAGTGTTGCTATAAAGCCTGATGCTATTTTTGGGCCCAAAGTAGCCGGATCTGACAAGTCAGCTAAGATATGAATTAGTCCCATTACCGTACCTATAATTCCAAGTGTCGGTGAATATCCACCAGCTTGTTCAAAAATAGAAGCTCCTTCTCTATGCCTTTCCGATGTATATTCTAATTCTAATTCCAAAATACTTCTAACTGCTTGTGGATCTACTCCATCAACTACTAATTGAAGTCCTTTCTTTATAAAAGGATCCAAGTTAGGATCACTAGATATTTCTCCCTCAAGACTCAATAAACCATTTTTTCTAGTTTTATAAGACACATCTTTGAAGTATGCTATAAGTCCTGGCAAATCAATCTTTTTAGGGTTTATAGCTACTTTTATTATACCCGGCAGCCTTTTTAAAATTTCTCCAGGAAAAGTAAGTCCAACTGCACCAAATGTTCCACCAAAGACTATTACTGCTGGTGCAAGTAAAAAAAGAGCACTTAATTGTCCTTTTTCCAATAAAAATCCAGATATAATAGATCCAAAACCTACTATGATAAAAATAATAACAGATATATCCACTTTTATCCTCCATTCAATTAAAGTTTCCCCTACAAAATCTAAAAAATATCCACACAATAAATACTCGTATGATATACTCTAATCTTTATATTTATAATTCATTAAAAAAAGACTGCCTATTAAGACAGTCTTTTAGATGAAACTACTCTTGAGCTGGTGCTCCTACTGGGCAAACATTAGCACAGTTACCACAGTCAATGCATGTACCTGCATCTATTACAAATTGAGTATCTCCTTGACTTATAGCACTTACTGGACACTCTGAAGCACATGCTCCACAGCTTACACAGGCATCTGAAATTTTATATGCCATATGTAACACCTCCTTATAAAATTGATGTTATACATCTGATTTATATTTTACCACGTTTAATTTAATTTTTAAAGTAGATTTTAAAATACTGCATATCCCAAATCTTCAATTGATTGTATTAAAAGTTCATTGTCAATAAAGTAGTCATCATAGACCACACTTACTTCTCCTTTTTCCCTATTTATCTGGCAAGCCACTACTCCGGAATTATTTGAAATTGCTGTTTTTATCTTAACTACATCATTAACTGTATTAATATTACAAACTTTTAGTACAGATTTCATGTCCTACCTCCTCAATCTTCCTTAAACAACTCTTTTATTATATGTGCATCTTCAGAATTCTCTACATCTATTTTAATATCATCCTCGTTTACAGTTCCCTCAAAACTTCCAGAAACAATAGTAACTTCACTTATAGGTAATTCTTCTACTATATCATCACCATCTTCAATCTTTACTTTAACTTTTACACTTTCCTTCACTACAGAGTTAGCTATTACTTCTCCTTTTCCATAAACCGTATTCACAATAGATTTCACTTTAGGCAGCCTTTTTCTTATCTTCTCGTATGTTTCCTGTTCATAATTTAAGCAGCACATAAGTCTTCCACATATTCCTGATATTTTAGTAGGATTCAAGGATAAATTTTGTTCCTTTGCCATCTTTATAGATACAGGAGCAAAATCACCTAAAAAACTTGAGCAGCACATTGGTCTGCCGCATGAGCCCAATCCGCCTACCATTTTAGCCTCGTCCCTTACACCTATTTGCCTTAATTCTATTCTAGTCCTAAAAATAGACGCTAAATCCTTTACTAGTTCTCTAAAATCAATTCTCCCGTCTGCTGTAAAATAAAATATAACTTTGTTATTGTCAAAAGTGTATTCAACATCTATAAGTTTCATTTTTAAATTGTGCTTCTCTATCTTTTCAAGGCATATATTGAAAGCTTCTTTTTCCTTAGATTTATTCTCTGCGTGTTTTTTTATATCATCATTAGTAGCCACTCTTATAACATTTTTGAGTGGAGATACAATTTCGCTGTCGCCAACTTGTTTCGGACCTACTACACATTCTCCAAATTCTATTCCTCTTGCAGTTTCTACTATAACATTATTACCCTTTTTTACATTTAAACTTTCTGGTGAAAAATAGTATATCTTACCAGCCCTTTTAAATCTTACACCTACTACTGTTACCATTTTTATACCTCCTGCATATTCAACAACATTGAATCAAAAACTAACGTAAAGTTAACATTTCTCTTCAGCTTATTGCTGGTATCTTTAACTATATCTATAATTTTAATTAACTTATTAAATGAAAATTCTTCTGCTATACCCTTTATCTCTATAAATTTATCTATATTTATAACCATGCTCTTATTTCCAGTTTCTTTATATACAAGTGCATCCCTTATATAAGACAATAGACACGTAAACATCTCCTGCCATTCATTTTTATTTTCTATAAAAAAGTTTTCGTATTGAAATACTTTTTCAAACTCGTCTTTTCCTGAATTTTTTAGTATATCTAATGTTTTATTCCTAATCTCATGAAATATTTTATCTGATATAAACTTTTCTGCCCTTCCAGGTACCCCATCGCTAAATGCACATACGGACTTTATATAATCATCAGATAGATTGTGAAACTTGCGTTTCAAAAATATCTTCATTTCTTCCTCTTTTAATCTATTTAATTTGTGAATTTGACATCTTGATTTTATAGTATCTAATATTATATCCAGCTTCTCGCATAACATTATTATGACTATTCCATCTGGAGGTTCCTCTACAGTTTTTAATAATGCATTTTGAGCTGTTTCGGTTATTTTATCTGAATTGTATATTATTATTACTTTGTTCTTCCCAACAGTTGGTTTTCTATTTGCTTCACGTATTATATTTTTTACTTCGTCTATTCCTATAGACTTCTTATCTTCAAGTAACTTAAATTCTACTATATCTACCTTAAATCCAGGCAATCCTTGTCTTGATAAAAACTCTGATGCTGCTTTTCTTGCAATAAGACTTTTCCCTATTCCATCTTCACCTGATATGATATGTGCATGAGAAAAGGTATTATTATCTATAGAAATAAACATTTGATTTTTTATATTGTCATGCCCTATTATTTCATCAAATGCCACTAAAATATTACCTCCATTAAATTTTAATAAACTTATCGACATCCACTACAAATATATTTGCACCGCCAACTTCTACTTCCATAGGATAAGGTACATATATACCAGTTGACCCTGCTACAGGTGATGGAGTTGTAACAACTTGTTCTCTGGTTTTGCATACACTTTCTATTTGAGATATGACTTCATCTACTTTTTCTTGTTCAACTCCTACTAATAAAGTTGTATTACCAGACTTTAAGAAACCCCCTGTAGTAGCTAATTTAGTTACCCTAAAACCTGAATCAGTCAAAGTATCTATTAATGCATTAGCATCGTTATCCTGAACAATAGCTATTATTAATTTCATGAAACTCATCTCCTCTTTATAATATAGAATATAAATAATTTATTTAAATCAATTTTATCATAATTTTGTATTAAACCTGTCTGTCATAGTAAATTTTATCTAATATTTTAACTGTTATAAATTCAAAAAACTTTTAACAGTTAAATATATATCTTCATGAATTTTTTCCATACTTTTCACACAATTATCTTCTACACAATCTATAACGCACCAGTTGTATTTTTCTGCAACATACTTACTATTATCATATGACTTTTTTAAATAATTTAAGTCACTTTCGTGTATATCCTTAGTCTCCTTACCATTTATTTTATTTTTTCTATTTTGCATCAACTTTTGGCTGTACTTAGGAGGCATATCTAGAAAAATAACACAATCAGGTACTGGAAGATTAAAAAGATTGAATTCAAAATTCCATAACCAATCTAAGAATTTATCCTTGTCAGCTTTATTATCAACTTTTGAAGCTTGATGTACCATGTTTGAAGTAGTATACCTATCTGCTATTATTATTCCTCCATTATCATAAAAGTCTTTCCATTCAGTTTTATATGAAGCAAATCTATCTACTGCGTAAAAAGTAGACGCTGCATAGGAATTTACATCTTCTGGATTAGTTCCAAATCTTCCTTCAAGATACATTTTAACAAGTGCTGACGAATCACTCTTATAATTTGGATATTCAACTTTCCTCACACTATACTTTTCATCTATAAATCTCTTATGTAACATCTGTGTTTGTGTTGCCTTGCCGCTTCCATCACATCCTTCTATTACTATAAGTTTACCTTTCTTATTCATACTTATCCCCCTTAAGCTTACCTAACTACTTTTATTTTTCTATCATTTAATCCTAACACTTCTACATTGTTACTCAAGTAATAATTAATACAATTGATAGTTTTTTCATCAATTATTTCTCCCATATTTAAAATGGGTACTCCTGGAGGATACGGTACTATGTTTTCAGCACTTATCTCCCCTAAAGCCTCACTTAAATCTATAACTTTTTTATCTACATTTAAAACTTCAAATGGTAAAAATTTTAAACGAGGTATATGCGGAGTTAATACTTGAAATTCATCACATTTTAGCTCTTCCAAGCTGCATTTTTTCAAAACTTCATACAGTTTACAAAAGTCTTCTTCCTCATTGAATGGTGAAAAAATAAGTATTACATTTGAACTATCATTCATCTCAGCTTGTATATTATTTTTTTTCAAATAGTTTAACAATTTATAAGAACTATAATTCCTTTTTAAATTTATTATATATCTTGTTTCATCCATATCATAAAAAAACTTTGAGTTATCTTTAAAATATTCTTTACCCAGTATAGTAATTCCACCTATTGTATTTATCTTTTTTCTATAGTATTTACATGTATTTAAGAGTTTATCATATGCCTCATGCCCATATGATTCCATAAAAAATCTAGCATAATCCATAGAACACATAAGCATATAAGAAGGGCTTGTACTCAAAAATGCACTTGTATAAAAATCAACCTTTTGAATATCTTCTAAATTATTAATATGTAAATATGCAGTTTGCGTAAAACTTGGAAGTGTTTTATGTGCGCTAACTACAACCATATCAGCACCCAATTTTAATGCACTTTTGGGTAACCCTTCATGTACACCAAAGTGAGCCCCATGAGCAGAATCAACTAATACTTTCATATTGTTCTTCTTTGCTTTTTTTATTATGTATTCTAAGTTAGAACATAATCCATAGTAATTTGGATAAGTAATAATTATTCCTTTAGCATCCTTATTTTCATCTATTTCTTTTGAAAGATGCTCCAAGTCTATAAAAGCAGGAGCATTCAACCTTACATCTATAACACTTTTTATATATATTGGTCTTAATTTTCTCATGATTATAGCATTAAATATAGATCTATGACAGTTTCTTTCTACGAGTATCTTGTCTCCTTCATTAAAACTGCTAAATATCATTATAAAATTTCCTGATGTACTCCCATTGACTAAAAAATAAGACTTCTTACTTCCGTAAAAATTACTTAGTGCCTCTAGGGAATCTTTGATAATTCCATTTGGTTTGTGAAGATTATCTACTCCATCCACTTCAGTAATATCGATTTTGGATAGGTTTCTTATAAACTTTTCCCCTATACTCGTAGTTAAAAATCCTCTTCCTCCTTTATGCCCAGGCATACAAAACAATGTATTGTTCTCATCTACATACTTTAAAATTCCGTCTAAAAGTGGTAACTTTGACACTTTAATTCCTCTCCTCTTATAATAACCGGTACCAAATTCTTCTTTATACGACTTACATAGTATCTATAAAAATCGGTATGACAATCCATATTAATAAGTCTTTGTTCACAGCATTTGCATATTCTTCTCTTATATATAATTATACCATCATTCATAGACTTGCCACATATTATACATCTTTGTTTTTTCATTTAAATCCTCCCATGACAATTTATTATTTAAAATTATTGCCTCTAATTAATATAATATTCAATTACATGCTAAAACTTATTTTGTCCACATAAATAAAGATGATATAAAAATTTATACATAAATTTTAGGATTTTTATGAACGTATAAACCTAAAAAATTGTGCTAATAATAAATAAAATAGATTAAGTTTACATATAATTTGGAGGTAACCAAATGAAACAGAATATAATTTCATATTTAGATACTATAAAAAATGAAATATTGTCCTTATCAAAATATCTTTACGATAATCCCGAAGAAAGTTTTCATGAATACAAAGCCTGCAATTACTTAACTAACATTTTAAGATCCAATAATTTTGAAGTAAAAGACAATTACCTTGGTATTTCAACTGCTTTTTATGCTCAATTTGGTACCGGTCATCCTAAGGTTTGCTATATATGTGAATATGATGCAGTAAAAAAACTTGGTCACATAGTTGGTCATAACTTAATATCAGCTATGTCAATAGGTGCTGCCCTTGCAGTTTCGAAAGTTATTCCTAAAATTCACGGCAGTGTAATTGTACTTGGATGTCCCGGTGAATTTGTAGGCAGTGCTAAAATTACTATGGCAAAACAAGGTACCTTTGATGATATAGATGCTGTACTCATGGCTCATCCAGATACAGTAACTGCAGCAAGTGGAACATCTATGGCTGTTCTACCATTAAAGATAACATATAAAAGCAAAAGTGGTCTTTCATATAGAAATCAATCAAGTTACAATGCCCTTGATGCATGTTTATTTAGTTTTAATTCAATTAATTTACTTGCAAAGGGATTTGGAGAAAACGCTTTAATAGACAGCGTAATAATAAATGGAGGAGATTCTCCATATTTGATGCCTGATAAATCAGAATCAAAATTTTATATTAGAGCCCCCAAAATGACTAAATGCTGTGAAATAGAAAAGAAAATACGAAAATTAGTTCAAACTACGTCAGAATTGATGGATATAAAATATGATGTATGCATGCACGAACTGCCTTATGATGAATTTGTGCCAAATAAAACACTTTCTAGAATATTCAGTCATAATCTAAAAGAAAGTGGAATAATAGCCATTGGCGAACCTAAAAATACTAATTCAAGCCTAAGCCTTGGAACTGTAAGCAGCATAGTACCATGTATTCATCCATATATATCAATATGTGATGGTAAATCCATCAAATATTCATCAGAAGAATTTGCTAGTGCAACTATATCCTATTGTGCTCAAGAAAGAATACTTAGAGCAGCCCAAGCACTTGCATTAACTGGTTTAGACTTGATAGAAAATAGTTCTCTGCTTGCTGAAGTTAAAAATGATTTTTGTAGTTTACATAAATGTAAAAATTCATATGTACACCTTTAATAATATCGTGTACAAATATAATATATAATGTATAATAATTATATATTAAGTTTAAGAAACAGTGGGGGATTTTATGATTTCAATTTATAAAACTATTAATGATGAACAAGTACTGCAATCCATTGATACTATCGAACCTGGATGCTGGATTAACTTAGTTGCTCCTTCAAAGGAGGAACTTGTATTGGTTTCTAAAAAAGCCAGCGTTTCCTTAGAATTTTTAAAATCAGCCCTGGATGAAGAAGAAACTTCTCGTATTGACTCAGAAGATGATAACCTTTTGGTAATAGTTGACATACCATTTACTGAAATGGAGGATAATTCACTAACATATGATTCTTACCCTTTATCGATTATCCATACAAAATCTTTAATTATAACAATTTGTCTTAAAAACAGTAAGATATTGACTGACTTTATAGATGGAAAAATTAAATCATTTTTTACATTCAAACGTTCAAGATTTATTCTTCAAATACTCTATAGAATAGCTAGTTATTACTTACTATATTTGAGACAAATAGATAAAAAAAGTCTTATAATTGAACAAAAACTTCATAGATCCATGAAAAATAAAGAGTTAATTCAGCTGCTTTCACTTGAAAAGTCATTAGTATTCTTTTCTACTTCGTTAAAGTCAAATGAAATTACACTCGAGAAAATGTTAAAATTAGAATTATTAAAAAAATATCCAGAAGACCAGGATATTTTAGAAGATGTAATCATAGAAAACAAACAAGCTATTGAAATGGCAAATATATATAGCAATATATTAAGTGGAACTATGGATGCATTTGCTTCCGTAATATCGAATAACTTAAATATGGTAATGAAATTACTAGCTTCTATAACTATAGTTATGTCCATACCAAATATCATATTTAGCTCTTTTGGAATGAATGTGCCCGGGATTCCATTTAGTCATGATCCTAGATCATTTTGGATAGTTTATGCTATCGCTGCATTAATATGCTTTATTACCATAATAATTTTACGCAAAAAACAATTATTTTAAAAAGGTAGTGATCTTTATGATAGCAAAAAGATTAAAAAAAGGCGGTACTATAGGACTTATAGCACCATCAAGTCCCGAAAGTTACGACAAAATAAAAAGTAGTATAGAACTTTTTAAAAGCTTAGGTTTTAAAATTAAAGAAGGTAAACACATATCTGACAAGTGGGGATATCTAGCAGGTAATGATGAAGATAGGGCTCATGATTTTAACGATATGTTTTTGGATGATACTGTAGACATGGTTCTTTGTATACGAGGTGGATATGGCACAATGCGTATACTTTCAATGATAGATTTTAATTTAGTAAAAGAACATCCTAAGATATTTGCAGGATTTAGCGACATAACTACACTGTTGAACATTATATCTTCTAAATGTAACTTAGTAACTTTTCACTCTCCTATGTGTACTTCAAACTTTTTGGACAAAGCAACTTCAGAAAGCTTTTTTAATACAATTATGAACGGTTATGAAAATTATACTATAAAAAATCCTGAAAACTTTCCTGCTGAGTACAAGAGTAATGTACCTGAAGTTTCAGGACAATTAGTTGGAGGAAATCTTAGCTTAATATCTAGTACTATGGGAACACCCTATGAGATAGATACCAAAGATAAGATACTATTTATAGAAGATGTTGGAGAAGATCCATACAAAATTGACAGGATGCTAACTCAATTACTTTTAGATAACAAATTGCAGGAATGTAAGGCATTTGTGCTTGGTCAATTTACAAGGTGTACTCTTCCTCACTATGAGAGAAGTTTGACTTTAGAAGAAGTACTTGAAGACAGATTATTGTCTTTAAATAAACCTACTTTAATTAATCTTCAATCCGGGCACTCTTATCCAAGACTTACAATTCCAATAGGTGCAAAAGTAGTTGTCAATTTTAAATCTGGTTTTATAAAAACTTTAGAACCTGTAGTAAAGTAGCAATTAAATTATATTAAAAAGCTCTGAAAGTAATTTCAGAGCCTTATAAACGTATTTTAAAACCTTTAGTTAATGTGTATTTGCAGCTTACTGCATCTGCTGATACTTTTTTACGCCGTTAGATTTCCGAAAGTAAATGAGAGGAAAGTGTATTAGATGAAAAAATTTAAACATATTCTTATAGTTATAATTGGTGTAGTTATAGCATCTCAGATTTATTTTGATCTTTTAATTCAAAACTTTACCATAGCTTTTTCAGTAGTTGTATTTTCCGTGTTCCTCTATAACTATACTGAATTAAACCCGATAACAACAGCAATAATCACAGGAATATCTGTAACGCTTTATAGATCAATATGGGTTTATTCTAGTAATATGGATTTTATTAAAACCATTAAAATAACTGCACCACAGATAGTATTCTTTGCTACTTACGGGTGTATATTTTATTTTTTGTATTACAAAAGTAAAGAGAAAAATCTAACAAGGTTTATTCTTTCAATATTTTGCTGCGACTTTATTTCAAATGTTATTGAAATAACTATTCGAACTAAGATAACTGGTGAAAGCAGCAATATGATTACAGCTCTTTTAATAGTAGCTTGTATAAGAACTTTAGCGGCTTTGATTATATTAATAGTAATGAAATACTATAGATCATTTCTTATAAAAGAAGAACATGAAGAACGCTATAGAAAATTGATATTGTTAACTTCCAGCTTCAAAAGTGAAATATATTTTATGAATAAAAATGCTTCTGAAATAGAAGATGTAATGAAAAAGTCCTTTTCAGTGTATGAGATTGTTTCTAAGAATAATTATCCCGAAAAGTTGAGAGATCTCACACTTGATATTGCTAAAGATGTTCACGAGATTAAGAAGGGTTACCTCAGGGTAATAGGGGGACTTGAAGAAATGTCTAATGAAAAATTAGATGTTGAAAGTATGAAAATAAAAGATATTATAAACATTTTAGAAATAGATACTAAAGATTACATAAATGCTAAGAATTTAAACATTGACCTTGATTTTAAAGTTGGATGTGACTTTTATGTTTCCCAACATTTCTACCTTGTATCAGTTATAAGAAACCTTATTTTTAACGGTATAGAAGCTATAGATAATAAGAAAAGAGGATTAATTGAACTGAAAATTGAAGAGGCCAAAGATGAATATATTTTTACTGTATCCGATAATGGGACAGGCATAAATAAAAGTAATTTGGATTTTATATTTAATCCTGGTTTTTCTACTAAGTACGATAAAAAGACTGGTAATATATGCAGGGGAATAGGTCTTACTTTGGTAAAAGATTTAATTCAAAATATTTTTAATGGAAGCATATCTGTACAATCTATAAAAAATGAAGGTACAACTTTTACAGTAAAAATACCAATAAACTCATTTAGGGGGTAGATATTGTGCGTTATTATATTATTGATGATGATGTAAATGTTGTTAAGATACTGACTAACTTACTTGAAGAAAATGAATCAGGTGAGGTAATAGGAAGCTCCAATGATGGAGAAACAGCTCTTAATGAAATACTGATTTGTAATCCAGATATTGTATTAGTTGACTTGCTTCTACCTAAACTAGATGGTAATAGTTTGGTGAAAGAAGTAAAACTATTAAAACCAAAAATTAAGTTTATCATGATTTCTCAAGTATCAGACGCAAAATTAGTAGAAGACTCTTATAATTCTGGAATCGAGTTTTTTATCAGCAAGCCTATTAACAAAATTGAGGTAGAAAAAGTTACAAGTAAAGTGGCAGAAAAAATTGAAATTGAAAATATGCTTAGCAGCATAAAGAAAATGTTCAAAGATACTAATCCTCAAAAAAAATCACAAGACAATAATATTAGGATAATCAAACATATTTTAAGTAGATTTGGCATGCTAGGTGAAAAAGGAACGGATGATATTATTAAAATTTGTCTTTATCTATTAGAAACGAAAAAATCATTTGAAGAATGTAATTTTAATGATTTATGCTCCATTCTTGGAGATAGCCCTAAAACAGTGCAGCAAAGAATAAGGAGAACAATTAAAATTGGATTAACTAATCTTGCATATATGGAAATAGAAAATTATTTTAATGAAAGTTTTCAAGATTATTCTAAGGGTATGTTTGATTTTGCAAGCGTTAAAACTGAGATGGATTATATCAAGGGGAAAAGTAAAACTGGTGGAAAGGTAATACTAAGTAAATTTTTTGATGGATTGTTATTGCAATGTGAAGAATATTAAAAGTTTACTGAATAGTAGATGTTAATATTTTTAAGTTTTGGAGTATACCTTCATATTTCTTAATAAAATACTTTTAAAATTCTAAATTTTTTAAAAGTATTTTATTTTTTTGTGAAGCATTTTGAAGTATCTTGAGGTATCTTGTATTCAAGCTATTATAATAATTATGTAATTACTGATAGCAATTAATTAAAGTTTAATTAATTATAAAGCCAATTATTATTAAATTGCAAAAATGCTTTCATATATATTATTTATTGATTATGTTTTTACTTTTGATAAGGTTTACAAAATCTTGATTTATAATAACAGACTATAAGTTTTATACTTAACTATAAATTATATTTTATAAAGGAGGTTACCATATGAACTTATCTTGTTTTACTAGAAAAAAAGATGTAGAGTCTATTTTAAACAACAATAAAAACAATTCTTCACAGAGAACTTTAGGTGCATTTGACGTAACATTGATGAGTATTGGAGCAACAATTGGAACTGGAGTAATGGTATTAGCAGGTCTTGTAGCTGCAACAAATGCAGGTCCTGCTGTAGTTTTATCATTTATTTTTTCGGCAATTGCTTGTACACTCGTAGCCTTATGTTATGCTGAATTTGCATCATCAATTCCAACGTCAGGAAGTGCATATGCTTATATTTATGTATCATTAGGTGAATTTGTTGCTCATTTAGTTGGCTGGTCACTTTTTATTGGATATACAGTATGTGCTGCAACTGTAGCTAGCGGTTGGGCATCATACTTTAATGGTCTGATAAAAGACATGGGAATTAACTTGCCAAACGCTTTAATAAATATTCCAAGTGAGGGAGGAATAATAAATCTCCCAGCAATTGCTGTAGTATTTGCTATTACACTTCTTCTATCACAAGGAACAAGTGAAAGTAAAAAAGTAAATAGTTTTTTTGTATTTGTAAAACTCGGTATTGTAGCTCTGTTCGTAGTTGTAGGTGTATTTTTTATAAAGCCAGAAAGATGGCATCCATTTATGCCATTTGGTTTTAAGGGTGTGTGTGCTGGTGCAGCATCAGTATTCCTTGCTTATACAGGTTTTGATGCAATTTCAACTTCTGCTGAAGAAATAAAAGATCCTCAAAAGAACCTGCCAATAGGTATTATTGGTTCAATGATAGGATGTACACTTATATATATTGTAGTTAGTTTGGTTTTAACAGGAATTGCCGATTATACTAAGCTAAATGTTGGTGACGCTATGTCCTACGCATTAAGTTCTGTTGGTCAAAATTGGGCAGCTTCTATAGTTTCAGTTGGAGCAATTATCGGAATTTTAGCAGTTATCGTTGCATACCTTTATGGAGCATCACATATATTATTTTCAATGGGACGTGATGGATTGCTTCCAAAAAAGTTTTCTAAGTTAAATAAGAAAACAAATGTACCTGTACTTCCAACTTGGATAGTAGGATGTGTAAGTGGCTTTTTAGCCGGTATTGCAAATATAAAGCAGTTAGCTGACCTTTCAAATATGATTTTCCTAGGAACATTTGCACTTGTAGCAGTATCTCTAATCATATTTAGAAAAGCTTATCCAAATTTAAAGAGAAATTTTATGGTACCTTTAGTACCAGTCGTACCTTTAATAGCAGTAGCATGTTGTGTATTTCTGATGCTTAATTTATCAAAAGCAACTTGGTTATATTTTGGTGTATGGGTTGGACTAGGAGTAATTGTTTATGCACTATATTCGCATAAAAACAGTAAATTGCAAGATAACGATAATTATAATAATCTATCAGAGAAACATGGTGCTTAATAAGATGCAATAATTACAGAAAAACTTTCATACAAATTAGATTTTTAAGTTTAAATTATTAAAAATTATAGTTAAATATAAAATACATGATTAAAATCATGAATAGAAAGAATAGAAAAAACAGCTTATACAGTTAACCCTATTATAAGTTACTGTATAAGTTGCTTTTAATCACTGATATTAAGTTGGAGGCGCCACCCAGATTTGAACTGGGGATAAAGGTTTTGCAGACCTCTGCCTTACCGCTTGGCTATAGCGCCATATCTCCTAATTAACAATGCTATTTTAGTTTAGCAGTTATACATACATTTGTCAATAGTTTTATTATTAATTCAGAGATTTAGCATCAAAATTCCAGTGAAAATTTTACTTCTACTGGAACTTCATTTTTTTACACCTACTTGAAGAGCTGGTAGTCTCGCAGACCGTTAGGTCATAAAAATAATTGCACTTACTCCTACCTCAAGAAATCTTAATAAGTCAATTTCCAGTTTTGTTTTGAGATTAGGTCTTTTCAAACAATGGATTATCCCAACCGTTTTCTATAGTAAGTCTTTCATCTTTTATATATATTTGAAGCATACACTTCTTTCTAAACCCTTTTATACATCTAAAAAAATACAATTGCATTAAATTAAATGCTATTATTATAAACATCAAAACTGTCTCTATGCCCGCAGGGCTGTAAAGAAAGCAGTGGTCTAAATGCCATTCTGTTTTTAGTTGATGAAATGCATTATTTTCAATATCCCATCTTCTATGCATTACCTTCCATAAGGTTTCTACTGACGTAAATTTATCTGTTGTTATAATCCATCCTTCCTTAATTTCCACCTTATCTCAAGTATGAATTTCCTCTACAAACCTTATAAATCTAACTTTTATAGACGCATCTGTCATTTCAAAATTATCTTCATCCCAAGCTTTAATATTTCTATAGGCATTTATGTTTTTCCTTACAGTCCAATATTTATCTGCCTCACGGCATTTAAATAAGACCAGCGCATCTTTTACAATATTAAGTCTGCGATCTTTTACCCTCACTACTGCATCCATTCCTATGGAAAGGACTTCCTTTACCCATGTGGACTTACAATATAAAGCATCAGCTGCAATAATATCTGCAAAGTGATGATATTCCTTATATAGTTTTTTAATTAGCCGTTTACCGCCTGTAATTTCGCCTTCATCTTTATTGGAACTATCTTTTTTAGGTTCAAGCATTTCCTGTCCTAAAATAATATGTGGATCAGAGCCTATCATTGCACAAACTACTGACCTATGGAAATAATGAGTTATACCATTTTTATCAATCCTTGTAAGACAGTTTTTACAAGATTTTTTAATGCTATCAAATAATTCTACACTATCTATGGCAGCTACTTTTAAGCCGTCTATAGTTCCATTTCTAAATACTTTATTCTTTACAGTAGTTTTTATTATATGTTTGTTGATATCTTTTAAGCCATCAAAATCAAAATCATTTAAACAACGCCTAACGGCGTCAATACAGAGCATTTTAGTTTCTGACAAAACCATTATAAAAAGGATGCTTTTATTATGCAAGTTTTTTCTATATAATTTCCAGTAAAAATCGTAATTTATTAATTCTACTGTAAATACTCATAAACCTTTATAATCCAAAGGACTATCGTTCTAGAAACTTTTTAGGTGCTAAACTTCTGTTATTAATTTTTCAACACATACCCTTTTAATAAAATTTATGAAATTTCATTTACAATAACGTCTATGATATAATACTTTACAAGAGGTGATATGGTATGAATTATGAAAATTTAAAATCTGCGATAAAAGCAAGTAAAAATATAGTATTTTTTGGCGGTGCCGGTGTTTCTACGGAGTCTAACATTCCTGACTTTAGATCAGATGCAGGACTGTATAAGACCAAAGATAACTATTCCTATCCTCCAGAAGTAATGCTAAGTCATTCTTTTTTTAAATCTCATACGGAGGATTTTTTCAACTTTTATAGGAGCAAAATGATATATAAAAATGCTAAACCAAATGCTGCTCATTATGCTCTAGCAAAGTTAGAAAAACTAGGTAAACTTAAAGCTATAATAACTCAAAATATCGATGGACTTCATCAAATGGCAGGTTCTAAAAATGTATTTGAACTGCATGGTTCAATACATAGAAACTTTTGTACAAAATGCGGTAAACCATTTAGCTTGGATTATATTATAAATTCAAAATCTGTAATTCCAAAATGTGATGACTGCGGTGAAATCGTGAAACCTGATGTAGTTCTTTATGAAGAAAGTCTCAATATGAATACACTAAATAATGCAATTAAATTCACCCAAAATGCAGATATGCTAATTGTAGGAGGTACTTCCTTAGTAGTTTATCCAGCTGCAGCAATAGTAGACTATTTTAAAGGTTCAAAATTAGTATTAATAAATAAGTCTTCTACTCCATATGATAGTAAAGCAGATATAGTAATCAATGATAGTATTGGTAAAGTACTATCCAGTATAATAGATGAATAACAATTAAATTATAAATAAAAATGCTGTTAAATATTTTAATCAATAAATATTTAACAGCATTTTTTATGTTAATTATTTTTCGTATTCGACAGTGTATTTTTCTTTTAATTGTTTGTTAAGTTCGTTATACTTATATGATTGTCTTTGTTGAAGTAAATTATTTTTAATTGTACCCTTTACTTCATCATAGGACTTAGGTGACTTTGGTATTTTTTGTTCAACCTTAATTAAATGATATCCAAATTGTGTCTTAATAGGCTTACTTACAACATTAACATCAATTGAAAAAGCAACATCTTCAAATTCAGGAACCATTTGTCCTCTAGTAAATTTTCCTAAATTACCACCTTGCGCTTTTGATGGACATGAGGAATACTTTTGAGCAGCATCTTCAAAACTCATTCCATCATTTATTTCCTTTAATACATCATTTGCTTTCTGCTCTGTATTAACTAATATATGTCTAGCTACAACGCTTTCTGGATTTACAAGTTTATCTTTATTAACTTTATAATAATCTTCAACTTCGCTATCTTTAACAATAACCTCACTCATTACCTTTGCTATAGCTGTCTGAGTTAAAATTTCTTTTTTAACAAGTTCAACTTTGTTTATGTAGCTTTGATCCTTATCTAGTCCAGAATCCTTAGCATAATTATAGATAAGTTCAAATGACACCATTTCTTCTAAAAGCTGTTTTTTTCCGTCATCAGTGTTTAAATAGCTTTGTCTATCGCTAGGAAACCTCTCTATAGCACTTTCTAAATCTTTTTGTGTTATTTTACTACCATTTATAGTAGCTAATACTTTATTCTCCATTACTTTTCTCCTTATATTTTATTAGTCAATATAGTTATATCATATATAACAAAACTTTACCATAACCTTTAATTATTTTTCAGATGTATACAAAAAGAACATATTAGTAAGTACTAATATGTTCTTGGTGGCCAGACCAGGAATCGAACCAGGGACACGAGGATTTTCAGTCCTCTGCTCTACCGACTGAGCTATCTGGCCAAATTATAGTATTTATACCTGGCAGCGACCTACTCTCCCGCAGGGTCTCCCCTGAAGTACTATCGGCACTGTAAAGCTTAACCTACCTGTTCGGTATGGGAAGGAGTGTTACCTTTACGTCATTACCACCAGATTTACTTTAAAAATTGCTATAAGCTTCACATTACTGTTCGCTTCTATCAATTTTTATTGTTAATTGATACTTTATTTGAGAAAATTGTTCTCTCAAAATTGCACAGTTAAGTTAAAAGTCAAATTAAATGATTTAAGTTAATTTGGTCAAGCCCTCGACCTATTAGTATCAGTCAGCTGAACATGTTGCCATGCTTACACCTCTGACCTATCAACCTTGTGTTCTTCAAGGGGTCTTACTAGCTTATGCTATGGGAAATCTAATCTTGAGGTGGGCTTCACGCTTAGATGCTTTCAGCGTTTATCCCGTCCCGACATAGCTACCCAGCCGTGCTCCTGGCGGAACAACTGGTACACCAGAGGTCAGTCCATCCCGGTCCTCTCGTACTAAGGACAGCTCCTCTCAAATTTCCTGCGCCCGCAGCGGATAGGGACCGAACTGTCTCACGACGTTCTGAACCCAGCTCGCGTGCCGCTTTAATGGGCGAACGGCCCAACCCTTGGGACCTACTTCAGCCCCAGGATGCGACGAGCCGACATCGAGGTGCCAAACCTCCCCGTCGATGTGGACTCTTGGGGGAGATCAGCCTGTTATCCCCGAGGTAGCTTTTATCCGTTGAGCGATGGCCCTCCCACGAGGTACCACCGGATCACTAAGCCCGACTTTCGTCCCTGCTCCACCTGTATGTGTCGCAGTCAGGCTCCCTTCTGCCTTTGCACTCTTCGAACGATTTCTAACCGTTCTGAGGGAACCTTTGGGCGCCTCCGTTACTTTTTAGGAGGCGACCGCCCCAGTCAAACTGCCCGCCTAACAATGTCCCGTGGCCAGTTTCATGGCCTCCGGTTAGAATCTCAGTACTGTCAGGGTGGTATCCCAAGGATGACTCCGCTAGGGCTGACGCCCTAGTTTCTAAGTCTCCCACCTATCCTGTACAGACAATACCGAAACTCAATGTTAAGCTGCAGTAAAGCTCTACGGGGTCTTTCCGTCCAACTGCGGGTAGCAAGCATCTTCACTTGCACTACAATTTCGCCGGATTTGCTGTTGAGACAGTGCCCAAATCATTACGCCATTCGTGCGGGTCGGAACTTACCCGACAAGGAATTTCGCTACCTTAGGACCGTTATAGTTACGGCCGCCGTTTACTGGGGCTTAAGTTCATACCTTCGCTTGCGCTAAGTATTCCCCTTAACCTTCCAGCACCGGGCAGGCGTCAGCCCCTATACTTCAGCTTTCGCTTTAGCAGAGACCTGTGTTTTTGCTAAACAGTTGCTTGGGCCTATTCTCTGCGGCCGTCCGTAAGGACGGCACCCCTTATCCCGAAGTTACGGGGTCAATTTGCCGAGTTCCTTAACAGCAATTCTTCCGATGGTCTTAGGATTCTCTCCTCACCTACCTGTGTCGGTTTGCGGTACGGGCACCAGTTTCCTCCATAGAGACTTTTCTTGGCAGCGTGGAATCGGATACTTCTTTCTTAGAAAAGAAATCCCTGTAACACCTCAACTAATCCCAGCGGATTTACCTTCTGGGCACGTCTAAGTGCTTAGACACACATCCAACAGTGTGCACATCCTATCCTCCTGCGTCATCCCATCTGTCAAATGGAAGCTGGCGGTATTGGAATGTCAGCCAATTGTCCATCACCTACGCCTTTCGGCCTCGGCTTAGGTCCCGACTAACCCTGGGAGGACGAGCCTTCCCCAGGAAACCTTAGGTTTTCGACCAATAAGATTCTCACTTATTTCTCGCTACTTATGCCAGCATACTCACTCCTGTACAGTCCACCGCTCCTTACGGTACAGCTTCAATCCATACAGGAAGCTCCTCTACCACTCTTTCGAGTCCATAGCTTCGGTGGTAAGTTTTAGCCCCGGACATTTTCGGCGCAGGATCTCTCGACTAGTGAGCTATTACGCACTCTTTAAATGAGTGGCTGCTTCTAAGCCAACATCCTAGTTGTCTTAGAAATCCCACATCCTTTACCACTTAACTTACACTTTGGGACCTTAGCTGATGATCTGGGCTGTTTCCCTTTTGACCGCGGATCTTATCATTCGCAGTCTGACTGCCGAGATACGAGTATATGGCATTCGGAGTTTGATAAGGTTCAGTAACTGTTTTCAGCCCTTAGCCTATTCAGTGCTCTACCTCCATTACTCAATCTCGACGCTAGCCCTAAAGCTATTTCGAGGAGAACCAGCTATCTCCGAGTTCGATTGGAATTTCTCCGCTATCCACAGCTCATCCCATGGTTTTTCAACACCAACGCGGTTCGGACCTCCACGGAATTTTACTTCCGCTTCATCCTGTCCATGGATAGGTCACTCGGTTTCGGGTCTGCAGCATGCAACTAGTCGCCCTATTCAGACTCGGTTTCCCTTCGGCTCCATACCTTAAGTATTTAACCTTGCTGCATACCGCAACTCGCTGGCTCGTTCTACAAAAAGCACGCCGTCGCACTTAAATGTGCTTCGACCGGTTGTGGACACACGGTTTCAGGTTCTATTTCACTCCCCTTCCGGGGTTCTTTTCACCTTTCCCTCACGGTACTGCTTCACTATCGGTCACCAGGTAGTATTTAGCCTTGGGAGGTGGTCCTCCCAGCTTCCCACAAGGTTTCACGTGTCTCGTGGTACTCTGGAATAGATCTAACTTAAATTTCTTTTTATTTACAGGGCTTTTACCTTCTGTGGCGGAGCCTTCCAGCTCCCTTCAATTAGGAAATAAAAGTGTTTATGATCTACCCGCAACCCCAGGAACAAGTTCCTGGTTTGGGCTCTTTCTCTTTCGCTCGCCGCTACTTAAGAAATCGATTTTTCTTTCTCTTCCTCCGGGTACTTAGATGTTTCAGTTCCCCGGGTTTGTCTCTATAAACCTATGAATTCAGTTTAAAGTACATGACGTTAGTCATGTGGGTTTCCCCATTCGGAAATCTCCGGATCACAGGCTATTTGCGCCTACCCGAAGCTTATCGCAGCTTATCACGTCCTTCTTCGACTCCTGGTGCCATGGCATTCACCATGCGCCCTTTGTAGCTTGACCTTTAAGTTAAAAATTGCTATAAGCAATTTTTATTTCATTAATAATAAGTTATACACTATTATTAATGTTTGTTTGTTAGTTGATATATTATTACACCAACTATAACTATAAGAATCTTTTAATTCTACAAAGTACGATTAATTATATTAATCTTCATTCAGTATAAATATTCTTTTTAGAATAAATATACATGAATATGCTTTACTTTTAACTTATTTTCTCTGTGCAATTTTCAAAGAACAATTTTTGAGAGTGATGACAGATAATTAATTCATTATCTGTTAAAAACCATTTAGGTTTTTAATCCCTCAAAATCAAACAGAGTATAATAAAACCAGTCTTTTAAGATAGAATTAACTATCTTACGACTCCTTAGAAAGGAGGTGATCCAGCCGCAGGTTCTCCTACGGCTACCTTGTTACGACTTCACCCCAATTATTAACCCCACCTTCGGCCGCTGGCCCCTTACGGTTGCCCCACGGACTTCGGGTGTTGCCAACTCTCATGGTGTGACGGGCGGTGTGTACAAGGCCCGGGAACGCATTCACCGCGGCATTCTGATTCGCGATTACTAGCAACTCCAGCTTCATGCAGGCGGGTTTCAGCCTGCAATCCGAACTGAGGTGAATTTTGAAGTTTGGCTCACCCTCGCGGGTTTGCATCTCTCTGTATTCACCATTGTAGCACGTGTGTAGCCCTAGACATAAGGGGCATGATGATTTGACGTCATCCCCACCTTCCTCCCGGTTAACCCGGGCAGTCTCACTAGAGTGCTCAACTTAATGGTAGCAACTAATGATAAGGGTTGCGCTCGTTGCAGGACTTAACCTAACATCTCACGACACGAGCTGACGACAACCATGCACCACCTGTCTCCCTGCCCCGAAGGGCTTCCCTAATTACAGGTAATTCAGGGGATGTCAAGTCTAGGTAAGGTTCTTCGCGTTGCTTCGAATTAAACCACATGCTCCGCTGCTTGTGCGAGCCCCCGTCAATTCCTTTGAGTTTTAATCTTGCGATCGTACTTCCCAGGCGGAGTACTTACTGCGTTTACTGCGGCACAGAAGGGGTCGATACCTCCTACACCTAGTACTCATCGTTTACGGCGTGGACTACCAGGGTATCTAATCCTGTTTGCTACCCACGCTTTCGTGCCTCAGCGTCAGTTACAGTCCAGAAAGCCGCCTTCGCCACTGGTGTTCTTCCTAATCTCTACGCATTTCACCGCTACACTAGGAATTCCGCTTTCCTCTCCTGCACTCTAGATATCCAGTTTGAAATGCAGTCCCCAGGTTGAGCCTGGGGTTTTCACATCCCACTTAAATATCCGCCTACGCACCCTTTACGCCCAGTAAATCCGGACAACGCTCGCCACCTACGTATTACCGCGGCTGCTGGCACGTAGTTAGCCGTGGCTTCCTCCTTTGGTACCGTCATTATCGTCCCAAAAGACAGGGCTTTACAATCCGAAAACCTTCATCACCCACGCGGCGTTGCTGCATCAGGCTTTCGCCCATTGTGCAATATTCCCCACTGCTGCCTCCCGTAGGAGTCTGGACCGTCTCTCAGTTCCAATGTGGCCGATTACCCTCTCAGGTCGGCTACGCATCGCTGCCTTGGTAAGCCGTTACCTTACCAACTAGCTAATGCGCCGCGGGCCCATCTCAAAGTGGATTTCTCCTTTGGTTATTTTACCATGTGATAAAATAACTTTATGCGGTATTAATCTCCCTTTCGGGAGGCTATCCCCCTCTTTGAGGCAGGTTGCCCACGTGTTACTCACCCGTCCGCCGCTAGATCCATTCCCGAAGGAATTTCTCTCGCTCGACTTGCATGTGTTAGGCACGCCGCCAGCGTTCGTCCTGAGCCAGGATCAAACTCTCAATTTAATTTCTTATATATAAACTCTTTCCAGAGTTTCAAGTTCAATTTAAGCTCATTTACTTACTTTTAAGCTGTTTTCACAGCTTTCAAAAGAATTGCTGGTTTATTATTCTCTTCTCTGTTTGATTTTCAAGGTTCATCATCGCTTCATTTAAGCGATTTCTATATACTATCATGTATATTTGAAACTGTCAAGAACTTTTTAAACTTTTTTTAATTATTTTAACTTTCCATTAAGTAATTAAATTTTGTATTAAAAGTCCTTTTCTTGATTGCCACTCAAATCACTCAAGCGACATATGTTATTCTATCACAAAACTTAATGAAGAAGTTGAATACAACTTCGCTTACATCAAATTAAATCATTATTTCTAAATGTATCTACATTTTTTGCACTTATTTTAATACTGACACACAAGGTAATGTTGATTATCAAATTATGTTTTAATCCAAGCTGTCTTAAGTATATAAGCACATATATATTAAGATAATCATCAAAGTAAATTATCTTAATATATATGTGTAACCCATAATATAAAAATATGCGATGCAATATTTTTAAGAAGATAGGTGACAGAGAAGGTAAGTTTTCTTCCTTACGTCAGAAAATTAATTTATTTTTTAAGTTTGTTTTGCTATTGCAAAACATCGCTTAAGCAAGCATCTAAAATCTATAATTTTTAAATAGTTGCTTACTTAGAAGGGTACTCTTGAGAAATAAAAGAACGTATCTAGATTTGATTTACACAAATCTAGGTACATTCTCATGGTTACACAATGTTTCGCCTTAGCGAAACGAGTTATCAAAAATCCTCCTTCTCTGTCAATTGTCCTATGTTTTTATGTCCTTAGGATTTAGAATTAAAATCTTTCGAGAAACTTTTGACTTAAATCACAGTTCAATTTAAACCCAAAATGTTCTAATGACTTTTGAAATGCAAATAAAGTATATGCTATCTTATCTACTCTTGCATTTTCACCCATATGTCCTATTCTAAATACCTTTCCTTCCAAATAGCCAAACGAACCAGCTATAAGTACATTGTAAGTTTGACACATATAATCTCTAACCATTTTATTATCCATATTAGCTGGAGTATTTATGACAGTAACTGTATTTGAAAATCCTTCTTTTACATATAATTCTAACCCTGATTCCTGTACAGCGTATCTTACGCCTTCTGCTATTTTTCTGTGTCTTTCAAATATATCCTTATCTTCAAGTAAATTATCTATTGCAGCTCTAAGTCCAACTATATCACTAGAAGAAGGAGTATACGGGAACCACTTGTTTTCATAATAGTTTTCCCATATGAGCAAGTTGCAGTAAAACGATGCTATTGGAGTTTTTCTTGCCTTCATAGATTCAATAGCATCATTACTTACACTTAATATTGTAAGTCCTGGAGGAGCTGATATACATTTTTGTGATCCACCTAAGATAATATCTATTTTCCAATCATCTACTCTTACTTCTTCTCCACCCATAGCAGCTACACTATCTACAACTGTTAATATACCTTTTTCCTTCAGCAGGGGACATATTTTTGAAATATCATTTAACATTCCTGATGGAGTATCACAATGAACTACTGTGGCATATTTAAAATTACTATCTTTATCTAGAAATTCTTTTAATTTTTCGATATCTATACTTTTAGTTCTATCTCCTTTAAAAAATACAACATCTCCCCCATATATTTTTATAAAATCAGCAAATCCTTCTCCAAATATTCCATTGTCTATTACTAAAACTCTATCATCTTTTTCAGTTAAAGATGCACAAGCAGCTTCTAACCCAAGTATACCTTCTCCACTTAATATTCTCACTCTATTTTTTGTATTCAAAAACTGACCTATTTTAATACAAGTTTCCCTGTAAAAATCATAAAAATTAAAATCCAAATCTGGATTTGTACATTCAAGGCTTCTTGCTAATCTAACATTTTCTCTAACCTGAGTTGGTCCAGGTGTCATAACATATGGAACTTTCATTAATATCACCCCTAATTAAACTTTAATAGGAATTATAACATTAGAAGCCTTTATTGAAAAATGTATTAGTACAATTTCATCGAAATGTAATATATTTTACCCAAAATCTCATACATAAATGCCAATGAACATGTTAAAATTAATTAAAGAAAACATTATTGAGAGGATGAACGCACTTGAATACAAAAGAATATTTAAAAGAAAAAGTCAAAAATATTTATGATAATTATAATACTAATGATGTATCTGGATACATAACAGGTGATGGACCAATCCCATGTGACATTATGTTCGTAGGTGAAGCTCCTGGTAAAACAGAAGTAGATACTGGTAAGCCTTTTGTAGGAATGGCTGGTAAAAACTTTGAGAAATATTTAAACTCTATAGGTATAAAGAGAGAAGATGTGAGAATCACAAATGCATGTTTTTTCAGACCAATTAAAAAGAAGACAGGTAAAAATAATAAAATTTCAATAAGTAATCGTCCGCCAAAAGTCTCCGAAATATCCTTATTTAGTGATATTCTTGATGAAGAAATTAATTTAGTAAATCCTAAAATAATAGTAACACTAGGTAATGTACCATTAAAGAGACTTACAAACTTTAAATCTATTGGTGAATGTCATGGTAAACCTTACTTTATAGAAAAACTGAACAGATATGTATTTCCTATGTATCATCCTTCATCTTTAATATACAATAGAAATGAAGACTTTTACAAATCATATGAAATTGACTGGCAAAACTTTAAAAAAGCTCTAGATGAAATTTAACTAGAGCTTCTCTATTTTTATATTATTTGTTTTAGAAGTTTTATTGTACTTTCTACATCATCTATACAAACCATTTCAGAACATGAATGTTTATACCTACAAGGTATGTCTAATTCTCCTGTTTTAATACCAGCTCTCTCCTTGTGAAGTAATCCTCCTTCTGAAGTTCCTGAACTTATACTATATTGAATACTTATACCTGCTTTTTGTGCTGATTCTTCAAGCATTTTTTTGATATCCCTATGCATTATAAGTGATTTATCCATAATCTTAAGCACAGGACCTTTACCTAATTCTACATTTCCTTTTGACCCTTCCATATCCTTAGCCTTTTCAACACCTAATACAATACAATAATCTGGATTTATATTATAAGCCGCTGCTCTAGCTCCTCTTCCACATAATTCTTCCTCAGTCGAAAATACAAAATAAACCTTTTTGTCCTTAATGTCTATAGAATCCCTTATTAATTTAATAAGTATGTAGCATCCTACCTTATTATCTAGCATTGGACTTATTACATTTCTTTTACCAACTTTAATATATGGACCAACTAAACATGCAGTATCACCAACTTTTACTTTGTCAGATGATTTTACTTTATTATCTAAACCTATATCTATAAATAGCTGTTTTCCAGAGTTACACAGCCTGCCTATAGTTCCATTTTTAAATCTCACAAAGCTGTTAATTGCATACTCATTTTCAAAACGTCCTATTTTTTCTACTCTTATAAGTCCATTGTCTTCTATATAAGATACTATAAATCCTATACTATCCATATGTGCACATATCATAACTTTTTTATCACCTTCACCTGCACTGGCTATTAAATTTCCCATTTTATCCTCAATTACATCACTCTGCGCAGCTTCTAACTCCTCTTTTATAACCTTCTTAGCTTCTTCCTCACTTCCACTAACTGAAAAACTGTCTATTAATTTACCAAGTAATTTATCCACCTAAAACTACCTCCTTTTATTTAAAAGATTTAAGATAATTTATTAATAAATCTATAGTATTGTTGTAATCATTTAAGCTGCAAACTGATACAGATGAATGGATATATCTACATGGAATTGATACAGCTGCTATATTAGTTCCTTCACCTATCATATCAATAGCATGTGCTTCATTTTTACACATTGAATCACTTTTCCACTGGTAGTTAATTCCGCTTTGAATAGCAATTGATATTATGCTGTTTGTAATATTATTATTAAACAACAAGCTGCCACTTTTTACAGATATAACAGGTCCGCCTCCTATGTCACTTATCTCCAAATATTTTGGGGTTCCCGGTATATCATTACTTTCATATGCATCAACTACTATACATAAATCTGGCTTTACATTAAAAGTAGAAACAAATGCACCTCTTTGACCGACCTTTTCTTGCACATTAAATATACAATACAAGTCACATTCATATTCTTCCTTTAGTATATTAATTAAAACTGAACATCCAATTCTATCATCAAAACCTTTCCCTTTTATGAGGTTATCTCCAAATTCCTTAAATTCAGTATTAAATACTGCATAATCGCCTAGTTTAACAACTTCCCTGGTTTCCTCTTTAGAAGCTGAACCAATATCTATACAGCAGTTAGAAAATTTTATTTTTTCCATCCTCTCTTTTTTATCTTGGAGGTGTATAGGTTTTAGTCCTATAACACCAGGTATCTTTTTTTGACCTACACACACGACTTTAGAAGCAACTGCATTTGAATCAATATTACCTAATGTAGAAAACCTCAATGTACCATCATCATTATAACCCGTAATTATAAATCCAATCTCGTCCATATGAGAATATAATGCTACTTTAGGTCCGCTGCCCTTCTTATGAGCTATTAAATTGCCCATTTTATCTATATTTATTTCATCTACTAAATCTTTTACTTTTTCCCTTATTATATTTCTAGCGCACTCTTCATAACCAGAAGGTGCTATAGAATTGCAAAGATCAACTAAAAGCAAAATACTCCCTCCAGTTCTTTAGAATCTAATTTTTCTATAAACTTAGCTATAAGTCTCCCAGTATTCTTTATGTCATCCATATTTGCAATTTCAACTGATGTGTGCATATATTTTATAGGAATAGAAATTAAAACACTTGGTACCCCATCTCTAGAAACCTGAATGTCCCAAGCATCAGTACCTGTATTACCTGGTTCTACTTCAATCTGATATGGTATGTTATATTCTAAAGCTATATCTATGATTTTTTGTCTTAACTTGCTGTGAACATTAGGTCCTATACAAATAACTGGACCTGCCCCTAATTTATTTTCTCTTTCTGTATCACCCATAGCTCCACCATCAAAAGTAACATCCAAAGCTATGCCTATATCAGGATTTATATCATAAGTTGCCATTTTGGCACCTCTATGCCCTACTTCTTCCTGACATGAACAAACGAAATATACATCCACGGCATGATTAATACTTTCTAGTTCTTTAGCACAAAAATACATTGCAGCAATTCCTGCCCTATCATCAATTGCTTTACAAGAAACATTGTTATTTAGAAGCTTTACAAATTTTCTCTTTAATTCTATGTAATCTCCTACTTTTACGTACTTTTGAATATAATTTTTATTAAATCCAGTATCAATAACTAAATTTTCTTCTGAAAATCCTTTATTCTCATCATTGTAATTAGAATCTCCTATAAATTTTACTCCAATAATTCCATCTATACTCTGACTTCCATGAATTATGACTTCCTGAGATACCAAAGTTTTTGGATCTATTCCCACACTTTTAAATTTCAAAAATCCCTTATCCAGTATATCAGTAACAATTAAAAATACTTCATCACTATGTGCCATTACCATTACCTTACCTTGGCCTTGTCCTCTTTTATGTATATATACATTATTTAAATCACTTATTGAAATTTCTCCTATACTTTTGAAAATAGATTTTATAGTTGGATAAATTTTTTCTTCTCGTCCACTAGGCGAATAAGTTTCACATAAACTTTTTAATAATTCTGTCTCCGTCATTATTCATAATTTCTATCATTTAAATTAACTGGAATTTCAATGATAGTATTCCTCCTTCTTCATATATATATTATCATTATATAATAACTATTGGCATAATAAATAACTTTTAATAAAAAAGCCGTATTTAATTAATTATAATAAGATAATTAATTAAATACAGCTTTTCGTATATACATGTTGATCTAGTTTATATCAAATTTATATCAAAAAATAAAAAAAGTATCTAACTAAAGATACTTTGGTGGCTTACCGGGGAATCGAACCCCGGACACCATGATTAAAAGTCATGTGCTCTACCAACTGAGCTAGTAAACCATATTACCTGGCAGCGACTTACTCTCCCGCAGGGTCTCCCCTGAAGTACTATCGGCACTGTAAAGCTTAACCTACCTGTTCGGTATGGGAAGGAGTGTTACCTTTACGTCATTACCACCAGATTTACTTTAAAAATTGCTATAAGCTTCACATTACTGTTCGCTTCTATCAATTTTTATTGTTAATTGATACTTTATTTGAGAAAATTGTTCTCTCAAAATTGCACAGTTAAGTTAAAAGTCAAATTAAATGATTTAAGTTAATTTGGTCAAGCCCTCGACCTATTAGTATCAGTCAGCTGAACATGTTGCCATGCTTACACCTCTGACCTATCAACCTTGTGTTCTTCAAGGGGTCTTACTAGCTTATGCTATGGGAAATCTAATCTTGAGGTGGGCTTCACGCTTAGATGCTTTCAGCGTTTATCCCGTCCCGACATAGCTACCCAGCCGTGCTCCTGGCGGAACAACTGGTACACCAGAGGTCAGTCCATCCCGGTCCTCTCGTACTAAGGACAGCTCCTCTCAAATTTCCTGCGCCCGCAGCGGATAGGGACCGAACTGTCTCACGACGTTCTGAACCCAGCTCGCGTGCCGCTTTAATGGGCGAACGGCCCAACCCTTGGGACCTACTTCAGCCCCAGGATGCGACGAGCCGACATCGAGGTGCCAAACCTCCCCGTCGATGTGGACTCTTGGGGGAGATCAGCCTGTTATCCCCGAGGTAGCTTTTATCCGTTGAGCGATGGCCCTCCCACGAGGTACCACCGGATCACTAAGCCCGACTTTCGTCCCTGCTCCACCTGTATGTGTCGCAGTCAGGCTCCCTTCTGCCTTTGCACTCTTCGAACGATTTCTAACCGTTCTGAGGGAACCTTTGGGCGCCTCCGTTACTTTTTAGGAGGCGACCGCCCCAGTCAAACTGCCCGCCTAACAATGTCCCGTGGCCAGTTTCATGGCCTCCGGTTAGAATCTCAGTACTGTCAGGGTGGTATCCCAAGGATGACTCCGCTAGGGCTGACGCCCTAGTTTCTAAGTCTCCCACCTATCCTGTACAGACAATACCGAAACTCAATGTTAAGCTGCAGTAAAGCTCTACGGGGTCTTTCCGTCCAACTGCGGGTAGCAAGCATCTTCACTTGCACTACAATTTCGCCGGATTTGCTGTTGAGACAGTGCCCAAATCATTACGCCATTCGTGCGGGTCGGAACTTACCCGACAAGGAATTTCGCTACCTTAGGACCGTTATAGTTACGGCCGCCGTTTACTGGGGCTTAAGTTCATACCTTCGCTTGCGCTAAGTATTCCCCTTAACCTTCCAGCACCGGGCAGGCGTCAGCCCCTATACTTCAGCTTTCGCTTTAGCAGAGACCTGTGTTTTTGCTAAACAGTTGCTTGGGCCTATTCTCTGCGGCCGTCCGTAAGGACGGCACCCCTTATCCCGAAGTTACGGGGTCAATTTGCCGAGTTCCTTAACAGCAATTCTTCCGATGGTCTTAGGATTCTCTCCTCACCTACCTGTGTCGGTTTGCGGTACGGGCACCAGTTTCCTCCATAGAGACTTTTCTTGGCAGCGTGGAATCGGATACTTCTTTCTTAGAAAAGAAATCCCTGTAACACCTCAACTAATCCCAGCGGATTTACCTTCTGGGCACGTCTAAGTGCTTAGACACACATCCAACAGTGTGCACATCCTATCCTCCTGCGTCATCCCATCTGTCAAATGGAAGCTGGCGGTATTGGAATGTCAGCCAATTGTCCATCACCTACGCCTTTCGGCCTCGGCTTAGGTCCCGACTAACCCTGGGAGGACGAGCCTTCCCCAGGAAACCTTAGGTTTTCGACCAATAAGATTCTCACTTATTTCTCGCTACTTATGCCAGCATACTCACTCCTGTACAGTCCACCGCTCCTTACGGTACAGCTTCAATCCATACAGGAAGCTCCTCTACCACTCTTTCGAGTCCATAGCTTCGGTGGTAAGTTTTAGCCCCGGACATTTTCGGCGCAGGATCTCTCGACTAGTGAGCTATTACGCACTCTTTAAATGAGTGGCTGCTTCTAAGCCAACATCCTAGTTGTCTTAGAAATCCCACATCCTTTACCACTTAACTTACACTTTGGGACCTTAGCTGATGATCTGGGCTGTTTCCCTTTTGACCGCGGATCTTATCATTCGCAGTCTGACTGCCGAGATACGAGTATATGGCATTCGGAGTTTGATAAGGTTCAGTAACTGTTTTCAGCCCTTAGCCTATTCAGTGCTCTACCTCCATTACTCAATCTCGACGCTAGCCCTAAAGCTATTTCGAGGAGAACCAGCTATCTCCGAGTTCGATTGGAATTTCTCCGCTATCCACAGCTCATCCCATGGTTTTTCAACACCAACGCGGTTCGGACCTCCACGGAATTTTACTTCCGCTTCATCCTGTCCATGGATAGGTCACTCGGTTTCGGGTCTGCAGCATGCAACTAGTCGCCCTATTCAGACTCGGTTTCCCTTCGGCTCCATACCTTAAGTATTTAACCTTGCTGCATACCGCAACTCGCTGGCTCGTTCTACAAAAAGCACGCCGTCGCACTTAAATGTGCTTCGACCGGTTGTGGACACACGGTTTCAGGTTCTATTTCACTCCCCTTCCGGGGTTCTTTTCACCTTTCCCTCACGGTACTGCTTCACTATCGGTCACCAGGTAGTATTTAGCCTTGGGAGGTAGTCCTCCCAGCTTCCCACAAGGTTTCACGTGTCTCGTGGTACTCTGGAATAGATCTAACTTAAATTTCTTTTTATTTACAGGGCTTTTACCTTCTGTGGCGGAGCCTTCCAGCTCCCTTCAATTAGGAAATAAAAGTGTTTATGATCTACCCGCAACCCCAGGAACAAGTTCCTGGTTTGGGCTCTTTCTCTTTCGCTCGCCGCTACTTAAGAAATCGATTTTTCTTTCTCTTCCTCCGGGTACTTAGATGTTTCAGTTCCCCGGGTTTGTCTCTATAAACCTATGAATTCAGTTTAAAGTACATGACGTTAGTCATGTGGGTTTCCCCATTCGGAAATCTCCGGATCACAGGCTATTTGCGCCTACCCGAAGCTTATCGCAGCTTATCACGTCCTTCTTCGACTCCTGGTGCCATGGCATTCACCATGCGCCCTTTGTAGCTTGACCTTTAAGTTAAAAATTGCTATAAGCAATTTTTATTTCATTAATAATAAGTTATACACTATTATTAATGTTTGTTTGTTAGTTGATATATTATTACACCAACTATAACTATAAGAATCTTTTAATTCTACAAAGTACGATTAATTATATTAATCTTCATTCAGTATAAATATTCTTTTTAGAATAAATATACATGAATATGCTTTACTTTTAACTTATTTTCTCTGTGCAATTTTCAAAGAACAATTTTTGAGAGTGATGACAGATAATTAATTCATTATCTGTTAAAAACCATTTAGGTTTTTAATCCCTCAAAATCAAACAGAGTATAATAAAACCAGTCTTTTAAGATAGAATTAACTATCTTACGACTCCTTAGAAAGGAGGTGATCCAGCCGCAGGTTCTCCTACGGCTACCTTGTTACGACTTCACCCCAATTATTAACCCCACCTTCGGCCGCTGGCCCCTTACGGTTGCCCCACGGACTTCGGGTGTTGCCAACTCTCATGGTGTGACGGGCGGTGTGTACAAGGCCCGGGAACGCATTCACCGCGGCATTCTGATTCGCGATTACTAGCAACTCCAGCTTCATGCAGGCGGGTTTCAGCCTGCAATCCGAACTGAGGTGAATTTTGAAGTTTGGCTCACCCTCGCGGGTTTGCATCTCTCTGTATTCACCATTGTAGCACGTGTGTAGCCCTAGACATAAGGGGCATGATGATTTGACGTCATCCCCACCTTCCTCCCGGTTAACCCGGGCAGTCTCACTAGAGTGCTCAACTTAATGGTAGCAACTAATGATAAGGGTTGCGCTCGTTGCAGGACTTAACCTAACATCTCACGACACGAGCTGACGACAACCATGCACCACCTGTCTCCCTGCCCCGAAGGGCTTCCCTAATTACAGGTAATTCAGGGGATGTCAAGTCTAGGTAAGGTTCTTCGCGTTGCTTCGAATTAAACCACATGCTCCGCTGCTTGTGCGGGCCCCCGTCAATTCCTTTGAGTTTTAATCTTGCGATCGTACTTCCCAGGCGGAGTACTTACTGCGTTTACTGCGGCACAGAAGGGGTCGATACCTCCTACACCTAGTACTCATCGTTTACGGCGTGGACTACCAGGGTATCTAATCCTGTTTGCTACCCACGCTTTCGTGCCTCAGCGTCAGTTACAGTCCAGAAAGCCGCCTTCGCCACTGGTGTTCTTCCTAATCTCTACGCATTTCACCGCTACACTAGGAATTCCGCTTTCCTCTCCTGCACTCTAGATATCCAGTTTGAAATGCAGTCCCCAGGTTGAGCCTGGGGTTTTCACATCCCACTTAAATATCCGCCTACGCACCCTTTACGCCCAGTAAATCCGGACAACGCTCGCCACCTACGTATTACCGCGGCTGCTGGCACGTAGTTAGCCGTGGCTTCCTCCTTTGGTACCGTCATTATCGTCCCAAAAGACAGGGCTTTACAATCCGAAAACCTTCATCACCCACGCGGCGTTGCTGCATCAGGCTTTCGCCCATTGTGCAATATTCCCCACTGCTGCCTCCCGTAGGAGTCTGGACCGTCTCTCAGTTCCAATGTGGCCGATTACCCTCTCAGGTCGGCTACGCATCGCTGCCTTGGTAAGCCGTTACCTTACCAACTAGCTAATGCGCCGCGGGCCCATCTCAAAGTGGATTTCTCCTTTGGTTATTTTACCATGTGATAAAATAACTTTATGCGGTATTAATCTCCCTTTCGGGAGGCTATCCCCCTCTTTGAGGCAGGTTGCCCACGTGTTACTCACCCGTCCGCCGCTAGATCCATTCCCGAAGGAATTTCTCTCGCTCGACTTGCATGTGTTAGGCACGCCGCCAGCGTTCGTCCTGAGCCAGGATCAAACTCTCAATTTAATTTCTTATATATAAACTCTTTCCAGAGTTTCAAGTTCAATTTAAGCTCATTTACTTACTTTTAAGCTGTTTTCACAGCTTTCAAAAGAATTGCTGGTTTATTATTCTCTTCTCTGTTTGATTTTCAAGGTTCATCATCGCTTCATTTAAGCGACTTCTATATGTTATCACATACATTAAAACTTGTCAATAACTTTTTTTTAATAAGTTATTTGTCACAATCAAGCGACTTTTAAATCTTAACATAATCAAATTAACTTGTCAATATATTAATTTAATTATTTTTAAGTCTTAATGTTTTGCCACTCGTAAGCGACAAGTGTTATTCTATCACAAAATTTAATAATCAAATTGAATATAATTTTATTTATATCAAGTTATGTTGTTATTACTAAGTATATCTGTATTTTTCACACTTATCTTCCTACCGATACGCTTGGACAAGTTTTTTGTACTTTAACTTATAATATCTTATAAAATGTTATATGATCCTGCCACTTACCATTTATAAATAGATATTTTTTATTAACCCCCAGCTCTTGAAATCCACAATGTTTCAACACTTTTTGTGATTTTATATTATCTACTAATGTAGAAGCTTCAAGTCTATGTAATCCAATATCATAACATGCATAATCGCAAACTAATCCTAAAGCTTCCTTCATATAACCTTTCCCCTGTTCATCTTGATCTATAGAATATCCTGCAATTGCACTTTTGAAAACTCCAAGAACAATATTGGATATTTGTATTTTCCCTATGAACTTCTCATCTTTATATATTCCAAAATTAACACTTTCAGAGTTTATAAATTGTTTATAGCTCTCTATTAAATTTCTCCTTTGAAATTGCAGTGTATAAAAGCTTTCTTCTCTCTCTGGCTCAAATTGCTTCAGGTAATCTCTATTCTTTATATAGTAAGCTAAAACGTCTTCACCATCATCTGGTGTTAAAACTGATATACTAACATTTTTGCCTCTTCTTTCAAAGTACTTACTTCTACTCATATTTTTAAATGTATCTAAATCTATGCCAAATAGTAACTCGTCTCTGCGTACACCATCACATATCAAACTTTCAGAAATTATTCCTTCTAATTTAAATCCAAGATCAGTAAATGACATTATATTTATTCCTTCATCTGCTATAACATCAACTTTATATATGTTCATATTTTTAAATAAAGATAGTAAAAACATTTTTAAAGATTCCTTCAATAACTTATAGCTGTACTTTCTATCTTTATAAAATTTTATTCTAAATGAGCAGTATCCATTTTTAAGAGAATACTCTATTATGAAAGTCCTTCCTATAGTTATACCTGATTCATCTCTTATTATATACTCATCTTCACTTCCTTTAACTAAATCTATAGTTACATATTGCTGTTTTAACATACTGATCTCTCCCAATTTAACTTAATATCTATACTTATAATTATAATTCTTTTGTATTAATTTAACAAACAAATTCGAGTCAATTTCAGTGCATTAAAATAATATAATCATTTCATTAATTTTCTGATAGCTAAAAAGGGACCATCTTTAACCTTTGATAATATTACTGCAATAAATATTAATATACATCCAATAACCATCCTCTTAGTAAATATCTCTCCCATTAAAATTATTGATAATATACAGCCAAAAACTGATTCCAATGATAATATTATTGAAGCATGAGTGTCAGACGTATACTTTTGAGCTACATTTTGAACAAAAAATGCTATAGTTGTATTAAATATAATAAGATATAGTATTCCATATAATGATTTTTGATCAATGTATTTTATAGGAGGTTCAAATATAAACGCACTTATAAGTGTAAGAGCTCCAGCAGTTAGTAATTGTATAGTTGTAAGATGTACTGGATCTATATCTTTAGCATAAATTCCAATCAAAACTACTTGTATCGAATATACAATAGTAAACATAATAGTTAAAAAGTCTCCGTAACTTATGGATACATTTTGCTGCAAAGTCAAAAATCCTATTCCAACAAAGGTTAATACCCCTGATATTAGAGCATAAATATCTGGTTTTTTTCTAGTTAAAGCCCAAGATGCAAAAGGTACTAATACTGCATATGAAGCAGTTAAAAAGGACTGCTTGCCAGAAGTTGTGTACTTAAGTCCGACTGTTTGAAATGTTTGTCCTACATATAAGACGGTTCCTAAGATAATTCCACTTATTAAGCTTCTTCTGTCTATCTTTATAACCTTCTTAAAAAATATTGTCCCAAGTATTAACCCTGAAAACAAAAATCTAAATGATAATAAATAAAATGGTGTAACAATTGATAGTGCTATTTTTGCAGCTATAAATCCACCTCCCCATATAATAGCAACAATTAAAAGAGCACCATCTGCAATTAAGGCTTTCTTTTCTATATTATTCATATTATACCTCACATTCTTACTATTATTATAATAAATAAAATCAAAATAAAAAGCCCTAAAAGGCTTTTTAAATTCAAATATTATTTCAGCTCATGTATAAAGATTCCGCTTCTAAGTTTTGGTTCAAACCAGGTTGACTTTGGAGGCATAACTTTGCCCGCATCTGCAATATTCATTAGGTCCTGCATATCAGGTGGGTACATTGAAAAAGCAAGTCTTCCTTTATTATGGTTTGCTCTTTCTTCTAGCTCTTTAAGTCCTCTTATACCACCTACAAAATCTATTCTCTCATCGGTTCTAGGATCACCTATTCCTAAGACTGGAGTTAATAGATTATTTTGAAGAATAGATACATCAAGTCTTTGGACAACATCATTTAAATCATAGCTTCCATCCTTAGCTTTAAGCTCATACCACTTTTCATCTAAATACATACCATAAGTATGCTTACACTGCGGTTTATATTGTCCATCACCCTTATACTCACTTACTTCAAATTTATCGGATATTTTATTTAAATATTCATCTTTATTAAGACCATTTAAATCTTTAACTATCCTATTATAGTCAAGTATTTTTAAATCCTTGTCAGGGAAAATTACCGATAAGAAGAAATTGAATTCTTCACTGCCATCATAATTAGGATTTTGAACCCTTCTCTTAAGTCCTACTTTTACTGCAGAAGCTGCTCTATGATGACCATCTGCTATATATAGCTTATCTATACTTTTAAATAAATTTGTTAAAGTTTTTATAGTTTCTTCATTATCTATGACCCAAACAATATGCTCTACTCCATCTTTTGCAGTAAAATCATATATTGGTACCTTTTTAGTCCAAGTATCTACTATCTCTCCTACTTTTTCATTATACTTGTAAGTCAAGAAAATAGGTCCTGTATTTGAATCACAAAAATCGATATGATTTATTCTATCTTGTTCCTTTTCCTTTCTTGTAAATTCGTGCTTTTTTATAACATCACTTAAATAATCATCTACAGCTGTACAGCCAACTATTCCAGTTTGGGCTCTTCCATTCATTATTAATCTATATATATATAAATACTTTTTTTCATCTTTTACAAGCACATTTTTTTTAATCATATGATATAGATTTTCTCTTGCTTTTTCATAGACTTTACCATCATATGGACTGATACTGTCATCTAGATCAATTTCTGCTCTATCCACATGTAAAAATGATACAGGATTTCCCTTTGCCATATTCTTTGCTTCTTGTCTATTCATAACATCATATGGAAGTTCTGCAACTTTAGAAACTAAATCTTTTCTCGGTCTTATAGCCTTAAATGGTCTTAAAATAGCCATACATTTTCTCCTTTCTTAAGCATTTACCGCAGGTTTATTATTTAACTCAGCAAATTCTTGTATTATATCAACTATCTCTTCTCCTATTCTCCTTTGTGCTTCTTTAGTAGATGCACCTATATGCGGAGTAACAGATACCCTTGGATTATTTACTAATTCAGGATTAGGAGTTGGCTCATCTTCAAACACGTCTATTCCTGCACCTGCTACTTTACCATTTTGAAGTGCTTCTACAAGTGCCTTTTCATTTATAACTCCACCTCTAGCACAATTTATTACGTAAACTCCATCCTTCATTAAACTAAATTCCTTATAATCTATAACAGGTTTATCTTTCTTATTAAAAGGTATATGAACTGATATAAAATCAGAATCAGCAAGTAAATTTCCAAAAGTAACAAACTTATACTTATCAAACCCCACTGCTTTTCCAAGCTTATCTGTATAGATTATTTTCATTCCTAAAACTTCTGCTCTTTTAGCTACTTCCCTGGCTATTCTTCCAAAGCCTATAAGTCCTAAAGTTTTTCCGTACAGCTCTACTCCTTTATACTGCTTCTTTTCCCATTTGCCTTGGCGTATTGTCATATTCGCATTTGGAATATATCTAGTTATTGCAAACATATGAGCTAAAGTAAGTTCTGCTACAGAAATACTGCTGGCATTAGGAGTATTTCTAACTTGTACCCCTTTATTTTTAGCATATTGTACATCTATATTATCTACGCCAACTCCACCCCTGATTACAAGTTTTAATCTTCCTTTTATACCTTCATCTATTACTTCTTTTCTTATCTTAGTTGCAGATCTTACAACTGCAATATCATAATCTTTTATCTTTTCTTTAAGTTCTTTCTCTTCATAATGTTTATCTTCTACTTCAAATCCTTCTTGTACAAGTTTATTTAAAGCTCCTTTTTCCATTCCATCGCAAACTAATATTTTTAACATAAAAATCCTCCTAAACATTTGGAATAATGTCAATATTCCAACTTTTTAATTTATTATCATTTCAAAATCTTAGTTTATAACTATACTAAAGTTTCAATATGTGATTTATATTTTCCAAAAGTTCTTTAACATCATCTAAAGTACATTCTCCCATGTGTGCTATTCTAAAAGCTTTTTCTTTAAGCTTTCCATATCCATTTGATATTTGAAATCCTCTTTCCCCTAATTCCTTATTTAAATTTGCGGCGTTTATATTTCTCGTATTCTTAATATTTGTAAGGGTATTTGATAGATATCTCTCATCTGCATATAGTTCAAAGTACTCTTTTGCCCATTCTCTAACGTAATTTGCCATTTCTCTATGTCTTCTGTATCTATTTTCGAGTCCTTCTTTTAAGATATTATCTAGTTGATAATCCATTGCAAACATATGTGAAAGAGAAGGTGTTGATGGATACTGATAATCTTTCTTTTGTATATAGTTATAAAGTGATAGTAAGTCTAAATAATATCCTCTGAATTTAACCTTTTTAGCTCTTTCTACTGCCTTTTCTGAAAATGAGCAAGCTGCTAGTCCTGGTGGAAGTGCCAATGCTTTTTGACTTGAAGTTAAACATATATCAACTCCTAACTTATCTACTTCTATTTTTGTTCCGCCCATTGAACTTACTGTATCAAGGCACCAAACTATTTCAGGATATTTTTTTATAACAGGTGATATTTCTTCCACTGGATTCATTACTCCTGTAGATGTTTCATTGTGTGTTATACAAATCAAATCATACTTTCCAGTTTGTAAAACTTTATCAACTTCCTTGGGATCAACTGCTTTTCCCCATTCAACTTCAAATAAATCAGCTGGAACATTATTGTTTACAGCCATTTCATACCACCTTTTTCCGAAAGCTCCTATCGAAAATACAGCTGCTCTTTTAGCAGTACACGATCTTACAGCTCCTTCCATAAGTCCGCTGCCTGATGTGGTTGATAAAAGTATTTCTTCTTTTGTATAAAATACCTTTCTCAATTTATCACTTATTCTTCTTTGAAGATCCGAAGCTTCTTTGCTTCTATGTCCAATCATAGGAGTCGCCATTTTATCTAATACATCTTGAGTTACTTCTACTGGTCCTGGAATAAATAATTTTTTATGCATGAGTATACCTCCAATTATTTTATAGTATAAAGTTGCGCTTTGATAAAGCACTAAACTAAAGTATATAAAAAAATAACTAATTATCCCTAGTAGGGACGAATTAGTTCGCGCTTGCCACCCTTATTGACCAATAAAATTGATCCTCTTAATTTATATAACGGCTGTACCGTATTACTCATCGTAATAATTCTCCAAGGCGGATTCACTAAAACTTCATTATCAGTTCTCACCAGCCGCTGACTCTCTTAAACTCAATTTTAGTTACTATTCTCTTCATAGAAAAATATTTATTTTTATATAAAAATAAAACCAATCACCCCGTATAGGGACGATTGGTTCGCGCTGCCACCCTCATTGATCAATAAAAATTGATCCTCTCAATTTACATAACGGCTGTACCGTATTACTCATCGTAATAATCCTCCAAGATGGATTCGCTAAAACTTCATTATCAGTTCTCACCACTCACTGACTCTCTTAAACTCAATTTTAGTTACTATTCTCTTCACTGGATATTAATTATATAAGATTATTTATCATTATATATTTCAATTTTAAGTTTGTCAATATATATTTTTAAACTTTTTAAAAGTTTTTATTACCTAGTCCAATCTGGCAAGCTTGTAAGTACATCATCAAAAAGATCCTTTACACATTTACCATAGTCATAATTTTTACAATTTGTGCAGCTTTTTTGTGAAGGTAAATTACAAACAGCCTCTAATTTATCATTTACAGGATTATACCCTGGACAGTTTTTGGCTACTTGCATCATTTGTTCAATATTACTCATGCTAATTCCTCCTTTATAAATTAATTTACTTTAATTATTTGGTCAATTTTTTCAAATAAATTTTTAGTGCAGCTTTCATTTTCGTAATTTACGCAGTAATCACAATTCGGAGACAATGCACTCATATTTGTAAAAACTATGTATGCCTTGTATTCATGACAATTTTGTGCTACCAACATTTTATTTTGAAATGATAACATAAGCATCACCCTCTCATAAGGTTCTGTTAATTACCGATACTTTAAAACTTTTTTCACTAAATTTATAATAATATTATTACCTTAATAATCTATATAATTCTAATTAACCTTAAAAAGTTTTTTGTTCAAATTAATAGGACTGTCTCAAATGAGACAGTCCCGCTCCGCTAGTTTAAAACTGATTCTGTTTCTCTACAATATCTTGTAATTAAACATTTGCCAAGTTTTCTAGGACATATTCTGCACATACATCCTTTGTCTTTACCATCACAACCTTTATTAAATTCAGGACAACCTTTGCAATTATTATTAATAGACATACTATTCCTCCATTTTATATTTCTGCATTTAAAGCAGCTCACATACAGCTTGTTAACTAATTAATAAATGTAAATAAAATAACCTCTACTTGATTATATTTCAGTAGAGGTTATAGTACAACTATGTACTAAGATTCATGTCTGTAATACGTCATTATTTTAGATAGTATTTCTCCTGTTGTTGGCGGTGTATAAGTAATCGCATTAGCCCCTGCTCTTATAGTTTTAAGTATGCTGTCATCATTAGGTCCTCCAGTTGCTATTATAGGAATTTCAGAAAATTTGCTTCTTATTTTCTTCACAATATCAACTGTCTTCTCCGCACCAGAAACGTTAAAAATAGCTGTTCCCGCTTTCACCCTTGCTTCTATATCTTCGTCTTTTGACACTACAGATACAACTACGGGTATATCAATAGTATTTTTTATCTTTGTTATAACTTCATTTGAAACTGGACTATTCAAAACAACTCCCAAAGCTCCTTTAAACTCTGCATCATGAGCTAAATTAACTACTCTTCTTCCAGGGCTAATAGCTCCACCTACCCCACAAAGTACAGGAATATCTGCTGATAACAAAATAGCTTCTGTTATTATAGGCTGCGGAGTAAATGGATATACGGCAATTACTGCATCTGCATTAGTATTTTTAATGATAGCAACATCAGTACTAAATAAAAATGATTTTAATCTTTTGCCAAATATACTTATACCACTTGATTCTCTTATTACTTGAGGGACTTCTACTACATGCTTTCTCAATATGCCTTTAACTTCTGGTACATACTTAGCCATTTTCATGTCCTCCTTGTAATTATTGTAACTTAACATTACCTTATTTTAGCACAAAATTTTTAGTAAACTCAAATATATTTAATTAAATCTTTTCATTATGCCGTATTTTTTCAAGTACTTTTCTAACTATTTTCTTTCCTATTTCGTCTTCACTCATTTCATTTATAGCATTATCCATGCATTCCCAATTAAGTTCCTCTACTTCTGGAGATTTTTTTATTTTACCACCGTCATAGTATGCCATAAAAGTAATCATAACTATATCTTTTGGACTTAAATATTCACTGCCAAGGTACTCCAAGTCTTTTATCTTTATTCCAGCTTCCTCAAATACTTCTCTATGAACAGTCTGTTCTATCGTTTCTCCACTCGTAACATATCCAGATAACAGTACTTTTGAATTTTTAAATATGTAGCTTTGTTTAAGTAACAGTATCTTATCTTCATTTAATATTGCTACCATAATACAAGGTTTTGGGGTATTAAAATACATAATATTGTCTATGGGACAATATGGAACTCCACCTTCATCCCAACTATATTTAATCTCCAGCTTATTTCCGCAAATTGGACAATAATTAAATTTCATAATTTACTACTCAAATAACTCGAGTAGTTTCACCCCCTTAAAATACATCAGTATACTGCAAATACTCTTAATTGTAAGCACAAAATTTACTTTAATAAACTTATGCTAGCAAAGTTATCAAATGCACCATATTACAGTATTTAACTTATAGATTAATTATATTATAAACTTAAAATAATATCTATGTAATAAAATTCACAGCAGCAAAATTTATAAGTAATTTATTTATTATCCTCAGTTTTATAAAAGTTATTCACATATCAACAGAATTTATACACATTCTGTTAATAACTTACTTAAAATACTATAAAAACAATTTGAATACAATTAAAAATATAACACCTGGTATACCGAAAAATCCAGCAATAAGTGCTGTTGCCGCATTAATTCCTATATAAAAATTAAAATAATGACCCACAAGGTTTACTAAAACAAGAAGTATAGTACCAAGTACACCATTTATGATTAGCTTAAAAAGTATCTTTAAAGGCCACGCAAATACTTTAACTAATATATAAAGTCCAACGACAGCAATTAAAAAATACCCCATATATTCTACTCCCATAATACTCCTCCCTATAATATAGTCATTTATTTATTATTAATATATATTATTCTACCATAAAATTATTAACAAAAATAAAAAGATAGAGTGACCTCCATCTTTTAACCAACATTTAATTTTCTAACCACACTGCTGTTAGTAGTTCTTAATTTATTTTTCTTCGCCTTATTCAGTAAGTAGTCATACTTTGCCTTAGCTGCTTCCTCCATGTATATAGCATAATCTACTAATCTAGGATCCTTAACCGTATCAAAGTATTGTCTTAAATTTTTAAGTTCTTCTCGTGCTTCTTCTATATCCTCTATTAGATGCATTTCTCTTTTATCTTTTTGAGACTTAGACTTTTTAATTATATATTGAGCTATTACACCTTTATCCATAAAAAACCTCCTACTTTACTTAATATTTAAGATAATTGACATAAAGTAGTAAGTTTATACACTTTATATTTCTGTTCGTCCTTCAAGTGCCTTGGCCAAAGTTACTTCATCTGCATACTCCAAATCTCCACCAACAGGTATTCCATGGGCTATCCTTGTAACTTTTACACCTAAAGGTTTTAAAATCTTTGATATATACATAGCTGTAGCTTCTCCTTCTACATTTGGGTTAGTTGCTACTATAACTTCCTTTATTTCACCATTTATCCTTCTTATAAGTTCTTTTAGTCTTATATCATCAGGTCCCCTGCCTGCCATAGGTGATATGTTGCCGTGAAGTACGTGATACACACCATTAAACTCTCTTACCTTTTCCATTGCTATAATATCCTTAGGCTGCTCCACAACACATATCATACTTTTGTCCCTATTTGGATTAGAGCATACAGCACATGGATCAGTATCAGTAAAATTTCCACAAACAGAACAATATTTTATAGTGCCTCTTGCTTTAATAAGTGCATCTGCAAACTCTCTAACTTCTTCTTGAGGAAGATTCAATACATAAAGCGTGAGTCTTTGTGCTGTCTTATACCCTATACCAGGAAGTTTTGCAAACTCTTCTATAAGCTTTTCTATAACTACAGGATAAAAATCCAATTTATTTCACCTCAATTAAAACCCCACCTCTTGAAGAAGGTAGGGTTATTTTTTAATATTCTAAAACATTCCTGGAATATTAAGTCCGCCTGTTAATTTCTTCATTTCTGATTCAGTTTCACTTTCTGCCTTTTTAAGCGCTTCATTGCAAGCACTTAAGATTAAATCTTGAAGCATTTCAACATCATCGGGATCCACTACTTCTTCTTTTATTTTTATGTCAACTATTCTCTTTTTACCATTTGCAGTTGCAGCTACTGCTCCGCCTCCAACTTCTGCTGTAAATTCTTTATCTTGAAGATCATCCTGCATTTCTTGCATTTGCTTTTGAAACTTTTGTGCTTGTTTCATTAAATTGTTCATATTTCCTCCGCCGAAATTAGGAAATCCACCCTTTGCCATAATTTATTCCTCCTCAATAATACTTAATCTAGTAAACTTTTGATCAATTCAAACTTAATTATATCATAATTTTTTTCGTGCTTATAGATTATACAAGTATATTAAAAACTTTTATTCATCAATAATTTCAACCATATTGTCACCAAATGTATTCTTAAGCATTTCTTCTTGAGACTTTTCTGTGTTTTCAATTGAATCAACTTCTACTTCATACCTAATAGAAACTCTTTCTTTCAACATTTCTGAAAAAATATCTTCAACTGCCTTTTTATTTTCTGATCTCTCCAATCTCTTTTTATTAAATGAATAATTTTTATCGTATCTTATAGTTATGATGCCATTTTTACAGTTAACTACTTCACCTGTAGTAAGTGCTGCAAATAATACCATATGCCTTCTGCTTTTAAAAGTTTCAAGTATATCCTTCCAGCTCTTTTTTACATCATTTAAAGTTAATTTTGAATGTAAATTTTCTTCTATATTATTTGTGTCTTGCTGCTGTTTTTCACTTTTGTTTTTACTTATCTTTACCTCTGGTTTTTTTACCTTTTCTTTTTCAGCACCTTTACTTTCTACCTTTATTTCTCCATTTTTTATTAAACCTTCAAGTCTGTTTAACCTTGCAAGTATTACTTCCTTTGAACTATCATATTCTATTCTACACATTTTGATAACTGCAAGTTCCAAAAATATTCTGCTTTGTTTAGTCCACTTTGATTGTTCTTCTGCTTCCTGAAGAATCCTTATGTCCCTCATTATTTCTTCAACTCTTATCTTAGGTGCCTGTTCTTTTATAAGATTTATATTTTCTTCAGACATATCCAGCATTTCTTCAGGATTTTGTGAAACCTTAACCATTAATAAGTTTCTAAGGTGCGTTATAGCCTCTCTTATAAATCCATATATGTCTTTACCACTTAATACTATATCATCTACTACCTTCATTGACTTTTCTATATCTTTTTCTATTATATTATCCATGAGATTTATTAAATTTTCATTTGTAACAAGTCCAAGCATGTTTATTATATTTTCATACTCAACTTTTCCACCGCCCATTGATATAGCTTCATCTAATATACTAATAGCATCTCTCATAGCTCCATCGCACATTCTTGCTATCGTATTTAAACTCTTATCATCAGCAAATATGCCTTTTTCATCAGTAATTTTTCTAAGCCTTTTAAATATATCTTCATTTTTTATTCTTCTAAAATCAAATCTCTGGCATCTTGATAAAATTGTAACTGGAAGCTTTTGTGGATCGGTAGTTGCAAGTATAAATAAAACATTTGAAGGTGGTTCCTCCAAAGTCTTTAAGAAGGCATTTACGGCTTCTTGAGTTAACATATGTACCTCATCCATTATATATACCTTATATTTTCCATCTTGCGGAGGATACTTTACATTTTCTATTACATCCTTTATATCCTCTAGTCTTCTTTTAGAAGCTGCATCCATTTCTATAACATCCATTGAAATACCTGCATTTATTTTTTTACACATTTCACACTCATTACAAGGCTCTCCGTCTTTAGTATTAGTGCAATTTACAGCTTTAGCTAATATCTTTGCCGTAGAAGTTTTACCAGTACCCCTTGTACCTGAAAAAAGATATGCATGTGCTATTCTATTATCCTTTACTTGGTTTTTTAGAGTTCTAGTTATATGTTCTTGACCTACTACTTCATCAAAATTTTTAGGCCTCCACTCTCTATATAAAGCTGTATAAGCCAAAAAATCACCTTCTCTTTTCAATTAAGATAGTTTATCTCTTATATTATATCCTATGAATTTATAAAAGTTAATATATAACAAAAAAGATACCTAGAACTAGGTATCATTGTATCTAAATTTATAAAGTCGTGCACCTCACTTCGATTTACAAACTATAAGCGTTACCCATATAGTTAACTCAAATTAGGTTTATCCACGGCACACAAAAATTATCATTTACCGCTGCTTCCTTCCGGATCTGACGGGTTTCATGAGTTTTTATTGCGTGGGACCCAATTCTCAACACCACTTTTATGGGCCAGACCTCACAGTTTGTAATCTATGCGAGGAATTCAATCCTGCTATAGCGGATTGCAGGTTACAGGGCACCGCTAACTCCCCATCTAGCACGACAAATTTTAAATGGCGGAGAGAAGGGGATTCGAACCCCTGGTAGAGTTTCCCCTACACACGCTTTCCAGGCGTGCTCCTTCAACCACTCGGACATCTCTCCACAGTTTACTCATGAATTTAAATTACTAAATATATTAACTTTTTTTGTATAATACTGTCTCAGTAATCAAGACAAACCTTATTATACTATTAATTTTCATATAATTCAACTCTTTTTTTAAAATAATTGAATTATAAATTAACTTGTACATAAATTGCCTAAAACATGGCGGAGAGAGGGGGATTCGAACTCCCGGTACAATGTTAATTGTACAATTGATTTCGAGTCAATCACCTTCGACCACTCGGACATCTCTCCAAAATCCAAACAAATTAAAGCATATACATAATTATAAATTGCAACGTTAATTATATACTTATTCAGTTAAAAAAGCAATATTAAATTGAACATAAATTAAAGAGATGATATAATCAACATGCTTAATTGCAAAATTAGGACTTTTATAAAAACTAATATAGATAGGGGAAATGTTTATTATGAAAAAAATTGTTGGAGAAACAAATTTAATGATAAAATGCTGTAAGTTATACTACGAAGATTCACTTACTCAAAACGAAATCAGTAATATATTATGCGTTTCAAGACCTACTGTATCTAGACTATTAGATGAAGGTCGAAGGTCTGGAATTGTAAAAATTGAAATAGTAAGCCCTATAGGGAACACCTATGGAGTTCTAGAAAGAAATATTGAAAAGAAGTTTGGTCTTAGGGAAGTTATTATAGTTGATGATGATGCTGATGATAATATTGAAAAGAAGCATATTGCAAAGTCTTGTGCTGATTACTTGGAAAGAATAATAAAGTTGGACAACAAAATTGGAGTTTCTATGGGGACAACCATGAGAAATATTGCAAGATATATTAATCCAAACCCCAAATTAAAATTAACATTCATTCCTCTTATAGGCGGTATTGGTCAAACTCAAATTGAAATTCACCCTAATCAAATAGTAGTAGATTTGGCAAGAGCATTTGGGGGAAGCTTTAAGTTATTACACGCACCTGCAGTTGTATCTAATACCCTTATTAGAAATGACTTTTTACAAGAAGAAAGCATAAAAGATATAATCGAGAGTGGAAAACATGTTGATATTGCAATTGTAGGCATTGGATCACCTGCAATGGAAAACTCTACGATGATGAGCAGTGGTTATTTTTCATTAAATGATTTAAAAATATTCAAAAAAGAAGGAGCTGTTGGTGATATATGCTTACAATTTTATGATATCAACGGTAACTTCAGAGAATTTAAACCAAATAATCATATTATAGGAGTTAACTTAGACAATATAAAGAAAATAAACACGGTAATTGGTATAGCTAATGGGAAAGGGAAAATAGAAGCCATTGTCGGAGCATTAAATGGAAATTTAATTAACGTCTTAATAACTAACTATAGTAATGCGAAAATCATTTATGAAAAGTATTAAAAAAAATGTCTCAAGATAACTTATAGATTAGCTATAAATTATTTTGAGACATCTTTTTAAATTATATATCAAGCTCTTTATATTTACATAAAAGCGGCTTTAAATTATCTGCAGCAATCTTTGTTCCGCCATTTGAATCTGATTCAACATTAAATACTAAAACAGGTTCATGTAATGACATTCTTAATAAGAACCAACCATTACCACTTGATTTGTCACAATTTACTCTAATTCCTTCATAGTTATTAGGTACTATGCTCCAGCCTTCCATCTCTTGAGCATAACCTTTTAACTCCTGCAGAACAGACTTACCAACTTTTTGAAAGCTATCACTTTTAATATTTATTCTGTGCTCTGAACTTTCAACAGGAACTTTTAGCTTTTCTATTAGGCTATGTATGTTCTTGCCCTCAAAATTTAACTTTGCCATTTTTATAAGTATTTTTGATACTAAATATGCTCCATCATCTAAAAAGTAATTTTGTTTTAGTGCTGCATGTCCCGATGTTTCAATTGCTAAGTAACACTCCTTACCTTCATCATTAAGTCGTTTTGCTTCATTTATAACATTTTTATAGCCTCTTTTAAACCTATGATGTATTCCTCCAAGTTCAGAAATAAATTCACTCAATCCAATTGAGGTTACAGAATCAGTAACTACCGTTGTACCTGGATGTTCTTCCAAAATTATAGATGAAATTAAAGCTATAAGTGTATTTTTATTTATCTCCGTGCCGCTTGAATCTACAATAGCTGCTCTATCTACATCTGCATCAAATATTATTCCAAGATCAGCATTACTTTTTAATACTGCATTTTTTATAGATTCCATAGCTTCTTCAGATTCTGGGTTAGGAATGTGATTTGGAAACCTTCCATCAGGTTCAATAAATTGACTTTGAGTTATATCTGCTCCAAGTACTTCTAAAACTTTATGTGCAAAGAAACCCCCTGCACCATTTCCAGCATCAACTACAATTTTAAAACCTGACATAGGTTTGTCATAATTTTGACTTGAAGAAACACCTTTTCGAATCATATTAACTAGTAAATTTGAATACTCAGAAATAAAGTCTATTTTATATACTTTCCCTTTATTTTGAAGTTTACCGTACTTCTGAACTGAAGATTTAGATATGATATTTGTTATATCTTCTTTCTCGCATCCACCTTCCTTAGTAAAGAACTTCATTCCATTATAATAGTAAGGTAAATGACTTGCAGTTATCATTATGGCTCCATCACATTCACAGCCTTTTAAAATTGTAGTCATAAACATTGCTGGGGTTGTACACATTTTGCAGTCATAAACACTGCATCCTAAATTAATCAATTCCTGAATAACAGAATCTTTTATTTTTGGTCCTGATAACCTTGAATCCATACCAACAGCTATCTTTAATTCACTAGAATTTACATTCATCTTTTCTCCCAGCCATTTTACAAATCCACAGCTTATAGACTTTACCGATTCAAAAGTTAAGTTGGCTTTCTTATCTTCATGATCAATTGCAATTCCTCTTATATCAGTGCCATTTTGCAAGACTTTTAATTGATTTAGCATTTTTATCACCTCAATTGATTGTATAACTTAAATATTCAATGTTTTATTAAAAACAATATAATTTTATTCCATCACTATTTTATATACAGCGATGTTTAACGTGCATTTTTACATTTGTTCAATATGTTAATCTTTGTTTAAAAAAATTATATTGCCTTTTGTATAATAAGTCAACAACTTTTACATTTAAAAACCCTTGCATTTTGAGGTATCTATCTCCTGTTCTTAAAAAAGTCTTTTAAAATATCACTGCATCTGTCATCATAACACCACTTTATGTCAGTCCATCGATTTAAATTATTATTTTGAATTACATTTATAACAGATCCACAAGCTCCGCATACTGGATCAAATGTTCCTATATATAATTTGCTTATTCTGGATTGAAGTATAGCTCCTGCACACATTGGACATGGTTCCAATGTCACATACATACTGCAATCCATAAGTCTCCAATTATTAAGAAATGCTGATGCTTTTTTTATAGCAAGGATTTCTGCATGAGCTGTAGGGTCTTTCAATTTTTCCTTTAAATTATGTGCCCTAGCTATTATAACTCCATTTTTGACTATTACTGCTCCTACAGGAACTTCATAAAGCTCCATTGACTTTTTTGCTTCATCTATTGCCTTCATCATAAAATCCTCCATAAATTTAACACCTGCCTAGTAAGAAAACTCCACCTGATTCTATATGTTTTTAATTACTTCAGATCCAATTACAACTATATTTTCACTTGAATTTGGTGCAATTTTTAAAATTTCATTTTTAATATCTTCACTTATAACTCTTAAAGTATTCTTAGTAAGCCACTTTTCTACAACCTTATCTGACTTTAAGAAAACCTTTTCCTTACACTTTTCATCAACAAGTTCATTAAATATATCGCCAGTATGACTGTCTACTTTGACAAAAATAACTTCAATTCCCGAGTTCATAAGTTCATTCATCTTTTTATAATACTCAATTGAAGATTCTCCCCTTCTCTCCCAAAAGCCTGTAGCATGATGACTAACCCCTTCATAATCATGGAAGATAACTACCCTTTTTTCTTTATTTTCCAAGGCATACTCCACAGCTCTAACTGCGGCTTTAAGTTCACCTGCTATTTGTCTTATACTTTTTTTAGAATTATCTTTTGATACATCACTTTCAATGTATTCAACTACATTATCTCTAACGGCTGCCATACCATAAGAGTATTTTTCTGTACTTATATTGTAACTTCCATCAACATAAATGTGCAGACAGTCTTTAGGATAATCATCTACTCCCTTTTTCAGCATCTTACTGCCTTCATTTAAATACTTATTTGCATCTTCAACTTTTAAGAAACTCTTATACTTAGCACCCTTTACTCCCTTTACATACTTTAAGCATTCATTCCACGTACTAACTATCTTATTTTCTATTTTTTCATTATTTTCAAAGTCAAATCCTTCTTTTATAGCATAAACTTTTTTGCCCATAATCATTCTCCTCACACTGGATTGTCAGTTCTTTAATTAAAAACTATTTCTTTATTAAATTATGTGTTATAATTATTATCTTGATTTGTACCAGTTAGTTCATTTAAAATTGTATCAGTTATTAAATTCTTACCACCTAATATAGTTAGATTCGTAAAATGTTTTGATTTCATAAAATTCTGTGTTACACTTGCAAGCTGATCTCCTACTAAAATTACTGGATTTCCCTTCAAAGCTGCTAGAGCTGACACACTTAAAGCATCTGCAAATCCACCTGAATAAACTAAAAATGCACTGCTAAAATCTAATTTATCTGAAAATGTATTTATAATATTTATATTTCTTTCATAACTATCCCTGCCTGTTATTCTCTGTACATTTGGAAATTCATTTGCTACTTTATCACTAATTATATTTTTGTCACCTAATACATAAGTTTTAGGAATATACTTATTCGAAATAAAGTTCTTAACTGAATCAGGCATTTTGTCTTTAGGCACCAATATAATAGGCATATTCAACTTTCCTGCGATCGGTGCTGCAGAAAGTGCATCTGTAAAATCACTATCTACAGCTGCTATAATTCCATTATTAGTTCCAATTTGTTCTGCAACTGCAGCTGAAGTTTCATTTCTATCAAGTCCGCTGCATCTTGTAATATTTACCCCTAAGCTTCTAATATGTTCTTCAATGTTTTTACTTACTACAAAGTCCCCTCCAACTATGAATACATTTTTTACTTTAAGTCTTTGCAATTGAGCTAAAGCATTTTGGTCAATTGTATTTGATTGAGTTAATAAAATAGGTGCATTAAATTTTTTTGCTAAACTTGAAGCACTTAAGGCATCTGGAAAATTTTCTCCATTCACTATTACTGCATAATCCGAACTTTCCCATCCTGTTTTTACCACTTCAGAACAGGTAATGTACCTATCACTTCCCCATATTCTCTTAGTTTTTATAGAAGAATCAGCCATAACATGAGGTCCTGTTAAAATTCCAAATGCTATAAATAACGTACAAATAAAAATTGATGTCCTTTTACACAATGCATTTTCCTCCTAAATATAATCTTTAAATAATTATACTGTAAGTAATGAAATTACCTGTATGGTAATTATATCATACTAAAGAATATTTTATACAATGATGTTTTGTTCCTTAAAGTCTTATTTTATACACATCCTTTATAAGTTATTTTTACTTTTGATATGATATAAATGCTTAAACTTATTTCTAAATAAGTAACATAATACTTATGTAATACATATTATATAACTATAAAACAAATTATAATATTTTTAAAAATACAAAAGAGGTGTTATGTATGAGTTATTATGTTAATGAATCATGTCATGGCCATAATTATTACAAAGTTAGCAGTGCATCAAGGAGTAATTCAAGAAGCAGATCTAGAAGTAGTTCAAGAAGCAGATCTAGAAGCAGATCTAGAAGTAGATCTAGAAGTAGTTCAAGAAGCAGATCATACAGTGAATCATATAGTAGATCATATAGCAGACCATATAGTGAATCATATAGTCGATAATATTGTTTGAAATGAGCAGCCATGAAATTAGTAATGTGGATAGATATTATAAAACTGGAGAAAAGGTAAATGGATATTCCATTATAAAAATAATAGGTGAAGGCAGATATGGAATTGTATATTTAGCAGTGAATGACAAACATGAAAAATGTGTGATAAAACAATTAAAAAAAGATATGCTTGATGATACTAGAAAAAAATTGTTTTATGAGGAAAAGATATTAAAAGCTTTGGATAATCCAAGCTTTCCCAAATTCATATCAAAATTCAAAGATGAAGATAGAGAAGGTTATATATTAGAATATATTGAAGGAAAAGTATTTGAAGATTTATTAGTCATAGATAAATATGAATTTACTAAAGGCGAGATTTACAAAATTGGGCAGCAGCTTTTAGAATTAGTGGAGGTACTGCATAATAATGGTATAGTACACCGTGATATTAGGCTTCCTAATGTAATATTGAAAGAAAACAAAGATATAGCTTTGATTGATTTTGGACTAGCTAGAATCATCGATAATAAAAGATATGTAAAAGATATAGATTATTGGTTTATAGGTGATTTTTTAATCCATCTATATTATTCGTCATATAAAGTAACTGATACAGAAGACAAACCTTGGTATGAAGAACTTGATTTAAATTCAGAAGAAGAAATTTTTTTAAAAAAGTTAATGAATATCGAAGAAAATTATAAAAGCATTGAAGAAATAAAGAAACAGCTTGAAAAAATTAAAAATGCAAATTGATATTTGAAATAGACCATATGATTAGGAATTTTAGTTCTAAATATCATATGGTCTTGCCATATGATAAGCGCAGGATTAAATTGAGGAGATATTTATTATGCCAAATTCAATAAAAATATTAAAAATATACCCTGAAAGTTTCAGAGCTAATTTATACTCTGTCGAACCTTTTAGGATGATTGGATTGATAGATGTAAGTATTAAATATATTTATGGAATAGAAAAAGTAACTTTATCATACTTTAGATCATCAGGAACTAATAGTGGAAAAATCAAAGGATTATGGTATCCTATTGTTGGAATAAAGACCCGTACGGGAACATTTACAGAATTTACAGAATATCTAAATTTTGTATTGACAAACACTACAAGAAAGGGAATAGCAGATGAGGGATGGCTGGCTAAATCCTTATTTTTTCCGATGAAATATAGGGATAGTTCGATGATTAGAGGATTTTCTAATAGCATGTATTATGAAAGCCTTTTAAAAATAGGTAAAACTTTAAGATATTTGTATGAAAATAATGAATTTCAAAAAATGAACTCATTAGATGGATATGAATTAAATAGTATAGTAACTTCAAAAGAAATATATCAAGATAATAATCATACTCAGAGAGAAAATTTTGAGAAATTTATACAAGATATATTTAATAAATTTTAGAAATATAGAAGATAGAATATTGTAATTAAAAATATTACTGCACAGCTGTTCTAAATTAAACTTTTCTATATATTAAAAAAAAACTAAAGTCGGTAATCAATCGGGATTACTGACTTTCTAATTGGTGCACCCGAGGGGATTCGAACCTCCGGCACGCGGTTTAGGAAACCGCTGCTCTATCCTGCTGAGCTACGAGTGCATATTCTTTTGTACTACCTTAGTATTTTATTATAAATCATTTAAAAAGTCAATCCCCAAATTTACCATACTACACCTGAATACCATTTAATAAATGATCTGTTAGATCCTTTTTAAACTCTTCTGGATTTTCTTCATTATTATTGAATAGTTCATAGGTTGCTGCTGCATACATAGTTCCAAATAAACTATAAGCCATTGCAAGAGAATCTCCATTTTTTACTTTCTTATCAGCCATAGCATCCTTTATGTAAGATTGTATATAAGTAATATACATCTTTACTACGTCTCTCAGTTGAATTTGTCTGGTCTCTTCTCCCCAAAATTGGCTTAATACAACTTTAATAAAATCCCTTTTATCATGAACTAAATCTAATTGAACTTCACATAGTACTTTAAGCTTAGATAGAGGATCTTTCTTTTCTTTTGCCATAGCTTCTATCTCTTCTTTTATTATCTTCATTCCTTCATCTATTATATATTTAAAAATTTCTTGTTTACCTTTAAAATAATAATACAAAGTTCCCTTTGCTACTCCTGCCTCAGATGCTATCATATCCATTGTAGCACCACTATATCCACAATTAGAAAAAACTTTCATAGCTGATTCATATATAGCTTTTTTGGTTTTATTCATTTTAACCTCACTCCGATCACTTATCAATATTTATTGACCAGTCAGTACAGTTTCTCAATTACATTATACTATCTTATTCTAATAACTCAATAGTCTAATAACTATTATTTTTTATTTATAATGCTAACCACTTAAAATCAAAATATAAGTTGACATTTTATATTTAGTAGTGAATAATTTAAGTTGGAAATTTTGTTAATATAGAAAGGTTAATAATATGATAAAGTACTATAATAGAAAAACTAAACAATATGAAATAGAACAAGTTGCAGGAGATACATACTTAAATTGGACTTATTCTTCTCCTATTGGAATGAAGTTTTTAGAGATGTTTATTAAGAAAAAGATATTTTCAAAATTATATGGCATTTATTGTGACAGTCATATTAGTAAGAAAAAAATTGATGATTTTATTAAAACATTTAATATAAACATAACTGAATCTAAAGCTTCAATAAAAGACTTTAAATCATTTAATGACTTTTTTACACGAAAATTAAATTCAAATGCAAGACCTATAGATACAAACAAAGATACTTTGATGTCACCTGGTGATGGACGTCTTACAGCATATCAAAACATAGATATGGATAAAATTGTTCAAGTAAAAGGATTTACATATAGACTGCAAGATCTCATACTAGATGATAAAATAGCTTCTAAATTTTCAAATGGAACTTGTTTGATATTAAGGTTATGTCCAACTGATTACCATAGGTTTCATTTTATAGACAGCGGAATCTGTGATCAAACTAAAAAAATTAGTGGAGATTATTACTCCGTAAATCCAGCAGCTCTAAAAAAGATACCAGAGCTATTTTGTAAAAATAAACGTGAATATGCTTTATTTCATTCACAAAACTTTGATGACATACTGTATATCGAAGTAGGAGCTACTTGTGTTGGATCAATAATTCAAACTTATACACCTGGTAAAACAGTTCAAAAAGGTGATGAAAAAGGATACTTTAAATTTGGAGGTTCTACTGCTATCTTATTTTTAAAACAAGGTACAGTAAGTATAGATGATGATATATTAAATCAATCTAAAAAAGGTTATGAAACTAAAATTATAATGGGCGAACACATAGGCAAGAAATTGTAAAGATTATAAATTAAAAGTAATTTGATTTTTTATTAGCATTATGTTAATATAATAATGTTAACTTGCGTTAGTAGCTCAGTTGGATAGAGCAGTTGGCTACGAACCAGCGTGCCGGGGGTTCGAATCCTCTCTGACGCACCACAAACTGTTGAAACTATTAAGTTTCAGCAGTTTTTATTTTTCTAAATTTATATTAAAAAAGCCACTTCATCCAGCAATAGGATGAACTGACTAATAAACATTAAAAATAAAAAACACCTTTTAACTAGGTGTCTTCTGGCGGAGAAAGAGGGATTTGAACCCTCGCGCCGGTTACCCGACCTACGCCCTTAGCAGGGGCGCCTCTTCAGCCACTTGAGTATTTCTCCATGCCTTACTTTTTAATAAATATATGTGGCGGAAAGAAAGGGATTCGAACCCTTGGTGCGGTTACCCGCACGCCGGTTTTCAAGACCGGTGCCTTAAACCAACTCGACCATCTTTCCACGTTTGCTGACATGTACTATTATAACATACTTAGAGCACATGTCAACAGCCTTTTTTATCTTATTTTATTTTATTACTTCTTTTCCACCCATATAAGGTCTTAATGCCTTAGGTATTACTACGCTGCCGTCTGCTTGTTGATAGTTTTCAAGTAGTGCAGCAACTGTTCTTCCTACAGCTAAACCTGAACCATTTAAAGTATGAACATATTTTGGCTTATCTTTTGGGTTATCTTTGTATTTTATATTAGCACGTCTTGCTTGGAAATCTTCAAAATTACTACAGCTTGAAATCTCAACATATCTATTATAACTTGGCATCCAAACTTCAATGTCATATTTTAAAGCTGCTGTAAATCCTAAATCTCCTCTGCATATTCTAACTACTCTATAAGGTAATCCTAAAATTTGCAGTGCTTCTTCTGCATCGTGGGTTAACTTTTCAAGTTCATCATAAGATTGTTCTGGTTTAGTAAACTTAACCATTTCAACTTTATTAAATTGATGCTGTCTTACAAGACCTCTTGTATCTCTACCAGCTGAACCTGCTTCTGATCTAAAGCATGCACTATAAGCAACATGTTTTATTGGTAACTTATTACCATCTAGTACTTCATTTCTATAGAAATTAGTTACAGGTACTTCTGCTGTAGGTATTAAGAAAAAGTCATTATTTGAAACGTTAAATGCATCCTCTTCAAACTTTGGGAGCTGGCCTGTTCCTATCATACTAGTCCTATTTACCATGTATGGAGGGAATAATTCTTCATAACCATGCTTTTCTGTATGCAAATCCAAATAATAAGTTATAACAGCTCTTTCAAGCTTTGCTCCCAGCCCTCTATAAAATGTAAATCTTGATCCAGCGACCTTACTTGCTCTTTCAAAATCAAGTATATTTAAGTCAGTACCTAAATCCCAATGAGGTTTTATTTTAAAGTCAAATTTAGTAGGCTCTCCCCATTTTCTTATTTCTACATTATCTGCATCTGATTCACCTGCTGGAACTGCTGGATTTGGTATATTAGGCAGCCTAAGCATTATGTATTCTATTTTTTTATCTATATCTGCAAGATCAACATCATAACCTTTTATAGTATCGGAAAGTTTTTTCATTTCAGCCATTATATCATCAGTATTCTTTCCTTCCTTTTTCAACTTTGGTATTTGAGCTGAATCTTGGTTCCTCTTATTTTTTAAAGCCTCAACTTCAACTAAGATTTTTCTTCTATTTTCATCTAATGATAAAACTTCATCTATGGTCTTAGGGTCAAACTCCTCACCCCTATTTTGTAATGCTACTTTTACCTCTTCAGGATTATTTCTAATTCTTTTTAGATCTAACACTTTAAATTCCTCCTTAATTATATATATTTTTGCATTTAATATAAAAAAAGCCTTTTATCCCTATAAAGGGACGAAAGACTTCCGCGTTGCCACCCTGATTAATCAAAATAAATTAAATTCATTTTGGTTCTCTTAAAATTATAACGGCATTACCGTACTGTTTTTATAGCAGTCACTCCGAGGTGGATTCACAATATATCCGTATCAGTTTTCACCAATAATCACCACTGACTCTCTTAAACTTCAATATCATTACTAGCCTCATCTTAGGTTTAACTTGTAGTTTTTACTTAATTATATATACTTTAATTATTTATGTCAATAATTATTTTAATTCATTCATGTAAACGTAACTATACACTTATGGAGCACCTTTACTCACAGTTTTAGTGCATATTATGTCGATTCCTGTGTTTAATATATTTGTGCATACTATATCGCCGCATTTTATAGGAGCACCAACATGCAATCTACTTAGTGCCTTTGAACACTCTATCCACATAGATTTATCTAAAGGTTTATTGCTTTTAACAGGTATTACATTACATTTAGCTCCTTTTATTCTCACGAGTGTAGTTAATGTAGCTTTATTATTATTCATTTCCACATTCGCATATTTTATACCTTGGTTACATAGATTTCCTGATACTTCTATTTTACCATCATATTTATCTATGTCCAGTATACATCTTTTATTACATTTAGGACAAATACACTGTCTTATCAATTTAACTCCCCCATTAAATCACATATCATCAAATTCTTTTATTCGTCCAGCTATAAGCTTTGAATCCTTAGATTTCTTAACAACATCAGTCATATTTTTATTCATTTCCCTTGCTAGAATCTTTACTATTTTACTTAGACATTGAGTTCCCATACACTCACCAAATGTTACACCAGTTCTTCTTTTAACTCCTTCTAAAGTACGTGCACCTAAAGGTCTTCTTATTGCATCTATTATTTCACCTTCAGTTATTTTATTACAGTAACATATTATCTTGCCATAACTTTTATTTAATTTTATAATCTTTTTTCTGTCATCATTGGATAAATCCCTAAACTTATAAAATTCTCTTCTCTTATCTATAAAATCTTTCTTTAATACACAATTGAAATTATTAACTATAATTTCACATACTATTTTTGCTATAGCAGGTGTAACCGTAACTTGAGCATAACTTTTACCGTTTACACTTATATAACCATTTTCAATAAAACTGTCATCTATAATTAAAGTATCATTATAAAATGGGATTTCATAAAATTGATTTATATTCTCTCCTTTTATACAACTATTAAACTTAAGAATTTCATTTAAAGCTTCATCATAATTTATATCATCATCTGACTTTACATAAACTCCAGAATTTCCTCCAATTGTAGGTGTTATATAAACTTGATTGCCGTTTTTCTCCAAGGCAGCTACTATACCATTAAATGTTTTTTTAAAGTTATTATTAAGTAGGAAGTACCTTTGGTTACTTCTGTTTTTATTTGTCTTATTTAAACTACCTATGCTGTAGTTTTTACCCGGTGTTGTATTTAACACCATATTACACGTAAACTTATTTTTATTAGTTACTACCCTGAAACCCTTGGATATTTTTTGTATATCTAAAACTTCTTCTTCAAGTTTAAAATTAACTCCATTATCAAATGCTATTTCTCCATAAGCTAAAGCTAAGTCATAGGGCTCTATTACTGCAGTATTCTTGGAGTATAGTGCCATATTTACTTTACCAGCTAAAGCAGGCTCTATTTTAGAAACCTCATCACTACTTAATAAATATACATTATCTATTCCGATACTTTGGGCATTATTATACATTTCTATAAGTTTATCTTCATCTTTTTTATCTTCTGTAATAATCATATAATTATAATCTTTTAAATTTACATTAAATTTTTTAGCCATTTTTCTTACAAGCTTATTACCTGAGGCCTCCAATTTTGACATTATGTTATTTTGACATTCTAGTCCATCATATATTATAGCTGAATTAAATAATGCAACATCATCTGCTATATCATAATCTTTTTCAATAAGGGCTATATTTAAACTATATTTTGAAAGTTCATAAGCAGCAGCACACCCAATCACTCCACCGCCTAATATAAGTACATCATAATCCATATTAACAAACCTTCCTTATTAAAAACTCAATTAGAGAATTAATAATGTATAATGACAGCAGAACCATCTGGAACAAACTTGAATATCCAGCCTGAATCCTGAGTCGATACTCTAATACTACCATAAGCTATATTAAATTCAAATTTATTCTTTCCATATTCTATTATATTACCTTTTTCATCTAGTGGTATAGAGTGTATTAAATAATTTGAAAAGAATTTAAGATAATATCTTTTTTGACCTTCGTAATTATAACTTCCTCTGCTGTTTATATAAAACGTACCTACTGGAACTTGGCTATAAGAATGTTGTTCATCATTCAAAAAATAAGGAATGGTTTTTATAACTTTATTTTTCTTTATAACATTGATATTTGAAGAATTTAAATCGACATCCAATATATATTCTGTATCTTTATAGATAACATCTTTTAAATCATTTTCTTTTATCCAGCCAAATCTTCCATTTTTATTTTCTTCACAATAAACATATCTATTTTTTTTATAGTACCCTATTACTTCTTCATTTTTACCCAAAACATATTTTACATTATGTACATTAGAACTATCATCATATACTTTTGTATTATCCAATTTAGTATAGTACGATATTTTCATATTATTGCACACAGCTTCTCTACTTTTATCACTTCCGTATGCATTTTCCTTATTAAAATTTGTATTGAATAAAGGGCAAAAAATAAAAACACAGGTAAGTATAAAACTATACATAAAGATTTTTTTCATTGTAAAATCCTCCAACATATAACTACTGGTATTATTTACAACAATCTTATACCTTAAACCTGTATTTTTTAATTTCTATAATTTGACTCTATTATAATTTGTAAACAGCTCTATTATTTTTTCTTTACTAATAGGCTTATTTAATATAAAATCTACTTTACTAACTTTATCCTCTTTAAAACTTCCAATCCATCCTGTCATAAGACAAAAGTAACTGTCTTTATATAAGTCCTTTACCATACTAGCTACTTGTAATCCATTAATATCCGGCATACAGAAATCACATATGACAATATCATATCGTCTTCTGTGTATTTCTTGTTCTATATCTTCACATCCACAACTTTTCACTTTACAATTAGCTATAGATTTTATCATATCTGCTACTACACTTCTTATCTGCGGTCTATCATCTATTATTAAGATACTTCCATTAAAGTCTATTTGTTTATCATTTAAGTTATCATTAACATTTATAAGTTCTGTCGATATAGGCAGCTCAATTTCAAATGTCGTGCCAACATTTTCTTTACTAAACACCCTAATAAATCCATCATGTGATCGTATTATTTCATAAGATACACTAAGTCCTAACCCTGAACCTTTATTTCCTTTAGTAGTAAAAAAAGGATCAAATACTTTTTCTGTAACTTCTTTACTCATCCCTATGCCATTATCACTTATGCGTAATATCACTTTTTGTTTAACACACTTACTACTTATGCTTATAATACCTCCACTTGGCATAGCATCTACACAATTTCTTATAATATTTATAAAAACTTCTCTTATTTCAGTTGAATTTCCTTTAATTTTAGCTTTTGAATTAAGTGAAATAGACATTCCTACTTTTATTCCATTTGCAGCACTTTCCATAAGCCACTTATTTTTAGTAAGCTCTACTGCATCTGTTACTAAATCATCAATATCAAATATTTTTGTATCGCTTTTATTGCACTGTTTAAAAATCTTTTTAACTTTACTCGTTATATTCATTCCATCATAAGCACAAATTTCTATTATTTTCAGTTGTTTTAATAAATTTCTATCATTTATTTTATCCTTTAAAAGTTGTGTACATCCAATTATGGGTGTTAATATATTATTTATATCGTGAGCTATTCCTCCTCCAATTTCGCCCATAAGCTTTGATTTTTCATTCTCTATAAGCTTACTTTTTAAGTTAAAATTCATATATTGATGCTGTATTATACAAAATGCGGCTTTACATATTGACTGTATATATCTTAAATCAAATTCTGACATATAATTATGATATCTTCCTACATATATAAAGCCTTCCGCTGTATTATAGTATTTTGCATATACTACTGCACATGATTTAATTCCAATCTTTTTAAAACATTTTTTTACGGATTCATCTATATCACTATTTGCATTTATTAATACACATTTTCTAAACTTTAGTTTTTCAATATTTGCAGCTAAATAAGTTTTATACTCTTTAGTTATTCCACTAGAAACATCTAGACTAAAAACATCATTTTCCTCATTATTTAAAGTATGAATTATACAAAAGTCTGCATCACAAACATTTACTAGTTCATTTATCACAAAGTCTTTAAATTTATTTTTTTTTATATTCCGCGGTATTTTGTAAAACATATTGTTAAATGATAGTATGGCATTATCTTCACATTTCAACCTTTCACTATATTTAAGTGATGCTACTGCTTTATCAATTTCGTCTGGACAAGAAAATAAAACTTGTGAATTTTGATTTTCAATTACGATATCATCAAATTTTCTTAAAAAACTTTCGATATCTGGAAAATCATAAATAACATTATACATATATATAACATTACATACATTTTTATTTGAATATGAAAATATATCCTCAACACATTTTTTTATTTCACTTAACTTACTAAATCTTTTAGATATACTCTTGAAGTCCCAGATGACATGAAGCTTTTCCTTAGTCTTAGCGATTATATTCAACATATGTAAAAATTGCAGTGGATTTACACCCAAATCAACCACATCATAATATTCAATATTTAAACATCTGCTTTTGAAACAATTCGTTATTAAATTTTTTCTGCCGCCATACATATTTATAATATCTTTATGCAGCATACTATCTATAAATATAATCACTTTCTCATTGTTTAAAAGACTTTTAAGTATAAAGTTTCTAATAATTTTAGGCACATGTTTTTCAATATTTAATTTTTCAGTTTCTACACACAGCAACTTTTTACACTTATCTTTAATAACTAATTTATTATATATACTTTTCATACTATACCTCACATTAATCTATAAATACATTCGACATGTTTTTTATAAATCCTTCTATTTATATAAAAATTTATAAACCTTTATATAAACTTTTTCATTAATGGAACTAATTAATAATCCTGTAATCATACTTATCTTGTAAAATTAAAAAATACTTTATTATATATATATACACATATATAATAAAAAAACACTTAACTTTTGAAAATCAAGTGTTTTTTTATACATTTTATTTATTCAAAGAATCTATTACTTGTCCTAGGCTATTTATATACTCCCCATATTGAGACCATTCTCCACTTTTTTGTGCATTAATAGCTTTATCATATAATTCTTTAGCCTGTTTAATATACTGTGCTTTAGAATTATCTACAGCACCAGTACCCTGTTTATTATCTTGTTGTTTTTCGCCAGCATTATCACTATCATCATAATTAAATAATTGTTCAAGTGCACTATCTATACTTTCTGCAATAACCATATTGTTTCCATAAGACACTATAACCCTCTTTACTTCAGGAATACTATTCTTACCATTTGCTCTTAAATACATTGGTTCAACATATAAAAGAGAATTATTTATAGGAACTATCATGGTATCACCAAATTGAACTTTAGATCCATTTTTATTCCATAAAGATAATTGTTGAGATATAGTAGTATCCTGATTCAATTTTTGCTTAAATAAATATGGACTATATATTGTCTTCTGCGGCGGAAATTTATATACAACCAATTTTCCATAGTTGTCATTATCCATTCTAGCTCCAAACAAAGCAACCATATTATCTTTATTTCTCATATTAAAATACTGTAGTAATATCATTTCTTCTTTTTCTTTATCAGGCAGCTTCATTACTACATAAGGAGATTCAGTTGAGTTCTTCTCTCCTTCAACTTGTTTTTGATTTTTAGCTACTTGCCATAAATCTTCTCCATTATAAAATACCCCTGGATCTGTCATATGGTACTTTCCAAAAACATTACATTGAATATCAAACATATCCTGTGGATATTTAAAATGCTGTTTTATATCTGGAGATAACTGTGACGTATCCTTAAATAGTCCTGGAAAAATTTTAGAATAACTATTTATTATAGGATCACTTTTATCAACAATATAGAAATTTGTATCTCCGTTTTCTGCATCAATTACAACTTTTACAGAATTTCTTATATAATTTACATTATTTTGAGGTTCTGAAAAAGGATATGCATCAGATGTAGTATACGCATCTAATATCCAATAAAGTTTTCCATTACTTATCACTACATAAGGATTGGAATCATATTTTAAAAATGGAGCTATCTTCTTTGCCCTATCAACTACATTTCTATTTATTAATATTTTACTATTACTAGTTATATCTCTAGATAAAATAAAATTAAAATCCTTTTGATTAATTGCAAACAGGAGCCTATTCATAAAGTTCAACTTTATTCCAGCAGTACCATCATATTTATTCATTTGATTATTTCCACCTTGTGGATAATCAAACTCATTCAATTTAGTATCAACTACTGCATAATCATTAGTCTTTTCTCCAAAATAAATTCTAGGATTATTTAGCTTTATATCTGTGCTATTTTGCGGTGGAATATCTTTTATAACAAAATCAGGCTGACCTTCTGATGTAACTGAATTAACCTTATTCATTACAACTCCATAACCATGTGTATATATAAGATGTTTATTTTGCCATGTACCTGGATCTAACGACTGTGTATTTACTTCTCTAGCAGCTATAAAAACTTGATTAAGCTTTCCATCTATATTATATCTATCTACATCTACATCATTAAATCCGTAATAATATCTTATAATTTGAACCTGGTTATAAAATTCTAATGCTTGATTAATTGAATTTATCCTTATATTATTTATAGTATCTTTATTTGATTCTAAATCTTGTAAACTTAAGTCATCCTTAACCTCAAAAGGTTCAACTTCAGTATTGTTTATATTAAATGCTTTTCTAGTATAGTCTATATTATATTTTATATATGGCTGTTCTAAAGTTTTTTCATTAGATTTAACTAAAAAGTTCTGAACTCCAATTGCAGTTACATTTTCCAATACAATTAGTATGGCTATTACTCCTATAGATAAAAATATAGGTTTTGCTTTTGACTTAACTATGCTCCAAAATATAATTCCAGCTGCAATAATAGAAGTTACAATTACAATCTTATAAAAAAATAGACTAACGTGTATATCCGTATAACTTGCACCAAACGCTACTCCCCTACGGCTGTATACTAGATTCAGAGACTTAAGTACATATCCTATTGATACACACAGCATTAAAAGTGATGCTATTACAGCAAGTTGTTTACCTGCAAATTTAGTAAGACCATTATTTAATATACTTATAGGTGATAATCTTATTTTAAGTTTTCTTGTAGATACTAATTTATCACTAATAACTAGACTGAAATAAACTAAAAAAGTAATAAACACAAGAACTAATAATAAACTTACTGCACTATTAAATAATGATTGTATAAGCGGCAATTTAAATACATAGAAAGATACATTTATATGGAATATTGGATCAGATGTATCAAACTTAACAGAATGGGTAAACTGTAATATCCTATACCAATAGGTTACAGAAAATACATATGATATAACAAAAGATATTATAAAATTAAATGTAAAAAATACTTTTTTTCTTATAGAATCTCTTCGTGAATTTACTTCTACTACTTTTCTATACTTTATAATGCTCATATGTAAGCTTTTATAGTACATCCAAATTGCTATAAAACTTACTATAAAAATTGGAATCATAAGTTTGACTACTGCTATAATTTTAGTAAAATATACAGATAAATACCCTACTTCCTTAAACCATTCTATATTTACTATAAAATTGGAAATCTTATTAAGGAAAATTAATAATATAAATAATAAAAACAAGCCAATTCCTAATGCAATCTTTTTACTAAACTTCATGTCGTCACCTCTTTCATTTTAAATATATTACATAATATCAATCTAATCTGATACTAAATAATTCTTTTTCTTTAAGTCATTTATTATATTTTGAATTATACTATAATTTTCAGCTGCAATTGTATGCAGATGTAATCCCCCTGTGAGTATCAAAAGTGGTTCTGCTTTATACTGATTAACCTTTTTTATAAAATTTTCAACATCATAAAAGTTTTTAAGCATAAGCATACCTTTTATTTCTCCATATATTTTATGCTCTACGATTACATCTTCAACAATGCCTCCATACTTTATTATAGTTTTAAGTTCATCTTCTATATCTTCAGTATTATGAGAAACTGCTATAACTTTCTTAATTAAATTTGTCTCTTGTTTAGAAATTATATAACCATCTGGGGTAGCTATTACTTTCTTACCTTCTGCTCTAAGTATAGCAATATCCTTTACTATTACTTGTCTTGTTACCCCTAAGTTTTCAGCCATTACATGTCCTTTTTGTGGTTTATCACTCTCATTCAATAATTTTTCTATATACTTTCTTCGTTCAATTGAATTCATAAAAACCTCCATGACCATCTTTATTAATATAAATAAAATATAACTTATCAAAAGTGCCTTAGTTTCTACTATCACATTGTCTTAATATATCCAGTTCTATATCATCCTGTATCTTAAAATTATTATGATTTTCTACTAAATATAACAACCTTTCCTGCTCATTATAGTTTTCAAGTATCTTTTTGCCTATTTTATCATGATTGTAATACACATTTACTTTTTCTATGTTAGAAAACCTTTCAAAATAACCATTAGATATATTATCGGCTATAACCATAATCGACTTATCAATTGCATTAAGTTTTTTATGTATCTTACCTATATCATGCAATAGTGCTGCTTTTATTAACAAGCTTGAATTAACATTTTTTAATTCGCATTCACTTTTTACATCATATGCAACATTAATACAATGCTTTTGTTCACTCATAGTTAATTTACTAAATAAATTAAATTCATCATTATTCAAATTATTTCTTATAAATTTTATATCATCTTGAGTTAAGTTAGAATTTATAGCCCAATAAAATTGTTTTATTCTATAAAAGTTCATAATTAAAACTCCTTATTGTCTATATAATTATATTTTAGTTCAATACAAACAAATTGTAAAATAAAAAAAGTATCTATAATAATAAAATATTACAGATACTTTTTATGGTGGAGATAAAGAGACTCGAACTCTTGACCCTCTGCGTGCAAGGCAGATGCTCTCCCAACTGAGCTATACCCCCATATGGTGGACCTTCAGGGACTCGAACCCCGGACCAACCGGTTATGAGCCGGTTGCTCTAACCAACTGAGCTAAAGATCCTAACAATATAATTGTATTTATACCTGGCAGCGACCTACTCTCCCGCAGGGTCTCCCCTGAAGTACTATCGGCACTGTAAAGCTTAACCTACCTGTTCGGTATGGGAAGGAGTGTTACCTTTACGTCATTACCACCAGATTTACTTTAAAAATTGCTATAAGCTTCACATTACTGTTCGCTTCTATCAATTTTTATTGTTAATTGATACTTTATTTGAGAAAATTGTTCTCTCAAAATTGCACAGTTAAGTTAAAAGTCAAATTAAATGATTTAAGTTAATTTGGTCAAGCCCTCGACCTATTAGTATCAGTCAGCTGAACATGTTGCCATGCTTACACCTCTGACCTATCAACCTTGTGTTCTTCAAGGGGTCTTACTAGCTTATGCTATGGGAAATCTAATCTTGAGGTGGGCTTCACGCTTAGATGCTTTCAGCGTTTATCCCGTCCCGACATAGCTACCCAGCCGTGCTCCTGGCGGAACAACTGGTACACCAGAGGTCAGTCCATCCCGGTCCTCTCGTACTAAGGACAGCTCCTCTCAAATTTCCTGCGCCCGCAGCGGATAGGGACCGAACTGTCTCACGACGTTCTGAACCCAGCTCGCGTGCCGCTTTAATGGGCGAACGGCCCAACCCTTGGGACCTACTTCAGCCCCAGGATGCGACGAGCCGACATCGAGGTGCCAAACCTCCCCGTCGATGTGGACTCTTGGGGGAGATCAGCCTGTTATCCCCGAGGTAGCTTTTATCCGTTGAGCGATGGCCCTCCCACGAGGTACCACCGGATCACTAAGCCCGACTTTCGTCCCTGCTCCACCTGTATGTGTCGCAGTCAGGCTCCCTTCTGCCTTTGCACTCTTCGAACGATTTCTAACCGTTCTGAGGGAACCTTTGGGCGCCTCCGTTACTTTTTAGGAGGCGACCGCCCCAGTCAAACTGCCCGCCTAACAATGTCCCGTGGCCAGTTTCATGGCCTCCGGTTAGAATCTCAGTACTGTCAGGGTGGTATCCCAAGGATAACTCCGCTAGGGCTGACGCCCTAGTTTCTAAGTCTCCCACCTATCCTGTACAGACAATACCGAAACTCAATGTTAAGCTGCAGTAAAGCTCTACGGGGTCTTTCCGTCCAACTGCGGGTAGCAAGCATCTTCACTTGCACTACAATTTCGCCGGATTTGCTGTTGAGACAGTGCCCAAATCATTACGCCATTCGTGCGGGTCGGAACTTACCCGACAAGGAATTTCGCTACCTTAGGACCGTTATAGTTACGGCCGCCGTTTACTGGGGCTTAAGTTCATACCTTCGCTTGCGCTAAGTATTCCCCTTAACCTTCCAGCACCGGGCAGGCGTCAGCCCCTATACTTCAGCTTTCGCTTTAGCAGAGACCTGTGTTTTTGCTAAACAGTTGCTTGGGCCTATTCTCTGCGGCCGTCCGTAAGGACGGCACCCCTTATCCCGAAGTTACGGGGTCAATTTGCCGAGTTCCTTAACAGCAATTCTTCCGATGGTCTTAGGATTCTCTCCTCACCTACCTGTGTCGGTTTGCGGTACGGGCACCAGTTTCCTCCATAGAGACTTTTCTTGGCAGCGTGGAATCGGATACTTCTTTCTTAGAAAAGAAATCCCTGTAACACCTCAACTAATCCCAGCGGATTTACCTTCTGGGCACGTCTAAGTGCTTAGACACACATCCAACAGTGTGCACATCCTATCCTCCTGCGTCATCCCATCTGTCAAATGGAAGCTGGCGGTATTGGAATGTCAGCCAATTGTCCATCACCTACGCCTTTCGGCCTCGGCTTAGGTCCCGACTAACCCTGGGAGGACGAGCCTTCCCCAGGAAACCTTAGGTTTTCGACCAATAAGATTCTCACTTATTTCTCGCTACTTATGCCAGCATACTCACTCCTGTACAGTCCACCGCTCCTTACGGTACAGCTTCAATCCATACAGGAAGCTCCTCTACCACTCTTTCGAGTCCATAGCTTCGGTGGTAAGTTTTAGCCCCGGACATTTTCGGCGCAGGATCTCTCGACTAGTGAGCTATTACGCACTCTTTAAATGAGTGGCTGCTTCTAAGCCAACATCCTAGTTGTCTTAGAAATCCCACATCCTTTACCACTTAACTTACACTTTGGGACCTTAGCTGATGATCTGGGCTGTTTCCCTTTTGACCGCGGATCTTATCATTCGCAGTCTGACTGCCGAGATACGAGTATATGGCATTCGGAGTTTGATAAGGTTCAGTAACTGTTTTCAGCCCTTAGCCTATTCAGTGCTCTACCTCCATTACTCAATCTCGACGCTAGCCCTAAAGCTATTTCGAGGAGAACCAGCTATCTCCGAGTTCGATTGGAATTTCTCCGCTATCCACAGCTCATCCCATGGTTTTTCAACACCAACGCGGTTCGGACCTCCACGGAATTTTACTTTCGCTTCATCCTGTCCATGGATAGGTCACTCGGTTTCGGGTCTGCAGCATGCAACTAGTCGCCCTATTCAGACTCGGTTTCCCTTCGGCTCCATACCTTAAGTATTTAACCTTGCTGCATACCGCAACTCGCTGGCTCGTTCTACAAAAAGCACGCCGTCGCACTTAAATGTGCTTCGACCGGTTGTGGACACACGGTTTCAGGTTCTATTTCACTCCCCTTCCGGGGTTCTTTTCACCTTTCCCTCACGGTACTGCTTCACTATCGGTCACCAGGTAGTATTTAGCCTTGGGAGGTGGTCCTCCCAGCTTCCCACAAGGTTTCACGTGTCTCGTGGTACTCTGGAATAGATCTAACTTAAATTTCTTTTTATTTACAGGGCTTTTACCTTCTGCGGCGGAGCCTTCCAGCTCTCTTCAATTAGGAAATAAAAGTGTTTATGATCTACCCGCAACCCCAGGAACAAGTTCCTGGTTTGGGCTCTTTCTCTTTCGCTCGCCGCTACTTAAGAAATCGATTTTTCTTTCTCTTCCTCCGGGTACTTAGATGTTTCAGTTCCCCGGGTTTGTCTCTATAAACCTATGAATTCAGTTTAAAGTACATGACGTTAGTCATGTGGGTTTCCCCATTCGGAAATCTCCGGATCACAGGCTATTTGCGCCTACCCGAAGCTTATCGCAGCTTATCACGTCCTTCTTCGACTCCTGGTGCCATGGCATTCACCATGCGCCCTTTGTAGCTTGACCTTTTGTTCAAAAATTACTACTAGCTTCGTAATACTGCTTCAAAACTCTCCCTGCGGTGCTCATTTACATAAGTAAACTCCGCTCCTCGCTCAAGTTTTTCATTGTCTTGCTCGCTATTATTAATTTTTGTTTCATAATTGATATATTATTACACCAACTATAACTATAAGAATCTTTTAATTCTACAAAGTACGATTAATTATATTAATCTTTATTCAGTATAAATATTCTTTTTAGAATAAATATACATGAATATGCTTTACTTTTAACTTATTTTCTCTGTGCAATTTTCAAAGAACAATTTTTGAGAGTGATGACAGATAATTAATTCATTATCTGTTAAAAACCATTTAGGTTTTTAATCCCTCAAAATCAAACAGAGTATAATAAAACCAGTCTTTTAAGATAGAATTAACTATCTTACGACTCCTTAGAAAGGAGGTGATCCAGCCGCAGGTTCTCCTACGGCTACCTTGTTACGACTTCACCCCAATTATTAACCCCACCTTCGGCCGCTGGCCCCTTACGGTTGCCCCACGGACTTCGGGTGTTGCCAACTCTCATGGTGTGACGGGCGGTGTGTACAAGGCCCGGGAACGCATTCACCGCGGCATTCTGATTCGCGATTACTAGCAACTCCAGCTTCATGCAGGCGGGTTTCAGCCTGCAATCCGAACTGAGGTGAATTTTGAAGTTTGGCTCACCCTCGCGGGTTTGCATCTCTCTGTATTCACCATTGTAGCACGTGTGTAGCCCTAGACATAAGGGGCATGATGATTTGACGTCATCCCCACCTTCCTCCCGGTTAACCCGGGCAGTCTCACTAGAGTGCTCAACTTAATGGTAGCAACTAATGATAAGGGTTGCGCTCGTTGCAGGACTTAACCTAACATCTCACGACACGAGCTGACGACAACCATGCACCACCTGTCTCCCTGCCCCGAAGGGCTTCCCTAATTACAGGTAATTCAGGGGATGTCAAGTCTAGGTAAGGTTCTTCGCGTTGCTTCGAATTAAACCACATGCTCCGCTGCTTGTGCGGGCCCCCGTCAATTCCTTTGAGTTTTAATCTTGCGATCGTACTTCCCAGGCGGAGTACTTACTGCGTTTACTGCGGCACAGAAGGGGTCGATACCTCCTACACCTAGTACTCATCGTTTACGGCGTGGACTACCAGGGTATCTAATCCTGTTTGCTACCCACGCTTTCGTGCCTCAGCGTCAGTTACAGTCCAGAAAGCCGCCTTCGCCACTGGTGTTCTTCCTAATCTCTACGCATTTCACCGCTACACTAGGAATTCCGCTTTCCTCTCCTGCACTCTAGATATCCAGTTTGAAATGCAGTCCCCAGGTTGAGCCCGGGGTTTTCACATCCCACTTAAATATCCGCCTACGCACCCTTTACGCCCAGTAAATCCGGACAACGCTCGCCACCTACGTATTACCGCGGCTGCTGGCACGTAGTTAGCCGTGGCTTCCTCCTTTGGTACCGTCATTATCGTCCCAAAAGACAGGGCTTTACAATCCGAAAACCTTCATCACCCACGCGGCGTTGCTGCATCAGGCTTTCGCCCATTGTGCAATATTCCCCACTGCTGCCTCCCGTAGGAGTCTGGACCGTCTCTCAGTTCCAATGTGGCCGATTACCCTCTCAGGTCGGCTACGCATCGCTGCCTTGGTAAGCCGTTACCTTACCAACTAGCTAATGCGCCGCGGGCCCATCTCAAAGTGGATTTCTCCTTTGGTTATTTTACCATGCGATAAAATAACTTTATGCGGTATTAATCTCCCTTTCGGGAGGCTATCCCCCTCTTTGAGGCAGGTTGCCCACGTGTTACTCACCCGTCCGCCGCTAGATCCATTCCCGAAGGAATTTCTCTCGCTCGACTTGCATGTGTTAGGCACGCCGCCAGCGTTCGTCCTGAGCCAGGATCAAACTCTCAATTTAATTTCTTATATATAAACTCTTTCCAGAGTTTCAAGTTCAATTTAAGCTCATTTACTTACTTTTAAGCTGTTTTCACAGCTTTCAAAAGAATTGCTGGTTTATTATTCTCTTCTCTGTTTGATTTTCAAGGTTCATCATCGCTTTATTTAAGCGACTTCTATATGTTATCACATACATTAAAACTTGTCAATAACTTTTTTTTAATAAGTTATTTGTCACAATCAAGCGACTTTTAAATCTTAACATAATAAAATTAACTTGTCAATATATTAATTTAATTATTTTTAAGTCTTAATGTTTTGCCACTCGTAAGCGACAAGTGTTATTATATCAAACTTGTTCTTAAATGTATAAATTATTTTGATATATACTTGAATATATATTACTTATACTTTATTTTTCTTCATATTTCTCATTTTTTTATATGTTGATACACTAGGAAATGTTTATCTACCTTGTAGAACTAAAAATTGGCCTATACTTAAGTGTATAAGCCAATTTAAAAGGATGTTTTTTTTATTCATTCTCATTATTTATTTTAGCCATAGCTACTACTTTTTGTTCTTCTTGCGTTTTCATAAGTGTAACACCCATTGTATTTCTACTAGTAATTGAAATATCAGCTGCATTTATTCTTATAGCTACATTACTACTATTTATAAGCATTATTTCATCTTCATCTTTAACTACTCTTGCACCAACTATATGACCAGTTTTTTCACTTACTTTGTAGGTTATCATGCCTTTTCCGCCTCTTTTGTGAGGAGTATATTCATCTACAGATGTTCTCTTTCCAAATCCATTTTCACTTACAACAAGAATGTCTCCTTGAGTATCTACAATCTCCATAGCAACAGCTATATCACCATCTCTTAAAGTTATAGCCTTAACACCTGTTGCTATTCTGCCCATAGGTCTAACATCTTTCTCGCTAAATCTTATGGCATATCCATTTCTAGTAAATACCAAGACTTCACTTTCTCCTGTTGTCATTCTTACTCCTATAAGTTCATCTCCATCTTTTAAATTTATTGCATTTAATCCTGTTTTTCTTATAGAGGAATATTTACTTATTTGAGTTTTCTTAATTAGTCCTTTTCTTGTTCCCATTATAAAGTAATTTTTTTCATCAAATTCTTTAAATGTTATAACGGCCTGAATCTTTTCATTAGGTCCTATTGGTATTAAATTTATTAAATTTGTACCCTTAGCTGTTCTTCCTGCTTCAGGTATTTCATAAGCCTTTAATTTATATACTCTACCTTTATTTGTGAAAAATAATATGTTATTATGTGTGGACGTTATGAATATATGTTCTACAAAATCATCTTCTTTTGTAGTCATTGCCTGTATTCCTTTTCCACCTCTTTTTTGGGATGAATAAGTATCTGCTAATATTCTCTTTATGTAACCACTATGAGTAAGGGTTATTACTACATCTTCCTCATGTATTAGATCTTCAATATTTATTTCATCCGCACTTTGTTCTATCTTAGTTCTTCTCTCATCGCCATATTTGTTTTTTATCTCTATGAGCTCTTCTTTTATTATGTCTAGTACTAATTCTTCTCTTGCTAGTATATCGTTAAAGTGTGCAATACTTTTTTCAAGCTCACTATACTCTTGCTCAATTTTTTCTCTTTCTAATCCAGTAAGCCTTTGCAGTCTCATATCCAAAATAGCCTGTGCTTGTTTTTCAGAAAGTTCAAATCTACTTATAAGACCAATTTTAGCTTCCTGACCAGTTTTTGATCCCCTAATTAGTTTTATTACTTCATCTATGTTGTCTAATGCTATCTTCAATCCTTCTAAAATATGTGCACGAGCTAAAGCTTTATCTAAATCAAACTTAGTCCTTCTTCTTATAATTTCTTTTTGAAAGTCTAAATAGTGTACTAATATTTCCTTTAAATTTAGAACTTTAGTCTCATTGTTAACCAATGCAAGCATTATTACACCAAATGTATCTTGAAGTTTAGTATGCTTATAAAGTTGATTTAGAACTATATTTGCATTTACATCTCTCTTAAGTTCTATTACAACTCTCATGCCTTCTCTGTCACTTTCATCTCTAATGTCTGAAATTCCTTGTATTTTTTTATTTTTAACTAAGTCTGCAATGTTTTCTATTAACTTTGCCTTATTTACCTGATATGGAAGTTCATTTATTATTATTTTGTTTTTTCCTTTTTCGTCTTCTTCTATATCTGTTTTAGCCCTTACTAATATTTTTCCTCTACCTGTATTATAAGCTGACCTTATTCCAGAAACACCTATAATTACACCAGCTGTAGGAAAATCAGGACCCTTTATTTGAGTCATAAGTTCATCTATTGTAACTTCAGGATTATCTATGAGCATAACTATTCCATTTATAACTTCATTTAGATTATGCGGAGGTATATTAGTTGCCATACCCACGGCAATGCCTGCTGAACCATTAACAAGTAAATTAGGAAATCTTGAAGGCAGTACAGTAGGCTCTTGTTCTTCACCATCAAAGTTAGGCATAAAATCAACAGTATTTTTATTTATGTCCCTAATCATTTCCATGGAAATCTTGCTTAATTTTGCTTCAGTATATCTCATTGCAGCTGCACTATCTCCATCTACTGAACCAAAATTTCCATGACCATCAACTAAAGTATATCTTATAGAAAAATCTTGAGCTAATCTAACAAGAGCATCATAGACAGATGAATCTCCATGTGGGTGATATTTACCTAAAACATCTCCGACAATTCTAGCACATTTTCTATAACCCTTATCAGGTGTAATACCAAGTTCATGCATAGAATATAAAATTCTTCTATGAACAGGCTTTAAACCATCTCTTACATCAGGAAGTGCACGGCCAACTATAACACTCATAGCATAATCTATATAACATTTTTTCATTTCACTACTAATGTCTACTGGTAAAATTTTTCCTTCATCAAACATCTATTCCACCTCTTTATATATCTAAGTTTACAACATTTTTAGCATTTTGCTGGATAAATTCTCTACGGGGCTCAACTTTATCACCCATAAGTACAGTAAAAATTTGATCAGCAGCCATAGCATCATCAACATTAACTCTAAGAAGAGTTCTCTTTTCAGGATCCATAGTAGTATCCCATAGTTGTGCAGCATCCATTTCTCCAAGACCTTTGTATCTTTGAATATTAGTATTAGAGTCTTTTCCACCAAACTCTTTAAGTACTACTTCTAATTCCTTGTCTGAATAAGCGTATATCTCTTTCTTACTTTTACTAACCTTGTAAAGAGGAGGTTGTGCAATATAGACGTGTCCTTGTTCAACTAACTCTCTCATATACCTAAAGAAAAATGTCAATAAGAGTGTTCTTATATGAGCTCCATCTACATCGGCATCTGTCATCATTATTATCTTGTCGTACCTTATCTTTTCTATGTCAAAGTCTTTTCCTATACCAGCTCCAAATGCTGTTATCATTGCTCTTATTTCCGCATAGCCTAGTATCTTATCTATTCTTTGTTTTTCTACATTCATTATTTTACCACGCAAAGGAAGAATTGCTTGGAAGTTTCTATTTCTCCCTTGTTTTGCAGATCCTCCGGCTGAATCACCCTCAACCAAGTAAATTTCACATTCCGATGGATCTTTAGATGAACAATCTGCAAGTTTTCCAGGAAGAGAAGTATTCTCCAAAACAGATTTTCTCCTTGTAATTTCCTTAGCACGTCTAGCTGCTTCCCTGGCATGAGATGCCAATAACGACTTATCTAAGATTGCCTTAGCAACTTGAGGATTTTCTTCTAGAAAGGCACTAACATTTTCACCTAATACATTGTCAACTATTCCACGTACTTCACTATTTCCCAACTTTGTCTTAGTCTGCCCCTCAAATTGTGGATCCATTAATTTAACAGATATAACAGCTGTAAGTCCTTCTCTTATATCTTCTCCTGCAAGGTTTTTATCGTTTTCCTTTAATATTCCAAACTTTTTTGCATAGTCATTAAATACTCTTGTTAACGCAGATTTAAATCCTGCTAAATGTGTTCCACCTTCAATAGTATCTATATTATTTGCAAAAGCAAATATGTTTTCAGTATAGCTATCGTTGTATTGAAATGCCATTTCAACTGAACAATCATTTTTAATTCCTTCAACGTATATTGGTTCCTTATGAATTACCTGCTTATTTCTATTTAAGTATTTTATAAAAGACTTTATTCCACCTTCATAGTGGAAAGTTTCTTTTTTATCATTTCTTTCATCACTTAGAGTTATTCTTATACCTTTGTTTAAAAACGCTAATTCCCTTATTCTCTTTACTAAAGTATCATAATCATATTCTGTCTCTTCAAATATTTCACTATCAGGTTTAAAGTAAATTTTAGTACCATGTTCACAACTATCACCAATTATATCTAGTCCTGTTACCGCTTTTCCTCTTTTATAAACTTGTTTCCATACATGTCCTTCTCTTTTTACTTCAACTTCACATACTTCTGAAAGTGCATTTACAACAGATGCTCCTACACCATGCAAACCACCAGAAACCTTGTATCCGCCTCCACCAAACTTGCCACCTGCATGAAGTATGGTCATTATAACTTCTACAGTAGGTTTTTTCATTTTAGGATGCATACCTACAGGCATTCCTCGCCCATCGTCTACTACAGTTATTGAGTTATCAAGATGTATGTAAACTTCTATATTTTTGCAAAATCCCGCTAGAGCTTCATCTATACTATTATCTATTATTTCATACACTAAATGATGAAGTCCTGTTTGACTTGTACTCCCTATGTACATTCCAGGCCTTTTTCTAACGGCTTCTAATCCTTCTAAAACCTGAATTTGACTTTCATCATATGCTTGCTTATTTTGTTCTAACATACTCATCCTCCTTTAAAGTTCATAATACAGAGTTTCTGATCTCTTAGCTAATGTGGATGAAGAAATTGGTGACAGGTAAATTTTACTTTTCTTATCAACTTCAGCTATGATAAAAGATTTAGGCTTATCTTTAGTAATTCTCTCAATAAAACCATCTTCTTCAGCCATCCTCAGAAACTGAATGGTATCAGAACTGTACATTGAAGTCTCCATATCAAAAATTCCAATTATATCCTTTATAGGTACAACTACATTTTCACCTAAATGTAAAAACATAAAAAATCTCCTTTCGAAACTTTAAGCCATTTTAACCTTACCTTTTTGTACAATAAAAAGATAATATTCATCTTTTAAATACTTTTTTATATCTCCAATTCCAGTACATGTTATAAAAGTTTGTATATTATTTATTGAATTCAATATATACTTTTGTCTACTTGCATCAAGTTCTGATAAGACATCATCTAAAAGGAGCACCGGGTACTCTCCTGTTACATCCTTTATTATTTCAAATGATGCAAATTTAATAGTTAAAACTGACGTTCTTTGCTGTCCTTGAGAGCCATAGTTTCTCACATTCATGTCATTAATCTTTACTTCAAAATCATCTTTATGCGGACCAAACGAAGTCGACTTTCTTTGAAAATCTTTAGCCCTACTTTCCTTTAATTTTTTTAACATATTTTCTCTGGGATTTTCTACATTACCGACATTAGTTATATAATTCAACTCTAACTTTTCTTTTCCAGATGTTATATCCTTATGTATTATTTTACCCTTTTCTTCAAGTTTTTTTACATACTTATGTCTTAAATTAATTATTTCCGAACCATACTTTGATAGTTGTTCATCATATATATCCAGCATATTAAGCTGTTTTTGATTTGAACTTTTTAATATCATATTTCTTTGAGTTAAAACTTTATTATACTGCTGTAAATTAAAATAATATCTTTTACTTAATTTGCAAAGCTCTATATCTAAAAACTTTCTTCTGTAACTTGGTGATTCCTTAACAATTTTTAAATCATCTGGTGAAAACATAACAACATTCAGAACTCCCATAAGTTCTGACATTTTATTTACTTTGATTGAGTTTATATTTATACCCTTTTTTCCTTCTTTAAATATTTTAATTTCTATTTTTTTATCTAACCTGTCTTTGACAACATATAAACTAAGATAGGCTTCTTTTCCATTCCAATTTATGAGTTCTTTATCTCTACTAGTCCTTTGGGACTTTCCTATACTGCAGTAGTAAATCCCTTCTAGAATATTTGTTTTGCCCTGGGCATTATCTCCTATAAAAATATTCGTATTTTTATTTAATTCAATATTGGTTTCTTTATAATTTCTAAAATTGACGAATTTTAAATATTTAATATACATAAAAAACACCTATCATAATTATACCATAAAGCAGCTATTGTACAATTAACAATAAAATTAACTCCTAACTAAATAATTTTATAATCATTGTCACAAAAGTTAATTATGTCACCTTTTACTAACTTTTTTCCTCTTCGAGTCTCAATACTTCCATTGACCTTTACATTTCCAGATAATATATGCATTTTAGCTTCCGAGCCTAAACTTACCGCACCGCACCATTTTAAAAAAGAATCTAATTTTATAAAGTCTGTATTTATTTTAATTTCATTCATTTAAACTATCTCCTACTTAAAATTAATTTTTTGATAACCTTACAGGCAAAACAAGATATATACAATTATCTACTTCTCTATTCTTTATAATACAAGGACTTATACTGCTTGAAAATTCCATGATTATCTCATCTTCATCCATAGTTTTCAATACATCTATTAAGTATTTTGAATTAAATGCAATTTCAAGTGAGTCTCCTTGCAAAATTATACTTGTTTCTTCTCTGACCATTCCCAATTGAGAATTAGATGTTATAATCATACTTTCATCTTGTATACTCAATTTTATAAGGTTTGTATTACCTTCTTGAGCCATTAATGAAGCTCTCTCTATAGAATTTAATAACTCTACTCTTTTTGCTGTTACTTTTAGGTTAAATTCGTTTGGTATTATTGAATTGTATTTAATAAATTCACCTTCTAAAAGTCGAGATATTATTTTAGTTTCATTTATGTTAAATAAAATGTGATTAGGTGTAAATGTAATTTTTACATCGTCTTTTTCTTCTAATATTTTTGATACTTCACTTAATGTTTTTCCTGGTATTACTGCATTTATAGTATTATCAGTATCTAGATTTTCTGATTTTAAGGCTAATCTATAACCATCTAGTGCAACTAAATTTAACTTTTTTTCTTTTATTTCAAATAAAACTCCTGTAAGTATTGGTCTAGTTTCATCTATAGCAGTAGCAAATATAGTACTTTTTATCATATTTTTAAGTATTTTTTGAGGTATAGAAAATATATCATTTTCATTAATACTAGGTAATGGTGGAAAGTCAGATGGATCCATATATATTAAAGTAAATCTTGATTTTTGACATAGTATTTCTACTGAATTATTATTTATGGTATTTATATGTATATCATCATTTGGTAACTTTCTTATTATTTCTCCAAATATTTTTGAATCTAATACAATGCTGCCTTCTTCATATACTTCAGCTTCTACTTTAGTTTGGATACTTAAGTCTATATCTGATCCTATTAAAGTTAGTTTACCATCTAATGCTGTTATCAAAATACCATTTAATATAGGCAGTGAAGATTTTCCTGTAATTGATTTTTGAACTATTGATATTCCATTTTGAAGTATACTTTTATTGCACACAAATTTCATTAATTATATCCTCCTTATTCACAGCATACCTTTTTGTAAATATAGATAAGATAATAAGATTATATTAGTAGTAATAGTAGTAGGGGCTGTGATTATGTTAATATCTTGTTAATCCGTTGAAAACACTAGAAAATAGAAAAAAATAATTGTGGATAAGTAAAACATATTTATGTAACTTTATCCACACAATTAACATTTAACTAAGTATTGATTTTTTATTAACAGGATATTCTTTAAAAATTATAAACACATGTTGATAACTATTTTTGATTAATCCTCTTTGTTAAATCATTTACTGCACTTTGCAGACTTTCATCAGTCTTTAAATTTTGAGATATTTTATCATAAGCATGTATTACTGTAGTATGATCCCTACCTCCAAATTCTTCACCTATCTTAGGAAGTGACATATCTGTTAATTTTCTAGAGAGATACATAGCTATTTGTCTTGGGAAAGCTATGCTTCTAGTCCTTCTAGAAGACTTAAGATCTTCTACTTTTAAGTTGAAGTAATTTGATACAACGTCCTGGATTAATTCTATGGTAACTAATTTGGATTGTCTGCTTGATATTATATCTTTTAGTGCTTCTGCAGCTAATTCAATACTTATTTCACTATTAGTTAAAGAAGAAAATGCTACTATTCTAATTAAAGCACCTTCTAATTCTCTTATGTTTGATTTAATTTTTGTAGCTATGTATACCATAACCTCATTAGGTATATTTAAATGTTCTACATCAGCCTTTTTTTTGAGTATTGCCATTCTTGTTTCAAAATCAGGAGCTTGTATATCAGCTATAAGTCCCCATTCAAAACGAGAGCGTAATCTATCTTCAAGAGTAGGTATTTCTTTAGGTGGTCTGTCACTTGATAATATTATTTGTTTGTTTGCTTCGTATAGAGCGTTAAATGTATGGAAAAATTCTTCTTGAGTTCTTTCCTTGCCTGCAATAAATTGAATATCATCTATAAGAAGCACATCTATGTTTCTGTACTTATCTCTAAACTCTACATTTTTATCGTCTTTTATAGAGTTTATAAGTTCATTAGTAAACTTTTCTGAAGAAACATACATAACTTTACATTTAGAATTATTTTGTAATATGTAATGACCTATTGCATGCATTAAGTGAGTTTTACCAAGTCCAACGCCTCCATATATAAAAAGAGGGTTATAAGCCTTAGCGGGTGCTTCTGCAACAGCTAAGGATGCTGCATGGGCAAATCTATTACTATTACCTATTACAAAAGAATCAAAAGTATATTTAGGATTTAACATTGCAGACATTTTTTCATTTACAGAAATATTAATAGAACTTTTTTTCACTTTTTTGCTTTTGGAGTCATCAGATGTATCCTCTTCCGATAATATAAGAAAATCTATAGTATATTTTTTAGAACCTATTAATTTTAATGAATTTGAAATAAGATCCTTATATCTTGTATTTAATATTCCGCGTGTAAAATCATTTGGAACGCCTAATTTTAATGTATCTTTATCAATAGAAATAGGAGTTATGCTTTTAATCCATGTATTGAAACTTACTTCGGTCAATTCTCCTTTTATTATGTTTAAAGTTTTTTCCCATATTTCCTTTAAATGGGCATCCAT